>CAVUUJ010000004.1:0-253424 GCA_963744655.1 uncultured bacterium | reverse complement strand
CTTCTCCTGCAAAGGCCGCTGGTTCTGCCCGTCATGCCACCAGAAGAAGGTCCAGCTCTTCGGGGCGCTCCTCACCGAGACGATCCTCTTTCCCGTCCCGCACCGCCATTTCACCTTCGCCATCCCCAAGATGCTGCGTCCGTACTTCCGTTTCGACCGGAAGCTGCTCAAGGACCTATGCCACCTCGCCCACGAGTGCCTGCTCGAATACCTGCGCGCCACGCTCAGCCTGCCCGACGGCCTGCCCGGCCTCGTCATGGCCATCCACACCTTCGGCGAGTACCTGGACTTCCACCCTCACCTGCACGCGCTGGTCGCCGACGGCCTGTTCGCACGCTCGGGCCTGTTCTACGTGTTGCCCGAAGTCAGCCTCAAGCCGTTGGAGGAGTTGTTCAGGGCGCGGGTGATCACGTTTCTCGTGGACAAGGGCCTGCTGCCGGTGGCGCGGGCGAACATGCTGCGCGGCTGGGCGCATTCCGGCTTCTCGGAGATCCGCCTCTGGAGGAAACGTGCACCGCAGCCGACGCGTGCTGCCCGACGAGCGCGAAGATCTGGAGCGCTTGGCCCAGTACATCATCCGCAATCCCTTCGCCGTCGAGAAAATGCAGGTCAACCCGTCCGGCGGGACTGTCGTGTACCGCTCGGCCATGAACCCGAAGATCCGGCGCAACTTCGAGGTCTTCACCCCCTGCGACTTCATCGCCGCCATCACGCAGCACATCCCGGACAAGAGCTTCCAGCTTGTCCGCTACTACGGCTGGTATTCGAATAAGATGCGCGGCCAACGCGACAAGCGCGCCGCCGAAGAGGCCGCAGCCGCGGGTCAGGCCGTTCAGGTCATCGACGTCTCCGAACACCAGCCCCGCCGTATCCCTTCCGCGAAATGGCGCGAACTCATCAAGAAGGTATGGGAAGCCGATCCGCTCCTCTGTCCGAAGTGCGGGAAGGAGATGCGCATCGTGGCCTTGATCGACGACCGCGATGTCATCGAGCGTATCCTCCGTCACCTGGGCTTGTGGCAGCAGGGCGTGCGCGTCACGCCCGCCACCGGCCCCCCGCGGCCAACAGTCATCGAGCCGTGGCTCGACGACCCCTTCCCGGACTACGACGCCGAACCGGTGATGATGTACGCGAACGGATGAGCCCGCCGCGATGGCACCGGTTTGTGTCTCGATCACCGTGGGAGCCTGCGACCTCGCCCGTCGGGGCGGTCGGGGCATGCCCCGACCGCCCCGACGGGCCTCCGATCTTCGAGCTTGACCTCCATGCGGCCCTCCGGTAGCTTCCCCCCCTGAAAACGCTGCCTCCGGACGGTCTCACGCGGGCAGGGTGCCCGCGCCGGCTGGAAAGCGATTTCTTATCAGGCGCCAGGTCCGACCGGATGACGCGGTGGCAGGGCACCTCGGGCGCGCGGGGATTGCGGCGCAGCGCCTGCCCGACCGCCCGGGGCGAGCCGCATCCAACGGCCCGGGCCAGCCGCGCATAGGTCGTGACCCGGCCGCGCGGCACGCGGCAGACCGCCGCGTAGACCCGCTCCTCGAATGCCGTGACACGCCGCATCTTCACGGCACCGAGGCTGGCCGCGGCGGGCGCGCCGGTCAAGCCCGCGACTTGTTCCGCCCGGCCCGCGGTTCTACGATGGCGGCGCGGCCGGGGCCGCGGAAAGGAGTCGTTCGTGAGGAGATCCGGCGCAGTGGCAGCGGCCTGGCTGGCCGTGGCGGTGGTGGGCGCGGGCGGCGCGGAACCCGCTGCCGATCCGAAACTGACCGCCCTGGTGGTGCGCCGGACCGCCGGCACCGACCGGGCCGAGGTCGCGGAGAAGGACGGGCTCGCGACCGTGGAGGTCCGGAGCCCCGGCGGCATCGGCCCGCATTCTCGCACAACCGCCGGCCTCATGCACGACTTCCGCCGTGCGTCCGCTCCGGCGGCCGCGCGGCGCCGCGCGCGGCCGCCGCCCGCGAAACGCCACTATTGACTAAGAAAGCCGCCACAAGTAGACTTGTGTACGGACTGGGAGAGGCGGGATACAGACGCGGGGGGCGCCGCGGTGGCGCGTGCGCCGCCGGACGGGTGACGGGGCCGCTCGCGGGGGAAGTCGATCGTGTGGACGCGCCGTCATGGCCGGATTCTCCTGCTGTTGGGCTGCGCCCTGGCCTGCGCGCCCCGCGGGCGGGCCGGCACGTTGCTCATTTCCGAGTTCCTGGCCAGCAACCAGGGTGGGCTCGAGGACGAGGACGGCCAGTCTCCGGACTGGATCGAGATCTGCAACGCCGGGACCCAGACCGTGGACCTGGCCGGCTGCCACCTCACCGACGAGCGGGACTATCCCACGAAGTGGACGTTCCCGGCGGCTACGCTCGCGCCCGGGGAGCACCTCGTGGTCTTCGCGTCGGAGAAGGACCGGCGCGTCGCCGGCCGCGAACTGCACACGAACTTCCGGCTCGACGCCGGCGGCGAGTACCTCGCCCTCGTCGCCCCCGACGGCATCAACGTGCTGCACGCGTTCTCCCCCGCCTATCTCCCGCAGTTCCCCAACGTCTCGTTCGGGCTGGGCTCCACGGGGGTGGTCTCCACCCTGCTGTCCTCGAACGCCGCCGTGCGCGCGCGAATCCCCGCCGACGGCAGCCTCGGCGACGCGTGGATGCAGGTCGGGTTCGACGATGCGGCCTGGCTCGGCGGCACGTCGGGGGCGGGCTACGAGACCGAGACGGGCTACGAGGGCGAGATAGGCCTGGACCTGGAGGCGGCCATGCGCGGCGTCAACGCCACCGCCTACCTGCGCTTCCCCTTCGTCGCCGCGGGGCCCGCGCCGGTCGACCGCCTCCGGCTGAACGTGCGGTACGACGACGGGTTCGCCGCCTACCTCAACGGAGCCGAAGTCGCGCGCCGCAACCTGTCGGCCGCCGCCCTGGAATCCGACCGCGTGGTCAGCTACAGCGCCACCACCGACGCGGGAGGCGGGGTGGTCGAACTCACGGGCGTCACCGTCAGCCGCGGCGGGCACATGGAAGTGTACGGCGTCGCCGACCTCGTCGGCATCGAGCTGATCCACTTCAAGGGAAACGTGAGCAGCTCGAACATCACGACGCCCGCCGGCGCCCCGCCGCCGCCGGCCGGCGCGCGGCACACGCTGCTGGACGGCGACCGCCTGCTCCAGACGGGGGTCGTCAACCCGGGCTACGCGAGCGCGCCGCCCGCGTCGGATCCCGTCATCGACCCCGCCAACCCGGCCAACTCCACGCCCGGCATGGCCGTCCGTTTCCTGTCCGCCGTCACGAACGGGCCCGGGGACGACGTCGTATTCATGGAGTACCAGACCGCGCCCTATCCCCCGGCGGGCGACGCGTTTCACGTCGCGCCCCTCCACGGCATCGGCACGCAGGGTCTCACGGGCATCACGGTCTCCGCCCATGACATCCAGTATCCCGACGCGCTGCCCCTGGCGAATTTCCAGCTCCACCAGTTCGCCTCCGCGCGCCAGAGCCTGGCCGACCTGGAGGCGGGCGCGCTCACCCCGCGCAGCGAGCACTCCGGCTTCCGCCTGCTGGCCGTCGGCATCGACCTGACCGACCTCGGCTACGCCGAGGGCGCCGCCGTCACGGGGCTGTTCTTCCAGGCGGCCGACTCGAGCAACGTCGTGGACCCCGTCTTCATCGCGGGGCTCCCGCACCCCGGGCCCGGGCTGCCCGCTTGGCAGGCCGCGGCCCTGGGGGACCGTCCCGACGGCGAAGCGCTCCAGTTCGAGCCGATCGACATCACGGCGTTCCGTGCCGAGCTCGCGACGGGCACGAACGTGCTGGCCGTGCACGGGGCGAACGTCGCCGCCGGCGACGCGGACTTCCTCGTTCAGCCGGTGCTCGAAGCCGTGCAGCTCGTGCCCGACCCGGGCGCGGCCCGCTACTTCACGGGCCCGACGCCCGGCGCGATGAACCCGGAAGGCCGGGCCGACCCGGGGCCGTCGGTCGGGGATCCCGGGCACGTGCCGGCCGTCCCCGGGACGGGCATGCCGCTGACCGTCACGGCGCGGGTCGCCGCGACGCTCCGACCCGTCGCGGACGTGACGCTCACCAGCCGCGTCATGTTCGGGCCGGAAACCGCGGTCGGGATGGTCGATGACGGGAGCGGCGGCGACGAGGCGGCGGGCGACGGCCTCTACACCGCCACGCTGGTGCTCACCAACGGCGCGCCCGGCGACATGGTCCGGTGGTACGTGACCGCGCGGGACGACCGGGGCCAGCTCACGCGGTACCCGCCCTTCCCGGACCCGCTCGGCTCGGCCGAGTACCTCGGCACGGTCGTGGCGGACCCCTCCGTCGCCAGCGCCCTGCCCGTCCTCTGCCGCTTCGTGAAAACCACCTCCGCGGCGGACACGGACACGGGCACGCGCTGCTCGGTCTTCTACGGGGGGGAGTTCTACGACAACGTGTTCATCCGCATACGGGGCCGGAGCACCCGCAACTACCCCAAGAAGAGCTACAAGCTCGACTTCAACCCCGGCGACCACTTCCGCTTCAAGCCGGACCTGCCGCGGGTGGAGGAGATCAACCTCAACACGACCTACACGGACCAGTCCTACATGCGGCAGGTGCTGGGGGCCGAAGCCTGGCGGGACGCGGGTTCGCCTTACTCGGAGTCTCTCCTCGTTCACATGCGGCAGAACGGCGCGTTCTTCGGCGTCGCGACGATGGTCGAGCAGGTCGACGCGGACTACCTGGAGCGCAACGGCCTCGGCAAGCGCGGCGCGCTCTACAAGATGGAGAACGCCTACACCTCCGCCTACTCGGGCGTCAACAAGCGCAGCCGCCTGCACGAGGACAACTCCGACCTGCAGGCGCTGATCGACGGGCTGAAGCTCACGGGCGCCGCGTCCGAAACCTTCCTCTTCGATCACGTCAACCTCCCCGGCCAGATCAGCTACCTCGCCGGCATGATCAGCTTCCAGCACGTGGTGGGCACGCTGTTCAACTACTACGCCTACCGCGACACGGAGGGCACGGGCGAGTGGCAGGAACTCCCGTGGGACTGGGACCGCACCTTCGGTCTCGGGCGGTCCCTGACGGAACTGTACGCCGACCTCGACACCGGTGACGCCTTCAGCCATCCCTTCGGCGGCGGCTTCGAGGTCCCCGCCCTGCAACGGACCGGGCCGATGCGGGGCCGGATCTTCCAGAACGCGCGCACGCGGCAGATGTTCCTGCGCCGGCTGCGCACGCTGATGGACGAGGCGCTGCAGCCGCCGGGCACGCCGCCCGGGCAGTGCTACTTCGAGACCCGCATCGGCGGGCTGAAGGCCGCCGCCGCGCCGGACGTGGCCCTGGACAAGGCGCGATGGGGCGCCGACGCGCACTACGGCGGGACGGAGTACACGCTCGACCAGGCCATCGAGCGGATCACCAACCTGTACCTCCGGGTGCGGAGAACCCACCTGTACCAGACGCACAGCGTCACCAACACCGCCTACGCGCTCTGCGCCGGCATCCCCGGCCCGCAGCCCTCCAACGTCGTCGTCGCCATCGGCGCGCTGGACGTCAGTCCCGCGTCCGGAAACCAGGACGAGGAGTACGTCGAGCTGGTCAACACCAACGCCTTCGCGGTCGACATGACCGGCTGGCGGCTGGACGGCGCGGTGGATTTCACGTTCCGCAGCGGCACGGTCATCCCCGCCTTCGATCCCGGCGCGGCCGCCGCCAACCGGCTCTACGTCTCCCCGAACTCCGTGGCGTTCCGCGCCAGGACGAACGGCCCCTCCGGGGGGCAGGGCCGCTTCGTGCAAGGCCCCTACAAGGGCTACCTGTCCAGCTCCGGCGGGGCGGTCCTCCTGCTGAACGCGCGGGGGGAGGAGGTGGGGCGCGCGGTGTTCCCCGGGGATGCGGGCGTGGAACAGCGCCGCCTCGTCCTCAGCGAGTTGATGTACCACGCCCGCCCGCCGGAAGGGGACGAGGTCGGCGCCGGGTTTTCCGCGCCGGACTTCGACTTCGTCGAGATCCACAACACCGGGCACCTGGCGCTGAGCCTGGCGGGGCTGCGCTTCACCGAGGGCATCGCGTTCGACTTCGCGGGCGGGGCGATCCAGACGATCGGGGCCGGCGAACACGTGGTCGTGGTCCGCAACCTGGCGGCCTTCACCCACCGCTACCCGGGCGCGGCCGCCAGGGTCGCGGGGGAGTACACCGGCGAACTCGACGACGGCGGGGAGCGGGTCACCCTCTTCAACGCGGTGCTCGACGAGGCGATCTCCTTCCGCTACGATGACGCGCGCGGCTGGCCCTTCACGGCGGACGGCGCCGGGCATTCGCTCGTCCCGCTCACCTGGGACGGGCAGGCCGACGACGTCCTGGACTACGGCGGGAACTGGCGCGCGAGCGCGTACCGCGGCGGCTCCCCCGGCGCGGCGGACCCCGACCCCGTCACCGACGTCGTCCTCAACGAGGTGGCCGCGCACACGGATGCCGCGCCGCCGCAGGAGTCCAACGACTGGCTCGAGCTGTTCAACGCCGGCGCGTCGAACGTGTCCCTTTCGGGCTGGTTCCTCAGCGACGACCCGCAAGACCTGACGAAGTGGAGCCTCCCGCCCGCGAACACGCTGGCGCCGGGCGGGCGGATCGTCTTCGACGAGATCACGGGGTTCCACCCCTCCCCCGACGTGGGCTTCGGCCTGGACAAGGACGGCGAGCAGGTCCTGCTGTCCCACCTGCCCGGGAACGGCGGGGACCGCGTGGCCGACGCCGTGCGGTTCAAGGGCCAGGAGAACGGGGTGACCGAGGGGCGCTACCCGGACGGGCAGGCGTGGCACTTCCGCCTCGCGCCGACGCGCGGCGGCCCGAACCGGCTGCTGGACGCCCGCGCCGTGCTCGACGAGGTCATGTACCACCCGCCGCCGACGGCGACGCACCCGGAGGACAACCGGCACGACGAGTACATCGTCGTCCGCAACGTGAGCCCCGCGCCGCTGGGGGTCACCGAGGGGGCCGGCACGTGGCGCGTCGCCGGCGACGTCGCCTTCTCGTTTCCCTCCGGCGTCGTCCTGGTGCCCGACGAGCGGATCCTCCTCGTGTCCTTCGCGCCGACGAACGCGCCGGAGGTCGCGGCCTTCGAGGACCTCCACGGGGTGCCCCGCGGCGCGCTGCGCCTGCTCGGCCCCTACGCCGGGAACCTCTCGAACCGCGGCGGACGGATCACGCTGGAGAAGCCGCAGGCCGGCGACCTGCCGGGGGACCCGGTCTCGTGGATCGTCATCGACGAGTGCATCTACTTCGACCGGGCTCCCTGGCCGAGAACGGCCGACGCGACCGGCCTCTCGCTGCACCGGCTGGACCCCGGCCGCGCGGGCAACGATGCCGGCAACTGGCGGCCCGCACGTCCGTCGCCCGCGCAGGACCTCGTCGTCTTCCCTCCCATGAACCTGAGCATCCGCCGCGTCGCCGGCGGGGTCAGCCTCCGGTGGGATGCCCTGCGGGGCGTGGACTACGGCCTCGAGGCCTCCGATGCCCTGTCGCCCGCCGACTGGCGCGAGGTGGCCGCCACGAACACGACCGACACGACGGCCTTTCACGAGGAGGCGCTCCCCACCAACACGATCCGGCGGCTCTACCGGGTGAGGACCGTCTACTGACCCGGGGACCCGGGGGCGCCGCGCGGGGGCGCCGCGGGGAGCGGTTGGTTGAAGAAAACGAGCTTCCAGGCATGGTCGAACATCACCAGCGTCATGGCGCAGTTGTCGTGACGGAACGCGACGAAGTCGGGGCGCACCCGCATGAGGTTGAGCAGCTCCCGGAGGAAGTGCCCGTGGGTGACCATGAGCACGGTCTCCCCGGACCCCCCGAAGTCGTCCCGGACTTTCTCCAGGGCGCACTGGACGCGCCGGAGCCCCTCTCCAAAGGACTCGGGTTGCGCGGGGAGGAGGGCCCGGCCGTCCCGGTACCGGAACAGCGGGGACAGGGCCCCGGCCGGCTCCGCCGCGGCCCGGGCCTGCCAGCGCCCGGCGGCGGGCTCCCTTTGCTCGTGCCAGCAGGCCTCGGCGATCTCCGGCCAGATCTCGGCGGTTCGACCCGTCGCGGCCAGGTAGGGCTGGATCGTCCGGCGCGCGCGTTCGATCGGGCTGACGAGGATCCTGTCGAACGCCCAGGGGCCGAGCGCGCCGGCCAGCTCCCGCGCCTGCCGCTCGCCGCGCTCCGAGAGCGAGCCCGAGCCCGCCGCCGAGTAGTCCCCGGTGGCGTTGCCTATCGATTCCGCGTGACGGACCAGCAGCAGGCGCATGCGTCCCTCCTCGAACTCCGCGCGCCGGGCGGCCCGGCGGGCGCCGCGCGCCAAGCCGGGCGCGGGCGCGGGCGCAGAATAGGCGAGCCGGCGGCGGCGGACAAGGCCCCCGCACAGCCCGCGCGCGGGCGCGGGGCCGACCCGCGGGCGCGCCGGCGGGGCCGCGCGCTCCCGCCCCCTGACCCGAATCTAACCGTTGCCCGCGACCCGCGCTTCCGTGCAAGATGCGGCCCCATGCCGGGCGCACCCCCACGCAGCATCGACCTGGAACGGCACGAGGCGAAGTACCTCGTCCACCCCTCGCTGCTCCCCGCGCTGCGGGCGTTCGCCGGGCCCTTCTGCGAGCCGGACCAAAACGCCGGGGACGGCCGTCGCGACTACCTGGTCACCACGCTCCAGCTCGACTCGCCGGACCTCGCCCTGTACCGGGCCCGGGAGCAGGAGCAGCCGCACCGCTTCAAGCTGCGCGTGCGGACGTACGGGACGGACGGGTCGCAACCCGTCTTCCTGGAAATCAAGCGCAAGATCAGGGGCCTGGTGGTGAAGAGCCGTGCCCGGCTGGAACCGGCACAGTGGGGCGGGACGGTCTGCCGGGAGGTCGATCCCCGGCTGGCGCTCAAGGCGCCGGGCGACGAGCACGCCTACCTCGAGTTCGTCCGCTTGGTCCGCGAGATCGGCGCGCGGCCGGCGATGCTGCTTCGCTACCGGCGGGAGTCCTACCTGGGCCGGAACGACCGGTACGCACGGCTGACGTTCGACACCCGGCTGTGCTACCGGCCGGCCCGCGACTGGAACCTGCTGCCCGACGGAGGGCGCTGGCGGTGCATGGACACCGCCACCGCGCACGGCCGCCCCTTCAGCGGCGCGATCGTTGAAATCAAGACCTTCGGCGACGCGCCACGGTGGATGGTGGACATGACCGAGCGTTTCGACCTGGTGCGCGTCGGGTTCTGCAAGTACGCGTGCGCCGTCCGGCTGGAGGCGGTCTTCGCGGGGGGGGCGTACTCGGAAGCCGGCGAGCCGGTGGAGGCCTGGTGACGCGGCGATGAACGGCTTCATGGAACTCTTGGAATCGGGCCAGATGCTCGGCGGCGCGGAGATCCTGGTCGGGCTGCTGGCCGGCTTCGTCCTCTCGATGGCCCTCGCCGCGGTGTATCGCTGGACGTACCAGGGCCTGTCCTACTCGCGGTCCTTCGTGCACACCCTGGTCCTGGGCGCGGTCACGTCCGCCGTCATGATCATGGCCATCGGCAGCAACCTGGCCCGCGGCCTCGGCATCCTGGGCACCCTGGCCATCATCCGCTTCCGCACGCCCATCCGCGACCCGCGCGACATCGTGTTCCTGTTCGCCGCCCTGGCGGTCGGCATCGCCTGCGGGGCGGGCGTGTACGACGTCGCGATGGCCGGCACCGCGGCGTTCTGCGTGATCGCCCTGTTCCTGCAGTTCTCGCCGTTCGCCTCGCGCCGGGAATACGAGGGGCTGCTGCGGTTCCTCCTCCCCGGCGACCAGCGGCTGGAAGCGGAGATCCAGGCCGTCTTCCGGCAATTCTGCTCCTCGGCGGTGCTGGTCGGCATGCGGGAAGCGGCCCAGGGCGAGATGTTCGAGTTTTCCTACCAGGTTCGGCTGGCCGATCCCTCCTTCAAACCGGACCTGATCGAGGCCCTGAACGCCCTGCCCGGCCTCTCCGATACCAGCCTCCTGATGCAGCGCTCGACGGTGGAAATCTGACATGATTGCCCGCGTACCACACCGCACCCGTGCCCACCCCCGCGTGTGGTGGAGCCGGGTCAAGCTGCGCTGGCCGCTGCTGGTGTGGCTCGGAGCCGCGGCGCTGGCGGTCGGGCTGTACGGCGAGACCGGACGCTCCCCGCCGTGGGTGGGGATCGTGGAGACGGTCCGCGAAGAGCCGGCCCCCGCCGAGACGGCCCGACTGACGGGGGTCCACGTCGCGCGCGGCCAGCCGGTGCGTGCGGGCGACCTCCTGGCCGAGTTCGACACGTCGGTCGTCGACGCAGGCATGCAGGAGATCCGGGCCGAGGTCGCCCTGGAGCAGGTCCAGCTCGAGCGCCAGTTCAGCCTCCTGGAGGTGGACGCCGACCGGCGGCTGAAGGATCTCCGCCTCCGCCAGGCCGCCGACCAGCACCGCCTGGAAGCCCTGCGGGGCCAGGTGGAAGCCCTGCGCGGTGTCGTGGGCGTCGACGCCGGCGGCGTGCGCGAGCTGGCCGCGCTGCGCGCGGAACAGGAGGCGCTCTCGCGCACCCTGGCCCTTTACCCGGACGCCGTCGCCCAGGCCGGGCAGGACCTGGAGGAGGCCCGCCGCCAGCGCGACGAGGCCCGCCGCTGGACCGGCGGGGACGATCCCCGCCGCTTCGGGGCCGCCCGCGACCTGCTGGCCACGTTGCAGGAGCGCCGCCGCATGTTCACGCTGCGGGCGCGGTCCGACGGCGTCGTCTCCGAGGTGCTGCACGCCCCCGGCGACGTCGTGGCCGCCGGCGACCCGGTGCTGCGGATCGTCGCCGGCCGCCCGCGCCGGGTCATCGCCCTGATCCCGGAAGCCCGGGCCGAGACCGTCCCGCCGGGCGCGCCGGCCTGGGTGGCCCACCGCTCGCCGGGCTCGCCCCTCTGCCGCGCCACCGTGGAGGTGCTGGGCCCGGATATCGACAGCTTCCTGGAGTTCACCAGCCCCGTCACCGGCCGGAGCCCGCGCGGGCGCCGCGTCGTCCTGCTGCTCGACGCCGGTCACGACTTCCTCCCCGGGGAGACGGTCACCGTTCACCGGCACAAGCCGGCGTGGGTCGAGAAGTGCGAGGCCTGGCGCCGCGCGTGGAAGGCACGGCGGGCCGGCGACGACGGGTGAGGGCCTCCCGCCCGGGCGCGTGACGCCCTCCCCTGCCGCGCGCGGAGGGCGGGCCGCCCCCCTACGGCCCCGCGGGGAGGCGGCGCCGGTCCTCCGGCGGCCGGGGCGCGGGCCTTCCGGCCGTCAGCGCCCCGTCGCAGAGGGTGTCGAGCAGGAAGGCCAGCCGCTCCTTGCGAACGAGGGTGGGCACCGAGTCCCTGTACGCGTCGGTCTCCAGCAGCAGCAGGGCTTCCTTGAGATCGTAGTAGGTCTGGATGACCTGCTCGCGCACGCTGCCCCTGTACGTCTCCCGGTCGAGCTCCCGGGCGGCCGCGTCCACTTCTTCGCGGCGGAACACCATGCCCGAGAGGTCCCACGTCAGGTAGAGGCCGTACTCGTTCAGCCACTGCGTCTGCTCGGTTCGCGCCAGGCTGCGGGGTTCCTGCGGTGCCGACCCGCCCGTGGAGCCGATCACGGTTTCGTAGGGCCGGTACACCCCCTCCGCCACGCCGTAGCGCAACTCGAGCGTGGGCACCCAGGTGGCGCGGCGCATGCGCCCGGCCCAGTCCTTCCGCCCCGCGACCGAGGCCGGCAGCGCTTCGAGGGCCGCCTGCAGCAGCGGCCCCGGCGCGGGCAGCGTGCTCGGGTCCAACCACCCGTACCCGCCCGCCGCGGCGGCGTCCGGCGAGGCGGCCGCGGGAACCGCGGCCGCGGATTCCGCGGACGCCGCCGCGGGGGCGGAAAGCCCGGGCGCGGCCACCGGCAACTCTATCGCTCCGGCCGCCGCGGCAAGGCCGGCGGCCACGGCGGGGACCGCCCTGCGGAAAAGCGCGTTCATGGCGGCGAGTGTAGTTCCGGGCGGAGGCGAAAGGCAACCGGGGTTTCCCGCCGCGCCGCCGGCGCGCAACCCGCGGCCCGCGGCGCCCGTTCCTCCGCGCGGACGGCGCGGGCGCGGCGCCCGCGGACGGCCGCGCGCGCGGCCCGCGGCTTGCTCCTGCGCCCCGGACGGCCTATCGTCGCACTCGGATCGATGCCGCGGGGGAAACGTCCATGAAGGGGTCCGGCGCCTGCCTGGCGGTTTGGCTGGCCGCGATGGCGGCCGGCGGGGGGGCGGACGCGCCTCCGGGGCCCGCGCCGGGCGCGGGCGGCGGCGTGGAGGCGCGGCCCGAGGGCGACGCCCGCGCGGAGGTCGCGCAGGGCGACGGCGTCGCGACCGTGGAGGTCCGGAGCCCCGGCGGCATCGGCCGGATGCGCCTGGCGCCCGGGCCGGGCGGGTGGCCGGAGCGCATCGTGCTGCGGCTGCACCTCGCCACCCTGGAAGGCATCACGTTCCGGCAGGGCGATCTCGTGATCCAGGGGGGGATCCAGAGCTACGCGCCGCACCGCGTGCACGGCGAGCGGCGGCGCGGCGGGCAACCGGAACCCGGCGAGCCGCTGGAGATCCGGCCCGTCGGACCGGACGGCCAACCCGCGACCGTCCCGCTCGAGGGCGGCTTCATCGAGGTGGCCGTGCCCCGCGCGCTGCTCCTTGAGCCGGACCCGGTGCAGGTGCTGTGGATTGACGCCTACCGGACCTGAGCCGGTCCGGCGCGGGCTCCGACACGCTGTCGTTGCACCCGCGCGGAACGCGGGCTAGGGTGCCCGCCGTCACGCCGCCGGGGGCGAGCCGGGGCGTGGAAGGAGGAGCGATGACTGACCGGCCGAACATCCTGTTCCTCTTCACCGACGAGCACAGCGCCTCCGCGATGCGGTGTGCCGGATGCGCCGACGTGCGGACCCCGGCCCTGGACCGGCTGGCGGCCGAGGGCGTCCGCTTCGACCGCGCCTACTGCACCTTTCCGCTCTGTACCCCGTCCCGCGCCTCGCTGCTCAGCGGACGCTGGCCGCACCAGTGCGGCACGATGTGGAACGAGCGGTCGCTCGACCCCGCCGCACGCGAACACGGCCTCGGCAACCTGCTCTCCGCCGCGGGCTACGCCTGCGCCTACGGCGGGAAGTGGCACCTCCCGTACGCCTCGCCCATGGAGCGCGGGCACGGCTTCGAGTACATCAACGCCTTCGACGACCCCCGTCTCGCCGACGACGTCATCGCCTTCCTCGAGCGACCGCGGGAGGAACCCTTCTTTGTCGTCGCCTCCTTCGACAACCCGCACACGATCTGCGAATACGGCGCCGGGCGGCCGCTGGCGTGGGGGCCGGTGCCCGAACCGGACTCCGTGCGCGCCTGTCCGAACCTGCCCGCCAACCATGCCCCCGCCCCCTACGAGGCCTCCGCGGCCGCCTGCGTGCGGCGCACGGACTACGGCCCGGACGACTGGCGCCGCTACCTGTACACGTACTACCGGCTGGTCGAGCAGGCCGACGCGGGGATCGGGCGCATCCTCGACGCACTGGACCGCCTCGGCCTGGCGGAGAGCACCGTCGTCGTCTTCACCAGCGATCACGGCGACATGATGGGCGCGCACGGGATGCACCAGAAGCACGCGCTCTACGAGGAGGCCGTGCGCGTGCCGCTCCTCGTGCGCGCGCCCGGCGGCCGTGCGGGCGCCGTAGAGCCCGGCGCCCTCGTCAGCGGCCTCGACCTCTACCCGACCTTCTGCGACTACACGGGCTTCGCGCCCCCCTTCGCCTGCGACGGCCTGAGCCTGCGACCGCTCGTCGAGCGGGGCGTGCCGGACGGGTGGCGCGACCACCTCGTGGCCGAGACACGGTTCGGACGCGAACAGGGCGTCGACGGACGGATGGTGCGCACGGCCCGGTTCAAGTACGTCGTCTACGAGCGCGGGGCGCACCGGGAACAGCTCTACGATCTCGACGCCGACCCGGGCGAGATGGTGAACCTCGTCTACGACGAGCGCCACGCCGACACCCGCCGTGCGCACCTCGAGTTGCTCCGCGCCTGGTGCCGCCGGACCGGCGACCGCTTCGGCTACCACTACACCCATCCGCGGATCCCGTTCATCCTGCCCGGGGACGCCTACGGGCCGGGCGACGGCGGGCTGCCGCCGGACCTGCCCCTCAGCGAGCCGCCGGACACGCGCGCCTGACCCGCGCCACCGCCCGACCCCGGGAGCCTGACCATGCACGCCGATCACCTCCTCCTGCACCTGCCCGGCGGGGACCGCCCGGTGAAGGTCTCCTGCCCCCTGCCCGGCGCCTGGCGGCTGCGCGTGCCCGGCGCCGGCGGCGCCGACGCCGGGCCGGGCGCGTGCCGGGAACTGGCCGCGCTGGCCGGGCACACCCTGCCCGCGGCGCGGCCGATGGACGACGCCCGGCGCGAGGCCTTCGACGCCTTCGCCCGGGAGCGCGACCTGCGCTGGACGGACGCGGCGGGCGAGGCCGGACCCGCCCTCACCGGGCGGCTCGGGCCGGAAGAGCGCCTCTACGGAACCGGTGAGCGGTTCGACGGGGCCGCGCGCCGCGGCCGGCGGGTGGACCTCCGGGCCGTCGACCGGTGGCTGCAGACCGAGGGCAACAGCTACGCCCCCGTCCCGTTCTTCATGAGCAGCGCCGGTTACGGCGTGCTCTTCAATCGCTTCGAGCCCGCCGCCGCCGACCTCGGCGCCGCGGACCCCGGGCGCTGGCGCCTCGAGACCGGGCCGGCGCCGGCGGACTTCTACCTCTTCCAAGGCGGGCCGGCCGAGATGCTCCGGATGCTGGCCGACCTCGCGGGCCATGCCCCCCTGCCGCCCGCGTGGAGCTTCGGCCTCCTCGTATGCCGCCACGCCAAGCTCCGGGAGTTCGGGGACGCCGTGGGCGTACGCCGGATGGCCGAGGCCATGGAGCGGGCCGGACTGCCGTGGGATGTCGTCGTCATCGAGGGCTGGGACGTCTACGCCGCGCAGCGGCGCACCGCCCTGAGGGATCTCGTGCGCGAGCTGCACGAAGACGGGCGCAAGGTGATGGTCTACGAGGCCTGCGGCCGCCTCGGACGTTTCCGCGAACCCGCGCTCGAACCGGTGGACCGGGGCGAGGACGACGTGCGCCGAACCGGGGAGGCTCGCGGCTTCGCCGTGCGCGACGCGGAGGGCGACACCCGGGTGCGCGAGACGGCCGCCCGCAATCCCGGCGACGCGCCGGGCGAATACCGGTCCGCCTTCCTCGACATCACCTCGCCGGAAGCCGTCGCCTGGTGGACCGGCGAGGTCTGGGGCGAGCTCGTCCACGAGACCGGCATCGACGGGGCCAAGATCGATTTCTGCGAGCAGGTGCCCGACGGCGGGGACCTCCGGTTCTCGGGAGACGCGCGGACCGCCGGCTGGCACCATCGCTACCCCGTCGCCTACCACCTCATGATGCAGCGCCTGTTCCGGGAGCGGCCCGACGGCGGCGTCTGCTGGAGCCGCGGCGGCGGGCTGGGCACGCACCTCTACCCCTTCCTCTGGGTCGGCGACCAGCTCCGGGAGTTCCCCTACCTCCGCGCCATCCTGTCGGCGACGCTCAGCGCCGGCCTCTCCGGCATCCCGTTCGTCGCCCACGACCTCGGCGCCTACCTGCCCGCGCGCGACCCGGCGGAGAACCCCGAGCCCGAGGTTTTCCTGCGCGGGGCGCAGCTCGCCTGCTTCGGCCCGAACATGCAGACGCACGGGAAGGTCACACGCCCCTACGACTTCGACGCCGGCACCGTCGAGGTGTACCGGCGCTACAGCCGCGCCCACCGGCTGCTCCAGCCCTACCTCGTCGAACAGGCCCGCGCCTGCTGCGAGAGCGGGCTCCCGCTCGTGCGGCACCTCTGGCTGCACCGACCCGGCGACCCCGACTGCATGGATTGCGAAGACCAGCACAGTCACGTCGCTTAGCAGCCTGTCCAAAAAGTCACGTCGAACGTCCGCGCTCTCCGGCGGACACCCGCCGCGGGGGGCCGTACGCGAGAAGCGCGTGGTTGGGCCGTCAGTATCCCTATTGCTGTGCACGGAGTCCATCCCGGAGCTTCTCCGTGATCCGATCCCGCAGGCTCTTCGGGGCGAGGACCTTCACGTCCGGCATCCAGGACAGGACCCACCGCACCAGTTCCTTACGGCCCGTTATTTCCAGCCGCATCTCGACCCGCCCATCTGGGCGTGACCGAAACTCCTGCGATGGGTGCCACTGCCGCTCGGTGATGTAGACGGCCAGCTTCGGCTCGAACAGCAACCGGACCTTCATGGGCGTCTCGCCGCCAACGATGCCAAAGGCCGCTCGTGCGTACGCCTCGGGGCTGAACCCGTCCGGCCGCGTAAACGTCTGCCCGGTGCTCTGCATCTGTCTGAAGTGCGGCAGGGCATCGAGCCACTTGCGGTAGCGCCGGGTATCGGGATCGTCGCCGGAGGGCGGGCCTGCCGCGATGTCGCGCGACGGCGTCTGGCGGGTCTCGTGCATGTTCGGGAGGACTGCCTCGCCGGCCGCAGCATAGCGGAAGACCCGATCCCCGTATAGGCCGCAGCGCGGCGGGTGGGCCGGCCTTACCGGATGATCCGCCGGCGCGCGGCCCTTTCCCCGGGCGCGGGGAGCACGCTCAGGGCGCGGCCCGGGCGTTCTCCACGCGGCGCCGCCACCCTGCCGCCAGGGCCGCCGCCATCCCGGAGACTGCCAGCAGCACGGTGGCCGGCTCGGGGACCACCTCGACGTACACGGCCAGGTGATCGACGATGGACCCTTGGGCATCTCCCACGATCTGCAGCTGGAGCACGTCCGACGTGGCGGTCAGGGTCGCCTCGTAGAGCAGGTGCTCCCAGGACCCGATCGTGTCAGCGCGCTCGAATTGCGTGCTCGCCACCTCCGAGAGCACCGGCATCCCCGCCACGACCGTGGGCAGCAGGAGCATGCCCAGGCCCTTGTAGGCGAGTACGTCCACGAACAGGCGGGTCTCGGCATGCTGCGGAGGTGCCGCGGCGATCCGCACCTGGAGGGTGATCGTCCCGTTGCTTCCAAGGTCCCAGGCCCCGTCCTCGCCGCCGAAAGCGAAGGGGTCGGCCGGGTCCATCCACCCTTCCCCGAACATTCCGAGCGAGCATGGCCGCATCGGGCGGGCCGAAGAGGCCCGCGTGGGTGTCGGGCGCCGCCGGGTTGGCGTCGGACGTGAAGGCGTAGAACGACTCCATGGCGGCGCCGGAGCCAGCCCACGACGGTTCGTAGATGGTCGCGGCCCGGCCGGCGGTCGCCGGTGCCAGGACGAGGGCGGTCAGCACGGCAAGGCCGGAAGCGGCTCCGCCGCGGTGGTGCAGGTTATCGCTCTTCATGGGCTGGCTCCTTCGGTGTACCAGTTGAAACGCATGATCCCGAGGTCGGTGGCCGACGCCTGACCGTCGCCGCTGATGTCGGCGGCGGGCTCGGTCGTGTACCAGAAGTGAAGCAGCCGCGCGTAGTCCAGGGTGGTGACCCGGTTGTCGCCGTTCAGGTCGCCCCCCGGCAGAAGGTCCCCGCCGGTGAAGGCCGCCAGCGCCGTGCCGCCGGGCCCGAACGTGACGGGCAGACGGCGCCGGAGGCTCCATGCCGTCTTCGCGCTGAGGGCCACGGTCGCCTCGGGCACGCCGTAGATGTCCGCCCACCCCAGGCCGGCGGCATCCAACTCGACCGGCGCGTTCCAGGTCCGGACGACGGTCCCCGACGCATCGGTGGCGGTGAAGGCGACATCGCGCGTCGCGCCCGCGGCCCCGTTCCATCCCTCCATCTCGACCGCGATGCCGATGGACTTGGTCAGCAACGAAAGGAAGGCGTCCGCCGTCGCCGCGTTGCCCGCCCGGTCGAGTACGCGCACCTGCACGTCATAGAGGCCCGGCGGGGTCTCCGGCGCGATCGAGACCCACCACGCGCGGCGGGTCCAGGTCTCCCCGGCGACCGACACGGAATAGGCGTAGAGGAAGGCGGCCGGCAACACCACCGGCGGGGCGTCGCGCGATACGACGGAAACGGTCGCGCCGCCGCCGTCGACGCCGCTGAGCGCATCCCGGTCGCTGGCCATCACGAGCACACCCCCGGGCGTGCACACGTTGCCCGGCAGCAGGACGTCCACGCCGGACTGCCACCCCTCCACGTCGCGCACCAGCGGCGGCGTCCCGTCGATCGTGACGAACCCGCTATTCATCGTGAACGGGAGAAGGTAGCGGCCCGACACGCCATCGGGATCGGACGTCAACCGTGTCACGACCGGGTCGAGCCCCGTATCCGAGAGGCGGAAGTAGACCCGGGTCACCCCCTCGTTCGTGCCGGCGGTCAGGGACAGTGTCGCCACCGCGCCGTCCGCGCTCGTGCCCTCCCGGGGCGCGTTCAGCCCCAGTCCCACGGCGGTATCCAGGGCGACCGTCCCGGGCCCGGGCTGGGTCCACGATTGGTACAGCAGGTAGTCCCACGGCGACGTAGGCTCGAAGAGCGGAGCCTCCGGAAAGTAGAACGAACTGTACCCGAGCAGTGCCTCGCAACCGGAGACCGGATCACGCAGGCCGTCGACGGCCAGGCCGACGGCCAGGTCCGTACCCGGCCGCACGTAGATGTCGCCGGCGGCATCGGAACCGGCCACGTCCAGCACGAGGTTGTTGGCCGTGTCAGCGGCCGGCGCGGGGTCTTCCGGAGGCGGAACGGCGGTCCCGTAAACGTTCCCCCACCCGTCCCTGGCGAACGTGGCGCCCCCCGTCTGAACCAGCAGGTCCGCTTCCGTGTTATCGCGAAAGAGGTTGTGAAAGACGGCGGCCCCGGCGGCCGCCGGCCCCACCACCACCCCGACGGTGTTGGACTCGAAGACGCAGCTCTCGATCGTCGCGTCCCCCGTGTTCACGTAGAGCCCCCGGTTCTCCTCCGGCTCCCCCGCCCGTCCGCAGCCGCGGACGACGCTACGCGACATCGCCAGCCGGGAGCCCGGGTCGGCGTGGACGAAGTACCGCGCGCCGGCCCCCGCGGCCTCGACCACGCAGCCGTCCAGCGTGAGGTCGCCTGTGACGCGCAGGAGCACCCCGTCCGATATGACGATGTGCGAGACCAGGTAGAGCGCGGAACCCGATATCGTCGTGTCGCCCTGGATGTAGAGGCTGCCCCAACTGTCCGTGAGCGTGAAGCTGCCGGCCATTTCCACCGCACCGTCGGCAGCGGACAGCACCACCTTGCCCCGTTCCACCACCAGGGAGGCGCCGGGCTCAAGGGCGAGGCCGCCCACCTCGAGTTCACCGCCGGCGACGACCCACGCTTCGTGGTCGGCCCCCGGCCTGGCCACGGTCAGCGTGCCCTCGACACGCACGCGCTCCCTCCGTCCGATCCGGCGCCCGCCCGAAGCGCGCCGCGGACCCGGATAGACGGTTTCGGCGCACAGGCCCCAGTCCACCGTGGCCTCCCACCCAGGGAGCGGACAGCCCTCGCAGTCCGCGAAAACGAAGATCCACCTCGCCGCCGCACCGTCGAGCACGCGGCCCCCTTTCGCGATCGGGAGATCCACGGCGTAGCCGTTCGGGGAAGGCTCGAGTTCCACGGCACACCCCCGGCCCGCGTCGATGAGCCACGCGACCGCCGCCCCCGCCGGGGCCAGCAGATGTCCCCGCACACCCGAACAGGAAGGATCGGTCCGGCACGAGGCAACCGGGAGCCGCCCGAAGACCGCCCCCCCCTCGTCAACCCGTACCGTCCCGCGGATACGCACGTACCCGTCCGCCCCCTCCCCCGACTCCACGTCGAACACCACCGGCGCGCCCGCCCCCGCCAGCCGGCCGCCGAGGCGGCCCGCCGGCAAGGGCAGAAAGGGCGCCCCGGCGGGCGTCCGCAGGAGCTGCGCGGGAACCTCGAAGCGTGTCGCTCCCGCTTCAGCCATCCTCATGCAGTGACCCGCGAGCGACGACGGCGCATCGGCCGCCCCCGCCGCGGACGCGAGCGCGTCCGTCGTGGGCCCCGCCCATGTCCATGCCACGGCAACGGCCACGCCGAGCCAACCGACTGACCGCTCTGCCGTCACACGCTATACCCCGGTTTCCTTGCGGAAACGCGGGGGGACCGCTCGCGCCCCCCCCGCGCTCGGCCTGACCACCTCCCCCGCCCGCTATTCGGGGTCGCCGGCGGTGTACCAGTTGGACTGCAGGATCGCGAAGTCGGACGCCGTGGTCGCACCGCTGCCGTCGATGTCGGTCTCGGACGCGGCGGTGTACCAGAAGTAGCGCAGCCGCGCGAAGTCCAGCATGTTCACCGCGTTGTCGCCGTTGACATCACCGCCCGGCAGCAGGTCCGCGCCCGTGAAGTCGGCCGTCGCCTGCCCGTCGCCGTCCGGCACGGACGCCACCTTGACCCGCAGGGTCCAGGCGGTCTTGGCGCTCAGCGCCACCACGGCCCCGTCCACGTCCACCAGCGTGTCCGTGGCCGTCCCGCCGGTGAACGTCAGCGTACGCGTCCAGGTCTGCAGCACCGTGCCGCCCGCGTCGGTGGCCTTCAGCACCACGTCGCGCGTGAACGGACCGGCCACCGCACCTTCCAGTTCGACGCTCACCGCGACCTGGTTCTTGTTGACCTCCAGCGTGTCGCTCAGCACGGTCGTGTTGCCGGAGCGGTCCGCCACCGTCACCGTGGCGTCGTAGACCCCGTTCGCCGTCGAGGCATGGATCTCCAGTCCGTAGGTGTAGCGCGTCCATGTTTCGGCGCCGACCGTCACCGGGGCGCTGCCCAGCTGCGTCGGCGTCAAGGTGACCGCCGGGTTCGACTGCAACACCAGTTCCACCTCCGGCCCCGCCGTCGTCAACCCGGCCAGCCCGTCGTAGGCGTCCACGGTGAACACCACCGTGCCCTGCACCGTGATCACCCCGGAGGTGAACACGTCCGCCGTCCCCGCCTCCTGCACCTGGCTGGCCGTGAACGTGTCCGCGGAGGGATCGGTCCCGTCGATGGTGATCATCCCCGAGTTCAGCGTGAACGGCGCCAGGTAGTGCGGCGACCCCGCGGGGGCCGCGGTCAAGCGCGTGTCCACCGACGGGCTGTCCCCCGACAGCCGCGGACGGAAGTAGAACATGGTGACGCCTTCCCTCGCCAGCGTCTCCAGGGCCACCTGCGCCACCGGGCCGTCGTCCCGGGTCCCCTCCGGGTCCGGGTACGCGATGCCCAGGCCGATCGCCGTGTCCACCTTTCCGTAGAGGCCCGCGCTGGTCCACACGTTGTGCAGTTCGTACTCCCACGGCGCCACGGCGCCCAGGGAACTCGCGCCGCCCGCGTTGAAGTATTCCGTGTTGAAGCCCAGCATCGCCTCCACGCCCTGGATCTTCTCCCCCAGCGCCTCCACCGCGAGGTCGATGACGACGACATCGCCCGGCTGGACGTAGACGTTGCCGCCCTCCAACGTGCGACCGGCATCGGCCGGCGCCGCCAGGTCCAGGCCCAGGTCGTTGACCGTCGCCGCCAGGCTGGCCACGTTGCCCCACTGGTCCAGGCTGGTCACCGTGGCGCTGCCGCTGTCCGTTAGCGCCGTGGTCCCCTCGAACACGTTGTGGTAGACCGCGTTGTCCGCCGCCCCGCCGGCCACCGTGACCGCCACGTCGGCCAGCCGGTTGTTGCGCACCAGCGCCCCGCTGCCGGAAAGCGTGAGGTCAGCGTCCGCGAGGTGCGTGCGCTCCATCGTGAGCGCTCCGCCCGACGCCACCTCGAGCGCGAACCGCCCGCCCGCGTCGGCGCAATCCACCACGCAGCCGTCCAGTACCAGCGAGCCGCTCACCGTCAGCGTCACGCCGTCGGCCACGTGGATGTCGGAGATCAGGAACAGCGTGCTCCCGCTGAACTCGGTGTCGCCCGCGATGGCGACCGATCCGAAACTGTTGTAGACCGTGAACGTACCCGCGATCGTGTGCGTGCCGCCGTCGCCGGTCCCCAGCACCAGTTCTCCGTCGATCACCTCGATCGACGCGCCCGCCTCCAGGTCCAACCGGCCGGCCTCCAGCCTGCCGCGGACGACCAAGGTCGTGCCCGCCGCCACCGTCAGCGTCCCGGGCACGGTCACCGTTTCGTCCCCCGCCACCTCCCCGTCCTCGTCGATCGTGCCGTCGTCCTCGTAGACCAGCGTCGTCATCGCCTCGTCGGCCCACCAGGGGTCGTAGGTCACGTTCACGCTCACCGCGTCGCCGCTTCCCGGCCCTTCTCCCGACGGCCCGTCCGCCGCACCCCACCAGTCCGGGGTGGCGCTGACGACCAGCCCCGCCACCGTGTTCTCGATGGCGTGGACGGTGTTGCCGGCCAGGCGGCAGTCGGCGACCGAGACGGCGTAGCTGCTGCCGCCCCCGGTTCCGTAGTCCTCCACGAGGAGGCCGACCGCGTGGCCCGTAACGCTCTCCCCCGAAAGGTTCACGGTCACGTCACCGTCGCCCTGGGTGAACACCCACAGGCCCACGTTGCCGTTGTCGGCGTAGGTGTTGCCGCTCCCGGTCAGCGTGACCGACGAGCCCGCCTCCTTGTCCTCGTCCTGCAGGATCACGGCGCCCTCTACGTTGCCGTGGAAGTGGTTCCCGGCGAGCGTTACCCGGATATCCACGTCGCCCGCGAAGCCGTCGTACCCGTTGCCGATCCACATCGCGTACTGGCAGCCGTACACCTCGTTGTTGGACACCGTCACGTCCTTGGTCATCGCGGGGCTTCCGCCGGTGAAGGCGTTCTCCACGTAAATGCCCGCGGACTCGCTGCCGTCGCTGGCGGCCGCCGTGTCGTACCCGTAGATCACGTTGCCGCTGATCAGGCCCTCGGACTGCGATCCCATTTCGACCGCGTAGCCGAAGTCGTCGGTGGTCTTGTAGAAGACGTTGCCGGTGATCGTGCCGGTGATGTAGTCGTGCGTGACGATCGCCACGCGGCCCCCGTCGATGAAGGTGCAGCCGGTCACCGTCACGTCCACGCGCGCGGCGTCCGTGTAGCCCGGCGCCCGGAAGTACGAGGCCATTTCGTAGTAGCCCCCGCCGGCGTCGTCCACCGACATGTTCTTCACGGTGCACGTGTCGAGGGTCACGCCCGCGTTCCAGCCGAACACGCCGAAGACGCCGGGGTAGCCGCCCGCCCCGCGCGAGAGCTCGCAGTCCAGCGTGAGGGCCTTGATCGTCAGCCCCGTGGCGTCCACCAGGCGGATCACGGTCATGCGGCCGTCGTAGGCCGGGTAGCCGGGAATCGCCCAGGAGATCGTGCCCGACGACCGGATGACGGTCGCCGCCTCGCCCGCCCCGATCAGCGACAGCCCGTTCTTCGCGTCGATGTTGACGGTCTCGTCGTACGTTCCGGCGCCGATATCGATCGTGTCGCCGGGCGAGGCGGCGTCCACCGCCGCCTGGATGCTCATGCCGGCCGACACCAGGTGGTGCCCCGTGACCAGGTCGGTCACGACCGAGAGGGTGTTGCCGTACTTGGTGTTGAGCAACCCCGCGGCCGTCGCCGCGGTCGCCGCGTCGGCGGCCGTGTAGCGGTGCATCGCCGCGTCCGCCGCGTAGGCGTTGTCGATCCGGAAACTCGCGCCCGACACGGCGACGGTGTTCACCAACCCGAACTCGTCCTCGACGTACACGTCGTCGATGCTGTTGGCCGAGAGGTCGTAGCCGGTCCCGCTGCACGGGCGGTCCAGGTAGCTCGCCTTCGAGCAATAGAAGGCCAGGCCGCCCCAGGCGTTGCCCGCCGCGGCGCAACCGGTGATCGTCACGCCCGTGCAGCCGGTGAGCTGGATGCCGTTGCCGTAGGCCGCGTGGTTGGCGGTGAGATCGGTCAGGGTGACACCGTCGTAACCGTGGATGTCGAAGGCGGTGCGGTTGCCGTTCTCGATCGTGATGTGCTCCATCGTCAGGTTCGCGTACGGCGCATAGGGCGTGGCGTGGTTGAAGCTGGCGTGGATCGCGTAACCGCCCCCTGCAGACGTGCCGAGCGACGCGGGCACGACCGGCGGCAGCAGGGTGAAGGTGCTCAGCGTGACGTTGTCGGCCTCGACGCGAAGGCCGTACCCCGTCCCGTTTCCGGACGCGTCGATCACCACGCCCGCCTCGCTCGCTCCCGCCAGCGTGAGGGACTTCGTGATGTTCAGCGTCCCCGCCAGCGCGTAGGTCCCCGCCGCGACGTGGACCGTGTCGCCCGCGTTGGCGGCGGCCACGGCCGTCTCGATCGTCGCGAAGGCGGTGACGCCCCAGCCCGGCGTGGCCGCGTCATGGGCAGGATCCACCCAGAGGTCCCCCGGAACCGCGGCGGCCTGCATCGTCGACAGGACGCTGACCCAAAGAGCCAGCCCTACGGTGTACCGTTGATGTCCCTTCATCCTCGTCCTCGCCTCCCTGCGAGACCGCCGCCCCCCTCCTTTAGGCGACACCCGGCCCCGTGTGTGGGCGATACCCTGTCACGTTCGAACCGCCGTGGTGCAGGGGCACCTGTACGGCGAAAATGAGGTACATGCGTACCGTGCTGCTGTACCTGCCCGGGAGGGTAGCGCGGGCCTTGCCCGGGACCCCCGTCCGTCGTCGTGGAGCGACCGCGGGTCCGCCTGCCCCGCCACCCCGCTGCCACTCCGACCGAAAAGCCTAGTACAGGCGTACCTAACAAGAGGTGCGGCGGGCCTGACACTATAGGACCGCTCTCCGGGGAGGCGGGCAGGGGCAATCACCGTGGAGGTGACGGCGGGGGCGAAAGCCATGAAGGTACTTCTTGTCGACAATCACCCGGTCGCGCGGGCCGGGATCGCGCATGCCATCAAGGCGGGAGGCAACGGGCATGCCCCGATCGAAGCATCGTGCCCGGAGGACGCCCTGCGCGCGGCGCGCAGGCACAAGCCGGACGTCATCGTCCTCGATATCCGGCTTGGACCCGGCCAGGACGGCCTGGAGCTGCTGCCCGAACTGAAGAGGGCCGCCCCCGCCGCAGGGATCATCGTGCTGTCGCTCCTCGACGACCCGGCGACCGTGCGCCGGGCCTACGCGCTCGGTGTCGACGGCTATGTGCTGAAGGACTCGCCCCTCGACGAGTTGCTCGACGCCATCGCGCGGGCGGCGGAACGCCTCAAGACGTGGGACAGCCGGCTGATCGGGGTGCTGTCGAGTGAACCGTCCGCACCCTCCGACTCCCGGGGCCAGCTCCAACACCTCACCCACCAGGAGCAGCGCATCCTCGAACGCGTGGCGCGCGGCATGACCAATCCTCAGATCGGGAAGGACTTGCGGCTCTCGGACAAGACGATCCGCAACTACGTCAGCAGGATCATGGACAAGTCGGGGGTCCGCCGGCGCGCGGAACTCGCCGCGCTCTACGTGCGCACCTTCGGCGACCGGGGCGTCTAGCCCGGATGCATCACGAGGTCGCTCATGATCCAGCGCTTCGCGGCCGCCACGTGGGCCGGGCGCCAACGGGCGTCGCCCCTTTCGCGGCGCCTTGACGGTGGGCCCGGCCGGCCGCGACCGGACCCCGTCCCCGGCGGTTCCGGGGCCCCTTACCGCATCCGGAGGCCGTTGTCTTCCGGGCAGCTTGCGGGCGCCGCAGGCTGGCGGAGAGGGGGGGATTCGAACCCCCGGTACCGGTATAACCAGTACGACGGTTTAGCAAACCGTTGCTTTCGACCGCTCAGCCACCTCTCCGTGTACCGCGTGTCCGAATCCGCCCCGACGGCTGCCGTCCGGTCCGCCTGCCCGCGGCGCAGAACGATAGGGACGCGCCCCGCCCCGCGCAAGCGCTTTCGCCCTTCGCCTCTCGCCCGGGTCATGCTACGGTCGCCCAGGGGTCAGGTGGGCGGCACGGCAGCGCCGGGCCGCGGAGGTTTTCTTGCCATGTCATCGCGCACCGAACCGGGCGGCTCCCGCCCCCCGAACCGCGGCCGCGCGGGCTGCGACTGCTCGCAGACGGTGCGCATCGTCCTCTCCCCCGACGGGCACGCCGGCACGCACCCCGTACAGCCGGAGGCCGGCCGCGGCGCCGGGGGCAGCCCGTTCGACGACGCGGCCTACGGGCGCGTCTTCCCCGACTGCCTCTACGACGCGGTGCTCATCGCCGACTCCGGGGGCCGCATCGTCGATGCGAACCCGAGAGCCGGCGAGTTCCTGCAGTATGCGCAGCCCGAGCTGAGCGGCCTGCATTTCTCCGACATCGTCGCCGGCGACGTGGACGCCGCCGTGGGTTCGATGCAGGACGCCCTGCGGCAGGGCCAGTTCGTCATGATCCAAGGGCACTGCATCCGGAGGGACCGGTCGCTCTTCCCCGCCGAGATGGTCCTGCGGGGGCTCCCCGTCACCCCGTCCCGCCTCTGCCTGCTCGTTCGCGACGTCACGCGCAGGAAGAATACGGAAGACCGTCTGCGCGCCGGGTACACGGCCATGCAGAACGCCGCCAGCGGCATCGCCATCCTGGATATCCGCGGCCGTTTCCAGTACGCCAATCCCGCCCTGCTCCGGCTCTGGGACTTCCCCGGCGACACGGACCTGCCGGGCAGGCCGTTCGCCGAACTCGCGGCCCCCGACCAGCCGGTGGACGAGATGATCGAAAGCGTGACCGGCCGCGCCCGCCCGTGGGATGCCGAGATGCTCGCCCGCAAGGCCTCCGGCGAGACCTTCCGCGTGCGCGTCAGCGCCTCGGCCAACCGCAACGAGGACGGGGACGTCGACGGCATGGTGCTTTCCATCGTGGACGTCACGGCCGCGCGCCGGGCCGAGACGGCCCTGCGGGAATCGGCGCGGCAGCAGGCGATGCTCGCCAGCCTCGTGGCGGCCTGCCACCACCTCGCGCAGCCGGCCACGGTGCTGCTCGGCAATGCCGACGCCATCCGGCGCTCGATTCCGCCCGGACTCGAGGACCTCCGCAAGCTGGCCGAAGCGAGCCGCGCGGCGGCCGAATCCCTGGGCGAGATCCTGCACCGGCTGAACAGGACCATCCGCTACAAGACGGTCTCCTACCTGTGCGACCCTCACGACCCGGCCTCAGCCGGATCGCCCGCGAACGTCATGCTCGACATCTGAGCGCGCACGGCGGGCCGCGGCGCCCCGCGGCGGCCCGGCGCCGCCCAGCAGGCGGCGGACCTCGCCGGGCGCGACGCCCCGGACGGTGACGCGCTTCGTGCGCGCACGGCGCCCGCCCCGGATGACGACCGCCGAGGGCGGCACGCCCAGCCGCCCGGCGAGCAACGCGGTCAGCTCCGCGTTGGCCTTCCCGTCGACGGGCGGCGCCCGCAGGCGCACCTTCAGCGTGTCCCCGTACACCCCGTCCACGCCGGCCGTCCGGGCGCGGGGCGTGACGCGCAGCACGAGCCGCGAGCCGGTCCCGTCTGGCTTCACCCAGGGCATGGCGCCATGATGACGGCTCCGGGCCGCCGGGCAAGCCGGCAGGGCGTGCGGCGGCTCCCCTACCCCGCCGGCGCGGCCGCGCCGGGGGACCACAGGGCCGCGAGCCGGTCGGCCGCCGCCCGGAGCTGCGCGGCGGTCGCGCTGCGGGAGGGCTCCAGGACCCGCCGCGGCGCGGCGCGCGCCGCTTCGCCGAGCGGCCCGAAGTCGATCTCCCCCTCGAAAGGCACCAGGTGGTCCTGCGCCGGGGGCTGCACGTCGTGCACGTGCATGCCGACCAGGCAGTCCCGCAGGCGTTCCAGCAGCCGCTCCTGGCGGATGAACCCGATGTTCTCGCGAATCCGCCCGTGACCGATGTCGTGCCAGTACCCGATCCTTCCCGGGCCGACGCGCCGGACCAGGTCGAGCGTTTCCATCTCGCTCGGCACCGCCTCCCAGGAGGGCAGGTTCTCCAGGCCCAGGACGACGCCCGTCTCGTCGAGCACCGGCGCGAGCTGCTCCAGGCACTCCGCCACCGCGTCAAGGTGGCGCGGCGCCCTGCGCTCGCGCCGCAGGTCCAGCCGGGCGCGCAGCCGCTCGTAGCGGGGCGAGCCCTGCCGGCCGGCCGAGATCATGTCGAACAGGCGCGGCGTGAGCGGGCGCATCCGGACGTAGCCCGCGTGGACCACCACCGCGCCCGCCCCCATCTCCGCCGCGAAGCGCACGGTCTCGGCCGTGTACTTCACCGCCCGGCGCCGCTGGCCGGCATCGGCATCGGCGAAGGTGTACAGCTCGGGGTGCCCGCGCGGCATGCCCATCGGCACGGGGCAGTAGTTGTGGACGCTGACGACCCGCACCGCCCCCTCGGCCACCCGCTTGCGCACCCCCGGCACCAGGTCGAGGGTCAGGTCGTAACCCAGCTCGATGGCGCGGAACCCCGCCTCGAGGATCTCGTCGACCATCGCCTCGCCCGACGCGTGGCGCCGCCCGTTCCACCGCGTGGACAGCGCAAACTCCATGGTGCCGCCCGCCCCCAAACGAAAAACTCCCTTGCGGGAGTTTTCCGTATCCGTCTCGATTGAACCCGCTCAGGAAGACCGGCTTCGCGCACGCGCCGACTTGCGGCGCCTGCGGTCCGACGGCTTCTCGAAATGCCGCCGCATGCGGACTTCCCGCATCAGCCCCTCCCGGTCGAGCTTCTTCTTCAGCCGGCGGAGGGCTTTCTCCACCGGCTCACCCCTGCGTAACTTGACTTCAGCCACGACGTCTACTCACGCCCCTTTCCCGTTGGATTGCGCCTGCCGGCGCCAACCGCTAGAAACAAGCGGCGGATGGTACCGGAGTCCACCCGCCCTGTCAACGGGCCTGCCGCGCGTCCGCGGGGGCCGCCGCACCGGGGGGAGGGATCGCCCATGAGGATCGTCGTCACGGGGGCCACGGGGTTCCTCGGCCGCGAGGTGGCCCGGCGGCTGCGGGCCGACCACGAAGTGCTCGCCCTGGGCCGCGGGCGGGCGGAGGGCGCCGACACGCGCCTCGACCTGCGCGACGCGGAAGCCCTGGCCGCGCTGCTCCGGCGCACGGGGCCGGACGCGGTCGTGCACCTGGCCGCCTGGCGCGACCCCGACCGGTGCGAGGCCGATCCCGCCGGGGCGAGGCGGGTGAACGTCGGCCCCGTGGCCGGGATCCGCGACGTTCTGCCCCCCACGGCGCCCCTCCTCTTCGTCAGCTCGGACTACGTGTTCGACGGGACCCGCCCGCCGTACGGCGAAAGGGACGCCCGCGCGCCCGTCAACGTCTACGGCGCGACCAAGCGGGACGCCGAGGATCTCGTCCTGGCCCACCCCGCCGGCCTCGTGCTGCGCGTGCCGCTCCTGGTCGGCGCCGGGCCGGACGCCGCCCGCTCCGGCTTCCTGGCCCAGCTCGCCGAGACGCTTCGCGACCCGCAGGCGCCCGAGGCCGACCACGTGCTCGTGCGCTATCCCACGTGGACCCGCGACGTGGCGGAGGCCATCGCGTTCCTGCTCGACCGCCGCGCGCGCGGCGCCTGCCACTTCAGCGGGCCCGAGCCGCTGACGCGGTACGACTGCGTACGGGTGGCGGCTGGCGTCCTCGGCCTGTCCCCGGCCCGGGTCCGCGCCTCGCGCGCCGTCGTCCGGCGCCGTGCCGCCCGGCCGGTGAACTCGGCCCTTTCGACGGAGCGGCTCCGCGCCATGGGCTTCACCCGCGCCACGCCCCTGGCCGAGGTCGTCCGCTCCGCCGTCCGCGAGGTCGGCCTCGGCGCCGGCGCCGGGCCCGGTGCTTGCCCGGGGGCGGGCCCCGTGGTTAAGTGAGGCGCGCGGGGGCGGCCCCGCGCGGGGACACGCCGGGCATGGGCAAGGGCAGGGAATCCGCATACTGGCTGGGCTTCGATCTCGGCGGCACGAAGATGCTGGCCGCGCTCTTCGACGCCCGGTTCCGGCTGCTCGGCTCCCAGCGCAAGAAGACCAAGGCGCGGGAAGGCAAGCAGGCGGGCCTCGAGCGCATGGTGAAGGTCACCCGCGCGGCGCTCGACGAGGCCGGTATCGCCGACGGCGCCCTCGGCGGCATCGGCATCGGCGCGCCCGGCCCCCTCGACCTCGTGACGGGCACGGTACGGCAGACCCCGAACCTCGGCTGGCGCAACGTCCCGCTGAAGGCCTACCTGGAGAAGGCGTTCGGCTGCCCCGTGCTCGTGGCCAACGACGTGGACGCCGGGGTGTACGGCGAGTACCGCTTCGGCGCCGCGCGCGGCGCGCGCTGCGCTGTCGGAATCTTTCCCGGCACCGGCATCGGCGGCGGGTGCGTCTACCTCGGCCGCCTGCTGCGCGGCAAGCGGCCCTCGTGCTTCGAGGTGGGCCACATGCGCATCGCGTCCGACGGCCCGCTCTGCGGGTGCGGCCAGCGCGGCTGCCTGGAGAGCCTGGCCAGCCGCCTGGCCATCTCCGCCGAGGCCGCCAAGGCGGTCTGCCGCGGCGAGGCGCCCCGGCTCGCGGCGATTGCCGGAACGGACCTGGGCGCCATCCGTAGCGGGCAGCTCGCGCAGGCCGTCGCGGAGGGCGACGCGGTCGTCGAGGCCATCGTGAGGCGGGCCGCCCGCCACGTGGGCGGCGCGGCCGCCAGCCTGGTCAACCTGCTCGCGCCCGACGTGGTGGTCCTCGGCGGGGGCCTGGTCGAGGCCATGCCGGAGCTCTTCGTGGAGGAGGTGTCGGCCACGGCGCAAGACGGGGTGATGCGCCCGTTCCGGGACACGTTCCGCGTCGTCGCCGCCGCGCTCGGCGACCGCGCCACGGTCCTCGGCGCGGCCGCACTCGCCTCGGAACCGGGGGCGCTGGAATGACCGGCACCGCCTCGCCCGCCCCCCTCCCGCCCGGGGGTTCCGCGCCGCCCCGGCTCGTGGCGGTGGTCGATGTCGGGGCCACCGCGGTGCGCATGGAAGTCGCCGAAGTGAGCGACGGCCGCATCCGCACCCTCGAGGACCTCGCCCGTCCCGTCGCGCTGGGGAAGGACACGTTCACGTCCGGTTCCATCCAGCGGGCCACGATCGAGGAGTGCGTGGCCATCCTGCGCCAGTTCCGCCGCGTGCTCGCCACGTACGGGATCGGCGACATGCGGGACGTGCGCGCCGTGGCCACCAGCGCCGTCCGGGAGGCCCGGAACCGCGAACGCTTCCTCAACCGCGTGTACATGGCGACCGGGATCCCGCTCGAATGCATCGACGACGCCGAGATGAGCCGCCTGACCTACCTGGCCGTCAGCGACACGCTCGCGCGGGCCGGCGTTCCCCGGCCCTGGAGCGTGCTGGTGCTCGAAGTCGGCGGCGGCAGCACGGAGATGCTGCTCCTCCAGGACGACCACGTCACCGCCTCCGAGACGCTGCGCCTCGGCTCCCTGCGCCTGCGGGAAACGCTGGAGACGTACCGCGCGCCGCCGCAGCGCGTCCGGCCCCTGCTGGAGCAGAGCATCGAGCGCGCGATCAGCCAGATGCGCCGCACGGCGCCGCGCGACCCCCAGCCCACGATGCTGGCCATGTCCGGCGACGCGCGCTTGGCCGCCGCGCAACTCGTCCCGGACTGGCCGGACGTGCCCCTCGGCGTGATCGCGCCGTCCGAGCTGGAGGCGTTCACGCGCCGGCTGCTGGACCTGTCCGTGGACGACGTGGTGCGCCGCTACCGCATCACCTACCCCGAGGCCGAAACGCTGGGGCCCGCGCTGCTCACCTACTGCCTCGTGTCGCGGGCGTTCGGCGTGGAACGCATCCTGGTGCCGAAGATCCACCTCCGCACCGCGCTCGAGCTCGAGATGGCGGGCGGTACGCGGTGGACCGAGGACTTCGCGGGCAGGTGGAGCACGCCGCCAGCGCACTGGCGCGCAAGTTCGGCGCCGACGAGCGCCACGCGACGCACGTCGCCCGGCTCAGCGGCCTGCTCTTCGACGCGCTCAGGGAGGAGCACGCGATGTCCCCGCACGAGGGGTTCCTGCTGCGCCTCGCCGCCCTGCTGCACGAGATCGGCCTGTTCGTGAGCAACACGCAGCCACCACAAGCACTCGATGTACCTGATCCTGAACAGCGATCTCTTCGGCCTCGCCCGCAGGGACCTCCGGATGGTCGCCCTCGTCGCCCGCTACCACCGCCGCGTCGCCCCCGCTCACGACCCACCCGGACTACGCCGCGCTGGACCGCGACCGCCGCATCACCGTGCAGAAGCTGGCCGCCCTCCTGCGCGTCGCCGACGCGCTCGACCGCGGCCACGTCCAGCGGGTCGCGCGACGTGCGCCGTGGAGCCGTGCGCGGCGGCCGCTGCTCGTGATCACGGTGCCAGCGTCGACGACCTCGCCCTCGAGCGGCTGGCCCTGCGCGAGAAGGGACGAGCTGTTCGAGGACGTCTACGGCATGCCCGTCGTGCTCGCCGCGGCGCCGGCACGCCCGAGGGCCAGCATCGAATGTCTAGACGCTCCCGACCGCTACTTCAACCGCGAGCTGAGCTGGCTGGAGTTCAACCAGCGCGTGCTGGACGAAGCGCTCGACGCCGACGTGCCGCTGCTCGAGCGGCTGAAGTTCCTCGCCATCACCGGCTCGAACCTCGACGAGTTCTTCATGGTCCGCGTCGGCGGCCTGCAGACTGCTGGCGGCCGAGCGGCGGCCGCGGCGCGATCCGCCGGCCTGACGCCCGCGCAGCAGCTCGACCGCGATCGCGCGCGCGCACGGCGCATGGTCGGGACGACCAGTACGCCTGCTATCCGGACGCAGCTGGAGCCGGCCCTGGCGCGCGCCGGGCATCCGGCGCGTTCCGTTCGACGAGCTGCTCCGGCGCGAGCAGGAGCCGTACGTCGAGCGGCTGTTCGAGGAGGAGATCTTCCCGCGTCGCTCACGCCGATGGCGCGTCGACCCCGACGCCGAGTTCCCGCTGCTGGCCGGACCTCGCGCTGCACCTGCGTGCGCCCGCCTGCGCACCCGGAGGAGGGCGGCGGACGCGAGGCCTTCGGCGTCGTGGCCATCCCGCGGGGCCTGCCGCCGCTTCGTACGCCCTGCCCGGCGGCGGCGCGGCTACGCGCTACATGCTCGTCGAGGACCTGGTCGCCGCTGTTCGTCGACCGGCTGTTTCCCGGGCGCGCGCGTCGTGGAGACCGTGCCCCGTTCCGGATCACGCGGAACGCGGACCTGAGTGTCCGCGAGGACCTCGCGGCCGACCTGCTGGCCGAGATGGAGGAGGTGCTCGATCGCGCGCAGGCAGAGCGACTGCGTGCGGCTGGAGATCGGCCGCATCGGTCGCCGCGGACCTGCGCGCGTTGCTCGCGCAGGGGCTCTGGCGTGCGGACGAGCGACGTCTACGCGGTGCCCGGGCCCCTGGACCTGTCCGGCTTCCTGGGCTTCGCGGCCGTGCCCGGCTTCGACGAGCTGAAGCTACGAGCCCTGGACCCCCGCAGCCGTCGCCCGACGTCGACCGCGGGCGGAGCGCATGTTCGACGCAGTTCGCGCGGCGCGACCTCCTGCTCTTCGCATCCCTACGAGAGCTTCGACCCGGTGGTGCGCTTCGTCGAGGAGGCCGCCGACGACCCCGACGTGCTGGCCATCAAGCAGATCCTCTACCGCACCAGCCGGCAACAGCCCGATCGTCGCCGCCCTGCGCGCGGCCGCGCGAGCGCGGCAAGTACGTGACGGCCCTCGTCGAGCTGAAGGCGCGCTTCGACGAGGCCCGCAACATCGAGTGGGCGCGGGCGCTCGAGGAGCGCCGGCGTGCAGGTCATCTACGGCGTCAAGGGGCTCAAGACCCACGCCAAGATCTGCATCGTCGTCCGCCGCGAGCCGACGGGCATACGCCGCTACGTGCACTTCGGCACCGGCAACTACAACGAGAAGACCGCGCGCGCTCTACAGCGACGTCGAGCTACATGACCTGCGACGAGGACTACGGCGCCGACGCCTCGGCGTTCTTCAACGCCATCACCGGCTACTCGCAGCCCCTGCGCTACCGCCGGATCGAGGCCGCGCCCGCCGGCCTGCGCGACCGCCTGCTGGAGCTGATCGACGGGCGAGACCGAGCGCAGCCGGCAGGGCCAGAAGGCGCGGATCATGGCCAAGATGAACTCGCTGGCCGACCCCGAAGTCATCGAGGCGCTCTACGAGGCCTCCCAGGCCGGCGTGCAGATCGAGCTGAACGTGCGCGGCATCTGCTGCCTGCGGCCCGGCGTGCCGGGCCTGAGCGAGAACATCCGCGTGGTCAGCATCGTCGACCGCTTCCTCGAGCACGCCCGCATCTTCTACTTCCACCACGGGGGCGACGAGCGCGTCTTCATCTCCAGCGCCGACTGGATGCCGCGCAACCTGGACCGGCGCATCGAGTTGCTCGTGCCCGTCAACGACCCGCCCTCGCGCGACCGGCTCGCCGGGATCCTGCTGACGTGCCTGCGCGACAACGTCAAGGCGCGCGACCTGCTTCCCGACGGTGCCTGCCGCCGCTCGCCGCGCCCGGCCGGCACGCCGCCCGTGCGCAGCCAGGAGGTCTTCTACCGCGACGCGTGCGAAGCCGCGCGCGCCTCGCTCGACTCGCGCAAGGCCGTCTTCGAGCCCCACCTCCCCCCGGCGGAACGGCCGGATTGATCCGCCGCCGGGCGACGGCCGGCCCGGGCCGGCCGGCGATTCGCGTTGCCCGCAACGGCCGGGCGGACTACCCTGCCCCCCATGGCGGCGACGGCCCACGAGATCAACCGGCCCGTGCACCTCGCCCGTCGGGACGTGTACTTCGAACGGGCTGTCGACCTGCTGCGCCAACCCCTCGACGGGGCGCCGACGGACTCCGGCCTGGAACACCTGGAGCGCATCATCCGCCTGCTGCGGACCGCCCTGCTGCACGCCGACCGCGCCGCCCGGTCCGCCCGCGCCATCGGGGAGGAGCACGACTGCCAGCACTTCCTGCGGCTCGTGCTGGAGAACGTCCTCTCCGCCCGCGCGCTCCTGCGCAACCAGTCGCACGTGGAGTCGGAAGAAGGCGGCTTCCTCGCCCGGTTCCTCGGCGACGGGGCCGGGGACCAGGCGTTTTCGGCCGTCACCTACCGGCGCCGCGCCGAGGACGTGCTCCTGGGGCTGTGGCAGATACTGCGACTTTCCCACGCCCCCTACCGGACCCTGCAAGCCAGCAACCTGGAGGCGCTTACGCCCGGGGAGAAGGAGCGCTACCACCTGGCCTTCGAGAGCTTCCGGGGCGAGGTCGTCCGGCGTTTTCCGCCGCTCGGCGACCGCGGGACCGCACCCGCGCCGAGCGCCTGAGTCCCCGGCGGATCGGGCACGCGCGTTCTTGCGCCGCGCGGCCGATCCTTCTACACTGTGCACGTTGCGGTGTGCGGGCTGCCCGGCGCGCCGGCAGGCACGCGGGGCTAAAGGGAGGAGACCGTGATGGAAAAAACCGACGTACGCTTCGGCGAGTGGATGACGCGGGCCTGGCAGCTGTACAAGGCCAACTTCGTCGTGCTGATCCTGGCCAGCCTCATCGGCATGTTGCTCTCCGCGGTCACGGTCGGCGTGCTCGCCGGCCCCATGGCCGCCGGGATGGTGCTGATCGTCCTGCGGCTGCTGGACGGCGACGCCACGAAGCCGCAACCGGGGGACGTGTTCCAGGGTTTCACGTTTTTCGTCCAGACATTGCTCTACCTCGTGGTGTGGGGCGCCATCACGTTTGCCGGCATGGCCGTCCTCAATGTCATCCCCTGCGTCGGCCAGCTGCTGGCCCTCGCCGGGGTCTACGCCCTGCAGGCGTTCCTGATGTTCGCCCTGTTTCTCATCGTGGACCGGAAGATGGACTTCTGGCCCGCCTCGATGGAGAGCATCCAGGTCGTGAAGGCGAACTTCCTGCCGTTCCTCGGCCTCGCGCTGCTGGCCTTCCTGCTCGGCGGCGTCGGCGCCGTGGCGTGCGGGCTGGGCATGTTCCTCACCATGCCGTTCTGCTTCTGTCTCCTGGCCGTCGCTTACCGCGAAGTGTTCGGCGGGACGGCCGAATCCGGCGAGCCCGGCGAGGCGGCGGCGCCGCAGGTGCGGCAGGACGAGCCGGAGGACGCGGCACAGGCACCCGAGGAGCCGCCTGCCGGGTCCTGAGGTGGAGCGGGCAGCCGGCCGGCCCGGCGGAGGCCGGAACCGTGGGGGGCGCCTGCTGCGCCTGTGGCGCCCCCGGTCCCGGTGGGAAACGGTCGCCATGCACGGCCCGTGGTTCGCCGTGGCCGCCGCAGTCCTGCTCGCCACCTGGGCGGTGCGGCCCGACCGGATCCCGCTGCAGTCCTGCACGTTCCTGCGGGTGACGGGCTACCCCTGCCCCTTTTGCGGAACGACCCGCGCGTTTCACGCCCTCGCCCGCGGCCGCGGGGGGTACGCCCTGCGCGACCACCCCCTGTCGCTGCCGTTGTACGCGGCGTTCTGGATCGTACTCGCGGCCAACGGGGCGGCCCTGGTTTCCAACCGGCGCATCGAGCGCGGGCCCTGGCTGCGGCCCGGCCGCGGGACGCGGTGGGTCCTCGCCGGGCTCTGCCTGCTGGCCGTTCTGGCGAACTGGGCCTACCGGCTCTGGCGGGGGTTCGCCTGAAGCCGCCGCTTCAGCGGCCCGTTTCGCCGGCGATCGCCGCGTCCACCTGCCGCTCCGCCTCCAGCCAGTTGGCCTGCGGATCGCTGTGTCTCCCCCGCTGCATGGCGAGAAAATAGGCCGCCTCCGCGATGCGGCGGTGGCGTTCCTCGGGCCCGACCTTCCCGCGGCGGCGCGCCGCCGTCTTCTTCGCCGCCGTCTTCTTCGCCGCGGTTTTCTTCGCCGCGGTTTTCGCGGCAGCCGGCTTCTTCGCCGCGGTCCTTGCGGCGGCCGGCTTCTTCGCGGCCGGCTTCTTCGCCGTCTTCGGGCGTGTCGTGCTCTTGCGTGTCGTGGCCATGGTACGTTCTCCTCTTACAGCCGTCTCCGGCCCCGTGTGAGATCGCCGGGGATGCTATCCGGAAGCGCGCCGATTGCAAGCCGCGCGCGAAAGATCTTGTCCGCGCCCGCGCGGTAGCCTAAGGGAACGGTTTCACCCGGCAAGGACGACCATGAATCCGGACCTGACCCTCGAGCAGCAGCTCGGCGCGTGGATGCGCGACGCCTTCGCCGCGGCCTGGCCCGGCGCCGACCTCGCCGGCGCGGACCTCGGCGTCGCCGCCACGGCGCAGGACGGCTTCGGCGACTACCAGTGCAACGCCTGCCATGCGGCTCGCGCGCACCCTCCGGCAGCCCCCCGCCGCCATCGCGCGGCGGGTGGCGGACCAGGCTTCCGCCCACCCGGCCGTGGAACGCGTCGAGGTCGCCGGGCCCGGCTTCCTCAACATCCACCTGGACGACGCCTGGCTGGCGTCCGCCGTGACCGCCCTGCTGGGCGACGAGCGGCTGGGCGTGCCGCGCACCGGCGCGGGGCGCACGGTCGTGCTCGACTACTCGAGCCCCAACGTCGCCAAGCCGATGCACATCGGCCACATCCGGTCGACGGTCATCGGCAACGCCCTCGACCGCCTCCACCGCTTCCTGGGCTACCGCGTCGTTGCCGACAACCACCTCGGCGACTGGGGCACGCAGTTCGGCATCCTCATCCTGGGCTACCGCCACTTCCTCGACCGCGACGCGCTCGAGCGCTCGCCCAGTCGAGGAGCTCGAGCGCCTCTACGTGGCGAGCTACGAACGCTGCCGGGAGGACCCCGCCTGGATGGAGGAGGCCCGCGCGCGAACTGGTCAAGCTCCAGCAGGGCGACCCCGACAACCTCGCCCTGTGGCGCGAGTTCGTCGCGCTCAGCCTCGGGGAGTTCGAACGCATCTACCGGCGGCTCGGCGTGCGGTTCGACCTCGTGCGCGGCGAGAGCTACTACCGCGACGAACTGCCCGGGGTCCTCGCCGAGCTGGAGCGGCGGGGCCTGGCTCGCGAGAGCGAGGGGGCGCTCGTGGTCGACCTCGAGGAGGAGGGGCTGCCGCGTCTGCATCGTCCGCAAGAGCGACGGCGGCTTCAACTACGCCACCACCGACCTGGCCACCGTCCTCGGCCGGCAGCGCGAGTTCGACCCGGACGCGATCGTCTACGTGACCGACGAGCGCCAGCAGCTGCACTTCCGGCAGGTGTTCGCATCGCGGCCCGGCTGGGCGTGACCGCCCGGCTCGAGCACGTGTGGTTCGGCCTCATGCGGCTGCCCGAGGGCACGTTCTCCACGCGGCAGGGCAACGTGATCAAGCTCGAGCGCCTGCTGGACGAGGCCGAAGCGCGCGCGCTCGAGCTCGTGAAGCGGTCCAGCCCCCGACATGGCGGAGGCCGAACAGCGGGAGGTGGCGCGCTGCGTGGGCATCGGCGCCGTCAAGTACGCCGACCTCAGCCAGAACCCCCAGAGCCTCGTCACGTTCACGTGGGACAAGGCGCTGGCGCTGGACGGCAACTCGGCGCCGTACCTCCAGTACGCCCACGCCCGCATCGCCAGCGTCCGCGACAAGTACGCGGAACGGTTTCCCGGCTCGGATCCCCGCGCGCACCCCGTCCGGCTGACCGGGCCGGTCGAGCGGAAGCTGGCGCTGCACCTCGTCCGGCTGCCCGAGGCCGTTCTGCGCGCCGCCGGCGGCTACCGCCCGAACGCCCTGGCGGACTACCTCTACGACCTCTGCCAGGTCTACAGCAGCTTCTACCAGAACGTGCCGTTCCTGAAGGCGGAGGAAGGCGTGCGCGAGAGCCGCGTGCAGCTCTGCGAGGCCGTGGCCGCCGTGCTCGCCAGGGGCTTGACCTGCTCGGCATCGAGGCGCCCGGGCGCATCTGATCCCCCGCGCCCGGCGCGCCCCGCAGTACGCGGTTGCCCGGCCCGCGGAAGATGGCCTACTCTCGGCGCGGTGGAGCCAGCCGGGCTTCGCGGCCCGCGGAAAGGACCCGATCCATGCCCGAACCCGACAGCGCCTTCCGGACCGCCCAGTCGCAGTTCGACGAGGCCGCCAACCGGCTGAACCTCGACCCGGCGCTCCGCGAACTCCTGCGCTGGCCGCGGCGCGAATTCCACTTCACGATCCCGATGCGGATGGACGACGGGTCCACCCGCGTCTGGAAAGCCTACCGGGTGCACTACAACGACGCGCTGGGCCCCTGCATGGGCGGCCTGCGCTGGCACGCCGGCCAGACGCCCGACATGGTTCGCGCCCAGGCGGCCGCCATGACCTGGCGCGCGGCCGCGGCCGGGCTCCCCGCGGGCGGCTCCCACGGGGCGGTCGCGTGCGACGCCAAGCGGCTGTCGGACCACGAGAAGCAGCGTTTGGCCCGGGCCTGGGTGCGCGCGGCCGCCCCCTTCCTCGGCGAGGACCGCGACATCCCCTTCCCCGGCATCTACACCAGCCCCGGCATCATGGTCTGGATGCGCGACGAGTACGAGGTGCTGCGCGGCGCGCACCACCCCGCCGCCTTCGCCGGCAAGCCCGTCGCCCTGGGCGGCTCGCGGGGACGGATGGAGGCCGCCGCGCGGGGCGGCGTCTCCTGCGTGCGCGACGCCGGCGTGCAGCAGGGCCTGGACCCCTCGGCCATGTCCTTCGCGGTGCAGGGCTTCGGCAACGCGGGCCAGCATGCCGCCCTGCTGCACCCCCGCATCGTCGGCGGCGGGAAGCTCGTCGCCGCGTCCGACACCGGCGGCGGGGTGATGAACCCCGACGGCCTGGACCCCGCTGCGCTCGTCGAACACAAGCGGAAGACCGGCCGGTTGAAGGGGTTTCCCGGCGCGCGGCCCGTCGGCAACAGCGAACTGCTGGAACTGGATGTCGCGGTGCTCTACCCGGCGGCCATGGAAGGCGTGATCACGCAGCAGAACGCCGACCGGGTCCGGGCGCGCATCGTCTGTGAACTCGCCGACAGCCCCACCACGCCCGAGGCCGACCGCGTCCTCTTCCTCAAGGGGGTCCAGGTCATCCCCGATCTCATCGCGAGCGCGGGGGGCGTCATCGTGAGCTACCTCGAGCACGTCCAGGGGCTCGGCCACCACGCGTGGCCCGGGGAGCGCGTGCTGCGCGACCTCGACGGGCGCATCAGCGAGGCGTTCGACGCCGTGTGCCGGATGCAGAAGGCGCAGAACGTGCTCCCCCGCCAGGCCGCCTATCTCGTGGCCGTCGGGCGCGTCGCCGAGGCGGTGCGGCTCCGCGGCTGGGCCTAGCGCGCCCGCCGCCGGGCGCCCCGGCCGCTTCGGCGGCGGGCGGGCTACCGCCCCAGGTGCACGCCGTGGCCCAGGAAGCCGTCCGCGGCCTCCATCATCGTCTCCGAGAGCGTGGGGTGAGGATGGATCGTGAGGGCCAGGTCCTCCGCGGTGGCGCCCATTTCCAGCGCCAGCGCCGCCTCGGCGACCAGGTCCCCGACCCCGACCCCGCACAGGCCCGCGCCCAGTACGCGGCCGGAGCCCGGGTCGACGACGAGCTTCGTCAACCCCTCCTGCCGCTCCAGGGTCAGTGCGCGGCCGGAGGCGCTCCAGGGGAAGCGGGCGACCTTGACCGGCCGGCCCGCGGCCGCGGCCTCCGCCTCCGTGAGGCCCACCCATGCAATTTCGGGATCGGTGAAGACCACCGCCGGGATGCCCCTCGGCTCGAATACCGTCTTCGCCCCCCCGATGGCCTCGGCGGCCACGCGCGCCTCGTGGGTGGCCTTGTGCGCCAGCATCGGCTCGCCCGCCACGTCGCCCACCGCGTAGATGCCGGGCGCCGACGTGGCGCGGTGCGGGTTCACCCCGATGAAGCCCCCGGCGCCGGTCTCGACGCCGGCGCGATCGAGCCCGATATCCTCCGCGTTCGGCCGGCGGCCCACGGACACCAGCACCCGGTCGAACGTCTGCGTCTCCGCCCGCCCGTCCGGGCCCGACATCGTCACCGCCAGCGCGTCGCCCTCCTCTCGCACGTCGTTCACCCTCGTCTCGAGCCGGATCGCCTCGAACCGCTTGGACAGCCGGGCGGCGAGAGGCCGCACGAGGTCGCGGTCCGCCCCCGGCAGCAGGCCGGGAAGCATCTCGACCACCGTCACCTTCGTGCCCAGCGCGGCGTAGACCGAGCCCAGTTCCAGGCCGATGTAGCCGCCGCCGACGACCAGCATCCGGGCCGGCCTCTCCTCGAGCGCGAGCGCCCCGGTCGAGTCCATCACCCGCGGCGAGGCCGGGAGGCCGGGGATCGACGCGGGCCGCGAACCGGTCGCCACGATCGCGCGGTCGAACCCGACCGCCTGCACGGCCCCCTTCGCGTCGGTCACCTCCGCCGTTCTCCCGTCGCGGAAGCGGGCCCGGCCCCGGAGGAAGCGCACCCCGCGCTGCCGCCGCAGGCCGCCGAGGCCGCCGGTCAGCCGCCCCACCACGCTGTCCTTCCACGCCCGCAGCCGGTCCAGATCGATCCCGGGCTCGGCGAAGCGCACCCCGATGGCGCCCGCCTCGCGCGCCTCCTCCATGACCTTCGCGGCATGCAGCAGCGCCTTGGAGGGGATGCAGCCGCGGTAGAGGCAGACGCCGCCCGGTTCGGGCTCCGGATCGACCATCGTCACCTGCCAGCCCCGGTCCGCCGCGTGGAACGCCGCGGGATAGCCCCCGGGTCCGCCGCCGATCACGAGCAGCCTGCCCCGTTCCTGTGCCGCCGTCATACGCCGCCTCCTCCCGCCGCCCCGCGCGGCACCCCACGGTAGCGCGGCCCCGCCGCCGCCGCCACCCCCGACGCGCCGCCCCGCGCTCACACCCGCAACGAAAGCTTCGGAATGCCCAGGCGGCGGCGCGCGGTCTCGCCGGGCAGCAGGTCGGTCTTGCGCCGCGGCGGCACGTCGCGGTCGGTCATCGTGTGGTGCGGCAGGAACAGCGAGGTGCCCAGGCTCAGCCGGTGCTTTCCGTACCGCCCGTTCACCTCGTCGATCACCTTCGCGACGCGCCCCATGCGCTCGATGCGCAACCGGTCGTCAAAGAGCCCCGGTTGCTCCATCGGGTCCCCTTCCAGCTTCTCGAGCAGCACCACCGTGCCGCGGTACGCGGTGCCCGCGACGAACACCGCGTCGAAGAGCGCCCGCACGAGCGGGATGACTTCCGGCGTGGCGGAGGTGGCGCGGTTGAGTTCCGCGCCGACGGCGCGGTGCGAGAAGTCCTGCGCGCGCAGGGCCACCGACAGCGAGCGGGCGCGCAGGCGGCACCGCCGCAGCTTGATGAAGGCCGACTCCACGTTCCGGACCAGTTTCGCGTAGACGTAGGCCCGGTCCGTCTCGGGCGCGGTGAAGGTCTTGCACTTGCTGATGCTCTGGAACGAGCGCTTCACCCCGGGCTGCACCCGGTAGACCGCGCGGCCGCGCAGCTCGTTCCACAGCTCGCGCCCGGTCTTGCCCAGCAGCCGCCCGGCCCAGCGCTCCGGGCGCGACACGAAATCGTACGGCGTACGCAGGCCGAAGGACTCGAGCAGGGCCACGGTGTTGGGGCCGAAGCCCCACACGTCCGCGAGGCGGCGCCGCTGGAGGAACAGGTGAATGTGGCAGCCGGCCACCGGCGTGAAACCGCGCGGCTTGCGGAAGGAAGAGGCCTGCTTGGCGAGGCTCTTCGACAGGCTCAGGCCGACCGACACCGTCACGCCCAGGTCCGCCGCGACCGCCGCCTGGATCCGGCGGGCGATGTCCTCGTACGAACAGCGGTGCAGCCGGCGCAGGCCCGTGAGGTCGGCGAACCCCTCGTCGATCGAGTGCTCCTCGACCAGCGGGGTGAAGCGGCGCACCACGTCGAACATCCGCTTCGAGTAGAGGCTGTAGGTCTCGTAGTCGCTCGGGAGCACGACAAGGCCCGGGCACAGGCGCCGCGCCTCCCACAGGGACAGCCCCCGCGAGATCCCGAGCGCCTTCGCCTCGTAGCTGGCGGCCGCGATGATCCCGCGCTCCCGGCCCGTGACCAGCGGGCGCCCCTTCAGCGCGGGGTCGACCGCCTGCTCCACCGACGCGAAGAAGGCGTCGCCGTCGAAGTGGATGACGGCGCGGGGAAAGGTCTCGAGGGTGAGGGGCGTGGCGTCTGGCGGGGAGGAGGGCATCCGGTTTGCAGGTTCCAGGTTCCACGTTGCAGGTTGCGGCCGGCCGGTGGTCGGCAGGGCCTCTACTTCTCTTCGAATGTTCTCCCGCGCTTTCCGTATTCTCGCAGGCAGCTCATCGGGCCAGCAAGGCGCCGGCTGCCTTCGATCGTGATGCCGGACAACCGGCCCATCTCGTTCTCATCGCGGCACCCTCCGTCCAACGCCACGCACAACGGTGAGCGCACTCCGCCGCACGCGCCCTTGGCGCCATTCGGCATGACCGGCACGGCTGCGCGCCGAACCTGACCGCGCAAACCGCCGTCCTTCGCGATGGCTCCCCGTCGTGCATAGCGATACCCACACCGACTCATCTCACGCGCCTTCTGCCATGCCACGACATCGTCGAACCGCTCGAACGGTGCCAGGACGACCCCTTCGTGCGCTGCCCGTTTCCCACGCCCCCGATCTCGCGCACCGTGCACCCTGCAACCCGGAACGTGCAACGCGTCCTCCTCTCCTCCCCTACGAATACTTCCTCACCACCACCTTCACGACGCCGCCGATCACGAGCGAGCGCTCGGGCCGGATCGAGGTGTACTTGCGGTTGCCGGGGTCGAGACGGATCCCCTTCGCGTCCCGCGTGAAGTACTTGAGCGTCCACTCGTCGTCGACCTGGGCCACGACGATGTCGTTCTTCTTCGGCGGGCGGCCCCGCTCGACCAGCACCAGGTCCCCGGGATGGATGCCCGCATCGATCATGGAATCGCCGGTGACGGTCAGCATGAACGTCGCCTCCGGCCGCTCGACGAGAAACGCGTCGAGGCTGAGCAGGTCGGTCAGCTCCTCCTCCGCCGGCGAGGGGAACCCGGCCTGCACGGTGCCCAGCAGCCGGATCGAACCGAGCAGCCGGCCCGTGGCGGCGAGCTTGCCGCCCGCCCCCTTCGCCAGGTAGCCCATGCGGACCAGGCGGTTCAGCAGCCCGTGCACGGCGCTCGTGGACCGGTAGCCGAACACGCCGAGCATCTCCCGGTAGCCCGGCAGCCTCCCCTCGGCCCGCACGAAGGCGCGCAGTCGCTCGAGTTTCTCGTTGAGATTCGTCTTTCGCGGCATGGAAACGCTCCTGTCTGCCCGTCACCCTAACCGAACGAACGTTCTCTTTCAAGCCCCGGCTGGCTTTCGCGGAAGGCGGCCGGCGCGCGCCGCCGCGCGGGCGCCGCCCGCTTCCCCGGGCCCGCGCCGGCACCCGCCCGCTCCCGCGCGCAGGGGGCGTCCCCGCCGGCCGCTTGACCCCCGTATCGGGCGGTGCTATCCCTTCGCCATGCATCTCCCGGCAGCCAGGCTCGTTGCGGCGGCGATGGGCCTTGTGTTGCTCGCCGGGGGGTGCGGGCGGGAGGCGGGCCGCCTGGACCGCCGGGAGGAGAACCATCCCCTGCTCCGCCGCGCCCAGGCGCGCAAGCGCGCCAACGACATCGACGGCGCCGTCCGGCTGTACCAGGAAGCCCTCGAGCGGCGGCCGGACCTGGTCCGCGCCCACCTGGAGCTGGGCCTGCTGTACGACCAGCCCAAGGACGACTACGTCCGGGCGATCTACCACTACGAGCGCTACCTGGAACGCCGTCCGGACGCCGAGAAGCGCGACCTGGTCGAGGACCTCATCCGCCACGCGAAGCTCTCCTTCGCCGCCTCCCTGCCCGACAAGCCTTCCGGCGCGATCCAGCGCATCGCGGACCTGGAGGAGGAGAACGCGCGGCTGCGCGCCCTGCTGGAGCCGGGCCGCGGCGCCGGCGCCGCGGCCCCGGCCGCCGCCGCGCGGCCCGCCGGCGCGCCGGCCGGCGCGCTCACCCCGCCCGCCCCGGCCCCGGCCGCGCCGGCCGTCGTGACCTACCGCGTGCAGAACGGCGACACCCTGTCGAGCATCGCCAAGAAGCTCTACGACGACCCGAACCAGTGGCAGCGCATCTACGAGGCCAACCGCTCGATCCTGCCCAACCCGGGCAGCGTGCGCCCCGGCCAGACCCTCGCCGTACCGCGCCTGGAACCGTAGGAGGAGAAACGATGGCCAACCGCGATTTCATCGACGAAGACCTGATCAAGCCCCGCGACGAGGTGCGCCGCATCAAGATGGGACCCGGCGACGAACCCGTCCCGCCCGCCGGCGACGCGCCCCCGCCCGACGGCCCGGTGCGCCGCGTGTCGGACCTGGACCTGCCGCTGATGGCGCGGCACAAGCAGCAGGTCGAACAGGATACCGCGCGCACGACCGAGGAGCTCGAGCGGCTGCGCCAGCGCCAGGAGCAGCTCGAGCGCGCGAAGCGCGAGCTGGAGGATGCCCGCCGCAAGCAGACGGACTACGAGCGGGGCCGCCAGGAGCTGGTCGAGCACCTCTCGCAGAGCCTCATCACGATCGAGCGCCAGGAGATCAAGACCGAGCAGCTGGTGGAACTGCTGTCCGGCACGCGCAAGCGGTTCCGGGAGCTGCTCGACGACGTCCAGTCCATCCGCGACGACGCCTGGCCGGAGGCGTCGGTGCGGGACGAGATCGGGAAGGCGCTCGTCATGGTCAACGACGCGCGGCTCGAGTACAACAAGGCCATGGCCCGCATCGAGTCCGCGCTCGGCGGGCGCGAGGGGGCCGCCCCCGCCGGCGTCAACCCGGTGGTCTTCGAGGACGCGGCGCCGCGCCGGGAGGCCCCGCGGGGCTTCGGCTACTGGCTGGGCGTCGGTTTCGCCGTGACCCTCCCGCTCGTGGCCACCCTGGTCGGCCTCGCCGTGCTTTTCGTCCTGTACACGATGGGCCTGCTCTGATGCCGGTCGCGCCGGGGACGAGGTCGCCCGGGTTCCAGCACGACCCGCTCGACCGCCGGCTGGCGGAGCTCGAGCGCGAACTGCGCGACGTGGAGAAGTCCATCCGCGTGATGGAACGGGGCGACCCCGCGCCGGCCGTGCCCCGCGCGCCGGCCCCGGCCCGGGCCCGCCGCGCCCCCCCGCCGCCGCGCGCGGTCCGGGAGCCGGGCGGCGGCGACCTCTTCGCGTACGCGCGGCAGCGGGGCGAGGCGGGCCGCGAGGGCGCGGGCCCGCCGCGGCAGGACAAGGAGCGGTTCGCCAGCTACTTCACGAGCGGCAACTTCATCCGCTCGCGGCCCCTCCGGCAGGAACGGCGGCTACAGCGCAACAAGGCGCTGTTCATGCTGTTCGTGGTGGCGATGGTGGCGTTCGTGGTGGTCTCGCTCCTGCGTCGGTGACCCCCGCGGGCGCCCCGCCGTCAAGACCGGCCACGACGTCGCGCAGGTACGCCGCCAGGTCCGCGCCCAGGTCGTCGCGGCGGAGCCCGAAGGCGATGTTCGTCTTCAGGAAGTCCAGCTTGTTGCCGACGTCGTGGCGGGTGCCCTCGAGGCGCAGGCCGTACATGGCCCGCTGCCGCCCCATCGCGCGCATCGCGTCGGTCAGCTGGATCTCGTTGTTCTTACCGGGCGTGGTGCGGGCCAGGAAATCGAAGATCTCCGGCGTGAAGATGTAGCGGCCCGCGATGGCCAGGTTCGAGGGCGCCTCCTCGGGGCGCGGCTTCTCCACGAAGTCGTCGACCAGGTACAGGCCGGGCTCCACCTCCCGGCCCGAGATGACGCCGTAGCGCTCGGTCTTCGCCAGGGGCACCTCCTCGAGCACGACGACCGGTTCCCCGTACCGCTCGAAGACGGAGACCAACTGCCGCGTGACGGCGGTGTGCGACTCGATCAGCGTGTCGCCCAGCAGCACGGCGAAGGGCTCGTTGCCCACGTGCCAGCGCGCGCAGGCCACGGCGTCGCCGAGGCCGTTGAGCTCCTTCTGCCAGACGAAGTGGACGTTCGCCAGCCCGGTGATGCGGCGCACCTCGGCCAGCTCCCGCAGCCGGCCCTTGGCCTCGAGCTCCGCCTCCAGCTCGAAGCTGCGGTCGAAGTGCTCCTCGATGGACCGCTTCCCCTTCCCGATGATCATGAGGATGTCGGTGATGCCCGCTTCCACCGCCTCCTCGACCACGTACTGGATCGTCGGCTTGTCGACGACGGGGAGCATCTCCTTCGGCTGGCGACTTGGTGGCGGGCAGCAGGCGCGTCCCGAAGCCCGCGGCGGGAATGACGGCCTTACGAATCATGGGAAGCCTCCGGCGGCACGAGCACCGGCTTGATCACCTTTACGCCGAGCGGCCCGAGCGCGCCCGTGAGCCGCGCGAACATGGCCTCGTCGGCGAAGGTGCCGACGAGGGCCCCGCCGGAGCCCGTGAACTTCGCGCTGGCGCCCACGGACCGGGCGGCGGCGACCATCTCCAGGTTGCCGGGGCTGATCGGGTAGATGCGCGCGCGCCGGTCGAAGTTCTCGTCGATCAGCGCGCCGGCCTTCCCCGGTTCGCCGCGCTCGAGGGCCGCGCGCAGGCGGTCGGTGAGGCCCGCCCACGCCCGCATGGCCCCGACCACCTCCGGGTCGCCCCGGCGGAACCGGGCGCGCACGTCGTTGTGAAACACGTCCGATCCCTCCGACAGCTCCGCGCGGTAGGCGATGTAGAGCGGCGGCAGGAGCCCCGGGTCGACCGGCTCGTAGCGGCCGTAGCCCCGCGCCTCCATCAGGGCGCGGTCGAAGTCCATGAAGACGACGCCCCGGTACACCTGCGCCACGCGGTCCTGCAGGCCCGCGGAGATGCGGAGCTCGTCCACCTCCACCGACAGGATGAGGTTCGCCAGCAGCGGGGCGGGGATGCGCACGCCGTAGAAGGCCGTCAGGGCCCGGAAACAGGCGGTGATGATGGCGCTGGAGCCGGCCAGGCCGACCTGGTGGGGGATGTCCGAACGGTAGCGGATCGTGAAGTTGCGGTCGTCGAGCCCCGTCCCCCGCTCGCGGCAGTAGTCGTGGAAGCGCTTCACCGTGGCCTTGAGCAGCCGGATGCCGCCGTAGTAGCCGTAGCGGCGCACGTCGTCCGCGAGGTGGTGGATGGAGGAGAAGACCGAGTGGTCCCGGGTGTTGGGCAGGATGGCCAGCTCCGGCGTCTCGTACAGGGTCACCTCGGCGGAGAAGTTGCCGAAGACGAAGGCCATGGTCTTGCCGTAGTAGCCGTCGGACGGGTTGCCGATCAGCCCCGCCCGCGGGTAGGCCCGTGCTCGTATGATCACGCCGCTTCTCCTCCGCCGCCCCGGGGCCGCCGCCGGACACCGCGGGAGCCTAGCGGCCGCGCGCGGACGGGCCAACCGAAATCCGCGCGCTCAGTCCGCGCGCTCCACGCGCAGGCGCCACGCGGCGGCCCGCGGGCCCGGCACCGCCCACGCGCGCGCCACGCGGCCGCCGGGCGCCCACACCACCCCGGCGCCGCTCACGAGCACCGGCAGCCGGTGCCGCTCCTCCCGCGGGATGCCGGCGTCGACGAACACGTCCTGCAGCTTGCGCGAACCCGCCAGGCCCACCGGCGCCAACCGGTCGCCCGCGCGCCACGCGCGGAGGCGCAGGGGCGCCTCGCCCCGCCGCGCGCGCCGCACGTACACCTCCGCGGGCAGCGCGCCCCGCGCCGGCACGCGGCGGAAACCGACGGCGGCCTCGGCGCGCACGACGACGCCCAGCCCCGGCGCCTCGGTCACGCCGGGCAGCCGCACGCGCAGCGGGCGGGGAGGCGCGCCGCGCGCCGGCACGTCCGCCAGCCGGAGGACACCGCGCGAGCGCACCGCGTGGCGCCCGCCGGGCAGCGCGAGCCGGCGGGCCGCGCCGGGCGCGGCCGCCATGCGGTCCAGGCGTTCCACCAACGCGAAGTCCACGCGCGCGGCCGGCACGCCCGCGCCGTGCAGCCACGCGGTCCACACCCGGCGCCGCACGGCCGCGGGCGCCCGGCCGAGCCGCGCGAGGTCGAGCCCGGACGGGTCCGGCGGCACGGCGCAGCGCGACAGCGTCCGCCGGGCCCGCGCGGCCAGCGCCTCCTCGTCGTCGGTCAGCAGCCGCGCGGCCCGCAGCAGGGCCGCGCGCGTGGCCGGGTTCAGCCGCTTCTCCATCCACGGGAGCAGCTCGTGGCGCACCCGGTTCCGCAGGAACCGGTCGTCCCGGTTGCTCGCGTCCTCGCGCCACGCCAGCCCGTGCGCGCGCAGGAAGCCCTCCACCTCCGCGCGGCGGACGTCCAGCAGCGGCCGCACCCGCAGCAGGCCCCCGTGCTCCGAGCGCGCCCGCATGCCGCACAGCCCGGCGGGTGAGGCCCCGCGCGCGAGGCGAAGCAGCAGGGTCTCGGCCTGGTCGTCGGCCGTGTGCGCCAGCGCCACGGCGCCGCGCCCACCCGCCTCGCGCGCGAAGAAGGCGAGGCGCGCACGGCGGCCGGCCATCTCCAGGGAGATCTTTTCGCGCCGCGCCAGCTCCGCCACGTCGCACCGCCCGATGCGCACCTGCAGGCCCAGCACCGCGCCCAGCCGCGCGACGAATACCGCGTCGGCGTCCGCCGCCGCGCCGCGCAACCCGTGGTGCAGGTGCGCCAGCGAGAGGCGCATCCGCGACGCGCGCAGCAGGTAGTGCAGGGCGTAGACCATCGCGACCGAGTCCGCCCCACCCGACACGCCGGCCAGCACGCGCGTCACGCCCTCGAAGAGGCGCTCGCGCCGGGCGGTATCGCCGGCCTGGCGCAGCAGGACGCTGGACCCGCGGGCACGCACGCCGCCCCTCAGGCCGGGGGCTCCAGCCGGTCCAGGCCGCCCACGTACGGACGCAGCGCGTCCGGGAGGCGGACCGACCCGTCCGCCTGCTGCCCGCATTCCAGCAGGGCCACCACGAGCCGGGCCAGGGCCACGCCCGAGCCGTTGAGCGTGTGGAGGAAGGCCGTCTTGCCCTCCGCGTTCCGGTACCGGATGTTCGCGCGCCGCGCCTGGAAGTACTCGAAATGGCTGCAGGACGACACCTCCAGCCAGCCCTGCTGGCCCGGCGACCACAGCTCGATGTCGTAGCACTTGGCCGCCGCGAAGCTCAGGTCGCCGGTGCAGAGTTCGACCACGCGGTACGGCAGCCCGAGCCGCTGCAGCACGTCCTCGGCGTGGCCGACCAGCGTCTCGAGCTCGGCGTGCGAGCCCTCCGGCTCCACGAACCGCACCATCTCGACCTTGTCGAACTGGTGGACCCGGATCAGCCCGCGCGTCTCCCGGCCGGCGGCCCCCGCCTCGCGCCGGAAGCAGGGGGTGTAGGCCGTGAGGCATACCGGCAACGGCTCGCGGACGACCTCCTCGCGGTACAGGTTGGTCAGCGGCACCTCGGCGGTCGGGATCAGGTACAGGTCGTCGCCCGCCACGTGGTACATGTCGTCCGCGAGCTTGGGCAGCTGCCCCGTGCCGGTCATGGCCGCGCGGGTGCACAGAAGCGGCGGCGAGACCTCGGTGTACCCGTGCTCGTTCACGTGCAGGTCCAGCATGAACTGGATCAGCCCGCGCTCGAGCCGCGCCCCCGCCCCGCGGAACAGCGGGAAGCCGGCCCCGCTCATGCGCGCCGCGCGCTCGAAGTCCACCAGGCCCAGCCGTTCGGCGAGCTCCACGTGCGGCTTCGGGTCGAAGGCGAAGCGTGGCGGCTCGCCCCACGCGCGCACGACGCGGTTCGCGGACGCGTCGGGCCCCGCCGGCACGCTCGCGTGGGGCAGGTTCGGCACGCCGAGCAGCGCCGCGTCGCGCTCCGCCTCGACCGCGCGCTCCTCGGTGTCCAGCCGCGCGATCTGCTCGCCCACCTCGCGCATCGCCGCCTGCTGCCCGGCCGTGTCCTCCCCCGCCCGGCGCAGCCGGCCGATCTCCCGGGAGACGACGTTGCGCCGGTTCTTGAGCGCCTCCGCCTCGGTCAGCAGCCCGCGCCGGCGGGTGTCGAGCGCCAGGATCGCGTCGAGGTCCGCGTCGGACCCCTTGTTCCGCAGCCCCTGCTGCGCCGCCTCGCGGTTCTCGCGCAACCACCGGATGTCGAGCATGGGAGCACCTCGCCGTGGCCCGCGCCGGCCGCCTCCGCCGACGGCCCCCGCGCGAAGCCGCCCCGACTGTACACGCACGGCCCTCACGGTCGCAAGCGGCGCGGCGCGCCGGCGCTTCGACCCCTGCACCGGCTCGGCCTTCCGGCCGGTGCCGGCCCCCGCGCCCCCACGGCGCACAGGGCGCCTGCCCCCCCGTTACGCGCGGACCGGGGCGGGAACGAAGACGTGGCATCCGCGGGCGGTTCGGGCTAGAGTCGGCCTGCGGCAGGGGGCGTCGGCGCCCCGCGGCACGTCATCATGATCGCATCGGCCCATCCATCCGGAGCAACGCGCGCGTACCGGCTCAAGGTGACGCTCGCCGGCATCCGGCCGCCGGTGTGGCGGCGCCTGGTCGTGCCCGGCGCGTTCACGCTCGACCGCGTGCACGCCGTCATCCAGATCGCGATGGGTTGGCACAACTGCCACCTGCATCACTTCGATATCGCCGGGACCTGCTACGGGCTGTGCCTCGACCCGGAGGACGAGGAAACGCTCGCCGACGAGCGCTCGGTCCGTCTCGACCAGGTCGTCCGCGCGGAACGCGCCCGGTTCCGCTACGTCTACGACTTCGCGGACGCGTGGCGGCACGACGTGCTCGTCGAGCGCATCGGCGAGCCGGACGCCGGCCCGTTGCCGCGCTGCACCGCCGGCCGCCGGGCCGCCCCGCCCGAGGGCTGCGGAGGCAGCTGGGCCTACGCGGACCTGCTCGCCGCGCTGGCCGACGCGACGCATCCCGCCCACGCGCAGGCCATGGAGCGCACCGGCGGCGGCCTGGACCCCGAGCGGGCCGATCTCGCCGCCGTCAACCGGCGCCTGCGCGACACGGAGTGGCAGGGCGACCTGCCCCGCGCCTGATGCACCTGCTCGTTCACCTCGCCGGTCCGGACCGCGGCCGCCGCGTGCCGCTGCGCCGCCGCCTGACCGAGGCGGGCTCCGATGTCGCCTGCACCCTGTGGCTGCGCGCGGAGGACATCGCCCCGGTCCACGCCCGCTTCCTCGCCGGCGGGGACACCCTCCGCGTCGAGCGTACGGCGCCCGGCCACCTCCTCAGGGTCAACGGCGAGGACGTCGCGGAGGCCGGGCTCCGGAGCGGCGACCGGGTCGAGATCGGGTCGGCCGTCTTCCGCTACCGCTTCCTGACGCCCGCGCAGCGGGCCGTGCGCCTCGCCGCGGTGCCCGCCCTGCTGCTGCTCCTGGTGGCCGCGGCCGCGGCCGCCGGACGCGCCTGGTGGCAAGCCGTGCGGCACAACGCGCGCACGGCCCGGCGCGGGCCGCCCCCCGCCGCGCCGCAAGCCGCCCGGCCGCCCCCCGTCGACGCCCCCGCCCTCGATCGCATGGACGACCTCTCCCTGCGGACGCCCGGGCCGGACACGGGGCCCGGCGAGGCGCCGGAGGACGACCCGCAGGCCGAGCGACGGGCCCGCGCCCGGCGGATCCTGGACGCCGCGGAGCGGGATGCCCGGGCGGGCCGCACCGGCGAGGCGCTCGCGCGCCTGGCGGCCCTGCAGAAAGCCGTCCCCGGTTTCCTGCCCGCCTACGCCGCCCGCGCGCGCCTGCTGGAGACCGCGGGCCGCCCGGCCGAGGCGGAGCCGCTGTGGGTAGCCCTCCTCCAGGCCGCCGGGGACGATCCCCTGGCGGTCGAGGCGGCCGACGCCCTGACGCGCCTGGCCCTGCTTCGCGTACCCGGGCCCCCCGCGCCCGGACCCGCGGCGGAGCCGCCCGCCGCCCCGCGCGACGCCCCCCCGGGCGGCCGGTTGCGCCTGGCCGGCCTCGACCTCGTCCGCTTCCCGGAGTCGCAGGCCTACGCGGAGATGCGCGTCCTGCGCATCCGCCTGGAGGCCCCGCCCGACCAGCCGCCGCCGCGGCCCGGCGAGGTGAGGATCGACGTCGCGTTCTACGACCAGGGCGAGCGCACCCGCCGCGTTGTCCGCTCCTCGGTCCGGCCCCCCCCCGTCCGCGTCGGGACCGGCGCGTGGACGCCCGGGGACGAGCGGGCCGCGAGCGCGGCGTACGTGGTGCCCCCCGGCCTTCGCGAGGCCGAGCGCCGCGAGCGCGGCGAACGCTTCGCCTTTTACGGCTACCGCGTCGAGGTCTTCTACGGCGGCGCGCTGCAGGCGGCCTCGGTCCGGCCCGACGATCTGCCCGCCGCGCCGGTCACTCCCGGAACGCCGTGAAGCTCCCCGAGTACGCCCCCGTCACGCCGTTGGAGGAGGCCCGCCCGTCGATCGTGCCCACGATACGGTCCTGCACGAAGTTGCCGAGATAGCGCGCCTGGCCGGTGTAGCCGTTCTCGTTCACCGGGGCCTGCAGCAGGAAGTTCGACCCGGACACGCCCGCCCGCAGGGTGCTGCCCGGGCGCAGGTCGTCCGTGGTCACCGTGCCGCCTTTCGTGACGAAAAACGTCACCGGCCCGCTGCGCACCGCCGGCGCCGCACCGGGCAGCGAGAACACCTCGTTGACCGTGCCCGCGTAGCTTCCGGCCTCGACCGCGGCCGCCGCGCCGCCCGACCCGCCGCCGCCGCCGTCCGCGGCGAGCACCGCCCCCCCGGCCACCGCCGCGGCGCCGACGCCGATCAGCACCGGCGTGACCCATCCCGGCCGCGGCCGCGCGGCGGCCTCCGGGGGCGCCCCCGGCGCGCCCGCCGGGTCGCTCACGCGCACCTCGTACCAGCGGGTCTCCGTCGCGTGCCCCGCCGCGTCGAGCGCCTCGACGTAGTAGCGCAGCGTCGTGACCTCCGCCACGATCGCGTCGGGCACGGTGGCCACGTAGACCCCGGCGGCCGCGGGCTCCATCGGCACCGCGAACGGCGCCGCGTCCTCGGAGGACGCGACATAAAGGGTCACGGAGCCCACGCGCCCGAGGTCGTCGGACACCGTCGCCCGGATCACCGCGGGCCGGCCCCGCACGGCCACGAGCAGCGGACGGTGCCCGATGAGCGGGGCACGGTCCTGCGCCGGCGACGCCGCGGCCGCCAGCACCGCGCCGCACCAGGCGGCGCGCGCCGCCGCGTGCCGGTACCGGCCTCGACCCTCCCTCATGACGGTTCCTCCGGACGGCCGGCGGCGCCCGCGGCGCCGGCGGCTCTCACCACGTGACGGTGTCGCCCTGGACCGGCAGGTGCACCTCGCCCAGCCCGCGCCCGCGGAGCGCCTCGCCCAGCGCCTCGCGCTGGTCGGGGTCGCCGTGCACCAGGTACGTCTCCTTCGGCTTCAGGTGCTCCACGTAGGCGACCAGGTCGTCGCGGTCGGCGTGCGCGCTGAACGCGTCGATCACCTCGACCTCGGCGTTGCGTTCGAACCAGTCGCCGAAGATCCGCACCTGCCGCTCGCCCTCCACCAGCCGGCGGCCCAGCGTGTGCTGCGCCTGGTAGCCCACGATGACGATGGTGTTCCGCGCGTCGGTGACGGCGTGCTTGAGGTGGTGGAGAATGCGGCCGTGCTCGCACATGCCCGACGCCGAGATGATGATGCAGGGCTCCTTGAGGGCGTTGAGCGCCTTCGACTCCTCCACCGACGAGGTGAAGCGCACCCACCCGGGACTCATCACCCGCCCGGCCTTCCGGCGCAGGTCCTCGTACTCCTCGTCCATGTACTTCGTGCTGCGCTCGAAGACCCGCGTCACCGCCGTGGCCATCGGGCTGTCCACGATGACCGGCACGGGCTTCATCCGCCCGGCCGCCACGAGCGAGGAAAGGTGGTAGAGAACCTCCTGCGCACGCTCGAGCGCGAAGGAGGGAATGAGCACCCGCCCGCCGCGCCGGACCGTGCGCTGGATCACCTCCAGCAGGCGGTCCTCGGTGCCGGACACGTCGGCGTGCAGGCGGTTGCCGTAGGTGCTCTCGATCACGAGCAGGTCGATCTCCTCCATGAACTCGGGATCGCGGATGATCGGCAGCCCCGCGCGGCCGAGGTCGAAGGCGAAACCCATCCGCAGGGACGTGCCGTTCTCCTTCAGCGTCAGCCGCGTGAGCGCCGCGCCCAGGATGTGGCCCGCCTCGCGGAAACGCACCGAGGCGCCCGGCACGACGTCGACCTCCTCGCCGTAGCGCCAGCCCCGGAACATCGGCATGGCGCGGTCGGCGTCGGCGGTCGTGTACAGCGGCTCCACGGGCGGTTCGTTCTCGCGGCCGGTCTTCTGGTTGAGGTAGGCCGCGTCCTGTTCCTGGATGTGCGCGGCGTCGTGCAGCATCACGTCGCACAGGGCCGCCGTGGCGCCGGTGGCGTGGATCGGCCCCTCGAAGCCGTTGCGGACCAGCGAGGGGATGTTCCCGCAGTGGTCGATGTGGGCGTGCGACAACACCACGGCGTCGAGGCTCTTCGGGTCGAACGAGAAGCGCCTGTTGATTTCGCGCGCCTCGCTGCGCCGGCCCTGGAAGAGGCCGCAATCGCGCAGGAAGCGCTTTCCGTTCACCTCGATCAGGTGCTGCGAGCCCGTCACCGTGTCCACGCCGCCCAGCAGGTGCCACTTCATCCGTTGCCGCCTCCTTCGCTTGCGCGCCCCCGCGCCGCCGCCTACGATGGGCGCGTGCCACGGACCGTATCATCCGCCGCGGACGCCGCGCAAGGCACGCGGCGGCGCGGCCTCCCGCACCCCGGCGTCTACCGGGCCCTGTTCGCCCGCTGGGGCGCCCAGCACTGGTGGCCGGCCGACACGCCGTTCGAGGTGGTCGCCGGGGCCATCCTCACGCAGAACACGTCGTGGTCCAACGTCGAACGGGCCGTGCGGCGGCTCCAGCGGGCCGGCGCCCTCTCGGTGGAGGCGGTGCGGCGGACCCCCGAGGCGCGCCTGGCCGCGTGGATCCGGCCGTCGGGCTTCTTCCGGGTCAAGGCGCGGCGCCTCAAGGCCTTCGTGCGGCGGCTGGACGAGCGGTACGGCGGCTCCCTCGACACGCTGTTCCGGCTGCCCACCCCCGCCCTGCGCGAAGCGCTGCTCGCCACCGAGGGCATCGGGCCGGAGACGTGCGACAGCATCGCGCTCTACGCGGCCGGCCGGCCGGTCTTCGTGGCCGACGCCTACACGCGGCGCGTGGCCGTGCGCCACGGCTGGTGCGCGCCCGGCGCCGGGTACGACGAACTCGCCGCGCTCTTCGCCTCCGCCCTGCCGCCCGACGCCCGGCTCTACAACGAGTACCACGCACTCCTCGTGCGGCTGGGCAAGGAACACTGCCGCGCCGCGCCCCGCTGCGGGGGCTGTCCCCTCGCCCGCCGGTTGCCGCGGGGCGGTCCGCACGCCGTGCCGGGCCGCCCCCCGCGCCGCCGCCCCGCCCGCGCCGCCGCGGCCGCGCTCCTCCTCGCGGCGGGCGCCGCGGGCTGCGCCACGCCCGCCCCGCCGCCCGGCGGCGGGCCGCCCCCCGCCCCCGCGGCGCCCGCCTGGGTCCAGGCCCGCGTTATCCGGGTGCACCCCGCCGAGCGCTATGTTATCCTCGAATGCGATGCCCTCCCGCCCGCGGGACTGCGGGTGCGGCTGCTCCGCGCGGGTCTTCCGTGCGGCGTGCTCGAGGTGACACCGCGGCGCCGGGGCGCGTGGGTCGTGGCGGACATCGTGGAAGGGTATCCGCAGCCGGGCGACATGACCGGCCTGCCGATCGGCAGGGAGGAGAGACCATGAACTGCGCGGCTTGGTTGACCGGGGGCCAGCCCGGCTGGCCCGAATTGCTGCTCGTCCTGCTCGCCGTCATGCTGCTGTTCGGCGCCAAGCGGCTTCCGGAACTGTCCCGTTCCCTCGGGCGCAGCATCCGGGAGTTCAAGAAGGGCCGCGAGGAGGGCGCCGCCAAGGAGCCCGCGGCGGACGACGACGACGCGCCCCCCGCAAAGCCCGACTGAACGGGCACGCCCGGCGTGCCGCGCCCCGCCGCGTGCGGGGCGCGCGCGGCCGCCCCGGGGAGTCCCCGTGAACATCGGCATACCGAAAGAGATCAAGGTGAAGGAGGACCGGGTGTCCTGTACACCCGGCGGCGCGCGCATGCTGGTCCAGGCCGGGCACGAGGTGCTGGTCCAGCGCGGGGCCGGGACCGGCAGCGGCTTCGAGGACGCGCAGTACCGGCACGCCGGCGCGCGCATCGTCGAAACCGCGGCCGACGCCTGGGCGGCCGACCTGGTGCTCAAGGTGAAGGAGCCCGTCGAGCCGGAGTACGGTTTCCTGCGGCCGGGCCTGCTGCTGTTCACCTACCTCCACCTCGCCGCCGCGCGGGAACTCACCGGGAAGCTGATCGAATCGGGCACCACCGGCATCGCCTACGAAACCGTGCAGCGGGGGCGGCGCCTGCCGCTGCTGGAGCCGATGAGCGAAGTCGCGGGCCGCATGTCGGCCATGGTGGGCGCCTACTACCTGGGCAACGCGCAGGGCGGCAAGGGCGTGCTCCTCGGCGGGGTGCCGGGCGTGCTGCCGGGCACGGTGCTGGTCCTGGGCGGGGGCACGGCGGGCATCAACGCCGGCCGCGTGGCCGCGGGGATCGGCGCCGACGTCACCATCCTCGAGGTCGACCTGGAGCAGATGCGCTTCCTGGACATCTCGCTGCACGGCGCGGCCCACACGCTGTACTCCAACGAGCAGAACCTTCTCGACCTGCTGCCCTCCGTGGACCTGCTGATCGGGGCGGTCCTGCTGCCCGGCGCGCGCGCACCCAAGCTGATCAGCCGCCGCTTCCTCGACGTGATGAAGCCGGGGTCGGTGTTCGTCGACATCGCCATCGACCAGGGCGGGTGCGCGGAGACCTCCCGCGCCACGACGCACGACGACCCGGTCTACGTGGAAGAGGGCATCCTGCACTACTGCGTGGCCAACATGCCGGGCGCCTACGCGCGGACCTCCACGCAGGCCCTCACCCATGCCACGCTCCTGTACGCCCTCCAGATCGCCGACGCCGGCCTCGAACAGGCGGTGCGCCGGTACCCCGAGCTGCGGTCCGGCATCAACACGCACCAGGGCCACGTCACCTGCCGGGGCGTCGCCGAGGCGCACGGGGTGGCGTACCATGACCTGGAGCTGTAGGGCAGCGCCCCGGCATGAACATCGGCCTCACGTCGTTCGAGCCGTCCGCGGCGGACATCCGCCTCGTGCGGGACGCGGTCTTCGGAGAGGAGCAGGGCGTGCGGCGCGACCTGGACTGGGACGGCAGGGACCCGGCCTGCGTCCACGCGCTGGCCGCCGATCCCCGGCACGGCCCGGTCGGAACGGGCCGGCTGCAGCCCGACGGCCGCATCGGGAGGCTGGCCGTGCTCCCGCCCTGGCGCCGCCGGGGCATCGGCGGCGCGCTGCTCGAAGCCCTCGTGGCTTCGGCCCGGGACCGCGGGCTCGAGCAGGTCCGCCTGCACGCGCAGGTGCACACGGTGGCCTTCTACGAGCAGCACGGCTTCGAACGGCAGGGTTTCCCGTTCGTCGAAGCGGGCATCCGCCACGTCGGGATGACGCGAAGCACCCGGGCGCCGCGCGGGCCGGGGTCTCCCCGACCCGCGCGTAACGCAAGCGCGAAGCGCCCCGCGCGCCATCGGACGGGCCAATAGCACATCGCGTGCCGATATAGACTCTGGTGATCATGCCACACGCGCTATGCGTGGGCAGCGACGGCCATGCGACGGGGGTTTGACAGCGCAGTCCAGGCACCCCGAGGCCTCGGGGTGCCCGGACTCTCGGAGGGCATGTTGGTGGGCAAGGGCTTGATGGCAAAGCCCATGCAGGCCAATGGGACGAAGGCATGAGAAGGAGCACGGACAGCCACGGTTCGGTATCCCGCCCCCGCTCTTGGGGGCGGGATGGGCGTGTGCGCAGGCGCATGGGGTCGGTCGAGCCAAGCGAGACCCGAAGACAGAGCGCGGCAGAAGGGTCCGGAGGCAAGGCAGCACGGGCGGGACTGGACTCGATGTCCGTCCCGCCCGGGCTAACGCAGCATACGGGCCCCTATCCCGCGCGACGGGCTTCGCCCCATGCGCCGAGCAGGTCCCCGGCGAACATGATCCTTACGCGCGGATGTTGGGGTCTCCCGGGGCATTGCGCGTGGCGAACCCGGCGTGCTAGCGTCCCCGCTTGCGCCCAAGCGGAACCACCCGGAGCACGCCGCCATGAAGATGCCTGCCGTCCTCGCCCTCCTGGGCCTCCTGGCCCTCCCGCGCCACGCGGCTTCCACGCCTTCCGCGGAGGCGGTGCAGGACGCGATGGTCAAGATCTACGCCGTCGCCAACTCGCCCGACTACTTCAACCCGTGGGCCATGAAGGGTCCGCGGCAGGGCACGGGGTCGGGCTGCATCCTGTCCGGCCGCCGCATCCTGACCAACGGGCATGTCGTCGGCAACCAGACCTTCCTGCAGGTGCGCCGCAACGGGCGGCCACAGCGTTACCAGGCCCGCGTGCTGAGCGTCTGCCACGAGGCGGACCTCGCCCTGCTGACGGTCGACGACCCGGCCTTCTTCGAGGGCGCCACCGAGCTGGAGCTCGGCGAGCTGCCGCCGCTGGAGACCGAGGTCGTCGTCTTCGGGTTTCCCCTCGGCGGCGACGCCCTGAGCACCACGCGGGGCGTGCTCTCGCGCGTCGAGCACCAGGTCTACGCGCACAGCTCCGTGGTCCTGCTCGCGGGCCAGATCGACGCGGCGATCAACCCGGGCAACAGCGGCGGCCCGGTCATCGTCGACGGCCGGATCGTCGGCGTGGCCATGCAGAACGCCCGCGGGTCCGAGAACATCGGCTACATGATCCCCACGCCCATCGTGCGGCACTTCTTCCAGGACATCGAGGACGGGCGCGTCGACGGGTTCCCGGGGCTGGGCCTCATCCTGCAGAACATGGAGAGCCCGGACATGCGGGCCTACTGCGGCATGGGGCCGGACCGGACCGGCATGCTCGTGACGCACGTCGCGCCGCCGTCGTCGGGCGCCGGGGTCCTCGAGGAGGGCGACGTGCTGCTGGCCGTCGGCGGCCGGCCGATCGCCAACGACGGCACCGTGTCCTTCCGCGGCCGGGAGCGCACCCGGCTCGCCTACGTCATCCAGGGCGCGCAGGTCGGCGACGACCTCGAGGTCCGCTTCCTGCGCGGCGGCGAGGAGCGCGAGGCCGTGGTAAAACTCGACCGGCCCATGCAGCGCGACTGGCTGATCCCCATGGAGCAGTACGAGACGCGTCCCTCCTACTTCATTTACGGCGGCATCGTCTTCTCGCCGGTCACGAAGAACTTCCTGGAGCAGTTCGGCAACAACTGGGCCTCCGCGGCGCCGCGCGAGCTCACCGTGCTGCTCGGCAACAACGTCGCCGAGACGGACGGCCAGCAGGTCGTCGTGGCCCTGCGCACGCTGCCGGCGAGCGTGAACGAGGGCTACCACGGTGTCTACGCGTGGATCGTGGAAACCGTCGACGGCCAGCCGTTCAACGACCTCGCGGAGCTGGTGCGCCGCGTGGAGCGGGAAGACGAGCGCACCCACGTCGTCTTCGGCAACGGCCGCGGCCAGCGCATTATACTCGACCGGGCCAAGGCCGCCGCCTCCGCCGCCCGGGTGCTGGCCACCTACCGGATCGTGTCCGACCGCTCGGCCGACCTGCCCGGCCCCGCGGGCCGGCCCGTGAGCCCGCCCTGAGCCCGCCCCGCCCCGCGCGCCACGCGCGCATTGCGCCGCGCGGCGCGGTTGCGTAGGATGGGGCGGCAACGTTGGAGGTGCTCATGAAGCGTGGTGCGATGCTCTGCCTGGCGGCGACGGCCGCCCTTCTCGGCGCGGCCCGGGCCGCGGACGACGTGAGCCGGGCCGAAGTCGAGCAGGCGATCCTTCTCGACGCCGCCGAGGCCGGCGACGCCGAGGCGCAGTACGCGCTGGCCGTTCGGCACTTCGCCGACGGCCGCCTGCCCGACGAGGTGGACCGGGCGGTCGTCCTCTGGGCTGAGGCCGCGCGGGCCGGGCACGCGCCGTCCATCTGCCGGCTGGCGGAATGCCTCGAGAACGGCGCCGGCCTGCCCCGCGATGCCGCGAAGGCCATGGGCTTCTGGGAGAAGGCGGCGGCGCTCGGCAACGGCGAGGCGCTCTACCGCTTGGCACGGGCCTACGCCAAGGGCGACGGCGGCCGTCCCGCCGACCGGGCCCGTTCGCTGGCCGCGCTCGAGCGGGCCGCCGCGGCGGGGTACGCGCGCGCGCAGGCGGACCTCGCGGAGTGCCTCGAGAACGGCCGCGGCCTTCGCCGCGACATCGCCCGGGCCGTACCCCTCTACCTCGCCGCCGCGGCGAAGGGCTACGTGCCCGCGCAGCGGCGGGCCGGCACCCTGCTCGCCGAGGGCGTGGGCGTCCCGCGCGACTACGCGTCCGCCTACTTCTGGCTGAGCGTGGCCGAGGCGTCCGGAGACCCCCTCGCCCCCGCGCTGCGGGAGGCCGTCCGGCCGAAGGTGTCCTTCCTGAAGCGGCGCCGGGTCGAGCGCGAGGTCAAGGCGTACCTGGACGCCCGCGGCCAGGGGGCCGTACCCGGTCCGGTTCGTTGACCCGCAGGCCGATGCCCGCCCCCCGCCGAGAACACGATCCCGGCTTGCTGCTCGGCGTCGATATCGGCGGCACCAAGACGGCGGTGTGCCTCGGCACGGCCGCCGGCGAGCTGAAGGCCGCGCACCGCTTCCCGACCCGGCCCCTGGACGGCGCCGGGGCGTGGTTCGACCGGGCGCGCGACGCGATCGGCGCGCTCTGCGGCGAGGCGCAGGTGAGGGAGGGCCAAATCGGCGCCGTCGGCATCGCGGCCCCCGGCCCGGTCAACGTGCCGGCCGGTTGCCTCCTCGCCCCGCCCAACCTGCCGGGCTGGGACGAGGTGCCGGTCGTGGACTGGTTCCGCCGGGCGTACGGGCGCCCCGTGCACATGAACAACGACGCCAACGCCGCGGCCCTCGCCGAGTACCTCTACGGGTCCTGCAAGGGCACCCCCGACCTCGTCTACCTCACCTTGAGCACCGGCCTGGGCGCCGGCGTGGTGTCCGGGGGCCGGCTCGTGCAGGGGGTTTCCGACCTCGCGGGCGAGATCGGCCACGGCGTGCTCGATCCCGACGGCCCCCCGTGCCCGTGCGGCCTGCGCGGCTGCTTCGAGGTCTACTGCGGGGGGCGCAGCGTGGCCCGCCGGCTCCGCGAGCGCATCCGCGCCGGGGGGCTGCGGACCGCGGTGGTCGACGAGGCGGGCGGCGACCCCGAGGCCATCGATTTCGCCGCCTTTCTGCGGGCCGTCCGCCGCGGTGACGCCTTCGCGTGCGGCGAGTGGGAGACGTTCACCGGGCACCTCGCCCACGGCATCGGCCTGGTGCTGATGGCCTACAACCCGGGCGCCGTCGTCCTCGGCACGATCGGCATACACGCGGGCCGCCTGCTGCTCGACCCGCTCGAGGCGGCCTTGCCCCGCTACGCCTGGCCCCGCAGCATCGCCGCGTGCCGCATCCTGCCCAGCGCGCTCGGGCACCGGATCGGCGAACTCGGCGCCGTCGCCGTGGCCGCCGCCGCGGCGGGGGCGCCGTGACCGCCGGCGGCACGCAGGCCGCCGCCGGACCGCGCTGGTACTGCGTACGGACACGCGCCAAGGCCGAACACATCGCGCTCGAGCACCTGCGGCGCCTGCCCGGCGTCGAGCCCTACTGCCCCCGCATCCGGTACCGCAAGGCCACCCGGCGCGGCCCGGTCTGGTTCACCGAGGCGCTCTTCCCCGGCTACCTGTTCGCCCGGTTCGATCTCGCGACCGACCGCCGGGCGGTCGCCTACACCACCGCCGTGACCGGCCTCGTCCAGTTCGGCGGCCGGCCCGCGGTCCTGCCCGGCCCCCTCGTGGACCGCCTTCGCGAGCAAGTCGCGGACGGCGAGGTGAAGGTCCTCGCCACGCCGTTCGAGCCCGGCCAGTCCGCCGAGGTCCTCGCCGGACCCTTCGCCGGCCTGGAGGTCGTCGTGCGCCGGGTGCTTCCCGCGCGCGACCGCGTGCGCATCCTGCTGACGTTCCTCGGCCGCGAGACGGAAGCCGACGTGCCGGCCGACTCGCTCCGCGGCACCCGCCGGCACCCGCTCGAGCGCAAGGACGGAGAGGCGGGGCACGCATGAACACCTTCCACGTGTGGACCATCGGCTGCCAGATGAACGCCGCCGACGCCCGGCACCTGGACGAGCGGCTGCGGGCGCGCGGGCTGGCGCCCGCCGGGCGCGCCGAGGAGGCGGACGTCGTCATCCTCAACTCCTGCGTGGTGCGTCAGCAGGCGGAAGACAAGGTGTACGGCCGCCTGCACCACGTGCGGGCGCTCAAGGCGCGCCGCCCCGGCACGGTGGTGGCCCTCATGGGCTGCCTCGTCGGCACGGGCGACACGGCGGGCCTGCGCGAGCGGTTCGGCTTCGTCGATGTCTTCATGCCGCCGTCGGACCCCACCCCGCTGCTCACCCTGCTCGACGGGCGCGAAGAGGCCGCGCTCCGCGCCTCGGAGGAGGAGGCCGGCCGCATGGTGCGCGAGGCGATCCAGGGCGAGGACGAGCACACCCCCGCCGACCCGGCCGGCGCGGTGACCGCGTTCGTCCCCGCCGTGCTCGGATGCTCCCACGCCTGCACCTACTGCATCATTCCCTACCGGCGCGGCCGCGAGCACAGCCGGCCGCCGGCCGAGGTGCTGGCCGAAGTGCAGCGCCTCGCCGCGTCCGGCGTGCGCGAGGTGACCCTCCTGGGCCAGATCGTCGACCGCTACGGCCGCGACCTGCCGGGCGCCCCGTCGCTGGCCCGCCTGCTCCGCGAGGTGTCGGGCGTCGAGGGCATCGCGCGCGTGCGGTACCTCACGAGCCACCCCGACTACTTCACCGACGAGCTGCTCGAGGAGACCGCCTCCAACCCGAAGGTGTGCCCCCACGTCGAGCTGCCCTGCCAGTCCGGCGACGACGCGGTCCTGCGGCGCATGAAGCGCGGCTACTCCGTCCGGCAGTACGGCGAGCGGATCGGCCGCATCCGGGCCCGGCTCCCGGACGCCGCGGTTCACACCGACGTGATCGTAGGCTTCCCGGGCGAGACGGACGCCGAGTTCGAGAACACGCGCGCGCTGATGGAGGCGATGCGTTTCGACAAGGCGCACATCGCGAAGTACTCCGTTCGGCCGCAGACCTACGCCGCCCGCCACCTGCCCGACGATGTCCCGGCCGGGGTGAAGGAGGAGCGGCGCGCCGGCCTCGATGCCCTCCAGGCCCGCATCCAGGACGAGAAGAACGCCGCCCTGCTGCACACCCGGGTCGAGGTCCTCGTCGAGGGCCGCGACCGGCGCAGCGGCCGCTGGCGCGGCCGCACGCCGCAGGACCGGCTCGTCTTCTTCGACGGCCCGGCCGGCCTCGAGGGCCGCCTCGTTCCGGTACGCGTCGACGGGACCGGCCCCTACACCCTGCGGGGCCGCCGCGCGGCGGACGGCGCCGGTTGACACCCGCCCCGCGGGCGCTACGCTGGGCCCCGCCATGGGTACAGCGCACCGCGGTTTCTCGATCGGGCTCGTGCAGATGGCCGCCGGCGGCGACGCGGCGGCCCGTCTCGACGCGGCGCGGGCCGGCGTGCGCGAGGCGGCCGCGCGCGGCGCCGACGTCATCTGCCTGCCCGAGCTGTTCCGGTCCCCCTATTTCTGCCAGCGGGAGGACCCGGCCGCCTTCGATCTCGCCGAGCCCGTGCCCGGGCCGTCCACCGCCGCCCTCGGCGAAACGGCGCGCGAAACCGGCGCCGTGATCGTGGCGCCTCTCTTCGAGCGGCGGGCCCGCGGCCTGTACCACAACACCGTCGCCGTGCTGGGCCCCGACGGGGCGACGATCGGGCTCTACCGCAAGATGCACATCCCGGACGATCCCGGCTACGTGGAGAAGTTCTACTTCACCCCCGGCGACACGGGATTCCGCGCCTTCGACACGCCCTTCGGCCGCATCGGCGTGCTCGTCTGCTGGGACCAGTGGTTCCCCGAGGCCGCACGGCTGGTCGCCCTGCGCGGCGCCGACGTCATCTTCTGCCCCACCGCCATCGGGTGGCTGCCCGGCGAACGCGACGGCGACGGGCCCGCCCAGCGCGACGCCTGGCGCACCGCCCAGCGCGCGCACGCCATCGCCAACGGGGTGTACCTCGCCGCGGTGAACCGGGCGGGGACCGAGAAGGCCCATCCCGCGGAACCCGGCATCGCGTTCTGGGGTTCCTCCTTCGCGGCCGATCCGCAGGGCATCGTCCTCGCCGAGGCCGGGCCGGACGGCGAGGCCGTCCTCGTGGCCCGCGTGGAACCCGCCCGCATCGAGGAGGTCCGCCGCGCGTGGCCCTTCCTGCGCGACCGGCGCGTCGACGCCTACGGCGGCCTCACGGAACGCTTTCTCGATGCCTGAGCCGCCGCGCCAGCCGGCCGCGCGCTACCGCCGCCCCGCCGAGTGGGAACCCCACGAGGCCACGTGGCTCGCCTGGCCGCACAACCGGACCGACTGGCCCGGGAAGATGGCCGCCGTCGCCTGGGACTACGGCGAGCTCATCCGCCGGCTGGCTCCCGGAGAGGACGTCCGCCTGCTCGTGACCGGGCCCGGGCTCGAGCGCCGCGCGCGCCGCGTCCTCGCCGACCTGCACGTGGACGAGGCGCGCGTGCGGTTCCTCCGCGCCGCCACGAACCGGGGCTGGACGCGCGACATGGGCCCCCTGTTCGCCCACGCCGCCGGGGCCCCGGGGCCGCCGGCCGTGCTCCGGTTCGCGTTCAACGGGTGGGGCCGCTACCGCAACTGGCGGCTGGACGCCCGCGTGCCCGGCCGCGTGGCCCGGGCGCTCGACCTCCCGGGCGAGCAGCCGCTCCGGAAGGGCAAGCCCGTCGTACTGGAGGGCGGGGCGATCGACGTGAACGGCGCCGGCGACCTGCTCACGACCGAGGAGTGCCTGCTGGATGCGGGCCCGCAGTGCCGGAACCCCGGCATGACCCGCCCGGACTACGAGCGGCTGTTCGCCGAGTGGCTCGGCGCGCGCAACACGATCTGGCTCGCCTCCGGAACGGCGGGCGAAGACGACACGCACGGCCATGTCGACGACGTATGCCGCTTCGTGAACCCCTCGACCGTGGTGCTCGCCGTCGAGGAGGACCCGGGCGACGAGAACCACCGCCGGTCCCGGGAGAACCGCGAACGGCTCGAGGGCGCGCGCCTGCTGGGGGGCGCCCGGCCCGAGGTGGTCCCCCTGCCCTTTCCCCGCCCGCTGGCCTATCGCGGCGTGCGCCTGCCCGCCAGTTACGCGAACTTCTACATCGCCAACGCCGCCGTGCTCGTGCCCGTCTTCAACGACCCGAACGACGGGGCCGCCCTGGGCATCCTCTCGGAGCTGTTCACCGACCGGCCGGTCGTGGGCGTCTACGCGGGCAACCTCATCGTCGGCCTGGGCTCGATCCACTGCCTGACCCACGAGCAGCCGCTCCCCGCCGCGCGGGGCGCCCGCCGCGGGGCCGCCCGCCGAGCGCGCGGTCCGCGCCTCCCCGGGCCGGGAGCTGCCGGCGGCGCTATGCCTCCGCCAGGTCCGGCGGGCTGCCCCAGCCGGGGGCGTGAAGGTCGGGCGGGTCGTGGGGGCGGTGCGGGTCGTCCCGGAGGTTCGTCGGGTAGTCCCACCGTTCGAACGGCATCAGCTGCCCCGCCACCACCGACGCGCCGCCGTCCACGCTGAGCACCTGCCCCGTGATCTTGCGGGCGTACGGCCCCAGCAGAAACAGCACGGCGTGGGCCACCTGCTCCTTGTCCCGCTCCACGTCCCAGGGCAGCGGGCTCACGTGGCGCCAGAGGTCGTGCAGGCGGTTGAAGCCGGGGATCCTGGACGCGGCCTTGCTGTGCAGCGGGCCCGCGGAGACCGCGTTCACCCGGACGAGGTCCCGGCCGTGCCGCCGCGCCAGCCCGCGCACGAGCGCCTCCAGGGCCGCCTTGTGAACGCCCATCCAGTTGTAGTAGGCGTACACGCGGGAGGTGTCGAAGGTCATCGTCACGACCGATCCGCCGCCCGGCATGGCCGCGCGCGCGTAGTAGGCCACCCGGGCGAGCGAGGCGCAGCTGACGTGGTAGGACAGCTTGATGTCCTCCACCGCGTCGGTGTGGAACTCCTCGCCGAGGCAGGTCTTCGGGTTCGCGTAGGCGATCGAGTGCACCACGCCAGCGACGGGGCCGGTGCCGGCAAAGAGCGTCCGGATATCCTCTTCGTTCGTGATGTCGCAGTAGCGGATGTCGAGGGCCGCGCGCTCCTCCTCGGGGATCCGGCCGCCCCGGTCGAGGAAGAGGTTCCGCATGCGCTCGTTCTGGACGGTGTAGATCACCCGCCCGCCGAACCGCCGGATGGCCCGCCCGATCGCGAACGCGATCGAGTCGGAATCCAGCAACCCCATCACGACGTACCGCGCGTCCCTCTCGATCATGCGGCCGAGCCCCTTCCCCGCACCCCGGTGCGCGGGGAAAGATAGCGCGCATCCCGGCGCGGATCAAACGGGCGCGCGGCGCCGGCTCAGGCCGGCGCGTTCAGGTCGATCAGGTGGCTGTGCGCCACGTACTCGCGGTTCATCCGCACCCGCGGGAGCATCACGTCGATGAAGCGGTGGGCCACCTGCTTCTTGTACTCCCACTTCTCGGCCTGGCGGAGGAACAGCAGCGAGACGTAGACGTCGATCCACATGTCCACCAGGTTCGGCGCCACGAGCTCGCGGTAGTCCTGGTCCTTGCCCTGCAGGGTCTGCTGCGACTCCTTGAGCAGGCCGTACGCCTCGCGCACGCGGCCGCGCTGCTCGGCGATGGCCGGGTCCTTCACCTCCCGGCCCATCTCGGTATCGATCAGGCCGTCGACGTCGCCGCGAAGGATGCGGGGCAGCGCCCAGTTCACCTGGATCTGCGACGTGCCCTCGTAGATGTTGGTGATCCGCACGTCGCGGTACAGGCGCTCGACCGGGTAGTCCTTCATGAACCCGTTGCCGCCGTGGATCTGGATCGCGTCGTAGCACACGCGGTTGGCGACCTCGGTGGCGTAGTACTTGGCCATCGGGGTGAGGGCCTCGGAGAGCTTGCCGTACTTCTTCGACTGCGCCCTCAGGCCTTTCGCCTCCGCGCCCTGGTGCAGGTCCACCATCTCGCTCGCCGCGTAGAGCAGCGCGCGCGAGGCCTCGACGCGCATCCGCATGTCCGACAGCATCGCCGCGACCTGGGGGAACTGCTTGATCGGCTTGCCGAACTGCTCGCGCTCGTCCGCGTACTTCAGCGCCTCGAGCAGCGCCGCCTGCGCGATGCCCTGCGCCTGCGCCCCGATCGCCAGGCGGGCCGCCAGCATGAGCCATGCGGTATAGCGCGCCAGCCCCATCCCGCGCGTGCCGATCAGGTAGGCCGGGCAGTCGTCGAAGTACAGCTCGCACGTCGGGGAGCCGTGGATGCCCATCTTGTTCTCGATGCGGCGCACCTTCACCCGCTCGCTCTTCTCCACGAGGAAAAAACTCAGTCCGCGCCCGCCCGACTTCTTCCCGGGGTCCTCGCTGCGCGCCAGCACCAGGATCACGTCGCCGCAGCCGTTCGTGATGAACCGCTTCGTGCCGCTGATCGTCCACGTGCCCGTCGCCGGGTCCTGCGCGGCCTCGATGCCCGCGCGCGTCTGCACCGCGCCCAGGTCGCTGCCCGCGTCCGGCTCGGTGAGCGCCATGGCGCCGGTGAACTCGCCGGTGCTCATGGGCGGGAGGTACTTCTCCTTGAGTTCGTCCGACCCGAACTGCGCGATCGTCTCCGCGATGCCGCCCTGCAGGCCGAAGAAGTTCATGAGCGAGGCGTCCGCCTGCGACACGATCTCGATCGCGGCCGTGTAGACGGTCTCCGGGAAGCCGAGCCCCCCGTACGCGCGCGGGATGGTCATGCCCATGAGCTGCGCGTCCGTGAGGTCCTTGAGGTTCCGCTGCAGGGCGTCGGGGAAGACCACCTTGCCGTCCTCGCAGACGCAGCCGATCTCGTCGATCTCCTCCGCGCGCGGCGCGAAGCGGTTGGCCGCGATGTCGCCCACCGGGTCGGCGAGCATCTCGAGGTAGATCGCCTGGGCCTCTTCGGCGGACTCGTAGGGGCACTCCTCGTCGCCCACGGACTCCTTGACGGCCACCAGGCCCTCCCAGTCCACCATGTTCTCCATGATGAACTTGAGGTCGGTGTTCTCGGTGTAGAAGTTGGCCATTTCGCGTGCTCCTTGGTACGGGTTGCGCCGGAGAGGGCAGCCGCTCCCCCGAAAGGCGGCAACGAATACGCCAAAGCCGCCGGGAAGGGAAGCCGAAACGGCCTCCGCTGCGGCGCCCGCGCCGCCGCTCGCATCCCGCCGCCCCTGTGCTATGCTGACCGGAAGCCGCCGGCCGGGAACCGGGCGGGGCGGAGGGAGCGGACCGGCCATGTCGATCGTGGGAGACCTCTTCAGCGCGTTGGCGGGAGGCGGCGTCACGCCGCCGGACCGCGTGTGGGAGCGGATCCGCGCGGGGGCGCACCTGGTCGACGTGCGGACCCCGGCCGAGTTCGCGGAGGGGCACCTGCCCGGGGCCTGCAACCTGCCGCACGACCGGATCGGTGAGCGGCGTCACGAACTGCCCGAAGCGCCCGACGCCGAGATCGTCGTCTACTGCCGCAGCGGGGCCCGCTCGGGAAAGGCGGCGGGCACCCTCCGGCGCATGGGCTTCCGCCGTGTCCTCAACGGCGGCGGAGTGGGCCAACTCGCCGCCGCCCGCCCCGGCTGACCCGGCGGTCACTTCAGCGGGGACCCGTCCCGCCTATGCCTCCGCTTCGGTGTTCGCAGCTCCTGCCGCGGCGAGGGCATGGCTTCACAGACACGGACCGGCGTATGGAAAGCTGACATGCCCACTTTTGGGGTCACCGTTCTTCTTGCCATTGACCTTCTCCTGCCGGCCGAGGCCGACACGGACCTGCAACCGGCCTGCGAGAAGGCGAAGATCACGTTTCGTGGCCTGCCGATCGGGCACCCGGCCGTCGGGTCTCGCCCGACGACGGCGATTCGTCCGGCCCGTCGCCGCGCTACTCGCCCCCTCGCAGCAGTCGCAGCATCCGGGTCCCGTATTCCGGCGGCATCTGCACCGGGTCGTCCAGCGACGTGGCGGCGCCGGTCTCCACATCGATGCCGCGGGTGTAGGGCGGACAGCGCACGCGCACGGCCAGCGGACCGGCCGCGTAGCTCTGCAGCAGCAGCAGGGCCTCGTCGCCGCGTTCGAGCGCGATCCACTTGACCAGGTCCTGGTCCACCTCGACGCGCGGCTCGTCGGCGAAGTAGTTGTGCACCGTCACGTCGCTCTTGCCGTACAGGGCCTCCCACGCGGGATGATAGTGCTCCCGCACGAAGTCGCACTTCGGCAGGCTGCCGCGCATCTCGTGGATGGTGGCCATGCCCCAGCCCGACAGCGGGGCGCGCAGGTCGCCGCCGTCCTTCAGTTGCTGTGTCTTCGTTCCGCGCAGACTGTACAGGGAGATCGGAATGCAGCCGACCTGCCGGCCGGAGGAGATGACCTGGGAGTAGTCCGGGGGAAACGGCAGGCGCTTGCCGTCGTCCGTGGACCGGTACCCCTGCTCGGGCTCGAGCGTGGCCGTGCACCAGGTGTGCATCGGCAACACCTGGGTGTTGGTCATGTGCATCGTGAGGGCCACCGGGTACGCGGCCTCGCCGCGCCGGTTGGTTTCCTGCACCCGCTTCCATATCCGCCGGTAGTACTGGCGCTGCTCGAAGACCGTGACGGCCCAGCGAAGGCGGCCCTGCCGCTTCTGGTAGGAATCGGACGCGAACCCGTACCAGCTGCCGGCGCCCGACCGCTCGACCGGCTCGTCGTACCTGTAGGCATCGGTGATGAAGGTGTTGTAGGAGCGCTTCGGATACGCGTTGTCGAAGTAGAGGCTGACGCCGCGCTTCAGCCACTCGTTCGCCCAGTACAGCGCGAAGCGCCGGTAGCTCGCCCCGGCCACCCCCCAGTGGCCGTAGCGCGGCCGTTCGGTGAAGCGGGGGAAGGGGATGCTGGCCCACTCGTCCTGGAACACCGCCCACTCGGGGATTCTCGGGTCCGTGCCGTGCTCCTCGAAGTAGACGCCGCTTCGCCGGGGCAGTCCGCCCCGCTTGAAGTCGACGACGGCGTTGCGGACAAACGTCTTCACGTAGTCGAGCCACGGCTTCTCGGCGTGCACGAGCCGCTGGGGCGTGGCCCGGTCCCGGTCCCTCTGTTCGAACCACGCTCCCTGCGACACGCCCGTCCGTCGCACCTCCTGGATCTTGTCGACCACGTCGAAGCGGGCGCCGTCCGGGTACTTGCTGCTGCACCGGTAGCCGCCCCAGCAGACCACCGGACCGACGCCGCTCGAGAAGGTCCGCGTGCGCCAGTCCGGTTCCATGGGTTTGCCCGGAGAGGCCTGCAGGGCGAAGCGGACGGTGCGCGGCTCGACGAGCGTGAAGGGGATCTGCACGAGGTGCACCCGGACGATCACGCGGTCGCCGTCCCGAAGCACCTGCTGGACCGGCTGCACGTCGTCGGTCACGTAGCCCCGGTCGGACTCCCCGGCCCAGGCGAGCCCGCGCCGCACCCCGCCGAGCCAGACGTAGGGGACGAACGGGCGGATATCGACCGCGTTCTCGCCGAACGAGTAGTTCATGCGGTGCTTGACCTGCGAGGCATCCCAGATGACGCCGTCCTCCGGTCCCGGCAGGGCCTCCCACAGGACCGGCGCGCGGGGATGGGTGACCAGGTCCCAGACGATCGATCCGCCGCGGGGCGTCCTGCCCGCGTAGTTGTGGCGCATGGCGTTGTCGCCCACGAAGTGGCAGAGCGGCACCTCGGCATCCCGGAGCGGGATATCCAGGTAGAGGCTGCGCAGCGGGCGGGGGGGTCGGCCGGCAGGAGCGTCAACTCCACGTGCGCGAAGCCGTCTTCGTACACGTCCGTGCGCGCGGTGAGCCTGACCGCATCGCTTTCGACCGAGGATTCGAAGACGGCCTGGTCCTCGTGAAGCGACCGGCCGGCGACCGATCCGTTGCGCCACGCGAGCGGCCCCTCCTCTCCGACGGCGCGGATCTCGGCCGGGCCCGCCAGCAGTTCGCGGCCGACGGACACCACGCTGTCGAACAGCCCGAACGCATTCATCGTGTAGGTGCGCTCGACGACCTCCACTTTCGCCCCGTCCACGCGCACCGGCTCGAAGGGGGGATAGACGGTATGGTCGTCAACCGGTTCGAACGTCTCGAAGGGGAAGTGCTTGCGCACGAAGGGAACCGGCGAAAGGAAGTGGGCCTTGCCGATGTAATACTCGACCCGGTAGGTGCCGTCCGGCAGGTCCGGCAGGTCCACCATGCCGCGCCCCCAGCCCGACGCATCGATCGCGACGGCGCCGGAACCCACGGTGGCGCCGGTGGAGAGCGAGACGACGTACACCTTCGCCTCCGGCGGCAGGGGGTCGCCCGCCTTCTTGAGCTGTTCCGCGGAGGGCGCCAGCGCCACCTCCAGCCTGTTCTCGGAGGGGTAGTAGGCGTACGGCAGCTTGGCCGCGACCGCGGGCATGGGCAGGCCGCCCCCCGGGTGCGGCAGGATATCGAGATACTCCTCGTCCGTCCAAGGAAGCCGCGCCGGGGCGGCCAGGGCGAGGAGCAGCGGCAGGCACAGCAAGCGGCTGCGCGTGACGGTCTTCGGGGCATGCATCGACAGCGGCCTCCATGGCACCGCCGGCCTCGGCGAAAGCGGCCGGTCATCCGGTGGCGTCGTCCTTCCCCAACGCGCCACGTCAGCGTGATGCTACGGCGCAGGGGCGGGGTTGTCGATGCCGGGGCCCGTCGCCCTCAGCCCCGACCACGCCATCGGCTCCCGACGCGCAGGCCGGGGCGGCCTGCTCGACGCCCGGGCCGCCGGCCCTGTCGCCGCCCTGCCTGCCCCCCCACCCCGTTTGCGCCGGCGTTCCCCCCGTGAGAGCACTCTTTCGGGCCGGGTCCGTCGGGCGTGTGCCCGGGCCGCCCGGAAAGGCCGTTTTCTACCGACAGAACCCGGTCTGTGCGCTACGCTCTTCACTGCGGAGAAGCGGGGTCGGGGTGCCATGCGGCCCCGCTCCGGATGCCAGGGCAGGGACGGATGAGAACCACGGAACCGAGACAAGCCCATGGACCGGTACGCGGGTGATGCGGCTACGGCTCCACGGGTCGGCGGTTGTGCTCTGCCTGTCGGCAGCCTGCCATGCGCAGTATCCCGAGCCTGCATACGTGACGCCGGATCCGGAGCCGGCCTACCCGGCAGAATTTGACGTGTACGAGCCGTGGGTAAGCACCCAGCCCCCGGACGCGTCGGCACCCGGCATCGGGGCATGGACGCGCCGGGGAACGGGCGACGATACGATCGTGATCAGCGGCGACAGGTACTCGCTGTACCCCGGCGAGGAGTGGGGACGCGATACCCGGTTCATTTGCTTCGGTCAAACCACGAGCAACGACGCGGTGACGGCGGATGGGGCTGTTCAGTGGTTGGGTGCGTATGACGCAGGCGTGACCCTGCCGGATGCGTTGCCCGACGGCATGATCATGGTGTGGCCGGCACACGACGGCGGCATCGGCCGGCCGCAGGCCGTCAACCGAACGGAAGCCTGGTGGTTGGGTCCGGACGAGGCAACGCGCGGGGATACCGTCTGGGTCTACGGCCGCAACCTGTTGGCCCCCGGGAAGACGAGCGCGTGGGTGTATGTCACCGGCGGCGCTACCGCCGAATGGCTGCCGGTCACCCCCCAAAGCAATCCGTACCGGCTGGAGTTTCTTGTGCCACCCGGCTACCCGAACGGGGACTACGAGGTCTGGGCGCATAACACCGCGGGCGGCAGGTACGGATGGTCGGGCCCGCTGCCGTTGACCATCAACGACGGTCTGCCGTGGACCGGTCCCGTTTTCAACGTGAAAGACTATGGCGCGGTGGGTGACGGGGTAACGGACGATACGACCGCCATTGAAGCCGCCCGCGACGCGGCCAACGCCGTCGACTGGTCGACCCTGTATTTCCCCGCCGGAACGTACCCGGTCAGCCGCATGGTCCAACTGGGCTCGTGCATCCGCTGGCTGGGTGACGGACCCGACGCCACGACGTTGCGCGCCGTGGACCACTTCGATGCCCAGTTCATGCTCACGGTGTTCTCGTCCCAACGATTCCAGATCGAAATGTCGCAACTCTGCATCGATGCCAACGCCCTGAACAAGGTCCGGATGGATGCCGCCGTATGGCTGCGCGGCGGCACGGACATCCGCATCAGCGATTGCCGCTGGGATACGCGCGGTACGTCGCCCTCGGACCTGCACAGTTGCAGGCGGGTTCTTTTCCGCAACGTCGACAGCCGGCAGAGCTCCTCCTTCTTCTTCGGGAATTCACAGCAGGTCTTTTTCGAGAACTGCCGCCTCTATGGCTACGGCGGCAACTGCAACAGCCTGTTCGGCGGTTTCGGCGGGCAGGAGATATCGGTCAGCGGCTGCACGGCCGATCATTACGGCGTGCTCACGGGTGATGCCGACCCCGACCATCCGGGCGAACCGATCAACTTCTACAAGGGCCGGTTCTTCGTGGATCAACCGCACTGGTCCACCTTCCGCAAGCACTACATAGCGAACAACCAGATCAACAACGCCTGTCCGCCCCTGTTCATGGCGCACGAATGGAAAGCCCGCGCCGACGCGGGCGCATCCGGCGGTTCGGGCCTGTACGCCTGGGGCAACATGGGCCACGCGTTCGGCGCCACGGGTCCCAGGAGCTGGATTGGAGAGAAGGCCTATCCGCAATGGCTGACGCTGGACCTGGGCTCGATGCAGCCCATCGACCGGACACGCATCGCCTTCTACAAGTACAATTGGGGGCGGACCTATGCTTACGAAATTCATGCGTCAACGAACGGATCGGATTGGACCGAGGTGGTGGCCAGCAACGAGGTCGACAAGGTCCTGTGGAACGAGGACGCCTTCGGTTCGACGACCGCGCGCTACGTGCGGGTGACCCTTCTGGGTTGCACACCGTTGGACAACGGCGGCGTGACGGAGGCCGAAGTGTACGCGGCCGGATCGCATGAACGGCTGACCGTGCTCTCGGCGACGGCGTCCTCGGCTTCCGCCAACGCCGCCCGTGCCATCGATGCCCTTCCCGCCATCCGTGACTGGGCGCCCCGTGCCCGGTATGCCGCCGGGTTCGTGAAGACCGGCACGCACTACGTCTGGGTGCGCGGACGCGGCTCGCTTCTCGAAGGCCGGGCGGCGAGCGCTGTCAGGGAAAGCGATTCGTGCCACATCGGTCTCGACGGCGCCGTAACCGCCACGGCGGACTATATCCATGATGTGTCCGACACCAACGATCCGGCTGCGTATGTCTGGAGGCACCTGACGGAAAACCTCGACGCGACCGGCGGGCCAGGCCGTGCCGTGCTCGATATCGGCGCCGCCGGTGTTCACGATATCGACTTGTACATGTACGAGGATGGCTTTCTTTGCGACAAGATCCTGCTGACCGTCAACCCGGACTACGTGCCGACCGGCCTCGGTCCGGAGGAAACAGCCGCGGGCGGGATGTTCACCCAGGAGGACACCGCCGACGGTCTCCTGGTGATGGAAGCGGAGCATGCGACAGCCATCGACGCGGGCACCTCCTTTGTCTACACGATCGATCAGAACAGCGGCGAGCAGATCATGTGGGAGTCCAGCGGCGGGGCGCGGGCAGCCGTTGTGTTGGCCGCTTCGAGCAACACCGTGGCGTTGGCCGGGGACCTCACGGATGATGCGTCGCGGATGGTCGTGCTGGTTGACGGACCGGGCGCGGGGCAGAGCCGCGATGTGACGGACGCCGTCGTCACGGGCGAGGGCTCGACCGCACAGACCGCGCTGACGGTGGATCCGGCCTGGAACGTCGTCCCCTCGACGAACAGCACGGCCATAGCCATGCGTGCGGCCCGTCGCGCCGTGGTGTACGGCAACCTGTGCGACGGCACTCCGCGTTGTTGGCAGGGCGACGCCCACGTAGCGTCCGCCGGTGTTCAGACCTTCAAGGGCGGCGCGGAAGTCGTCATTGCGGACAATACGTTCAGGGAACTGCGCAGCGGGGTTTCGGTATGGACGGGCGATCCGAACAGCGTCACGTACATGAAGCCGGCCGCGTCATGGCATATCGAGGGAAATCGCTTTCAAGACGTGCGCAAGGCCCTGCTGCTCGGCGCCGACGGAACGCAAGCAGGCGTCAACAGCGGGCTGGCCGCCACGCTGCCGGGCTCGCTGCAGGGCATCGTATGCCGCGGCAACACGGTGGATGGCGTGTACACCAACGCGTGGCCGGCGGTACTGGTCCGCTGGAAGCGACACGAGCACGCGGGATACGATCTCAACGCTATCGTCTTCGAGCACAATACGTTCACCAACGTGGCCGGCGTGGTCGACTGGCAGACGGAGAGCACGCCGGTAGCGCATGCCGTCGGTGCCGTGTGTTTCTACAAGAACACCTTCTCTCGCGGTGCCCCGTCGAGCCAGGGGTCTTACGTGTTCCGGGCGGGGGACAACATGTCGGACATGAGCCTGTTGTTGCGGGAGAACGTCATGTCCGGCTTCGAGGCCAGCTACGCGTGGGCCATGACCAACGCGCCGGTCGTTACGCCGCCATACCGTGTCGTGCTGGCGGACGTTGCGGAAGCCTATCCGACGAACGGCACGGTGCGGCTATGGAATTCGGGTACTACATCCATGGTGTGGACGGTTACGGACCAGACGGCGCGCTCATGGCTGACGCTTGATGCCGATTCCGGCCATATAGGCGACCAGCTCGGCGCGGCGGCCATCCCGTTCTCGGTGGACACGACCGGGCTGGCAACCGGCCTGTACGAGGCGGTACTGGTGGTCGCCTGTCCGACGGCCTCGAACAGCCCGCGACCCGTTTCGATCCGGCTGCAGGTGGAGCCGGATTTCGACGGCGACGGCTGGTCGGATCGCCGGGACGCCGATGACGACAACGACGGCATGCCTGACGCGTGGGAGATCGGCTATTCCCTGGATCACAGGGACCCCGCGGATGCCGCGTCGGATACCGACGACGACGGCGCAGAGGCGCGGGAGGAATACTGGGCGGCCACCGATCCCACCAGCAGCGGGTCGGTGCTGCGGATAACCGGCACCACCGTGACCGGTGGGGTCGTCATGGTCGAGTGGCAGGGAGGTACGTTGGCACGCCAGGTGCTGGAACGTTGTTACGGCTTGACGTCAAACGACACGGCGTGGGTGGCACTGGTCACCAACATGCCGCCCACGCTGACCCGCACGAACCATGCCGATACGGGAACGACCGGTACCAGCGCGTTCTACCGGGTCCGGGCAGGCAGGGTACCGTAGCCGGCGGCGAAGACCTCCCGGCAACTCGCCAACCGACCGCTTCACCGCACCCGGCGCCTCCCCGGCGCGGTCGCGCAGCGCCTCCGCGTGCCGCTGGTCCTCCAGCCTTCCTCCTTCCTCCCTATCGTTCTGGCCTGGCGTATGCGCGAACGGTAGACTTGCCCCACGCACATGAAAACCGTCTGCGTCGTTCCCGGTTCCGGCGGCAGGTTCTACTGCCAGAACTGCCTGCGCGACCTCGTCCTGGTGCGCGCCCTGCGCGCCGCCGGGGCGGACGTCACCCTCGTGCCCCTCTATCTCCCCCTGCTCGGCGGCGGCGACGGCGGCGATGCCCCGGTTTTCTTCGGCGCCCTGAACCTCTACCTGGCCGAACGGTGGCCGGCGTTCCGCCGCGCCCCCGGCTGGCTGCACCGCCTGCTCGACCATCCCGCCCTGCTCCGGGCCGCGGCACGCCGGGCCGGCTCGACGGACCCGGCGGGCCTCGAGGAGATGACGCTTTCGATGCTGCGCGGCGAAAGGGGACGGCAGCGGGGACAGCTCGATGAGCTCGTGCGGTGGATGGCCGAAGAGGTGCGCCCCGATGTCGTGCACCTCTCCAACGCCCTGCTCCTGGGCCTGGCCGCCCCGCTCCGGCGCGCCCTCGGCGCCGCGGTGGTCTGCAGCCTGCAGGACGAGAACGTGTGGATGGACGCGATGCGCCCGGACGCCGCCCGCGCGGTCTGGGCCGCGCTCGCGGAGGCGGCGGCCGGCGCCGACGTCTTCCTCGCCGCCAGCCGGCACTACGCGGACCGCATGATCGAGCGCCTGCGCCTCGACCCGGACCGCGTGCGGGTCGTCTACCCGGGGGTCGACCCCGCCGCCTACCCCGCCGCCCGGCCCGACCCGGCAAGCCCCGTCATCGGCTTCCTTTCGCGCGAGGCCGAGGGCCTCGGACTGGCCCGGCTCGTGGAAGCCTTCCTGCGGCTCCGGCGCGAGCCCCGCTTCACCCCGCTTCGGCTGCACGTCGCCGGCGGCCGGCTCGGCGAGGACCGCGCCTACGTCCGCCGCCTCCGCGCGAGGCTGCGCCGGGCGGGCGCGGCCGACGCCGTCGCGTTCGACTCCGCCCTGGACCCGCCCGGGCGGGCCGCGTTCCTCCGGCAACTGACGCTGCTCTGCGTGCCCGCCCGCCGCGAGACCGCGTTCGGCCTGTACCTGGTCGAGGCCATGGCGGCCGGGGTCCCGTTCGTGCAGCCCCGCGCCGGGGCGTTCCCCGAAATCGCGGAAGCGAGCGGGGCGGGCGTGATCTGCGAGGGCAGCGACCCCGCCGCGCTCGCCGCGGCCCTGGCCGCGCTGCTGGACGACCCCGCCCGGCGGGCCGCGCTCGCAGCGGCCGGGCGCGCGGCGGCCGCCGGCCGCTTTTCGGCGCGGCGGATGGCCGCGGACACCCTGGACGCGTACGAAACAGCCGCCGCGCGCGGCGGCGCGGAGAACACCGCATGAACCCGGACGACCCCCTCGTCAGCCTGGACCGCGTCACCAAGCGCTACACGCGCCCGGACGGCTCGCCGGACCGCCCGGTGCTCGACGGCGTTTCGCTGGCCGTTGCGCAGGGCGCTTCCCTCGCCGTCGTCGGCCCCTCGGGCTCGGGCAAGAGCACGCTGCTGAACCTGCTGGGTTCGCTCGACCGGCCGACGGCGGGCACCGTGCGCGTGGCGGGCCGCGACCTGGCCGGCCTCGACCGCGCTGAGCGCGCGGCCTTCCGCCGCGCCACGGTGGGCTTCGTCTTCCAGCGCCACCACCTGCTCCCGCACCTCAACGCCATCGAGAACGTGCTGCTCCCCACGCTCGCGGGCGGCGCGCCCGATGCCGATGCCCCGGCCCGCGCCCGCCGCCTGCTCGAACGGGTCGGCCTCGGCGACCGCCTCGACTACCGGCCGGGGAGCCTCTCCGGAGGCGAAAGCCAGCGCGTGGCCGTCGTCCGCGCGCTGGTCAACCGCCCGCGCCTGCTGCTGGCCGACGAGCCGACGGGATCGCTCGACCACGCGGCAGCCGCCGAACTCGTGCGCCTGCTGGGCGAGTTGCGGCGTGAGCAGGGCGTCACGCTCCTCGTCGCCACCCACGCCGACGCGCTCGCGGGCTCGATGGAGCGCGTGCTGCGGCTCGAGGACGGCCGCCTCCTCGAGAGCGGGTGCCGCGGCGCATGAACGCACGGCGCTACCTCCTCGCCTCGATCCGCTTCCACGCCCGGCGGCACGCGGGCGTACTGCTCGGCACCGCGCTCGCGGCCGCGGTCCTCACGGGCGCCCTCGCCGTGGGCGACTCCGTGCGCGGCAGCCTGCTTCGGCTCGTGCGCCTCCGCCTCGGCCGCACGGTGCACGGCCTGGTCGCGGGGGACCGCTTCGTGCGCTCGGCGCTCGCCGGGGAACTGGCCGCGGCCGGCGTGCCGGGCGTCGTGCCCGTTTTGAGCGTGGACGGCGTGGCCTCCGCCCCGGACCGCGGCCGCCGCGCGGGCGCGGTGGCGGTCGTGGGCATCGACGCGCGCTTCGCCGGCGTGGTCGGCGAGGAAGCCGCGTTCCCCTTCCCCGCCGCGGGCGAGGTCGTGCTCAACCGGCCGCTGGCGGCGCGGCTCGACGCCGCGGCGGGCGACGCGATCCTGCTCCGCGTCCGCAGGGCGGACGCCCTGTCGGCCGAGGCGCCCCTCGCGGCGGAGCCGGCGGCCACGCCCGCGATGAGGCTGCGCGTGCGCGGGATCGTGGACGACGACCGCGGCGGGCGGTTCGACCTGCGCGCGCGGCAAGCCGCCTCGCCGACCGCCTTCGTCGAACTCGGCGCACTGGGCGCCGCGATCGGGCGGGAGGGCCGCGCCAACCTGCTGCTCGCCACGGGCGCACCGCCGTCCGTTCCGCCCCCGGACCGCCTCGATGCGGCGCTGGCCGCCGCGTGGCGGCCCGCCGATGCCGGGATCCGCGTGCGCACGCTGGCCGGCGGCGCGCGGGAACTCGTCTCGGACCGCTTCTTCCTGGATACCCCGGCCGCCCGCGCCGCGCTCGACGCGGTGCCCGGCGCGACGCCCGTCTTCGCCTACTTCGCGGAGGAGCTCGAGGCCGGCGGCCGGGTGTCCCCCTTCGCCTTCGTGGCGGCGCCGGGCGCGCCGCTGTGCCCGCCGGACCTGCCCGACGACGCCGTGGTGCTGAACGCGTGGGCCGCGGAAGACCTCGGCGCGGCGCCGGGCGACCGCTTGCGCATGACGTACTTCCTGCCGGCCGGCATGGGCCGGCTGGAGCGGGCCACGAACACGTTCCGGGTCGCGCGCATCGCGCCCATGGCGGGCGACGCCGCCGATCCCGCGCTGGTCCCGCCCCTCCCCGGCTTCTCCGACGCGGAGCGTTGCAGCGACTGGAAGCCCGGCCTGCCGATCGACCTCGACCGGGTGCGGCCCGCCGACGAGGCCTACTGGGCGGCCTACCGCACCGCGCCCAGGGCGTTCGTCACCCTCGAGGCCGCGCAGGCCATGTGGGCCGGCCGGTTCGGGTCGCTCACCTCCGTGCGGTTTCCCGCGCCGGCCGCCCCGGCGCGCGAACTCGAGGCGCGCATCCTGTCCCGCCTGCGCCCTTCCGACCTCGGTTTCGCGTTCCGCCCGCTGCTCCGCGAGGGACGGCTTGCCGGCGCCGGGGGGGTCGATTTCGGCCAGCTCTTCCTCGGGTTGAGTTTCTTCCTGATCGCCGCCGCCGTCGCGCTCACGGGCATGCTGTTCGCGTTCGGCATCGAGCAGCGCGCGGAAGAGGCGGGGCTGCTCCTGGCCCTGGGCTTCACGCCCGGGCGCGTGCGGCGGTGGTGGATGGCCGAGGGTGCGGTCGTCGCCGCCCTCGGCGCCGTGCCCGGCGCGGCCGTGGGCCTCGCCTACAACCGGCTCGTGCTCCGCGCGCTGGCGGGCGCCTGGCGGGGCGCGGTCGGCACGACCGCCCTCGCGCCTCACGTCCGCCCCGCCACGCTCGCGACGGGCGCCGCCGCGGGCCTCGCGGCCGCCCTGGCGGCCATGGCCTGGGCCGCCCGGCGGGCGGCGTTGCGGCCGCTGAACGACGTGCGGGCAGCCGGCGGACCCGGCATGCGCCCGGCGCGCGCCTCCCGCGCCCGCGTCCTCGCGGCCGTCGGCGCGACCACGGCGGCGGCCGGGGCGGTGCCGGCCGTCCTCGCGCAGGCCTCCCGGGGTGCGGCGGCCGCGGGGATCTTCTTCGGGGCCGGCGCCCTGCTGCTGGGCGGCGGCCTCCTCCTCGCGCGGGCCCTGTTGGAGCGGGAAGCCTGCCGCGTCCGGCCCGCCGGTGCGCCGTTGCCGGCCCGCGCGCTGGGCGTCCGGCAACTCACGCGGCGCCCCGGCCGCGCCCTGGGCGCGGGCGCGATGCTCGCCTCGGGCGTGTTCCTGGTCGCCGCCGTCGGCGCGAACCGGGCCGGCCCGGCGGGCGACCCGCGCGACCCCGGCTCGGGAACGGGCGGGTACGCCCTGGCCGGTCCCCTCGCCCTCCCGCTCGTGGACGACCTGAACACCCCGGCGGGCCGGCTCCGGTTCGGGCTCGATACCGCGGTGCTCGAGGGTGTGCGGTTCACGGCCCTGCGCCTCCGCGACGGCGACGACGCGAGCTGCCTGAACCTCAACCGCGTCAGCCGTCCCCCGCTGCTGGGCGTACCCGCCGCGAGGCTGGACCGAAGGGGCGCCTTCGGCTTCGCCGCGTTCGCCGGGGGGGCAGACCGCGCCCGGCCCTGGCGAACCCTGCTTGCCGCCCCGGCGGGGCCGGCCGGCGGCGTGCCCGGGTTCGCCGACCAGGCGGTCATCACCTGGGGCCTGGGCCTCGCGCCCGGCGAGGCGGTGCGCTACGAGGACGAGGCCGGGCGCGCCTTCCGCGTCCGGCTCGCCGCCGGGCTGCGTCCTTCGATCCTGCAGGGGTACGTGCTGATCGACGAGGCGGAGCTGCTCCGCCGGTTCCCTTCCACCGAGGGCGCGCGGTTCCTGCTCGTGGACACCCCGGCGGGGCGGGAACGGGCGGTGCGCGACGAACTGCTGCGCGGCCTGGCCGATCTCGGGCCCGGGCTGGCCCTGTCCACCGACCGGCTGGCCTCGTTCGCAACGGTGCAGAACACCTACCTTTCCGTCTTCCTTGCCCTCGGCGGCCTGGGGCTCGCGGTCGGCGCGCTGGGCTGGAGCGTGGTCGTGCTGCGCAACGTCGACGAGCGGCGCGGCGAGCTGGCGCTCCTGCGGGCGCTCGGCTTCACCCGCCCGAGGTTGCTCCGCGCCCTGCTCGCCGAGCACGGCGCCCTGCTGGGCGGGGCCCTGCTGCTCGGTGCGGCGGCCGCCGCGGTCGCCTTGCTGCCGGCCCTTCGCACGCGGCCCGCCGACGTGCCCTGGCGTTCGCTCGCCGCGGCGGGCGCCGCCATCGCGGCCGCCGCCGGCTGCGCCTCCGCGGCGGCGGGGCTGCTGGTCATGCGGCGCCGGGCGGTGGCCGACCTGCGGGACGAGTGAGCCGGCCGGCCGCGGCGCGACTCAGGCCGGCGCGCGCGGGCCGGACCCGCCCGCCTTCCGGCGCCGCCACGCGGGCGCCTCCCGCGCAAGGGCCAGGAGCGCCGCCGCGGCGCACGCCGCGCCGAACAGGTCACCGTGCCGCGTGTGGAACGTCGGGGCGGCCCCGGCGGGCCGCAGCGGCACGGCGGCGCGGAGGAACCCCGCGAGCGGGGCCCCGTCGCTTCCGCGGTACGGCTGCACGGCGCGCACGCGGCCCGCGGCGTCGATCCAGCAGGTCACACCGCTGTTGGCGCAACGCGCCATGGGCGTGCGCGTTTCCACCGCCCGGAACACCGACTGCGCCATGTGCTGCAGCGAGCCGCTCGTCGGGTCGAACCACGCGTCGTTCGTGAGGGTCACGAACAGGCGCGCGCCGCGCCGCGCGAACGTCCGCGTCACGCCGGCCACCGTGTCCTCGAAACAGATCAGCACCGCGAACGGCGGGCCCTCGCCCGCCAGCCGGAAGAGGACCGGTTCCCCCCCGGGGGTGATGTCGTAGCCCACGGGCGTCAGGGAGCGGAGGAACGGGAGGTAGCGGGCGAACGGCACGTACTCGCCGAGCACCACGAGGTGCTGCTTGTCGTAGACCGTGCGCAGGGCGCCGCCGGCATCAACGAGGAACGCGCTGTTGAAGTAGCGGAGGACGCCGTCCTCGCCGCGCCCGGTGTCGAGCGAACCGAAGAGCAGCGGGGTGCCCTCCCCGGCCAGCCCGTGAACGAGGCGGCCGGCCGGCTCGCTCTCGCGGAACGCCTCCGGCAGGGCGGTCTCCGGCCAGACGACGAGGTCGGCCGCCCCCGCGCGGAGCGCCGCGCGGCTCAACGCGTCCAGCCGCGCGTAGGACGCGTCGACGAAGGCCTCGGTCCACTTCACGTCCTGGGCCACCGCGGGCTGCACGAGCGCCAGCCGCATGACCTCGCTCGCGGCGGGCAGCGACCGGACACGCTGCGCACCCCAGGACACCGCGAGCAGGACGGCGAGAAGCCCCGCCGCCGTGGCCGCGTGCGGGAGCCGGCGCCGCCCGCCCCGCGCGGCCCGGCCCCGCGCGGCAACCGCGAGGGCCAGGTTCACGAAGACCACGAGGGCGGACACGGCGAACACCCCGCCCCACTCGGCGGACTGGACCAGGGCGGTGTTCCGGTACTGCGACACGCCCAGGGCGTTCCAGGGGAACCCGGTGAACAGCGTGGCGCGCAGGTACTCCGAGCCCGCCCACACCGCCGCGCCCGAGGCCATCAGCACCAGCCCGCCCGCCGGGCCCGGTCCGGACCGGCGCCGGGTCGACCCGGCAACCCACAGGGCGAAGGGCACCGTGTAGAGGGCGCAGTACAGCGCCAGCAGGAGCCAGCCGGCCACGGTCACCCGGTGCAGCCAGTACAGCGAGGGCACCCACCGGGCGAGGCCGGCGACGAGGCCCAGGCGGAGGGCTTCCGCGGGCCGGCGCCCCCACACGCCCCACGCCAGCGGAGCCAGCGCCACCCAGGCGGCGGGCGCCCAGCCCAGCGGGGGGAAGGCGCAGGCGGTCAGCACGCCGGACGCCGCCGCCGCGGCCCAGGGCACCGCGCGGCCCGGGGCGGTCCGGAGCCGGAAGCGGCCGTTCATGGCCGGACCCGCGGGGCGAAGGGCGGGGCCGCCCCCGCGGATCCGTCCGGAGCACGCGGGGCGGCGGCGTCCCCGCGCAGCGACCCGGGCGCCGGAGGCCGGCCCGGGCCGGCCGCGGCCGGCGGCCGCCGAAGGTGATTCCCGCCCGCTCTCATGCCGTCAAGGGCATCCCATGGATTCGACACCGCCCGGGCAACCCGGCGGCGCGCCGCGCGTCAGCCGGCCGCGCCGCAGCACTTCTTGTACTTCTTCCCGCTGCCGCACGGGCAGGGATCGTTGCGGCCCACCTTGCGGCCCCTCCCGGCGGACGGGCCGCGCCGCGGACTGCAGCGCCGCCTCCATCGCCTGCTCCGCGTCCGCGGGCATCGGCGCCCCGCCGCCCTGCGCGGGGGCCGCCCCGCTTCCCGAGCGCGCTCACCTCGTCGTGCACGAGCGTCTGCGGCAGCGACGCGCAGGAACGACTCGAACGCCATCACGGACGTGGCGGAACGGAACATGCGCGGAGGCGATGTCCTTCTTGATGCGGTCCATCAGGTCCGCGAACATCTCGTAGGCTTCGCGCTTGTACTCGACCAGCGGATCGCGCTGCCCGTAGGCCCGCAGGCCCGACGCCCTGGCGCAGGGCGTCCATGCTGCGCAGGTACTCCTGCCAGTGCGTGTCGATGGCCTGCAGCACGATCGTGCCGCTCCATCACCGGCAGCGCGTCGGCGTCCTCGACTGCGACCTTCAGCTCGTAGGCCTGCTTGACCCGCTCGAAGACGGCCTCGGCCAGCGCCTCCGGCGTCCGTCCGCATCGCCTCGCAGGTCCGCCGGCGCGCAGCGCGATCGGGAACGTCGTGTCTGGACCCACTCCACGAAGTCGTCGCAGCGCTCCTCGTCGCCGTCCTCGGCGAGCAGCGCCTCGGCCTGGTCGTCGAATCACGTCCTCGAGGATGTCGTAGATGCTGCTCGCGCACGTTCTCGGCTGCGCACGATCTCGCCGCGGAAGCCGTAGATGACCTCGCGCTGCTTGTTCATCACGTCGTCGTATTCGAGCGTGCGCTTGCGGATGGAGAAGTTCTGCTGCTCGACGCGGCGCTGGGCGGTCTCGATCGACCGGTTCAGCCAGCGGGTGCTCGAGCACCTCGCCTTCCTCGATGCCCGAGCCGCTCCATGATGCTCGGCGATGCGGTCGGAGCCGAACAGCCGCATCAGGTCGTCTTCCAGCGAGATGTAGAACCGCGACGAGCCCGGGTCGCCCTGGCGCGCGCAGCGGCCGCGCAGCTGGCGGTCGATGCGCCGCGACTCGTGGCGCTCGGTAGCCGATCACGTGCAGGCCGCAGGGCTTCTCCTCGAGCAGCGTCGCGCAGCGTCGTGCCGTCGACCTTGTCGTCCAGCGACGTCGTGCGACGTCGATCGACGTCCCGGTCGATGTGCACCACGCCCTGCGCCCAGCTTGATGTCGGTGCCGCGGCCGGCCATGTTCGTGGCGATGGTGACCGCGCCCGGCTGGCCGGCGCGGGCGACGATCTCGGCCTCGCGCTCGTGGTTCTTGGCGTTGAGCACGTTGTGCGGGATGTTCGCGCGCTTGCAGCATGCGGCTGAGCAGCTCGGACGTCTCCACCGCGATCGGTGCCCACCAGCACCGGCTGCCCGCGCTCGTGGCAGTCGGCGATCTCCTCGATGATCGCGTTGTACTTCTCGCGCTGGGTCTTGTAGATCACGTCGTTGCCGTCGACCCGGCGCACCGGCCGGTTGGTGGGGATCACCACCACGTCCAGCTTGTAGATCTCGTGGAACTCGTCGGCCTCGGTCTCGGCCGTGCCGGTCATGCCGGCCAGCTTGTCGTACATGCGGAAGTAGTTCTGGATCGTGATCGTGGCCAGGGTCTGGGTCTCGCGCTCGATCTTGACGCCTTCCTTGGCCTCGACCGCCTGGTGCAGGCCGTCGCTCCAGCGGCGGCCCGGCATGAGGCGGCCGGTGAACTCGTCGACGATCATGACCTGGTTGTCCTGGACCACGTACTCCACGTCCTTCTCGTAGAGGCAGTAGGCGCGGATGAGCTGGTCGACGTTGTGGATGCGCTCGCTCTTGTCGGCGAAGTGCGTCCTGCAGCTCCTGGCGCTGTCTCGAGCTTCTCCTCGTCCGACATGGCCGTCGTCGCCGTCGAGCTCGGCCAGGCCGGTGACGAGGTCGGGCAGCACGTAGGCCTCGGGGTCGCTCGGGGTTGAGGGCCTCGCAGCCCTTCTCGGTCAGGCTGGCGTCGTGGCCCTTCTCGTCGATCGTGAAGAACAGCTCCTCGCGCAGCTCGCGGGCCTGCTCCTTGCGCATGTCGGTCAGCATCGTGTTCTCGACCTGCTCGTAGCAGCTTGCGGATCGGCGGGATCCTCCAGCATGTGCAGCAACTGCTTGTGCTTCGGCATGCCCGTGGTGCACCTGGTAGAGCTTGAGCTGCGGCCTCCTCGTTCTCCTCCTCGTCCAGGAGCTCCTTGGCCTCCTGCATCAGGCGGTTGCACAGGTCGCGCTGCTTGCGGACGAGGCGCTCCACCGCGGGCTTCAGCTCGTAGTACTGGTGCGACGGAGTACGGCGCCGGGCCGGAGATGATCAGCGGCGTGCGCGCCTCGTCGATCAGGATGCTGTCGACCTCGTCGATGATCGCGTAGTAGTAGCCGCGCTGCACCTGGCTCTTCGGGCTCGATAGGCCATGCCTTGTCGCGCAGGTAGTCGAAGCCGAACTCGCTGTTGGTGCCGTAGGTGATGTCGCAGGCGTACTCCTCGCGCCGCTCCTCGGGGCGTCATCTGGTTCTGGATGCAGCCCACGGTCAGCCCGAGGTAGCTGTAGACGCGCGCCCATCCACTGCGCAGTCGCGCCGGGCCAGGTAGTCGTTGACCGTGACCAGGTGCACGCCCTTGCCCGGTCAGGGCGTTGAGGTAGAGCGGGCATGGTGGCGACCAGGGTCTTGCCCTCGCCGGTGGCCATCTCGGCGATCTTGCCCTGGTGCAGCACGATGCCGCCGATGAGCTGCACGTCGAAGGGAACCATGTCCCACGTCAGCTCGTGGCCGCACACCTCGACCGTCGTGCCCACAAGCCGGCGGCAGGCGTTCTTGACCGACGGCAAAGGCCTCGCACATGCAGGTCGTCGAGCGTCTCGCCCGCCGGCCAGGCGCTGCCTGGAACTCGGCGGTCTTGGCCCGCAGCTCGCTCCTCGGAGAGCGCCTGGTACTCCTCCTCCAGCTCGTTGATCCGCTCCACCAGCGGCCGCAGCCGCTTGCACGTCGCGCTCGTTCTTCGTGCCGATGATCTTTTTGAGTAGCCACTGCATATTGACATCCCGCCCGGCGCGCCGCGCGCCCGCCGGGGAGGAGGGCGTTCGGACGTCCAAGCCCCGGAAGGCCGGCGCCGCAGGTCGTCCAAGGCTTGGACCGTGCCTCCCCGCGCCTTCCCCGGCCCCGGAACCGCGCTTTATACGCCCTGCCGCCTCCCCCTGTCACGCCGTTTGGCCGCCGCGCGGCGGCGAAAGGCCGTTCCCGGCACGGCCCGGGCCGGTCTCACGCGCCGGGCGCGGGCAGCTTCGTGCGCCACCGGCGGTGTCCCCAGGTCCACTGCTCCGGGTGCGCGCGCACGAAGGCCTCGATCAGGCGGGTGTAAGCCTGGGTGGCCTCGCGAAGGGCGGGCTCATCCGTTCCCGCCGGCGGGTCGAGCGCGGCCCCGACCTCGACGAGGTGGCGGCCGGCGGCGTCGCGCGAGCCGAAGACGGGCACGACCGGCGTGCCGGTGCGGGCCGCGAGGTGCGCGAGGCCGGGGGTGGTGCAGGCCGGCCGGCCGAAGAACTCCACGAACACGCCCTCGGTCCGGATCATGTTCTGGTCCAGCACGAAGCCTAGCAGCCCGTTGTCGCGGACCGTCCGGACGCACGCCCGGTAAGACCGCCGGGCCGGGAGCACGCGCAGCCCGAAGCGGCCGCGGCGGCGGTTCACCCACGCGTCGGCGTACCGGTTCTTGACGGCCTTCGCCACGATGGCCACGGGCCAGCCGTTGAGCGGGGTGGTCGTGCACAGGAGCTCCCAGTTGCCCGTGTGCGCCGTGAGCAGCAGCGCGCCGCGGCCCGCCTCCAGGAGCCGGTCGATCACGCCCCGGCCGTCCCACCGGATGCGCGCGCCGGCGTACGCCCTGCCATGGCGGCGCAGCCAGCGCACCTCCACGGCGCACCTGCCGAAGTGCGCGTACATGGCGTCCACCAGGGCGCCGATCTCCGCCGGCGAACGTTCGGGGAAGGCGCGGCCGAGCGCGTCGAAGGCGTCCCGGCGATGGTAGCGGACCACCCGGCCGGCCAGCCGCCCCAGGGCCGCCCCGCGCGCCAGCGCCCGGTCGAGGGCCGCCTCGTCGAACCCGGCGCTCACGGCCGCCTGCCCCGGCGGCGGGGTCCGCGCGACCGCATCAGGGCGTCCCGGGCGACTCCGCCCCGGCGAGCTGGCGGAAGCGCAGGCGGTCCTCCTCCACGTCCACCTCCACGACGCCGGCCTCGCCGACCTGGCCGCCCAGCACGGCCTCGGCCAGCGGGTCCTCGAGGTGCCGCTCGACGGCGCGGCGCATGGGCCGGGCGCCGTACTCGGGGTTGTAGCCCTTGTCGATCAGGAAGTCCTTGGCCGCCTGGGAGAGCCGCAGTTCCACGCCGCGCGACTTGCCGATGCGCGCCGCGATCTTGCCCATCTCCAGGTCCAGGATCGACACGAGATCCTCGCGGTTCAGCGGACGGAAGACGATCATGTCGTCGATCCGGTTGAGCAGCTCGGGCTTGAACACGCGTTTCGCCTCTTCGAGCATCTGCGTCTTCAGCTGCTCGTAGACGGCCTCGTCCGTGGTCCCGCCGAAGCCCAGCCCGGCGCCCTGCTTGAGGAACCCCGCGCCGAGGTTCGAGGTCAGGATGACGACCGTGTTCCGGAAGTCGACCGTGCGCCCGAGGCTGTCGGTCAGCTTCCCCTCCTCCAGGATCTGCAGCAGCATGTGCATCACGTCCGGGTGCGCCTTCTCGACCTCGTCGAACAGCACCACCGAGTACGGCCGGCGCCGCACCTTCTCGGTCAGCTGCCCGCCCTCCTCGTACCCGACGTAGCCCGGCGGCGAGCCGACCAGCCGCGAGACGGTGAACTTCTCCATGTACTCCGACATGTCGATCTGGATCAGCGCGTCGGCGTCGTCGAACATGAACTCGGCCAGCGCCTTGGCCAGCAGCGTCTTGCCCGACGCCGGTCGGGCCGAGGAAGATGAACGAGCCGATCGGCCGGCGCGGGTCCTTGAGGTCCGCCCGCGAGCGGCGCAGGGCCTTGGAGATGGCCGCGACGGCCTCGGCCTGGCCGATGACCGTCTTGCTCGAGCTCCTTCTCCATCTCGCAGCAGGCGCGCCAGCTCCTGCTCTTCCATGCTGCTTCGAGCGGCACGCCGGTCCACTTGGACACGACGGCCATGATGTCCTCGTCCGTGACGTCACGACCTGTCTCGTCCCGGCTCCTTGCGCCACGTCTCGATCATGCTGCTCCAGCTCCTCGCGGGCCTGCCGCTCCTCGTCGCGGAAGCGCGGCGGCCTCCTCGAAGCGCTGCTCGCTGATCGCCTCTTCCTTCTGCTGCCGGATCTCCTCGATCTGCCGTCTCCTGCTCCTGCATGGTCGGGCGGGCGGGTCATCGTGCCGATGCGGGCGCGGGCGCCGGCCTCGTCGATCACGTCGATCGCCTTGTCCGGCAGGAAGCGGTCCGGTGAGGTAGCGGTCGGACAGCTCGGCCGCGAGCCTCGAGGGCCTCGTCGGTGTACTTCGGCGTGGTGGTGCTCCTCGTAGCGGCTGCGCGAACCCCTTGAGGATCTCGACCGTCTCCTCGACGGTCGGCTCGTCGCACCCGCACCGTCTGGAAGCGGCGCTCCAGCGCCGCGTCCTTCTCGATGAACTTGCGGTACTCGTTCAGCGTCGTCGCGCCGACGCACTGCAGCTCGCCGCGCGACAGGGCCGGCTTGATGATGTTCGAGGCGTCCATGGCGCCCTCGGCCGAGCCGGCGCCGACGATGGTGTGCAGCTCGTCGATGAACAGGATGATGTTCTTGACGCGCCGGATCTCGTCCATGACCGCCTTGATCCGCTCCTCGAACTGGCCGCGGTACTTGGTGCCGGCGACCATCAGGGCCATGTCCAGCGTGACGACCTTCTTGTCGCGCAGCAGTTCGGGCACGTCGCCCGCCACGATCGCCTGGGCCAGCCCCTCGACGATGGCCGTCTTGCCCACGCCGGCCTCGCCGAGCAGCACCGGGTTGTTCTTGGTGCGGCGGCAGAGGATCTGGATGACCCGCTCGATCTCGTCTGGCGCGCCCGATCACGGGGTCCAGCTCGTCCTTGCGCGCCAGCTCGGTCAGGTCGCGGCCGAAGGTGCTCAGCGCCGGCGTCTTGGTCTTGCGCGGCTGCGCCCCGCCCGCGGACGGCTCGCCGGCGGCGTCCGGGCGTTCGCCCTCGCCCTCGGACACGGCGTCCGGCTCGAAGTCGGGGTCCAGCTCCTTCATGATCTCGACGCGCGTCTTCTCGAGGTCCACTCCAGGTTCCGCAGCACTGCGCGCCGCGACGCCCTCGCCCTCGCGGAGCAGGCCGAGCAGGATGTGCTCGGTGCCCACGTAGGAGTGGTTCAGCGCCTGCGCCTCGCTGCCGGCCAGCGCGAGCACCTTCTTCGACCCGCGGGGTGAACGGGATGTTGCCGACCGTCTTGGTCTCGGGCCCCAGGCCGACCGCCTTCTCCACCTCCAGCCGCACGGTCTCGAGATCGACGCCCATCTTCTCAAGCACGTTGACCGCCACGCCCTGGCCCAGCGCAATCAGCCCCAGCAGCAGGTGCTCGGTGCCCACGTACCCGTGGTTGAACCGCTCCGCCTCCTGGCGGGCCAGTTGCAGCACCTGCTGGGCTCTCGGGGTGAAGTTATTCATCCTTCTTCTTTCTCCCTCGGCGGCGCTTCATCGCCTCCGCCAGGCGGCCGCGTACCACGACCGCCCGGGCCCGGTCCCGCTCGTGCGGCTTAAGTTCTTTGCCCTCAGCACGTCTGAACGTGCGCCGGCTGCATCATCACCAGGAGCTCGTCGACCGCGCCGCGGTCCAGCCCCTTGACTATACCCATCTCGATGCCCAGCCGCAAGGCGGACAGGAGATCGAGGGCCTCCTTCGAGCTGAGGATGTGCGCCTGCGACAGGATGCCTACGGCGCGGCCGACCTGGTCGCGCAGCAGCGTTTCCCGCTGCTCCAGCAGGCGGAGCGCGCGCGTTCCGCTCGTGCTCCGCGACCTCGAGCACGACCTGCTCGAGGTTGCGGACGATCTCCTCCTCCTTCTCGCCCAGGGTCATCTGGTTGGAGATCTGGAACATGTTGCCGTGGGCCTCGGTGCCCTCGCCCCACAGCCCGCGCACGGCCAGGCCGATCTTGTCGAACCCCGTGGACGACCGCCTCCATCTCGTCCATCAGCACCAGGCCGGGCAGGTGCAGCATCGACGCTGGCCCGCAGGCCGGTGCCGACGTTGCTCGGGCAGGCGGTCAGGTAGCCCAGCCGCGGCGAGAAGGCGTAGGGCACGACCCCCTCGACCTGGTCGTCGACCTCGTTGATCCGTTGCCAGGTGCGCTGCAGGTCGAGGCCGGGCCCGAGGGCCTGCATCCGCAGGTGGTCCTCCTCGTTCACCATCACCGCGACCGACTCATCGGCGCGCAGCATGACGCCGCTGCCGCGCCCGCGCGCCGCGTGCTCCCGGCTGACGAGGTGGCGCTCGAAGAGCAGGGCGCGCTCGAGGTCGCTCAACTCCTCGTTGGCGGCCGTGACCGGACCGTCCAGCACCGGGAGGGGCACCAGGGCCGCCCGGAGCCGCTCCCAGACGCGGACGCGCTCCTCCTCCCCGGCCCAGTCGGGGAACGCCGCCTCCTCGAGGTTCCGGGCGAGCCGCACGCGGCTGCTCACCACGACCGGGTCGCTTTCGCCCCCCGCCATCCAGGCGTGCGGCCGCGCCAGCAGCTCGGCCACGTTCACGGCGTCTCCCCCCCGGCCGTCTTGCCGGGTTCCCCGTCGCCCGCGCGAAGGGCGCGGAGCCGGTCGCGCAGGGCCGCCGCCTCCTCGAACCGCTCCGCGGCGACGGCGCGGTCAAGCTCCCGCTGCAGCTGCGCCTGTTCCGCCGCGGCCCGCAGGTGCGCCTCGCGGTCCCGGGGGATCTTGCCGTGGTGCTGCTCGTGGCGGTGCATGGCGCGCACCAGGCCGCCCAGGTCCCGGGCGAAGCTCTCGTAGCAGCGCGGGCAGCCCAGCCGGCCGGTCTTCTTGAAGTCGGACATCTTGAGGTGGCAGTGCGGGCAGGACCCCCCGGCGTCCTTCTCCTCCTCCGCACCGGGCGTGCCGAGGCCGAGCAGCAGGTCGGCGATCGACACCGGCCCCTGCAGGTCGATGCCGCTCTGCTCGGCGCACCCGCTGCACAGGTGCAGCTTCTTCACGTTGCCGTCGACGACCTGGGTCAGGTGCACCGTCGCCGGCTTCTCGTGGCATATCTCGCACTGCATGGTTCGATTGGGCTCCGCCTGCCGTTCCCGCCGCCCGCGGGCCACCGCCCGGGCATCGTAGGGCGGCGCGGGCGATTTGTCGCGGCCGATATCGGGCCGTCCGCCGCGGCTCCGCGGGGCGGGGCGGGTCAGCCGCGGATCGGCGTGCCCGTGCCGCGCGCGTGCTCGGCGAACAGGCGGCCCAGCCGGCGGGAGACGGGACCCGGCTTCCCGTTGCCGATCACGCGGCGGTCGATCCCCACCACGCCGATCAGCTCGGCCGCCGTGCCGGTCAGGAAGACCTCGTCGGCCGTGTAGAGGTCGTAGCGCGACATCACGTCCTCGCGGACCTCGTAGCCCTGCTCGCGGGCCAGCCGCATCACCGCCGCGCGCGTGATGCCCGCGAGGGCGCCGCACCACGCGGGCGGCGTCGTCAGCGTCTTGCCCCGCACGGCGAAGACGTTGTCGCCCGACGCCTCGGCCACGTAGCCCTGCGGGTTGAGCAGGATGCACTCCATCACGCCGGCGTTGATCGCCTCGATCTTCGCCAGCACGTTGTTGAGGTAGTTGAGGCTCTTGATCCGCGGGTTGACCGCCTCGGGGTGGTTCCGCACCGTGCCGGCCGTGATGACCGACAGCCCCTTCTCGTAGAGTTCCTTCGGGTAGAGCTGGATGGCGGCCGCGATGCAGATGACCTGCGGCTTCCGGCAGACGAAGGGGTTCAGCCCCAGCGTGCCCACGCCGCGGGTCACCACGAGCCGCACGTAGCCGTCCCGCACGCGGTTGGCGCGGCAGGTGTCCACGACGACCGCGCTCATCGCCCGCCTGGAGCAGGGGGATCTCCAGCGCGATGGCCTTGGCCGAGTCGTACAGGCGGTCGACGTGCTCCTCCAGCATGAACACGCGGCCGTTGTAGGCGCGGATCCCCTCGAAGATGCCGTCGCCGTAGAGCAGGCCGTGGTCGAACACCGAGACGCACGCCTCCCGCTTCCCCACCAGCTTGCCGTTCAGGTAGATCTTCATGCCGCCTCCGCTCGTGCCGCCGCGTTCCGCGCGTCGTCTATACCACCCCGGCCGCGCTCGCGCCATCCCGCAGCGCCACCCTGCGCCCGCAGCGCCCCGCGAGGGCGGGGTTGTGCGTCACCAGCACGAGCGCCCTGCGGCCGTCCGCCAGCAGGTCGAAGAGCACGTCCATCACGCGCGCCCCCGTCCCGGAGTCGAGGTTGCCGGTGGGCTCGTCGGCCAGGACCAGGTCCGGGTCGTTCATCAGGGCGCGCGCCAGCGCCGCGCGCTGCTGCTCCCCGCCGGACAGCTCGTCGGGACGGTGGTCCGCGCGGTCTCCCAGGCCGACGCGCTCGATAAGCTCGATCGCACGGCGCCGCGCGGCCCCCGCGCGGCGGATCCAGTCCCAGCGGCTCATGACCGGGAGCATGACGTTCTCGACCAGGTCCAGCTCGGGCAGCAGGTGGAAGGCCTGGAAGATGAAGCCGATCCGGCGCGCCCGGATGCGCGTGCGGGCGGCGCCGGTCAGGCCGTACAGGTCCCGCCCCTCGAAGAGCACCCGCCCGGACGTCGGCCGGTCGAGCCCGCCGAGCACGTTGAGCAGGGTGGTCTTGCCCGCGCCGCTCGCGCCGACGACGGCCAGGGTCTCGCCGCGCGCGGCGCGCAGGGTCACCCCGCGGAGCACCTCGAGCTCGCGGCCGCCCACGCGGTAGGCCTTGTGGACCTCCGCCGTCTCCACCAGGATGTCGCGGTCTTCGCTCATCGCAGGCGCCTCGCGGGTTCCGGCCGGTCCTCCCGCCGGGTGCTCACTCGTACCTCAGCGCGCGGGCCGGGTCGAGGCGGGCCGCCCGGTAGGCGGGCACGATGCCCGCCAGGGTGCAGATCACGAGCACCGACACGCAAACGGCCAGCACGTCCCCGGCCGAGGTGCTCGCGGGGATCTCGCTCAGCTGGTACAGCTCCTCGGGCAACAGGTCCAGCCCGAGCCGGTGCGACAGGAAGAACATCAGGTCGTTGCGCCGCGCGAGGGCCAGCAGCCCCACCCCCACCCCGCTGGCCGTGCCCAGCACCCCGGCGATCCAGCCCTGCCAGAAGAACACCCGCATGATGCCGCCGGACGCGAAGCCGAGCGCCTTGAGCAGGCCGATCTCGCGCGTCTTCTGCACCGTCACGCGTGATCAGCGTGTTGGTGATCCCGAAGGCCGCCACGACGGTGATGAAGATCAGCAGGAAGAACATCATGTTCTTCTCGACCCGCAGCGCGGCGAAGAGCTGCCGGTTCAGTTCCATCCAGGTCCGGACGTCGCGGCCGGGCTCCAGCACGTCCTCGCAGGGCCGCGGCGGTCGTCGGCCGCCCGGTAGGGGTCGCGGGTCATCACCTGACGCCCGTGCACCCCGTAGCCCGCCGCCGAACAGGTCCCGGGCGCGTGCCCAGCGAGCAGAGCGCGTAGCCGACGTCGAAGTCGTACATCCCGAGCTCGAAAATCCCCGCCACGGTCATCTCCTCCGGCAGGCGCATCTCGTCCGAGGACAGAAAGCCCTGGGGCGAGTAGACCAGCAGGCGGTCGCCCACCCGCGCGTCGAGCCGGGCCGCCAGGTCCGAGCCGATCACGACGCTCGTCGTCCCGCAGGGAGAAAACGCCCTCGACGCATGTGCTCGGGCACCCGGCTCACCGTGCGCTTCCCGGTCGGGATCGACGCCCCGCAGCACCGGGGTCATGAACGCCCCCTCGCGGCCTGACGAAGACGAGGCCCTGCAGGAACGGCGCGGCACCCGACACGCCGGGCACGGCGAGCGATGCGCTCGCACCACGCCGCGTCCGCCTCGTCCGGGTCCATCGCCGACCACGGTGATGTGCGCGTTGAACGCGAGGATCTTCTCCCGCCACATCTCGTCGAAGCCGCTCATCACCGAGAGCACGACGATCAGCACGGCGACGCCCAGCAGCACGCCCAGGACCGAGAGCACCGTGACGACCGAGAGAAAGGTCCGCTTGGGCCGGAGATACTTCAGCGCCAGGAAGAGCGAAAAAGGCAGTTTCATCGGCTCGGGGTCGGCACGTCGCGCACGGCAGCCATTCTTACCGCCCGCGCCCCCCCTCCGCAAGCGCACAGGACAGGCACCCGCGCCCGCGGCGCCGCTCCTTCTCCTTCTGATCTCACGCCCGTTCGGGCGCCGGGGAAACCGCAGACACAGAACATGAGCCTTCGGCCGGCACCCTCACTCGAGACGCAGAGCCCCAGAGGCCGCGGAGAGGAGAAGCGATGGCCATGGATCGGCAGGCGGCGGTGGGCCACGGGCACCGGGGTCGGTGTCCCCCGGGAGACACCCGCCGCCTGCCTGTGCCGCCGAACCGCCCTCTGCGCACTCTGCGCCTCGAGCGAGCCCCGGGCGTGACCCGTGAGACCCTACTCCGCCAAGGGCTTCGTAGGGCAAGCCGACTCCGGCCCCGCGGCCACGGGGCGAGCGGGCGTGAAATCCCTCTGCTCTTCCGCCCCTCTCCGTTGCCTCTGTTTCCTCCTGTGCAATCCTCCCGACCCCTGAACTCGCGCGCGCTCTCCGCCCGGATGGGCGGCGTTGGCCGCAACGCCGCCGTGCGCCCGCGGCGCCCCACGGTCCGACCGTCCTGCGGACCGCCCTCCGGCCGCTCACAGGGCGCGCATCTGGGGGAAGAGGATGACGTCGCGGATGGCCTCGGCCCCGGTCAGGATCATCACCAGCCGGTCGATGCCCACGCCCATGCCGCCGGCCGGGCGGCATGCCGTGCTCCAGCGCGGTCAGGAAATCCTCGTCGATCTTCGCCGGCATCGCCGCCGGCCTGGGCCTCGAGGCGCCGGCGCTGCTCGAGCGGATCGTTCAGCTCGGTGTAGGCCGGGGCGATCTCCCGGCCGCCGATCACCAGCTCGAACACGTCCACCACCGACGGGTCGTCGGCGCACCGCTTGGCCAGCGGCACCAGCTCCGCCGGCAGCCGGGTCACGAACGTCGGCGTGGCTCAGCGTCTTCTCCACGAGCTTCTCGTAGATCTCGTGGGTCGATCTCCAGCGGGCCCCAGGCCGGGTCGCACGTCGACGCCCAGCCGCGCCGCGCGCGCGCGCCGGCCTCCGGGCCCAGGGCCCGAACCAGTCGGCTCGCCGGCGGCCTCCGAGATCAGGTCGTGGTAGGCCACCTCGCGCCACGGCGGGGTCAGGTCGACCGGGCTGCTCCTCGCTGCCGACCTGCAGCGTGCCGAACACCTTCTCCGCCACGTGGGTGACCAGTCGCCTCGACCAGCGCCTTCATCGTCCGCACGTCGCCGTAGGCCTCGTAGATCTCCAGCATGGTGAACTCGGGATTGTGCGAGCGGCTCCAACCCCTCGTTGCGGAAATTGCGGTTCAGCTCGAACACCTTGTCGAACCCGCCCACCAGCAGCCGCTTCAGGTACAGCTCCGGCGCGATGCGCAGGAACATGTCGGCGCTGAGCGCGTCGTAGCGCGTCTCGAACGGGCGCGCCGCGGCCCCGCCCGCCGATCGGCTGCATCATGGGCGTCTCCACCTCCTGGAAGCCGCGCTCCGGCGAGGAAACGGCGCATCTCGCGGACGACGGCCGCCCGCCGGTCGAACAGGCGGCACGACCTCGGGATTCGCGACCAGGTCGAGGTAACGCTGGCGGTAGCGCAGTCTCGACGTCCTGCAGCCCGTGCCACTTCTCCGGCAGCGGCAGCAGGGCCTTCGACAGCAGCGTCCACGCGGCCACCTTGATCGTCGGCTCGCCGGTCCGGGTCGTGAACAGCGTCCCCTCCACGCCGATGTGGTCGCCGAGGTCGAGATGCTTGAACGCCGCGAAGCCCGTCCTCGCCAGGGCATCCTTGCGGAAGTAGACCTGGAACCGGCCCGTGGCGTCCTGCAGGTGCGCGAACACGCTCTTGCCCATGTCGCGCAGCGCCACCAGCCGGCCGGCGGCGCGCGCGGTCCCGCCTTCCGCGAACGAAGCCCGGATCTCCGCCAGCCGGCCCGTGCGCTCGAAAGCGCGCCCGTACGGCAGGTACCCCAGCGACTCGAGCCGCTCGAGGTTCCCGATCCGCTGCGCCCGGTACTCGTTGTCCTCGGCGTCGGTGCTCATCGTGCGGGACTCCCTTGCGCGAAACGCCGCGGACTTTACCGCTCCGCGCCGGCCGCGGCAAGACCGGTCCGCCGCGGGCCGGGTGCGCCGGACACCGCCCGGCCCCGTTCCGTGGCCGGGGCGCCAGACGTCGCGCGCCGGCGGGCCGCAGGAACCGGGAGGGGCGAGCCGACAGGGCGGCGCGGGAGCGGCCTGCCGCGGCCCGCGGGAAGCCGGAAGGGTTCGACCGGTTCGACGCGCCGGGCGGCCGCCCTACCAGGCGCCCTGGCCGCGGAACACGGCGCGGGCAGTGCGGGCGAGAATGACCAGGTCCAGCCAGAGCGACCAGTTCCGCACGTAGTAGCTGTCCCACCGCTCCATCCCGGCCGTGCCCGTCGCGCTGCGCCCGGATACCTGCCACAGCCCCGTCACGCCGGGCAGCACCTGCTCGCGCAGCCGCCGCGCCTTTTCCGGCAGTTGCGCGTGGTGGTAGGACGGCAGCGGGCGGGGTCCCACGAGCGACATGTCGCCGATCAGCACGTTGACCAGTTGCGGCACCTCGTCGAGCGAGGTCCGCCGGAGGAACCGCCCCACCCGCGTGATCCGCGGGTCATTTCGCAGCTTGCAGCTCGATGCCCACTCCTCCCGCAGGCCCTCGTCCTGGAGGAGTTCACGCGCCAGGACCTCCTCCGCGTCCGGGCGCATCGTGCGGAACTTGATCACGCGGAACAGCCGTCCGCCCCGCCCCATGCGCTCCTGGAGGAAGAACGGGAACTCGCCGTCCTCCGCGCGGATCGCCAGCGAAAGCAGGAACAGCAGCGGCACCCAGAGCGGCGCGAACACGACGACCGTGAGCCGCTCGCCCCAGTACTTGGCGTGCCGGGCGACCGGGCTGAGCAGGCTGCTCGCCAGTTCCAGGCCCAGTACGCCGAGGAAGTCGCGCGGCTTCACCCAGAGCGAGGGACCCTCGAACAGGTCCGGAAGGATCACCACCCGCCGGTAGTGCGAGAGCGGGCCCTCGAGCAGGGCCATCAGCCGTTGGCGTGTCATGTTCGGTGCGCCCAGCACGGCGAACGGCGCACCGGCCGACCACCCGTCCGTCCGGCCCAGCACCGGGATGCCGTGAATGCGCTCGCCCGGCTCCGCCTCGTCGTCGAACACGCCGAGCGGACGGTACCCGAGGCCGGGCTCTTCGAGCATCGCGTTCACCGCGTACGCCGCCGTCGTGTCGTTGCCGTAGATCGCGACCGGCACGCCCCACTCGCCGAGCCGGATGAGAAGGCCGCGGACCAGCGCGTGCGCCAGCGGGACCAGCACGGCACACGAGGCGAACGCCACCAGGAACGTGATGCGGCTCACCCGGGCCGTCGGCGGCACCAGCACCAGGGCCGCGGTGACGGCGGCGAAGACCCCGGCGAGCAGCAGCTCCGTGCGGCGCAGGTGCTCGACCGCGTTCGTCCCCCACCCCGGAACCACGCGCAGGGCCACGGCGCCGGCCCACCACATCGGGAGAATCACCAGGCCGCGCCCGATCTGGATCGGAATACCCCGCAGGGCCTGGAGCACGGTGTCGCCGAAAACGAGAGCAAGCCAGAGAACGTACGTGTCGACCAGGAGCAGGAAGAGCGTGTTGCGGAACCACCGCCCCCAGTAGCGGAAAGGCTCCTGGACCGCTGTTGCGCCCGTCACCCGCCGCGCCGCCCCGGCCCGGTCGATGACCGCGGGTGCCCCGAGCTGTTCAGCGTGAATCGTCATGCACCCCGCTGCCGCAGCCTCACTCGCCCCCTGACACGAAGTGGGACTATAGGGGGACATTTGTCCCACAGCAAGCCGCATCCTTCGGACTCCGGCGCCCTGCCCTCCCGGTGGCGCTCTCCCCTCCGGGCTCCGCGGGCTCTGCGTCTCGAGTGAGCCCCGGGCCACAGCGGGCGCCCCGCTGCAACGGGGCGAGCGGGCGTGAGATCCCACTGTTCTTCCGCCCACCCTCCGTTTCCTCTGTTTCCTCCTGTGCAATCCGCCCGACCCCTGAACTCACGCCCTCTCTCCGCCCGGGTGGGCGGCGTTGGCCTCAACGCCGCCGTGCGTCCGCGGCACCGCCCCTTCTCCTTCTGATCTCACGCCCGTTCGGGCGCCGGGGAAACCGCAGACACAGAACATGAGCCTTCGGCCGGCGCCCTCACTCGAGACGCAGAGGCCGCGGAGAGGAGAAGCGATGGCCATGGATCGGCAGGCGGCGGTTGGCCACGGGGCACGCGCCGGGCGGACACACCGTCGGGCACGTTCGCCCGGGGCGTGCCCCCGTGGCCGTCGACCCCGGTTCCCGGGGTCGGTGTCCCACCGGGAGACACCCGCCGCCTGCCTGTGCCGCCGAAACGCTCTCTGCGCACTCTGCGCCTCGAGCGAGCCCCGGGCGTGACCCGCGAGACCCTGCTCCGCCAAGGGCTTCGTAGGGCAAGCCGACTGCGGCCCCGCGGCAACGGGGCGAGCGGGCGTGAGATCCCTCTGCTCTTCCGCTCCCCCCTCCGTTGCCTCCTGCAAGAACTGACCGACCTCCGATCTCCGACCTCGAACTCCGTCTCCCCGACCTCTGACCTCCGTCTCCCCGACCTCCGCACGGCCTCCGCTCTCCAACACCGCGATCAGGGCTGGCGCATGGCGGGCGACTTCGGCGGCGCGGATACCGTCCAGACGCCGCCGAACTCGTCGTCGCGCACGTTGCGGAACAGGGGCTGCACCGACTCCCCGAACGCCCGCAGCGCCGGGTACCGGCCGGGTTGAAGCCGCCGCAGGTACGGCGGCGGGGCGAAGACGTCCGACATTGCGAACACGCGGTTCGTGCCCGACGCCAGCTCATCGCGCAGCGACGCCAGCCGCGTATCGCCGGCGGTGAACAGATTCTCCACGCGCGCCTTCGCGTGGTAGCGCAGGTAGCGCGAGAAGACCTGGTTGTCCCACGTGAGGACCAGGTCGCCCTCGCGCGCCTCCCCGATCACCCACGCCGCCTTCCGCGCGTTGTAGTCCGCATCGGGTGAGGCGATCAGCCGCATACCCGCGAGCCCGTTGTGCGCGAGCAGCGCCAGCGCCAGCAGCCAGGGCGCCGCGGTGCCGAACGATCCGCGGGGCGAGTTGACGGGAACCGGTCCGTCGCGGCCCGCCGCCAGGCCCTCCGGGAAACGTGCCGTGTCACCGCGCGCGAACCACACCGCCGTGCAGAGCCAGAGCGGCGCCAGGCCCAGCACCCACATCTCCGGGTTGCCCGGCTCGAACCAGAGGATGAAGGCCGCGTAGCTGACGAACCAGGCGGGAAGGAGGAAGAAGCGGAAGGACGTCGGCGGAAGCCCGGAGGCTGGAGCGGGGGGAGGTCGGGGGCCGGAGACCGGAGAACGGAGGTCGGCGGCCGGGCGCCGGAGGCCGGCGGCCAGCGTCCAGGCGAACGCCGCAAGCAGGAGCGGCAGCGTGACCAGGGGCGCCACGCGGCCGAGGCGGTCCGCGTGGCGGCCCGCGAACAGCTCCTCCTGCAACTGCCGGTGGGGAAAGAGGCGCTCGAGGCGGTCGGCCGCGCCGGGCCAGGCGAACAGGAAGTTGCCCGAGACGACGTCCTGGCCCAGCGCGACGACGCCGCGAGCCAGGTTGGTTCCCGAAACCCCCCTTTCCGCGGGTGCGGCGCCGTCCCGTTCGGATGGTCCGCGCAGGCGGGGCCCGAACGCGGCGCCGTAGGCTGCCAGGAGGATCGCGGCGGCAACTGCCGTGTAGACGGCCAGGTCGCGAACGCGCCGCTGCAACAGCAGGCCGACCGGAACCGCCACGCAGGCGAGCGTGAAGTTGGCCGCGTGCGCCAGGATCGCGAGCGCCGCAAGCAGTCCCGTGGCTGCCCCGTGCCTCAACCCGGTACGGGGCGACATCGCCGCGAGACAGAGTCCGAGCGCCGCGGCGGCGGCGGGCGCGTACACCTCCGCCTCCGCCGCGTACCGCCAGTACCCGTAGGAGAAGGCCAGCAGCAGCGTGAACGCATCGGCCGTGCCCGCGCCAAGCCCGACGCGGCGAACCAGGATCCGGTGAAACAGCGTGAGGCCCAGCAGGGCCGCCGCCTTGCTGAGCGCGACCAGGACCGGGAAGGCGCGTCGGGCCGGGTCGAACGCGGAAACGGCACGCCAGGCGATCCGCCCGAGCGGTTCGTAGAGCAGGTGGTGCGGGTGGAGCAGGCTGGTGGCGGGCGCGCGCTCGACCCGCCAGGCGTAGTCGAACGCGTCCTCCGCCTCGCTGTGGTTGCCCGGCGTGAAGGCCAGGAAGGCGGCCGCTACCGCCAGCCACAGCGCCGCGCGCAGAGCCTGCCCCCCCCCTTGTCCCGTCAACCCGCGCATCCCGGGATCTTACGTCACCCGCGCGAGCCCGCGGAAGCGCCAATAACGGCGGCGGCGAGAACCGGCCAATCCACCCCCCCCCCGCCGGCGGAGAAGCGGAGGGGCGGGGGTCCGTCGGACGGTTGGCCGTGCGGAGGTCGGAGTTCAGAGGTCGGGGAGACGGAGTTCAGAGGTCGGAGATCGGCGGTCGGTCAGTTTCTGCAGGAGGCAACAGAGAGGGGCGGAAGAGCAGAGGGATCTCACGCCCGCTCGCCCCGTTGCCGCGGGGCCGGAGTCGGCTTGCCCTATGAAGCCCTTGGCGGAATAGGGTCTCACGGGTCACGCCCGGGGCTCGCTCGAGGCGCAGAGTGCGCAGAGGGCGTTTTGCCATGGACGCCAGGCGGCGGGAGGCCCCGCGCGGCGGGGCGGCCGTCCCCCTGGCGGTACGGCCGGGCAGTGGACCGCGGACCGTCGGGCACGCTTGCGGTGTGCCCGCTCGGTCCACGGTCCGTGACCCTCCCCGCCGCCTGCCCTGCCGGCGGCGCTCTCCCCTCCGGACTCCGCGGCCTCTGCGTCTCGAGTGAGGGCGCCGGCCGAAGGCTCATGTTCTGTGTCTGCGGTTTCCCCGGCGCCCGAACGGGCGTGAGATCAGAAGGAGAAGGGGCGGTGCCGCGGACGCGCGGCGGCGTTGGGGCCAACGCCGCCCACCCGGGCGGAGAGAGGGCGTGAGTTCAGCGGGGTCGGGCAGATTGCACAGGAGGAAACGGAGGGGAAGGAGGAAGCTGGGACGGTAAGACAGTCGGACAGTCGGACAGTCGGACGGTCGGAAAGTGTAGCAGCGCTCTGTGAGCGCCGTGCCCTCGCACGCCGCCGGTTGGCCGCTCGTAGAGCGGTGCTACAGCGGCCCTCGTGTAGCAGCGCTCTCAGAGCGCCGTGCCGCGGCAGCGACGGCCGGCTGGTCGACAGCTCTTCGCGCTTTCTTCGGCGCTACGGCTCACCGGCCGAGCGTTCCCACACGCCGCCGAACTCGTCCCAGGCGACTTGCCGGAAGTCCGGGCGGAGGACGGCGGCGAACGCGCTGATCCGGGCGGAGGACTTGGGAAGCGCACGCGTTGGCTCGGCGGCTGCTCGAACACGTCGCTGAGCGCGTACAGCCGGCCACCCCGCGCCGCGGCTTGCGCCACCGTCGCGTCCAGCGCGTCCGGCGGCACCCGGCGCAGGTCCAGCACCGTCACGTCCGTCGCCCGGTAGCGCAGGTAGCGCAAGAACACGGGGTTTTCCGCCGTGAGGATCACGTCACCCGGTTTCGCGTGCGCCAGGATCCACGCCGTCTTCCGCGCGTTGTAGTCCCCCGCCGGGTCGCGCAGCATGCCGATGCCGCCGACGACGTTGTGCACGAGCAGCAGCAGGGCCAGTGCCGCCGGCAGCCAGAGCGCCCGGTGCTGGGCCAGCGGCACGATGACCCACCCGCAGACGAGCAGCCAGAACGCGGGAAGCGCCATCACCCAGCCCTCCGGGTTGCCGGGCTCGTAGAGCGCTACCGCGGCCGCACTCACCGCGAACCACAGGCCCACCGCCACCAGGACCGGCGCGCCGCCGAGCACGCGGTGCGACGGCGCCCCGTTCGCGCGGTCGCGGCCGAACCCGCCGCCGAGCCGTACGCTGCGAACCGCGCTGCCTACGGCGAGGAAGACCAGCAGGCCCAGCGTGAGGAACGGGAACCACGGCACGCGCGAGGGCGCGTGCATGCCCAGGTAGAACTCCTCGCCCAGCATGCGGTGCGGGAACATGTCGGCCAGCAGCCGTCTCGCCCCCGCGAAACGCAGCAGGAAGTTGCCCGAGGCCAGGGCCTGTCCGAAACCCACCGCCGGCCGGAGCAGCCGGGGCCCCCCGGCGCTCGTCACCCCGGCGAACGGCGCGCCCAACCGCCGCTCGAGCGGCTGCGCCGCCGCGACGGCGCCGACCACGGCCCCCAGCAACAGGGCCAGCACGAGGAGGTACACGCCGAGCGCCTTCCGCTCGCGGCGCGCGAGGCAGGCCCCGGGGATGCCGACCAGGGCGGGGATCAGGTTCACGACGTGCAGGCACGCCGCCACGGCGGCGAACACCGCGGCGAGCGCCATGTGCCGCGCGCCAGCACGCGGCTCCGTCCCGTAGTACAGCGCCAGCAGGATCATGAGGATCGCCGGGACCGACGCCGAGGCCTCCGTGGCGTAGCGCCAGAACCCGTAGGAGAACAGGAGCAGGAACGCCGCCACGAGCGAGCTCGCCGGCCGCATGCTGTACCGGCGGTAGCAGAAACGGGCAAAGACCACGACCGTCCCCGCGGCGCACACGGCGCTGAAGAGGCAAAGCAGCGGGTACGCGCGGCCCGGCCACCCGATCGCCTGCAGGGGCGCGTACAGCGTGCGCGCCATGACGGGGTACAGCAGGTTGAACGGGTGCAGCAGCACCGGCCCGCCCGCCTCGGCCATGCGGGCCCACTCGAAGGCGAAGTCCGCCTCGGTCCGGTTCCGCGGCCACGTGGCCAGCAGAAAACCGAGGGCGGCGAAGAACAACACGTACCGGATGAAGCGGTTCACGACGAAAACCGTACCCAACTGCCCGGACGGCAACGGAGGGGTTCCGCCACGAACCCGCCCCGTGCCCTCCGCTGTCTCCTATCCAGGATCCGGAAGGAATCCTACAGGAGGAAACCGGGACAGCAGAGAGATTTCACCCGTCCCCCTCCGTTTCCTTCCGCGCATCTCCGGGACCTCGCATGCGGGCGGAACCCGGGCTCAACGGGCCCGTCCGCGCTCCGACCTTTGCAGCGCAGGCCGCCCCACTCTTCCGACAACCCCAAGGTGGGCGGCGTTGGCCCCAACGCCGCCGTGCGTCCGCGGCGCCGCTCCTTCTCCTTCTGATCTCACGCCCGTTCGGGCGCCGGGGAAGCCGCAGACACAGAACATGAGCCTTCGGCCGGCACCCTCACTCGAGACGCAGAGGCCGCGGAGAGGAGAAGCGATGGCCATGGATCGGCAGGCGGCGGTTGGCCACGGGGCACCGCACCCGGTCAGAGGCCGTTGACCACTCGGCGAATGCCGTTCCTCAGAAGGACGTCATTGAAGTTGATCAGCAAGCCGAGACGCTTCTTCAGAAGACGGAGGTAGGTCTGAACCTGCTCTCGTGAACGGGCTTGATATGCTCGACGGACTTGAGTCTCTACGACCACCTCACCCGCCTCGAGGAGGTCGGCCCGGCGCCTCCACTTCGCGCAGACTCTGTAGGAAGGCTTCACGGCCACTGGTGCTTCGATAGGGCAGAGCCGACTTCGACCTCCACGGCACCCTGGATGCTGCAGCCCCGGGCCCCATTCGCGATGCACCTCTGATGGTCCGCCCCGATGATCTGTTTCGCTGATTGTGTTCAGTTCCATGATTCCGTTCCTTCCCCGACACCCTGGCGAAAGTCGCGCAACTGACGGTCTCTCCTCTCCCGGTGCCAGCCCACCCGACGGAGGTGAATGCCACGCCCGGCCCACCGCGCGCAGAAGCAGGAGCAACCCTTGTAGCATCTCACGCCCGTTCGGGCGCCGGGGAAACCGGCGGCACGGCACAAGAGCCCGCGGCCGGCGCCCTCACTCGAGACGCAGAGGCCGCGGAGAGGAGAAGCGATGGCCATGGATCGGCAGGCGGCGGTTGGCCACGGGGCACGCGCCGTGCGGACACACCGTCGGGCGCGTTCGCCCGGGGCGTGCCCCCGTGGCCGTCGCCCCCGGGCACCGGGGTCGGTGTCCCCCCGGGAGACACCCGCCGCCTGCCTGTGCCGCCGAACCGCTCTCTGCGCACTCTGCGCCTCGAGCGAGCCCCGGGCGTGCCCCGTGAGACCCTACTCCGCCAAGGGCTTCATAGGGCAAGCCGACTCCGGCCCCGCGGCAACGGGGCGAGCGGGCGTGAGATCCCTCTGCTCTTCCGCCCCCCTGTTTCCTCTGTTTCCTCCTGTGCAATCCTCCCGACCTCTGAACTCGCGCGCGCTCTCCGCCCGGGTGGGCGGCTTTGGCCCCAACGCCGCCGTGCGTCCGCGGCACCGCCCCTTCTCCTTCTGATTGCACGCCCGTTCGGGCGCCGGGGAAGCCGCAGACACAGAACATGAGCCTTCGGCCGGCACCCTCACTCGAGACGCAGAGGCCGCGGAGAGGAGAAGCGATGGCCATGGATCGGCAGGCGGCGGTTGGCCACGGGCACCGGGGTCGGTGTCCCCCGGGAGACACCCGCCGCCTGCCTGTGCCGCCGAACCGCTCTCTGCGCACTCTGCGCCTCGAGCGAGCCCCGCGCGTGACCCGCAAGACCCTACTCCGCCAAGGGCTTCATAGGGCAAGCCGACTCCGGCCCCGCGGCAACGGGGCGAGCGGGCGTGAGATCCCTCTGCTCTTCCGCCCCTCTGTTTCCTCCTGCAAAAACTGACCGACCTCCGATCTCCGACCTCTGACCTCCGACCTCCATCTCCCCGACCGTCCGACAGCCCCCCTCCGTCTCCTCCGTTGCCTTTCGCACCGAATGGCTCAGCCTTCGGCATCCGGGCCGAGGTCGTACTTCTTGATGCCCAGCACCTGCAGGGCGCTGAGCCAGAGAAACGCGGGAACGATGTGCAGGTAGCGGCGCCAGAGCCGCTTCGGTTCCTGGCAGAGGCGGTGGAACCACTGCAGGCCGGCGCGCTTCACCCAGTCCGGCGAGTCCTTGCGCAGCCCTGCGTGCAGGTCGAACGCGGCCCCGACGCCGATCAGGACGAGGCCGTGGCGCGGCTCGTGCGTCGGAGTTCGGAGCTCGGAGGTCAGCGGCCCGGCGGAGTCCGCTTCATCCTTGGAAGGGAGACCGTTCTCGTGACTCCGATCTGTGAGCTCCTTCCGAGCTCCGGTCGCCGTCGGCTCGATCTCCGAACTCCGACCTCCGATCTCTGGTCTCCTTCCGTTCTCCGGTCTCCGCGCTCCCGCGAGATCCGCGCGGCGCCGCAGGCGCCGCACGAATTCCGCCATGAACCGCTCCTGCTTCGGCGTACTGAGGCCGACCCAGACGAAGGCGGCGCCGGAATCGACGATCCGGTCGATGACTCCCGGCCACTCCTCCTCGGCCAGCGGCCGGAACGGGGGGGAGTAGCTCCCTGCAACGGCGAGGCCCGGGTACCGCGCGCGCAAGTTGGCGGTGAGCTTCTCGAGGACGGTGTCGGTGGAGCCGTAGAAGAAATGCGCCAAGGGCGTGTGGCTTCGGAGGTCAGAGGTCGGAGGTCGGAGGTCAGCGCGCTTCGCGCCCGGAGTTCGGCGGTCGGAGGTCGGAGGTCGCGAACCGCAGGCCTGCCCATCTCCGCCGATGCCGGCCTCTGGCCGCTGATCGCCGGACGCCGTCTGCTCTTCCCCTCCGAACTCCGATCTCCGGACTCCGTCCTTTACGCCGTCAGCGCCGCCGGCCGTGGCGGCGATGACGCGCCGCATCAATTCCGGCCCGTACACCCGGCCCATCGGCACGAAGCCCTGCTCGTGGCCCATCCAGACCGTGGGCATCCCGTCCGGCACCGTGAGCAGCGACTCGTTGTGGATCCGGCGCAGCACCTCGTCGCGCTGGCTTTCGATCACCCCGTGCACGCTGGTGCACGTGACGTACCCCACGCGCCCTGCGCTCGCCGCGTCCACGATCCGCCGCGTCGCCCCGGCCTGGTCGAGCGCATGAATACCGACGCCCAGCACGTTCACCCGCGGCGGCACGGGCGCCCGGGATCGCGATTCCGCTGTCGCTGAAAGCTCTTGGTGCTGTGCCGCGGACAAGAAGTCGTCGTAAGACTGTGTCGGACACCTCTCGAGCATGCGCTGGAAGAGATCCTCGTAGAAATCCGTCACCCACTCCCAGTTGTAGTACCGCTCGATCCGCGATCGCACCCGCGTCCGAAACGAGGTGACCCGATCCGGGTGGTCCTCAAGCCCTTGCAGGACGTCCGAAAGACTCCGTTCCAGGTCCTCTCGGTCAAAGAAGCATCCACAATCGCCGATCACCTCCATGTTGACTGTTGAGTTCCGAACCACAACGCAGTTCCCGAATCCCATCTGATCAAGGAGTGCGGGCCGAGTACCATCGACCCCGGAGGGCTGAATGTAGACGTAGGCGTGCGAACTGAGCTGAGCATAGTCGTCGCCGAACACGTAGCCCGTCAACACGACGCGCTCATCCGCAGCCGCCAGGGCGCGGACCTCGGCCTTGTAGCGATCCGTGTACGGCGCATCGCCAACAACCACAAGCTTGCGCCGTGTCCTCACCCTTGAGAAGCTGCGGAGCAGCAGGTCGATCGCGTTCTCGGGAACAAACCGGCCCACGTAGAGGTAGTAGCCGTCCGGCTCCAGACCCCACTTCTCGAGCGCGTCCCTGCAGTCTTCCCGTGCCACGTTGGCCCCGTAGGGCACGAAGATCGTCTCCTTGCCGTACAGATCCCGGTAGCGAAGCTGGACGCCGTGCGCATCTGCGATAAGGACGTCGGCCGTATGTGCCGCAATCCACTCGCATCGTTTCTGGTACCAGCGGGCAAACCGACCCCACTTCTCACGGGCCCAGTCCTCACCATCGACATTCAGGAGGGTCTTCGCTCCGGCGACGTGGGGGATCCATGCGAGGGGACTGTTTCCTACAATCGAATAGTACACGATGTCATAGCCACGGAAGAGCGCGTCCAGCGAGGAAAGGAATGTGTGGGTGATCGTGTCGAGGTGCTTGGTCGCGATGGACGGCAACGACACAATGCGTACCCCCCGGTAACGACACTTCACGTCCCGGATGAAGTGTGCGCGGTTGTAAACCGTCACCTGGTGGCCCCTCGCGGCAAGGCGCACCCCGAGTTGCTCGTAGAACGTCTCGAAACCACCGTAGCGGGCAGGGATCCCCCGCGAGCCCAGTAGTGCAATCTTCAGTGAAGTGGACGTGTTATGCATGGCGGTGTGAATCCTGCGTGAGACGGAGGCGATCGCCCTCACGATACGTTCCGCCACCTTGCTCCATGCGTGTCGTTCGCGCAGCGCAGAGGCCCAGTTCTTCGTTGTATCCGGCGGGAGGCCGAGGGCAATCCGCATCGCCCGGCGGAATGACTCGTAGTCCGTGTTGGCGAACGGACACCCCGCGCCGGCCATGGCCTCGATCGTGGCCGGCACATCTGAGAACACGGCCGCGGCCCCGGCGACGGTCGCCTCGGCCGGGGCAGTCCAAACCCCTCGTACTCTGAGAAGTGAACTACGATTCGTGCCTGCCCCATGCGTTTCAGCACATCCGCGTGAGGCAGCCTTCCCTCCACTCGCCAACCGGGGGGAATGCCTGCCCGCAGTTCCTTCGGAAGCCCTCCTGACAGCGTCACCGACTCGCGCCAACCGGCTTCTCTCTGCCATCGCCGCAGGTACTCCAGGCAGAGATCGGCCCGCTTGTGCGGATCCGGTCGGACCAGGGCGAGGACACCACTCCGCACTCCGCCGCGGGGCTCCCCGACGTCCAGGCCATACCCGGCGACGACGATCTTCGCCGGCGCAATCCGCCACCGCCCGGACCATCCCAGGAGTTCAGCCTTCGTGGTTTCCGTATTGGTGAACACCACCTCCGCCCTGCGGAGGGCAGCCCGGTAAGAGGCGGCGAAGTAGGCTTGCCTCAAGGTCCACCTCGCCCGGGGTACCGGTCAGCCATGGTCGCTGCGAGCAGGTCGTGGATATAGACTGCCAAGTGCGCGCGGCACGGCCGTACGAAAGACGCGAAGCCCTTCGGCAGTAGAAGCCATCCGCAACCGCTCGCGCGGGCTTCACATAGGCCCCCCACTGGTCCCAGGCCACGCGGCGAATACCCGAGGCCGCGCTCTGGGCCGAGCGGCGCACCGTCACGTTGGCTGGCAACCGCGGAAGCACGGACAATGCGTTCGCCAACACCGCGATCCGGGATACGCGCCCACCCTCCGCCAGAGCGCGAACCAGAGACGAGGAGGTGTTGAATATGCCGGTGGATGCCGTGCGGTCGAAGACCTGGTCGGCCATGGAGAAGGCGATACTGTCGACGAGGTAGCTCACGATTCCCGCAACGCTTGTGCGCGCGATCGTCCGCCCTGCCAAGGGCGCGGGGCCAAGCCCATGTTCCCTTTGCGCACCGGGCCGTTACGCGGCTCGACGTGTCCCCTCCGGCGTAGAGGTCTGCGCGAAGCGGGCCGGCCCGCCGATAGGCGCCGCTGCACACTTGACGGCGCGCCTTGCCGCGTTGAGGGGACGACGTGCTGCGCGACCCAACGCGGCCCCCCCATGCGCAGCCGATCGAGTTCAGAAGCGGAAACGTCTGACGCACTGAGGTTGCCGCCCGACCATGCGAAGACGGCCATATAGCGGGAAACGTGGCGTGCGCCTGCACCCGGCCCGCAGCGCTCGAACCACGAAGTCCATGTCACCCAGAGAGAGGTACGTTGGGTCGAAGAGCAGGCCCCGGTCCAGGACCGTGGATCGGAACAGGGTCGCGCAGGACAGGTTGTACAGATGCCCGGCGAGGACGAACGGCCACCAGAAGGGGTACGCCTTCCGGTATCCGAACAACCGTCCGTCGGCGCCGGCCAGCAGGGCTCCCCCGGCGACGAAGTCAACAGACGGATGCTGGCCGAAGTATCTTTCGGCGAATCTCAGCGTGCCAGGGAGGTACTGCTCGTCGGCGTTCGAACCAGCCCCACGCGTTGCCCCGCCCCATGGCCAACCCCTTGTTGAGCGCGTCGTACATGCCGTGGTCGGCCTCGGAGAACCAGCTCATCCGGTAGCGTCCCTGTTCCCAGCTTCCCCCTGCCGACAGGCAACCGCCACGATGTCGGAGTTCCCCCCGTTTCGGCGTGTCAAGGCCTTGAGCCACTCGACGGTCCCATCGCCGGACGCCGCATCGACGACCACGTGGTGCACCCGCAGGCCGCCACTGGCATCGGCCACACTCCCGTCCAGTGCAACCCCCACCTGGTCGGATACCGAGGCGCAGCACGAGGGGAGTGCGCGCCGCGCGTCTCGCACGGGAGAAAGGATGAGAAACGAGCTCACGTCTGCCCCTCGCGCCCGGCAGCGCATTTCCGGGCCACGGCATACGCCTCCTCGAGACGGACGACGTACCGCTCATCGGAAAAGTGCTTTGCGTGGGCAAGGGCCGCGCTGCTCAACCGGAGGCAGAGGTCGGGGATCTGTCCACAGCGTCGCCATGGCCTGGGCCAATTGGTCAACGTTGCCGGGCTTCACTAACAGGCCCGTACGTCCGTGTTCGACCATCTCCTCCAACGCGCCAATGCGGGAGGTGATGACTGGCACGCCGCGGCCCATCGCCTCCGTCAGCACAAGGCCGAAGCTCTCGAACCAGAGGCTCGGCATGACGGCGAACCGCAGGGAGTCACAGAAGTCGGCAACCCGGTCTCGGGCAAAACCCCCACCCACTCGACCATGTCCCCAGTAGCGGGCGTCTGGAGGTCACCACCGCCCGCAACGCGCAGCGGCACACCTGCGGCCTCGGCCGCTCTCACCAGCACATTGACCCCTTTCTCGGCACTGAGCCGCCCAATGTAGCCGGCGGCGTGGCGGCGGAGCGGATCATACGGAGCTGCCGGTGTCCCGGAATGTCCAACGGGGTTGCCGACGGCCATGCACCGGTCCGCCGGCAGTCGGGCGCGGTCGACCAGCCATGCGCGGGTGAACTTCGATGGGGTCAGGAACACATCGACAGGGCTGAACGACCGCCGACGCCGGGCATACGCGTTCCGCAGTGCATAGGAGAGGCTCGTCATGGGCGCCCCGGCACAGTTGCCGAGCACGCAGGCCACCTCGCCGACGGCCAGGCACCTGGTGCAGACCCGCCCCGCCCGGAACTGGGTGTAGACGGGGCAAGTCAGCCTGTAATCGTGACACGTCAGGACGGTCGCCGTACCCAGCGACGCGGCTACCGCAAAGACCCGGGGCGATATGAAGGGATAGACCTCGTGTGCGTGCACGATGTCGGGTCGGAAGGTCGAAACGGTCCGGCGGAAGTCCTCGAGTGTTCGCGGAGAGCCGAATGCATCCCGAAACGCCCGCCACCGTCCACCCGGCAAGCGGGCCAACTCGGCGTCATTCCGGTAGAAGGTGCCTACATCGTGCCCCCGGGAGCTGAGCAGCCGCTCGGTCTGTCGAACGACCACGTCCGAACCGCCGCCGTGCCGGTGGAAGTTGTGGACGAGCAGAATCCTCATGGCGCGGCCGGAGACTCCTTTCGGAACCTGATCACTCGAGCCGGAATCCCGGCCACGATCGAATAGGGAGCGACATCCTTGGTAACAACCGCCCCGGTGGCCACAATCGACCCCCGGCCCACACGGACTCCTGGAAGAACCGCGCAAGACGCCCCCAGCCAGCAGTCGTCCTCGATCACGAGCGTGGACCGTGTGACCCCCGCGCCTGCATCGGGATGTCGGTGCGGTCGAAGACGTGAGTCTCGGCCAGCAGGTTCACACGCGGCCCCATCATCACGTGCCTCCCTATCTCGATGTAGCCCGAACAGCCGATGAACGAATACGGCCCGATGTTAGAGCAGTCGCCGACGAGCATGCCCTCGCCAGGCTCGTCGAGGAGCACGTTGTCGGACGGACGCAGGCGAACCGGCCGACGGTGCATCGGTCGCCAAATACCACCCCGCGACGTGACAGGGCCACGATCTCACACCCCTCCTCCATGTTGAACCGCGAACCCACACGCAGGTATCGCGGATGGAAGATGCGCACGCCGGGCGCGCATAGCAACCCTCCGCCCGCGCCGCCCAAGCGCGGTCGGAGGAATGCCCCGCGGAGCAGCCGGGGGAGCAGGATGCACAGGAAGCCCAAAAGATCGCGTCCCGAGCACCCGTCGATGCGCTCCGGCGCTATGCCCTTGAGAGACGCCAACCTGGATCTTAAACGCCCTATCATCGTGACGCCTCCCCCTCCACGCACTCCCGGTACAGTCCGTCAAAAAAACGCGGCGCGATGCTCCCAGGTGAACATGGAGGTGACACGGCGCACCCCGGCCTCGCCTGCCGCCGCTCGGCGGACTGCGTCACTTGCGAGCGCGGTCAGGGCCTGCGCTATTCCGCCGACCACTTCTTCGCGAGATCCAGCGGCACCTTCACACCTGTCTCGCCGGTGACTCGGAAACCCGGTCCGCCCAAGTCCACGCAGATCACGGGCTTGCCAACGGCCATGGCCTCGATGCATGTCCAGCCCCCCGAGTCGTGGATAGGAGTGACGGATGGACCAGCATATCACACCGAGCAAGAGCCGCCAGGGCCTCCCTCCGGGGGAGCCAGCCCAAGAAGTGCACCGCACTCCCCAACTCCAAGTCCGCCGCCAACCTCTGCAGACGCGCGCGCTCCGGACCGTCGCCGAGAATCCAGTACTCCCAGTCTTTTCCGCGAGCGCACGCAAAGGCACGCAGGCCAATGTCGAAGCCCTTAAGCGCCAGGAGCCGACCCACGCTGATCACGCGCAGAGCTGAACCCGAGCGATCCGTCCGCAGACGCCCTAGGCGGTCGACATCCGCCGAGGAAAGGGCCGACTCAGGGCACAGCCGTGAGTCGCGCGCTCCCAGCGCTTCCACCCTTCCGCGCGTCGCCTCCGTGGTGGCAAGTGTCACGGTGGCCCGCCGTGTGGTATGCCGCAGCCAGGGGTCGACCCCCGCAGCAGCGCGCGAAGCAACGCGCAGACACTGGTAGGTAAAGGCCCGTGCGGGAAAGTGTCGTAGCAGCGGCCAGGGCACAAGGTCGCCGCCGCCGACGGGTCCCCAGACGAACGGGATCCCGAGTCCCGCGCACGCGGACGGCGTCCAGTAGCGCACGAAGGTGGCATGGTGGGCCAGGTCGAAACAGTGTCGGACATGCTCGCGGCGCAAGGCCGCTGCCGCGCCAATCTGCCACAGGTGGTAGTATACTTGGGCACCCCTCGAGCCCCTCTTCCACCAACGAGCCCAGCGCGGAAGATCGAAGTAGATGAATCGAGGGGCCAGTTCCTTTTCCTGCGGAAGGGCGGACTCGATCGCCCGGTGGTTGTTCGCCCTCGTCAACACCCAAACGTCATGCCAGCGGGCCAGATGCCGCGCCAGTTCCCACCCCACCCCGGCCTCCGAACCGCGACCGGGCTCGCACGCATAGGCCGAAAGAAGCACACGCAGTCGCGCAGGCCGACGGTGTCGCGACGAAGTGCCTGTCAAGGCCTTACTCACGGCTTCAGCACCCACGCCGCCACGGCTTGCCGGTACAGCTGCACATCGTGCCCGTCAGGAATACGGCTCTCGCGGGCGCAAGCCCACGCAGCCATGGCCCCCGACCCCACAAGGCCCCGGGCGTGATCGCTCTCGTAGCCCATCCGGCGGAACCAGTCGACGGCGTAGGCGGCCGCTTTCTGCTGGAGGCCACCGGTGCACGAAGAAGGCCGTCTGCATTACGAGCCCCGCAGCATCCCAACCGGGAGGGCGTCGAGACTTCCGTCCTCCCAGTCGATGAACTCCAACCCGTCTTTCGACACATACACGTTCCAAGGCGCAAGATCGCCGTTGGCGACCGTCTCGGGCCAGTCCCTTTCGCCGAGAAGACCGGCCCACGGCGCCACATCGACGCCGGTCGCGGCCAACCGCGTCAAGGCGGGTGGGCGCTCACCGCGTGCAGGCGACAGGTCTCCATGCCCCGAAGCAGCGACTCCAAGCGTCGCCACGCGGGGGGAAGGCGTTGATGCCCTGGGAAGCCTGGGCACGCAGGGGCCTGCCACGGGCAGCCCCGCCACGACAAGGGCGTGCCCGTCCCCGCAGGGGCCTGCGGTCAGCAACCTGGGGGCCAGACCCGATGACAGGTTCCGCAGCATCTCCGCTTCGTGCCGCACCTTCGCCGCCGCCAGGCCGACAGGCCCAGCTTCATGAACGCAACCGCCTGTCCCTTGCTATCCACCACCCGAAGCACGATCTTCTGGCGAGCATCCGCAGCGGCGCCCCAGATCACTACAACCCTCTCCCAGGGGATACCTGTCAGGCCGAGAACTCGCCGCCACATGCCGGCTACTGCGGCGGTGCCCTCCCCGACGCCGACCTCGCCATACAGCGCCTTCGATGTGCCGGGAACCCACGCATGAACAAGGGCCGAGTGCCGAAGTCCACGCAACCGGGCCAACCGACGCAGGATTCCTTGCCGCGCGGTCGTCCCCGAAGAGCCAACGTGGCAGGTGCGAGGGCGGAAGTTCGCGGGGTGGATCGCAACGAGGCCGCGGAGCCATGCCTTGACAAGCTGTCCCTTCCACGTAACCGCGGGATCAAGGCATCGCCGTCGCTCCACCTCTGCCGGAAGTCCCCGTCCAACATGAGGAGACGCGGCGCCTCCAGTTCGGCACCGCAAGAGCGGGTTGCTCGGCACCGTAAACGGCGAGCGCGATCCGCGATGGAGGGGATAGCGACACCTCACCCGGCCTCGCCCGCTACCGCGCTGGGTGCACTGACGCGCGCCGCGAGCGTCTCGAGGCATGCGCGCAACGCCGCGGCGGCGACTCGATCAAGAGGCTGAGTTGCGTCGATCGTTCGCGCGCTATCGAGGCGACGGCAAACATCCCGGTAGGCTTTCCGCTGCCGCTCTGTCTCCTCCGCCGACACCTCTCGCTTGCGGGACCGCAGGACCTCGGTCGGGGCATCGAAGAGGAGAACAAGGTCAGGATGCGGAACGAGACGGTAGCCGGTCCAGGCCAGTCCGGTGGGAACACGAAGCCGGTAGCGCCGCGGGTCCACGAGGAAGTCATAGTAGTAGCGGTCCACCAACACAAGCCCGTTCTTGAAAAGCACCGGCCACACCTTGAGCCAATGCGCGACAGCCATCTCGGCCACATGCGCCAAGAAGAGGACCGAGGAGACCCTGGATCGCGGCGGCGCGCCATGTGGGTCGGCACACGGTGTCCCCGTGGGGTCGCTGGGCCGCTTGACCACCCTCGCCTTCCAGTGCAGGTACAGCCCGAGTTCCCGGTAGAAAGTACCGGACAAGCCCTCACGGAGCGCGAGGCCCGCTGCGGTCTTGCCGGCCCCGTCAGGCCCCACCAAGACCACGAAGAGCCCCGGCGGCCGGACCGCCCTGTGCGCGAGACGCCAAGCGTCGGCTGCAGCCTGCACCAGCACCCGACCCGGGCGTCGGAGAACTGCCCGAAGCACAAGGGCCCGCCTATACCCGTTGCGGCGATCCTCGATGGTTTTCCACCTTCCCGTGCGGAGGTCGTCGATCGTTAGGAGTCCCAGCGACTTCCCCACCGCCGCAGACAGCACCTGCCCAAACCGCTCTTCCGACGCCTGCTCGACGATGGCCGCGCGATACTTGTCGCGTATCTCCCCGCCGTAGAGCGGTCGCGTCAGCAGGTTCAGCACCGCTTCGTCCGCGCGGGACGGCACGGCGATGCCTCGGACGTGGCGCCTGCGGCCGAGCACTTGGGTCGGATCCAGAATCGGAACCGACCTCCAAAGCAACCGGTCGAAGAGGTCCACGTGGAACTGCCGAAGCGTGTCACGGTCGTGGAAATACACCGAGTCACACGCAAAGCGCGCCACGTGGTGCACCGCGCCACCCATCGCCACGATGGAGCGACGGAGCAGATGGAGAGCCTCGCGGCGTTTTCCCGGCTGGACCAGGACATCGAGGTCATTGCCTGGGTCGGCCGGGAGTCGCTCGTGGTTGCGCAGCACGGCGTACGGTATACCGGCGACGTCCCATGACCCGAACAGGCGAGGCACCCAGGTTCTAGCATCTAGTGCCACGCGCCCCTCCACCGGCACGCCCGAGGCCGTGTGCCGAGCCTTTGGAACTTCCCCGTTCCGGCCCTATCGTCCATCGATGTCTTGCAACCTCCACCTGCCGCACGGACCCATCGGGAAGCCGGAAGGGGTAGCCGGCGCACCGACGACCCGTCTGCCGCCACCACCGGGACGCCCTGGCCGCCAGGATGGCGAAAGGCGCGACCCGGCGCTGCCACGATGAGAGGCACTCCCGCCAGTATCGGCCCCGCTCGGTCTCGGAGACAGGCTGAAACCCGAGGTTGCCCTCCGCCCTGTCGATGAAGATCGCCACGTAGTCGTCTAGGTGGCCGAACCTGCACCCTGCGCGCACGAGGCCCACGCAGAGCACCTTGTCGCCGAAGCTCCTCCACGACGTGTCAAACCGGACCCCACCCGGCCCCGTGAACCCTCGGCGAAGGAAGAGCGCACAGGTGAAGGCCGGAATCCACACGCGCGCGACCCAGGACCAGCCCACCGTCGGCTTGCGCGAACAGAGATAGTCGCCGTTCTCATCGGTCCACACGCAATTGGCCGGGACCGCTCCCCACGTCGGGCGAAGGCGGCCGGCACTCGCAACGCGGGACAACGCACCGGGCAAATACTGCTCGTCGGCATTCAGGAAGGCGATCCAGTCCCACGAGCTGTCCGCCCGGTCCCACGCCCGGTTCAGGGCGTCGTACATGCCGCCATGCGCCTCCGAGGACCAGGAAAAGCCGCAGTGGTCGGTCTCGGGGCATCGTTCGGCGTAGGCCGCAAGCCAGCCTGCGGTGCCGTCGCGGGAGGCACCGTCCTGCACGTGATGGTGCACGCGCACATCCCCGGACGCCTGCGCCGCAACCGAGGCCACGCAGGACGGCAGCCACGGCATCGCGTCGCGGGCAGCGGTTGCAATGAAGATGCGTGATGTCATGGATGGGTGCACAGGGCAAACCAGACGCCACTCTACACCGAATGTCGGGCAAGTACCGCTCATGCCGGAAGGAGTACGTGTTCAGTGAAACGAAAAGGGGACGAGGGAAGCCGTCCCCAAGCTTGTGGGGCGTCACTCGCAGCACGCCTTGCGCTCAACCGACGACGCCCACCGTCCGCGAGCGCCGCACGTGACCCACGAAACGAGCCGGATTGCCCGCCCATACCTCGTCCGGAGGAATATCCCTTGATACTACAGACCCGGCCCCAACGATCGCGCGATCACCAATCTTGACCCCCTTCAGTACAATGGCGTTAACCCCAATCAAGACATCATCACCGATCATGGCGGCTTCGGACCTGCACTCGAAGTGATCCGTGTTCGGGTCGCGCCGTGACTCCGGACAAAGAGCGTGATAGTCATGGTCATAGATGCGAACATTGCCGCCGATCTTGGCGTACTTCCCAATCCTGATGCACGTCTTGGCGGACAGTATCGCCCCGGACAACCCGCTGTGGTCACCCAATTCGATCGAACCCTCACCCATGCAATACAGGACCGTGGGCGTTGACAACCCAACAAGATTGGATCCGAAGCGCGAGTTGATAAACACGGCCGTTCCCCGGCGGACAGCGCCTCGTCGATTCATCCGAATCCACACCCTCCCATCCACACGCAAGCCCGGCCCACAAGAACATCCGAAGAAGGACAGCATCATGCGAAGACGAAGCGTCCACCACCAGCAGGAAAGCCGTCTCACACCCATGTCGAAGATCGGCAGAATATGCAGGGGTGGATCATGCTTGGCAATGAAGCCCTTTCGAAGTGACGCTCCGACGGTTATCCGCCCTTCCTCCTCTTCCTTTCCCGCGCGCCGTGACGCGCGAGGATCGTGCGGTAGAACTCAACGTGCCGCCGGGCTATAAGGGCAGGCTCATGCTCCACCGCCACCCGCGCCCGCCCGGCCATCCCAAGTTCCCGGCAAACACCCGGTCGGCCCACCAGCCGCTCGAGCCTCTCTTTGATGGCCCTATCGTCATCCAGATCGACTACGAAACCGTCCACGCCATCCCTCACCATGTCAGGCACTCCGCCCTCGCATGTGGCCACAACGGGCACGCCCGCCGCATGAGCCTCCGTCACAACGTTCGGGGAGGTATCAACGAATGATGTCAGCAGCAGGCACTGCGCCCCTTGCGAGTGCATGAAGGATGTCGGACCTTCCCACGTGACCCCTGAAGTCGACGCGCGCGGCTATCCCCAGTTGAGCCGCGAGAGCCTTCATGGCCGCCATGTCCGGGCCACGGCCAAAAACCACGAGTCTGGCGGATCGCCCGGCCAGAGAGGCGAAGGCCCTCAGGGCACAACCCAGATTCTTGTTCCTATTGATTGTACCTATCCACAACACTGTCATATCCACCCAAGAAGGCTGTACGCCCAGGAAAGCAGGGTTCACCGCATTGGGTATGACGGCCGCTTCCGCGTCGGAACGCATCGAAAGCACAAAGTCCCGTGCAAACCGGGTCTTCGCAACAAGTGGTCCGTCTTGCGTATCGTGCTGCGTTCTAGCCGCATTCGCACTGCCGAAGTTCCGCCGCAGGTGAGGATAGTAGACCTTCAGGCGCCCCACTATTCCCTGCATCGTTCACAAGGTTCGGCCGACGCTGGTCGGCAGCCGCAAGCCCGTACACGCTCTCCGTGCCATGCCCGTGGACGAGATCGTATTCTCCACCGCGCAAAGCAGCGGATAAGGCGATGCGCCCTGGCAAGTAGAGATGAAACGGGTCGGTGCGACCTGGCTCGAACTTCGGAAGAAACACGTACGATACCCCGTCACGCTCCACGCGTTGTATGCGCCCTACATCCGCCGTATGAGTAAGAACAGTAACGCGAACATCATCGCGCGCGGCCAGAGACCCGCATCAGGGCTGATATGCAGGACGCAGGGTGAACGCCAGGACTTCGACGCCTCCTTCTCCGCAAGAGACTACGCTCGACCACTTCGGGCGCCGGGTACGGAGCGAGCACTGCGACCCGCAGCACGCACGACATCACAGGCGCCCTCTCTTCGCCGGCCAGCTTCTTGACCGTATGTGCTCTCACCCGGTCTCCCTCCCTTGCGCTGCCATCTTCCGGCTCGCCATCAAACGCCCTGCGGAAACCATGTCATTGACACCGGCAAAATGAAGTTCCGGGATTTCCCCGCCGTCGTGCGCTCCAGGCGAACAGGCGGTTGGCGTTGTCCGCCGTCGTCTCTTGTCCATCCTGTCGAACAGGCATGCGAACGGTGGAACACGACGTGCATCCTCAGCATCATCCCCTCAGAATCGCCCTGCAGCACCGCGGCATAGGCTGCTCTCGTGCGGCCGGCCACGGAGCCGGCGTCGTGGCGGACAAGGGCCACGGCCCGCGCGCGGGCCGCCATGCGCCGCGCCGCTTCCGCGTCCGCCAGGACCCGGTCGAGTCCGGCGGCCAGGTCGGCCGCGTCGCCGGGCCGCACCAGCCAGCCCGTCTCCCCGTGCGTCACCATGTCCGGGATGCCCCCCACCCGCGTCGCCACCACCGGGAGACCCGCGCACATCGCCTCCGAGACGACGTTCGGGCTGGTCTCCATGAAGGACGGCAGCGCAAGAACCGAAGCCCGGGCCATTTCCCCGGCGACCGACGCCGGAGGAAGCGGCCCGCGCACGACCACCCGGTTCCCCAGGCGGAGCCGCGCCGCCAGCCGCTCGACGCGCCGCAGGCTCCCGCGCGGGCCCGATCCGACGAGCACGAGTTCGGCATCCGCCAGCCGGGCGACCGCTGCGAGCAGCACCTCGACGCCCTTGGCCGGGACCAGGCTCCCCACGAAAAGAACCCGCCTCCCCCGTGCCGGTTCGGCGCGGCACTCGCGCGAAGACCGGATTCACGGGATTGGGTATGTCGTGAATCCGCGCCCGCGGATTGAGCTTCGCCACCACGTCCCGCGCAAACGCGGTCTTGGCGACGAAATGCCGGCCCGCCGCGAGCACCTGCCGTTCCAGCCGCCCGCGCATCGCCACGGACGCGTTGCCCGGGTAGTGCGGCGCCAGGCAGGTGCATGAGGCCCTGGACCGAGATCAGCGTGGGCAACCCGGACCGGAGGGCGGCGAGCGCGTAGCCCTCTTCCGTACCGTGAGCGTGAACAAGGTCCGGAGCCACGCGCCGCAGCACCGCCCCCAGCCGCAGGCTGTTCAGCGCGTACCGGGTCAGGGCATCCCACGGCAGCTGGCGGGGCCACCCCCGCGTGGTCCACGGCACGCAGGAGCCGCTGCGGACCACGTGAATCCGGGCGCCGCACCACTCGGCGGTGAACCCGCGGCGAACCCGGCGGCTCTCCGTAATGACGTGCAGTTCAGGGTCAGCGCCGGTCGCAACGAGGGCCTTCAGCAGGCCGGTCACCCACGTGCTGGGGTGCTCGCCGCGCGTCGCGCCCGATTCCCGTCCCGCGAGAACGGAAAGGGGAAATGCGCAGAGCCATGCTACTCGCACCGCCTCCTCCCTAGGTCCTCGCGAAACCGTTCCGTGCGGCCGGCGGTGCGGCCCTGGCATCCGCCGTGCCCGCCGGCCCGCTGCTTCCCGCTGCCGGAGGGCGCCGCGGATTCCACAGAATGCCGGCCACGATCCAGAGGCCGACGGAGATGAAATCGATGTACAGGAGGTCCACCACGACCTGCCATTCCGACGTAGATGAGCATCGACGGCACGAACGCCTCGGCCAGGGCCGACGAGAAGGTGTCCGTGTACAGACCCTTCCGGTAGTTGCGAAGCACCCGGAACACGGCGAGCAGGTGCAACCCCGACCAAGAGCAGCACCCCCCCGATGCCCGTCTCACTGAACAGGGAAATCAACCCGACGGCCGTCTGCTGCGTGATGCTGCCCCCCGTCAACTCCTGCCGGCCGGAGAAGGTGAGCCACATGTCGGTCAGGTACTCGTAGGCGAGCTTGGCCCGCCACATGATGCCCGTCGAGCTGACCCCATTGCCGGGGCCGTAGCCGACTTGTACGCCAGCTCCGACGAGCTGTCCGCCGTGAACGCCCTGCCGTAGATTTGCCCTTGGGTCCGTCGATCATCAACTCCCAGCGCTGGGCGAGCCGGCCGGGGGTCAGGTCATCCAATTGGTCCGTCTTGACCACGGAGGTGTCCAGGTACACGAGCATCACCAGGGAAATCGCACCGACCACCGAGGCCACGATCGCGCCGCGAATCCTTCGCCGAGCATCAGCACGACCTGTATCCCGACCCCGATCCAGCGGCAGGATGTAGGCGTGGTTCGTGAAGGAGATGTAGAGGGCGTACGTGGCGATCGCCAGGGCCGACCACGGCCAGGCCCCGCCCGAAGCCCAGGCACGTGCGCCAGCAGACGGCACCAGCAGGAGGATGCAGAACACGTCGAAGTAGGCAGACCAGGTTGCAGCCGTTCAACGAACCCTTCGCGAAGTCCACGGTGAACAGGTGATCGTTCGGAAGGGGGTTGATCCCGAACTTCCAGCCGAGGTTGAGCACGAGTTGCAGTGCGAAGACCACCCGCACGAGACCCACACGGCCCGCCGCGAATCCGCCGGCGAGAAGTGCCGCTGCGTGAGGAGAAACACGGGGACAAAGGCAAGGTAGGAAAGCGCGTAGTTCACGATGGCAAGCGGCGCCGGCCTGTTCACCACGGCGGAGAGGAAAGCCACCCCCGCGAAGCCGAGCACCATACCCGGCGGAAGCCCCGGGTGTCCGCGCTGCGCCCCAGCTTCCCGGTAATCGTCTCCATGACGAGGAAGGCGTACAACAGGACGACGAGGATTTCGTCCGTGTACTGGAAGAAACCCACCGGGATGCTCATGATCGTCGCCCACCCGAAGTAGACGAACACCAGCATCCTCAGCTTGCCGAGCAGCATCATCCCAAACAGCGCAGCCGCCACCGTGCCCGCCGCCGCGAGGGGCCCACAGAGCGGCTCACCACGAGACCCGCCACCATGGCCACGACCAGGACGATCGGCACCATGGGGTTGACCGCTCCCGACCGACGCGAAACCGTGGTCCCTGTCGTCTCCCACAGGGCTCACCCTCCCCCCCGCGTTGGCGCGGCCGCTTCCCTGCCCCTCGCCGCTCCGGGCCCGCCCGGCCGCGGGCTGCGGGCGCTCCGCGAACCGCACCGCGCTCCGCGCGAACTCCCGCTCGATGACCGGGCTCGCTTCCTGCCGCTCCCACCCCGCCTCCGAGTGCGAGAAGAAATGCTTCGCGCCCTCGGCCGTCAGGTTACCGAACAGGACGAACTGGCATGCAAGCATTGACCGCACCCTGCCGCCATGCGCCGTGTCGAGCGACCGGAACGGCACATGGCGATCATCGAAGATTCCCACGGAAGTCGAGAAGCCGTCCGGGGGCAAACCGGACCGTGAGGACACGCCGCTGCCTCTCGGCGAAAGTGGCCATCGTCCCGAACAGCCGCCACCGGATCCTGGCCTCCAGGCATCGGTTCCAACAGCCTTTCCATGAATACCTCGCTGAGATGTTCGCGATAGATCGTAAAGCCGGGCCGCAGCACGGCGCCTGCTTCCCGGAGACCCAGCCGCGAGCCCTGGCACGGCTCTTGCCGAACAGTTCCAAGGCTTCCGTCGGCGGCTGCCCCACGAACCGCCGGCGCACTCGAAACCGCACTGAACCGGACGCCTGACGCCCACGCGCTACGCGACCGAGTTCCCACAGCCCCGGACGGCGCGGAATAGGCAGTTGGAGATACGTCCCTAACAGGGCGTCAAACCGTCTCGGCCGAATGGGCTCTACCCCGCCCCGGGATGAAGAGTGATCTCTCCGAAGTAGACGGCCTCGCCCAGGGCATAGAAATCCACACGCGCGAACACAAAGCCTTCGGAAAGCTCCCTCGCGAGACGAATCATCTCCTGCAGCGGGTCGGGCCGGGCAACGCGCCCCTCAAAAGGAGGAAACAGGATGCTGAAGGGTAGCCGGTTCCAGTCCGGGTCGTAGAGGTTGCGGCGATGGAATCCATGGCGGTCGATATCGACCTGCACCACCTTGGGTTCGCCGTGGAAACAGAAGAACTTGTAATCCCTCAGGCCGCCCTCAACGGAGTCATCGACCAGCATCTCCTCCACCATGATTCTCCTTGGAATATCCTTGTACTGGTATTCCCCTCCGGCTTCATAGTAATCAATCGCAAGCCAGTCGCTCGTACGGCGCGAACACGGTCCTCGTCGAGCCCCTGCCCCTTGTCCACAGCAGCACGTGTCCGGAGGCGTGATTGGATTTCAGGACAAATCGCCCGGGCAGGCGGGCGAAGTCAATGTCGTCTGGATCCTCGTACGCCCCGACCAGGGGACCAGGTGATGCGGGCCTATGCGTGACGCTACGAAGTCCCTGACCCGAAGCTTGTCCGCGTAAATTCCCGCATCGGGATGCCGATGGTACAGTTTCAGCCAGAGGATTTTCTCATTGAACCGCTTCGGATTCCGCAAGTTCAACCAACCGGGCCAAACCCGCTTATTGAGATGCATCCTGTAGTACTCAAGGATCGCAACCCCGCTATCATCCAGTCGGTCCGTCACCAACTGCCTTACGCGTCCTTTCAATGTCATGGTGGCTACCTCACGACGTCGCCGAACCTTCGATGCACTCCCTGCCCATAGTCTGCCCCGGTGTCCCCAATGCCGGTCTCCCGATCCGCCGCCACGGGGCGCTTCCATACGCATTAGAAAAACCCACCGTGCTGCGCGCAAATTCCCGCTCGATGACCGGGCTCGCTTCCTGCCTCACCCACCCCGCCTCCGAGTGCGAGAAGCAATGCTTCGCGCCCTCGGCCGTCAGGTTCCCGAACAGGACGAACTGGCATTCCAGCATGTGCCACGTCCTGCCGTCGTGCGCCACATCGAGAGACACGAACGGCACCTCGAAAGCTTCGAAGATCTCCCGGCAGAAGTCGAGAAGGCCGTCCGGGGGCGCGGCAGGCCACGAGAACAGGCCGCTGCCGCTCGCGCGGAAGTCCTTGGGACGGACCTTTCGCTCGAGCACGTAGAAGCGATCCCCGTAGACGAGCACCTTGAAGTCGTTCTCGAGTCCCGGAACGAACTCCTGCACCACGAACTTCCTCCGGAAGAGGGACTCGCGCGGGGAACAGCTTCTCTTGAGAAGACGCCGACCGCGGGTGGCTGCCGTGCGCCGCAGGCGCCGCCACGGGCCGGCGCTGCCGCTCACGGCGCGAAAGGCCTCCACCAGTTCGCCGCGGGTTCTCGCGAGCGACACCCCCGTGCTGCTATCCCCGGCAGCGGGCTTGACCACGGCCGGGAGCGGGATCCCGTCCATCGCGGCCAGGGCATCCTCCATCGTTCCGAAAAGCCGCGACCGGATGCTCCTCGCCTGCGGCGCCGCGCAGGTGTCGCGCAGGATCTCCATGAAGACCTTGTTGTGATGAGCCCGGAAGAACTTGAATTCGGGGAGCAGCACGGCGCCCGCTTCCCGGAGGCCCAGCAGCACGTCCTCGATATAGCTCTTGTAGAGCAGGTCCGGATCCTCGGAAGACTGGTACACGACGAACTGTCCGGTGTAGTCGCGGCCGCGCAGATCGACATCGGGGAACCCCTTCACCTCGGCCTCCCAACCCAGCGCGGCGAACTCCGCCCGGAGCCGGGGCAGGTCGAACGACCAGTACCGGTTGACGGTCGAGCCGTAGAAGAACCCGCGGTAGTCAACCAGGATGAGTATTCGCCCGTTCACGGCCTCATCGTCCTCCGTTCTGCACCCCAATCATGAGACATAGCATTCTCGAGAAGTTGCACGCACACTTCGCGGTGTGCTTCGCAGCGCATGAGGTTCAGAAGCAGTCGGGCTCGCTCGGGCGAAGCCAGCATCCGCTGCACGGGACCGAAACGAAGCAGGCGCCGGACGAACCGATTCGGGACAAAGAGCGCCTCTCTCACGGCTCCAGCCTGCGCTGCGCAGAACGCCTCGAAGGCGGCGGCCAGTTCCCTGCCGTCCTTCAGCACGGCTGCACCTTTGCACAGATCCGAGTCCAGCACACGTTCGCCTGTCGCATCAAGGCTCCGTATCCCGGGGTCGCCGCCCACACACTGCCGAAACGGCGTCAGGGTCCACCCCTGGAGTGACGAGCCGTCAAAGAGAAGACTCGGCCACGGCTCCCTCGTACCAACACGGCGGACGCGGTGACGGCCAGTCAAACAGGAAATTGCCAAGTCCGTAGAAAATAGGGGTCCCGCGGTGAACCTCGACGGGCAAGATGCGGTGTGCATGGTGCGAGAGGACAGCGGTCGCCCCGGCCTCCGCGAGAAAGCGAAGGCGCTTGACCGTTTCCGGGCTTGGAAGCCTCGCAAACTCGTGGCCGCCATGCACGACAACCAGCACGACCCGGCCCTCTCCGCACAACTTGCCGATCTGCCGATACTGGTCGACCACGTCGAGAGGTCGAAAGCCCATCCTCCCGGGCCCTGCTCTCCCGAACTCACTCTCCGCCGCGTTGACCACGGCCAGGCGCAGTTCCCCGACGTCAAGGAGCAGCGGTTGAGTTGACGCGGCGAGGTCTTCCCCGACACCCACGGTTCGGATATCGGCGGCCCGGCACAGCGCCAGCGTATCCCGCAGTCCCGCGGCGCCGTAGTCCATGATGTGGTTGTTCGCCAAGGTCATGGCATCAAAGCCGATGGATGTGAGCAACGCTACGCTCCCAGGCTTGCCCTTGAGCGCGGGCCCGGTCTTTCCTGCAGGCACATCGGATTCGGTCAGCGGACACTCCAGGTTGCCGATCCGCAGATCGGCCTCCCGGACCATGTCGCCAATAGGGCCCAGCATGTCCTCGGCAGTTCGTTGCCCTGTACAGCTTGCCACGCGACCCGCCGGGCACACATCGCCCGTGACGATGACCCTTGTGAGGTCCTTCATCACCGTGTCCTCCTCAGCCGCGGCAGGAGGTGCTGGACAACCGGCAGCCCCTCGAGAAAGGCGAGCGGAAGACAGGTCACCGCGACCACACCGATCACCGCCCAAGCACATAGAATGAACAGGCCTTTGAGCACGAAAGGCATCGACGGCACCCACACCGTGAGCGCCACCCCGGACAACGCGACGGCCAGGACCGTGCCTATCTTCGAATAGTCATGTTTCACGGGGTAGAGGCGCTGCGATATCGCCAGGGCGATCCCTGCGTGCGTCCATCGGCCGGCCATCAGCCCCAGCGCGACGGCCAGGCCCCCGCAACTCCTGATAAGGGCCAGCGTGATCCCCACATTGACCATCACGCTCACGGCGTAGGAAGTCGAGTAGTGGTAGGTGCGCTTTGTCACCATGATGCCGAACGACCCGGTAGCAACCATGCCCTCCCCCAAGACCGCCAGGCCGACTATGCCCAGAATTCCGCCTGCCTGCTGGAAATCAGGGCCGGCCAAGAGACCGACAATATCCGACGCCAACAGACCGAGAGGAAACGCAATCGCGCTCGCACCACAGAGGTACGCTAGAAAACCCAGCGCGTATTTTCGCCGGCTGTCGCCCTCCTTCATGATGGACAAAGCAAAAGGATACCAAGCCATGTTGAAAGCCATCTGGTAGAGACCGAGTGCCGACGCCAAGCGCAAGGCCAGGGAGTCATTCCCCAGGTCCGCGAGTGACAGCATCGACAGCACGAAGACCTGTCCCGTCGCGTTCTGAAGCCAATTGCCCGCAACCGCCGGAACGGAGGGCAGGCAGAAGCGCAGGATGCGGTTTAGGCGCGGCCTGCTCCATGACAGGCGGAGTGTGTCGATCCCATAGAACGAGCACATCGCAGCGCCGACGCTCATTCCCACCAATTGCGCCCAAAGTACCCCGTGGACTCCCCAGCGCAGCACAAGAACCAGCAGCACACTCAGAAACACCGTAGTAACAGTCGATGTGAGCGCGCACGCCAGGTACTGCCGGGGATTCCGGCGCAACCTCAGTACGTAGAGCAGGTAGGTGTGACAGACACTCGCCGGAATCTGGGCTGCCATCAGGCGCAGCACCGCAGCATGTTCGCTTCCCCCGAAGATCTTCCGGGCCAGGGGCGCCGCGAACGCCATGACAAGCAGTCCGGCAACCATCGCGTTGGTGAAGACGGACACCAGGCCCGTGCCCACCAGGACGCGGCGGCTTCGTTGCGTTTCCTCCTCGAAGAAAAACCGCCCCATGCCCATGGTGATCTGGAGGTCGCACAGGATATTCAGGGCGGTGGCCATCGTCGCGATGAAGCCCAGAATGCCGTAGTCGCTGGGAGTAAGCACACGGGTGTAGATCGGCACCAGGAAGACCATGATGATCTTCGACAGCGCGCCGCTCACGCCGTAGATGACGAACTCCTTGGCGAATCGGGACATCTACGCCCCCGGCTCCGGACGCTGGCTTGTCGAACAGCGGAACCCGCCGGACCACCGTGTCCGGCAGCCCCCCGCCGCCCAGCGCCGCGAGCGGCCCCCTCGGCACGCAACGTCCCGCCGGGCCCGCGGGGAGCGGTGGTGCGGACGGTCCGCGAGGTGGAGATCGGCCATGCTGCCCATTGAGTTCATCGTGAAGAGTCCGGAGTGTCGCGGCCCGGCGGAGGCATCCAGCGGTGACCGGCGGACGACCCACGCTCCTCCAACGGCGTACAGGCGCGACCGCCCCTTGTGCTGCGAGCAGCCCTTGCTCGCCCGGCCCCCGCGGGACGGGGCCGGCGTCTCGACCCGGCGCCCCGCCCTACCCCCGCTTGCGCCAGACCTTCCGGTTGATGTAGTCCGTGTAGCTGAGCACGATCTTGAGGACCTTCCACGAGACCTGCGGCACGTCGTAGTCCGCCACCGGCCGACCGGCTCCGAACTGCGCCGCCTGGGCGACAGCCACGTCGAGGGCTGCCAGCACGTCCCTCGCGCGCAGGCCGCTCATAACCAGCGTGCCTTCGTCCATGCCCTCCGGCCGTTCGTGCGCCTCCCGCACGGTCACCGCCGCGAAACCGAGCAACGAGGACTCCTCGGTGATGGTCCCGCTGTCCGATATCGTGCAGTCGGCCTCCTGCTCCAGTGCGCACGTAGTCGAGCAGGCCGAGCGGCGGCATGGCCCGCACGAGCGGGTCCAACTCGTAGTCCCCGCGCGAAAGCCGATCCTTCGTGCGGGGATGGGTCGAGAAAACGAGCGGTTTTCCGTACCGCCCGGCCACGGCGTTGAGCGTGGCCATCAGCTCCCGCAGCCGATCCGGGTCATCGACGTTTTCCTCGCGGTGGATGCTGACGCTGAAGTACTCCCCGGCCGTCAGGTTCAGCCTCTCGAGCACGTCGGACGCCGCGATCCCCTCGCGGTGCGCGTCCAGCACCTCGCGCTGGGGCGAACCGGTCTTGATGACCTGGTCCGGGGGCAGGCCTTCCGCCAGCAGGTACCGGCGCGCGTGCTCCGTGTAGGGCAGGTTGATGTCGCTGACGTGGTCGACGATGCGCCGGTTGATCTCCTCGGGCACCCGCATGTCGAAGCAACGGTTTCCGGCTTCCATGTGGAAGATGGGGATCTTGCGCCGCTTGGCGGCAATCACCGACAGGGCGCTGTTGGTGTCGCCCAGCACGAGCAGCGCATCGGGCTGATGCCTGCCATCGCCGTCGTCCGCCCGCGCGATCACCCTGCCGATCGTCTCCGCCGCCGTCTGGCCCGCCGCCTCCAGGAAGACGTCCGGCTTGCGGATACCCAGTTCGTCGAAGAAGATCCCGTTGAGCTCGTAGTCGTAGTTCTGCCCCGTGTGAACAAGGACGTGCTCCGTGTGCTCGTCCAGACGCGTGATCACGCGCGACAGCTTGATGATCTCCGGGCGGGTACCCAGTATCGTCATGACCTTCATGCCAGCGATCCCCGGTCCGCGGCGTCCGGAATCCCGGCCGGCGACACGCCCCAGCGGGCGTACGGCGTGGGATCGGCGGCCAGTTCCTCGACCAGTACCGGCCAGGGCGGCGCCTCGTAACCGGTCCCGCCCCTTCAACTTGCCGCCCGCCATGCTGCGGTCCGAAACCGTAACGTCCTCCGGAATGATCTCGATATCCAGCCCGTAACCATCGCGGATCATGACCAGCAGGTCGTGCTTGGCGACCGGGGCGGACACGACCTGGTACAGGCCCGAGAGGTCGGGGTGCCGCTCAAGGATGTCCCCCACGAGGCCGGCCAGGTGATTGGTCGTCACCCCCGAGTAGATCACACTTCCGGAAACCCTTCACCGTCCCGTGGTTCTGCGAGAGGAACCAGTCAAGGAGCGACCGGTGGGCTGTCAGTTCCCTGCCGATGATGGACGTCCGCAGCGTCAGGGCGTTGTCGCGGCTCACCTCGCCCAGGCACTTCGTGCGCCCGTACAGGTCGCCGGCATCAGGGACGTCGTCCTCGGTGTAGTTCCCGCGCCGGCCGCTGAAAACGCAATCGGTGCTGAAATGGATGACACGGCCGCCCCAGGACGCCGCGCAGTCGGCCAGCTGGTGGGGCAACAGGGCGTTGAGCGCGATGCAGGGCACTGCCGCCCTGGCGCTGTCGCGCTGCTTGATGATCCCGACAGCGTTGACCACGACGTCCGGACGCAGTTCGGCCAGCGCGCGGCTCAGAGCGGGAAACGACATCGCATCGCATCCGGGCACGACACGCTTTCCCTGGAGCAGCTCGACCCGGCCGAAAGGCGGCGCCGCGGGATCCTCCAGCATCAGGGCCCACACCTCTTCAAAACGGCGCCCGAGAAGCTGGAACATCTTGTGCCCCAGCATGCCCGACGCGCCCAGTACCGCGATTTTCACGTGTCCTCCTTCGACAGGCCGGCCGCCCGCAACTGGTCCCGGATGAACGGCAGCCCGAGGAGCAGCTCGCGCAGTTCGTCGTCGTTCAGCCGGCGCGTATTGGCCGACGTGTAGTCCGACTCGCCGGTGATCTGGCTTTCGCCCTTCTCGAAAAACTTCTCATAGTTCAGGTCGCGGGTATCCGCGGCCACCCGGTAGTACTCGCCCAGGTCCTCCGCCCGGGCCATCTCCTCGCGGTTGAGCAGGGTTTCGTGCTTCTTCTCGCCGTGCCGGGTCCCGATCACCCGCACCTCGTTTTCCGCCTCGAAGAGCCCCTTCAGCACCGCCGCCAACTGCCCGATCGTGGCCGCCGGCGCCTTCTGCACGAGCGTGTCGCCCTGGCACGCCCCGCGTGAACGCGAACAGCACCAGGTCCACGGCATCGTCGAGAGACATCATGAACCGCGTCATGTCGGGGTCCGTGATCGTAAGCGGCGAACCGGAGCGGATCTGAGCCACGAAGAGCGGGAATCACGGAGCCCCGCGACGCCATGACATTGCCGTAACGGGTCACGCAGATCGTCGTCTCCGAGGCATCCACGTCGCGCGAGCGCGCGACGGCCACCTTCTCCATCAGCGCCTTGGACATGCCCATGGCGTTGATGGGGTAGACCGCCTTGTCCGTGCTCAGCACGATCGCCGCCTTGACGCCGTTTCCAATGGCGGCCGCGGAGGGTGTTGTCCGTTCCCGCAACGTTGGTCCGCACCGCCTCCATCGGGATAGAACTCGCACGAGGGTACCTGCTTGAGCGCCGCGGCGCTGAACACCAAGTCCACACCGCGCATCGCCGCGTTGACACTGTCGAAATTCCGCACGTCGCCGATATAGAACTTCACTTTCGACGAATGCAGCTCATGCCGCATGTCGTCCTGCTTCTTCTCGTCCCGGCTGAAAATGCGGATCTCGTCGACCTCGCTCTCCAGGAACCGGCGCAGGACCGCGTTGCCGAATGAACCGGTTCCGCCCGTAATCAGCAGTTTCATGCCCGCAAACATACACGACACTCCTTGATGACATCCTTCATAGCCGTGCGCCGCTCACCTACCTCACGGTCAGTTTTCGCACCTGAATATCGCCGTCGTCATGGAACGTCATCAGTCCGAACCACCCGACGCGCTGGAACGGAGGTACGTCGAGCTCGATGCTCTCTCGTCCCACCTCGACGTCCACTCCGCGGGCCGAGCGCTTGACCGTGAAGCGAACCCATTCGTTCCGGGGCCAGCTCGAAGGCAACCTCCCTGCTGGAGGCCGTCCGCAGGTTTTCCTTAAAGAAGGAGGTCAGGGACCAGTCGCCGGCGCCGCGGTGGAAACAGGCGAACTGCTTGTCGGTCCGGTCGTAGTCGATGACAAAACCGCCCGCGGTCCCACCCAGGCGGACTTCCCCGGAAACGGTGTAGGCTTCCGGCAGGTCCATCTCCCACACGGCGACCGCGCAACGCAGGTCCCCCTTCCCCGGGCCGGAGAGATGGACCACGCCATCCTCTTGGCGCAGGCGCCCGCCCAGCGGGCGTCGCCATGCCGCCGTCCCGACGCCCGCAGGCTGGGTGGCATCCTTGGCGTAAAGCGCATTGTACGCCTCCTGCGTCCGCCGTGCGGATTCGAGCTCTCCCCGCTGTGTGTACCGGCGCACCAGGCTCCGGAGTTGGTATTGATGCCAGCTCTGCACGGGGCGCATGGCGTTGGTGGAGCGGACGTCGTAGTCGCGGCGGAGGTTGTCGAGCTCCGCCGGGGGCTCCCCCTCCAGCTCGCCGGCGGGCGGTTCGGCCCGGCCCTGGTCGGCAAGGGCGGACTGGACGTGGAGGGCGGCGTCGAGACGGCCGGCGCGCTGGAAGCGCTGGAGCAGCCGCCCGAGCTCGCCGGTAAACCACCCGTTCACCGGCTGCATCGCGCGCTGCAGCCGCACGAGATACTCCGCCCGGACGGCCTCCAGCTCGGGCGGGTCCTGTACCGCATCCGGCGCCGGATCCTCGGCCCGCACGGGCGGAAGACCCGTCGTCACGGCAGCCAGCAGCGCCAGGGCCAGTACGCAAAGCATGTTCTTCTTCATGTCATCTTCTCCCCCTTCAGCATGACCCCGCCCCCCCCGGGAGGCAAGGCCGCGCGTGCCGGATGGTCAGACCGTCGGTCGGTCGGCTTGCCCTCCGTGGCCCAGCGGGCGAAGGAGGGTCGGACGGTCGCCGGCGCGGGCGACGGGATTCCTTGCGACCGCAGACCGACGGACGGATCCCCCCCCCCTGCCAGGTTTCCGCACCTCTGTGAACTCTGTGGTTCAAAGAGTCCCTCGGCCCCGTGTCCCGGAAAGACACGCTGCTCTCCACAGCCCGGATTTGACCACAGAGGACACAGAGAGACACAGATGCGCTGACGCGCGCAACGACGTCCGTGGTTCCGCACCTCTGTGACTCTGTGGTTCAAAGAGTCCCTCGGCCCGTGTCCCGGCAAGACACGCTGCTTCTCCACAGCCCGGATTTGACCACAGAGGACACAGAGAGACACAGATGCGCTGACGCGCGCAACGACGTCCGTGGTTCCACACCTCTGTGGGCTCTGTGAACTCTGTGGTTCAAGAGAGTCCCTCGGCCACGTGTCCCGGAAAGACAGGCTGTTTCTCCGCAGCCCGGATTTGACCACAGAGGACACGGAGAGACACAGATGCGCTGACGCGCGCAACGACGTCCGTGGTTCCTTACTGCGCAGGCGGGTACGCCCCCCGGCGGGGGGCGGCCCCGTCCGGGGCCGGCGGGGCGCGTCGGACACGGCGCGCACGCGCGGACGTGTGTGCGCCGCGTCCGGCACGCCCCGCCCCACCCGCCTGCGCCGGGTTTCCGCACCTCTGTGGCCTCTGTGATCTCTGTGGTTCAACTGTTCCCTTGCGCCCTTTCAGCGCGACACGCGCTTGACCTGGAGACGCTCATGCTTGAAGTTGAGCAGCAGGGCCACCCGCAAACCGCTGATCGCAAGGTAGCCGAGCATCTGGGCCACGTGCGCCGCATGGAACCCGTCGACGACCTTGGGGTCCACGATGACCTTCTCCTCGACCACGAGATCCGGAATCAACCGGCCCACCAGGTGTTCCTTGTACTGCACGTCGTAGTGCCGCTGCTGTTCGACCGCGAGACGTCTGTCCCGCAACTCCACCACGAGCGCGTTCTCGTAGACCTTCTCGTCGAGACCGGGCTTCAGGGCCTTGAGCACCTCCATCGCCGCACCAATGATCTCGCGCGTCAACTCGACGTGCAGCCCGTCCCCCTCGCCCGGTCCGTCCTCCATACCCACGGTGTCTCCTCCTTGTCTGACCACAGAGGACACAGAGAGACACAGATGCGCTGGCGCGCGCAACGATGTCCGTGGTTCCACACCTCTGTGGGCTCTGTGAGCTCTGTGGTTCAAAAGAGTCCCTCGGCCCCGTGTCCCGGCAAGACACGCTGCTTCTCCACAGCCCGGATTTGACCACAGAGGACACAGAGAGACACAGATGCGCTGACGCGCGCAACGACGTCCGTGGTTCCTTACTGCGCAGGCGGGCACGCCCCCCGGCGGGGGGCGGCCCCGTCCGGGGCCGGCGGGGCGCGTCGGACACGGCGCGCACGCTCGGACGTGTGTGCGCCGCGTCCGGCACGCCCCGCCCCACCCGCCTGCGCCGGGTTTCCGCACCTCTGTGGCCTCTGTGATCTCTGTGGTTCACCGTCCGTCCCGCTCCACGAGGCGCAGTACCAGGGGCAGCAGGCGGGTGCCCCGCTTGCGCCAGCGGGCGAGACGCTCGATGCGCTCGCGAAGCAGCGGGTTCGCGCCTTCGCCGCCGGCATCGAGCAGCTCGCGCATGCGCTCCAGCCGGTCGGCCCCGTTCTCCATGTGCGGCTGGATGCGTTCCTTCAGGAAGCCGCTCACCAGCCTGCGCAGCTCCGTCTCGGCCACGTAGTGGTCGCGGCGGTCGCCGGGGATATACACCGTGCGCACTGCCCCGAAGCCGCGCAGCAACCGCAGGCCCTGGCTGGTCGCCCCCTTGCTCAAGCCCAGCCGCCCCATCAGCTCGTCCATCGCCAGCGGCCGGTCGGCGGCGTACAGCCCGCCGTAAAGCTCGCCGATGGAACGCGGCAAACCGAGCACGTCCGCAAGGTGCACGAAGAACTCCAGGAGCTCCCTTTCGAGCGGACCGAACGCCCCAACCGATGCCGGCGCGGACTGGAGTGGAGAAGTCATGGGAGGTCGGAGGTCGGAGACCGGAGGTCAGAGGCCGGAGAGCGGAGGTCCCAACTCCGGTCTCCGAACTCCGTCCGCGCGCCAGCGCGGCAGGCTGCCGCCCCTGGTCGCGGGGTCTTTCCCGCCAACCCTTGGCGTCTCACCTGGCTCTCGGAACGGCACGCTCAACCCGTTTCCTGCGGTCGTCAGGTACATTCGACCCGTACCCGGCCCGCTTTGTTCACGGAATAGTGAACAAATCGAACCGGGACGCAAGAGGAAATTGGAGAGCCCGGAATGAATCGGTGTGCAACCCTTTTCCCATCAACAGGCTATGTGGCAAACGGACTATCACCTTTGCCCCCGTTCCCTTCATTTCCTCCCGTTCAGCGTCCGGTCGCACGACAGACGGACGCTCTGACGTACCCACGGCCCGACGGTCCGACCGCGGCCACCGCTGTAGCACCGCTCTACGAGCGGCTAACCGGCGGCGTGGGGGAACGGCGCTCACAGAGCGCGGCCACACTGGGCTGGGACGGGCGCCCTGCCCGCGTCTCCATAGCCCCGGGGGGCGGCGGAGAGCCAACGCCGCCCACCCGGGCGGAGAAAGCGTGGAGTCCGGGCAGATTGCACAGGAGGGACGGAGAAAACGGAGAAGGGCGGAAGAGCAGAGGGATTTCACGCCCGCTCGCCCCGTGGCCGCGGGGCCGCAGTCGGCTTGCCCTACGAAGCCCTTGGCGGAGTAGGGTCTCACGGGGCACGCCCGGGGCTCGCTCGAGGGGCAGAGTGCGCAGAGGGCGTTTTGCCATGGACGCCAGGCGGCGGGAGGCCCCGCGCGGCGGGGCGGCCGTCCCCCTGGCGGTACGGCCGGGCAGTGGACCGCGGACCGAGCGGGCACGCTTGCGGTGTGCCCGCTCGGTCCACGGTCCGTGACCCTCCCCGCCGCCTGCCCTGCCGTTGGCGCTCTCCCCTCCGGACTCCGCGGCCTCTGCGTCTCGAGTGAGGGCGCCGGCCGAAGGCTCCAGTCCCGTGCCGCCGGCTTCCCCGGCGCCCGAACGGGCGTGAGATCAGAAGGAGGGCTCTTTCGCTAAAAGTGTGGGTCATGAGTTGATTCTGGCGCACTTGCGGATGCATGGCGCAGTAACGGTTTCAGGTTTCGGGTTTCAGGTTTCAGGGGGCCATCCCGGTGGAGACAGCTCGTCTTCATCACCATACGGCTCGCGAGCTTCGGTCACGTGCCAGCGTCGAGCGCTGACCGGGAGCTTCCTCTCAAGTGTCTTCTCTAGGCCGTTGAGCATGCGGACACACTCCTGGTAACGCTGCCTGTACTGTTGGAATGTGTTCTGCGATATGTACTTCTTGAGTAGCGCCATGTACAGGTGATGAACCGTTTCACCCGCCTCACCCCGGCTGCGATTCACGCCCTCGATCTTGTTGCGCACGTGTCGATCATCATTCTTCTCGGCCAATTGCGACGGCGAGCTGTTCGATGATCGTCGAACCTGACTCCCCAACTCATAGCGTTCCTCAGCGGGCCACTGGTGAGTCAGATCGCATACCTCCAAGTGCAACTGGCACAGCTCACGGTAGACATCCAAGTCCTCAACCGCCATGTACGTCCTATGCGCCATCTCTCACTCCTGAAACCCGAAACCTGAAACCTGAAACCTTTGTCACGAACGCCCTATCACTCCTGGTTCTCTTGGCTCCCGCCACCCACAGAATTCGCGAAAGAACCAGAAACAGAAGGGGCGCTGCCGCCCGGTCTGCCGGCGCGGGGCGCGGCCCGGCGAGGGTGTGCGGGCCGGCACCCGTGCTGCGGGGTCTTGCGGAGGGTGCGTGCGCCGCCTATCGTGGACCGGTCACGAATAGCGGAAGGGCGTGGCGCGTCCGTAGAGGGCGCGGGACGGGAGGCTTCATGCGGAAGGCACACATGGCACGGTTCGCGGTATGGGCGGGCCTGGCGTTCGCGGCATCGGCCGCGCCGGCGGCGGTCAGCGTACAGGTCCGGGAGGCGGCGCTCCGCGACGCGCCCTCGTTCCTGGGCATGCCGGCGGCGCAGGTGACGTACGGCGAGCGGCTGGAGGTTACCGAACGGAGGCCGCCCTGGGTGCGCGTGCGGGCGGCGGACGGCCGGGCGGGCTGGCTTCACGAATCCGCCCTGACGTCCGCGAAGCTCGCGCTGGCCGCGGGCGACCGCAACGTCGGCGCCGCCGCCTCGGGCGACGAACTGGCCCTGGCCGGCAAGGGCTTCAGCCGCCAGGTTGAGGACGCGTTCCGCGCGGAGAACCGCGACATCGACTTCACGTGGGTGGACCGCATGGAGGCGTGGCGCGTGCCGCCGCGGGAGGTGCAGGGCTTCCTCGCCGAGGGCGGCGTCCGCCCCGCGAAGGGAGGCACGCCGTGAACCGCGTGCCGGTCCGCCCCCTGCTCCTCGCGGCCGCGGCCGCCGGGCTGCTGCCCGCCGGCTGCCGGACCCTGCAGCAGCTCGGCGCCGGCGCGGCGGACATCGCCGCCGCGACCGGGGCGATCACGAGCGACCAGGCCGCGTCGATCAAGCGCGGCAGCGAGGCGGTCATCAAGACGTTCGAGGACCTCACGCCCGAGCAGGAGTACTACATCGGGCGCGCGGTGGCCGCGACGGTGATCAGCCGTTACCGCCCGCTCGACGATGCGGAGTTGAACCGCTACGTGAACCTCGTCGGGCAGTCCCTCGCGCAGGCGTCGGACCGGCCGTTCACCTTCGGCGGCTACCATTTCCTCGTGCTGGACTCCGACGAGATCAACGCCTTCGCGGCGCCGGGCGGCCTGGTCGCGGTGACGCGCGGGATGCTCCGCTGCTGCGGGAGCGAAGCGGCGGTGGCGGCCGTGCTCGCGCACGAGATCGGCCACGTGGAGTTGCGCCACGGCCTGCGCGCGATCCGCCAGGGCCGGCTCAGTTCGGCCCTGACCACGATCGCCCTCGAGGCGGGCAAGCACCTGGCGGGCGAGGACCTGGCGCAGGTCACGCGCGCCTTCGAGGGCTCGATCGGCGACATCACGCAGACGCTGATGACCAGCGGCTACTCGCGCGCGGCGGAGCGGCAGGCCGACGCGGCCGCGGTCCGGATCCTGCAGCGCGTGGGGTACGATCCGCGCGCGCTGACGGAGATGCTCGAGGCGATGCAGGGCCGGTTGAAGCCGGGCGGCCCCGATTTCGCCAAGACCCATCCCGACCCCGCCGACCGCATCCGGGACGTGAACCGCGCCATCCTCACCGGTCCGGCCGCCCCGGAACCGCCAGCGCGCCGCGCCCGCTTCGCGCGGGCCACCCGCGGCATCTGACGGACCCCCCCGGTGTAGCACCGCTCTACGAGCGGCTAACCGGCGGTGTGCGAGAACGGCGCTCATAGAGCGCGGCTACACTTTCCGGCGGTCCGACGGACCCTCCGCCCTCCGCTACAGCGCCCCGCGACCTGCCCGCGGCGCCTACCCGACGGCGATCATGCGCTCGACGGCCCGGCGGGCGCGGACGCCGATGTCTTCCGGCACCTCGATCACGTACCGGTTCAGGCGCAGGGCGTCCCGGGTGTCCTCCAGCGTGATCTCGTTCATGTGCGGGCAGCGGAGGCTGCAGATGCGCAGCATCTCCTTGCCGGGATTCGCCGCCGCGATGTTGTCGCCCATGGCGCACTCGGTCAGCACGAGGTAGCGCTTCGCCCGGCTCTTCTCGACGAAACGGATCATCGCGTTCGTGCTGCCGGAGAAGTCGGACGCGGCCACGACCTCGGGCGAGCACTCGGGGTGCGAGAGCACCAGCACGTCGGGGAACTGGCGCCGGGCGTTCGCGATATCCTCCACCGTGAACCGCTCGTGAACCTCGCACCGGCCCGTCCACCCGATGAGCTGCACGTCGAGCAGGCCGCCGGCGGGCACGGGCGTGCGCGAGGGGAAGACGATGTGCTTGCCGGTCTCTCGCGCGACGTTCGAGGCGAGGTACTCGTCCGGCAGGAAGATCACCGTGTCGGCCTGGAGCGAATCGACCACGGCGACCGCGTTGCTGGAGGTGCAGCAGACGTCCGACTCCGCCTTCACGTCGGCGTAGGTGTTGACGTACGTGACCACCGGCACGCCCGGAAACCGCTTTCGCAGGCCGCGCACGTCCTCCGCGGTGATGCTCTCGGCCAGGGAGCAGCCCGCCTTCTCCGCGGGCAGCAGCACGGTCTTGTCCGGGCGAGAGGATCTTGGCGGTCTCCGCCATGAAGCGCACCCCGCAGAAGACGATGACGTCCTTGTCCGTCGTGCGCGGCCCGGCGGCTGAGGTCCAGCGAGTCGCCGCGGAAGTCCGGCACGGAGTAGAAGAGCGCCGGCTCCATGTAGTTGTGGGCGAGAAGGACCGCGTTGCGCCGCTCCTTGAGCTCCAGGATCTCGACGGCGATCTCCGCCTTGTAGCGCAGTTCGGCGTCGGGCACGACCCCGTCCAGGCGCGCCTTGAGCCGCTCGTACATCTCCGCCGCACTCGTCTTCGCGTCCATCTCCGCCGCCGCCTCCCGCCGGGCCGCCGGCCCGGACCGCTGGAGCATACAACCGGGGCGGCCCCCGGGCAACCGCCCCCCCCGCGGGCGACGCCGCCGGCCCGCATCCCGACGCCCGACGGGGCGCGCGGCGGCGGGACTTGCCCCGGACGGCGCATCCACGTAGCCTCTGCGGCGCGTTGCAACCTGCGGCCGGACCGCCCGGCCTCCACTTCGGGACCCGGACGACATGCCTTTCGAACACGGAAACGTCACCTGCACCCTCTTCTACGTGGCACGCGACCTGCCCGCGAACCTGGCGGAGGCGTTCGCGCGCGAGGCGGCGCCGCCGCTCGACACCTTGGGCGAGGAGGCCCTGAGCGGGTGGGTGGGCGGCCGCCACCTGCTCGACCTCCCGGTCACCGAGGAGAACGCCTGGTACGGCGGCCACCTGCGCCTGTACCTCGTGCGGGCCGAACGCAAGGTGCCGCCCTCCCTCTTCCGCGCCCACTGTGCGATGGAGGAACTCGCGCTGATGCGGGCCGAGAACAGGCCGTTCCTGAACCGCAAGGAGCGCATGGCCATCCGGCAGGAGGTCATCGCCCGGCTCCTGCCCCAGATGCCCCCCACGATCAGCGGGGCGCCCTTCGTCGCCGCGCCGCGCGACCGGTTCCTCTATCTCGGCACGGCCTCCGTCCGGCAGGCGGAGGTGTTCGCCGTGCAGTTCCACCGGACGACGGGCGTGGAGCTCATCCCCGTCCAAGCCGCCACGGCCGCCGCGCAGCGCAAGCGCATCGACGTGCGCGACTGGCCGCCGTCCAGCTTCTCGCCGGACCTGCCCGACCATGCGGAGGACCCCTCGCCGGGCCGTGACTTCCTCACGTGGCTGTGGTTCGACTCCGAGTCCCGCGGCGGCATCAGCCAGGTCGAGGGCGTCGGCCGGGTGGCCCACCAGATCGAGGGTCCGCTGTACTTCGCGCGCGAGGGCGAAGGCGCCCAGGAGGTCGTCCTGCGGCGCGGTTCGCCGACGCTCAGCGCCGAGGCCCGCACGTGCCTGCTCGCCGGCAAAAAGCTCAGGCAGGCGCGCCTCATGGTGGCCCGGCAGGACGAGACGTGGCAGGCGACCTTCGACGCCGACGGCTTCACGGTCCGCAACCTGAAGCTGCCCGTGGAGGAGGAGAAGGGGCTCGACCCCGTCAGCCGGTTCCAGGACCGCATGATCCGCATCGGCGCCTTCCGCGATACGCTGCTCGGCCTGTTCGACCGCTTCCTCGCCGAGCGGAACGACGGGGCGACCTGGGCCCGCACGGTGTCCGACATCCGCACCTGGGCCTCCGAACGCCAGGCCCGGGCCTAGCCCCCTGGGCCATGGAAGACAAGCCTCTACGCGGGCGGGATCCGGAGAGGCACAGGAGCAGACCGAGGCAACGGAGAGGGGCGGAAGAGCGGAGGGATCTCACGCCCGCTCGCCCCGTGGCCGCGGGGCCGCAGTCGGCTTGCCCTACGAAGCCCTTGGCGTAGCAGGGTCTCACGGGGCACGCCCGGGGCTCGCTCGAGGGGCAGAGATCGCAGAGGGCGTTTTGCCATGGACGTCAGGCGGCGGGAGGCCCCGCGAATCGGGGCGGCCGTCCCCCTGGCGGTACGGCCGGGCAGTGGACCGCGGACCGTCGGGCACGCTTGCGGTGTGCCCGCTCGGTCCACGGTCCGTGACCCTCCCCGCCGCCTGCCCTGTCCGCGGCGCTCTCCCCTCCGGACTCTGCGGGCTCTGCGTCTCGAGTGAGGGCGCCGGCCGAAGGCTCATGTTCTGTGTCTGCGGTTTCCCCGGCGCCCGAACGGGCGTGAGATCAGAAGGAGAAGGAGCGGCGCCGCGGACGCACGGCGGCGTTGGGGCCAACGCCGCCCACCCGGGCGGAGAGCGCGCGCGAGTTCAGGGGTCGGGCGGATTGCACAGGAGGAAACAGAGGAAACGGAGAAAGGCGGAAGAGCGGAGGGATCTCACGCCCGCTCGCCCCGTGGCCGCGGGGCCGCAGTCGGCTTGCCCTACGAAGCCCTTGGCGGAGTAGGGTCTCACGGGGCACGCCCGGGGCTCGCTCGAGGGGCAGAGATCGCAGAGGGCGTTTTGGCATGGACGTCAGGCGGCGGGAGGCCCCGCGAATCGGGGCGGCCGTCCCCCTGGCGGTACGGCCGGGCAGTGGGCCGCGGGCCGACCGGGCACGCTTGCGGTGTGCCCGCTCGGTCCACGGCCCGTGACCCTCCCCGCCGCCTGCCCTGTCCGCGGCGCTCTCCCCTCCGGACTCCGCGGCCTCTGCGTCTCGAGTGAGGGCGCCGGCCGAAGGCTCATGTTCTGTGTCTGCGGTTTCCCCGGCGCCCGAACGGGCGTGAAATCAGAAGGAGAAGGAGCGGCGCCGCGGACGCACGGCGGCGTTGAGGCCAACGCCGCCCACCCGGGCGGAGAGCGCGCGCGAGTTCAGGGGTCGGGCGGATTGCACAGGAGGAAACAGAGGAAACGGAGAAAGGCGGAAGAGCGGAGGGATCTCACGCCCGCTCGCCCCGTGGCCGCGGGGCCGCAGTCGGCTTGCCCTACGAAGCCCTTGGCGGAGTAGGGTCTCACGGGTCACGCCCGGGGCTCGCTCGAGGGGCAGAGATCGCAGAGGGCGTTTTGCCATGGACGTCAGGCGGCGGGAGGCCCCGCGAATCGGGGCGGCCGTCCCCCTGGCGGTACGGCCGGGCAGTGGGCCGCGGGCCGACCGGGCACGCTTGCGGTGTGCCCGCTCGGTCCACGGCCCGTGACCCTCCCCGCCGCCTGCCCTGTCCGCGGCGCTCTCCCCTCCGGACTCCGCGGCCTCTGCGTCTCGAGTGAGGGCGCCGGCCGAAGGCTCATGTTCTGTGCCTGCGGTTTCCCCGGCGCCCGAACGGGCGTGAAATCAGAAGGAGAAGCGGCGGTGCCGCGGGCGTGCAGGCCGGCGGTGCATGGTGAGCCGGGCGGGGATCGAACCCGCGACCCCAAGATTAAAAGTCTCGTGCTCTACCAACTGAGCTACCGGCCCACGCGGAAGGGAAAGGAACTCTACGTGCCGCGTCCGCCGCGCGCGAGCGCAAACTCGCGCGACGCCGCCGCACCGGGCCAAACCGCCCGTTCAGCCCCGCAGCAGTTTCACCAGCTTCGGCACGACCACCTTCAGGTCGCCCGTGATCCGGTAGTGCGCGATGCGGAAAATCGGCGCGTTCGGGTCGGTGTTGATGGCGACGATCTTCGCCGAATCCATCATCCCCACGCGGTGCTGGACCGCGCCGCTGATGCCGCACGCGATGTACAGGTCCGGCCGCACGGTCGCCCCGGTCTGCCCCACCTGGTGGTCCGCCGGAAGCCAGCCGGCATCGACCACCGCGCGCGTGGCGCCCACCTCCGCCCCCAGCACCCCGGCCAGCTCCTGCACGACCGCCAGCCCCTCGGCGCTGCCCACGCCCGCGCCGGCGGCCACCACGATCCGGGCCGCCTTGAGGTTGACCGTTCGCTCGGCCACGTCGCGGCGCAGCACCCTGGACACCAGGTCGGCCTCGTCGAGAACCACCTCCACGGGCTGGACCGTCCCCGTGCGGGCGGTGTCGGGCGCCAACGCCTCCGCCGCGCCGTCGCGGAGCGACACGATGACCGGGCCCCCGGCCACGGGCGCGTAGCGGCTCATGATCTTGCGATCGTATTCCGCCCGGCCGGCCGTCACCGTGCCGTCGGCCGCCAACGCGTCGGCATCGAGCACGCAGGCCAGGCCCATCGAGGCCGCCAGCGACGGGGCGAGATCGTCGCCCAGCGTCGAGGCCGGGAACAGCACCGCGGCCGCTTCCCGGCCGGCGAGCCAGGCGGACAGCACGCGGCGGTACGGTCGCGCCACGTAGCCCGCGAGCCGCTCGTCGTCCGCGGCGAAAACCTCGTCGGCCCCGTAGCCGAAGAGCGACGCCGCCGGGCCGCTCACGCCGGAGCCCGCGGACACCGCCGCGACCTTCCCGCCCGAGGCGTCGGCCAGGCGCCGCGCGAGCGCCAGCGCCTGCAGACTCACGTCGTGAACGGCTTCGCCGTCGATCTGCGCGAAAACGATGAAGTCGGACATCGGGTCACTCTCCCTTCAGCACGGCATCCAGCATGCCCTTCAGCGCGGCCTCGTCCTCGGCGTCCACCGCCCGGGACTCGACCACGCGGGGCGGGATCGCCTCCAGCGCCGCCACCGCCGTGGTGCGGGCGGCGGACGGGTCCTCCACCCCGAGCTCGGCGGGCGTCGAGGCGGGAATCGCGGCCTTCTTCAGCTTGAGCTTGAGCATCGCCTTCGCGCTGCGCGGCGCGCGCGGGTCGTCCTCCAGCAGCGCCACGCCGATCGAGAGCAGGGCCGGGAAGCGCACCTCGACGAACTCGTAGCCCATCTCGACCGCGCGCTTGGCCACCGCGCGGCCCTCGCCGATCTCGTCGATCGCGTCGACCCAGCTCACCGGGTCGATCCCGAGGGCCGCCGCGAGGTGCGCGCCCAGCAGGGCGTTCTCGCCGTCGACGACCGTCGTGCCCACGAGCACGAGGTCGCAGCCCTCCAGCTTGCGCACCGCGCCCGCCAGCAGGGCGGCCAGGGCCATGTCGTCGAGCCCGGCCGGGTCGGCCTGCACGCGCACGGCCGCGTCCACGCCCCGGTACAGGCTCTCGCGGAGCACGTCCACGCCGCGCGACTCGCCCACGGCGAGGACGGTGACCGTCGCGCCGTGCCGGTCCTTCACGCGGAGGGCGGCCTCGAGCGCGTTGAGGTCTTCGGGCTCGAAGCGGGTCTGCAGCGCCCCGTCCCTGATCTTCCCGGCTTCGTCCAGGAGGGTCCCCACGAGATCGCGGGTGTCCCACACCTCGCGGACCACTACGGCGATATGTGCTGGCATGCTGGTTCTCCCTTTCCCGCTCCCGGCGGCGGAGGCCCGGTCGGTCGGACCGGCCGCGGATGATAGGCAATGCCCGCGGCCGCGACAACCCCCCTGTTGCGGCTCCGCGGGTCCCGGCCCGCGCGGCGGGCCGGGGCCCGGCGCGCTCAGCCGTAGCGGTACTTCACGCCCATCCCGCCCTCGGGGTACTTCCACTCGATGCCTTCGAAGGGGCAGGCTTTCCGGCAGGTCCCGCACTCGAGGCAGTTCTCGTGCGAGGCGGCGACCTTCTCCGGGTCGTTCGGGTCCTTCTTGTAGACCTCGGCCGGGCAGATCACGAGGCAGACCTTGTCCTTGCACGTCGCGCACACCTTTTCGTCGAGGACGATGTGGGGGTGCGCGGCATCCGGCTCGTACTTGGTGCGGTACAGCTTGTCCGCCAGCGACATCGGCTCTTCCGACTTCCCGGCGGCCTGTTCTTCGGTCTTCTCGTCGCTCATGGCACTCTCCCGGGCCGGTCCCCCGCGCGGACCCGCCCTACCCTGCCGCCTCGCGGCGCGGCGCGCAAGCCGCCTGCGGCGGCAGCCTCACATCACGTGCCGCGCGCGCAGGGCGTCGCGGACAAACTTGAACTTCGGCAGCCCGCGGAAGAACCGCCTGATCGCCCGCCGCTGCACCGCCTTCTTCGGCTCCGCGGTGACGGTGAAGAAATCGATCAGCATGCGGTTGACCTTCTTCGGGTACAGCGAGAGCAGGTTGGGCGTGCCGGCGAGCACCTCGGGCACCCTGGCGTACCGCTTGAGGTCCTTGAGCACCACGCCGTCGCCCAGCCGCCGCTCGTAGCCGGCGAGGCCCGCCTTCGAGAAGTCGCCGGACCGCTTCGCCTCCGCGGCGGCCTGCCCGGCGTACCGGCCCGACTCCATCGCGTGGTTCGTGCCCTCCTTGTAGAGGGACATGTTCACGAAGCCGGCCGCGTCGCCCGCGATCATCACGCCGTTGCCCGTCAACTCGGGCACGGCCCCGTAGCCGCCCTCGGGGATCATGTGCGCCGAGTACTCGAGCAGCTCGCCGCCCTCCACGTACTTGCGGACCACGGGGTGCTGCTTGAAGCGGTCGATGACCTCGTTGGGGCTCACCTTCGCGTTGGCGAGCGCCTCCATGCGCGCCGCGAAGCCGAGGTGCAGGGATTCCTTGCCCGTGTAGATGAACCCGCCGCCGACCAGCCCCTCGAACGGCACGCCGAAGAAGTCGATCGCCGCGCCCTCGTTGTTCTCCAGGCTGAAGCGGTCCCGTATCCGGCCGGCCGGGAGGCCGATGATCTCCTTCACGCCGACCGCGTACTCCTGCTTGCGGCGGCCCGCCTTCATCCCCAGCCGGGCGGCGGCCTGCTCGCTCACCAGGCAGTTCGCGCCGTCGGCCAGCACGATCGTGTCCGCGTAGAACGCCTCGTCGCCCCGCAGCTGCACGCCCGCAGCCCGGGTCTGCCCGCCGGACGTCTCGTAGATCAGGTCCTCGACCACCATGCCCTCGAGCAGGCTGGCGCCCGCCTCCTCGACCTCCTTGGCGAACCAGCGGTCGAACTGCGCGCGGTGGACGATGAAGGTGTTGTTGTAGGGCGGCCGCGACCACTCGTCGGCGCCGAAGTCCATCCGCACGTGCTCGCCGTCGCCCAGGAAGACCAGGCCCCGCCGGGCCACCGTCCGTTCGATCGGCGCCTTCTCGAAAAAGTCGGGGATCATCTGGTTCAGCTGCGTGCCGTACACGAGCCCCCCGACGTTCTTCGAGCCGGCGTACTCGCCGCGTTCGACCAGGATGACCTCCAGGCCGTCCTTCGCCATGGTGTACGCCGCGGACAGGCCGGCCGGGCCGCCGCCCACCACGATCGCATCCACCTTCACCCTGTCTTCGTCGGCCATGTTCCAGCCTCCCTCCGCCTGCGCGAAAAGCCGCGTGTATATGCGCGATGCCCCCGCCCGTGTCAAGGTCCGCCCGGGCGCACCCCCCCACTCCGCCACGCCGGGATCCCGGCGGCGACGCCCCGGGGATGCCTCCTGGTCCGACCCCAGTAGCTGGGGACGGTGGGGACAAGCGTTCGCAAGAGGGTCTCCCGCCAAGGCGCGAAGGCGCGAGGGGGTCAAACGCGGCGGCCGCCGGGCGGTCCCCGCCGTCGTCTCACGGGCGGTCGGTAAGAAACCAGGCGACCACCAGCGGGTCGTCGGCCGAGCTGCGGAGGTGATGGTCCTCGCCTGCTTCCACGACGACTACGTCGCCGGCGCAAACGGGATAGTCCTTGCCGTCGACGGGGAAGACGCCCGTGCCCTGCAGCATGATGAGCACCTCGTTGACCTCGTGCACGTGGCGCGGTTCCGGGTGGGCGGTCTCGCCCGGCGCGAAGACATGTACTCCGCCGCCGGTGATCACGGCGTCACCGAGAAGGTCCGGCGCGAGCCGTGTGCCGCCGGTGCGGAGTTCGTGAACCGTGTGTTTCTTCATCCTGCCTCCCCCGCGGGCCGCGCTGCACCGTGCAGGGGCGGTCCGGCCATCTACTTCTTCGCCCACCGCTTCAGCCGCGGGATGCCTCTCGTGAAGAACCACGCGACCCATCCCGGCGTGCCCCTCTCCTTGAGCTTGGCGATGCAGAACGCCTGCATCGCCCGGGGCGTATCGATTTCGGGCGACGTGAAGGCCCCGTCCGCGTAGCAGTAGCTGCAGTACTCCGTGCTCTTGCTCCCGTCCGCCTGCGTCCCCCCGTTCCCGGGATCCTTCGCCATCGGCATGCCGCAGCTCTGACAGACCTTGCTCATCGCTCTTCCTCCCCGTCGGACCTCACGCGCTTCGAGCCGGGTCACTCGTGATGCCTGAATCTAAACTCCACGGTTCGGCCCCGGGCTGACGCGTCACCAAGACGGAGTCCTTCCGGCGCAGCGGGCACATGCTACGCGCCCCCTTCAGACCTGTCAAAGCGGGTCCCGGGGACGGCGGGGACCAGGGTTCGGAAGATGGTCTCCCGCGAAGGCGCGAACGCGTGAAGAGGGCACAGCGGCGAAAAGGAATGCCCGCCAGAACGCAGACCACGGCAGGCAGCGTGGCGGCTCCCTCTCTCCTTCGCGTTCTTCGCATCTTCGCGGGATCCCTCCTCTCCCCGTCAGCGTCAGCGTCTTGGGGGGCGGACGACGGGATGGCCGCTCTGAGAAAACCCGTGGTCCGACCCCATTGGCTATGAGACACTGGACGAGGCCTCGGAGCGCTGCTCCCGAACCGCGCGCGGCACGGCCCGCGCGGGTGTTCGAGGCCGCCGTGGGCTGCGGAGTGAACGCATGATGAAACTGGCTCTGTCGCGAGTTTTGTGGGTGGCGGGAGCCAAGAGAACCAGGAGTGATAGGGCGTTCGTGACAAAGGTTTCAGGTTTCAGGTTTCGGGTTTCAGGAGTGAGAGATGGCGCATAGGACGTACATGGCGGTTGAGGACTTGGATGTCTACCGTGAGCTGTGCCAGTTGCACTTGGAGGTATGCGATCTGACTCACCAGTGGCCCGCTGAGGAACGCTATGAGTTGGGGAGTCAGGTTCGACGATCATCGAACAGCTCGCCGTCGCAATTGGCCGAGAAGAATGATGATCGACACGTGCGCAACAAGATCGAGGGCGTGAATCGCAGCCGGGGTGAGGCGGGTGAAACGGTTCATCACCTGTACATGGCGCTACTCAAGAAGTACATATCGCAGAACACATTCCAACAGTACAGGCAGCGTTACCAGGAGTGTGTCCGCATGCTCAACGGCCTAGAGAAGACACTTGAGAGGAAGCTCCCGGTCAGCGATCGACGCTGGCACGTGACCGAAGCTCGCGAGCCGTATGGTGATGAAGACGAGCTGTCTCCACCGGGATGGCCCCCTGAAACCTGAAACCCGAAACCTGAAACCGTTACTGCGCCATGCAGCCGCAAGTGCGCCAGAATCAACTCATGACCCACACTTTTAGCGAAAGAGCCACAAAGGTTTCAGGTTTCAGGTTTCGGGTTTCAGGAGTGAGAGATGGCGCATAGGACGTACATGGCGGTTGAGGACTTGGATGTCTACCGTGAGCTGTGCCAGTTGCACTTGGAGGTATGCGATCTGACTCACCAGTGGCCCGCTGAGGAACGCTATGAGTTGGGGAGTCAGGTTCGACGATCATCGAACAGCTCGCCGTCGCAATTGGCCGAGAAGAATGATGATCGACACGTGCGCAACAAGATCGAGGGCGTGAATCGCAGCCGGGGTGAGGCGGGTGAAACGGTTCATCACCTGTACATGGCGCTACTCAAGAAGTACATATCGCAGAACACATTCCAACAGTACAGGCAGCGTTACCAGGAGTGTGTCCGCATGCTCAACGGCCTAGAGAAGACACTTGAGAGGAAGCTCCCGGTCAGCGCTCGACGCTGGCACGTGACCGAAGCTCGCGAGCCGTATGGTGATGAAGACGAGCTGTCTCCACCGGGATGGCCCCCTGAAACCTGAAACCCGAAACCTGAAACCGTTACTGCGCCATGCAGCCGCAAGTGCGCCAGAATCAACTCATGACCCACACTTTCAGCGAAAGAGCCGTACTTCTCGCGTTGGCGGGCGGAGGCATAGTTCGAGCAGGCTTCGCGGTGGACGGTGCGCCAGGGGCGGCCGTGGCGGGTGGCGGCGACGCGGCCGGCGTTGTGGGCGAGCAGGCGCTGGTCGGGGTCGGCGGAGCAGCCGACGTAGGTGCGCCGGCGGCTGTCGCTGAAGAGTACGTAAACCCTCCACATGGCTCACAATCCGACTGGCGGAGAGGGAGGGATTCGAACCCCCGGTACCCTTGCGGGGTACTCACGCTCTCCAGGCGTGCCCAATAGTCCACTCTGGCACCTCTCCGCATCCATCCGCCGAAGCGGCCGCGAGCGCGTCAAACGTAACGGCAGTCCGCGAAACGGGTCAAGGCCCGGCGCGAAGGTTACCCGCCGTCCGGGCCGGGCGGCGAAGCGCCCGCCGTGCCCGCCCGGCCGTCGAGCCGCTCGTCGAAAATGATGTCCGAACGCGCGTGCCGGCACGCCGGGTAACCGACGATCGCCACGAAGCGGTCCATCAGCGACTTGAGCTTCTGGCCGCTCTCGTCGGCGCAGCCCAGCAGGTCGCGCTGGTCGCCCGTGAGGTCGCCCGTGAGGCCCGTCAACGTCATGGAGACCGAGGCGTTGATCACCGTGAGCGGCTGCAGCAGTTCCTGGCCCAGTTCGGCCAGGCGCTCCCACAGCCACTTCATGTCCTGGCGCGGGCCGGGCCGCTCCTCTTCCCCCTCCCCGGGCGCGGCGGAATCCGTGTCCTCCCGGACCGCCTCGGCCAGGTCGTTCAGCACGCGCTCGGCCTCCCGAACGGCCTGCGCCATGCCGTGGCTCACGGCCTCAAGCACTTCCCGGACGCGCTCCTCGTCGACGTTCCCCCCGCCGAGCAGTTCGTGCAGGCGCTGCAACGACTCGGAAATGCGTCCGGCCAGGCCCTCTTGGCCGGTGGCGGAAAGCCCGGACCGGGCGACCAGGTCGGCCCAGAGGGTGACCGGCAAGCCGGCGCCGACCAAGCGCTCCCGGAGTTCCTCGCCCCCGTCCTCCTCGTCCCAGTTGCGGTTGATGTAGCGAAGCAGGCGCTTCTCGTGCTTGCCGAGCGTGCTCCGCGTGCGCGTTGCATCGGCCACGAGCGTCTCGATCTGCAGCTCTTCGGCAATCTCCTCGACCGCCTCGTGTACCGGCTCCCCCAGGCCGCCCTCCCAGGCGAGGCCGGCCTCCTCTACCCCCGCCTTGAGGTGGCCCTCGATGTCCAGGAAGGCCTTGCGCAGCTGCTGGCGACCCTTCTTCGTGTCCGCCGCCGCCGTCTGGCGCACGCTCTCGCAGGCGCGGCGCACCTGTTCGACGAGCTGGCCCGCCGCCTGCGCCGTGTCGTCCGGACTGCCCTGGATGGCGTCGCGCACGCCCTCGAGCATCATGCCGGCCACACGCGGCGAACCGTCCTCGAGCAGCGTGCGAAGCGCATCCCCGACCTCCTGCGCCGCGCCCGCCCCGCCGCCCCGGAGGTAGGCCGTTATGGCGGCGAGTTGGTCCGGGGAGGCCCCGGCCACCTCCGCGAGGTGCTCGTCCCCGACCACGACCTCTCCGTCGCGCACGCGGCGGTAGAGCACCTTCTCCGCGACCACGTGCTGCAGGGCCCCGCCGCCGCCTTGCCGGAACCGGTCCCGGTCCGCCCGGGCCATGATGCCCACGAGGTCGGCGAACTCCCCGGCGGCCATGCCCTTCCGCATGCAGAAGCCGCCGATATCCAGCGCGCGGAGCCGGTCCGCGAGCGTCCGGATGAACGGGCTGGGGGAGAGCACGGCGACCCCGTCGACCGTCAGGTTGTCCTCGTCGATGCCGAGGTTCACTTCCCCGCGCGCGGCGAGGATGCGCTCCCACAAGGCGTGCGCCTGGCCTCCCAGGCGGGCCACGGAGGGGTGCTTCGGCCCGTACAGCGTGATCGCGTCCAACACGCGGCCCATGAGGAACAGGGCCCGTTCGGCATCGGGGTCCAATCCGCCCGGTGCAGGTATGTCCATGTTCGGTCCCCGGTCGTCCATTTGTCTCGGCGTTCGCTCGGCGTAGGGTAGAGGAAGCCGACGCGCCGCACAAGGCCTCCCGCCCCCCCCCGCACCGGCCGCGCGGGCGGCGGCGGGCGCGACGGCCGGTTGCCCGCCGCCGGGCGGCAGGCTACGATGCGGCCATGGAGGAGCGGCCATGAAGATCGCCGTGAGCGGCTCTCACGGTTTCCTCGGCTCCGGTTTGCTGGGGGCGCTGGAAGACGCAGGCCACGAGGCCTGGCGCCTCGTGCGCGGCGGCGCCGCAGGCCCGGGCGAATTGGACTGGGACCCCCGGCCGGGATGGAGCGGGGAGGCGTTGCGCGGATTCGACGCGGTAGTGCACCTGGCCGGGTCGAACATCGCCGCGGGGCGGTGGACCCCGGCGCGGAAGCGCGAGATCGCCGCAAGCCGCGTCGACTCCACCCGGTCCCTTGCCCGGGCCCTCGCCGGCCCGGGGCACGGGCCCCGCGTCCTCCTGGCCGCCTCGGCCACCGGCTTCTACGGCAGCCGCGGCGACCTGGAACTTCGCGAAGCGGCCGCCGCGGGCAAGGGCTTCCTGCCCGCATTGTGCGCCGCTTGGGAGGAGGCCGCCGCGCCCGCCCGGGAGGCGGGCGTGCGGGTGGTCGCCCTGCGCCTCGGGATGGTGCTGGGCCGCGAGGGCGGCGCGCTCGCGCGCATGCTGCCCCTGTTCCGCGCGGGACTCGGCGGGCGGCTCGGCGGCGGCGGGCAGTGGATGCCGTGGATCGACCGCGACGACGCGATGGGCGCGATGGTCCACCTGCTGGGCACGCCGTCCGCGTCCGGCGCCTACAACCTCACCTCGCCCCACCCGGTGACCAACCGCGCGTTCACCCGCGTTCTCGCGCGCGTCCTGCGCCGGCCGGCGCTGCTGCCCGTCCCCGCGGCGGCGCTGCGGATCGCGCTGGGGGGGCTGGCCGACGAGGTCCTGCTCGGCAGCGCCCGCGTCCTGCCCGCGCGCCTGCAGGAGGCCGGCTACCGCTTCGCCTACCCGCAACTGGAGGACAGCCTCCGCCACCTGCTCGAACCCGGCGGCGCGGCGTGATCCCCGCGGCCGCCAGCCGGCCCGGCGCCCGGCTGCCCTGCCGGCGCCACCGGCTGCCCCGCTGCGGGGTCTGCGGCCTGCACGCCGCGCTGTGCCTCTGCGACCGGCTGCCGCGTTTCGCGTTTCCGTTCCGCTTCCTGATCGTGCAGCACCACGTGGAGCACCATCGTCCCACGAACACCGGCCGCCTGCTCGGGCAGTTCGCCGCCGGCACGCGCATCCTGCTCTACGGCCGCCGGGGCGAGCCCGTGGAGGAGGCGGCGTTCGCCGAGCCCGGCGCCGAGTACCTGCTGCTGTTCCCGCGCCCGGGCGCCCGCGTCGTGAGCCGGGAGGTCGCACGGCCCGCCGGCGGGCGCCGCGTCGTCTTCGTCCTGCCCGACGGGAGCTGGCGGCAGGCCGCGCACATCGCGCGCCGCGTGCCCGCCCTCCGCCGCCTGCCCTCCGTGCAGCTGCCCGACGGGCCGCCGGGCGAGTGGTGCCTGCGGCACGCCGACCGCCCCGGCCGGCTCTCCACGGTGGAGGCCGGTATCCGCGCGGTCGCCGCCGCAGGCTACGCGGCCGAGGCGGCCGAACTGGAGCGGGCCATGCGCGCGGTGCTCGGCCGGATGCTCTACATGAAGGGGCGGCGGCCGGCCCCGCCGCCGTGGCCCCCGGCCGGGGAGGGCCCCGCCGGTGGCTAGGCCGCGCCTCTTCGCCCGCAGGCAGGTATGGCTCCCCACGCCGTGGGGCGGGCTGGTCCTGCTGCTGCTCGCCGCCGCGGCGGCCGCGGCGGGCACGCGCCTGGCGTACGGCTTCCTCGCCCGCGCGGCGCCCCGGGGCGGCGGGCTGCTGGTCGTCGAGGGCTGGGTGCCCGACGGCGCCGTGACCCGCGCGCTGCGGCTCGCGGAGGGGCCGGCCTACCGCCGCGTTTACACCACGGGCGGGCCCATCGACCCCGGGGAGGCCCTGGCGGCCTTCGGCGACTACGCGCGGCTGACGGAAGCGCGCCTGGTCCGCGCGGGCCTGCCGGCCGCGCGCGTGACCGCCGTGCCCGCCCCCGCCGCGCGGCGCGACCGCACGTACAGCGCCGCGCTCGCGCTCCGCGCCCGGCTCGACGCGGACGGCGTCGGCGGGGGCGACGTGGACCTGGTGACGCTCGAGCCGCACGCCCGCCGCAGCCTCCTGCTCTACCGCCGCGCGCTCGGCCCCCGCTTCCGCGTCGGGGTCGTCCCCCTGCCCCACCCGCGCTTCGACCGCCGCGACTGGTGGCGGACGAGCGAGGGCTTCAAAACCGTCGTCATGGAGCTGCTCGCCTACCCCTACGCCCGGTGGAGCGCGCGTTGAGAAGGACCGACGCGGTTGCGGGCGGCCGCTGAGGGCTCGCCCCGCGGCGCCGCGCGGCGCAGGAAGAACGGAGCCCTCGGCACGACACATGGAGACGGGTACGGTCCAGACCCACCGCGAGATGCTGCGCCGCTTCACGGACCAGCCGGAAGCGATGCCGCCGCCGCTCGCCGCGCGGTTCGCCGACGCGCTCGGCGGGCCCGTCGTGCGCTACGCGTGGACCGATCTTCCCGCCGCGGGCCGGGCGTCGGGGGCCTGGCTGGCCGCCGGCCCCACGCGCCTCGGCGTGGCTTGCGCCTCGGCCGAACCGGGCGGATGGCGGATCGAGACGTGGGACCGGGCGGCGGTGCGCGAGGTCCGCGAGCAAACCGGGTTGAGCAGCTCGGCCCTGCGCCTCTTCCTCGACGGCGCTTCCGCCGCCGGCGGCGTGGAGACCCTCCGCTACACGCACCGCCAGCGCCTGTCCGTCGGGCACGTGCGCGCGCTCCTCGACCTGCCCCCCGGCGCCGAGCCCGGCGGCGCCGGGGCGGACGCCGTGTACGCGGCGGCCGTGGCCGAAGCCGTCGAGGAGGCGCAGGCCTCGGTCATCGTCAACCGCCGGGCCGTCGTGTGGCGGCTCCTCGCGTACCTGCGGCCGTACCGGCGCCACGTGGCGGCCGGCGCGTCGGCCGCCCTCGCGGCCACGCTCGTCAGCCTCGCACCCCCGTACCTGACCGGCCGGCTTATCGACCGCGTGGTGCGCCCGTTCGAGAGCGGCGCCATCGACCCCGGGGCCGCCCGGCAGGCGGCATGGCTCATTCTCGCGGGCATCGTGGCGACCTTCGTCACCCGGCAGCTCGCCGTCTGGGTCCGGCTGCGCACCATGGCCGTGCTGGGCGAGTGGGTCGCCCGCGACCTGCGCAACGACCTCTTCGAACACCTGCAGCGGCTCAGCGTCCGCTTCTTCTCGCGCCGGCAGACCGGCAGCATCATCAGCCGCGTCAGCTCCGACACCGACCGCATCTGGGACTTCATCGCCTTCGGCGTCGTGGAGCTCGCGCTGGCGGCGGTCACGCTCGCGGGGCTCAGCGTCGTGCTCGTGGCCATGGACTGGCGGCTGGGCCTGCTCGTGACCCTTCCGGTGCCGCTCTTCTTCGTCGCCATCCGCGCCAACGGGCGGGGTATTCGCCGCCTCTTCCTGCGGGCGTGGCACAAGTGGTCCGACCTGACCGACGTGCTCTCCGACGACGTGCCCGGCATCCGCGTCGTGAAGGTGTTCGACCAGGAACAGCGCGAGACCGGGCGTTTCCGGCGGAGCAACGAGTCGGCCTGCGGCGAGTTCCTGCGGGTGCACGGCGTGTGGACCCGCTTCTGGCCCCTGCTGATGCTCGGCATCCACGCCATGACCGTCCTCGTCTGGGCGGTCGCGCTGCCCCGCCTGCTCGGGTCCGGCCGGTTCGGCCCGCCGCTGACGACGGGCACGTTCATCTCGTTTCTCATGTACCTCGGCCTCTTCTACGAGCCGGTGCACACCTTCGGCCAGATGTCGCGCACGATCAACCGCGCCACCAGTTCCGCGCACCGCGTCTTCGAGCTGCTCGACACGCGCGTGCAGGAGACCGGGCAGCGGGGCCGCGCGCTCCGCCCCGTCCGCGGCGAGGTGCGCTTCGAGCACGTGTCCTTCAGCTACGACGGCACCCGCGAGGCCGTCCGCGACCTCTCGCTCGTCATCCGCCCGGGCGAGATGGTCGGCCTCGTCGGTCCCTCGGGCGCCGGCAAGACGACGCTGACCCACCTGGTCACACGGTTCTACGATCCCGGCCGGGGCCGCGTGCTCATCGACGGCGTCGACTTGAAGGAACTCGACCTGGGCCTGTACCGCCGCCAGATCGGCGTCGTGATGCAGGACCCCTTCCTCTTCAGCGGGTCGATCCTGGAGAACATCCGCTACGCAGACCCGGACGCGACGCTGGAGCAGGTCCTCGCCGCCGCGCGCGCGGCCAACGCCCACGACTTCATCTGCGGCCTGCCCTTCGGCTACGAGACCCGCGTCGGCGAACGCGGCCACACCCTCTCGGGCGGGGAACGCCAGCGGGTCTCCATCGCCCGCGCGGTGCTCCACAACCCGCGCATCCTCATCCTCGACGAGGCGACCAGCAGCGTGGACACGGAGACGGAGCGCAGGATCCAGGAGGCCCTCGACCGGCTGGTGGAGGGGCGCACGGTGATCGCCGTGGCGCACCGACTCTCGACGCTGAAGCGCGCGAAACGCCTGATCGTCCTGCGCGAGGGCGCCATCGTCGAGGAAGGCACGCACGAACAGCTGCTGGCGGACGGGAACGGGGTCTACCGCCGGCTGCACGACCTGCAGCAGGAACTGCACGGCATGTACGCGGTCTGACGGAGAACACGGCGGGAGGAGCGGCGCATGACGGGCCGGGACGAAACGGAAGCGGCGGGCGGACGGCAGCTGGAACGTACGCCGGACGGACGCCTCGTGCGCGTGGCGGACGGCGCGCGCACCGACGTGGAGCCCCAGGCCGCCTTCCCCTGGACGGCGCCCGGGCGCCATGTTTCCCTCCGCGATGCGGACCGCAACGAGGTCGAGTTCATCGACCGCGTCGACCGGCTCGACCCGGCGTCGCGCGCGGCGCTGGAGAAGGCGCTGGAAGAACGCCACTTCGTGCTCGACGTCCGCCTCGTGCGCCACGCGCAACCGTTCTTCCAGCTGCGCCTCTGGAAGGTCGACACCCCCCTCGGGCCGCGGTCCTTCCAGACCCGCATCGACCAGTGGCTCGACCCGCTGCCGGGCGGCGGCTACCTGCTGCGCGACGTGGCGGGAGACCTCTACCGCTTCCCGCCGCTGGAGCGGCTCGACGCGCGCAGCCGCCGCATCCTGGAGGCCTTCATCGAGTAGGGCCAACGCGACCGGGGCGGACGGCGTGGCGCAACCCGGCCCGCCCTCCCTGGTGGATCGAGTCCGGCTCTGCGTGGCGCTGCCCGCTTCGTCCTGGCTCAGCTTCCCCCGCCTCATGTGCAGATCTGCCTTAGAGACGCCGAATCCGGCCGTCAGAACGGCTCTAAGGGCCTTATCAGCCCCCATTTTCTGCGCAAGCTATTGAAGACGAGCAGCATAAAGACGTTAGACGTCGGAGAAAGACGTCGGAGAAGAAAGTCGGAGAAAAGATCTGGGACGTGGATGGTCGCCGCCGACGTCATGACGCCGTCCCGGGACCACCTCCCGGCGGAGGCGGGGCTCGAGGAGGCCCTCGCGGACATGGAACGCCTGCATGTCGAGGCGCTGCCGGTGGTGCACGCGAAGGAAGACCGGCGGCTGGTCGGCATCCTGGACCTGCGCCGGGCCCGCAAGCGCATCGCCGAGGAGACGCTCAGGCGCCGCACCGGTCCCGCGGCGGCCTGAGCCGCGGCCGCGCTACGGCGCGTTGTGCCAGTCGGTGTCGTAGCCCTCGAAGATCGCGTCGGCCTGCGGCGGCCCCCAGGAGCCGGCCTCGTAGGGGAAGAGGCCCCCCTCGTCCAGCTTCTCCCAGGCGTGCAGCACCGGCTGCACCAGCCGCCAGGCCGCCTCGACCTCGTCGGACCGCGTGAACAGCGTCGAGTCGCCGCGCATCACGTCGAGCAGCAGGCGCTCGTAGGCCTCCGGCAGGTCCCGCTGCCAGGTCTCCGAGTAGGAGAAGTCCATCTCCACGTCCTCGACCTGCAGGGCCATCTCGGGGCGCTTGGCCGAGAAGCGGATGGAGATGCCTTCCTGCGGCTGGATGCGGAAGACGAGCCGGTTGGGCTTCGTGCGGGTGAGGTCGCAGACGTCCCCCACGCACGCCACCGTCTCGAACAGCTGCATGGGCGGCGCCTTGAACTGCACCACGATCTCGGTGAGCCGCCTGGCCATGCGCTTGCCCGTGCGCAGGTAGAAGGGCACGCCGGCCCAGCGCCAGTTCTGGATGTTGAGCCGCAGGGCCACGAACGTCGGCGTGCGCGAGTCCGGCCGCGATGCGCTCCTCCTCGAGGTAACCCGGGGCGGGCCGGCCGTCAACCTGCCCGGCCGTGTACTGCCCGCGCACGGCGGTGGAGGCGACGCAGCCCGGCGACACGGGGGGGATGGACAGCAGCACCTTCACCTTTTCGTTACGGATGGCGTCGGCCGTCAGCTGCGAGGGCGGCTCCATCGCCGCGAGGCACAGCAGCTGGAGGAGGTGGTTCTGGAGCATGTCGCGCAGGGCCCCCGCCGCGTCGTAGTAGGCGCCGCGCCCGCCCTCCATGCCGACCGTCTCGGCCGCCGTGATCTGCACGTGGTCCACGAGGTGGCTCTGGAAGAGGGGTTCGAAGATCGTGTTGCCCCACCGGAAGGAGAGCATGTTCTGCACCGTCTCCTTGCCCAGGTAGTGGTCGATCCGGAAGATCTGCGACTCGTCGAGGTACCGCAGGCAGAGCCGGTTGAGTTCCCGGGCGCTCTCGAGGTCGTGGCCGAAGGGCTTCTCCACGACCACCCGCGTCCAGGGCGTCTCGCGCGGCGGGCGCACGAGGCCCGCCTCGCTCAACCGCCGGATGAGCGGGGCGAACAGGTCGGGCTTCACGGAGAGGTAGAACAGGTGGTTGGGCGGGAAGACGGACGTGTCCTCCAGCCGCTTGGCGTACTCCGGGAACGCGGCCGGTTCGGCCTCGATGTCCCGCCGGTGGTAGTGGACGTGGCCGAGGAACTCCGCGAGCGGCGCCTCGCCGGCCTCGACGCGGGAGAACGCGCGGATCGACGCGCCCATCCACGCCCGGAAGCTCTCGTCGGTGTAGTCCCTGCGCGCGAAACCCACGACGGCGAACGTCTCGGGGAGCAGGCCCCGGCGGAACATGGCGAACAGCGCGGGCATCAGCTTGCGGTGCGTCAGGTCGCCCGTCGCGCCGAAGATCGTCAGCGTGAACGCATCGCTCAGCCGCACCGCCGCCAGCCGGCCCGACCCGAGTATGGTCGCCATGGCTCCCTGCTCCCCGCCCGGCCCGCCGGCCGTCCGGGACGAACATAGGCCCCGGGCCCCCGCACCGTCAAACCCGCCGGCGCCGTGAATACGCCGGCCGCTCGCCCGTCTGGATTGTGGACCCCGAACAGGGCATAGTGTGGGCAGCGGACGGCCGCCGGCCGGCGGCCCGCGACGGGAGGAAGACGATGAAGGCGATCATGCTGATCACGGTGGGCGCGCTGGCGCTCCTGCAGACCGGGTGCGCGACCCCGCGGACGGAGCGGGAGCAGTCCACGCTGCTGGGCGCGGGCATCGGCGCCGGGCTCGGCGCCATCCTGGGGCACAACCTCGGGCACGGGACCCGCGAGGAGCGGGCGCTCGGGGCGGCGGCGGGCGCGCTGCTCGGCGGGGCGCTCGGCGACCTGTCGGGCCGGGGCGCGGAAGCGGAGCGCGACCTCCGCTACCTCGAGGAGCGGCAGTTCCTCACCACCGTCTGGGTCGTCAACTCCAACGGCTCCAAGACGCCGGTCCAGCTGCGCCAGACCGAGGGCGGGCGGTTCATCGGGCCGCGGGGCGAGTACTACGACGAGCTGCCCACGCAGGACCAGCTCTTCAAGCTCTACGGCATGTAGGCCGGGCCCGGCCGGGCGGCTTGTGTTCAGGGCGCGGTGACGCGGGTGCCCGCGGGCGGGTTCTTCTCGCCCGAGCTCACCTCGCAGTACGCCATCTTCTCGGCCACCTTGACGACCTTGAGCCGGCCGATCGTGCGGCCCTCCTCGCGGCCGAGGACGGCCCCCGTGTCGGGATCGGTGAGCAGCTCGCCCTCCTCGCCCATCACGAGACCCTGCCCTTCCTCGACGCCGAACTCGGCGCCGCGGTTGACGATCACCCGCCCGTCGGAGGCGACCTTCACGACCGAGCCGTCGAACGGGAACGCTTCCATCTGCTTCGCGATGTAGGCCGCCGCCTGGTTGATGCCGTCCTGGGCCGCCTGGCCGAGCGGCGTCTTCTTGAAGCCCCCGAGGTCCGTGCTCACCCCCGCCGCGTCGAGCCCGACCTTGAGCGAGGTGTTGCCCGCCTTGCCGACGATCCGCTCCTTGGCGACGATCTCGCCCGTGGTCGTGTCGATCAGCTTGACGATCACGGTCACCTGCGCCTCCGAGCGGCCGCCGCCGAGCCGGATGCCGCGGAAGCTGATGCCGCCCGCGCCGCCCGACTGCGACTCCTCCACCTCGGAGACCGCGCCGGTGGCCAGGTAGCGGGCCGGGCGGACGAGGCCCGTCTGCGCAACCTTCCGCGCGCCCGCGGTGCGCCCGCCGGCGTTGAGGTCCTGCTCCGCGAGCACGCCGGCGAGCTGGCCGCGCTCCACGATGACGAAGCGGCCCGTGTCGAACAGCGCCGACTCGAGCATGACCGCGAGGTTGTCGCCGATCTTCCACTCGCCGGACCACCCGGACTCGTTGGCGAATTCCGTGCAGCCGATCGCGTGCTTGAGCCCCTTGTACTCGCCGAGCCCCAGGTCCGCGTTGCCCTGCTCCGTGGCCGTCTTCGCCCGGCCCCACAGGGCCTGCGCGTCGAACGCCCCGAACAAGAACATCGCCGCCGTTACCACCACCGTCGTCCAACGTGTCATCGATCCTTCCCTCCCCGCGGGCGCCCCGCCCGCGCCGCCGCCAGTATCGCAACCGCCGGGCCGCCGGGCAAGCACGGGCATCGGACCCGGCCGCCGCGCGCGGGATACGCCGGCCGGCCTTGCGCCCGGCCCGCGGGGCGGGTAGCCTCGCGTTGAGACGGGTGAACGCGGGAAGGAGGCGGCGGCGTGGCGAAGGGGAGCGGGCCGGCACGCGCGGCGGCGGCGCTCGCCGCGGCGCTCGGGTGGGCCGCGTTCGCGGACGCGCCGCCCGGCGCGCCCCCGGCCGCGCCCCGCGTCGCGGCCGAGCTCACCGGCCGCACGGCGGACGCCGACCAAGCCGTCGTGCACGACGACGGCGCCGGGGTCGCCGTCGACATCCGCAGCCCCGGCGGCATCGGCCGGGTCCGGCTCACCCCCGCCGCCGGCGCCTGGCCCGGGCGCATCGTGCTGCGGCTGCACCTCCGCACGCTGGAGGGCATCACGTTCCGGCAGGGCGAACTCGAGATCCGGGGCGGCATCCAGAGCTACCCGCCTCACCGCGTCCACGGCGGGCGGCGCCGCGGCGGGCGCGAGGAGCCGGGGCCCCCGCCGGCGATCCGGCCGCTCGGGCCCTCCGGCAAGCCCGCCGCGGTGCCGCTCGACGGCGGCCGCATCGAGGTCGACGTGCCGGGCGACCTGCTGCGCGATCCGCGGCCGATCGAGGTGCAGTGGATCGACGCCTACCGCGCGTAACCCGGCCCGGCCGCGGCGGCAGCGCGGGCTTGACCCGGCGGCGAGGCGCCCGTAAGGGATGCCACGCGAAAGAGAAAGGCGGGACACCGGACATGGCGGACCACAGGCCGAACCTCCTCTTCGTCTTCACCGACGAGCAGTGCGCCGATGCGATGAGCTGCGCCGGCTGCGCCGACGTGCACACCCCGGCGATGGACCGGCTCGCCGGAGAGGGCGTGCGTTTCGACCGCGCCTACTGCACCTTTCCGCTCTGCACCCCGTCCCGCGCCTCGCTGCTGAGCGGACGGTGGCCGCACCAGTGCGGCACGATGTGGAACGAGCGCTCCCTCAACCGGGAAGCACGGGAGAGCGGGCTCGGCAACCTGCTTTGCGCCTCCGGCTACGCCTGCGCCTACGGCGGGAAATGGCATCTGCCCTACGCGTCGCCCATGGAGCGCGGGCACGGGTTCGAGTACATCAACGCGTTCGACGACCTGCGGCTGGCCGACGACGTGATCGCCTTCCTCGAACGGCCCCGCGAGGCCCCCTTCTTCGTCGTCGCCTCCTTCGACAACCCCCACACCATCTGCGAGCACGGGGCCGGCCGCCCGCTCGCGTGGGGCCCGGTGCCGGAGCCGGCCTCGGCCGGCGCCTGTCCGAACCTGCCGGCCAACCACGCGCCCGCCCCGTACGAGGCGTCGGCCGCCGCCGGCGGGCGGCGCGCGGACTACGGCCCCGGCGACTGGCGCCGCTACCGCCACACGTACTACCGGCTCGTCGAGCAGGCCGACGCCCAAATCGGGCGCATCCTCGAGGCGCTGGACCGGCTGGGCCTGGCCGACAACACGGTGGTCGTCTTCTCCAGCGACCACGGCGACATGCTGGGCGCACACCGGTTGATCCAGAAGACGGCGCTCTACGAGGAGGCCGTGCGCGTGCCGCTGCTCGTCCGCGCGCCCGGCGGCCGCCCGGGCGCCGTCGTATCCGCCCTGGCGAGCGGGCTGGACCTGTACCCGACGCTGTGCGACTACGCGGGCGTGGCGCCGCCCTTCGCCTGCCCCGGCCTCAGCCTGCGCCCGGCCGTCGAGTCCGGCGTCCCGGACCGCTGGCGCGATCACCTGGTCGCCGAGACGCGGTTCGGGCGCGAGCAGGGAACCGACGGACGCCTGGTGCGCACGGACCGGTTCAAGTACGTCGTCTACGAGACCGGGCGGCACCGCGAACAGCTCTACGACCTCACCGCCGACCCGGGCGAGATGGTCAACCTGGCCTACGACGACCGCCACGCCGGCACGCTCCGGGCCCACCGCGAGCTGCTCCGCGCCTGGTGCGCGCAGACCGGCGACCGCTTCGGCTACCACTACACGCACCCGCGCGTGCCGTTCATCCTGCCGGGCGACGCCTACGGGCCGGACGACGGCGGGCTGCCTCCGGACCTGCCCCTGAGCGCGCCGCCGGACGAGGGGGCGGCGCGCTGAACCGCGCGCGGACAACACAGCGTCCCGTGAGCCACCCGCACCACCTCCTCCTGCCGCTCCCGCCCGGCGGCGCGCCCGTGCGGGTTTCGCGTCCCCTGCCGGGCACCTGGCGCATCCGCCGCCCCGCCCCGGACGGCGGGGCGGACGAGCCGGGCGCCTGCCAGGAACTGGCCCGCTTGAACGGGCACGCCCTGCCCGCGCCGCTCCCCGCGGGCGGGGAGCAGCGCGCGGCCTTCGAGTCCTTCGCGCGGGAAAGGGACCTGCGCCTCGCGGACGAACCCGGCGCGGAGGGGGCCGTCCTCGGCGGGCGCCTCGCGCCCGGCGAACGGCTGTACGGGACCGGCGAGCGTTTCGACGGGGCCGAACGCCGCGGCAAGCGCGTGGACATCTGGGCCGTCGACCAGTGGCTGGAAACCGAGGGCAACAGCTACGCGCCCGTGCCCTTCTTCATGAGCAGCGCCGGCTACGGCGTGCTGCTGAACCGCTTCGAACCCGCCGCGTTCGACCTGGGCGCCTCGGACCCCGCCCGCTGGCGCGTCGGTTTTGGGACCGCCCCCGCCGACTTCTATCTCTTCGAGGGCGGCCCCGCGGAGATCCTGCGCGCGTTGGCCGACCTGACGGGGCACGCGCCCCTGCCCCCCGCGTGGAGCTTCGGCCTCTTCGTGTCGCGCCACGCGCAGTTCCGCGAGTTCGCCGACGCCCGGGGCGTCCGCGGGATGGCGCGCGCCATGGAGCGGGCCGGCCTGCCGTGGGACGTCGCGGTGATCGAGGGATGGGACATCTTCGACCGGGCGGCCCACGACGAGCTCGGGGCGCTCGTGCGCGAGCTCCACGCCGGCGGCCGCAAGGTGCTGGTCTACGAGGCCTGCGGCCGTGTCGGCCGCTTCGGCGGGAGCACGCCGTGCGGCGGGGCGTCCGCCGCGGACGACACGCGAAGCGCCGGGGAGGCGCGCGGCTTCACGGTGCGCGACGCGCGGGGCGGCACGCGCGTCCGCGAGGCGGCCTCCCACAACCCCGGCGACGCGCCGGGCGAGCACGAGGCGGCGTTCCTCGACATCACCTCCCCCGCCGCCGCGGCGTGGTGGACGGACGAGGTGTGGGGTCCCCTGGTCCGCGAAATCGGCATCGACGGCGCGAAGATCGACTTCTGCGAGCAGGTGCCCGACGGGGCCGGGCTGCGTCTCGCCGGCGACGCGCGCGCCTCCGGCTGGCATCATCGCTATCCCGCGGCCTACCAGCTCATGATGCAGCGCCTTTTCCGGGAGCGCCCGGAGGGCGGCGTCTGCTGGAGCCGCGGGGGCGGGCTGGGCGCCCACCTCTACCCGTTCCTGTGGGTCGGCGACCAGCTCAGGGAGTTCCCGTACCTGCGCGCCATCCTCTCGGCCACCCTGAGCGCGGGGCTCTCGGGCATCCCCTTCGTGGGGCACGACCTCGGCGCCTACCTGCCCGCGCGAAGCCCGGAGGAGCACCCGGAGGCCGAGGTCTTTCTCCGGGGCGCCCAGCTCGCCTGTTTCGGCCCCAACATGCAGACCCACGGCAAGGTCACCCGTCCCTACGACTTCGACGACGGCACCGTGGCCGTGTACCGGAGGTACTGCCTCGCCCACCAGCTCCTCCGCCCCTACCTCCTCGAGCAGGCGCGCGCCTGCTGCGAGAGCGGCCTGCCGCTCGTCCGCCACCTGTGGCTTCACGGGCCCGGCGACACGGCCTGCATGGACTGCGAGGACCAGTACCTGCTCGGCGGCAGCCTGCTCGTCGCCCCCGTGCTCCGCCGCGCCGACGCGCGCGCGGTCTACCTGCCCGCGGGCGCGTGGCGCGCGCTGACCGACGGCACGCCGTTCGAGGGGCCGCGGCGGCTCGGGCGCGTCCGGGCGCCGCTCGACACCGTGCCCGTATTCGTCGCCGAGCCCTGCCCCGCCTCCCTGCGCGACGCGCTGCCCGCCCTGCGCGCGTGCCTGCGGGGCGAGACGCCGCCGCGTCCGTAGCGCCCGCGCGCCGCGCCGCCGCCGCGCGGGCGCCCGGGCTTCAGTCGATGAGGTAGCTCTGCCGCCGGACGCGCCGGGCCAGCTCGTCGAACGGCGAGAAGGCCCCGTACTCGTGCAGCCCCGCGAGGGACCGGACCTGCACCTGCACCCCCGCCTCGCGGATCGCCGCCACGGGATTCAGCCCGCCGATCACGAGCAGGCCCGTGTGCCCCTCGGAGACGGGGAGCCCGAGCAGGGGCGCGCCGGGCCGGCCCACGGCGAGGATCGCGCGCAGCCCGTGCCGCCGCATCCTGCGCTGGATGCGCGCCACCTCGCCCGCGGCCAGGTTCGGCACCTCCCGGAAACTCGCGCCGATCACCCCCGAGCCCGTGCGGGCGAAGGCGCGCACCGACGTCATGCCGGCCTCGATGAACGCTTCCAGCGGGTCCAGGGTGCTCCCGCGGTACTCGATGAGCTGCACGAACCGGACCGGCGCCCCGCCGCGCATCTCCAGCAGCCCGCCGAAACGCGAGGTCACCGGGATCCCCGCCTTGAGCATGATCCCGTTGAGCGCCACGCTGCACACCGTGCCCAGCCCCACGCAGCCCTCCGGCACGCGCCAGCTCCCGATCGCCTCGCCCGCCCGGGCGACCAGCATCCGCGTCCCCATGCCGAGCCCCGCGCGCACGGCGGGCTCCATGAACACCGCGGCGCGCGCCAGGTCGTTCTCCCCGAGCGCCGCCGCGTTCACCACGAGCTGCCCGCGGCCCGTCTCCAGGTCGAACGTCTGCCGGTAGCCCAGGTTGTCCACCCGGGCCGCGACGAAACCGAGCTTTCCCGCCAGGTGGGCGTGTCCCGCCTCCTCGCGCCCCTCCGCCGTCAGTTCCCGGCCCCGCCGCCGGCTCACCTTGCGCGTCCAGCCCGCGCCGTCCATCCGGCCCAGGTGGAAGCGCACCGTCCGCGGCCGCAGGTCCCACCCCCGCTGCGCCAGCTCCGCCGCCAGGCGCGTCGCCCCCATCGGCCCGTCCGCCTCCGCCAGCACCGAGAGCACCGCCGCCTCTACCGCCTCTTTGCGCTCCGCCACGCCCCGTCCCCCCGCACCCGTCAGCCCATTCACCCTGCCGTTTCCGCTACCCCGCTGCCCGATCCGCAAGCCCTTACCATCTTTTCGGTGGAATATTAAGGCAAGGTTGCCGTTTCCTCAATGCCATCCTTCCCGGCGAATTTGTGTATTGGTTGTTGTTTGACGGCCTGAAGGTGAGGAGCATGGAGGAAAGCTCATGCCGATTGACCGGGAAAGCACCTGGTGCGGCGGGGCGCGGGTTCGGATGGAACGCGGGAGGGCGGACGATGAGCACGATCAAGGAAGTGTGGGCGGCGGTTCAGCGGCGCAACGCGGGGGAGCAGGAGTTCCTGCAGGCGGTGCGGGAGGTGCTCGATTCGCTGGAGCCGGTGGTGCGAGCGCCACCGGAAGTACGCGGACGCTGGCGATCCTGGAGCGGATCGTGGAGCCGGAGCGCCAGATCATGTTCCGCGTGCCCTGGCAGGACGACCAGGGCGGCGTCGCAGGTGAACCGCGGGTTCCGGATCGAGTTCAACAGCGCGATCGGCCCGTACAAGGGCGGCCTGCGCTTCCACCCGAGCGTCAACGCTGAGCATCCTGAAGTTCCTGGGCTTCGAGCAGATCTTCAAGAACTCGCTGACGACGCTGCCGATGGGCGGCGGCAAGGGCGGCTCGGACTTCGACCCGAAGGGCAAGTCCGACGACGGAGGTCATGCGCTTCTGCCAGTCGTTCATGACGGAGCTGTCGCGCCACATCGGTCCGGACACGGACGTGCCGGCGGGCGACATCGGCGTGGGCGGCCGCGAGATCGGCTTCATGTTCGGCCAGTACAAGCGGCTCCGCAACGAGTTCACCGGCGTGCTGACGGGCAAGGGGCTGAACTGGGGCGGCTCGCTGATCCGCCCCGAGGCCACGGGCTACGGCGCGGTGTACTTCGCCGAGGAGATGCTCAAGACGCGCGGCGAGACGTTCGAGGGCAAGGTCTGCACGGTCTCCGGCTCGGGCAACGTGGCGCAGTACACGGTCGAGAAGCTCATCGAGCTCGGCGGCAAGGTGGTGTCGCTGTCCGACTCGAACGGCACGATCCACGACCCGGACGGCATCGACGCCGAGAAGCTGGCGTGGGTCATGGATCTCAAGAACGTCCGCCGCGGGCGCATCAAGGAGTACGCGGAGAAGTTCAAGGCGCGACGTACCGCGGAGGGCGAGCGCCCCTGGGGCGATCCCGTGCGACTGCGCCTTCCCGAGCGCGACGCAGAACGAGATCAGCGGCGAGGACGCCGAAGACGCTGCTCGAGAACGGCTGCTTCGCTGGTGTCGCGAGGGCGCCAACATGCCCAGCACGCCGGAGGCGGTCGACCTGTTCGTCGAGAAGAAGATCCTCTACGGGCCGGGCAAGGCGGCCAACGCGGGCGGCGTGGCGACCTCCGGCCTGGAGATGAGCCAGAACGCCATGCGCATCTCGTGGACGCGCGAGGAAGTGGACCGGAAGCTGCACGACATCATGGTGGCCATCCACAAGCAGCTGCTGTCGAGACGCCGAGGAGTACGGCCAGCCGGGCAACTACGTGATGGGCGCCAACATCGCCGGCTTCGTCAAGGTCGCCGACGCGATGCTCGACCAGGGCGTGGTCTGAGCTCCCGCCGCGCGGGCCGGCGGCCGGGACGGCCCCGGGGGGCTTCCCCGGGGCCGTTGCCGTTCCGGGAGGCGGGCGGTCGCGCCCGGTCCCTCCCGCGGCGCGTCCGCCCTGCCCGCCGGGGATGACCTCCACGCCACGGGGTGGTACCTTGTGCCCTCGGGCAGCCCCGCGCCGGGCGCTGCCGTGCGAGAGCGAGGTGCGCCTGTGACCGGACCCGCGGAGTACGAGATCACCCTGAACTTCACGGACGAGCGCGGGCAGTCCACGCCGCGCGCCGTCAGGCCGGGGAGCTACCTCCTCGGCCGCAACCCGGACTGCGACATCGCCTTCCCTGAGGAGGACCTGGAGGTGTCCCGCCGGCACGCGCGCCTCGTGGTGGCGCCGGAGCTGACGACGATCGAGGACCTGGGCTCCACCTCGGGGGTGATGGTCAACGGGCGCATCGTGCCCTCCGCGGATATCGAGGACGGCGATATCCTCCGCATCGGCAACTGGACGATCGGCGTGACCCTGCCCGATCTGCACCAGCCCGCGCACGGGCAGGTGCTCGTCACGGAGAGCCGGCCGCGCGGCCGCAAGGCGGACGCGGAGGCGCTGCGGGCGCAGCTCGGGGAACTGCAGACCGCGACCGAGGCGGTCATGGAGCAGATGGGCCGGCGGATCGTGGGCCAGCGGCGCACCCTGCGGCTGGTCTGGGCGTCCCTGCTCGCGAAGGGCCACTGCCTCCTCGTCGGCGTGCCGGGCCTGGCCAAGACGTACATGGTGACCAGCTTCGCCGAGGTGCTGGGGCTCCAGGCCGCCCGCATCCAGTTCACCCCCGACCTGATGCCGATGGACATCATCGGCAGCCACGTGATGCAGGAGACCGAGGACAACCGCCGCCGGTTCGAGTTCGTCCAGGGCCCCATCTTCACGCAGCTGCTGCTCGCCGACGAGATCAACCGCACGCCCCCCAAGACCCAGTCGGCCCTGCTGGAGGCGATGCAGGAGCGGCAGGTCACGGTGTCGAACAAGACCTACACGCTGCCCTCCCCCTTCTGCGTCATCGCCACGCAGAACCCGATCGAGCAGGAAGGCACCTACCCCCTGCCCGAGGCGCAGCTGGACCGCTTCCTGCTCGGCATCGACCTCGGCTACCCGGAGCGCGAGGAGGAAATCGAGGTCCTGCGCCGCACGACGCACGGCGACGACGCGCAGGTCGACACGGTGCTCAGCTACGACCGCATCCTGCGCTTCCAGGACACGGTCAACGACATCGCCCTCGGCGAGGAGGCGGCCCGGCACGTCGCCGACCTCGTCCGCGCCACGCGGCCCGGCGCCGCCAACGCGGAGCAGGACGTGAACGACCTGGTCGACTGGGGCGCGGGGCCGCGGGGCGGACAGGCCATCCTCCGCACGGCCAAGGCGCTGGCGGCCATGGACGGCCGGCCGGGCATCGCGCGGGACGACATCGCCGAGGCCGCCGTGCCCGCCCTGAAGCACCGCATCGGCTTCAACTACCGCTCGCGCATGGGCGGCCGGTCCAAGGAAGGCCTCCTCGAGCACCTCCTGGAGACGACGCCGTGGCCCTGAGCCGCCACCGCCCGCGCCCGCCCGGCGCGGCCGGCCGCGCCCGGGCGACGGTCCTGCCGCTCCTGCTGACCGCGCTCCTGCTGCCGCCCGCCCCCGCGCGCGCGGTGACCGACGCCGACGTGCAGGCCGAGATCGCGCGGCTCCGGACGGCCCTCCTCGAACAGCAGGACGCGAACGGCGGCTGGACGTACCGCGGCTACCCGGTGGGCGCCACGGCCCTCGCGGTCCTCGCTCTCCGCCACGCGCAGGTGCCGCCGGACCACCCCGCGCTCGCCAGGGCCGTGGCCCGGCTCGTGGACAACACCGACGAGCAGACCTACAGCGAGGCGCTCGTGATCTGCGCCCTCGAGCTCGTCGACCCCGCCCGCCACATCGACCGCATCCGCAAGGCGCAGCGCTTTCTCGTGTCCGCCCAGTGCGCCGACGGGACGTGGAGCTACCGGGACCAGAAGCGTTCCGCCACGGGCGACCACTCCAACACCCAGTTCGCCATCCTCGGCCTCGCCGCCGCCGAGCGTTGCGGCGTCGCGATCCCGGAGGGCGTGCGCAAGCGCGCCGTGAACCATTTCCTGGAGGCCCAGAACGGCAAGGACGGGGGGTGGTCCTACCGCGTGTCCTCCGGGAACGTCTCGACGTTGTCGATGACCTGCGCGGGCATCGCGAGCCTCGCCCTGCTGGGCGAGCCGCTCGACCTGCCGGGCCCGGCGTGCGGCGACTACACGCCCAACCGGCCCCTGCACGACGGCCTGCGCAGGCTCGGCGAGTTCCTGAAGAAGAGCCAGACGAGCCGCCTGGGCTCCCACCAGCACTACGCCCTGTACTCCATCGAGCGCGTCGCCATGACGCTCGACCTCAAGGAGATCGAGGGCATCGACTGGTACCGCTTCGGGGCGGAGCAGCTGGCCGACGGGAAGCAGAACCTGTCCTTCGACGCGAACTGTTTCGCGCTGCTGTTCCTCGCCAAGGGGTTCGCCCCGGTCGCCATCGCCAAGTGGCAGTGGGACGGCGACTGGAACAACGACCGGGGGGACGTCCGCGCGTGGGTCGCCCACGCCGGCGAGGTCCTCGAGCGCAAGCTGGACTGGACGCCCGCGCGGCTCGACGCGCCGGGCACCCCCGCGGCGAAGGCGAGCATGATCTGGGTGAACGGCCACGGCGCGTTCAAGATGAACGACCGGGAGCTCGACTTCCTCCGCCGCTACCTGCGGGACCGGGGCACGGTCGTCGCCGAGGCGTGCTGCGGCCGCGAGGCCTTCGTGCAGTCCTTCGCCCGGGAGATGGAGACGAAGCTCATGCCCGGCTCGGGCTACCGCTTCCGGCGCATCGGCCAGGCGCACCCCCTGACCTTCTCGCACTACAGGCTGCGGGCCGCGAACACGGGGATCTTCGAGCTCAAGGGGCCCTCCTGCCGGGCCGGCCGCGTGGTGTTGCTCACCCGGGACATCTCCTGCGCGCTGAACGGCGAACCCTCCCGGGCCAGGCAGCTGCCCGAGGCCCGGAGGCTGGCGGTCAACCTCCTGGCGTGGACGCTCGGCCTGCGCGACGCCACCCTGCGGCTCGACACGCGCGAGGTGGAGCGGGGCGACCCGCTCGCGCGGGCCCGGCCCGAAGACCTGCAGGCCGCCGACCGGGGGCGCCGCTTCCGCCAGCCGCTGGGCCGGCTGATGCACCGGGGCGAATGGGACACCGACCCGGCCTTCTTCCCCGCGTTCCAGGCCATGGCGGAGGGGCGCACGGAGCTGCCGGCATTCGACGGCGAACTGCCCGTGCACCCGTTGAGCCGCGACCTGGCCCACGCGGCGGTCCTCTTCGTGACGGGGCACGACGCGCCCGCGCTCACCCCGGAGGAACTCGCCCGGGTGCGCGACTACCTCCGGGACGGCGGGTCCCTCTTCGCCTCCGCCTGTTGCAGCAGCCCCGCGTTCGACGCCGGCTTCCGCGCCACGATCCGGGCCCTGCTTCCGAACGACGCGCTGGAGCCGGTCCCCCCGGACGATCCGCTGTGGCAAACCCCCTACGCCTGCCGCGGCCGGCCCGCGGGCGGCACCCGCGCGTACGCCGAGGCGCACGGCACGAACTGGGCCCCGCTCGAAGGCGTGCGGCGGGACGGCCGGTGGATCGTCGTCTACAGCCCGACGGACCTCTGCTGCGCCTTCGAGGACGACCTCGACGAGAACACCCCCGCCTACACGCTCGACTCCGCGTTCTCGCTGCTCGGCAACATCCTCTCCCGCGCGGTGAACCCGTGGCCGTAGCCTTCGACAGCCGCCACTTCGACCCCGAGGTGGCCCGCGAACTCGGCCGCGTCGACCTCGTGGCCCGGGTCATCGCGCAGGGGGTTTTCGAGGGCCTCCACAAGAGCCGGCGCCGCGGCTTCAGCACCGAGTTCAGCGACTTCCGCCAGTACGCGCCCGGCGACGACATCCGCTTCCTCGACTGGCGGCTGTTCGCGCGCACCGACAAGCTGTTCATCAAGTGCTTCGAGGCGGACACCGAGACCGAGTGCCTGCTCGTGCTCGACGCCACCCGCTCCATGGCGTGGCGCTGGCGCGGCCGGGTCACCAAGCTGGAGTACGGGGCCAACCTCCTCGCCGCGCTCGGCTGCCTGCACATCCGCCAGCGCGACCCCGTCGGCCTGCTCGTGCACGACGGCCGGACGCTGCACGCCCTGCCGCCGCGCGCGAACCGCCTCCAGCTCGACGCGATGTGCGCCGTGCTCGAGCGGATCGAGCCCGCCGGGGGCAACACCTTCATCCGCCTCGTGGAAGCGGTGGCGGGCGCCAGGCGCCACCGGGGCCAGATCGCCGTGTGCTCGGACCTCGAGGAGGACGCCGGGCTGCTCGACGGCGCGCTCGCCGAGCTGGCCTCGCACGACGACGAGGTCGCGCTCTTCCACGTGCTCGACGCCGCCGAGGAACAGGCACCGTTCGCCCGCGCCACCGAACTCGAGGACGCGGAGACCGGCGTCCGCCTCCGCGTGCGCGGACGCGCGGCCTGGAAACGGCACGCGCGGCACGTCGAGGCCTTCCGCGGGCGGTGGCGGACCCGCTGCCGGGAACTGGGCATCCAGTACCAGCCGGTCCGCACGGACAGGAGCTACGTGGACGTCCTCCGCGAGTACCTCGAGGAGCGCGCGGCGCGGTGATCGGCTTCGCGGCAGCCGGCGCGCTGGCGGGCCTGGCGGCGATCGCCTGGCCCGTCTATCTCCATCTCCGGCGCCGGCGCCGCCGCGTCCAGGTCGTGCCCTCGCTGCACCTCTTCGACGACCGGGTGCACCGCGCCCGGGCGCGGCCCGACGACCTGCCGCTGCTCGTGCTGCGCGCGCTCGCGCTCGCCGCCCTCGCCCTGCTCCTCGCCCGGCCCTTCCTGCGCACGCGGCTCGCCCTGCCCCTCCCCGACCTCGACGCGCGGCAGGCGGAACGCACGCTCGGCCTGGTCGTGCAGGACGACCTCGGAGCGCTCCGCCCGCACGGCGCCGCCACCCGGCTCGGCGCCGCGCAGGCCTGGCTCGCCGGCCAGCTGGCCGCCCAGCCCGCGGATACCGCCGTGCTCCTCGCCACGTCCACCGCCCCCGACCCGGGCCGCCCCATGGACCCCGCGGCCGCGGCCGCGGCCCTCGAACCCATGGAGCCGGTGCCGCTCGCGGGCGACCTCGCCGATGCGCTCGCCCGGGTCGCCGGCCGCCTGCGCGCCGGACGCGGCCTGCTCGTCGTGGCCGGCACCCGCGACGCGGACCTGTGGCGCGAGCTCGACGCGCTGCGCGCCGCCCCGCCCGCCGCGCCGGTGCTCTTCCTCGACCTCTCCGCGCCGCCGGGCGGCGGACCCGGCCCGGCCTGGGTGCAGTCGGTCGAACGCCGCGGCGGCGAGGACCAGTGGTCCTGCCGCCTTGCCGGCCCGCAGGAGGCGCTCGCCGGGCGCCGCCTGCAGCGCGTCACCGGCGGCCGCCTGCTCGACACCTGGACGATCTCCCCGTTCCAGGCCATGAACGGCGCGGCCGTGCTGCGGGTGCCGCGCGACCGGGAGACGCCCGCCTGGAGCATCGAACTCGACGCCGGGAACGGCCACCCGTGGACCCGCTTCTACCTCGCGCCCCGCGCCGGCGCGGGGCGCGGCGTCGCCGTGCTGACGGAGTCGACGCCCCAGGGCCGCACGGCGGCGCAGGTGGTGGCGGCCGCCCTCCGCGCGGGCCGGCCGACGCTGCCGATTCACTACCTCCCCGAGGGACGCCCCGACACCGACCCGCTGCCCGACGTATCGGCCGTGGCCGTCGTCGGCACGCCGCGGCTCTCCCCGCGCGAGACCGGCTGGCTCGCGGCCGCGGGGCGGTCGGGCGCCCCGTGGCTGTGTGTGCCGACCGGTTCCCCCGGACGCGCCGGCCCCGCCGCGCCGGGCCTTCCGCGCTGGCTGCCCTCGGGCCCTTCGGAAGGCGCCGTCGCCGTGGCGGTCGAGGCCGCCGGCGCGCCGCGGATCGTCCCCGAAGGGGTCGTGCGCGGCCTGGGCGAGGTGCGCTTTCCCCTGCTCGTGGAGCCGCGCTTCGAGGCGCAGGCGCTGCCCGTGCTCGCCGCCCGCGACGGCCGGGCGCTGCTGAGCGTCCGCCTGCCACCGGACCGCGGCCCGGTCTGGGCGCTCGGGTTCGCCCTGGACCTCGCCGAGGGCGGTCCCGCTTTCCATCCCGCCCTCGCCCTGCTGCTCAACGCCCTGCTCGCCGGGGCCCCGGAGGCGGACAGCGCGCGCGACGGGGTCTTCGTCGGCGACTGGGTCCGGCTCGCCGACTGGTTCGGCGAGGCCCCGCCCGGCTCCGTGCTCCGCCTGCCCGACGGTTCCTCCTGGCAGCCCCCCGAGGCGTTTCCCGAGCTGACCCGCTGCCCCGTTCGCGAGCCCGGCTTCTACGCCCTGCTCACGCCCTCGGGCCCGCGCTTCGGCGCCGCCAACGTCCCGCGCGCGCCCGTGGAACACCTGCTCGCGCGGGAAGACTGGGAAGCGCGCCTCCCCGGCGTCGCGACCCGGTGGATCGATCCCGGCGGGGTCCTGGCGGACGCCGACTACGACTGGGTCGCGCGCGCCGCGCCGGGCGGCGCGGCGCCGGCGCGGCCCCGCCGCTACGACCTCTCCCCCCTCGCCGCGCTGCTGCTCGCGGGCAGCCTCGTTCTGGAGGGCCTGCGCCTGTGTTTCCGCTGATACCGCACCGGACCGGCCGCCGGGGGGCCCCGGCGTGAACGCCTGGCAAACGGCGCTCGCGCTCTCCGCGCTCTTCTTCGCGGCATGCGCCGGCGTCTACGGGTGGCGCCGCGGCCGGCGCGGGCGGCACCCCCGCCTCGCCGCCGCCGCCGTCGCGCTCCGCCTCGCGGCGTTCGGCGTGCTCTGCGCCCTGGTCTGGACCGTCTTCTGGCGGCGCCCGGGCGCCGCGGCCGCCCCGCCCGGGGGGCCGGAACGGGAGGAGGCGGTGGTCCTCGTGCTGCAGGACGCGTCCGACAGCATGCGGCTGCAGGCCGCGCCCGACGCTACCCGGGCGGACCTCGCCGAAGCGACCTGGGAGCGCGTACGCGAGGCCGTACGCCGGGCCCCCCTTCCCGCCCGCTGCGAACGGGTCTTCTTCGCCCGGGGCGTGGCCGGGAACGACCCGCGCCTCCTGCCCGGAACCGACGAGACCCGCCTGCGATCGGCCGTGAACGACGTCGCCTTCCGGGAACGCTTCGACGCGCTCGTCGTGGTGTCCGACGGCGCCTCGACCGACGGCATGGTTCCCACCTACGTGCAGCGCCTGCTCTCGCGCCGCGGCGTCGAGCCCTACGCCGTCGTCCCCGTCGATCCCGCCGCCGCGGTGCTGGATCTCGCGGTGGCCCGGGTGGACTGCCCCGCGGATTACCCCGGCGTCATCGCCGCCGAGCTCGGCGTGACGGGGGACGCGCCGCGCGAACTCGAGGTCGTCCTGGAGATCGACGGCGCCGAGGTCGAGCGGCGCCGCGTGCCGTCTTCGGCGGCGGGGGCGCTGCGGTTCCAGGTGCCCGGGATCGAACCGGCATGGCACGTCTTCGCCGTGCGCGCCGTGCCGGCGCCGGGCGAAGTGTCCGTGCAGAACAACGCCGCCTTCGGCGTCTTCCAGAACTTCCGCCGACGCGGCATCCTCGTCCTCACGGGACGCCCCCGGCTCGAGGACGCGGCCCTCGTCCGCGCCCTCCGGGCGACCTACGGCGACGACGTGACGGTGGTCCGGGGCGGCGCCGGGGAGCCGGAGCCGGACATCGACCGCTACCGCCTGCTCGTGCTCGGCGAGGCCGGACCCGCCACCGCGCCGGCCGGCATCACGCGGGCCCTGCGCGACGGCTCCGTCAGCCTGCTGGCCACCGCCTCCGCCGCGCTGCCCGGCTGGATCGCGCTGGGCCTGCCGGCCATGCCGCTCGACGCGGCCTCGGGCCCCGTCGCCGTGGCGCCGGGCGAGACCCCGCCGGCTCCCCTGGCGCCCGGGCCCGGGGGACCGCTCGCGGGCATCGACGCGGACGGGCTGGCGCGCCTGGCCTGCTCCTGGGTCGAAGAGGCCGTCCCCGCGGCCGGCAGCCGCGTCCTCGTGAACGTCGCGGCGGGCGGCCGCACGCGCCCGTTCGCCGTGCTGGCCGCCACCGGGCGCGCCGCCGGCCTCGCCCTGCTCTCCGACACCACCTGGAAGTGGGCGCAGAGCCCGGACGCCGGCGTGCGAAGGGCCCACGCGGACCTGGTCGGCGCGCTCGCGCGCGCCGTGATCGACGCCTCGCCGCCGGACGACCCGTTCGACCTGCGGTTCGCCCGCGACGCGTCCGGCGACCGCGTGCTCGTCCGCGTCGAGGCGCGGCCCTCCGCGGAGGGCGAACCGCCCGAGGCGACCGCGGTCGAGGTCGTGTCGGGCGAGGGCGCGCCCGGGCGCTTTCCCCTGTCCGCCGAGGGCGCGGGATGGACCGGCAGCTTCCCCTCCCCCGGGGACGGCCGCTTCGCCTGGGTGACCGCCGTGGGCCGCGGGGGCGGCGCCGAGGTCCGCTCGCGCCGGCGGCCGCTGCTCCCGCAGGCCTGCCCCGCCGAGCGGCTCGACATCCGCCCGAACCTCGAGACCCTGCTCGGGCTGGTGGGGTTCGACGCCAACCGGCTCGCTTATGCCGGGGAGAGCGGGGCCCTGCTGCGTCGGATGGCCGTGCGGCTCTCGCCCCACGACCGGCCCCGGCGGCGGGCCCCGCCCCGGCGGCGCTTCCTCCCCGAAGCCGCCCTGGCGCTCGCCCTGCTCCTCCTCCTCGGCGCGGAGTGGTATCTTGAACGCAGGAGACTGTGAGCACGGCATGACCCACGGGACGGACAGCGGGCCGCGGAAACGGCGGGCCGGCGGGCGTTCGCCCGCCGAACGCCTCCGCGGCGAGGTGACGCGGCACCTGGCCGTGCGGCGCGGCGCCTTCGCGATCCTGCTCCTCCTGCTGGGCATCGCGGTGGGCGCGTCGACCTACGCGCTGCTTTACCGGGGCCGCGCGAGTTCGACGGCACTGGCGTTGCAGAGCCGGTTGAGCCTCGCGGCGGCCGCGGCGCTGGCCGCGGCGGCGGCCGTGGCGCTGCTGAGGCCGGCCCGGCTCCGCCGCGCCGTCTACACCGAACTCCGCGCCCTGTTCCCCGGGCTCGGCAAGGATCTCGACGTGTGGCTCTCGCGGCGGCTCTGGACCTCCGGGGAAACGGCCGCGCGCGACCTTTCCCGGGAACGGATCGACCGCTCGGCGGGCGGGGCGCGGGTCCGGAGGCTGGCCCGCGAGCCCTACCTCGCCTTCGCCGCCGTCCTCGTCCCGCTCGCGATCCTGGCGGGCGTCTTCGGCGTCACCGAGCCCGATCCCGCCGGGATGCTGGCCGACTACTTCCGCCGGGCCCTCACGGCCGCGGACCCCCTCCCCGTATCCATCGAGTCCGTGCAGCCCGCGAACCCGTGGTGCGAGGCCGGCCGGCCGCTGCGTTTCCGCGTCCGCTTCGACCGGCCGCCGGGAACCGCCGTCGAGGCGCTGTTCCGCTCGGGGGACCGGACGGGCCGCCTCGGGATGGAGCGCACCGGGCCGCGGGACTACGCCGTCACCGTCGAGCCGGACGCGGACGTGTCGTTCCTCGTCCTGGCCGGCGGGCGCGCGTTCGACGGGCCGCTGTACCGCGTCATCGTGGATCCCGCCCTCGAACTCGAGGGGGTGACGGTGCTGGACGCCCAAAGCACCGCGATCCGCCGGGCCGGGCCCGGCGACTTCCCGCTGCTCGCCTCCCGGGGCCACGTGCTTCGCTTCGCGCTCCGCCGTCAGCCCGGGCCGCTGGAGCGCTTCGGGCTCGGCAGCGAGGGGCTCGGCGACATCCCGCTCGCGCCCGGCGCGCGGGACGGCCTGCTCACCGCCGACGTGCCCCTCCGGGAGTCCGACCGCTTCCAGTTCTACTGGCAGCGGCCGGGCGCCGACGCCGTCCTCTCCGGCCGCTTCGAGGTCCAGTGCATCGAGAACGACCTTCCCGACGTGCGCATCACGGAGCCGGGGAGCGGGCGGGCCTTCGCGCAGGCGCCGCCGCGGATCGACGTGCGGGCCGCCGGGACGGACCGCGACGGCATCCGCCGGGCCTGGCTGCACGCAACCGACTACGCGCGGTGGACGCAGCGGGTTCCCATGGACCTTGCGGGGGGCACCGGCACGGCGGTGAGCGCGACGGCGATGCTGGCCGCGGCCGACCTCGCCGGCCGGAGCGGGGAGCGGCTCGCGCTGCGTGTCGAGATGGTGGACGGGTCCGAGGCGAACGAATCCGGGTGGTCCGACGTCGTCGAACTGCGGCTGCCCGCCGCGGCCGAACCGCCGCCTGCGGACCGCCCCGGAACCGACGACACGGTTCCCGACGCCGGGGCAGGCGACGGGGAGGACGCCAACGGGCAGCCGCGCGACGACTCGCTGTCCGGCCCGCAACCGGGCGAAGGGGAGTCGCCCGGCGAAAGCCCGCCGGGCGGCGCCCGGCCGGAAGGCCAACAGGACGGCAATCCGCCCGGCAACGAACAAGGCCCGCCCGGCGAAGGCCAGGGGCAGGGCGAAGGGCAGGACCAGGGCGAGGGCGAAGGCGAAGGCTCCGGCGATGGCCAGGGCCAAGGCTCGGGCCAGGGCGAGGGGCAAGGCGAGGGCTCGGGCGAGGGCGAGGGCCAAGGCTCGGGGCAAGGCGAGGGCTCGGGCCAGGGCGAGGGCCAAGGCTCGGGGCAAGGCGAGGGCTCGGGCCAGGGCTCCGGCGAGGGCCAGGGCGAGGGGCAAGGCGAGGGCTCGGGCGATGGCCAGGGCCAGGGCGAAGGGCAAGGCGAGGGCTCGGGACAGGGCCAAGGGCAGGGTCAGGGGCAGGGTCAGGGGCAGGGTCAGGGGCAGGGTCAGGGGCGCCAGGGCGAAGGGCAAGGCGAGGGCTCGGGACAGGGCCAAGGGCAGGGTCAGGGGCAGGGCCAGGGGCAAGGGCAAGGCCAGGGGCAGGGTCAGGGCCAAGGGCAAGGGCAAGGGCAAGGCGAGGGCCAGGGCGGCTCCTCGACGGGATCCGGACAGGTGCGCCGTGCGGACGTGCTGGACGACCTGCCTGAAGGGGACATCCCGGTGCCGCCGGATCGCGTGGAGGAGGCCGCGGCACCGGACGCATCGCCCTGGCAGCCGGCGGGCCTCACGGAGGGCGCCGGCAAGCGCCTCTTCGAGGAAGTGCCCGACGATTCCGCGCAACGCCCGGTCCGGGAGATCATGGAGTGGCTCGACCAGCCCGCGGGCGAGATCGAACCCGGGCGCCCGGGCGGTGCGAGCGCCGATCCCTCCGGCGGGCGGACGCCCGTCACGGCGACGGGCCGGGCGGCCGTCGCCGGCGGCCTCTCCCCCACCGAGTTCGAGGCCCGCATCGAAACGTACCGCCGCTTCACGGAGCAGCTCACCGTCGAGGAGCGGCGCATGGCCGAGGAATACCACCGGCTGCTCCGCGACGTCTACTGAGCCGCCCCCGCGCTCCGCGCTTGGCCGCGGCGCTCGCCCTGTGCGAGGATCGGCGGCCATGGCGACCGACTTCGAACGCTCCCTGTCGACGGGTCTTCCGGACCTCGACCAGGTGCTCAAGGGCGTCATGGCGGGCGATAACATCGTCTGGCAGGTCGACCGATCGAGGACTACCGGGCGCTGGTGGAGCCCTTCTGCGAGGGCGGCGGTGCGCTCCGGCCGCAAGCTGATCTACTTCCGCTTCGCCAGCCATCCGCCGCTGCTCGGCCGCCGACAGCGGCGCGGAGATCCACGCGTTGAGCCCCGAGGAGGGCTTCGAGACCTTCATCGACCGCATCCACGCGCGTGATCGAGGAAGCGGGCCGCGGCGCGTTCTACGTGTTCGACTGCCTCTCGCGACTGGCCGTCGACTGGTACTCGGACCAGATGCTGGGCAACTTCTTCATGCTGACCTGCCCCTACCTCTTCGACCTGGAGACCGTCACCTACTTCGCGCTCTTCCGCAACTACCACTCGCCTGCACGCCACCGAGCCCGATCCGCAACACCACGCAGCTCTTCCTCGACGTGTACCGCCACCAGGGCAAGCTCTACGTCCGCCCGCTCAAGGTGCAGCACCGCTACTCGCCCACCATGAACATGCTGCACGTCGTGGCGACGGCGACGAGTTCCGGCCCGTCACGCTGCAGCGCCGTCATCTCCGAGATCCTGACCTCGGCCGAGTGGTCGGGCCTGCACTCGGACCAGCAGCCCCGGCTTCTGGGAACGCGCGTTCCTGCGAGGCCGAGCGACGCTCGCTGACGCCCTGCGCGACGGCCAGGCGCCGCCGGAGGCGGACGACGCAGCGTCTTCGACCGCCTGGTGCGCATGGTCGATCTCGCGCGACGACGGCATGCTGAGCGCTCGTCGCGCAGTACCTGACGCTGGAGGACATCCTCGACGTCCGCCGCCGCATGATCGGCACCGGCCTGATCGGCGGCAAGGCGGTCGGCATGCTGCTGGCGCGGGCCATCCTCAAGAAGGACGACCCGCGCTTCCGCGACCTGCTCGAGGAGCACGATTCGTTCTTCATCGGCTCGGACGTCTTCTACACCTTCCTCGTCCGCAACGGCATCTGGTGGGTGCGCCAGAAGCAGCGCGACCCCGAGACGCTTCCTGGACGGCGCCGAGCAGGCGCGCCGGCGCATCCTCACCGGGCACGTTCCCCGAGCACATCGTGCGGCAGTTCGAGGAGATGCTCGACTACTTCGGGCAGTCGCCCTTCATCGTCCGCTCCAGTTCCCTGCTGGAAGACAACTTCGGCAACGCCTTCGCCGGCAAGTACGAGAGCGTGTTCTGCGCCAACCAGGGGCCGCGCGAGCGGCGGCTGGAGGACTTCCTCGCCGCGGTCCGCACGATCTACGCCAGCACGATGAGCGAGAAGGCGCTGCGCTACCGCGCGCAGCGCGGCCTGCTCGACCGCGACGAACAGATGGCGCTGCTGGTCATGCGCGTCTCGGGCGACCATGCACGGCGCGCTACTTCTACCCGCAGGTGGCCGGCGTGGGCTTCTCGTTCAACCCCTACGTCTGGAACGAGCACATCGACCCCGAAGGCCGGCGTGCTGCGGCTGGTCTTCGGCCTGGGCACGCGCGCGGTCGACCGCGCGGACGACGACTACACGCGCGTCGTCGCGCTCAACGCGCCCGACCGGCGGCCCGGAGGCCAACTTCGACGAAGTGCGCCAGTACGCGCAGCGCCGCGTGGACTACCTCGACCTGGACGCCAACCAGCTCGTCTCGGGCTACTTCAGCGACGTGGCCGCCGACGGCGTCGGACCTGCCGCTGGACCTGTTCGCCTCGCGCGGACGCGCCGGCCGGCTCGCGCGGACGACGGCCGAGGCCGGGTCCTCGACGTTCGACGGGCTGCTCGCCGAGACGCGCTTCGTCGCCGACATGCGCGAGATGCTGCCGACGCTCCAGCAGGCCTACGACTACCCCGTGGACATCGAGTTCACGGCCAACTTCCTCGAGGACGGCGACTACCGGATCAACCTGCGTCCAGTGCCGCCCGCTGCAGGTGCAGGGCGCGGAAGCAGTCGAGCTGCCCGACGTGTCGCCGGAGCCCGGGGACCGCATCATCGAGGCCCGCGGCGCCGTCATCGGGCAGAGCCGGCGTGACGCCGGTGCGACCGCTTCATCTACGTCGTGCCCGAGACGTACGGCGCGCTGCCCGTGCAGCAGCGCTACGAGGTCGCCCGGCTGCTCGGCGAGCTCAACCGCGCGTGCCGGGCGGGACCGCGCCCGGCACGATCATGCTGCTCGGGCCCGGCCGCTGGGGCACGAGCAGCCCCGCGCTGGGCATCCCCGTGACCTTCTCGCGACATCAACCACGTCATCGATCCTCTGCGAGATCGTGGCCATGCGCGAGGACCTGGTGCCCGACGTGTCGCTGGGCACCCACTTCCTCAACGAGCTGGTCGAGATGGACATGCTCTACCTGGCGCTCTTCCCGGGCCAGGGCAGCAACCGGCTCGACCGCGCGTTCTTCGAGGCGTCGCCCAGCCGCCTGGCCGAGCTGCTCCCCGCGGCCGGCCCGTGGGCCGAAGTCATACGGGTGATCGACACGGCACGCCTGCCGAGGGACCGGCGCGCGATATCCCTCGTCGCGGACGCGATCGCTCAGAAGGTCCTCTGCTACCGGGCGGCCGGGCCCGCCGCGGCGCGGCGGGCCTGAAGCGGGTCACTCCGCGGCCTGCGCCAGCGGGGTCACGCCGGTTACGCGCTTGCCCTCTTCGAGCTTCCACGTCATCCGGACGCGGTCTCCCGCTCCGGCGGCGCGGATCTGCTTGAGCACGGCCTTGTCGTGGCCGCCGCCGTCCTTCGGCAGGCCCCCGGTCCAGCACGGCATGAGCCGGTGGATGCCCCCGTCGTCGGCCTTCACCTTGATCATCACGTTCCCGACCTCGACCACCGTGCCGGTGACCGTGCCCTCGCCCTGGACCCCGGTGAGGACGTTCGCTTCGCCGTCCTTGTCGTAGACCACCTGGACCGCATCGCCCTGGGTCAGCCCGCGGATCATCCACAGCTTGTCGGCGGGCGCAAGGAGCCGGAGTTCCTCCGCGCCGGCCTGCGCTTCCAGTACCCGGCCACCGGTGCCGAGCACCACGACGTCCTTCGTCTCCGCCCGTGCGCACGCGGGCCACACCGCCGCCGCGGCCGCGGCCGCGAGCAGCCATCTTGGGATCGTCTTCATTCGCGCGCTCCTCTCCCCGTTCCGGTCGCCGGCGCCCGCGGGCCCTCCCCGCGCGCCACCCCACAGTAGGCGCGCCCTCGGCCGCCTGTCAAAGCCGCTCCGCCGCGCCCGCGCCCGCCGCGGGGAGGCCCTGGCGGGCGCGCCGGCGGAGCGGTCGATCCCGCCCGGCTCGCGTCGCCGCCCTTCCCCCTCGCCCACGTCCCGCCCGCCGCGGCGCGTCACGAAACCCGGCCGGCCGGGACATCGGAACGACCCGCAGGGGCCGGGCGGCCGACGAGGAAGAGGGACGCGTGACCCGACGCGCACCGGGACCGCGTGCGCCCGCCTCTCCGGCTCGACTTTCCGGCCGCGCCGTGTATGGTTCCGACATGCGCGCCGCGGCGGGGGCTGGGCCGGCCGCGGACAGGGAGATCGGCCATGTCAGTCTACTTCCCGGACGTGAAAAGGAGGATCCGTTACGAGGGCCCCGGCACGGACAACCCCCTCGCCTTCCGCTGGTACCGCGCGAACCGCAAGGTGGCGGGCAAGACGATGGCCGAGCACCTGAAGTTCGCCGTCGCCTACTGGCACACGTTCAAGGGCACGGGGTCCGACCCCTTCGGCGGCGGGGTCTACGACCGGCCGTGGAACCGCGGGACGGACGAGATGGACGTCGCGCGCAAGACGCTCGAGGCCGCCTTCGAGTTCTTCTCCCTGCTGGGCGTTCCGCACTACTGCTTCCACGACCGCGACCTCTCCCCCGAGGCCGACACGCTCAAGCAGACGCACAAGCAGTTCGAGGAGCTCGTCGCCCGCGCGCGCATCCTGCAGCGGCAGACCGGCGTGCGCCTCCTCTGGGGCACCGCCAACCTCTTCAGCCACCCCCGCTACACGCACGGCGCGGCCACCAACCCGGACCCCCTGGTCATGGCCTGGGCGGCCAGCCAGGTCCGCCACGCGCTGGACGCCACCGTCGCGCTCGGCGGCAGGGGCTACGTCTTCTGGGGCGGGCGCGAGGGCTACAGCACGCTGCTCAACACCGACCTCAAGCGCGAACGCGAGCAGCTCGCGCGTTTCCTGCGCATGGCGGTGGACTACGGACGGCGCAACGGCTTCAAGGGCTCCTTCTTCATCGAGCCCAAGCCCAAGGAGCCCACGAGCCACCAGTACGATTTCGACGTCGCCGCCGTGCTCGGTTTCCTGCGCGAGTTCGACCTGCTCGCCGACTTCCAGCTCAACGTCGAGGCGAACCACGCCACCCTGGCCGGACACACGTTCGAGCACGAGGTGGCCGCCGCCGCCGCCGCCGGCCGCCTCGGCAGCCTCGACATCAACCGCGGCGACCCGACCCTGGGCTGGGACACCGACCAGTTCCCGGTCGACCTCCCCGCCGCGGTGCGGGTCATGGGCATCCTCCTCCGCCAGGGCGGCCTGCGCCACGGCGGCCTGAACTTCGACGCCAAGGTGCGGCGCGGGTCGTTCGACACGGCGGACCTGTTCCACGCGCACATCGGCGGCATGGACACGTTTGCCCGGGCGCTGCTCATCGCCGAGCGCATGCGCCGCGACAAGGTGCTCGACCGGGTCCTGGCCGACCGCTACGCCGGCTACCGCACGGGCATCGGGCGGCGCGTGATGCGCGGCGACGCGACCCTCGAGTCGCTCGAGCGGCACGCGCTGCGGCAGGGCGAGCCCGCCCTCGTCAGCGGGCGGCAGGAAGCCCTGGAGAACGTGCTGAACGACTACCTGTACGCGACGGACATCCGGTGACGACCCGGGCCGCGCGCGGCCCCACAACGCGGAGTGCGACGGCATGGCCAACCTCTTCCTGGGTTTCGATTCCAGCACGCAGGGCCTGACCGCCACCGTCATCGACTACGACGCGCGGCGCATCGCCGCGCAGGCGGCCGTGAACTTCGCGGACGACCTCCCGCGCCACGGCACCCACAACGGGGTGCTCCCCCACGACGACCCGCGGGTGGCCGAGTCGCCGCCCCTGATGTGGGTGGAGGCGCTCGACGCGGCCTTCGAGCGGCTGGTGCGCGGGGGGGTGGACCTCGGCGCCGTGCGCGCGGTCGCCGGGTCCGGCCAGCAACACGGGTCCGTCTACCTCAACGCGCGCGCGCCCGCCCTGCTCGCCGGCCTCGACGCCGCCCGGCCGCTCGCCGGCCAGCTCGAGCCCGCCCTCGCCCGCGACCGCTCGCCGGTCTGGATGGACGCGTCCACCACGGCCGAATGCGACGAGATCCGCTCCGCGCTGGGCGGCGCCCGCGCCGTGGCCGAGCTGACCGGCTCGACGACCTTCGAGCGGTTCACCGGTCCGCAGATCCGGCGCATCTGGAAGCGGGAACCCGCGACCTACGAGGCGACCGCGCACATCGCCCTGGTCAGCTCCTTCATGGCGTCCATCCTGGCGGGCCGCGTCGCCCCGATCGACCACGGCGACGGCGCGGGGATGAACCTGATGGACATCCGGCGCCGCCGCTGGTCGGAGGCGGCCCTGGACGCCACGGCGCCGGGCCTGGCCGGACGCCTGCCGCCGCTCGCCCCCTCCGCCACGGTGCTCGGCCCCGTAGCGCCCTACTTCGCGGCGCGCTACGGGCTCCGCCCCGGGGCGCTGGCCCTCGCGTGGTCGGGCGACAACCCGTGCAGCCTGGTCGGCACGGGACTCGTGAAACCGGGCCGGATCGCCATCAGCCTGGGCACGAGCGACACCTGTTTCGGCTTCATGGAGGACTGCCGCACCGATCCCGCCGGGGAGGGCCACGTGTTCGGCGCCCCCACGGGCGACTACATGAGCCTCGTCTGCCTCAAGAACGGGTCCCTCGCGCGGGAGGCCGTCCGCGACGCGCACGGGCTGGACTGGAGCGGTTTCGAGCGGGCCGTGCGGGAGGCCCCCCCCGGAAACGGCGGCCGCATCATGCTGCCCTGGTTCGCGCCGGAGATCGTGCCCAAGGTGCTCCGCGCGGGCGTGCGCCGCTTCGGCCTGGAGGAGGGCGACGCGCCCGGCAACTGCCGCGCGGTGGTCGAGGCGCAGATGATGGCCATGCGGCTGCACACGCGCTGGATGGGCGCCGCGCCCGACCGCATCCACGCCACCGGCGGCGCCTCGCGCAACGCCGCGATCCTGCGGATCATGGCCGACGTGCACGGCTGCCCCGTGTACCGTTTCGAAACCACCAACAGCGCCGCCCTCGGCGCCGCGCTCCGCGCCGCCCACGCCTCGCTGCGGGACGCGGGACGGCCCGCCGACTGGGAACGCGTCGTGGCGGGCTTCACCGAACCGGTCGCCGACTCCCGCGTCGACCCGGACCCGAAGGCGAAAGCGACCTACGACGCCCTCGTCGAGCGCTACGCGGCCCGCGAGCGCGAGGCGCTCGGCGCATCCTGACATGCCGGCCCCCTTCCAGGACCTCCGCCCGGCCGCTTCCGCGGCGGCCCACCTGCCCGACAGCCCCTCCTCGGTCGGCTACACCGAGGGCCGCACGCTGACGCTCGTGGACGGGAGCGAGCCCTGGCCCCTCGAGGCCGGCGGGACCCTCGCCCCCGTCGACGTCGAGTTCGAGACCTACGGCCGGCTCAACGACCGGCGCGACAACACCGTGCTCATCCTGCACGCCCTCTCCGGCGACGCGCACGCCGCGGGGTGGGACCGCAAGGCGTCGGCCGCCGGCCGCCCGTGGCGCGAGGGCAAGCCGGGCTGGTGGGACCCGGTGATCGGGCCGGGCAAGGCCATCGACACGGATCGGTTTTTCGTCCTGTGCTGCAACGTGCTCGGAAGCTGCTACGGCACGACCGGGCCCTCGTCCGCCGATCCCGCCACGGGCGCGCCCTACGCGCTCCGCTTCCCCGTGGTCACGGTCGGCGACTGGGTGCGGCTCCAGGCCCGCCTGCTCGACGCGCTCGGCATCGCCCGCGTGCACGCCGTCGTCGGGGGCTCGCTGGGCGGGCAGCAGGCCATCGAGTGGGCGCTCGCGTTCCCCGAGCGCGTCGAGCGCAGCATCGTGCTCGCGGCCTCGCCGCGGCTCTCGGCCCAGGGCCTCGCGTTCAACGCCGTCGGCCGGCACGCCATCATGAACGATCCTGACTTCGCCGGGGGCGACTACTACGACGGCCCCGGGCCGGTCATCGGCCTGGCCGCGGCCCGCATGCTCGCGCACATCACCTACCTCTCGGAGAGCGGCATGCGCGAGAAGTTCGGCCGGCGGCTGCGCGGCAAGGAGCGGCCCGATTTCGGTTTCGGGGTCGAGTTCGAGGTCGAGAGCTACCTCGACTACCAGGGACGCCGCTTCGTCGAGCGTTTCGACGCCAACAGCTACCTGTACATCACGCGGGCGATGGACTACTACGACGCCGCCGCGCAGTGGGGCGGCGGCGACCTCGTCGAGGCGTGCCGCCGCGTGCGCTCCCGCCTGCTCGTCGCGTCCGTCTCGTCGGACTGGCTCTACCCGCCGCCCGACGGCAAGGAGTTCGCGACCGCCCTGTGCCGCGCAGGCCACCCGGCCACGTATGTCGTGGTCCCCTCCCATGCCGGCCACGACGCCTTCCTGGTCGAGACGGACGTCGTCGGCCGCCTCCTCCACGACTTCCTGGAGGCGTAGACCCATGAGCCCGGACCCCGATCTTCCTCCCGGTCACACGCTGAACGAAGCGGCCCGCACCGTGGCGCGCGCGGCCGACCCCGCCCTCGCGGGCGCGGAGACCGACGAGCTGCTGGCCAGCGCGCGCCACCGGCCGAACGACGCCGGGCACCGGCACGGCCGCTGGCAGGACGCGCTGATCGAGGAGGACATCCCGCGGGGCGCCGCCGTGCTCGACCTCGGCTGCGGCACCGGCGAACTCCTCGCGCGGCTCGTCCGCGACCGGGGCGTGCGCGGCCAGGGCATCGAGGTCGACCCCGAGGCCGTCCGCGGCTGCGTCGCGCGGGGGGTGCCCGTGCTTGAGTCCGACCTCGACGAGGGGCTCCGGGGCTTCCCCGACGGCGTGTTCGACTACGTGATCCTCGAGCAGACGCTCCAGACGCTGCGGCGGCCCGTGGAGGTGCTCAGCGAGATGCTCCGGGTCGGCACGCACGGGATCGTGTCCTTCCCCAACTTCGGCTACTGGCGCGTCCGCCTCCAGCTCGCGCTCGAGGGCCGCATGCCCGAAACGCGGGAGCTGCCCTACCACTGGCACGACACGCCCAACATCCACCTCTTCTCGATCCGGGACTTCCTCGACTGGACCGCGCAGGCCGGGGTCTCCATCGTCAAGGCCTGCGCCTTCGAGGGCGGCCGGGCCCGCCCCCTGCGCGGCGACGACAACCTGCACGCCGAGGAGGCGCTCTTCTTCGTCGGGCGGAGCTGACCGCCCGCGCGCGCGCCACTTTTTCCAAGCCTTGGAAGCCCGGGGCGTCTACACTGCCAACCCTTGGAAGCCCCGCGGGCCGCCGGGCCGCGGCGCGGGCTTGCGGGAGAAGCGGCGGCAAGGAGGGAGCGGGCGTGCGCGTTTCGGTCGTCATTCCGGTCTACAACGAGGAGGACAACATCCTGCCGCTGGTGCAGGAGTTCGTCCCGCTGGCGGAACGGCTCGAAGGCCTGGAGGTGATCCCCGTCGATGACGGGAGCACCGACGCCACGGCCGAGCACCTGCGCGCCTGCCGCGCCGGACACCCCTGGCTCCGCCCGTTGCGCCTCGAGCGCAACAGCGGGCAGTCCGCCGCCATGCTCGCAGGCCTCCGCGCGGCCGCGGGCGACGTCCTGGTCACGATGGACGGCGACCTGCAGAACAACCCGGCCGACATCCCCCGCCTGCTCGAACCGATCGGCCGCTTCGACGTCGTCTGCGGCTACCGCGCGAAGCGGCGCGACCGCTGGTCGCGCCGCGCCGCCTCGCGCATCGGCAACCGCGTACGCAACGCGTTCACGCGCGACGGCATCCGCGACACGGGGTGCAGCCTCAAGGCCTTCCGGCGCGAGTGCGTCGGCGACCTCCCCTCCGTCGACGGCGTGCACCGCTTCATGCCCGCCTACTTCAAGCTGCACGGCCGCCGCGTCACGGAAATCCCCGTGGACCACCGTCCCCGCGAGCACGGGCGGTCGAAGTACACCAACCTCAAGCGGCTCCCCCGCACGGCGTTCGACCTCGTCGGTTTCAGCTGGTACCGCGCGCGGCGCCTGCCCCGCGCCGAGGCGCACCCGGTCTGAGCGCGCCGCGAACGGGAACCCGGCCGTGAAGCCGAACGGCGCCGGGCGGGCCGTCTTGCCGAGGCCCGGGCGTTCTCCTTCGGCTACCGCGCCGGCCGCGCCTTCGGCGGCATGCCGAAGCGGTGCGGCGCGGTCGCGCCCGCGGGGCACCATGGGCCGCCCCGGCCGGGTGCTCACGTCCGCGCGCGTCGTGACGAGTGACACCCCGCCCGACGCCGGGACGTGGCGCATCGTCCGCCTGCCGGCGGAACCCGCCGCGTCCGCGCCGTGAACCGCGACGCGCGCGCCCCCCGGCGGGCGGCGCAAATCGACGCTGGGCTTTTCGCGGGGGCTTGGAAAGAATCGGCGGCGGGAAGGATCGCTCATGGGGCAACCGTCACGAGAGAGCCGGCGCCGGTTCCGCGCCGCGTGGGAGCTGGCCGCCACGCGGGTCGGGATGGCGCTCATCCCGCCGCTGCCGCGCCCCGCGGTGCTGCGCTGGGCCGACCGGCTCGCCCGGCTCGCGTGGAGGGGGGACCGGTCGCTGCGCGAAACGGGCCGCGCCAACCTGCGGGTGGCCTTCGGCGGCGAGCTCGACCCCGCCGCCCGGGACGCGCGGCTCTTCGCCTCCTACCGGAGCTTCGCCCGGGTCCTGCTGGACGTCTTCTGGTTCGCCCGCGACCCCGTGCGCCGGCTCACCGAATGGGTGCGGTTCGACCCGGGCATAGCGGCGGTGACCTGCGAACGGGCCCAGGTCCTGCTCACCGCGCACCTCGGGAACTGGGAGGTCATGGGACAGGCCTTCGCCCTCCGCGGCTACCCGTTGATGAGCGTGGCCGCGCCGCTCACCAACCCGGCCGTCGACCGGCTCTTCGTCCGGATGCGCACGCGCTCGGGCCAGCAGGTCATCCCGCGGGAGGGCGCCGTGCGCCGGCTCGTCGGGCAGCTGCGGGGCGGCGGCAAGGTCGCGATGCTGCTCGACCAGAACACCAAGCCGGCGGACGGCGGCGTGTTCGTCGACTTCTTCGGTCTGCCCGTCCCCGTGTCGCAGGCGGCGGCGATGCTGGCCCTGCGCACCCGCAGCGACGTGCACTTCGGCTGCTCGGTGCCGCGTGCCGACGGGGGGTACGACGTGACCGTGACCGCGGGCATCCCCGCCGGGGAGCTGCCCCGCCGCGCCTCGCGCGCCGAGGTCGCCGCGCTCACCCGGCGGATGACGGGGCTGACCGAGCAGGCGGTCCGGCGCTACCCGGAACACTGGCTGTGGACCTACAAGCGGTGGAAGCACGTACCCGACGGCCAGCGGCTCGAGCGCTACCCGTTCTACGCCAAGCCCTGTCCCGCGCCGGCCGCCCGGCCGGGGCGGGGCGGTCCGCCCGGCGGAACCGGGGCCGCCGCGGTCTGCGGGGGTGACGAACGCGCCCGGCGCGGCTAGCATGGGTCCATGCGCCACCTGCCGATGCGCACGGCCCTGAAGGTCATCTACTGGAACGCGATCGTCGCGCTGCTCCTGTTCGGCCTGGGCTGGACGGCGATGATGCGACGCATCCACCGCTACGACGCCCTCATCGTGGAGGCCGCGCGCGAGTACGGCGTCGACCCGCGCCTCGTCTCGGCCGTCATCTGGCGCGAGAGCCGTTACGACGCGTCGCAGGTGGGGGCCGCGGGCGAGGTGGGCCTGATGCAGGTCACCGGGCCGGCGGGCCGCGAGTGGGCCGAGGCGCAACGCATCGAGCCGCCGGGCAAGACCGGGTTGTTCGACGTGCGGACCAACCTCCGCGCCGGCACCTGGTACCTCGCCCGCGGGCTCTCCTACTGGGCCGCGCGCGACGACCCCCTGCCCTTCGCGCTGGCCGAGTACAACGCCGGCCGCTCCAACGCCCTTCGCTGGGCCGAGAAGGCGCCCGACGCGGCCGCCTTCCGCGAGGCGATCACCTACCCGACGACCGGCCGCTACATCCGCGACATCCTGCGCCGCTACCGCGGCGACCGGTGAGCGGCCGCCGCCGGCGGGCGCGTGCGGCATCAGTAGTAAGGGTCTTCGCCCGCCCGCTTCACGTGCCCGCCGATCCACTCGATGCCTTGGTCGATGCGGCTCTGCCCCCGGAGGAGGAGGGATTGCGCGGGCAGGAAATGCACCTCGGCCAGGAGCCCCATGACCGCCCCGAGCAGCAGCGATCTCCGCCAGTAGCTCTCCACGTGCGTGAGCGCGTAAACGAGCAGGTACGGCGGGAAGAACAGCCCGAGCAGTCCCTTCCCGGTCCCCTCGCGGAAGGCGTCGGCCAGGACCAGGCCCACGCCGGCCGCCAGCAGGACCCAGCGGCCCGCGAGGTACGCCGAGCGCACGCCCTCGCGCTCCACGGCGAGTCCCTGCCAGCCGATCCATACCGCCGCGCAGAAGAGCGTCAGGAGCAGGGCGAGCAGGCTGGAATAGCCGCGGGGGCGTTCGCCTTCCATCTGGCGGCGGTAGCGGTCCGCGGGAATCTCCCGGCGCGGCCCGGCCTCCGGCCGCGGCGAGGCGCCGCCGGAAGCGGGAACCGGCGGGGGACGTGCCGCCGTACGGACCTGCATCGCCGGCGCGTCGGAACGCTCCGGCGCATCGCCCGCCGGGGCCAGCCGGCCGCCGCACGCGCGGCAGACCCGCTTGTCGTCGGCCACGAACTCCGACATCACCGTCTCGTGGTGGCAGTCGCCGCACTTCAGCGCTACGTCGGCCATCTTGGTCCTCCGCCTCCGCCCGGAGCATACGCCCGTCCGCCGGCCTGGCCAAGCGGCCCGCACGCCCGGAAACGGAACGGCCCCGGCCGGAGCCGGGGCCGTTCACTTCAGCGGTTGCCTGCGCTTACAGCGTGTGGCCGTCCGCGCTCTTGCTGCAGGTCGGGTTGCTACCGATCGCGTTGATCGTGTACGTCCCGGCCGCGGGGCACGTCGGATACGCCTTCAGGAAGTCGTCGACATCCGTCGAGGCCGGCGTGGTCGTGGAGTCCTTGTTGTTCTCCATCGCGTACTGTTCCTTGGCCCCGTCGATCTGGCGAAGGTTGTTGATGCACGCGTTGATGCGCGAGCGCTCGCGAGCCTTCATGAACGACGGAATGGCGATCGCCGCCAACAGGCCGATAATCAGCACGACGATCATGATCTCAACCAGCGTGAACCCTGCTTTGCGCTTCATGGTTACTACTCCTTCTCGCTTCGTTTCTTGTTTTCGGTTTCCATCGACGGCCCGTATTCCCCACTGCCACTGCCTCTGCTGCTGCCTCACCTGCCACTCACGGTCCGCCGTCAGGGCGATCATATAAGCAGTACGCGTGCCAACACGATACCCGAACGCCGGCCGGCCGGACCGCCCTTGCCTGCAAAATGGACCGGAAAATTGTAAACATCTAGAGCGCTTGTTCTTATGAACTTCCCGGCCGATGTGCCCCGGCGGATAGAGCGCGAGGGTCTTTCTCCCTCGTGGTATTCCATGCGTGGAGTGAGAGGGTTTTGGGGCCGTGCGCGCCGCGCGGGTGAACATAAATGGACAGCTTCTGAACAACGGTGTGCCGGGCCGAAGGCCCGGGCACGGCCGTGTGCGCAGGCGCACACCCTTGCCTCCGGGGCCGAGGGGTGCCTATAAAGCGACCCATGCACGCCGCCTCCAGCGCGGCCCCCGCGACCGGCCCGGCGGCGGGGGGGACCGGCGCCGCGCCGCCCGCGCGGGACGCTAGCGCCGCGTGGCGTCGCCTGGCGCCCTACCTGGCCATCGCGTTGACGACGCTCCTGGTCTGGGGGCACACGGTGCGGTTCCGGTTCGTCTGGGACGACAGCGTGTACATCGTGCACGCGGAGAGTCTGCGCAGCCTGCGCAACCTGGGGCGCATGTTCTACGACCGCGATGCCCAGATGTACCTCGACCACCCCTCCACGGTCGTCCCGTTCCGGCCCCTGCGCAACGTGTACTACGCCCTGCTGGTGGCCGCGGGCGGGACCGGCCGGCCCGAGCCGCGCCTGTTCCACGCGAACAACCTGGTCTGGCACGCCGTCGTGTCCATGCTGGTCTTCGCGCTGGCCCGCCGGTTCTGGCCGTCGGGCGGGCCGCGCGAGCCGGCGGAGCCGGGCGCCCCGCCGCTGCCGGCCCTGCTGCTCGCGCTCGGCTTCGCCGTGCACCCCGTCGTCACGGAGGTCGTGTGCTGGGCCAAGGCGTTCGACGACCTGCTGGCGACCGCGTTCGTGCTCGCCGCGACGCTCCTGCTGCTGCATCCCGCGCGCGGCGCCCGCCGCTACGCCTTCGCGCTGGGCGGGTTCCTGCTCGCCGTTTACGCCAAGGTTTCCACGGTGCCCTTCGGGCTCGTGGTCGTCGCGATCTACCTGCTGGCCCACGGCCTGCCGCTGCGCCGCGCCCTCCCCCGCGCCCTGCCCTTTTTCGCGGTCGGCCTCGGCTTCATGGCGCACCGCCACCTGGTGCTGGGCGCGACCGGGCAGGTGGCGCCGCTCGCCGGCTCGTACGCGCGCACGCTGTTCAACATGGCCGACCCCGTCGTCCGCTACACCCGTCTGCTCCTCGGGCTGCCGCCCTTCCACATCGACTACACGTTCATGCGGGGGGGGCTCTCGTGGGGCGACCCCGTGCTGTGGGCGGGAACGCTGCTCGCCGCGACGATGCTGGCGGGCTGCCTGGCGGGCCTGTTCCGCCGCCGATGGCGCGCGGTCAGCCTGGGCTGCACGTGGTTCGTCGCCTTCATGCTGCCGGTGTCGAACCTCGTGCCGATGATGCAGTACATGGCGGAACGCTTCCTGTACCTGCCCATGATCGGCCTCTTCCTGGCGGCCCTGGCGCTGCTCCGCCGGGCGCTGCGGCGCGAGCTCCTGCTCGGGGCGGGGATCCTCGTGGTCGTCGCGTGGGGCGCCGTGGCCCGCGACCGCTCGATGATCTGGCGGGACGACATGACGCTGTTTGTCTCGAGCCACGGGCTCGGCACGCAGGGGTGGCGCATCGAGTCGAGCATCGTCAAGATGTCGCTCATCCAGCCGCACATGGTCCGCTACCTCGGGGGCCGGCTCACACCCGGGGAGGCGGAGCAGCTCCGGCCCTCGGTCGAGCGCACCTTCGCCCAGCTCGAGGCCTGGTTTCCCACCAACCACATGCTGCTCAACGCGCAGGGCGTGGCCCGGTTCGCCCGTGGCGACTACCCCGCGGCGCTGGACCTGTTCCGGCGCGGCGTGGCCAGCCGGCCGGGGCAGCCGCACGGGTACCGCAGCCAGGCGCTGTGCCTGGAGCAGCTCGGGCGGACGGACGAGGCGCGCGCCGTGTTGCGCGCGTACCTCGCCCGCGACGACCTCGACGCGCCCTGGCACAGCCCGGAAGACCGCGCGGAGACCGCGCGCATCCGCGAAGCGCTGGCGCGTCTCGACGCCCGGACCGGGACGGCCCCCCCGGCGCCGGCGGGACGGCCCCGCCGTGAACCGCCGCCGCACCGTGCTCGCGGCGGCGGGGCTCGTGCTGGCCGCGCGCCTGGCCCTGCTCGGCCTGCTCGCGACGAGCGCCTTCCTCGAGCCGGCGGACCCATCGCACGACCGCGGCCTCTACCACCGCGCGGCGGCGGCCTGGGCGGCCGGCGCACCGGCCGCGGCGGGACCGCTGTCCTTCCTCCCCCTCTATCCCGCCGCGCTCTCGCTCGTCTACCGCCTGCTCGGGGCCGATCCCCTCTGGGCCGGCCTGCTGGGGGCGCTGCTGGACGCCGCCACCGCGGCGCTCGCCGCGGCGCTCGCCCTGCGGCACGGTGCGCGCCCCTGGGCCGCCCTGCTGCCCGCCGCCGCGTACGCGCTCTGGCCGCTGGCGGGCGCGTACGCGGCGCTCACGATGCCCAACACGCTGAACGCGTTCCTCGTGGCCGCGCTCGCGGTGCAGTTCGACACGCTCCGGCCCGACGCGCCGCCGTGGCGGTGGGCCGCCGCCGGCGCCACCGCGGGCGTGGCGGCGCTGGGTTTCGGCGGGGCGCTGCCCGTCGCGGCGGCCGGCGCCGTGTTCCCCCTGCTCCGGCCGGCCGGCCGCCCCGCGCGCCGCCTGGCCGGCCTGGCGGCCGCCGCCGTGCTGGCCCTGGCGCCCGCCGCGGGCGTGGCGGCTCACAACGCGCGGGCCGGGGCGGGCGGCTTCGTCCTGACGACCCATGCGGGGTGGAACCTCTTCCAGGGCAACCACGCCGGGGCCACCGGCCGACCCGTCGCCCTCGCGGGCATGCGACGCGACGCCGCCGGCCTGCTGGCCGACGCGCACGCGGAGGCCGAACGGCGCGCGGGGGGCGCGCTCTCGCCCGCCGCCGCCTCCCGGTTCTGGACGCGGGAGGCCGCGCGGTGGTGGCGCCGCCGCCCGGCGGACGCCCTCCGCCTGTACGGCCGCAAGCTCCTGCTGCTCTGCTCCCGGCGCGATGCCGACGACCTCCGCTTCCTGCAGATGCTCGACGCGGGGGGCTTCGCGGTCCCGCTGCGCGCATTCCCCGGTTTCGGGTGGCTCGCCCTGCCGGCACTGGCCGGCCTCTTCGCCGCGCCGCGCGCGGGGCGGCTGCGCGCCATGACCCTGGCGGGCATGGCCGCGCTCGCCGTCGTGTTCGTGACGGCCCGCTACCGCCTCGCGCTGGCGCCCCTGCTCCTGGTCCTGGCCGCCCTGGGCCTGCAGGGCGCGGCGGACGCCTTCGCGGGGCCGCGTCCCCCGCGGCGGCGCGCGGTGGGCCTCGCCGCGGCCTGGCTGCTCGCCGCGGCCTGCGTCCTCCCGGCGGGGCCGCGCGACGGGCGCTCCTGGCTCGACCCCTACCACGCCGCGATGTACCTCGTGCGCGCCGGCGAAGGAGAGCGGGCGCTCGCCTGCGCTGGGGAAGCCCTCCGCCTCGCGCCGGGGGAACCGGCCGCCGCGTTTTTGCTGGGCAACGTGCGCTTCGCGCTCGGCGACCCGGCCGGGGCCGTCGGGGCCTACCGCGACGCGGAGGCCGGGGGCCTCGGCGGGGCGCCGCTGCGCTTCAACCTGGCCGTGGCCCTCCACCGGCTGGGGCGCGACGGCGAGGCGCTCGCCGAGGCGCGGACTGCGGTGCGCCTGGACCCGGACCACGAACGCGCCCGGGACCTGGTGAAAACCCTGGAGCCGGACGCGGAGTAGCCGCCCGGCGGCGGCGGGTTACTCGCCGCCTTCCGGCAGCTTGCGGTACAGTGTCGCGAGGCTGATGTTGAGCGCCTCGGCCGCCTTGGCCTTGTCGCCGTCCATCTTGCCGATGACCGCCTTGACGTACTCGCGCTCCTTGGAGCGCAGGAAGGCCTTCAACGACTTGCCCCGGAAGTCTTCCGCCTCGCGCTGCGCGGCGTCGGCCCCCAGGTGGCCGACGGCATCGAGGACCTTCGCCGGCAGGTCCTCGCGCCGGATGCGGTTGTCCTTCGCGAACGTCAGCGCATGCCGGACCGCGTTCTCCAGCTCCCGCACGTTGCCCGGCCAGTCGTAGGCCTCGAGCACCTGCTGGGCGGCCTGGTCGATGCCGATCTTCTCGGACTCGGCGCGCGACTCGTTGTGCACGAAGACGGAGACCAGCGGGAGGATGTCCTCGCGGCGGTCGCGCAGCGGGGCGATCGTGATCGGTATCACGCTGATGCGGTAGTAGAGGTCCTCGCGGAACTCGTCCTTGTCGATCTTCCGCTCCAGCGGCTCGTTGGTGGCCGCGATGACGCGCACGTCGATCGGGTAGCTCTCCGTGCCGCCCACCTTCCGGATGTGCTTGTCCTGCAGCACGCGCAGGAACTTGGCCTGGATGCTCAGCGGCATCGCCCCGATCTCGTCGAGGAAGATGGTGCCGCCGGCGGCCGCTTCGAACAGCCCTTCCTTCTGCGCGCTGGCCCCCGTGAACGCCCCCTTCACGTGGCCGAACATCTCCGACTCGAGCAGCGGCTCGGGCATGGCGGCGCAGTTGACGGGCACGAACGGCTTGCCCTTGCGCTTGCTGTAGGCGTGGATGGCCTTCGCCACGAGTTCCTTGCCCGTCCCGCTCTCCCCGATGATCAGCGCGGTCGCGTCCGTGGGCGCCACCCGCTCGATCATGTCGCAGACCTTCCGCATGCTGGCGCTCTGGGCGACGATGTTCTCGAGCCGGTAGCGTCCCTCCAGCTGCTCCTTGAGCTGGACGTTCTCGTTCATCACGTCGTGGTAGCGCAGCGCCCGGTCCACGGTCAGCAGGAGCTCGTCGACCTTGAACGGCTTGGTCACGTAGTCGAAAGCGCCGCCCTTCATCGCTTCGACGGCGGTCTTGATGGAACCGTAGCCCGTCAGGAGGATGACGGACGTGCCGGGATTCGCATCGCGCATGGCCCGGAGCAGTTCGAGGCCGTTGACGGGCTCCATCTTGATATCGGAGAGCATCAGGTCGAACGACTCCTTGCGCACGAGTTCGATCGCGCCTTCCCCGCCGCCCGACGGCACGACCTCGTGGCCCTGCTTCCGGAGCAGCGTGGCCAGCACGTTGAGAATGGACGGCTCGTCGTCCACGACCAGGATACGTGACATCTCGATCCCTCCGTCGGCCGCGTCGCGGACGCGGCGAGCCGCTTCCGCCCTCATCATGAACAGGGCAGTATACGGAGGGTAGCGCGACATGCAAGCCCGGGTTCGCAACTTCTACAAAACTAGAAATTGACGATTTCGCTCATCTTGAAGATGGGCATGAACATGCCGAGCACGATGCTGCCGACGACCAGGCCGAGGAAGACCATGAGCAGGGGCTCGATGACCGAGGTGAGGCCGGACAGGGCGGACTCGACCTCCTCCTCGTAGAAGTCGGCCACCTTCTGGAGCATGTCGTCCATCTTGCCGGTCTTCTCGCCGGCGCTGAGCATGTGCACGAGCATGCGGGGAAACTCGCGGTGCCGGCCGAGTTCCTCGGAGAGCAGTTCGCCCCCCTCGACGCTGGCCTTGGCTCGGAGGATGATGCGGCTGAAGACGCGGTTGCCCGTGGCGAAGGCGACGATGTCGAGCGACTCGAGGATGGGCACGCCGCTGTGGATGAGCTGCGCGAAGGTCGAGGCGAAGCGGCCGAGGCAGATCTTGCCCACGAGCTCGCCGATCAACGGGAAGTGCAGCGAGAAGCTGTCCCAGGCGTACGCGCCCCGGGGCGTCTTCTTGAAGCGGTGAAACCCGTAGATCAGGGCGCCGAGCCCGAGCGCCACGAACAGGGCGTTGTGGCGGATCAGGCCGCTCAGGGCCACGAGCAGGCGCGTCGGCCCCGGCAGGCGGGCGCCGAAGTCGTCGTAGATCGAGCTGAAGACGGGCACGAGCCAGACGATCATGGCCGTGGCGATCGTGAGGGCGAGGACCATGACGACGATCGGGTACATCATGGCCGAGCGGACCTTGCGCCGGAGCCGGGCCGAGGCCTCGAGGTAGCGCGCGATGCGGGCCGCGATCTCGGCGAGCATGCCGCCGACCTCGCCCGCGCGCATCATGCTGACGTAGAGCTCGTCGAAGATCTCGGGATACTCGGCCAAGGACTCGGAGAGCTCGGCGCCGCCCTCGATCCGCAGCCGCAGCCCGCCGCAGCACGGACTGGAAGCCCTTGCTCTGCGTCTGCTCCTCGAGCGCGGTCAGGGCCTGCACGAGCGGGATGCCCGAGTCGAGCATCGCCGCGATCATCCGGCTGAACAGCGGCAGCTCCTTCTGCCGGATCTTGCTCGCGCCCGCGACGCGGGTCCTCCTGGCCGACGCCGGGGCGGCGGGCCGGACGGCCCCCTCGCTTTGCATGGACCACGTCGTTGCCATCTCGCCGAAACCGCCTTTCCCGCAGCCCGCCCCGCGCCGGCGGGCGGGCGGCTCACTCGCCGCTGGTCACGCGGAGAATCTCCTCCAGCGTGGTGACCCCCTCGCGCACGCGGGTCAGTCCCACGTCGCGCAGGGTCTCCATGCCCGCCGCGGTCGCCATCCGCCGCAGCTCGGACGCGTTCGAATCGCGCAGGATCTGGGCCCGCAGCCCGTCGTCGACGAGCAGGATCTCCATGAGGGCCCCGCGCCCCTTGTAGCCCAGGTTGTTGCACTTCGGGCACCCGCGCGGCTGGTAGAAGGTGACGCCCTCGAAGTTGGCCGGGTCGAGGTGGTTGAGCCGCAGCAGTTCCGAGGGCATCGCGCGCTCCTGCCGGCAGGCCGGGCAGAGCTTGCGGAAGAGGCGCTGGGCCTGCGTCATCAGCAGCGAGGAGGCAAGCAGGAAAGGCTCGATGCCCATGTCGACCAGCCGGGCGATGGCGCCGGCGGCGTCGTTGGTGTGCAGCGTGCTGAGCACGAGGTGGCCCGTCAGCGCCGCCTGGACCGCGATCGTCGGCGGTCTCGGCGTCCCGGATCTCGCCCACCATGACGATGTCGGGGTCCTGCCGCAGGATCGAGCGCAGCCCCGCCGCGAAGGTCAGCCCGACCTCCGCCTGGATCTGGACCTGGTTGATCCCGGCCAGCTGGTACTCCACGGGGTCCTCGACCGTGATGATGTTCACGTCGGGCCGGTTCAGGTCCTGCAGGCAGGAGTAGAGCGTGGTGGTCTTCCCGCTGCCGGTGGGACCCGTCACCAGGAGCATGCCGTGCGGCTGCTGGATCGCGTAGCTGAACTTCTCGAGCGCCGCCGGGGCCAGGCCGAGCGCGGCGAGGCTGGGGGCGAGGGTGGTCTTGTCCAGGATGCGCATGACGATCTTCTCGCCGTGCACCGTCGGCAGGATGCTCACGCGCACGTCCACCTCGCTGCCCATCGCCCGGATCTTGAAACGCCCGTCCTGCGGCACGCGCCGTTCGGCGATGTCCAGGTTGGCCATGATCTTGATGCGGGAGATGATGGCGGGCTGGAGCCGCTTGGGCGGGCTCGGGTTCTCGTAGAGCACGCCGTCGATGCGGTAGCGCAGGCGCATGGCCTTTTCCATGGGCTCGATGTGGATATCGCTCGCGTGGCGTGCGCAGGGCCTCGACGAGGATCGAGTTGACCATGCGGATGACGGGGGCCTCCTCCGCGATCTCCTTCATCTCGTCGATGTTGATGTCGTCGTCCTCGTCCTGCCCGACCTCGACCTCGCCGTCGGTCACGTCCTTGAGGATGTCCTCCAGGTTCTGGGCGGGCTGCTTGGTGTGGCGCTCGAGCAGGTCCGCGACCTCCTTCTCGACCGCCACGAGCGGAACGATCTCCAGCCCGGTGAGGGTGTGGAGCATGTCGATGCCGTTGATGTTGAACGGGTCGGCGAGCGCGACGAAAAGCCGGTCGCCGACGCGGTTCACCGGTACGGCCTGGATGTGGTTGAGCCACTGGTTCGGCACCGACTCCAGCACGTCGGAGGCGGGCGTGAAATGCGCCAGCGCGATGGGCGACATGTCGAGATACGCGGCCAGGGCGAGCGCCATGTCCGCGCCCGAGACCTGCCCGCTTTTCACCAGCAGGTGTTCGACGCGGGCGTGGGGGTCCTCGGACGCCGCGACGGCCGCGTCCAGCGCTTCCGCGCTCACGACACCGCGCCGGACCAGCATGTCCGCCAGCGTGCCTGCCTGTGCGGTTGATTCCGCCACGTGAACGCCTCCCCGGGCCCGGCCGGCCTAGCCGCCGGGCGCCTGCCTGAACACCTCGCCGTCGGACGCCAGCACGAACGCCTTCTCCGCGTGCGCCACGCACCCGCCCCCGCGCGCGGCCCCGGCGAGCACCGCGCGCATCTCCGCGGCCGCCGGGGCCGCGTAAAGCCGCACGAGCCCCACGCGCCGCCCGCTGGTGAAGATCACCACCAGGAGCACCTCCGGGGTGACGGCGCGGATGAGGATGCTCCTCCGTTCCCCCTGGTGCAAGACGGCGCTGAACTCGTCCTCCCCGAGCAGCCCGGCCAGTTCCCGGCTCGCGCCGAAGACGCCCGCGCCGAGGGCGCACAGCAGCGAGGCGTCGGCGTCCCCGCGACCCGCCTGCGCGAGCACGTAGCCGCCCGAATCGCAGACGACCCCGCTGTCCGCCTCGGACCGCGCGAGCAGGTCGGCCAGGCTCCTGCGGAGCCGCTCCACGTCGCTGCCGGACAACGCAATCGCCATGACGTTCCCCCCGCCGCCGCCGGCGCCCGTCTACACGAGCACCAGGTCCGGTTGCGCGGCCTCCTTTGCGGTGTACTGCTTCACGAAGTGGTGCAGGACCAGGCGCGCGGCCATGTTGAGCGTCTCGAGCACCCCCGTTCCCTCCGAGGCGACCGCCTTGAACGCGGGCCGCCGCTCGTCCCCGTTGTTGAGCAGGAAGTCCAGGTAGTTGACCGGCGCCACGTCGGGAAGATCCCGCTTGTTGTACTGCAGCACGCAGGGCATCGCGCCGAGGACGTCGCCCTGCAGCGAAAGGTTCTCCTCCAGGTTGGCGAAGCTCTCGACGTTCTCCGCCATCTTGCTCCACTGGCTGTCGGCGACGAACACCACGCCGTCGACCCCGCGCAGCACGAGCCGGCGCGTGGTGTTGTACATCACCTGCCCGGGCACGGTGTACATCTGGAACCGGGTCGTGAAGTTCTCGATCGCGTGCGCCACCAGCGGCATGAAATCGAAGAACAGCGTCCGCTCCTTCGACGTGGCCACGGAGGTCAGCGTGCCGCGGGCCTCCGGCGCGATCATCCGGTGAACGACCTGGAGGTTGGTCGTCTTTCCGCACAGGCCGGGACCGTAGTACACGATCTTCAGCTGGATCTCACGACTGGCGAAGTTCACGAACGACATACCCGGACTCCATGCGGCGCGACACCGGCCGCCGCAAGGCATCCAAGCACGATCCGTGCCACCGCCCGCCCGCGGGGGCTCACCCGCCGGGCCCGCCGGGCCCGCCGGCGCGCTCCTCGTCCAGCAGCCGGCTCGCCTCCAGCATCAGGGCCATCGTCGAGGAGGTCAGCCCCTCGTCGGTCTCCGCCGGCTCCCCGCGCCGGAACGCGAAGGCGCGGCCGCCCGTGCGGAAGAGCCTTCGCACGGCCTCCTCGCCCCTCGCGTCCCCGCACCGCGCGGCCACGAGCCGGCCTTCGCGGAAGGACAGGGAGGCGACGGCCGCGCCGCCGGCGCCGGTCACGGACAGCACGCCCGACTTGCGGGCGGCCTCGATCAGCTGCAGCACGTCGGGCACCGAGAGGATGTGCAGCCCGCCCGAGAAGTCCTCCTGCGCGCGGGCGCGCTGCAGCTGGTCCGCCGCCTCGCGACGCAGCGCCGCCTCGGCCCGCTTGCGCACCGTCACGTCGCGGACGGTGAAGACGTACAGGGCACCGCCCGGCGGTTCCATCCGCCCGATGGCGGCCTCGGCGGGGAACGACGTGCCGTCGCAGCGCGTGCAGACCACGTCGGCCACGGTGAAGCGGCCCTCGTCGAGGCGCCGGGCCACCCGGCCGAGCACCTCGGGCGTCAGCGCGGGGACCAGGTCGGTCACGACGCGCTCCGCGGCCCCGGCCGGGATCCGGAACAGCCGTTCCGCGCGCCGGTTCGCCTCGACGAGGCGGCCCTCGCCGTCGCAGAGCAGCACCGCCTCGTAGAGCGCGTGCAACAGGTCCCGGTACGTCACGTCCAGCACATCGCCCTCCCCGGGCCGGCCCGGCCCGCGCGCCCCGCGCGTGCGCCGTCCCGCCGCGCGGCGCCCCCCGTATGCCAGAGCGCGCCGGGCGCCGCCAGCACAAACCGCGCTCCGGCCGGCGCGCCTCCCGTGGCATGGAAGCTGCTCCCCAATCGGGTGGCAGCAGGAACCGGGCCCGCACGGAGGCCCGCTTGGCACGGAGGACGCGCGGCATGAGATTCTTTTCGAAACTGCTCCGGCGGGGGGCACCCCTCGAGGACCCCGCGCCGCTCCGCTCCCGGCCCGCGGAAGCGGTCGGCGGCATCCGCACCCTCGACCTCTCGGACGAGGCGCCCCGGCCCCCCGCGCCGCCGGAGGCGCCCGTTCCCGCGGCGGACCCCGCCGACGAGAATCCCGCCGAGCTGTTCGGCGCCATCCAGGAGATCCTCGGCCCCGGGGAGGACCTGGTCGCCCTCCCCGCGCGGGTCCTGCTCGCCAACCTGCCGGAGGAGCTGCGCGGCCCGAAGTGGAAGGAGAACGGCGGCTCGGCCGGCCTGCGGATCGAGCTCGACCGGGCCGACCTGCTCGCGCAGCTCCGGCGGGGGCGCGTGATCTACCCCCTGGCCGACCTGTGCATGGCCCTGCCCCCCGGCTGGGTGCGGCGGGACGAGGACGCGCTCGTCGAGCTGAGCCTGCCGGACCTCGTGGAGGCCCTCCCCCCCGAGCTGATCCGTGGAAGCGGCGAACTCTCGGCCGACACCCGGGCGGTCGCCGGCATGCGGGACTTCTTCCGGCCGCACGAGGCGGCCGAGCCCGGCGCGCCGGCGGCCCCCGCCGCGCCGCCGCCGGCGGCCCCCGCCCCCGCGCAGCCCCCCGCCCCGCCGCGTCCGGCCGCGCAGGCCGCTCCGGCGGCGGCACCGGCGCGCGGCCCGTCCGACGCCGGGGCCGGCGTCGTCGACCTCAACCGCGCGACGGCCGAGCAGCTCGCCGGCGTGCCCGGGTTGGGGCCCGTCCGCGCGGCGCTCGTCGTGTCCTACCGCGCGGCCCACGGCCCCTTCGCCTCCGTCTACGGCCTGCTGGACGTGCCGGGCATCGGCCGCAAGCTCTTCAAGCGCCTCACGGGCCTGGAGGCGGCGCCCACGAAGCGGCGCGACCGCCACGAGGTCCTCAACGCGCAGCTGGGCTTCGAGCCCGGCGAACGCCCGTCGCTCGGCCGCATCGCGGAGCGGACCGCCGAGCGCTTCGCGCTTGCCGGTTGTGTGATCGGCGGACGCGATGGTATGGTCCTCGCGCGCAGCCCGGGGATGGGGGACGAGGCGGACCGGTACGCGGCCCTGGTGCCGCGGATGTACCAGCGTTGCGCCGGTTCGCTCAAGCGGCTGGGAGGCACGCAGGCGGAGCTGATCGTGGTGCCCACGATGTCGCCGCCCATGGCGGTGGCCGGGGGACCGGGCTTCTGCCTCGTGGGCGTCTGGGCGCGGGGGGCCGATGTCGGTCCGGCCATCGCGCCGCTCCAGGCGCTGGCGCGCGAGCTGGATTGGCTCATGCGGCCGCGGCTGGCGGTTGGCGGCCCGGCGGTGTGACTCCCCGGGGCGCGGGGGAACGACGATGGCCGAGACGCAGGCAGACCCACCGGGCGGACCAGACAGCGCGGACCCGGAGGCGCTCGGCGCGATAGCGGCCTTCGAGGATATCCTCGAGATCTTCCCGGACGACTGCTCGACGCTCGACGCGCTGGTCCACTCCTGCGAACTCGTCGGGGACCGGCCCAAGGCCGCCCGCTACCTCGACCGCCTGGCGCGCTCGCTGATCGACCAGGGCCAGAACGACCACGTGGTCGAGCTGCTCCCCAAGCTGAACGACCTGGTGGACGTCGAGCCCGAGCTCATACCGGTGATCCAGACGGTCAGGGACCTGGGCGGCGGCGGCGCGCCCGCGGACCGGGCGCCGGACGAGGCGCCCCCCGCGCGCCGGCCCGCCGCGCCGGACGCGCGGGCGGCCGCGGGCGACCGCAGCGCGGTCCTGGAGGACGAGATGGCCCTCGCGTGGCGACTGCACGAGGGCAAGCTGCTCGACGGGGACGAGTACGCGGAGCTGGTCCAGGACTTGACGGACATTTCGGGACGCGCGATGGCGATGACCGTCTCCGTGCTGCACGTGCTCCACGACCGCCACTTCCGGAACCTGGCCCAGGTGATGGTCTTCGTTTCCCGCCAGACCCGCGCGCCGATCATCCCGGCGAACGCCTTCGAGCCCACGGAGGAGTCCGTGCGGGTGATCCCCTGCGACGTGGCCGTGGAACTCGGCGCCGTCTGCTTCGACCTCGTCGGGAACGAGGCGCTGGTCGCCGTGCTCAACCCCTACAGCGAGAGGTTGCGCAAGGCGGTGGCCGCGACGGCCGGCCGCACCTGCCACTTCTACCTCACGGGGGCGGAGGACTTCGACGCGCTGCTCTCGCGCGCCCGGGACGTCGAGAAGCGCATGCGCGAGAACGGCCTCGCCTGACGCGCCCGCCCGGGAGCGGTCTGCCCGTCCGGCGCGGAGCCCGCCGGGCTACGGCATCGATTCGCCGACGAACAGCCGGCGGCGGTGCGGACCCATCTGGAACACCACCGCCTTCCCCTCGATCTCCGCGATCCGCACGCCCTTGTACTCGTCGTTCACCGACAGGATCCGGTCGTCGATCATCACCATGGGCGGATTGGACCCGCGGGAGGCGAGCACGCCCTTGAGCAGCAGGTCCGGCCAGGCCGGCGCCGGGCCGGCCGGTTCCGCGCGCCCGGGCAGCGCGACGGCCGGTTCCGGCCCCGCGGGTTCGGGCGCCGGGCCGGACTCGTCCGGGACGGCCTCCGCGATCTGCTCCGGCGGGGTGGCGGCCATCCGGTTCAGGTCGTCCACGAGCCCCTGGAGCACCGCCGAGGTCCCGCCGGACGTCCCCCCCGGCTCCGCCGCGGCGGCCGGCGGCTCCGGTTCCCGCCCAACGGCGAACCGGCTCCATCCGCTCATGCCCTTGTTCCACAGGAAGTACACGGCGGCGCCCGCGCTCAGCAGCAGCAGGAACAGCAGCAGCATGGGGCCCGCCAGGCTCGGCTTCCGCCCCCCCCCGCCCGTTTCGGGCAGCGGCGGCGGCGTGGTGCGCGGGGCGCCCGGCTCCGTGCCTTCCTCCTGCTTGCGGCGCAGGGCTTCCTCGATAATGCTCACGTGACGTCCTCCAGTTCCTCGAGTGCCTCGCGCACCCGCTCCCGCGACACGACCCTGCGGCCGGCGGCGTACCCCGCCAGCAGGGAACGGTCGCACACCTTGTTGACGAGCCGCGGAATCCCCCGCGATTCACGGAACACGATCCGGAGGGCCGCCTCGTCGAACAGCGGTCCGTTGCGCCATCCGGCCACGTGCAGCCTGTGTCCCACATACGCGCACAGGTCCTCCCAGTCCAGCGCTTTGAGCCGGCACTTGACCATGATGCGCTGCCGCAGCTGGCGCATCGAGGCGTCGGCGAGCCGCCGGTCCAGCTCCGGCTGGCCGGCGAGTACGATCTGCAGCAGCTTGTGCTGGTCGGTCTCGAGGTTGGACAGCAGGCGCACCTGTTCCATGACGGCGGGGGAGAGGTCCTGGGCCTCGTCGATGACCACCGTGACGTGCACGCCGAGCCGCGCCCGGTCGAGCAGGTACCCGTTGAGCTGCTCGATGAGGCCGAGGCGGTCCCGGCTGCGGACCTTGAAACCGAGGTCGCCGAGGATCGCGCGGATCAGCTGCGTCTCGGTCAGGGACGGGTTGAGCACGAGCGCCGTCTCCACGTGCGGCGGCAGCCGCGCGAGCAGGGCGCGGCAGATGGTCGTCTTCCCCGAACCGACCTCGCCGACCAGTTCCATGAACCCCGCGCGGCTCTCGATGCCGTAGCGGAGGCTCTCGAGCGCCTCGCGGTGCCGCCGGGTGAGGAACAGGAAGCGCGGGTCCGGCGTGATGCTGAAGGGCATCTCCTTGAAGCCGTAGAAGTCCAGGTACACGCCGTCTCCGTCCTTTGCCCGTTCAACCCGAGCGCGGGGCGTCCCGCGCCGTGTCCTCGCCGTGGTCGTCTTCTCCGCAGCCGCCCGGGGCGCCGGGATACGCGGGCCCCGTCACGTGCGCCCCCAGGCGCGCGCGCCGCGCGCGCCAGCCCTCCGCGTCCAGCGTCTCCGCGGACCGCGCAAGTTCCGCGAGCCCCCCGGGGCGGGGGTGATGGCGGAGGGCATCCGCCACGCGTTCCAGCGCTTCCGCCCCCCGGCCTTCCGACCCGTACAGGCAGGCGAGCCATTCGTCCATCATGGCGCGGTCCAGGCCGGCCTGCCGGGGGTCCTCCTCGCCCCGCGGCCACAGCCGCATCGCCGTCTCGAGCCGCTTCGCCGCGTTCGGCAGCCCGCGGCGGGCCGCGAAGCGGCCCCACGCCATCGGGAGGCGGTAGTCCACGGGGTTGGCGGCGCGCGCCTCCCGGAAGACCGCCTCGACGAGGCCGTCCGGCTGCCCGGCGCTCTCCGCCCAGAAAGCCGCCACGAGATACGCCTCGACGTGGTGCGGGTCCATCTCGGTCGCGAAACGAAGCCACGGCATGATCTCCAGCGCGTCGGCCCCCGCGGCGTGCTCGTGCGCCTGCGGCACCAGCCGGTCGAGCAGCCGCCGCATCCCGTCGCGGAACGCGAGCGTTTCGACGTGCCCGGCGCCCCGGTGGAAGTAGCGGTCGGCGGCCAGGTAGCAGCGCCCGGCCAGCGCGGAGCGCGCCGAGCCCAGCAGGCGGCGGGTCACGGTCTCGCCCGGGTCGACGGCGAACGCGCCCCCCGCGTCCAGCCGGCAGGCGCACGCGAAGAGCAGCACCCACACCGCCGCCATGCCCGCGGCGGCGGCGCGCGGCCCCGGGGCGCGCCCCGCTCGCGGTGCGGCCGCGCTCATGCCCCCCCCCGCCGGAAGTACCTGCGCCGGTAGGCCAGCCAGGCCGCGCCCAGCAGCAGCGCCGACCACCCGAGCCCGTAGAGCAGCGCCAGGCCGGCCGCGTCCCACGGGGCCGGGCCCCAGCCGTGGACCACGCGGCGGCGCAGGTCGAAGAACTCCAGGTGCGGCAGCGCGTAGTACAGGAAGGTCAGCGCGGATGCGCTCAGCCGGTCCGCGTGCGCGACCAGGCGGGGCACCGCCGGGACCACGACGTACCCCGCGGCCGCCGCCAGGTAGGTCAGCGTGCTCGCGGCGTCGGCGGAGCCCCGCGTCGAGAAGGCCAGGGCGCACGCGGCCAGCAGGCCGAGGGCGCACGTGTGCAGGAGGTAGGCCTGCAGGAACGCGGCGGGCCCCGGCGGCGCGCCCCGCAGCGCGCCCGCCGCGGCCGTCACGGCGTAGAACGCCGCGTTGGCGGTGGCGGCGAGCGCCACGCTCCCGGCCCACTTGCCCGCCAGCAGCTCGAAGCGCGTGACCGGTTTCGCGAGCAGCGCGAAGACGGTCCCCTTCTGCTCCTCGGCGGGAAGCTGGCGGCCCGCCACGGTGACCGTCAGCGCGATTGAGAAGAGCCAGCTCAGCAGCAGGGCGGTCTCGAGCACGTAGCGGCCCACCCCGCCGAGTCCGAAGACGTCGACCGACATGACGACGGCCAGCAGGGCGCCCAGCAGGACGAGGAGCACGTAGAGATCCTTGCGGCGTACGGCCTCCAGCCACACCAGCCGCGCGATGACCCCGGCGTTTCTCATGCCGCGCCCCCTTCGGCGCGCGCCCGGCGGACGATGTCCAGGAAATGCGACTCCAGGCTGCCCTCCCCGGCCCCGAGCGTCGCCGGGGGCCCCTCGGCCGCGACCCGGCCCCCCACCAGGACGGCCACGCGGTCGCACACCAGTTCGACCTCCGAGAGTTCGTGCGAGGAGAAGAAGATCGTCTTGCCCTGCCCGCGCAGCTCGGCGATGAGCCCGCGCACGTCCATGCGGCCGAGGGGGTCCATGCCGCTGGTCGGCTCGTCCAGGATCACCAGGTCGGGGTCGTTCACCAGCGCCTGGGCGAGGCCGGCGCGCTGCAGCATGCCGCGGGAGTAGGTCCCGACGCGCCGGTCCGCCGCGTCGGCCAGCCCGACCCGGCGCAGCAGCGCCTCCGCCCGGCGCCGGCCTTCGGCCCGCGGCAGGCCGAACAGCCGCGCGCAGGCCTCCAGCAGCTCGCGCCCGGAAAGAAAGGGGTAGAAGAAGGGGGTCTCGGGAAGATAGCCCACCCGCTGCCGCGCGACGGAGCGGCGCACGTCCTCCCCCAGGAGGCGGACGGTGCCGGCGTCCGGCGGCACGAACCCCAGGAGCGCCTGGATCGTCGTGGTCTTCCCCGCCCCGTTGGGGCCGAGGAAACCGAACACGCACCCGCGCTCCACCCGCAGGTTCAGCCCGGCGATCGCCTCGACGGTCCGGCCCCGGCCCGCGGCGAAACGGACCACCAGCCCGTCGATGTCCACGGCCGCTTCCTGCGCCGCCGCCCGCTTCGCCATGCCGTTTTCCCCCCGTGCACCGCCCGCCGCGGCGGCCTCCTTCCTCGAGCACGAACTGTACCAGCCGCAACCGCCCGGAGGCGAGACGGGGATGAGAACTTCAGCGTGACGCGGCGGACGCCGTGCCCTATAGTGCTCCCGGCCCGAGGGGGCGCCGGAAGTGGGCGGCGCGGCCGCGAAAAGGGTGAAGCGCCGGCAGGCTGGCCCGGATATTGCTCCGGTGATGTGCCGCAGGGGCGTACGGAAGCGCAGGATGTCGACCAGAGAGAGCACCGACTCGAAGGCCAGGAAGGGGCACCAGGAACTGCTGTGCCTCGACTTCGGCCATTCCGGGGTGAAGGCCGTCCGCATGCGCCGCCAGCGCGACCAGGCGGTCGTGACGGAGGTGGACGTGCTCGAGGCCGTGCCGCTCTCCGCGGACGCCGGCGGCGCGGGGCGCCTCGAGCTCGGCAGCACGCTCCGCGCCAAGTACGCGGCCCTGGCCTTTGCCCCCCGGGGCATGATCGTGCGCATGCTGAACCTGCCGGGCCACGGCGATGCCGGCGCGACGATCGAGCAGCAGGTGCGCAGGCAGTTCGAACTGACCGAGGACTACCGCGTCGGCTGCCTTTCGCTCGGCAACCCCGCTCCGCGCGGACCGGTGCGGCTCGTGGCCGCGGCGGTGCCGGAACCGGAGGCGCAGGCCGTGCTGCGGCACCTCGCGACCGGGGCGCCCGCGCCGTACTCGCTGGAGTGCTCGGGACTCACCGCGCTCACGGCGTTCGCGCACGGGTCGGGAACCGACCGTTCCGCGGAGACCACCTGCCTGATCGAAGGCGGGGCCCACACCCTCTTCGTGTTCTTCCTGAGCCGGGGCAGCGTCGCCCTGCTGCGCCGGTACGACGTCGGGACCGAGGACCTGATCGACAGGCTGGGCCAGGACCTCGGGGTGGACCGCGACATGGCCCTCAGCATCCTCTCCGAGGGCGCAGTCGACATCGCGGCGCTCGTGCACGACGTCATGGGCCCCGTGTTCAAGCAGTTCGCCATCTCGCGCGACTTCGTCGAGCGCCACGAGAAGTCCGGCCGCATCGACCGGGTGTGGCTGTCCGGGGGGCTCGCGCTGAGCGCCGTCTGGCGGCGGCAGCTCGCAGAGGTGACGGGCCTTCCCGTGGAGCCGTTCAATCCCTTCGCCGGGCTGACGACGACCGACGGCGCGCTGCCCGAAGCCTTCGCGGGGCAGGAGCCCCGCTTCGCGGCGGCCGTGGGCGCGGGCCTGGGAGCCTGGTACGAGACATGATGCTGAGGATCGACCTGCTGAGACCGCGGGAGCGCCGGTACCAGGGCCCGGTGAGCCGGCGGTTTCTCGTGCACACCGGCGTCGCGACGGCCGTCGCCGTCCTGCTGCTCGCCGTCGGCCAGCGCGCCTTCCTCGCCTTCACCCTCTCGCGCAGCATCCGGTCCGCCCGGGCGGCGCAGGAAACGCTCCAGCCCTTCTACACGCGCCTGCTCAAGATGCAGTCGATCTCGTCCGGCACCCAGCGGTACGTGAACGAGCTGGCCGGGTGGAGCCGCTCGCGCCTCGAGTGGAACCGGCTCATGACGGACCTCGCCCGCCACGTGCCCGCCAGCATCCAGCTCCTGCGGCTCGACATCCGCGACGAGCTGTCCGTTCCGCCGCTGGCGCCGCCCGCGGCCGGCGCGGCGCCCCGGCCCCCGGACCCCGTGCGCACCCTCCAGGTCCGCCTCTCCGGCCGGGCGCAGGGCGACATGGCCGAGGACGCGGTCGGCCGCCTGATCCAGAACCTGAAGCCGGCGCGCGGCGCGAGCAACAGCGTGTACCGCACGGTCACCCTCCTGTCCATGCAGCGCGACCACCGCGGCGACGTCGCCCAGAGCACCTTCGAGATCGAGATCACCGGAGCGGAACGGACCCTGCAATGAAGTGGAGCGCCTTGACCAAGGAGCAGCGCGAGCGCCTCGTCCTGAAGGCGGTGCTCGCCCTGATCGCGCTCGCCGCCATCCACTTCTACGGCATCGCCCCGCTCCTGGAGCGGATCCGCACCGCCGGCGACGACCTCGAGGCGCTCGGCGCCCGGCTGGAGCGGGTGACGCGCCTGGCCCGGCGGCGCGAGCCGCTGCAGACGGGCCTGGAGGACAACGTGCGCACGCTGCGCTCGCTCTTCACGGAGTACCTGCCGCCGGCGGACAACCCGTTCCTGTGGGCCACGGAGCACGTCTACCGGCTCGCGCGCGAGTACGGCGTGAGCATCGAGAGCATCACCGAAGTCCGCCAGCCGCTCCCCGCGTGGGTCAAGCGGCGCGACGCCCCGGGGGACACGGGGGCCGACGCCGGGGAGAGCGGCAAGCCGCCGGACGCCGGCGGCCCGCCCGGGCCGCCGAACGAGGAGGGACGCCGCTTCGCGCCCTACGCGGTCCAGATCCGGGCGCGGTGCGACTACCCGGACTTCCTCCGGATGATCCGGGCGATGGAGCGCGACAACCCCTACGTGTCCATGACGGGCGTCTCGGTGACCGCGGACGACACGCGGCCCCGGCAGCAGAGCATCCGCCTCACCGTCGAGTGGCCGCGGCACGTGGGCCCGCTGGACCCGGCCATGCAGGAGGTCCTGCCCCCCACGCCCGAAGGGGAAGGGGGCGGCGCATGAACCGCGCGGTCCGCCGCATCCTCCCGGGACGCCCCGCGCCGCGCGCGCGCCGGGCGGCCGCGCTGGCGGTCGCACTGGCCGCCCTGGCGGCAGGGGCCGCCCCGTCGCGCGCCCTCCCCGCAGAAGGCGCGGCGGCCGCCGATGCCCCCTCCTCCCCGGAGACCCTGCAGCGCAATCCGTTCTGGCCCGTAGGCTTCGAACCGGCTGCCGCCCCGGCCGTCCCCTCCGCCCTCCCCTTCGATGCGCCCCGCCCGCGGGTGGGCCCGCTGGACTGGGACGCCGCCACGCGTTCCCTCGACATCCGGGGCGTTACGTCGCTCGGTGCGGGCCGGTCCGCCGCCATCATCAACGGGGAGGTCGTGTCGGAAGGCGAGTCGCTCACCCTCCGGCGGGACGGCTGGATCTACGCGTGGCGCGTGGAACGGATCCGTCTCGACAACGTCGAACTCACGCGCCTCGATGCGCGCGTGGAGTACTCCGACGAACTGCCGGCCTCCCTCCGCCCCCCCCCGGCCGCCCCCGGGCAGGGCGCCGGAGCCGAAGACCGTCCACCCGCCCCCCCTCTTCCCGGAGAGCAACGCAGCAACCGACAGCGAGAAAGCGAGGCAGGACCCCCATGAGCACGAACACGATGCGGCAAGGGATAGTGAGTGTAACGGCCGTCATGCTGCTTGCGGTCACCGTGCAGGCGGCCGAGGAGCCGGCGTCCGAACCGATGCCCGCCGCCGCAGAGGCGGGCGTTGCGCTGCCGATGCCGCCGCCCGCCGAAGCGGTGGCGGTCCCCGCCGAACCGGAACCGGCCGCCGCGGAGGAGCCGCTCCCCCAGGCCGTTGAACCGGAGCCGGAGGAGGCGGAGCCGGCGGCGCCGGTCGATACCGTGCCGGTGGAGCAGGAACCGATCAGCGCCACGCAGCGCGGGGATATGATCTCCATCACGCTCAACGACGTCGAGATGACGGATGTCATCAACATGTTCATCCGCATCTCGGGGGCGAACATCATCGCCACGCCCACCAACCTCACGGGCCGCGTGACGGTGAGCCTCAAGGACGTCGAGTGGAAGGCCGCCCTCACCGCCATTCTCGAGATGAACAACCTGACCCTTGTGCGGTCCACCCCCGATGTCGAGGTGTACAGCATCCTGCCCAAGCCGGAGGGCGCGGCGGAGCCGATGTTCATCGAGACGTTCCTCCTGAAGTACAAGCGGCCGGAAGCCCTGAGCGAGGGCGTGAAGCTGCTGCTGGCCCCCAACGGCCAGCTCCTCCACGCGTCGGGCAACATGATGTCGGTGCTCGGCACGTCCAAGCACATCGAGGACGTGCGCAGCCTTGTCGAGGATATCGACCTTCGCGTGCCCCAGGTCGTCATCGAGGCCAAGTTCGTCGAGCTCAACAACCAGGCCATCGAAGACATCGGGCTCAACTGGCAGATCCTGCAGGGGTACACGGTCGGCGCCGACAACCTCCAGTGGTCGCAGCAGAACGAACGGAGCATCACCGAAAGCGACGCCCGGACCCGGCGCGACTACCGCAACGCGTCGAACACGCGCACCCGGGACCGCACGAGCGGCGGCACCGGAGACACCACGACGATGGGCAACACGTTCTTCGACATCAACGGCAACCAGTACGAGGAGACGTCCACGACCTACGAGGAGCAGCCTCCGGGGTCCGGCGTCTACGTGCCGGTGATCACCCGCACGCCCACCACCGAGACCACCGTCAACAACGTCGGCAGTTCCGCCAGCACCCTGTCGGTCATCGACAGCGTCGTCAGCGGCACCGACCAGGAACGCACGCAGTCCCGCGACGTTTCGCGCACCTTCAGCGAGCTGCAGTCCGCCGTGCTGTCGGCCGACGCGTTCTCGCTGACCCTCAGCGCGCTGAAGCAGCTCAACGGGGCGGACGTGATCTCCAATCCCAAGCTCATCGTGGCCAGCGGCGAGACGGCCTCCATCCACGTGGGCCGCCAGGATCCCGAGATCCGGGCCGTCGCCGACAACAACCTCCAGGGGCGCCTCACCTACGAGAGGAGCGACTGGATCGAGTCGGGCGTGCGCATGGAAGTGACGCCGATCGTCAACACCGAGGACGTCATCTCCGTCATCATCAAGCCCGTCCTGAGCCGCGTGATCGGTTTCCAGGAGTCCGGCGACACGCGCGTCCAGATCCCCATCCTGTCCACCCGCGAGATCGTCAGCCAGTTCAACCTGCCCAGCGGGAAGACGGTGGCGATCGGCGGGCTGACCGAGACGCAGGACCAGGAGCAGGTGAAGAAGGTGCCCTTCCTCGGCGACATCCCGATCATCGGGAAGTACCTCTTCACCCACACGCACAAGGAGCGGGTGCAGGACGAGGTGATCGTGTTCGTGACGATGGCGCTCGCCCACCCCGAGGAGCTCGAGACGAACGCGGGCGTGCCCACGCAGGAAACGCTGCTCGAGCGCCGGGTCACGCAGGACGAGGCCGGGCGCTTCGAGTTCATCGAGCGCGATCCGAAGAAGCGGCGCGCCGCGGAGCGCAAGGAGGCCGAGGCCGCCGCGGCGGCCGCGGCGGAGGCGGAGGCGGAGGCGGACGACCCCGATGCCGCCGAGTAGACCGCGCACGGGCGGCAGGACCGCCCGCCCGCGCCGCGGCCCCCCACCTTCCCCGCGCGCGCCGGGCGGGCGGGGCGGCGCCCCGGAGGAGGCGGGCACCGGGGAGGAGGGGGCATGGCCGGGCAGGACGACAGGCAACGCATCCGCGAGCTTCGCCGGGCGATTCGCCGCCACGACCGCCTCTACTACGTCGAGGCGCGTCCCGAGCTGACCGACCGCGAATACGACGAACTCTACGACGAACTGGTCGCGCTCGAGGCGGCGCACCCCGACGGGATCACGCCCGACTCGCCGACGCAGCGCGTGGGCGGCGCGCCCCTCGCCGGGTTCGAGCACGTGCGGCACGAGGTGCCCATGCTGTCTCTCGAGAAGGCGAAAGACCGCCGCGAACTGCAGCTCTTCGAGGCCCGCGTGCGCAAGGAACTCGGCGACGAACCCGTCGCCTACCACGTCGAGCCCAAGATCGACGGGGTGTCCATCGCCCTGGTCTACCGCGACGGCCTGCTGACCCGCGCGGCCACGCGCGGTGACGGGACGACCGGCGACGACGTCACCGCCAACGTGCGGACCATCGCCAGCGTTCCGTTGCGGCTGCACGGCGACACCCCGCCGGCCCTGCTGGAAGCCCGCGGCGAGATCTACATGGCCGTCGACGCCTTCGCGCGCTTCAACGCGCAGCTGCGCGAGCGGGGCGAGGACCCCTTTCCCAACGCGCGCAACGCCACCGCCGGCTCGCTCAAGCAGCTCGACCCGCGCGCCGTCGCGCGGCGCCCGCTCAGCGCCGTCTTCTACGCCGTCGCGCGGTGCGAGGGGCGGCGCTTCGCGACGCACGAGGAGGCCCTGCGGGCCCTGGGCGAACTCGGCCTGCCCGTGCCCCGGCCCACGTGGGTCTGCGGCGGCGTCGAGGACGCCCTGGCCCGCGCGGAGGACCTCAAGGCCGCCGAGAAGGACCTCCCCTACGAGATCGACGGCGCGGTCATCAAGGTCAACGACCTGGCGCAGTGGGACCGGCTGGGCGTCAAGGCCCGCCACCCCGCCTACGCCATAGCCTACAAGCCCAGGGCGTGGCTCAACCAGGCCGTCACCGTGCTGCGCGGCGTGACCGTGCAGGTCGGCCGGACCGGCGCCCTGACCCCCGTGGCGGAGCTCGAACCCGTCTTCCTGGACGGGTCGACCATCTCCCGCGCCACGCTGCACAACTTCGAGGAGGTGGCCCGCAAGGACATCCGCGTCGGCGACACGGTGCGGGTCGAGAAGGCCGGCATGGTCATCCCGGCCGTCGTGGCCGTCGTGACCGAGCGGCGGACCGGGCGGGAGCGGCCCGTCGCCGAACCCGCCGCGTGCCCGGCGTGCGGCAGCCCGGTGTCGCGCCAGCAGACGGCCGCGGGCGGCGCGCTGGAAGTCGCGCTTCGTTGCGACCATCTGCAGTGTCCCGCGCAGAAGACCCGCCGGCTCGCCTTTTTCGCCCAGCGCGCCGCGCTGGACATCGAGGGCCTGGGTGGCGTGGTCGCCGACCGCCTCGTCGAGACGGGCCTCGTGGACGATCCCCTCGACCTGTTCGAGCTCGAGGAGCAGCGCCTGGCCGCCCTCAACCTCGGCACGCCGGAGGAACCGCGCGTGTTCGGCGCGAAGAACGCCGCGCGGGTCACGGCGGCCCTGGCCCGCAGCCGCGCGCTGCCGCTGCACCGGTGGCTGTACGCGCTCGCCGTGCCGAACGTCGGCGAGGCCACGGCCTTTCAGCTCGCCTCGCTGCACGGGGACCTCCGGGCCCTGGCCGGCTCGGAGATCCTGCGCGACCTCGTCCGCCTGCACGAGGCGCGGGCGGAGGCGCTGCTCGCGAATCCCCGCTCGCGCGCCCGCCCCCCCTCCGGCGAAAAGGATCGCGCCGCCCGCCAGGCGAGGTACGACGCGTTGAAGCGGACCATCGCGTCGCTCGAGGCCCGCCTCGCCTCCTTCGACCTGCGCGAGATAGGGCCCGTCGTGGCGCGCAGCGTGCTCAACTACTTCTCCTCGCCGAAAGGGGCAGCGGTCCTCGCCCGGATGAAGGCCCTGGGGCTTCACCCGCGGGGCGGCGCCGGCCGCGACGGCGCCGGCGGCGGACCGCTCGCCGGCAGGACCGTGGTGCTCACCGGCACCCTGTCCGGGATGACGCGCGACGAGGCCGCCCGGGCCGTGCGGGAGGCGGGCGGCGCCGCGAGCGGAACGGTGAGCGGGAAGACCGGCTGCGTCGTGGCAGGCGAGGCGCCCGGCGCCGCCAAGATCGGGAAGGCCCGCAAGCTGGGCATCGCCGTCATCGACGAGGCCGCTTTCCTCGCCCTCCTGGGCGTGAAGCCGCCCGCGGCGGCGCGGCACGGGGACGACCTGTTCCCGCCGGACGGCGACGGGAAGGAGCGCTGACGCATGGACGGGGATACGCTTCGCATCGGGCGGCTGGTCCTGGGCGCCTTTGAGTCCAACGGCTACGTCGTGCAGGGCGTCCTCTCCCAGGCGCTCGTCGTCGACCCCGGCGACCAGCTTTCCGCGATCGAAGCCGATCTCGCCGCGCGCCGCGCCGTCCCGGCGGCCGTGTTGCTCACGCACGGCCATGCCGATCACCTCGGCGCCCTGGGGCCTCTGCTGGAGAAGCACCGTGTGCCGGTCCTCATGCACCCGGCGGACCGCGCCTGGGCCTTCGGGTGCGGGAACGCCCTGCCCCCCCACTACGGCCCGCCCCGGGTGCCCGCCGGCGCGAACCTGGTGGACGTGCAGGACGGGGAGGCGCGGACGCTGGGCGGCCTGACCGTGAAGGTTCTTGCGACCCCGGGCCATACCCCGGGCGGGGTGTGCTTCCTGCTCGAGCGCCACGGGGTGCTGTTCACCGGCGACACCCTGTTCCGGGGCTCCGTCGGGCGCACCGACCTGCCCGGCGGCGACGCCCGGGCCCTCGGCCGTTCCCTCGCACGTCTCGCGGCCCTGCCGGATGCCACGCGCGTACTCCCCGGCCACGGCGAGGAGACGACCATCAGCGAGGAGAAGCGCACCAACCCCTTCCTCGCGCGGCTGCCCGCCGCCGAGTGAGCCGCGCGGTCCGGCCATCCTCCCGTGCTTGACGGGCCGGACGGGCTACGGTAGGTTCCGCGCGTTTTCGGGCCGGACAGGCCGAGATCCGCGGCCGGGGCAGGGCGTCGGTCCCCGCCCCCACCCCGCCCCCTGTCCTCTCCGCGCCCCCATCGTCTAGCGGTTTAGGACGCCAGGTTCTCATCCTGGAAACAGGGGTTCGATTCCCCTTGGGGGTGCCATTCCCTGCCATGTCTCTCCTACAGGGGAAGGAGGGACCAGGCGACGCAGCAGCGGTTCGCGAAGCTCCCGTACCGCGTCTACGTCCTCCACGGCGTCGCGGACGACTTCCTGTGCGCCGGGTTCTCGACCCGTCCGAAGCAGCGTCTCACCGATCACTTCAACGGCCGCGCGCCGGCCGCCATCCCCACACCCCGAAGGCTCCTCGCCACGGGATACGGCAAGCGGTGATCACTGAAGCCGGGGCAAGCTGTCTGCGGCGGGTCGGCGCGCTACCGGACCTGCCGCAACGCAACCCCCTCAGGGTGCGGGTGACGGTCGACGGAGAACGGCATCCGGGAACGCGGATGCCCGGACCTGCCGCGCGTCGTCAGCGAGCAGGCAAGACGGGCACCATCAAGCCGGTCAGTCGGCTTCGGCGCGCTGCGGCGGCCAGGTCGCGTCGAGGTCCAGCACCGCGCCGCGCCGGAGCACCGTCACCCCGTGCGTTTCGCCGCCCCGCGCCTTGACGGGCACCACCCGCTCCCTCAGCCACTCGATGGGACGGTCCGGGGGGACCGGCTGCCCGTCGAATCCGCACAGCGCGTCGCCCGCGCGAAGCCCGCTCCGCTCCGCTACGCTCCCGCGTTCCATCGACACCAGGACCGCCGCGCCCAACCGCCCCCGCGCCGCAGACGCCGCGCCCGGGACGAACTCCGCCGGCAGGAAAAGCCCGCCGAAGCATACCGGCAGCATCCCCGTGTAGCGGTAGTCGACCTCCGCGCAGGCGCCGCGGTCGTCGAAGTCCACCCGGTACAGGTGCTGAGGGAAGGCCCCTTCCGCGACGGGGGTGCCGTCGTCCGGCGGGCCCTTCCCCAGGACGGCCGTCCCGGTCCACCCGCTCCCGGTCCGCTCGACGCGCACGTCGCCGGGTTCAACGGCCTGCCACCCCCCGTAGGCACGGGTCAGGCACATGACGGCCGCCGCGGCGAGCGCCGCGGTCTCCTCGTCCCGGATCTCGATCCGCCCCTCGTCGAAGAAGGATAGCGTCCGGGTGTCCCTGCCGGTGAACATCCCCTCCCGGACCCGGATGTCGCCCTGCCCGTCGATACGCAGGCACAGCGAGACCCTTCGCTCGCCGGGGCGGATGCGGACGACCGGCTCGTACCGGCTTTCCACGCCGTAAAAAGCGCACCCCGGGTACGCCCGGGTCAGCGCCGCGGCGCGGAGGGGCGAGGGCCCCGCGTCCCACCGCATGCCCTCGCTCGCGACGTGCTCAACGAGGTACTGCCCGATCTGCTCGAGCCGCTTCTGCTCCGCGGCCGTGTCCGGCCCGGGCTCCGCGGCGCCCAGGCGCGACCGGAAGGCGCCGTCGAACGCTTCCGCCGCATCGCCGCCCCCCAGCCCCCGCCGGATGCCTTCGGCACGCGCCTTCATGCCGTCCTCGGACGCGACCTCCTCGAAGAAGGCCCGGTCGCCGCATCGCAGCGTGATGCCGTACACGCGCCTGCCGGGTTCCGCCTTCGCGGGGCGGAACCGTTCGCCGCGGGCTCCTTCAACGGCCCGGTCCATGAAGGGCGACCGCGCCAGTTCCAGGACGACCGCATCGGCCTGGGCCGCGGAGATCATGTGCCGCGGGAACAGGCTGTCGTCCATCGGCAGGTCGGCCGTTTGCACGTGGAAGCCGAAGTCGTCATCCGAAAAGTGGCTCATGACCGTCAGTTCGAAAGACCGCGGATGCTGCTTGAGCAGCTCCCGGACCCGGTTCGCCCGCGCGTCCCCGACCTCCCCGCCGAAGACCGCCAGCGCCGCCAGCGCGGCGGCCGCGCCCATCCCCATCCGGACATCAACCCGCTTCATGGCCCGTCCCTCCCGTACCCGCGCGATGCAGGGCGACCACGCCCGCGAGGCCTGGTTCTACTCCTCCAGACGCCTGCCGGCGACCTTACCTTTGCGCCGGGGCGGCCCGCCGCCCCGTATTCCTCCCTGCGCGCGGATGCCGGGGCGCAACTCCCGCCTTGCAGGAACCGCACCGCTGCGGTAGAAGGGCGGGCTTTCACGACGCGGATTCCCGCCCCGCGGGGCCTACAGGAGACGGCGCAGACATGAGCGAGAAGAGCACGCTGATCATCGACGGCAACGAGGCCGCGGCCTACGTCGCCCACAAGACCAACGAGGTATGCGCGATCTACCCCATCACCCCCTCCTCGACCATGGGCGAATGGGCGGACCAGTGGTCGTCCGAGGGCAGGCGGAACATCTGGGGCACGGTCCCCACCGTGGTGGAACTGCAGAGCGAGGGCGGCGCCAGCGGCGCCGTGCACGGCGCGCTCCAGACCGGCGCGCTGACGACGACCTTCACGGCGTCGCAGGGCCTGCTGCTCATGATCCCGAACATGTACAAGATCGCCGGCGAGCTCACCTCGACGGTCTTCCATGTGTCCGCCCGCTCCCTCGCCTGCCAGGCCCTTTCGATCTTCGGCGACCACTCCGACGTGATGGCCACGCGCCGACCGGCTTCGCGCTGCTGGCCTCCAGCTCGGTGCAGGAAGTGATGGACATGGCCCTGATCGCCCAGGCCGCCACGCTGGAGTCCCGCGTGCCCGTTCGTCCACTTCTTCGACGGCTTCCGCACCTCGCACGAAGTCAACAAGATCGACGTGCTCTGGGTGACGACGAGATCCGCGCGATGATCGACGACGAGCTGGTCTTCGCCCACCGCCGGCGCGCGCTCACGCCCGACCGCCCGGTCGTGCGCGGCACGGCCCAGAACCCCGATGTCTTCTTCCAGGGCCGCGAGACGGTCAACCCCTTCTACGCCGCCTGCCCGGGCATCGTCCAGGAGGCCATGGACCGGTTCGCCAAGCTCACGGGCCGCTCGTACCACCTCTTCGACTACTTCGGGGCCGCCGGACGCCGAGCGGGTCGTGGTCCTGATGGGCTCGGGCGCCGAGACCGCGCTCGAGACGGTGGATTTCCTCGCAGGCCGGGGCGAGAAGGTGGGCCTGCTCCAGGTGCACCTCTACCGCCCGTTCTCCGTCGGAGCATTTCCTCGGCGCCCTGCCGAAGACGCGTGAAGGGTCATCGCCGTGCTCGACCGCACCAAGGAGCCCGGCGCGGCGGGCGAACCGCTCTACCAGGACGTGGTCACCGCGCTCGCCGAGGCGCAGGCCGGCGGCACGCTGCCCTTCGCGCATGCCGCGGGTCATCGGCGGCCGCTACGGCCTTTCCTCCAAGGAGTTCACGCCGGCGATGGTCAAGGCCGTCTTCGACGAGCTCGGCAAGGACGAGCCGAAGAACCACTTCACGGTCGGCATCATCGACGACGTCTCGCACACGAGCCTCGAGGTACGACCCGCACTTCATCACCGAGTCGGACAGCGTCGTGCGGGCGATGTTCTTCGGCCTCGGGGCCGACGGCACGGTCGGCGCCAACAAGAACTCCATCAAGATCATCGGCGAAGAGACCGACATCTACGCCCAGGGCTACTTCGTGTACGACTCGAAGAAGGCCGGGTCGCGACCGTCTCGCACCTCCGCTTCGGGCCGGACCCGATCCACTCGACCTACCTGATCCAGTCCGCCAACTTCATCGGCTGCCACCAGTTCGTCTTCCTCGACCAGACCGACATGCTCAAGTACGCGGCCCAGGGCGCGGTCTTCCTGCTCAACAGCCCCTACGCCGCGGACGAGGTGTGGGACCACCTGCCCCGCAAGGTGCAGGAGCAGATCATCGCGCAAGAAGCTCCGAGTTCTACGTGATCGACGCCTACGCGGTGGCCAAGGCGACCGGCATGGGCTCGCGGATCAACACCATCATGCAGACCTGCTTCTTCGCCATCTCCGGCGTGCTGCCCCGGGACGAGGCGATCGCGAAGATCAAGGACGCGATCAAGAAGACGTACGGCCGCAAGGGCGAGGAGATCGTCCAGAAGAACTTCGAGGCGGTGGACCAGTCCCTCGCCAACCTGCACGAGATCGCGGTGCCCGCCGAGGCGACGAGCACGGCACGAGATGCCGCCCCGGTGTCCGCCGAAGGCGCCCGAGTTCGTGCAGAACGTGACGGCCGAGATCATGGCCGGCCGGGGCGACGACCTGCCCGGTCAGCGCGTTCCCGGTCGACGGCACCTTCCCCACGGCCACGACGCAGTGGGAGAAGCGCAACATCTCCCTGAACATCCCGGTGTGGGAGCCGGACCTCTGCATCCAGTGCGGCAACTGCAGCCTCGTCTGCCCGCACGGCGTCGATCCGGGCCAAGGTCTACGACCGGGCCGCGCTCGAGGGCGCGCCCGAGGGCTTCAAGTCCGCCGCCTACAAGGGGCGAGGACGTGCCCGAAGGCACGATGTACACGCTGCAGTGCGCGGTCGAGGACTGCACGGGCTGCGCGCTGTGCGTCGAGGTCTGCCCGAAGAAGAGCAAGGAGCAGGTCGGCCGCAAGGCCATCAACATGGTGCGCCAAGGAGCCGATCCTCGAGACGGAGCGGGCGAACTGGGCGTTCTTCGGCGCCCTCCCGGACAACGACCGCACGAAGCTGGACCTCGCCTCCATCAAGGACGTGCAGTTCGCCCGAGCCGCTGTTCGAGTTCTCCGGCGCCTGCGCGGGTGCGGCGAGACGCCCTACGTCAAGCTGCTGAGCCAGCTCTTCGGCGACCGCGCGATCATCGCCAACGCCACGGGCTGCTCGTCGATCTACGGCGGCAACCTGCCCACGACGCCCTGGGCGGTCGACGCCGACGGGCGCGGCCCGGCCTGGTCGAACTCGCTGTTCGAGGACAACGCCGAGTTCGGCTTCGGCTTCCGGCTGACGTTCGACAAGCACGCGCGAGTTCGCCGGTCGAGCTGCTCGAGCGGCTCGAGGGCGCGGTCGGCGACGAGCTGGCCGGCGGGCTGATCGAGGCGCCGCAGGCCACCGAAGCGGGACCTCGCGGAGCAGCGCGCCCGCGTCGAGCAGCTCAAGGCCAAGCTCGCCGGCTGCGCGGACAGCCGGACGCCCGGCATCTGCTCTCGGTCGCCGACAGCCTGGTGAAGAAGAGCGTCTGGATCCTGGGCGGCGACGGCTGGGCCTACGACATCGGCTACGGCGGGCTCGACCACGTGCTGGCCTCGGGCCGGAACGTCAACGTCCTGGTGCTGGACACGGAGGTCTACTCCAACACCGGCGGCCAGATGTCCAAGTCGACGCCGCGCGGCGCGGTCGCCAAGTTCGCGGCCGGCGGCAAGCCCGCGGCCAAGAAGGACCTCGGCATGATGGCCATGTGCTACGGCAACGTGTACGTCGCCCGCGTCGCGCTGGGCGCGAACCCGCGCCAGACGATCCGGGCCTTCCTGGAGGCCGAGGCCTACGACGGGCCGTCGCTGATCATCGCCTACTCGCCACTGCATCGCGCACGGCATCAACATGCAGAAGGGGTTCGACCAGCAGAAGCTGGCCGTCCAGAGCGGCCACTGGATGCTGTACCGCTTCAACCCGGCTGGCCGCGGAGGGCAAGAACCCGCTGCAGCTCGACTCCAAGGCCCCGTCGATCCCGTTGAAGGACTACGTCTACAACGAGATCCGCTACAAGATGCTGACCCTGAGCAAGCCGGAGGAGGCCGCGCGCCTCCTCGAGCTGGCCCAGGCGGACATCGACAAGCGCTGGAAGCTCTACCAGCAGTGGGCCGGCGGCGGGCAGGCGTAGGCGACAACCGGTACGGGTCACCCATCCGACAGAAAGGACTGAATCATGGACCTCCAGACCACCTACATGGGGCTCGACGCTGAAGAACCCGATCGTGCCCTCGGCCTCGCCGCTGTCGCAGAAGATCGAGGACCTCAAGAAGATGGAGGACGCCGGGGCCGCGGCCACGGTGATGTTCTCCATCTTCGAGGAGCAGATCCAGCACGACGCAGGAGGCCCTCGAGCACCTCATGAGCGCGGGCTCGGAGAGCTTCGCCGAGGCGCTGTCCTACTTCCCCGACCACGCGGCGTACAACGTGGGGACGGACCGCTACCTCGACCTCGTCAGCAAGGCCGCGGAGCAGTGCGACATGCCCATCATCGGCAGCCTCAACGGCGTGTCGGCGAAGGGGTGGGTCGAGCTACGCGAAGGAGATCGAGCAGGCGGGGGTCAAGGGCATCGAGCTCAACGTGTACTATATCGCCACCGATCCCGGGCAGACGGGCTCCGACGTGGAGCAGCTGTACGTCGACGTGCTCAAGGCCGTGAAGGGCTCGGTCGGCATTCCGGTGGCCGTCAAGCTCAGCCCGTTCTTCAGTTCCATGGCGCACATGGCGCAGCGGCTGGACCAGGCGGGAGCCGACGCGCTGGTGCTCTTCAACCGCTTCTACCAGCCCGATTTCGACCTCGAGCGGCTGGAGGTCCTCTCGGACCTCAACCTGAGCACCCCGCACGAGATGCGCCTGCCGCTGCGCTGGATCGCCATCCTGTTCGGCCACGTGAAGGCGTCGCTCGCGGCGACGACGGGCGTCCACGGCGGGCGCGACGTCGCGAAGTACCTCCTGGCCGGCGCGGACGTCGCCATGACGGCCTCCGCCCTCCTCAAGAACGGCGCCGGCCACCTGCACACGATGCTCACGGAACTCAAGGCGTAGATGACGACGCAGGAATACGCGTCGGTGGAGCAGATGAAGGGCGCGATGAGCCAGAAGAACGTGGCCAACCCGGCCGCCTTCGAGCGCGCGAACTACATCAAGATCCTCGAGGACTTCAAGGCCCGTTTCGCGGCCCCTTCCTGAGGGCCGCGCCGGAGCGTGGAGCGGGCGAAGGCGACGGAAACCTGGCCCGGCGGTAGCAACCAGAAGCAGACAGGGAGAAGCGACGATGAAGACCACCGTGGATGCCGATACCTGCACAGGCTGCGAGCTGTGCGCCGACACCTGCCCGGACGTGTTCGAGATGAAGGACGGGCTGGCCGTCGTGAAGGCAGCCGAGGTGCCCGCGGGGGCCGCGGACAGCTGCCGCGAAGCGGCGGACGGCTGCCCCGTGGAAGCCATTACGATCGAGGACTAGCCCGCCTTTCCCGCCGGGCGGCGAGGACGGCGCCCCGCCAAGGCCGCGATGCGCCCGCCGTGCGGGCGCCGACGGGGCCGCCGCCCGGGCCGTGTCCGCGTTTCGGCGCCCCCCTCCGCCGGGGCCGCCCCCGTTCAGGCTTTCAGCGCCAGGGTGGCGGCGCCGATGACCCCGGCGGATGGACCCAGTGCCGCGGGCCGGACATCGACCTGCCCGGCGAAGTGGGGGCTGAGCCTCTCGCGGAGATGGCGGCGCAGCGGCCCGAAGAGGAGGTCGCCCGCCTGCGCGACGCCGCCGCCCACGATGAAGGCCTGGGGCTGCAGCACGTAAGTGATCGAGGCAAAGGCCGTCGCAAGGCAGTCGGCCATGAAGTCGAAGAGCTCCAGCGAGAGCGCGTCGCCCCGCGCGGCCTCCTCCGCCAGCAGCTTCACCGTCAGCGCGGCGGGGTCCCCGCCCGTGCGGGCGCGGAGCGACGTGGCCCGTCCCCCGGCCATGGCCTGCGCCGCGCGCGCCACGAGGCGGCGGTTGCCCACGTACTGCTCCAGCCCGCCGCGCCCCTGCGGCGACGCTATGCCGTTCATGTCGATCGAGACGTGGCCGATCTCCCCCGCCATCGAACGCGCGCCGCGGAAGAGGCGGTTGTTGATGAGCACCGCGCCGCCCACCCCGGTGCCCAGCGTGGCGAAGACCACGTGCTGGTAGAGCCGGCCCGCGCCGAACGTGCACTCGCCGAGGGCCATCGCGTTGCAGTCGTTGTCCACCCACGCGGGGATCCCGAAGCGTTGCTCCAGCCGTTCGGCAAGGCGCACCCCGGTCCAGCCGGGCACGTTGGGGAGTTCGTGAACGAACCCGCGCTCAAAATCGACGAAGCCCGGGACCCCCACGCCAATACCCACCGGGGCGCCCCCCGCGGCGCCGGCGGCCAGGCCCGCTTCCTCCGCCCCGGCCGCCACCCGGTCCATCCACGTGTCGACCCCGGCCGCCCGCGCGGTGTCGATTTCGCGCAGCCCGGCGATCCGCCCCTCCGCCGTGACGAGCGCGATCTTGATCGTGGTGCCGCCGAAGTCGATGCCCAGCGCCCGCTTGCCGCCGTTTCCGCTCACCGCCGGCCCTCCCTTGCGTGCGCCGCGCCGGGGCGGAACCCGAAGAGCCACGCCGCGTTGTCCGCCGTTATGGCGGCAAGGTGTCCGGCGGAGCAACGCCGCACCGCGGCGAGCGCCTCGAGGGTGTGCGCCAGGTAGGCGGGCTCGTTGCGGCGGCCGCGCAAGGGCACGGGCGCGAGGTACGGCGCGTCGGTCTCCACGAGCAGCCGGTCCTCGGGCACGACCGCCGCCGCCCGGCGCACCTCCTCTGCGCCGCGGAAGGTCGCGATGCCGCTGAAGCTGACGTGGAACCCGGCCTCCACGACCGCCTGCGCCGCCCCGGGCGTCCCGGTGAAGCAGTGCACCACGCCCAGGCGGCCCGCCCCGTCCGGCCGCGCGCGCGCGTGCGCCCGCAGCCGGGGCAGCAGGTCGGCGTCCGCGTCGCGCGCGTGCACGATCACCGGCAGGCGGCGCCGCGCCGCCAGCTCCAGCATGCGATCGAACAGGGCGCACTGCTCGACCCGCGCATCCGGCCCGTAGTGGTAGTCGAGCCCGGTCTCCCCCACGGCCACCACGCCCGCCCGGCCCGCCAGCTCTTCCAGCCCGGCCAGCCCGGGAGGCTCGCGGCACAGCGCCCGGTCGAACCCGACGGAGGCGAAGAGGAATCCCTCGTGGCGCCCCGCCAGGGCCACGGCCAGGCGGTTCGCGTCGGGCGACCCGCCGACGGCCACCACCGCCGCGAGCCCCGCCGCGCGCGCGCGCGCGACGACGGCCTCGACGCAGCCCTCCGCGGCAAAGGCGTCGAAGTGCGCGTGGCTGTCGATCGGGGCCGCGTTCACCACGCGAACTCCAGGCCGTCGTGCGGCACGTGGCAGCCGGCCGGCAGCGACCGCTGCGTGGCCTCGTGCTCCAGGCGGTGGCAGAGGTGGGTGACGTAGGAGCGGCCGGCCCCGATGCGCGCGAGCAGCGCGAGGCTCTGCGGCAGGCTCAGGTGCGTCGGGTGCGGCGAGGGCCGCAGGGCGTCGAGGATCATCACGTCCACGCCGCGGAACGCCGCCACGGCCGGCTCGGGCAGGGCGCTGCAGTCGGGCACGTACCCCAGGGACCGCCCGTCCCCGTCGATGCGGAACCCGTGGACGAGCGGCGCGCCGTGAAAGACCTCGACCGGGGTCACGCGCACCCCGCCGACCTCGACCGGGCCCGCCAGGGGCCGCGGATCGAGGCGCGGGCGGCTGCTGGCGGACTCGCCCCCCTCCAGCGCGTACGCGAACGTGCGCCGCACCACCGCCATCGTGCCGGCGCCCGCGTACACCGGGATGGCCTCGCGCTGGATCTCGTTGAACCGGCGCAGGTCGTCCATGCCGAAGACGTGGTCGGCGTGCCCGTGCGTGAGGAACAGGGCGTCGACCCGGTCCACGCCGGCGTCCAGCGCCTGCTGCCGGAAGTCCGGCGAGGCGTCGATCAGCAGGCTCGCCCGTCCTGCCCGCACCCACAGGCTGCTGCGCCGGCGCCGGTTCCGCGGGTCGTCCGACGTGCACACCTCGCACCGGCAGCCGATCGCCGGAATGCCGTGCGACGTGCCCGTGCCGAGGAAGACGATGCGCATCAGGCCGGCCCCCCGCTCAACGCGTCCGCCAGCCGGACCCAGCCGTCGATGTCCACCTCCTCGGGCCGCGCCTCGGGGGCCAGCCCGCACGAGGCGATCCACGCGACGGCGTCGCCGGGCAGGCGGCCCACCGACGGCGGGAGGCGGCGGCCCAGCGTGCAAAGCTGCTTGCGGCGGTGCGAGAAGGCCCACCGCGACAGGGCGTGGAAGCGCGCGAGGTCCGTGGGCACGGCCAGCGGCTCGGGCCGCAGCGCGAGGCGCACGATCACCGAATCGACCTCCGGCACGGGGAAGAAACACGTGGGGCTCACGCGGCGCAGGACCGCGACGTCGAAGAGCCGCCGCATCCAGATGGCCAGCAGGCCGTAGGCCTTCGTGCCCGGCGCGGCGACGAGCCGCTCCCCGACGTCCGCCTGCAGCGTGACGGTCATGCCGCGGGGCCGCGGCGGCTGCCCGGCCACGCGCATCAGGATGCGCGTGCCGGCCGAGTAGGGCAGGTTCGAAACGAGGTGTTCCACGCCGGAAGCGAAACACGCCGCAAGGTCCCACGCGAGCGCGTCGGCCTGCACCAGCTCGAGGTCAGGCCGGCCGCCGAACCGCGCGGCCAGCAGGGCGACGAGCCGCGGGTCCTTCTCGACGGCCACCACCCGCGCGCCGGCGTCCAGCAGGGCCTCCGTCAGCACCCCCGCGCCGGGCCCGATCTCCAGCACGCGCGCGGCGGGCGGCAGGTCCGCCGTTTCGACGAGGATGCGGAGGATATTCGCGTCGACGAGGAAGTTCTGGCCCAGCGCCCGGCTGGGCCGCACGCCGTGCTCGTCGAGCAGCGCGCGCAGCTCGCTGGGACGGTGGACCTTCATGCCGGACCGCGCCACGGGCGCGGCGAGCGCACCCGGCGCCCTGCCCGCGGCGCGGCGTCAGAGGGCGGGGTAATCGGGCGCGAGGACGCGGACATGGTGGCGGTTCCTGAGCTTGTCGATCCACTCCCGGTACATCCGTTCGCCCTCCGCCTCCCGGAGGCGCCCGGCGAGCTCCTCCTGCACCTCCTCGAACGGCTTGACGGTGGGCAGCCTCCGGCCCTCGAGCTTCACGAGGTAGAACTCGGTTTCCGCCTCCAGGATGGGGCTCACCTCGCCGGGCGCCAGCGCCGCCACGGCAGACGCCAGCTCGGGGCGCAGGTCGGCCGGCCGGATCCAGCCCCAGTCCCCGCCCTCGGCCGCGTGCATCCCCTCGGAATGCGCGTGCGCGACGGCGCCGAAGTCCTCTCCGCCCTCCAGGATGCGCTGGCGCAGGTTCTCCGCCTCGGCGCGCTTGGCCTCGCGTTCCCCGGGCGTCTTGCCCTGGTGCAGGACGATCATGCGCAGCATCGCGCTCTCGGGCGTCGCATACTGCTCGAGGGAGGCCTCGTAGGCGCGCCGCACGGCCGTGGGCGGCACGCGGAGGCGGGCAGCCACTTCGGACCGGCGCAGCATCATGACCGCGAGGTTGTCTCGCGTCTCCCTGCGGAAGTCCGCCATCGTGAGCCGGTCGCCCGCCAGCACGTCGAGCAGCGCGGCCCGGTTGCCGCCGAAGCGGTCATCGACGATCTGGGTGATGTAGCCCTCGACGGCACGGTCCGGGATCTCGATCTCGCGCCGCTTGCCCTCCTCCAGCACCAAGGCCCGCTCCACGAGCTGGTCCAGCGCGTTGGTGTACGCCTGCTGCAGGCGGCCCGCCACGTCCTCCGGCCCGTAGCGGAGCCGCAGCTGCCGCTCGACGGGCGCCATGCGCTGCAGCACGTCGCCCACGGTGACGACGCGGTCGTTGACCTTGGCCGCGAAACCGTCCAGCGACACCGTGTCCGCCGCGCCGGCCGCCCACGCCACGGCCGCCGCGCCCGCTGCCCCGATCCAAGCTCTCATGCCACCCCCGTTCGCCCGCCCCCGCGTTTCTATGCCATCCGGGGCCCGGGTTCAAACAAAGAGAAGCGGGGCGGGCGGTTGACAGCCGGACCGGCCGGCGGGAAACTGCCCCCCGCCGTGATCATCGGACTCGTCCAGGCCCGCCTCAGCCTCCCCGAAGCGCGCTCGCTGAAGGACAAGCGTTCCGTGCTGCGCAGCCTCAAGGACCGCACCGTCGCGCACATGAACGTCAGCGTCGCCGAGGTGGGCGACCAGGACCTCTGGCAGTCCGCGCGGCTGGCCTTCGTGACCGTCGCCGCCACGGGCGAGGTCGTGCAGACCCGCATCTCCGAGATCCAGCGCGCCCTCTCGCGGCATCCCCGCTGCGTGTTGCTCGACGTGGAGACCTCGGTGCTCTGAGCGCCCGCCCCGGGCGGCGCCGGCCCGCGGGGCACGTTGGCTTTTCGCCCCGTCCCCGCTATCATGCGCGCGTATGAAGATCATCGACCGCCATCTTCTGCGATCCTTCGCCGTTCCCCTCGCCTACTGCCTGGCCGCGTTCACGATGGTCTACGTCGTCTTCGACCTCTTCAACAACCTCACGGATTTCGTGACGGGCAAGGCGCCCTTCCTGAGCGTGATGAAGTTCTACGCCATGATCATCCCCTCGGCGCTGGTCTTCATCTTCCCGGTTTCGCTGCTCCTCGCCCTGCTCTACAGCCTCTCCTCGCTCACGAAACACAACGAGTTCACGGCCATGCGGGCCTGCGGCGTGGGCCTGCTCCGGCTCATGCTGCCGTTCCTGGGCGTGGGGCTCGCCGCCAGCCTCTTTGTCGGCCTCGTCAACGAGACGGCGGGGCCCTGGTCCGCCTACTGGACGCGCCAGTTCCTCCGCTCGCAGGACGACGACGACAAGATGGAGGTCTACCGCGCTCACAACCTGCCGTACAAGAACGAGCTGGCGAACAGGACCTGGCTGATCGGGACCTTCGACACCCGCTCGAACCGCATGGAACGCGTGGAGGTCATCCAGCGCCGCGCGGACGGCATGGACGAGACCAAGATCGTGGCGGAATCGGCCGCGTGGCTCGACGGGCGCTGGTGGTTCCGCGGCGTGATCGTGCAGCCCTACGACGAGTACGGTAACCCCCGGGGCGTGCCGCGCCGCGAGGTGGGACGGGAGATGGTGGAGCTGACCGAGCCGCCGGAGGTGTTCCTCGACGAGGTCAAGCTCCACGAACTCAAGGAACCGGCCTACCTCTCGGCGCTCGACCTGCTCGACTACATCCGCGGCCACGCCACGCTGTCGCAGGAAGCCGTGAGACGCTACTTCGTCGACCTCCACAGCCGGCTGGCGATGCCCTGGACCTGCCTCGTCGTCACGCTCCTGGGCATTCCGTTCGGGCACCACACGGGGCGCCGCGGGGCGTTCCTCGGCGCGGTGCTGGCGATCGGCTCCTTCTTCGGGCTCTACGTGATGATCAACCTGGGGCTCTGGCTCGGCAAGGAGGGCTACATCGCGCCCTGGCTCGCCGGCTGGGGCCCCAACGTCCTGTTCGCCGCCGTCGGCGGCGCGCTCGTGGTCCGCCTGCGCTGAGCGGCCCTAGGCCCGTTCGCGCCCCCACGCCGCGGCCCGCCCGGCGATGCGCTCCACGTCGCCGGCGCCGATCACCAGCAGCACGTCGCCCGGCCGGGCCCCGTCCCGGAGCCGCTCCCATGCGCCCTCCAGCCCGCGCTCGTAGCGCACCCCCGCGAAGCCCGCGCGTTCGAAGTGCGCCAGCAGCTCTTGCGAGCTGCCCCCCGCGAGCGGGGGCTCGGACGCGGCGTAGACCGGCACCAGGATCAGCTCGTCGACGCCCGCGAAGGCGGGCGGGAAGGCCGGCCCGAGCGCCCGCGTGCGCGTGAAGCGATGCGGCTGGAACACGGCCCGGATCCGCCGGTGCGGGAAGCCGCGCAGCGAAGCGAGCAGGGCGCGGATCTCGGTCGGGTGGTGCGCGTAGTCGGAGAACACCGTCACGCCGTCCCGCTCCGCCACGCGCTCGAGCCGCCGCCGCGGGCCCCGGTACGCCGCCAGGCCGCGCGCGACGTCCCCGAACGCGGCGCCGCACGCAAGGCATACCGCCGCCGCCGCGAGCGCGTTGCGCACGTTGTGCTCGCCCGGCACCGGCAGCTCGATCCGGCCCAGCCGGCGGCCCCCGTGCAACAGGTCGAAGGCCGTTCCGAACGGCCGCGGCTCGAGGCGGACCGCGCGCACGCACGCCCCCTCCCCCAGGCCGAAGCCGACCGACCCCGGCCGCGACCGACCCGCGTCCGCGGCGCGCGCGTCGTCGGCCCCGTAGAACAGCGTGCCGCGCACCTGCCGGGCGAAGCGCCGGAAGACGGCGAAAAACGCCTCCTCGCCGGCGAAGTGCTCCATGTGGTCGAAGTCGATGTTCGTGATGACGGCGAACGCCGGTGCGTACAGGCCCAGGGTGCCGTCGCTCTCGTCGGCCTCGGCCACGAGGAACCGCCCCCCGCCGGGCGAAGCGGCCCCGTCGAGGGCCTCGCACTCGCCGCCGAGGGCGTAACCCGGGTCCAGCCCGGCGGCGCTCAGCGCCTGCGCGGCCATGGCCGTGACCGTGGTCTTGCCGTGCGTTCCGGCCACCGCGACCGCGCCGGGACCGTCCAGCAGGGCGGGGAGCACGGCCCCCCGCCGGGTCACGTCGAGGCCCGCCGCGCGGGCCGCCTCGAGTTCCGGGTGCCCCGCGGGCACGGCGGGGGTGTGCACGATCCAGTCCGCCGCACGGACGTGGCCGGGGTCGTGCCCCGCGCCCACCGGCACGCCGCGGGCGGCCAGCCACGCGGTCAGCCGGTTGGCGCCACGGTCACAGCCGTCGACGCGAAAACCCCGGGCCGCCAGCAGCCGGGCCAGCCCGGCCATGCCCACCCCGCCGGCGCCCACCATGTGGACCCGGCAGGGCGCCGCGGCCAGGCGCCGCCGCGCGGTCTCAAGCTGCCGCGCCAACGCGTCCACGAGCCACCTTCTCCACCAGGTCGGCGAGCGCCGCCGCCGCGTCGGTGCGCGCCCGCTGCAGCGCGGCCTGGCGCATGCGGTGCAGGCGGGCGGGCGAGACCAGCGCGCCGGTGATGTATTCCGCCAGCCAGTCGCATTCCAGGTCGCGCTCCTCCACGACGTGCGCCGCGCCCACCTTCTCCATCGCGCGCGCGTTGGCGAGCTGGTGGTTCCGCGTGGCGAAAGGATACGGGACCAGCAGGGACGGGACGCCGAACGCGAGCAGCTCCGCGCAGGTCGATGCGCCCGCGCGGCACACGGCCAGGTCGGCGCGGCGGTACAGCGAGGCCATGTCCTGGCGGAACCCGTACACCTCGCAGGACAGCGCATGCGCCGCGTACGCGGCGCGCACCGGCTCCCGGTCCGCCGGGCCGGTCAGGTGCACCACGTGCAGCGCCCCGTGGCGGGCGCGCAACCGGCCCAGGGCGTCCGTGACGCGCGTGTTCAGCCCGTGGGCCCCGCGGCTGCCGCCCGACACCAGCACCGTGAAGCGGGGCGAGCGCTCCGTCGCGCCCGGTCCGGAGCGGCCCTCGAGCAGGGCGCGGCGCAGCGGCATCCCGGTCACCACCAGCTCGTGCCGCCGGAGGTGAAAGCGCGTCTCCTCGAACGAGGCGGCAACGCAGGCCGCCCGGCCGGCGAACATGCGGATTGCGCGGCCGGGCACGACGTTGGCCTCGTGCAGCAGCAGGGGGATGCGAAGCTGCAGCGCCGCAGCGGCCGGCCCGACCGTCGAGTAGCTGCCCATGCCGAGCAGGACGTCGGGCCGCGCCGCCCCCATGCTCCGCTTGCAGGCGCGTACCGCGCCGAGCAGATGCCACGTCGTGGCCGCCGCCCGCCAGGGCCGCGCCGACTGGAACCCCTCCGCCGGCACGGTCACGACGGGACCGTCCCATGAACCCATGGCGGCGCGCTCGACGTCCTTGCCGGCGAGCCAGAGGACGACCCCGTGGCCCCGGTTGCGCAGGGCCTCCGCGGTGGCCACGCCGGGGAAGATGTGCCCCCCCGTCCCGCCGCATGCCACGGCCACGTTCACGTCGCGGCGCCCCGGCCGCGCGCACGGAAGCCGCCGACCCAGCGCGTCGGGCCCTCCGACGGCGCGAGCCACGCCTTCAGGCGCCGCCGCAGGCAGGCGGGCTCCAGGCCCGAGCGCGGCAGGCCGCCGAGCGGGATCCACCGGAACGCGATCCCGCGCTCCCGCGACGGCGGTGCAACGGGCGGGCGCACCCCCCGCATCCGCAGCTCGAAGACGAGGTCGATCTCGGCGCTCCGGCGGCCGCCCGCGACGAACGTGTGCTCGGCGGCGCCGAGGAACCGGCCCGCGCGACCCGGCCGCCCCAACTCCTCCGCGATCTCCCGCTCGAGGGCCCGGGCCGCCGGTTCGCCGAACTCGACGTGGCCGCCCGGCAGGTAGACGTAGCCGCCGCGGCGCGGCACGCAGACGAGCAGGTGCCCCTCGCGGACACACACCCCCCTGGCGACGATTTCGATCTCCCGTTTCACGGCGGCGGCGCCTCCTCCTCGAAGAGGCGGTCCCCGGACGCGTACCGTCGAAGGACCTCACCTGCAAGGTAGAGCGAACCGGCCACCAGGAGAAGGCCGTTCTCCCGCCGCGCCCACTCGCGGCCCTCGTCCCACGCCCGATCCAGCTCAAACGGCTCGGCCGCGATCCCGGCGGCGGCGAACACCGCGGCCAGGTCCGGCGCCGTGCGGCCCCGCTCGCCCCCGATCCCTACCGTCCAGGCGCGCGCGACGCGCGGGGCCAGCACGCGGGCATAGCCGGCGGCGTCCTTGTCCGCGAGCATCCCGGCCACGAGCCCCACCGGGCGGCCTTTCGCTAGGCCGGCCAGCGCGTCGGCGAGCGCCCGCGCGGCGTGCGGGTTGTGGGCGCAGTCCAGCAGCACGGCCGGCTCGCGCTCCAGCAGCTGGAGCCGCGCCGGCCAGCACAGCGACTCGAGTCCGGCGCAAAACGCCCCGGGTCCGATCGCCACCCCCGCCGTCTCCGCGAAAAGCTCCAGGGCCGCCACCGCCGCGGCGGCGTTCCGAAGCTGGTGCGCACCGGCCAGCGGGAGCCGCACCGGGGGCAGGCTGATCGAAGCCCCCTCGATCCGCAGGCGCTGCCCCGAGAAATCGCCGTCCAGCCGGCGCACCGACACCGCCTCGCCCGCCAGGACCAGCGGGCTGCCGCCCGCGCGCGCGACCTCGCGCACCCTGGCGACGACCCCGGGGTTCAGCGCCCCGCAGACGACCGGGCGCCCGGCCTTGATCACGCCGCATTTCTCCTCCGTGATCGCCTGCAGGTCGCACCCCAGGTACTCCGTGTGGTCGATGTCCACGTCGCACAGCACCGAGAGCACGGGCCGCACGACGTTCGTGGCGTCCCAGCGGCCGCCCATCCCGGTCTCGATCACGCCGACCTGGACCCCCTCGCGCCGGAAGTGCTCGAAGGCCATGGCGGTCGTGATCTCGAAAAAGGAGGCCGCTCGGCTCCCGCCGGCCTCCATCGCGGCCGTCTCGCGCTCGGCGGCCTCGAAAAGCGCCGCGAGACCGGCGTCGCCCACGGGGCGGCCCTGCACGCGCAGCCGTTCGTGGAAGCGGACCAGGTGCGGCGAGGTGTAGAGGCCGGTGCGCAGCCCCGCGGCGCGCAGCACCGACTCGATCATCGCGCAAACCGAACCCTTTCCGTTCGTGCCCGCAACGTGCACGGCAAGCCATCCGTGATGCGGGTTGCCCATCCGCGCGAGCAGCCCGGTCACCACCGCCAGGCCCGGCCGGATGCCGTGGGTCGTGCGCCCGAAAAGGCGCCGGATGGCCGCGTCGATGGAGGCGTCGGGGTTCATCGCACCGGCGGCGCGGCGCGCCGCCTCACGTGGCCGGGGCGGCGCGCCCGGCGGACAGGTAGCCGAGCAGCCGGACGAGCGTCGGCTTGAGCTCGCGCCGATGGACGACCTTGTCCAGCAGCCCCTTCTCGAGCAGGAACTCCGAGCGCTGGAACCCCTCGGGCAGCTCCTGCTGCGTGGTCTCGCGGATGACGCGCGGCCCGGCGAAGCCGATCAGGGCGCCGGGCTCCGCGAGGATCACGTCGCCGAGCGTGGCGAAGCTGGCCATGACGCCGGCGGTGGTCGGGTGGGTCAACACCGAGAGGTACGGTAGCCGGGCCGCGGCGTGGCGTCCCAGGGCCGCGCTGGTCTTCGCCATCTGCATGAGGCTGAGCATCCCCTCGTACATGCGCGCGCCGCCCGACGCGCAGACGACGACCACGGGCAGCCGCTCCGCGGTGCTCCGCTCGATGAGCCGCGTGACCAGCTCCCCCACGACCGAGCCCATGCTCGCGCCCAGGAAGGAGAAGTCCATCACGCCCAGCCCCACGTCGTGAGGTCCGATGTTCGCCCGGCCGATGCTGACGGCGTCGGCGTAGCCCGTCTTGCGCATGTGGCTCTCGATGCGCGACGCGTACGAGACGGCGCCGGTGAAGCCGAGCGCGTCGACGCTGCGCAGGCCCGGGTCCCACCCCTCGAACGAACCGGGCTCGGTCAGCAGGCCGATCCGCTCCACGCGCGAAAGCGGGAAATGGAAGTCGCACTTGGGGCAGACGCCCAGCGCCTCGCCGAGCTGCTTCTTGTAAATGATCTCGTCGCAGGAGTCGCACTTGACCCAGAGCCCGTCCGGGACGTCGCGCTTGCGGACCTTGACCGTCGAGTAGTTCTTCTTGCTGAAAAGGGCCATGGGACGGCTTCCCCCCGGCTTCGCCTGAAAAGATGTGCCGCTGCTCTGGCGGGCGGCCACGGCCGCCGGCTCAACCCCGGGCCACGGTAAGAACGTACACCTGCCCCGCCCCCGCCGCTCTCAACGCGCGCGCGCACTCGTTGACCGTGGCCCCCGTGGTCATCACGTCGTCCACCAGGAGCAGGCGCCGGTCGGTCCACCACGGCCCCGCGCGCACCTTGAACGCACCGCGGACGTTAGCAGCGCGGGCGGAGGCTGTCAAACGGGTTTGGGTCGGGGTCGGCCGCACGCGGCGCAGCCCGCGGGGCGCCGCCGGCACGCCGAGGAGCCGGGCCAGCGGCCGGGCCAGCAGCTCGGCCTGGTTGTACTGCCGCCGCCGGCGCCGGGCGGGATAGAGCGGCACGTGGCAGACGGCGTCGAACGCCACGCCGGGATAGTGCGCCGACGCGGCGGCGAAGAGCCACCCGGCCAGGTCCCGCGCGACCCACGTGGCGCCGCGGTACTTCAGCGCGCGGACCGCCTCTCCCGCCGGGCCGTCGTAGCGCGCCGCGGAGCGGGCCTGCTCGAAGTGAATCGCGTGCTGCGAACACCAGCGGCACCGGTAGCCTCGGTCCACCCGGCCCGGCACCGGGTCGCCGCAGCGGGAGCAGAACGGCGGCTGGATGAAGGCGCAGCGCGACAGGCAGTCCCAGCACAGGTGCCGCTCCTCCAGCGGGTCCGGCGCGCCGCAGGCCACGCAGACCCGCGGGTACACCAGGTCAAGAAGACTCCCCCAGAACGACACCGGTTCCCGGCCCCTCCCCCGTCACCGCCGCGCACCGCCTTCCGACGCGCAGCCTACACCGCCTCCGACGCGCGCGGGAAGCCCGGGTTCCCGGCCGACCGGGAGAAGCGGGGTGTGCGCCAGGTGAAGCACGAAGGGTGCGGCGCAGGCCCACGGCCCGTGCCGCGCTGCACTTCTCGCACCCGTGCCGCCCGCGCTGCCGGCGGCGGGCGGCGGCGGGGCCGCATCAACCACGAAACAAGGCCCGGCCCCGCGCGCCCGCGATCGAGGGGATCGGAGGGGGAAGGCATCGCCGTTGGCTTGGCCCTGGCCCGGGGGCCCGCCGGAGCAGGGCGCCCGGGGGACGAACCGTGCGGCCCTTCCCGCACGCTCATGCCCCTCCGTCCGCCTGCGGAATGTCGCGCGCCGGGTCGTGGAGGAAGACCGTGCGATCGCGGTTCTCGAACAGGGCTGCCTCGTCGCCGGTGACGGTCAGGGCCTGTTGTTGATCGTCCCAGCGCAGATGCGTAATGCGGTGTTCGCCGTGCTCGTAGGCATACGTGGTTCCGTCGTCGCGGTACAGGACGAACTCCGCATCGCGGCCCGGGTAGACGTGCAGCTCGAGGCGCTCCTGTTCGACGGCGGTATACGGCACGGCTTCGCCCATGGGAACGATGCTGCCGTCACGGACAAACAGCGGAATCCGATCGATCGGCGCCTCGACCGTTACGGCCCGGCCGCCGTCGAAATGCTCCCCGGTCCAGTAGTGGGTCCAGCCGCAGCTCGCGGGCAGGTAGACCTCGCGGGATGTCGCCCCGGGTTCGCAGACCGGCGCCACGAGAAACGCGGGGCCGAACAGGTACTGCGTCTTCAGGTCGCGTGTCATGGGATCCTGCCCGAAGTCCATGAACATGGCGCGCATGAACGGGGCGCCCGTTCGGGTCGTGCGCCAGGCAAGGGAGTAGATGTACGGAAGCAGCCGGTAACGCAGTCTGAGGAACGCGACCAGGATCCGCTCGGCTTCCGCTCCGTAGCTCCACACTTCGTTTTCCGGGCGACTCCCGTGGGCACGGAAGGTCGGGCAGAAGGCGCCGTACTGAAACCAGCGGATATACAGCTCCACGTAATCGCCGCGGGCGTCGGCCGAAGGGGTCGCATCGTTCGTCGAGAGCAGGAGGCTCTGAACGGACTCGTCGGGGGTCTTGAGACTCTGCCAACCGCCGATGTCGCTCGACCACCAGGCGAAGCCCGACGCGCACATGTTGAGCCCGCAGGGGATCTGGCGCCGGAACACATCCCAGGTCGGATGGATGTCACTCGACCAGAACGTGGCGCCCGTCGTCTGCGCGCCGAGATAGGCTGAGCGAGAGAGGATCAGGCAGCGGTCCCGGCGGTCGCGGCGGTGGCCCTCGTAGACGGCCCTGCAATGGGTCAGCGGGTAGAGGTTGTGCACGCGCGAGCCGGGACCGGCGTGCAGGTGAAAGGGGTGCGGGCTGATGTCGGGTTCGTCTTCGTCCAGCCACCAGCTGCTGAACCCCTTGTCGCCGTAGTTCTGCCGGATCGTCCGCCAGTACCAGCGGGCGCAGTCGGGGTGGGTGGTGTCGATCAGCGCTCCGCGCTGGTCCTCGGGGATCCCGTAAACGGTCTCCCCGGTGTAGTCGTGCATGAACCAGCCCTGGGCTTCAAGCTCCCGGTAGTAGCGGCTGGCCTTCATGAATCGCGGCCAGCAGGAAATCATGACCCGGTATCCCAACGCCTGGAGTTCGCGGTTCATGGACGCCGGGTCCGGCCAGAACTCGGGGTCGAGGTCCATATCGCCCAGCGTCTTCCAGTGAAACCAGTCGACCACCAGGATGTCGCATGGATAGCCCTTTGCCCGGTAGGTCCGTGCCACCTCCATCAGTTCGTCGCGTGACGTGTAGCGCTGCTTGCACTGGATGTATCCCAGGGCGGCCAGGGGAGGCAGGGGGGTGGCGCCCGTCAACAGGCGGAGACCGAGGAAGAGGGTGTCCACGTCGTCGCCCGCGAGGAGGAAGAAACTGACCGCATCGCCGACCTCCGACCGCCAGGTGCAGCGGTCGCTGCCGCCGGGCATGACCGCGGACCGGCTGGGGTTGTCCCACAGCACGGCGTAGCCGTGGCGGGTCAGCAGGAAGGGCACGCCGACGATCTCTCCGCCCGCGGCCTTGTAGTCGTGCCACAACCGGACCTCGCGGTGATCGTGATCCATCCAGCCGTTCTGGTGCTGCCCGAGACCGTAGTAGCCCCCGCCGGGCTTGCAGCGAAAGCCCCCATGCACATGGTGGGTGTTCTCGCCGGAGAGCTGGACCGGCGTGAGCCCGACAGCGTCGAGGGAGGTCAGCCACGCGTCCCGCGCATCGCGGAACTCGATCTCGGCCGTGGCCCGGTGGAGCCGGATGCGCAGGCCGGTGAGATGGAGGGACCACCCGGCGTCATCCGCCTGCACGGTGCATGCCGGTGCACCTTCATCGCGCTCCCGGATACCCCACATCGGGAGGTCGACGGGGCGGTCGGGGAAGTAGGCAACGTGCACGATGTGGGTTGCGTAAGGCGTGAGACGGAAGCAGCCGCGATCGGCCGAAACACCCACCGTGTCGCCGGCCGACTCCAGCGCGAGCAGTTTCGAGGGTTGAATCATCGTTCCCGTGGCCTTTCGATCTGACGGGTCGAGCGGTCCGTGTTGCGGCGCGCGGGGCGACGCACCGGACGACACCGTCATCTCCCTGCGCAAGCACCATACCAACGGACGGGAGCTTCGAAGAGCCATTTCCAAGTGCCCGTCTGCCGGCAGCCCACGCAACAGCAGGTGACGGCCAAGGCGTCCGTCGTCTTCGTGTTGCCGATGGAAGGCGAGACGGCTGGGCCGAGGGGGGGAAGGCAAGCGGAAGTGCGTGAGACGTCCAACGTCGCTCCGTGCCGGGCGGCCGTGCGGCAGCCTTCACATCGGAGGGGGCCCACGAAGAGCCGGGAAGGTTGTCTCCTCCGACGCCAAGCGTCCCTGTACTCACGTCGTGGTCGCTCCGTGCAGGCTCCCGGTCAGTCCCCGCGAGACGGTCTCCGTGGGCCCCGGAGAAGCGGTGGGCCGTCGTCCATCGGCCCCGCGCGGGCCGGCGGCGGGAGCCCTGCCGGGCCGTGGGCCGGCCTCGGCAGGAACGCGGATCGCTGCAGGGGGCAGAGCGGCGGCGTGGCCGGGAGAACATCCATGCCGACCATGACGGAGCGCTTCATTGCCGGGCCGGGTCCTGGTTCCGAGGTCCGTCGGCCAGGTCGATGGTCATCAGGCGGGCGTGGAAGTAGCTCGATCCGCGCGTGGACCAGGGATTGGCGGGGTCCTGGCCCTCGCGGCTCCACACCATGGCCACCAGGTGGAGCTTGCCGTCGGCGCCGACGACCATGGCGTGGCACTCGGTGAGGCCCATGCCGTCCTCGGTGAAGATCGGGCCCATGTCGGTCACCCGGCCGGGGACGATGTCGTAGCGCATCAGGTGGGCGTTGGCGTTGCCCCACTTGTAGGAGACGTAATACAGGGCGCCTTCGTGCAGCACCATCGCCAGGCTGGCGAAGCGGGGCTGCTGTTCGGACGGCTGGAAGCCGAACGGCGCCAGCCCCTCGGCTTCGCCGCGGAAATCCTGCGGCGTCGGGGGGGGGCGGAAGCGGAACAGGTACTCGTCGTTGGTCCGCACGCCATACCACCAGTCGGAGTCGGGGTCCCGTACGATCGGGTGCCAGTGTCGCCACTTGTGGTGGAAGCCTCCGGGCTCGGGCTGGGGGGCGTCGGGGTCGTGCGGTGTCTGCGTCAGCAGCAGGGCCATGGTGTCCGTCGAGGGCGTGTACCGCCAGACGTAGCCGTCGGCGACGCCGCCGTAGAGGCAGCCGAAGCGGTCGCTCACGAGCATGCGCGTCTGGGCCGACTCGCCGTCGCTGACGGGTCCGATGGTGTGAATCTCACCGGTGCGCAGGTCGTAGTAGCAGAGCACCTGGCCGCTCTGGCTGATGGCGTACAGCCGGCGGTAGACCGGCTCCAGGTACGCCGTCAGCAGTCCCCCGTTGCGGTCCGGGTAGCGGCCGAGATCGAGGAACTCGCCGGTCTTGAGGTCGTACGCCAGGAAGTGCCCGCCCGTGCCCTCGATCTCCGGTGGCCGATGGGCCGTGGTGCTGGTGCAGTAGAGCCGGCCCTCGTGCTCGAAGATCTGCGAATGGATCTTGCCCTGGACGTTGTGCTTCCCGATGTACTCCTGCTGCCCGCACCAACGGGCGACGTCGATCAGGTGCTCGACGGCGCCGGTCCCCGGGTCGAACCGGTAGAACTGCGCGTTGTGCTGGGGCGCGTGCGAGCTGACGCTGAAGTACGTCCGCCCGTCGCTGGCGGCGATGATGCCTTCCCACTGGCCGTCCACGAAATCCTGCGGCAGCTCGTAGCTGGCGCCGCGCACATGCGGCCCGGCCAGCGTCTGCTCATCGGCCGGAGGCATGAATCCGGTCTCGGCGAGGGCGGGCATGGCGAGCGCCAGGCAGGCCGGCACCAGCCCCCCCAGGACGGTCGCTGTCCGGCGGACCGTTGAGCAACTGCGCGGCATGGGGGAACGTCTCATCTTCTCCACTCCTTCCGGCTCCTGGCGTCACGCACATCAAGCACGCCGATCGCGCGACCACCCCGACCCGGCGTCTCGCCCGTGAGCAGCATAACGACGTCAGAAGTTAGCATAACGCAAGTACAACGTCACGTACGTGGGACCCGAGAACGACTACCACGGGTTCGGAGCTCAAGCCTAGGACACGGCCGTTCTCAAAAGGCCGGGGGGGGAGGTCTTCCGCGCGGCGGCGTGGCTGCCGGCGAAGGGGCCGCCTTTCAGCAGGCCGTCGGCGGGGTGGTCCATGTGTCCGCGGGCACCACCGCGTGGCGTCCCGGGCCTACCCTTCTGCCCTGTGGTGGACGGGGCGGTACGGACAAAACCCCGCGCGGAGGCGGGGTTCTGTCTCGTCCCGGGGTCGCGCCCGGGAAGATGGATACTGGCAGGGTCTCAGCGCCTACGGCGGCGGACCATCAGCCCGGCCAGACCGAGAGCCACCAACCCGAGGGTGCCCGGCTCGGGGATGACCTCGATGGACATGGCGCCCACAAGCGACGTGAAACTCGTCAGGTTACTCGTCGTCAGGTCGTAGGAGGTCTTTCCGGTGAGTCCGTCCCACTCCATGACGCTCCCATCCACGTAACCGTCCTGATACGGGTCGTAAGCCACCCCGTCGTGGTCCGGTCCCGTTGCCGCCAGACCGTCGACCTGGTAGGTGGCGGCGAGTGCGTACGTGTTGTTCGCTATGACCTTGAAGTTGACGACCTCGGCGGTATCGAACCCGCTCAGGCTGTACGTGCGTGCACCGCCCGTCATGAAGTCGCGGGACGCTTCCTCCCAGTCCGTTCCAATAAAGGCCCCGGCGCCGCCGAGGATGGTACCGCTGAAGTTGCCACTGGGCGTGAGTTGTATGGGGGTGGGCGTGCCGCTGGTGTCGTTCAGGGTCAGCGGCGTGTTACTCGACACCACGTTCCACGGCGGATCCGACGGTCCCGCCGTGTTCACGGAGTTGAAATCAACCTTGATGAGATAGGCCTGCGCGGTGAAAGCGACCAAGCCACACACCAACGCGACCAAGCATGTGCGTCCTACGTTCATCCTCTTTACTCCCTATTCAGCGGCGCTCATCCACCGTTTCGGCACCATGCCCATACCGCCAAAACAGGATATTTCTACCCCCCCCCCCCATCCAAGTCAAGCCCCTCTTTCTCTCTTTTCTCGTCGGCAGCCTGCCTCCCGGACGGCTCGGGTCCAGAGAGCGGGGTCACATCTTGACATTTGACAGATCTTCCAGGCACGCTCGGACGATTCCGCGGAGCACGCGGTCGTTCACGGCTCGCTTTCCGAACCGGGAAACCGCTTGGCCCACTGTTCGCGGATCCACCCCGCCGGCCTCGTCGCCTATTTCTGCCAGCGTGAGCCCGCTGCGTTTCCTGGCCAGATAGAACGCGAGGTCACGGCCCCAGTCCCCATACCGCGTGGCAAAGGCACTCCACGGCTCCCCCTTTGCCGTCTCCACCACTCCAACGATCTTGCGGAAGGGTATTGTATGCTTGAGGAATGCCTTGCCCGTACGCTCTGCCCCCGCCCCCGCGGCGAGCCCGCGGGCCCGTTCGAGAAAGGCGGCTGAGCCCAACGCCACGCTCTCGTGCAGGGGACGGAATGCCGCCGGGTCCTCACCGCAGGTCACGTGCCCTTGCACATACGACCGGTACTCGGCCGATCCGCCAACGCGCCTCAAGAGCTCCCTGGTTTGCAGCCAATGCGGGCCCCGCCGATACGCGGCATATACGGGGTACGAGCTCCACCGATAGCTCCGATGGCGCTCAGCAACCTGCTCTCTGTCCGGTCTGCGGCTTCCCGCCGCTTCCCGCTTGCGCTGGACTCGATCCAGTGAATCAGCAGGTGGCAATGGTTGTCCATGAGGACAAACGCATGAACGCCGACCTCGTAGCGCTCACTCATCTCCGCGACGAGTTCAAGGAAGTGCCTGCGGTAGCCGTCGTCGATGAAGATCGTTCGTCGCTCCGTACCGCGCGACATGACGTGATACCAGCCGCCTTCCACATCAATTCGCAAGGGTCGTGCCACGGCTCCCATGCGTACTTGAGCCGTAGCGGTAGCGTCAAGTGTCAAATGTCAAGATGTGACCCCTATCGTCTGGGGTGGGACGGACAAAACCCCGCGCGGAGGCGGGGTTCTGTCTCGTCCCGGGGTCGCGCCCGGGAAGATGGATACTGGCAGGGTCTCAGCGCCTACGGCGGCGGACCATCAGCCCGGCCACACCGAGAGCCACCAACCCGAGGGTGCCCGGTTCGGGGATCAGGGCGACGGCGTCCCCAAGCGTTGTGCCCACCCGCAACTCGTCATAGTGCACCTCGTACGCGCCGCCACTCCCACCGTACATACGAATGTCGGCCCCCTTGGTCGGCCGCGCAGTGGTAGCAGTGGGGAGGGCGCCGGTGCCGCTGGTGCGACGGCTCGCATCGACCAGCGCGTTCAGGTTGGCCTCGGTGACGCCGGCGGTATACAGGGCCGCTACCTCATCGGTGTCGAGCACCCACAAGTCAAGATCGCCGGTGCCGCCCGTGCCAAAGGGGTCCTGGGTGTCCCACTTCCCGACGAGCAGAAATGTCTCATTAAGCGTCCCGACATCTACTGCGACGGCTCCGCCTTGGTAGTAACCGACAGTCACCCGCCAATCGGCTCCGCCGCCGTCCTGGCGGGCGTAGACTTCGTACTGGGGGTTCTTGAACGCATCGGTCAGGGCGAACCGGGTGCTGGTCGTGGACCATTTGTTGAAGCTGTTGACCTCAAACAGAACACTCATGAAGACTTCTGAATTATCGGCAATCGTGGTATCAAAAGGTCGCCAGGCCTCGCTGACGGCCGCGGAGGCATGCACCTCGTTGATGGCCTTGCCGCTGACATCCACGCCCGGAATTCCCGTCGACAAACCAGCAGAATCTACTACCGTCAACGTCGACGGGTTAGTCGGCGCGGCGTGATACCAGTCCTTATCCCGCGTGGCCCAACTGCCCGTGCCCCAGTCGGTGCCGCCACTCTTGCCTTCCAGCGTCTGGCCGGCCGTATAGTCAAACGGCTCGTAGGCGATGACTGCGGCCGCCGCCGGGGCTGTCGCGATTGCCAGCATCACCAGGAAGACCATCGCAAGTACGGCACCGAGGTTCCGCGAACGACTTTGCTGCCTTTTCATCTTCCTTACTCCTTGCTCAGCGGCGCTCATCCACCGTTTCGGCACCATGCCCATACGGCTAAAACAGGATATTTCTACCCCCCCCCCCCCATCCAAGTCAAGCCCCTCTTTCTTTTTTTTCTCGTCGGCAGCCCGCCTCCCGGACGGCTCGGGGCGGGCGCGGCGGCGGAATGGGAAGAGCGCCTTCACGGGTCGCAGGCCACCGCGCCGCGCAGAGGGCACGGCGAGAGGGCCGCGGGAGCAGGCCATCCGCCTTCGCCCTTGCCTGCCGGCCCGGCGGAGCCGGCCCGGTGCTTGCGCGGCTCCGCGCCCGTGGTAGCATCGCGGTTCGGGCCGGAGGCCGAACGCCGGCGAGGGAATCCCGTTGATCACGATGCCGCACAACCCGGAAGAGCGATGAGCCGCAGCGACGGCGCGGCCGCGCGCCCCAACATCGTCTGGGTCCTGCTCGACCAGTGCCGGGCCGATGTGCTCGGGTGCTACGGGCATCCCTTCGTCCGCACGCCGAACATCGACCGCCTGGGCCGGCGCGGTGTCGTCTTCGACAACGCCTACTGCCAGAACCCCGTCTGCGTGCCTTCCCGCGTTTCCTTCATGAGCGGCATGTACTGTCACCAGACCGGCGTCTACGGCAACGGCGTGCGGCCGGAGGACCCGGGCATGAAGCCGGAGGACTCCCTGCTTCTGCGCGCCCTGGGGGAGGCGGGCTATACACGGGCCAACGTGGGCAAGGTTCACCTGCGGCTCCCGCCGGAGGAGGCGGGCTTCGACCTCAACCCCGTGCTCCGCCACGGCGAGCATTTCGACGGCGTGCCGCACACGCGGATTCCCGATGACTACCCGCCGGAACTGCCGATCCGCCAGTTCGATGCCGAGGGTTTCCCCAGGCCGATCATCTACGCCACGGAGACCTGCTCGAAGGAACGCACGTACTGCCGTGTCATGACCTCCACGGCGGCCCGGATCTGGCACGAGCACGACTTCGGCGCCGCGCCGTTGTTCCTGCGCCTTTCCCTCGACCGCCCGCACACCCCCGTCGCGTCCCCGCCGCCGTTCGACACCCTGTATGCCGGCCCGACACGGCTTTCGCCCGCCCCGGTGCGGGAGCGCAGCCCGTTGCCGGCGTCGCTGCAGGAGCTGATTTGGAAGCGGCACTGGGATCGCTTCACCGAGGAGGAGCGTCTCAGGATCCGGTCCTACTACTACGGCCTGGTGACGCACGTGGACGACGAGCTGGGACAGCTGTTGCGGACCGTCGAGGCTTCCCCCGAGGCGGACAACACCCTGGTTGTCCTCTCGGCGGACCACGGGTGCATGCTCGGCGAGCACGGGCTCCAGGTCAAAGGCCCGCACTACTACCGGGAGACGGCCCGGGTGCCGCTGATCCTGGCCCTGCCCGGCCGGCTGCCCGCCGGCAAGCGCGCTCACGGCATGGTGGAGCTGGTGGACTTACTGCCCACCTTCTGCGAACTGACCGGCATCCCCCTGCCCGACCGCGCCGCGGGCCGCTCACTGCTTCCGGTGATGCAGCGGGACGCGCCGGCCCGGGAACACGTGTTCGCCGAACAGAAGAGCGACGCCAACCTGGGCACGGGCGAGCACTGGGCCGCCGTCCGGACGGAGCGCTACAGCTACACGTACTACTTCGACACCGGCGTCGCCACCCTGTTCGACCTGGCCGGGGACCCCGGCGAACGGGACAACCTCATGTTGCGCAACCCGCCTGCGGCGGTCGTGCGCGATCTCGACGCCCGGATGCGGCGCGCGATGGAGACCCGGGGTTGAGCACGTCATCGCCCAACCTGCTCTTCGTCTTCGGGGATCAATGGCGGGCCCAGGCGTTCGGTCATGCGGGCGACCCGAATGTGCGGACCCCGCGGATCGATGCCTTTGCCGCGGAGAGCGTCTCCATGGCGAACGCGGTATCCAACGTCCCCCTGTGCTGCCCGTGGCGGGCCAGCCTGCTCACGGGCCAGTACCCGCTGACCCACGGCATCATCGTCAACGACCAGAGCCTCAAGAGCGACCCCGTGGGATTCGCCACGGCGCTGAACGCAAGCGGCTACCACACGGGCTACATCGGCAAGTGGCACGTCGACGGGCGCGGGCGTCTCGCCTTCATCCCGCCGGAACGGCGGCTCGGTTTCCGGTACTGGCGGGGACTCGAGTGCACGCACGATTACGCCCACAGCGCGTACTACGCGGACACGCCGGAGAGACGGTTCTGGGAAGGCGACTACGACGCCTTCGCCCAGACGGGCCTCGCGCGGGACTATCTCCGCGAGCGCGCCGGCGACGGGCAGCCGTTCGCCCTGTTTCTCTCCTGGGGTCCGCCGCACGACCCGTACGCCGCCGCGCCGGAACGCTACAGGCGGCTGTACGATCCCGCCGCGCTCGCGCTGCGACGCAACGTCCCTCCAGCCGCCCGGGCGCGGGCCCGGGAATGGCTGCAGGGCTACTACGCCCATTGCACGGCGCTGGACGGCTGCTTCGGCACCCTGCTCGATGAACTCGACCGGCTCGGCATGGCCGAGAACACGATCGTGGTCTTCACGTCCGACCACGGCGACATGCTCGGATCGCACGGGTTCCGGGACAAGCAGCACCCGTTCGAGGAATCGGTGCGCGTGCCGTTCCTGCTGCGCTGGCCGCGGGGACCCGGACGCGGAGGGCGGACCGAGACGGCCCCCTTCGGCGCCCCGGACATCATGCCGACGCTGCTCGGTCTCTGCGGCGCGGACATACCCGACACCGTGGAGGGCGTCGACTTCTCGCCCCTGTTGCGCGGCGAACGCCGGGTGGACGCCGGCCCCGCGTACCTCGCCTGCTACCGGCCGCACCACCAGTGGCACTACGCCGGCTTCGGCCGGGACTACCGCGGCATCCGGACCGAGCGCCACACCTATGTCCGCGACCACGACGGACCCTGGCTGCTGTTCGACAACCAGGACGATCCGTACCAGATGCGGAATCTCGTGGGGTACCCCTCGTCCCGGGCCCTGCGCGACACGCTCGACGCCGAGCTGCATCGCGTCCTGGAAGAGCGAGGAGACGCCTTTGCGTCCGGCGACGAACTCTGCCGACGCTATGATATCGCCCTCAACCCGGGCGGCGACGTCGCGTGCGGGACGTGGCGGCCCGGGCGGGAAGAGATGTAGCGCGGGGGGCACGCGTCGAGGGGGAGAAGCCGCCGAGACGGGAAGCGCGAAGGGGCCGGGTTGCGGACGCCTTGCGCAGCCGACCCGATGCGGCTCACGACAGCGGGGGGAGCCATCCATGAGCTTCGAGTGCAGCGACCATCCGAACGCCCGGTAAGACGAACCTGTGGTCCGTCCCCAGTAAGCAGCCCTGATCATGAAACCACACCATCTGCGTTGCGAATATCTCGAGAATCCTATAGCGGTGCCGGCGATGCGGCCGCGGCTGAGCTGGATTCCGCCATTCGACCAGGCGGCCTGGCAAGTGGTGGTGGTCAAGGGGGGCGAGGCGGTCTGGGACAGTGGCCGGGTCGAGTCCGGCCAGACCCTCGGAATCGAGTATGACGGTACGCCGCTCGAACCGTTGGCGCTCTACGGGTGGCGCGTTCGGGTTTGGGACGCAGCCGGCCGGGCATCCGACGGGAGCGAACCGGCCTGCTGGGGCGGCGGCCCCGATGCCCCCGGCTGGGCGTGGGAACCGAATGGTGAGGTCGTTCGCCGCGACGGTCTGGCGCCCGCGCACTGGATCTCCACGCCGCTCGACGCCACCTGGCGCGAGGACGCGCCGCCGCCGTCCCCCATGTTGCGCCGGGATTTCACGGTCACGGCCGACGTGCACCGGGCGACGCCGTACGCCTCCGCGCTCGGCCTCTACGAGGCGCGGCTGAATGGTGAAGAGCCGGAGGACCCGGGCATGAAGCCGGAGGACTCCCTGCTTCTGCGCGCCCTGGGGGAGGCGGGCTAATGTCCCACGCCTTGGAGCCGGCCGTCCCAGGCGGAAGGCGAACGGCGGGAACCGCCGTCGCCAGAAAAAAAGAGGCGCTTCCGGGATTAGCGGGGGATTTCTTGTTGGGTAGTTCGTCGCAGCATGCGGAGATACGAGTGTACGAGTAGGTGTACGAGTACGGGATTCTGTGGTGAGATCAGCGTTCGACCATGAAAATCTGAGTGTGTATCAGGCGGCCATCGAGTTTGTGGCGTGGCTGGAGGAAGGGGCCTCCGAGCTCACAAGGAAGGTGTCGGCCTGTGATCATCTCGGCAGGGCTTCGGCCGGCGTTCCGGTGAACATCGCGCAGGCCAGCGGGAAACGCTCGACGAGCGAGCGCCGCCAGTTCATGGACACCGCCTACGGCTCCTCGCTGGAATGCGCCGCCTGTCTCGACGTACCGTGCATCCTCGGCTGCCTGCCAGCTTCGATCGGTCATGCCGGCAAGGATCGTCTCTCGACGCTTGTATCCATGCTCATCGGTTTTCGGAAATCGACCGGCCGCGAGGTGCATGAGGAAAGAGCGGCATACGTAACCGGCGGCCACCCAAGAAATCGGGTTTGGTTTGACCACGAGAAACTGGATGTCTACCGCAAGGCCCTGGAATTCGTGGCCTGGTGTAGCCGGTTGCGGCGTGAGGGCAGTATGCCCCGTTCAACGGCGACGTCACTGGACAAAGCATCGACTGGTGTGGCTCTGAATATTGCCGAGGGCAACGGCAAGTTCTCCGCGAAGGATCGCTGTCGCTTCATTGGCCACGCCCGAAGCGCTGCGCTGCAGGCGGCAGCAACCCTTGATGTTCACGCCCTACGGCAAGCGAAGGGCAAGCAGGCGGCAATCGGGGGAAAGAAGCACCTCGCCGATGTTGTGCGGATGCTCGTAGCGTGGGAACGGAGTCTGGGGGAGGAATAGCGTGCCTGGAACGTAAACACCGTACTCGTACACCTACTCGTACACTCGAATCTCTTCGGATACCGACGAGGACGAGAAGAACTAATGAGAAAACACCCGGAAATCCCGGAAGGTCCAAAAAAGAGGTTCTTTCGCGAATTCTGTGGGTGGCGGGAGCCAAGAGAACCAGGAGTGATAGGGCGTTCGTGACAAAGGTTTCAGGTTTCAGGTTTCGGGTTTCAGGAGTGAGAGATGGCGCATAGGACGTACATGGCGGTTGAGGACTTGGATGTCTACCGTGAGCTGTGCCAGTTGCACTTGGAGGTATGCGATCTGACTCACCAGTGGCCCGCTGAGGAACGCTATGAGTTGGGGAGTCAGGTTCGACGATCATCGAACAGCTCGCCGTCGCAATTGGCCGAGAAGAATGATGATCGACACGTGCGCAACAAGATCGAGGGCGAGAATCGCAGCCGGGGTGAGGCGGGTGAAACGGTTCATCACCTGTACATGGCGCTACTCAAGAAGTACATATCGCAGAACACATTCCAACAGTACAGGCAGCGTTGCCAGGAGTGTGTCCGCATGCTCAACGGCCTAGAGAAGACACTTGAGGGGAAGCTCCCGGTCAGCGATCGACGCTGGCACGTGACCGAAGCTCGCGAGCCGTATGGTGATGAAGACGAGCTGTCTCCACCGGGATGGCCCCCTGAAACCTGAAACCCGAAACCTGAAACCGTTACTGCGCCATGCAGCCGCAAGTGCGCCAGAATCAACTCATGACCCACACTTTTAGCGAAAGAGCCAAAAAAGAAGGACCCAGCATGCTGCCGGCAACACTGCGCTGCGAATTCCTGAACAACCCGCTGGGCATTGACGCGCGGGCGCCGCTCCTGGTCTGGATCCTGAGCGGCAACGACAGGCAAACCGCGTATGGCATCCAGGTGGCCGCCACGCCGGATGCCCTGCAAGACGGTCGCCCCGACCTCTGGGATTCCGGCTGGGTGGAAGGCCATGCGATGGCCGCGGCGTACGAAGGCCCGCCGTTGCCCTCTCGTGCCCGCTGTCACTGGCGGGTCAGAGTCCGGGATGGCGCCGGCCGCGCGAGCAACTGGAGCGAACCGGCCGCCTGGGAAATGGGCTTGCTCGACGCTGCCGACTGGCAAGCGTGCTGGATCGGCCGCCCCGAGCACGACGCCGGCATTCCGACCTGTTACTCGGCGCTGCTGCGCAAGACCTTCCACTTGCCGGCCGAGCCGGTCGGCGCCCGCCTGTACTCGAGCGGGCTCGGCCTGGCGGACTTCTTCGTCAACGGCCGGCCCGCCGGCGACTACGTGCTTGGTACCGGTTTCAGCAATGCCGCCCGCCGCGTCTACTATGCGGTGGACGATGTCGCCACGCTGCTGAGCGAGGGCGAGAATGTTCTCGGTGCCTGGCTCTACTCGGCCTCCTACAATCCGAACTGCCTCAATGTCTTCCACCGCTTTCCGGTACTGATCGCCCAGCTTGAAGTCGCCTGCGCCGACGGCAGCGTTCACACCATCGTCTCCGACCACACCTGGCAAACCGCGCCCAGCCCGATCACCCCCTTGAACAAGCATTTCACGTGCGACAACGGCGCGCAGTTCTACGAGGCCTACAGGGAGCTGGACGGCTGGATGCAGCCGGGTTTCGACGATGCGCTGTGGCTGCCCGCTGTCGCAGTGAAACCGCCGCCAGGCGCGCTGCGTGCGCGGATGCATGCGCCGACGCGGGTTCTCGAAACCGTTGTGCCTGTCAAACACGAGAAGCGCGGCGCCTGGGCCGAGCATGTGGAGTTTGCGGAGACCATGACCGCGCGGCTGCGAATCAACGTCCAGGGCCGCTACCGCGGCCGGCTGCGTGTGACGTGTCACGATCGCACGCTGGACCGCCGGGTCCATCCGGACGTCCGCAACGACTGGAACCAGGTCGACGAGTATCGCCTGAAGAGCGGCGAGACCGTCCGCGACCAGGGCTTCTATCCCGGCATCGTCCATGACCTGACCACGCCCTTTCTGTACCGCGGCGTCCAGGAAGTGGACATCGCGAAATCCTATATCGAAGGCTGTTTTCAGCCGGAAGGCATCCGGATCCAATCCGTCGTCGCCGAAAAGATCGCCGACGACCTGACGCGCACCGGCCGTTTCCGCTGTTCGAACCCGCTCTTGAACGACATCTACGACGCCATCGTCCGCACCCAAGTCGCGCTGACTCATCGCGGCTACCTGGCCGACTGCCCGACCCGCGAGGACAGCCCCTGGCTCGGCGGCGCCGCCACATCCCACGCCCTGCTGGCTTTCAATTTCGACTGGGCGGCGCATTTCCGTAAACGCCTCCGCGATATCGCCGACGAACAACTGCCTTCCGGCGAAATTCCGCCGCACGCACCGTTGCGCAGCAACTTCACCGAGGGCAATCCCTCGATGACCGCCACCTACGCGCATTACGCCTGGCACACGTTCGTGACCTACGGCGACGAACCGATTGTTCGCGAACACCTCGCCGGGCTTGACCGCTGGCTGAAATTCATGTCCGGGAAGTTCAAGAACGGCATGGTCCAGCCGTTTCGCGCCGCGCACAGTCCGCGTGACCACGAACTCTATCGCTACGGCGATGTATGCGCGCACGGCGACCAACGAGTCGGGGACCAGACCGAAATGGGACTCTACAACAGTCTCGAAATCCTGCTGGCCACCCGTCGTATCATCGCCCTGGCCGAACGCCTCGAACAGCCGGAAATCGCCGGGCGCGCCCGGCGCTTCGTCGACGAACAGGCACAGTTGATCAACGCCCATCATTTCGACGTCGCCCAAGGCTGCTACGGCCTCGGCACCCAGGGCGTGCAGCTCTACGCGCTCTTGTCTGGAGTCGCCGGCGGCGACCGCCGCCAGGCCGTGCTGAAATTCCTGTCGCACGACATCCTCGTAACCCGCCGGGGCGCCTGGGGCACCGGTTGGCACGCCACCAACATGTTCTTCGAGCTGCTCGCTCGCGAAGACATGACCGAGGAGGCCCACGCCTTGATGACCCACGAGAACGTGCCATCGCTCGGTGCCTTCATCCGCGCCGGCTGCACCACGATTCCCGAGGATTGGCACATCCCCTGTTCGAGCAACATCCACAGCGTCTTCCTGGGCGCTGGGAGCTGGTTCTACGAGGGCTACGCCGGTATTCAGGCCGATCCGGAACATCCGGGCTTCGCACGCTTCATTATCCGCCCGCAGATTCCAGCCGCAAACCTCGACTGGGTCGAGGCCTCCTACGACTCCGTCCGCGGCGAGATCCGCAGCGCCTGGCGGCGCGAAGAGGAAACACTCGTCATCGAGCTGAGCGTGCCCGGCAACACCACGGCCGAGCTGCAGGTTCCAGCCGCCACTCACGCCGACGTCACCTTCGCCACCCCGGAACAGGCCCAACGCGCCACCGCGACGGGAATCCGCAACCACCGCGCCGCCTTCAAACTGCCGCCCGGTGATTACAGGCTCCACATGCGCGGGACAACAGGGCGGGGGCATCGACTCTGAAAGACACCGTGCATCATTCAGAGGCCGGCATGGACAAGATTGCCGGCGTTCGTCGAGTCACGAATCCACTTGCGGATGGCGACGATGGATAACCAGACGAAAACGTTCCCCGCCACCGAGGTCCCCGAAGTCGTCTTCGATGCCGAACCGGGCTACGCGGACTTCCACCGCCGTGCCTGGGAACTGGCCTGGGAGCATGTGATCGAGCTCCCCGGCGCACCGCGCTCACCCTATATGGACGAGGCCCACACCCCGGGGCGCATCTGGATCTGGGACACCTGCTTCATGGCGCTCTTCTGCAAGTATGCACCCGATCGTTTCCCCGGGGTCGAGAGCTTCGACAATTTCTACCGCCCCCTGTACGACGGCGCACCGACCACGCTCGGTATTCATCACCTCGACAACCCGCCCCTATTCGCCTGGATCGAGTGGCAGGACTATCTGTTCACCGGCCGCCGCGACCGGCTGGAAGCCATCTATCGCGGGGGCTACCTGCAGAAACATTTTGCCCTCATGGAATCGCTGCCGCTGCCCCAGCCGCCGGCCTGCGCCGACAACGAGACCTTCTTCCGCAAGGTCGAGCTCGGCTACCACTGGGCGGGCTGCCCGAACGGCATGGACAACACCCCGCGAGGCGGGGGCGGCGGCGGCCCGAACCCCGACGACGCGCGCGTCGGCTATCCCGACATCCTCTGGCTCGACGCCATCGCCCAGCAGGCGCTCGCCGCCGAATCGATTGCGAACATCGCAGATGTCCTGGGCGAGACGGCCGAAGCCGAACCGTGGCGCGACAAACACCGCGCTCTCGGCGAGCTGCTCAACCGGCACTATTGGGACGAGGAAGACGGCATCTACTACGACATCCGTGCTGCCGCTCCCCATGCGCCATACCAGGTCAAGACCCCTGCCGCCTACTGGCCGATGCTGGCCGGCCTCTGCAGCCGGGAACAGGCCGAACGCCTGGCCGCGCACCTGACGGACCCCGAGGTCTTCGGCGGTGCCGTCCCCTGGCCGAGCCTGGCCCGGAACGAGCCGGCCTTCGATCCCAAGGGCGGCTACTGGCGCGGCGGCGTCTGGCTGCCGCTGGCCTACATGGGAACCAAGGCGCTCGAACGCTACGGCTACCACGGCCTGGCGAACCAGGCCGCCGAGGCACTGGTCCGCCACATGTTCGACACCTGGGGAGACGGTGAACCTCACACCATCTGGGAAGCGTACTCCCCGACCGAAGCCAAACCCTCGACCCACAAGCGCCCTGACCGGCTCGTGCGGCCCGATTTCTGCGGCTGGTCCGCCCTCGGCCCCATCTCCCTGATGATCGAAAACGTACTCGGTATTCACTGCGATGCCACGACCAACACCGTGACCTGGCGGCTGCATCACGACTGCCGCCACGGCGTGCGCAACCTGCGCTTCGGCCAGACCCGGGTCAGCTTGATTCACGAAGCCGATGGCCGCGTGGATGTCGAATCCAACCGTCCCTTCCAACTGCACATGGAGAGAGAACCATGAAGTTATCGATAGACCCTGAGCGCAATTGCTATTCCCTGACCATCGAGCAGCCGTGCATCGGCTGGGCCGGAATGGTGCCGGGCATCGAGTTGCGCACCGGCTGGCAGGCGATGAAGTTCAGTGATGTCCGCGAAACCAGCGGCGGCGGGCGCCTGGTTGCAGGCGAATACGCTTGCGGACTCCGCGAAACGCTGCGTTTCGAACCGTGCGGCGACAATGCGTTCATTCTCCGTCGGTCGCTCGAGAACCCGACGCATCAATCCGCATCGCTGCGCTGCGTCTCCGTTCGCAAGGCATCCGGGGCGGCGGAGTCCGGCCCGTTGTTCGACGCACCCGTTTTGCACCATGCCCGCTATGCGCACCTGGACAACCTGCGTACGGAGCAGTTTCCCCGCTGCCGGGCGGAATACCCGTTTCTGCGGACACTGCCCTGGCAGACCACCGAGTTCGGCGACCAGGAGAGTCAGCCTGCCCCGTACCTCATTCTGACCACCGACCGCCAGCGCAATCTGCTGTTTGAAGGGCAGCTCGACCAGACGCAT
>CAVUUJ010000003.1:0-18935 GCA_963744655.1 uncultured bacterium | reverse complement strand
TCGGGAGCGGGGTCAGCCCTTAAGATAGCAGTTGAGGCTCACTAGGCGAAATGCCGTGGGCAGCTCATCGACGGATCCGGCACGCAGCGAGGTCCGCCCCCCGACGTACAGCGCCTGTGGCAGGCTTCAACCAGTTGACAAGTGCCTTCTGGGGCGTGAGACTCAAGTCCGTGGGCACGGCACACACGGAGCCGCTGGTCGCCGGCGCGGACATCGAGGAGTTTCAGATTTCGCTGACCCCCGACGACCGCTATCTCTACTTCAGCCGCGGCCAGAGGCTGTGCCGTTACGAGCTGGCCACCGGGAAGGAGGAATGGTCTGGACGCAGCGCGCCCCTGGGACGGAGATGCGGTTTATCCCGGCTTCAGCGCCGATTTCCGTTATGCGCTTATGACCCAGATGCACCGCGAGATGCCGTGCCGCGCACCGAGGGCTGGTCCTTCCTGGAACCGCAGTGGCCGACAAACCGCGCTGCCGCCTGGTGCGCGTCGATCTGCGACCGGCGCGGAGCAGCTCGTGCATGAGGAAGCCTGCTGGCTCGGGCATCCGCAGATCTGTCCCGGCGACTCCGAACGTTGATGTACTGTCACGAGGGCGGCGGGCCGCGCGGCGGACGTGATGTGGACGCCCGCATCTGGCTGATTCAGGCCGACGGTTCCAACAACCGCTGCGCCGGCTATCACGAAACCGAACCCGGCGCCGGCAGCGGCGAGCTGATCACCCACGAGGCCTTCATGCCCGACGGCAAGCATTTCTACTACCTGCGCCTGCCGCAGGAACCGGGGAAAAGGTCAACCTGCGCCTGCGCACCGTGGCGGATTGTCACGCTGGTCAAGATTTGCCGTTTCCGGCTGGCTCCACGCCGGGCCATCCCCCGACAGCCGCTGCCTGGTCGGCGACGCCAAGGGCGAACCCGGCCAGGGCATGCTCTGGCATCTCGACCTGGACAGCGGCGGGAAACGCCGCTCTGCGTCCACGGCAGCAGCTATCGCGTGCGCGGTCAAGCAACTGCCCACCGCCAACGTCACCCAGGACGCCCACCCGCATCCGAGCTTCTCCCGGATGGACAAAAGTGCTCTTCACCAGCGACAAACACGGCCCGGACGGCAACTGCGCCGTGTACGTGGCCGAAACCGGGGCGAACCGACCATGAATATTCTCTGTTGCATACCCATGACCTCGGCCGCTATATCCAGCCCTATGGATTTGGACCACGCACACCGAACCTGCAGCGCCCGGCCGGTGAAGGCGCGCTCTTCCGCAACGCCTTCTGCCTGGCGCCCGCCTGTTTCCCCTCGCCGGGCTGCTTTGCTGACCGGGCGCTACCCGCACCAGGCCGGCATGTACGGCTTGACCGGTCAGGGATGGAAGCTGAGTCATCCGGAGCAACACCTCGGCTGCCAGCTCCGCGCCGCGGGCATGGAGAACGTGCTGATCGCGGGAGCGGGGTAGCCTTAAGATAGTAGTTAAGGCTCATCCCCGGGGTCAGGCCTTGGTTAATGCTTAAGCCGCCAGCTCCTCCTCTCGAGCCATGCAGCAGGCGTGGACTCCGGGGTGACGTCTCGACATGCGACAATTGGGCCACGGGGAGGGGTCAGGCCTCGACGGCCTGTTGCCCGGGCCCCTCGATCGCGGGGTCATGGGCTGAGGGGGGTGGCCCTCGGCGCGGGAGTTGGTCGCCTGTGGTTTTGGGCCCACAGCGTTCCGCGCGCTTTTTCGCGGCTGGAATCACGCCCTCGGGTTTGTCCCTCCGGCCTTGACGGCGGGGCCCGCAGCAAGGCTTCTCCCCACCCCGCTGCCGGCAGGCCGCCGGAGGCACGGGTTCCGCCTTGGCCGGCGGGGGCTGGCTGGGGGGCGGGGAACTTTCTTTCGGCCCAAGGGGCGGGGGGAAAGGGGGTTGTGCGGGGCGGCGGGGGGGCGGGGGGGTTGGGGGCTTGTCGCACACGGCGGTTGCGATAGGCTGGGCATGTGGGGAGTGAGCGGCCGGGCTTGGGGCCGGACGCTTTGTGGTGTCGCTGAAATTGCGTAACTGTCCTTGGACGAGGATTTTGCGGCTTGGCGGGGGTGTCGGCGGGCGGGCCTGCCGTGGGGGGCTCTGGCGTGGGACGCGGGACGGGCTGGGGTTGTGATATGCCCCGGGATGCGATGACCACTTGGCGGATGCTGTGCTGCCCACGGGGAAGCGAGGGCAGCGTGGATGCGGTTGGCGTGGTTTGTGGCGGAGTTGGGGGTGCGGTTCCCGGATGACCTGTCGGTGGAGGCGGCGACGGGGCTGCTGGAGGAGATGGCGGGGCTGGGCCCGACGCGGGGGGATTTCCCGTGGTTCATGGCGCGGCGTCTGCACGCGCTGCTGAGGGAGCCGGAGGCTTCGTTCGATTACGCGGCGCTGGTGCTGTTTTGCCGGGGGGAGGCGGCGCGGCGGATCCTGCACCCGAGGCTGGCGCGGCGGGAGATGATGCTGGCGGCGTTGGTGGAGCACGGGCCGCAGTTCGTGGGGATCTTTTTCGATCATCTCCGGTACTACGTGGAGGCGGCGCTGCAGTTCCGACGGATGCGGCGGATGCCGGATTGCGTGGGGCCGTCGCTGCTGGCCGGGGCGGAGGCGGTGGCGGAGGGGGAGCGGGAGCTGGCGGCGCGGCGGCGGATGGTGCTGCACGCGGTGGAGCGGGCGTCGGTGTGGTATGAGCGGCTGATGGGGATCCTGCACTGTGCGCCGTCGCTGGATGAGCGGGCGTCGGGGCATGAGCTGCACCACTGGGTGGCGGGGGCGGATATGCCGGGAGCGCTGCGGGTGCGGGTGGAGGTGGACCCGGCCTCGGCGGAGGCGGCGATCCTGCCGGCTCGGGGGGAGGCGTGGGCGATGTTGCGGGCGGGGATCCGGCCGCCGGCGTACGGGGTGCCGCCGTGGATGGTGACGATGGTGGAGGCGGGGACGGGGGGGCGCGGCTCGAGCGCGGGGGGGGCGCGGGGGGAGCATGGGGCGCGGGAGGCGTTCGCGGCGGAGGGGGAGCGATACGGGATCGCGGCGGATTGGTCGCGGGTGGTGGAGAAGAGGACGGGTGAGGCGATGGCGTCGTGGCTTTCCGGGCTGCCGTTTCCGCTTGTCTCGCCCCGCCTTTTTGATAGTGTGAGCAACGTGGCGAGAGAGTGGCCGGAATGAACTCCGGTGCACGGGGTGGGGCCCCAGGATTTACATAACCTCTCTATGAACAACGCGTTGAGAAATCTCTCGGGAGTCCGTTCGCCGACCTGACGGCGGGCACTTTCGACGTATCGCGCTCGACGGGACGGGATTGGACCGCACCCCCGACGCCGGCAACGCCGGAGCCGCCCTCGACCCACCGGAAAGCGGGGGCAGCGGCGATGCGCAAGGCGTGGTTCAAGGCAGATCTCAAGATCATCTACCCGGCCCCGCACACGCACCAGGCCGTCCGCGCGATGCTCCGCAGGATGGCCCGGCTCAGCCCCGGCCGGGAGGATCTGCCGTGGCCCATCGTCCCGCGCTTCCCCCACCTGCTCCACCGCCCCGAGCCCCGCTTCGACTACGCCACCGTGATTCTGTTCTGCCTCGGAGAATCGGCCCGCCGCATCCTGACTCCCCGCACGCAGTGCGAGGAGCACCTCATCGACGCCATCGTCCGATACCGGCCCCAGTTCCCAGCGATCTTCCACGAGCACCTGGTCCATTGGACCCGAAGCTACCTGGTCGCCAAACAGCTGCCCGGCCTTCCCGACTGCGCCGGGCGCGCGCCCACCGGGCGCGATGAATCCTGCCTCGCGGCCGAGGACGTCGCGGCGAACCGCCGCGTCTTTCTCCACATCCTGGAGCGCGCCTCGATGTACTACGAGCGGCTCCTGGGGCTCCTGTACTGCGCCGACTCGCCGGAGGAGCGCGCGTCAGGCCACGAGCTGCACCACTGGATCACGGGCGCCGACATGCCCGGCGCGGTCCTCGTCCCCGTGGCCGTCCTCGACGACCGGGCACCGCCGCTGATCACGCCCTCGGCGGCGGACGCGAAGCCCATCGTCCAGGCGGGATGGCGCGTCCCGCGATACCGCGTCCGGCGGAACATGATCATGGACGACGACGCGCCCCCGCCGCCCGCCGCGATGGCGGAGCAGCGCAGCCCCGCGCGCCCGGTCCGCATCCCGCTGATCACCTTGCCGATGAGGGATGAAGTGCTCGCCGCCCCGGCCTTCGCCGTGGAGGGCGAGCGGTACGCGATCGCGGCGGACTGGACGGAGGTCATCGACAGGCAGACCGGCGAACGACGGAGCATCGAGTCGCCCGGCGTGCAGTGCGCCCTGCGCGCGTTCGCCGAACACGCGAACGGGCGCGACACCGCCAAGACCACGCAGGAGATCAAGAACGCCATCGGCGAGCAGCGTGTGCGGATGAAGCTCCGCGAAGTCCGGACCTACGAGATCATCCACCACTTCCAGCGCAAGGTGCGCGGGAAACGGGTCACCTCGCCGCTCTTCCGGCTGCTCATCCGTCGCGTCGGGAAGCAGGGCCTGTGGTGGCTCGCCCTTTGAGCCGGGACAAAATGCAGGTGTAAGCCCCTCGCATCCGGCGGGATAACTCCGGACAAGATAATCCAAGATAAGACAACTTCGGTCGTTTCATAGCCCGTGCTCGAATCGCCCGTGTCGGGGAGAGAACCCGGCGCGGGCGATCGAGTTTCAGGCCCGCGCCGTTCACGGGAGACGCGGGCATGAACACGACGATCGAGGAGTTGATGGCGGCGGCACTAGCGGCCGGCGAGGAGCAGCGGCGGGCCGCACTCCGGGCGCTGAAGGGCGAGGATCCGGCGCCGCCCGCGCCCCCGGCCAGGCCGGAACCGTTCATGAGCATGCGCCAGGTGGCGGATGCGCTGAACCTGACGCCGACCTCGCTATGGCGGTGGCAGGTCCCCGGCCACAAGCTCGGCGGGCAGCGGCGCTTCCGCTTGAGCGAGATCGAGGCCTACCTCCACAGCCCCGAGTTCGAGCGGTTGGCCGAGCGGCTCAAGGTCGAGCGCCGCCTCCTCCGCGAGGCCCGCGCCGCCAACGCCCCGCGGGCGAGGGGAGGGCGGTCGTGACCCTCCCCCCCGCGCCTTATCCCCCTTCTTCGCGGACCTCGGGTGAGGCCCGCCGCAGTGCAGTGCAACGGCCGAGATAAGGAGAACTGACATGGCCATGCTGAAGCAGAATGCGGGAGCCGGGCTCTCGCTGTTCGAGACGATCGACGAGCCGATGCCGCCGAAGGGCACGTTCGTCGCCACGATCATCGACATCCGGGACCGGTTCGGTGTCGAGCGGCGCAAGTACCAGAGCGAGGAGACCGAGAAGGTCGACGTGACCCAGTTCCTGTTCGGGTTCCGCGACCGTGCGGACGCGAAGTTCCGCCTCACCTCGCGCGTGATGCGGATCAGCGGGAACGAGAACTCGAACCTGTTCGGGTTCCTCAAGAGCCTCCTGGGCGAGGCGCCCCGGATGGGATGGGACTACGTCGAGCTGAAGGGCCGGAAGGTCCTGCTCACGGTCGAGCACGTCGAGAAGCGCTCGGCGCCGGGCGAGTTCTTCGCCGCGATCGCCGCGATCTCGCCGCTGCCGGAGGGCTACGGCCAGACCGCGAACCACGAAGCCACGAAGGTCACGAAGGAAGACCCGAATGGATTCCAGAACGGTGGCATCCCGCCGCCGCCGCCCGCGCCGGCGCCCGTGGAGGACGACGAGGAGGAGCTGCCGTTCTGAGGCAGGCACCGAAGGTCGCGGGCTGTGGCCCCAGCGCAGCCCGCGGCCGCCCCCCTGAAACCCGAAACCTGAAACCTGGAGACCCGGACATGGCCATCCTCACGAAACAGACCGTCAACAGCGCCCACTGGTACACGCCGGGCGGGCACCCGGCCCACAAGCAGTTCACACGCGACGGATCGGGCGAGCGGCCGACGACGATCCGCGACGCCCGCCGGATGAAGCTCCTGCCGTCGGTCACCTCCGTCCTCGGCGTCTTCGCCAAGCCGGGGCTCGACACCTGGAAGATGAACCAGGTCGCCCTGGCCGCCGGGCGCAGCCCCCGGCAGGGCGAGGAGTCCGACGCCTACTGGCTCGAGCGGGTGAAGAGCGCCGCCTTCGAGCAGGTGCAGGACGCCGCCGACCTGGGGACGCGCATCCACGACGCCCTCGACCACGCCCTGGGCGGGGAGCCGTACCCCGACGAGCTCTCGCCCTACATCCTCCCCGTCACCGCATGGACCGCCCAGACCGCGATCGCGTTCACGGACCGGGAGAAGGTCCTGGTGAACGTCGCCGAGGGCTACGCCGGCCGCGTGGACGCCCTCTTCACCTACGGCCGCCGGCAGCACGGCCTGGGCATCCTCGACTGGAAGACGCGCAAGACGCAGCCCGGCAAGCCCTGCACGCCCTACGACGGGCAGGGGATGCAGCTCGCCGCCTACGCGGCCGCCGCCTACGGCCCCGAGGCCCTGCCGCGCGTCCTGGCCGCGAACGTCTACATCTCGACCACCGAGCCCGGCCGGATGGAGGTCTGCAAGCACGAGGACCTCCCGGCCCTCTACGAGGCCTTCCTGCCACGCCTGCGCGCTCTGGCGGCACCTGAAGCGGTACGACCCGCGGACCCGGGCGAACCACGAAGCCACGAAGGACACGAAGAGCGAGGGGAGGGGGTCATGACGCCATTGCAGTTCGCGCGCCAGGAATGCGCCAACCACCAGTCCGACCGGTGACCCATGGCCGTCCTCTCGCCATACACGCCGTACGCCACCCGCCTCATGGCCGCGTACCCACCGCCGGGGCGTGGGCACCGCTGGCTCTTCTCGGCGGCCCTGGCCCTCCGCAACCGCCACCGGCCCGACACCATCGCCGCCATCCTCCGCGCGTGCGCCGATCGCTGGTCCGAGCGCCGCGTGCCCGACGCCGAGATCCTGCGCACGGTCCGCAAGGCCGTGGGGGCCGACGCCCGCGCGCCAGCGGCCCTGCCGCCGCGCCCGGTGGAGCCCCCGCCGGAAGTCTCCGAGTCGCTCCTGGCCGAGGTCCTCGAGCGAGGCGAAGACACGCTCCCGCCGCATCCGCCCCGGTGCGACCCGCGCGAGGTCGTCCGGTCGCTCTTCCCCGGAGACGCCCTGGTCTGCGCCGGGACGCTCGTCAGCCGCGCGGAGGTGCTGCCGGTCGGCGAGCTGGCCCCCAAGGCGTACCGATACCAGTTCATCGTCCCGAACCCCATGACCGCGCCTACGGGCCTGACCCAGGACGGTGCGGCCTCGGCGCGTTGCCTCGCGAACACCGGCCCCAGGCGTTTCCTCGTCGTGGAGCACGACGCCCTCCCGCGGCCCGATCAGCGCAAGATCTTCTCCCGTCTCGCCCGCATCCTGCCGCTCGCCCTCGTGGTCGATTCCGGGGGCAAGTCGCTCCACGGCTGGTTCCCCTGCATCGGGGCTGCCGGAGCGGGAGCAGCGGACGTTCTTCAGCCTCGCCGTGGCCCTTGGTGCCGATCCGCACACGTGGACGCGCTGCCAGTGGGTCCGGATGCCCGGCGGCGTGCGCCTGAACGACCGCGGCCGGGCCGTGGCGCGCCAGCAGATCCTGCACTTCGACCCGGAGGTCCTGCCGTGACGCCCCCGCAATCCCAGGCCCAGCCCGAGGACCGCACGCCCTTCGACGTCGCCTTGCGCGTATCGCGGGAGATGGAGGGCGGCGAGGCATTTGTGCGGGCGCTAAGCGAGCAGGAGGAGGCCCAGGCGCCCGTTTCCGACCTTCCGCCCATCGTGTCCGCAAAGGACTTCTCCGAGCGCGAGATCCCCGTCCCGCCCGAGATCGTCCACGGGCTACTGCACCAGGGATCGAAGCTCATCTACGGCGGGCCCTCGAAGGCCTACAAGACCTGGACGCTCCTCGACATGGGCTTCGCCGTCGCGACGGGCCTCGACTGGCTCGGGTTCTGCACCACGCGCTCCCGCGTCCTGTACGTCAACTTCGAGCTGCAGGAGTTCGGCATCCACCGCCGGCTGCGCGCCATCGCCATGGACCGCCGCGTCGGCGTCCCCGGGGGCCTGCACCTGTGGAACCTGCGCGGGCGCTCGGCCCCCCTCACGCGCCTCCTGCCCGAACTCCTGCGCCGGATCGACGGCGAGGGGTACGGCCTGATCATCCCCGACCCGATCTACAAGACGCTGCAGGGCAGGGACGAGAACAACGCGGGCGACATCGGCGCGGTCTGCAATGAGATCGAGTCGCTCGCGGTGAAGACCGGCGCGGCCGTCGCCTTCGGCGCCCACTACGCCAAGGGGAACGCCGCCGCCAAGCAGGCCATCGACCGCATCAGCGGATCGGGCGTCTTCGCCCGCGACCCCGACGCCATCGTCACCGCCACCCAGCACGAGGAGGAAGACTGTTTCGCGGTCAACATGGTCCTGCGCAACTTCCCGCCCCAGCCGGACTTCACGATCCGCTGGCGGTTCCCGCGCATGGTCAGGGACGAGACCCTCGACCCGCAGGACCTCCGGCAGCCCGCAGCCCCGAAGAAGAAGCCGCGCCCGCCCGTGGACACGCTTTTCGAGCAGGCCATGGCGCTGTTCGGGGACGGCCCCTTGCGGGCCGGGATGTTCCAGGACCTCGCCACGCCCATCGCGGGGAGCCGGGACCGCTGCCGCGAGCTGCGCGCCCGGCTCGTCCAGGCGGGCCGCCTCGCCTGCCACCACGTCCGTCAGCGCGCGACCCACGAGTCCTGGCTCGGAACGCCTGACCAGATCGAGGAGATACGCCGTGCGTCAAGCAAAGTTTAGAACGGCTAGAAACGCCGGCGCTTCTAACCGCGCTTCTAAGTTAGACAGGCGGCGGCCCTTCTTAGGAGCCGCCGCCGCTCTAACTCTAACCTGGGGCCTCTCTACCCATGCGCGGCGCAAACTCCGCGCTTCTAAACCCGGCGTCCCGCAACCCCACACGAAAGGACACGCACCATGATCGCCACACCCCTCCTCGCCATCGACCCCGGCGCCCAGGGCGGGCTGGCCGTGCTGGACGCTCACGGCGTCGTGAGGGCCTTCCCGATGCCGGAGGGCATGACGGCGCAGGTCGACCTGCTGAGGGCGCTCAGCGCCGAGATGGGGCCCCTCCGGGCCCTCGTGGAGAAGGTCGGCTACTGGATGCCGGGCGACCACCCGAACAGCGCCGCCAAGTTCGCCCGGCACTGCGGCCACCTGGAGGCGGCGCTCTACGCCCTGGGGATCCCGTTCGAGGAGGTGGCGCCCGGCGTCTGGCAGAGGGCGCTCGGCACGCTGCCGAAGGACAAGCCGACCCGGAAGCGCGCCATCCGGGAGCTCATGGCGCGGGCGCACCCGCACCTGAACGTCACGCTGAAGACCGCCGACGCCCTGGCGATCCTCGCCTACGCCACCCGGAAAGGAGCCCATCCGTGAAGAAGATCTACCTCACCGTCGCCGAGCCCGGGGAGCGCAACAAGGTCGCCGAGACCCGGTTCGTCTCGCCCCGCGAGGCCGAGGAGGACATCGCCACCATCAAGGCCAACGCCGCGGCGCTCCTGAAGGCCTCCGAGGAGATGCAGCGGGCCACCGGGCTTCCTGCCCCGGCCCTCCAGGTCATCGTGGACAACTGCCTCGCCGGGGCGCAGTACCTCTTCGTCACCCTCGGCTGCGCCCGGAAGAACAACCACCTGCTGCGCTGTCACCTCGTGGCGCCGCAGGTTCACCGCGCCGATGCCCGAGGCGGTGGAGAGGGCGGAGGGGGCGCTGCGAGCGGGTGCGGCAGAAGAAACGGGCGACATCGGCGGGGAGCGCGAGGCTGCGGGCTGACCGGAATAGCCACGCAGCAAGCGCCATTTCTACCTCTCCCCCTTCCAGCGGCTTACGCCGCGGATCGGGGAGAACCGGATGCCGGGATCAGGCGTTTCCCGATGGCTTGATGGTCGGCTCCGGCCCCCCGCGGGCGCGACTCCGGCTTACGCCGTCGCGCCCGCACCCCCGCGGCGGGGGGAGCCCCTTGGGCTGGCCGGTTCGTCCCTCGGCAGGCTCGGGACGCCGAACCGGCAAGGTCTCCGGGCGCTCCGCGCCCGTCGGGTGATTCCCGCGCTCCGCGCTTCGATGGCGATACCGCCGATGCACCGTGCCGATCGTGCGCCCTGGCTTCATGATGTTCGTTCCGATGCCGGCTATGCCGCGGGCGCCTCCCCCCGAAGTCTCGGGGGGCCGGAGTACTTCGGGCTCGCTCACCGCTCGGCCTTCTCACTCGCCCCGGATGTCCGGGGCTCGCTCCGGGTGCCGCCTTCGGCGCCCTCCGTGTTCCTGGCGCAGCCACGTTCGCGGAGCGTCACGTGGCGCGATGATGCCGCCTGCCGCGTCACGGCGTGCTGATGCTTCCCGCGATCAGCCCCGTCCTGCGCATGCGGTGCGCCGGCGGCGATCGCGTGCTCGCGAAGCGGATAGGATGCGGCGGCCGCGCAGACTCGCGTGGAATCCGCTGCGGCCGGATGCAGACTGCGCTCTTCGCCGCCGCGTACCGCGTGATGCGGCCGTTGGCGGCCGCAAACGCGGCTTCGCGGCCCCCAGCGCCCTCCGTCGGTCGCGCTCCGCACCGCCCCGCCCGGCATCGGCCGTGCCACCGGAGGATGTCACGTCCGCTGCTCGCCCTCCGCTATCGCTCCGGTGACGCCACTCGACTGAACGTCCGTTATGCGTTCGCCCCTCGACAAGCTCGGGCCACGCGCGGGTTCCCGCCGTGAACGGCCCCTCCCGCGCGTCGCATAACGGGGCGTTCCGTCACGTGGCGCGGATCGGGCGGGGACGGGCTCCGCGCTCCCTCCTGCGGGCGCCAATCTCAGCGGCGAAACAGGCCTTTCGACCCACTTATCAGCGAAGGTCTCAGCACGCTCCAGCGACGCATTCTGATGGCTCCGCTCCGGCCGCTCCGCAAGGGGTGCGCGCGTCCCGGCAGGCCGCACCGCACCCCCCGCTCCGGGCCTCCGCTCCGCCCCACGAACGCGACCCTGGAGCTCACGGGGCCGCCCGCCTGGTCCGCCCGCATCGACCCGGCCCGATGACGGTCCGGGACCATGCGGCTCGGGTCGGTCGGCCCCACGGCCTCCCAGGGGGTCGGCCGGCTCTTGCCGGGGATGCCCCGAGCCCCCGAGGGACAGGATGCGACCGTGATGAGCGGGGCATCATCCCTCCGACGCTCCGGGACTACCGGGCGAGCCTCCGCTCGACGGCGCTACGGTCCTCCGCGGCACGCCCGCTCCGCGGGGATGACCGCTCCGGCCTCCGCGCCTGGTCGCGGCGCGGTCCGGCTCGGGCGCGGGGATACCCGACCTCGCGATGCTCGCCCGGCCCCACGCCCGCACGGCCCGCTTCGCCGCGCCCCCCGCTACGGCACGCCCTGCCGCCCTCCGCTCTGTCGGGACCATGCCCCTCAGCGAGATGCCGCCCGGCGGATCCCGTCCGCGCCATCGGGTCGCGGAAGCCCGGTCCCCGACCGCGCGGCCGGGCCGGGCGGCCCGGATGAGGATGATGCCGTGGAAGAGGGTCGCTGCGCTCCCCGCCGGCCGTGATCGCTCGTTGTGCCCCGGCGTCGCGGTCTCCTCGCGGACCGTCTCTCTCTCCTCGGGTCCGCCCCCGGCGCGGCCTTGCCGACTGTCCTCTCGCCGTCGCCCACCGCGGTCCTTTCGGCGCGGGGGCACCCCTGCGGGGCCGGTGCCCCCCTGAAGGGAATCCCCCATGCCGCCCGCGCCGGCCCGCTTTTCGGGTGAGGCGACGGCGAAAGGACAGACGGCAAACCGGGGACAAACCCCAGAGAGGAGAGAGAGACATGACCACGACGCACACAACGACCGACACGGCCTCCGGAGAGGCTCAGGCTCAGGTCCATCCGACAAATCGGGACGCGGAGCGCGAGAAGAACAAGCGCGCCTACTGGGCCGCGTACCGGCGGGCCGTGAGCGGCTCCCCGCTCATGGTCTACCCCAACCGGGCCGACGCCCTGCTGAAGGGCTACGCGGAGGGGCTCGCCGAACGGCGGCGGCGCTGGAAGGAGGCACACGCGGAATCCGAGGCCGCGGACCTCGCCGAGGTCATCGAGGCCGCGGGCAACTGACCCACCCGGGGCGCTCCGGCCCGCGCCGGGGCGCCCCTCCTGCGATGGAGGCACCGCCGATGAAGATGCACGAAGCCTACGCGAAAGCGCGCCGCCTCGCGCGGCAACTGGACACGATAGCCGTGGTGGTGCGCGTGTTCGACGACCCGCGCGGCGCGGGCGACGACTGGAACGCGGTCACCGAGGAGACGTACCTCGCCGACGGCGACCCGTTCGGCGGGATCGGGGAACTCTACGACTACTTCGACCTCATCGAGCCCCCGCCCGACGCTGGGATGCGCCGGGCGCAACCGGCCGGCAACGCCCCGTTTGTGCCCACAGCGTGGGCACATCACGGCCGCGGAGCGGTGGATTGTTCACGCCTTCGTGAATAATCCAGGCTTGAACATGCGGGGATAGCCAAGACCCCAGCGGCCGGCCGCAAGGGAGGCCGCCCCCAGGCGGGGCGGCTTCCCGGCGCGGCCGGGCAGAGGGGAGACACCCCTCTACCCGGACCCACTCCCCCGATGGCCGGCGCCGATGCCGCCGGTCGCGCCACCACAGGATGTCACGCCCGCCGCGCGGCGCCATCGATGAGGAACGCCCCGATGCACCGGGGCTGACGGGCGCGCGTCGTGCCACCGCAGGATGTCACGCCGCGCGCTCTCTCCCGCGCTTCGCGCGTGCCGGCCCGTTGCCTGCCACCGGTCCCGCCCTACGCTCAGGATCATGGACCGCGATCCGCAGGAGCCGGCGAAGACGAAGGTGAAGGGTGCGCCCGCGAAGGGCAGGCGGCCCGGCCGCGCCTGGCGCAAGGGCGACTCGCCGAACCCCGGCGGGCGGCCGAAGCCGGGGACGCCGGCGGGACGGTCGGCGGCGCTGGACTCGCTGGACCGCGTCCTCTCCAACCGCCGCAACCGCGCGGCGCTGGAACGCGCCCTGGCGGCCGCGATCCACAAGGACGGATACGCCTTCTTCCGCAACATCGTCCTGCCGCTCCTGCCGAAGCCCCGCGCCAATACGCTCCCGAAACCCACCCCGAAATCATGGCAACCGCTCGATACAGACCCCATGCCGCCCAGCGACGCATCCACGGAGCCCGACGCTTCCGGTTCCGAACCGTCTGCGCCGGACGACGATTCGGAAAGACCCGGTGCCTAGCCGCGGAGATATTTGACCGCGCCTACACCGAGGCCCCCGGCACCTACGGGTGGATCGCCCCCACGTACATGGTCGCCGACCGCGGCGTGGAGGCGATGCGGGAGATCGCCGGCGACCTCTGCAGTTTCAAGAGCAAGAACCCCGTCATCTGCACGATTCAATCGCCCATCGGCGAGTCGGTCGTCTACTTCCTCTCGGCCGACAACCCCGAGAACATCCGATCCTTCGGATTCCGGGGCATCGTGGTCGACGAGGCCGCGCTCGTGCCCTACCTCGTCTGGACCTCGATCCTGCGGCCCACGCTCTCCGATACCCAGGGCTGGGCGGTCTGGATGGGCACGCCCAGGGGCCGGAACTGGTTCTTCGACATGTTTTCCAGGGGGAACGACCCGCTCGAGGACCGGTACGCCAGCTTCCACTTCGAGTCGCGCGACAACCCCTACTTCCCGAAGGGCGAGTGGGACCAGGCGAAGCGGGAGCTGCCCACGGACATCTTCCGGCAGGAGTACGAGGCCGCCTTCCTGGAGGACTCCGCCGGCGTCTTCCGCGGCGTCGACAAGTGCCTCGTCCCGCCCGACACACCGATGCCCCGGGGCGGGCCGGTCGTCGGTCGGATGCGACCTGGCGAAGCACACGGACTTCACCGTGCTCGTCGCGATGCACGGCCCCACGGGCCGGGCGCTTGAGTTCGAGCGGTTCAACCGGCTCCAGTGGCCGCTGCAGAAGGAGCGCATCCTGCACTTCGTCCGGAGGTGGAACGCCACGCTGATCCTCGACGCGACGGGCGTGGGCGATCCGATCTACGACGACCTCCTGCCGCACCTGCCCCGGATCGAGCCCTACCGCTTCACGCAGCACACGAAGGCGATGCTGATCCAGCGCCTCATCGTGGCGATCGAGCAGCGGGACATCGCGATCCCGTCGGACTGGAGCGTGCTGATCGACGAGCTGAAGCGATACGAGTACGCCATCAGCGCCTTCGGCAACGTCAGCTACAACGCCCCGCCGGGCTTCCACGACGACGCCGTCGTCGCGCTGGCCCTGGCGAACCTGGGGCGGACGGCCCTCGTGCCGACGGGGAGCTTCCGGCGGCTCGCCACCGCGACGGACACCGCCGCCCGCCGCCTGTCCGCCCCGCTACGACGGCGGTCAGCCGTTATCGGCTGACCTCTTGCTCGCCACCCTCGCCGCCGTAGCCTCGGACCATGCCCCCCAGCGCGACCACTGACACCAGCCGCCTGCCTCGGCGTAGTTCCCCAGCTTCACGGGGAACGAAGACGGGCCACCCCTACGGCCTGACCCGCGGCAGCGGCAACGCCGCCTGGCAGGCCGCCGGCACACGCGCCTCGGCCGCGGCGCGCCGGGCGCGGTCATGGGCCTACGCGTCGATCTCGGACTACGAACGCGCCCACGCGCAGCCGGCGGTCCCGCTCACGCCCGCGCGAGAAGCGGCACGCGGACTTTTGGGGCGGCGAAGTACGGCCCGCAGGCGCGGCTGCTCGAAGCCTGGGAAAACAACGACACGGCCGGGATCGTCCAGGCCTTGGAGTCCTTCTCCCCGGTCTACGTCCAGGGCTTGGAGGATGCCTTCCGCCTCCGGGACGACGAGGCGTTTCCGGCCCTGATCGGCGACCTGTACGGCCCGGACGGTACGCCGAAGATCCCGCCGGATGACATCGCCGCCCTCGCCGACGCCTACGTCGCCGGCGACCAGGCGGCCTTCGACGCCATCCTCGCCAAGTACCCGCGCACGAACGCCGGGCAGCGTCTACCGTCAGTTCGAGCGGGACGACGAGGCGATCGGGCTCGTCTTCGACATCGCCGCCTTCTACGGCGCCTCGATCGCGGTCACCGGCCAGGGGCTGGCCGCCTTCCTGCAGCGCAAGGGCCTCTCGCCCCAGCTCGCGGCCCGCGCCCAGGCGGTCTACCGCCTCGCCATCGACCTCGGGCGCGATGGGCGCCGCACGCGGACTCGGATACGGCCCCGGCGCGGCCGCCGCCTCGGGGGCGTCGGGCGCCGTCGGCGGCGCGCTCTTCGGCGCGCTCTACTCGATCCCCGGCGGGCCCTTGCTCGGACTCGGCACCCTCGCGCTCCTGAACGTCCTGCAGGGCGGCATGACGCCCCGCGAGGCCACGGCCACCGCGGCGGCGCAGTCGTTCCTCTGCCGCGCCCTGGCCGGACCCCGCACGGGCCTTTTTGGCCGGCTCCGCGCCAGGCTGCGGGCCGGGAAGCTCGCGCCCGAATACCGGGCCGCGGATCCCGCGCGGCTGCGATCCAGCCCCGCGGCCCGGGCCGAGGCGCTCTACCACCGCGTCTGGAAGCACACGCTGCCCCCGCCCGAGGCGCTGGCCACGCTCAACGCCGCCCGCGCCCGCCACGGCCTGCCGGCGATGGCGCGCGTGTCGAACCGGCGGATCGCCAACGCCGGGGGCCCGCCGGCGCGGCGTCCGCCCACGGCGCTCGCGGCCCCGATGCCCGATCCCGGGACGGAACTCACCCCTACGGCCGCACGCGCGGCAGCGGGAACCCGCACTGGCAGCGTGCGGGCACGATCGCCTCCGCCGCACGACGCCGCGTCCTCGCCGCCGCCGTGCGCGAGGCCCCGGCCCCCTACGGCGGGACGCCCCGGGGCGCCGCCCCGGCCGCCCGCGCCGATGCCGGCATCCCCCAAAACTTCCCGCGCCTGATGCACCTGACGCGGAACAACTTCTTCCGCCTGCCCGGCGAGGCGCCCGTGCCGGGCGATCCGAAGAAGCGCGGCGCGACGTACCTCGCCGCGAAGAAGACCGGCGACCTTGAGGCGGCCGCCCGTCTCGCCGAGGCGCATGTGCCCGTGAAGTACTGCCGCGCCATCGCGGACAAGTACCCCGATGCGAAGCTTCTCTACGTCCAAGCCCAGGAGACAGGAAAGAACGTCATCCCCCAGGCCCTCGCGTACCGCATCAGCGACGCCACGGGCATGGAAGTCATCTCGGGCGTGTACCAGTCGAACGTGACCGGACACACTGATACCGGGGCGGCCTACCGGCTGGCCACTCCGCCCACGTTCGAGGGTGAGATCCCCGCCGGCGCGAAAGTCATCCTGGTGGATGACATGGTCACCACCGCCTCGACCCTTGCCGCCCTGCACCGCTACGTCACGGCCCAGGGCGCGGAGGTCGTCGCCATGGCGTCGCTGGGCTCGCTCGCAACACGTACACCGGCCACGACGGCCGCACCATCGCATTGCAGCCCGATACCGAGGCGCGTATCATCGAGACGTACGGGCCCGGGAAACTGGAAGGGGTCCTCCATGACTATGGCTACACCCATCTCAGGCAGCTCACCGAATCGCAGGCGCGGTATCTCCTCACCTATCGCCCGACCGTTGACGGAGTCCGAAAAGCGCTCGCTGCTAAGGCAGCAGGCAGAGGGCGACGCGTTCTTCCTCGCAAGACGGGAAACCGATCCCGCCACCCGCGCCCTCTGGGAGGAGACGCAGCGCCTCTATCCCGAGCGCTTCCGCCGGACCGGCTCGCCGGCCTCCTGACCAACAAGCGCGAGACCTACCTCGCCACCATCGTCCGGTCCGCCTTCAACGCCATCGAGCGGATGCGTCAGCGCCGCCGGGGCCGGACGCACAAGCGGTGGGTCGTGCATCCCGACGAGCGCACCTGTCCGGTCTGCCTGGGCAACGCCGAGTCGCCCTGGCTCCCGATGGATGCCGAGTTCCCCGAGCGGTCACCGGGGACCCCCGGCCCACATGAACTGCCGGTGCCGGCTGCGGTACGCTGCGCTCCCGGCCGGCCCCGCCGCCAACCGGCGCGGCCGCTCCGCTGCGCGCCTGGCGAACGCGCCCCCGGCGCGGCCCCCGAAGAAGTACCCCACGCCGCTACCAGCCCTGGCGCGGGAAGCGGCACCCCTACGGCCTCACGCGGGGATCGGGCAACGCCGCCTGGCAGCGCGCCGGGACCATCGCCTCGGCCGCCTCGCGCAGGACGCTCGCGGCCATCGCGGCCCGGCAGAAGAGCGCAATCCTGCCCCACTACGCCCCGGCGAAGGTCAAGACGCTCAAGCGGCTCCGCGCCCTGGAGAAGTCCGCCATCGAGTCCGGCGCGCTCACGCAATCCGACATCGACCGCATCCACTCGGCCGTCGCGGGGGGCAGGCCCGACCTGACGGAGATCCAGGCGCAGGCCATCGAGAAGCACGTGCGGAGCCAGGCATCCGCCGCCCGCTACGCCCAGCCGCCCGACCTCTCCGATGCCCCGGCGATCCGGGATCGGATCGCGAAGACGAAGGCCGTCTGGCGCAAGGCCTACGGCGGGAAGCGCGCCTCGGCCTCCACGTTCCAGGACGCGCAGCACTTCTGGGACAGTCTCGAGCGCAAGAGCGGCCTCCCCCTGGGCCGGCTCTTCCACAAGGCATCCACCATCCGGCAGGACCTCACCCGCCGGCTCACCCAGCCGGGATACCTGAAGCAGTTCGCCGATGCCCTGAACGGGGACCGCCAGCCCGACCTGGGGAGCGTGGAGTCCAACTACACCTTCCGGCAGATGTTGCAGGAGTACGACCTGGAGACCGCGGCCGGCGCCACGCCGATGCGGCGCATCACCACCGCCCAGGCGCGGACGCTCTTCTTCCGCGCCAAGCTGCGGGCGATGCTCGACGGGATGCGGTCCCACATCGAAACCAACCGCGGCCTCTTCAGGGATCCCGACGCGGTGCTGCGGGCGCTGGAATCGAACGTGACCGAGCTCACCGCCAACCATCCGCCCTCGGGCTCGCTCGTCGGGATCGGGGAGAGCATCTACGCCCAGGTCGCCACGACCCTCTTCAACTCGCCGATCGTGGGCTTCCGCAACCTCCTGCAGAACCTCGCCTGGTACGGGCGATGGGAGGACCTGCTCCGCGTCCGGCGGCTGATCGGGCCGGATGCCGACTACTTCGCCCGGCGGGTGGAGCAGAGCGCGGGGATCCGGGAGGACTTTTTGCAGCTCTACTCCGGTGCGCGCAACCGGTTCGGCGACTACCTGCCGTGGCTCCAGGAGCTGAACCGGGTCGCCGATGCCGCCAACATCATCGGCCGGACGGATACCGTGAACCGGTACTTCGCCTTCTCGGGCCGGCTGGCCTCGGCCCGACGGGCGCTCAACGTAAACCCCGGCTACGCGACCGACCCCAAAACCCTCTCGCGGGTGATGCGCCAGAGCGGGGCGGGGGAGCTGACCTCCTCGCAATCCGCGCGGGCGCTGGAGATCCTCGGCGGCCAGGGCGGGGACGCCTTCGCCCGCTACGTGGCCGAGCAGGCCACCCGCGCGGTGCACTTCACCTACGAGCGCTACATGAAGCCCCCTGCCTCCCAGGGCTCCAACACCGCGCGGGCCGTGGACAACCTCCTCACCTTCCCGCGGGGGAGGATGCAGACGGTGCTCCAGGGGCTGTCACGCGTGGGCCCGACCGTCGAGGCCGCGGCGATGCAGGACCCCAAGCTCAAGGCCCAGGCGCTGCGGTATCTCGTCGCCAGCTTCGCCATGGGCTACGTGGCGGACACGGTCTACCGGGAGGTGACGGGGCGGTCGTACAGTCCCTACGAGATCACCGGGCTCGCGGTGGGGAACCTGAACTACGGGGGGCTGATGTACGAGGGCCCCGAAAAGATCTACAGCTTCGCCGCGAACACCGTGGACGCCCTGCGCGGCAACCCCAAGGC
>CAVUUJ010000002.1:0-2160444 GCA_963744655.1 uncultured bacterium | reverse complement strand
CAGCGTCTTGCGGCACATGACGTTCACGGGGTAGTTCCAGGGGCTGATCACGCCGACCACGCCCAGGGGATGGAACTGCTCCCAGGCCGTGACGCGGCCCCCGCTTCTCGGCGCGGCCTCCCCCGCGAATACGCTCACCTGCTGCCGGTGGTGCCGTCCTTCCAGCAGCGCCGAGTCCACCTCGCCGCGCGCTTCCGCCAGGGTCTTGCCGTTTTCGAGGGCGACGATCCGCGCCAGCTCCTCGCGCGCGTCCGCCAGTTCCGAAAGAAAGCGGCCGACGTGTCCCTGCCGCTCAACCAGGGGGGTGCGCCGCCACGCCGGGAAGGCCCCCGCCGCCGCGGCGATGGCCGCCTCCATGTCGGCTTCGGTCGAAGCCTGGGCCCGGTTCAGCTCCGAGCCGCGCCGGGCCGGGTTCTCGTTCGCCAGCGTCTTCCCGCCGGAGCCTTCCGTCCAGGCCCCGTCCACGTAGTTCAACAAGGCCTCGCTCACGGTCTCTGTTCCCTCCCGTCATCCTGGTGCCCGGCCCCCGGCGCCCCGGCAAGCGTCCCCTCACATCGTCTTCCCGCCCCGGGCATGCGCACGCCCGGCCGGGCCGTCGGCGCGGTCCGAAGGAACCCGCCCGCGGCGCCCCGCCCCCTGTCCGGCTTCACGCGCTCCCGGCGAACGACGAGGCTTCGCCCAGCCCCTCGCTGCCCATGCCGCGATAGCCGCCGTCCACCATCAGCTCGGCGGAGGTGACGAACCAGGCCTCGTCACTGAGCAGGAACGCCGTCACCGAGGCGCATTCCTCCACGGTCCCCAGGCGCCGCAGCATGTGGAACTTGCCCCAGACGGGCCCCCACTTCTCGCGGTCGCCCCCGGCGGCCTTGTCCACCTCGCGCGTCCAGATCCAACCCGGGCTGCAGGTGTTCACCCGGACCTTCGGGGCCATGTCCAGCGCCATGCAGCGCGTGAGCTGGTTCACGGCGCCCTTGGCGGCGTTGTAGGTCCAGCGGTCCGGCTGGGCGATGTGCGCCGAGATACTCGACATGTTCACGATCGCCCCCGCGCCCTGCTTCTGCATGTGCGGAAAGACCTGCTGCCCCATCGTGGCATAGGCCATCGGGCCCGACGTTCATGACGCGTTCCCAATCGGCGCGGGTCGCGTCCAGTCCCTTGGCCGTGAACGAGAAGGCGTTGTTGACGAGGTAGTCCAGCCGCCCCCACGTGCGCCACGGCGGCCGCGACGAGCTCCGAGCAGAACGACTCCTCGCCCATGTCGCCCTGCAGGAACCGCACCCTGAAACCGCGATCGGTCAACTCCTTTGCCGTCGTCTCGCCAATCCGCTCACGCCCGAGAAGGTGACCGCGCACCCCTCCTCGCACAGCCGTTCCACGCAGGCTCGGCCGATGCCCGATGAGCCCCCCGTCACGATGGCCGCCTTGTCCGTCAGTCCTCTCATCCCGGTCCTCCTACAGGCGATAGAACGTCGCCGCGTTGTCGTGAAACAGTTTCCGCCGCTCCTCCCCGCTACAGCCGCCGAGGGTGTTCCACAGGGCGTCGATCCAGCGCCGGGGCGTGGCGGCCAAAGTGACCACCGGCCAGTCGCCGCCGAACATCACGCGATCGAAACCGAACGTGTCGATCACATGGTCGATGTAGGGCCGCAGGTCATCCGGCACCCACCGGTCCCAGTCCGCCTCGTTGACCAGCCCCGACATCTTGCACCAGGTGTTGGGCAGGCCGGCCAGCTCGCGCAGGTAGCCGGCCCACGGCTCCATGATCCGTTCCTTGATGAACGGCTTGCCGATGTGGTCGAGGATGAACCGCACGTCCGGACACCGGCGGACCAGCTCCAGCGTGTTCCTGAACTGCTCGTCGCCCTTGATGCAGATCTCGAAATGCAGATCGCGCTCCGCGAGGGCCCGCGTCCCCTCGACGAACCCGGGCTGCAGGCAGAACGCGGGGTCCGCCTCGAACTGGATGATGCGGCGGATGCCCCGCAGCAGGGAACAGGTCTCGCCCAGCGCGTCCAGCGCCTGCCGCGCCCGGTCTCCGCGCTCCAGGGGCGCCCAGGCCACGATGGCCCGGATACGGGGTTCGGCGCGGGCCTGTTCGGTCACCCAGGCCACCTCGTCCCGGTACTGCGCGGAATCCGCCTCGCACTGGACGAACACCATCTTCTCCACGGGCAGCCCTTCCGTCGCCGCACGGTAGTCGGCGGGGAGGTGGGGCCGGTTGATCCGGGGGACGTCCGCGAGCCAGGGATAGCGGAGCACCGCGGGATCCCAGAGGTGAAGATGGGTGTCGATCAGGGGAACATCGATCGTGGTCATAAGCCTTCCCTCGTTTTGCGCCACCCTTCCAGGGTCAGGTCCATATGCTCCGTCATGCAGCGCGTCGCGCCCGCGGCATCGCGCGAGCGGATGGCCTCCAGCAACGCCCGGTGCGAGCGCGCCGCCTCTTCCATCCCGGAACGCTGCAACGCGCGTCGGCGCGTGGCCGTGAGCAGTTCGTTCAGCGGCTCGACCACCACGCCGAACAGCTCGTTGTGCGCGGCGCGGCACAGCGCCCGGTGGAAGGCCACGTCCAGCCCGGCGCAACGGCCGAGGTCCCCGCCCGCGGCGTCGAATTCGCTCAACAGCGCCTCCATGCCCCGGATATCCGCCTCGGTCGCCCGTTCCGCGGCCAGCTCGGCGATGTGCACTTCCAGCGTGCGCCTCAGCTCGATCAGCTTGCCCTCCGCCCCGTCCCGGCCCGTCAGCAGGTCCTCCATGACCCGGCGCACCGGCTTATGGATGTCGTCGCTGACCACCGAACCCGAACCCTGCCGCGTGCTCACCAGCCCGCGCGTCCGCAGCTCGTTCACCGCCTCGCGCACCACGTTGCGGCTCACGCCGAAGCGTTCGCCCAGTTCCCGTTCCGTCGGGAGCATCTCGCCCGGCGCGAAGTCCCCTTTGCGGATGGCGACGGCCAGCCGGTCGGCGACGGTTTCGGTCAGCTTGGGGCGCTTGATGCGCCGTATAGCCGTGGGCATGCGTTCGCCTCCGTTCCTAGTCCATGACCAGGCCGCCGTTGACGTCCAGGATCTCGCCGGTGATGTAGCGGGCCTTCTCGGACGCCAGGAACGCCACCGCCGCCGGCGACATCCTCCGGCCGGCCGTACTCCCGCCAGGGGATCCGGGCGGCGAACTCCTCGTTGACCTGCTCCCCCCAGGCATCGGTCATCTCCGTGACCGTCGGCCCGGGGCAGACGGCGTTGACGTTGATGTGATACGGAGCGGCCTGCAGGGCCAGCGACTTGGTAAAGCAGATCACCCCGGCTTTCGAGGCCGAGTAATGCGCGCCCGCCGCTTTCCCGCCCATCTTGGCCGCGGCGGAAGCCATACTGATGATCCTGCCCGAGCGCTGGTCCTTCATGATGCGGAACGCCTCGCGGCTCATGAGAAACGTGCCGCGCAGGTTCACGGCCATGATGCGGTCCCACTCCGCCACATCGATCTCCAGGATGGGCACCATCCGGCACAGCCCGGCGTTGTTGACCAGGATGTCCAACCGCCCGAACGCGTCCGTCACCGCCGACATGAGCGACGTCACGGACGCCTCGTCGGAGACATCGACCTGCATCCCCGTCGCGTCGCCGCCGGCGGCCCGGATGGCCTCGGCCGTCGCCTCGGCCGCCTCCCCGCGGATGTCGGCCACCACGAGCCGGGCGCCGCCCTCGACGAGCGCCTCGCCGATGGCCCTGCCGATCCCCCGCGCCCCGCCGGTGACCACCGCCACACGCTTCGGTTCCGAACACGCGCCCTGATTCATGTATACATCCTACCAATTCGCGCGCCAGGGGCAAGCGCCGTATCGCCGGAGCGCCGTCATCGCTTCATGAGCGGGCACCCGGTCCGGAGGGGCCGCTTCGCAAGGCACGCCCGCCGACGGCGGGGCGCCCCTGCTCCGCCCCGCATCGGGGGGGGGCAACGGGACACGCCGGACGGCTGTTTGGCGAGTCCGCCGGACCGGAGGGCCTGTCCGGGCTTGGCCTGCGTGTCCGCCGGGGGTAGGGTCCGGCTCGACCCCGGGAGGGGGATCCGGATGATCAGGGGCCTGGCACATGTCTGTTTCGAGGTCGCCGACCTCGACGCCTCGGTTCGCTTTTACAGCGAACGGCTCGGGCTGCGGCCGGCTTTCGACTTCCGGAACGAACGGGGCGAGCGGTTCGGCGTCTACCTCAAGGCCGGCCCGCGCGCCTTCCTCGAGCTGTTCCAGGCGGGCTGCCCGCGGCAACGCCCCGACGGCGTGTCGTACCGGCACGTCTGTTTCGAGGTCGACGACTTCCCGGCCACCCTGGCCGCCCTGCGCGGGGCGGGCGTCGAAGTCCGGGGCGAGGCCCTCGGCGAAGACCGCAGCTGGCAGGCCTGGATCACGGACCCCGACGGGAATCCCATCGAGTTGCACGGGTACACGCCCGAAAGCCGGCAGGGCCCGCACCTCGACGCCGGGCCGGACGGCGCCTGACCCCGGCGGGTTCAGGCCGTGAAGTGCAGGATGAGCAGCACCAGGCCCGCCGCCGCTTCCACGAGCGCGACGCGGTAGAGGTTCACCCCCGGCAGCAGGCGCTCGAGGCGCCGCAGCCCGGCCAGCCCCACCACCGCGTCGGCCAGCAGCAGCAGGCCGACGACCAGCCGCACCTTCTCAAAACGGGTCACCCCGCCGCCCCCAGGTACCTGTCCACGATCGGGGCCAGCGCGCGGCGGCGCGCGGCCGGCACCGCCTCCGGGCGCGTCACGATGGCGTCGCGCAGGGCGTCGCCGCAACCGCACGGGCGCGAGGCGCCGACCCCGGGCAGGGCGGCGGCCAGCACGGCGCGCGCGAGGGCGACGTTGGCCAGCAGGTGGCCGTAGATCATGTCCACCGTCACCGCCTCGTGCTCCTCGTGCCAGCAGTCGTAGTCCGTCACCATGGCCAGCGCCGCGTAGCACAACTCCGCCTCCCGGCACAGCTTCGCCTCCGCCAGGCTCGTCATGCCCACCACCGCGAACCCGCACTGCCGGTGAAAGAGGCTCTCGGCCTTCGTGGAGAAGGCGGGCCCCTCCATGTTCACGTACGTGCCGCCGTCGTGCACCCGGACGCCGGCCGACTCGGGGCGGGCGGCGGCGGCGGAGGCCGCGGCCGCGGCCAGCACCCCGCGCAGGTGCGGGCACACCGGCTCGGCGAAAGCCACGTGCGCGACGATGCCGCCGCCGAAGAAGGTCTGGCCCGCGGAGTTCTTCGTGCGGTCGAAGTACTGGTCCGGCAGCACGATGTCGCGGGGCCGCATCGCCTCCTTCAGGCTGCCCACCGCCGAGACGGAGACGACCCGCTCGACGCCCAGCCGCTTCAGGGCCCAGATGTTGGCGCGGTAGTTGATCTCCGCCGGCGCGATCCGGTGCCCCTCGCCGTGGCGCGGCAGGAAGAACACCTCGTGGCCGCCCGTCCGCCCCGTGACCACGCGGCCGGACGGGTCGCCGAAGGGCGTCGCCACCTCCTGCCCGCCCAGGTCCGAGAGACCCTCCATGTCGTACAGCCCGCTCCCGCCGATGATCCCGATTTTCATGGCTCTCCCCCGCGCCCCCGCGCCGCCCGGCGCGGCAATTCCTTTTGACAGGCAACCGCTTCGGGCGGATCATCTCCTATCGTGGACGTGTTTTCAAGGAGAGCGCCATGACGGCCATCGGTGTCATCATGGGGGGCGGCGCGGGGACCCGGCTGCTGCCTCTCACCCGCGACCGGGCCAAACCCGCGGTGCCCATCGCCGGCAAGTACCGGCTCGTGGACATCCCGCTGAGCAACTGCCTGAACAGCCACATCCGGCGCATCCACCTGCTCACCCAGTTCAACAGCGTGTCGTTGCACGACCACGTGCAGAACACCTACCAGTTCGACCAGTTTCACCGGGGCTTCGTGCGTATCCTCGCCGCCCAGCAGACCCCCGAGTCGCAGGGCTGGTTCGAGGGCACGGCCGACGCGGTGCGCAAGTCGTTCCGCTACTTCATGGACGAGGACCCCGACCACATCGTCATCCTCTCCGGCGACCAGCTCTACCGCATGGACTTCGCCCGCATGCTTGAAGAGCACATCGCCCGCAAGGCCGAGGTCACCATCGCCATCAAGCCGGTGCCCCGCGCCGAGGCCGCCTCGCTCGGCATCATGCACGTCGATACGAACCACCGCATCACGCGCTTCGCCGAGAAACCCGGCGACACGCCGCTGCTGAGCGAGTTGCGCACCCCGCTGTTCGACGAGGAGCGGTACCTGGCCAGCATGGGCATCTACATCTTCAACACCGCCGTGCTCGAGAAGCTGCTCGACGGCACGGAGGGCTGCGACTTCGGCAAGGACGTGATCCCGGCCGCCATCGAGCGGTTCGCCGTGCACGGCCACCTCTTCGAGGGCTACTGGAAGGACATCGGAACCATCGGGGCGTTCTGGGAAGCCAACCTCGCGCTCACCGAGATCCGGCCCGCCTTCTCCTTCTACGAAACCGCCGCGCCCGTCTACACCCACATGCGCTACCTGCCGGCGTCGAAGATCAACTGCTGCGACCTGAACCGGTGCCTGCTCGCCGAGGGCTGCATCATCACGGGCCACCGCATCCTGCACTCGATCATCGGGATCCGCGCCGTGGTCGGCCAGGGCTCGGTCATCGAGCACTCCATCGTGATGGGCGCCGACTTTTTCGAGCACGAGCAGGCGGACCGGAGCACGCCGTCGCTCGGCATCGGGCGCGACTGCTTCGTGCGCAACGCGATCATCGACAAGAACGCCCGCATCGGCGACGGATGCTACATCACGCCCGACGGCAAGGCCGACGGCACGTCGACCCCCCTTTACACCGTGCGCGACGGGGTGATCGTCATCCCGAAGAACGCGGTCATTCCGCCGGGAACCCGGGTCTGAGCGGGTCCGGGCGGCAGGAGGGAACGATGACCGACCGCATATGGATCCGCGACCTGGCGCTGCGGTGCGTCATCGGGATCTACCCCGAGGAGCGGCGCGAGAAGCAGGACGTCGTCATCAACGCCGTGCTCCACTGCGACATGCGCCCCGCGGCGGCGAGCGACGCGATCGGGGACGCGGTGGACTACAAGCGGATCAAGAAGCGGATCGTCGCCTTCGTGCAGGGCAGCTCCTTCAACCTCATCGAAACCCTGGCCGACCGCATCGCCGCCATCTGCCTCGAGGACCGCCGGGTGTCGCAGGTCACGGTCTCGGTGGACAAGCCGGGCGCCCTGCGGTTCGCCCGCAGCGTGGCGGTGGAAGTGACCCGCGCCCAGGTCGGCGGGCCCGCCCCCGGGGCGTAACGGCCGCCGGGCGCACCTACCGCAGTTCGGCGCGCCCGATCAGGGTCAGGAACTCCGCGCGCGTCGCCTGCGAGTTGTGGAAACTACCCAGCATGGCCGAGGTCACCATGCAGGAGTTCTGCTTCTCGACGCCGCGCATCATCATGCACAAATGCTTGGCCTCGATGACGACCCCCACCCCCTCCGGCTCCAGGCGGTCCATGATCAGGCGGGCGACCTGGCCGGTGAGCTGCTCCTGGATCTGCAGCCGTCGGGCGAAGAGGTCGGCGATGCGGGCCAGCTTGCTGACGCCGATCACCTTGCCCCGCGGAATGTAACCGACGTGACACCGGCCGAAGAACGGCAGCAGGTGGTGCTCGCACAGGCTGTAGATCTCGATGTCCTTGACGATCACCATGTGCCGGGCATCGCTCTCGAACACGGCGTCGTTGACCACCCGGTCGACGTCCTCGTGGTAGCCCTGGGTCAGGAACTTCCACGCCTCCGCGCAGCGGTGGGGCGTGTTCCGCAGCCCCTCGCGCTCGGGATCCTCGCCGATCTTCTTCAGCAGCTCGAGGAACAGGTGCTCCATGGCCGGCGCCTCCTTCGTCCCGAAGTGTAGCACGCCCCTCGCGGCCGGGCAACGCCGCGGGGTCGCGCGCGCCTGCCGGCCCGGGCGCGCCGTCCCGGAGGAACCGGTTCCGACTCGCCGGACGGTGCGCCGGGTGCATTGGGTGTTGCCCGGCGCGGCGAACGACGGTAGAGACACGCCTCGGTTGGGCACGGCCCGGCGCGGCGCCGCGGCGGCCGCGCCGGCCGCGCCGGCCCGCAAAGCATGGTGGCCACTACATGAAGATCACCCGCGACCTGTCGACGCTGACATGGACCCTGGCCGGCTGGACGCCGAACCTCTGGCGGATGGGCAAGACCCTGGAACTGGGCGAGTCGCCCGAGGCGGAGCTGCGCGGCGTCCGCGCAACCGTGCCCGGTTCCGTGCAGCGGGCGCTGCGCAACGCGGGTCTGCTGCCCGACTGGAACCTGCCCGGCAACGACCGCCTGTGCGAGTGGGTGGAGAACCGGCACTGGGTCTTCGCGGCGTCCCTCCCGGACGACTGGTTCGCCGACGCCAAGACCTGCCGACTGCGCTGTGACGGGCTCGACTACAGCGGGTGGATCCTGCTCAACGGCAGGGAGGTCGGGACCTTCCGCGGCACGCACGTCCCCCACGTCTTCGACCTGGCCCCGCTCGCCGGGGAGACGGGCCACCGCCTGCAGATCGTCTTCGACCTTCCGCCGCGCTGGCTCGGCCAGTTCGGGTACACCTCGCGGATCCGCGAATGGAAGCCCCGCTTCAACTACCTCTGGGACTGGACGCACCGCCTGGTGCAGACCGGGATCTGGGACCGGATCGTCCTGGAGACGGGCGACGGCGCGGAGATCACGGCGCTTCACTGCCGCGCCGATGCCGATCCCCGGAGCGGGTCCGGCATCCTGAACGTCTCCGGCAGCGCGGAAGGCGGCGAAGGCGCCCGCGTTCACGTCGCACTGGAACGCGACGCTTGCGTCGTCCGCGAGGAAACGCTGACGATCGACGCCTTCACCGGCGGCGGCCTGTCGTGGCCCGACCTGGACGTGGAGCTCTGGTGGCCCAACGGGGAGGGCGAACAGCCGCTGTACGACGTGACGGTCACCCTCCTGGGACCGGGCGGCGCCGCGGAGGACCGGCAGACGCGGCGCGTCGGGTTCCGCCACATCGCGTGGGAACCGTGCGAAGGCGCGCCGGCGGGGGCCGATCCCTGGATCTGCGTCGTCAACGGACGGCGGGTCTTCCTGCAGGGGGTGGACTGGCTGCCGCTCGCGCCCAATTTCGCCGACGTCCCGGACGCCGCGTACCGCCACAGGACCTCGCTCTACCGGGAACTCGGCGCCAACACGCTGCGGGTCTGGGGCGGGAGTTTCCTCGAGAAGGAGGTGTTCTACACCCTGTGCGACGAGCAGGGCCTGCTGGTCTGGCAGGACCTCGTGCTGAGTTCGTCGGGCATCGACAACACCCCGCCGTCCGACCCGGAAGCGATAGAGGAACTGGGCGGGATACTCCGTTCGTTTATCGACCGGCGCCGGCACCACGCCGCGCTGCTGCTGTGGTGCGGCGGCAACGAGCTCCACGAACAGGCGCCCGAAGGCTACGGACGGCCCATGACCGTGGCCCACCCGCTCCTCGGCCGCCTCGACGAGATCGTCAGGGCGCGCGATCCCGGCCGGCGCTTCGTTCCCACGACCGCCACGGGGCCGCGATTCAGCGCGCATCCGAGGGACCGGGGCAAGGGCCTGCACGGCAACGTGCACGGGCCGTGGAAGCTGTGGGGGACCATGGCGGAGTGGAAGGAGTACTGGAGGGAGGACGACGCGATGTTCCGCGCGGAGACCGGCGCGCCGGGCGCCGCGCCGGCGGCTGTCATCCGGCAGTACGCCGGGGCTTTCGCGCCGTTCCCGGTCACGGAGGACAGCCCGGTCTGGCGTCGGCCGCTCACCTGGTGGGTCGAGGCCGAGGCCTTCCGGAAGGAGCAGGGCCGCGAACCGGAGAACCTGGAGGAGTACGTGGCCTGGAGCCAGGCCCGGCAGGCCGAGGCGCTGGCGTTCGCGGTGCGGGCCAGCAAGGACCGGTTTCCCCGCATCGGCGGCATCCTGGTCTGGTGCGGCCACGACTGCTATCCCTGCCCTGCCAACACCAGCATCATCGACATCCACGGCGACCCCAAGCCGGCGGCGACGGCCTTGAAGGGGATCTGGACCCGCAACCGGTAACCGGTCCGCACACCCGTGCGACCGGGCGCCCCGTCCATCGCGCCGGTGTTCAACCGGTCGACCGCCCGGGGCGTGCACCACCACGGCCCGTTCGACCTGCGAAAACCGACGATCGACAGGGCGGACCCGTTCGGCTTCGGCGGTTACCCGCGCAGCGGGACGAGCGCCCGGCGGACGGAGGCGCCGACCACGACCCGCGGCGTGATCAAGAGCAAGGAGGACTTCGCGGTCCTCCGGAAGTTCTTCCTTCCCGGCCCCTCGCATCCCGCATGGGACGATGCGCGGCTGCCGATGTTGCCGGGCCCGCACGTCGACGTCGGGAAGGGCGTCCCGCGCTGCCTGCGTGCCGCCGGGGAGGGAGGCGGCTACATCCTCTTCACCGGGAAAGGCCCCGGCGCCCCTACGCCGTCCGAGAACATCCGCAGGTACGTGGAGGGGGGGGTGCGCGAAAGGGTGTCCGGGCCGCGCGGCCGCGGCCTTGCCGTTCCTGTTGACGCTGCCCGCCCGGTTCCGCTACCGTCCCGCCGTGCCATCGTTCTCTCAGCCCGGTTCCGGCGGGCATGCGTCCGCACCGGCTGGAAGACCGCTGCTTGCCGGAAGGCCCGCCGGCCACTCGCCAGGCGGCTGGAAACCGCGGCCGGAGGCGTCACCCCCCGGCCGGATCATCCGAGGGGGATCGCCATGAAGAGAGCTCTTCTGCTTGCCGCTTTTGCCGCGCAAATGGGTATCGCCGCCGAAACGCCGGAGGCGGCTCCGGAGACCCTCGACTACGGCACGGTCTCCGGGCGCGTCCAGTCGCTCACCATGTACCGCGACTTCGAGGGCACCGGCAACGGCTTCAATTCCACGCTCGGCCTGGTGCTCAACTACACCTCGCCGCCGCTGGCCGGCTTCGACGCCGGCCTCGGGTTCCACTACGTGTGGGAGTTCTACAAGGTCAACCGCTCCGGCCTGCTGGCCAACGACGACCTCATGGTGCTGAACGAGGCGTGGCTCCGCTACCGGGTCGCCGACCACACCTCGGTCACCGCCGGCCGCAGGATCAGCAACGGCGAGGTGTTCCGCGCCGACGACTTCCGCCAGAAGGCGCGCTCCGTCGAAGGGGTGGCCCTCGAAACGACGGCGATTCCGGACCTCGCCCTGACCGTCGGCCACGCCCTGCGCATGAGCAACTGGATCGACTCCGGCGACCGGTGGGATTTCAACGACTTCGACGCCGTGTTCGGCACGGCGGACGATTCCGACGGCGTCACCTGGGCGGAGGCGGTCTACGCCGGCGTCGAGAGCCTGGAGGTGGCGCTGTTCGACGCCTACGCTTACGATGTGGCCAACCTGGCCGGCCTGCGCGCCCGGGTCGACGTCAGCGAAGACACCGGCCTCGTCGTGTACTACCGGCACGAGGACGATGTCGGCGCCGCCGCGCCGTTGAGCGCCGACGCCTACGGCGCGGCCGTGCAGCAGAAGGTCGGCGGCGTGACGCTCGAGCCCGGCTGGTTCGCGGTGAGCGGCGACAACCTCCGCTTCCAGGAAACCACCACCGGCATCAACCATCCCCTCGGCTCGCTGATGATCATCTACGCCCAGCCGTTCGCCGGCGGGAGCGACACCTTCTACCTCAAGGCCACCGCCAAGGCGGGAAAGACCGTGCTCTACGCGCTCTACGACTACACCCGTCACGACAAGGTGGCATTCGACGCGCAGGAGCTCAACGTGGTGGTGAAGCAGCCGCTCACCGACCACCTGGGCGTGGCGCTCAAGGCGGCCGCCGGCTACCGCGACATGGACGAAGGCGACGACACCCTTGCCACCGACACCCGCCTGTTCGTGACCTGGGTTTTCTAGGCCCTGCGGCACGGGGGAAGACCGCCTGGGCCGCTTCCCCCGCGCCGCAACCGGCGGGCTTCGTACAGTCACCCCCCGCGCGGCCGGCCTCCGCCGGCCGCGTGCGGGCGCGGAGCGCCCGGAAGCGGCGGACGACGGCTCAGGCGCCTTCTTCCCGCCGCAGCGTCTGCGCCGCCCGAACCATGGCCAGGTAGTTCTCCGTGGGGACGTAGTCCGGAATGGAGTTGCCCGATCCCAGGGCATACCCCCTCGCCGACTTGCGGAATCGTCTTCCCGCTTCAAGCACCTCGCCGTACACGACGTCCGCCGTATTCACGCACAGGAAGTCCATGTCAAAGCCGCCGAGCAGGCCCAACCGGTCGCCGTAGTCCGCGATCCAGCGATCGAACGGGGCGATGGCGTCTTCGTTCGAGTGTTTCGCGTCGATCCCCAGGGCGATCACGTCGTCCATGATCTCGAAGATGCACCCGCACGAATGCCACAGGAACAGCCCGCCGGCGGCGTGCACGATGTCGATGACCCGGCGATACGGCGGGAGGATGTGCCGGCGAACCGTCGCCGGGTTGGTCAGCAGCGAGGACTTGAAGCCGAGATCGTCGCCGAAACGGCAGGCGGCGAACCGGTCCCCGTAGCGGGGCATGAAGGCCTCCCAGATCGTGCACATCAGGTTGCCGATCGCGCGGAACAGGTCCGCGTACAGCTCCGGGTCGTCCGCTTCCATGAAGGGGAGGTACTCCAGCCCGACGAGGGATTCGGCCAGTTCGAACACGCCGTTGCCGACACCGCCCACCGCCTTCATGCCCGGCGGCAACGCGGCCACCAGCGCGTCCAGGCGCGGACGGGCGTGACGCTCGTAGCGCCCCGGCAGCTCGTCCCACGGATAAGCCTCGAAATCCGCGCGGGACTGGATCGGGCCCCGGCCGCCGGAAAGCGCCATGCGGCCGGGCAGGGTGTCGCCGATGCCGACTTCGTACGACACCGTGTCGTAGGTCATCTCGCGGAAGAAGAGGCCGTAGAGGCGGAAGTACTCCGCGCGGTCCCTCGCGTCACCGTGCTCCAGGTCGGCGAAACGCACACCCAGGATCTTCTCCATCGAGGCGGCGCTGACGCTGTGCTCGTAGAGCGGGAGGCGGGCCGGCCGCCGGTTGCGCATGACGGCAACGACGTGCCGGTAGTCGGGGCGATAGGCCCCGGGCCTTCCCGCCTCTGTTGAACCGTTCGACACGGGTCAGGCGTTGTTGGATGAGCCCATGTGCCGGCCCCCACCGCTTCTTCTCGCCTCAATCACCAGCCAGGGCCCGACCCCTACCTGCCCGGTGCCTCGCGCCGCGCAGCCGCCTCCCCGGAGGGAGGCGGGTCGCTCGCCCCGCCCCTTTCCGCCTGGTTCGGCCGGGGGCTGCGCCCCGGAAGCGCTTTTCCGTTCTGGGTTCAGCGGCTGCTCGCCCGCACCGCCTCAGGCGGCGTTCACCGCCGGAGCGGGAGGGTGGAGCGTCCGGGCGACCACCGCCATGACGAGGCAGGCGACACCCGCCGGGATGAAGGCCCACATCCACGCCCGCGCGTCGCCCATCATCCCGCCGAGCATCGGGCCCGATCACCCCGCCGACGCCGTAGGACATGAAGACCCACGGGTAGTTCGTGCCGACGTTGGCGTTGCCGAAGTAGTCGGCCGTGATCGCGGGGAAGAGGGCGAAGTTGCCGCCGAAGTTGAACCCGATCACCGCGGCGCCGAGGTAGAGCCCCCACTCCCGGCCGCCGATGAAGTAGAAGGCGATCATCATGATCGCCCTGGAGCAGGCTCATCAGCGAAATGGCGTTCTTGCGGCCCAGCCTGTCCGACAACGACCCCCAGATGATCCGGCCCAGCCCGTTCATCAGCGCGTAGAACAGCCCCATGGCCGTCCCGGCGATGACCGTCGCGCGTGCGGCCTCGATGCCGCTTCCGGTCAGCGCTTCCTTGCCGAACAGCTCGATGATGCCGATGACCATCAGCCCCGCCGTCGCGCCGACGAGGAAGGTCAGGAAGAGCATCCAGAACTGCGGTGTGCGGGCCATCTCGCGCGGCGCCGAAATCCACGCCCGCCGCTGTCCGCGGCGGCCGACGCCGCGGGCGGCGTCCAGCCCGCCGGCATCCAGCCCGCCGGCGGATTCACCATCGACCAGCGCGCCCAGCACGACCAGGACCGCGAACAGGATGCCGTACAGGATGAAGACCTTGCTGACCGTCCAGCCCATGCCGTACAGGCCCGTCCAGCCGGGCGTCAGGTCGACCGGGCCGAACCGGAACCCGCTGGTCAGCTTGATCCAGATCAGCGCGCCGAACCCGAACCCGGCCACCGCCAGCCCGGTGATCAGGCCCTTCTTGTCCGGGAACCACTTCACCAGCGCGGCGATGGGGCACACGTACCCGAGGCCGATGCCGGCGCCGCCCAGCACGCCGATGCCCAGCAGGATGCCCCAGAAGCTGGTGCCCGCCAGTCCGGCGAGCACGTACCCCGCGCCCAGCACGAGGCCGCCGGTCACGGCAACCTTGCGCGGCCCGACGTTCTTCTGCCAGCGGCCCGGCGACCAGCGCCATGACCACCGCGAAGGCCAGCAGCCCGACCGAGAAGACGACCTGCGTCTGGGTCTTGGTGAACCCGAACGGGCTCGACGCCGTCAGCTTGCCCGTGAACGCCGACCAGGCGTAGATGGCGCCGAGGCACAGCTGGATCAGGATGCCGCCGGCCACCACCAACCACCGGTTCATCGCCTTCTGCTCCGTCATGTCGATCTCCCCTGCTCGATCTCTCGTTGACCGCCCGAAGAAACAGGCCCCGGCCGCCCTTCGGCGGCCGGGGCCGGCCGTTCACTGCTTCGCGTTCGTCATCGAATCGCTCACCCCTTGGCGCCGGCGATCCTTCGACTCCTCCACCAGGTGCGTCACCACGCTCGGGTCGGCCAGCGTGCTGGTGTCGCCCACCTTGTCCGGCTCGCCTTCGGCGATCTTGCGCAGGATGCGGCGCATGATCTTGCCCGGAGCGGGTCTTCGGCAGGCCCGGGCGCCCACTGGATGACGTCCGGCGACGGCGATCGGGCCGATCTCCGTTGCGGACGTGCTTGACCAGTTCCTTCTTCAGCTCGTCGGTGTACTCGTGCCCGGTCTTCAGGGTCACGTAGGCGTAGATGCCCTGGCCCTTGATGTCGTGCGGGAAGCCGACCACGGCGGCCTCGGCCACGGCCGGGTGCGAGACCAGGGCGCTCTCGACCTCGGCGGTGCCCATGCGGTGGCCGGAGACGTTGATCACGTCGTCCACGCGGCCCAGCAGCCAGTAGTCGCCGTCCGCGTCCTGGCGGCAGCCGTCGCCGGTGAAGTAGTAGCCCTTGTAGGTCGAGAAGTAGGTCTGCACGAAGCGCTCGTGGTCGCCGTAGGTCGTGCGCATGATGCCCGGCCAGGCGGCCTTGATGCACAGCTTGCCCGAGCTCGCCCTGCGGCGACTTCCTTGCCGTTGTCGTCGAGGATGACCGGCTCGACGCCGAAGAACGGGCGCGATGGCGCTGCCCGGCTTCAGCGTGTGGGCGCCCGGCAGCGGCGTGATCAGGATGCCGCCGGTCTCGGTCTGCCACCAGGTGTCGACGACCGGCGTCTTGCCGTGGCCGACGTGGTCGCGGTACCACAGCCAGACTTCGGGGTTGATCGGCTCGCCCACGGTGCCGAGCAGCTTGAGGCTGCGACAGGTCGCGCTTCTGCGATCGGCTCCTCGCCCTCGCGCATCAGCGCGCGGATCGCGGTCGGCGCGGTGTAGAACTGCGTGACCTTGTACTTGTCGCACACGTCCCAGAAGCGGCCGGCGTCGGGATAGGTCGGCACGCCTTCGAACATGATCGTGATCGCGCCGTTGGCCAGCGGACCGTAGACGATGTAGCTGTGGCCGGTGACCCAGCCGATGTCGGCGGTGCACCACCAGATGTCGCCGTCGTGGTAGTCGAAGATGTACTTGAAGGTCGTCGCCGCGTAGACCATGTAGCCGCCGGTCGTGTGCAGCACGCCCTTGGGCTTGCCGGTCGAGCCGGACGTGTAGAGGATGAACAGCGGGTCCTCGGCGTCCATCCACTCGGGCTCGCACTCGGCGGCCTGCGTCCGCCATCAGGTCGTCGTACCAGACGTCGCGGCCCTCCTGCATCGGCACCTCGTTGCCGGTGCGCTTGACGACGACGACCTTCTCGATGCTCGGGCACTGCGGCCACGGCCTTGTCGGCGTTGGCCTTCATCGGGATGTCGGTCTTGGCGCCGCGCAGCGCGGTGTCCTGCGTGATCAGCATCTTGCAGGCCGAGTCGTTGATGCGGTCGCGCAGCGCGTCGGCGCTGAACGCGCCGAACACGACCGAGTGGATCGCGCCGATGCGGGCGCAGGCCAGCATGGCGACGGCGGCCTGCGGGAATCATCTGCAGGTAGATGCAGACGCGGTCGCCCTTCTTCACGCCCAGGGCCTTGAGCACGTTGGCGAACTTGCAGACCTCCGCGTGCAGCTCGCGGTAGGTGAGCTTGGATCCTCGCCCGGGCTCGTTGCCTTCCCAGATGATCGCCGTCTGGTCGCCGCGCGTCGTCGAGGTGCCGGTCGAGGCAGTTGACCGAGATGTTGGTCTTCCCGCCGACGAACCACTTGATCGCGACCGGGCGGCTCGAACGTGTAGTCGCGGACCTTGGTCCACTTCTCCTTCCACTCGAACTCGCTCGGCGATCTCGCCCCAGAAGCCCTCGGGTCCTGGATCGACCGGTCGTACATCTCCTGGTACTCGTCGATCGACTTGACATGGGCCTTGGCGGCGAACTCCGGCGAGCGGAGGGATCGTCACGCCTTCCGCGGGGGTCTTGGTCTGTTCCGTCATGCTGGCTTCCTCTTCCTTATGCGCCGGGCTCGTTCCGGCCGGGGTTTGTCGATACCGCTTGCGTTCGTCACCGGGCCCGCTCTAGGGTAGCGCGCTTTGCGTGCCGGACCCCTGAGCGGAACCGTTTCCGCCGCAAAAGCGCATTGCCACGACCGGATACCGGAACGGGGGCCGCAGCGCAAGGGAATAGTGCGCGGGGCGCCGCCCCCGCCCCCCGGCGCATGCCTCGACAGGGAACGCACGGGAGAGGACAGAAAGAGGCGACTCGATGCTGGAAGCCTTGTTGAAGCCGAAACAGATCGCCGTGGTCGGCGCGTCCCGCACGCCCGGCAAGGTGGGCCACGAGATCCTCGCCAACCTGATCCGAGCGGGTTCGCGGGCGGCCTGACGCCCGTCAACCCGACGGCCGGCGAGATCCTGGGGCTGCCGTGCCAGGCCTCGTGCCGGGACATCGGCGACGCCATCGGACCTGGCCGTGATCGCCGTGCCGACGGCCGGCCGTGCCGGCGGCGGTGGAGGACGCGATCGACGGCGGGCGCCGGCGCGCTGATCGTGATCACGGCCGGCTTCAAGGAGGTCGGGGCGGAAGGCGCCGCGCTGGAACGGCAGCTCGCGGCCCGCTGCCGCAGCCGCAACGTGCGGCTGCTGGGCCCGAACTGCCTCGGCCTGATCAACACGCACCACGACATGAACGCCTCGTTCGCGAAGCACATGCCCCGGCGCGGGCGGCATCTCGGTCATCTCGCAGTCGGGCGCCCTCTGCACGGCGATCCTCGACTGGGCCGCCGAGCGGCAGCTCGGCCTGGCCAAGCTCATCAGCATGGGCAACAAGGCCGACCTGGACGAGACGGACTTCCTCGAGGCGCTCGCCGAGGACGACGACACCAGGGTCATCGTGGGCTACCTCGAGAGCATCGCCGCCGGCGACGCGTTCATCAAGGCCGCCGAGGACGCGGCGTCGAAGAAGCCGGTCGTCCTGTTCAAGGCCGGCGTGACCGCCGCCGGCGGCAAGGCCGCCTCCTCGCACACCGGCAGCCTGGCCGGGGCCGACATCGCCTACGGCGCCGCCTTCCACCGCGCGGGCGTCATCCGCGCCGAGACGCTTCGAGGCGCTGTTCGACTATCGCCACCGCCTTCGCCATGCAGCCGCTGCCCAAGGGCGACCGCGTCGCGATCATCACCAACGCCGGCGGCCCCGGCATCATGGCGGCCGACGCGGTCGAGCACGCCGGCCTGCAGGTGGCCGCGCTCGACGGCGGCGACGGCCGACGGCGCTGCGCCAGAAGCTGCCGGCCGCCGCCAGCGTGGGCAACCCCGATCGACGTGCTCGGCGACGCCGACCCCGAGCGCTACGTCACGGCGCTGTCGGACGCTGCTGCAGGACGACGACGCGTCGACGCGATCATCGTGATCCTCACGCCGCAGGCCATGACCGAGCCGGCCGAGACCGCGCGCGGCCATCGCGCGGCGCGTGCACGCGGCGACAAGCCGTTCTGGTCGTCGTTCATGGGCGGCGACGACGTGATGCCGGGCCGCGACGAGCTCGTCGAGGCGCAGCCTGCCCGACTACCCGTCGCCCGAGCGCGCCGTGGCCGCGCTGAAGGCCATGTGCGACTACGCCGCCTGGCTGCGCCGGCCGCCGCGCATGGTCACGCGCTTCCCCGTCAACCGCCGCCGCGTCGAGCGCATCATCAGCCGCCACGCAGCGCACGGGCGAGCTGCAGGTCGGGCGAGGCCGCGGCCAAGGACATCCTGCGCGCCTACGATTTCAACGTGCCCGGCCGGCGCGCTCGCCGGCCACGGCCGACGAGGCCGTCGAGGTCGCCGAGCGGATCGGCTACCCCGTGGCGATGAAGATCGCCTCGCCGGACATCATCCACAAGTCCGACCTCGGCGGCGTGAAGCTCAACCTGGCCACGCGCCGAGGCCGTGCGCGACGCCTTCGACCTGATGATGCTGCGCATCCGCCAGCGCGTGCCCGACGCCCGGCTCGAGGGCGTCTACGTCGAGAAGATGTGCGGCCGCGGGCGCGAGGTCATCCTGGGCATGACGCGCGACCCGCAGTTCGGCCCGATGCTGATGTTCGGCCTCGGCGGCATCTTCGTCGAGGTCATGAAGGACGTCACCTTCCACCTCGCGCCGATCACCGCAGGAGGAGGCCATGCAGATGCTCGAAAGCACCAAGTCGTTCGCGCCTGCTCAAGGGCGTCCGCGGCCAGGCGCAGCGTGGACCTCGCAGGCGATCGCCGACGGCCTGCAGCGCATCAGCCAGCTCGTCACCGACTTCCCGCAGATCATCGAGATGGACATCAACCCCTTCATCGTCGGCCGAAGTCGGCAGCGAATCCGTGGCCGCCGACGCCCGCATCACCCTCGCAGGGAAGTGAGGCTCCGCCATGACCGGAACGAAGAAACCGACGTGGGACCCCGACTGGCAGACAAAGTACGCGGACCTGATCGCCACCGCCGAGGAGGCGGTCGCGCGCATCCGGCCGGGACAGCGCGTCTTCGTCGGCACGGGCTGCGCGCAGCCGCAGGAGCTCGTCCGCGCGCTGGCCGCCCGCGGCAAGCGAGCTGCCCGACACCGAGATCGTCCACCTGCTCACGCTCGGCGACGCGCCCTACGCCGACCAGGAGCTCGCCGAGTACTTCCGCGTCAACAGCTTCTTCATCGCCGACAACGTGCGCGACATCATCCAGGAAGGGCTGCGGCGACTACACGCCGATCTTCCTCTCCGACATCCCGCGCCTTTTCAACTCCGGCCAGACTCCCGCTCGACGTGGCGCTGATCCAGGTCACGCCGCCCGACGAGCGCGGGCATGTGCAGCCTCGGCGTCTCGGTGGACATCGTCAAGAGCGCCGCCGAGAACGCCGCGCCTCGTCATCGCCCAGGTCAACCCGCAGCATGCCGCGCACCCTGGGCGACAGCTTCATCCACGTCCACGACATCGACATGCCTGGTGCCGGTCGACGAGCCCGTCATCGAGGTCGCAGCCGCCCGAGCCCGACGAGATCACGCGCCGGATCGGCGAGTACATCGCCGCCCTGGTCGACGACGGCTCCACCATCGAGTTCGGCATCGGCCGGATTCCCGCAGGCCGTCGTCGAGTTCCTGAAGGACAAGAAGGACCTCGGCATCCACACCGAGATGTTCACCGACTGCGATCATCGACCTGATCGAGTCCGGCGCCGTCACCGGCGCGCGCAAGACGCTCGACCGCGGGCAAGGTCGTCGCCAGCTTCTGCATGGGCACGCAGCGGCTCTACGACTACATCGACAACAACCCGGCGTTCGCGTTCCACCCCACCGAGTACGTCAACGACCCGTTCGTCATCAGCCAGCAGCACAAGCATGGTGGCGATCAACGTCGCGCTGGAGGTCGACCTGACCGGCCAGGTCTGCGCCGACTCGCTCGGCACGCAGTTCTACTCGGGCATCGGCGGGCAGGTCGACTTCAACCGCGGCGCGGCCCGGTCGCCGGGCGGCAAGGCCATCATCGCCCTGCCCTCGACGGCCAAGGACGGGACGGTCTCGCGCATCGTCACGCACCTGAGCCCCGGCGCCGGCGTGGTGACCACGCGCGGCGACGTGCACTACGTCGTGACCGAGTACGGCGTGGCCTACCTGCACGGCAAGAGCGTCCAGGAGCGGGCGCATCGCCCTGATCTCCATCGCCCACCCCGACTTCCGCGCCCAGCTGCTCACGCGAGGCGATCGAGGCCAAGTACCTGCGGCCGGAAATGGCCGACGTCGAGGGCAAGATCGTCGTCGGCCCGCCGGAGTTCAGGACCACCTGCCTCCTGCGACGACGGCACGCAGATCAACTTCCGGCCCGATCCACCCGACCGACGAGCCGAGCATGCGGGACCTGTTCTACGCGCTGTCGCAGGAGACGATCTACTACCGCTTCATGTCGCACATCAAGCACGATCCCGCAGCAAGCAGATCCAGGACTTCGTCTTCATCGACCACCGCAGCGACGTCGCCATCGTCGGCACGCGTCCCCGAGGCCCACGGCGAGGACATCATCGCCATCGGCCGCTACTACCTCGAACGAGAAGACGAACCTGGCCGAAGTCGCCTTCGTCGTCCGCGACGACTGGCAGAACCGCGGCATCGGCACGTTCCTGCTCAGCCACCTCGCCACGATCGCCAAGCGCAACGGCATCCGCGGATTCACCGCCGAGGTGCTGCGCGAGAACAAGGCCATGCAGCGCGTCTTCGACCACAGCCCCTACAAGGTCACCAGCGAGCCGCAGGAAGACGTCATCCACTTCCAGATCGAGTTCAACTGACCGGCCCGGCGGGCACCCCGTGCGCGCCGGACGCCCGGCACCGAGCGCGCCTTTTCGCGTGCTTCGCCCCGCCCCGCCCGCTATAAGCGATACGCGTGTCCCCGATCCGGTTTCATCACTACGGCGGCGAGGCGGCGAAGAAGACCCCGCCCGCGCTGTTCGTCTACACGCCCGGGCTGGAGCGGGGCGGCTACCCCGAGACCTGCCCGTTCAACAGCCACCGCGCCGGGCGCACGCACGCGACCCTGCACAAGATGGGGCTCCTCGGCGGCCGCACCCGCCGCGAGATCCCGCCCGTCGCGCTCCAGGAAGGCGAGTTGCTCCGGTTCCATGCGCCCGAATACCTCGACGCGCTTCGGGCGGGCCAGGAGGGGCGGTTCTCGCCCGGCGCGGTCGAGATGGGGCTCGGCACGCCGGACTGCCCGATCTTCGACGGCATGTACGACTACGTGCGGCTCGCGGCCGGCGGCACGCTGACCGGCGCGCGGGCGCTGCTCCGCGGCGACGCCTCGCTCGTGTTCAACCCCTCCGGCGGTTTCCACCACGCGCACCGCGCGCGCGCGGCCGGTTTCTGCTACCTCAACGACGTCGTCCTCGGCGCCATGGAGCTCGCCGGCGCCGGCAAGCGGGTGGCCGTCCTCGACATCGATGTGCACCACGGCGACGGACAGCAGGCGGCGTTCTACGACCGGGACGACGTGCTCACGATCTCGCTGCACGAAAGCGGACGGACCCTGTTCCCCGGCACGGGTTTCGAGACGGAAACCGGGGCGGGCGCCGGCCGCGGCTTCAACGTCAATGTCCCGCTCCCGGTCGGCACGTACGACGCCGCCTACGAAACGGCCTTCCTGGAGGCCGTGCTGCCGGTCCTGGCCGCCTACGCGCCCGACGTGATCCTGCTCGAACTGGGGATGGACACGCTGGCGGGCGACCCGCTGGCGCACTTGAGCCTGACGAACAACGTCATCGCCGACCTGCTGGAACGCGTGCGCCGGCTCGGGAAGCCGCTGCTCGCGGTCGGCGGCGGCGGCTACCAGGTCGCCCACACCGTCCGCGGCTGGGCCCTGTGCTGGAGCGTGCTCACGGGCGAACACTCGCACCAGCACGACCTCGGCGTCGGCATGGGCGGCGTCATGCTCGAGAACACCGACTGGCTCGGCGGCCTGCGCGACCGCGTCCTGCTGTCCGACGGCGGGCGCCGCCCCGACATCGAAGCCGAAGTCCGCCGCGTCGTCGACGTCCTTCGCGCGTCCGTCTTCCCGGTCCACGGCATCGCCTGAGGCCCGCCGCAGCCCGGCGGCAGACCTTCCGCCTTGACGGCGGCCGGGGTATGAATGAACCTATACAATCGTACAAGCGGGTTCGTGACGCCCCGCGCGCGAACCCGACCCCGGGAGAAGTAGATGGCACGGAACCGGCAGCTCGCCGCCCTCGCAGGACTCGCCGTGCTGGGCGTGCTTCACGGCTCGCTATCGGCGTCCGCGGACAGCCTGCCCCTCTCCCCCGCCCACGTGCCGGAGCACCTGCCCGCCCCGCTGCTGCTGACGGACCCGGGCGGCGTCTACACGCAGACGGTGTACGATCTCGACCTCCTGCACCGCCATGTCGTCCGGCCGCCCGACCACCCCGCCCCGCCCGGGGACGTGTTCGATCCGCCCTGGGAAAGCCACACGCCGCCCGCCGGCGCCCCGGCCATCGCTGAGTACACCCGCCAGGCGGCGCCCGATCGCACGGTGCTGTTCGAGGGTGCGGATTTCACCGCCTACGGCGGCGCCGACGCGGGGCGCGACACCCGGGTCTGGTTCTACACCCAGACGACCGCCGGCAACGGCTCGTTTTCGAGCGCCCCGCTCCTCCGCACCGTCGACACGACGGTGGCGGCGGTCACGGAGGGGGGAACGCCCTACGGGATGGTGGCGGCCTGGGTGGAGAACGCCGCCGGGCTGAGCTGGCCGGTGCGGATCAACGCCACCGACGCCTGGTGGCTCGGCCCCGACCACGGCACAACCGGCAGCACGGCCAGCGTCTACGGCCGCAACCTGTCCTACCGGGACGGCACGAACACCAGCACGGTGGTCCTGCGTCCCTGGGGCGCGGGGGCGGGGACGGCGTCCACGCCCTGCACCGTGGTGGAGGTCAACCGCTACCGCGTGCGCTTCGAGGTGCCGGCGGGGCTGACGGCGGGCCAGGACTACGCCGTGTGGGTGCACAACCACCACGGGGGCGACTACGGCTGGTCGGGGCCGCTGAAGTTCCGGGTGGACGCCGCGTATCCCTACACGTGGAACGGCACGACGCGCAACGTGACGAGCTACGGCGCGGTGCCGAACGACGCCGGCGACGACACGGCGGCCATCCAGTCCGCCATCAACGCGGCGTCGAACGGCGACGTGATCTACTTCCCCGCCGGCACGTACCGCGTCCGCAGCCAGGTTACCTGCAGCAAGGCCCTGTCGCTGGAGGGGGCGGGCAGCGAATCCTCGATCATCCACATGGACAACGCCTCCTACTCGGGCGGCGCCCTGTTCAGCCTGACGGGGTTCCCGCAGCGCACGCGCCGGCTCGGCTTCACCTCCGTGAAGTACATCGACGGCTTCGTCGAACTGCGCGGCTACGGCAAGGATCCCACGCCGGCAGGCGCCTTCGTGCAGGACTGCCGCTTCGAGCAGCCGCTGAACTCGGACTCGCCGGCCCTCACGGGCGGCTTCTGCCGCGACGTGGTCATATCCAACTGCCTCTTCGTATCCTCCCGGGCGCTCTTCATGACGCGTCCCGCCCAGGTCCGCGTCACGGACAACACGGTCTGGGGCGGCTGCGACGAGTCGAATGCCGGCAACGGGGGGAACGGCTTCGCGTTCTGGTCGCCCCAGGAGATGGTCTTCCTCCGCAACTTCGGCGGCAGCCTCGACCGGGAAGCGGGCTACACGCTGCGCCGCTTCATGTACACCCAGCATCACTACGGCCCCAGCCTGCACGCCTATTTCGGCGGCAACGAGACCGCCGAGTGCGGCCCCGCGAACAACGCGAACTCCGGCGAGATCATGCTGACGGAGGCCGACGCCATGATCAAGCCCGTGTTGGCCGGGGTCAGCGGCACAACGCTCACCTTCTCGGGCGTGAACTGGACGAACAACGCGATGATCACCGACAACACGCTGCCCGGGTTCCAAACGATGGCGCCGGCGAAGATCGTGCACGTCCGGGGCGGCCCGGGCCGCGGCCAGTGGCGGCGCATTGTCGCCAACACGGCCAACAGCATCACGATCGACCGGCCCTGGGACGTGCCGATCGATCTGACCAGCAGCCTGCGGCTGCGCGAATGCCCGCTGCGGTTCGTCTTCCACAACAACACGCTGGACGGACCGCACGACGACGCGGACGGCGACGGCGTGCCCAACTACCTCGAGATCGCCAACGCCGTGACCGGCGTGAATCTGTACGGCAGCGCCATGGATTGCGTGGTCGACGGCAACACCATGACGTACGTGCGCCGCGGCGTGTACGCCGGCGGCTGGAGCAATACCGGAAGCAACCTGGACCAGGCCCAGTCGGGCATCCTCCTCCGGGACAACCGCGTGTCGGGCGCATGGCAGGGCCTTTTCATCTGCCAGACGGTCCGGCCCTCCGGCCTGGGCGACGCGGGGATGGGCCCCTGCGTGCTCGGGACGATGGCGCGCGACAACGTGATCTCGAACGTGCAGGCGGCCGTAGTCGTGGACCGGGGGGCCGTCTGGTACGAGGCCGGGTGGGCCTATGTGCAGAACACGGTGGCGGAGCATAACCTCATCGAGGAGGCCGACACGGGCGGGCGGATCGGCATGGAGCAGGACTACACCGTCTTCCGCTCCAACCGGATCAACCTGCTGCACGCGCCCGCGGGCAGCCGCGGCGTGGATTTCGACGACGCCGCCGAGAGGCCGTATCTCTACGACAACCAGTACGGCAGCGGTTTGGGGGCGACGTACGGCGGGACGCTTCCCGGCGCGCGGCTGGAACTGCCTTTCCGCCGGCTCGACTTCGGCCCGGCGAACGAGTTGACGCTCGAGGTGCCGGTGCGCTCCGTCGAGGTCTCGAACCTGAACTGGACGGTATCGAGCGACAGCGCCTGGCTCGCGCCCAACCCCGGGGCGGGGACGGCGGCGGCCGAGGGGGCCTCGACGCTGACCCTGACGGCCGACCCGTCGGGCTTGGACGGCGGCACCTACACCGGCATCGTCACCGTGGCGGGCGGGGACGGACCCGCGCAGCGCATGACGGCGGTTCTCGAGATCGGCATGGCCACGAACGGCGTGCCGGCGTGGTGGCTCGCCTCGCACGGACTCACCAACACCTCGTGGGACGCCGCCGCGCTGGACGACCAGGACGGCGACACGATGGCGACCTGGGAGGAGTACGCGGCCGACACGGTTCCTACCCTTTTCGGCTCGGCCCTGCGCTTCACACGCATCGAACCCGGCGACGCCGGCACCACCCTGTACTGGACCGGCGGCGTCGAGGCCCGGCAGACGCTGGAGTACGCCGCCGACTGGCCGGAGGGCGACTGGCAGGCGATCCTCACGAACCAGCCGCCCACGCTGACGACCGGGCAGCACCTGCACACCGCCGCCCCGGCCGGGGGCGTGTACCGCCTCCGCGCCGTGCGGCCCTGAGCAGGGCCGGGGGCCCGGCACCGCCTGGCGCCCCCCCTCCGCGACCCCGCCGCCATGGGCCCCACCCGCGGCTGGTACAGCGCCCTCGGCAACCGCTACCTCTGGCAGGGCCGCGAATACTCCTGGTCCACCGGCCTGTACTCCTTCCGCGCCCGCTGGTACGATCCGCTCACCGGCCGCTGGCTCTCCCCCGACCCCATCGGCATCTCAGGCGGTCTGAACCTGTATGTCTTCTGCGGGAATAGTCCGGTGAACTTCAGGGATCCGTGGGGGTTGTGTGAAGAGCGCAGCCTGTGGCGGGAGTTCTTCGACATTTTCGAAGGCGGATTCTCGGTCGGTGCTCAGCTCGGCTTGACCGGGCGCATCGGCGGAGCCGAGCTCGGCTTCCTGTTAGACGCTACGTCGCAGGGGTATTCGCTCAGCGGATCAAAAGGTCAAGAGGTGACGGCGCAGAACTTTATTGTCCACGGCAAGGTGGGCGCTTTGGGCGCATCGCTTGGCGTTCGACGGGAGCGCGAGGGGTATCCTCGCCGGGAACTCGTTCACCCTCTTACCGGTCACACCCTTCGTCCAGGAGAGAGCACGTTCGAGTACCTAAGCGGTACGTCATGGGAGAATGCATCAGGCCTAGGAGCATCCGCTTTCAGCATAGGTGCCGCAGACACCGACGTGAAGATCGGACTTGACGCGGCTGCACTCTTCAGAGTTCAGCTCGAAGTCAACCTCTCGGAGGCAGCTGAATTCATTGGCATTGTTGGGGGACGAATCTCAAGCGGGTGGTGAGAGAACAGAAACGGTCGACAAAGAACAGGAGCTGCAAGCCATGATGTATCTGGTTGAAAAATGGGTCTTCATCCTCTTTTGCTGGGGTGGAATCGGCATCGCAGGTTGGTGGCTCCGTTCCCTCGCGCGGTTTCATGGTGAGATCGAAATCGAAAGAGAGACGCTGAAGTCGGCCATTGCCTACCTGATGCTCTTTGTGCTGGCAGCCACCTTTGCGATGCTCGACCTCTTTCGGTTCCTCTTCGGCAGTGTGCTCTTGCAGTCGGTGAGCAACTTGATCGCCGGAGTGCTGTTCGTTGTGTTCCTTCTGAAGCTGAAATCATCATTGCGAGAGAAGCCGATAGCGAACCGCAAGGACGACGAAGGGTGATGGAAATCGGAATCGTTATTGTGGCCCTTGTTCTGATCGGCGCAGCTGCGCTGGTCACTCGCCCCAGGTGCCCCCAGTGCCGGGTATTGCTCAAGCACATTGAGGTGAAGGACAGTTTGGGAGTCAACATCCGTAAGAACTTCAGCCTGTCCCTAGTCCGCGCGCCCCGAAAGATCATGTATGGGTACGAATGTCCGCAATGCGGGCATAGAGAGAATCGCGAACGCCTTCGTTCGTGACAGCGGCAACGGCCATCGCTTGTTTCCCCAGAACAGATGGCCAATCATGGCATGGGGAGGATCTCGGCGGCGAACGAGGTCTGGGGCCAGCTACAGCGCTCTGCCGGGTGCCCGCCGGGCGCGGCGGGCTACCCGTTGCCCGCCGGCCGTCCACGTACCCGAGCCGCGGCGGGTCGCGGGGCCCGCAGGGGGTGCGGGCCTCCGGCCACCCGCCCGAACATACGCAACCAAGCCGCGGCGTCTTAGCCATGTCCTGAGCGTCATCCGCCGCCCGGGCCCTGGTCGCGGAGCTGTCTCCAACCTCCGCCACGCCGCCGCGTCCGGGGGCGCGGGGAGCCGCAGCCGCATGAAGGCGTGGCGTTCGCGGCGGGTATGGGCTAGGCTACCTGCCCATGCGTCGCCCGGTGCTCAACGCGCTGCTTCCCGCTGCCCTTGCCGCGGCCGGGTTGGCCGCACTCGCCGGCTGGCTGCGGGTGAAACCCGGGGTGCCCCTGGCGCTGCGCCTGCCCGCGCCGCGGCCCGCGGCGCCCGAAACCCGGGGCCCGCAGACCGACATCGAAGGCGCGTTCGCGCGCGGCGACGGGAGCCCGTCGTCCCGCCCCGGCGCCTGGCCGCGCTTCCGCGGCGCGGGGTTCGATAACGTCAGCCGCAGCCTCACGCGCCTGGCCGGGACGTGGCCGCCCCAGGGTCCGCCGCTGTTGTGGTCGGTCGCGCTCGGTGACGGCCACGCGGGGCCCGCGGTGCTCAACGGCCGCGTCTACGTGCTGGACCACGACGCGGCCGCCGCGTCCGACGTGCTGCGCTGCCTCTCGCTGGACGACGGGCGCGAGATATGGCGGCGCGGCTACCGGGTGCCCGCCAAGAACAACCACGGCATCTCGCGCACCGTCCCCGCGGTGACCGACCGGCACGTCGTGACCCTCGGACCCCGCTGCCACGTGCTGTGCGTGGACGCCGCGAGCGGTGCCTTCCGCTGGGGCATCGACCTCGTGCAAAGCTACGGAACCAAGGAACCCCTGTGGTACGCGGCCCAGTGCCCGCTGATCGACGGGAACCTCGCCGTCCTGGCCCCGGCCGGACGCGTCCTCATGACCGCCATCGACTGCGACACGGGGGCGGTCGCCTGGGAGACGCCGAACCCCGGCGGATGGGCGATGTCGCACGCGTCCATCGTGCCGATGACCCACGGCGGCCGGCGCATGTTTGTCTACGCCGCACTCGGCGGCGTCGCCGCGGTCGCCGCCGACGGCCCGGACGCCGGCGCCCTGCTGTGGACCTCGACCGATTGGAACAACCCCGTCACGGCGCCCTCCCCCGTCGTTTTGCCCGGCGGCCGGCTCCTGCTCACCGCCGGCTACGGCGCGGGCAGCATCCTCCTGCAGGTGCGCGAGGAGGACGGCCGTTTCCGCGCCGAGACGGTCCGACGGTTCGACACGTCCGTCTTCGCCTGCGAACAGCACACGCCGGTCCTCCATCGCGACCACCTCTTCACGGTCATGCCGAACGACGCCGGCGCCCTGCGCCGGCAGCTCGTGTGCATGGACCTGTCGGGCGCCATGCGGTGGTCGAGCGGCAAGACGGTACGCTTCGGGCTCGGCCCCTTTCTCGTGGCCGACGGCAAGTTGCTGGTCCTGGACGACGCGGGCCGGCTGACGATGGCGGAAGCCTCCACCGACGCGTGGGTGCCGCTCGCGGAGCACCGCGTGCTCGACGGACCGGACGCCTGGGGGCCCATGGCGCTGGCGGACGGACGCCTCCTCCTGCGCGATCTCCGCCGGATGATCTGTCTCGACCTGCGCGCCCAAAGCGGGGAACCTGAAGGTCCATGAACAACACCGGGAAGCGCGTCCGGCGGGCGGTCGCCGCCCTTGCCCTCGCAGCGGCGGCGCTCGCGGCGCGGCACGCGGCCGGGCAGGGACTCGGCGGTGCGTTCGACTACGACATCGACGCCTTCCGCCGGACCGATCCGGCGCTGCGCCGCTACACCGAGGCGGCGCCGCTGCGCCCGGGCCTGGAGCGGCTCGCCGGGCTCGCCGTGGCGCCCGGCGACCGGCTGTGCGTGGCGGGCGGCACGACGCTGCTGCTCTACCCCGCCCCCCCGGCGACCAACGCGCCCGCGCGGGCGGCCCTCGACGGCGCGGCGCGGTGCGTGGCCGCCGGCCCGGACGGGACCGTCTACGTCGGATTCGACGATCACGTGGAGGTTTTCGACGCCGCCGGCGAGCAACAGAACGTGTGGACCGCGCTCGGCGAGAAGTCGGTCATCACCTCGCTGGCGGTCGTCGGGCGCCACATCGCCGCGGCCGACGCCGGGCAGCGCGCGGTGTGGCTCTTCACGGACAGGGGGCGGCTTGTCCGGCGCATCGGCGACCGGGACCCGGTGACGGGGACGGACGGGTTCATCATCCCGAGCGCGCACTTCGACGTGCTGGCCGAGTCCGCCGCCTCCTTCTGGGCGGTCAACCCCGGCTTGCAGCGGGTGGAGCTTTTCGACCTCGACGGCCGCGTCCTGCGCGCATGGGGCGGCGCCGGCATGGCCATGAACCGCTTTTCGGGGTGCTGCAATCCCACGGACATCGCGCGGCTTCCCGACGGGGCCTTCGTGACGAGCGAAAAGGGCCTGCCCCGCGTCAAGGTCATCGAGGCCGACGGCACCCTGCGCGGGGTCGTCGCCGGCACGGAGGATTTCGACGAGGACGCGGACGGTCTCGACCTGGCGGCGGACCGCGCCGGGCGCGTGTACGTGCTCGACCGGGCGCGCGGCCTGGTGCGGATCTTCGTCCCCCTGCAGAAGGGAGGCCCGGTCGATGCGCCCTGAACCGCGGGCCGCCGCGTCGCCGTGCGCCGGGTCCGGGGACCGGCTGACCCGCCGCGCGTTCCTACGGACCGGCGCGCGCCGTCTCGCCGCCGCGGTCATCGCCGGCACGGGCGCCGCGGCCGCGTGGCGCGGCCCGGGGACGTCCGGCCATACGTGCGTGACCGACGGGGTGTGCCGCGGCTGCCCCCGGCTCGAGCCCTGCCTTCTTCCGCAGGCGCAGTCGTTCAAGGCGGTGCGAGCCGGGGGTCCGGCCGGGGAATCTCCGGCGTGAACGGGCCCGCACAGGCCGCCGCGACGGACCGCCGCGGTTTCCTCCGCAAGGCCGTCGTTGGCGCCGCGGCCGTGGCCGTGGCGGGTCCGGCGGCGCTTTCGTCGCGCCGGTCCGGCGCGGCGGAGTTCGTGTGGCAGGTCGATCCGGCGAAGTGCACCCAGTGCGGCCAGTGCGCCACGCACTGCGTGCTGAATCCCTCGGCGGTCAAGTGCGTACACGCCTACGCGCTCTGCGGCTACTGCAGACTCTGCTTCGGCTACTTCCAGCCCACCGCCGTCCAACTCGACGAGGGCGCCGAGAACCAGCTCTGCCCGACCGGCGCCATCCGGCGCCGCTTCGTGGAGGACCCCTACTACCAGTACACCATCGACGAGTCGCTGTGCGTGGGCTGCGGCAAGTGCGTCAAGGGCTGCAACCTGTTCGGCAACGGATCCCTCTTCCTGCAGGTCCGGCACGACCGGTGCGTCCACTGCAACGAGTGCGCCATCGCGCGCGACTGCCCGTCCGGGGCGATCCGCCGCATCCCCGCTTCGCAGGCGTACCTGCTCAAGACGCCGGGGGGCGGGGGCGCGGCGGCGGCCGCCGTGCGCGACGCGCTGCCCGCCGCGAAAGACGGCGCCGCGGGGGTCCCGGGCCCCGGCCTCGCCGGCAACGTGGAGCGTGACCGCAACGATGCGACGTACCGGCTCTAGCGCGGCGTTCCTGCTGCTGTGTGCGCTGGTCCCGGCCGGGGCGGGGGCGGAGACGTTTCGCTTTCCGCAGCCCGACTTCACCTCCGGCTACGTCCGGCCGGTGACGGCGACGCCCCTTCCGGACCCGGCGTGGCTCGCCTGGGCGGACGTCGTCGCGCTGGCCCTCGCCCTCGGGCTCGCGGCCTGGCTCGCGCTGCGCGCCCGTTCGCGGCGCGGCCTGCTGCTGCTCTCGGTCCTGAGCGTCCTCTACTTCGGCTTCTACCGGCTCGGTTGCGTATGTCCCGTCGGATCGGTACAGAACGTCGTGCTCGGGCTGTTCGACCCGGCCTACGCGGCGCCGCTGGTCGTGGTCCTCTTCTTCGCGCTGCCCTTGCTCGCCTCGCTGCTGTTCGGCCGGGTGTTCTGCGCCGCGGTATGCCCGCTCGGCGCCCTGCAGGACCTGTTCGTGTGGAAGCCGGCCCGCCTGCCCGCCTGGCTGACCGCGGCGCTGGGCCTGCTGCCCTACGTCTACCTCGGGCTCGCCGTGCTCTTCGCGGCGACGGGCGCGGGGTTCGTCGTCTGCCGCTACGATCCCTTCGTCGGGTTCTTCCGGCTCGGCGGACCGGCGGCCATGCTCGCGACCGGCGGCGCGCTGCTGCTGGCGGGCCTGTTTGTCGCCAGGCCCTACTGCCGCTTCCTCTGCCCCTACGGCGTGCTCCTCGGCTGGACCTCGCGGCTGGCGCGCCGGCACCTCACCATCACGCCGGACGAGTGCGTGCGCTGCCGCCTGTGCGAGACGGCCTGCCCCTTCGAGGCGATCCTGCCCGCCACGGAACCCGGCCTGCCCGAGGACCGCCCCGTCGCGCGCCGGCGGTTCGCGCGACTGCTCGCGCTGGTGCCGCTGCTGACCGCCGCCGGCGCCCTGGCGGGCTGGCTCGTGAACAGGCCGCTGGCGCGGCAGCATCCCGCCGTGCTGCTCGACGAGCAGGTCGCCTTCGAGGAGGCCGGCCTCGCCCCGCGCACCACGCTGCGCAGCGAGGCGTTCCGCGCCACCGGCCGGCCGGCCGCGGACCTCCGCGCCGAGGCCGACGGGCGGCGCGCCGCCTTCGCCTGGGGCGGCCCGCTGCTCGGCGCCTTCGCCGGCGCCGCGGCCGGGGTGCGCCTCGCCGGCGCCGCCACCTACCGCCGCCGCCGCGACTACCTGCCCGACCGCGCCCGCTGCCTCTCCTGCGGCCGGTGCTTCGCCAGCTGCCCGCGTGAACACGCCCGGCTCGAACGCCGCGAAGGACCGCTGCCGCCATGGTGACGACGACCAACCCGCGCGACCGGTCCCCCGGCGCGCCGGCGCCCGCCCGGCCGGGCCGCGCCTTCCTGCCGGCCGTGCGGGGCGCCGCGCTCGTGGCGGCGGTGTTCTGCGCCGCCGTCCTGGTGCTCCTCCTGCTGAACCGGGCCATGACCGTCCGCGCGGATCCCCTCAACGACCCCGCCCTGCTCGAGCGGATCCGCGAGGCCTCCGCCCACCCGGACCGCGCCGACCTCGTCGACTCCGTCCGCGCGTGGGACCTGCTGGCGCGCCGCGCGTTCTTCGACGCGCAGGCCTTCGCCCGCGCGGGGGCGCGGCTGCTGCTCGCGGGCGCGGTCGTGCTGCTGGCGGCCCTGAAGGCCGAACGCGTCCTTGACCCGCCGCCGCCCGCCGTGCCGGGCGCCCCGCGCCCGGAAGCCGAAGTGCGCCGCCGGCGCCGCGAACGCTGGGGCATCGCGGTAGCCGCCGCCGCGCTGCTCGGCCTGCCTGCGCTCCTGCGGGAACCGCCGCCCGCCGCCGCGCCGCCCGGCCTGCCGGAGCCGTCCACCCCCGCCGCGCCGGTGCCGGCGGCCTTCGCCGACGACGCGCGCATGGCCGCCAACTGGCCGTGCTTCCGCGGGTTCGGCAGCCGGGGCGTCGCCGAAACGGCCGCGCCCCCCCTGCAGTGGAACGGCGCCACCGGCGACGGCGTGGCGTGGAAGACCGGGGTGCCCCGCCCCGGCTTCAGCTCGCCGGTCGTGTGGGACGATCTCGTCTTCCTCACCGGCGCCGACGCCGAGGCACGCGAACTCTTCGCGTTCGACGCCGGCACCGGCGCGCTGCGCTGGCGCGCGGTAACGGACCCGGCCGGGGGCGGGCTGCCGGAGGTCACCGCCGACACGGGGTACGCCGCCCCCACCCCCGCCACCGACGGACGGCGCGTCTACGCGCTCTTCGCGAGCGGCGAGCTGCTGGCCTGCCGGCTCGACGGCACCCGGGCCTGGACGCGCCACCTCGGCGTGCCCGACAACCCCTACGGACACGCGTCGTCGCTCGTGACGTGGCGCCACCTGCTGATCGTGCAGCTGGACGACCGCGCGAACCCCCGCGTGATGGCCCTCGACGGCGCCACCGGGGAGGAGGTCTGGTCGCAGGCGCGGCTCGTCGAGCCCTCCTGGGCCACCCCCCTCCCGGTACCGATGGACGACGGGTCCACGCTGCTCGTCCTCTCGGCCAATCCCGCCGTCGCGGCGTACGACGCCGCCACGGGCGCGGAACGCTGGAGCGCGGGGGAACTGCCCGCCGAGGTGGGCGCCTCGCCCGCCCGGCTGGGCCGCGTCGTCTTCGCCGGCAACGAGTACGCCGGGCTGCACGCCATCGACGCGGCGAGCGGCGAGGTGCTCTGGACCGTGGAGGACGACCTGCCCGACGCCAGCTCGCCCGCGGCGGCCGGCGGGCTGCTCTTCGTGCCCACGGCCTACGGCGCCGTGAGCTGCCTGGACGCGGCCACCGGCGAGCGGGTCTGGGAACACCTGTTCGACGAGGGCTTCTACGCCTCGCCCGTCGTCGCGGCCGGCCGCGTGTACCTCACGGACACGGCCGGGGTGACGCACGTGTTCGACGCCACACGCGTCTTCGAGGAGCGCGCCGCGTCGCCGCTCGGCGAGGGCTGTGTCGCCACGCCGGCGTTCGCGGGCGGGCGGGTCTACCTGCGCGGGAGGAAGCACCTCTTCGCGATCGGGCCCGCGGGGGAAACGGCGCCTTGAGGGCCAGCCCCGGCACCCCGACCGCCCCGGTCGATCTCGACGAGGTCGACCGGATCGTCGAGCGCGCCGGCAGGGCGGAAGACAGCGTACTGCCGATCCTGCAGGCCGTGCAGGCGCACTACCGCTACCTGCCCCCCAGGCGCTCCGCCGCGTCTGCGAGCTCACCGCCGTCACGCCCGCCGCCATCACGGGCGTCGCGACCTTCTACCCGCAGTTCCGCCACCGGCCGGCGGGCCGCCACCACCTGTGCGTCTGCGTCGGCACCGCCTGCCACGTCAAGGGCGCGCGGCGCGTTCACGAGGCCGTGCTCCGTCACCTCGGCCTGGCGGACGGCGAGGACACGGATACGCAGGGCCTGTTCACCGTGAGCGAGGTCGCCTGCCTCGGCTGCTGCACGCTGGCGCCCGTCGTCCAGATCGACGGCGTCACCTACGGGCACATCGAGCCGGACCGCGTCGCGGCCATGGTGCGGGACTTCCTGGCCCGCCCGGCGGCGGCCGCCGCGGGCGGCGTCGCCGGCGCCGGCGCGCACGCCGAACCCGACGGGGAGGTGCGCATCGGGATGGGCTCCTGCTGCATCGCGGGCGGCAGCGCAACGGTCGGGGAGGCGCTCGCCCGCGCGATCCGCCGCCACGGTCTGCGCCTCTCGCTCAAGCAGGTCGGTTGCGTCGGCATCTGCCACCAGACCCCCCTGCTCGAAATCGTCCCGCGCGGAGGCGAACCCGCGGTCTACGCCAAGGTGAAGGCCGTCGACGTGGAGGCGATCCTCTTGACCCATTTCACCCCCCGGCCGCGCCGGGTCCGCCTGCCCGGGGGCGCCGGCCGCTGGGTGGACCGCCTGCTGACCGGCGAGGAAGCCGATCCCGCCGACGCCTGCCGGCTCCGGACCGGGTCCGCGCCGGTCGCCGCCTTCTTCGCCCCCCAGGTGCACCTCGCCACCGAGCACGGCGGCGCGCTCGACCCCGTCGACCTGGCGGACTACCGGGCCCGGGACGGTTTCCAGGCGCTCCGGCAGGCGCTCCTCGGCAGGTCGCCCGGGGAGGTCGTCGACGAGGTGCGCCGCAGCGGCCTGCGCGGGCGCGGCGGAGCGGGCTACCCGAGCGGCACCAAGTGGGCCGCGGTCCGGGCCGCCACCGGCGCGCCGAAGTACATCGTCTGCAACGGCGACGAGGGCGACCCGGGCGCCTTCATGGATCGCATGATCATGGAGTCGTACCCGTTCCGCGTGCTCGAGGGCATGGCCATCGCCGCCTATGCCGTCGGGGCGGACCGCGGCTACCTCTACATCCGCGCCGAGTACCCGCTGGCCCTCCGGCGCATGCGCGAAGCCCTGGCCGCCTGCACGGCCGCCGGGCTGCTCGGACCGCGCATCCTCGGCAGCGGCTTCTCCCTGCACCTCCGCGTCGCGGAGGGCGCGGGCGCCTTCGTCTGCGGCGAGGAGACCGCGCTCATCGCCTCGATCGAGGGGCGCCGCGGCATGCCCTCCGTGCGCCCGCCCTACCCTGCCATGCACGGACTCTGGGGGCGGCCCACGCTGGTCAACAACTGGAGACGCTGGCCCTCGTGCCGTGGATCCTGCGGCACGGCGCGGACGCCTTCGCCGCGCTGGGCACGCCGCGCAGCGCCGGCACGAAGGTGTTCGCCCTTGCCGGGAAGGTGCGCCGCGGCGGCCTGATCGAAGTGCCGATGGGCATGACGATCGGCGAGATCGTCGAGGACATCGGCGGGGGCGTCAACGAGGGCCGCCGGTGGAAGGCCGTGCAGATCGGCGGACCCTCGGGCGGCTGCCTGCCCGCCTCGATGGCGGACATCCCCGTGGACTACGAGGCGCTGGCGGAGGCCGGGGCCATGATGGGCTCGGGCGGACTGGTGGTGCTGGACGACCGGGACTGCATGGTCGACGTCGCCCGCTACTTCCTCGCCTTCACCCAGCGGGAATCCTGCGGCAAGTGCATGCCCTGCCGCGTCGGCACGAAGCGCATGCTGGAGATCCTCGAGCGGCTGTGCCGGGGCGAGGCGGGGCCGGACGACCTGTCGCGGCTGGAGCGCCTCGCCCACATCGCGCGCGCGCAGAGCCTGTGCGGCCTGGGCCGGACCGCGCCGAACCCCGTGCTCTCGACCCTCCGCCACTTTCGCGACGAGTACGAGGCCCACCTCGACGGGCGCTGCCCCGCCGGCCGGTGCGTCGCGCTGGTGCGCTACCGGGTGAGCGACCGCTGCATCGGGTGCACGCTCTGCGCGCAGCACTGCCCCGTCGGGGCCATCCCCTTCACGCCGTACCGCCGCCACGCGATCGACGACTCGCTCTGCACGCGGTGCGACACCTGCCGGCAGGTCTGCCCCGCGCAGGCCGTCGACGTCGTCGCCCGCGGCGAGCCCGTCCCGGAGGCGCCATGCCCCGCGTGACCGTCGACGGCGTCACGGTGGAGCTCTCCGCCGCCCGCACGGTGCTGGACGCCGCCGCCCGCTGCGGCGCGCACGTGCCCACCCTCTGCCACCGCCCCGGGCTGCCGCACCACACCTCCTGCATGGTCTGCGTCGTGAAGGACCTTGCCACCGGGCGGCTGCTCCCCGCCTGCTCCCACCCCGTTCACGACGGCATGGCGATCGACACCACGTGCGCAGAGGTGCGCCGTGCGCGACGCGAGGCGCTGGAACTGCTGCTCGGCGACCATGTCGGCGACTGCCGCGCGCCGTGCCGGCGCGTCTGCCCGGCGGACCTGCACGTCTCCCGCATGATCCGCCACCTGCTCCACGGCCGCCCGGGCGCGGCCTTCGCGACGGCCCGCGCCGCGCTCGTCCTGCCCGGCGTCCTGGGCCGCATCTGCCCCGCACCGTGCGAAAAGGGCTGCCGGCGCGGCGCCGTCGACGAGGCGGTGGCCATCCGGCGCCTGCACGCGTACGCCGCGGCGGCCGGCGGGCCTCCCGACCCCCCGCCCGACGCACCGGCCGGCGCCCTCCCGCCGCGCGCGGCGGTCGTGGGCGCCGGCGCCGCGGGCCTCGCCGCGGCCTGGACCCTCGCGGAGGCGGGGATCGCCTGCATCGTGTACGACGAGCGGCCCGGGCCCGGCGGGCTGCTCCGCGACGGCGTCCCGCGCGACCGGCTGCCGACGGAGGTGCTCGACGCCGACCTCGCCCGCCTGCGCCATCCGCTCATCACACACGAACCCGGGGTCCGCATCGGGCGGGACCTTGCGTTCGACGCGGTCTGCGAGAAGTACGAGGCCATCGTCGTGGCCTGCGGCCGCGGCGGCGCCGCGGATCCGGACGCCTTCGGGCTGGCGCCGGACGCGCACGGTATCCGCATCGACCCCGCCACGCGGGCCGCCTCCCGCCCGCGCGTCTTCGCCGCCGGCCTCGCGGTGCGCGAGCACCGGATGGCCGTCCGGTCCGTGGCCGACGGGCGCCGCGCCGCGCGCGGTGCGCTGGCCCTGCTCGGCGCCGCGCCGGCGCCCCGCCGGTTCGATTCCCGCATGGGCCCGCTGCTCGAGGGCGAGGCGGACGCTTTCCTTCCCGACGCCGGGGCCCCGGCCGGCTCGGCCCGTCCGGCGGAGGGCGTGGCGTTCACGCCCGCGGTGGCGGCCGCCGAGGGCGGACGCTGCCTGCACTGCGACTGCCGCAAGGCGGGGAGTTGCCGGCTGCGAGCGGAAGCCACCCGCGCCGGCGCCCGCCAGGACGCCTTTCGCGGGGGAACACGCCGGCGGCACACCGTCCTGCGGGAGCACCCGGACGTCGTCTACGAACCCGCAAAGTGCATGCTCTGCGGCCTGTGCGTCCGCATCACGAAGGCGAGGGGCGAACCCCTGGGGCTCGCCTTCGTCGGGCGGGGCTTCGATACCCGCGTCGCCGTCCCGCTGGGCCGCACCCTCGCCGAGGGACTCGGCGGGTCGGCCGCCGCGTGCGTCGAAGCCTGCCCGACCGCCGCCCTCTCGTGGCGAACCTGGGAGGAGGACACCCCGTGAATCCCGTTCGCCGGCCCGCGCCGCACCCCGCCTCCGGCCCGACGGTCCGGGCCGCGCTGCTCGCCCTCGCGTCGGCCTGGCTGCCCTGCGCCCGGGCCGGGGCGCCCGCCGGCGCCTGGCTCACCTTCCGCGGCGATGCCGGGCTGTCCGGCGACACCGGGGCCCGGCTCGCTCCGCCGCTGCGGCGCGCCTGGTCCGTGCGCGCCGGCGGCGAGACCGCCTCGTCACCCGTGATCGCGGACGGCCGCGTCCTGCTGGGCACGGGCGAAGGGAAGCTCGCCGCCTTTCACGTCGGGAACGGGAAGCCGGCGTGGACCTTCCGGACCGACGAAGCGGTCGAGGCGCCTCCGCTCCTCGCCCGCGGGCTCGTCGTCGTCGGCTCGACGGCGGGCACGCTGTACGCGCTCGACGCGCGCGACGGCTCCGTCCGCTGGTCGGCGGCGGTCGGCGACCGCATCCTCGGCTCGGCGAACGCCTTCCGCGTCGACGACGGAGCCTGGCGCGTGGTCGTGGGCGCCTACGACAACCGCCTGCACTGCTTCCGCCTCGACGACGGCAAGCCGCTCTGGACGTACGAGGCCGGCAACTACATCAACGGGGCGCCGGCGTTCGGCAACGGGCGGATCGTGCTCGGCAGCTGCGACGCCCGGCTTCACGTCGTGGACCCGGCCACGGGGCGGGGCCTGGCCGCCGTGGACACCGGTTCCTACGTACCCGCCTCGCCCGCCGTGCGCGGGGACACGGCGTTCGCGGGCAACTACCTTGGCACGCTCTCGGCCGTGGACGTCGCCGGCGGCGAGATACGCTGGCGCTACGAGGCCGGGGCGGACGCGCCGCTGTTCGCCTCGCCCGCGGCCGATGCCGGTCTCGTCGTCGTGGGGGGAAGGGACGGAAGGCTGCACGCGGTCGACGCGGCGACGGGCGCGAAGCGCTGGGCGGTCGCCCTCGGCGGCGACGTCGATGCCTCGCCCGTTCTGGCCGGACCGTGGATTATCGCGGGGTCCAACGCGGGGCGCCTGCTGCTCCTGCGGCGCGGGAACGGCGAGGTGGCCTGGTCGTACGACCTCGGCGCGTCCGTGTCGGGCAGCCCCGCCGTCGCGGGGAACCGGGTCGTCGCGGCGACGCGGGACGGGTGGCTGCACGCCTTCGAACCCCTGTCGCCCCCCGCGGACCCGTAAGGCGTCCCCCGGCCCGGCCCCGGGGGGGTCTTTCGGCCTCGCCGTCGGCACGTCCGCCGCGGCCCACCCGTCGCGGCACCGGCCAACGACCCCCGTTGCCCGCCCCGGGGTGTGACGCGATGGCGCTCGCCCGCGGCGTGCCGGCGCCGCAGGTGTTCCGCTCTCCGCATGCCCAGCCACGCGCGTCGGATGGGCATACGGAGGCGCCGCGACCGGGCGGAGGGGGGCAGCGGCTACGGGGGCCCTGGAGAAACGAACGAGAGGGACTGGGACGGGTGAGATACGGGGGAGAAGGTCCAGTGTTCCCACGCGGGTGCGCCGGGCGACGCGGGGCGCTCGGCGGTGAGGAGGACCCGCCAACCGGGCCGGCGGAGCGTATCCGTTTCCGCGTCGCGCGCCGTCGCGCCGCGCCACCAGGCGCTCTCGGCGTTGCGCGCGAGGCTTTCGCCCTCCCCGAGCCAGCCCGCCGCGCGCGCCTGGAGGTGCGCGCCGGTAAGGCCCGAGGCGACCACGCCGCACAGCAGCACGCCGATGGCGAGGGCCGCTACGACTTCGAGCAGGGCGAACGCGCGGACGCCGGGCTCAGAGATCGCCCGATGACAGGTCCGCCGCATCGCCCTCCCCGCCCGGTTCGCCGTCGCTGCCGTAGCTGATGATCTCGAACGGAAGCCCCTCGCGGCCGGGCGCGAGGTAGACGAACTCGGCGCGCCACCCGTCGAGGGGCATCCGGCGGCTGTCCAGGTAGCCGTCGGCCGGGTAGCGGTCGGGCACCGGCGGCGAGGTCGGGCGGCGAAGGAGCGCTTCCAGGCCCTGCTGCTCGGTGGGAATCGTGCCCTGCTCGGTCTGGTACAGGCGGACGGCCTGCTGGAGCTGCTTGATCTGGATGTGCGTCGAGTCCACGCGCGCCTTCGCCTGGTAGCGCACAACGTTCACGGACACGATGCCGACGAGGCTCATGATGATCACGAGCACGACCAGCATTTCCACGAGCGTGAACCCGCCCCGCCCCGCGTTGCCCGGTTGCCTCTTCATGCCAAGTCCAGCTCCCCCTGGCCGCGATGCTCTGCGCCGGCCGCGAACTTTTCAAACCTTTTCACCATCTCCTCCAGCCGCGCGAGGTAGAAGGGCACGTTCTCGTCGCGCCGTTCCGGGTCCCAGTCGGCCACCTGGCGCGCGTGGGCGTGCACGGCGACGCTCTTCACGTTCCCGGTCACGTAGTACGACACCGTGTCGCCGGCGGCGTAGGGGCGGCCGGAGGCGAGGGCCAGCTCGTAGGCGGCGTTGCGGCCCCGGGCGCCGGCGTCGATCCGCCTGCGGTAGGCCTCGGGGGCATCCTGCAGCCGCTCGGTTTTCGCGAGCCGGCGGATGGGCCAGGTCCGCCCGGCGATCGCCTCGCGGTAGCGCTGCGCGAGCGCCGCGAGGCCCCGGCCGTCGTGGCGCAGCAGGTCCTCGATGGCCTCGCGGGCGAAGTCGCGCTGGAACGGCTCGAGGCCGCGCGACTTGAGCGCGGCGCCCTTGATCAGGATCTCCCCGTCCGCCTTCAGCAGCGCGTAGTTCTTCATCTTGTAGCTGAACATCGAGACGTACTCGCCGTCGAACTCGATCTCGATGCCCGCCGGGAGCGAGGCGGCGACCGCCTCGCGGAACGGGCCGGGCTCCTCCCCGGCGCCGGGCGGCGGCACGAAGTAGATGCCGTCGGTGTCGATCTCGACGGGCCGCGCACCCAGCCGGCTCATCGCCGCGATCAGTTCGCGCAGGATGCGCCGGCCCTCGGCGGTGACCCGCTCGGCGGCGTCGAAGTCGCTGAACCGCGCCTGCGCCGAAGCCGAGGTAGCCGTAGAAGGAGTTGATCAGGATCTTGAAGGTGCTCTGCAGCGCATCGGCGTGGAGGCGCTCGGCCTCCGTCGCGGCGGCGCGCATGCGCGCCTTCGCCCGGAGCCGGCAGCTGCGCAGGTAGTCGAGCAGCGCGAGGAACACGCCCAGGTCGTCGCTCTTCGGGCCGATCCGCCCGGCGAGCATGAGCGAGGGGTAGAGCGACCGGATGTCGCAGTGGTGGACCCCGTGGATCACGCCGGTCTCGAACATGTCGGTGTAGCCGCCCGCGAACGGGCGCGGTGCGTCCGGCAGGGGCACGGCGCGGTTCTCGGCGTAGTACGCGCGCAGCATGAGCGCGTCGATCTTCGCCGCGTTGCCGCGCACGCACACGGTCTGGTAGCCGAAGGGCAGGATCTGCGCCTGGGTGAAAAAGGTGGGCGAGAGCAGGGCGGCGACCGACGCGGTCTCCGTGACATCGTCGCGCAGGTAGGCCTCGAGCGCGGCGGGATCCTCGCGGAAGACGCGCGCGATCTCGGCGCCCTCGATGTAGGTGCGGTCCGGGGCCGCGACGCCGAAGTGGCGCGCCACCTCCTTGAGCCCGAAACCCGGCAGCGACCGGTGGCTGACGTCGTAGGCCTGCACGAGGAAGTACGTGTCGATGACCGACCGGCCGGCGATCTCGAAACGCTCGTAGTTGACCGTGCGCTCCCCGACGGCGAAGCGGCCCGGCCGCGAGCGGGGCGGGCTGCCGTCCCGCCCGAGGCCCAGCTTGACCTTGTGGCGGCGCGCCCGCGCCGCGATGTACGGCAGATCGAAGTTGAACAGGTTGTGCCCCTCGATGACGTCGGGGTCCCGCTCGCGCACGAGGGCCGCGAAGCGCCGGAGCAGCGCCGGCTCGTCGTGTTCCGTGCCGGAGAGCACCTCGGACCAACCGGTGTTGTCGGCGAGGCCTATGGCAAGGATGCGGTCCCCCTCGCGCGCGGCGTTGGGGAAGTCGTAGCCGGGTTCCGTGGCGGTCTCGATGTCGAGCTGCAGCCGCCGGATGTCGTCGAAGGCCATCCCGCCGAAGCACGTCTTGCCCGTGGTGACGAGGAACTGCTGCACGGGGTCGTTGAGCGCGAGCCAGGGAGCGCGGGGCGAGGACGCCCGCTCGCCGGTCCGCCCGCGCAGCCACTTGAGCACGCGGCCGAGGTCCTTCCAGGACGCGAAGGAAGCGCGTACGCCCAGCGCCCCGGCACCGTCGAGGGACACGGGTTCCGCCTCCGCGGGGGCGCCCTCGAGGAGCCGCGCATCCTCCGCCCAGAGGAAGGGGCGGAAGGTGTGCTCCGAGGCGCGCACGCCCGACGCGTCGCGCGCGCGGACGGTCACGCGCTCGGGGGCGGCGGGGTCGGCATCGACGGCCACGATGCCGGGCTCCGCGTCGGCACCGAAGACAAGGTTCTCGGCGGAAAGCACGGGCGCCTCCCCGCGGGACTCAGCCGCCCAACTGCAGGCTGGACCCGGGCATGTTGAGGATCCAGAGCTGCAGCCAGACCCCGAAATCGTCCTTCTCGCCGGATTCGTAGGCCGGCTCGTGACGAAGGCCGAGGGTCCAGCCGATGCAGTCCATGCGGTGCTGGACGTAGTAGGACTGCTCCTCGAGCTGGCTGGTCTCGAACTCGTAGCGGTGGTACGTCCCGAACGACCAGGCCCGTCCGGGGAAGAGGGTCATCTCGGCGGTGACCAGGCTGCGCTGCCCGTCGCGGTAGCGGTACTCGACGGCGAGCGACGTGCGGTCCGACGCCACGAACGCGAGCTGGCTGTTGAACGTCGTGAGCGTGGAGTTCTCCGTGTCGTACCGGGCGTCGAAATCCATCGCGAACCACGGTGCGGGGCGCAGCTCGACGTCCGCGACGAGCGGGCCCGTGTCCGGTTCGCCGTCGATCGTCTCGATGCGGTACGTGGTGTAGACGTCGGCGTCCACGATGTCGTAGACGCGCGTGCGGTCCTTCCGGGACTGCAGCTTGTTGCGCAGGCCGAGCCGCACGTCGTGCTGCAGGTCCAGGCGGTCGACGTCGTCGAAGCGGTAGAGGTTCGCGGGGCGCAGGTTGGGTTCGGGCCGGAAGGTGTACTCCGCGTAGGGTTCGACGACGTGGCGCAGGCCGCTGCCCCACTGCGTATCGCCGGGGTCGAGCACCTTGAACGCCTTGAAGAAGGCGAAGACGCCGAACTCGGCCACCTGGCGCAAGTCGGACCCGGCGTCGGCCTGCGTGGTGACCACCTGGGGCGAGATCGCGGTGAGCCCCGTGTTCGTGTCCACCGAGGTGACGAAGTTGGTGACGGTGACGGCGTCGGCCAGCGTGTCGGAGTAGTACGTGCCGCGCAGCCGGCCGCGGGGGGTCAGGGAGAGGAAGCCGAAGTACTGGCGCGGGTAGGTGATCTCGTGCCACGTGTCGAACCGCGTGCTGCCGTAGTCGTCCCCGGCCGAATCGCGCGGGAAGACCCGTTCGAGGCGGGCGAGGCCGCTGCCGCTCTCGTAGTACAGCGGCGTGTTGGGCACGGGCACCTGGGGCACGTCGATCCGCGCCTCGGGCAGGCGGTCGACGTTCTCGTAGAAGTCGTTAAGCCGCTTGTTGAACTGGAGCGAGGCGGTGAAGCGGTCGGCGCGGCGGGTGAGGGTGACGCGGTTGTCCGGCTGCGGCGCGAGGCGGTACTCGTCGCGGAAGAAGTCGCGCTGCACGTACGGGTCGCTGAGGTACGTCGCGTCGGTCAGCAGCGTGTCGCGCGGGCCGAGGTCGTGGCTGTGCGCGAGCCGCAGCCGGTAGCGCCCGCTGTCCTCGAGGTACGCGCCCCGGCGCTGCTCCTCGGCGTCGTCGCGGAACGGCTTGCGGTCGTCGATGACGAACCCCTGCGCGGACCCGCGCCAGGCGCGCTCCGGGTCGCGCCAGGTGAGCCCCTGGCCGAACCCGACGCCCCGCCGGCCGTAGGTGTGCAGCGTGGTGACGCCCTTCACGGCGCGGGTGGCGCCGAGCGGGTAGTTGTAGGCCGTCAGCAGGAAGGGGCCCATGCGCGAGGAGTAGCCGGGGAGGAAGTCCCAGCGCCCGTCGCCCTTGAGGTCCTTGCGGTACCACGGCGTGTAGAAAATGGGCACCTTGCCGAGGAAGAAGACGGCGTGGCGGGCCCGCACGTAGCGCTCGTCCGTAACCGTCGCGCGCCGCGCGGTCATGCGGATCTCGGGCGCATCGCCCTCGCAGGGGGTCACGGTGACGCGGCGGAGCCGCACGACCTGCGGCTCCGTCCGCTCGGCGTGCTCGCTGTAGACGTAAAACGGGGGCGCGGTGAGGGTGAACGACCCGAAGTCGGCGGCCCCGGTGCGCAGGTTGTAGACCAGCTCGTCGCCTTGCCACACGGTGCCGTCCGGGCGTGTCAGCGTGACCCCGCCCTTGGCGTAGGCGTCCTCGGTGACGGTGTTCACCTGCGCGTAGTCCGCCCGCAGCACGGCGCCCTGGTAGCCGATGACGACGTGGTCGGTGAGGACCAGGTCCTGGCCCCGGTACTCGATCCGGTCGGCCTGGAGATCCACCCGCGAGAGCAGGTCGGCCGCCGGCGCGGGCACCTCCTGCGCGGGGGCGCGCGTCGCGGCGGCTCCCCCGGCACAGAGGAGGAAGAACAGGATGCGTCCCAGAAGTCGCCGAGAAGCCATGAGGATACCCTTGGTGCGCGTTGACCGACGCGCGCACGGTACCATGCGCGCCGCGGGCCGACCAAGTGCATTCTGGGCGCTTGTCCTGCTGCACCCTTCCTGCGACAGTGGCGTGTATGGTCGATTCGGACGGCAGGGACGGCAGGCGCGAGGCCCTGGGCCGCCTCGTGGGGGACACGCTGGCGCTCCTCGAGTACGAGCGCGCGGAGGGGCTGCGCCGGGTCGAAACCGACCGCGCCGTGGCGGAGGCGCTGCCGCGCCTTCCCGCCCGGGGGCCGGCGCCGCGCGGGTCCGCGGCGCCCGGGGACGGGGCGGCGGCCGACCCGGCGGCCGACCTGGCCGCCGTGGCCGCGGAGATCGCGGGCTGCACCCTGTGCGGACTGCACCGGACCCGGACCCGCACGGTGCCGGGCCAGGGCCACGCGCGGCCCGAGCTGTTGTTCGTCGGCGAGGGGCCCGGCCGCGACGAGGACCGCCAGGGGCTCGCCTTCGTCGGGCGGGCCGGCCAGCTCCTCACGCGGATCCTCCACGCCATGGGCCTGGAGCGCGACGAGGTCTTCATCGCCAACATCGTGAAGTGCCGTCCCACGCAGGACGGGGCGGGCCAGCGCGACCGCCCGCCCACGGACGGGGAGATGGCCGTGTGCCTGCCCTACCTCAAGCGGCAGATCGCGATCCTGCGCCCCCGCGTGATCGTCACGCTGGGCAACACGGCGCTGCGCGGGCTGTTCGGCCTGACCGGCATCACGAAGCTCCGCGGCCGGTGGCTGACCTACGAGGGCATCGACACCATGCCGACGTACCACCCGTCGTTCCTGCTGCGCGGCGGGGGCGAAGGCGCCGACCGCTACTGGGAGGTCTGGGACGACATGGCCGGGGTGCTGCGGCGCCTGGGGCGCGAGCCGCCCGAGAAGCGCAGGAAGGGGCGCGCGCCGTGAGCCGCCGCGCGGCGCCGGCCGGCGGCGCGCCGCCGCGCGGCGCGCCGGGAGCGGGGCCGTGTGCACGGTGACGTGGCGCCGTACCGACGCGGGCTACCGCGTCTTTTTCAACCGGGACGAGCGGCGCGGCCGGCCGGCCGCCGAGCCGCCCTCGATCCGGACGCGCGGCGCGCGCCGCCTGCTCGTGCCGAGGGACCCGGTGTCCGGCGGGACGTGGCTCGGCACGAGCGACCTCGGGCTCACGGTGGGCCTGCTGAACCACTACCCCCCGGACGCGCGGCAACCCGCCGAGCCGCTCACCCGCGGCCTCCTCGCCGGCCGCCTGCTGCTCGAGTCCGGCGCCGCGGCGGCGGTCGAGGCGCTCGGGACCTGCGACCTCGCTCGTCTGCCTCCGTTCCTGCTCTTCGCGATCGATCTTTCGGGCGGGCCGTTCCTGTGCGCATGGGACGGCCGCCGCCTCGCGCGCGGGGAAGCCGAGCCGCCGGTGACGACCTCCTCGTTCCGCCCCGCGGCCGTCGCGGCCGCGCGCCGCGCCGCGTACCCCGGCCGGGCGGGCGGCCCGGCGCCGGGCGACGCCGGGCTGCTGGCGTACCACCGCGGCCACGTGCCGTCCGCCACGGCCTACTCGGTCTGCATGCACCGCGACGACGCGCGCACGGTGAGTTTCAGCGACCTCGCCGTCGGGGGCGGGACGGCCACGTTCTGCTACACGGCCGGGCCGCCCTGCCGGCCGCGCGCGCCCGTGGCGCACCGCGGCCTGGCACTGGCCGTCAGCGGGCCGTGAGGGCCGCGGCGCCGGGCCCGGGGTGCCGCGCGCCCGGGGGCGCGGGTACCTACAGCGCCCGCAGCACGTCGACGATGCGCCCGGCGGTCCGCCCGTCCCAGTACTCGATCGAGGGCGCGGCGCGGCGGCCGCAGCCCAGGGACAGGGCGGCCTCGCGCGCGATCGCGCCGCGTTCACCGGGGGCAACGAGGCGGTTGGTGCCCTCGGTGAGGGTGACGGGCCGCTCGGTGTTCTCGCGCACCGTCAGGCACGGCACGCCGAAGAAGGTCGTCTCCTCCTGGATGCCGCCCGAGTCCGTGATGACCAGGGCGGCCTCCGACTCGAGGCGCAGGAAATCGAGGTAACCGAGCGGTTCCACGAGAAGGAGGCCGGGCGGCCGCGGCGCCGGCGCCGCGTCGAGCTGCGCGCGCGTGCGGGGGTGCACCGGGAAGACGACGGGCATCCCCTGCCCCGTCGCGACGTCGGCCAGGTCCGCGAGGAGGGCGGCCAGCCGTTCCGGGCGGTCAACGTTCGACGGGCGGTGCAGCGTCACGGCGGCGTAGCCGCGGGGCGCGAGGCCCAGCCGGTCCAGCACGTCCGAGGCGGCGGCCCGCGGAAGGCAGAGCAGAAGACTGTCGATCATGATGTTGCCGACGAAATGGATCGCGGCCGGGTCCGCCCCTTCGCGCAGCAGGTTCGCGTCCGCGTCGCGGCAGCTCGTGAACAGGAGCCCCGACACGGCGTCGGTGACCACGCGGTTGATCTCCTCGGGCATCGACCGGTCGCGGCTGCGGAGGCCCGCCTCGACATGGGCCACCGGGATACCGAGTTTCACGGCCGTCAGCGCCCCGGCGACCGTGGAGTTGACGTCGCCGACGACGACGAGCAGGTCCGCACCCTGCTCCCGCAGCACCGGCTCGAGGGCCGTCATCACGCGGGCCGTCTGTTCCGCGTGCGTGCCCGAGCCCACGCCGAGCGAGAGGTCGGGCGGGGGCATGCCGAGGTCGGCGAAGAACCGGTCCGACATGGCGAAGTCGTAGTGCTGCCCCGTGTGCACAAGCAGCGGGCGCATGGCCGGGGCCGAGGCCCGTATGGCCTTCCACAGCGGGAAGACCTTCATGTAGTTCGGCCGGGCGCCGAAGAGGAGGACTACGCGGGACGGCGGCATGTCGCGGGGCCGGAGGGGCTCGCCCGAACGGTACGCGCCGCCGCGGCAGGCGGCCGCCGTTCATCCGATCACCGGGGGGCGGCGGGGGTCAGGAACCTTCCTGCACGCAGCTGTTCTGGGTGCAGGACGTGGCGTTCTCGACGTCCGATCCGCCGACCACGAGTTTGCAGCCCACGCCCAGCACCTCATCCGCCGCGAGTTCGATCGGGCGGAGCCGCGGCGTCTCGTAGGCGATTCTGGTCTCCTCGCTCTTGGTCTCGCTGCTCATCTTGTCTCCTCCGCCAGGAACCGGTGCACCGCCTCGGCGCGAAGCTCACCGAGCCTGCATAGGTAGGAAGGGTACTTCGTTTCCGAGCCGGTCTCAAGTTCAAAGAAGGCGGGACAGTAGCCGCAGTAGATCCGGTCCCCGCAGTCCCGGCACCGGAAGCCCGGGGGGGCCGCGCGGTCCGCGAGGCGCGGCATGACCTCGCGCCAGGCCCGCGCGAAGCCGCCGCGGGAGACGTTGGCGGCCAGGTTCCGCACCATCAGGCAGGGGCGCAGCGTGCCGTGGGGGTCGAGGTGGAACATGACCCTTCCGGCGCCGCAGGTGTAAAGCTGGTCCTGGGGCGCGAGCTTCCCCGTGCGCTCGCGGAACCGCGCCCAGTCGCGGACCCGTTCGGGGTCGGCCATCTCGATCGCGACCGCCTCCTCCGGCGGCACGCGCAGGCGCGTGGGGCCCGGGTCGCCGTCGAAACGGGGGAAGACGGAGGGGTCGTGGCGGAACTTCACGCCGAGCGATTTCGCGAGGGCGGCCATGGCGTCGAACTCGTGGCGGTTGGGCCGCAGCAGCATGGTCTTGAGGCGGAGCGGCACGCCGGAGGCGAGCAGCGCGTCGATGCCCGCCCGGCACTTCCGGTACGAGCCCGGGACGCCCGTGACCGCCTCGTACGTGGCCTCCGTGGCCCCGTAGAGCGAGACCTCGACGGCGCGCGGCGGCCACGCGGCGAAGGCCTCCAGGACGGCGTCGTCGACCAGGGTGCCGTTGGTGAAGACGGTGGTGAGCATCCCGTTCCGCTTGGCGCGGGTGAAAAGCGCCCCGAAATCGCGGCGCAGGAGGGGCTCCCCGCCGGTCAGGAGCAGGTTCAGGCAGCCGGCCTCGGCCACTTCGTCGAGCAGCCGCAGCCAGGCGTCGGTGCCGAGCTCGGCCCCTGCCCGGCCCGCCGGCGTGCCGACCGCGGCGGGGGGGATGTAGCAGTGCACGCAGCGGAGGTTGCAGCGGTCGGTCAGGGCCATCGTGCCCGAGAGCGGGACGCGATCGCGCCGGCCCCGGCGGTTCATCTCCCGGACGAGGTCGACGCCCGTGTCGGGCAGGGGCGTCTCTGGGCACTCCCCGCTCACGCCCGCTCCGTGACGAGCCCCTCGGCGGCGAGCCGGGTTACGAAGTCGCGCACGTCGCGCGCCACCGCGGCGCGTTCGGCGCCCTCCGTCGCGTCCGCGACGCCGCGGGCGATGTCCGCGACCGTCCGGCTCCCGTCGGCCCGTTCCCAGACCAGGCTGCCTGTTTCGTTCAGGGCGTAGATGCGCTGCAGGTCGACCAGCTCGCCCGTCACGGGGATGAGCATGGCCTGCCCGGCGATCCGGCGGAGCATCACGCCGGGGGCGCGTTCCGGGACGCGCGCGTCGTCGCCGGTTTTCCCGTTCGCTGACGTGTCATGCGGTTCCATGGATCTCCTCGTTGCGTCACGGCCCCGCGCGGGGGGGGAAAACAAGAGCGGGCCGTCGCACGTCTCCGTGCGGCGGCCCGCAAGACGCCCCCCCTGGCGCAGTGCTCAAATCGTTACTGCAGCTCGGTCGCGGGGTCGCCGAGCAGGTTGTAAATGTGGATCATGAACTCCGGCCTGCCCTCGTCGCGGTAGCGCTCCAGCGCCGCCCACACGACGTCGCCGAGCATGTTGCCGTGCTGCGGCTCCCCGTTCCACAGCACGTCGTGGAACGCCACGGCGAGCCGCTCCGCGAGGCTGTTGAGCGACAGGCCGCTGGGCGACCAGCAGGCGATCGCGCCACCCGAGGGCTGCGTGACCAGGTACTCGGAGAGCACCGTGTAGCCCGGCACCTCGTGGCGCCCGGCAACGCAGGTGAACTGCGCCGCGACCGGCAGGCGCGGGCCGTTGGCCATGGCCTGCACGTCCGTGTGACGGAACCACTGCTCCTGCGCCCACTGGCGCAGGCCCGAGTGCCCGAAGTACGTGAGCACGCGCGCGCCCGGGTTGATGAAGCCGAGCAGCTCGGTCCTCGCCGCGTCCACGTCCGGCGGGGTCCTGTCGAGGTCGGCCGTGTCGAAGGTCACGCCGGAGGGCAGCATCGCAGCCGCCGCGGCGCAGCTCGCCTCGAAATCGCCCCCCTCGTCCGGGTTGTCGGCCGCGAACACCGCGTACTCGGTCCACGGTCCCGCCGGCTGCGCCTCGTAGGCGATGATCTTGTCGATCACCGCGTTCAGCGCGGCGGCCGTCGTGACCGGGATCCGGCCGATCGCCATCTCCGGCAGCACGTCGCCGGCGACGTTGGCCAGCTCGTTGTCCGAGGCGAACAGGCCGTTGGGCGTCGGCACCATGAGCGCCGGCACCAGCGAGTCGCCGTGCCCGGTGAGGTTGCGGTAGTCGTAGGTCCCCTCGCCGGCGAGCAGGACGTACAGCGGCCTGACCGACCAGTTGGCGTACGCGTGCGCCAGGAAGGCCTTGATCGCCAGCGGCGAGAAGAACCCGTCGTTGAACTCGTTGAACACGTCCTCCATCGCGACGAGCTTCGTCGACAGCCCCTTCGTCGCGCGGTAGTCCGCGAGGCGGCGGGCCGCGGTCTCCAGGCCGGCGGGCGCGATCACGACGTAGTCGGCCCCGGACAGGTTCGTGGCCAGGTCCGTGTAGGGCACGGCCTCGACCTGGTCCGGCGCGCGCAGCACGCCGAGGTTGAACACGAAGTACTCCGCCGCGGGATCCGCGGGACGGAAGCTCACGCGGTAGGAGCCACCGGCGAAGTCGACCGTGGTGCCGATCACCAGGACCGGGTCGTTCGGGTCGGTGACGTCCAGCACCGCGACATGCGGGCTGTCGAAGCCGTCCGCCGTGACCACCGGGCGTCCGTCGCCGCGCAGGAACAGCATCCCGCCCTGCGCCGTGAACGTCCGCTGGTAGGTCAGCTCGATCGAGTCGAGGTAGACCGTGGAGTACGGCTGACCGGCGTCGAGCAGGGCCACGAGGCGCACGGTATTGGCGCCGTCGTTGACCAGGGCGCCGTTGGCAATCGGGAACGTCACGTCGTCCTTGTCCGTCGTCCCGTCCCACTCCAGCTCCCCCGTGAAGGTGCCGTTCAGGTAGACCTGCACGTGGTGGTGCGAGGGGGTCGTGCCCTTGAGGTTGACCTTCAGGCCGGCCGGGCCCGTCCCGGACGCGCCGGGCGCGGAGATGGAGAACGACTTGTCGCTGAACGACGTGTTGGCCACGAGGTAGTCCCACAGCCAGTAGTCGGCGTTCGCGTCGTCGTAGACGCCGGTCTGCGCGTACACGTCGGCCTCTTCCACCGCCGTGTGGGTGTACGTGCCGCCCGCGGCGGGCTGCGGTCCGAACAGGCCGGTCACGCCCACGCCCAGGCCGTTGCCCATTTCGAGCCAGTACACGCTGCGGTCGGTGTACACGTCGTGGTAGGCCTGCCCGTAGAAGTAGAGCCCGTTGTAGCCCGCCGCCGCCAGGTACGGCACGGCCTGCCCGGCGCGGGTCAGCCGCAGCCGCCCCGACTGGATCCGGCCGCGGATGTCGGCCAGGGTCCGCCCCGTGAGGGCGGCCACCTGGTCGGCGCCCACGTAGTGAATCGTCGACTCGGTCACGGTCAGCTTGAGCCGGTCGGACGTCACGCCCGCTTCCGCTTCCTTGCCCGGGAGCGCGGCCGTGAGGGAGCGCACCCCGCGCAGCGCGGAAGGCTGCGCGTCCACGGCGTTCGGCCGGACCTCGAAGGACCCGCCGGCGAGCACCGGGTCGGCCGGGGCGCGGACCACGCCGCGCGCGCCGCGCACGGCCTCCTTCGCCTGTGCGGCCTCCGGCTCCACGGTCACCGCGAACGGCCCGTGGACCTCCTGCGACCCGTCGAACCGGTGCTCGACGAGCCGGTAGGCGTACGCGCCGCCCGCCGCCGCCGAGGCGTCGCGGACCCGGTAGACGGCGCCCTGCTCGGCGCCCGGCAGGACGGGAACGACCCCGCCGCCCACGCGCCCGCCCGCGCCGCCGTTCCCGGCGTCCCGGAACAGCTCGAAGCCGACGACCCCGAGTTCACCGTCCGTCCTCCACTCGACCGTGACGCCGTCCGCGCCGCCGAAGGCGCGCACGCCGGTCACCGCCGCGAAGGTCTCGATCTCGATGATGCCGCAGTCGCGGGTCGGGTCATGCTGGCCGCCCACGAGCTGGAACAGCACGGTGAGACCCGTCACCGGGTCCGCGTCGCTGTCCTTCAGGTCGTCGCCGCCCTGGTCCTTGGCCGTGATCTTGACCGTGGCCGAGGTCACGGGCTGGAACTGCAGGTAGTACCAGCCGGGCGCCAGGCCCGTGAACTGGTAGAAGCCGTTCGTGTCGGTCTGCGTCGTGCCGACCACGTTCGACGCCGCGTTGAAGAGCGTGACCGGCACCGCGTTCTTGCCCAACTCGAGCGGGTCCTGGATGCCGTTCTTGTTCAGGTCGAACCACACGAAGTCGCCCACGGAGCAAAGCTCGCGCACCAGGCCCGCGTCCCAGGTGAGATCGGTCTCGGAGGGGGCAAGCGTGGTGAAGGCCGCCAGCCCGGAGACCGGGTCCGCATCGCTGTCCTTCGCCTCGTCGCTGCCCTGGTCCTGCGCGGTGAGCGCGAAGCCGGCGGGCGCCGTGAAGCCGACGCGGTAGGTGCCCGGCACGAGGTCGGGGAACAGGTAGAAGCCGTTCGCGCCCGTGTTGGTAGTCGCGATGGCCGCGCTGCCCGAATCGTACAGCGTGACGAGCACGCCGGGTACGCCCGGTTCACCGACGTCCTGGATACCGTCGGCGTTCAGGTCCTCCCACACGAAGTCGCCGATGGCCGCCTTGAACGGGCAGTAGCAGATCAGGCCAGCGTCCCAAGTCAGGTCGTTCTCGTCCGCGTCCAGTGTCGTCTGTACGGCGAGGCCCGTGACGGGATCCACGTCGCTGTCGAGCGCGTCGCTGGTGCCCTGGTCCCGGAACGTCCATACGAAGCCCGAGGGCAGCGTGAAGCCGACGCGGTAGGTGCCGGGCGCCAGGTTGTCGAACAGGTAGTAGCCCTCGCTGTCCGTGGTCGTCGTGGCGACCGTGCCGCCGGAGCCGTCGTACAGCGTCACGAGCACACCGCTCTTGCCCGGTTCGTTGAGCTGCTGGATGCCGTCCTCCTGGATCTCGATCCACACCCGGTCGCCCAGGGAGGCGGACGGCGGGTTCTGCGGCACGCACACGTCCAGCTTCCGGATCTTGAACCGGTCCTCGGGCGTACTGTCGCCGAGCCACGCGGCGATGACCAGCGCGTTGCCCACCACGGCGCCGGCGTTGAGGTCGGCCCAGCGCGCGGAGCTGCTGGTCGTGGTGTTGTCCTCGGTGAACCCGAAGGCGCCCAGCACGGCGTCGTTGAGCGACAGGTGGTTGTTGAAGGGATCGGCGAACGTGCCGACCCACGCCGTCAGGTCGCTGTCGCCCACCACGTACCCGAGGTAGGCGCGGTCGATGACGACCGGCTCCGAGAACTCGAAGAGCACGTAGTTATCCCGGCCGATGTTGTCGACCGTGTGCGAGTCGCCGCCGCCGGAGCCTTCGCTGCGGTCGGTCACGCCGAGGCCGCTGCCGAAGAGGCCCAGGTAGGCGGTTTCCCACGCGCCGCTGGACTTGTCGCGGCTGAAGGCGCTGACCTTCACCGAGAGGCTGCCGTCCGAAAAGGTCCGGATGTTGCCGTCCGGCCCGTCCGTCGAGCTGCTGCCCGTGAACTCGAGCGTCGCGGGCACGCACGTCCCCGTCGAGGTGGGCGGCGGCACGGCGTCGGCCACCAGCCCGGCGTCCCAGGTCATGTCGCTCTCGCCCGCCGCGAGCGACGTGTAGGCCGCGCGGCCGGTGGCCGGGTTGGCGTCGCTGTCCCTGGCGGGGTCGCCGCCGGCGTTCAGGCTCGTGAAGGCGAAGCCCGAGGGCGCGGTGAAGCCGACGGAGTAGCTGCCCGCCGACAGGCCCGTGAAGCGGTAAAGCCCGTTGGTGTCCGTCAGCGTGGCGCCCACCAGGTCGCCGGCCTGGTTGAAGAGCTCCACGTAAACGTCCGCCACGCCCGGCTCGCCCGTGTCCTGCACGCCGTCGGCGTCCAGGTCGTTCCACACGCGGTTCCCGATCTCCGCCGGGATGACGTCGATGCGCACGTCCACGCTCGCGTCGTCGGTGAGGACGCGCGTCTCGCCGCCCACGACGACCGTGGCCGTCGCCACGTTGACTACCGAGGTCTCGCACGGGTCAGGATAGGTGATATCGAAGGTCTTGTAGGGCGAATTGTGCACGGCCACGACCGTCACCTCGCCGAAGCCGTTCGCCGCGAAGAGAGCGCCGTCCAGCGTGATCCGGTAGATCATGCGGTACTCCCAGTCCGCGTTCGGCTCCGGGGGCGAATCCACCGTGTAGCCCGACTGGAACATCGGCTTCAGGAGGTTGTCGGTCAGGGAGGTGCCGACGCCCTTCACGTCGGCGGCGTTGCCCACGTAGACGGCCCCGTCGCCCCCGGTGACCCCCAGCGTGCCGTACCCGGAGGGATAGTCCGAGGACGCCCCGAGGTAATCGATGCGACCGTGGAACACCATGTTGCCCGCGCCGTCCAGGAACTGGAGCTCTGCCATGTCGCTGCCGACGAGGTGCATGAACTTGTGGTTGGAGCCCGGCCAACCCGCGGGTCCGGCGCCGGTGCCGTAGGCGTTGTCGTTCACGCCGCGGCTGGCGACGAACGTCGCCGTCAGGTCGCCGCTACCGGGAGCCGTCGAGACGACCAAGGTGCCGGCAAACGCGTTGGTGTCGCCCAGCGGCTGGCACATGATCAGCGGCGCGTAGGCGACCGCGCGGTACAGCCAGGTCTCGCCCGGGTCCAGCAGGCCGCTGCTGTTCGTGTCGCCGCCGAGAAAGTCGGGGGCGAAATCGTCCGCCGCGTAACCCGGCGTGCCGGCGTCGTCGACCAGGCCCTGCACGGTCGTCGCCGGGGCGCCGTCGTTGTAGAGCGTGTAGTAGTAGGTGATCGAGTCGAACGGCTCGACCTCGCGCTGCGGGGTGAACTTCAGCAGCTCAATCCGCCCGCTCGGTGCCTCGACCAGCCCGGCGTCCCAGGTCAGGTCCCACTCGCCCGGCTCGATGGACGTCGTGACGGTGGTCCCGGTCGAGAGATCCGGGTCGCTGTCGGCGGCGGGGTCGCCGCCGGCGTTGCGCACGGTGAACACGAAGCCGGACGGTTCCTCGAACCGGACGGCGTACACGCCGTAGGTGAGGCCGTCAAAGAGGTAGTAGCCGTCGCGATCGGTCGTCGTGGTGCCGATGACGTTCTCCTGGTAGTCCAGGAGGTGCACCGTCACGCCCGCGTGGCCGGGCTCGCCCGCGTCCTGCACGCCGTCGCCGTCGAGGTCGTCCCAGACCCGGTCGCCTATGGCCGAACGGAGGAAGCAGAAGGGCAGCAGCCCGGCGTCCCACGTGCGGTCCTCCTCGCCCGGGGCGAGGTCGATGAGCGCCGTGAGGCCCGTGGACGCGTCCGCGTCGCTGTCGACCGCGCCGTCGACCCCCGCGTTCTTCGCGGTGAAGAAAGAATCCGGCGGCGCGGTGAAGCCGACCCGGTAGGAGCCCGCCGAAAGGTTGTCGAACAGGTAGTAGCCCAGCCCGTCGGTGCTGGTCACCCCGATCGGGTTGCCGGCGCCGTCGTACAGCGTGACGGTCACGTTGGGCACACCCGGCTCGCCGGCGTCCTGCACGCCGTCGGCGTCCATGTCCAGCCACACGAAGTCGCCGATGAGGCCCGTCCGGTCGTCGGATACCAGCCCCGCGTCCCACGTGGGATCGTACTCGTTGGCGCTGAGGTACGTCTTGACCGTGTTCCCCGTGAGCGGGTCGGCGTCGCTGTCCTTGGCGTCGTTGGTGCCGGCGTCGCGCACCGTGAAGACGTAGCCCGTGGGCAGCACGAACTGCAGGGAGTACCAGCGGTCGCCCGTCAGGGAGAGCTCGTACCAGCCGGTGCCGTCGGTGGTCGTGTTCCCGAGGTAGTTGCCGCTGCCGTCGTACAGGTTCACCTGCACGCCGGATACGCCGGTTTCCCCGGTGTCCTGGATGCCGTTCTGGTTCTGGTCGAACCAGACGAAGTCACCTATGTGACACGCCACGGCGGTCGCCGTGGCCACCAGCGCCAGGAGCGCACGCGTAACAAAGCCGCCCTTGCGGGCGAACAGGATGGATTCCGTCATCTGGGTCTTCATACTCACCCCCCAGGCACATCAACAACTGATGCACCCCTCCCACCCAGACTCGGAACGGAAGCTGCTCTCAGCGACCCGTCACGCTCCCCAGTGGGCACAAGACCACACACCCCCTCGGGGGTCAAACGAAAAATGAAACTTTTTTTGAGCATAAACACGGTACGCACCGGATCATGCATGACGACCACCTTGTCGGAACATACGGCGGCCTCTTCATGTTTTCAAACATGGGACGGCAGTTGTGTCATAATTGAGAAGCGACGGCGGGCGGCAGCCTCCTGTTTTGCGGCGCGCCGGGGGGCCGGCTACACCGGACGGAGCCCCCTGTTCGCGGTGCCGTTCGACCCGCATCACGACTTCCGGGCAGACGGTCCTAAGCGAACCGCCTGGCCGGAAGCGGTCTTCCCGTCCGACGCGATGCGCCGGCGAGCAACCCGGGTCTAGCGGGCCTTGAGCGTGTCGCGGATCTCGGCGAGCAGCCGGGCCTCGGGCGACGGCTCGGGCGGCGGAGGGGGCGCGGCCGGCTTGACCTCCTCCTTACTCTTCGCCGTGTTCATGGCCTTCACGACGGCGAAGATGCACAGCGCGACGATGAGGAAATCCAGCGTCGTGTTGAGGAACTTGCCGTAGCCGATCTGCACCGCGGGGGTCTCCCCGACGGCCTCCTTCAGCGTGATGGCCAGGTTCGTGAAGTCGACCTTCCCGAGCAACATGCCGATCGGCGGCATGATGACGTCGTTCACGAGCGACGTGATGATCTTGCCGAACGCGCCGCCGATGATGATGCCGACGGCCATGTCCACGACGTTGCCGCGCATGGCAAACGCCTTGAATTCCTTGAGCATACCCATGTCCTGTCCTCCCCGGGCGCGCCGCGTACCGCCCGCGCGGTCCGCCGCCGCCCTCGCTGCGGCCTCCTACAGGGCGTAGACCAGCGACCCGGTCACCGCCACATCGTTTCCCTTGCGGCCCTCGGCCGGCGTGCTGTCGTACCGGTCCCGGACGACCACGCGCAGGCTCAGCCCGTCGCGGAGCACGGCCTCGACGCCGGCCTCGGCGTTGACGAGGTAGCGGTCCCTGTCGTCCGCGGCCGGCAGGTACTCGACGGCCTCCCAGACCCTGGCCGTTTCGCTCAGCTTCCACTCCCCGCGATGGGCGAGCCGCAGGGCGATGAAGTCCCCGGACGGCTCGTCGCCGTACTTCTCCCTGACGTAGGCGAGGCCGAGCTCGAACCCGACCCGGGCCTCGTCGCGGTCGGCCAGGTACCTGCCCGCGCCCGCGCCGAGGATCAGCCGGTAGTCGAGGTCGGCTACGCGGTCGTACAGAACGCTGTCGTCGGTGTAGAGGTAGAAGGCCTCGTACTTGCGCTTCGCCGCCGCGTAGGCCTTCGCGTTTTCCGTCGTCCTCTCGCCGTCCGCCTCGGCGTAGCTGCCCTCGACGCCCAGGCGCAGCCCGGTCGCGGCCGTGTTGCGCTGGCCCATGGCACTCGCGTTGCCCGTCAGGGTCTCGCTGTTGCCCTCGGTGAAGGACAGGCCGGCCGCCACCGACCCCTTCCAGGCCCCGTCCGCCGCGGGCTCCTGCCCGAACCCCGCGCCGGCCGCCACGATCCACCCGAGTCCCGCCGCCATTGCTGCCGCTGCCGCACGTGCCATGAACCGCGCCCCCCCCTCGCCGGCGCCGGCCCCGGGGCCGGGCCGGCCCCCCGCCGCCCCGCACCTCCCCCGAAGACCGTATGCGCGCACGCACTCTAGACCGCCCTGTTCATGAACGCGAGGTCGTTCATGAACCAGGCGCCCGGCACGCGGGGCCGCGGGGCGCAGCACCCCTTCGCACGGGCTCTTGCGACACGTCCGCGGCCGGGTTCGATGCGCCCGGAGGCTCCGCCTGTCCCTCCGTAAACCCTGCGGTGGATCCGGTCCGTCTTGTCTCTCCCGCGAGGGGGAGGGAACGGAGGAGGAATTGACAGCGGGACGGGGCTGGGGCAGGAAGGCGGGTGCGCGGCCCGCCGCGAAACGAAAGGAACCGCTCATGCCCCGCTTCACCCCGACCCGCCCCGACGCGCTCGGCGACAACGTCTTCAAGCTCATCGGCGACGACTGGATGCTCGTCACCGCCGGCACGCGCGAGGACTTCAACACGATGACCGCCAGCTGGGGCGGGATGGGGGTGCTGTGGAACCGGCCCGTCGCCACCTGCTACGTGCGGCCCTCGCGCCACACGTACGGGTTCATGGAGCGCCACGACCTGTTCTCGCTGTGCTTCTTCGAGGAGCGGTACCGCGACGCGCTCACCTTCTGCGGCACCCACTCGGGACGCGACACCGACAAGCCCGCCGCCACGGGGCTGACCCCCGCCGGGCCGGCCGGGGGCCCCGTGCACTTCGAGCAGGCCCGCATCGTGCTCGTCTGCCGCAAGCTCTACTTCGACGACCTGCGCCCCGACCGGTTCCTCGACCCCGCGATCGGCGGGCTGTACGCCGCGCACGAGTACCACCGCTTCTACATCGGCGAGCTCACGGAGGTGCTGCAGCGGGGCGATGCGCTGTAGGCAGGGCGGAAACCGGGGGGAGAACGGGGCCGGGTCGCGGTGCCCGCCGGCGCGATCGCTGCCGGTGACCCTCGCCGAAGCGCCTGGAGCGGCGCCCTGCACCCGCTCACCGGGCAGCGCCCCTTCTCCTCAGCCCTCCGCCCGCCCGCGGAGCGCGGCGATGCGCTCCATGACCAGGGCGCCGACCTGCTCGTAGGCCTCCTGCCCGCGGCCGAACCCGGTGAACTCCTCCGGTTGGATGGGCTCGCCAAAGCGCACGGTGATGCGCGTCGGCCGCACCAGGAGGCGGCCCTTCGGCAGGGCGCGGTACGCCCCGTCGATGTAGGCCGGCACGACCGGCACGCCGGACTTGAGGATCAGGAAGCCCACCCCGCCGCGCGCGCGCTGCATCCGCCCGTCGCGCGAGCGCGTTCCCTCGGGGAAGACGCCCAGCACCCCGCCGTCCTTCAGCACGCGGAGGCCGGTGCGCAGCGCCGCCACGTCGCCGGACTCCCGCCGCAGCGGGATGACGCCGACGCGGCGGAGGATCCAGCCCAGCACGGGCACGCGGAACAGCGAATCGCGCGCCATGAACCGCACCTGCCGGTTCCAGACCCCCACCCCGATCGCCGGCGGGTCGAGAAAGCTGGCGTGGTTGGAGGCGACGATGAGGGGGCCCGTATCGGGCACGTGCTCCCGGCCGAAGGCCCGCAGCCGGAACAGCAGGCCGCAGCCGATCGCGAGGGCGCGGCAGGCGATGACGTAGGCCCGGTTCGCTCCGCGTACGGGGTTCACGGGGCGGCCCCCTCCCCCCGCACGGCCCGCACGATACGCTCCACGACGGCATCGACGCCGAGCGCGGTCGAGTCGATGACGACGGCGCGCGGCGCGACCTGCAGCGGGGCGGCGGGCCGCGTGCGGTCCTTGAGGTCCCGGCGGGCCAGGGAGTCGCGCACGCTCGACGCGTCGCCCCGCCCCTCGAGGGAGACGATGTCGCGCAGCCGCCGCCGGGCGCGCTCGGACGGGTCGGCGTCGAGGTAGAACGCGTGCGGGGTCGCGGGGAACACGACGGTCCCGATGTCCCGTCCCTCCATCACCAGCGGGCCGAACCGCCGCGCCTCGCGCAGCCGCGCCGCGACAAAGGCGCGCACGCCCGGCACGGCGGCCACGTCCGACACCGCCTCGCGCACGGCCTCGGAGCGCAGCGCGCGGCCGGGCCGCTCGCCGTCCACCCGGAACACGACGGCCCCCTCCTCCACGAAGAAGCGCCAGCGGCTTCGCTCCAGCGCCGCGAGGACCGACTCCGGGCGCCGCGGGTCCGCCCCCGTCCGCAGCGCCTGCCAGGTAACGCCCCGGTACACGGCGCCGGAATCCACGTAGAGCGCGCCCAGCGCGCGCGCCACCGCGCGCGCCACGGTGGACTTGCCGGAGGCCGACGGGCCGTCGATGGCGACCACCCGGACGTCTTCGGGCGCGGCGGGACCGGGCGGGGCGGGTTCGCGCATGGGTCAGGCTCCGTCCCCTGCCGCCGGGCCGGCCTGCCCGGAGAGCGCCGCCAGGTCCTCCCAGAAGGCCGGGTAGGACGTGTCGACGCAGGCCACGTCCCGCACCGAGGAGGGCGCGGGGCCGGAGAGCGCGAGCACGGCCATGGCCATGGCCACGCGGTGGTCGCCCTCGCTGCGCAGCTCGCTCGACGCGTTCAGCCGGGCGGGCCCGCGGATCGTCATGCCGTCCCCGCGCTCCTCGACCCCGACGCCCATCCGGCGGAGGTTCTCGCACATGACGCGGATACGGTCCGACTCCTTCACCCGGAGTTCCGCCGCGTCGCGGATGACCGTTTCGCCCTCGGCCAGCGCGGCGGCGACGGCCAGCACGGGCAGCTCGTCGATCAGGTTGGGGATCTCCGCCCCGCCAATCGTCGGTGCCGCGCAGCGCCCGCCCGCTCACCACGAGCGTCACCGGCGGGCTCCCACGCGTCCGATCCGGCCAGGGGCCGCCGTTCGATCGACGCGCCCATGCGCTCGCAGCACGTCGAGGACGGCCGTGCGCCGCGGGTTGAGCCCCACGTGTTCCACGGTCAGCCGGGCGCCCTCGCGCGCGGCGGCAGGCCGCGACCCAGAAGGCGGCGGAGGAGAAGTCGCCGGGCACGTCCCACGCCGTGCCCCCGGACGGCCGGGCCGGCCGGGGCCCGCGCCTTCCAGCCGGATCTCGGGCCCGGCGACGTCCACGCGATGCCCATCGCGCGCAGCAGCCGCTCGGTGTGGTCGCGCGTGGGCGCGGGCTCGCGCACGACGGTCGGGCCCTTCGCGCAACAGCGCGGCCAGCAGGACGCACGACTTCACCTGGGCCGAGGCGACGGGCAGGTCGTACGCGATGCCCCGGAGCGTTGCCGCCCCTGCACGCGGACCGGCGCGGTGCCGCCGTGCCCGCCGAGGCAGTTCGACCGCGGCGCCCATGCGGTTCGAGCGGATCCCTGATGCGCCGCATCGGGCGGCGGCGCAGCGACGCGTCGCCGGTGAGCGTCACGTCCAGCATGCCGGCCCGCCAGCAAGCCCGGCGAGGAGGCGCAGGCCCGTGCCCGAGTTGCCCAGGTCCAGCGGCGCGACGGGCTGCAGAAACCGTCCGCCGGTGCCCTCGATCCGCAGCGTGCCCCGTCGCGTCGACGTGTGCCGAGGCGCCCAGCGCGCCCATGGCCCGCAGGGTGTGGAGGCAGTCCTCGCTCGCGAGGAAACCGCGCACGGCGGACACCCCGGACGCCGCCGAGGCCATCAGCACGACGCGGTGCGAGATGCTCTTGTCGCCCGGCGGGCGCAGCACGCCGCCGAGCGTCGCGGCCGGCGTCACGGTGTTCGATGCCTGGTGCATGGCGCTCTCTTTCCCCGCCTCCCGGCGGGCCGGGTTCAGCCCGGCCCGGACGCTTCGCCCAGCATCCCGCGCCGCCGGGAGCGGGCCTCCTCGAGCAGGAGCCGGACGGCCGCGTCGTCGCCCCGGCGCAGCGCCGCGGCCAGGCCGGCGGCGGCGCCGGCCAGCCGTTCGGTCTCTTCCGCCAGCGCGTCGCGGTTGGTGCGCACGATGTCCATCCACACCCCGGGCGAGCCCTCGGCGACGCGCGTGGAGTCGCGGAACCCGGTCCCGCAGAACGCGCCCGGGCCGTCCGTGTCGCCGGGCCGCGCGGCCGACGTGCGGCCAGGAGCGCGGCGGCCAGGTGCGGGAGGTGGCTCGTGCGGGCCAGCAGCCGGTCGTGTTCGCCGGGCGCCATGCGCCGCACGCGCGACCCCGCGCCGGTCCAGAGCGCCTCGACCGGCCGACACCGCGCCGGGCGGCTCGCCCCCCGCCGGCGTGACCACCGCCAGGGCCCCGTCGTACAGGTCCGCGGCGGCGGCTTCCAGGCCCTGCCGCTCCGAGCCGGCGACGGGATGGCTGCCGACGAACACGGCGTCCGGGCCGAGCGCGGCGGGGACCTCCCGCGCCAGCCAGGCCTTCGTGCTGCCGACGTCCGTGACGACGGCGCCCGGCGCGCAGGCCGGGCGCGGCCTCCGCGACGAGGCCGGGGATGGCGAGGACCGGCACGCAGGCGACGACGAGGCCGGCCCCGCGCACGGCCTCGGCCGGGTCTACCGCAGACGGCGTCGGCCAGGCCCGCCTCGCGGGCGCGCGCGCGCGTTTCCTCGCGGCGCGCGTAGACACGGAGTTCCCGGCCCGGCTCGCGCCGCCGCACGGCCAGCGCGAGCGAGCCGCCCATCAGCCCGAGGCCCAGGATGGCCAGCGGCCCGTCGTATGTCGCGTCCGTTTGCACTGTGTTGTTCACGCGTTTCGGCGGCCGCGCCGCGGGCCCGCCGCCGCTAGACCGTTCGTCCCACGGCCGCCGCCACCGCCGCAAGCCGGCTCATGAGGTCCGCAAACGTCCCGGGCAGCAGGGCCTGCGAGCCGTCGGACAGCGCCTCCTCCGGGTTTCGGGTGGATCTCGACCATCAACCCGTCGGCCCCCGCGGCCACCGCGGCGCGCGCCATCGGGCGTCACGAGGTCCCAGTGGCCGGTCGCGTGGCTGGGATCGACGAGCGACGGGCAGGTGCGACTCGCGGTGCAGCACGGGCACGGCGCTCAGGTCGAGCGTGTTGCGGGTCGCCGTCTCGAAGGTGCGGATGCCGCGCTCGCACAGCATGACGTTGCGGGTTGCCCTCGCTCAGGACGTACTCGGCGCTCATCAGCAGCTCCTCGATCGTGCTCGAGAGGCCGCGCTTGAGCAGGACCGGCTTGCCGCGTGCGCCCGACGACCTTGAGCAGGTTGAAGTTCTGCATGTTGCGCGCGCCGATCTGCAGCATGTCGGCGACTTCGGCGACCAGCTCGACGTCGCGGGTGTCCATCACCTCGGTGACGACCGGCAGCCCGAGTTCGCTCGCGCACCTCGGCCAGGTAGCGCAGGCCCGTCACCCCGAGCCCCTGGAAGGAGTACGGCGAGGTGCGCGGCTTGAAGGCGCCGGCCCGCAGCACGAGGCCGCCCGCGGCCTTCACGCAGCGCGCCGTCTCGAGCAGCATCTCGCGGCTCTCCACCGAGCAGGGCCCGGCCACGACGACGACCTGCTCCCCGCCGAAGACCACCTCCCGCCCGCCGGGCCCCACGGCCGGCAGCGTGATGCGCGTGCGCTCGGGGCGCGCCGCCCGGCTGGCGAGCCTGTAGGGCTTCAGGACGCTCATCACCCGTTCGACGCCGGGGAACACGTCCAGCGGCCGGCTGCGGATGACGTCCTCGTCGCCGATGACCCCGATGACGGTCCGCTCTTCGCCGCGGCTGACGTGGGGCGTGAGGCCCCACGCCTTGACGCTCGCGACGATGTGCTCGACCTCCGCCGCGGTCGCTTCCTGCTTCAGCACGATGATCATGGTGTCTCCCGCGCTCCGAGAACCGCTGCCAGGGCGTCCAGGAAGAGCGCGGTTTTCCTCTTCCGTGCCCACGGTGACCCGCACGTGGTCGGGCAGCCCGTACCCGTCCATCGGACGCACGATCACCCGCTTCCGCTGCAGCGCCTCGAACACCTCGCGGCCCCGGCCGACGTCGCACGAGCAGGAAATTAGCCACCGAGGGCACGCAACACAAACCCATCCCGCGGCAGCCTTCCTCGAGCTGCCGCCGCCCGCGCGCCGCCAGGCGGCGGGTGCGGCGCACGTGCGCCTCGTCCCCCAGCGCCGCCAGGGCCGCGGCCTGGGCCATGGCGTTGACGTTGAACGGCTGGCGCACGCGGTCCAGCGCCGCGATGCCCTCGGCCGGGCCGACGGCGTAGCCGATGCGCAGGCCGGCCAGGCCGTAGGCCTTCGAGAAGGTGCGCAGCACGAAGACCGGCCGGCCCTCCCGCACGTAGCGCATGCTGTCGGGCCGGCGGCGCGGGGGGAGCAGCTCGATGTAGGCCTCGTCGAGCACGACCGCCACGTGGCCCGGCAGCGCGCTCCACGAAGCGGTCGAGCGCGGCGGGGCGGCACGATGGTCCCGGTAGGGTTGTTGGGGTTGGCGACGAAGACGAGGCGCGTCGCGGGCGTGACGGCGCGGCGCATGGCCGGCAGGTCGTGCACGAACTCCCGCATCGGCACCGCGACCACCTCCGCCCGGTACAGCGCCGCCACGAGGCGGTAGACGGCGAAGGCCCGGTCGGCGACCACGCTGTTCGTGCCCGGCATCCAGGAACGCGTGGCCCAGCAGCGCGATCAGCTCGTTGCTGCCGTTGCCCAGCAGGATCTGCTCCGCGGGCACGCCGAGCCGCTCCGCGAGCGCCCGGCGGAGGTAGAAGCGCGCCGCCGTCGGGGTACCGGTGCATCCCCGACGCGGCCGCCTTCATGGCCCGTACCGCCCTGCGGGACGGCCCCAGGGCGTTCTCGTTGGAGGCCAGCTTGACGAGCCCGCCGGCGTCGGCGAAGCCAAGCTCCCGCGCCACCTCCTCGACGGGGCGGCCGGGCTCGTACCTCCGCAGCGTGCCGATCCACGGCTTGATGTTCATGGCCTGCCCCCGTCCCGCGCGCCCCGCGCGCGCGGGCCGCCCTCAGCCCTCCCGCCCGGCCATGCGCGGGTACGAGCCGAGCACGGTGAGCATGCGGCAGTGGGCGGCGAGTTCCTCGAGCGCCTTGGCGACGGGGGCGTCCCCGGCGTGGCCCTCCACGTCGACGAAGAAGTAGTACTCCCAGGCCTTGGTCCGGCTGGGCCGGGACTCGATCTTCGTCATGTTGATGCCCGCGCGGCTGAACGCCTGGAGCGCGTCGAACAGGGCCCCGGCCTTGTGGGCCAGCGCGAAGAGCAGGGAGGTGCGGTCGTTGCCCGTGGGCTGCCCGCAGGTCTTGCCGATCACCAGGAACCGCGTCGTGTTGCCGCCGAGGTCCTGGACGTCCCGCTCGATCACGTCCAGCCCGTAGATTTCCGCGGCGAGCTGCCCGGCGAGCGCCGCGCTGCCCTCCTCGCCCGCGGCCCGTTCGGCCGCGCGCGCGGTGCTCGACACGGGCACGGCGTCCACGCCCGCGCAGCCGGTCCTGCATCCAGTGCCGGCACTGGCCGAAAACCTTCGGGTGGCTGTACACGCGGCGGATCGCCTCGCGCGGCCCCTTCGCCAGCAGGTGGTGCGAGATGGGCAGGTAGATCTCCGCGCAGATCTTCAGCGGCGTCTCGGCAAACTGGTCGAGCGTGTGCGTGACGGCGCCCTCGGTCGAGTTCTCGATGGGCACGACCCCGTAGTCGGCGGTCCGCTTCTCGACCCGGGTGAAGACGTCGCGGATGGTCTCGCAGGGCAGGTACCCGATGCTGGCGCCGAAGCGGGCGCGCGCCGCCTGGTGCGTGAAGGTGGCGGGCGGCCCGAAGTAGGCGACCTGCACCGTGCGCTCCAGCGCCACGGCCGCCGACATGATCTCGCGGTAGATCGCCCGCAGCGCGTCGGGAGCGAGCGGCCCCGCGCCGAGCGCGGCGACGCGGTCCAGCACCTCGCGGTCCCGCGCGGGCACGTAGACCTCGCCGTCGGTCCCGGCCTTGAGCCGGCCGATGTCCAGCGCGACGCGGCTCCGCTCGTTCAGCAGCCCGACGATACGGCCGTCGAGCTCGTCAATGCGCTTCCTGAGTTCGTCGAGGCTCATCGGTCTTCCTCCCCCACCGCCCCGCCCTCGCCGGGCGGGACGCCGCCGTCCGCCGCCGCCGCCGTGCGCGCCGTTCCCCTCGCTGGCGAAGGCGTCGGAGACATCCTCCGGCGGCCGTTCGTCCCCGCCCCCGGGCGCGGCCTCCGCGCCCAGCGGAAGCTCGGGCGCGGCCGGCTCCTCCGCCCCGCCGGGTCCGGCGGCCTGCCGTTCGTCCTCCATGCGGCGCAGTTCCGCCACGCCGGGCAGGGCGTCCAGGTTCCGGAGCCCGAAGTGCTCCAGGAACCGCTGCGTGGTGCCCAGGAGCCACGGGCGCCCGGGCAGCTCGCTGCGGCCCGCAATCTTCACGAGCTGCAGGTCGAGGAGGTTCCGCAGGATCTGGTCCACGGCCACCCCGCGGACGGCCTCGATCTCCGCCCGCGTGCAGGGCTGGCGGTACGCGATGATCGCCAGCGTCTCGAGCGCGGGCTTGGAGAGCCGGCCGGCTCGCCCCTTGTCGAGCAACTGCCGCAGCCACGGGCCGCACCGCGTGTCCGTCTCCAGCCGGAAACCGTGGGCCACCTCGACCAGCCGCACCCCCGCCCCGGCCGACTCCAGGTCGCGCCCGAGGGCCGCGAGGGCCTCGCCCAGGATCCCCTCGCCCGCGGCGGCGTAGTCCCGCGTCACGCCGCCGTACCGCTCGGCGGTGCGCGCGAACAGGGCGCCCAGCTCCCCGAGGCCGACCGGTTCCCTAGCCGCGAACAGCACCGCGCCCAGGATCTCCTTCACCTCGGGCAGCACGTCGATCTTGTCCGTCATCGCACCCTTCCTCCCGGCCCCGCCCGCGCCGGCCCGGCCTCGTCGCGGGCGGGCCTCGCTAGGCGGCCGCCCCGGCGACCAGGATCTCGCCGAACGGGTCGGCCTGCCGCACCTCCACCTGCCGCAGGCGGATCAGCTCCAGCACCGCCAGGAACGTCACCACGATCTCGTGCCGCGAGCGCATCGCGCTCGAACAGGCGGCTGAGGGACACCTCGCGCCGCCCGCGAGGTCAGCCGAAGGAGCTCGTCGATCTTCTCGGCGACGCGTGAAGCCGCTCGGCGAAGATCTCGCGCAGCTCCTCCTCGCGCACCTGCTTCAGGGCCTCGTTGAAAGCGGTGATCAGGTCGAAGAGGCTGACGTCCTGCAGCGCCACGTCCGGCTCCGGCGCGAGCGGCGCGCGCCTGCCCCTCGCGCGCGAAGACGTTCTCCGGCGCGCGAGCTCCTGCTGCTCCAGGAACTGCGCCGCGTCCTTGAACTTCTTGTACTCGACCAGCTGGCGCACCAGGTCCCAGCGCGGATCGCTCCTCTTCCTCCTCGTCCTCCTGCGCGGTCCGCTCCTCGACCGGCAGCAGCATGCGGCTCTTGATCATCATCAGCGTGGCCGCCATCACGATGAACTCGCCGGCGATGTTCAGGTCCAGCATCCGCATCAGGTCCAGGTACTCCATGTACTGGCGTCGTGATCCGCTCGATCGGGATGTCGTAGATGTCCACCTCTTCCTTCCTGATCAGGTAGAGCAGCAGGTCGAGCGGCCCCTCGAAGACCTCGAGCTCGACCTTGTATTCGTCGTGCGCCGTCACGGCGCGCGCCCCGCGATGGGTCGAGCGGCCGCGCGTTCGCTCCCGGAGCGGCCCGTCCGCGTTCATGCGCCGCACCCCGTTAGTCAAGCCCCACCGCCCGCCGCGCGGCCTCCAGCGTCTCCCGCGCCGCCGCGCGCGCCTTCTCCGCGCCGTGCCGCAGGACCTCGTCCACGGCGCCGGGGTCGGCCGCCAGCTCCCCGCGGCGCCGCCGCAACGGCGCGAAGTAGGCCTGCATGCGCTCGAACAGCGCCTTCTTGGCCGTCGCCGTACCCATAGCCGCCCGCGCGGTAGCGCGCCGCCATGGCCTCCCGCTCCGCGTCGGACGCGAACAGCCGGTACAGCGCGAAGACGTTGCAGCGTCTCCGGGTCCTTCGGGTCCTCCAGGGTCGTGCTGTCGGTCACGATCCGCATGATCCGCGCCCGCGTCTCCTTCGGGTCGCCGAAGATCTCGATCGTGTTGTCGTAGGACTTGGACATCTTCTGCCCGTCGACGCCCGGCACGACGGCCACCGTCGTCGCGGATCGACGGTTCGGGAATGCGTGAACACCTCGCCGAACGCGTGGTTGAACTTGATCGCGATGTCGCGCGTCACCTCGACGTGCTGCTTCTGGTCCCGGCCCACCGGCACGACGTTCGACTTGCACGGCCAGGATGTCCGCCGCCATCAGCACCGGGTAGGCGAACAGGCCGTGGCTGGCCGCGATGCCCCTTGGCGAGCTTGTCCTTGTAGGAGTGGCACCGCTCCAGCAGCCCCATGGGCGTCACGACCGAGAGCAGCCAGGTCAGCTCGGTCACCTCCGGCACGTCGCTCTGGCGGAAGAAGACGGTGCGTCCGGGGTCCAGCCCGCAGGCCAGGAAATCCAGCGCCACGTCCCGTGGTCATCGCGCGCAGCGCCTCGGGGTCCTGCACCGTGGTCAGGGCGTGGTAGTTGGCGATGAAACAGAACGCCTCGCCCTGCTCCTGCAGCTCGAGGGCCGGCTGCATCATGCCGAAGTAGTTGCCGATGTGCAGCTTGCCCGACGGCTGTATGCCCGAAAGTATCCGCATCGCACCGCCCCCCGGGTTCGACCCGGCAAAGACGGGCGAAGGTAGCGGAAAAGGCCGCGCCCATCAAGGCCCCTCCGCGCGGGGCGGCGGGCCGGAACGCGCGCGCCTCAGGCCACGATGTCCTCGATGCGCTGCATGACCTCGCCGGTGAGCTTCTCCACCCGGTCCGCGGCGGCCGCGTTCTCCTCCACCTGGGCCGCGCGGGAGGCGCCGACGATCGCCGTGCTCACGTTCGGGTTCTTCAGGCACCACGCGATCGCGAGCTGGCCGGGGGTCAGGCCGAGGTCGCCGGCCAGCGCGGCGAGCTGCCTCGCCTTGGCGAGGCGGTCCTCGCTCACCAGCGCGCGCAGCCCCTCGCCCCCCCGCGCCACCGCGCTGTCGGCGGGCACGCCGTCGTTGTACTTGCCCGTCAGGACGCCCACCGCCAGGGGCGAGTAGATGGTCGTGCCCAGCCCGTAGGCCTCGAAGAGGGGCTTGAGCTCCCCGTCAACCCGCCGGCGGTTCAGCAGGCTGTGGTTCGTCTGCTCCATCGAGGGCCCGACGAGGCGGTCGCGCTCCGCGATGGCGTAGAGGCGGACGAGGTCCGCCGCGCTGAACTCGCTCGTGCCCCAGTAGAAGATCTTGCCGCGCGCGATCAGCTCGTTCATCGCATGGACGATCTCCTCCAGGGGCGTGTCCGGGTCGGGCCGGTGGCAGAAGAACAGGTCGAGGTAGTCGAGGCCCATCCGCCGAAGCGCCGCGTCGCACGCCTCGACCAGGTGCTTGCGCGAGAGGCCGCGCTGGGTCGGCCGGTCGCCCACCGCGATCACCTTGCTGGACACCACGAGCGTGTCGCGCGGCCAGCGCCGCGCGGCGAAGACCCGGCCCATGGCGCGCTCGGCATCGCCGCGCCCGTAGGCCTCGGCGCCGTCGAAGAAGTTCACGCCCGCGTCGTACGCGGCCGCCATGCAGGCCTCCGTCGCCGCGTCGTCCACCGTCTGCCCGAACGTCCGCCACGAGCCCAGCGACACCGCGCTCACCTTCAAACCCGACCGTCCCAGCGTCCTGTACTCCATGGCCCTTCCCTTTCCCCCGGGGACACCTCGCCCCCCCGCGGACCCTCCGTTCTTCCGCCGTCCGCGTCAAGCCGGCGCGCGCTCCCCGCGGCCCGCCCCCCCCCGGCCGAGGCGCCGCGGGCCGTCCCACCGCCACGGCGCCAAGCGGTTGCGCCGAAGCCGCTTGACGCCCGGGTCCGCCCCGGCCTAGCCTGCACCGGGTCGTCGAACCGCCGCGCGGGGCACGCCGCCCGGACGGGGCCCGGGGGAACGCGCACCATGGCCGAACCGGACCGGCGGGAAGAGCGGACGCCGCGCGTGCGCGCGCTCGTGGTGGACGACGACCCCGGCATCGCCCGGATCGTGACCCTCACCCTGGAGCAGGCCGGTTGCGCGACCCGCTCGTTCACCGACGGCGCCGAGGCGCTCCGGTCGCTGCGCGAAACGCCCGCCGACATCGTGGTCACCGACCTCCGGATGCCCGGCATGGACGGCATGGAGCTGCTCCGGTCCGTCAAGTCGGACCTGCCGGAGACGGACGTGATCGTCATCACCGGCTGCGCGGACAAGGACGACGCCATCGCGGCGCTGCGGCTGGGCGCGTTCGATTTCCTCGAGAAGCCCTTCGACGGCGTCGCGCTCACGAACGCCGTGCGCCGGACCGTCTCCTACCGCGAGGCGGTGCGGGACCGCGACCGGTTCGCCGACGAGCTTTCGACCCTGACCGCGCAGCAGGCGGAGCAGTGGGGCATCGGCTCGTTCGTGGGCAAGTCCGGCGCGGTGCGCGAGGTGCTCCGGCGCGTCCGGCTGCTGCAGCAGAGCGCCGGCACCCCCGCCCTCATCCTGGGCGAGAGCGGCACCGGCAAGGAGCTCATCGCGCGGGCCATCCATTACGGCAGCAACCGGTCGCGCCGTCCTTTCATCCCCGTCAACTGCGCGGCCGTTCCGGCCGAGCTGGCCGAGTCGATGCTCTTCGGCCACTCCCGGGGAGCCTTCACGGGGGCGGTCGCCGACAAGAAGGGCTGCTTCGAACTCGCGCACGGGGGCACGATCTTCCTCGATGAAATCGGGGACATGCCCCTGGAGGTCCAGGCGAAGCTCCTGCGCGTGCTGGAGGACGGGGTGGTCGTCCCCGTGGGCCGCGCCGAGGGGCGGCAGGTCGACGCGCGGGTCGTCGCGGCCACCAACGCGGACCTGAACGAACGCCTCGAGGCCGGGCGGTTCCGCACCGATCTCTTCTACCGCCTGGCCGGTTTCACGCTGGAGATCGCCCCGTTGCGGCGCCGGCCGGAGGACATCCCCCTGCTGGCCCGCCATTTCGTGCACCTGCTCTCCTCCGAGATGGGCATCGGCGCCCCGGCCATCCTGCCGAAGGCCATGGACGCGCTGTGCGCGCACCCGTTCCCGGGCAACGTCCGCGAGCTGAAGAACACGATGGAGCGCGCCCTCCTGGAGAGCGGCGGGGCAACGATAGGACCCGGGCACATCTGCTTCATCCGCCTGGGCGCGCCGCCCGCACAGCCCGCGGGGGCGGACCCGGCCGCGCCGTCGCCCGCCCCGCCGGCGGACGAACTGCCGCTCGAGCTGGCGGCCGCCGAAAAGGCGGTCATCGAGCGGGCCATCCGCACCGCGGCGGGCAACATGGCCGCCGCCTCGCGCCTCCTGGGCATCAACCGCACCCGTCTCTACCGCAAGGCGGCCGCCCACGGCATCCGGCCGGGCCCCCCGCCGGGCGACTGACCGGCCGCACACACCGCGCTGCTGGCAGTGTAACGCCAGCGAACACTCCCACCCGCCCCTCCGGACCGCCCTCACACGGCGCAACCCACGCATCCGCGGCAGAGCAGTGACTTTAAATCGCTTTTCCGTAATGGGTTGAGACTCAGGCGGTGCTCCTGAGGGCCGTCCGGAGGGTGGCTGTTTATGCAGGTGGCACACGCCGTGCTCAAAGGGTTCGGGCAGGAGGGACCGGTTTGAACGCGGAACCCGATATCCTTGCGTGGCTTCGGCTGATGGTCGAGCGGAAGGCGAGCGACCTGCACCTGTCGGCACAGTCGCACGCCTACCTGCGCATCGACGGCAGCATGCTGCCCCTGCGCGACCGGCCGCCGCTGTCGGCCGACGACGTGAAGCGTCTGCTGAACGCTATCCTGCCGGCGGAGAACCTCGCAGAGTTCGAACGCGCCCAGGACACCGATTTCGCCTACGCCGTACCGGAGTTGGGGCGGTTCCGCGTGAACGTGTTCGCCGATCAGCGCGGCCACGGTGCGGTGGTCCGCCTCATCCCGAACGAGATCCCCACGCTGGAAGCCCTGGGCATGCCGCCCATCCTGCGCGATCTCTGCGCGCTGCAGAAGGGTCTCGTGCTGGTGACGGGGCCCACCGGGTCGGGCAAGACGACCACGCTGGCCGCGATGATCGACCACATCAACCGCACCCAGCCCGCGCACATCATCACGATCGAGGATCCCGTGGAGTTCCACTACCCCTCGCACATGAGCCTGATCAACCAGCGCGAAGTGCGCTCGAACACCCGGGGGTTCGCCCAGGCGCTGCGCGCGGCCCTGCGCGAGGATCCCGACATCGTGATGATCGGCGAGATGCGGGACCTCGAGACGATCGAGGTCGCGCTGGAAACGGCGGAGACGGGCCACCTCGTCATGGGCACGCTGCACACGTCCACGGCACCCGAGACGGTCGACCGGCTCGTCAGCAAGTTCCCCGGCGAGCGCCAGAACCAGATCCGCACGATGCTGGCCGACACGCTCAAGGCCGTCGTCGCCCAGACCCTGTGCCGGCGCCGGGACGGCGGCCGCGTCGCCGCGCTCGAAATCCTCACCGCGACGACGACCCTGTCCAGCCTCATCCGCGACGGCAAGATGCACCAGATCGAATCCGTCATGCAGACGGGCCGGAAGTACGGCATGCAGGTGCTGAACGACGAGCTGTTCCGCCTGGCCAGGGAGGGCGTGATCGAGCCGGAAGAGGCGTACGTGAGGTCCAGCGACCGGACGGACATGCGGCAGCGACTCGCCGTGCTCGCCCGCGGCGAAGCGGCGCCGGCCCCCGGGGCGGCGAAAGCCGGAAGCGGGACCCGGGCCCCCGCGGTCCCGCGGGCGGAAGGCGGACCGGCCGCCGTGCCCCGGGGCGGCAAGGACGTGGAGCGGCTGCGCGCCGCGCTCGCGGAGACCCCGCACTCCCCCGTCGCCATGAACAACCTCGCCTGGGCGCTGGCCACGCACGAGCGCCCGGACCTCCGCGATGCCGAGGAGGCCCTTGCCCTCGCGCGCCAGGCCCGGGAACTGGCCGGCGAAGACCCCCGCATCCTCGACACCCTCGCGGCGGCCCTCTTCGAGGTCGGCCAGCGGGAAGGCGCCGTCGAAACGGCCGTGCAGGGACTGAACATGGCACGGGCCATGGATGAGAGCGCGGTGGCCGCGAGCATCGAGCAGCGGCTCGCCGTCTACCGCGCCGCCCTCGCGCCGGACGCCGCGGCGACTCCCTCCGCCGGCACCGCGTTTCCCGCCGGCTCCTGACGCGCCGCCCGCTGTACCTGTTCGCTTGCGAACACCCCCTCTTGGCTATCTGCGAACGAAGCCTCCACGGAACCGCCCTCCCTCTCGATTCTGCGGAAACCTCCCATGGGCGCATTCCATGCACCTGCATCGCATCCTACGCTCCAGCAACACGTTGAACCCTAGGCCACGGCCGTGTGCAGGCATCCCCGCAAGATGGCACGGGTCTTGCAGTGGGGCATTGGGGCCCGGAGTTCCTTTCCCGGGGCACCGCAGGGGATATGTCATGAAGACGACCAGTAAGAGCCGCCGGAACGCGAGGGGGCGGGACGGCACGTCGCTGCTCGAGGTCATGGTGGCCTTGTTCGTTTTCGGTGCCTTCGTGAGCGGAGCCTGCCGCCTCGGCGTGATGAGCCGCCGGGTGAGCGACGTGTCCCGCTCCCATTACCAGGCGATCAACATCGCCAAGAACCGGATGGAGCGCGCCAAGACCCTGGGCTTCGACTTCATGGACCAGTGCGAGGAGAACCGTGTCCGGGTGGACTGCGCCGGCTCCCCGGACCCGGGCGGCGCGTTCCGGCGCTCCACGGTGGTGAACACGCTCGGGCCCGACATGAAGGAAATGGTCGTGTCCGTGGACATCCTGGACCGCGTGACGCTCAGGTTCCAGGGCAGCCAGGAGGAGATCCGCTCGTGTATCGCCCGGTTCCAGTACACGGACGCATGAGGCCGGCGTCGGCACGCCGCGGGGGCTTCACCCTCGTCGAAACGCTGATGGCCGTGGCGGTGCTCGGCACCGTGGTCGTCGTGGTCATCGCGGGGCTGCTGCAGCTCTTGCGGAGCATCGAGCAGAGTTCCATCCAGGACGAACTCGACATCGACGTCCAGACGGCCATGGAGCGGATCAAGCACGACCTGCGCCTCTCGTCGCTCGACCGGATGTTCTTCTCGCCCCAGGGGCCGGGTCCGTACACGGCCATCAGTTTCCCCCTGGCCCGCGACGACGACGGCGACGGGGCGGTCGAGCGCGACGAGGAGGGTCACATCATCTGGGACCAAACCGTCGTGTACCACGTCTGGGGCGGGGAGCCCAACCAGCTGCGTCTGACCGTCTTCGACCCGCGGGACAACACCCTGACCGACGCCGAGCGGCAGGTCCAGGTGGACCGGGTCGTGCTGGACGGCAACGGCCCGGGCGCGCCGAACGGGGCGCACGCCGTGACGCGGGTGCTGTTCGAGAACCTGTTCCGCTGGAGCATCTCGCCGCGGGGCGCCGTGCTCGACGCCTACGCGCCGGTCGAGACCCGGGAGGTCAACGTCAACCTCGGTTCGGTCTCGCTCGGGCCCGGCACGCACCACTTCCAGTTCACGGTGCTCGGCAAGAACTCGGCCAGCAGCGGCTACCGGGTCGGCGTCGACAGCCTGTTCGCCACCCCGAGCGCCGCGCGGCGCGAGGGCGAGAACCTGCTGCCGGCCTGGGAAGTGTACGGGCCGGTCCCGACGAACATCCTCATGGAGGGAGGCTCCTGGAGCGGCAACTACCACCTGCTCTTCCCGGCGACCGCGGCCGGCCAGTACTTCACCCTCGCCATCGACAACGACCGGTGGGAGGAGACCAACTTCCAGCAGTCCGGGGACGTCCACGAGAACACCGTGGTGCAGTTCGACCGCACGCGCCTGCCCCACGACTTCGTCGTCGCCCTCCAGGGCCAGGGCACCAACTGGTCCGCCGAGGCGCAGACCGGCGACCTGTTCGGGCAGAGCGTGCCGTCCGGCCTCGCGCGCGGCTCGGCCGTGCGCGTCCTGCTCCGCGGCGAGGAGATGGACGGCGGCAACTGGATCGGCTTCAACGCCGCCCGCACGCGGATCCTGTTCCGCTCGGGCCTCAACGAATCGCTCCGCATCCTGTCCGCCTCCCTCGCGCTCGCGGACAGCACGGAGACGAGCACGATGGACGCGGAGGCGGGCACCTTCCAGGCCCTGACCTTCTCGGGGCAGCCGGGCACCGACATCCCGGCCGCCTCGGGCGCCTGGTCGGACCTGCTCGACTTCCCTGTCGAACAAACTGCCAGCTACCTCGTCACCCTGCTGGTCGCCGACGTCCCGGGTTTCGGCGGCTGCTGGCAGTGGACGGACCTGGTCAGCACCGGCCTCGTCAGCACCTTCGTCATCCCGAAGACCGGGGCGCCCGACACGAACACGGTGGTCTCGGCGGCCTGGAGCGCGCGGGGCGACGTGGAAAGCAAGCCGGGCGTGTGGGCCGTCGCGCGCATGTTCAGTTCGTACCCTGAAAGCGGCGCCTTCGTTTCCGACGTGTTCGACACGCACGCGGAAAGCCCCGCCTACTCCGAGATCCGCTGGAACGCCCAGGTGCCCGACGGCACCTCGACGCAACTCAAGGTCCGCACGGGCGACGAGATGGACCTCTCCGACGCCCCGGCCTGGCCGGACGTCACCCCGGTGCCGGTGTACGGCGTCATCGACCCCGGGCACGGCCGCTTCGTCCAGTTCCGGTGCGAGCTGACCTCCAACGCCGCGTACGACGCGACGCCCGAGTTGAAGGACGTCACCATCAAGTGGTACGGGCCCGAGCGCGTGGTCGACGTCGGGGGCACCTTCACCAAGGGACCCGATTACGGCATCTTCCGGGTCACGGTCGACGGGGGCGAGATCCTCACCGGGCTGGCCGCCGACCTGGAGATCTTCAAGGACGCGCCCGGCTTCGCCGCGAAGAAGCGCATCACGTCGCGGCTCGCGGTGGAGATCCAGCCGCGCAACACCGGTCTGTGAGAAGAACCCGACAGAGGAGCACCATGCCATGAAAAGGCCGACCGAAACCGCCCGCCGCAGGGGCTCCGCCCTGCTGGTGGTCCTGATCGCCGCCTTCGGCGTATCCGCGCTGCTCATCACGGTGAGCCGCGCCGCCTCGCAGCGCTCGTTCACGGCGCAGCGCATGGCCCGCCGCGTGCGGGCCCAGTCCATTGCCGAGGCCGGCGTGAGCCGCGGCTACCAGCTCCTGGCCGGCGACTTCCGGCTCCGCACGAACGCCGTGCTGATCGCGGAAACCGCGTACGGCGGCGGCACCTACGAGGTCTCTTCCCAGCCCGTGGGCGACGCCGAGGCCGTGCTCACCGGCCGCGCCGTGTACCGCAACGTCGAGCAGACGGTCGTGCTCGACCTGCACCGCCGCGAGATCGGCGTGCCGGACTCGGGCGAAGAGGCGTACACGTTCGCCATCCTGGCCGACGGCGAGATCTCCTGGACCGGCTGCGGCGTGTTCCAGGGGCACAGCACGGTCCACGCGAACGACGCGTTCAAACAGGCGGGCTGCGGCGAACTGAACGCCGACATCTCGTCTTCCGTCTCCATCGTGCTCAAGGGCAACAGCGGCGAAATCGACGGCGACGCGACGGCGCCCTCGGTCTCCGGCAAGACGGGCAAGATCACCGGCACCCTTACCGAGCAGGCGGTGCCCAACATCCCGCTGCCCGAGATCGACCTGGTCCCCTACTTCAACCGCGCCGACGCCTATGGCGAGGTCTACGACGGGCGTGTGACCATCAGCGGCAACGCCGCCCCGGCGGGGGGCGTCATGTGGGTCAACGGCGACCTCCAGATCAGCGGGCCCGGCGTGCTCGAGGGTTGTTTCATCGCCACCGGCGACATCCACGTCGCCGGGAGCGGGCCGCAGCACAAGGTGGCGTCCTACCCGGCCTTCGTCAGCCGCGACGGCGACATCAAGATCAGCGGGTGCGGCGACTACGAGGGGCTCATCTACGCCCGCATCGGCGCCATCGAAGTCACCGGGTCCTGCTCCATCACGGGCTCGATCATCTGCGGCGGCGACTTCAAGAAGGCCGGTTCGTCCACGGTGTTCGGCTACGTGCGGTCCGTTCCGGTGGCCCCCGACAGCACGCCCACCGACGGCGTGCTCTGCGTGTCGGCCTGGCAGAAATAGCGGGGCAACCCGTCGGACGGGAGGCGCCTCCGGGAACGCTTGCCCCGGCGGGGCGGCGGCGATAGAATGCCTCGCACGATCGCCCCGGCGCCGCCGTCATCTCGAGGGGCGAAAAGGAGGTGCCGGACATGCAGCACGACGACGAGGCGAAGGCACAGCGCGCGTCCTGCTCGGTGTTCGTTGTCGATGACGAGCCCGACATGGCCCAGTTGATCGCCGCCTCCCTGCGCCTCTCCGGTTTCCGGGTGCGCACGTTCAGCGACCCCGTGGAGGCGATGAAGGCCCTCGAGGGCGCCCATCCCGACGTCGTGGTCACCGACGTGAAGATGCCGGGCGTCGACGGCATGGAGGTCCTGCGCCACGCGCGCGATCTCCACCCGAAGTCCGGCGTGATCATGGTGTCGGGATACGTGGAGGACGACCAGGCGAAGGAAGCGGTCGACCAGGGCGCCCTCGCCTTCCTCCCGAAGCCCTTCTCGCGCAAGCAGGTCGTCGACGTGATCGACCGTTTCCTCGCCGACCGCGACCCCGAAGCCGGGCCCGAAGCCTGACGCCCGTTCGCCGGCGCGACTCGGGTCGCGTTTCCACGCGGGACGGGTGCGCACCGCTCACCGGGCGGGCGGAACCGGTTCGACCGCGACCTCGTCGAACCAGTACACGCCCGGCGGGTAGTACGCGTAGAGCATCACCCGCATCTCGGTCACGGCGGGACGGTGTTTCGTGGGCGAGAACTCCTGCTCGAAGCTCAGCCACTTCCCGCCCTCGCCGCGGCAGAACACGACGGTCTCGTAGAGCCGGCGCAGGGCCCCGCGCAGCTCGCCGTAGCCCCGCACCCAGACCTTCGCGCCCTCCCCGCCCCGCTCCTTGCGCAGGCGGAAGCGGACGCGGTAGGTCGTGCCGGAACTGACCGGAAAGGGCGCGGAGTAGAACGAGAGACCGTAGGTGTCGGCGATCGCGTTGCCGGCCGCGTCGGGGATGTGCCACGTATCGAGGCCCTTCTCCCGCCAGCGGGCCTCCATGGCCCGCTCGGAAACGCGCGTGTCCATGCGGATCGCGCGCCCGCGCGCCGCGCCGTCCATCCCCGCGGGCACGGGCGCCCACTGCACGCCGAGCCCGTCGGGCAGGTCCCAGCCGAGCGGCCGGCCGGGCGCCGCGGGGTCCGCCTGCTCGAAACCGCCGTTGACTACGAGGTTGGCGGCCGGCGCGGCGGCCGCGGCGGCGAGGGCCAGGCCGGCGGCCAGGGCCGCGGCGACGGTCCCGGCGGTCCGGGCGGGGCGCCGCGCCGCCTTCACGGCACGTCTCCCGCGCCCGCCGCGGCGGACGGTTGCCCGGCCAGGGAGCGAAAGTAGGCCGACACGATGTCCTCGTAGCCCCTGGGCATCCCCTCGCGGTAGCCCGCCAGGATCTCGTCGCGCACCCAGCCGGGCAGCTGCGCCCGCTCCATCTGGAGCCCCTTCTCGGTGCGCAGGGTGCGGCCGGCGTCCTTCAGCGCGTCGAGCGCGCGGTGGAAGGCCTGCCGTACGCCGGGGCCGTCCCCGCGCCGGGCGGCCGCTTCCAGCGCGGTCATCGCCGACGCGGCGCTCTCCATGTCGCCCGAGGAGAGGCGGTAGGCGCGCAGCTTGAGCGCGAGGGCCTCGGCCTCCTGCCGGATGCGCGCCTGGGGCTCGAGCAGGCGCGGCGCGTCGGCCGGCGGCGCGGGGGCCGGTCCCCGGAGTCCCGCCTCGGAGTAGCCGGAGAGCTTGCCGCCGCCGGTCGCGCCGCCCGGGTCGCCGGTCGAGGCGTCCTCGACGCTGCCGGGCTCGAAGGGGCCGGGCGTCAGGCGGGTGGGCGTGCGGCGGCCGTCCTTGCCCTCGGCCGCGTCCTCGACCATCTGGCCGTGGCTGCGCCCGGTGCGCCCCTCCCCCGAGCGGCCGCCGATCTCCTGCTGGTTGGGGAGCAGGTTGCCCGTGATGCCCTTCGCCGACATCGAGGAGATGGGCCCGTCCGTGGCCGTCCAGCCGGCCCCCTTGTCGATGGAGTCCATCCACGAGCTCGTCACGTCCTCGACCTCGTCGCTCATCGCCTCCTCGCTGTCGAGCAGCTCGCCGGCGATGTCCTCGAGCTCGGCCGGCAGTTCCGCCATCGGGATGTCCGGCGGCGCGAGCGGCTCCTCCATCATCCACTTGAGGTTGTCGGGGACGTCCGACAGCCACTTCTCGAGGTTCTGCACGAGCTCCTCGGCCGACTCGAGGCCCGACTGCTCGTGCGGCACGGCCAGCTCGACGTTCTTCGCGTAGAGTTCGGCGGCGGCGAGTTGGACCTCCTGGTACACCTCGTTGAGTTCCTGCGCGAGCGACCCGTCCGCGAAGTCCTGGTTCGGCAGCTTGCTGAAGTCGGTGAGCTTCTCCTCGAAGAAGCCCGCCCACGCGGCCTCCTCGCGGGCCAGTTCGCCCAGGATCTCCTGTTCCTCCTCCGTCAGGTCCGCGGGGCCGCGGTCGGCCAGGGTGCGGCTCGCCGCCAGGATCTTCTCCTGGTCCTTGGCGAACGCCTCGAGCTCGTCGCGCAGTTCCGTGCCCGCCGTCTCGCGCGTCACGGGCAGCGGCTCGTCCGGCGCGAAGCGTGCCGCGGCGGCCGCCGCGAGGCGCCGCTCGTCGGCCACCCGGCCCAGCAGCTCCAGCAGGCGGGCGAGCACGAAGGCCTGCCGCTCCCGCACGCCCGCCACGCGGCCCGGTTGCGCGGCGGCGGGGTCGGCCGCCAGTTTCGACAGGTCGGCCAGGACCCAGGGCATCTCGCCTTCCACGAGCGGCGTGAGCCGCGCGGCCCAGGTCCCGCCCTCCTCCGCGCGGCGGAAGAGGCCGAGCGCGGCCCCGCCCGCCTCCAGGGCCAGGCGCTGCTGGCGGGTCATGGCGCCGGCGTGCCCGCCGACGGCCTCCCGCGCCCGGGCCTCGTCCAGGTGCAGGGCGAGGTGGGCCGTGAGGCCCAGCGCCTTCTGCTGCTCGCCGATCGTGAGGCGGAGCCGCTCGAACGCGGCGTCGAGGGGGTCGCCCGGCGGCAGGGTGTAGTCCTCCGGCGACTTCACGCGCAGCACCAGGGGCCGCGAGCGGCCGACCCGGCCGGCCGGGGCGAAGTCCGCGGCCAGGGCCTCGACGAGGTAGGTCCGCCCGGGTTCGAACCGGGCGGGGTCCACGCGCAGCACGAAGCCCTCGCGCGCGGGCCCCTTCGGCCCGGGCGGACCGAGGTACACCCAGGACTTCAGCGGGGCGCCGTCCCCGTCGGGGAGCCGGGCCGTGACCTCCATGGCCCTCAGGCCGAAGTCGTCCGTCCCCTCCAGGTCGATACGCAGGTCCTCGCCGGCCGAAACGAGCCGGTTGCGGTCCTCCGTGGTGAAGTCCACCTGCGGCGCCCGGTCGGTGTCGATGACCAGGTCGCCGCGGGCGATCACCAGGTCCTTCGGCACCCCCTCCCGGCGCACGGCGATCTCGTAGCCGCCCGGCTCGGCGAGCGGCGTCTCCACGGTCCACGCGCCCTGCTCCGCGGCGGCGAGCGGCGTGCGCCGCCCGTTCTCCGTCCACCACGCCTCCGCCACCGGCGGCTCGATGCGCAGGACGATGCGGGCCACCGAACCGGACAGGCCGCCGAGGGCCGCCGGCGGGCCCGGGCGCAGGACGGGGCCGAGCCCCGTGTAGGCCGGCGGGCGGATCTCCGCGGAAGAGCCCGTCACGGCGGGCCGCGGCCGCACGGCGACGGACACGGCGGCGGAGTACGCGTCCCCCGCGAACACGCGAAAGGTGAACGGGCGGCGGACGCGGGCGAAGGTGTACGCGTGGATCCCCGGTTGGCCGCCCTCCCCGCCCATGAGGGCCCGTTCCATCCCGCGGTCATCGGGGTCCAGCCGCGCGACGCCCTCGCGCCAGCCGACGGCGGGCGGGGGCGCGCTTCGCCCGGCCGGCCCGCCCCGCACGGCGGCGCGGACCGTGAGGTCCTCGCCCTCCATGATCACCACGTCGGAGGAGGGCACGACCGTGACGGCGTACGCGCCGACCGGCGGGCGGTCCGCCATGGGCCGCGCGAAGCGCGACGCCGCGTTGGCCGCGTAGCGGGGGAACAGGCCCAGGTAGGCCGCCCACAGCGCGAGACAGGCAACGGCGCCGCCCCCCCAGCGGCCCAGCCGCCGGCGGTCCCAGAGCCGTTCGACGCGCACGCGCGGCAGGACCGAACGGCAGGCCGACAGCGTGCGGTCGGCGAACGGCTGCTGCTCGCGGCGCACGGGATGACGCTCGAACTGCAGGGCGTTGACGAGCAGGTTGTGCGGGATCGCGAAGCGGCCCTCGAGCGCGACCGCCACCGCCTCCGGCGGGCGGCGCCGGGCGCCGCGCGCGAAGGCCCACGCCGCGGCCGGAAACAGGGCGGCGCCCGCCGCCGCCAGGGGAAAGCGCAGGCCGGAGGGCAGCCGGAGCAGGTTGTCGAGGACGAACACGGCCAGCCACCAGCCCAGCGAGACCGCGGTCCAGCGGGCGAGCCGCACCGTCACCGCCGAGGCGCGCAGGTGTCGGGCGGCCTGGTGGACCGCTCCCGCCACGTGATGGGGTGTCGCCGCCATGCCGTAGCCCCGCGTCCCGTCCGCACCCGACTATACGTCCGGCGGCGCGGGAGGGGAAGCGGCCGGCTCCCGCCCCGCGGCGCGCCACAGCGCCTCGGAACGCTCCACGCGCGGCAGCGCCCCCTGCTCGCCGATGCCGCGGAAGAGGTGCCCGCGGGCCGCGAGCAGCAGCCGCTCGCCGTCCTCCCCGGCGACCCAGCGCCACACGCCGACGCGCCACGGACGGTTCCGCGCCCCCCCTAGCGTGGTGGGGTCCTCCCGCGAGAGCCGCATCAGGGCGTGGATGTCGCCGCCGGGGCCGTCGCGGCAGGTGCCGAGCAGCTCGCGGCGGTCGAAGAAGTCGCGCACGTCCGCGAGGGCCTTCTCAACGCGCGAGCGCAGCGCGGGGTCCTCCGCCGCCGGCCAGCCGACGACGATGCGCGCGCCCTCGCGGCACCCCGCGATCAGCCGGTCGCCCGGCAGCGCGTCGAGGTCCCAGGCGCCGGGACCGTCCGCCGCGCGGGCCGCCAGGCGCAGCAGCGAGCCCTGCGCCAGCGCGGCCACCTCCGCGTCCGCGCCCGCGAGCCCCGGCGGGAGCACCAGGCGCCGCACGGCGCCGCCGCCCGCCGCGGCGTCGAACCGCACGAGCACCGGGTAGCGGAGCGCGTCGAGCGTTTCACCCTCCGCGCCGCGCTGCTTGGCCCAGAGCACCACCTTCGCCGGGGGGGCGCCGGGCGCCTCGACGTAGAGGGGCACGGTGTAGAGATGGCCGCCGAGTTCCCCGCCCGACTGCAGGCGGACGACCGCCTCCAGCTCCCGCGTGGGATAGGGGTCGCCCCGGTACACCTTGCGGGTCTGTCCGGGCTCCGGAAACATCCACGCGCGCTCCATGCGCTCCGTGCCCGGACGGAAACGGATCTCGCGCACCGTCGCGGGGTCCACCTGGGCCAGGCGGCCGGGCGCGTGCACGCGGAGCGTCGTGCCGGGCGCGAAGAAGAGGCGCCCCTCGAGGACCTCGCCGTCGGAGAACCGCACCTCGCCCGCCGCGGCGCACGCCGCGGCGAGCGCGACGGCCGCGGCCGCCGCCCCGCGCGTCTTGGGGAACCGGCGTTTCACGCCCCGATGGTGCCCCGCGGCGGCGCGCAGGGCAACCCCCCCGTGCGCGGCGGCGGGCTCAGAAGAGGTTCAGCATGCGGCGGAGCACCCACTCCATCATCAGCACGGCGAGCAGGAAGAGCGCGACGCCCGGGCCGCCCTGGAACAACGGCGACTCCACGACCGTGGTCCTGCGCCACAGGCCCCGGGCCTGTTCGCGCAGGAAGGCCTCGGCCTCCGCCTCGGGCCAGTAGGCGCCGCCCGTCCGCGAGGCGATCCCGTCCAGGAACGCGGCGTCGACTTCGAGGCGGGCGCCCTCGGGGACGAGCGGCGCGACGGGCAGCCGCTTCTCGAAGCGCTCCACGGTACGGTCGCCCCGCAGGGCCGTGAGCGCGAAGCGGTACTCGCCCCGCACGGGGAAGACCAGCCGCGCCCGCGACGTGCCGGGCAGGCCCTGCACGGGGGTGACCGCCACGGGCGCCGACGTGCCGTCGGGCGCCGCGAGCGTGGCGCTGAGCCGGAGGGGTTCCTCCGGGCCGCCGTCCAGCACGCGCACCTCCGCAACCGCCGTCTCGCCGGGCCGGTAGGCGGGGCGGTCCCACCGGACCGAAAGCAGCTGCCCGCCCTCCGACGCGCCGGCGAGGTAGCGGACCGCCTGCCTCCAGAACCGGCCGTAGGCGGCGCGCAGCGCCTCGCTGCGGCGCGCCCACTTCCACGTCGTGTTGGCCGCGAGGCCCATCGTCCGGCCCCGGCCGTAGGACTGCACGGCCACGACCGGCACGGTCCCCCGCCCCACGGACGCCCGGAGCACCGCCGTCGCGCCGGGCCGCAGGGGGCCCGGCCGGTTCACGCCCTCCAGCGTCGGCGCCTCGGCGGACCACGCGGTGCCCAGCCCGGCCACGACGGGGTGCGAGGCGGCCGCGGCCGGCACGAGCACGGGGAACGCGCCCGTGACGGGCGGCGGCTCGTCGGGCGACACGGCCCAGGGCATCAGGGACGCCAGCGGCGACCCCGCGTAGCCGCCCCGCCCGAAGGCGTCGTCCCCGCCGAGGAACACGGCGGCCCCGCCCTCCTCCACGCGGCGGGCGAGCGCCGCCATCTGCGCCCCGGACCAGTCGGCTGCCGGGAACGAACCCAGCACCACCACGTCAAACGCGCGCAGCACCCCGTCGTCGACCGGAAAGCCGTTCTCGAGCGACGCCGGGTCCGCCGGCGGTTCGCCCAGCACGGTGAAGCGCTCGCCGACGGTGCGGAACAGCCCCGTGAAGGCCACGCCCGGGTCGCGCGCCAGCTCGTCGCGGACCATCTTGAAGTCCATCCCGATCTCGCGCGTGAAGAAGAGGACGTGGACCGACTTCTTCCGCACGTCGACCGTGAAGAGGCGCCCGTTGTTGAGCGCGGACACCTCCCCCTCGACGGGCGGGAGCGACGCGCGGTAGCGACGCAGGCCGGCGCCGGCCGCGGTGACGCGGAAACGCGCCGTGGCGCGGCCCCGCGAGAGGTCGAGCGGCTCCTCCCCCGCCGCGCGCCACGTCCCGTCCGCCTGCTCCTCCTCGAGGCGCACCACGGTCCGGGCGGCGCGGGCGGCGAAGGCGGGCGAGGCGGCCAGGAGCCGCGCGTCGACCGACACCTCGAACGCGATGTCCTTCTCGGCGGACGCGGGCGCGTCCACCGCGTCGACGGCGAGATCGTCCCACCCGGCCGGATCGGTGCCGAAGCCGACGATCGACACCGGGACGCCGGGCAGCCTCGGGCGGTCGAGCCGCTCGTCGCCCCCGTCGGTGAACAGCACGATGCCGGCGCACGCCGAGGCGTCGAACCCGCTGTCCAGGGCGAGGAGGCAGGCGCCGAGGTCCGTGTCCCCCGCGGCGCCGGTCCGGGCGCGGGCGAGGGCCTGGCCGGACGACGCGCGCACGCCGGTATCGAACTCGCGCAGGTCCAGCGGAACGCCGGCCGGCAGCGCCTCGCGCAGCGACGCCGCGAGGCGGCGCGCCCGTTCGCGGCGCGGCGCCTCGCCGTCGTCCGCGGTCTCCATCGAGCCCGACACGTCGACGACCGCCAGCAGGGCGCCGCCCTCGTCCGCGCGGCGCTCCCGCCGCATGACGGGCTCGAAGAGGCCGAGCAGCAGCACGAGCAGGACGAGCCCCTTCGGCGCGAGCAGCAGCGCGACGCGCCCGGGCCGGTAGCGGCCGCGAAGCCGCCGCGCCAGCGCGGCCATCCACCCGGCGCAGGCCAGCACGAGCAGGCCCGCCCAGAGCGGGTCGAGGTGCGAGTGCCACTGGAGGGCGCCGCTCACGGCGCGGCCTCCGCGCCCGCGGCGCCCGCCGCGGGTGCGGGCCGCGCGGTCCGGCCGGCGCGGCGGGGCGGCGCGTTGGCCAGCCAGCCTTCCGCCAGCAGGCACAGCAGCGCGGCCAGCAGCAGGGGCAGGTACGTGTCGAGGGACCGGCGGGAACGGGTCGTGGTCTCGACCAGCTGCTCGCCGCCGCCGAAGGGCAGGACCTCGTGGCGCAGGTCGCCCAGCGCGGGGACCGGGGCGTCCCCGACGTAGAGCGCGGGCCCCTCGGCGGGGTCGGCGCTCGCGGCCGCGTACAGGGTGTGCCCGCCGCCGGACAGCTCGTACACGCCCGCCCGCGGCAGGACGGGCCGCGCCTCCTCCTCGCCCTGCCACGCGAGCGGGACGCCGGCCAGGGTGCGCAGCCCGACGGCCGCGCCCGCGCCGGCGCCGGGCAGCCGCGGCGGGCGGTTCCCGGCGACGACGGCGGCGAGCCCGGCGTCGGCCGCGCCGGCGGCGAGGGCCATGTTGTGCGCGAGCGCCACGAACGCGCCCTTGAGCGTGAGCGTGGTCCACGCGGGGTCGAACGCCATCCCGGAGGCGAAGATCCGCCCGGCGCCCGCCCGGCTCGCGGCGAGGAGGGGCACGCCGTTCTCCAGCCCGGCGAGCGCGGTCCAGGCGGGGGCGAGGCGCAGCGGCTGCCACCGGGCCGCCCGCGCCCCCGCGAGGTTGACCTCGCCCGCGGCGTTCAGCAGGCCGTCCAGGACCGGGTCGCTCCGGGTGAAGGCGCGCAGCGGGGCGCCGGCCTCCGCCTCCTCCGCGGGCCCGGCGCCCGCGCCGAGCCAGCCGGGCAGCCCGTCCACCGGCGCGCTCGCGCCGGGCGCGGGCAGGAGCAGGAGGTTCCCGCCCGCCTCGACGTAGGCGCGCAGCGCGTCCCCGGTCCCGCCGCCGGCGGCGAGCAGCCCGGCCAGCCGGTCCCACGTGCAGGCGACCAGCCGCGTGTCCGGGCCGAACCGGTCCGCCCCCGCGTCCGCGGGGTCGACGAAGCGCGGCACCAGGCCGGTCAGCTCGCCCTCGCCGCCGGGCGAGAGGGCGGCGGGGAGCAGGCCGTAGTCCGCCCGGCCGCCGAGGAGGAGCACCTCCTGGCGGGGCCGCACGCGGTAGACCAGCGCCGCCCGGTTGTCGCCCTCGAAGTCGTCGCCTTCGATCCACACCTCCGTCCAGTGGACGCCGGGCGTATCGGTCCGGAGCGCGAGGCCCACGCGGCGCTCCTCGTCCGCGGCCAGCGTCACCGCCTCCGACGAGAGGCCGCCGGCGTCGTCGCGGGTCTGCAGCCGGACGTGCGCGAACCCGCCGCCCGCCGCGCGCAGCACCGCCTCGGCGCGGGCCCTGCGGCCCGCGACCAGTTCGCGGGCGGCGCGTTCGACCCCCAGCAGCCCCGCGTTGACCTCCTCCCCGTCCCCGGCCAGGCGGTGCACGAAGATCGAGGTGCCGGGCCCGGGCCGCGGCAGCGAGGCGGGCAGCCGGTTCCACTCCGTCCGCTGCAGGTCGCTCAGCACGTGGACGAGTCCCCGGGGGACCGGCGGGTTGCCGAGCAGGAGGACGGCCCGCTCGAGCGCCGCGGCGGGGGCGCCCGAGGCGTCCGTCGGGCGCACCTGGTCGAGCGCCGCCCGCAGCAGGGCCCGGTCCGCGCTCATCGTCTCCGGCAGGGACACGGCGGCATCGGGGACGAGGAGCGCGAGGCCCGCGGTGTCGCCCGGCCGGAGCGAGGCGACCATCGCGCGGCACGCCTCGACGGCGCGGTCCAGCCGGCTGCGCCCGTCCCCGGCAGGGCGGCGCATCGAGGCCGAGTTGTCGATCACCATCACGATGCCGAGCCGGCCGCGCCCCCCGGCCGCGCGCCAGACGGGCCGGGCGAGCGCGAGCAGGAAGAAGAACAGGAGCAGGCAGCGCAGGAGCAGGATCAGCCACTCGCGCAGGCGGCGCCGCGAGCTCATCCGCGGGTCGATGCGGTGGAAGAACATGAGCGTGGAGAACGGCCGCGAGCGCTTGCGGACGCGGAGGAAGAAGTGAAAGAGGACCGGCAGCCCCGCGAGCGGGAGCAGCCAGGCGAACAGCGGGTGCAGGAGGGTGAGGCCGCTCATGCGCGCGTGACCCTCCCCCGCAGGGCCTCCTCCACCGGGACCGAGGTGGTTACCATCTCGTAGTGCGCGCCGCCGTCGGCGCAGCCGCGGCGCACCTCGTCGAGGTAGCGTTCGACCTCGTGGGCGTAGGCGTCGCGCACCTGGTCGACCTCCACGAGCAGGCGGCGGCCGTCCTCCATGTCGCGGAACTCCGTCACGCCCGAGGGCGCCAGGTGCAATTCGCCGGGGTCCAGCACGTGCAGCACGGTCGTGTCGTGGCCGTAGTGCTGCAGGTGCCGGAGCCCGCGCAGCAGGCCTCCGGAGGGCTCGAGCAGGTCGGAGACGAGGACCACGAGGCTGCGCGCGTGCACCGTTTCCGCGACGCGGTGGAGGACGGCCTCCAGGTCGCCGCGCCCGGCCGGCCGCAGCGCCTCGAGGCGGCCGAGCATCGGGCGCAGCCCTTCGAACGAACGCGCGGGCTGGAACGTGTCGCGGACCCGGTCGTCGAACGTCAGCAGCGCGGCGGCATCCCCCTGGTGCACGAGGATGAACAGGAGGGCGGCGGCGAGGTAGCAGGCGAAATCGAGCTTCGACATCGGCCCCTCCCCGCGGAAGCGCATGCTGCCGGAGGTGTCGAGCACGACGTAGCCGCGGACGTTCGTCTCCTCCCGGTAGCGGCGGATCACGTAGCGGTCGGAGCGGGCGTAGACGGCCCAGTCGATGAGCTGGACGGGGTCCCCGGGCACGTACTCGCGGTACTCGGCGAACTCGACCGACGCGCCGAGGTGCGGCGAGCGGTGCAGCCCCTGGAGCGCGCCCTCGACCGGCTTGCGCACCGTGAGCCCGAACCCGCGCAGGCGGTCGGCCAGCTCGGCGGGCAGGAACTTGTAGACCGGGGGCTGTGTCAAGCGGGCCTCCCCCGCGGTTCACGCTCGGCGGCGCTTCCGGGACGGTCCCCGCTGCGGCACGCGGCGCGCCTTCTCACGTGTCGTAGCCCGGCTCCCCGACCACCTCGAGCAGCCGCCCGACGATCTGGTCGGTCGTCACCCCCTCGCTGGCGGCGGTGAAGTTGCAGAAGATGCGGTGCCGCAGCACCGGCAGGGCGAACGCGCGGATGTCCGTGCAGGAGACGCTGCCCCGCCCGTCGAACAGCGCGTTCACCTTCGCCGCGAGCAGCAGGTACTGCCCGGCGCGCGGCCCCGCGCCCCAGCGCACCCACCGCGTCACGAAATCCGGCACGCCGGGCGGGCCCGGCCGCGTCGCGCGCACGAGCCGGGCGGCGTACAGGGCGGCGTGCTCGCTGACGGGCACGCGGCGGACCAGGTGCCGGATGCGGAGGACGTCCTCCGCGTCGAGCGTCGCCACGGCCTGCCGGTCCGCGTCGTCGGTGGTTTCGAGCAGGATGCGCTGCTCCTCCCGCTCGCTGGGGTAGCCGACGTTCACGCAGAACATGAACCGGTCGAGCTGGGCCTCCGGCAGGGGGTAGGTCCCCTCCTGCTCGATCGGGTTCTGCGTGGCGAGGACCAAGAACGGGTCCGGCAGCGGGTAGGCGTTCCCGCCGGCGGTCACGCGGTGCTCCTGCATCGCCTCGAGCAGGGCCGCCTGGGTCTTGGGCGGCGTGCGGTTGATCTCGTCGGCGAGCAGCAGGTTGGTGAACAGCGGCCCCTTCTCGAAGCGGAACCCGCGCCGGCCGCTGGACGGGTCCTCCTCGAGCAGGTCGGTGCCGGTGATGTCCGAGGGCATCAGGTCGGGGGTGAACTGGATGCGGCGGGTGTCCAGCGCGAGGCTGTCGGCGAGCGTGCGGACCATCAGCGTCTTGGCCAGGCCCGGCACGCCGATGAGCAGGCAGTGCCCGCGCGCGAAGAGCGCCACGACGATCTGGCCGAGGACTTCCCGCTGGCCGACGACGATGCGGCCGATGCTCTCCAGGATGCGGTCGCGCGCGGCAGCCAGCGCCTCGATCGACACGGCGGCGGCGGCCCGCTCCGCGGCCTCCCCGCGCGGCGCGTCGACGCGGCGCGCCTTGCGGACGGGCGCCGCGCCCGCGGCGGCGGACAGGACCTCCCCGCCCTGGAACCGGAAGGAGGTGCGCCCCATCGAGAAGACCGCGTCGTGCCGGAGGACCGCCTCGCGCACCGCGCGGCCGTCCACCTCGACCGGCCGCGCCTCGTCGAGCGCCCGCAGGGTCCAGCCCGACGCGCCGCGCGTCAGCAGGGCGTGGTGGCCCGCGACGTCCGGGTCGCGCAGGCGGATCTCGCAGTCCGCGTCGCCGCCGATCACGACCCGGTCGAGCGCGAGGGCGTACTTCGCGCCCCGGTCCGGCCCGCCGAGCACCAGGATCTTCGCGTCCGCCGCCGTCTGCCCGCCGGATGGTTCCGCCATGCGCTCCCCTCCCGCCGCCGCGCCCGCCCGTGAACCTAGCGCGCCCGGGCGGCCCGCGGCAAGGCCCCGGCGCCCGCGCCTCAGTGCGTCGCCGAGTACAGGATGATGTTCACGCCCAGGGCCATGGCCGAGTGCGGGTCGTAGCCGCGCGCGAGCGGGTGGTCGCTGCCCTGCCAGCCCGCCTCGATGTCCAGCGGGCTGTAGATCACGCGCAGCGCGCCGTTGATCGTGACGCCCTCCAGCCGCGGGGGGCCCTCGAGGCCGTCCGCGCCGGCGGCCGCGGGGGTGTAGCGCACGGTGCGGGTGTCGAAGACCGCCCGGTACAGGGGGTGCTCCGGGGGGACGGGCTGCAGCTCGGCCTCCGGCAGGATGCGCTTGAGTTCGCGGCGGGCGGCGCGGTCGAAGGTCGAAAGCCCCAGCCCGTTGTTCACCAGCAGCGTGCCGGCCCCGTTGAGGAAGTGGCGCAGGCGCGCGACGGCGGTGTCGTCGAAGGCGAACTCGTCCAGCCCGGCGAGGTACAGGAACGGGTAGCCGGCGAGGTCGTCCCGGGCCGGGTCCACCTCCACGCGCCGGAGGCTGACGCGCAGCGAGGTGTGCTGGCGCAGGCGCCGCAGCAGGGCGGCGGCGCCGCCCGGGTGGACGTTCCAGGCGCCCCCGTGGCGGAGCTGGGCGAACACGAACTCGTCGGTGGGCGCGCGTTCGTCGAGCGCCCCGAACAGCTCCGGTTTCGCCTCCTCGCGCGCGGCCTCGGCATAGCCCACCGCGTAGGCCACGAGGTTCAGGCCGATCCGCCTGGCCGACGCCACGTCGTAGAAGACGGCCTTGTCGAGAAACGGCACCTCGCGGCCGTCCCACCCGCAGCCCAGCCCGTAGCGGGAGACCAGCACGCCGATCCGGCACCCCACGTAGACCGCCTCGAGAAACGGCTCGGTCGCGTCGAGGTTGCGCGGGTAGCGGACGCGGCCCACGTCGACGACCATGTGGTAGAGCGGATGGTCGGGGGGCACGACGCGCAGGGCGGACTCCGGGAAGGCCCCGGCGACCATCTCGCGCATCGACGCGTAGAAGTAGGGCGACCCGGCGATGTTGTCGCAGACGACCATCCCGCCGCGGAGCACGTAGCCGCGGAGTTGCGCCAGCTGCTCCCCGTCGAGGCGCACGCTGCGCGAGCCGCTGAAGAAGAGCACGGGCGTGCGCGCCGGGTCGCCGTGGAACCCGGCGAGGGGCACCGCGGCGGAACCGTACGAAACGCCGACCGTCCCCGCGGCCCGCCGCAGCAGCTGCTGGAGGTCCGAGGGACACTGGTTCCAGTCGGTGACCCGGGCCGTCCCGCCGCCCTCGTACTGGAACAGCCCGGACTCCCCCCACACGATCTTGGCGACGAGCTGCGGCGGGGCGGGTTCCCTCTTGCGCTCCGAGCGGCGCAGCGGGGTCGCCGGCAGCGGGAGCGGCGGGAACGATTCGCCGCCGGAGATGCGCCGCGGCGAGGCCTTCGGGGGACGGCCCAGCGGGACGAACCAGTCGTCCTCGCCCGCGCGCGCGCCCGGCGCGAGCAGCGCGAGGGCGGCCAGCGCGAGGCCGCGCCGGCGCCGGCCTGCCGCGCCGCCCGGCGTCCTTCCGGACTGTCGTACGCTCCGCGTGTTCATGTTCGTCCGCCCCTCCCGCCGCGGGCCCGCGTTAGCCCGCCGCACAGTCCAGTCTACACCCGCCGCGCGTTCCGCGCAGCAGCCCCTGCGCGCCCCGTCGGCGGGCGCTCAGGGCATGTACCCGGGCCACCGGTCCCGTGCGCGAGCCGCCGCCTCGCTGTACCGGTGCCCGGCCGCGAGCCGGGCGAGCGACGCGACCGCCTCCCCGGCGCGGCCGAGCGCAAAACCGGTCTCGGCGAGCAGGTAGAGCAACCCCGCCCGGTCGTCGTCGCGCACGGCGACGGGCAGCAGACGCCGGCCGAGCTGGTCGGCCTTCTCGACCTCGCCGCGCCCGAGCATCGCGCGCGCAAGCGCCAGGCCGATGTCGGGCGCCATGCGCTCGACCGGCTGCTCCCGGCGGACCTGCTCCAGCTTCCGGGCCGCCGGGTCCCATTCCTCCCGCCGGATGAGGTCCCCGGCGTACTCGAGGTCCGCGCGGCGGCGCGCCGCGAGGCGCCGGTCGCGCAGGCTCCCGGCGGGCGTGAGCGCCAGGTAGGCGCGGTACGCCGCATCCGCGTCGCCCCGCGCCAGGAGCAGGTCCGCCCGGAGCAGCTCGTACGCGCGCCCCGAGGCCCCGTCGGGCCACGCGGCACCCGCCCCGGCCGCCGCCTCCGCGGCCGCCGCGTCGCCCCGCACGTCGAGCAGCAGCCGGGCCAGCCGCAGGCGCGCCCGCGCCGCGAGGGCGGGATCGGCGTCGCCCCGCGCCAGCAGGGCCCGCTCGGCGGCCTCGGCCCGCGCGTAGTCGCGGACGGACGGGTCGGCATAGCCGGTGCCGAGGGGCGGCAGCAGGTCGAGATCCCCGGCGGGCAGCGCGTCGACCCGGCGCAACAGCTCCGCCCCCGCGACGCGCAGCAGGTCCAGGTCGTCCAGCTCGACGATCCACCGGAGGTAGTGCACCAGGTCGGCGAGCGGCACCCCGTCCAGCGGCCGCTCCAGCAGCCCCGGCTTCGCGCCCGCGAAACGCTCGCCGGACCAGCGCACGCGCTCGTCCCACAGCGGGGCCGCGTCGATCCGCCCGGCCGCGGCCGCCGGGCGGCGGCCGGCGGCCAGCGCCTCGAGTCGCATGCCGCGCAGGCCGGGGCGCAGGAACCAGTGTGTCCACGCCGGCCCCTCCGCGACCGTCCCGTCGTCCAGGGTCCAGCGGTAGACGACGGACGGGTCGGGGGAGACGACCTCCAGGGCGACCTGCACGAGGGCGCGACCGCCGGCGAAGAGGTGGGACTCCGTCCGCCAGGCGAAGGGCACCGTGCGCGCCCCCTCGGCCGTCACGGCCCCGGCCACCTCGAAGCGTGCCACGGGGGGAAACGCCTTCGCCGGCACGATCTCGAAGCGGTCGCGGCCGGGCGGGCGCCAGGCCAGCGAGGCGTACGTGTCGCCGGCGCCCTGGGCATGCAGGTACTCGATCGTGTGCCGGCCCGCGGCCAGGCGGACGGAACCCGCGTGTTCGCCGAGCCGGCCGCCCGCGACGCCGTGTTCCCCGGGCCACCCGGCGACCTCCCGGCCGTCGACGAGCACGAAGGAGGCGTCGTCGGACACGGTGGCCAGCCGGTAGACCCCTTCCTCCGGAACGGAGAAGTAGCCTGCGTAGCGGGCGAGGTACCGCGTCGGGGGACCGAGCGGGTTGAGGCCGTAGTGGATCCTCGGCACCGTCCTTCGCCCCTGCACGTCGCGGCTGGCGGCCCACGCGCGCCGGAAGTGCGTCACGGACTCGACCGGCGGCGCGTCCGACCCCCTCGTCTCCAGCAGCAGGCCCGCTTCGGGCGTCCACCCCGGCACGGGCGTGCGGATGCTCCCCCCGGCGTAGAGCACGTAGGTCTCGTCGCCCGAGGAGGTGTCGAAGAGCAGCCGGAGGGGCCGGCCCGGCGAGGCCCACACCACCGAGACGCCGACGGGCCGTCCGTCGGGGGTCCTCATGCCCAGTTCGCAGCGGAGCGGGTCCAGGGCGCCGGCGCAGAAGGCGAGCTCGCCGCAGGTCGCGGGCCAGGGCGAACCGGCGACGCGGTCGACGTCCATCCGGAAGACGGCGTGCGGCTCGTGCCACGCGGCGCGGTCCGGCAGGGCCGGCGCGGGGAGGCCGGCGAGCAGGACCAGCGCGGCGGCGAGCGGCCGCACGCGGCGGCCGGGCCCCGCCCCGCGATGGGCGGCGCGTTTCATCCCGCTTCCCCTCCGTCCGCCCCGAGGCCCGCGGCTTCCAGCCAGGGCCGGAAGGCCGCCGGGGCCGGCGCGACCAGGCGGGGCGGCACGTCCCCGGGCGGATCGTCGAACGCGACGCCGAGCGCGTGCAGCCAGTGCCCCGCGCGCGGCGGGGCGCCCGGAGGCGGCTCCGGCCCGCCGTAGAGCGCGTCGCCGGCGAGCGGGCGGCCCGCGCCGGCGAGCTGGCAGCGCACCTGGTGCGTCACGCCCGTGCGGATCACGACGCGCAGCAGCGTGAACCGCCCGTCGCCGCCCAGCGGCTCGAAGCGGGTCACGGCGGGAAAGAGCCGCTCGCGGCCGGGCGGCCGGCCGGCCGCGGCGCGCAGCATCCTGCCGCGGAACGCGGGGTCGTGATAGAGGTCGTCGCGCAGCTCGGCCCCGCGGGACACGTCGCCCGCGCACAGCGCCAGGTACGTCTTGCCGACCGCCTGCCGGCGGAACCGGTCCACGAGCGCGGCGCGCGCCCCGGCCGTGCGGGCGGCGAGCACGAGGCCGGAGGTGCCGGTGTCGATGCGGTGGACGATGCCGGCCATGAGCGGTTCGCCGCCGAGGTCCGCGCTGCACGGGTGACGCGCGACGAGGGCGTTGGCCAGCGTATCGCGTTCCAGGCGAGAGAGGGGGTGCACCGGCTGCCCGGCCGGCTTGTCGAGCGCGAGGAGCGCCGCGGTCTCGGCGACGACGCACAGCGGGAGGTCCGGGTTGGGTTCGACGCGCACGTCGCGCGCCTCGGCCAGTTCGAGGACCTCGACGCGGTCGCCCGCCCGCAGCCGGTCGCCCTTGGCGGCGCGCGCGCCGTTGACGCGCACCGAGCCGACGCCGACCGCCTCGAGCACCAGCGCGCGCGTGCTGCCCGGCGCGAGACCCCGCACGAAGCGGTCGACGCGTATCCCCTCCCCCGCGGCGTCCACCACGCGCTCGAGCCCGTTCAGCATGGCGCGCCGCCCGTCCCGCCGCGGCGGGCGCGGCCCGGGCCCGCCGACCCCGCCTCGGGGTCGACGAGGAGGCGGATACGCCGGACCGGCGCGTCCGGGAGGACCTGCTTCAAGTTGGCGAGCATGCGCGGCAGCCCCGCGCGCTGCAGTTCCTGGAGCCAGACCGAGTGCACCACGTACACCGTGAGGAGGCCGCGCTCGACGGGACCGGGCCGCGCGTGCGCGGCGACCTGCGGGCCGACGATGGCGGGCCACTGTTCGCCGATCCGGTTTTGCCAGAGCTCGCCCTCGAGGTGGAGCCGCCGGAGCAGGGGAGGCAGCAGGTCCTTGATCCAGCTCCCCCGGTCCGGCGGGGGCGGCTGCGGGTCGGTCAGGCGCAGGCGCTGGCGCTGCGTCAGCCAGGCTCCCCTGTCGTATGCGGGACGTCGAGCCACGCCGTCATCCTCGCGGACCGGCCGCGGGGGGTCAATCCCCGTCGGGGCGCAGCGGCCGGCGGCCGGGCCCGTAGCGGATCATCCAATCCACCAGCGCGCGGTCCCATCCCACGTCGTGGCCCGCCCGCTCGCTCTCGTACCACTTGTGCAGCAGCACGTCGCGCCGCGTCGCGGCGAAGTGGCGCACGAGCCGGGTGCCCCGCACCCACGCATCATCCGGACCCGCTGGGGTAGCATCGCACATGGTCGCCCTCCTAGCGCGGCACACCCTAGCCTGGATTGCTCGCGAGGTCGTGAACAATCGACCGCTCCGCGGCCGCCGCGTGCGTCACGTACCCCCGCCTGAAGGCCGCGTCGCCGCGGCCGAACGCGGCTCCCGTGGTGTGACCACGTGGTCCCGTGGCGAGGTGCCCGCCTTGCGGGCCCCCACGGGGCGTCCGCAAGCGTCCTCTGCGGCGGGCGGGAACGGCGGCGGGCCTCAGACGGCTCCCAGCCGGCGGAGCAGCAGGATGCCGGCGGAGAGGGTGCACGGCGAGAGCACGGTGGAGGCGAGCACGATGCCCGCGGCGAGTTCCGCGTCCGAGCGCATGGCCTTCGCCATGATGAAGCTGGCCACCGCGGTCGGCGCGCCGCTCACGACGAAGAGCACGGCGAGCCGTTCGTCCCTCAGCCCCGCCGCGTACGCCGCGCCGCACACGGCGAGCGGAAGCAGCACCGTCTTCACGGCCGCCGCCGCCAGCGCGGGGCGGAGCCGCGCGGTCATCATCCCGCGGCGGAGCGAGGCCCCCACCCCGATCAGCGCGAGGGGAAAGGTCATCTGCGCGAGGTAGCCGAGCGTCCGGGCCGCCACGCCGGGCAGGGGCCAGCCCGTTCGCTGCCACGCCAGGCCGGCGACCACGGCGAGGAGCAACGGGTTGCGCAGGATCGCCGCGGCCAGGCGCGCGGGCCGCAGGCGGCCCCGCTCGTGCGCGGTGACGGCCAGCACGACCACCGCCAGCACGTTGTAGAGCGGCGTCGCCAGCGCCAGCAGGACGATGGCCGGGCCGAGCGCCTGCTCGCCCAGCATGCCCGCCGCCACCGGCAGGCCGATGATGGCCACGTTGCTGCGGAAGCAGCCCTGCACGAAGGCGCCGCGGCTCGCGGGGCGCGGCAGCAGGCGCGCGGCCGCCAGCCAGGCGAGCGCGCAAGCCACCAGCGTGCCGGCGGCGAAGAGCAGCATCGGCAGCCCCGGGGCCATGCCGGAGAGGTCGCGGGTCGCCAGGTGGCTGACGATGAGGACCGGCAGGCTGACGTGGAAGACGATGTCGCTCGAGCGCCGCACGAACGCCTCGTCGACCATGCCGCGCAGGCGCAGCCCGACCCCCACGGCGACGAGCAGGAACGTCGGCCCCACGGCGCCGAGGGTGAACGCCAGGTCGCTCACGGCGGGCCGGGCACGGCGGGGAGCGGTTCGTAGCCCGCGAGGAGGGCATCGAAAAGGCCCCCGTAGCGGTCGAAGTCGTCGCGGGGCGCGGCGAACTGCAGGTGGTGCGCCGTGCGCCCGACCAGGAAGTCCACGGCGCGCACCTGCTGTTCGACGAGGCGGACCGTGCGCTCCGCGCAGAGCGCGCCGCGGAAGGTGTTCGTGCGGATGTTCATGTTCAGCCCCCACTCCCGCTCGATCTTCCGTATCTCGCGCAGGAGGACCCGGAAGCGCTCGTGCCCGGCGGGCGTGACCCGCACGTAGACCTCGAGGCCGCGCGGGCCGCGGAACACCGCGTCGTACGGCGCCGCCTCCACGCCGTCGGCCACCTGCCACGCGGCCGGCAGGACGAGGCGGAAACGGCCCGCGGGATCCTCGTAGACGCGGTCGCGTATCCCGAGGACGAGGGCCGCGGGGTCGTCGGCCGGCGGCCGGGAACGGCGGAACGCGCCGCCGAGGTCCGCGGCGAGGGCGGCCACGACCAGGACGCCGAAAGCCAGCACGGCGATCCGCGCCAGCGGGTGGCGCCACAGCGGGCGGGCTTCCGCGGGGGCCGGAGGCGGGCGGGGCCCGGCGCGCAGGCGGACGCGCCGTCGCGGCGGGCGGCCGCGCACGAGCTTCACGGCACGGCCTCCCCGTCGCCCGGCCGCTCCGCGCCGAACTGGAGGTCGTAGAGACGGCGGTACAGCCCGCCGCGGGCGAGCAGCTCCTCGTGCGTGCCGCGCTCGGCGACCGCGCCCCGGTCGAGGACCAGGATCTGGTCCGCGCGCCGGACGGTGGAGAGGCGGTGGGCGACGACGAAGACCGTGCGCCGCTCCATCGCCGCGTCGAGCGCCGCCTGGACGAGGCGCTCGGACTCCGTGTCGAGCGCGCTCGTCGCCTCGTCGAGGATGAGGATGGGCGGGTCGCGGAGCAGGGCGCGGGCGATGGCGAGGCGCTGCCGCTGCCCGCCGGAGAGCCGCACGCCGCGCTCCCCGATCGGCGTCGCGTAGCCGTCGGGCATCGCGCACACGAACTCGTGCGCGTGGGCGCGCCGCGCCGCCTCCTCGATCCGGGCGGCGGGCACGTCGGGCCGGCCGTAGGCGATGTTGCCGGCCACCGTGTCGTTGAAGAGAAACGTCTCCTGCGTGACCAGGCCCATGAGCCGGCGCAGCGAGGCGAGCGTGATCGACCGCACGTCGCGGCCGTTGATCCGGATCGCGCCCCGGGTCGCGTCGAAAAACCGGGGCAGCAGGTTGACCAGCGTCGTCTTGCCCGAGCCCGACGCGCCCACGAGGGCGACGCACTGGCCGGCGCGCACCTCCAGGTCGATGTCCCGCAGGACCGGCTCCCCGTCGTAGGCGAACCCGACGCCCTCGAACGTCACGGCCCGCACCTCCTCCCCGAAGGGCGCCGCGTCCGGCGCGTCCCGCACCGTGGCCTCCGTGTCGATGACCTCGAAGACGCGGTCGGCGGCGGCCGAACTCTGCTGCACCGCGAGGTGGATGTGGCTGAGCTTCTTCACGGGGTCGTACAGCACGACCAGCGCCGCGGCGAAGGTGAAGAACTGGTCCACGGTCAGGCCGCGCCAGCGCGCGTAGACCAGGACGACCGAGATCCCGGCGATGGCGAACTCCACGATGATCGGTTCCAGCGCGGCCTTCGCCCGCGCGACCTTCATCAGGCGGCGGAAGACGGCGGTGCTCCGCTCGCGGAAGCGTCCCCGCTCGTAGTCCTCCATGCCGAACGCCTTCACGACGCGCACCCCGGAGAGGGTTTCCTGCAGCAGCGACACGAGGTCGGCCAGCCGCTGCTGCCCCTCGCGCGCGAAGCGGCGCACGCGCCGGCCGAACAGCGAGATGGGGACGAGGCACAGGGGGAAGACCAGCAGGCTCAGGGCGGCCAGCCGCGCGTCGAGCCAGAAGAGGTAGCCGACCGCCCCCGCCATGACGAAGGGCTGCTGCACGAGGTCGGCGAGGACGTTGGACACGGCGCGCTCGACCAGCGAGGTGTCGTTCGACGTGCGCGAGATCAGCTCCCCCGTCCGGCTGCCGCTGAAGAACTGCAGCGAGAGTTCCTGCAACCGGTCGAAGAGCGCGATGCGCAGGTCCGCCACCACCCGGTTCCCCACCCACTCCACGAGGTAGCGGCTGGCGTAGAAGCCGAGGCCGCGCCCCAGCCCGAAGAGCGGGAGGGCCAGCGCCACGTACACCGTCTGCCGCAGGGGGAACGGCTCGCCGGCGGGGAAGACGCGCGCGAGCACGTGCCGGAACGCGACCAGCATGCCCGTCGTGGACCCCGCGAACAGGAGCCCGAAGAATACGCCCGCGGCGAGCCGCGGCAGGTAGGGCCGGGCGAAGCCCAGCAGGCGGCGGTACGTCCGCCACTCCCCACGCGAAAAGGCGCCGGCCATCGCCGCCCCTAGTCCCCGCGGCCCGCGAGGTAGCGTTCGGCCTCGAGCGCCGCAGCGCAGCCGCTGCCGGCGGCGGTGACCGCCTGGCGGTACGCGGCGTCCTGCACGTCGCCCGCGGCAAAGACCCCCTCCACGCTCGTGCGCGTGGAGTCGGCGCGCAGGTAGCCGCGCTCGTCCATCTCGAGCTGCCCCTTGAAGGCCGCCGTGTTGGGCGTGTGGCCGATGGCGACGAAAAGGCCCTCGACCGCGCGCTCCGTCACCGCGCCCGTTTTCACGTTGCGCAGCTTCACGCCGGTGACCTTCCGCTCCCCCGCGCCGAGCACCTCCTCGACCACCGCGTCCCAGGCCACCTCGACCTTCGGGTGCTTGCTCACCCGTTCGGCCATGATCTGCGAGGCCCGGAACGCGTCGCGGCGGTGCACGACCAGCACCTTCGAGGCGAACCGGGTGAGGAAGAGCGCCTCCTCCATGGCCGTGTCGCCGCCGCCGACGACCGCCACCGGCACGTCGCGGAAGAACGCGCCGTCGCACGTGGCGCAGGCCGACACGCCGCGGCCCACGAGCGCCTGCTCCGAGGGCAGGCCGAGGTACCGGGCGCTCGCCCCCGTGGCCACGATGAGGGCCCGCGCACGGACCGCGTCCCCGCCGTCCACCGCCAGCCGGAACGGGCGGGCCGAGAGGTCCGCGGCCGTCACGCTGCCGGCGCGGAAACGCGTGCCGAACCGTTCCGCCTGGCGGCGCATCAGGTCCATCAGGGCGGTGCCGTCCACCCCCTCCGGGAAACCGGGGAAGTTCTCGACCTCGGTCGTGGTGGTCAGCTGGCCGCCGGGCTCGCGGCCCTCGACCAGCAGCGGCGACAGCCGTGCGCGCGCGGCGTAGATCGCGGCCGTGTAGCCCGCCGCGCCGCTGCCCAGGATTACCAGCCGCTCCGCGTCGCTCATCCGCACCCCCCGTCCCCCGCGCGGAAAACCGCGCGCGTTTCGCATAGCAATAGCGGCCGCGCGCCCCTAGTGTAAACCGGTAAATGCGCCCCGCGCGGCGCCAGGAAGGAGCGGCGCCATGCCCGAACCCGTCGACCTGCTGGAGGACATGTTCCGGATGCAGGCGGAGCTGAACCGCCGGATCGGCGTCGATACCCTCCGCCTGCCGGAGGCGGAGCAGCCCGCGTGGGTGCTCAACTACTGCCGCGCGCTTTCCCAGGAAACCGCCGAACTCGTCGACAGCGTCCCCTGGAAGTGGTGGGCCTCGTACCAGTCCTTCGACCGGCAGAACGCCCGCGTCGAGGTCGTCGACCTCTTTCACTTCCTCATCTCCCTCGCCCAGGTGCTCGGCCTCTCCGCCCGCGACGTGCACGCCCTCTACGCGAAGAAAAACGAGGTCAACTTCCGGCGCCAGGACAGCGGCTACGCGGAAAAAGACCCCAACGACAACACCGGCCTCGACGTCTGACCCGCCCCGCCCGGCCCCTCCCCCCGCCGGTCCACGCCCTCCTATCCCCCGCCAAAAGTGCCATCCTGGCCTTTATGTGACAGCCTAAGTGCGCCACCCCGTCTCAGTGTTCTGCATTCGCATCCTCCGCATCGATTGTTTATCAACACGTTACGATCCATCCGGCCGGGTGGCATGGTGTATGCTCATTCAAGGTGTAGCTGTAGCTGAGCAAGGCGCTCCACGGGTGGGGCGCGAAGGAAGAAAGGAGTGCGTGACATGTTGTGGCCCATGCTGCGGGGTTGGGGAGAGGAGCCCTTCGCGGAACTGCATCGTCTGCAGCGGGACATGAACCGTCTGGTCGAGGACTTCAGCGCCTCGGGCGAGGCCTTTCCGTCGGTCAACGCGTGGTGCGGCAAGGGCGAGGCCGTGGTGACGGCCGAGGTGCCGGGCGTTGACGCGAAGGACCTCGAGATCGACGTGAAGGGCGACCTGCTGACGCTGCGCGGCGAGCGCCGGGCGCCGGAACCCGCCGAGGGGACGGAATGCTACCGGTGCGAGCGATGGACGGGCGTCTTCGCCCGCGCGATCCGTCTGCCGTTCGAAGTGGAGGCGGACGCGGTTCGCGCGGCGTGCCGGAACGGGATCCTGACGATCCGCCTGCCGCGGTCGGACGCGAGCAAGCCCAGGCGCGTGCAGATCACGGCGGGCTGAAGGAAGGAGGGGGCGATCATGACGGAGAAGAAGAACAACGAACTGGCGAAGACCGAGCCGCGCGGCGAAGCCGAGCTGGCGCAGGACCGGCCGGTGTGGGTGCCCGACACGGACATCTACGAGCGCGCCGACGGGCTGCTGGTGGAGTGCGACATGCCCGGGGTCGACGAGAAGCACGTGGACGTCTCGCTGGAGAACGACGTGCTGACGATCACGGGGACGCGCGAACCGTATGGGCCCGAGGGGAGGCAGGACGCGCTGCGCACGGACACCGGCGGCATCTACCGCCGGGCGTTCACGCTCACCACGGACATCGACAGCACGAAGATCAAGGCGCGGGTGGCCCAGGGGGTCCTGCGGATCCACCTGCCCAGGGCGGAAAGAGCGAAGCCGCGCCGCATCGCCGTCGAAACGGGCTGAAGCGCGGCGGGCCGCGGGGGGCGGCCGGGGTTCGTGCCCGGCCGCTTCGGCGCGTGACGATTGACCGCTTGCACGCCCCGGGGCCGGTGTGTATGGTCCTCGCGTTTGCCCGGGCAACGCGCCCCGGCAAACGGGTTGGCGGGGCGGTAGCTCAATTTGGGAGAGCGCCAGAATCGCACTCTGGAGGTCGAGGGTTCGATCCCCTTCCGCTCCACCACCCGCCCTCCCGGCATTTCCCCCGGGACCCCTTCCTTCCCGACGACCGCGCCGTACGGCCCCTGCCCTTCGCGGCCCCGGGTCCTTTCGCGGCGCGCGCCTGCCGCCGCGCATCGCACACGAGACGCGGCGGCAGGCGTCGAACCGGGAATATCCGCATTCACGAATAGGGCTAGGGCACGCGATCAGCGTGTGATGTAATACGGCGTTGCCCACGGAAAGAGCCGCTTCACGTGAACGACGAAGAACGGTTGAGCATCATCACCGGACTCTCCCGCGAATTTGGAACCCCCGAGTTCGTGAAGGGCGCCGGGGGCAACACCTCCGCGAAGAACGCCGGCACCTTGTGGATCAAGCCCTCGGGCACCTGCCTGTGCAACCTGGCGCCGGGCACGTTCATCGCGCTCAACCGCGCCCGCCTCGAGAAACTGTACTCGGTCCACCCCCCGGAAGACGCCGCCCGGCGCGAAGCGCTGGTCACGGACCTGGTGCTGAACGCGGTGGAGGGAAGTTCCCCGGGTCGCCCTTCCGTCGAATCCCCCCTGCACGACTCCTTCCACGCGACCTTCGTCGTGCACACCCATGCTGCCCTGGTGAACGGGATGACCTGCGCGAAAGGCGGCGCCGCGGCCTGCCGCCGGCTCTTCCCGGACGCCCTCTGGATGGACTACATCGACCCCGGCTACATGTTGTGCATGGTAGGGCGCCGGGCCATCAAGGAGTACGCCGCCGCGCACGGGCGGGACCCCCCGGTCCTCTTCTTGAAGAACCACGGCGTCTTCGCGGCGGGCGACACCGCCGATGAAATCCGGGCGTCGTACCGCCAGGTCACCGAAACGCTGGAACAGGCCTATCGTAAGGCCGGGGTGGAAACGAACCTCCGGGCGGAACCGGCCCCCGACGCGGAATGGGTCGAACAGGTGCGCGACCTGCTTCGCCGGCTCCCGGATTTCGCCGGGGCAGAGCATATCGTGGCCTCCGGCCCTTTCGCCCCGGCGTGCGAACCGTTAACGCCCGACCACATCGTCCATGCCGGGGCCTACCCCTACACCGGAGAGCCGGACAGGGCCTCGCTGATGCAGTTCAAGGCGCTCCGGTCCTATTACCCCGGGGTCATCGCCGCCGAGGAAGGCGTACTGGGACTCGGCGCGAACGCCCGGAGCGCGGAACTGGCCCTGCGGCTGGCCGCGGACGGCGCCCTGGTCCGGCAGTTGGCCGAGGCCTTCGGCGGGGTGGAATACATGACGAACCGCGCCGCGGATTTCATCGACCACTGGGAGGCCGAGGCCTTTCGCAAGCAACGGATCAACACATAGGGAGGCCCCGGATGGGGGAAACGAAACACGTCGAACGCGCGTACGGGCAGGCCCGGGAGGCCTACGCGCAACAGGGAGTGGATACCGAGCGGGCGCTGGAAACCCTGGCGGGCATCCCCGTTGCTCTCCCTTGCTGGCAGGGCGACGACGTCGGCGGGTTCGAGTCGCCCGACGCGGGGCTTTCCGGGGGCGGCATCCAAGCCACCGGCAGCTATCCCGGCAAGGCCCGCACGCCGGATGAACTCCGCGCCGACCTGGACCTGGCCCTCGACATGATTCCCGGCACGCACCGCCTGAACCTGCACGCCAGCTACGGGGAGTTCGGCGGTCGGCAGATCGATCGAAACGAAATCCGCCCGGAACACTACCGGGGGTGGATCGCCTGGGCCAAAGACAAAGGCATGGGCATGGATTTCAATCCCACCTGCTTTTCCCACCCGAAGGCGGCGGACGGGTTCACCCTCAGCCATGCCGACAAGGGCATCCGCGATTTCTGGATCGAGCACTGCGTCGCCACCCGGGAGATTGCCGCCGTGATCGGCCGGGAGCTGGGCACGCCCTGCGTGAACAACGTCTGGATTCCCGATGGGTACAAGGACCTGCCGGCCGACCGCAAGGCGCCGCGTGAGCGGCTGGTGGCGGCGCTGGACGACGTCTTCAGGAAGAAGCTGCCGAAAGAGCGGATGCTGGACTGCGTGGAGAGCAAGCTGTTCGGCATCGGGTCCGAGGCCTACGTGGTGGGATCGCACGAATTCTACATGGGCTACGCCATGCGCAACCGCACGCTGCTCTGTCTCGATGCGGGACATTTCCATCCCACCGAAATGATCTCGGACAAGATTTCCTCCATGCTCCTGTTCGTGGACGAACTCCTGTTGCACGTCAGCCGCGGGGTGCGATGGGACAGCGATCACGTGGTCATCCTGTCCGACGGGCTGCGGGCGATCGCCGAGGAAATCGTGCGCGGCGGCTTCCTGGACCGCGTGCACATCGGCCTCGACTTCTTCGACGCCAGCATCAACCGCGTAGCGGCCTGGGTCATCGGCGCCCGCACCATGACCAAGGCGCTGCTGCTGGCCCTGCTGGAACCGACCGACACCTTGAAAGCGCTGGAAGCGGAGGGCGATTACACCGGCCGCCTGGCCCTGCTGGAACAAGTCAAGACCATGCCCTTCGGCGCGGTATGGGACATGTATTGCCTCAAGCAGGGCGCGCCGCAGGAAGGCCACTGGATCGGCAAGGTCCGGGATTACGAGAAGGACGTGCTGTCCAAGCGGTAGCGGTGCTTGCGGAGCGGGATGGCGGGCCACCCCATCGTGAGGGGCCGGCTCGCCGGGGGGCGTGGCGCCCGCACCGGCGTGATGATCGGGCCGCTGTTCGTGGCGGCGGGTTCGATCGCGGGAAGGCTGTTCGCCACAGGAGCTGGCAGCACCTGTAGGCCCCCGTCGCCGTGCGCACCCGCCCGGCCTGGCCCTTCCCGCTGCGTCGCGAGGCGTTCCATCCCGGCGGCGGCGTCACGGCCCCGGGTCCTTTCGCGGCGCGCGGGGCGCGGCGGGACTCGAATCGCGCTTGGTGCCGCTCACCCTGGCGGGATAGACTGGCCCCGTGATCGCTTCGGGGAAGGTCTTCGTTCATCGCCAGCGTCCGCACCGCGGGCCGCTTCTGTTCGGCCTGGTCCTGCTGGCGGCCGGCGTCCTGTTCGCGAAGTACTGCACGCGCTCCGGCACGGTGGGCGATACCGCGCTGCACGCCAGGGGCCGGCTGGCCCTCGCCGCGGGCATCGTCGGGGCCGGCCTCTGCGCGGTGTGGGCGACACAACGCTGGTGGTTCATTCACCTCTGGCCGCGAAAGCGCCAGGGGGCGTCGCACGCCGGCACCCCCGGGCGGCCGCACCACGGGGCGAAACGGCATGGCCACGGACGGACCGCGGCGGGCCGGCGCGCCGCGCGCTAGCCGGCCGTCGGACACGGCCTGCCGCCCGATGCCCGGCCGAAGGCCGGCCGCCTGCTACCGCACGATGCGGTGGATGTAGGCGCAGACCGCCGACCCGATGAGGCTGATGATCGCGAGGCTCCGGTTGAAGGGGTAGAAGTGGTCCTTCGGATCGATCGTGGCCACCGGCTCCCCGGCGATGACCTCCTGCCCCTCCGCCGCGGACACGGCGCGGACGACGCCGCCCGTGGGGGCGACCAGTTCCCGCGCGGCGAACTCGGACAGCGCCCCGGCCAGGGCGGCGCGCGCCGCTTCGGCCGAAATGCGTTCGCGCGCGAGGGCCTCGCGAAGGGCCGCGGTGTCCTGCCCGGGCACCGGCCCGGAGGCGGCCGCCTCGACCGCCTGTGCCGCGCTTTCCACCCGGTTGGTGGCGGCCGAGAAGACGGTCTGCGCCTCCTCGAGCGCACGGCGCTGCTGCAGCCGCACGAGGCGCGCGAGCGGCTGCTGGGGCCGCACTTCGATGCCGGGCTCGACGAGCACGTCCGCCAGCATGCCTTCCACCTGGAACGAAGCGGGGATCTCGCGGGCGTGCTTCTCGAGGACGCGCGCCGTGGGAAACCACCCGTCGCGCAGGCTCCAGAGGCCCAGCCCGAGCAGAACGACGGACCAGATCAGGAAGTCCTTCGTGCCTTCGACCTTGTAGGTGCGTGCCATGCGTCCCCCTCCGCCGTCCCGCGGTTCCCGTCGGCGCGTCATTGTAGACATACCGCCCCCGCTGGCAACCCCCGTGCGCCCCCCACCCCGCGGGCTTTGCGGCCGCGGGCGATCCTGCCATAGTGCGGTTCGCCGCGGGGCGGCGGCCGCCCGGCGCGGCGGAACGGGAGGGAGCGGGCCATGCACCGGACAGCGCGAACGGTTCTTCTCGCCGGCCTGGCGGTCGCCGCGGCGGCGCGGGCGGGGGCGCAGGGCCCGCCCGAGACCGGGCGGATCGACGCGATGTTCGAGGCGCAACGGAAGCTGCTCGAGGAGCAGGCCGCCCGGCTCCGCGGGGAACAGGCCGAGCTCCTGGCCCGGAAGACGGCGCTGGAGCGCGAACGGGCGCGGCTGGAACGCGAGGTCGAGGCCCTCCGGCTGGACCTGGCGCAGGTGAAACCCGTACCCGCCGGCGGCCCGTGGATCGCGCTCGGCGAGGCCGCGCTGACGGACGCAAACGGCGGGGCGGTCGCCCTGCCGGCCCTCACCCTCGTCGAGCCCGCGGCGGAGGACGGCGGGCCCTTCGCGGTCCGCGTCGCGGGCGCGGTCTACCGCGCCGACCCGGCGATGTTCGCGCCCGTCGCGCAGGTCAGGCGGCACCTGGAGGCCGAGGCCAGCAACCATGCCGGGGCCGCCCTGCGCTGCCTCGAGGACGCGCAGGCGGCCCTCCTCCGGGCGGACGGTCCGGGGGAGGCCGCGCGCGCGGCGGCGGCCGCCGCGGCGGCCGCGCGGCGCGGCGCCCTGGCGGAACAGGAGGCCGCCCGGCGCGCCGAGCGGCTCCTGGCCGCGGTGAACGCCGCCGCCTCCGGGGAAACGCCGCCCGCCGGCCCCTAGCCCGCCCTATTCACGACCTCGCGAACAATCGAGGCTGGCAGGCGGTCGGCCTTCGGCCGGGCATCGGGCAGCGGGCCGAGTCCGACAGGCTGCCGGCCGGCCGCACGGGGCCTTCGCACCGTCGATATCCGTTGGCTTCGGGGCCCCTCGGCGGAATAGGGTAGAAGCACGATGATCGATCGAGAGAACTTCCTGTCCTTCTATGCCGAGGCGGAGCGGCCGCTGCGGGCCTACCTGCTCGCTTCGACGGGCGACCTGCACGAGGCGGAGGACCTGGCGCAGAACGTCTGGCGGGCGCTCTGGCGGAAGCTGGACCAGTACGACGAGCGCCGCTCGTTCCGGGCCTGGGCCATGGGCATGGCCCGAATGGAGGCGCTCAAGTGGCGCCAGCGCATGGCGCGCTCCAGGCTCATCCTCTCGGAGGAGGCCGTGGCGCGGCTGGCCGACACGGCGGAGGAGGTGGCCGGGGAGGTCGACGCCCGGCGCATCTTCCTGCTGGACTGCCTGCGGGAGCTGGGGGACCGGGCGGCACGGGTGCTGCACCTGAAGTACTACGAGGGGAAGAAGGCCAGGGAGATCGCCGCGTTGCTGGGCGGCAGGACGGGCGCGGTGGAGATGCTGGTCACGCGGGCGCGCCGCCAGCTGCGCGACTGCGTGGAACGCAAGGTGGCGGAGGCCGGATGAGCCGCACGGAAACAGCGGTCGACCGGCTGGTGGAGGGCTACCTGCAGGGGCGACTCGATGCCGAGTCGGTGGCGCAGCTCGACACCCTCGTGCGCGACAGCACGGAGGTCCGGCGGCGGCTCGTGCTGGAGGCCGGCCTGGACACGGAACTCGCGCGGCTGCCCGCCGTGGCGCCCCGCCCCGCGGCCGCCGCGCCGCCCGTCCGGGCGCCCCGGCGGAAGCGCCGGCGGCAGCCGCCGCATGTGCCCGTACCCCTGGGCCTGGCCGCGGCCCTGCTCGCGGGCCTGTTCCTCGGCGCCCGGTTCCTCCCGCTGCCGTCCCTCGGGCAGGGGATGGCGGCCCGCATCACCCGGGTCGAAGGCACCGTGCACGGCAGTGCGCCGGGTAGCCTGCCCCGGCCGCTGGAGCCCGGCGACGCGCTGATGGCCGGCGACCGCGTGGAAACCGGCGCGGACGGCCTGGCCACGGTCGCTTTCGCGGACGGCACGCGCATCTTCCTCGCGGGCGGCACGTCCTTCACCGTCGTGTCCCGCCTGCCGCGCAAGGTGATCGAGGTGTGGCGGGGGGAGATTTACGCGGACGTCGTGCCGCAGCCGGCCGGCCGCGAGATGACGGTCCACACCCCGAAGGCCGTGCTCCGCGTGGTCGGCACGCGGTTCGCCCTCGTCGCGGGCGCGGCGGACGCCGAGGTCCGCGTCGACGAGGGCGCGGTCCAGGTGCTCGACGTGGACCGGGACACGCGCCGGCTCGTGCGGGCGGGCTCCTCGGTGCGGTGCGGGGCGCCGCCCGCCGGGACGCGGACCGCGCGGGTGTTCGTGTGGCGTCTGGTCGCGGCCTCGCCGGCGGCAGGGGGGGATGCGGCGGACGTCGTCCACGCGCGGGCCCGCGGCTTTCCCGGCTACCGCGACGACAAGGCCCTGTTCCAGGAACGCTTCGCCGGGGGCCTCGATGCGTGGGCCCGGGTGGCGCTGCGGCCCGGCGCGCCACCGGCGCCGCTGGCGGCGAACGACCTGCGGGTCATGACCGCCGAGGTGGCTCGCGGCGCGTCCCGCAACGCGGCGGCGGTCGTGCGGACCGACCCCGGCGCCTCCGGCCCCGCCGCCCTGCTCAGCGCGCAGGCGTTCCGCCCGCCTTTCTGCCTGAGCTTCGAATGCCGCGCGATGACGGAGGAGGCCCGCATCGACCCGTTCGCGCTGGCCTTCCGGTCCGCCGACGGCACGGCGGTGGACGCCACGCCCCCCCCCGCGCCCCTGGCGGTATCTTCGGCGAGCCTGTGGACGGGCTTCCGCGTGGAGTGCGTGCCCGGCGCCGAGCCGGACACCGTCGAGGCCAGGGCGTTCCGCGCCCTCGAACCCGTCGCGCAGGCGGTCTTCCGGGCCGCGGACGCCCGGATCCTGCTGGCCGCCGCGGCAGGCGAACTGCTCTTCGACAACGTGGTGGTCCGATCTCTTCAGCCCATCGAACACAACCCCCGACCGGAAAGGCCCTGACATGACGACCCGGCGACGTGCCGCCTCTTCCTGCCCACCTGCCTCCCTGCTGCTGGCCTGCGCGATCCTGGCCGCCTGCGCCGCGGCGCGCGGCGACACCGCGGATACGCCGCCCGTCACCGGGGACGGGCGCATCGACCTGCTCTACCCGCCCTACCAAGGCCGGACCGGGACCCGCGGCATCGCGTGGGACACCGCGCGGGAACGCCTGGTGAGCTTCGCCGGCGAGGGCCGTCCGCAGGGCCTGCCGCTCACGGCCGAGTTCGACGGCACCAACTGGTTCGCGGTCGTCACCCAGCCCGAACCCGGCGTCGCGGCGGGGTTCGCGATGGTCTTCGACGAGGCCCGCGCCGAGACGGTGCTCTTCGGCGGCGACCCCGCGTCCGACGCCACCTGGACCTTCGACGGCACGTCGTGGACGCTCGAGAACCCGGCCCACACCCCGCCCGCGCGCACCGGCCACGCCATGGCCTATGACGCCGGCCGACAGGTCGTCGTGCTCTTCGGCGGCTACGACGGCGGCACCAACGCGATGAACGACACGTGGGAGTGGGACGGCACGGACTGGTCCGCTCGCGCGCCCGGCACGAAGCCCGACGCGCGCAGGAGCCACCTCATGGCCTACCACGCCGACGAGGGGAAGACCTACCTCTACCGGGGCCAGGTCTACGGGACCAACTTCTTCGGGATGCTCTCCTGGCTGAACGTCGCGGACATGTGGGCGTGGGACGGATCGGTCTGGACCGACGCCACGCCGGCGAGCATGCCCACCGACGGCGGCCCGCTGGCCTACGACGCCGCGGCCCAACGGCTTCGCCTCTTCGGCGGGATCGGCGGCGGATCCTTCAACCTCTGGACGTACCACGAGGGCGCCTGGTCCAGCGCCAGCTACGGCGGCGGCCCCGCCACGCCCGGCCTGAGCCTGGCCTACACCCCGTCGGGCACGGCCTACTACCTCGACTACGATTCCCTCTCGACCCGCGACTGGCGGTGGGACGGCGCGGGCTGGACCTGCCTGACGGAAGTGACCCCGGACACCATTGAAACCAGCCGGCAGGCGACGTGGGTCGATCCCGACGGCGACGGCAAGCGCGACCCCCTGCTTCGCGGTTACGTCCTGACGCACGCGGGCAACGGCACCACCGCGAGGGGCCTGGCGCTCTACCCGAACGCGGCGGGCGATTTCGCGCAGCATCCCTCCTGGTCCTACGTCCCCCCGGCCTCGCCCGGCCGGGTGCGGGCGGGCGACATGAACGGCGACGGACGCGACGAACTGGCCATCGGCTTCTCGAGCAGCCGCCCGCTCGAGGTCTTCTACAACACCGCCGGCGCGTGGGGCGCCGCGCCGGACTGGACGAGCGCCGGCGGCCTCGTCGCGTCGGACCTCGCCTGGCCGGACTTCGACGGCGACGGCGACCGGGACCTCGCCGTGCTGAGGGGCGACACGGCCCAGGTGGCCGTGATGATCTACTCCAATACCGGCACGGCCCTCGCCACGTCGCCGGGCCCGGTCTACACCCTGCCCCCCGCCGGCGACGGGGCCTACGCCCGCGTGCCGTCCTCGCCGGCCACGCCGGGCGCCCTGATGGCCTGGACCGACCTGGACGGGGACGGCGCGGAGGAGGCGGTCGTCTCCACCTACTACCGCCACGACGACGGCTCCTCGGAGTACGTGCTGTCCGTCCTCGACCACGACGAAGCCAACGGCGTGCTCGTCGCCACCAACGTGCTGAACGGGTGGTCGGCGCCGCTGGCCGCCGGAGATGTAGACGGCGACGGGCGGCCCGACCTCGCCGCCGCGGCCGGCTCGGCGCCCGTACTCCTCGCGGGCACCTCCAACGCCTACGCGTTCGCCCAGGCCTGGACCCCCGACTGGGGCACGGCCGCGCAGGCAACACCGCGCACCGCCGTGCTGGAGGACTTCGACGGCGACGGCGACCCGGATCTCATGCTGTCGCTCTACCACGCCGGCGTCGACCCGCTCGGCTTCGTGCTCTTCCGCAACGACGCAGGCACCTTCGGCGACACGCCGGACTGGGTGTCGACCGACGCGCCCGGCACCGAGTCCGACACGGGCCCGCACGCGGAACTCGTGGATGTCGACGGAGACGGCACCCGCGACCTCGCGGCCAACGTCGGCGTCTACCTGCTCAGCCCCCTGCTCCGCGACGCCGTGCCCCCGCGGTCGCCCCGCTACGTGGTCGGGCGCTCGGCGACCCCCTCCCGGGCCGACGTCACGGTCAGCTGGCAGCCCAGCCCGGATGCGGACGTGGCCGCCTACCGCGTCTACCGCGGGTTCTCCGCGTTGAGCATGTTCTACCTCGGCGAGGTAGCCGGGACCGCCACGCAGTTCGTCAACTACGCCGCGGCGCACGGGTTCGACGAGTACCTCGTGACGGCGGTCGACGAGGCGGGCAACGAGAGCGAGCCGGCCAAGTGCAACCCCGTCGGCGGCATCGGCGCGACCGCCGGACTCGGCGACAATCGCCCCGACGCCTCGGTGTGCGGCAACGCCGCGCTCACGGGCGACCTGGACGGCGACGGCCACCCGGACCTCTTCGTCCGGCGCAGCCACCACGACTCGGAGACGATCCGCTACTCCTGGGCCACCTGGCTGTGGAGTACCGGCGCGACGACCTTCGTGCAGGCCTGGTCGCACGCCTGGACCGACACCGACCCCGAGCCGGGCACCCCCGTAACGGCGGGCGACCTCGACCAGGACGGCGACGACGACCTGGTGGTGCTCGGCACGGCGAACGGCGGCCGCGCACTGCTGGGCTTCCGGTCGACCGCCGGGGCGCTCGCCCTCCTTCCCCACATGACGAACGCCCTTCCCGACGCGGGCAACCTGTACGCCTTCGCCTGGGGCGACTGCGACGGAGACAACGACCTCGACCTCGCCGTGGCCGGCGTGGACACGAACAACCAGGCCGCCGTCTACCTCAACAACGGCTCGGGCGGGCTCGTGGCTCCGGCCGCGTGGCTCTCCCCGGCGATCAACACGCGGACCGTCGCGTTCGGCCGCCTGGACGGCGACGCGCGCGCCGACCTGGCCGTCGGCGAGGACGTCAACGGGGGCACCACATCGACGAAGATCAAGACCCACGTCCACCCGGGCACGGCGTCGGGACCGGCCGCCTCGGCCGCGTGGTCCTACCAGGAGGCCTCCAACGTGACCCCCACCGGTCTCTCGTGGGAAGACTACGACCAGGACGGTGACGACGACCTGACCGTGTTCAGCAACTTCGCCGCCTACCTGCACAAGAACACCGCCGGCACGCTGGCCGGCGCGCCGAACACGACCTTCACCGACACCGGTTCGAACCAACCCGGGCACGACCTCCTCGGCTGGGGAAACCTGGACGGCGACGCCGTGCTCGACCTGTTCGGGGCGCACTCGGTCATCCCCGACGCCGCGGGGGCCTCCGCGAGCGGGGTCACGATCGTCGTCGACAGCGGCTGGCCGAGCGCGTTCGACGGCGTGGACACGTTCGTGGCACGGCCCTGGAACCGGGCCTACTCCTGGTTCACCCGGGTGGAGCGCGGCGCGGACTTCGACGGCGACGGCGTGACGGATCTGCTAAGCAACTACGCCAACCTGGTCTTCCTCGGCGGCGTCACCACGGACCTGCCCGCCGTCATCACGAACCTGGTCGTGTCGCCCGCCGGCCCCCTGATGCTGGCGGGGTCCGGCACCCGGCAGGCGCTGACCGTGACGGCCTACGCGGCCGACGGGACGGCGACCGACGTGACCGCGCAGTCCGACCTGGAAGTGGACAACCCCGATGACGGCACCGTGGTCGTCCGCGCCGAGGGCAACGAACTGGTCGCCGTTTCGCCCGGACGCGCCCTGGTCAAGCCGCAGTACGGCCCCTTCCAGGGCGCGCGGCCGTCCATCGAATGCTACGTCGCGCAGGTCGACCCCCAGCCGGAGTCGCTCCGCCTTACCCCCCCGGCGGCCGCCATCGACCGGCGAGGAGCGGCGCTCACCTACACGGCGGCGGCCCGGCTGGACAACGGGCAGACGCGTGACGTCACCCCCGAAACGGCCTTCTCCGCAGAGCCCGCCACGGTGGCGGCCATGACCGGGGAGACGGCGATCGCCGGGAACAACGGCGTCGCCACGGTGCACGGCTACTACGGCGCCCTGCACGGCACGGCCGCGCTCACCGTCGCGGCCACCGCGCAACTCGAGGGGCTTCAGCTCGCCCCGTCGTCCGCCCGCCTCCCCATAGGGGGCTACCAGGGCTTCGAGGTGCGCGCGCGGTTCGACGACGACTCGGTCCAGCCGGTGACGTTCCTGTGCCAACGGACAACCGACCCGGCGCACGTGGCGGCCGTCAGCGGGCCGGGGGTCGAGGGGCTCTCCCGCGGGGTGGCCGTCCTGGAGGCCTCCTACCAGGGCCAATCGGCGGAGGCGGCCGTCGTGGTCGGTTACGACAGCGACCTGCGCGTGGTCCTGCTGGAAGCCGCGCGGGACGGGGACGCCGCGCACCTCCGCTGGTTCGGCGCGCCCGAGGCCTTCAGCAACGGCACCTACACCGTGTACCGGAGCACGAACCTCGTGGACGGCGTGTGGGACCCGGTGGCGGCGGGCATCGCGCGCCAGCTTTCCGGGCTGCACGAGTGGACCGGCCCCCACGGCGCCACGAACACCCCTGCCGCCTTCCGCGTGGGCATTCTTCCGTAACCCCGTCCGCCCTCTCGAACGGCCGGGGCGTTGCCGCCCCGGGGGCCCGGTCCCGACCGCCCGGCGAGCCGGGCGGGCCGGCGCGAGGGACACGGGCGGAGCGGCGGCGGGGGAAGGCGCCTCCCAACAGCGGGCCGCGCGGGCGCAGGCCGCGCGGGCGGCGGGGCGTCAGCCGCCTTCGTAGTCCAGCTCGCCGCGAAACACGTGCACCGCCGGGCCGGTCATGAACACGTCCGAGGCGCCGTCTTCGTCCAGCCGCGCGTCGATCTCAACGACGTCGCCGCCGGCGGGCGTCACCTTCACCGGCAGGCGCACGCGGCCGAGGCGCGCCGCGATCAGCGCCGCCGCCGTGATGCCCGTGCCGCAGGCGAGCGTCTCGGCCTCGACCCCGCGCTCGTAGGTGCGGATGCGCAGGGCACCGGGGCCGGTGACACGGATGAAGTTCGCGTTTGCGCCCTCCGGCTGGAAGACCTCGTGGAGCCGGATTGCCCGGCCCAGCGCGGCGACGTCGACGGCGTCCACGTCCTCCACCTCGACCACCGCGTGCGGCACACCCGTGTTCACGGCGTGGCCGACCCGCTCCGTGCCGCCGACCGCCAGGCGCAGGTCGAGCCGCCACGCTTTCGGGTCGGGCATGTTCACGCGCACCTGTTCGCCCTGCACCTCGGCCCCGAGGATCCCGGCGGCGGTCTCGATGCGCATGCGCGGGGGAGCCGCCCCCTGCTCGACGGCCAGCCGGGCGATGCAGCGCGCGCCGTTGCCGCACAGGTCGGCCTCGCTCCCGTCGGGATTAAGGAAGCGCATGCGGAAATCCGCCTTCTCCGACGGCTGGATCAGCAGGATCCCGTCGCAGCCCACGCCCGTCCGGCGCGCCGCGACGCGGGCGATCCACGCGCGGTCTTCTATGGGGAAAACGCGTTGCCGGTCGTCCACGAGAAGGAAATCGTTCGCCGCCCCGTGCATCTTGAAGAATGGAATCCGCATCGCGCTCTCCCGTCCCGCCAGCTGTCCCGCACGCCCCCACCTTACCAGAACCCGCACGGGATGCCAGCCGGGCACGCACGCACTTGCCGCGGCCGGGCATCCCGCCGCCAGCCCTCGTTCCGCCCCTGCCGCCGAGCGGCCCGCAGTAGGGTCATATGTACCTACTGTATGTCTTTGCTCTTGACGGCTTTATGCTGCCTTACGGGTTGACCGCCCCGGGACGGAGATGTATCATTCGCCTGCTTCGGGGGCATGGCGCAGGGAGGGTGAGGGTGCCTGACGTACTGATAGTGGATGACCACCCGGTGGTTCGGGCCGGTCTGGCTTACGCCCTCGATGAGACCGAGGGGATCCGCGTGGTAGGGGCTTGCGCCGACCGGACCGCCGCGCTCCGCCTCATCCGCGAGCACAAGCCGGACGTGGTCGTGCTGGACCTGAAACTGAACGGCGACGACGGCCTGGACCTGATGGCCGAGATGAAGCGGAACCGGCGGGACCTGCGTGTGCTCCTGCTCACGATGATGGATGACCAGATGACCGTGCGGCGTGCCCGCGCGCTCCACGCGGACGGGTACTTCCTGAAGACCGCCGACCTGGAAGAACTGGCCGAGGCCGTCCGGCAGGTGGCGCGCGGGGTGCCGGCCTGGGATCCCCGTCTCATCGGCATCCTGGCGGACCGCCCTGCCGCCGGCGAAAGCCGGTCCATCGTGGATCAGCTGACCTACCAGGAAGCGCAGATCGTGGACCGCGTGGCGCGCGGGCTGACCAACCGGCAGATCGCCACGGACATGAAGCTCTCCGAGAAGACGGTGCGCAACTACCTCAGCCGCGTGATGGACAAGACCGGCACCAAGCGCCGCGCCGAGGTGGCCGCCGTCTACGTGCGGTCGCTGAGCGTCTGACCCGCGCCGTTCCCCGGGCGGGCCGCGAGCGCGGGCCGCGCGGCGCCCTCGTCACCCGAAAGGAAGGCCGGGCTGCACGGCGCGTGCGGGCGCGGCCGGCGCCGCCGCGGCGCGCTCCCTTTCCCGCCCGGCGGCTTCGCGAAGCAGCTCGAGCGCCGCCTCCGCCACCTCGCTCGGGAAGAGATTGCGCAGGCACGCCAGGTCGCCCCGGCGGCACGAGGCCTCGAAACACGGGCTGCAGGACGTCGACTCGACGCGCAGCACCCGGTGTCCCTCCCCGTACGGCCCGGTGCGCACCGGGTCGGTGGGACCGAACAGGGCCAGCACCGGGCGGCCCAGCGCCGCGGCCACGTGCATGGGGCCGGAATCGACCGTCACGACCAGGTCCATGGCGGCCAGCAGGCTGCCGGTCTCGACGAGGGTCGTTCGGCCGCAGCGGTTGTCCACGCGGCCGCCGCCGCCGATGCCCCGCTCGATCGCCTCCACCGCGGCCGCGTCGGCCGCCGAGCCGACGAGGTGAAGCGTGCCCGGGGTCCGGTCCAGCAGCCGCCGGCCCAGCGCCGCGAAGGCCTCGACAGGCCAGTTCTTGGTGGCCCAGCGCGAGCGGGGCACCAGGGCGATGTGCGGCGCCGGGCCCCGGATGTCCGCTGGCGGGAACCGGACGGGGAAGACCGGGTCGATTTCCTCCCAGCCCAGGTAGCGGATCACGTCGAGGTTCTCCTCGACCGCGTGCCGCTCCTTATCGCGCGGCCCCGCCACGGCGGAGTACAGCCCCCGCGTGCCCTCGCGGCAGAAGGACGGTCCGATCACCCTGCGGCTTCGCGCCAGCCGCGCGGCCGCCAGGCTCTTGAGCAGGCCCTGGAGATCCACGACCAGGTCGTACCGCTCGCGGCGCACCTCGCGCAGGTAGCGCCACGCGCCGCCCGGCCCGCCGCGGCGGGGAAAGACGATCACGCGGTCAGCGTCCTCGAAACAGCGCGCGAGGTCCGCGTACTCCGGGTGCACGACCCAGTCCACCGGAGCGCGCGACGCGAGGCGCAGGTTGTGCACGGCCGGCAGCGCGTGGAAGAGGTCGCCCAGCGAACTCATCTTCACGACCAGGATCCGCCGGACGCCGTCCGTTCCCGCCCCGCCGTCACGGCCCGCCGGTTCCCCCCGTTTCATGGCCCCATGCTACGGCAGGCCGCGCCGCCGGGCCAGCCGCAACAGGCGGAAGGGCGCGCGGGGCCGCCCGCCCGCGCATCTTGCCGTGGCGGGCCCGCCCGGTTTCTGTTATCAACGGGGCCGGAGGACGACGGCATGAGAGGCATTCCCTGGGACACGTTCCACGCCCTGAGCCTGGCGGAAAAGAGCCGCTTCTTCCAACGCGACGGACGCCCCCTTCACGCGCTGGTGGCGCAGCAGTTCGACCGGCCCTCGCTCGACCGGCTCTGCGAGCTGGCCACCCGGACCCGGCGCATCGCCAAGACCCGCGGCGGGCGCCTGTTCCTGCAGGACCTGCTCTCGGACAAGCGGGCCATGCTCTACTTCGCCCAGCCCTCCACCCGCACGTTTCTCTCCTTCTACGCCGCCTGCCAGATCGTCGGCCTGCAGCCCGCCGAGGTGCGCGACACGTCGACGTCCAGCGAGCTCAAGGGCGAGTCGCCCGAGGACTCCGTCCGCACGTTCAGTTCCTACTTCGACCTCATCATCATGCGCCATCCCGTCGGGGGCTTCGCCGAGCGGATCGCGTGGATGCTGTCCAACACCGAGCGGCCCATCCCGGTCGTCAACGCCGGCTCGGGCAAGGACCAGCACCCCACCCAGGCGCTGCTCGACATCTACACCCTCCAGCGCAGCTTCGAGGAACGCGGCGGCATCGAGGGCAAGCGCATCGCCTTCGTCGGCGACCTGGCTCCGGGGCCGCACCGTGCGCTCCCTGGCCTGGCTGCTGACGCTCTACCCGGGCGTGCGGCAGGTCTTCGTGGCGCCCGAATCGCTCCAGATCGGCGAGGACGTGCGGGAGAGCCTGGCCGCGGCGGGCGTGGACTTCACGCTGACCTCCGATTTCGAGGCGGTGGTTCCGGAGGTCGACGCCATCTACATGACGCGGATCCAGGACGAGTGGGACACGGCCCGGGAGAGCCGGCAGCTCGATACCCGCCCCTTCGAGTTCCACGAACGCCACCTCGCGGCGCTGCGGCCCGACGCGATCCTCATGCACCCCCTGCCCCGCCGCGAGGAGATCGCGGTCGGGGTCGACCGCGATCCGCGCGCGATGTACTGGCGCCAGGTGCGCAACGGCATGTGGATGCGCGTGGCCCTGGTCCTGTCCATCTTCGAGAAGGACGCGGAAGTCGACCGCTACTACGCGGAGCTCGTTCGGTAGGGGGACGCGCCACCGCGGCGGCCGCCCGGGACCGGGAGGGCGACGCCGCGCACCGGGAAGCAGCCAGCAGCCGGCGCGCGGGCCGGCGGAACGGAAGAAGGACATGAAGCATCTCGTCAGCCTCGCCGACTGGTCGCCCCAGCAGATCGCGGACGTCCTCGCGCTCGCCCTCGAGCTCAAGCGCGATCCCGCCGCGTACCGCGAGGCCCTGCGCGACCGGACGCTCATCATGCTCTTCGAGAAGCCGAGCCTGCGCACGCGCGTCTCCTTCGAGACGGGAGCCACCCAGATGGGCGGCCACGCGATCCACTACGACCTCGGCACCTCGCCGCTCGGCGCCGGCAAGGAGACCATCGAGGACACCGCGCGCGTGCTGAGCCGCTACGTGGATCTCGTGATGGCCCGGCTCTTCGAGCACCGGACCCTCCGCGCGCTCGCGCGGCACGCCACGGTGCCCGTCATCAACGGGTTGACGGACCACGCGCACCCCACGCAGATCCTGGCCGACCTGCTCACCCTCCGGGAACGCAAGGGCCGCCTGAAGGGGCTCAAGCTCGCCTACCTGGGCGACAGCCGCAACAACGTGACGCACTCGCTGCTGATCGGCTGCGCGAAGTGCGGCATCGACATCACCGTCGGGTGCCCGCCCGAGGCCGCCTTCCAGCCCGACCCCGCCGTGCTGCGCCGCGCGCGGACGGCGGGTCGCCGTTCGGGCGCGGGAATCACCGTGACCGACCGCGCGGCGGAGGCGGTGCGGGGCGCGGACGCGGTCTACACCGACTCGTGGATGAGCTACCACATCGATCCCGCCGCGGCGAAGGCGCGCTGCAAGGCGCTCCGCCCCTACCGGGTCACGGCGGCGCTCATGAAGCGCGCCGCCCGGAACGCGGTCTTCATGAACTGCCTGCCCGCCATGCGCGGCTACGAGCAGACCTCGGAAGTGATCGACGGGCCGCAGTCGGTGGTCTTCGACGAGGCGGAGAACCGGCTGCACGCGCACAAGGCCGTCATGCTCAAGCTCCTCGAGTGGTCCGCGCGCCCGGCGGCACGCTGATCCCGGGGGCGGCACTCACCCCCCCGGAGGCGGGCGGGGCCGGTTGCCGGCGAACGGTTCCTCGCGGTCGAAGTCGGGCAGGAACCCGTCGTCGCCGGAAAGGGCCTGCACGAAGAGGTTCTCGAAGCCGAGCGCTGCCGCCTCGTCGCACACCGCGCGGTACTCGGCGGAGGTGACGCGCCGGTCGAGGTCCGACCGACGCCGGCAGGCCGGCACGGGCCGGTACTGCCCCATGACCGAGAGCGGCAGGTGGCGCCCGAAGGCTTCGCGCAGCAGGCGGAGGACCCCCACGCTGTTGGCCGTCTCGCCGGGCAGGACGAGGTGCCGCACCAGCACCCCGCGCCGCGCCGGCCGCCCGCCCGACGGGTCCCACGGTTCACAGAAGCCCTTCGCCGCCACCATCCCCTCGAGGGCCGCCAGCGCGATCGCGGGATAGCGACCGTCGCCCATGACCCGCCGGGCCAGGCCGGCGTCGGCGAACTTGAAGTCGGGCAGGAAGACGTCCATCACCGCCGCGTACCGCGGCAGCATGTCCGGCCGCTGGTAACCCGACCCGTTGAACACGAAGGGCACCTTGCACCCGCGCGCCCGCAACGCCGCGCCGAGCCGTTCGACGTGGGGCCAGAAGTGGTCGGGGGTGACGAAGTTCACGTTGTGCACGCCGCGGGCGACGAGCGCCGCGACCTCTCGTTCCAGCTCCGCGTCGTCCATCACCCGCCCGGCGTGCTGAAGGGAAACCCGGTAGTTCTGGCAGAAGAAGCACCCGCTGGAACAGCCGCTGAAGAACACCGTGCCGGAACCGCGCGTCCCGCTGAGAACCGGTTCCTCGCCGTAGTGCGCGAGGATCGACGCGACACGGAGCGAGGCCGACTCGCCGCAGCGCCCCGCGGCGCCCGCGGTGCGGTCGACCCCGCAGTCGCGCGGGCAGAGCCGGCAGTCGCGGTAGGCCTCGTCCATGCCCCCGATCCTAGGCGGAACGACCGGGGAAGACGAGGGGCGCGACGGACCGGCACCCGCCGCAGACCGCCATCGGCAAACGCCACTGCCCCCCGCTGACCCGCCCTCCTGGTGTCCGGGCAGGGCGACAGCCCCTGCCCGGACAGTGGCCTGCGGTGCGCGGCAGCGTGACCCACGTTCCGCGGCAACGCGGCTTTCGGCAAGTCGCCCCCGGCCCCCGGGGGGCCCGAGCGGGAGCGTGTCAGCTTGCCCCGGACGCCAGGCGGCGCGGGCGGGGCTGGACTCGTGTCCGCACCGCCCGCGGCAACGCCGCGGACGGGGTGAGATCACGCGCGATCCGCGAGGCCTTTTTCGCGCCGCTCCCGCCCCACGCGCCCCCGCTCGCGCCACCCCGCGGCGCCACGCGATCCGCCCGGCGGGACCGGGGACGGGCCGGGCGGCGAGAATCCGTTTGCCCCCGCGCGCGGTCCGCCGTATCAGGGGACAACGCAGGAGGGAGAGGATCATGTTCTACGCACCCCACGCCTTTTCCAACGCCGCGGGAGGGCCGGGCGGCGCCGCGGCGGAGCGCGCCGCGGCGGAGCGGGCGAAGTCTGCCGTGGCGGAGACGCGGCACGACATCGAGCGTCTGCTCATGATCACCGAGGCCCTGTGGGGCATCCTCAAGGAGCAGCACGGCTACACCGACGAGGAGCTGTTCCGGCGCATCACGGAGATCGACCTGCGCGACGGGCGCGCGGACGGGCGGGTCGCGGCCACCCCCGTCCCGCCCTGTCCCCACTGCGGGCGGCTCACCGCCAAGCACCGGCCCCTGTGCATCTACTGCGGAAAACCGATGGTCACGGATCCCTTCCAGCGGTAGGCGCGGGCCTCGCGACCATGCCGCGGGAACGCCATGCGACGGCCGCCGGGATGCTGCACCTGCTGCTGGCGGCCCTGGTCCTCGGCTCCGCCGCCAACACGCTGGGCCCCCGCCGCATCCCGTGGCTGCGAGCGCCGGACGATGACGGCGCCGCGGCGGTCGAGGCGGCCGGCCTGCGCGCCGTGGGGCCTGCCGGCATGCGCCGGGCCGTGGCGAAAGGGACCGCCGTCGTGATCGACGCGCGCGCGGCGCCGGCCTTCCGCCGCGGCCGCGTGCCCGGCGCGGTGTCCCTGCCCGCGGCGCGGGTCGACGCGGAACTGCGCCACGTCGAGCCGCTGCTGGCCCCCGGCCAGGAGATCATCGTCTACTGCGACGGGCCGACCTGCGACGACGCGCTGCGCCTGGCCCTGCACCTGCAGCGGCTCGGCTACACGAACACCGCCGTCTTCGCCGGCGGCCTGCGCGCCTGGCGCCGCGCCGGCGGCCGCATCGAGCGGCCGGAGCGGAGCGGGCCGTGAGCGCGACGCACCGGACCTTCCGCGGCGTGGTGCGGGCCGGGCGGGCGGCGGCGGGCCTGGTCTACTGCGCGGCCGCCCTGCCGAAGATCGCCGCACCCGCCGCGTTCGCCCTGGCGGTGTACCGCTACCGGGTCCTGCCCGCCGCGTTCGTGAACGCGGCGGCCGTCTACCTGCCCTGGATCGAGCTGGCCGCGGGACTGGCCATCCTGGGCGCCCCCCCCCGCCACCGGCGCGCGGGGCTCCTGCTGGGCGCCGGGCTGGCACTCCTGTTCGTCGCGGCCACCGCCTCCGCCCTCGCGCGCGGCCTGGCCATCCCCTGCGGCTGCCTGGGCGTCGGGCCGGCCGCCGAGCCGCTGGGCCCGATGGAGGTCGCTCGCGCCGCCCTGCTCGCCGCGCTCTGCCTCCTCCTGCTGCGCCGCGGGGAACCGCGGCCGGCGCGGGAGGCCGGGGTCGGCGGGGCTAGCGGGGCACGGACGGAACCGGGCGCGGCCCTCCGTCCGGCCGGGGGCCCGCCATCCGCCGCGCGAAGAGCGGCAGGTCCGGGTCGCGGGCGCCCATGACGAGCAGCACGTCCCCGGGCCGCGCGGCGGCGGCCACGGCGCGCTCCAGCTCCGCGTAGTCCGCCACGGCCGCCGCCGGGGCGCCCGCGCCGCGCAGCGCCGCCGCGAGTTCTTCGCTCGTGCGGCCCCCGCCGGCCGTTCCGCCGTCGTAGTAGACGGGGAGCAGCCAGAGCCGGTCGTCCGGCCGAAGCCCGCGCGCAAAGGCGTCGACGAGTTCGTCGAACATCAGGCGCAGGGGTCCGAAACCGTGGGGGCGCCAGGCGGCCAACAGGCGGCCGCGGCCCGGGCAGGCCGCCGCCAGGGCGGCGGCCACCTTGAGCGGGTTGTGCGCGTAGTCGTCCACGACCCGCAGCCCGTCCCGCTCCCCGACGCACTCCATCCGGCGGCGCACCCCCCGGAACCCGCGGAGCGCGCTGGCCGTGTCGGCCGCGGGCACGCCCCACGAGGCGGCCAGGTCCGCCACGAGCATCGCGTTCGCCGCCTGGTGCGCGCCCGGCAGGGCGAGCGAGAACGCCGTGCCGCGGTAGCGGAACCGGACCCCCCGCGCCGTCGCCTCGACCGGCCCGTCCGGGCCGTCGATCGGGCGCGCCCCGGGCGGCGCGGCGGCGCCGAGCTGCCGGATTGCCTCCGGGGTGGTTACGAGCAAGCCGCGCACCTGCCCCGCGAACCGCGCGAAGACCGCCACCACCTCGTCGAGCTCGAAGTGGTCCCGGCCGATCCCCGTCAGGATCGCGTCGGCGGGATGAAAGCGGAGCAGGGACTTGTCGCTCTCGTCGGTCTCGACGATCCACCGGTCCCCCGCCCCGCGGCGGACGCTGCCGACGCGGTCGGCGTGTCCCCAGCCGATCACCTCGCCGCCGTTCACCACGGAGGGGTCCAGCCCCGCCGCCGCGGCCACCCAGCCGAGCATGGCCGTCACGGTGGTCTTCCCCGCCGTCCCGGCCACGGCCGTGCACCGTCCCTTCGCCGACGCCAGTTCGGCCAGCAGCCCGGCGCGGTGGCGGACGGGCACGCCGGCGCGCGAGGCGGCTTCGAGGTCCGCGTTCCCCGGCTCGACGGCCGTACTGACCACGACGGCATCGAGCCCGGGGCGCACGCCGCTTCCGTCCTGCGGCAGGAGCCGCGCGCCCGCGCGTTCGAGCGTGCGGAGCACGTCGAGGGGCCGGCCGCGGTCCCGGTGGCGGTCGGACCCGCTGACGGCCGCGCCGGCGTCGAGCAGGGCCTGTGCGAGGGCGCTCATGCCCGTGCCCGCGATGCCTACGAGGTGGCAGGCGCGGGGTGCCTTCACGCGGCCGGGCCCTTCGCGGGCGCCCCGACGGCGAGCCGCGCCTTCAGCCCGCCGCCGTCCTCCACCGCGAGGCGGGGGGCCCGCACCGAGCCCCGGATCATGCCGCCGGCCTCGACGCGGACCAGCCCGCCGGACTCCACCTGCGCGGAGAGCCGGCCCCGCACCGTCAGGTCGCGGCACCGCAGGGCCCGCCGGAAGCGCAGGCGCGTGCCCGCCTCCAGCACGAGGTCCCGGTACCCGGCGCGTTCCTCCAGGAACGTCGCCGTCTTCGCGATCCGCAGCTCGCGCATGGCGTGCAGCGCGCCGCCTTCCATCCTGCCGGCCAGCCGGATGCACGACGCGGTGAGCTCGCCGCCCCGGATTACCGCCCCCTGCTTCACGTCGACCGACCCGGCGGTGGTCAGCACGCCGTCGAAGGGGGCCTCGATCGCGTGGTCCGCGACGTCGAGCTTCTCGTGGCAGCGCGAGCAGACCGCCATCTGCTGCCGGCCGAGCACGTGAAACTCGTAGCCGCAGTGGTAGCAGGCCACCTCGTGGCGGCTGGGCAGGCTGGTGCGGCCGATGTGCGCGGCCTGCCGCGGCGCCGCGCGGGGCGGCCGCTCGGACGGGGGGGACGCGGCCGGCGCCGGCGCCGGCCGCTCGCCGCCGCGGGCAACCGTCCGGACCACGTCGTAGCCGAGTACGACGTCGGCCCTCTTTTTCCGGCCGGCCATGCTTCAGCCTGCCTCCCCGGCGCACCCGGCCCGGCGGACCGGGTGCGGGGGCGGCACGGGGCGCGGCTCAGCGCCGTCCGAAGACGCCGGAGGCGGGCTTGGCGTCGCCCTTGGGCGGCTCGGCTTCGGGGGCGGCCGGCGCGGGCTTGGCGGCCTGGCCCGGCGCGGCCGAGGGGTTGACCTCCGAGCGGCCGACGAAGGTGACGCCGTCCTCGACCGTCAGCCGCTTGGACTTGATGTCGCCCGTCAACCGGGCGCTCGCCTTCAGCTCGATGCGGTCGCGGGCCGTGACGTTCCCGTTCACGGTCCCTTCCACCGTGGCCGAGTTGACCGTCATGTTGCCCTTGATGACGGCGCTCTTGCCGATCGCGACGTCCTTCTCGCAGTGCAGTTCGCCCTCGAGCTTCCCGTCGATCCGGATCTCGCTGGCGCACTTGATCGTGCCGGTGAACTCGACGTCCGCGGCGATCACCGACTTTGCCGTACCGTTCTCCATGGCCCCTCCCGCGTGGTGTTTTGCAGGACGTAGTAGGTGCCATGTCCGGCGCCCGATGGCAAGCCCGCAGGCGAGCCCGGCCGTTGACCCGCCCCGCGGGCGCGCGTAAGCTGCGCGGGTGGAGGCCGCCCGGGGCGGGCCTTGCATACCGGCGGCGCGCGCCGCGTCGGCAGGTGGGCGGCGAGCGCCCCGGGAAAGGAGCGGAACATGAACAGGAGCGTACGGAAGGGCATCGTGGCGGCCGTCCTTGCGGCGGGGTGGGTCGGCTCGGCCGGCTGCGCGGCATTCCGGGCCCGCGTACGGGAGGTGGACGCCGGGCAGGAGCGCCACCTGGGCACGGGCTACGACTACACCGACATGCGGACCGTCGCCCGGGGTGTCGTCGACGCCCTGCTGGCGAGCCCCTTCATGGAGAAGCAGGCGGAGGCGCCGGTGATGATGATCGCCGGCGTGGAGAACCGGACGAGCCAGTACGTCGACACGAAGAACCTCACCGACCGGATGCGCAACCTCCTCTTCCAGAACCGCGCCGTGCGTTTCGTGAACGAGGCGCGGCGGGAGCAGCTGCTCCGGGAGCAGGGGTACCAGGCTGCGAACGTGCGCGCGGGCCAGCAGGCGGAGATCGGCCGGCAGCTCGGCGCGGCGTACATGATCAGCGGCTCGCTCACGGAGATGAAGGACACCTCGCCGCGGCAGGTGCGCGTGTCGAAGACGAAGGTAAACTACTACAAGCTGACGGTGGAGGTCACCGACCTGGTCTCCGGCGAGATCCTCTGGATGACCGAGGAGGAATTCGCGCGCGAAGCGCGGCTGCCTCTCATCGGCTGGTAGCGGCACCGGCGCGGCGCCTCCGGCCATGACGAGCACGGGTACCACGCGGGCCGCGGCCCGGCGCTCCCTGCGGCGGGGCGCCGTCCTGCTCCCGCTGCTGGCGGCGGGCTGCGCCACGCCCCTGCACCACGCGCGCGAGGCGTTCTACCGGGGACGGCTCGCGGAGGCGTCGGCCGCGGTCGACTCGGTGCCCGCCGGCGGGAAGGACGAGGTGCTCGTCCTGCTCGAGCGGGGCACCATCCGCCAGGCGGGGCACGACTACGAGGGCAGCGCGCGGGCCTTCATCGAGGCGGCCGGCAGGCTGGAGGAGCTGGAGACGTACAGCGTTTCCCGGGGCGCGGCGAGCCTGGTCGTGAACGACACCGTGCAGCCGTTCCGGGGCGCGCCCTACGAGCGGACCCTGCTCCACGCCTTCGCCGCGCAGGCGCACCTCGGCACGGGCAACTGGGAACTGGCCGCCGTGGAGGCGCGGCGGATCATCGAGAGCCTGGAGCCCGGGCAGCGCGGCGATTTCCCCGAGGACGGCTACTCGCGCTACGTCGCCGGCCTGTGCCTGGAACTCGTGGACGACCCCTCCAACGCCGCGCTCCAGTACCGCCGGGCGGCGGAGGCGGCGCCGGGCGTGGCGATCGACCCCGCCACGGGGCGGTTGGCCCCCGCGGCGCCGGACCCGCCGGACGGGGAGGCCGGCGCGGCCGCGGCCGCCGGCGCGCCCGGTCCGCGCGGGCCGGAGGCGCCGCCCCGCGCCGGCGAGCTGCCGGCCGAGCTGGTCTGCCTGGTCCTGATCGGGCGGGCCCCCACCGCGGCGGACACGTGGGCGGACGCCTGGCGGGGCGAGGCGGCCCCGTACGCGGAGGTGTACGCCGGACACCGCTACCTCGGCCGCTCCTACCCGCTCGCGGACGTCACCGGGCTGGCGGCGGTCACCGCGGCAAAGCAGGCGCTGCAGAAGACCGCCAAGACCGCGGTCCGCCTCGTGGTGAAGGAGGCCCTGGCGGAGGCCGCGGAGAGCCGCACGGGCGACGAGGGCTGGGGCGACCTGGTCCGTTTTGTCCTGATCGGGTTGCTGGAGCAGCCCGACGTGCGCCGGTGGGAAACGCTGCCCCGGTGGCTCCAGGCGGCGCGCGTCCCCTGCCCCGCGGGCCTGGACGAGTTCCGTGTGGTGTTCCGCACGCCCGGCGGGGCGGTGCGCGCCGAGCGGCTGGTCACGACGCCGATCCGCCGGCGGGACGGCGTCTTCGTGGCCCTCTGCCGCGACCTGCCCGCGGCCGGGCCCTGAGCCCGCCGCGCTTGCGCCCGCGCGCCCGGCGCGTAGCTTGAGGGGCGATGCGCGGCGACTCCCAGACCCCGGCGCCGGCCGGGCCCGCGGGCCGGCCGGAGGTGACGCTCCTCTACGACGGGGCCTGTCCCTTCTGCCGCCGCCAGGCGGCCCGGCTGCGGCGGATCGACCGGCGCGGCGCGCTGGCGTTCACCGACATCGCGGAGGCCGGCTTCGATCCCGGGAGGTACGGCCTCGAGCGCGCGCAGGCCGGGGGCGCCCTGCACGCCGTGCTCGCCGACGGCACGGCGGTACGCGCCATGGAGGCCGTGCGGGCGGCGTGCCGCGCCGCCGGGCGGGGCTGGCTGGCGGCGCCCACGGCGTGGCCCGTCCTGCGCCCGCTCTGCGACGCCGCCTACCGCGCGTTCGCGCGCCGCCGCGCGCGGGCGCAGCGACCTGCCCGGCGGCGGACTAGCGGACGCGCGTCATCTCGCGCAGCAGGCTCGCGCGCTCCTCGATCTCCTCGAGCGTGAGCGACGCCAGCCGCTCCAGGCTGAACGCCTCCACGCCGAAGGACGCGACCACGCTGCCGTAGAGCATCGCGCGGCGGATCGCCGGGAGGCCCGCGCGCCCGCCGGCCGCCAGGCAGCCCATGAGGGCCCCGGCGAACGTGTCGCCCGCACCCGTGGGATCGCGCACCTCCTCGAGGGGAAACGCCGGCATGAGGAACACCCCTCCCTCCCTGGAGAACAGCACGCTCCCGTGCTCGCCCTTCTTCACGAGCACGTACCGCGGCCCCATCCCGAGCAGCTCCCGCGCCGCGCGCAGGAGGGGGCGGTGGCCGCTCAGCAGGCGCGCCTCCGACTCGTTCAGGGTCAGCATGTGCACCCGCGGCAGCAGGCGGAGCAGCTCGTCCGGCGCTGTGCGGATCCACAGGTCCATCGTGTCGGCCAGCACGAACTTCGGCGTGTCGGCCTGCTCGAGCACCTGCCGCTGCAGACCGGGCTGGATGTTGGCGAGGAAGACAAACGGCGCCGCGCGGTACGCGGGGGGCAGCCGCGGGGAAAAGTCCGCGAAGACGTTCAGTTCCGTGCTCAGCGTCCGCCGCACGTCCAGGTTGTCCTCGTAGACCCCGCTCCATCGGAACGTCTTGCCGGGGACGGTTTCCAGCCCGCTCACGTCGATCGACAAGGCGCGGAAGAGCTCGCGGCAGGAGGCCGGGAAGTCCTCGCCCACGACGCCGACCATGCCCGTGCGGGTGAAGAACGAGGCGGCGGCGCACGCGAAGCTCGCGGACCCCCCCGGCAGGTTCCGGCGCGCCTCGGCCGGGGTCCGCACGTCGTCGAGGCCGATCGATCCGACCACGACCAGGCCCGGCGTGGCGGGCGGAGCCGGTGTCCGCCTCACGCCAGGATCTCCTCGATCCTTTCGCAGAGCAGGTGCAGGATGAGCTGGTGCCCCTCCTGGATGCGGGGGGTGCCCGCCGCGGCGCTCACGCACAGGCAGCGGTCGCACGCGCCGCACAGCGCCCCGCCGCTCCCGCCCGTCACGCCCACGGTCAGCAGGCCCATCCGGCGCGCCTCCCGGACGGCGAGGAGCACGTTCGCGGACCCGCCGCTGGTGGAGAACGCGACCAGCGCGTCGCCCGGCCGGCCGAGGGCCTGCACCTGCTTGAGGAAGACCTCCTCGAAGCCGCAGTCGTTCGCGATGGCGGTGAGGGCGGAGGTGTCGGCCGTCAGGGCCACCGCCGCGTAGGGCCGCCGCTCGCGCAGGAAGCGGTTCACGAGTTCCCCGGCCATGTGCTGGGCGTCGGCGGCGCTCCCGCCGTTGCCGCAGAGCAGCACCCTGCCCCCGGCGGCGAGGCGGGAGGCGATGTCGGCGGCCGTCTCCTCGATCGCCGCGCGGTGCGCGGCGACGACCTCGCGGACCACCGCCAGCGCGTCGCGTTCCGCCGCCTCCCAGTTCACGCGACCCCCGGCGTGTCGCCGCCCGCGTCCCCTTCCGCGGGCGCGGCCGCCGGCCCGCGCGGGCGGGGGGCCGTGGCCCCGCCGACGATCTGCCGCACGGTCACGCCGATGGCGGGCAGGTCGGTCAGCCCGAGGTCCGTCTGCAGGCTCTCCCGCACGCGCTCCTGGAAGGCCCGCGTGAAGACCGGGATCTGCGTCCCCGAGCGCACGCGGCATTCCACGTTCACCCGCAGCTGGTCGCGGCGGGTGGACACGGCCGGGCGCATCGACACGATCTCGCCGAACTCGCCGGACAGCCGGGCCACGTAGTCGCGGATCGCATCGAGGCTGACGCGCACCTCCCCGCCCGGGTTCTCGAAGGTCAGGAACTGCGCCCGTTCGCGGCGGGGCACCGACGAGAGCATCCAGATCAGCACGAACAGCACGGAGGCCAGCGCGGCGGACCCGCACGACAGCCGGTTCGCCGCCAGGAACTGCAGCGCGCCCGCCACGTCCGCCCAGCGCGAGGGCTCCACGAACGCCGACCACGCGGCGTAGCCGCCCGCGGCGAGCAACACGAGCGCGAGCACCGTCGCGGCGAGGGCATGCAGCGCCTTCATGGTTCCCGCTCCTTGCTGCGTTCCGGCTTCGCGGCGGCCGGAAACTGCACGCTCTGAACCACGATGTTGACCGACCGGACGGCCTTGCCTGTCATGCGCTCGATCGCCTCGCGCACGTCCGTCTGGATCTGCCAGGACACCTTGGGGATGTTCACGCCGTACTCGAGCACGACATTCAGCTCGATCACGACGTTGTTGTCCACGATCTCGACGTGCACGCCACGGTCCGTGTTGCGGCGGCCGACGATGCCGGCGATGCCGTCGACCAGGTTGCCGACCAGCTCCGCCACGCCATCGACCTTCTCGGCGGCGATCCGCGCGATCACGGCGATGACACCGTTGTGGATATGGATGGAGCCGAGTTCGCCGTCCTCCTCGACGTGGTTCTCGGACGCCGCGGCAAACGGCGGCCGGGCCGCCGGGTCTTCCGCTGGGAGCGGTTTGGTTTCGTTGCTCATGAGGCCTTTCCCCTCTCTGCTTCCGCACGCACCATGAAGGTGTCCTGCATGTAGTGCTCCAGGTAGCCCGTGTGGTAGTCGCCGCGGCGGAACCGCGCGTCGCCCATCAGGGCCTGCCCGAGCGGGATGGTCGTGTGCACGCCTTCCACGACGAACTCCTGCAGCGCGCGCGACAGGATCGCCAAGGCGTCGTCGCGGTCGCGCCCGCGCACGATGATCTTGGCGATCATGCTGTCGTAGTAGGGCGGGATGTCGTAGCCGGAGTAGACGTGCGAATCGATGCGCACGCCGCGCCCGCCGGGGAAATGCACGAACTCGACCGGCCCGGGCGAGGGCGTGAAGTCGCGGTAGGGGTCCTCGGCGTTCACGCGGAACTCGATCGCATGGCCGCGCACCTGGACATCGCGCTGGGTGAAGGACAGCTTCTCCCCGGCGGCCACGCGGATCTGCTCCTTGATCAGGTCGATCCCGGTGACCTCCTCGGTGACCGGATGCTCGACCTGGATGCGGGTGTTCATCTCCATGAAGTAGAAGCGCTTCTCGCGGGTCGTCGTAGAGGAACTCGATCGTGCCGGCGTTGCGGTACTCGACCGCCTCGGCCGCCTTGCACCGCGGCGCGCCCCAGCTCGCCGGCGGGTCTCGTCGTCGAGACGCCGGGCTCGGCGCCTCCTCGACCAGTTTCTGGTGGCGGCGCTGGATGCTGCAGTCGCGCTCGCCGAGGTGCACCACGTTGCCGTGGTTGTCGGCCATGATCTGCACCTCGATGTGCCGCGCCTGCTCGACGTACTTTTCCATGTACACCGCCGCGTTGCCGAACGCGCGCTCGGCCTCGGAGCTGGCGGTCATGAAGCCCTGCACCAGGCTCACGTCGTTGCGGGCGATGCGCATGCCCTTGCCGCCGCCGCCGGCCGACGGCCTTGATCAGCACGGGGTAGCCGATCTGCTTGGCGACCTCCAGGGCCTCCTCCTTCGTGCGGCAGGATCCCGTCGCTGCCGGGCGTGATCGGCACCCCGGCCTTCTTCATCGTCTCGCGGGCCACGGCCTTGTCGCCCATGCTGCCGGATGTTTTCCGGCGAGGGGCCGATGAAGGTGATGTTGCAGTTCTCGCAGATCTCCGCGAAGTGGGCGTTCTCGGCGAGGAAGCCGTAGCCGGGATGGATCGCGTCGACGTCCGCCACCTCCGCCGCGCTGATGATGTTGGCGATCTTCAGGTAGCTGTCCGCGGCCGGGCGGCGGGCCGATGCAGATGGCCTCGTCGGCCAGCTGCACGTGCAGCGACGTACTCGTCCGCCTCCGAGTAGACGGCGACCGTCTGGATGCCCATCTCGCGGCAGGCGCGGATGATGCGCACGGCGATTTCGCCGCGGTTGGCAATCAGGATGCGTTCAAACATGGGCCTTCCCGCCCGTCAGGCCGGTTCGACCAGGAAGAGCGGCTGCCCGTACTGGACCGGCGTCGCGTTCTCCACGCAGATCTTCCGGATCACCCCGCTCACCTCGGCCTTGATTTCGTTCATGACCTTCATGGCCTCGATGATGCAGACCACCGTGTCTTCCTCCACCTCCTGGCCCACGCTGGCGAAGGGCTCGGCGTCCGGGGACGGCGACCGGTAGAAGGTGCCCACGATCGGCGACGTGATGTCGATCCAGCCGCCGTCCTCCGCCTTCGCGGCCGGGGCGGCCTCCGCGGCGGCGGCCGGCGCCGGGGCGGCGGCCACGGGGGCTACACCCGCCGGCGGGGCGATCACGTAGTTGGGCGGCACGCTGCCGCGGCTCTTGAGCGCAAGCCGGAAGCCCTGGTCCTCGAGCTCGAACTCGGCCAGTTCGTTCTCCTTCATCAGCTCGAGGATGCGCTTGATTTCCTTGATATCCATGATGTCCTCCCCGCGCGGCCCCGCGGGGCCGCCGCTCCTTCACGCGGTCCCGGCCTGTCCCGTCTCCCCGCGGCGCCGCAGGTGCCGGGCCAGCCCTTCGAGGGCCAGCCGGTAGCTGTCCGCGCCGAACCCCGTCACCTGGCCGATGCACGCGGCGGCGACCAGGCTGCGGCTCCGGAACGCCTCGCGCGCCGCGGTGTTGCTCAGGTGCACCTCGACGCACGGCAGGCCCGCGCCCCGCACGGCGTCGTGCACCGCCACGCTCGTGTGCGTGTACGCGGCGGCGTTCAGCAGCAGCCCGTCGTACGCGCCGCGCGCCGCCCCGATCGCGCTCACCAGCTCGCCCTCGCCGTTGTGCTGCGCCCAGGCGACCTCGACCCCGAGCTGCCGGCCGTACGTTTCCAGCCCGGCCATGATCTCCCCCAGCGTCGCCGTGCCGTACACCGCCGGTTCGCGGAGGCCCAGCATCTGCAGGTTCGGACCGTTGAGCACCAGGATCTTCATCGCGCGCGCGGCCTTCCTCCGCCCGATCTCCCCGGGCGCGCGGCACCGTAGCATCCGCCCGCCCCCCCTGTCCATCCGCAAGCCGCCTCCCGGCGCCGGCCGGCCCGGCTCACCGCGCGGCGCGCGCGCGCGGAAAACGCATCGAGAGGAAAAAGGCGTCGAACGCCGTCTCGGCGCCGAGGTGGCGCTCGAGGCGGCGGTGGATGTCGCCGACGGCCGCGACCCGGCGCAGCGCCTCGGCGTAGTCGATGTCCGCGGCCTGCCGCCGCAGCGCGCCGGCCTGCGCCGGGAAGGCCAGCCGGTCCGCCCCCCCTCCGGCCACGCACAGCAGCACGTCGCGCTGCCAGCGCTCGACGACCTCCAGGAGGTCGCGCCGCACCTCGAGCACGCGCGCGTTGGCGCGAGCGGCCAGCACCTCCGCGGGCTCCTCCCCGTCCGCGCCCTCGCGGGCCTCCTTCGCGGCGGCCGTGCGCACGTCGTCCAGCATCGCGGACAGGGCCGCCGTCGCCGCCAGGCGCCGCAGCGGGTCGGGCGAGGCGCCCCGGGCCAGCACCTCCAGCAGCCGCTCCATGCGCTCCGGCGGCAGCGCGCACCCCGGCGCCGCGAGGCCCATGCGCTGGCAGCGCGACGAGACGGTGGGCAGCAGGTCCTGCGGCCGCTCGGTCGTCAGCAGCAGCAGCGTGCGCGGCGGCGGCTCCTCCAGCGCCTTCAGAAAGGCGTTGGCGGCCTGGTCGGTCATCCGGTCGGCGTCCAGCAGCACGACCGCCTTCCAGCCGCCGGAGAAGGAGGTGCGCCCCACGAAGGGCAGCACCTGTTCGCGCAACACCTCGATCCGGATGCGCCGGCTCTTGCTCTCGGGCTCGATCCAGCGCGCGTCCGGGTGGGCGCGCTCGCGCACCCGGCGGCAGCCGCCGCACCGCCCGCACGGCGGCGGCGTCCGTTCGCAGAAGAGCACCTGCAGCAGGCTCTCCGCGAGCGCCCCCGCCTCCCCGCGCGAGGACCCCGTCAGGAGGTACGCGTGGGCGACCCGGCCGCTCGCCACCCCGGCGCGGAACCCGTCCAGCCACTCAGTCCTTCGCTCGGTCGGCGACACGGCGCACGCCCTCCCACACGTCCCGCTCCACGGCGTCCGCGTCCCGCCCGGCGCCCACCACGAGGAACCGGCCGGGCTCGCGCGCCGCGAGCTCGAGGTAGCCCTCGCGCACGCGGAGGTGGAACGCGCGTTCCTCCCGCTCCATGCGGTCCGGCCCGGTCCCGCCGTTCGCGTGCCGGCCGGCCAGCCGGCGGAATCCCGTTTCCACGTCCAGGTCCAGCAGCACCGTCAGGTCGGGCAGGAGCCCCCCGGTGGCCAGGTCGTTGAGGCGCCGCATCCGCTCCGCGCCGAGTTCCCGCCCGTATCCCTGGTAGACGGTCGTGGAGTCGGCGAAGCGGTCGGAGATCACCCACGCGCCCGCCTCCAGCCGCGGCCGGATCACCCGCCGGACGAGCTGCGCGCGGCTGGCGGCGAACAGGAGCACCTCCGCCTCCGGCGCCAGCGGCTCCCGGGCCCGGTCGTGCTGCAGGATGTCACGGATCAGCTCCCCGGTCGGCGTGCCGCCGGGCTCGCGCGTCACGCACACCGCCAGGCCGAGGCCTTCCATCCGCGCGGCGAGCCGGGCGGCCTGGGTCGACTTCCCGCTGCCCTCCGGCCCCTCGAACGTGATGAAACGGCCTCGCGCCATGGTGCTCCCGTGCGCGGGATTAGACACCAACCCGACGGGACGCGCGAAGGAAAAACCCGGTGCGGGGGCCGCCCGCGCTACCGGCGCCGGAGCCTGGGCCCCGAGGGCGTGTCCTGCACCTCCCACCCGCGCGCGGCCAGCTCGTCGCGAAGCCGGTCGGCCTCGGCCCAGTTGCGGGCCGCGCGGGCCTCGCGGCGCAGGGCCGCGAGGTCCTCGGCCACCGCGTCCGCACCCTCCCGCGGCGGCGCCAACACGTTGAGCACCCGGTCCCAGTCGTCCAGCATCGCCTGCACCGCGGCGGCCGCCCCGGCGGACAGCCCTTCCCCGTCGAGGGCCCGGTGGCCCGCGTGCACCAGGTCGAACAGCGTGCCGGTCGCGGCCGAGACGTTGAGGTCGTCGTCCAGCGCCGCCCGGAAACGGCCGGCGGCCTCGTCGGCCCACGGGGGCAGCGAAGCGTCGGGCGCCGCGCCGCCGGCCCGCTCCGCGAGCCGCTCGCGGAACTCGTCCAGGCGCGCCAGCGCCGCGCGGGCGCCGTCGAGGGACTCGAACGTGAAGTTCAGCGCCTGGCGGTAGTGGGTGCCCGACCAGCACGTAGCGCACTTCGCGCCCGGTGTAGCCGCGGTCGAGCAGGTCGCGCAGCGTGTAGAAATTGCCGAGCGACTTGGACATCTTGCGCCCGTCGACGACGAGGTGGGCGCAGTGCATCCAGTACCGCACGAACGGCTTGCCCGTGGCCCCCTCGCTCTGGGCGATTTCGTCCTCGTGGTGCGGGAAGATGTTGTCCACGCCGCCGGTGTGGATGTCGAAGGTCTCGCCGAGGTACTTCATGCTCATGGCCGAGCACTCGATGTGCCAGCCGGGACGCCCGCGGCCCCAGGGCGACTCCCAGGCCACGTCGCCGTCCGCCTCGTCCCACGCCTTCCAGAGCGCGAAGTCGCCGACGTTCTCCTTCTCGTACTCGTCCTGCGCCACCCGCGCGCCGGGCCGCAGCCCCGCCAGGTCGAGGTGGGCCAGCTTGCCGTAGCCGGGGAAGCGGCCGATGCTGAAGTAGACCGACCCGTCCTCCGAGCGGTAGGCGAGGCCCTTCTCCAGCAGCCGCTCGATCAGCGCGATCATCTCGGGCACGTGCTCGGTGGCCGCCGGGTAGTGCTCGGCCCGCTCGATGCTCAGCGCGTCGAGGTCCTCGAAGAAGGCCTCCTTGAAGCGGCGCGTGTACTCGTCCAGCGGGAGGCCCGCCTCGCGCGACTTGCGGATCGTCTTGTCGTCCACGTCCGTCAGGTTCATGACCTGCGTCACGTCGTAGCCCGCGTGCCGCAGCGTGCGCCGCAGCAGGTCCTCGAAGACGTAGGCGCGGAAGTTGCCGATGTGCGCGTAGTTGTAGACCGTCGGGCCGCAGGTGTACATCCGGACCGAGCCGGGCTCGAGCGGCTCGAACGCCTCCCGGCGGCGCGACAACGTGTTGTAGAACTCGATGGCCATGGCCCTCCGTTCCCCCGCGCCCTCCCCCGCCGGGCCGGCGCGGGCGGGTCGATGGGGACAGATAGGCCGGGGCGCCCCCGCGCGGCAACGAAAAAAAGGGCGGGCCGGGCCGGGCGGCCGCGGCGCGGCGGCCGCGCCCTCAGCGGCGGGGCCGCGGGTCGATGCGCCGGTAGAGACCGACCGGGAAGCGCAGGAAGCGCATCGGGAACTGGCCGAGCACGTCGTAGAGCACGACCCGCGAGCGGGACGCGTTCGGTTCCCGGACCCGCCGCACCAGCGGAACGGCGATCCATCGCATGACCAGGCTCGCCGCGAACACGAGGTGGTAGCGGCCCCACGTGCGCCCCATCCAGACCGCCTCCCACCCTTCCATGGAACGCAGCCACGCGCCGGAGAGCATGGCGGCGGCGCCGCCGAACAGCCCGGCCAGCCCCGTGACCGCCGCGATGAACATCGAGCGGTTCTCGCGCGGGGCCAGCTTGAGCATGAAGCCGTTGCGCGCGACCATGTAGCCCGAGTTGAGCGTGCCGTCGACGAGGAACGCGGCGGGAAGCAGCCAGACCACGTTCCGCGGCGTCAGCAGCAGGAACACCAGGGCGATGAACGACTTGCCGTACACCGTGAGGTTGAGCACGGGCCGGGGCGCGTGCCGGTCGGCCATGCGGCCCCAGCGCCGGGCGGTGAGGGCCACGCCAACGCCCTGCAGGCACCACACCAGCGCCGTGTGCCAGGGCGCGAGCCCCAGTTCCTTGAGCACGTAGAGCTGCATGAAGGCCGCGGCGAACATGGTGGCGAACGCCCAGTAGCAGGAGAACAGGACGAAGGGGCGGTACCCGGCATGGCGCAGCGGCGCCGCCAGCGAGGCCCACAGCCCCGTGCCGTGCAGGCGCGCGTTGGCCGGCTCCCTGACCCGCGCGAACAGCGCGATGTCCGCCACGCCCGCGGCCACCGCCAGCGCGGCCAGCAAAGGAAACGTGCGCGTCGCCGGCCAGTCGACCCGGTACAGGAAGACCGTCACGAGCAGGAAGGCCGCCGTCCAGGTCGCGTGCATCCAGCGCTGACGCATGCCCCAGAACCGGTTCAGAATGGGCCCGGGAATCACGTCCGCCATCCACGAGAACCAGAAGGGGACGGCGTAGTTGTGCACCGCGGCGCTCACGGCGATCATCCCGATGAGCAGCGTAACCCCCCCCGCCGAACGCAGTCCGGGAAACACGAGGGGCAGGAACGCGACGGGCAGGTAGAGCAGCCGGCAGGCGATCAGCGCCGTCATGAACGTCTTCTTGCGGCGGACCGCCCGGTTGACCGCCGCGGCACCGACGAACTGCATCAGGAGCATGGCCATCGGCAGCCCCGAGATCAGGCCGAAGTGCCAGTCGTTCGCCCCGATGGCGCGGAAGAACTCCGTCGTCGCCGGGCTGCCCACGCCCGTGGCGTAGACCATGGCGAGGCAACCGCCCGCCACGATCAGGCGAAGGGACCGTCGCGCACGGCCCGAACCGCGCAGCTCCGCCGGAGAACGAGGCGCATCGCTTTGATAGCGAGCCGGTTGCGAAGACATTCTTCGTCCCTTCTCCCACGTCGGATTCACGGGGCGGCCGGCTTGATAACCGGGGGGGCGAGCGTATATTGACCCTGGGGCAGCGGGCGTTCTCTCATGGGTTCCTCACCCTGACCTCCTTGGCGCTCGTTGCCCCTTTCTTTTGGCCCTGCCCGGCGCCCGACCGGGAGGCAGAGCTTGCACCGACCGGCCGGGCAAGGCAAGCGCACCCGCCTTCCGGGGCGGGATCCCGCCGGGCGCGGCCGGCCGTCCAGGCGCCGCCGTGACGCCTCCCGCGCCCTCGGTGGTTGCCAATTCGGGATCGGGACGTACACTGCGCCGCGATGAACGACGCATGGACACACGAAGGCGCCGGTCCGCAGGCCCTCGCGGGCCCGGACACGGTCACCGACGCGCGGGACGGCGCGCCCGCGGCCACCCCCTGGGGCACCCGGGGCGTGGAGCACCTGGTGGCCAACTACCAGGGCATCATCCGCGCGCGCGCGCTGTTCTATCCCGTGGCCTACCGCTTCGGCCGCGAGCTCGGGCGCGGACGGCAGGGCATCGTCTTCCTCGGCTACCGCCACGGCGCGCGGGGATGCCTCACGCGGCACGCCATCAAGCTGTTCGACCCCTCGATCTACGGTACGGCCAAGAAGTACTGGACCGACATGGGCCGCATCGCGTCGCAGATCTCCCGGCTGCAGCTCCTGAACTCGCCCAACCTCGTCGGGCGCGACGTGTACGAGGAGGCCAGCGGCGTCGGCTACATCCAGATGGAGGCGATCGACGGGCTGGACGTCAAGAACCTGCTGGGCGGAAACCACTTCGACCTCGTGCGCAGGCGTTCGACGCCGGAGGAGTGGTCGCGTTTCGCCGACGTCATCTTCCGGTTCGAGGACGGCCGCGTGCGCGTCCAGCCCGGCGTGGCGCTCTACGTCATGCGGCAGGTCCTGCGCGGCCTGGAGGCGCTGCACGATGCCGGCTTCGTGCACTGCGACGTGAAGCCCGCGAACATCATGGTCGACAAGCTGGGCTACGTGAAGCTCGTCGACTACGGCCGCGCGAACTTCATCGACGAGCAGATCACCTTCCTGCTCGGCAGCCCGATGTACATGGCGCCGGAGATCCACCGCCGCGAGCGCTTCATGCTGCAGTCCGACCTGTACAGCGCGGGGCTCGTGGGCCTCGAGATGCTGTGCGGCGAACCGCTCCTTTCCGACCGGAACGCAAGCGAGGACCGGCTCCTCAAGTTCAAGCTCTCGCTCCCGGAGCGCCTCCCGGGCATGCTGCCCGCACACGTGCGCCGCAACCCCGACTTCGTCGCCCTGCTGCAGCGCTTCGTGCACCCGGACCCCGCCCGCCGCTTCCAGAGCGCCGAGGAAGCGGAGTCCGGGAGCGGCGGGCTTGCCATCCTGCACAAACAGCTTACTATGCTCGGCAAAGATTCGGAGTACGACCGGGACCTGGAGAGCTATCTTTCGAAGCTCTTCCCGTCGGCCCCGAGGGATTTCCGGCACTACGAGGGCATGATCACCTAGGCCCGGCGGGGTCGGCAGGGCAGAGCAACCTGAGCGGAGAGGATCGTTGATGAACGTACTGCACATTTGCGCGAACCCGAAACCCACGGAGGAATCGGTCTCCAAGCAACTCTCCATCGCGTTCATCTCGACGCTCGTGGAGAACAATCCCGACGTCGAGGTGAACAACGTCGATCTCTACCAGGACCCGCCGCCCTACGTGAGCAACGAGCTCTACCGGGGCATCTGGAAGACGCTGCTCGAGCCGGGCTACCAGGCAACCGAGGAGGAGACGAAGGCGTCGGAGTACGCGCAGCTGCACGCCGCCATGTTCAACGACGCCGACGTGCTCGTGCTGACGATGCCCATGTGGAACTTCGCGGTGCCGGGCATCATGAAGAGCTGGATCGACCAGGTCCTCTGCCCGGGCCTCACCTTCTCGCTGGAACCCGACGGCGTGCGGCCGCTGCACCACGTGCGCAAGGTCGTGCTGCTGGTCTCCTCCGGGGGCGTGTACAAGGAAGGGGACGAGCGGGACGCCCTCACCTTGCAGCTCCGCGCCGCCTTCTCCTTCATCGGCATCACCGACTTCACCGTGGCCTGGGCCGACGGCCAGACGGCCATGTTCTTCGGCGACCATGCCGACCGGAAGCAGATGGCCATCGAGGCCGCCCAGGAAGCCGCGGAGGAGATCGCCGAAGGGGTGGGCGACGAGGCGGCCCCGGACACGGTCGCGCAGTTGGACTAGCTCCCGGGGCGCCGCCGTTCCGGCGGGCTTCCCGTCCCCGTACAGCCCGGCGTTCCGCGCCGCACCGCCCTCGCAGCGCGGCTGCGCGACGCCCGGACACCGCGTTTTCCCGCCCTTTCCGGCCCCGTTCGAAGAAACCGCCCCCTGATACCGGTTCTTCCTTGTAACCCCCCATATCTTGTGTAGTGTGTTCATCTGGGCGGGCCGGCCGTCCATATGTGGGGCAGGTTCCCTGCTAGTACTTTGTTCACAACGGGTTGCACACGGATGGAGGCGGGGCATGTATGAACCGGGCGAGGTGAAGGACGTGGCGGAGGCGCGGGGGGGGAAGGCGGGGCGCCGGGACGTCCTGCGCGGGCGGGTCGCGCCCGGGCGGAGCGAGCCGGCGAACGAGCCGGGGCCGCTGACCGTGCGGCGGGTCTTCAGCACCCCGGGTGTCCATCCGTTCGACGCCTTGACCTGGGAGCGGCGCAAGGCCTCGATCACCGACGACAAGGGCCGCACGATCTTCGAGCAGGACGACGTCGAGGTGCCTCCAAGGCCTGGTCGCATGCTGGCCACCAACGTCGTGGCCTCGAAGTACTTCTACGGCGCGCACGGCAGCCGCCGAGCGCGAACACTCCGTGCGGCAGCTCGTCCACCGCGTGGCCCGCACGCATCGCCGACTGGGGGCTGGACGACGGCTACTTCGCGACGCCCGAGGACGCGGAGGTCTTCTACCACGAGCTGCGCCTGCCTCTGCCTGAACCAGTACGGCTCGTTCAACAGCCCGTCTGGTTCAACTGCGGCCTCTACCACGAGTACGGCGTCGGCCAGGACAGCGCGCGCGGGCAACTACTACTTCGACCAGCGAGCAGGGCGCCATCGCCCGGGCCGCCACGCAGTACGAGTACCCCCAGGCTCCGCCTGCTTCATCCAGTCGGTGGACGACACGATGGAAGACATCATGCGCTCGCCCGCAGCGAGGCGATGCTGTTCAAGTACGGCTGCGGCACGGGCACGGACCTGAGCACGCTGCGCAGCGCGCGGGAGAAGCTCAGCGGCGGCGGCACGCCCTCCGGCCCGCTGTGCTTCCTGCGGGTGTTCGACCAGATCGCCAGCGTCGTCAAGTCGGGCGGCAAGACGCGCCGCGCGGCGAAGATGAAGAGCCTCAAGGCTCGGCATCCGGACATCATGGAGTTCATCGAGGCCAAGACGCAACGAGGAGAAGAAGGCCTGGGCGCTGATCGAGCAGGGCTACGACGGCGCTTCAACGGCGAGGCCTACGAGTCGGTCGTGTTCCAGAACGAGAACCTCTGCGTGCGCGTGACCGACGAGTTCATGCAGGCGGTCGGAGAAGGACCAGGACTGGCAGACGCACTGCGTGACGGACCCGGCGAGACCGGGGCCGACGCTACAAGGCGCGCGACCTGATGCGGTGGATCGCCGAGGGCACGTGGTCTGCGGCGATCCCGGGCGTGCAGTACGAGACACGATCAAGCGCTGGCACACCTGCAAGAACGACGGGCCCATCAACGCCAGCAACCCCTGCAGCGAGTTCATGTTCCTCGACGACAGCGCCTGCAACCTGGCCTCGCTGAACCTGATGAAGTTCGTCGGACGAGGACGGGCGGTTCGACATGGAGCGGTTCCAGGCCGCCGTGCGAGCTCTTCATCACCGCGCAGGAGATCCTCGTCGACAGCGCCAGCTACCCGACGGAGGAGATCGCGCGCAACAGCCACCTCTACCGCCCGCTGGGCCTGGGCTACGCGAACCTCGGCGCGCTGCATCATGTCGCTGGGCCTGCCCTACGACAGCGACGAGGGCCGCGCGCATCGCCGGCGCGATCACGGCGCTCATGCACGGCCACGCCTACACGCACTCGGCGCGCATCGCGGCCGTCAAGGGGCCGTTCGACGGCTACGACGGCGAACCGCGAGAGCATGCTCGACGTGATGCAGATGCACCGGGAGCGCGCGTGGACGATATCGACGACGCGCTGCCCGGCGAACTGCGGCAAGCGGCCGTCGCGATGCGCCGACGCCGCGCTCGACGGCCGGGCAGCGGCACGGGTTCCGCAACGCGCAGGTCACCGTGCTCGCGCCCGACCGGGCACGATCGGCTTCATGATGGACTGCGACACGACCGGCGTGGAGCCGGACATCGCGCTGGTGAAGTACAAGCAGCTCGCCGGCGGCGGCATGATGAAGATCGTCAACCGCACGCGTGCCCGCCGGCCCTGCGGCGGCTGGGCTACAGCCGACGACCAGGTCGAGGCGATCGTCGAGTACATCGACGAGCAGGACACGATCGAGGGCGCGCCGGACCTGAAGGACGAGCACCTGCCCGTCTTCGACTGCGCCTTCAAGCCGCGCAACGGCAAGCGCTTCATCCCCTACATGGCGCACCTGAGGATGATGGCGCGCGGTGCAGCCGTTCCTGTCCGGCGCGATCAGCAAGACGGTCAACATGCCCGAACGAGGCCACGGTCGAACGAGATCATGCAGACCTACATCGAGGGCTGGAAGCTGGGCCTGAAGGCCGTGGCGATCTACCGCGACGGCTCCAAGCGCACCCAGCCGCTCAACACCGGGCAAGGCGAAGGACAGCGACGAGAAGCCGACGGCAGCGGAACGGCACGGCGGCAACGGCTCCAAGGCCGCGGCCGCTTGCGCCGCCGCATGCCGGCCACGCGCCAGTCGATCACGCACAAGTTCGAGGTCGCCGGGCACGAGGGCTACCTGACCGTCGGGCATCTACGAGGACGGCGCGCCCGGCGAGCTGTTCATCACGATGGCCAAGGAAGGCAGCACGGTCGGCGGACTCATGGACTGCCTTCGGCACGGCCATCTCGCTGTGCCTGCAGTACGGCGTGCCGGTCAAGAAGCTGTGCGAGAAGTTCGCGCACAGCGGTTCGAGCCGAGCGGCTTCACGAAGAACCCGGACATCCCGATCGCCAAGTCGATCGTCGACTACATCTTCCGCTGGCTGGGCATGACGTTCCTCGACCCGCACGACGAGACCGACGAAGACCGGGCGGGGCGGCCCGCGCTGGCCGGGGACCCGCCGCCCGCCGGCGACCGGCCCGCGGCGGGACCCGCCGCGGCGCGCCCGGCCGCGTCGGGCCGGATCGACGCGCAGTTCGAGCACTTCATGGAGGACGCCCCCGCCTGCGACCAGTGCGGGGCGATCACGGTGCGCAACGGCGCCTGCTACCGCTGCTACAACTGCGGCAACTCGATGGGCTGCTCCTGAGCCGCCCGGGCCCCGCGGGCCGGCCGGATCAGGTGGCGGCGTAACGCGCGGACACGGCCTTCGGGTGCCGGAGCAGCGCGCGAAGCTGCGCGCTGTTGAGCACGGCCACGGCATCCTCCGGCATGCCGAGGGCCACGAGGCGCTTCCGGTGCTGCCTCACCCGGCGCTCGTGGTCGGCGCGCCCCTTGCGCGGACGGTTCAGGTTCTTGTTGCGGTCGCCGGATGTCGCCATGGTCGTTGCTCTCCCGAAGGTTTGGGCCCGCGGTTATAGCCTGCCCCGCCCCCCCGCACAAGCGGTTTCGCACCGGCGCCGGGCGGCTACCGCCTCCAGAACGAGGGCAGCAGGACGATCAGCACCGTGTAGAGCTCCAGCCGGCCGAGCAGCATGCAGGCGGTGAGGATGAACTTGCCGGGGGCGGGGATGGCCGCGTAGTTCTGCGTCGCACCCACCGCGCCCAGGCCCGGGCCGATGTTGCCCAGGGTCGCGATGGCGGAGGACACCGCGGTGTCCAGGTCCGGCGTGAAGAAGGTCATGAGCCACGACGCCACGGCGAAGATCAGCACGAACACGATGAAGAAGGCCGCGATGTTCGAGACGGCGGCGGGGTCGATCGGCGTGCGGCCGAGCTTGACGCGCAGGACGGCCTGCGGCTGCATGAAGAGCCGCACCTCGCGGACGGTCTTCTTCAGCACGACGAAGACCCGCACGTTCTTGATGCCGCCCCCCGTGGAGCCCGCGCACCCCCCGATGAACATCAGCAGCACGAGCAGCACCCTGGACGCCCCCGGCCACCGGTCGAAGTCCGCCGTGCAGAAGCCGGTCGTCGTCATGATCGAGGTCACCTGGAAGAAGCCCGCCCGCAGGGCCCCGCCGAACGACGCGTAGACCGAGCCCCACACGTTGAAGCTCACCGCCAGGCACGCGGTGAGCCAGGCGGCCAGGTAGAAGCGGAACTCCGGGTCGCGCAGGTAGCCGCGGAGGTCGCCGCGCAGCGCGCGGTAGTGCAGCGCGAAGTTCGCCCCGGCGAGGAACATGAACACGATGATCACCGTCTCGATGTACGGGCTGTGGTAGGCCCCCACGCTCTCGCTGCGAGTCGAGAACCCGCCCGTGGCCATGGTGGCGAAGGTGTGGCACGCGGCGTCGAACCAGCTCATGCCGCCGAAGCGCAGCAGGAGGGTCTGCAGGGCGCACAGCAGGACGTAGACGCCCCAGAGCAGCTTGGCCGTCGTGGTGATGCGCGGCGTGAGCCGGTCCTTGGAGGGCCCCGGCATCTCCGCGCGGTAGATCTGCATCCCGCCCATGCCGAGGAAGGGGATGATCGCCACGCAGAGCACGAGCACGCCCATGCCGCCGAAGAAGTGCGTCAGCGCCCGCCAGAAGAGGATGCCGCGCGGCACGTGCTCCAGGTCGGAGAGCACCGAGGCCCCCGTGGTCGTGAAGCCCGACATCGTCTCGAACACGGCCGACATGGGGTCGCCGATCACCCCGCTGAAGAGGTACGGCAGCGCCCCGAACACGGACGCCACGATCCACCCGAACGTCACGATGGCGAACCCGTCGCGGCGAGACAGGTCGACGCCCCCCCGGGTGAGCCCCCACAGCGACAGGCCCCCGGCCAGCGTGACGAGGGCCGCCCACCCCGTGCCGTTCACGGCCGACGCGGGGTCCCCCATCCCCGCCGCCAGCCCGCAGCAGGCGGCCATGGCCACGCCGAGCACGATCAGCATGAAGGCGACGAGGTGAAATACGGCGCGCGGGTTCATGGCGGTCCCGGCTAGCGGTGGAACAGCGACTCGAGACGCCGGATGGTGTCGGGCAGGGCGAAGAGCAGCAGGCGGTCCTCGCTCTTCAGTTCAACGTCCCCGGTGGGTATCGCCATGGCCTCCCCGCGTTGCACCGCGGCAATGATCGCGCCCCGGGGCACGCGCAGGTCGCGGACGCGCCGGCCGGCCCACCGCGAACGCCCGGACAGGTGCACCTCCAGCAGCTCGCCCGGCAGCGTGTGCAGGAGCGAGGCCGAACGGACGTTCCGGCCCCGGACGAAGTGCAGGATCGCCCGCATCATCGAGAGGTGCGGGTTCACGGCGCGGTCGAGCAGGCTGAGGCTGTCGATCACCGGCACGTACTCGGGCTTGGACACCTTGGCGATCGTGAAGGCCACGCCCTGTTTCTGTGCCAGCAGGCAGCTGATGATGTTGTTCTCGTCGTCGCCGGTGGCCGCGACAAAGGCGGTCTGGGCGTTGAACTGCGCCTGCGCCAGCGTCTCGGCCTCCATGATGTCCCCGCGGATGACGAGCGCCTTCCCGAGCACGGAGGCCGCCTGGTCGGCCTGCGCCTCGTCGCGCTCGATCATCACGACCTGCGGGCCGTCCTGCTCCAGGAACTTCGCCAGGGTCAGGCCCATCCCGCCGCCGCCCGCGATGACGACCTTGCGGAGGTCCGGGCGGTCGGGACACACCACGCGCAGGAAGTCGGGGATGGACGCAGGCTCCCCCACCGCGTAGACGCTGTCGCCGACCTGGAACCGGGTCTCCCCCGAGGGAATGCTCCGTTCCGGGCCCCGCTGCAGCGCGATGAAGCGGATCCGCGTCAGCAGCTCCGGCTCGGGATACGCCTTCAGCGGCGCCCGGAGCAGGGGACACTCCGACGACACGCGGAAACCCACGGCCATCGCCCGCCCCTCGAGCAGCTCGACCACCTCCTGCGTGCCGGGGAGCCGCAGGAGACTGGCGAGTTCCCGGGCGCACTCCTTCTTCGGGTTGATCGCCAGGTCCACGCCGAAGGCCGAGGGGGGAGGCTTCGCGTCCGCCGCGAGGTAGTCCTCGTTCGCGATGCGGGCGACCCGGTACTTGACCCCGGCGGCGCGCCCGACGGCGCAGGCGAGCAGGTTCACCTCGTCGTCGCTCGTCACCGCGACCAGCAGGTCGGCCGCGTCGGCCTTGGCCTTCCGCAGCACGGCCGGGCTCGAGCCGTGCCCCTGCACGGCGAGGATGTCCGCGCGCTGTTCCAGTTCGGCCAGCGGCTGGGCGCGGTGGTCGACCACGACGACGTCGTGCTGCTCCTCGCAGAGCTTGGCGGCCAGGATGCTGCCGGCGCTGCCCGCCCCTATGACCAGCGCGCGCACGGCTCAGAAGGCTCCCCGCAGGGCGGCCCCCAGGAAGACGGTGTCGGTGTCGATGTCCGTGCGGTCGTCGTTGAGCTGGCCCGCGTCCGTGAACCGGTAGTTCGCGAACAGCTCCAGGTGAACGGACGGCAGCAGCTCGACGTCGAGCCCCGCCCGCAGGTTGAAGAAGGGGTCCGCCGACGCCTCGCCGTCGGCGACGTACCACCCGGCGCCGGCCGCGGCGAAGAGGCCCCGCCCGGCCACGACGTAGAACTGGGGCGCGTAGACCGTTCCGGCCGCCCCCAGGAAACCGTCGGGCAGCCGCTCGACGTCCACGCCCCACCCCGCAAGTCCGGGCCGGTACTGCAGCCCCAGGAAGTAGCCCACCCCGTCCCGGTCGAAGGCGTCAAGCTGGACGTCCTCCAGCATGCGCCAGTACGTGGCTCCCGCCCCCAGGCGCCACTCGGCGTCGCCGGCGCGAGCCGTGCCCGCCGCGGCCGCCAGGGCCAGCCCCGCCGCCAGGACCAGGCCGAACGGATGTCGTCTCGCCATGGTTCCCTCCTCCCGGACCGCGGGCGGCGGCCCGCCGGTGGGCGCCGTCTTCCTCCCGCGCGGCCGCGGCGTGACGGGCGCGTCGCGGAGGCGCCCGATAACGCGAACGGCGGGCCGGGACCCGCCGTTCGCTCGATGTCCCACCGGGGCGGACTACTGCGCGGTGCCGTTGATGTCGCCCGTCCTGCCGTTCGGCTCGATCCAGGTACCGAGCATCTTGCGGCCCGATACGGTCGTGGTCGTCGCGCCCGTGGTCGCGTCCGTCGCCGTGGCGGCCGTCGCCTGCAGGGTGCCCACGATCGTGACCTTCACGCCGGCCGCGCTCACGCCGCTGGCCCGGAAATCGGCGATGACCTCGCCGCTCAGCGTACCCGAGCTGTTCGGCGTGTTGAGGCTGCCGCCCGAGACGTCGCGGAGACTGCCGATCTTGCCGGTGTACGTGGCCCCGTTGTTGTCGCTGATCGTGAGGTTGTTGCCCTGCTGGTCGACGTTCAGTGCGAAGATCGGACGGCCCGATACGCCGGTGGTCCCCGACGGCGTGTTCGGCGTGCCCGCCGCTTCGTACTGGTACGTGGCCCGGATGGTCAGCTCGTTGGACCGGTCCACCGGGCTCAGGTCGATCGACCAGGCGCCGGTCGCGTAGATGATCGTGCCCGTCACGCCGCCGCCGGCCAGGGCGCCCGAACCGTCGTCGGTGACGACGATCGACCCCACGGTGATTTGCACGGTGCTGGCGATGACCGGCGTGCGGCCAAACGTCCCGGCATAGACCGGCTTTCCGGCCGCCGTCTTGCCGATCGTCTCCGTGACGGTGTTCGTCGACGTGTCCACCGTGGTGTAGTTCGAGATGAGCACTGCGCCGCCGGAGGCACGGTAGATGCCGCTGAAGTTGACGGCGCCGTACCGGGTGGACGTGCTGTCAGCAGAAGAACCGGCCTCCCAGTCGCACCCCGCCACGGCAACCAGCATGGCCAGCGCCCCCAACGTGACCCATCCTTTCGACCTCATCATGCTCGCTCTCCTTTGCTGAAGACACACTCACACGACCGCAACCGCCACCCTTCCGCCCCGGCGCCGCGCATCCGCCCCGGGCGGAATCCGCCGTCACGAGAGCGCTATGGTACACGGAATGCACCGGGGCGCCACCCAAAAAAAGCGCCCCGGAGCGACCCCCACGCCGCGGGCCGCCCCCCCGCCCGGGCGCTGGCCCGGCCGCCCCCGCCGCCGCCTCACGCCGGGGGTTCGCCGAGGGTGCGGACATGGACGTCCCGGAGCTGGCGCGCATCCACGGCGGCGGGGGCGTTCATCATCAGGTCCATGGCCTTCTGGGTCTTCGGGAAGGCGATGACGTCGCGGAGGCTCTCGCCGCCGACCAGCAGCATGACGAGCCGGTCGAAACCGAGCGCGATCCCGCCGTGGGGCGGCGCGCCGAAACCGAGGGCCCGGAGCAGGTGGCCGAAACGGTCCTCGATCTCCGCCTCCGGCAGGCCGAGGAGCCGGAACATGCGCTCCTGCAGCGCCGGGTCGTGGATCCGGATGCTGCCGCCGCCCAGCTCGACGCCGTTGAGCACGATGTCGTACGCCTGGGCCCGCACCTCCAGCGGCGCGGTCTCCAGCAGCGGGATATCCTCCGCGCGGGGCGCGGTAAACGGATGGTGCATCGACTGGAACCGGCCGTCCTCCCCGTGCCTCGAACAGCGGGAAATCGGTCACCCACGTGAAGGCGAAGGCGTCGTCGGGGATCGCGCCGGCCATGGCGCCGGCCAGCAGCCGCAGCCGGCCGAGCGCCGTGTTGACCACCGCGGGCCGGGTCGGCGGCGAACAGCACGAGGTCGCCCGGCGGCGACCTCGAGCCGTTCGGCCAGCCCGGCCTTTTCCGCCTCGCTGAAGAACTTCACGATCGGCGACTTCCACGTCCCGTCCTCCTGCACACGGATGATAGGCGAGCCCGCCGAGCCCGGCGTCCCGGGCCAGTCGCGGTCCACTCGTCCATGACGCGGATCGGGGCCCCGGCGAGTCCCTTGGCGTTGATCGCCTTGACCACCCCGCCCTGCCCAGACCGTCTGCGCGAACACCTTGAACGAGGAACCCCGGAACAGATCGCCCAGGTCCGTGAGGTCCATGCCGAAGCGCAGGTCGGGCTTGTCGCTGCCGTACCGGTCCATCGCCTCGTCGTAGGTCATCCGCGGCAGGGGCAGCGCGGGCGCCGGGTGGCCCGCCGCGGCCATGACCGCGGCCATCAGACCGTCGACCACGCCGTAGATGTCCTCCGGCGTGACGAAGGACATCTCCACGTCGATCTGGGTGAATTCCGGCTGGCGGTCGGCGCGCAGGTCCTCGTCGCGGAAGCAGCGGGCGATCTGGAAGTAGCGGTCGACGCCCGCCACCATCAGCAGCTGCTTGTACTGCTGCGGCGCCTGCGGCAGCGCGTAGAAGGCGCCCGGCATCACGCGGCTCGGCACGAGGTAGTCGCGGGCCCCCTCGGGCGTGCTCTTGGTCAGGATCGGCGTCTCGACCTCGAGGAAGCCCTGCCCGTCGAGGTAGCCGCGCGCCGCCTGCGCGATGCGGTGGCGGCTCGCCATGCGCTCGAGCATGCGGGGGCGGCGCAGGTCGAGGTAGCGGTAGGTCAGCCGCAGGTCCTCGGCCACCTTGACCGCCTCCCCGTCCTCGAGCGGGAACGGCGGCGTGCGGCTGCGGTTGAGCACCTCGATGCGGTCCGAACGCACCTCGATCCCGCCGGTGGCGAGCTTCGGGTTGACCATGTCTTTCGGGCCGCGGCTCGACGACGCCCTCGATACGAACGACGAACTCGGGACGCGTGGCCTGCGCCAGGCCCCAGGCCTCCTGCGAATCCTTCGGGTCGAAGACCGCCTGCGTCAGGCCGTAGCGGTCGCGCAGGTCGAGGAAGATCAGGCCGCCGTGGTCGCGCACGGTGTCCACCCATCCGCACAAGGCGACCCGCTCGCCGGTCTGCCCCGGCCGCAGCTCCCCGCAGTGGTGTGTCCGCATCATGGCCGCATCCTTCCCGCTTGGCGCAAGGGCGCGAAGTAAAGGGGTTTCCCCGCGAGAAATAAAGCTCTTTCGGGACGGCGCGCCGTTCAGAGGCCGAGCCATCCCGCCGCAAAGGCGAGCAGCACGAAGGCGCAACACGCGAGGAGCCCGAGCGGGAACCACGGCACCGGGCCGCCGCCCCGCCGGCGCCGGAGCGCTCCCGCCCCCGCGGCCAGCGCGGCGAGGGCGAAGGCCGTCAGCGCGACGAGGGCGAAAGGCAGGCGGTTCGCGGCGCGGAACGGGGTGGCCGTTCCCGCCTTGCCCACCAGCGGGAGCGCCATGCACAGGGCGAAGAAGCCCAGCGAAGCAGCCACGGTCAGCACCCGGCCGGCGGCCGGCGAGGCCCGGAGAGCGTACCCGCCCCCTCCCGCCGGCCGTCCGCCGCCGCGCTCCGCCCCGCCGTCCTTCACCGTTCGCGGCCCCCGCCCGCCCGGCCCGTGCCCCCGCAGGCGGCGCAGGCGGCCCGGCCGCTGCCGTCGCACGCGGCGCACCTGCGTTCGACGTCCCTCACGACCTGGCCGGTCGCCCTGCAGAAGGGGCACGGCGCGTCGCGCGCGCCGCTCGCCCCGCCCATGCGCGGTTGAAGCCGCCCGCTGCCGTTGCACTGGGTGCAGGGCGAGGTCTCGGCCACCGTCACCCGGCCGCTCCCGCCGCACGCGGTGCAGGTGACCCGGCCGCTCCCGTCGCACACGCTGCACGTCGCCCCCACCGCGGCGCGGAGGGCCTCGAGGGGCCCCCGGAGCAGCCCGCCGCCCCCCCGGGCGGCGCCGCCCGTCCCGGTCGCGCGGGCCGCGGGCGGACCGCCCGGCTCGGTCGAGATGTCGTCGATCGACGGCAGGTGCGACAGCAGGTGGAACGCGAGCACCCCGAGGGCGATCACGAAGACGAGGGTAGGACCGTGTTTCATAGGCTTGGCGTCAGTCGAACTGCCCCAGGTACCGCACGTCGTTCTCGTACAGCAGGCGGATATCCTCGACGCCGTAGAGAATCATCGCGATGCGCTCGATACCCATCCCGAACGCGTAGCCCACGGCGTCGTGCCGGTCGTAGCCCACGGCTTCGAACACCCGCGGATGCACCATGCCGGCCCCGGCGATCTCGATCCAGCCGCTCTGCTTGCATACGCGGCAGCCCTTCCCGGCGCACAGGTGGCAGGAGAAGTCGACCTCGACGCTGGGCTCCGTGAACGGGAAGAAGTGCGGGCGGAACCGGAGGCTGACGTCGGCGCCCATCAGCTCGCGGGCGAAGTAGGTCAGGTCGCCCTTGAGGTCGGCGAGGGACACGTCGCGGTCGACGTAGAGCCCCTCGACCTGGTGGAAGTTCGCGCTGTGGGTCGCGTCGGGCGTGTCGCGCCGGTAGCAGCGGCCGGGCGCCACGATGCGCACGGGCGGCTCGTGCGTCTCCATGTAGCGCACCTGCACCGGGGAGGTGTGGCAGCGCAGCAGGTCGCCGTTGTCGAGGTAGAACGTGTCCTGGGGGTCGCGCGACGGGTGGTCCTCGGGCGCGTTGAGCGCGTCGAAGTTGTGGCGGACCGTCTCGATGTCCGGTCCCTCGGCAATCGTGAAGCCGATGGCGCGGAAGATGCGGCAGGTTTCCTCGATGATGAGGCTGACCGGGTGCCGCGTGCCGAGGCCGCGCCAGTCGCCGGGCAGCGTGGCGTCGAAGGCCTCGCGCGGGACGCGTTCCCCGGACGCGGCGAGCGCGGCGCGGCGCGCGTCCACGGCGGCCTGCACCGCCTGTTTGAAGGCGTTGACCTGCTGCCCGTAGGCGGGCTTGCCGGCCGGCGGCACATCGCGCAGCCGCTGCATGAGGGCGGTCACCACCCCCTTGCGCCCGAGCAGTCGGACGCGTTCGGCCTCCAGGGCCGCGGCGTCCCCGGCCGCCGCGACGGACGCGACGGCTTCCGCCTTCTGTGCCTCGAGGTCCATCCTGCTCATGGGAGTGCCCGTCCCGAACGCGCCCGCGCCCTTTCCAACCCTTGGAAACCCCGGACCGCGCGGCTTCCAACCCTTGGAAGCAGACCTGCGATTGTCGGCGAATCCCGGGCGCGATGGCAAGCGGCAATGCCGCGCGCGGCGGGCCGGCACGGCTTCAGGGCGAGGCGGCGGCCCACTCGTCGCGCAGGGCGTCCAGGCGGGCCCGCTGCTCCCGCCCGATGCCGGGCGCCGCCGCGGCCGCGTCCAACGCCGCCGCCGCCCGGCCCGCGCGGCCCTGGCCCCGCCACGAGCGGGCGGCGCGGTAGCCGGCCGCCGCCGCCGCGTCCCCCGCCCCGCCGGCGGCGTACGCGGCGCAGGCGCGTTCCAGCGCGCGGGCCACGCGCGCGGGGCGCCGGTCCACGCTCCACGCCGCCGCCTCGGCCTCGAACCGGCCCCCGGCCGCGAGCGCGTCGCCCGCGGCCAGCGCCGCGTCCCCTTCCGCGGCCGCCACGGCGGCCCGCAGCGCGGGCCCGGCGGACGAGGGCACGAGTTCGCGCGCGCTGGCGACGACGGCCGCCGCGTCCGACCCGCGCCCCGCCTCCGCCGCGGCCCGGAACAGGACGAGGTGCGCCATGACGCGGGTCTCCCGGCGGCGCGTCGCCGCCAGCGCGGCCCGCGCGAGCCCCTCGGCCTCCCCGGCGCGGCCCCGCGCGAGCAGGATGCGGGCGCGGAGCAGCATCACGTGGTCCGCGGGCCGGCCGGCACGCTCCAGCGCCGCTTCCGCTTCCAGCGCCCGCGCCTGCGCCCCGGCCAGGTCGCCCGCCTCGAAGAGGCACGCGGCGAGGTCGTAGGCCAGCACGCCGGCCGCCTTCGGATCGTCCAGCGACCGGGCGCGGTCCAGCGCGGCGGCGAAGAGCGGCGCCGCCTCGGCGGCCCGCCCCGCCCGGAACAGGCGGGCGGCGGCCCGGGCCCGGTTCGCCATGTCGGGGTCCGGCCCCGGACCGCGTACGCCGCGCCCGCCGCCGCAACCGGCCGCGGCCGCGAGCAACAGGCCCGCCGCCAGCGCCGCGCGCAGCCCCTGCCGTCCCCGTCGCGCGCGTGGCCTCATGGCGCGGCCTCCCCCGGCGCGGCCACCGCCGCCGGTTCGATCGCCGGCAGCGGCCGCTCGCGCGCCGCGTAGCGCCGCAACAGCCAGTGCTGCTGCGCGGCCAGCAGTACCCTCTCCGTCTCCCGCAGCGTCGCCCGCGCCTGCAGGACGAGGCCCGGCACGTCCTCGATCTCCCCGCGGACCGTCTCTGCCGCGGCGGGCAGTTCGGTCGTGGCCGTCTTGACGTCGCGCAGGATCGACTCGGTCTGCTCCACGGCGGCGCGGACGCGGCCGAGGATCGCGTTGAGCTCCCCGACGGTCTTCCCGACCTCCTCCGCCAGGGCGGGATCCCGCAGCAGGCGGCCGGCGGCGCCCTCGCCCTCCGCCAGCCCCCGGGTCAGGGTCTCGACGTGGCGCATGGTCTGCCGCAGTTCGCCCCCGGGATCGCGCAGGTCCGCGGCGAGGCCCCGGTACTCCTCGAGGGCCTTCGTGAGTTCCTCGAGGGCCGGGAGCACGGCGCTCTCCACGCGTTCGACCAGCAACTGGAGCAGCTCGGTGATCTCCGTGTCCCGGCGGCAGGCGATGGACGGCGCCTCGCCCCACGCGAGGGCCGCGCCGGTGCCGGCGGTGATCTCGAGGTAGGCGTCGCCGGCCACGCCGAACTTGCGCTTCACGACGGCCACGGAGTCGGCGCGGATGAAGCGGGCGAAGTCCCCGCGCACGACGAGGTCCGCGCGCATCGAGCTGTCGTCTTCCACGACGATGCGCTCCACCGTGCCGACGGGCGTGCCGAGCAGGTCCACCGCGGCCCCCGCCTGCAGCCCGAACGACCCCTCCGGCGGGAGGTCCACGTGCAGGTCGTACCGCGGTTCGAACCAGCGCTGGGCCTGCCCGGCGACGAACACCGCGGCCACCAGCGCGGCGACCACGAGCAGCACGAAGCCGCCGACGAGCTCGTTCACGTAATGGAACTTGAAGGGCTTGCTCATACCGGCTCCTCCCCGGCGCCGTCCGCGGCGCCGGACCACCGCACCCCCGCCCGGGACAGCCTGCCGTGGAGCGGGGCGGACATCGGGTTCTTCTCCCACAGGTGGCGATTCGCGGTCAACCAGAGCACGGCCGCGCCGCGCGCGCACCCGGCCCGCAGCGCCGTGGTCAGCGCCGCGGCGGCGTCCGCGTCCACCCCGTCGCTCGGCCGCTCCAGGACGACCAGTGCGGGTTCGGCGTACAGCGCGCGGACCCACTGGGCCTTCTGGGCGTCGACACGCTCAAGCCACGCGGGACGCGTGTCCGGCAGTTCGTCGAGCCCGAAGCGGCGCGCCCAGGCCCGCAGCGCCTCGCGCGCCCCGCCGGGGGGCGTCCGGCGGTGGTGCGCGGCGGCGAGCAGCACGTTCTCGTCGAGGTCGAGGTTGCTGATCCACGCGGCGCCGGTGAAGACGCGGCCGATCCGCCCGCGCCGCGCCGCGGCCTCCCGCGGACCGAGGACGGCCCAGTCCGCGCCGTCGAACAGCACGCGGCCGCGGACGGGTGCGGCCAGGCCCGCCGCGGCGTCCGCGAGCGGGTGGCGCGCGAACTCGTCGACCAGCAGCATCGCGGCGTCGCCCGGCGCGAGGGCGAAATCCACCGGGGCCTCGAGCTCCTCGAACACCGCGCCGTCGAACCGGAGCACCGGTTCGCTTCCGCCGCGGGACTGGGGGGGGTCGTCATGGCTCAGAGGTACGTCAGCAGCGACACGAGGGCCGAGAGGACGAAGAGCATCACCACGGAACGGACGACCGCGCGGCTCACGGCCTGCGGCACCTCGCTGAGCGCCCCCTGCACCCCGAGCCCCTCGAGGGAGCAGAGCACGGCGGTGAGGAGCCCCGGGACGAACGTCTTCGCCGCGAGGCCCAGGACGTCGGCGGGCCGCACGGCGCGCAGGATGTCGAGGAAGAAGAGGCCCGGCCGGCCGACCGCCGCGCCGATCAGCAGCCCGCCGGCGTAGCCGCTGAGCGCCGCGGTGAAGAGGAACAGCACCGTCAGGCAGAAGGCGCAGAGGGCCACCGCGAGGCCGCGGGGCACGACGAGGTAGAGGAAGGGGTCCACGCCCTGCGCGTCAAGCACGTGCAGTTCGCCCGTGACCCGCATCGCGGAGAGCTCGGCGGCGATCGCCGTGCCCGTGCGCCCGATGAGCACGAAGTTGACCAGCAGCGGCCCCGCCTCCCGCACGAGCACCGCGACGAGAAGCGGCCCGAACAGGGCCGTCTGGCCCAGGCGCGTCAGCCACACGTGCGCCTGCAGCACGACGGCGAGGCCGACCAGGGCCCCGATCGTGGCCACGAAGCGCACGGCGTCCACCCCCGTGAAGAGCACCTGCCGCAGGAAGACGGACCGCAGGGGCGGGGTCCAGTTCGACGGGCGGGCGCCTTCGACGAGGACGGCGAGCGCCACGCTGAAGGCGAAGCGCATCCGCCGCCCCCGCTCGCGGGCGCCCCGCCCGATGCGGGCCAGCAGGCTGGTGTGTCCGGCGGCCTCCACGGGGCGAGCCTAGCAGAGCCCTGCGGACCCGGCAGGAAAAAAGGGCAAGGGAATGCGCTGGACAAGCGGGGGCGGATGGCCTACATATGCGCGCCTTTCGGGCAGGAGGGTGCCGCGGGGCGACGCCCGTCCTTGAATCCCGGCCCGGGCGGGGCCGTAACGCAGAGGATGCCATGCCGAAGCAGAAGACCAGGAAAGCGGTGGCCAAGCGTTTCAAGCTCACGGCCAAGGGCAAGGTGAAGCGCTCCTCCGCGGGACGCGGGCACCTGTTGAGCGGCAAGACCCGCAAGCGGAAGCGCCAGCTGCGCGCCGGCGGCATGCTTTCCAAGGCGGATACCGCGCGGGTCATCGGCCAGATCCATTCCTGATCCGCGCGCGGCATCATCCAGGAGGACGTTCGTCATGCCAAGAGCCACCAACGCACCCGCTTCCCGGCAGCGCCGCAAGCGCAAGCTCGACCTGGCCAAGGGCTACCGCGGCGGCCGCAGCCGGCTGTTCCGCACCGCCACCGAGACGGTGGACCGGGCCCTGGCGCAGGCCTACACGCACCGCAAGACGAAGAAGCGCGACTTCCGCGGCCTGTGGATCAGCCGCCTCTCGGCGGGCTGCCGGCAGAACGGGATCTCGTACAGCCGCTTCATGGAGGCGCTGGCCAAGTCGGGCGTGGAACTGAACCGCAAGATGCTTTCGGAGATCGCCTACAACGACCCGGAAGGATTCGCTTCACTGGTCGAGACGGCAAAGGCGCACCGCGCCTGACCCGGGCCGCCGCGCGGCCCCGTCACGGCAGCCAGGCCCGCACCTCGAGCCGCCGGCGCCCCCACGCCACGGCGGCGGCGTGGGTCCGGAAGAACACGTCGATCCGCAGGCCCCGGATCGCCCCCCCGCGGTCCTCGACCCGCCCGTACCCGTAGCCCGGCACGTACAGCACCGTGCCGAAGGGGAACACGCCGGTATCGGCGGCGATCGTGCCCGGCCGCGCCCGCGTCCCGCCGGCCGTCCGGCCCACGCGCTTGGGCTGCCCGCGCCGCGGGCCGGACGCGACGACCGCCCGGCCGAACCCGGCGCGCCGCCAATTGCAGCAGCGGCCGCAGGGACAGTAGGCCGTGGCCTCCACGGTGTAGGTGCGGGGGGCGGCGCGCCTCGCCGCCGGCAGCGTCCGGAGCAGCCCCGCCCGCTCCGTGGCGCATCCGCCGCAGAGCGAAAGGCCGGCGGCCAGCGCCGCGAGGAGCCGCGCGGGCGCGCGGCCCGGGGCCGGCCGGCGCAGGGTTGAACGGGGTGCCGCCACGGCCCGCTTGGTAGCGCGGCCGCCCCTCCGTGTCGAGACCGCGCGCGGCGGGGCGGAGGCCGCCGCACCCCTCAGGACACCACGCCGCGCGCCCGGAGCGCCTTCACGATGCGGTCCACGCAGGCGGCCGGGTCCAGTTCGCCGGTCGGCAGCGCCAGGTCGGGCCGGGCCGGCGGCTCGTAGGGTGCCGTGACGCCGGAGAAATGCTCGAGCTCCCCGCGGCGCGCGCGCGCGTACAGGCCCTCCGCGTCGCGCTGCTCGCAGACCTCGAGGGGCGCGGCGACATGGACCTCCAGGAAGACCGCGCCCCCGTCCCCCGCCTCCACCGCGGCGCGGGCCCGGTCGCGGTCGGCCCCGTAGGGCGAAACGAAGGCGCACACCGTCACCAGCCCCGCGTCGTTGCACAGCCGCGCGATGCCGGCCGCCCGGCGCAGGTTCTCGGAACGCTCGTTCGCCTCGAACCCCAGGTCCGCGCTCACCGCCAGGCGCATGTTCTCGCCGTCGAGCACGTGGGCCAGGCAGCCGAGTTCGAACAGCCGCTTCTCGAGGGCGTAGGCGATCGTCGTCTTGCCCGACTTGGGCAGCCCGGTGAGCCACACCGTGGCCGGGCGGTGGCCCAGCCGCGCCGCGCGTTCGGCGGCGCTCACCCCGCCGGTCCGCGCGCGGATCGCCCGCGACTTGGGCGACGTGCGCGCCGGCCGGTCGACCACCAGCGCGTTCGGGTCGCGCTCGAGGATCATGCCCGCGCCCACGGTCACGTTCGTCATCCGGTCGATGACGACGAAGGCGCCCGTCTGGCGGTTCCGGGCGTAGGCGTCGAAGGCGACCGGGCGGTGCAGTTCCACCTCGACGCGGCCGATCTCGTTGAGCTCGAGCGCCCGGGCGGGCCGGCGGTGCATGGTGTTCACGTCGACGAGGTAGCGCACCCGGGACACGTCCGCGGGCACGGTGCGGGTCACGTGCTTGACGAGGTACCCCTGCTCCAGCCGCAGCGGGTCCTCGTGCATCCAGACCAGCATCGCGTCGAACCGGTTGGCCACGTGGGGCACGTTGTTCACGTGCACGAGCATCGTCGCCGCGGCTGACGTCGATCTCGTCCTCCAGCGTCACCGTCACCGCCAGCGGGGGGAACGCCTCTTCGCGCTCGCCTTCCCAGGTCACGATGGACTTCACGCGCGATCGGCGGCCCGAGGGCAGGGCCATCACCTCGTCGCCCCGCCGCAGCACGCCGGAGGCGACCGTGCCGCTGAATCCGCGGAAGTCGAGGTTCGGCCGCAGCACGTACTGGACCGGAAAGCGCAGGTCGATGAGGTTGCGGTCCGTGGCGATGTTGACCGTTTCCAGGTGGTTCAGCAGCGTCGCGCCCTCGTACCAGGGCATGTGCTCGCTGCGCTCCACGACGTTGTCGCCCTTGAGGGCGGAGAGGGGGATGAAGTGGATGTCGCCCACCTCGAGCTTCGCGGCGAACCCGAGGTAGTCGGCGCGAATGGACGCCATGACCTCCTCGGACCAGTCCACCAGGTCCATCTTGTTGACGGCCACGACGAGGTGGCGGATGCCGAGCAGGGAGCACATGAAGGAATGGCGCTTGGTCTGGGTGATGACGCCGTGGCGCGCGTCGATCAGGATGATCGCCAGGTCGGCCGTGGACGCCCCGGTGGCCATGTTGCGCGTGTACTGCTCGTGGCCCGGGGTGTCCGCGATGATGAACTTGCGGCGGTCGGTCGAGAAGTAGCGGTAGGCGACGTCGATCGTGATCCCCTGCTCCCGCTCGGCCTTCAGGCCGTCGGTCAGCAGCGCGGGGTCGAAGTCCGTCCCCGTGGTGCCGTGCGCCTGCGGTGTCGCGGTAGACCGCGGCGAGCTGGTCCTCGTAGATCATCTTCGCGTCGTAGAGCAGCCGCCCGATCAGCGTCGACTTGCCGTCGTCGACGCTGCCGCAGGTGAGGAGGCGCAGCAGGTCCTTGCGCTCGTGCCGCTCGAGGTAGTCGGTGATGCGGGTGGCGTCCATGGCGTGCGGCGGGCTCAGAAATACCCTTCCTTCTTCTTCTCTTCCATCGAGGAGGCGCCGTCGTAGTCGATGACGCGGCCCTGCCGCTCGGAGGTCGTGGCGAGCAGCATCTCCTCCACGATGTCCTCCAGCGTCTCGGCCTCGGACTCGACGGCCCCGGTCAGCGGGTAGCAGCCCAGGGTGCGGAAACGGACCTTGCGCATCCGGGGCCGCTCGCCGGGGAGCAGCGGCAGGCGGTCGTCGTCGACCATGATCAGCACGCCGTCCCGTTCGACGACCGGACGCTCCTTGGCGAAGTAGAGCGGAACGATGGGGATGTCCTCGCGGAGGATGTAGAGCCAGATGTCCAGCTCCGTCCAGTTGGAGAGCGGGAAGACGCGGATGGACTCGCCCTTGTTGACCCTGGCGTTGTAGAGGTTCCACAGTTCGGGCCGCTGGTTCTTGGGATCCCACTGGTGGAAGCGGTCGCGGAAGCTGAACACCCGCTCCTTGGCGCGCGATTTCTCCTCGTCGCGCCGGGCGCCGCCGAACGCCGCGTCGAACCGGTAGTGGTCGAGGGCCTGCTTGAGCGCCTCGGTCTTCATGACCTGCGTGTGCTTCTCCGACCCGTGGTCGAAGGGGTTGATGCCGAGCCGCCGGCCCTCGTGGTTGATCCACACCAGCAGGTCGAAGCCGACCTCCCTGGCCGTCCGGTCGCGGAACGCGATCATCTCGCGGAACTTCCAGGTCGTGTCGACGTGCAGCAGCGGGAACGGGATCCGGCCCGGGTGGAACGCCTTCTGGGCCAGGCGCAGCATGACGGAGGAATCCTTGCCGATGGAGTAGAGCATGACCGGCCGCTCGAACTCGGCGGCCACCTCGCGGAGGATGTGGATGCTTTCCGCCTCGAGCTGCTTCAAATGGGTCAGGTTGTAGGAGGACATGTCGCCGCCGCGTGAAAGGTTGCCGTGGGCCCGCCGCCCGCCTCTATTTATGGGCCTGAACCGCCTCCGTTCGTCAAGGACATCACGCCGCGCGCGCGCAGGAGATCCAGGACGCGGCCGGCGCACGCGGGCACGTCGAGCGCGTGGGTCGGCAGCCGCAGGTCCGGGCGGTCGGGCGGCTCGTAGGGGGAGGATATGCCGGTGAACGCCGGGAGGGCGCCGGAGCGCGCCCGGGCGTAGAGGCCCTTCGGGTCCCTCTGTTCGCAGGCGTCGAGGGGCGTGTCGACATACACCTCGAAGAAGCGCCGCGGCGGCGGGGCGGCGCCCGGCCGCCCGGGCGCGTCCGCGGGGTCGGCCTCCACCACGCGCCGCGCGAGGTCGCGCTCGGCGCGGAAGGGGGAAATGAAGGCCGTCAGCGTGATGGCGCCGGCGTCGCAGAACAGCGCCGCGACATGCGCCAGCCGGCGGATGTTCTCCCGGCGGTCCCCGTCCGAGAAGCCGAGGTCGGCGTTCAGCCCGTGGCGCACGTTGTCGCCGTCGAGCACGTACGCCAGCCGCCCGCGCGCGGCGAGCGCCTGTTCCACGGCCCGGGCCACGGTCGACTTGCCCGAACCGCTCAGGCCCGTGAACCAGAGGACGCAGCCCCGCTGGCCGAGGAGCCGCTCCCGGTCCCCGCGGGTCACGGCGCCGCCGTGCCAGGTCAGGTCCGACGCCCTCCCGGGCGCGCTCGCCCCGGCGGCCGTCATGCGGAGGTACGCCCCGTTTTCACGCGGGGACTATGGCGCCGCTGCGCGGCGGAGGCCAAGCGCGAAGTGCCCGGCGGCCGGCGGTGGAAGGCTACACCGGCTCGACCCCGGCGCCGAGGACGAGGAAGGGCGGGTTGTGCAGGTCGGGCTTGTTGTAGCGCACGGGGTCGGACGTGCCGCGCGCGAGCACGCGGCCGCCCGCCGCCTCGACCACCGCCTGCGCGGCGGCGGTGTCCCACTCCATGGTCGGGGCGTAACGCGGGTAGGCCTGCGCGGCGCCCTCAGCCACCAGGCAGAGCTTGAGGGAGCTGCCGATCGACCGCTGCTCGACGGCGCCGTGCCGCGCGCGGAACGCCTCGATGCAGGCCGCCGTGTCGGCGTCCATGTGCGAGCGGGAGGCGACCACCGTGAACCGCGCCGGCCGCGCCGCGAGCGGCAGCCGCTCGTCGGGGCCCGCGCCCGCGCGGCGGAACGCGCCCTCCCCCGCCGCCCCCGTGTACAGCACGTCCAGCGCCGGCGCGTACACGACCCCCAGGACCGGCCGCCCGTCCTCGATCAGCGCGATATTGACCGTGAATTCCCCGTTGTGCTTGAGGAACTCCTTCGTGCCGTCCAGCGGGTCGACGAGCCAGAAACGGCGCCACGCCGCCCGCACCGCGTACGGCACGGCGCGGCCCTCCTCCGACAGCACGGGCAGCGGGGCGCCGTCGACCTCGAGCGCGGCGAGGCGCGACGCGATGAGCGCGTGCGACGCCCGGTCGGCCTCGGTCAGCGGCGAGCGGTCCTCCTTGCGCGCGACCGCCCCCGGCCGGCCGTACACGGCCATGACGGCCGCGCCGGCATCGCGCGCGATGCCGGCGGCCCGCGGCAGCCGTGCGGGGTCGGACTTCACGGCGCCGCGTCCCGCGGCTCGCCCGCGGCGGACGGCTTCTCGGCGACGCAGACCAGCGAGATGCCGGGCAGCGGCAGCACCCGTTCGAAGACGCGCATGAACGGCACGCAGAGGTCGAAGAGCTTGATCTGGAGCCTGCCCATGCGACGGCGCTTCAGGACGGTGCTGTTCAGCCACCAGCCCAGGATCGCCAGCGCGTTGAACCCGCTCAGGCGCGTGATGCGCAGGCCGGCCGCCTCGACCAACCGGCGCAGGCCCCGCCGGCTGTACCGGCGGCGATGCTCGAGGGCGCGGTCGTACTCGCCGAACAGCCATGGGTGCTGCGGCACGAGCAGCACCAACCGGCCCCCCGGCTCGAGCATCGCGGCCAGGTTCGCCACCGCCTCGCCGTCCTGCTCGACGTGCTCCAGCACGTTGAGGCAGACGACCGTGTCGTACTGTCCCGCTCGCCGCTCCGCGTCCTCGCGCCGAACCAGGTCCAGCCGCGAGACGTCCACCAGTTCGTTGCCGCGGAACGCGTCGCGCAGCAGCCCGAGATACTCCTCGTCCACGTCCGTGAGGCTCAGCCGCTCCCGCTGTGGAAGCAGCCGGCTGATGTTCCCGATGCCGGAACCGATCTCGAGCACGCGGTGGCCGAGCGCGGGCGACACGGCGGAGAACATCCAGCGGTTGAAACGGCGCGAGCGGGCGAGGTCGGCGAGGATCTCGTGCCCCGCGCGCTCCTCGTAGCAGTCGTCCACCGCCCAGTACCGGAGGATGACGCCCAGCGCCTGCAGGCCGTCCTTCCACCCGATCTTCTTTCCCTCGGCGTAGCCGCGCCCGTAGTAGCTGATCGGCACCTCGAAGACGACGCACTGGCGCTTGGCGACCTTGGCGGTGATCTCGGGTTCGATGCCGAACCGGTTCGAGCGCAGCGGGATAGTCCGCAGCACGTCGGCGCGGAAGGCCTTGTAGCAGGTCTCCATGTCGGTGAGGTTGAGCCCGCTGAACCAGTTCGAGAGCGTGGTGAGCAGCTTGTTGCCGAGGGCGTGGTGGTAGTTGAGCACGCGCCGCATCGTGCGCGTGGCGAAGCGCGAGCCGTAGACCGCGTCCGCCCCGTGCTCGAGCAGGGGCTGCAGCAGCATCGGGTACTCGTTCGGGTCGTACTCCAGGTCGGCATCCTGGAAGATGGCGTAGTTGCCGCGCATCTCGTTCACGGCGCGGCGCAGGGCCGCGCCCTTGCCCTGGTTGCGCTCCTGGAAGAAGGCCCGCACGCGGTCCGGGTAGCGCGCGGCAAGGCGGCGCACGACCTCGTCCGTGCCGTCCGTCGAGGCGTCGTCGACCAGGACGACCTCGCGCGCCATGTCCCCCGGCAGCGGGGCCGCCAGGACCTTGCGCACGAGCCGCTCGAGAAAGGCCCGCTCGTTGTAGACCGGGACGAGAACGGAGAGGAGCGCCCCGCCCCCCGCCGCGCCGGCGGGCCCGGCGGCCGCGGGCGCTTCCGCCGCGCCGTCCTGCCCGAACGTGCTCTCCGGGGCGTGCTCCATCGCCTCGCTCCTCCTCCGCGCCAACGGTCCGCCGCGGCACGCGCTACGCCGGGCCGGCCAGCCGCCAGTCGTACACCCGCACCTCGGCATCGAATCCCGCGAGGCGCTCCCGCACGAGGCGGGCCGCGCCGGGGTCCTTGGCCAGCAGCCCCATGAAGCCGCCGCCGCCCGCGCCGGCGAGCTTGCCGCCCGTTACCAGGTCCTCCACCCCCCGGAACAGGGCGTCGATCCGCGGGTTGCTGCACTCCGGCGTGAGTTGCTGCAGCACGTCCCACGCGCCGCGGAGCACCCCGCCGAGCTCGTCGAGCCGGCCCATGGCCAGCGCCGAGCGGCCGTCGTCGGCGAGCTCGACCAGCTCGCGGATCGCCGAGAGGGTGCGCGCCTCGCGGCGCAGGTAGCGCTCGACGACGATCTGGAGGATGTTGCGGGCCAGGCGCTGCTGGCCCGTGAAGGCGATGACCAGCCGCTGCTCGAGCTCCTCGACGACCTGCGGGAGCAGCGGCACGCGCTCGATGGACATGCGGAGCGGGCGCACGGGCCGGGTGCGGATGCACTTCACGCCGGGCACGAGCCCCCCCACCTGGTCCTGCCAGCCGCCGCCGGTCCGCATCTGCTGCTCGAGCACGAGTACCAGGTCGCTGACCGTCTCCGTGTCGTCCGGCCGGCCCGCGAGCTGCTGCAGCGCGCGGATCACCGCCGCGCCGAGAACGCTGCTGGTGCCCAGCCCGCTCCCTTTCGGCACGGCGGCGCGCGTGCGGACGCGCACGCCCTGGGTGATGCCCTCCGGCCCGCCGTACCCCGTGATGCGCAGCGCGGTCTTGACCAGCAGGAACGGGTCGCCCAGGCCACCGGCGGACACGGTCTGCGCGGGATCGGACACGACCGCCTCCCGGCCGAGGTCTTCCACGACCAGTTCCCAGCGCGGCCCGTCGAGGACCTCGACGTCCGCCTGCACGGGGCAGCGGCCCTCCAGCCGCATGGCGAAGTTCAGCACGAGGGCCGGCCGTTCGAGGCAGTACGGCGGGGTGTCGCTCCACCCGCCGGCGATGTCGAACCGCACGGGCAGCGCCACGGACACCCGGCGTTCGCGCAGCCCGCCGACCGGCTCGGGCCGGGCAAAGCTCACGGCCCGCGCCACCTCCTCCTGGACGGCGGCGAAGGCGTCGTCGGCCGCGCGGCGCGCCTCGGCTTCGGCGCCGCCGCCGGCGAGCAGGTCGGCCCGGATCTGCCGTCGCCGGCTGGCCGACGCGGGCATGCCCGGCCGCCACGGCCCGGCCAGCTGCCGGTCCGCCAGCGAGAGGGCGCGCGCGCGCAGGCCGGGCGAACGGAACTGGCCGACCAGGGCGTGGAGGTTGCGGTCCTGCATGCCCGACACGATGCGCGTGAGCGTGCGCAGGATGACGCCGGCGCGCAGTTCGTCCCGGCGGTGAAGCCAGCGCCGGAAGTCCGCGCGGCGGTGAATGTCGGCGAGGCTGACCCGCTCCGCGGCCAGCCAGGCCGCCTGCTGCCGCTCCGCGCCGGGTCCGCTGCCGTCGTCCAGCATCCATTGCAGGAGCTGCAGGCTGCCGGGCAGCACCTGCACGGGATAGAGCCTCGCGGTCCACAGCACGCGCGGCTCGCCCTCCTCCCACAGGGCCTCCGGCCCGACGCCGTGGTCGTCCAGCCACCGGGAGAAGCCCTGGTTGCAGAAGGTGGCCCGCTCGAAGGGCTCGCCCGGCTGGTCGTCCACGCCGCAGCAGGCCAGGACCGCCGAGCGCCCCTCCCCCTCGCCGAGCAGGGGCACCTCCCACACGCAGCGGCTGTCCGGCACGTGCAGCGCCTCGCCGCCGTCGTCCACCCCCACGAGCACGGCGCGGTGCCCCACGCTGGCGTTCTCGCCGAGCCGGCAGCCCGCGACGAGGCTGCCCCATCCCACCCGCGCGTCGGGGTGCAGCGACGACTCGTAGACGCGCGCGGTCGGGGAGACCAGCGTGCCCTCCTCGGCGAGGATGCGGGGGGCGAGCTGGCCGAACCACGAGCGGCCGAAGTGGTCGAGGACCTCCGCGCTGCTCCCGAAGTGGAGGAAGAGCAGGTCGTCGGAGCGGTACTGGCGCAGCATCTGCCCGGCGAGCGCCCGGGCGAGCGCGCCGGCCCAGGGCCGGGAGGCGAGCGCCCCGCGGTTGCCCGGCACGAACCCCCAGGCGATCTCCTCGTAGAGCGAACAGCTCCCCCGCTTCCAGGAGCCGGTCGAGCGAGCCGGGCTCGCGGGCGGCTTCGGCGAGGGCGGCCAGCCCCGAGCCGGTGAACGACCAGATGCCGGTGTCGAGCAGCGCGGACCCGCCCTCGATGAGGGCCCCGCGCGCGGCCAGCTCGGCCGGGGCGGCCTTCTGCAGCAGCTCGGTCACGACATCGTCCCCGCCGGCCACGATCACGCCGTGGCGGGCGGCGAGGTCGAGGGGCACGGGCGTCGTGACCACCAGCCCGCCGTCCGCGGGCAGCGCGACGCGCGCGGCGTCGAAAAGCGGCAGCACGTCGCCCGCGAGGGCAACCAGCCCGCCGCCGCGCATGGAGAGCGCGAGGGGGGTGGAGACGGCCACGAGGTGGTCGAAGAGGGCGGGCACGGGGTGGTCGGGATCGGCCTGCAGGGGCACGGGGAGGAAGACCTTGCCGAAGACGTTCGCCCACGGCACGCGGCGGCTGTCGCCGCCCGAGTGCAGCAGCAGGATGCGCCGGTCCGCCAGCTCCGCGTCGAGGCCGGCCAGCGCCCGCAGCGCGTTGAGCGTGGCGCCCCCGCTGCCGATCCGCCGGCCGCCGGGGTCGGGCACCACCAGCGTGCGCGTCTTCCCGGGCAGGATGCCGCGGTCCCGGGCCTCCTCGAGGCACAGCCGGTAGAGCCCGGCCTGCGCCTCGCTGGCGGCGGTCAGCACGATGTAGTCCCACGAGGGGAAGCGCCGCGGCGTCTCGACGGTGAGCCGCAGGGCCGACCAGCAGCGGGCGAGGTGCTGGAGATGTACGCTCTCGGGTCTGCGCATGCTCGGGGGCTCCCCGCGCGGCGGCCGGATCGCCGGGCCGGGCGCGCGCGGCGATGGTAGGCGAAGGCGGGCGGGCGGATCAATGCCGAAGGACCGCCCGCGAGGCGGGGCGGCGGGTTCAGCGGGGCGCGGGCGCCGGGCCGGGCGGGTCCAGCACCCACCGCTTGTTGTACCAGAAGTACTGCTCGGGCTGCTCGCGGACGGCGCGGTCGAACCGGTCCGCGACGGCCTGCGTGACGCGGAGCACGTCGGCCTCCCGGTCCGCGGACGGGTCCGGCGCGACGGGCTCGAACAGGCGGGCGTGGTGTACCGTCCACCCCCGGCGGGTCAGGAACACGGGGTAGACCGGCGCGCCCGTCCGGCGGGCGAAGAGGGCCATGCCCGCCGGCAGGTTGGCCTCCCCGCCGAAGAAGCGCACGGCGAGCGCCGGCGTGCGGGCGCGCACGTCGGGCAGGATGGCAAGGAACCCGCCGGCCCGCAGCCGGCGGAGCACGCCGCGCAGCACGTGCTCGTCGTTGAGCACCGTGCGGACGCCGGTCAGCCCGCGCAGGCGGTTGAGATAGGCGTCGGTCAGCGCGTTCTTCTGGCGGCGGGCAAGGAAGAAGAAGGGCAGCCCCCGGCGGTGCGCCGCGAGCCCGGCCAGGTCCCAGTTGCCCGCGTGGGGCGTGGCGACGACCAGGGGGCGGCCCGCGTCCGCGTGGGGCCGCAGCGCCTCCAGCTCGGTCACGTCCACGTGGCGGTCGAACCACCGGTCGTCCGCCGCCGGGAGCCGGATCAGCTCGACGGCGTTGAAGAACAGGTTCCGCCACGATACCCACGCGATGCGGCGCGCGCGCGCCGGGGCAAGACCGGCGCCCAGCACGAGGCGTATCCGCCGCAGCGCCTCGCGGCGCCGGAAACGGAGCACGAAGTGACCGAACGCGGCGAGCCCCCAGGCCAGGGCCAGCGCGGCGCGGTAGGGCAGGAACCGGAAGACGGCCCCGAGCCCGCGCAGGGCCGCGTATTCCAGGCGGTGTCGAAGCGGGGTGCTCACCTCTCCGCCAGCCTAGCGGAAGCCCCCCGGGGCGGCAACCCGGCCGCGGCGGGCCGCGGGCGGGGTCACAGCCGCCCGTCGGAGGCGTCGGCGGGCAGGAGGTACTTCACGTCGAACACCACGCCGCGCGGCTTGCACAGGCGGCGGATGCCCTCCGCGCCCCGTTCGAGGAACCGGGCGTGGGCCACGGCGAGGATGACGGCGTCGTACGCCCCGTCCTCCGGCTGCTCCACGAGCTCGATGCCGTGCTCGCGGCGGGCGTCCTCCGGCGCGACCCAGGGGTCGGTCACGTCCACCTCGGCCTCGAACGACTTCAGCTCGCGGAGGATGTCGACGACGCGCGTGTTGCGGATGTCGGGGCAGTTCTCCTTGAAGGTCAGGCCCATGACCAGCACCCGCGATCCGCTCACGTGGATGCGGCGCGTCAGTCATCAGCCGCACCACGCGGGACACGACGTAGAGGCCCATGTTGTCGTTGATCCGGCGGCCGGCGAGGATCATCTCCGGGTGATAGCCCATCGCCTGCGCCTTGTAGGTCAGGTAGTAGGGGTCGACGCCGATGCAGTGCCCTCCCACGAGGCCGGGCCGGAAGGGCAGGAAGTTCCACTTCGATCCCGCGGCGGCCAGCACCTCGTCGGTGTCGATGCCGAGCGCGCTCGAAGATCATCGCGAGCTCGTTGACGAGGGCGATGTTGACGTCGCGCTGCGTGTTCTCGATCACCTTGGCCGCCTCGGCCACGCGGATGCTGCTCGCGCGGTGCGTGCCCGCCGTCGATGATCGCGCCCGTACAGCGCATCCACGAGGTCGGCCGCTTCCGGGGTGGACCCGGACGTCACCTTCACGATGCCCGACAGCCGGTGCTCCTTGTCGCCGGGGTTGATGCGCTCGGGGCTGTAGCCCGGCGAAGAAGTCCTCGTTGAAACGCAGGCCCGACTCCCGCTCGAGGATCGGCACGCACACCTCCTCGGTCGCGCCGGGGTAGACGGTGGACTCGTAGACCACGAGGTCGCCCTTCGAAAGGACGCGGCCCACGGTGTGGCTGGCCCGCTCGAGCGGGCTGAGGTCGGGCCGCTTGTGCTCGTCGATCGGGGTCGGGACGGTGACGATGAACACGTTGCAGTTCTTCAGGTCCTCGATCCGGCTGCTGTAGACCAGCCGGTCGGCCGACGCGAGTTCTTCCGGCGACACCTCCAGCGTGACGTCCCGCCCGGCGGCCAGCTCGGCGATGCGCCCCGGCTTGACGTCGAAACCGGTCACGGGAAAGCGCCGGCCGAAGGCGACCGCGAGGGGCAGGCCGACGTAGCCCAGCCCGATGATGCCGATCCGCACGTCGTCGAGGTCTCTCATGGCACGGTCTCCGGCGCCGGGGTCCGCGGCCGGCCCCCCGGGGCCTCTTCGCTCCGGGCACCCGGCGCGCGGCCGGGCCGGGTCGTTCCGGCCCGCGCGCGACAGGGCGACTAGTAAGCGTGCCCCGCCGGCCGCCGTCAAGGGGAACGCAGCCCCATGGCCGCCAGCACCGCCCCGGTGTCGGAGAGGTCGCGGAGGAGCACGTCCGGGCGGTGCCCGGCCAGCTCCCCCGCCGGCACCTGCCCGGTAGCCACGGCGACGGCCGCGGCGCCGATGTGGCGCGCGGCGGCCACGTCCGAGGGCGTGTCGCCGACGAGCAGCACGCGCAGGGGGGCGCCGCGCGGCGCGAGGCGCCGCACGCGCTCGAGCGCGCGCCGCGCGAGCTCCAGGCGGTCGCCGTGCTCCTGGCCGAAGGCCCCGAGCAGGAAATGACCGTGCAGGCCCGCATGGCGGAGCTTGATCCACGCGCAGGCCTCGTCGTTGCCCGTCACGAGCCCGACCACGACCTCCGGGCGCGCGGCCAGCCGCTCGAGCAGCGCGGCCGCCCCGGGGTGCGGCTCGACCGGCACGAGGCGGATCGACTCGTCGAGGCGCGCGGCCAGCCTCCGGAAGAAGGCCTCCCGGTGCGCGGCGTCGGCCTCGACACCCGCGCGGGCGAGGAGGCGGTCCAACACGTCGAGGTCCGTCGCGCCGGAGAAGTTGATGTGGGCGATGTCGTCCTCAAGCCCGAACGCGTCGCGGAGCGCGAGGCGGAACGCGCGGCGGCCGGCGCCCGGGACGCTGAGCAGCGTGCCGTCGATGTCGAACAGCACCGCGACCGAGGGGGCGGGACAGGCTGGCGGCGATTCCGGCATGGGTGCTCCCCCACCCGTTCCGGCCGGCTCGCCCGCCGGCCTACGGGCGCGCTTCAAAAGACGATCGGGGCGAAGACCGTCCAGCCCGCGAGCTTCGCGCGGCCGTTGAGGAAGGCGAGTTCGACGAGGAAATCCAGCTCCGCCACCGTTCCGCCCAGCCGCTCGACGAGCCCGGCGGTCGCCGCCGCCGTGCCGCCCGTCGCCAGGAGGTCATCCACGACGAGCACCCGCTCGCCGGGCGCCACGGCGTCCTCGTGCAGGGCGAGGGTGGCCGACCCGTACTCCAGCTCGTAGGAGGCCTCGACGGTGCGGTAGGGCAGCTTGCCCTGCTTGCGGACGGGGACGAGGCCGAGGCCTAGGGCGCGCGCCACGGCCGATCCGAAGAGGAAGCCGCGCGCCTCCACGACGGCCACCTTGTCGAGCGCGGTCCCGCGGTGCCGCTCGACGAACAGGTCCACCGCCTCCGCGAACAGCGCCGCGTCGGCGAGCACGGGCGTGAGATCCTTGAACAGGATGCCCGGCGCCGGGAAATCGGGCACGTCGCGTATCGCCGCGCGGATGCGTTCCGCCGTCACGCCTCCTCCTGCTCCTGTTCCGAGGGCGCCGTCTCCTCCAGCAGGTCGCGCAGTCGCAGCAGGGCCGCGTTCTGGATCTGCCGCACGCGCTCCCGCGTGATGTCGAACCGCTTGCCCACGTTCTCCAGCGTCTCGACCGTGACGCCCTGCAGCCCGTAGCGGTACTTGAGGATCTCGCGCTCCCGGTGGTCCAGCCGGTGCAGCAGGCTCTCCACCTCCTCGAGCAGCTGCTTGTCGTTGATCTCGTCGTAGGGCGAGCGGGCGCGGTCGTCGCCGATGATCTCGCTGAAGGTGCCGCTCTCGCTGTCGCCGATCGGCGCGTCGAGCGAGGTCGGCCGGATGGCGACCGTGTTCCAGTGGTTGACGGTGGCCGCGGGGATGTCGAGTTCCCGGGCGACCTCCGCGGCGTTGGGTTCGCGGCCCAGCCGTTCCGTGAGCTTGCGCTCGGCCTTGCGCATGCGGGAGATCTTGTCGACGAGGTGGGCGGGCAGCCGGATGGTCTTGCTCTGGTTGGCGAGCGCCCGCTTGATCGACTGCTTGATCCACCAGGCGGCGTAGGTGCTGAGCTTGCCGCCCTTGGCGGGATCGAAGCGCTCGACGGCCTTCATCAGGCCGATGTTGCCCTCGGAGATGAGGTCGAGCAGCGGGAGGCCGAAGCGGGCGTAGTCCTGCGCGATCTTGACGACCAGCCGCAGGTTCGCGCGGATCATCAACTGCCGGGCCGCCTCGTCGCCCCGGTGAATGCGCGCGGCGAGCCGGACCTCGTCGGCCCGCGTGAGCAACGCGACCTGCCCGATTTCGCGCAGGTAGACCTTGATCGTCTTGTCGCCTTCCTGCATCCGGAACCCAACCTCCCCGGCGGACGAACACGGTGCATGGTAGCAGACGCGACGCGCTTCGGGAAGGCCCCCGCGCCTCCCGGGCGGGGCCGCGTCAGGACCCGCCGCCGCCCGCCGGGCGCGACCAGGCGGAGGGAAAGGCCACGAGGCCCACGTCGCCCGCCTCGTTGCGCACCGCGAACGGGTACCAGTCCTCGCGCCGGTGGTACTGGACGGCGTGGTCCCACGAGTGGATGGAGAGCGAGAGGAAGAAGTTGCCCTGCATCAGGGCCAGCGGGTCGAGCGAGAGCCGCACGCGGCCCTCCCCCTCGATCGGGCCCGTCTCGTGCCCCGCGATCTGGGTGTTGCTGCCGTAGACGAACATCCCGTTGCCCGTCTTGACCGAGAAACCGAAGACCGGGCTTTCGACGCGCACGCGGGCGCGGTAGCGGATGTCGACGTGCATGGCCTTGCGCGACGCGAACACGGCGGTTTCGCGCCCCTCGCCGTCGCGCAGCGTCACGTCGAGGAGCTCCACGTCGCGGGTCCCGAACTCCTGGGTGTAGAGGTAGCCCCCCTCGCCCATGTAGCCCCGGATGTAGCGGAGCACGACCTCCTCGGGCGGCCCCCGCTCCACCAGCCGGCCGCCGTGGACGAGCAGCGCCTCGTCGCAGAACTCCTCGACGGTCTGCAGCGCGTGGGAAACGAACAGCAGCGTCTTGCCACGGCGCTGGAAGTCGCGGATCCGGTCCAGGCACTTGAGCTGGAAGGCGATGTCGCCCACGGCGAGCACCTCGTCGATCAGCAGGATGTCGGGGTCCATCTCGACCGCGACGGCGAAACCGAGCCGCACGTACATGCCGCTGGAGTAGTGCTTGACCGGCATGTCGATGAATTCGCGCAGGCCGGCGAACCCGACGATGTGGTCGAAGCGCCGCCGCACGTCCTCGCGGGGAATGCCGAGGATCGCCGCGTTGAGGAAGACGTTCTCGCGGCCCGTCAGTTCCGGGTGGAACCCCGCGCCCAGTTCGAGCAGCGAGGAGATGCGGCCCTCGGCGCGCACGGCGCCGCGCGTCGGGGCGATGGTGCCCGCCACGAGGCCGAGCAGGGAGCTCTTGCCCGAGCCGTTGGGCCCGATCACGCCCACCGTCGCGCCCGCCGGCACGTCGAAGGTCACGTCGCGCAGGGCCCAGAAGGTTTCCGACGGGCGCCGCCTCAGCGCGCCGTGCAGCGCCCCGAACAGCGTCGGGGCCGACGCGCCGCGAACGCGGTACGCCTTTCCCAGCGCCCTGGCTTCGATGGCGGTGCGGGTCATGGTGCCGTCCCGTTAAAGTTGATCCGCGAAGTGGCGTTGCGCCCGCTGGAACACCCCCAGCGCCGCCGCCAGCAGGACGAGGGGAAGCGCCAGGCCGGCCGCGCTCCAGGCGTTCCAGGGGAAGGAGACGCCGGGCAGGACGAGGGCGCGGTAGGCCGTGATGACGACCGCCAGCGGGTTGAGCAGGTAGACGGAGGCGATCCAGGTGTGGCCGCCGGCGAATCGCTCCAGGAACGACAGGTTGTACATGACCGGGCTGAGGAAGAACCACGCGCCCAGACCGACCCCCACGAGGTGCTGCGTGTCGCGGAAGTACACGTTCGCCGCCGCGAGCAGCAGCGCGAGGGCGAAGTTGAACAGCGCGTGGTGCGCGACGGCCAGCGGCAGGGCGAACACCCAGGGGCTCATCGCCTGCCCCTGGCGCGCGAGCAGCCAGGCGACCAGCACGAACTGCACCACGAGCGACAGCAGGTACCCGACGAGGTTGGCGGCCGTCGCGGCGGCGGGGAGAATGACCCGCGGGAAGTACACCTTCTTCACGAGGTTGGAGTTGCCCGTGATGCTCGAGAGGCCGTTCTGCACGCACTGCACGGTGAACTGCCACGCGAACACGCCGATGAGGATCTCCGTGAGCGGCACGCCCCGCCCGGCGAGCAGCCGGAGAAAGAAGACGTAGATGCCCGCCATGAACAGGGGCGTCAGGATCGTCCACAGGAAGCCGAGCAGCGACCCCTTGTAACGGCTCTTCAGGTCGCGCGCGACGAGGTTGGCCAGCAGCTCCCGCCGCCCGCGGCCGGCGAGGGCCTCGAGCGCCCGCGCCACCGACGTGTCGGCCGCGCCCGCGGGTCTCCCGGCAGCGCCGCTCACGGCGCGTCCCCCTTCGACCACGCCTCCAGCTCCAGGGTGGCCCGCGCCACGCCCGGCGCGGGCCCGCCCGCCGCGACCCGGGCGGACACGAGGCGCCACGGCGGCCGCGCGCGCTCGCAGGCGGCGACGAAGCGGCCGAGTTCCTCGAGCCGGACCTCCTCGAAGAAGACCCCGGCGCGGCGGCTTGCCCAGCCGCCCTCCGCGCCGGTCCCGGCGGCGGGCTCGACCTGGACGCCCCGCGCGCCGGGCGCCTCGCGGCGGGCCAGTTCCGCCAGGGGCGGCGGCGCGTGCCGCGGCAGCGCCTCGAGCCGCTCGCGCAGCGCCAGGTTCCGGCCGGCCCCCGCGGCGACGGACCGGATGTCGGCCAGCGTGGCGCGGCGCGCGCGCAGCGTGCGGGCGGCCTCGCCGCCGGCCCGCCACGCCCACACCGAGAAGCCCGCCGCGGCCGCGACGGCCGCCGCGGCGGCGAGGACGATCCAGGCCGGCCGGGTCGGGCCGGTCACGGACGCACCCCCTCGAGCGCGAACGGCACCCGCTCGTCGGCCCCGGCTTCGCCGCGCTGCACCTTCACGCCGTAGCCCGCGCGCTCCACCTCCCGCGCCAGGCGGTCGCAGGCGCCCCAGTCCGGCGCGGCGCCGCGCAGCGACACCGTTTGCCCGTCGAGTTCCAGTGTGTCGAAACTGATGCCGAGCCGCCGCGCGCCGGCCAGCCAGGAGGCCATGCGCACCGTGAGCGACGGGGCCTGCAGCCGGCCGAGGGGCGCCAGCGCGGCCTCGCGCCGGGCGGCCGCCTCCCGGGCCCGTTGCGCCTCGAAGCCGCGGGGAATCCGCTCCAAACCGGTCACCTCGCGCGCGAGCGCCGCGACGCGCCGCTCCGCCTGCGCCGCGCGGAGCCGGACGAACTGCACCCCGCCGGCCTGCAGGACCACGGTCAGCGCGGCGGCCCCCGCCACCGCCGCCGCGCCGCGGGCCAGCGCGCGGCGGCGCAGCGCGTCGAGACAGGCGGAGGGTTCGCCCGGCGGCATCAGGTCGCCCGTCTCCGCCGCCCCGGCCGCGCCCGCCGCCAGGGCCCGCGCCAGGAACGAGGCCGGTTCGCGGTGCTCGCCGGGCGCCGCCGCCCCGGGCCAGGCGAGGCACCGGTCGCGCCACGCCGGGTCCAGCCGCGCGGCCAGGGGGCCGCACCACCAGACGCGCACGCCGCCCGGCGGCGCCGCCCGCGACTGGAGCAGGCGCGCCAGGCGGCCCGCCAGCGCCGTCCACCCCGGGTCCGGCGGCACCGCGTCCGGCGAGGCGGGCATGGCCGCGCGGCCGCCCAGCGCCGCCTCGAAACGCGCGCCGCGCCCGATGGCGAACGCCGTCCGGTCGGTGCCGAGGTAGGCGACCACCCGCAGGCCGGGGCCGTCGGGCGGCTCCTCCGCGACGCTGCGCGACCAGAGGCAGAAGCCCTCGTGCGGCAGGGCATCCGGTTCGACCCCGGCCTCCCGGAGCTCCGCGAGGCGCGCGTCGACCGCCTCGCGCCGCGCCACGAGGGCCGTGGCGCGCACGCCGCCGGCGCGGCGGTCCCGCGCGACACCGGTGAACGCGACGACGCACGCCTCCAGCGGGAAGGGCAGGTCCACGTCGAGCAGCGCGGGCAGCACGCGGCGCGCCTTCCGGACGGAGGCCATGGGCGCGGTGAGCGGACGGGTCACGGCGTCCGCCGCCGGCAGGGAGGCGGCGGCCAGGGCCAGGCGCGCCTCGCCGGCGGCCCGCAGGGCGTCCCGGGCGCGGGCCCAGGCCCCGCCCTCCGCGGCCGGGTCGCCCGCGAACAGGACCTCCACCGCGGGGCCGCGCGGGCCCCGGCGCGCCCTCGCCACGGCCGCGAAACCGCGGGACACGTCGACACCGTAGCCCGTCGATGTGAGGAATAGGGGCACCGCCACGCCTTTCGTACCCAAGCCGGACGCAGTGTCCGGGATGCGCGCGAACCCGTCAAGCGCGCTCGCCGCGCTGGCGGCCGCGGCGCCGGGCGGCCCGGGGCCCCGGCCCGCGCGCGGCGCTCAGGGGGCGCCCGGCGGCACCCCCTCCGTCCACCGGAGAAACGCGATGCGCCCGTCGGCGAGGCGCTCCGCCTGCGCGGTCACTTCCGCGGCGGCGCGGCCGTCCGCCGCCACGGCGCGCAGACGGAAGACCGTGCTGCGGACGTCGAGCCACGGCCCGATGCGCTCGAACTCGAGGGGATCGACGAGCAGGGTCAGCCCGTCGAGCGAACGCAGCGGCGCGGCGTCCCGCATCGAGAGCAGCGCCGCCAGCGCCGCGGGACGCAGTACGGCGGCCAGGACGCGGGGGCCGGCGGTGTTGACGTTCAGCGGGCGGATCGCGCGCGCGGCGCGCGGCACGACGGTCGCCACCCGTTCGAGCGGGACGCCCGGGCGGCCGCCCGGCCGGCCGAGCGCGGGATCGGCCAGGTAGCCGGCCGACCAGTTGCGCACGGAGGCCACCTCGAGCCAGCCCGTGAGCGGGGCGTCGGGGCAGGCACGCGCAGGAAGGTCGCCGGCGTAGGCCGGGGTCTCGAAGGGGCCCTCCCCGTCCCCGTCCACCCAGTCGCGGAGCGGCGGCACGCGCCGGCCGGTGTCGGGATCCCCGCAGGAGCGCAGCAGCCGTTCGAGAACCTCGACGGCGGGCAGCCCGTGGGCCGTGCCCGGGGGCACGGCGAGGTTGTTCAGGTCGAAGAACCGGTCCTCGTCGATCACCTCCACGCGCACGCGGATGCCCCCGGGGCCGGTGTACTCGGCCGCGGCCGCCCAGGCCTCGTTCGTGTGGTCCACCTGCGGGTCCCCGTCGGCGGCGAGCCGCTCCGCGGCGCGGCGCACGGCCGCCCCCGCGGCGGCGCGCAGGCGGAAGGAGTCGAAACCGGCCCGCGCCAGGCGGGCCCCCGCGCGGGCCCGGGCGGAGGCCCATAACACGAGCATGCCCAGCAGGCCGACCAGCGCAAGCGCCACCACCAGCACGTAGCCGGCACGCCGGGGCGCGCCGCGGCGGGGAGCCGGCGGGTCCGGCGTCAGCGGTCGGGCTGGTCCGTGTCGGTCCACCGCGGCCGATCGGTGAGGAAGAGCTGGTCGCCGTTGTTCAACGGGAAGCCCTGCGTGAGCGGGAAGTCGCCGGGGATGCGGCCCTGGAGGATCGGGAACCACGTCCGGTACTCGCCCCAGCGGAGCACGCGCGCGTAGGCCTTGTCGCGCGTGATCGTCGTGAAGTAGAGCCCGCTGATGCGGCGCTGGTAGTCGTTGATCGCGTAGAACTCGTCGACCGTCTGCGGCAGGAGCACGGAGGTGCGTTCCCCGTACCACGCCGTCGCCCACGGCATGTCGGTGCACAGCACCTCGCCGGGGTCGAGAAGGCCGCAGACGTGCGTGATGAAGGGAGGAAAGTACGGCGGGTACGGCACCCCGACGCGGGGCGGGAGCAGCGCCAGGACCAGGGGGATGACGGACAGGCCGGCGAAGAGCACGGTCACGGCGATGTTGAGCAGGCGCGCGCGCAGCTGCAGCCGCTCCAGGAGCAGGAAGAAGAAGGCCAGGCCGTAGAGAATCACGAACGGCCAGAACGCGTGGACCAGGCGGAAGGTCGACTCCCCGTAGAAAGCCGCCGCGAACAGGAGCGAGAGCATCGAGACGCCGAGGCACCACCGGAACACGTGCACGTCGCGGCGCACGAAGCGGAAGAAGAACGCCGCGAGGAAGAAGGAGAAGAGCAGCCCGTCGCCGAGGCTGAACAGCCGGTTGCCGTAGAAGTCGGCCGTGTTCGTGAGCCACTTCACCTGCAGCGCGCGCAGGATGCCGCCCGCGGTCAGCTCCGGGGCGAGCACGCGGTCGAAGACGTCGGCCGGGACCGCGCGGGACCCGCTGAGCGCGCTGTGCAGCGCGAGGCCGAACGGGTTGCCGCACACGGCGGCGTTTCGCGCGAACCAGGGGACGAGCAGGGCGACGGCCAGCGCCGCGTAGAGCGAGGTGACCAGCGCGCGCCGCCGCTTCAGGGAGAGCGCCAGGTAGAGCAGCAGGCCGGGCAGGACGGCCAGCGCGCCGTAGCGCGTCAGCGCGGCGAGCGAGACGCACGCCGCGGAGACGGCCAGCGGCACGGCCCAGCTCCCGGCCGGGCGCCCCTCGCGCTGCCGGTCGACGCCCAGCAGCGCGAAGTAGAAGGCCGACGTGACGAAGAACGAGACCACGGGCAGGCCGACGCAGGACACGCTGTCGTCCCACACCATGCGGCTGAGGAAGAAGATGGCGAGGCCCACCGCGGCCGTGCGGAAGTTGAAGAGACGGCGGGCCGCGAGGAAGAGCATCGCCCCCGTCAGCAGGGTGAACAGGTGGTTGATGGGCACGATGATCCACTGCTCGGGCGGGTACACCCCCCCGGGCTTCTGCACGTTGAACGAGCCCCGGAGCGCGCGGAACCCCGCCGCCAGTATCGCGGGGTAGACGGGCGGGCGGAACAGTTCGGGGTGCCCGTCGACCTGCGGGCCGCCCCGGTGTTGCGCGAGGTACCCCATGCTGGCCGGCCGGACGTGCTGGGTCACGTACCGCTTGTGGAGCATCAGGTTGCGGCCGAGTTGCGCCGCGTCCATCGCGTCGGCGTCCTTGAGCCCCCGGAACTGCGTGGCCGTGAACAAGAGCATCACGGTGAGCAGGACGAGGACGCACAGGCCGATCTGGATCAGGCGCAGCCCGAAGCCCGTGTCGATGTTGTATACGAGGTCCTGAACCTTGGATTCGAACGGCCTGCGTGACATGGGCTACACGTGCTCCTGTGGCAAGACGGCGCCCATCCTAGCGGCCCCGGGCCGCCGTGGCAAGGCGCCGGCGCCCCCGGGCCTCACGCGCCGGCCTCCTTGGCCCGGCGCCGCTGGAAGCGTTCGCGCAGGCCGTACTCGTTGAGCTTGCGGTGAAGCGTCCGGCGGCTGATGCCGAGCCGGCGGGCGGCCTGCACCCGGTTGCCCCCGCAGGCCTCCAGCGCCTGCGTGACGGCGGCCCGCTCCAGCTCGGAGAGCGACCGGTCCGCGCCGTGGCGCCCCCGGGGCGGGCGGGGCGCGCCGGCGGCCTCGCGGAGACCCGGGGGAATGTCGCGCACGCTCAGCTTGTCGCCACGGCCCATGACCACCATGCGTTCGATGACGTTGCGCAGCTCGCGCACGTTGCCCGGCCACGAACAGCCCATGAGCACGTCCAGGGCGTCGGCGGTGATGCCCTCGACCTGCTTGCCGTTCTCGGCGGCGAACTCGCGCAGGAAGCGGTTGGCGAGCAGCGGCATGTCGTCCATGCGCTCGCGCAGGGGCGGCAGGTTGATCGCCACGACGTGCAGCCGGTAGAACAGGTCGCCGCGGAACGTGCCCTGCTCGACCATCGCCTCGAGGTCCCGGTTGGTGGCGGCGATCAGCCGCACGTCCACGTCGAGCGTGGCCTGCCCGCCCACCCGCTCGAAGCGGTGCTCCTCGAGCACGCGCAGGATCTTGACCTGGACGCTGCCGGGGATCTCGCCGATCTCGTCGAGGAACAGCGTCCCGCCGTCGGCCAGCTCGAAACGGCCGAGCCGCTTTTCGACGGCCCCGGTGAACGCGCCGCTTTCGTGGCCGAACAGCTCGCTCTCCAGCAGGGAGGGCGCGAGGGCGGCGCAGTGCACGGCCACGAACGGCCCCTTGGCGCGCGGGCTCAGCTGGTGCACGGCGTGCGCGACGAGTTCCTTGCCCGTGCCGCTCTCGCCCTGGACCAGCACCGTGGCGCGGGAGGGGGCCACCTGCCGGATGGTGTCGAAGACCTCCTCCATCGCGGGCGAGGTGCCGACGATCTGCTCGAGTCCGTACCGCGCGTCGAGCTGCTCCCGGAGCCGGCGGTTCTCCTTCTCCATGTCGCGGCTGGCGAGGGCGCGCTGGAGCAGGAGGTCGAGCCGGTCGAGGTTGACCGGCTTGGTGAGGAAGTCGTACGCGCCGTCCTTCATCGCCTCGACGGCCGTCTCGATCGTGCCGTAGGCCGTAAGCAGGATGCAGACCGGCTGGGGGGTCCGCGCCAGGGCGCGGCGCATGAGCGTCAGCCCGTCCATCCCGGGCATGCGCACGTCGCTCAGCAGGAGGTCGACCGTCTCCCCGCCCAGCAGCTCGAGCGCGCGGGCCCCGGTGTCGGCCAGCAGCACGCGGTAGGGGCCCCGGAGCGCGCGGGCGAGCCCTTCGCGGGTGTTCTTCTCGTCGTCGACGATCAGCAGGGTCGGCTTCGTCTTCACGGCGCCTCCTCCCTCGCGGGCCCCGCCCCCCGCCGGCCGCGCCGCGGGGCCCGGAGCAGCCGCACGAGCCGGTCCTCGCGCGGCAGGAAGACGGTCACGGCCGTCCCCTCCCCGGGGTGGCTCTGGATCTCGATCTCGCCCCCGTGGTCCCGCACGATCCGCTGCACGATCAGCATGCCCAGCCCCGTGCCGCCCGCCTTGGTGGTGAAGTACGGGTCGAAGACCCGGCTCATCTGCCCGGGGTCGATGCCCTCGCCCGAGTCCGCGAAGGTCACGGCCAGGAAACGGTCGACCGCGCGCAGCGCGATCCGCAGCACGCCGCCTTGCGGCATGGCCTCCACGGCGTTCTTGACCAGGTTGAAGAACACCTGGCGCACCTGGTTGACGTCGACCTTCACGCCGGGCAGCGCGTCGGGCCGCTCCCACTCGACCCGCACGCCGCGGTCGGCGATCTCGTGGGCGAGGAACCGTACCGTCTCCTCGAGCAGGGGCACGAGGGGCGCGGACTCCAGCCGGGGCGTGACGGGGCGCACGGCGTGCAGGAACTGGTTGATGATGTGGTCGAGCCGGGTCACCTCGCGGCCGGCGACGTCCACGAGCGACCCGATCGCCTCCCGCTGCCCGGCCGGCAGGGCCTGCACCTCGCGCTGGAGGAGCTGGAGGTGGATCGTGAGCGAGTTGAGGGGGTTGCCGATCTCGTGCGCCACGCCGGCCGCGAGCAGCATGATGGCGCGGAGACGCTCCGAGGCGATGCTCCGCGCCTCGTGCTCCCGGTCGCGCGTGACGTCGCGGAAAATCACGACCGAGCCCCCCCCGGCGGCCTCCCCGGCGGCCAGCGGCATGATGTAGAAGGCCAGGAACCGGTGCTCCGGGTAGCTGATCTCCACCTCCCGGCTGACCAGGCGCGATCCCTCCTGCTCCCCGCCGCCGAGCAGCTCGCGCCACTCGATCTCCCGCAGGTAGCGGGACATGGGCGAGCCCACGGCATCTTCGCCGGCCAGGCCCAGCAGCTTCTCCGCGGCGCGGTTGGCGTAGAGGATGCGGCCCCGCTCGTCCAATACCGTGATGCCCTCCTGCAGCGCGTGGAACACGGTCTCCAGAAGGCCCTTTTCGCGGGCGAGATGCAGGAAGTGCGACTGGACGCTGCCGGGGTCCAGCCGGTCCAGCCGCTCCATCAGCTTGTCGAGAAATGCCGTCTTCACCGTTCCATCCTGTCCCACCCGGGCCCGGCCGCACTGTACCATGTTGTCCCACGTTGGCCAGCGCCGGGACGCGCCGAAAAGCCGGTGTTCCCGGGGGGCCGGGCCGCGTATACTTCCGGCATGAGCCCCACGACACGGCACGGCGGCGCACCGCAGGCGGCTGGCGAACGGGCGCCCTGGAGGCGGACGGTCCTCACCGCCACCGCCGGCGTCCTGGCCGCCGAGGCGCTCAAGCACGCGCTGTGGCGCGACGCGCCGCCGTGGGCCTCGCACATGGCCACCGCCCTGCTGCTCGCAGTCGCCGCGGCCCTCTCGTTGCGGCACCTGCACCGCCTCTGGCTCGGACAGCAGCGGCGGGCCGCGGAGGCGCTGCGTGACCGCGCCCGGAAGGCCGAGCTGCGCGAGGAGGAGCGCGCCCGCTTCGAGTCGCTGCTGCGCCTCTCGACCGACCACATCTACTTCAAGGACGCCGCCAGCCGCTTCACGCTGGTCAACGAGCGGCTGGCGCGGTGGTTCGGCCTCCCGGATCCCGCGGCGGCCGTGGGAAAGACCGACCGGGACTTCTTCAGCCCCGAGCACGCCCAGCAGGCCCTGCGGGACGAGCAGATGCTCCTCCGGGGGAACGTGGCGGTCATCAGCAAGGAGGAGAAGGAGACCTGGCCCGACGGGCACGTGACCTGGGTGTCGACCACGAAGCTGCCCTTCACGGACCGGCTCGGCCGGATCGTGGGCACGTTCGGCATCTCGCGCGACATCACCTCGCACAAGCGCACCGAGGCGGAGCTGGAGGCCTACCGCGGGGAGCTCGAGCGGCGCGTGGCGCAGCGGACCGAGGCCCTGCAGGAGAGCGAGCAGCGCTACCGCCGCCTGCTGGCGACCGTCACCGACTACGTGTACGAGGTCGACGTCCGGGACGGCCGGGCCGCGGCCACGCGGCACGGACCGGGCTGCGAGGCGGTGACGGGCTACACGACGGACGACTACGCGAACAACCCGCTCCTGTGGTACCAGATGGTCCACCCCGACGACCGGGCCGCCGTGCTGCGCCAGAGCGAGGCGGTACTCACCGGCGAGGACACCCCCGCCGTCGAGCACCGCCTCGTCCGCAAGGACGGACGCCTGCGGTGGGTGCGCAACACGGTCGTGGTGCGGCGGGACGCCGGGGGCCGCGTGACCGGTTTCGACGGCCTCGTGTCCGACATCTCCGAGCGGCGCGAGGCCGAGGACGCGCGCGTCGCGATGGAACACACGATCATGCAGGTCCGGCAGCAGGAGATCCTCGAGCGGGCCGACCGACTCAGTTCGCTCGGCTTCCTGGCGGGCGGCATCGCGCACGAGGTCAGCAACCCCCTCCAGGGCATGCTCAGCCACCTCAGCCTCCTGCGCCGCGAGCTGGAGGGACGGCCCGGGGCCCTGCGCAGCCTCCAGATGGTCGAGCGCGGCGTCGAATCGATCTCCGGGCTGATCGAGCGCCTGCTGTGGCTGGGCGGCGAAGGGAGCCGCGACGAGGGGCATTCCCGCGTCGCCGACGCGCTCCAGTTCGTCCGCGAACTGCTCGGCCCGCAGCTCTCCTCGTCCGGCATACGGCTGGACGTGCGCGCGTCCGCCGCGTACGTCGAGGTCGCCATGCCGCACCAGGAGCTGGTGCAGGTGCTGCTCAACCTCCTCATGAACGCGCGCGACGCCATGCCCGGCGGCGGCACGCTGACCCTCGCCGTGGAGGAGGCGCGGCGCGAGGCGGTCATCCGCGTAGGCGACACGGGCTCGGGAATCCCCGCGCACCTCCTCTCGAAGATCTTCTCCCCGTTCTTCACCACGAAGGGCAAGCGGGGCACCGGGCTCGGCCTGAGCGTGGCCGAGTCGGTGTTGCGTGGACGGGGCGGCCGGATCGCGGTAGAAACGGCCGAGGGACGGGGCACGACGTTCACGCTGTGGATTCCGCTGGCGGGGGAGGAACGATGAATCACCGGGTGCTGGTCGTCGACGACGACGAACTCGTGCTCAGCGGGCTCTCCGGCAGCCTCGCGGAGGAAGGGTACGACGTGCTCACCGCCTCGACGTCGCAGGAGGCGCTGGAGCAGCTCCGCGGCAAGCAGGTCGACATCGTGCTGACCGACCTGGTGATGGACGGCATGGACGGCATGGCCCTCCTCCGACGGCTCCGGGAGAGCGAGCCCGACCTGCCGGTCGTCGTGATCACCGCACACGGCACGGCCACCAGCGCCATCGAGGCGGTCCGCGAGGGCGCCTCGGACTACATCCAGAAGCCCGCGCGGCCCGAGGAGATCGCGCACCGGCTCCGCACGGTGCTGGACGCCCACGGGCTGCGCCGCAAGCTGCTGAAGGAACGCGAGGCCACCGTGGCGCGGAGCCGCCGCGAACGCGACCGCCACGCGCGCATGGACCGCATGGGCTCGATCGCGCTCTTCGCGGAGGGGCTCGCCGCCGAGCTGACCGAGGCCGTGCACGAGCTGCAGCGCGATGCGCCCCGCCTCCTCAAGGCCCTCCCGGACGACAGCCCGATGCGGCCGCTGGCCGAGTCGGCGGACGCCGCCGCCAAGCGCGTGGGCAGCCTCATCCGGAGCCTGCGCCACGCCGCCGCGCCGGAAACGGGCGGCAACGATACGCTCGCCCTGGACGAGGTCGTGCGGGAAGCCCTGGCGTCGCCCGCCGTGCGCGATGCCCAGCACGGCCGGATCGAGGTGCCGCTCGACGCGCGCTTCCAAGGCGAGCTGCCCCCCATGCAGGGCACCCGGCGGCGCGTCCGCCAGGCCGTCTCGCTCCTGGTGGCCCACGCGCTCGAGGCGGCGGGCGGAGACCACCCGCGGGTGACGGTGGCCACGTCGCTTCGGCACCACCCGCAACCCGCCGGCCACTACGACGAGGCCGGCGAAGGCGACTTCCTCTGCGTGGAGGTGCGGCACACCGGCCGGAGCGACCCCGAGCACCTGGACCGGGCCTTCGAACCCTACTTCGCCGTCCGGCGGCTCGGCCGGAAGCGGGGCGGGGGGTTCGGCCTCACGACCGTCGTCGCCATCGCCCGGGGGCACGGCGGGTTCATCACCTGCGGGGCGGAACCGCCCGGGGACACGGTCGTCTCGGTGGGCTTCCCGGTCGTTCCGGAAGCCGCGGACGCGCCGGCCCCGGCGCGGCCCGCGTACGCGGGCTCGGAGCGCATCGCGGTCGTCGACGACCACGCCGAGCACCGGAAGGCGGCCGCCGAGCTGCTCGGGGACCTCGGCTACCGGGTCGCGACGGCGTCGAATTCGAGCGAAGCCCTCGCCCTCTTCGACGGGACGGACGGCGTGGACCTGGTCGTTATGGACCTGGTCCTGGGCGAAGCGGCGGACGGCGTGGAGGTGTTCCGCCGCATCCTGGAGCGCCGGCCGGGGCAGCGCGGCATCCTCGCGGGCGGCTTCGCGGAAACCGACCGCACCGTGGCGGCGCACGAACTGGGCCTCGTGGCCTACGTCCGCAAACCCTTCACCGCGGAGTCTCTCGGCCGGGCCGTCCGCGAGGCGCTCGACGGCTGAGGCGCCGGAGACGCCGGCGCCCCCCCCGGCGGGCCGGGGCGAAGCTCACCAGGTCACGACGGAGAGGGTGCCCCGGTGGATGGCGTCGGCCTCCTCGACCGTCATCCACCGCTCGGCGAAGGCGGGGCCCCACGAGTCGGTCACGGCCAGCTCGCCGGTCCGCTCGTTGTACCCGATGATCATGCACAGGTGGCCGCCCCCTTCGGGCTTGAAGCGGCGGGCCTCCTTGCGCACCGGTTCCAGGGTGGCGGACCAGGCCTCCGGGTCGGTCATGCCGGCGCGCCGGGCCGTGCGCCGGCTGATCTGGCCGCTGAGCCACTCGTCGTGCTCGACCGTCCACATGAGCGGCAGCCCGTCGTCAATGTACTTGCGCACCGTGGCGAGCCGCAGGTGCTGCGAGACGTCCTTGAGCCGCCGGTGGTAGCGGGTCACGAGTGACGCCACGTTCTCCTTCATCCACTCGACGTCGGTGCCCCCGCCGAAGTCCGTTCCGCCCGCCATGGCCAGGACGTACATGTCCGCCGGGATGCCCATGAACCGGAGGTAGCGCTCCCACGTGGCGGGCACGCAGAACCCCTTGGGCCCCTGGTCGACCATGGGCAGGTCCGTCACCAGCACGTCGCCGTTCGGCCGGCGATCGACCCGCGTCGCGAGAATCTTCTTCAGCTCGGTGTCGGTCATGCGGTCGGCGCGGCCCCGGCTGTCGGCCACCTCCGCCGGCACGATGCGCAGGCCCACGTACTCGTTCTCCTTCACGGCGAGGAGGAGCGCGTGGCCCGCCCAGTCCCAGCGCCGCACCACCTCGCGGAGCTTGCGGTCGCCGTACACGGCGCGCGACGACGGGCCCAGCCGGGCCTCGAGCGCCGCACCGATGGTTTCCGCGTCGGATTCCAGCGTCGCGCCGAAGGACTTGATCGCGTCGCGGCGCGCGCGGCGGTCGTCGCTCAGCATGACGAACTGCAGCGCGTCGCCCTTGTTCGCGAAGACGATCGAGACCTGCGACGCGAGGCCCTCTTCGCCGTACAGCGCCAGGGAGTAGGGGCGCGCGCCGAGCACCTTCTCGCCGGCGCCCGCGTAGCGCCGGTAGCTCGCCCCGTAGGACGTGCGCGACTCCTCCGGCCAGCCGAGCCGCCCGGCGGCGTCCACGTCGGCGTCGTCCCACAGCGAGCCGTCGGCCCACAGGTCCAGGCCGAGGAGCGCGTTCATGGCCGGGGTGTCCTGCGCCTCCCCGGCGGGAGCCGCGCCGGGGGCCGGTCCGAGGTCCGCGGCGCGGCAGAGGGCGCGGACAGGCGCACCCGAGGGCGGGCGGTACAGGACCCGTACGAAGCCGTTCCCGGCGTCGCCCTCGCGCTCGAGGCGCGACCCGGGCGTGAACCACCCGATCTGGCGCGAGGGCATGGCGGGGTCGAACGCCGCCACCCGCGACGCGCCCGTGACCACGACGTTGCCCGCGGGGGCCTCCGCGGCGGCGCCCCGCGACGGGGACGGAACGAGGCACCCCGCGGCCGCCAGCGCGGCCGCCGCGACCGCCTGATGAAAGGCACCGAGCATGGCCCACCCCTTCCCCGGCCGGCCGCCCGCGCGGCGTCCGCCGCCGGGCCCGGCCGTCCACGGGCCATGGAATCCTATCCGGGCGCATCCCGTCCAGCCCCGGATGGCGGCGGCGCGCCGTGCGGGAGGCCCGAAGGCGCCCGGGCGAGCCCGCGCTCGCGCAGCGCGGCGTAGAGCACCGGGACGACCAGCATCGTGACCGCCTGGACCAGCATGCCGCCGAAGGAGGGGATGGCCATGGGCACCATCACGTCGCTGCCCCGCCCGGTCGAGGTGAGCACGGGAAGCAGGGCGAGCGCCGTGGTCGCGGTGGTCATGAGGCAGGGCCGGAGGCGGCGCACGCCGGCCTCGACGACGGCCTCGCGCACCGCGGCCCGGGTGCGCGGGGCGGTCCGGCGCAGGACCTGCCGGATGCAGGCCGCCTGGAGCACGCCCGTGTCGGTGGCGATGCCGAACAGCGCGAGGAACCCCACCCACACCGCCACGCTGAGGTTTACCGGGTGGACCTGGAAGACCTCGCGCAGGGAAACGCCGAAGACCGCGGCGTCGAGGAACCACGGGCGGCCGTAGAGCCACAGCAGCAGGAAGCCGCCCGCCCAGGCGACGAACACGCCCAGGAAGACGAGGGCCGCGACCGGCACGGAGCGGAACGGGAGGTAGATGAGCAGGAACACGGAAAGGAGCGCGACGGGGAGGATGAGCGCGAGCGTGCGCGAGGCCCGCACCTGGTTCTCGTAGTTGCCCGCAAAGCGGTACCCGACCCCGGCGGCCAGGCGCAGGCCCCCGTCCGCGCGCCGGGCGTCGAGGTACGCGCGGCACCGCTCGACGACGTCGACCTCCGCCTCGCCCGGCTGCTTGTCGAACACGACGTAGCCCACCGGGAGGGCGTCCTCGCTCTTGATCGCCTGCGGCCCGCGCACGTAGCGGACCTCCGCCAACTGCGCCAGCGGCACCTGCTGCCCGGCCCGTCCGGAGACGAGCACCCGTTCGATCCCCTCGAGGCTGTCGCGCAGCTCGCGGGCGTACCGCACGCGGACCGCGAACCGCTCGCGCCCCTCCACGGCCGTCGTCGCGCGCCGTCCGCCGATCGCGGTGGCGACGACGTCCTGGAACGCCCGCACGGACACGCCGTAGCGGGCCAGGGCGGCGCGGTCGGGCGCGATCTCGAGGTAGGGCTTGCCGACGATCCGCTCGGCGAGGACGGTGGCGGGCTCGACGCCGGGCACCTCCTTGAGCAGCCGCTCGATCTCGACGGCCGCCGCCTCGATGGCCTCCAGCGAGGGGCCGAAGACCTTCACGCCCATGGGCGCGCGCAGGCCGCTCTGCAGCATGACGATCCGGGCGGCGATGGGCTGGAGGCGCGGGGCCGAGGTCGTGCCCGGCAGCCGGCCGGCCCTCACGATCTCCTTCCAGATGTCCTCCGGCGAGCGGATGGAGTCGCGCCACTGGCGGTACGGCCGCCCACCCGGGTCGGGGACGAGCGCCCCCCGCGCGTCGCGGACGAACGCGCCCCGCGCCCGGTCGTAGCGGAAGCGGAGGCGGCGGCCGGCCTCGTCGGTCACGAATTCCGGCCGGTAGGTGATGAGGGTTTCGAACATCGAAACCGGGGCGGGGTCGAGGGGAGTATCGGCGCGGCCGAGCTTGCCGACGACCGACTCGACCTCCGGGATCGACTCGAAGGCGCGGTCCTGCGTCTCCAGCACGTCGAGCGCCGCGCCGATCGACGCGTGGGGCATCGTCGTCGGCATCCACAGGAACGACCCCTCGTCCAGCGGCGGCATGAACTCGCGGCCGAGCCCTGGGAAGACGTGCGCGAGGCCGCGCAGCGGCGGGGTGGCGCGCAGCCCGGCCGGCAGCCAGCCGAACAGGCGGGGGAACCCGGCGCCCGCCAGGGCGCCCAGCAGCACGAGCGCGGCCGGCGCCGCGAGGAACGCGGCCTTGTGCGCCAGGCACCAGCGCAGCAGGCGCGGGTAAACCCGCCGGAAGAGCGCGAAGAACAGCAGCAGCCCGCCCACGAGCGCGACGACGAAGACCGCGTTGCGCACCGCGCCCCGCGCGGCGCCCAGCGGCTCCCAGAGCCGGGCCAGCAGGAGGCCCGCGGTCCACACGGCCAGCGCGCCCGCCGCGGCCGGCGCGCGCCGCGCGAAGCGTTCCGGCACCCGATCGCGCAGCAGCGGGTAGAGGCCGAAGAGCGCCAGGATCGCGCCCATCCACCACGGTCCCCGGACGCCGACGGCGAGCCCGGCCAGCACGACGCCCGCGTACAGCGCCGCGCGCAGCCGCCGGCCGCGGAGCCGGCCGCACAGCACGAGGTGCGCCGCGGCCGGGAGCACCGTCAGCGCGATCACCACGGAGGCCACCAGGGCGAAGGTCTTGGTGTAGGCGAGCGGGCCGAACAGCTTGCCCTCCGCGCCGGTCATGGCGAAGACGGGCAGAAAGCTGACCACCGTGGTCGCCACCGCCGTGAGCACCGCGCCGCCGACCTCGCTGGCCGCCCGGTGCAGGACCTCGATCGTGGATTCGCCCGGGTCCGCCCGGTCCACGTGCCGCAGGATGTTCTCGGTGACGACGATGCCCATGTCCACGATCGTGCCGATCGCGATGGCGATGCCGGAGAGGGCCACGATGTTGGCCTGCACGCCGAACGCCTTCATGCCCACGAAACACAGCAGCACGGTCAGGGGCAGCATGCCGCTGACGAGCAGGCTGCCGCGCAGGTTCGCCACCATGACCAGCACGACCAGCACGGTCACGAGGATCTCGAGCGAGATGGCGTCGTGGAGCGTGCCGAGGGTCTCGTAGATCAGTCCCGCCCGGTCGTAGAAGGGCACCACGGTCACGCGGCTCAGGTTCACCCAGGCCGGCCAGCGCGCCCGCGGCGTGGCCTGCAGGTGCGCCAGCCAGCCCGCCTGGTTCGGCGCCGGTCCCTCGAAGGCCTCGAAACCCGCCGCGCGGGCGTAGGCCTCCGCCGTCTCGCGGGGCGTTCCCTCCCCGATCCACACCTTCGCCGGCAGGGCCGCCCGCAGCTCCCCGATGCGCTCCTTCACCCGCCGGATGACCGCCAGCGGGTTGTCGCCGTAGCGCGCGACCACGACGCCGCCGACCGCCGGCGCGCCGCCCTTGTCCAGGGCGCCGCGGCGCCCCGCCGGACCGACCGTCACGCGGGCGACGTGCTTCACGAGCACGGGCACGTTCCCGGCCCGCGTCCGCACCACGCTGCTCTCGATGTCGGACACGCCCCGCACGAAACCGACCCCGCGCACGAAGTACTCGACGCGGTTGAGCTCCACCGGCCCGGCCCCGACGTCGAGGTTCGACGCCTTCACGGCGGCGAAGACCTCCTCGAGCGTGACACCGTGGGCGCGCAGGGCGTCGGGGTCGACGTCCACCTGGTACTCCCGCACGTACCCGCCCACCGACCCCACCTCGGCCACGCCGTCGACGGCGAGCAGGCGGTAGCGCACGAGCCAGTCCTGCACCGCGCGCAGGGCCTCCGGGTCCCACCCCGGCGCCGGCCGCCCGTCCGGGTCGCGCCCCTCGAGGGTGTACCAGTAGACCTGGCCCAGCGCCGTCGCGTCGGGCCCCAGCGCGGGCTGGACGCCTTCCGGCAGCGTGCCGGCGGGCAGGCTGTTGAGCCGCTCCAGCAGGCGGCTGCGCGACCAGTAGAACGCCGCGTCGTCCTTGAAGATCACGTAGATCGAGGAGAAGCCGAACAGGGAATGGCTCCGGACGGTCCGCACGCCCGGCACGCCCAGCAGCGCCGCGGTCAGCGGGTAGGTCACCTGGTCTTCCACGTCGCGAGGCGACCGGCCCTCCCAGGCGGTGAAGACGATCTGCTGGTTCTCGCCGATGTCCGGGATGGCATCGACGGGCACGGGCCGGCGCTCGATGCCGCCCAGCTTCCAGTCGAACGGCGCGACGACGAGCCCGGCCAGCACGGCGCCGAGCACGAGGAGCGCCACGACGAAGCGGTTCTCCAGGCAGCACCGTATGAGCCGGCCCGTCGCGGAACGCTGCTCGGGCGTGTACCGCTCCGGGTGCGGCGCGCCGGCGGGCTCCGCGCCCGCCCGTGCCGGTGGCCTTCGCTCCGTCATGCTCCCTCCCGGCCGGGCGCCCCGGCGGGCGCTACCACGCCGCCCCCCTCACCTCGCCGCAGCGCAGCATGGCCGCGCCGAAGTAGGGGTTGGACACCACCTCGCCGCGCTGCAGCCAGTCCGCGCCGCGGTTCCCGAAGGCCATCGGGCAGTGCGCCAGCCGGGGCGGCTCCCCGTCCGCGCCGAAGCGGCGGGCCGCCTCCACGAGCCGCCCGGACCACGCGTGGAAGGCAACCCGCTGCGCCGCGAGGTCGCCGCCCTCCGCGACGCCGCGGACGGCCGCGGCTAGGGCCTCGCGCACCGGGCCCCACGCGTCGCCGGCCGCCTGCCCCGGGCGGTCTCCGTCGAAGCGGCGCACCGCGGCCGCCGCCGCCTCGCGCGCCGCGTCCGCGTCGTCCGAGACGAGGGCGCGCTGCACGGCGAGGTAGTCTCCGACCATGCGCCCGAGCCGGGCGCGCAGGGCCGGGTCGGACGCCGGCGGCGCCACGGCGGGCGTGCCCCCCGCCGGTGTCCGCCCCGTTGCCGCCGCGGCCGACATCATGCCCCGGCCCGCCCGGATCTGGAGTTCCGCGTCGAGTTGAAAGGCCCCCCTGGTCACCACGCGCTCGCCCTCCTCGAGCCCGGCGGCGACAAGGTAGTCCCCGCCCGCGCGCGGCCCCAGCCGCACCTCGCGGGCTTCGTAGGTCGGCCGCTCCCGGCCCGGCACCTGCACGTACACGATGGCCCGGCGGCCGGTCAGCAGCGGCGCGCTCGCCGGCACGACCAGCGGCGGCTCCGCATCCGGCGCGGAAGGGCTCACGGGGCCCTGCTCGCCCAGCGCCACGGCCACCGCGGCGCGCACGAACATCCCCGGGCGGAGCGCGCGGTCCCGGTTCGGCACGTCGACCCGCACGCGCACCGTCCGCGAAGCCTCGTCCACCACCGGCGCGATGAAGGCCACCGCGCCCCCGAACCGTCGGCCGGGCAGCGCCTCGGCCTCGAAACGGACCGGCTGGCCCGGTTGCAGCTTCGGCAGGTCGGACTCGTAGGCGTCGAGCTGCACCCACACCCGCGAAAGGTCCGCGAGGGTGTAGAGGCGCGTGCCGGCCTCGACGTACAGGCCCTCCTGCGCGGTCTTCCGCACGACCGTGCCGCCCGCGGGCGCGTGCAGGACCACGCGGTCCTCCGCCGCGCCGCGCGCCTCGATCGCGGCGATCTGCCGGGGCGACAGCCCGAGCAGTGCCAGCTTGCCGCGCGCGGCCTCCGCGGTCGCCTCCGCGCCGAGGCGGACGGACTCGAGCCCGCCCCCGCCCAGGGCCGCCGCCGCGCGCGCGGCCTGCAGCAATTCCTCCTGCGCCGAGAGCAGGGCCGGACTGAAGATCGTGACCATCGGGTCGCCCGCGCTCACCTCGCGGCCGGTGAAATCCACGTGCAGGCGCTCGAGGCGGCCCGGCACCCACGCGGTGAGGTAAGCCGTACGGGTCTCGTCGTAGTCGACCTTGCCGGTCATGCGCACCTCGGCCTCGACGAACCGCCGCTCCACCCGGGAGGTCTCCACCCGGAGACGCTCCGCCGCGTCCCGACCGAGCGCGAGCTCGCGCGGGGCGCCGCCGCCTTCCCGCGTGGCCTCCGCCACCGGGACCAGGTCCATGAAGCACAGGGGGCAGCGGCCGGGCGCCGGCAGCCGGATCTGCGGGTGCATCGAGCACGTCCACACGCGCGCGGCCGCGGACGGCCCTTCCGCGGACGCCTCCGCGCCGTGGCCCGCCGCGTGCCCGGCGCGGCCCCCCGCGCCGCGCCAGAACGCGCCCGCGGCGAAGGCGATGGCGAGCGCGGCGGCGGCCGCCGCGCCCCGTGCCCCCTTCCGACCGTGCCGGTTCATCCCCCGTCTCCTTTCCCGCCGCCGGCCCCGCCGCCCGGCGGCACACCGGGCCCGCGCCCGGTCAGCGCCACGACGTCCGCCTCGCGCTTCCCCCGCTCGGCGCGGGCCTCTTCCAGGCCCCGCTCCAGTTCCAGGAGCATCCGCTCGGCATCCACGAGCGACGCGAACGGCTGCGTGCCGGCCTCGAACCCCTGGCGCACCGTCTCCAGCGCCTGCCGGGCCAGCGGAACCAGGGTCCGCTCGTGGAGCCCGATCCTGCGCTCCGCGTCCCGCAGGCCGTGCAGGGCCAGCGCGAGGTCCGCCGCCAGCCGGCTTTCCGCGTCGGCCCGTTCCCCGCGCGCCGCCTCGGCGCGCGCGCGGGCCGCCTCGCGCCCCGCGCGCAGCGCGCCCGGCCAGACGGGCAGGTTGACGGAGACCACCGCGGCCATGGAATCGTTCCCGCTGCCGGCCACGCCGGCCATGCGGGCCTCCTCCGTGTCCACGTACTCCACGCCGAGCGTGACGTCCGGGTAGGACGCGCGCCCGGCCAGCTCGGCGGCGTACCGGTCGGCCCGCTCCGCGTGGTCGAGCCGGCGCAGCGCCGGGCTGCTCTCCGCAAGCCCGGACAGGACCTCCTCGTCGCGGAACGGGATCCCCCACCCGGGCGGCGCCGCGGGCGGGTGCGGCGCGGCGGCCGCCCCGCGGCCGAGCGCCGCGTTCATGCGCTGCGCCGCGGGCACCCGCAGGCTTTCAAGCGAGCGCAGGCCGTCCTCGAGCCGGCCCAGCTCCACCTGGGCCTGGATCACCGCGCCCTGGGGGGCCGCGCCGGAACGAAATCGCGCGCGCGCCACGGCGGCCAGTTCCCCGACCCGCCGCACGTGCTCCCGGGCGATGGCGAGGCGGCGGCCCAGCAGCCAGTAGTCCGCGTACGCCTCCTGCACGCGGCGGAACAGGTCCAGCCGCGCCTGCTCGAACGCCGCGCGCGCGGCCCCGGCGCCCTCGCGCGCGGCGGCCTCGCGCAGGCCGCGCTTGCCCGGCCAGGGGAACGTCTGCGCCAGCGCGAAACGCTGCCGCTGGGGTCCCACGCGGGTCTCGACCTGCTCGAGAAAGCGCGCGTAGGTCAGCCGCGGGTCCGGCAGGGCGCCCGCCACCGCGGCGCGCGCCTCCGCCGCCTGCCACCGGGCGAAGGCGGCCTGCAGGCCCGGGTTCGACCGCTCGGCGAACGCCCAGTACTCGGCCGGCCCCCAGCCCGCCTCCGGACCGCCGGTCCCCGCCGCCGCGCCGACCGCGGCGCAGCAACCCAGCGCCATCACCCGTAAGGCCACACCGCGCAAGTCCATGCCACGCTCCCCGGGGCGCGGCCCGCGCCGCACCGCAAGACAATATACCCCCTGGGGGTATATCCGCAAGCGGGCCGCGGCCCGGCGGCCCCTGCGGCCGGGCCGCCGCGCAAAGGAAGGCGTGCCGGCGGACGTCTCGCAGGCGGAGAACCCGCCGGCCGGGCGCGGCGCGACGAGGGGTGTGTTGCCCGCGCGTGCCGCAGGGAGTACAAGCGGGTTCCGGGAGGAGACGCCATGAAGACCGTCCTGTTCGCCGTCCTGCTCGCCGCCCTGCTGCCGCCCATGGCGGTCCCCGCCCAGGAGATCGGGTTCGCCGAGACCTTCGCCCTGGCCGACCACCGGGAGGAGGCGTTGAAGGAACTCGTGCCGGGAACGGACGACTACTTCTACTACCACGCCCTGCACTACCAGAACACCGCGCAGCGCGAGGCGTACCGGGACATCATGGACGCCTGGGTGCGCCAGCACCGGGGCACGGTCGTCGCGCGCGCGCGGGAGCTGATGAACCGGCAGGCCCTCCTCGACTACGGGCGCGAGCCGGCGCAGACCCTCGAGTACCTGAAGCGCGAGCTGCGGCTTCACTTTCCGCACGCGCAGAAGACGGGCGAGCGGCGCGGCAACGCCCCGACCCGCTTCGACAACGCCGCGGTCTCCGCCGAGGCGCTCCTCGCACGCGCGCTGGCCGAGCGGAAGCACCTTGAACGGATCGAGAACGAAGGGCTCGGGCTCGTCGCGGGCGCCGACCTCACCGACGACCAGCGCCGCAACCTGCTCAGCCGGCTCGAGCGCCCCGACTACCCGGACCTGGCCGGGCTCGTGGCCGCCGACCTGCGCTACCGCGACAGCCGGGGCTTCGGCCACCACGCAATCCACGCGGCGATGACGCGGGACCAGCTCGACGCCCTGCTGCTCAAGGTCCCGGCACTCCGCAACCAGTCCGCCTTCGTCACCGCGTACCTCGGCAAACTGGTGCCGCCCGACGAGGTGGACCTGGCCTCCGATCCGGAGGAGCGCGAGGCCTACTACGACCGCGCCTGGGCATTCGTCGGCCCCCTCGACCCCGTGCACAATTCGCTCAAGGCGAACGTGCTCTACAACCGCCTGCGCCACGACCGCGGCCGGGGCGTCTACGACGAAGCCCGCTTCCGCGCGTACCTCCAGCTCCCCCGCAACGTGCCCTACCTGCGCGAGGAACTCCGCCGGGCGATTCGCTCCGGCGAGCACCTGGCGCAGCTGAACCGCGATTTCGGCCTGGTCATGCTGCCGCCCGTCCGCGACGAGGAACCGCTCGTGCGCGAGCTGCTGTTGCACCACCTCCGGGACGCGGAGAACTACGACGCGTACCGGCCCTGGGTGCGAGACGAATACCTCAAGCCCCTCTTCGCGGAGACGAAGATCGTCCACGGCATCGGCGAACCGGCGCAGTGGGCCGCGCTCCTCCCGCCCGAGGCGTACCGCGCGCTCAAGGAGCGCGTGGACCTGGATTTCGCCGCGGACAACCCCGAGCGGCTCGCTCCCGCCGACCCCGTCCAGCTGGGGGTGTTCGTGAAGAACGTGCCCAAGCTGATCGTGAAGATTTTCGAGATCAACACGTTCAACTACTACCGGGAGACCGGCAGGCCCCTGGACCTGGCGGTGAACCTCGACGGCCTGGTGGCCTCGTGGGAGCGGCGCCTGGAGTTCACGGACACGCCCGAGCGCCGGGTCCTGCGCACGTTCGACTTCCCGGAGCTCGAGGGAAGGGGCGTCTACGTGATCGAGCTGATCGGGAACGGCCGCAGCAGCCGCGCCCTCGTGCAGAAGGGCCGCCTCGGCCTGCTGCAGGAGCTCACGCCCGCGGGCCACGCCTTCACGGTGCTCGACGAGGCGAACCGCCGCGTGCCGGACGCGCGCATCTGGCTCGGCGGGCGCGAGTTCGAGCCGGGCGGGGACGGCCGGATCACCGTGCCGTTCAGCACGGACCCGGGACCGGCCTCGCTCATCGTCCGCGCCGGGGGCTTCGCCTCGCTCACCCGCTTCCGGCACGAGGCGGAGACGTACGAGCTGGAAGCGGGCCTCTACGTCGACCGCGAGGAGTTGCTCCGCCGCGGGCGCGCCCGGGTCGCGGTGCGCCCGGTCCTCCGCGTGGCCGGGCAGCCCGCCAGTCTCCGGCTGCTCGAGGACGTCCGGCTGGTCCTGCGCTCCGTGGACGGCGAGGGCGTCGCCACCGAGAAGGAGGTCGCCGGCTTCGCCGTCCAGACGGAGCGGGAGAGCGTGTACGAGTTCGCGGTGCCGGACAACCTGGCGGCCCTCACCGTGACGCTGCTCGCGCGCGTCGAGAACGTCACCGTCAACGCGAAGCAGGACCTGGCCGACTCGGAGACGTTCACCGTGAACGGCATCGACCGCACCGCGGCCGTCCAGGACCTGCACGTGAGCCGCACCGCGGAGGGGTACGTGCTGGAGCTCCGCGGCAAGAACGGCGAGCCGCGCCCGGGCGAGCCCGTCGCCGCCTGGTTCAAGCACCGGATGTTCCGCGACGAGGTCTACGCCAACCTCCAGACCGACGAAGGAGGCCGCTGCGCCCTGGGTCCGCTGGACGGCGTCGACCGCTTCCGCGCCCGCGACCCCATGGGCACCGAGCACACGTGGTTCACCGCGCGGGACGCCTACGCCTATCCCGCCGAGCTGCACGGCCGGGCGGGCGGTGTGCTCGCGGTCCCGGTCACGTTCCCCTCGGACGACCCGGCGGCGGACTGCTCCCTGCTCGAGACCCGCGGCGGCACCTTCGTGCGCGACCGGCACGACGCGCTGGCGGCGGCCGGCGGCTTCCTCGAACTGCGCAACCTGCCCGCCGGCGACTACTCGCTGTTCATCCGGCCGCACGGGCGCGAGATCGCCGTCCGGCTGACCGGCGGCGAGGAACGCGACGGCTTCGCGCTCTCCGCCCGCCGTGCGCTGCAGCAGCCCCGGCTCGAGCCCGTCCAGGTGGTGGCCGTGGAGACGACGGAGGAGGACCTCGTCGTGCGCCTGGCCCACGCGACCCCCTTCACCCGCGTGCACGTTTTCGCCACCCGGTACCTGCCCGCGCACGACGTCTTCGCGCTGCTCGACGTCGGCACCGCCCCGCCGCTCCTCGCGCAGGCATGGCAGCCCGCGCGAACGTTCTACGAGTCGGGCCGTGCCATCGGCGACGAGTACCGCTACGTGCTCGAGCGCCAGCTCGCCGCGAAGTTCCCCGGCAACATGCTCGAGCGCCCCGGCCTGCTCCTGAACCCGTGGGCCGTGCGCGACACGGAGGCGGCGCCGGAAGTCCTCGGGGGCGGCGGCGTCTACAGGAGCCGCTCGCAGGGCGCCGCCGAGGCGCACCGGGCGCGCCGGGCCGCCGCGGACGGCCGGGCGGCCGGCGCGGCCGGCGGCTACGCCGGGCTGGACTTCCTGGCCCGGCCGGCCGCGGTCCTCCTCGGCGCCGTCCCCGGAGCGGACGGCACCGTGCGGGTGCCTCGCGCGGCGCTGCACGGCAAGCCCCACGTGCGCCTCTTCGTCGCCGACCCGACCGCCTCCCTGCTGCGCGATGTCGCCCTGCCCGACACCCCCGTCGCCACGCGCGAACTGCGGCTGGCCGACGGGCTCGACCCGGCGAAGGGCTACGCCGAGCAGAAGCTCGTGACCCCGCTTCAGGCCGGCGAGTCCCTGGTGGTGGCCGACGTGACCACCTCCGCGTTCCAGGTCTACGACACCCTGGCCGCGGCCTACCGGCTGCTGGCGACCCTCCGTCCGGACGCGACGCTCGACGAGTTCGGCTTTCTGCTGCGCTGGCCCGGCATGGAGCCCGGGGAGCGCCGGGAGCTCTACTCCAAGTACGCCTGCCACGAGCTGAACTTCTTCCTCTACCACAAGGACCGCGCCTTCTTCGACGGGGCCGTCCTCCCCTACCTGCGTAACAAGAAGGACAAGACCTTCCTCGACCACTGGCTGCTCGGCGACGACCTCGCCGGCTACCTCGAGCCCTGGCGCTTCGGCCGGCTCAACGCCGTGGAGCGGATCCTCCTGGGCCGCCGCATCCCGGAACAGACCGCCTCGGTCGTCCGGGACGCCGCGGAGCGAGCCGACCTCATCCCGCCCGATATCGAGGCGTTCAACCGCCGGTTCGACACGGCGCTGCGCGCCGGCGCCTTCGGGGCCGAGGGCGAAACCGCCCGGGCCCTCGACGAGATCCGCCGCAAGGCCGGCGAGCAAAAGGCGGAACATCTGGCCGCCTTCGCACCCGGCGCCGCGCCCGCGGACGCGCTGCCGGAGACGGCGGCGCGGGCCTTGCGGGACCGCGCCGCCCCGGCCGCCGCCGCGCCCGCGCCGCCGGCGCGGCAGGATGCCAAGGCCAAAAGGCTGGACGGGGACGGGGAAGCGGCCCCGGTCACGGAGTCGGAGGACTTCTTCGAGTACGACGAGGCCGGGAAGCGGCGCGAGGCGACGCGGCGCTTCTTCCGCAAGCTGGAGAGCACCAAGGAGTGGGCGGAAAACAACTACTACCACCTGCCCGCCGCGCAACAGGGAGCCGGTCTCGTCGCCGTCAACGCCTTCTGGGCCGACTACGCGGCACACGACGGCCGCACGCCCTTCCTCTCCGGGCACTTCCCCATGGCCACGGGCACCTTCACGGAGATGATGCTCGCCCTGGCCGTGCTCGACGTGCCCTTCGAGACCGCCCCGCCGGAGGAGCGCATCGAGGGCGTGCGCTACGAACGGAACGCGGCCACGCCGTCCGTCGTCTTCCACGAGGAGATCCGCGAGGCGGAGCGCGTCGACGAGCCGAGCCCCGTCCTCGTGTCGCAGCACTTCTTCCGGGCCGACGACCGCTACCGCTTCGAGAACAACGAGCGCTACGAGAAGTACGTGAGCGGCGAGTTCCTGACGCACGTTGTCTACGGCGGCCGGGTCATCCTGACCAACCCCACGGGCAACCGGCAGAAGCTCCAGCTCCTCCTGCAGCTTCCGGCGGGCGCCCTGCCCGTCAACAACGGCTTCTACACCCGGGGCGTGTACGTCGTCGTCGAGCCTTACAGCACGCAGACGGCGGAGTACACGTTCTACTTCCCCGCCACCGGGCGCTACCCGCACTACCCGGTTACCGTCGCGCGCAACGCGGAGGTCGTGGCCGCGGCGGCGCCGTTCGTGTTCAACGTCGTCGACCGGCTCAGCGAGGTGGACAGGACCTCGTGGGCCTGGGTCTCGCAGTTCGGCGCGCCCGACGAGGTGCTCGCCTTCCTCGACGCCGCCAACATCCACCGGCTCGACCTCGAGGAGATCGCGTGGCGGATGAAGGACAAGGACTTCTTCGGGAAGGCCCTGGCGCGGCTCGAGGCCCGGCACGTCTACCACGACACGCTATGGTCCTACGGTCTCTACCACGACGCGCCCGCGGCGACCCGGGAGTTCCTCCGGCACGCCCCCTTCGCGGACCGTTGCGGGCTGGTGCTCGACGCGCCGCTGCTGGCGCTCGACCCGGTCGAGCGGCTCGACTTCGAGCACCTCGAGTACGCGCCGCTGGTCAACCCGCGCGCCCACGCGCTCGGCGCGAAACGCAAGATCCTCAACGACCGCTTCCGGGAGCAGTACCAGCGGTTCATGGCCGTGCTGGCCTACCGCCCGTCGCTCCGCGACGTCGACGAGCTCGCGGTGTGCTACTACATGGCGCTGCAGGACCGGGTCGGGGAAGCCCTCGCGTGGTTCGAGCGCGTCGACCGCGCGCAGGTGCCCGAGCAGCTCCAGGCGGACTACCTGCAGGGCTACCTCGCGTTCTACCGGGGCGACCGGGCGGAAGCGCGCCGGATCGCGCAACGGCACGCGGAGGACGCGGTCGACCGCTGGCGGAACCGCTTCGCCCAGGTGCTCGCCCAGCTCGACGAGATCGAGAAGGGCGAGGCCGCCCTCGTCGACGAGCGAAGCCGCGACCAGGTCCAGGACCGCCTCGCGGCGACGGAGCCGGCGCTGGAGGTGTCGGTCGAAGCCGGGAAGATCCGCCTCGACTACCGCCACCTGGCGGCCTGCACGCTGAACTTCTACCCCATGGACATCGAGCTGCTGTTCTCCGGCAGCCCGTTCCTGCAGGAGGACACGTCCCAGTTCTCGTTCATCCGCCCCGTGCTCACGCGGGCCGTGGCGCTTCCGCCCGGCGGCGACCAGCTCGCGCTGGACCTGCCGGCGGCCTTCCGCACGAAGAACGTGATGGTGGAGGCCGTGGCCGGCGGGCTGCGGAAGGCGCAGGCGTACTACGCGAACACCCTGCGCGTGCAGGTGATCGAGACCTACGGGCAGGTGCAGGTGTCCCGCGCGGACACCCGCAAGCCGCTGCCGGGGGTCTACGTGAAGGTCTACGCCCGGATGAACGGCGGCGGGGTGAAGTTCTTCAAGGACGGCTACACGGACCTGCGGGGCCGCTTCGACTACGTCTCGCTGAACACCAGCGAGCTCAACGACGTCGAGCGGTTCGCCATCCTGGTGCTGAGCGAAAACTGCGGCGCCGTGGTCCGCGAGGCGGTCCCGCCCCGGCGGTGAGTCGCGGCCCACGCGGCCCCCGGCGGCGGCCCGGCCCGGTTGCGGCCCCGCCGGGACCCCGGGGGGGCAAAAAAGGAAGGCGCCCCCCGCCGGGGGGCGCCTTCACGATCGCAGCATTGCGGAAGAGTCGGCTACCAGCGGCTCTCGCGCCGGCCGCCGCGGTCTCCGCCGCGACCCCCGCCGCCGCCGCCGCCGTACCCGCCGCCGCCGAAGCCGCCGTCACGAGGCGCGCGCTCCTCGCGGGGGCGCGCTTCGTTCACCGTGAGGGGACGGCCGTCGACCACCTTGCCGTGCAGCTCCTGGATGGCCTTCTGGCCCTCCTCGGTGGAGCCCATTTCGATGAAGCCGAAGCCACGGGACTTACCCGTGAACTTGTCCGTGATCAGCGCGCAGCTGACCACGCGCCCGAAGGGGCTGAACAGCTCCTGGAGATCGTTCTCCTGCGTGTTGAACGACAGATTACCCACGTACAATCTTGCACCCATCTTTTCTTGCCTTTCGTACCCGCAGGGTCGATCAGTGACTGCATCCAGACTCTCTGGATCTAGGCTCCCCCCGCACGGGCCACCCGGCCTGACGGACAGAACACGAACACCTCACTGAGGACTCTTTAGTCCTGCAGACGAGTGATACCCTACGCGCCACGGGACAGGCTGTCTCTAAAAAAGTGAATCTTTTTTTGCCCCCGGGGCGGGGCGGCAGCCGCCCGGGCCGCGCGGGACCGCCGGGCGCGCCGCCGGCGGCCGCCGCACCTCCGCCTCGAGGCCGGATTCGTGCGAACGGGCGGTCCCCGTGCACGACCCGGCGCATCGCTAACCTGCTGCCACACGCACACTTGACTCCCGTACCGGCTCGACGGAGTGTTCCGCCACGCGCAGCAAGGTTCTGCATCACCCAACGGCAACGGAGCATCGGTCTTGAGATGCGGAAGGAAACCGGGTACCGCCGCGAAAGGCCTGTGCGCCGCCCTGGCGGCCGGCCTCGTGAGCCTGGCGCCTCCCGGCGGATGGGCCGGGACCCCGGCGGAACCGGCCGGGCAGCAGCCCCCCGGCACCGACCCGCGCTTGACGGCGTTCGCGGAAGCGGCCGCCCTGTTTCACGTGCTCATGCCGACAGACTACCGGGGCGCGCTCCGCCTCTTCGCGGACCGAACCGCGATGGCGCAGTTCATGACGTTCAACGACGAGGTGTGGCGCGGCCTGCGCCCCCAGCAGGCGTGGGACTACTTCTTCGGTCAGAGCGTGTACACCACGGCGCGGGAAGACCCCCCTCCGCGCCGCCCCACGCGGGGAGCGGCGGGAGGGTGCAGGCAACGCACAGCCGGAATGCCTGCGCGTCAGCCCCCTTGCAGCACCTGACGCACACAACTCAACCACGCGGATTCGGCACATGACCCGTCCGCGGACATGTCCGCCTCCGGTTCACCGCCGCATCCGCGCCTCATGCGCCGCGGGGAGCAGGACACGCTTCTGGCCTTACTTCCGGCTTGATATGAACTAGCGTACCCTCATGCGATACGAGGTCGTCCGGACCGATACGGCAAGGGAGCACTACCAAGGGCTGGATGCCCGTGGGCGGTCGTGGGTCAAGAAGGGACGGAAGGACCCTCTCCCCCACGCGCCCGTGAAGCTGAGCAGGCATCGCATCAGGCGACTTCGTGAAATGGAACATCCTGAGCACCGGCTGCGGCTTGACCCCACGGCGTGTTCAACGACGTATCCGGCCAGGCGGTCGTTGTGCTCGCCATCGTCCCAGAGGACGAGACGGCGGGATGGCCCAAGCCGGAGTGAAGACATCATGATTACGATCGCACCGGGCGCATGTAGAGGCCCTCTGTCCTCCTCCGCGAAGAAGGCCGGCAAGCAGGACATCGTCATCACGAGTCATGGTCGGCACGTTGCCGTTCTCACGTGCTTCAGCGATGAGGACGACTACCCGGAGTACCGTCTTCTCCGTGGCCCGAGATGTCAGCGGATCGTTGAGCCGTCTCGCCGGGAAACCCGTGACGGGCGGGTCACCGACCTCGAAGCCCTCGATCAGCTCGTGGCGAACAAGACCCCTACCGCCTACCCCGATGGGCGCGCGAACGCGCTCTTCGGACCTACCGCGGCGCGACCCGGCACCGGGCGCTTCGAGCCCGGCGCCATCAGGCGCGGCGGGCATCCGCGCCTCCTGGTGCCCTGAAGGATGCAGGATATGAGAGACCCGATGACGCCAAAGGAACGATGGTTGGCCGCCATCCATATGAAGCCGGTTGACCGCTTGCCGTTCTGGCCCAAGCTGGATGGCGCGTATCCCAAGACACAAGAGACACCTTTCCGTGACCTGCAACTGGACGACATTCATGATTGGATCGGCAGCGACAAGCACACGCGGATTGTGGATTGCACGCGTGAGGTCCGCAAGCGCACGGCCGTCACCACCTCTCAGGATAACGGGACAATGCGAACGGTTTTCCGCTCCCCGATCGGCGAACGGCAACTTGTGTGTAGGTTTGACGCACCATCGCATTCCTGGCATCCGGCGGAATTTCCAGTCAAGACGATCGAGGATGTCCAGGTCATGACCGAGGTGTTCGAGGACGTTTCCGTGGAACTGGATGCTGACCAGTTGCAGGCGGCGCGCAATCAATCAGAGCGAATCGGCCACGACGCACTTACCAGCAGCGGTATTGGCGAATCTCCCCTGATGTACTGGGTGGAATGGCTGGCCGGAGTGGAAAGCGCACACTTCCTCCTGGTGGACCACCAACAGGAGGTCGAAGCGCTCTTCGAGGCCATGCACAACGTCCTTCTCCAGAAGACCACGCTTCTTTGTGAGCACAGCCCGGCAGACGTGTTCTACCTGATCGAGAACACGTCCACGACCCTCATCTCTCCCGACCAGTACCGTCGATACTGTGCCCGTCACGTGCGGGAATATGCCGGCCTGACGAAAGCGGCGGATCGCAACCTGATCCTGCATATGTGTGGTCACCTGAAGGCGCTCTTGCCGGACCTGGCTCGCATTCCGGCACAAGCGTTTGAGGCGTTCACCTCCCCGCCTCTCGGCAATACACGTCTGCTGGACGGGCGCAGCGCCTGCCCCGACAAGTGCCTGATCGGGGGTACGAATGCCATGCTGTGGACGAAGCCGGCCAGCGAGATCATAGAAGAGATCGACAGGGATCTCCATCAACTGCCGCACCACAGGGGGGTGGTAGTAACCTCTGCCGGCGTCATGCCCCCCCTATGCAAACCGGAAACGATCAAGCAGGTGTGTGAATGGGTGAAGCAATGCCCGGCAAGAATGGACTGATCCGGACAACCCACTGAACGGCATGGCGAACCGACACCCGTTAGTGGAAGCGCTGTGCCGGGGGCTTCGCGCCCGGCGCAACGAGGCGCGGCCAGGCAAATGGCTCTTGCTGGGACGACATGGTCATCCTGCGTGATGGATAGAACGCATACCGTCAGGCGCCGCATGTCGGACAACCGGCGTGATGATTTCATCCTGGGAACACCGGCAGGGCGTGTTGGTCTTGTCCGGCCTTGGGCCCGTGAAATCACGTCCTTGAGCAAACGCCGCGATGCTGAACGAAGACTGCGAAGACATGTTGCAGGCTGCCCCACATCCACGCGCGGTTTTCCCATGCTGATACACGGCCTCCTGCTTGCGCTCGCACTCGCGCCCGCCCTGGCCGCGGCAGACTGGCCATGCTGGCGGGGCCCTGAGCGTAACGGGGTTTCCCGGGAAGCCCTTGGGCCGGAGGCAAAGGCGATCTCCCTCGGGGGCCCGCAGTGGCGGTGCGACCTGGGCGAAGGCTGCGGCTCGGTGGTCGCGTTCGGCGGCCGGGTTTACGGCGCCGGCTGGCGAGACGGGAAAGAGACCGTCTTCTGCCTGTCCGCCCAGGAGGGCCGCATCCTTTGGTCCCGGAGCTACGCCTGTCCTCGATACGGTCGATACGCTGTTGGCGACCAGGGCTGGTATGCCGGACCGACGGCGACGCCTTCGCTCGATCCCGGCACGCGGGCGCTGTATACGCTGGGGGCCGACGGCGATCTGCGATGCTGGGATGGCGGCCGCAACGGCGCACGGGTGTGGGCCGTCAACCTGTATGACCAGTACGGTGCGCAGAGGCGCCCCAACGTTGGCGGAGGGCAGAGGGATTACGGCTTTACCACCGCCCCCCTGGTGCATCGGGATCTTCTGCTCATCGCCGTGGGCCCGCCGGCCGGGCTGGTTGTTGCCGTCGACAAGCGTTCCGGCAAGCGACGCTGGGCGTCCGAGTGCAAGGACTTTGCCGCCCACACCGGCGGGATGAGCCCCCTTGATGTAGAGGGACTTCACTGCCTGGCCGTGCTGTCCCTGAAGCGCCTGGTCATTATCCGGCTCGATGCGGGACACGAAGGCGAGACCCTGGCGGAGTACCCGTGGCAGACCGACTTCGCCAACAACCTGGTGACGCCGACCGTCGTGGGACACCGCGTACTGTTGTCCTCGGCCTACAACATCAGCAAGACCGTCCTGCTGAATGTCACGCGGGAAGGCATTCACCCGGAATGGGAATCCAGGCGCTTCAGCGGTGTTGGTTCGCCCGTACCCTACAAGGATCACGTCTACTTACCGTTCCAGACGCTCCGATGCCTGAGGATGTCGGATGGCGCGGAAGTGTGGAGTGGAGGGCGCTTCGGCCCCGACGGGTCCTGCCTGGTGACCCGGGATGGTTACGTCCTGGTCGGAGGCAGCGGGAAGCTTGCCGTGGTCGATACGGCCGTGCGCAGTCGCGATGCCTACCGGGAACGGGCAACGCTGGACGGCTGGAGTGCGAGAAACGGGGCGTGGCCTCACGTGGTCTTCTCTGACGGCAGGATGTACTGCAAGGATCGAAACGGCCGCCTGACGTGCATCTCCGTGAGGAGTGGCCCCGGCAAGAGCATCGACCGCAACAACGAATAGCACGCGCGAGGCGTGCGCCATTCGTCGCGCATCCCGCTCGTCGTTCGACTCAAGGAGACCGCATATGACCGATTTTGCATCACTCCACAGGGATGTTGTCTTCGGACGTTCAGGCGGCCAGGTCATCTGGCAACCGCGAATCGGCTGCTGATACGGAGACAAGAAGTTCGCCGGGGAACCGTTGCCTGAACCGTACGAGGGCAAGACTATTCCTGAAATCTACAGGCTTCGGGATGGCTCGGCGCGCCTCCACGACTTCAACGCCTGCTTCCTGCGGATCGAGGATTCGCGGGTCACGCGCTCTCGGAAGCCTCTGAACGAAACCGACACCGAGCTCACGTGGGAGACTCCGGTAGGCCGGCAGACGGCGATCCATCGCCGCTTACGGAGTAGCCCGAACACCCTTCACGTCCAATGGGGGGTCGAGTCGGAAGACGAACTGAAGGTCGCGACCTGGCGCGAAGAGAACACCGCCTGGGAGTGGATTCGTCACGCTACGAGGAACTGCTTTCCGAACCCGGGGACCTGGGCGCGCCTGCAATATTCATGCCCCGCATGAACGTGCAGAGTCTCTACATGGAGAGGATGGGGGTGGAAAAGGGCGTGTACGCTCTTTGCGATTGGCCTGACACGACCAGAGCGTTTTTTGTGCCCTTCACGAGAGTCACGACCGGCTCATCGATGTGATCAACTCGTCACCCGTCGACATCATCAACTTCGGCGAAAACGTTCATTCGTCGACCCTTTCGCCCGATCTCTTCCTCCGCTACCATTTGCCGGAGTGTCAGCACCGTTGCGAACGGCTCCACGGCGCCGGCACGTTTGTTTCCTCTCATTGGGACGGTGACTGCGGACCGCTTCTCCCTTACGCCAGGGAGACGGGTCTTGACGGCATCGAAGCGATCACCCCCCCACCCCAGGGGGATGTCACCATCGAGCAGATTCATGAAGCCCTCGGTGGGGACATGTTCCTTCTGGATGGCATCCCCGCCGTCTACTTCGATGAAGCATTTCCCGTAGAGACACTGGTCACATGCGCAAAGCGTATCATTGAGTTGTTCGCGCCCCAACTGGTGCTGGGCATCTCGGACGAGATTTCATCCACGGGGAACATCGAAAGGGGCCGACTGGTCCGTGACATCGTCAGGGAATACAACGGTGCGAAATCGAATACGCCGAATGCCGCCGACGTCAAATAGACGCGCCTGATCCGCGACGTTCAGGGGCCCGGTCCGTCCTTCTCGCACGCCGCGCGCTGGCCACGTTCGCAGGACGGGGGATGCTGCGTCACGTCGGGAGGGGCGGCCTCGGGGGGTTGCCCCGCAAGGCTTCCGGCGTTGGCGGGGAAAGGCGCGAAGAGCGAGGAGCCCGGGATGAACTTTCGCCGCCTGCGACGCCTGGCAGGGCGTGCAATGACTCGTTCTCCCCTTCGCGTTCTTCGCACCTTCGCGGGATGCCTCCGGTGCAGACGCACAGACCTCTCCCGCCAAGACGCCAAGGCGCGAAGAGCGAGGAGCCCCGGGGGACGAACTTTCGCCACGTACGCCTTGGGAAAGGGCGATCTCCAGCGGGGAAGAAGCGGCAGAAGCGCCTGGTGCACCCGGAGGGAGTCGAACCCCCACCCCATTGCTGGGACAAGAACCTGAATCTTGCGTGTCTGCCAATTCCACCACGGGTGCGCAGCACGCGCGTACCATAGCAGAACGGCGGGCCGCGTCAACACGGTCTCCGCAAAGGGCTCACGAAGGCCGAGCGGCACGGTTCGCGGGAGGCGGGCGGGCGGCAGAGGCATCCGCCCGCGCTCCCGCCGGTGCGGCGAGTTCGTTCGCGCGGCGGGCGGCCGCTGAACCGCTACGGCAGGTTCTGGGCTTCCTGGATGGCCGTCCAGTCCGCCCCGGAGATGCGTTCGACGCGCCCGTCGAGGTAGACGACGCTCCGGGTGCCCTGCTGGTCGGGCTGGAACTCGTAGAAGACCACGGTCTTGGCCGCGTCGACCTCCTCGAGCTTTTTCTCGGAGATCCATGGGTTGACGGCGTAGGCCTCCTGCGTGCCGGGCTGCGTCCAGGTGTCGTCGCCCGTCACGAAGGCGCGAAGCACCGACTTGGCTGCGTCCGTGTTTGGCATGGCCGGCAGCTGGTTGCCGTTCTCCTCGGCCCAGACGCGGACCGCCTGCCCCAGACGCTGCAGGTTCTCCTCGGTGGTGCCGCCCCCGCCGCCCGTCCGGCCGCGCCCGCCACGCGTGCCGCGCGTGCCGCCGCCGCCGGCGCCGCGGCCTTCCATGAACTGGCGGATGGCCTCGGAAATGCGGGTGCGCGCGTCCTCGGCCGCCGTGGCCGCCGAGGTGCTTTCCTCGATCTCCCGCTGTAGGTCGAACGGGCGCGCATCAGCGATACCCTGGATGGCGCGCAGGTTCACGATCGTCATGCGCAACTCGGTCTCCGCGCTCACTGCCGGGGCCGGGGCCGGGGCCGGGGCCGCCGCCCCGCCACCGGTCCGCCGCTGGAAGTTGCGGGCGTTGACGGGCCGCGGAGGCATACGGTAGACGACCAGGAAGGTCTCCGTGCCCATCGCGACGCTCTCGCCGCGCGTGAACAGGACATCGTCCCCTCCCTGCCCCCCGAGGAAGGCCAGGGGGTTGCCCCGCGCGTCCTGGCCGCCCTGCAGCTCAAGCCGGGTCCAACCGGCATCCAGGTCTCCGAGCTTCATGGTGGCCGGCCGGTCAGGGCCCGCCACGAATCCCTTCATGTCGAGCATCTCCGCCCCGACCGCACCCGCCGCCATCAGCACCGCCGCCATCGCGGCCCGCCAGCCTCCAGCCGTCTTCGTTCGCACAGTTTCGTTTCTCCTTCCGCCGCGGAACCCGCCGGTCCCACGACATTCGGTTCTCTTGCCCCGGTTAGAGCGCGGCGCGCGGGCCGGCGGACCCGACACAACCCCACGCCCGGCGCGGCACCCGCGGGGGTGCCCGGCGCGGCCTCGCCACCCTGCCTGACCAACCAACGGGGGAACCCCCGGAATATTGCACGGTCCCGGAACGCGACGGACAAACCTCCGCGGCCGCGCCACGGGCTTGCGGCACCCCCGCATCTTCGCGCATCCTGCGCGGCATGTTCTTCCTCGCGGCGATGTTCGACCTGGACGGCACGCTCCTGGACACCATCCGGGACCTGGCCGACTCGATGAACGCCGTGCTCGCGTCGATGGGACACCCTCCGCACGACGTGCCGTTCTACAAGCTCGCGGTCGGGGACGGCGTGCGCCTGCTGGCGGAGCGGGCCCTGCCCCCGGGGGCCCGCGACCCCACCGGTGTCGACGAGGCCGTGCGCCTCCTGCGGGAGGCATACGCACGACGGGCACGTCCACACGCGGCCCTACGAGGGTATCGAGGCGACGCTGCACGCCCTCGCGGCCGGTGGCCTCCGCCTGGCTGTCCTCTCCAACAAACCGCACGCGTCCACCGTGCAGACGGTCGCCGCATTTCCTGCCCGGGATCGCCTTCGACGCCGTGCAGGGCGCCGTACCCGAGCGCGCCCACAAGCCCGACCCGGCGGGGGCGCGCGCCCTGGCGGACGCCCTGGCGGTTCCCCCCGAACGGTGGCTCTACGTGGGCGACACGGCCACGGACATGCAGACCGCGCGCGCCGCCGGCATGCCGGCGGCGGGGGCGGTCTGGGGTTTCCGTTCGGCGGAAGAGTTGCGCGGCGCGGGCGCCCGCCTGGCTCGCCGCCCGCCCGGCGGACCTCGTGCCCATCGCCCTCGGGTAGGCCGCGGGAACCGGGGCGCCTCCCCCGGGCCCGGCCCCCGCCGCGGCCTGCCGGCTCAGGGGGCCTTCTGCTCCAGCCGCGCGAGGCGCGCCTCGAGCCGGTCCACCCGCTCCTTGAGTTCGGGCAGGCGCATCAGGTGCGCGTGCACGCGGGTGGCCTTGTGGTGTTCGGCCGCCGGGTAGCCGGAAACGAAGGCCCCGGCCGCTACGCTCTTGGTCACGCCGGCCTGGCCGCCGACAATCGCCCCCTCGCCCACGACGAGATGCCCGGCCACGCCCGCCTGGCCCGCGAGGACGGCGCGGCCGCCCACGAACGTGCTGCCCGCGATCCCCACCTGCGCCACGATGACGGCGTGGTCGCCGATCACGACGTTGTGCGCGACCTGGACGAGGTTGTCGATCTTCACCCCGTTACCGATGACGGTCTTGCCGAAGCGCGCGCGGTCGATGGTCGTGTTCGCTCCGATCTCCACGTCGTCGCCGACCTGTACCGTGCCGAGCTGTGGGATCTTCTTGCGGACGCCCCGTTCGTCCACCGTGTACCCGAACCCGTCGCTCCCGATCACGGCCCCGTTGTGCACGATCACGCGCGACCCGAGCCGCACCCGTTCGCGCAGGGTGACGTGGGGGTAGAGCGTCACGTCGTCGCCCACGACGCTGCCGTGCCCGACGTAGCAGCCCGCCATCAACACCACGCGGTCGCCGAGGCGTGCGCCGGGCTCGACCACGCAGTGGGGCCCGATGCGGGCGTCGGCGCCGATCTCGGCCCCCGCGTCGACCACGGCCGAGGGGTGGATGCCCGCCGGCGCCTCGACGGGCGGCGGGGCGAACCAGGCAGTCACCCGCGCGAACGCCGCGTCGGGCGCCTCGACGCGCAGGGGAATCGCGGGGCACGGGCGGTCCCAGTCCATCGGGACCAGGATGGCCGAGGCGCGCGTCCCCGCCGCGGCGGCCGCGTACCGCGGGTTGGAAACGAACGTGATGTCGCCGTGCACGGCGTCGCGGATGCCGGCGACGCCCGCGATCGCGCACTCGCCGTCGCCGTCGAACGACGCGTCAAGCCGGGCGGCGATCTCGGACACGGTGAGGGACACGGAACGGCCCGCCTACTCCGCGGTCTGGTTGAGCTGCCGGACGATGGCGTCGGTGATGTCGACCCGGGTGTCGGCGTAGAGCACGACATTCACGCCGTTGAGGCTTTGCCCCGAGTGGTCGAGCACCGCGTCGAACCCCTGGGCCCGCGCGTAGGTGCGGATCGCCTCGCGGATCTCCTCGACGAGGCCGCGCCGCATGCGGCGGCTCTGGTCCTCGAGCTGCTTGGCCCGCAGTTCGTCGAAGCGCCGGATCTTCCCTTCCTGCTCCTTGATCTCGAGCAGCTTCTCCTCGGCCTCGTTGCGCTTGAGCGCGCGAACCTCCTCGCTGAGGGCGTTGTTCTGCGACTCTTCGCGCAGCGTGTTGAAGGTCTCTTGCATGGTCTGGATGTCCGCGACCATCTTCTGCCGTTCCTGGTTGAACTCCTCGGCCTGGGTCTTCAGCTGCGTGTCCGCGAGCTTGGTCTTGTAGTATTCGCTGAAGGCGCGGTCCATGCTGATGAACGCGATCTGCGTCCGCCGGTCCTGCCCCCGCGCGGCGAAGGTCGCGAGCCCCATCAACACCGCCGCCGCCCCGGCCATCCACGCTCTACGGTTCATGCCCCCGCTCCTTTCGCCCCGGTCCGCCGCCGGCCGGTCAGTACCCGTACCCTATCATGAAACTGAAGCGCCCGCCCGCCCGGTCGTTGTGCGCGTCGGCCTCCAGCGGCCAGGAGTAGTCCAGCCGCAACGGCAGCATGGGCAGATCCAGGCGGACCCCGACACCATAGCTGGAGTTGAATTCGGCATCAAACCCGTAGGCGTCCGCCCACACCATGCCCGTGTCGTAGAAGGCCGCGGCGCGGAGCCTCTCGGCCAGGGGCACGGTGTACTCGACGGAGCCGAAGAACATGCTGCGACCGCCCACCGCGTCCCCCTGGTCGTCCACGGGGCCGACCTCGCGGTAGCGGAAGCCGCGGACCGTGTTGGCGCCCCCGAGAAAGAACCGGTCGAAGATGGGCACGCGGTCGGAGCCGCCGTACTCCTGGACGACCCCCGCCTGCCCGCGGAGCATCAGCACGTGGCCGAGCCACAGCGGCACGTACTGGGCCGAGCGCAGCTGCAGCTCGTACAGGTCCGTGTCGCCGCCGAGGACGCTGCCGGCCAGCCCGACGCTGAACTGCGTCCGGTTCCCGCGGGTGGGGGTGAAGCCCCGGTCGCGCGTGTCGTGGGTGAGGGTCAGGGTGACCTCGCTCTTGACCCGGTCCCCGGCCTCCTCCCGGATGAGGGCGCTGGCGTTGGTGCTGACGTTGAAGATGCTGATCTCCTGGAGCCCGTACGCAACCGATGCGCGGTTGAACCGGCCGAGCGGGCGGCCGAGGGAGACGCGGCCGCCCGTGTTGCGCTGGTCGTAGTCGCTACTCAGGAAGCGCTTCTCGTGGCGGAACAGGTCCACCCCGAGCGAGAGCTTGCGGTCGAGGAACCAGGGCTCGATGAAGGAGAACTCCAGGTCGCTGCGCCGCGTGCCGAGCGTCGCGCGCAGGCGCATCTTCTGGCCGGCCCCCACCGGCGGCCACGAACGCAGGTCGAAGTTCCCGTGCGACAGCTCGAAGTAGCCCGAGAGGGCGTCGATGCTGGAGAAGCCCATGCCGACGGCGGCCTGCCCCATGCGCTGCTCCTCGACCTCGAAGACCAGGTCGCTCTCCCCGGGCCCGGGCGCGGCCTCGACGTAGCTGTTGACGAACGAGAAGTAGCCCAGGTTGAGGAGGCGCCGCTCGCTGGTCTTCACGCGCGAGCGGTTGTAGGGCTCGCCCGGGTAGACGACGAGTTCCCTGCGGATGACCTTGTCCTTCGTGATCGTGTTGCCCCGGACGCGGATGTCCCGGATCGTGGACCGGGTGCCCTCGCGTACGCGGAAGGTCACCGAGGCGGTGAGGGTGGCGGGGTCGGCATCGGTTTCGGGCACGACGTCGGTCCGCAGGTAGCCTCGGTTTCCGTAGTAGTCGGCGATCGCCCCGGCCGTCGCGCGGAAAGCGCCCATCGAGGCGGGGTCGCCCGCGCGCACCGCGACGAGGCGGCGGATCTCGCTCTGCCCGAAGACGGAAACCCCCTCGAGGCCCACGACCCCGATGCGGTAGGGCCGGCCCTCCTCGATGCGGAACACGACGTCCGCCCCGCCGGAGGGCAAGAGGCGCACCTCCGGTTCGCCGATCTCGACGTCGAGATAGCCGCGGTCGAGGTAGGCGTTGCGCAGGGTGTAGCGGTCCGCGTCGAGGTCGTCGGGCGACAGCTTCCCCGCTCCGCTGATCCAGTGCCACGGGTTGTACCGGTAGAAGCGCTTCTGCAGCAATCCCTTGCGAAGCTCCTCGCCGGGCACGGCGCGGTTGCCCTCGAAGCGCACGGCGCGCACGCGGGCGCGGGGTCCCTCCTTCACGGTCACGGTCACGTCCGCCAGCCCGGTGGCCGGGTCCACGACGAGGTCCCAGGTCACGCGCGCCCGCGGACGGTACTTTTTCTGGTACGCGTCCTCGACGCGGCGCGCCGCGGCGGACAGGTCGGCGTCGTCGACCTGGTCGCCGAGCCCGACCGCCATCGTCTCCCGCACCGTGCTGTTGCCCAGCGTGTCGGCGCCGCGCACCTCGAGGCGCGCGATCCGGGGCTTGGCCGCGACGGCCACCACGACGTCGACCCCCCCGGGCACGCGCTCGGCGAAGGCCTCCACCTGCGAGAAGCGGCGTGTCTCGCGCAGCGCGCGCACGTCGTCGGCCACCACGGCGCGGTCGAACGCGCCGCCGACCGCGGTGCGCAGGTGCGAGCGCACGAAGCTCTCGTCCACGGGCACCGCGCTGCGGTTCTCGATCCGCAGGGCCCGGACATCGAGCCCCGCGGCCCGCGGGGCCATCACCGCCCAGGCGACCAGCACGCAGCAGGCCGTCGCACCGCGCCGTTTCCCCGTCATTCGTCGACCTCCCCCGCGCTCGGTTCGGAGAAGACGTCCCCGTCCGTACCGCCGGACGCCCGGTCCTCGAAGCGTGTGAACTCCTCGTAGAAGTTCATGTCGATGCGGCCCGTCGCCCCGTTCCGCTGCTTGGCGATATCGACGACCGCCATCAGCTTGTCTTCGTAGTGCGGGTCCGACGCGTTCCGGCACGGGCGGCGCAGCAGCATGACCACGTCCGCGTCCTGCTCGATGGACCCCGAGTCGCGCAGGTCCGAGAGCTTGGGGATGCCGGTCTTGTCGCGGGTCTCGGGCGCGCGGCTGAGCTGGCTGAGCACGAGCACCGGCACCTTGAGCTCCTTGGCCATCGCCTTGATCGAGCCCGAGATGGCGGAGGTCTCCCGCTGGCGTCCCTCCCGGCTCAAGGTGGGGTAGTTCATCATCTGGAGGTAGTCGATGATGACGAGCTGGATCCCGTGGTTCTTGTGGAGCCGCCGCGCGCGGGCGCGCAGTTCCAGCGCGGACAGCGCGCCGGTGTCATCCAGGTAGATGGGCGCCTTCATGAGCGCATCGGCCGCCTGGGTGAGCTGGCCGTGCTCGCTCGCCGAGACGTATCCCTTGGTGATCTTGGACCAGGACACCTGCGAGCGGGAGCACACCAGGCGCCGCACCAGCGCCTCCTTGCTCATCTCGAGGCTGAAGATCGCCACGGGGCGCGGCACCCGGTCGCCGTAGCCGGTCATCACGTTGCCGCCGGTGGTGACGTGCTCGGCGATGTTCATGGCCAGGGCGGTCTTCCCCATCGAGGGGCGGGCGGCCAGCACGATCATGTCCGAGGGCTGGAAGCCGAGCAGGACCTTGTCGAGCGATCGGAAGCCGGTGCTGACGCCCGTGATGTCGCTCGGGTTCTCGAGGAGGTGCTCGACGCCGACCATGGTCCTCTTGACCGTCTCGGACCAGACCGCCGCGTCCTCCTTGCACTGGTCCGCGATCGACAGGATGCGCGCCTCGGCGGCGCTGAGGATCTCCTGCACGTCCTCCGCGACGCCGTAGCACGCCTCGATCGACTCGCGGGAGCGGTCGATGACCGACCGCATCAGGTACTTGGCCTGCACGAGGCTGACGTAGTACTCGGCATGCGCGGAGGTGGGCGTGCTGTCGATCAGCCGCTCGAGGTACTCCTCCCCGCCGATCGCCTCGAGCCGGCCCTGTTCCTTCAGCCGCGAGGTGACCGTCAGCAGGTCCACCGGGCACTGCGCGGTGAGCAACTCGTGAAGCGTCTCGAACAGGGCGCGGTGCGCCGGGACGTAGAAGGCCTCCGGCCCGACCCCGCGGCCGATGCACAGGTCGATCACCCGCGAGGCGTCGATCAGCGCCGAGCCGAGCACGCCGCGCTCGGCCTCCTCGCTGTGCGGCGGCACCCGCTCCGGCGAGGCCGGCTCGGTACGGGCGGGGGCCTGCCCGCGGGTGGCCGCCGTCGCCACGGGTTATTCCTCCACGACCCAGACCTTCAGCGACGCGGTGACCCGGGGGTGCAGCCGCACGGGCAGGGTGAACACGCCGAGCTCGCGCAGGGGCTCGGGCAGGTCGATCTGGTGCCGGTCGCACTCGATGCCCTGCAGGCTCAGCGCCTCGACGACGTGCGCGGCCGTGACCGAGCCGAAGATCTTGCCCTCTTCGCCCGCCTTGACGGTCACCGTGCACGAGGCCTGTTCCATCGCGGCCGCGCGCTTGCGCGCGTCGCCCAGTGTGGCCTCCTCCTCCTTCGCCCGCTCCGCCCGGCGCTTCTCGATGCGCCGGCGCGCCGCCTCGGTGACGGGGGCGGCCAGCTTCTGCGGAAGCAGGTAGTTGCGCGCGTAGCCGTCGGCCACCTTCACGACGTCGCTCTCCGCGCCGAGACCCGGCACGTCCTTCATCAGAATCACTTCCATGGTGTAACCTCCGTCGCGGCCCCGCGGGGCCGGCGCGTCACGGGCGCCGCGCGGGCGGCGTTCGCCTCCGGTTCAGGGCAGCAGCCCCATCACGCGCGCCCTGCCGATGGCGCGCCGGATCTGCCGTTGCTGTTTCGCCGTGGTCCCGGTCAGGCGCCGCGGCATCACCTTGCCGCGCTCCGTCATGAACTTGCGCAGCAGCTCGCAATCCTTGTAGTCGATGCGCGACACACCCTGCAGGTAGCGCGATCCCCTCTTGTCGGGCTCCGAATGGGTTCGACCTCTCATCGGTTCTCCTCTCTGGCCGGCTCAGCGTTCGCGTTCAAAAGGGCAGGTCCTCGTCGTCCGTGCGGTCCGCCTCGTTCGAGGACGACCCGGACGGCGGGGTGTCGGGCGCGGCGGGCGCGGCGTCCGGCCCGGAGCGCTGCGGGGCTTCGGGCGCGGCGGGCGGGGTGTCCGGCCCGGAACGTCGCGCGGCCGGTGCGCGGCCCGGGGCGTCGCCGTAGTCGCCGTCGCGCCGCGGCGAGCTCAGGAACTGCACCCGCTCGGCGACCACGCTGATGCGGCTGTGCTTCTGGTTGTCCTTCTCCCACTCCTCGTACCGCAGCCGGCCCTCGATCAGCGCGGGCGAGCCCTTCTTGAGGTACTTGCCCGTCGTCTCGGCCTGCTTGCCGAATACCGCGACCTGCACGAAGCAGGTTTCCTCGCGGTCCTCGCCCGACTGGGTCCGGTACCGGCGGTTGACCGCCATGCGCAGGTCCGCAACCGCGCTGCCGCTCGGCAGGTAGCGCACCTCGGGGTCGCGCGTCAGGTTGCCGATCATCAGGACCTTGTTAAGCGTTGCCATCGCCCTGCTCCTTCCCGGCCGGGGCCGCCTGGGCCTCCGCGGGGGGCGGCTCCCGGGCCGCCGTGATCTGCACGCGGAACACCTCGCTCGAGAGCTTGTAGCGCGCCAGCAGCGGCCGGACCTTGTCGCCGTCGAGCTCGAACGTCCCGACCACGTACTGGCCCGCCGTCCGCTTCCCGAGCGGGCGCGCAAAACCCCGCTTGCCCAGCCGGGTCGCGTTCGTCACCCGGCCGCCCAGCTTCTCGATCTCGGCGCGCGCGTTGGCGGTGGCCGTGTCGAGCTCCTCCTCGTTCATCGTCTCCGGAAAGATGAACATGGCTTCGTACTTGTTCACGCTATCCTCTGCCTTCCCCGGGTCCGTTCGACCCGTTGAAACGGTTCATGGCGGCCTCCACGCCGGAGACGGCCACGCTGCAGACGGCATCGGCCGCCCGCTCCACGACTGCATCGACCTGTTCGCGCTCCCCCGCCCGGAACCTCCCCAGCACGTACCGGGCGAGATCGCAGCCCCGGGGCGCGGGCCCCACGCCAACGCGCACCCTCACGAAAGCATCCGTCCCCAGCCGCTCGATCAGCGAGCGCACCCCGTTGTGCCCCGCCGCGCTGCCGCCCGCGCGGATCCGCAGCACGCCGAGGTCCAGGGCCGCCTCGTCGTACACGGCCACCAGGTCCGCCGCGCCCGCCCCCCGCTTCCGCACGAAAGGCGCCACCGCGTCGCCGCTCCGGTTCATGTACCCCAGCGGCTCCACGAGCAGCAGGGTCCCGCAGGCCTCGCCGCGGATCTCGCCGCTCCGCAGGGCGTGGCGCCAGCTCCGCCGGAACCGCCCGCCGTGGCGGGCCGCCAGCGTTTCGACCACGCGGAACCCCACGTTGTGGCGCGTCCCCTCGTACGCGCGCCCGGGGTTGCCGAGTCCGATCACCACCTTCATCGGGCTCCTCCGCGCGCGGCGGGCCGCCGGGCGGCCGCCGGAACGCCCCGTCCCGTCAGTCCTTGGCCGCGCCGTCCTCCTCCTCGTCCTTCTTCTCCTTGATCACTTCGGGTTCGCCGCCTTCGCCGGCCTCCGCCGCGGCGCCTTCCGCCGGCGTCTCCTCTTCCTCGACGCGCGGCGCCGACACGGCCGCGACGGCGAGATCGGCGTCGGTCAGCACCGTGTAGCGCGCAGGGTCCAGCGGGATGTCCGCCACGGTCAGGCGGTCGCCGATGCCCAGCGCGGACACGTCCAGCTCGATCTGCTCCATGAGGTCGTCCGGAAGGCACTCGATCTCGATCTCTCGCAGCAGGTGGTCGAGCAGGCCGCCCACGAGCACGCCCGCGGCCTCGCCGACCAGCGCGATCGGCACCTCGACGGTCAGCCGCTCGGTCATCGAGATCTCCTGGAAGTCGACGTGCTGGAGCCGGTGCGTCAGCGGGTGCAGCTGTGTCTCCTTGAGGATCACCTTGCGCGGCTCGGCCCCGCCCACGACGAGGTCCGCGAGCATGTGCTCCCCGTGGTGGCGGTGCAGCAGGCGGTCGAAATCGTGCGCGTCGATCTGCAGCGGCTCGCCCTGCTTCCCCGCGCTGTACAGCACGGCGGGCAGGCGGCCTTCCCGGCGCAGGCGCCCGGCCGCGGCGCTTCCCTGCACGGCGCGCGGCTCGGCCTTGACCACGATCTGTTCTTTCATGCGCTTCCCTTCCCGGCGCCTACACCCTGAAGAGGGAGGAGACGGACTGGTTATTGTGGATGCGGAGGATCGCCTCCGCAAGCAATTCATCCACGGAGAGCACCGTGACGTTCATGCCCTGCCACGCCTGCGGCGGCACGCTGTCGGTCGTGACGAGTTCGTCGATGGCCGACGCCTTCATCCGGTCGACCGCCTCGGGGGTGAGCAGGGCGTGGGTCACGGCGGCCACGATCCGGCGCGCCCCGTGCGCCTTGATCAGGTGAGCCGCGCCGCACAGCGTGCTGGCCGTGGTCGACAGGTCGTCCACGAGCACCACGTCGCGGTCCGCCACGTCGCCCACCACGTCGATCGCCTCCACCTCCGTCGCGCTCTTGCGCTGCTTGGCGGCGATCGCCAGGCCCGAGCCGAGCAGGGTGGCGTAGCTGTACGCCATCTTCACGCCGCCGGTGTCGGGCGCGACGACCACGGGGTCGCGCAGGTTCATGGCCCGCAGGCACTTGACGATGACGGGAGACGCCGTGAGGTGGTCCACCGGGATGTCGAAGAAGCCCTGGATCTGCTGGCGTGCAGGTCCATGGTCAGCACGCGGTTGGCGCCGGCGGCGACGAGCAGGTTGGCGACGAGCTTGGCCGTGATCGGCACGCGCGGCTGGTCCTTGCGGTCCTGCCGGGCGTACCCGTAGAAGGGCAGCACCGCCGTGATGCGCGCGGCGGACGCGCGGCGCACCGCGTCGATCATGATCAGCAGCTCCATCAGGTTCTCGTTGGGCGGGTGGCAGATCGACTGGACCACGAACACGTCGCGGCCGCGGATGTTCTCCTCGATCTTGACGAAGGTTTCCCCGTCGGGGAAACGGCGGATGTCCACCTCGCCGAGGGGTTCGCCCAGGTAGTCCGCGATGCTCTCGGCCAGCGCGCGGTGCGCCGTGCCCGAAATGATCTTCACGTTCTCCACCCGTTCGCCCCCGCCTTCCGTGTCCCGCGATGTCCCCGCCCGTCCCGGCTCCCCTGGTTGCCCGACCAGGACTCGAACCTGGACTCTGGCCTCCAAAGGGCCGTGTGCTGCCATTACACCATCGGGCAGGCCGGCGTTCCGCCCCGCGCCCCCGGCGGACGGCCGGACGAAACGCGCAACTCTAGGGACCGCCCCCCGCGCCGTCAAGGCGCAGAAACGCCGGGGGCGCCCGGTGAGGGCCCCGCGCCGGGCGGCGCGAGGTAGGCCCGCTGGGCGGGCAGGCGGCGCATGGCCCGTTCGACCCGGTGGCGGTCCGCGGCGGACAGCTCGGTGCGCCAGCGCTCGTCCACGCGCATCTCGTTCAGGCCCTTGAGGTACCTCGACCGGCTGCTGTGCACGAAGTGGTGCTCCGCGTCGGCCGGCCGCAGCATCGCCTCGTCGAACGCCAGGCCGAGAAAGGCGCACACGCCCCCCAGCGTCCGCCGCGGCGCCTCGCACAAATCCTCGTAGCGGACCCGCAGGGCCGCGCCGCCGAGCCGCCGGGCCATGCGGTCGAACCGCCGCTGCCACTTCACGTGCTTGCGCAGCACGCGGCCCGCGGACTCGCCGCGCCGGACGGCCGACGCCACGACGCCGCGGCTGTCCCGCACGAGGAAGAGGAACAGGGCCCCGCCGCCCCGGCGGAACCGCGGGTGCCGCCAGACCCGGGTCTTGGAGAGGTCCACGATCACGCCGCACCCCTGCGCTGCGGCGATCCGGCCGTAGAGGCCGGGGTCGAAGCGGCGGTAGTCGAGGGCCCGCTCCTCGAGCCACGGCAGGTAGCGGCGCCAGAAGGGGCAGGCGCGCACCGCGGCGCCGCACGAGCAGGGCAGGCCGCGGGCCAGCGCGGCCCGCATGCGCATCATCTCCCCCACCCCCGCCACCGAGGGATGCGCGTTGAGGAGGCGGCCGAGAAGGGTCGAGCCGCCGCGCGCCGGGGCCACGACGAACGCGAGACGCGGGGCCGCCGGCTCGCCGGGCATCAGCGTCCGGCCCCCCCCGCGGCGGCGGCCTCCGGGAAGGCCAGGTCCATGCCGCGGGCCGCCGCCACCTCGTCGAGGCGGCCGACCGGCGTTCCGCGGGGCGCCCGGCGGAGGGCGTCGGGTTCGCGCTCCGCGAGGCCGGCCAGCTCGATCATCGCGTCGCAGAAGCGGTCGAGCGTCTCGCTCGCCTCGGTCTCCGTGGGCTCGATCATGATCGCCTCGGGCACGATGAGCGGGAAGTAGACCGTCGGCGGGTGGAACCCGCGGTCGATCAGCGCCTTGGCGATGTCCAGCGCGTGGACGCCCGTGCGCGGCCTGGCGCCGGCCGCTGAAGACGCACTCGTGCATGCAGCGGCCGGTCGGCGACGGCGTCGTAGTGCGGCCGGAGCCGCTCCTGGACGTAGTTGGCGTTGAGCACGGCGTTCTCGCTCGACCTCGCGCAGCCCTTCCCGCCCGAGCATGAGCATGTAGGCGTAGGCGCGCAGGATGACGCCGAAGTTGCCGTAGAACGGCGCGATGTAGCCGATGGTCTTCGGCGCGTCGTAGTCGAGGTAGTAGGTGCCGTCGTCGCCGCTTGACGACGCGCGAGATCGGGCAGGTACGGCCGCGAGCTTCTCGACGACGCCGACCGGGCCCGCGCCCGGCCCGCCGCCGCCGTGCGGCGTGGCGAAGGTCTTGTGCAGGTTGAGGTGGCATGATGTCGAAGCCGATCGTCGCCCGGGCGGCACCGGCCGAGGATGGCGTTGAGGTTCGCGCCGTCGTAGTACATCAGGCCGTCGACCTCGTGGACCAGCGTCGGCGATCTCGCGGATGCGCGGATTGAACAGGCCCAGCGTGTTCGGGCAGGTCAGCATGACGCCGGCGGTCTCGTCGTTCGAGCGCTGCCCGGAACGCGCTCGAAGTCCATGACGCCGTTGGCGTCGGACGGCACGGTCACGACGTCGTAGCCGGCGATGCGCGGCGCTGGCGGGGTTGGTGCCGTGGGCGCTGTCGGGGATGAGGACGTGCGTCTTGCGGTTGCCCGCGGTCGCGGTGGTAGGCGGCCATGATCATCATGCCGGTCAGCTCGCCGTGCGCGCCGGCCAGGGGCTGCAGGGTGAACTCCGCCATGCCGGCGATCTCGCGAGAGCAGCCGCTCGGTCTCGTAGAGCACGCGCAGCGCGCCCTGCGACGAGCATGCCGCCGTGCGCGCAGCTGCGGCAGAGCGGGTGCAGGTCGCGCGAAGCCCGGCTAGCGCGGCCGCGACCTCGCAGGCCTTGGGGTTGTACTTCATCGTGCAGGAGCCGAGCGGGTAGAAGTGCGTGTCGACGCAGAAGTTGCGCCGCGACAGCGCGGTGAAGTGCCGCACGACGTCCAGCTCGGACAGCTCCGGCAGCGCGGCGGGCCGGTCGCGCCGCAGGGACCCGGGCAGGCGCGCCGGCGGCGGCCAGGCGCCCCGGGACCACCGCACCGCGCGACGCCCCTCCACGCTCTTCTCGTAGATCAGTTCCACGCGCCTGCGCCCCCCCCGCCCGCCTCTCAGCCGAACGGGCACGAACCGGTCGAGCAGGGGCTGCGGCCGCCCGGCGCCGTCGGGCAGGACCCGGCCGCGCAGGGCACGCGGTCCGAAAGGGTGTTGCCCGCCGCCGCGAAAACGGAAAGCTGCCGCTCGACGCGCCGGGAACCGCACGCCGGGCAGGCGCCCGGCGCGGCGGACGGGGAGCGCAGGAGCACCTCGAACGGGTGCCCGCACGCGCGGCAGGCGTACTCGAACAGGGGCATCGCCGAACCCCCCGTTCAGGCCGACTCGATGGCGTCGACGAGCTTGGCCTCCTGCTGGAGGCCCACGTACTGCTGCACCACCGCGCCGTCCTTGAGCAGGAGCAGCGTCGGGATGCTCCGCACGCCGAACCGCGCCGCCAGGGCCGCGTGCTCGTCGACGTTCACCTTCGCCAGCAGGGCCTTCCCCGCCACCTGCTCCGCCACCTTGTCGAGGACCGGCGCCTGCGCGCGGCAGGGCCCGCACCAGGGGGCCCAGAAGTCGACCAGCACGACACCGCTGCCCGTCTTCTCCTCGAAGTTGTCCACCGTCAGTTCCACGATGCCGTCGCCTGCCATGTTCTTGCTCCTTGGAATGCCTGCCGCCGCGCCGCGGTTCGCCGCCGCCCACCCGGGCGGCCGCACGACCCGGCCGCCACTCTACCCTGCCGCCCCGCCCCTTTCAACCCGACGGCTTGAAGCCCCATTTCGCCAGCAGCGCGGCCGCGGGGCAGAACCCCGTGAATGCCGACTGCACCAGGTTCACGCCCGCGAACGCCGTGAGCAGGTAGCCGTACCCGCTCACCCAGCGTCCCACCGCGAGGCCCGTCAGCACGATGACCCCCGCCACGACCCGCACCCCGTTTTCCACCGTCATGTCCGCTCCCCCCTCCTACCGGCCCCCGGCGAGCAGGGCGCCCACCAGGCCCCAGAGCACCGTCGCGATCCACGGGTTGCCCGTCAGCGGGCAGGCGCCCGTACGGCACCCCACGAAACGGTACACCCCGTAGCCCGCCGCCGCACCCGCCGCCGCCCCGATCAGCGTCCGCACGATCGCGTTCATCCTTCCGCTCCTCCCCGGCCCCGCGGCCGGCGCGCCGCGGCGCCCGCTCACAGCATCCGCTCCACGGGCAGCACGAACGCGCGCATCCCCTCGGACGGCTGCAGCGACGCCCGGCAGTCCCCCAGGGCCCCGAGCAGCTCCTCCACCTTCTCCTCCGCGACCACAAAGAACACCAGGACCGACTGCGACGGCCAGGCCCGCGTGGCGAGCCGCTTGCCGTGCTCGCCCTCGCCCACCACCTCGCGCAGCTCGGTGTAGGCGTGCACCTCGTGCCGCCCGATCAGGCGGCGGACGTCCTCCCGCCGCTCCTCGGGGCATATGACCATGAGCAGTTTCACCGACCGCCCTCCTTCCCCCCGTAGAGGAGCTGGTAGACCACCGGCACCACGACGAGGGTGAACACCGTCGAGACGAACAGGCCGAAGATGATCGACCAGGCCAGCCCGCTGAAGATCGGGTCGAAGGTGATCGGCCACGCCCCGAGCATCGTCGTGCCCGGCCGTCAGGAAGATCGGCCGGAAACGCACGGCGCCCGATTCCAGGATGGCGTCGCGCAGCGGGCGGCCCCGGGCAACGTTCGTGCGGATGAAGTCGATCAGGATGATCGCGTTGCGCTGCACGATGCCCGCCGAGCGCGATCATGCCGATCATGGCCGTCGCCGTGAAGAAGACCGGGTTCGGGAAGCCGCCGACCGGGCGGTTCACGATCGAGGTTCAGCAGCCAGAAGCCCGGCATGATGCCGATCATCGTCAGCGGGATGGACAGCATGATGACCACCGGCAGCAGGTAGGAGCCCGTCTCGTAAACCAGCAGCACGTAGATGCCGAGCAGGGCCACGGAGAAGGCGATGCCCAGGTCGCGGAACACGTCGACGGTGATCTTCCACTCGCCCTCGCCCCGCCACACGGCCTCGATGCCGTCCGGCAGCGGGTGGTCCCGGAACCAGCGCTGCAGCGCCAGCACCGCGTAGGCCGGCCCCCGGCCCGCCATCTCGGCGGTCACGTACACGACGCGGCGCTGGTTCTTGTGGAAGATCGTCCGGTCCCGCACCCCCTCCTCGAAGCGCCCCAGCTCCCCGAGCTGCACCGACCGACCCGTGCCGCCCGCGGACCGGCGAGGGCCTTGAGCCGCTCGAGGTCCGAGCGCCCGTCGCGCGGGAGCCGCAGCAGGATCGGCCGCTCGTTCTGTTCGGCTTCCGCGTGCACCGTGCCGGCGGGCAGGCCGCCCAGCGCCAGGCGGAGCGTCTGCACGGCGTCCGCGGTCGATACGCCGCTGCGCCCGGCCTTCTCCCGGTCCACGCGGAAGAACCAGCGCGCCGTGTCGGCCTCCACCGAGTCGTCCAGGTCCACGACGCCCTCCTCGGCGGCCATCCGCGCCTTCACCTGCCGCGCGGCCTCGACGAGCTCCCCGTAGTCGTGGTCGGGGCGGCCGTACACCTCCGCCACGACCGTGGCGAGCACCGGCGGACCGGGGGCGCCTCGACGAGCTGGATCAACGCGCCCGTCTCGCCCCGCGATCCGCGCGATGTCGTTCGCGGATCCGCAGCACCAGCGCGTGGCTGTCGGCCTCCCGCCGCGCGCGGTGCAGCAGGTTCACGCGCACGTCCGCCACGTGCGGGCCCCGGCGGAGGTAGTAGTGCCGGACGAGCCCGTTGAAGTCCATCGGCGAGCCGGCGCCCACCGTCGAGGAGAAGTCCACCACCTCGGGCACGGTGCGCAGGTAGGCCTCCACCCGCCGCACCGCCGCGTCGGTCTCCTCGAGCGTCGCGGACTCGGGCAGGTCGACGACGAGCTGGAACTCGTTCTTGTTGTCGAAGGGCAGCATCTTCAGCGGCACCCGGCCGGTCGCCGCCAGCAGCACGGAGAGGGCGAAGAGCGCGGCGACGGCCAGCAGCAGCGCCGCCGACCGGCCACGCGAGTCGATCAGCGGCTCCACCACGCGGCGGTAGACGGCGAACGTGCGCGTCGAGCGCACGTCGCAGGCCGCCGCCTCCGCGGGCGGCGCCCGCAGCAGCCGGCTGGAAAGCCAGGGCGTGACGGCGAAGGCCACCAGCATCGAGCAGAGCATCGTCAGCGGCACGTTCAGCGCCATGGGCGCCATGTACGGACCCATCATCCCGCTGATGAAGAACATGGGGAGGAAGGAGACGATGATCGCCAGCGTCGCCAGCACGATGGGCGGCATGACCTCGTTCATGGCGAGCGACACCGCCTGCTCGCGCCCGTGGCGCCGCATGGCGAGGTAGCGCTGGATGTTCTCGACGCTCACGATCGGGTTGTCGACCAGCAGCCCGAGCGAGAGGATCAGCGCGAAGAGGGTGACGCGGTTGATGGTGAACCCCAGCAGGTAGTTCAGCAGCAGCGTCAGGGAGTAGGTCACGGGGATCGCGAGCCCGACGATGACCCCCTCGCGCCAGCTCATCGCCAGGGCGATCAGCCCGACCACCGTCACGATGCCCAGGGCCAGGTTGCCCACCAGGTCGTTGACCTTGTCGTCGGCCGTCGCGCCGTAGTCCCGGGTGATGCGCGTCTCCACCTCGTCGGGGATCACGCCGCCCCGCAGCGACTCGACCGCCCGCTTCACGTCCGCGGCCACGCGCACGGCGTTGCTGCCCTTCTTCTTCGCGACGGCCACGGTGACGGCGGGCAGCGCGTCGCCGCCCGCGCCCTCCGCCGACGCGGCGCCGAACCCGATGCGCGTGTAGGCGGTGGTCTCCGCGGGTCCGTCGACCACCTCGGCCACGTCGCGCAGGTACACGGGGCGGTCCCCGTGGAGGCCGACAACCAGGTCGGCCACCTCGCGCGCGTCCCGCAGGAACGGCCCCGCCTCCACGACGCAGGTCCGGTTGCCCTGCTCGAACGCGCCCGCCTCCATCTGCGCGTTGGAGACCTGCAGCGCGCCCGCGATCTCCGCCGGCGAAAGGCCGTAGGCGTCCACGCGCGCGGGGTCCACGTAGACGTGGACGACGCGGGGCTCGCCGCCGTGGATCGTGATGTTCGCGGTGTCGGGGATCGCCTGCAGCGAGGACACGACCTGCTCGGCGACGCGGTGGAGTTCGGGCGTCCCGTAGCGCCGGCTGTAGAGCGCGACGTTGACGACCGGCACGTCGTCGATCTCGATCGGCTTGACGACCCAGCCCGAGATGCCGGGCGTCGTCCGGTCGATGTTCTGGAAGATCTTGTTGTAGAGCTTGATCAGGCTCGCCTCGCGGTCCTCGCCCACGAAGAAGCGCACCGTCACCACGGCCATGCCCGGGCGGGACATCGAGTAGACGTATTCCACGCCGTCGATCTGGTGGAGCAGCCGCTCGAGCCGGGACGAGACCAGCCGCTCCACCTCCCCGGCGCTGCCGCCGGGATACGTGACCAGCACGTCGGCCAACGGCACGACGATCTGCGGCTCCTCCTCGCGCGGCGTCACGCGCAGCGCGACCGCGCCCGCCGCGAGGCTCACGACGACGAGCAGCACGGTGAAGTTCCCGCGCAGGAAACTCTCGATCATCCCGCTCCAGACGGACCGGCGCGCCTCCACGGTTCAGTCCCCCCTCACCGGCTCGGCGAGCACGGTCTCCCCGCCCCCGAGCCCGCTGAGAATCTCCACCTCGCCGCCGCGCACGGGGCCGGTCGTCACGAGCCGCCGCACCGCCCGCTCCCCCTGCACGACCTGCACGAGCTCGAGCTGCCCGACGCGGTACACCGCCCCCGCCGGCGCCCACACGGCGCGCCGGCGGCCGGCCTCGACCCGGAGCCGCCCGAACGTGCCCGGCAGCACGCGCCGCCCGCCCGTGTCGATGAGCACCCGCACGAGCTGCGTCCGGCTTACCGGGTCCAGCTCGCCCACCCGCTCGGTCACCGTCCCCTCGTAGGTTCCTGCCGGGCGCTCCAGCTCCAGGCGCACCTCCCGCCCCCGCGGCAGCCCCCCGAGCAGCCGCACCGGCACGGGCACCTCCAGGCGCATCCGCACCGGGTCGTACACCGACAGCAGCACCTGGCCCGGGCCGGCAAAGTCGCCGGCCTCGACCCGGCGGTCGGCCACGACGCCGTCGATCGGAGAAACCACCCGCGCGTAGGTCAGCATGACCTTCGCCCGCTCGACCTGCGCGCGGGCGGAAGCAAACGCCGACTCGGCCGCGATCAGCGCCTGCTCGGTGGCCGCCCCGGCCGCGCGCAGCCGCTGCGTCCGCTCGTACTCGCTCCGCGCCCGGCGCCACCCCGCCTCGGCGCCCGCGAGCTGCTCGCGCAGTTCGCGGTCGTCCAGCTCGAGGAGCACCTGCCCCGCCTTCACCTCGTCGCCCGCGCCCGCGGCGACGCTCTTCACCATGGCGGGCATCCGCGCGCCCAGGTGGACGCGCTCCCCGGAGGCCACGGTGCCCGCCAGGCCGATCGTCGCGGCGGCCTCCTCCGCGCGCACCGTCGCCGTCGCCGCGCCCGCGGGCACCGCGAGGCCCGAAGGTGCGGGCAGGCGCCCCGGCGCCGTCTTGCGCGCAAGCATCCCGCCGGCCCACACGACGACCGCGGCCAGTCCCGCCACGCCGGCCAGGGGACGCCACCCCCGCCCCACCGCCTTCGCCCAGCCTGCCTTCATAGCGTTCGCCTCCCGTTCGCCCGACCGCTCACGCGGGGATCCGTTGTCACCGCGCGTACGTCCGCACCAGGGCGCCCGTCGCCCGTTCGACGTTCGACCGCGCGATCCGCGCGTCGTAGCGCGCCGCGATCTCGCGCGTGCGCACCGCCGTCCACCCGGCCTGCGCCCTCAGCAGCTCGCCGAGGTCCGCCGCGCCCTGCCGGTACCGCTCGCCCGCAAGGCGCAGCGCCTCCGTCGCGCTCTCCACGCTCTTGCCCGTCACGCCCATCCGCTCCCGCGCCTCCTCCTCCTGCAGCACCGCCTGCCGCAGCTCGAGCCGGAGGCGGTTGCGCACCGACTCGGCCTGCGCGCGGGCCGCCGCCAGCGCGGCGCGGGCCGCCGCCACCGCCCGCGGGCGGCGCAGGCCGTCGAACAGGTCCCACTCGGCCCGTACGCCCACCAGGTAGCTGCGCTCGAAGCCGCTCAGCTCGCCGCTGTCCCAGTCCAGCGACCCGAACGCGCTCACCGCGGGCGCGTAGTCGCGGCGCGCGCGCGCCAGCCCCTGCTCCCGGGCGCGGACCCCCGCGAGCGCGGCGGCCCGCTCCGGCCGGCCGTCCACCGCGTCCGGCGCGTCCGGGTCGACGCCGGTCCGCGCCGGCTCCCCGGCAGGCGGCGCCAGCCCGCCGCCGGCGGCCAGCACGTCGCGGCCCACGGCGGTGTTCAGCGCGGCCTCGGCCAGCCGCGCCGCGTTGCGGGCGCGGACGAGGTCCTCGCGGGCCTGCGCGAGCTCGACCTCGAGCTGAAGCACGTCGGTCTTCACCGCCGCGCCGCTGTCGAACCGCTCGCGCGCCACCCGCAGGCCCTCCTCGAGCGAGGCGACCTGCTCCTCCCGCACGACGGCGAAGGCGCGGGCCTGGAGCACGCCGTAGAAGCTGCGCGTCACCTCGTGGATCAGCCCGTTGCGCGCGGCGGCCAGCGCGGCCTCCGACGCCTCGACCCCGTGCCACGCCCTGCGGCGGTCCGCGACCCGGCGGCCGCCGTCCAGCAGCCGCCACGCGGCCGCCGCGCTGAACCGCACGTTCTCCGTGTCGCCGGGCGCGTTCGGGTCGAAGCCCGGGTCCGCCATGTCGAGCACGCGCTGGTTGAGCGCCATCATGAACGCCTGCGGGGGATTGTCCGTGCGCGCGACATCCCCCGACAGCGTCACGCGGGGGTAGTACCCCGCCGCCGCCTGCTCGAACACCGCGCGCGCTTCGTCGACCCGGCGCCACGCGGCCTCGGCGTCCGGGTTCGCGTCCAGCGCGGCGGCGATGCAGTCCTCCAGGCCCGGCCCCCCCCCGGGAGCCTCCCCCCGCGCCCCGGCGCCGGCCAGGCCGGCCGCGGCGAGCAGCCCCGCCACGAACCCCGCGCACGATGTCCTCCTGCCCCTCTTCATGAGCGACCTCCCCGCCGCAGGCAGTTCAGGATGCTGAGCGAGCGCGGATCGGCCAGCCGGTAGCGCACTTCCTTGCCCTCCCGCACCGATTCCACGAGCCCCACCCGCCGCATCTGGTTCAGGTGCTGGGAGGTCGCCGCCTGCGACAGGCCCAGCCGCTCCGTCACGGCATGCACCGGGATCCCGGGCTCGGCCTCCAGGATCTCCACGATCTTGAGCCGGTGCGGGTGGGCCAGCATCCGCAGCACCCGGGCCGTGCGCTCGAGGAACGCGATGTCCAGCCCGCCGCCGGCGCCGGGGCTTCGCTTCCCCTGCGCGCCCCCCGCCCGCTTCGCTGGCCGGCCCGGTTTCATGCAGCCCAATATATGCAAGTATTCAACTAGGTCAATACCCTGTTTTCATTTTCCCCGGAAGAGCGGGCCGCGAGGCGGGTTGCGCGGGGCGCGCCGCCGACGCATAGTGTGCTTTTCCCCGGAGGGGGAAGGGAGCGGCGGCCCGGATGGACAGCCCCGTACAAAACGCGGCGCAGGCGGAGGCCCTGCCGCCGCCCGTGACGACGGTCTGCGCGACACCGGTCCGTGGGCGGACCGACGCCGCGGCCATGGCGCACGTGCTGCTGGTCCTGGCCGCCTGCCTGCTGGCATGGAGGGTCCTACGGCGATGCATCGGCAGTCCCAGAGGTTCCTGACCCGCGCCCTGGCGGCGGGGCTGCCCCTCGCGGCCGGCACGTCCTGCGCATGGCGCGCGGCGCGGACCGCGCCGCCGCCCCTCGACCCGCCCGGCCGCTACGCTTCGGCGCGCGGCACGGGCGCCGCCGCGCCGGAGCGCTGGTGGACCGCCTTCGGGGACGACGCCCTCGACACGCTCGTGGACGACGCGCTCGGCGCGAACTTCGACCTGCGGCGCGCCTGGGCCCGGCTCGACCAGGCGCGGGCCGCCGCCCGGACCGCGGGCGCCGACCGCGCGCCCTCGCTCAACCTCGAGGGCTCGGCACGGCGCACGGAAACCGTCGCGGCCGCGGGCCCGGAGGCCGGCACGGTCCAGGCCGCCGAACAGTATGCGCTCGGCCTCGCCGCCTCCTACGAACTGGACCTGTGGGGCCGGGTCGCCTCGGGCGCGCGCGCGGCCGTCCTCGAAAGCGACGCGTCCGAAGCGGACCTGCACACCGCCGCGCTGACCGTGGCCGCCGAGCTCGCGCAGGCCTGGTTCGAACTCCGGGAGCAGCAGGCGCAGATCGACCTGTTCGCCGCGCAGCGCGAAACGAGCCGGACCTACGGCGAGCTCACCGAGTACCGCTTCGGCCGCGGCCTCGCCTCGGCCCTCGACGTCCTCCAGCAGCGCCAGCAAACCGCCTCGCTCGAGGCCCTGGTCGAACCCGTGCGGGGGCGGCGGCGGGTGCTCGAACACCGGGTGGCCTTCCTCGCGGGCCGCGCGCCGGGCACGGCGTTGCCGTCTCCCGCGGGCCGGCTGCCCGACCCGCCTCCGCTCCCCGCCCCCGGGCTGCCCGCGGACCTGCTCCTTCAGCGGCCCGACGTGCGCGCCGCCCAGGCGCGGCTCCGGGCCGCGGACGAGCGGGTGGCGTCGGCCGTGGCCGCGCGGCTGCCCTCCCTGCGCCTCACCGCGGGCGGCGGCTACCAGTCGCCCCGGCTGTCCACGCTCTTCGACCCGTGGCTGTGGAACCTCGCCGCCAGCCTGGTCGGCCCCCTGGTCGACGGCGGCCGCCGCTCGGCCGAGGCCGACCGCGCCCGCGGCGCGCGCGAGGAACGGCTGGCCGACTACGGCCAGGCCCTGCTGCGCGCCATCCGCGAGGTGGAGGACGCCTGGGCCCTCGAGGAACAGCAGGCCGCGTACCTCGCCCGGCTGGAGCGGCAGACCGGCCTCGCGGAAGAGACGCTCGGGCAGGCCCGCTCGCGCTACGGGCAGGGCCTCACCGACTACCTGCCGGTGCTGACCGCCCTCGAACGGCTGCAGGCGCTCCAGCGCACGCTCGTATCCGCCCGCCGCCAGCGGCTCGCCTACCGCGTGCAGCTCTACCGGGCGCTGGGCGGCACCTGGCCCGCCTCGTTGAAGCGACCCCCGCCCGCCGGCGCGGCGGGACAGGAAAGGAAGACCCGACCATGAGCCCGAACGGCGATCCGAGCCCCCTGTGGGCCCGCGTCCTGCGCCACGCCCTCCTGCCCCTGCTCGTCGTGGCCGGCGCGCTCGGGTTCGCGCGATGGCTGGTCCTCACGCGCCCGAAGACCACGCCCCAGCCGCCGCCCGAGATGACGGCCCTGGTGGACGTGGTCGAGCTGCGCGCGACCGACGAGCGCGTCACCGTCGAGGGCATGGGCGAAGTCGTCCCCGCGGTCGAGATCGACCTGGTCGCGGAGGTCGGCGGACGCGTCGTGGCGCAGCACCCCGACCTCGTGCCGGGCGGCTTCGTGCCGCGGGGCGCGGAACTGGTGCGCATCGACCCCCGCGACTACGCCGCCGGCGTGGCGCAACAGGAAGCGGCCCTGGAAAAGGCGCGCGTCGAACTCGCGCTCGAGGAAGGCCGCGGCGCGGTCGCGGCCGAGGAGTGGCGGCGGCTCGGCGGCGAGGTCGAGACGGACGAGACGGGCCGCGCCCTCGCGATGCGCGAGCCGCAGCTGCGCAACGCCCGGCTCGCGGTGGACGCCGCGGCAAGCGCCCTGGACCGCGCGCGGCACGACCTGGAACGCACGAGCCTGCACGCGCCGTTCGACGCGGTGGTGACCGAGGAGCACGTCGACGCGGGGCAGTGGGTGTCGCCCGCCTCCCGCCTCGCGCACCTCGTCGGCACGGCCCGCTTCCGCGTACGGACCTCCGTGCCCCCGGGCGAACTGCCGTGGATCGACTGGCCCGGCGGCGGGCTGGGCGGCGCCGCCGCCCGCGTGGAGGTGGACCAGGGCAACGGGCGCGCGCTCGTGCGCGAGGGCGTGGTGACCCGCGTCCTGCCCGACCTGGACCCCGTGGGCCGCATGGCGCGGGTGCTCGTGGAGGTGGCCGACCCGCTCGGACCCCCCGGGCAGCCGCTGCCGCCGGGCGAGACACTTCCCCTGAACGCCTACGCGCGGGTGGAGATCGCGGGCCGCGCCCTGCCGGGGGTGTTCACCGTCCCGCGCACCGCGCTGCGCGAGGGCGACCGCGTGTGGCTGATGGACGCGGAAGGGCGGCTGGCGATCCGCGACGTGACGGTCCTGCGCCGGCGCCGCGACACGGTGCTGGTCGGCGGGGGGCTCGCCGAAGGCGAACAACTCGTGACCAACCGCATCGCCTTCCCCGTGCCCGGCATGGCGCTGCGCCGGGCCGGCGGGGACGGAGGCGGCGCGCCCGCGGACCGCTGAGCCGACCCGTGCCTAGCGCGGCGGCGGCGCGGGCCGGGCCGCGGGGGGCACGGCCCGGGGGGTGGCGCGAATCGCGATCACCGAGCCGGCGACCAGCAGCACGCCGGCCGCGTAGAAGCCGCCCGAAGGCACCTCGCCGAACAACGGGTACGCCATCAGGCCCGCGAAGACGAACTGGCCCAGGGAGACGATCGAAACCAGCTGCGAGCGCATGGTGCGCATGGCGTGCAGCAGGATCGAGTGGCCCGCCACCGTGGGCACGAGACCCAGCGCGAGCACGAGCAGCAGGTCGCGCCGGCCCGGCAGTGCGGGCACCCGCCCGAGGGCCAGCGCCGCCAGCAGGCAGAACAGGCCCGCCGCGTAGTACAGCGGCACGACGTACAGCCACGTGCCCGGCACGTCCCGGTGCCGCCGGCCGTAGGCGAGGTACAGCGCCAGGAACAGCATCGACGCAAAGCAGATGCCGTCGCCGAGGAACGTCCGCCGGCTCAGCCGGAAGTCGGCCGCGCCCAGCAGCACGGCGCCCAGCAGCGCGAGCGCCGTGCCGGCCAGCTCGCCGCCGTTGACCCGCTCGCGGGCCGCGAAGTAGGCGAGAAACGGCATGGCCACGGGGACGAGGTTGACGAGCAGCGAGGCGTTGGCGGAGAGGGTCATCCGCGCCCCGGCGATCCAGGTGACGAAATGCATCGCGAGCAGGAGCCCGGGCACGACCGAACGGCGCATCGCCCGCAGGCCGTAGACCTCGCGGTGGCGGCGCCACTGCACCGCCATCGCCGGGGTCAGCGCCACGGCGGCCACCAGCAGCCGGTAGGCCGAAAGCAGCACGGCGTCCACCGTGCACGCCTTGATCAGGATGACCGCGGTCGAGCACGCAAAGACGCCCAGGACCAGCAGCAACATGCGGGCGGCTTGCACCGGCGCACCGTAGCCCGGATCCTCCGCGAGGTCGTGAACAATCCGCCGCTTCGCGGGCGTCCCGTGCGTTGCGTTCCGCGCGACCCCGTGGTCACGTGCCGGCCGCAACGCGGCTCACGTAATGACGGGCCGCGCCTCGCGGGCGCCAACGGCGCGAGCCGCGTTGCGGCAACGCGGAGCACGCGGGGCGCGCCAGGCGCCGCCGCTTTGCCGGTGCAGGAACCGGCCGGACAGAGTAGGGTGTGGGGCGGGCGGGAACGGACGAATGAAACAGGGTGTCACATCGCGGTTTGCCGTCATCCTAGGCCTCGCTTCCGCCCTCCCCCTCGCCCTTGGCCTGCTGTCGATCCAGCTGCTCGGCCGCCACCACTACCGCGCCGGGCGCGGCGAGATGTTCCAGCGGACGGCGGAACGGGCGGCGGCCACCCTGCGCATGAGGCTGGAACGCGAGATCGACAGCCTCCGCGACTGGCCGCCGGTCTCGCGCCTCGACCGCGAGATCGAGGCCGCCGCCGGGCCGGCCGGCGAGGCAGCGGAGCGGCAGCGCCTTACTGCGGAACTCGACCGGACGTGGGGCGAACGGGCGGCCGACGACCCCGCGCTGCGCGCGGTGCTGGAAAGCGGGCCGGCCGACGCCGCGCGCCGCTTCCAAGCGCGGCACCCGCTGTTCGCCGAGATCCTCGTCACCGACCGGTACGGGCGGCTCCTCGGCGCCACGAACAAGACGTCCGACTACGACCAGTCCGACGAGGCGTGGTGGAGCGATGCGGTCGCGGGCGGGCCCGGCTCTTTCCGTCTGGGGGGGCTGGTGTTCGACGTCAGCGCGGGCGTGCACTCGCTGGAGGTCGCAGTCCCCGTCTTCGGGGGCGAGCCGCCCGCGTGCGTCGGCGTCGTCAAGGGCGTGCTGGACGCCTCGCCCGTGCTCGCCGGCGCCGGCGTGAGGATGCCTTTCGAACCGGCCCTCGGCGACGTCATCACCGGCGACGGCCGCATCCTCGCGGCGCTGGGCGGCCGGCGGGCCGTCCCCCTCGCCGAGCGGCTCGACCCCACGCTGAGCCGCGCGGCCGCCAGGATCCCGTCCGGGTGGACCGTGGTGCGGCCACGCGGGGGCGCGGACGCCCTCCTTGCCGGCTTTGCCGAGCTGGACCTGGCGCCCGTGCACGCGGCGCACGCCGGGCCCGCGCCCCCCTGCCTGCACGTCGTGCTCTACGCCGGTCTCGAGGCGGTCATGGCCCCCGTCCACCGGCAACTCCGCACCCTCCTGCTGATCGGCGGCGGCGCGGCCGTGCTGTTCGTCCTCGCGGGGCTGCTGCTGGCCCGGCGCCAGATCGCCGCGCCGCTGGGCCGCCTGCGCGCGGCCGCCGAGGCGATCGCGACCTCGGCCCACCTGCACCACGGGGAACGAGCCGACGAGGATCCCGTGCACCGGGCCGCCCTCGCCCGCGAGGCGGAACGCCGGATCGAGGACGTGGCGGCCATCCGCACGGGCGACGAAATCGAAACGCTGGGCCGCGAGTTCGCCCTCATGGGCCGCCGCCTGCTCCGCTACCACGAGCGGCTGGAGGACGACCTGCGGACGAAGACCGAGGAGCTGCAGCGTGACCTCCGGCTCGCGCGCGAGTTCCAGGAATCGCTCCTGCCCCGGCTCGCCGTCGCCACGGCGCCCGCCGGCGCGGAAACGCCCTACCGCGTCCGCATCGGCCACGTCTACAAGCCCGCGATGTCGCTCGCGGGCGACTTCTTCGACGTGCTGAAGCTCTCCGACTCCGCCCTCGCCGTCTTCGTCGCCGACGTCATGGGGCACGGCGCCCGCTCGGCGCTCGTCACCGCCATCCTGCACACGCTGCTGCAGGACCTCGCCGGTTTCGCCTGGGACGCCTCCCGCGTGCTCTCGCTCATGAACCGCAACTTCCGCCGGGTCGTCACCCCGACGGACGAAGGGCTTTTCGCGTCGGCCTTCTACCTCGTGGCCGACGCGAAGAAGGGCCAGGTCAGCTACGCGTGGGCGGGGCACCCTTCCCCGCTGCTGCTCCGCCGGCGCGGCGGCGAGGTGCTGCCGCTCGTGGCCACGCCCGGCTCCCAGCCCGCGCTCGGACTGGTCGACAACGCGGGCTACGCGAGCGAACTGCGCTCGCTGGCCGACGGCGACGTGATCCTGCTCTACACCGACGGGGCCGTCGAGGCGCGTAACCCGCAGGGCGAGGAGTTCGGCATCGAGCGGCTCAAGGCCGTCGCGGCCGCCGCCGCCGCGGACGGCATCGCCGCGCTGCCGACGGGCGTGTCCGACGCGCTGGCGCGCTTCATGGCCGAGGAGCCCGCGCAGGACGACATCTGCCTCGTCGCGGTCGGTTTCGAACGCGTCGAGCCAGCCCCCCATCCCGAAACACGCCCCGGGGCCGCGCCGCCCCGGCCGACGGAAGAGAACGCATGAGCGCCCCGCCCGTACACACGACGGGAAGCGGGCGCGCCCCCGCGCGGCACGCGCTGGCCGCGGCCGCCCTGCTGGCCCTGCTCCCGGGCTGCGGGCAGGGCAAACCGCTGCCGCGCACGGCGCGCGCGGCGGGGCCGGACGTGCTGCCGATCGGCGCCGTGCAGGGCCGGGTAGCCGCCGGCATCGACGCGCGCGGCCACGGCTCGCCCCTCGTCGGCCGCACCGTCGCCGTGCGCGGCGTGGTGCACCTGGCGTGGGCCGAGACGGCCGCGGACGGACGCCGCACCCGCGGCTTCCTGCTGCAGAATACGCCGCGCGACGCCGACGGCGACCCGGCAACGTCCGACGGGCTGTTCGTGCGCACGGGTTCCTCCGCCGCGCTGCCGGGCGACGACGGCTTCTACACGCCCGTGCCCGGCGACGAGATCGAACTGAGCGGCCGCGTCACCGAGCGCCGCGGTCACACCGCCCTGGCGGAGGCCCGGCTCCTGCGCCGCGTCGCGCACCACGCGGACCTCGACGCGGTGCTGCCGCCGGCGGCCTTCGCCCCGCCCGACGACCTCCGCGAGGCGACGGTCGCCTGGGAACGCGTCGAGGGCATGCGCGTCGCGCTCCCCGCCGGGGCCCTCGTGCTCGGCGCCCAGGCCTTCGACTGGTGGCATCGGCACGGGGTCGTGACCGTCGTCGCGGCGGACCACCCGCTGGCCCTGCGGGCCGACCCCTTCGCCCGCCGCGCCTTCCGCGACGCCCACCCGCTGGACCACCGCCCCGGCCCCGGGGCGGGCGAAGGCAACGGCTTCCGGGTGCCGCTCGGCGACCACGCCCTGGCGGCGCGCGAACCGCCCGGCGCCCTCCCGGCGGTCCGCACGTTCGACCGGCTGGCCGGCCCGCTGCGCGGCGGCGTGGTCCAGGCCGACGACCGCTACCTCCTGGAACTCGACGAGCCGCCCGCGCTCCAGCGCGGCGCCGATCCCGCGGGGAACCGCCCCGTCCTGCCGCCGCCGTCCGGCGCGGACCTGCGCGTCGCGACATTCAACGTGGAGAACCTCTACGACGCGCTGGACGACCCGTTCGACCCGCGGGACTACGCCCCGGCGAGCGGCAACGGCCCGCCCCGCCTCTTCAACTACGTGCCGGACGGCGTCGAGGCGTACGGCGCTCGCCTCCGCAACCTGGCCCTGCAGGTCGTGCATGACCTGGGCGCGCCCGACCTGCTGCTCGTGCAGGAAGTCGAGGACCAGGATATCCGCCGCGCCGGCGACGACGCGGGCAGCGAGAGCTGGGTGAACGACGCCGACGGCGTGCTCGACGGCCTCCGGCAGCTGGCCGGAGCGATCCGCGCCGCCGGCGGCCCGCCCTACGCGTCCGCCTGCGACCGCGCCGCGGCCGACGAGCGCGGCATCGTCTGCGCGTTTCTCTACCGGCCCGGCCGCGTGCGGCTCGTCGACCCCCCGCCCGGCCACGTCCTGCTCGGCGCGGGCCCGCCGCGGGTTGCCGGGCAACGCCTGCTCGCCTACCGTCGCGGACCGGCCAACCCGCGCGCGCTCAACGCGCTGGACGCCGCCGGGCGGACGGTCTTCGCGCGCGCCCCGCAGGTGGCCTGGTTCGAGCGGGTGGACGACGGGACGCGCTTCTACGCGGTCAGCAACCACTTCCGCAGCCGGCCCGACGCGCACGTCGAGCTGCGCCGGGCCCAGGCGGCGTTCGCGGCCGCGCTGGCCGCCGCCCTCCGCGTCGCCGAGCCCGGGGCGGACGTCATCGTGGGCGGCGACCTCAACACCTTCCCCCGGCCCGACGAACCGGTCCCGCTCGAGCCGGCCGACCAGCTGGGCCCGCTGTACGACGCCGGTCTGCGGAACCTCTACGACCGCATGCTCTCCGAACGGCCCGCCGCCGCGTACACCTACGTGTGGCAGGGGCAGGCGCAGACGCTGGACCAGCTGTTCGTTTCGCCCGGGCTGGCGGCGCGCCTTCGCGCCGCGTGGGCGGCGCACATCAACAGCGACTTCACCGCGGACCCGGCCGTACCGGGGCGCGGCACGAGCGACCACGATCCCGTCGTCGCCGTCTTCGCGCCCGCCCCGCCGCCCTGACCGGCCCGCGCCCCGTCCGGCGAAGGCCCGAAGCCATGCGCCGGTCTTGACCCCGCCCCCGAGGCACCCGCAACATGCCGGGCATATGAACGGTTTCCGAATGGCGCGCATCATGGGGACCGCGGGCCTGCTGGCGCTGGCCGGCGGCGGCGCCGACGCCGCGGGCGCGGGCGGCGGACCGGTCCAGCGGTGGGGCGACGGGACGAGCCGTGCGGTCGAGGGCCGCCTGCTGGACGTCGGCCGGACGGTCGTGCGGGTCGAGACCGGCGACGGGGAAAGCCTCGTCCTGCGCACCGCCGCGCTCACGCCCGACGACCGCGCCTACCTCGACGCGTGCCGCGCGGCGGCCGGGGGCACCCCGCCCGGCGATGCCGTCCTCCGCCGCGTCTACATCCTCTCCGGCGGCGCCGTGCGCCACCTGCGCGATGCGCCGGGCGGGGCGCGCGCGGCGCTCGCCGCCCGAAGTATCGACTTCCCGCCCGGTACGGGCGCCGAGCTGGACGCCGCGCAGCGGCGTCTCTCCGTCGCCCACCACTGGCCGGGTATCGGGCGGATCGAGGCCGTCCTGCTCGAGCTCGCGCAGCTGCCCGGCGCGTACCGCCTGCGCCTCACCCTGTACACCGTCGAGCGGGACCACGCCCGCCGGCTCCAGCGCGCCCTCCCCTCCTCCCGCGAAGCGCCCGGCGACCAGGCCCGGGCGCTCGAGCGCGCCGCCCTCGTGGTCGACGCGATGCCCGGCCGGCAACGCCTCTGGCAGCGCGTCTTCGACGTGGAGCCCGGCCGCCCCGCGGACGGGGAGGACGAAACGGACGGCCTGCGGGTGGACGCGTCGTGCGAAACCGTGCCCGTGCAGGGCGAGGGCTGCATCGCGCTGCTCGAGGTCACGGTCGACCCGCGCGGCGTCTCACGGCGGGAGCGGATTCGGGAGAGCCTGTACCTGCCGGCGCAGGGCGCACGCGCGTTCGCGACCGGCCGCCTTCGCTACGTCCGCCCCGGCGACACGCGGCGGACCGCCGGCCGGCGCGGCGAGACAGAGACCGGCGAGAAAGTCGATGTCGGGCTCGTCGTCGAACTCGCCCACGAGGGCCTCGTCGCCGTCCCCTGACCCGGGGCGTTTCCAAGGGTTGGAAGCCGCGGCCGCGAGGGCTTCCAAGGGTTGGAAGCGCCGCGACGCGCCCGCGTCAGAGCCCGCCGCCGAACCGCTCCCAGTGCAGCACCTCCGCCAGCGGCTTCTTCGGGGCGCGGGAGGCCGTCCCGCGCGCGCGGCCGAGGGCGACGAGCGCGACCAGGCGCAGGGAAGGGGGCGCGCCGAGCAGGCGGACGAGTTCGGCCGCGTACGGCTTCTTGTCGCCCGCGACCCAGCAGGACGCGATACCCAGCGCCTCGGCGGCGACGAGCATGTTCTGGACCGCCGCGCTGCCGTCCTCCAGGTAGTACGTCGTGTCCTCGCAGAGCACGGCCACGCAGACCGGCGCGTCGGCGATGAACTTCCCGTACTCGGCCATCGCGGCGATCCGCCCTCGGGCGGCGGCGTCCGTGACCGCCACGAACGACCACGGCTGCACGTTGCGGGCGGTGGCCGCGAGCCGGCCGGCGTCCACGATGTGCTCGATCTCCGCGCGGCCGAGCGGCGCGGGGTCGAACTGCCGGGTGCTGTGCCTCCGGCGCAGGGCTTCCAGGGCGTCCATGGCGGTCCTCCTCGGGCGGTGTCGCCCGGCCCGCATCATCACCGGAAAGCGGCGCCGCCGCAAGGGCGCGCGCCGCCGGGGCCCGCACACCGGCCCCGGTGCGGCTCAGGGCATGATGGCCACGTCCGCGAAGCCGAGGAACACGTCGGAGCGGTCCCGCCTGCGGTAGCTGTCCTCGAGGGCGAAGGCCCAGTCGCGGCGCGGCCGCCGCGTGAGGCTCAACCGCCCGCCGGCGACGAACCGCACCTCGCGGTCGAGGTCGAGGAGCCGCGGGTCGAGGTACACGCGGACACCCGTCACGCCGGAGCCCTCGAGCACGACCTCGTTGTCCCGTATCGACGCGGACAGGATCGCGGGCTTCGCCGTCCGGCCCGGGCGCTCGCGCAGCGGCAACCGCGTGCCCCGGATCTCCATCCAGCGCCGGCGCGTCTCGGACGCGCGGAGGGCGGCGAGGTGGAGTTCGGCACGCAGCGGTCTTCGCGTGGCCCTCATCCAGTCGGCGAGGAAGGGGTGCTCCCCGCCGAACGCTTCGTGGCCGCGCGCGGTGTACTCGACGCAACGCGCGAGGGCGCTGAGGTTGGCGAGCTCGGCCATCGCGCGGCGGTTCTCCTGCGACGCGGCGGTGTCGAGGCGGCCGCACGTTGCGTAGAGCGTCGTGTCGAGAAAGTTCGAAAGGTCGACCGGGGCGAGGGGAACCCCCGAGACCGGGGCGACCCCCGCAAAGCAGCCCGCGCGCGCGCTGCCGATGTCCCACGCCGCGTGCCCGCCCTGGGATACGCCGTGGAGGAAGACGCGGTCGGGGTCGATGCGGTACGTCGCCGCGGCGTGCCGGACGGCCTCCACCACCGCCTCCTGCTCCTCTCCCGTGAAACGGTAACCCGATGCCCGGCCGTAGATGTACTCGGCGCCGATCAGCAGGAAGCCCTCGGTGTCCGGCATCGCGCCCCACCCGGCCGCCACGCGGTCCGCCATGGGGAACTGGCCGTGGAGCGACACGAGCGCGGGCCACGCGGCGTCCGGCCGGTAGTCGCGCGGCGCCTTGAGGTAGTAGTGGAACGGGCCTTCCCGGCCCGGGATCGCGAAGTCCACGCGATGCCAGCCCTTCGGCGGGTCCTCCGGGTAGCGGGCCGCGTGGCGCAGGATGGCGAGCAGGAGCTGCGGCCGCAGGGCCGACGCCTCGTAGCGGGCGGCCAGGGGGCGGGGGTCGGGCAGGAGGGGCGCGGCGAAGAAGGCGGCCGTCGCGTCCGCCAGGGCGGCCGCCTCGTCGAGCCGCTCCGGGTCCAGTGTCATCGCCGCGAGCGGCTCCGCCCACGCGGCCATGAGCAGGGGCAGGTGGCCCGGCTCCGCGTCCCGTTCCTCCGCCGTGCCCAGCCGCAGCACGCGGTCCAGCCGCTCCGCCTCGGCGGCGCGGATGCGCGTCAGCCCGCGCGGGACGCGCCGCGACCACGCGCGCACGCGGTCGTGCGCGGCCTGCCGCGCCTGCGCCTCGGCAAGCAGCCGCTCGCGTTCCGGCCCGAGCCCGGCGGGCACGAAAGCGGCCGATGGCAGTTCCGCCAGGGCGGCGGCGGGTTTCCCCCGCGCGAGTTCACGCCGCGCGCGCGCGAAGGCCGCCTCCGCCATCGGGCCGAGCACCGCCTCCCGCTCGCCCGCGAGGGCCTCGTGCGCGGGCGCGACAGCCGCCAGCCGCTCCAGCCAGGAGGCGGCTTCCCGCGGGTCGCCCGCCAGCCGGTGGAAACGCGCCGCCTTGAGGAGCGCGTCCGGGTCGTCATCCGGCGTGGCCTCCGCGACAAGCCCGCGGACCACGGCGCCCAGCGAGGCGGGCGCCACCCGGTACGCCCAGCCGTATTCGACGCCTTCCAACGTGCAGACCCGCGGTGTCAGCTCGGTCACCACGGCACGGAACGCCAGGCTCCCCAGTCCGGGGTCGCGCAGCGCCACGTCCAGGACGCCCCCGGGCCCCGGGTTGGACAGGCGAGGGAAACCCGCATGGAGGCTGACGAACCCCGCCTTGTCGCGGGCGGCCGGTTCGCGGTTGAACGTGTAGACCGGCGGCGCCCCGCCGGCCGGCGGGGCGACGTCCACGACGCGGGCGATGTCGCCGCGCGTCAGGAAGACCTCGCGATCGCCGGCCGTGATCCGGACCAGCTGGCCCCGGAGGTCGGCCTGGCCCGTGAAGCGCCGGCCGTCGCGCGTGACGATCGCCGTATCCGGCCTTGCCCCCGCCGCCACGGCGGCGAGACAGCCGGCCAGCGCCGCGGCAGGCACGCGGCGGTTCACGGCCCGGGCCCGCCGCCGCGGCCGGGCGCGTCGTGCCCGACCGCCTCCCCCGCGTCGACGTCCACCGCCACGGAGAAGTAGGCCGGGAACGCGCCGTCGGCCGTGTCGGTCCGGTCCCATTCCGGCAGCCGGACGGGATCGAAGTACTGCACGTGCACCACGCGGCGGTCCCCGGCGCGGCCTCCCCAGAACTTGACGCGGTAGCGCGCATAGGGCGTGCCGCCGACGGTGAAGAGGACCGGGAAGACCGTGCCGCCCTGCGGCAGGAACGCGATGTCCGCCGCCGGGGTCCCTGCCTGGTCGCTCAGTTCCCGCAGCACGTACCCCTTGGCGAGGTACTCCGCGCGGCCCATCTGCTCTCGCGTAGGCACCCAGTACCTCGGCGCGCAGCCCGCCGCGGCCAGGACCGCCGCCGCCCACAGCACCCGCCCCGCCGCGCCCCCGCTGCCTCGCCCCGTTGCCATGGCCCCTCCTCCTCGTGCCCGTCCCACACGCACCCGCCCGACGCCGCCCGGCAGCGGCGCGGTCCGGCAGCGGCGCGGTCCGGCGTGCACGCTGGATGCGTCTTGTTTGGTGTCAGCCGGTTCCGTGTCTGGCCTGCTTCTGGAACGACTTGATGAACCTCCCGAAATCCCTGTCCTTCCTGCGCTTCTCGACATAAGAGCGGTCGTGGTACTCGGTTTCCTTCCTGAGTTTCAGGTAGCTCCGGTAGGGCTCTTCGCTGAGGTCGCCGGTCTCGATGGCGGCCCGAACGGCACAACCGGGTTCCCGGGTGTGGGTACAGTCGGAGAAGCGGCAGGCGAGGGAAAGTTCGTGGATATCGGCGAAACTGCCTTCCACCGCATGCCCCGCGCCGAGGAGGCCAAACTCGCGCATGCCCGGCGTGTCAATCAGCATCGCGCCGTTCTCGAGAACGAGCAGTTGACGGCGTGCGGTGGTGTGCACGCCTTCTCCCGTTCCGCTGACGGCCCTGGTCTCGAGCAGGGCGCGCCCGGCGAGTCGGTTGATGAGCGTGGTCTTTCCCACTCCCGAGGACCCGAGCAGGCAGAACGTCTTGCCCGGCAGGAGGCGTTCGCGAAACGCCTCCAATCCACTGCCCGTGGTGTTGCTGACGGGGAGGAGTGGGGCCGAAATGCCGGCATCCCTGATCGCCGCCGTCATGGCGCCGACTTCTTCAGGGGAAACCAAGTCCGTCTTGCTCAAGATGACGATGGGCTCAATATCGCCTTCCCGCACCGCAACGAGATAGCGGTCGAGCCTCCGTATGTTGAAATCGTAGTGGCATGACTGGACAATGAAGGCCACGTCCACGTTGGCGGCGATCATCTGGAATTCCACGGTCTTCCCGGGGCACTTGCGACGCAGAAACGTCCTCCTGGGCAGGACCGCATGGATGATCGCGAGCGTCGGAGACGTGCGGTCCACGCAGACCCAGTCCCCGACGCAGGGCAGGTCGGGGCTCGATTCCACGGCGAAACGGAACTTCCCCGAGAGTTCCGCAACGATCTCCGCGCGCTCGTCAAGGACTAGGAAGGCGCCGCGGTCAACCGTCATCACGCGCGCCACGCGAAGGGGTCTGTCTATGATGTTTGACATTCTCTGAGGCGGCGCGCGAGCGCCCGGAGGTGGGGTGGCGGCGAGCGGAAGACGCCCGTGCTGCGCGAGACGCGTGCCCGATCCCCCATATTCAACGCCTCGCTGATCCAGCGGTTCGAGACCGCGTGCCGTGCCTTGATCCATCCGCCCACGAGGGCCTTGCGCTCGTCGCCCTTTCGCAGGGCCCGCAACTCGGCAAGAGAGAGGCCGAGCAGGGGCAGGCAGGCCTCGATAGCCGCCCGGGCGCCCCGCTCTCCATGGTCACGCAGCTGTTCGCCATCCTCCACCCGGCCCCGTGCGAATCCGCCCTCTTCCTCCAGCAACTTCAGCATCTGCTCCCGAAAGGCCTTCGCCCCATGCACCCACCCCCGCTCCATCCGCGCCCAATCCCTGCGCCCGTCGCGGCCCTGAAGGGCCGCCTCCGCCTCCTTCCGACGCATTTCCATGTACGCGCCGAACGCCTTCCGCCCCCGGGGGCTATCCGTCGGCACACCGGCCGACGAGAGGACCCGGGCGGTCTGCAACCAGGGCCTTCGCCTGGAGGGTGCCCGCAGGTAGTCCGGGTAGCTGCTCCAAGCGTAGTCGGACAAGGGCTTCGCGGCCGAAACCATGCCCGCCGCCACCGGGTTGAGGTGGATATAGGTGGCCACCGACCGGAAGTACTCCGGGTCCTCCGGATCGATGACCTTCGCCTTGTAGCGCCCCTGGTAAACGTGCCCCCACGTCTGCTGCAGCGCATTCAGCCGCTGCGTGAAGGTGCCTTGAAACCACTTCATCCCCTTGACCAGATTGGCCTCCGGCGTCTCCAGCAACAGGTGGTAGTGCGTGCGCATCAGCGTCCACGCATGAACGTGCCATCCGCAGCGCTCAACCGCTTCCGCCAGCGTGGACAACCACCGTTCCGCATCCTGCTCCGCGCTGAATACCGACGCACCGCGGTTGCCGCGGCACATGACATGATAGCTCGCTCCAGCGTATTCCACTCGCAGGGGACGGGGCATACCCGTCCAGCCTGGACCACTGCACCGCGCGCCGGCAAGCACGAATGTCATAAGTCATAGACAGACCCCTTTGCCCTTTGCTTTTGGGGCCGGCTACTCGTCGAGCCAGAGGATGTTCGTCACGATGCGCGGGTAGTAGAGGCTGGCCTTGGCCACGCCGGAGTGGAACTGGTCCGAGCAGGCGTGGGCCTCGGAGCCCTCCTTCTGCCACCGGACGTGCGCGGCGTCGGCCCTGCGGCCGGCCGCGCCCCACGCCAGCCCGAACACCGCGCGCGCGACGAACTGGCAAAGGCAGATCTTGCTCATCCACGAGTTGTCGGCCGAGGAGGAGAGCTTCCAGCCGCCGTCGGGGTACAGGCATACGCCCTCGCGCAGGATGTGTTCGAGGTGGCGCCGCAGCGCGGACACGTACGCGCCGTACGGGCCGTCCTCCGCCAGCGCCGCGTCCAGGCCCATCACCTTCGGAAAGACCAGCCCCTCGATCGCCGGGATGATCGCGCTGGTGTTGCCGTCCTCCAGCACCGCCGGGATGAAGCCGAGATCCTCGCGGTAGGCCGCCGCCAGCGTCGCCGCCGTGCGGCCCGCCTGCGCCGCCGCCTCCCCCGCGAGGCCCGTTTCGCCGAGTTCGCCGAAGAGCCGTTCGAGCGCGACGCACGCCGCCCACGCCTTGCCCGCGAGGTAGACGTTCGCGCGCGCCTGGCCGAGCGAGTGGTCGAGCGAATCGTAGGTCGTGATCTCCCCCCCGCCGTCGGTCCGCGAGCTCTCGAAGGCCATGATCCCGTCCCGCTTCGCCGGGTCGGGGTGGTCCCGGTTCAGCAGGCTCGCGAACCCGTCCTTAAGCACCCCGCGGTGGCGCAGCAGGAAGTCGCGGTCGCCGGTGCCCGCGCAGTAGACGCCGGCGCAGCACAGCCAGTTCACGAGCTGCTCGCAGGTCATGTGGGAGAAGCAGGCGCGGTCGATCCCGCCCACCTCGTAGCTGCTGCGGCCGCGCGGGCTGAAGTTGTTCTCGACGCCCATGTCGTGGGTGAACGCGAGGCCGCCCGGGTACGGCCGGTCCGGCTCGCGCGGGTCGAATACCTCGTCGTAGTAGCTGTACTCGCGCACGAACTGCTCGAGCACGTTGCGGACGGTCCACGGGTTGAACCGCATCTCGTGGAACAGCATGTCGACCGTCAGGTCGAAGGTGTTCATCATGCGGTACTCGCCCTCGTTCACGACCCAGCGCGGGCGGCCGCCGTCGTCGAGCCACTCGGTGGAACCGTAGTAGCTGCGGGTGGCGTGCGCGACGAGGAAGCGCTGGTCTTCGCTGAGGCGCGCGGCCTCCAGTTCCGCGTCCCGCTTCGCCGCCTCCGCGAGGTAGGCGTCCGCGTGGTCGAGGGCGTAGTCGAGCACCTCCCCGATGCCGGCGAAGTAGCGCGTGTACCAGTACCGCGTCTCGATGCCGCGGGTGGCGGCGCCGGCCCGGTAGTAGCCGACGGCGAGCGTGACCTCGCGCCGTTCGCCGGCGGGCACCGTGACGATGATCCCCGCGGTGCGGCCCAGCAGGAAGTCGGGCGTGGTGCCGTCGCGGTGCAGGGCGTCCCCGGCGGTGAAGTTGACGAAGAGCTCGGCCTCGGGAGCGCGGGTCGCGAACCCCGTGTGGCCGCCGGCTACGGCCCCGGTGAGCGAGCCCGGCGCCCCGGCGAGCGGCAGCCAGCAGTCGGGCACCTGGAAGCCGAGGAACATCCGGCGCGCGCCCCGGCCTTCGCGGTTGTCGTACGCGAACCGCACGAACGTGGCCGGGCAGCAGGCGAAGCGCTGCGCCGCGTCCGTGGAGGCGGCGGGATCGGGGATCGGGAAGAAGGGCGTGACGAGGGACAGCTCCAGCCCGCGCGCCTCGAAGGTGTCGGTCCCCCAGCGGTAGGTGCGCCGGATCTCGCCTTCGGGAAGCACGCGGAGCGTCCCCTCCCCGCCCTCCACCCCGGACGCCGCGTAGCGGGCGCGCTCGTCGGACGCCATGCGGTAGTACGGCAGTTGGTGCAGGACGCCGTCCTCGTCCTCGAACCCCGCCTGCACGTTGCCGGGGGCCGGCCCGCCGAGCTCGAGGCCGAGCCCGCCTTCCGCCCCGACCATGCCGAGGGTGAGCGAGGCGTGGGCGCCCATTGGCGAGTGGTGCGCGTGAAACGAGTGTCGGCTCATGGCGATCGGTCCTCCCCTCCGTCGGCATCCGGGCGCCCGGGGCGCCGGGCGCGGGATACTCCGTCCGGCCGCGGACCGCGGCAAGCGCAAAACCGCGCGGCGCGGGGCCGGGCCCCGCCGGGTGGTCAGCCCCCCAGCGCCTCGAGCAGCCCGGCGATCTTCTCCCGCTTCTCCCGCCACGCGGCGCGGCGGGCCTCTTCGCGGGCCACGACCTCGGGGGGCGCCCGGGTGACGAACGCCGGGTTGCCGAGCTTGCGCCCGATGCGGGCGATATCCTCGTCGAGCTTCGCGAGCTGCGTCCCGAGCTTGGCGGTCTCGGCCGCCACGTCCACCGCGCCCTCGAGGGAGAGGTACACCGTACCCAGGGCGCTCAGCGCGCCCGGCATGGCCCCGGCGGGCTCGAAGCGCGGGTCGAAGGCGAGGCGCCCGGCGCGGATCATCGCCGCGATCGAGCCGCGGTCGCGTTCGAGCGCCGCGGCGGCCTCCTCCGACGCCGCGCGCACGGTGAAGTCCGCCTCCCGCTTCGGCGGCAGGTTGTAGTCCGCGCGCAGCGTGCGCGCGACGCGGATGAGGTCGTGTTTCGCGTCCACGTACGCGACCTGTTCGGGCCTCACGCCCCAGCGCGCGAGCGCCGCGGCGTCCATCGCCTCCGGCCACGGTACGCGCAAAATGCTCTCGTCGGGGCCAGCGTAGCCCATGCCGTGCCAGAGCTCCTCGGTCAGGAACGGCATCAGCGGATGCAGCAGGCGCAGGGCGTGGCGAGAAGACGTAGTGCATGATGCGTGAGCACCTGCTCGCGCCGCGGCCGCGTCCGTCGCCGTAGAGCGCCTCCTTGGCGTACTCCACGTACCAGTCGCAGAACTCGTGCCAGACGAACTCGTAGAGCGCGTGCGCGGCGTCGTTGAACCGGTAGCGCTCCAGGTTGTCCGTCGCAGGCGGCGATGGCCTCGTGCAGCTTGGCCAGGATGTGCTGGTCGTCGGGGGTCAGCAGCTCCCGGGTCGAAGGCCGGCCTGCCCGGGGTCCGCGGGCGGCCCGTCCCCGGCGTGCATCTGCATGAACCGCGCGGCGTTCCAGATCTTGGTGCCGAAGTTGCGGCCGATCTCGAACTTCTCGTCGGAGAGGTACACGTCCTGGCCGGTGGCGGTGATGCATCATCAGGCTGAAGCGCAGCGCGTCGGCGCTGTACTCGTCGATGATCGTCGAGCGGGTCGATCGAGTTGCCCAGGCTCTTGCTCATCTTGCGGCCCGTGTCGTCGCGCACGGTGCCGTGGATGTAGACGTCGCGGAACGGGATGTCGCCCATGAACTCGAGCCGGCCATGATCATGCGCGCCACCCAGAAGAAGATGATCTCCGAGGCCGTCACCAGGTCGTGGGTCGGGTAGTAGAACGCCAGGTCCTCGGTCTGCTCGGGCCAGCCGAACGTGCTGAACGGCCAGAGCCAGGAAGAGAACCAGGTGTCGAGCACGTCCTCGTCCTGGCGGATCGTCGGCCGCGCCGCACGTCGGGACAGGCGTCCGGGCGTGCCCTTGGCGGCCCACTCGTGCTCGCAGGCGTCGCAGTAGAAGACCGGGATGCGGTGGCCCCACCAGATCTGGCGCGAGATGCACCAGTCGCGGATGTTCTCCATCCAGTCGAGGTAGACCTTGGTCCAGCGCTCGGGCACGAAGCTGGACCCGGCCGTCTTGACCGCCTCGATCGCCGGCTCGGCCAGCGGCTTCATCTTCACGAACCACTGCGGCGACAGGCGCGGCTCGACCACCGTGTCGCAGCGGTAGCAGTGCCCGACGGCGTGCTCGTGGTCCTCGATCTTCTCGAGCAGGCCCTGCCGCCTCGAGGTCCGCCAGGATCTGCTTGCGGCACGCGAAGCGGTCCAGGCCCGCGTACGGCCCGGCCTCCTCGTTCATGGTGCCGTCGCCGTTCATCACGTTGATCGGCGTCAGGCCGTGCCGCTGGCCCATCTCGAAGTCGTTGGGGTCGTGGGCCGGGGTGACCTTCACGACGCCGGTGCCGAACTCCGGATCGACGAAGTCGTCGTCGATCACCGGCGAGCTCGCGGCTCCAGGACCGGCAGCATGACGGTCTTGCCCATCGAGGTCCGCGTAGCGCTCGTCGCGCGGGTTGACGGCCACGGCCATGTCGCCCAGCATCGTCTCGGGCCGGGTGGTGGCCACGACGACGTACTCGGCCTTCGCCGCCGCCCTTGACCGGGTAGCGGATGTAGTAGAGCTTGCCCGGCCGTGTCCTCGTGCTCGCTCTCCTCGTCGGACAGCGCGGTGTGGCAGCGCGGGCACCAGTTGATGATGTAGTTGCCGCGGTAGATCAGGCCCTTCTCGTAGAGGCGGACGAAGACCTCGGCCACGGCGTCGCTGAGCCCCTCGTCCATGGTGAAGCGCTCGCGCTCCCAGTCGCAGGAGGCGCCCAGCTGCTTGAGCTGGTTGATGATGGTGCTGCCGTACTCCTCGCGCCACTCCCAGACCCGCTCGACGAAGGCCTCGCGGCCGAGGTCCTCGCGGGTCTTGCCCTCCTTCGCGCAGGGCGCGCTCCACCACGTTCTGCGTGGCGATGCCGGCGTGGTCGGTGCCGGGCATCCAGACCGCGTTGCGGCCCTGCATGCGGCGCCAGCGGACCAGGATGTCCTGGATCGTGTTGTTGAGGGCGTGGCCCATGTGCAGGATGCCGGTCACGTTCGGCGGCGGGATCACGATGCAGTAGGGCTCGCCGCCCGCCCCGGGGTCGCCGTGGAACAGCCCGCGCGCCTCCCACGCGGCGTACCACCTGTCCTCGACGGCGGTCGGGTCGTAGGTTTTCGGCAGCTTGCTCATGGTCCCGCCGCGGGGGCGTCCCCGTTCCGCCCGGGCCGCCCGCGCGCTCCTTCTCCTCGAGGAACAGCTTGTACTCCACGCTGTCGACCAGGGCCTCCCAGGAGGCCTCGATGATGTTCTCGGACACGCCGACCGTGCCCCAGTGTCGCGTGCCGTCGCTGGACTCGATCAGCACGCGCGTCTTCGCGGCCGTGGCCTCCTCCGGGTCGAGGATGCGCACGCGGTAGTCCGTCAGCAGCACCTCGGCGATCTCCGGGATAGAACCGCGTCAGCGCCTTGCGCAGGGCGCCGTTCGAGCGCATCCACCGGGCCGTCGCCCTCGCGCCACGGTCTGCTCGATCTCGCCGTTCACGCTCACCTTGACCGTCGCCTCGGAGATGCACGGCTCGTCCTGGCCGCGCTTCTCGACGATCACGCGGAAGCCCTCCAGGTCGAAGAAGGGCTTGTGCTCCTTGAGCACCTTCTGGACCAGCACTTGAACGAGGCCTCGGCCGCCTCGAACGCGTAGCCCTTCCTCTCCAGGCGCTTCGAGCGCCCGGAGGATGTCGCTGCACCTCCGGCGAGGACTGCGGTCCAGCTCCAGGCCCATCTCGACGGCCTTCAGCAGCACGTTGCTCGCGCCCGACAGCTCGGACATCAGGATCGCGCCGCTCGTTGCCCACCGCTCCGGGTCGATGTGCTCGAAGCTGCGCGGGTTCTTGCTGCACGGCGTCGACGTGCATGCCCGCCTTGTGGGCGAAGGCGCTGTGCGCCGACGTAGGGCGCCTTGCGGTCGGGCCGCAGGTTGGCCAGTTCGTCGACGAACAGCGGACAGCTCGCGCAGCTGCGCCAGCGCGCGCCTCGCACAGGCACGGCACGCCCATCTTCAGCGCCAGGTTCGGGATGATCGAGCACAGGTTGGCGTTGCCGCAGCGCTCGCCGAAGCCGTTGATCGTGCCCTGCACCTGGGCGGCGCCGGCGCGCACGGCCTCCAGCGTGTTGGCCACGGCCAGTCCGGCGTCGTTGTGGGCGTGGATGCCGACCGGCACGCTCGAACGCGCCGCCACGACCGCGCGCGTGATCGTCGTAGACCTCGTGCGGCAGGCGTGCCGCCGTTGGTGTCGCACAGCACCAGCGCGTCCGCGCCCGCCTCCGCCGCGGCCTGCAGCGTGGCCAGCGCGTAGTCCGGCGTCGTCCTTGTAGCCGTCGAAGAAGTGCTCGGCGTCGTAGATCACCTCCCGCCCGTGCTCCTTGAGGTAGCGCGACGGTGTCGGCGATCATGGCCAGGTTCTCCTCGCCGGTCGTGCGCAGCACGTCCCGCACGTGCAGCCGCCAGGTCTTGCCGAAGATCGTCGCCACGGCGGTGCCGGCCTCGAGCAGGCCGGCGACGACCGGCGTCCTCCGCCGCCGTGCGTGCCCGGCGCGCCGCGTGCTGCCGAAGGCCGCCACCTTGCGCGTGCGTGCAGCTCGGCGCTTGCGGATCTCGCGGAAGAACGCCATGTCCTTCGGGTTCGACGCCGGCGTAGCCGCCCTCGATGTAGTCGACCCCGAACTCGTCCAGCCGCTGCGCCAGGCGCAGCTTGCCGGGCGCGGAGAACGAGATGCCCTCGCCCTGCGCGCCGTCGCGCAGGGTCGTGTCGTAGACGGCCACGCGCTTCATGAACCGCTCCCCCGCGCGTTCGGCCCCAGGAAGAACGCCCGGCACGAGCGCCTGCACGGCGCGCTTGCGCTCGACGTCCTTCACGCCGAACATCATGCTGATCTCCGAGGAGCCCTGGTTCATCATCTCGATGTTGACGCCCGCGTCGGCCAGCGCGCGGGTCGCCCGCGCGGCCATGCCGACGGTGTAGCGCATGCCCTCGCCCACGATCATGATCAGCGCCAGCCCGTGCTCGACGTCGACGTCGTCGGCGCTCCAGCTCGCTCGCGGATGCGCGCCAGCACCTGCCGCTCCCGCTCCGGCGTCGAGCTCGTCCTCGACCGCAGGATGACCGACATGCTGTCGATGCCGGAGGGCGTGTGCTCGTAGGAGAGCCCCTCCTCCTCGATGATCTGCAGCAGCCGGCGGCCGAACCCGATTTCCCGGTTCATCAGGTACTTGCTCACGTAGATCGTGCAGAACCCGCCGGCGCTGGCGATGCCGACCACCTCGCCCGCGGTGTAGGTGCGCTCCGGGCACGATGCGCGTGCCGGCGGCCTCGGGCCGTTGCGTGTTGCGGATGCAGATCGGGATGCCCGGCGCGGACGGCCGGGACGATCGCCTCGTCGTGCAGGACGCCGAACCCGGCGTAGGACAGCTCGCGCATCTCGCGGTACGTCAGCTCCGTCGATGGCGGGCGCCCCCTCGGCACGATGCGCGGGTCGAGCGGCGAACACCGAGTCCACGTCCGTGAAGTTCTCGTACACGTCGGCCTGCACGGCGGCGGCCAGGATCGCGCCGGTGATGTCCGAGCCGCCGCGCGGGAAGGTCACGACGTCGCCGTCGCGCGTGTAGCCGAAGAACCCCGGGAAGACCGACCACGTCGCGGGCGTCGCGCCAGCGCGGCGAGGCGCGCGTACGATTCGGCGAGCACCTGCGCGTTGCCGTACTCGTCGCTGAGCAGCAGCCCGGCCTCGCGCGGGCCCACGTAGTGCGCCTCGAGCCCGCGGGCCCGGAAGAACGCGGCCACGAGCCGGGCGCAGTGGTCCTCGCCGGCGGCCTTGAGCGCGTCGGTGTAGCGGCCCTCGTGGTCCCGCGGTGCGGCCACGCGCGCCCGCAGGTCCTCCGCAACCGCGCCCGAAAGCGCGGCGGGCAGGCCGAGACCGGCGGCGAGCTCCGCGAAGCGCTCCGCCACGGCCGCGATCTGCGGCTCCGCACCGCGGCCGGCCAGCCCGGCCTCCGCGCAGGCGATGAGCAGGTCGGTGACCTTGGCGTCGCCCGGGTGCCGCTTGCCGGGGGCCGAGACGACGACGATCCGCCGCTCGGGGTCGGCGGCGACGATGCGGTACACGTTCTCGATCCGCCCGGCGGACGCGAGCGACGTGCCCCCGAACTTGGCTACCTTCAGGCCCATGCCGTCCTCCCCGGCGTTCACGCGCCGGTCTTGAAATCCTCGATGCGGAAGTGCACCGCGGGGCCGCCGACGCAGTCCATCGCGTCGATCTCCCGCACGGCCCCGGCCACGTCGCGGGCGGCCGCCTCGTGCGTGATCACGATCACCGGCACGTGGCGGCTCTGCGACTGCTCCTTCTGCACGATGGAGGCGATGCTGATGTGGTGGTCGCCCAGGGCCCGAGCGACGCGGGCGATCACGCCGGGGCGGTCGCGCAGCGGCAGGCGCAGGTAGTGACGGGTGCACACCGAGCCCGGCTCCTTCAGCCGCGGCCGCCCCTCGCTCTCGAGGAAACAGCCGTTGTTCCAGGGCCCCGAGGTCAGGATGCGGCTGCCGGCGTCGGCGAGGTCGGCGATCACGGCGCTGGCCGTCGGGTAACGGCCGGCCCCGCGGCCGGTGTAGAGCGTCGTGCCGACGATGTCGCCGTTGACGAGCACCGCGTTGTAGACGCCGCGGACCCGGGCGAGCAGGTGGTCGGCCGCGACGAGGGCGGGCTGGACGGTAACCTCCACCTGGGCGCCCCACCGGCGGACGACCGCCAGCAGCTTGATCCGGTAGCCCAGCTCGCGCGCGTAGCCGATGTCCTGCCGGGCGATGCCCCGGATGCCGCGCACGGGCACCTGGTCGAACGGTATGGCGCGCCCGTGCGCGAGCGCCGCCAGGATCGTCGCCTTGTGCGCGGCGTCGATGCCGTCGATGTCCAGTCCCGGGTCCGCCTCGGCGTAGCCCGCCTCCTGGGCTTCCTCGAGCACCTCGCCGAAGGGTCGCCCGTCCTCCTCCATGCGCGTGAGGATGTAGTTGCAGGTGCCGTTGAGGATCCCGTCGAGGCTGAGGTGCTCGTTGGCGACCAGCCCCTCCTGGATCGCCCGGATGACGGGCACGCCGCCGGCCACGCTCGCCTCGAAGAACAGACCCGTGTTCGCTGCCCGCGCGGCGCGGAACAGCTCCGCGCCGTGCTCGGCAAGCAGGGCCTTGTTCGCGGTGACGACCGGCTTGTGGCGGGCCAGGGCGCGCAGGACGAGCTCGCGGGCCGCGCCCGTGCCGCCGATGAGCTCCGCGATCACCTCGCAGCGGGGGTCGTCGATCACGGCCTCCGCGTCGTTCGTGAGCAGGCCGCGGTCGACCGGGACCCCCCGGTCGGTCTGGACGTCGAGGTCCGCGATCGCGCGCAGCGCAAGGCGGATCCCCGTGCGCGCGGCGAGCAGGTCGCCGTGGCGGGCGAGCGTGTCCACCACGCCCGCGCCGACGGTGCCGAACCCGAGCAGGCCTATGCCGATCTCTCTCATCACACCCGCTTTCGCCGAACGGGCCGCAGCCCATGCGAAAAAGCCCCTCGCCGGAGGGGCTTGCGCAACGGCGGCATGGAACCGCTCAGGCGCTCCCCCCTGCCCCGGCCGTAATGACCCTCTTTCGCATGGCGCCCCGCCTGCCGCCGCAAGGCCCACCACAGTACCCGGCCGCGCGCGGCAGGCAAGGAAAACCCCCGTCTTTCTGCGCCGCGCCCGGCGGCCCGCCGCGCGCCGTTCAGTAGGTGAACAGGTCGCGCGGCGCGAGGTCTCGGCCGGTCGCGGCGGCGACGGCCCGCGCCACCTTGGCCTGCGCGCGCGGGGTGAGGCGGCGTCCCTTGCGCGCGCGCTGCACCATCTTGTGCGTGACCGCCCCGCCCGAGGCCGCCACGACCCGGTGCGCGTCGAGGCCCGCCGCGTCCAGGAGGCCCGCCAGCGGCTGCTCGCCCAGGTTCCGTTCCATGTCCCCGGTCATACCGCCCCCCCGGCCGCCGCCGCCCCGGCGGCCAGCCAGCCGGGCACACGCCGCCGCCCGCCCGCGGCGTAGTCCGCCGCCAGCAGCCGGGCCGCCCGCGCCGGGGGCCAGCCCGCCCGCCGCACGAGGTGAGCGTGCACGGGCGCCAGGCAGCGGTCAAGCGCCACCCCGTGCGCGGCGCCGAGCGCCGCGTGCAGGTCGCCGGCGAGCGCGTCGAACGCGGCGTGGGGCGAGGCGGCCGCGCCGAGCAGCGCGCCGAGCGTCCGCGGGAACCGGCGGCGGTTGGCCAGCCGCTCCCAGTGCCGCGCGAAGCGCCGGGTCCGGTCCATGTCCTCCCGCGGCCAGGTCCGCGTCGCCAGCACCTCGCGGGGCGGGTCCGCGCCGTAGACCATGCCCCACGCCGCGTCGTGCCGCGCGAGCGGCGCCCCGCGCAGGCGCTTGAGCAGGCCGACCTGCACCTCGGCCGGCCCGAGGGCGTAGAGGCGGTCGAACCCCCGCGCGAAGGCCGCGGGCGTCTCGCCCGGCAGGCCCGCGATGAGGTCGGCGTGGACCACCACCCCCGTCTCGTCGCGCAGGAAGCGCAGCAGCGCCTCCGCCTGCGCCGCGGCGGCGGGCCGGCGCACGCGGCGGGCGACGGCCGCGTCCCAGGTTTGCACCCCCACCTCGAAACGCAGGGCGCCCGCGGGGAAACGGCGCAGCCGGTCGCGGACCGCGCCGGGCAGGCGGCGGGGCGCGACCTCGAACTGCACGCTGGCGCCCGCCCGGAGCCGCGGCAGCAGGAAGTCGAGCACCCGGACGCAGCGGCCGGCGTCGGCGTTGAACGTGCGGTCGATGAACTTGACCCGGGCGGCCCCGCCCGCAAGCAGCCGGTCCAGCGCGGCGAGCACCGGCTCCAGCGGCCACGCGCGCACGCCGCGGTCGAGGGCCGAAAGGCAGTAGTCGCACCGGAAGGGGCACCCGCGCGAGGTCTCGACGTAGACGGTCCTGCGCCCGGCGTCCTCCGCGGCGTACTCCCCGTACGGCAGGCGCAGGCGCGCCAGGTCGGGCGGCGGCGCCCGCACCACCCGGCCGCCGGGCCGCCCGCCGCCGAGCAGCGCGCGGCAGAGTTCCGGGAACACCTCCTCGCCCTCCCCGCAGACGACCGCGTCGGCCTGCGCCGCGGCGGGCTGCGCGGCCGTCTCGTGGCTCACCTCCGGGCCGCCCAGCACGAGCGGGAGGTCCGGCCGCCGCGCCTTCAGCTCGCGCACCAGCGCCGCGCTCCATGCCGCGTTCCACACGTACACGCCCAGCCCGACCACGCGCGGCGCCTCGTCCAGGATGCGCCCGGCCGCCTCCGGCGCCGGGCAGCGCCGGTCGAACTCGACGAGCACGGAGCGGTCCCGCAGCTCCCCCAGGTTCGCCCGGAGGCACCGCAGCCCGAACGACGGGTGGCTGTAGGAGGCGTTGCAGGTGGCAAGGACGATGTCGCTCACGGCGCGGACGCCCTCCCGCCGCGGGTCGCTTCAGCGCTCATCGCGCCATACTCCCCCGCGCCGTCCCGCCCCGCAAGGGGTTCCTCCCGCCGCTTCCCCCGCGGCGCCGCGGGCGCTATGCTCCCGCCCGATGCGGCTCTTCGACGCCCACAACCACCTGCAGGACGAGCGGCTCGCGGCGGACCTCGACGCCTCGGTCGCCGCCGCGCGCGCCGCGGGCGTGGCGCGAATGGTCTGCTGCGGCTCCTCGGAGCAGGACTGGGCCGGGGTGGCCGCCGCGGCGGCCCGCCACGCCGGCCTGGTCGTCCCGTCCTACGGGCTCCACCCCTGGTACGCGCGCGGCCGCACCGCCGGCTGGCTGGACGCCCTGCGCGCGCGGCTCGCGGCGGCGCCGGCGGCGGGCGTCGGCGAGATCGGCCTGGACCGCCCGGTCGAGCCGCGCGACGAAGCGGACCAGGAGGCGGTGTTCCTCGCGCAGCTCCGCCTGGGCCGCGAGCTCGGGCGGCCGGTCTCGATCCACTGCCGGCGTGCCTGGGGCCGCCTGCTCGAGTGCGTCGAGCCGCTCGGCCCGCACCCGGCCGGCCTGCTGTTCCACTCCTTCTCGGGCGCGCCGGAACTGGCCGCGCGCCTCGTGCCGCTCGGCGCGTTCTTCTCCTTCTCCGGCGCCGTAACCTTCTCCGGCAACCGGCGCGGCCGTCGCGCGGCGGCCGCGGCGCCCGGCGACCGGCTGCTGATCGAGAGCGACGCGCCGGACCTGGCGCCCTGCGGCGTGGACGCCCCGCGCGACCCCGCGTCGGGCCGGGCCGTGAACCTCCCGGCGAACCTGCCGCGCGTGCTGGAGGCCGTCGCCGCGCTGCGCGGCGTGACGCCGGAGGAGGCGGCCCGCCTGACGTGGGAGAACGGCGAGCGGCTCTTCGGCGGGCCCGCGCGGGCGCCGGACGACGCCTGAGCGTGGGGAGGAAACCGGCATGGACGAACGTTTTGCCCGGACGGAACTGCTGCTGGGCGCCGAGGCGCTCGAGCGGCTGCGCGCCGCGCACGTGCTCGTGGCGGGCCTCGGCGCGGTGGGCTCCTACGCCGCGGAGGCGCTGGCCCGCGCCGGGATCGGCGCGCTGCGGCTGGCGGATTTCGACACCGTGCAGCCGAGCAACACCAACCGCCAGCTCTACGCGCTCGGCTCCACGATGGGGCGGCCCAAGGCGGAGGTCGCCGCCGAGCGCGTGCGCGACATCCACCCGGCCTGCGCCGCGGAGGCGCACCGCGTCTTCATCGGGCCGGACACCGTCGGCGACCTGCTGGCGGGCCGCCTCGACGCGGTCGTGGACGCGATCGACAGTGTGAACCCCAAGGTGCTGCTGCTGCGCGAGGCGGCGGCGCGCGGGCTCTTCACGGTATCGAGCATGGGCGCGGCCACGCGGCTGGACCCGTTCGCGGTGCGCGTGGGCGACCTCTCGGAGACGGAACGGTGTCCCCTCGCCCGCTTCGTCCGCAAGCGACTGCGGCGCGAGGGCGTGGAGCGGGGCATACGCTGCGTCTACTCGGTGGAACCCCCGCGCCGCCCGGCGCGGCCGCCCGCCCCGGAGCCGGGCGCGCACGGTCCGGCGCGCGGCGTGGCGGGCGGGACGCGGGACGGCCGGCCGCGCGTCCCGCTGGGGAGCCTGTCGTACCTGACCGGCCTCTTCGGGCTCGTGGCCGCGGGCGAGGTCATCCGGCACGTGGCGGGCCTGCCGCCCTGATCCGGCGGGGGCCGGGCGCCCGGGGCGCGGCTCAGAGGGCGGGCAGGACGGCGGCGGCGGGCGCGGCGGCGAGCAGGCGGGCGCGGAGCAGCGCGGCGCCCTCCGCCAACGCCTCGTCGTGGAGGTGGGCCACCCGCGCAGCGTAGTCGCGGGTCGAAGCCGGCAGGCGCGCGGGGTCGAAACCGGCCGCCGCCAGGCGGGCGGGGCCCGCGTTGTAGGCCGCGAGCAGCAGCGTGCGCTCGTCCGCCCGCCAGTCGTCCCGGTGCGCCGCGAGCAGATCGTGGAGCCGGGCGAGGTAGGCGCGGCCCACGCGGCGGTTCCAGCCGGGGTGGAAGGCCCAGCGGAAGGGGAGCGGCTCGCCGTAGAGCCGGGCCGTCACGCCGCGCCAGGTGTCCCGCTTGATCTGCATCAGACCCCGTTCGCCGGCCGAGCCGACGCGCGCGCTGTCACCCGCGGACTCGACGAGGATGATCGCGTCGATGAGCCGCTCGCCGAGTTCGTAGGGATCGAGGGCGGCCGCCGCCCGCGGATCCGTCTCCGCGGCGCCGAGGCGCAGGGCGGGCGGCGGCGCGGCGGGTCCGGGCCGGGACGGCCGGAGCAGGGGCGGGCCGAACGCGGCCGCGAGGAGGCACAGCCCGGCCGCCGCCGCGCGGCGCGCCGCGCGACGTCCGCGGGGCCCGACCGGCCGCCGCCCCTCTTTCTTCGTGCCGTACCGCTTCATCGCCGCCTCCCCGCAAAAAGGGGGACGAGAGCGTACACGGCTTTCGCCGGGTGTCAACCCGCGCCGCGGCCGCAATCTCCGGTTGCGCGGCGGCGGGTTCCTCCCTTAGGGTGTCGGCCGGGTTCCGCCGGTGGGCGGGTCCCTCGTGTCATGCACAAGCCCTTGGCGTTCATCCTGGCGGGTTGCCTGGCGGCGGCGGTCCTCCGCCCCGCCCCCGCGCCCGCGCAGGAGACGCCCGACGAGGTCCGCCGGGCCGCCGCCTCGGCGCTGGCGACGGGCGCCTTCGTCGACGCGGTCGTTCACCTCTCGCAGCTCATCGAGTGGTACAAGGACGAGCCCGGCGGCGAGATGGGCATCGAGGCGGAACTGGAGGACTGGTACTTCAACCTCGGGCTCTGCCACCTGCTGCTCGCGCAGTTCGAGCCGTGCCGCCAGACCTACGGCGAGTACCTCAAGCGGTTCCGGCGGTCCGCCCGCGCCGAACAGGTAGCGGCCTACGTGGCCGACGCCTACCGCTACGAGGGCAAGACGAAGGAGGCCCTGCGGGAATACACCCGCGCCCTGCGCACGTACTCGTACGGCCCGGACATGCAGACCGACTTGCTCATCGGGATGGCCCGCTGCCACCTGGCCGAGGAGCGCTGGGACGAGGCGGTCCCGCTGCTGCTGCAGGTCTACCACATCGCCCCGGACGCCCGGCGCCGCAACTGGGCGGCCACGCGCCTCACGACGGCCTACCTCGCCCGGCGCCGGCTCGACCTCGTGTACCGCCTGGTGCCGGCGCTGCTGATGCCCGATTCCTTCGCGTCCTACAGCGTGGCGCTGAACATGGCGGCGCTGGAGGTGGGCGACGAGCTGTTCGCGGACGAGAAGTTCCGGGACGCGCTGTGGGTCTTCCGCCTGGTCTACCCGCACGACGTGCTGATGCTCAACTGCCTGACGAAGCAGGAGGAGTTCGAGCGGCGCGTGGCCCGGCTCCGCCGCACGCCGGGCCGCATCCGGTCGCTGCTGCGCGCCCAGGAGCTGCTCGGCGACGTCGAGGCCGAGGTCGAGGCGCTGGAGAAGATCCCCCACTACGACCCGGAGCTGTTCTACCGCATGGCGCGGTCGTACCTCGAGACGCAGCGCTACCGGGAGTCCGGCCGGTTGTTCTACGACCTGTACCTCGACGGGCCGGCCGAGCGGCAGGAGGAATGCCTTTACCTCTCGTTCGTCAGCGCCTCGAAGGTCCGGCCGGCGGAGCCGGCGCTGGAGCGCGGGGACGAGTACATGGAGCAGTACCCCGGCGGGGCGTACTACGACCCCGTCTCGCTGACGCTCGGCCAGCTCCACGCCGGGCGCAAGGCTTGGCCCGAGGTCATCCGGGTCCTGACCGAGGCGATCACGGTGCGGCCGAACCACGAGGATATCGTGGAGTGCCTCTTCCTGCTGGGCTACGCGCACTTCATGGAGGAGCACTTCGCGGAGACGGTCACGCTCCTCGTGCGCATGAACACGGACTATCCCGGCAACGACCGGGAGCCGGACGGGACCTACTGGACCGGCATGGCCCTGCTCTTCGACAAGGACTACGAGCAGGCGGTCGGCTACTTCGACCGCGTGGTCGAGGACTTTCCCGGCTGCCCCTACGTCGAGGACGCCTCCTTCCGGAGCGCCACCTGCGATTTCGGCATGAGCCGGTTCTACGAGTCGGAGACGAAGCTGCTGCGCTTCGTGGCGCGCTACCCCGAAAGCGTCCTGCTCGGCGAGGCCTACGTGATGCTCGGGGACATCTCCGGCGCGCTGGGCGCGCTGGAGGAGGCCGTACGCCGCTACCAGGAGGCCCTCGCGCACCAGGATCTCCTCGACATCGAGCTGTACAACCACGCCGCGTTCCGCTGCGGCGAACAGCTCGACGAACTCGACCGTTTCGCGGACCTCGTGAGCCATTTCCTCCGCTACGTCGAGCGCAACCGCGAGGGCTCGAACCTCCCGATGGCGATCTACTGGATCGGCCACGGCCACTGGGAGCAGGGCGAGCAGGAGCGCGCCTTCGCCACCTACCGGCGCGCGGTGGAGGAGTACGGCAAGGACCCGCGGGCGCTGGGCGTCGACCTGATCCTGGAGGAGTTCGTCAACCGCACGCGCAAGGCGGAGAAGGCCGTGGCGGCGTCCGCGTGGAAGGGCATGCGCGACCTGCTCAAGCAGGCGATCGAAACGGACGAGCGCACCCTGGCGCTCCGCGTCGAGCGGGTGCTGATCTTCGACCCGGCGGCCTCGGACCGCGAGAAGGGGCTGCTGCGCGACGCCATCGTGCAGGAGCGCAGCATCGAGCACGCCAGCCCCGGCGTGCTCGCCTTCGTCCTCGACGAGGCGCGCAAGGACGGCGACATGGAGCTCGCCCTGGCCGCCGCGCGGCGCACCGTCGAGGCGTTCACGGAGACCGACTACGCCCTCGCCGCGCGCATGCTCCTCGCCGACGACGCGGCCGGGCGGAAGGACTACGACGAGGCGATCCGGCACCTCGACATCATCCGCGAGGTCTTCGCCTCCAGCGGCGAGGCGGCCGAAGCGCTGCTCAAACTCGGCGAGATCCGCCTCGAGCGCCGCGACTTCGAGCAGGCGGACACCGCCTACACGGAGGTACTCGGCGTGAAGGCGTGGAAGGTGCTCTGGCCCGCCGCGCTCTACGGCCGCGGCGAGGTGGCCCGGGTCCAGCGCCGCTTCGAGCAGGCCTCCGCCTACTTCGAGCGGATCTACCTCCTCTACGGCGGCTACCGCGCCTGGGCGGCCAAGGCCTACCTCGCGCGGGCGGAATGCCTGGCGCGCCTGTACGAGTACCAGAAGGCCATCGAGACGCTCGACGAGATGCTCGGCCGCGAGGACCTCGGGGACCGGCCCGAACGCCAGGCCGCGCTGGACCTGCTGGAGAAACTGAAACGGCGCACATGACCTTCTTGCGGCACCATCCTTCCCGGAACGGCGCGCGGCCCCCGCCGGCGGCGGCGCTCGCCGCGGCGCTCGCCGCGGCGGTCCTGGCGTGTCCGGCCGGCGCGCGCGCCCAGCAGGCGGCGCGGGGGGTGCGCGTCCGCCTCGAACTCGAGAACGAACAGCGCGACGTCCTGCTGCTGGGCCGGCGCGGCAACGCCCTCCTCTACCGGCCCCCCTCGGCGCCGGCGGGCGTGTCCGCGGAACTCGATGTCCGGTCGATCGCGGCCGGCGAGTTCGCCCTGCCCGACGTGGGGTACGAGGCCGAGAAGGCGGCGCGGGAGCGCCGGTACGTGGCGGCCGCGCAGATCTACCTCAAGGCCGTGTCCCCCGCCCTGCCCTTCCTGGACCTGCCCGGGAACAACGCGGCCGAACCCGCGATGGCGGCCGGGCGGCTCCTGTACCGGGCGGCCCGGATCTACGGGGAGCGCGACGGCGACGGGGACCGGGCGACCGCGAAGAAGCTCTTCGAGACGGCCTACACCGTGCTGAAGGCCTGCGCCGCGGCCTCGTGGCATCCCTACGCGCGCCACGCCGAGGCGCGCTCGGCGCTCTGCCTGGTCGAAACCGGCCGCATGGACGACGCGGCCCGGGTGCTCGACGGCATGCGCGAGCCGGCCGCCGGGGACGCGGCCTACGGGATCTTCTGGTTCGCTCGCGCCCGCCTGCGGTACGAGCGCGGCGACGCGCACGGGGCGCTGGACGCCGCGATCCAGTCGGTCCTCTACGAGAACAAGGACGTCGAGACCTTCCCCGCGGCGCTCATGCTCTGCGCCCTCTGCTACGAGGACATCCTGGAAATCCACCGCACCCGGGACATCTACTACGAGGTCGCCCGCCTCTTCCAGGGTACGGAGTGGGCGGAGAAGGCCACCGCCGGGCTGCGGGTCATCATGGACGAGGGCCTGGCCGACGCGCCGGAAGAGCAGGACGCCGCCCGGGTCTTTTTCGGCGTGGCCGAGGACATGAACCAGATCGTCCGGGACTTCCTGGCCGCGCGGCCGGCGGCCACCGAACTGGATGAAGAGCAACCGTCCGAAACGCGGGAACCGAAGGAAGGAGTAGAGCCATGAGGCGATGGAACCATGCAGCATGCCTGGCCGCCGGGGTGTTGGGGCTGGCGCTGGCGGCGCCGCGGGTGCGGGCGCAGGAGGCGGCCCCGGGCGACGCGGCGGCGGCGCCCGCCGCGGCCCAGGTGCAGAACGTGACGCTGTGGGGCATGTGGAAGACCGGCGGCGCGTTCATGTACCCCATCGGCCTGCTGTCCGTGGCGGCGCTGGCCCTCACGGTGTACGGCTTCCTGCTCACGCGCGAGAACAAGATGCTGCAGATGCACCTGGTGCCCTCGCTTCAGGACGCGATCGGACGGCTCGACTTCGGCGGCGCCAGCACGAGCTGCGCGGCGAACCCGGGCGTGATGACCAACATCCTGAACGCGGGGCTGACCCGGCTGGCCGACGACCCGCACGACATCCCGAGCATGGAGAAGGCGATGGAGGAGGCCGCGGTGGAGGAAACCGCCGCGGGGCTCAAGCCCATCAACTACCTCTCGATCATCGCCTCAGTCGCGCCGATGTTCGGGCTGCTCGGCACCGTCAGCGGCATGATCAAGGCCTTCCAGAAGATCGGGCTGGGCGGCATGGGCAAGCCCGAGCTGCTCGCCGCCGACATCGGCGAGGCCATGATCACCACCGCCTTCGGCCTGCTGATCGGCATCCCGGCCATGTTCTTCTACTTCTACCTGAAGAGCAGATTCCAGTCGCACATGGCGCGGATCGGCCGGATCCTGGGCAACCTGACCCACCACCTCGGGGTGACGATGCGGAAGGTGGCGAACGGAGAGCTGGACCTCGAAGCCGCGACGACCGCCGGCCGGGCCGCGCCCGATGCGCCGCCCGCCGCGCCGTAGCGCGGGAGACGAAGCGCCGGGCGCGTCGCCGGCGCGGGACCGAACCATGCGGATACCAGAAGACAGCCGGAAGAAGCCAAGTTCGCGATGGCGCCCATGATCGACATGGTGTTCCTGCTGCTGGTCTTCTTCATGTGCGCCTCGCACCTGAGCCAGAGCCGGAGCATCGAGCTCGAGATGCCCACGGCGACCAAGGGCGTCGTGCCCAAGGAGCGGCCGGACCGCTGGTGGTCAATATCACCGCCGACGGCACCGTGCACAGCGGGCAGGAGGTCGTCACCGTCGAGGAGCTCCAGCGGGAGGTGGTCGCCCGCGTGAAGGCGGACCCGAACGCCAAGGTCTACCTGCGGGCGGACGCGGAAGCGAAGCACAGGGCGGTCAAGAAGGTCATGAACGCGATGGCCGAGGCGGGCGTCGACGACTTCATCTTCGGGGTCTTCATCCCGAGCGGGCAGCGGGGGGACGCGCCGTGAAGCTGCGCATTCCCGCCATGGAAGACCCGGAGCTGAACGTCGCCCCGCTGATCGACATGGTCTTCCTGCTGCTGATGTACTTCATGGTGACGGCCAGCCTCGTGCGCTCGGAGGCCGACCTGGGCATCCGGCTGCCCGGCATGCTGGCCCAGCCGCAGACGGTGGACATGCCCGACGAGCAGATGATCGAGGTCCGCGAGACCGGCCGCGTCGTCCTCAACGGGCGGGAGTACGACGCGCCCGGCGAGCAGGAGCTGCCGGAGCTCGTGCAGCTGCTGGTCCGCTACCGCCTGGCCTCGGCCGCCGCGGGCAACGAGGCGCTGATCACGATCTGGGCGGACGACGACGCCCGCCACCAGCGGGTCATCGACGTCATGAACGCCTGCGCGCAGGCGGGCATCGAGAACGTCACGTTCACCGCCTCGGCGGAGTAGGAGGGGAGCATGAAAGCCGAACTTTCGGTCCTGCTGTCGGGCCTCGGGTACTACAGGCTCTCCGAACAGCGGCGGCGGATCCTGTGGATCGTCCTCGGCGCCAGCCTGGGCATCCACCTCGCGGCGCTGCTCGCGTTCGGTTCCTGGGTCATGATCCGCTCGCTGCGCGAGGAACGCACGGTCTTCACCGCCCCGCCCCCGCTCAAGACCTACGAGCCGCGCAAGCTCGAACACCGGGTCAAGGTGCAGAAGCGCCAGCGCAGTTCGAGCCGCCCGCAGATCACCCCGCGGCTGGTCGCGAACAGGCTCGCCAGCCTGGCGCTGCCCGAGATCAAGACCGACCCCAAGGTGATCCACACGACCTTCCAGCCGAAGTTCAAGGCCGTCAGCGGCGCGGGGCTCGGCGCCGGGCTCGGCACCGGGCTCGGGCTCAGCGGCTTCGGGCAGGGCGTGTCCGCGTTCGACTTCTTCGGCATCCGCGGCCGCGGCAACCGGATCGCGATCCTGGTGGACGTCTCCGTGAGCATGGTCGAGGAGGAACGCGGCGGCCCCGAGGGCTACCTGCAGGTCAAGAACCGCATCGGCCAGGTCGTCGACGCGCTCAACCGCAACGCGCTGTTCAACGTCGTCGTCTTCGCCGACGCCGCCCAGACGTTCCAGCCCGGGATGGTCGTGGCGAACGAGGCGAACAAGGAGGCGGCCCGGCTCTTCGTCCAGGGGTACAACACCTCGTTCGCCAACTCGGGCCTGACCTCGGGCAACGTCCAGGCGAGCGACCTGGGCCTCACGAACGCCGTCGGCGGCGAGACCCGCCTCGACCTCGCCCTGACCGCCGCGTTCCAGCAGGGCGCCGACACGGTACTGATCATCAGCGACGGCATCCCCCGCGTGGAGCGCGGGCTGTCGGACGAGGAGAAGGCGGCCTGGCGGGCCCGGATGGAGCGGTGGACGACCGAGAACCAGGCGGCCATGGAGGCCTACCAGCAGTGGGCCGCCGGCCCCATCGAGTACGTCGAGGAGAAGGTGTGGGTTCCCCCGAAAGCATTCCGGGAAGGAGGGGGGCCGGCGCGCGCGGGGCACTGGGAAGTCCGGAAGCGGCCCAAGCGGCAGGGCGCGAGGCGCCCGCAGCCGCCGAAGCTGCCAAAGAACTACTGGACCTTCCAGGACTTCGTGCAGCACTTCTCCCTCCTGCAGGAGCAGCTGTACACGGTAAAGGGCAAGAAGCCGCCGGTCGTCCACTGCATCGGCTACGCCATCGACAAGGACGGCGGTTCCTTCCTGAAGGGTCTCGCCCGGCAATTCAAGGGCAACTACCGCCGTGTCGCCAAGATCTAGGAGCCGCCGGGGAACGGCCGCGGCCCGGGCGGCCGCGCGCGCCGCGGGCCCGGCCCGGGAGCGCGCCGCGTGAACATCCTTCGCCCCCTGCGTCTCGCCGGCCTCGCCGCCTGCCTTGCGGCGGCCGGCGCACCGGCGGCCGGCGGCCCGCGCGGCCCGAAGCGGCTGGAGATCACCCCGGACCCGCCCGGCGAGGCCGTGCAGGTGTTCACCGTGCGCATGACCCCCTCGGAGACGGCCGTCTACGACGAGATCCGCTTCGAGTGCGTCTACCGCCAGACGTTCGAGCAGCGGCGGTCCAGCGGCAGGACCGTGCGCCGCACGGTCGAGCCCGCGAGCCACACGCACCGCGAACGCGAGGTCAGGCTGGTGGAGGACCTCGACCGGTACATCAGCTTCAGGGTGCCAATCGACCTGGAGGAACTGGGCCGGGCGTACGGCCCGGTGTTCCACACCAACGGGACCGTCAGCGTCTCGCGCATCCGCATCTCCGCCCTGCGGGCCGGGGAAACGGCATGGTCCGTGGACACGCCGGATTCGTCCTTCCGGCCCGCGGGCGCGCCCGTGTCGCCCTGAACGGGCGACAGGCGGAACGGGTCTGCTATACTGGCTCCATGCGCAACCTTTCTTCAGACCGCACCGTCCGCCTGGCAGCGGCCGGCCTGTTGCTCGCCGCCGCCCGCCCGGCGCCGCTCCCGGCGCAGGAACCCGCTCCGCCCGAACCCGCCGCGGAGGCGCCCGCGGCCGCGGCGGAGCCCCTCCTGCCGGGAGGCGCCGATCCCTGGACCCCGCCGCTGCGCGCGCTGCACGCGGAGACCGCCGCCGGTCTCGCCCGCATCGACGCGTTGCGGCGCCGCAAGCTCGGCGAACTCCTCGACCGCACGGCCGCGGCCGCGGCCGACGACTACGAGACCGCCAAGCGCGTGCGCAACGTCCGTTCGATGATGGTCGCGCGCGAGTTCGGCAAGGCGGCCGAGGCGGCCGCCGCCGAACTCGCCTCGCGCGGCGACTTCGACGCGCCCGCGGACGCGCGCCGCGAACTGAAGGCGCCGCTGGACCGCCTGATGGCAGACAAGGCCGCGATCGAAGAGCAGGCGGCGCGCGCGGGGCGGACGATCCTCGATCGCCGCCTCCCGGCCTTCTCGGCAGCCGTCCGGGCGCAGCCCGGGGGCGAGGACCTCGGCGAGGACGCGTTGCGCCGCGCGCTCGAGCGCTGGGCGGCGGCGAGCCCGCCCGCGGAGCCGGCCGGGGCCCCGCCGCCCTCCCCCGCCCCGGGCGGCGGCCCGCCGGGCGACGGGCCGCAGGACGTAGGAACGCCGCCGCCCGACCGGGCCCTCCCCGCCCCGCCGCCCGGCGTGATCGCGCAGCGCGGCGAGGCGACGGCATGGGAGGCGGTCGGCACGTGGACCGCGGAGATGATGGGGCCCGACGTGCTCCGCCTGCCGGTCAGCGGCCCGGCAGGCACGAAGGAGGGCAGCCAGGTCAACATCCTGACCGGCAAGGCCTCAACCTGGGTTTACGAGGCGGCGCGCCCCCTGCCGCCCGGCGCCGGCACGGCGCTGCGCCTCAAAAGCCTGCCCGACCGGAAGGGCGTGGACGTGGTCGAGTGGCCCCGCGAGGCGAACGGCGGCGCGCTGGTGGTGCGCACGCAGAACGCGCCCAGCTTCCCCAGCCCCCACGGCTTCGAGCTGCAGGCCGCGGCGGGCGCCGCGACGGCCGACGCCGGCCCGCGGGCCGCGCGAGACCGCCGGGTCCCCGTGCCGGTGGAGACGACGCCGCCCGGCGCGATGGTCTTCGTGGACGGGCGGGCGTGGATGGAGGACGGCGAGCCGGCGCGCACGCCCTGCCGGCTGCTGCTGCCCCCCGGACCGCATGCCATCCGGCTTTCGCTCGCCGGTCACCTCGACCGGGACGTCGCCGGCTTCGAGGCGGCGCCCGGGCGACGCGTGGTGTGGAGCTTCCAGTCCGAGAAGAGCCTTCCGGGCAAGACGGTGCGCGTCGACGCGAAGAAGCCCTGGGAGCCTAGCGGCATCCGGGTCGAGCTCGGGCAGTCGTTCTGGGTCCTGGCCGAGGGCCGGTGGGTGTGCGGTTCGCGGGGTGAGCCCTGCGGCCCCGAGGGGTATCCCGACGGCCCGGCCTACCGGCACTACGCCGCCGGGACCGACGCCACGCGGCAGCTGCCCGACGCGCCCTACGGCGCCCTGCTCGTGCGGGTCGGGTGGGAGGAGACCCGCGCCAAGGCCGTCGTGGGCCGGGAGCGAAAGCTGAAATCCCGTTCGAGCGGACCGCTTCGCTTCGACATCAACGAGGGCACCGAGGACGACGCCCGCAAGGACAACCGCGGGTCGCTGGAGGTCACCGTCATTCTTCTTCCGACCGGGCATTGACACCCGGACGTGATCGCCTATTCTTTCCCCCCTTGCGCCGCGGTGCCCGCGGCGCCAGGCACCGACGGGGTGCGGCCAGGTAGCTCAGCTGGTAGAGCAGAGGACTGAAAATCCTTGTGTCGGCGGTTCGATTCCGTCCCTGGCCACCACCGGCTGCCGGCGGGCGGTTTCCGCCCCGGAGCCGGGTTCCGCAGCAGGTTCACGCATGCTCTGTAGCTGGCTGCTCATCGACGGTTTCAGCCTCCTGCACCGCGCGGAGGACATCGCGGCCGTGCATCGCGCGGGCCGGCTGCTGCCGGCCCGCCACCTGCTCGTCGATCTCGTCGCCCGCGGCGCGGCGCCGCTCGCCGGGCGCACGACCGTGGTTTTCGACGGCCGCGGCGAGGGCGGACCCGCGGAGGAGTTCGCCGGGTCGCCGGTGGAGGTGCTCTTCTCGCCGTCGGACCGCACGGCCGACGCCGTGATCGAGCGGCTGGTGCACGACGCGGGCGACCCCTCCTCCATCCTCGTCGTCACCTCCGACCGCATGGAGCGCGACAACGTGACCGCGTCGGGGGCGCAGACGATGTCCGCCGGCGACTTCCTCGACCTGTGCGGGCAGGCCGCCTCGCGCACCCGCCGCGCGGCGGCCGCGCCGGGCCGCCGCACCCCGCGCCACACCCTGGGCGACCATTTCCCGGGCGGGCCCGGCACTCAGACGTAGCCGACGATCTCGTCGAGGACGTCGTCGAGGGTGACCAGCCCGACGACCTCGAAGCGCTCGTCGGTGACGAGCATCATGGGCTGCCGGGTGACGCGCATGCGGGGCAGGACGCGGTCGACCTGCGTGCCGGCGGCCGTGAACTGGGGATGCCCCATGTAGTCCCGCACCTGGCGGGCGCCGGCCCCGGCATCGGCGAGCACGTCGAAGATGTTCACGATGCCCACGAAACGGCCGTCGCCGGCGTGCAGGACGGGAAACCGGCTGACCGAGCGCTCGCGCGCCATGGCGAGCAGGTCATCCGCCGGCCGGTCGTGGTTCACGCAGATCATCCGCTCCCGCGGCACCATGATCTCGCCGCAGGTCTTGCCGCCGAGCTCGAAGACGCCGTGGATCATGCGGCTTTCCGCCGGCGTCAGCGCGCCGGTCTGTTCCCCCTCCCGGGTGAGGTGCAGCAGCTCGTCGCGGGTGAGTCGCGGTTCCGCGGCGCCGTCGGCCGACGCGCCGCCGGGCATCAGCAGGCCGACCGTGCGCGTCACGATGAAGCTCAGGGGGGCGAGGACGCGCGAAGCGGCCCAGAGGGGGCGCGCGAAGGGCAGCGTGCGGTGGGCGGGGAAGCCCTGGAACCAGGACTTGGGCAGGTACTCGCAGAACACGAGAATGCCCACCGTGGACAGCAGGCTTGCGATCCACGGTCCCGCGCGCCCCACGAGGTCCGTGGCCAGGCTGGCCGCGAGCACCGAGATCGCCACGTAGCAGAGGTTCGTGCCGGTCAGCGTCGTTCCCAGCAGCAGCTCGGGCCGGGCCAGGAAGCGTTCGAGCAGCGTGGCGCCGGGGACGCGGTGCTGCACGAGGTGATGCAGACGCAGCCGGTTGACGGCGATCACGCCGGTCTCCATGCCGGCGAAAAAGGCGCCCCCCAGCATGAACAGCACGATCGTCACCAGCCGGAGAGGCAGGTTCATGCCGGTGTCTCCCCGGCCGGCTCGATCTGCGCGAGCGTAACGCGCAGGTGGTCGGTCTTCAGCACGGTCACGCGGCAGCCCTGCGCCTCGACCGTGTCGCCCGAGGCCGGCACCCGGCCGAGATGGGCCGCCAGCCAGCCCGACAGGCGGTCCGCCCCTTCCGCGTCCAACGCGAGATCCAGCCGGCGGTTCAACTCTTCCAGGCTGAAGGAGGCGTCGACGAGCCATCGGCGGCGGCCGGTCTCCTGGAAGACCGGGGAGGGCTTGCTCAGCTCGTGGTAGACGTCGCCGGATATCTCCTCCAGCACGTCGCCCCGCGTCACGAGGCCGGCGGTTCCGCCGTACTCGTCGACGACCACGGCGATCCGGCGGCGTTCCCGCTGGAAGCGGGCGAGCAGGCGGTTCAGGGGCGCGGACTCCGGCACGTACAGGGGCGGTATCGTCGCCGCCTCGAGCCGGTGCTCCGGGTCGAGGAGGTAGCGGCGCACGTCCAGGAACCCCTCGACGCTGTCCAGCTGGCCGCGGTAGAGCAGGACGAAGTTGCGCCGCGCGGAGCGCGCGGCGTCGAGGCACGTCGAGAGGTCGTCGTCGAGGTCGATGCCCAGGATGTCGACGCGCGGGGTCATGATGTCGGCCGCCCGGATGTCCTCCAGGTCGATGATGGCCTTCACCATCGCGCGCTCCTCCTCGTTGAGGATGCCCTCGTCCTTGCCGAGGTCGACGACGGTCTCGAACTCCTCGTCGCTGAGGGTGCGCCCCCTGACGCGGAAGAACGGGCGGAGGGCCCCGGTGAGCCGTTCCAGGGCGAACCGCAGCGGGGCGGTCAGCCGGACCAGCGCCTCCAGCACCGGCACGTACGGCTTCACGAGGCGGTCGGCGAACACGAGCCCGGCCCGCTTCGGCCCGTACTCGCCGAAGAAGAGCAGGAGCAGGGTCATCGCCGGGATGGTGACCTGTTCGGCGTGGCGCGGGACGAGCGATCGGGCGAGCACGAAGCTGAGCGAGGCGGCGGCCACGTTCACGATCGTGTTGGTGATGAGGACCGCCGACAGCAGCCGCGTGGGCTGCGCGAGCAGGTGGTGGAGCCGCAGGCCGAGCGGCGGGTCGGCGCGGCCGAGGCGGCGCACCTGCAGGGGGTTGAGCGAGAAGAAGATCGTCTCGCTGCTCGAGCAGAAGGCGGACAGCCCGAGGAGCAGCAGCAGGGCGATGGATTCGGCTGTCAGCGTGAACGTGGTCATCCGGCACCGGACCCCGGGGCGCCCGCGCGCCGCCGGTCCACCGGCGATCCCACTTTACAGCGCCGCGGGAAGCGGGCAATCCTTTCGTGCATGAAGGAACTGGCTTTCCGCACCCGCGCCCGCACCGATTTCGTCCCCCTCACCCGCGCCGTGCAGGACGCGGTGCGCGAACTGGGCCTGGAGCGAGGGGCGGTCGCCGTGTTCGTTCCGCACACGACGGCGGGCGTCACGATCAACGAGAACGCCGACCCCGACGTCGCGGCGGACCTGGAGCAGGTCTTCGACCGGCTCGTCCCCTGGAACGGCCCTTACGCGCACGGCGAGGGCAACACCGCCGCCCACGTGAAGGCCTCGCTCGTGGGTTCCTCGGTCCACGTCCCGGTGGAAGCGGGCCGCCTGCGGCTCGGCACATGGCAGGGCCTGTTCCTCTGCGAGTTCGACGGGCCCCGGGACCGCGCCGTGTGGGTCACGGCCCTGCCGGCCTGACGCCGCCGCGCGCGCCCCGCCGCGGCGCTCTCACGGGCCGTCCGGCTCCGCGCCGGGCTCCGGCCCGTCCGGCTCCGCGCCGGCGGCCGGCTCCGGCTCGAAGACCAGGGCCGCGGAATTGATGCAGTAGCGGAGCCCCGTGGGCTTCGGGCCGTCGTCAAACACGTGGCCCAGGTGCCCGTCGCAGCGGCTGCACAGCACCTCCGTGCGCACCATGCCCCAGGCCCGGTCGCTCCGGTCGGCCACCCGGCCCTCCGCCGAGGGCTTGTAGAAACTGGGCCAGCCCGTACCGGAATCGAACTTGCCGTCCGAACGGAACAGGACCTGGCCGCACCCGGCGCAGCGGTACACGCCCGCCCTCTTCTCGGTGTCCAGAGGGCCGCTGAAGGGGCGCTCGGTCCGCTTGCGCCGCAGGACGCGGTACTGCTCCGGGCTCAGGCGCCCCTTCCACTCCTTCTCGCTCAAGACGACCTTGCCCGTGTCCACGGCTGAGCCCTCCTTCGGTTCCGCCCGCGCGGCCCGGCTCACGAGCCATACCGCCGCCGCCGCCAGCACGACCGCCGCCGCCCATCCCGCCGCGCGTTTCATGTCCGCCCCTCCCGCCCAACCACTGTACGCCCCGGGGCGCGGGGTTTCCACCGGCCGCTCCGAACTCGCGCCGGGGCGGGCCGTGGGCTAGCATGCCCCGCGATGGCCGTGCTGCGCAAAGAGGTGCTGGAGGACCTGCGTTCACGCAGCGAGATCGCCGATGTCGTGGGCGGTTACGTCCGCCTCCAGCGGGCGGGGTCGGGCTTCAAGGCCCTGTGCCCGTTCCACAAGGAAAAGACGCCTTCCTTCCACGTGCAGCCCCAGCGGCAGGCCTTCCACTGCTTCGGCTGCCACGCGGGCGGCGACGTGTTCCGCTTCATCATGGACATCGAGGGCGTGGACTTCCCGACGGCGGTGAAGCTGCTCGCCAAGCGCGCGGGGATGGTGCTCGAGTGGGACGGGGCCGCCTCGCCGTCGGACGGCGAGGACAAGGAGGCGCTCTACCGGCTGCTCGAGCAGCTCGTCGGCTTCTACCAGCGCGTCCTGCGGCACAGCGCAGGCGGCGCCGCCCGCGAGTACCTCGCGTCGCGCGGGCTGGACGGCGAGCCGGCCCGCCGCTTCCGGTTCGGGTTCGCGCCGACGCAGGCCGAGACCCTCCCGCGCTGGGCCGCGAAAAACGGGTTCCGCCGTGAACAACTGCTCACCGCCGGCATGCTGGCTGCCGGGGACCGGCCGGGCGGGAACGATTTCGACCGCTTCCGCGGGCGGCTGATGATCCCGATCTGCGACGAGCTGGGCCGCCCGGTCGGCTTCACGGGGCGCGTGCTGCGCGCCGAGGACCATCCCGCGAAGTACGTCAACAGCCCCGAGACGCCCCTGTTCCACAAGAGCCGCGTCCTCTTCGCGCTGGACCAGGCCCGCAAGGCGATCGTGGACACCCGCCGCGCCGTTCTCTGCGAGGGCCAGCTCGACACGATACGCTGCCACGTCGCCGGCATCGCCAACGTGGTGGCCGCACAGGGCACCTCGGTCACGGAGGACCACGCCCGCATCCTCAACCGGTACGCCGACGAGGTGGTCCTCGTGCTGGACCCCGACGAGGCCGGGCGGAAGGCGGCGGTGCGGTCGGCCCAGCTGCTCGTGGCCGCCGGGCTCAGCGTGCGCATCGCCGCCCTGCCGGAGGGCGAGGATCCCGACTCGCTGATCCGGGCGGGGGGGCCGGAGGCGTTCCTGCGGGCCGTGGAGGACGCGGTCTCGGCCGTCCGGTTCCAGGCGCGTCTCGCCCGGGAGGCCGGCGAGATGGCCTCCGAGGCGGGGCGGGGGCGGGCCGGGCGGGCCGTGCTGGAACTGGTGGCGGCGGCGGCCAGCCAGGTTCAGCAGACCTACCTGCTGCGCGAGGCCGCCGAGGCGTTCGGGATCCCGGAGCACCGGCTGCGGCGCGACCTGGAGCGGATGCTGCGTCGCAGGCCCTCCGCCCGCGCACGCGACGAAGCGCCCGCCGAGGCCGACGGCGCGGAGCCGCCGGCCGCGGAAACCGGCCTGCTCGAACTCGCGTTCGCACACCCCGAGGAGCTGGATGCCGTGCGGCCCTACCTGGCCGATGAACTGTTCATCCACCCGGCCGCGCTGCGCCTCTGGCGGGACCTCGAGGCCCACCGCGGCGACCGCGCGTGGCAGCCGGCCGCGGAGCGGCCCGAGGACGAGGCGTACACGCGCCTGGCGGGCCGCCTCGTCGTGGGCGCCCGGCCGGTGGAGGGCGCGGACTTCAGCGCCCTGCAGGCCCTCCGGGACGTCGTGCTTCGGCTCTGGGCCAAGGCGTTCGAGCGGCGGCGCACGGCGCTTCGCCGCGAGGCCCCCGGGGGCAAGGGCCCCGGGGCCGCCGCGGCGGCGGAGGCTTCCCGCGAACTGACCATCAAGCTCGAGGCGCTGCGCGGATCGTGGGAGCAGGCGCTGCCCGTGCTGGACATGGAAACGGGCTGACCCCGCCGGGGGGGTGCGGAAGGGGGGGGAAGCATGAGCCGAAGACGGGGCACGGGCGGCTCGCCGGGCTGCCTCGCGGTGTTCGCGCTGCCGTTTCTCGCCGTCGGGCTCGGCGTGGGCGGCTACGCCGCGTTCACGGCCGTGCGGGCGTTCCGGGCGCGGGACTGGCCCCGCGTCCCGGCCACCCTGCTGGATGCCCGGCTGGTTACGACACCGGGCTCGGACACCGCCACCCGTCGCGTCACGGCCCGCTACACGTACACCTACCTGGGCCGGTCCCACTCGGGCGACCGCGTCGGGTTCCACGGCGGCGCGGACAACCTGGGCTCCTACCACGAGCGCCTGTTCCGGAGGCTGGACGCCGCGCGGCGGGCGGGGGAGCCGGTGCCGTGCTATGTCGATCCCGCCGACCCGTCGCGGGCGGTGCTCGACCCCGGTCTCCGCGTCGAGCTCCTGCTGTTCATGGGCGTGTTCGCCGCCGTCTTCGGCGGCGCGGGGGCGGGCCTCCTGGCGGCCGGCCTGCGGGGCAGCCGCCGGGAACGGGAGACGGCGCGGCGGGAGCGCGACCATCCCGGGGAGCCGTGGCGCTGGCGCGCCGACTGGGACGCCGGCCGCGTCCGTTCCTCCTCGCGCGCGTCGGCCGCGGCCGCGTTGGCGTTCGCGGCCCTCTGGAACGCGGTCAGCCTGCCCCTGCTCCTGGTCCTCCCCCGCGAGATGGCGAAGGGCAACCGGGCGGCGGCGGTCGGCTTCCTCTTCCCGGCGGTGGGCGCGGCCCTGGCCGTGTGGGCGGTCCGGGCCCGGGCCCGCCGGCGCAAGTTCGGCGACTCGGTTTTCGAGATGGCGTCCGTGCCCGGCGTCGTCGGCGGGCCGCTGGCGGGGCTGGTGCGGGTGCCGGTGAACGTGCGGCCGGAGGACGGCTTCACCGTCCGGGTGAGCGCGGTACACCGTTACGTCACGGGCACCGGCAAGAACCGGAGTACACGAGAGGACATCCGGTGGCAGGCGGAGCGGCACCTCGCGCGCGAGGTGTTGGACCGCGACTTCTCGCAGACGGCGGTCCCGGTGCTCTTCCACGTCCCCTTCGACCAACCGCCGACCACCCCCGGCGGCGGCAGCGACCGCATCCTCTGGCGCCTCGACGTGGAGGCCCGGGTGCCCGGCATCGACTACGCGGCACGGTTCGAGGTGCCCGTCTTCCGCACCGCGGAAAGCTCGCCCGACTTCGTCCCCGACGAGCGCGGCATCCGCCCGTTCCTCGCGGAGCACAAGCCGCAGGCGCTTCTCGGCGACGCGGGGATCCGCGTCCTTCCCGGGTCCGGCGGCCGCGTGGTGCTGGAGGCCGGCATGGGGCGGAACCCCGCGATGCTCGCCGGGCTGGGACTCTTCACGGCCATCTGGACCGCCGTGGTGGTGGTGCTCGTGCGCGTGGGCGCGCCGCTGCTTTTCCCCGTCGTGTTCGGCCTCTTCGACCTGCTCTTGATCGCGGGGTTGCTCGGCGCCGGGCTGGAGCGGCGCCGCGTGGAGGCCGGCCGCGAGGGGCTCCGCCTGCGCGGAGGGCCCCTCGGCCTCGGCGGGGAAGTGTTCGTGGCCGCCGGCGACCTGGAGGACGTCGTGATCGAGCCGGGCATGCGCTCGGGGAGCCGTGTGTACTACGACGTGAAGGCGGTCACCACCGCGGGACGCCGCCGCCTGCTGGCGCGGAGCCTGCCCGGCCGGGACGCCGCGGAGGCGCACGCGCAGGCGGTGCGCGACGCGCTGGACGCAAGACCCTAGCCCGGCTCTTCACGGAAGGCCGGTTTACGTGGAGCCTGCAGGCCCGCCCGGACGGGCGGGACGGCGGGGGGAGGAACGAGCCATGCACGGGGAACCCATCGAGTTGAAGGGCGGCGCGGCGACGGGGTACGCCGCCGAGGCGGGGCCGGTGAACATCGTTTTCGCGACGGCGGGCCACGGGCTTGTCGGCTGCGGCGCGTTCGACGTCGACGCGCTGGACCGTTTCTCGCTGGCGGCGGCCCGCGTGAGCGGCATCGCCTCGGTCGCCGAGCTGCTGGCGGGAAAGGTCAACCGGGTCAATGCCGCCGCGGCGGCACGCGGCGTTGCCGTCGGCATGACCGGCCGCGAGGCCCTGGACCGCATGACCTGACGCCGAAGCGATGAGGTCCAGCGTCCCCGCCGCTTGGCAGGTCGAAGCGGGCAAGGCGTCCGGCTTCCCGTTGACCGGCCCGCCGCCGGCCCGGCGGATCGCCGGGATGGCCCGCCGCACCTCCCGGGGCGTAGCCGGCGGGACGGGCCGGTCTTTCTTGAGCAGGCACCGGTTGCGGCACCCGGCACGCCACACTTGTGAAAGTGTGACGTACCGCACGGCTGGAGGGGACGAGCCCGGCAAGGCGTGGGGATCCCGGACTGCGGGCTCCCACCGGGCAGGGAAGGAGGCCGGGCCTTTGCGGTGGTGCCCGCGGCATCAGGGCTGGTAGAGTGACGCGCCCATGAGCCAGCAGGATTGGCAGATCAAGGCGCCCGCCGCCGCCTGCACGGCGTGCGGCCGGCCGTTCGACGACGGGGAGGCCTTCACCTCGGCACTGGACCTGGTCGAGGCCGAGGGATACCTCCGCAGCGACCGCTGCGCCGACTGCTGGGACGAAAGCCGGCGCGAAGGCGCCGTCAGCGTCTGGCGCTCGGTCTTCCGGCCCCCGCCGCCCCCGCGGCCCGAGCCGCTGCCGAAGGAGACGGCCGAGTCGCTGCTGCGCCGCCTGATGGAGGCCGGCGACCCCGCCCGCCGGGATGCCGTGTTCGTCCTCGCCGTCATGCTCGAGCGCAAGCGCATGCTGATCGAGCGCGAGGTGCAGGTCCAGCCCGGCGGCGAGGAGACGATCCGCGTGTACGAGCACCGCGGCACGGGCGAAACCTTCGTCGTCACCGACCCGCACCTCCGTCTCGACGACCTGGAACGCGTGCAGCGCGAGGTCGTCCTCCTGCTGGGCGGCGCGGCGGCGGACCCTGAGGCGACGCCCGCGGCGGAGTCCGCCGCGCCTCCCGCCGGCGGCCATGCTTGACCTGCGGATTAGCGGCGCCCTCGTCTACGACGGCACGGGGCGTCCCCCGGTCGTGGCGGACATCGGCGTCGAGGGCGAGCGCATCGCCGCGGTGGGCGACCTGTCCCGGGCGGAAGCGGCGGAGCACTGGGCGGCCGCCGGGCGCTCGCTGGCGCCGGGATTCATCGACGTGCACTCGCACTCCGACGCGCTGCTGCTCGTCGAGCCCGCGGCGCCCAGCAGCATCTTCCAGGGCGTCACCACCGAGCTCGTCGGCAACTGCGGCACCTCGGCCGCGCCCCGCGCGGGCGCCTGCCGCCTCCCCTCCGACTGGCGCGGCTTTGCCTACCCGGGTTCGTGGCGGACCGTGGCGGACTACCGCGCCCTGCTGGCCGAGGCGCGACCGGCGGTGAACGTCGCCATGCTGATCGGCCACAACACGGTGCGGGCCGGGGTCATGGGCTACACCGCCCGGCCCGCCACGCCGGACGAACGGGCCGGGATGCGCCGGCTGCTCGAACAGGCGCTGGACGAGGGCGGACGGGGCTTCAGCACCGGCCTGATCTACGCGCCGGGGCGGTGCGCCGCGCCCGGCGAGATCGCGGAACTGGCCGGCCTCGCCGCGCGGCGCGGCGGACTCTATGCCTCCCACATGCGCAGCGAGAGCGCGCGGCTGCTCGAGGCCCTGGACGAGACCCTGGGGATCGCGCGGCGGACCGGCGGGCGCGTGCAGGTCTCGCACCTCAAGGCCGCGGGGGCGCGGCACGGGCACCTGCTCGACGCGGCGCTCGAGAAGCTGCGCGCCGCGCGCGAGGAGGGCCTCGACGTCGCGGCCGACCGCTACCCCTACACCGCGTCCGCCACCTCGCTCGACTCCCGCCTGCCCGACTGGGCCGCCGAGGGCACCCCCGCGGAGGTCCTCGCGCGGCTGCGCGACCCGGCCGCGCGCCGCCGCATCCGGGCCGAGTTGCACGCGCAGCTCGGCGGCGGCTGGGACCGGGTGACCGTCGGGTCGACGTGGTCGGCGGCCACCCGCCCGTTTCGGGGGCGGCCCCTGCCGGAGGCGGCCCGCGCGTGGGGCGTCGACCCCGGGGAGGCCTTCCTGCGGGTGCTCGAAGCCGACGCCCTGCGCACCGGCGGCATCTTCCACGGCATGAGCGAGGAGGACCTGTGGCGGATCCTGGCGGAGCCTTTCGTCATGCTGGGCAGCGACGGCTCGGTGCGCTCGCCGACCGGGCCGCTGAGCCGGGACATGCCCCACCCCCGCCACTACGGGGCGTTCCCCCGCTTCCTGCGCGCCTCGCTCGACGGCCGCACCGTGCCGCCGGAGGAGGCGATCCGCAAGATGACCTCCCTGCCCGCCCGCCGCGCCGGGCTCGCGCACCGGGGGGAGGTGCGGCCGGGCGCCTACGCGGACCTGGTGCTGTTCGACCCCGCGCGGGTGCGCGACACGGCGACCTACGCCGACCCGCACCGCCTCGCCGAAGGCGTGTGCGGCCTCGTGGTCAACGGCGTGCCCACGCTGCGCGAAGGGCGGCCGTGCGGCGGGCGCGGCGGGCGCTTCCTGGCGCCCGGCGAGACCTGACGCCCGCGCTGCGCCCCGGCAGCGCCCGGGCTACGCGGGCAGGTCGGGGCGGGCGCCGGGGCCGGCGGCGTGCGCGGCGTCCTGCGCGTCGATCCGGCGCACGAGCTGGTGCTGCGTCGCCCAGCGGAACATCAGGAGCGGGAGCAGCACGAAGAACCCGGCGGCCGACAGGTAGCGGTACGGCGAGGGCAGGCCGAACAGGCAGAAGAGGAAGAGCAGCACGAGGCCCCACGTCGCCAGGCAGGCGCGCCGCACGAACCGGCGTTCCTTCGGGCCGCGCGCCCGCTTCACGTTCAGGTAGCCCACCGCCATGCCCGCGGCGAGCACCGCGAGGATCAGTGTGATCCCAACCCAGGCACGTACCGAAAGCGCCTCCTCCATCGCTCCGCTCCCCCCCGCCCCGCCCGCTCCCGGCCGCTCCCGGCCGCGCCGCCCCCCCCGGTCCCGGCCGCGGCGCGCGGCGCCCCGTTCGAACGTGCCCGCCTCATCCCGGCTCTACCCGCTCGCCGTGCTCCTCGAGGCGGATCCCGAGCTGGTGCCGCACCATCAGGTACAGCGCCACCGGCACGTGAACGAAGTAGGGCAAGAAGACCACGTAACACCACGGCGCGGGCAGCAGGTAGAGCAGGGTCAGCATGACCAGCAGCAGGCCCCAGGCGCCCAGGTTACTGCGCACCACGAAGCGGTGCTCCCTCGGGCCCCGGGCCGACGCCACGGAAAAGGCCGTGGCGACGGCCGCCCCGAGCAGCACGACCCCGAACACGATCAGCCGCACCGCGACGGCCCAATTGACCGCTTGCACCGATCCGGACATGGCACCCCACCCTACCACAACCGGGCCCCGTCGACGAGGGGGCGCCGTCGCCCGGGGCGGGCGCCCCGCGAAGCCGCGGGGTTGCAATCGCTTCGGCCCGTGTGGCACAGTCCGCGTTCCGCGTGCCCGGCACGGGCCGGCGCCGCGCGGTACGCAGCAGGAGGGGAGACACGGCATGAGCGAAAAACACAAGCTAGCCACGATACCCGGCGACGGCACCGGCCCGGAAGTGGCGCGCGAGGCGGTGAAGGTGCTGGAGGCGGCCGCCGGCGAAGTTCGGCTTCAAGCTGGAGCTGAACGACTACGACTTCGGCGGCGACCGCTACCTCGCGCACGGGCGAAGTGCTGCCCGAATCGGCGGCCGACGAGCTGCGCAAGCACGACGCCATCCTGCTCGGCGCCATCGGCCACCCCGACGTCAAGCCGGGCATCCTCGAGAAGGGCATCCTGCTGCGCCTGCGCTTCGAGCTGGACCAGTACATCAACCTGCGCCCGGTCAAGCTCTATCCCGGCGTGGACACGCCGCTCAAGGACAAGGGGCCCGAGGACATCGACTTCGTCGTCGTGCGCGAGAACACCGGCGACCTCTACACCGGCACCGGCGGCTTCACGCATGAAGGGCACGCCCGACGAGGTGGCCGTCCAGAGCATCGGTCTACACCCGCTTCCAGGTGGAGCGCTGCCTGCGCTACGCCTTCGAGTACACGCGCAAGCGCAACAAGACGCAACACGCTCGCCCTGTGCGGCAAGACCAACGTGCTGACCTACGTCTACGACCTCTGGGAGCGCGCCTTCCACGAGATGGGGCGAAGGACTACCCGGACATCAAGCGCGACTACTACCACGTCGACGCCACCTGCATGTGGATGGTCAAGAACCCGGAGTGGTTCGACGTCATCGTCACCGGCAACATGTTCGGCGACATCATCACCGACCTGGGCGCCATGACCCAGGGCGGCATGGGCATCGCCGCCGGCGGCAACATCAACCCCGAAGGGCGTCAGCATGTTCGAGCCCATCGGCGGCTCGGCGCCCAAGTACACCGGGCAGAACGTCATCAACCCGCTGGCCGCGATCTGCGCGGGCGCCATGATGCTCGACACCCTGGGCGAGGCGGAGGCGGCCGCAGGCCGTCGAGGACGGCCGTCGCGGACGTCACGGCGAACAAGCTCAAGAGCATGGCCGCCGGGCGCATGGGCTACTCGCACCACCGAAGTCGGCGACCTGGTCGCCGAGCGGGTCGCCGGCTGACCTGCCCGGCACGGGACAGGACGCGCGGGCGGCGAGGCCCGACGGAGGAAGATCATGAAACAGTACAACGTGGGCGTGGTCGGCATCGGCGCGGTGGGGACCGAGATGGTCCGGCTGCTGCGCCAGCGCAGTTTCCCGGCCGAGAGCCTCACCGTCTTCGCCCGCCGCGAGCGGCGGGAGGAGATCGACGGAGAAGCGTTCGACGTGAAGGTGGCGGCGCCCCGAGGCGTTCGACGGCCTGGATTTCGCCTTCTTCGCGGGCACCGAGGGCGCCAAGGGCGCCTCGCAGACGCTGGGCTGGGAGGCGGTCGAGCGCGGGCTGCGTCGTCATCGACAACGGCGACGACTTCCGCATGGACCCGCGCGTGCCGCTGGTCATCCCGGAGATCAACGCCGACGCGCTCGAAGGCACCAGGGCTTCATCGCCAACCCGAACTGCAGCACCATCATCGCGCTCATGGCGCTGGCGCCGCTGCACCGGGCGGCCGGCATCCGGCGGTTCGTGGCCTGCACCTACCAGGCCGTGTCCGGCACCGGGCGCGGCGGCGGTCGCGGAACTGGAGGACCAGGTGCCGGGCCTGGGCGGACGGCGGGCCGATGGCCGCGCCGAGCGTCTACCCGCACCCGATCGCCTTCAACGTCATCCCGCATGATCGGCGGCGTCAAGGACGATGCCGGGCTACACGAGCGAGGAGCTGAAGATGCGCCGCGAGACGCACAAGATCCTCGGCGACGACGCCATCCGGGTCTCCGCCACCTGCGTGCGCGTGCCGGTGTTCAACGGGCACAGCGAGGCGCTCCACGTCGAGCTCGACCGGCCGCTCACCCCGGACGAGGCCCGCGACCTGCTGAGCGAGGCGCCGGGCGTGCGGGTGGTCGACGACCCGAAGGCGAACGTCTTCCCGACGCCGCTCGCAGTGCTCGGGCGACGACGACGTGCTCGTCGGCCGCATCCGCCGGGACGAGGCGCTGGACAACGGCCTGGCGCTGTTCGTCGCGGGCGACAACATCCGGAAGGGCGCCGCGCTGAACGCCATCCAGATCGCCGAGTACCTCATCGGCCACGCGCGGTAGGCCGCCGCGCCCCGCGCCGCGCCATCCGGCCGAGCCCCTCGTGCACGGCGCGCTCGGCGAGGCGCAGGTTGACGGCGGCGGGCCACACGTCGCCGGCGGTGAACGGGCCGTGATCCACGGCCCGCGGATCGCACGGCGCGGGCAGCACCACGACGCCCGCCGCCTCGAAGACGTCCACCGCGCGGGGCATGTGCGATGCCGAGGTCACCAGGACCACCGGGCCCGGCCCCGCCCGCTCCGCCGCCGCGGCGGCCTCCTCGCCCGTGTCGCGGGCGGGGGCCAGCAGGCGGATGCGGGCGGGGTCGATCGCGAAGAGCGACGCCAGTTCCGCCACGACGCCCCGGCGGTCGGCCTCGCCGTGTCCGGCGCCGAGCGAGAGGACGAGCCGCGCGTCCGGGCAGGCGCGCGCGATGCGCACCCCCTCCACGATGCGCGGCAGGGCGTCGCGGCCGATCCGGGAGCTGACCGGCCACCCGGCGGCGCCGGCCGCGTAGCCGCCGCCCAGCACGACGATGTCCGCCGGCGCGTCAAGGGACCGGGGGTCGAACGCGGGATAGGCCGACTCGAGCGGGTGCAGCAGGCGCTTCGCGGGGCCGGCGTAGCCGAAGACCGTCAGCACGGCGGCGCCGAGGGTCACGAGGACGCGCCCGCGCGCCGGTCGGCGGCCGACCCAGAGGGCGTGGAGCCCGAGCAGGACCAGGAGCAGCCCGCCGGACAGGGGGTAGAACAGGGGAGCCAGGAGCTTCTCCAGGTGGAACATGGCATCACCTCCCCGCCGCTTCGCGGCGCCGCCGGCGGACGGGTTTCCGGCCGCTTGCCGCCCGGAGTCTTTCCCCCCGGCCCCGCGAAGTAAAGACCCCGGTTCCCCCCTGCCGCATTGATTCTGCGCGGGGGGGCGGTAAGCTGGGGCGTGCGGTTCCGGCACGACGCGGGAACCGCCGCCGGGCGGAAAAGCCGAAGGAGACCGGGATATGCGCAAGGCAGCATGGATCGTGATCGCGGCCGCGGCCGCGTGGGGGATGGTATACGGCGCCCGCGCCACTGCGACGAAGTCGATGGTGGGGGAGCAGCTTCCCGCGCTCGACGTCAAGTACCTGGAGGATGCGCCGTCGCTTGACGGCAAGGCGGTGATCGTGGAGTTCTGGGCAACGTGGTGCCCGCCCTGCCGCGCGAGCATACCGCACATGAACGAGGTCTACGCCACGTACAAGGAGCGGGGCCTGGAGATCGTGGGCATCACGGACGAGAACCGGTCGACCGTCCGGAAGTTCCTGAAGGACGTGCCGATCGAGTACCACGTGGCGCGGGACAGCAAGTCGAAGCTCGCCAAGGAGTTCGGCGTGCGGGGCATCCCCCACGCGGTCCTCGCCGACCGGCAGGGCAAGATCGTCTGGGAAGGCCATCCCATGGCGCTCCCCAAGGCGCAGATCGACAAGATCCTCGAGTAGCCCCCGGCCGGCGGCCGGCGGCCGTCACCCCGCGCCGGGGCGGGCGGCCGCGGGCCGCGTCGGGCCCAGCGCGACGAGCAGCGAGGCGAGCACGAGACTGCCGCCCGCCCACATGGCCGGCGTCACGCCTTCCCCGAGCAGCCGCCACGCCAGGAGCGAGGCGACCCACGGCTTGAGGAAGAAGAGCAGGCTGCCGCGGCTGGCCTCGACGCGGTGCAAGCCGGCGAAGTAGAGCACGTAGGCGCACGCCGTGCCGGCCACCCCCAGGTAGAGCACGCCCCCCCACGCCCGCGCGCTGCAGGCGGCCCACGGTCGGCCCTCGGCGGCCCACGAGAGCCCCAGCAGCAGCAGGCTGCCCGCCAGCGAGGCGAAGGCGGTGATCGGAACCGCGCCGTAAACCGGTATGCACCGCTTGGACATCACCGTGTAGAGCGCGAAGGCCGCGACCGACCCGAGCATCAGCAGGAGGCCGGTCGCCGCGCGCGCCGACCACGTGCCGTCGTACCGTGCGAACGCCGCGATGCCCAGCAACCCGATGACCACGGCGGCCGCCTTCCGCCGCGTCATCGGCTCCCGGAGCAGCATCGGGGCGAGGAACACGACGAAGACCGGGTTGCCGCTGAAGACCACGGCCGAGACGTTGGCCGGGAGGTAGGTGATCGCGACGTGGAAGAGCCCGATGGCGGCCGTCACCCCGACGGCGCCCAGGCCCGCGAACAGGAGGGCGTCGCGCCGGCTCCAGCGGCGGCCGCGCCGGCGGTACTCGCCCAACGCCGGGGCGGCCAGCACGGCCGCGCACACGAGAAACCGCAGGCCCGCCATGCGGAGCGGCGGCATGGCCGGGCCGATCCACTTGGTCAGCACCTCGACCGTGCTGAACAGCACGACGGCGGCGAGCAGCATCCCGTAGCCGTGCCGCCGGCCGGCGCGGCCGCCCCCGCCCCCCGTCATGGCCTGCCGTTCCCCTCCGGCAGGTCGATCGACAACGGTTCGAGGCGCCAGATGTCGCTCGCGTACTCGGCGATGGCCCGGTCGCTGCTGAACCAGCCCATCCGCGCCACGTTGAGGACCGCCTTGCGCGTCCACGCGGACGGGTCGCGGTACAGGTCGGCCACGCGCTGCTGGCAGTCCGCGTAGGCGCGGAAGTCCGCGAGGTGGCAGTAGGGATCGCCCTCCCGCGTCAGGCGCCGCGCCACGTCGGCGAACAGGTCCGGTTCGGAAGGCAGGAACACGTTCTCCGCGATGGCCTCGAAGACCGCGCGCAGCTCCTCGTCCCCGTCCAGGAAGGCCTGCGGGTCGTACCCGCCGGCGCGCAGCGTGTCGATCTCCTCGGCGCGGCGGCCGAAGATGAAGATGTTCTCCAGCCCCACGTGCTCGGCGATCTCGATGTTCGCCCCGTCCCACGTGCCGATGGTCAGCGCCCCGTTGAGCGCGAGCTTCATGTTGCCCGTCCCGGAGGCCTCCATGCCGGCCAGGGAGATCTGCTCGGAGAGATCGGCGGCCGGTATGATCTGCTCGGCGAGGGACACGCGGTAGTCGGGCAGAAAGACGACCTTGATCCGCCCGTCGACGTCGGGGTCGGCGTTGATCCGGCGGCCCATCGCGGTGATGAGCTTGATGATGCGCTTGGCCAGGTGGTAGCTCGGGGCCGCCTTGGCGCCGAAGAGGAACGTGCGGGGCACGACGTCGAGGCCCGGGTTCTCCTTGATGCGCAGGTAGAGCGCGATGACGTGCATGGCGTTGAGCAGTTGCCGCTTGTACTCGTGCAGCCGCTTGACCTGCACGTCGAAGAGGGACGCGGGATCGACCACCTCGCCCGTCAACTCGCGGACCACGCGGGCGAGGCGCTCCTTGTTGGCCCGCTTGACCGCCCGGAAGCGCTCGAGGAAGGCCCCGTCGTCGGCGAAGGCCTCGAGCCGCCCGAGCTGCGAGAGGTCCCGCACCCAGCCGTCCCCGATGCGCCCGGTGATGAGTTCCGCCAGCCCCTGGTTGGCCTGCAGCAGCCAGCGTCGGTGCGTGATCCCGTTGGTCTTGTTGTTGAACCGGTCCGGCCAGAGCGCGACGAAGTCGGGCACCAGCCGTTCCCGCAGCAACCGGCTGTGCAGCGCCGAGACGCCGTTGACCGAGTGGCTGCCCGCGATCGCGAGGTGGGTCATGCGCACCTGCTTGACCGGGCCCTCCTCGATCAGCGACATGCGGGAGCGGCGCGCCCCGTCCCCGGGCCAGGCGGCTTCGACCTGCTGCAGGAACCGGGTGTTGATGTCGTAGATCAGCTGCAGGTGGCGCGGCAGGACGCGGCGGAGCAGGTCGACCGGCCACGTCTCGAGCGCCTCGGGCAGCAGCGTGTGGTTGGTGTAGCCGAAACTGCGAACGGTGATGTCCCACGCCGTTTCCCAGGGCAGGTCGTGTTCGTCCACGAGGCACCGCATGAGTTCGACCACGGCGAGCGCGGGATGGGTGTCGTTCAACTGGATGGCGTTCTTGCGGGCGAAGGCGGACCAGTCGTTGTGGTTCTTGCGGTAGCGCCGGAGCAGGTCGGAGACGGCGCAGGCGCAGAGGAAGTACTCCTGGATCAGGCGCAGTTCCTTGCCGGCGTAGACGCTGTCGGAGGGATAGAGCACCTTGGAGATCGTCTCGGCCCAGTTCTCGCTCTCGACGGCCTTGACGTATTCGCCGCGGTTGAAGACGTCGAGGCGGAAGCCCTCGGAGGCGCGGGAGGCCCACAGGCGAAGCAGGTTGCAGGTGTCGTTGCCGTGGCCGATGACGCCGATGTCGTGGGGGATGCCCTCGATCATCTGCCAGTCGAGCCAGACCGTGCGGTCGCGCCCGCCGCGGCCCGGGACCTGCTCGATCCGCCCGTACAGCAGCACGGGCACGGCGTACTCGGGGCGGACGACCTCCCACGGGTTGCCGAAGCGAAGCCAGTCGTCGGGCTTCTCCACCTGCCAGCCGTCCTCGAACTCCTGCTTGAACATGCCGTGCTCGTAGCGCAGGCCGTACCCGTAGGCGGGCAGCTTCATTGTGGCGAGGGATTCGAGGAAACAGGCCGCGAGGCGGCCCAGGCCGCCGTTGCCCAGGCCGGCGTCGGGCTCCATGTCGCACAGGACGTCCAGGTCCAGGTCGAGCAGCCGGAGCGCCTCGCGCGTCTTGTCGAGCAGGCCGAGGGAGGTCAGGTTGTGCCGCAGCAGCTGCCCGATCAGGAACTCCATCGACAGGTAGTAGAGCCGCTTGACATCGGCGTCGAGGTACGCCCGCTGGGTGGCGATCATCTGGGAGGCGGCCAGGTCCCGGGCGGTGTGGGAGACGCTGACGAGCTTGTCGAAGTCGGTGGCGCTCCGCCAGTCCTTGTAGCAGGTGTACTTGACGTGCCCGACGATCCGGTCCCGGATGCTCTCCGCGGTCGCTTCCGCGGCGGGATCGTAGATGTGCACCTCGTTCTGCTTCTCGGCCTTCATGGTCACCTCGGTCGCGCGGTCGCACGTGCTCCGCGGCCGGCCGCGGGCGGCCCTGCACCCTACAAGCACCGGCGCGGCGGCACAAAGCAAAAAGGGACGCGCGGCCGCGGCGCCGCTCAGCGGCCGGCGGGCTCGTCCTCCGGCGCGGCCAGGCGCCGGTAATGCCGCGCCTCGTGGTCCGAGAGCCGCCCCTCGTGCTGCAGGCGGCGCACACGCCGCACGTCCGCCGCCTCGCCGCCCCGCACGGTCTCGGCCCCGCCGGGGCCCCCCGCCGCCCCGCCGGGTACCGCCGCGGCCGGCGGCGCGGCGGCCGCCGGCGAACCGGACGACCACGCCGCCCAGGCGTAGGCGGCCGCGGCCGCCGCCAGCGTGGCCGCGAAGAGCGCGTTGCGCCACGCGGCGGTCGCCCTCGGCGCGCGCGGAACGGCCGCGACGGCCCGGCAACGGTCGCACAGCAGGCAGTCGAGGTCGTCGCGGCGCCGGACGCCGAGGTCGCAACGGCCGGGATGGACCCGCGGGGCCGCGCGGCGCAACAGGTGGAACCGGTTGGCCAGCGACAGGAAGGCCCCCGACGGACAGAGGTACCTGCACCAGAAGCGGGGGAAGAGAAAGGAAAGGGCCAGCATGGCCGTTCCGAAGAGCACGAGCGGGGCGCCGGGCGGGCCGGAGAAGAAGCCGACGAGGGGATCCGCCCGCCCGGGCAGGCCGTTGCCGTCCGAGGCGAACCAAAGCAGCAGGCCGAAGAGCACGGCGTACTTCACACCGCGGCCGTACCGCGCCGCCCGCTTGGAAGGATCGACCCGGAGGCCCGGCGGTCGCAGGTCGCCGACGAGTTCCTGCAGGGCGCCGAAGGGGCACAGGTACCCGCAGTAGACGTTGCCCGCGAGCAGCAGCGCGGCCGGCAGCGCGACGGCCAGCACGAAGGGCATCGCCGGGACGGCGGACGGCCAGGGGCCCCGGATCCCCACCGCCACCTGGAAGAGCGAGTACTGGGCGTTGAGCCACGCGCCCGCCGCCGCCGCGACCAGGACCAGCCAGGCCCGGCGCACGAACCGCCCCGGGCGGGCCCGCAGCACCAGCGCGCCGACGAACAGGAGCGCGAGAACGGCGCTGCCCCGGTCGGGGCGGAACCGCCCGCGGCCGCGCGCCGGTGCGGCCGCGTCCCGGCCCTGCCGCGCGGCCGCGAAGGCGGCGGCCGCCTCGCGGAGCGTATCGCGAATCGCCGCCGAGGATACCGTGGCCCCGCTCACCGCGTCCGCGCCGGACCGCCCCCCGCCGCCGGCCCGAAGCCGGGCGCGAAGGACCCGCTGCCAGTCCAGCGTGCGGGCGTAGTACAGGGGCGTTTCGTCGTGGTGCAGGACGCGGAAGTCGGCGGGGCGGCAGGACGCGTCCACCAGCACCGCCATCTCGATCGGCCCGCCGTAGCCCCCGGGGCCGCGCGCCCAGTCGCGGGTGAGCAGCGCGAAACCCGCCCGTCCGTCCGCGAGCGGATCGACCCGCAGGCACGGCCGCGCATCCGGTCCCGGTCCGCCGACGGTCTCCGCGCGGAGCGACGCGCCGGGCGCCATCTCCTCCGCGGCCGCCGCCAGCGGGTCGGCCGCGCCGGGCACCGGCCGTGCCGGCGGGCGCAGGCGCCCCCACGCGACGGAAAGCGCGACGACGCCGGCCAGGACGTAGCCCGCCGCCCGCGCGGCGCGGTCGACCCGGTCGCCCCGCCCTTCGCGCCGCCCGATGCGGGCGCCGCGCACCGCGGCGGCCGCGTTCACGGCAACGGGCACCGCGAGCAGGGCCAGGACGGCGCGCACGCCGAAAAAGGGCAGCAGCAGGATCCCGCCCGCGAGGCCCCCCGCCGCCGCGCCCAGGTGGTCGCCCCACGCCACGGCGCCGCCGACCCGGCGCGCATCGGCGCCGCGCGCGGCGAGGCGGACGGCGGCGAGGGGCACGTAGGCGCCTCCCACGCAGCCCGCGGCGGCGAGCAGCGGGGCGAAGCCCGCGCGCGGCAGGACCGCCGCGAAGCGCCAGGCGGCGGCAAGCACCAGCAGGTGCGCGAGCAGCAGCAGCGGCAGCCGCGCCGGGGGTTCCCCCGCGGTCCACCGCGCGGCATCCCGGCGCATCGCCGCGCCCCCCGCGGCCAGGCCCGCCATGTAGCACGCGGAGAGCAGGCCGAGATGAAGGAAGACGCTGCCGAAGCGCGCCTGGAAGAGGTACAGCGCGCAGAGGGTGAACGCCATGCCGGCGAACCCGGACGTCACGAGCAGCGCGAGCGCCTCGACCGCCAGGGCGCCCGACGGCAAGCCCCGGGTCGCGTGGTTGAACAGGAACAGGAGGCGGAGAAGGGCCCAGGTCCCGACCGCGGCGAAGAGCCAGAGGCCGAGGCGTTCCGCCTCGCGGCCCAGCCAGTCGGCCGCCGCGTGGCCGCGCGGGGCGCGGCGAAGCGACAGCAGGAGCGATTCGCGCAGCGCGAGCGGGCGCGCGTCGGTGTTGACGAGGCGGACCCGGCTTTCCGTCCGCAGGATGTCCGCGTACCGCCCGCGCTGGAACGCGATGCGGTCGGCCGGGTAGAGCGACGCGAGCCAGTCGGGCCGGAGCGGCCCCGGGCCGTCCGCGTGCCGGGCGAGCCGGCCGGCCAGTTCCGCGGCGTCCTCGCTGAGCGGGCCGCCGGCCGACGCGAAGAAGCGGGTGGCCTCGCCCGGCTGCAGCGCCAGCCGCGGGAAGACCGCCTCCAGCGTGGCCTGCGCGGAGGCGCCCAGGCGCGCCGCCTCGCGGCCGAGCACGTTCTCGCCGGCCGGCACGCGGCAACCGAGCACGCCGCCCGGGGCGAGTGCGCGCCGCACCCGGGCGAAGAACTCGCGCGTGGCGTACCGGTTCAGGACGAGGGTCGTCGCGCCCTCGTTCTCCAGGGCGACGAGGTCGAACGCCCCGGGCGAGCGCGCGAGAAAGGCCCGCAGGTCCTCCCCCGGCGTCTCGATCCGGTCCGCGCCTTCGGGCACCCCGGCGGGCAGGTGCCGCAGGAGCGCCGCGGGGTAGCCGGGGTCGGCGCCGAACCACGCGACGCGTTCCACGCCCGGCACGCGGAGGAGCAGGCGGCACAGGGAGAAGGCCCCGTCGCCCTGCACCAGGATGCGGCGCGCCGAGGGGTGCTGTGCGAGCAGGGCGGTGGCCGCCTCGGCGGCCGCGTCGTCGTCGGGCAGCCCTTCGACGACCCCGGCGCCGGACAGCACGACGGTCCGGCCCCCGCGGGTGCCGTAGAGGTAGCGGGCCTGCGGCGTGGAGAAGCCGCCCGCGAAGGCCGCGCCGGGCAGGCGCTCCGCGAAGGTGCGCGCGTCCGCCGCGCGGGCAAGTCGGAGATCGGCGCGCGCCGCCAGGGCGGCGGCCAGGGCCAGGGCCGCGGCCAGCGCCGCCCGGCGGCGGCCGGGCGAGGCCGAGGCCGCGGCGGCGCTCCCCGCGAGGACCAGCCCCGCCGCGAGCAGGCAGGTCTCCCCGGCGGCGCCGGCGGCCAGGGCCGCGGCCGCGGCGGCCCCGCCCGCCAGGCCCCCGAGCGCCTCCATGACGTACGCGCCGCCGACCCCCGGGCCGGCCTGCGGCGACAGCCAGGCGCAGGCCCGCGTGAAGAGCAGGCCGGTGCAGAGCCCGACGGGGGCGTTCACGAGCAGGGCCAGCGGCGCCATGCGGGCGAAAGGAAAGACCTCGTAGGGCGGCACGCCCGCGAGCGCCCTCACGCGGAGAAGCAGCCACGCCTGCAGCGCGGCCGCGGGCAGGCAGGCGAGGGCCTGCAGCGGCAGCGCGTCGGTACGGCGCGAGGGCAGGGCGCGGCCGAGAGCGCCGCCCGCGGCGACGGAGAGCAGCCAGGAGGTCAGGAACACCCCGAGCCCCAGTTCGTTCCCCTCGAACGCGGTGAAGAACCGGCGGAAGAGCACCGCCTGCGCCACGAGCGTGAAGAAGCCCAGCGCGGCCACGAACGCGTGGCGCCTGCCCGGGCGGGCGGCCCGCCGCCTGGCGGGCGTGCTCACGGGGCCGCCGTCCGTTCCGCCCCGCGGCCGCCGCGCGCGGCCGCCGGGCACGTCGTCGTACCACGCCCACCGCCGGGCCCAGTCGGCCAGGAACGCCGGGCGCCACCGGGCCACGGTTTCGCGGCAGACCCCGGGCGGCGCGTCCAGGTCGGTGAAGTAGTGCGGGGCGCGGCCCGGTTCGGGCCGCCGGAACCGGCCGCCCCAGCTGTCGCGCGTCGGGTCGTCGAGGTCCCCCACCCCGCCGAGCGCGGGCGACAGGAGAAAGAGAAACGAGGGGGAGTCGCCCTCCTTGAGGATCCGGCGCGGCCGGCCCGCCGCGGGAAAGGCGTCGCCCAGGCGGCGCCGGAACGCGCCGCGCCGCGTGCCGCGCCCGCGCACGTGGCGCGCGATGAAGGTGCGCGCGTTCCACCGCTCGTCGTCCGGCCCGCCCAGGCAGTAGCCGCGGAACGTGTCGTGCGAGAAGCGCGGCGGGATGCCGTTCTCGATCCACCAGAGGCGCGGCCACCGGCCGCGGAGCCCGTCCCGCAGGAACGCGCGGGCGCCGGGATCGTGGTCGGTGTTGGTGGACCCGATCGAGTAGAGGCGGATACGCTCCGCGGCCCCGGGCGCGTCGTGCAGCGCCTGCGCCACGTCGGTGAGACTGCCCCAGGCGAGCACCCAGAGCGGCCGGCCCGCGCCCGCCGGATCGGCGGCGAGGGCGCGCTGCGCGATCAGGCGCGAACCGTCCGTGGCCGCGCCCGGCCGCGGGGCGCCCGGCCGGGTCGCGCCCTGCCGGATCCGGCCGAGCACGTCGGCCTCGCTCATCAGTTCCGGGTGTCCCGCGGCCCGGAGCGCGTCGAGATCGACCCGGCGCACCCACGCGGCGATCCGCCGCGCGCGGTTGCGGCTGCCCGGCCCCGTCGTCGAGACCAGTCCCTCGACACGCAGCAGGTCGGCGTAGTGCAGCAGGTGGACGAGCGACTGGATGTCGTCGGGGTCGCCGCCAAGGTCGGTGCTGACCAGGACGCGGCAGGGGGCCGCCGCTTGCTGCGCTGTGCGGATCCCGCCCATGACGGACCGGCACACTAGCACACCCGCCGCCCCGGGGCCACGCCGCGCGCCGGGCCCGGGGGGACGCGCTACTTGATCACGATGTAGGCGTCGTCGCTGTCGTAGCGGTTGCGGCCCTCGCCGTTGGGGCCGAAGGAGCCGACGACGACGCGCATGACGCCGTCGATGCGGTAGTCCGGGTCGAAGAAGTAGTCGTTGCCCCAGGGGTCCTTGGGCACCTTGGCGAGGTACGGCCCCTTCCAGTTCGGGAAACGGTTGTCGGCGGAAAGCAAACCCGCGCTGGCCCCGGTCAGCACCCACAGCTCGGCGCTCTGCGTCACGTTGCGGAGGATGCCCCCCGGCCAGCGGCCGGTGTCCCAGGCGAGTTGTTCGACCGCGGCGGTGAGGATGGCGAGGTCCACCTCCGCCTGCTTGAGACGGGCCATGCGCCGGGCCTTGACCGTCGAGACGGCCGCGAGCCCGGCGAGCAGGCCGACGACCGCGACGACGATCATGATCTCGATGAGCGAGAAGCCGCCGCTCGCCCGCCGGCGGGCGGCCGGGCGCCCGGCGCTATTTCTGCCATGCGGATACATAGACCGGTCCGTCCTGTGGGCTGGTCGACGACCCGGGCGGCACGGGCGTCGAATCCTCGTACGCGAACGCGTCCCAGCTGCCCGCCTTGTCGAACACCCCGCCGCAGATGATCGAGCCGGTGATGGCGCCGGACCCCGTCTTGTTGAAGCGGCCGTTCGGCGCGTAGAACAGGCCGTGGTAGCTCCCCGACCCGGCGAAGTCGATGTCGCCGTCGCGGCTGACGAAAGCCGGGTAGGCCGCCACCTTCAACTGGTCGCCGCTGCCGCTGTAGTCCACGTCCCCGGTGGCTATCACGCAGCCGACGATATCACCGGAGCCGCTGAACTTGAAGTCGCCGTTCACCCACAGGATGCCCCCGGGGATGACCGTGTCCGTGCTGCGGCTCCAGTGCACGTCGCCCTCGACGGCCTGTCCGTTGCGCATCGCCTCGGCGTAGTAGGGGGTGAGATCGATCGGCGGTATCGTGACCGCCGGGACCGCCCCGACCCGGGCCGTCCCGGTGACGTTGCCGGGGCTCTTCCCCCGGTAGGACGGGGCGTCCGTGTCGCCGTCCAGCAGGGAGGAGCCCGTCGACCACAGCCGCCCGCAGGCGGACAGCGTGCCCAGCCCGATCGAGCAGCCCGTCATCTTGAACTTCCCGTTCGTGTGGATGCGGCCGCCGGCGACGTCGGTGAGCCCGCTCCCGTTCCAGGTCATGTCGCCGCCGGACAGGATCGCGTAGCCGAACGCCTCGTTCGGGGGCACGGTGGAGCCGGGGATGGACGCGGCCTTCGCCACGTCCACGACCACGGTGTTGGTCACCCCGCGGTAGACGCCGACGGACGTGACGATCGCGAGCTGTTCGCCCAGGGTCCGGACCGTCACGTCGTAGAAGCCGCCGCCGAACGGGGTGGCGGGAAACGCGTCGTCGGAGGTGCGCGCGGACCAGTCGGCCCGCAGCCGGTTGTAGGCCTCGTTGGCCCCGGCCTCGGCGAGGGTGAGCGCGCGGGTGTGGTGGAGGAGCCGCCTCACGCCGAAGGAGCGCTGCGCGCTCGCGGCGACCACGACGCCGATCACCGTGGACAGCACGAGGATCAGCACGACCACCGTGAAGATGGCCGACCCGTTGCGGCGGCATGCTCTGTGGCCCGTTTTCATCGTCTTCTCCCTGGTCCCCCCGCCCCCTACCGCCCCGTGTTTCTCGGCATCACCTCGGCCGAAAGCAGCGACGTGATGCGCTGCGGAGTCCGGCCGTGAAGCCCGCTCACGTCCCGGAAGATCTCCAGATCGACCAGGAGGCCGGTCTGCGGCTTCCGTCCGTTGACCAGCAGCTCGAAGATGCCGTGGCCGGGCCCCCGCGCGAAGGTGCCGCCGGCGTCGATGACCCGCACCGCGCCGTCCCAGGACAGGGTGACGTCGCGCACCCGGGGCGTCGCCGCCCCGCCCGCGGAGGCCGTCAACTCGGCCCGGAACTGGAGGTACGGCTTCTGCGGCAGGGCGGCGAGCGAAGCGGCCGAGGTCACGGCGGTCACGTTGGACCATGCCGGCGCGTCGGAGAGGTCCGGCTGGTCGCCGCTGCGCACCCGGAAGGCCAAGGCGGCCCCGGCGGGAAGGAGGGCATCCCAGGTCAGACCGGCATAGCGAGGCGCCGCCTGCCGGGTCGCGAGGATCCTGGAGGTGTAGGTGCCCCCGGCCGGATGGGTGCAGAAGACGGTGGACACGCCGATCACCGCGGACACGGCGGTCACGTCGCCCCGCGTGCTCCACGTTTCGGCCATGGCGTCGGACGGCCCCGGATGCGCGCCGGCGGCGAGGACGTAGCTCGAGGGCGTCGACGGGGCCCGCACGTCGTCCCACACGAGGCACCGGTCGCGGCCGGCGTCGCCGGAGACGAGGAAGGACACGAGGTAGCTGTTGGTCCGCGCGATCGGGAGGTCGGCCAGGTCCGACCAGGCTTCGGTCCCCGGCGCGATCGTCCGGGAGGGGGAGCCGGAGAAGGCCAGTGCGCGCCGGGTGCCGGGCGCGAAGTCCATCGAAGGGGTCTCGTCGCCCGCGCACAGGCCGATCCACGCCCCTTCGACGACCAGGTCGCCGGCGGCGCCCGGCGCCGCGGCGAACGCCACCCGGCAGCGGGCGCCGTCGTGGCGGATCCAGTTGCCCTCGGCCAGGTCCTGGCCGCGCAGGAGCACGCGCACGGCGGCGCCGCGGAACGCGCCGGCGGCGCCGGCCGCGGCGTTCGTCGTGCCGGCCTGGTCCGCCGCGGTCCACGTGTTCGTCATCCCTTCCAGCTTCAGCACGAAATCGCGGGGGGAGAGCGTGCTGTCGTACTCGGCCGTGGTCCGTTCGAACTGCGCGCCGGTCGTCCGGAAGTTCGTCTCCTCCCAGCGGTCGTTGTCGACGTGCAGCACGAAGAAGTCCCCCGGGGCGGCGGCGGGGAAGGTGAGTTGGTGGTTCCCGCTCCAGGACCCCCCGGGCATCTCCTCGCGAACCGGCAACGCGCCGCCCGCCTGCACGGCGGGCAGGAGGTCTTCCGCCTCCCGGGGCGCATGGCACGGCGTCCCGGACACGGTGTCGAGCCCGACGAGGTAGCCGGAAGAGAGCGGGTTCTTCCCGGTGACGCGGAACGAGAACGCCTGTGCGCCGTTGCTCACGACGCAGGACCCCAGGCTGACGTGCTCGGCGCGGCCGGGGGCCGGCGCGTAGCCGTCGAACAGGGCGCCCCGCGGCGTGATGGCCCACTCGAAGAGGTTCTCGAACACCACCTCGGTCGCGGCGTGCTGCCCGTTGGGCGCGTCGCGGCCGTGGCCCCTGACCACCACGCTGTCGACCTGCTGCTGGCGCTCCGCGTCGCTGAGGCCGTTGTCGCGGGGGTCGAACACCGTCCGCCTCAGCTGCGTCGGTTCCCCGACCCAGACGTGGTAGACCACCGTGCGGTCCCAGACGATGCGGCCGTCGCCGTCCACTTCCACCGCCCCGTCGCCGTCGTCGTCGCGGGCCATCGGGAAGCTGACGGCCGTGAAGGCCGGGCTGGAGGCCGGGTAGAAGAACATCCGGTCCAGCGCCGAGAGGCGCAGGTCGCGCTTGAGCCGCTCCATCGCCTTCTGCACGTCGAGGTCCAGCTCGCTCTGGACGGCGGACCGGGCCTGCGTGCGAAGCAGGTACATGAGCCCGCCGACGGCCAGGGTCGTGACGACGACGACGATGCCGGTGGCGACGAGGGCCTCGACCAGGCTGAAGCCGTCCTTCGTCCGGCCGTCAGCCACGGGGCGGTTCCGCCAGGTCGGCCAGCGAGGATACGAGCTGTTCGTTTTCACCGTCGAACCCCAGGGTGCGCGGGTTCCGAATGTCCACCCGCACGGTCACGTCCTTCAGCCCCTCCCCGCGCGGCACGACCGTCGTGGTGAGGCGGTAGTTCCCGCCCTCGTCGGGCCGGCCCGACTGGTTGAGCACGACCCCGCTCTCCTGGCACAACTCGAACTGGTCGTACCCGAAAGTCTTGATGCGCTCGATGCGGGTCTTGGCGATGTTCACGGCGGCGTAGTGTGCCGCGGCGCGGTCGTTGACGTGGTGCGCGACCACGACCATACGGCACGCGCCGGAGAGGAAGGCCGCGAAGACCATCAGGCCGATCATGGACTCGACGAGGGTGAGGCCCGCCCGCCTGTCCGCCCCGCTCCCGTGTCCTTCCGTCGTCATCTTTGTTCACTCCCGGCGGCGGCCGGCCGCTGCACGGCTGTTGAGCACGGCGCGTGCCATGTCGGGGCGGACCCGGCGGATGCCGGAAGGAACGCCCCGAGGCCTTCCGCAACCGCACCGGCCGTTCGGCCCGCCGCCCGCACCGCACCCGCATTCTCATTCGTGCGAAACCGGGGGCGCTGTGTAGCGGGGGTGCGGGAGGGCCGCGAAACCGGCGGGCGGGGCGTCGCGGGGGGTGAGCCCCGTCAGGTCTCCGACTCGCTGAGCCGCTTGGCGGGGACCGCGTGGAACCAGGCGTGCGCCTCCGCGAGGACGGCGGGGATGCGGTCGGCGAAGGGGCTTTGCCGGAGCGCATCGCGCAGGTCGTGCTGCGCGGCCCCGCCCGCGTTCTGCCCGGGGAACCAGTGCCCGCCGTTCCCGAGCAGGTTGTATCTCGCCCGCGCGTAGGCGAGCAGGTCGAGCCCCTTCGCGAGGTTCCACAGGCGCAGGATTTCCCGGAGGTTGATCCCGCCGGGCACGTCCTCCCAGGGGGGGAGCCCCTCGTGCCAGCGGGCGGCCCAGTCGGCGCCCAGCACCCGCGCCATCTCCCCGTCCAGCCGCGCGGCGATCGCGCGCGCGAGGCCGTACCCGTCCTCCTGCTCCAGCGCGCGGACGTGTTCGTCGAAGTCCTCCGGCCGCGCGGCGCCGATGCTGAGCGTGTGCACCCCGGGCCGCGCGAGGCAGTACAGGTCGTTGAACGCCATCGGGGAGAGCGGACGACACAGCTCCACCAGCTTCGGGGGCGGCTCGAAGAGACGGCCGCCCTTGTCGTTGGGGCTGATGATGAACACGCCCATGTCACGCCGCGCGGCCGCCTCCACGCAGGGCCACGCGAACGGGTTCACGTAGTACCCGTGCAGGTTGACGTAGTCGAAGCCGCCGCTTTCGATCGCCGCGGTGATCACGTCCGGCGCGGCGTGCGTCGAGAACCCGACGAAGCGGCAGCGTCCGCGGTCCCGCAGCCGCCGGGCCGCCTCGAGGCAGCCGCCGGGACGGAGGCTCCACCCGAGCAGCTCGCGGTTGTTGATGCCGTGCAGGGCCAGCAGGTCGACGCAGTCGAGCCCGAGCCGCTCCAGGGAGGTGTCGAAGGAGGCAAGGAACGCCTCGGGATCCGCGGTCGGGCCGATCTTGGTCTGCACGATGATCCCGTCGCGCGGCAGGCGGGGGAGGATGCGGCCCAGCTGGCGCTCGGAGCTGCCGTAGCCGCGCGCGGTCTCGATGTGGTTGATGCCGAGCGCGAGCGCGCGCTCGACGCAGGCCTCGAGGTTGCGCTGGCTCGCGGCGGGGATCTCGCCCGGCGGCACGTCGCTCCATGCGTGCTGGTAGCGCATGCCGCCGCAGGTGAGCACCGGCATCCGGATCCCCGTCTTCCCGAACCGCCGCCACTGCATGGTCGCCCCCCCTCCTCGCCCGCCGCGGGCGGGCACGCCTTCCTCGCACGGCGCGCCCCGGGGGTCAAGCGTCCCGCCCCGCCGCCTCACTTGGACATTCCCCCGCGCGGGCCGGCGGACTATAGTGCACGCCATGGCCGTCGGTACCCAGCCCGGACTCGCGGCGCTCCTGGAGCGCACGGGCCTGTTCGACGCGGACCAGCGCGAGCGCCTGCTGGCCCACCTCGCCGAGCACGGCCCCTCGCTGGTCCGCGCGGTAACGGACCTGGGGTTCGCGCGCGAGGCGGCGTTTCTCGAGGCGCTCGCGCGCGCGCTCGATGTGCCCTTCGTGCGCCTCGCGGAGGCGGCGATCGACCGGGCGGTGCTCGACACGCTGCCGACCAAGGCGGTGTTCCAGTACCACGTGGTGCCCTGGCGGCTCGAGCACGACGGCCTGCGCGTGGCCACCAACGACCCCTTCGCGCCCGGCCTCGCGGACGCGCTCCGGCTGGCCTCGGGGCGGCGCGTGCGCCTCGCGCTCAGCCCGGCGGCCGACATCGACAAGGCCGCCAAGACGTTCTACGGCGTCGGCGCCGAGACGCTCGACCGCATGATCCAGGACGACCGCATCGAGGTGGCGCCCGAGGAGGACCTCTGCCAAGGAGGACCTGAGCGAGCTCGACCAGGAAGCCTCGGTCGTCAAGTTCGTGAACCAGATCATCTGGGAAGCCTACCAGGACCGCGCCACGGACATCCACCTCGAGCCGATGGAGACCGACCTGCGCATCCGCTACCGCATCGACGGCGTGCTGCACCAGACCCCGGTGCCGCCGCAGCTGAAGCGGTTCCAGGCGGCCATCATCTCGCGCATCAAGGTCATGGCCAACATGGACATCGCCGAGAAGCGCCTGCCCCAGGACGGCCGCATCAGCCTGCGCATCCGCGGCGAGGACATCGACGTCCGCGTCTCCACCATGCCCACGGTCTACGGCGAGAGCGTCAGCCTGCGCCTGCTGCATGCGCAGCGGCGGCCTGCATCGGCCTGGACGAGCTGGGCTGAACCGCGCGGACGCAGGCGCTGCTGACCAAGATGATCCACCGGCCGCACGGCATCCTGCTGGTGACCGGGCCGACCGGTTCGGGCAAGTCCACCTCGCTCTACGCCTGGCTCCACACGATCAACTCGATCGACAAGCGCATCCTCACGCTCGAGGACCCGATCGAGTACGAGATGGCCGGCATCAACCAGATCCAGGTGCGGCCCGGAGATCGGCCTGACCTTCGCCGTGGGCTCTGCGCCACATTCCTGCGCCAGGACCCGGACGTCATCATGGTGGGGGAGATCCGCGACCAGGAGACGGCGGAGATCGCCATCCGGGCCGCGCTGACCGGCCACCTGGTGTTCAGCACGCTGCACACCAACGACGCCGCCGGGCGCCGTCACGCGGCTGCTCGACATGGGCGTCGAGCCGTTCCTCGTGGCCTCCTCGGTCGAGGCGCTGGTCGCCCAGCGGCTCGTGCGCCAGCTCTGCCCGGACTGCCGCCGGCCGAAGCCCGGCCGGACGCGGCGTTCCTCGCCGGCGTCGGGTTCCCGTTGGAGCGCCGGGCCGAGGGGCCGCTCTACGAGGCGGTCGGCTGCGAGGAGTGCCGCCACACGGGGTTCCGCGGCCGCACGGGCATCTACGAGATCATCGTCGTCACCGAGCACCTGCGGCCGCTCATCGTGGCCCACGCGCTCGTCGAACGAGATCAAGCCGAGGCGCTTCGCCGCGGGATGCGCACGCTGCGCGAGGACGGGTGGAACAAGGTGCTCGCGGGCATCACCACCATCGAGGAAGTGCTCCGGGTGACCGAGGAGGACGAGGCCCTGGCCGAGGGCTGACCGCGCGGGGACCGGGAGCAGGATGCCGCACTACACCTACACGGCGCGCTCGGCGGACGGGCGGCGCGAGGAGGGCCTGGTGGAGGCGCCGGACCGGCGCGGCGCGCTGCGCGCGGTCGAACAGCGGGGCCTGGTGCCCGTCCGCCTCGAGGAGGCGGCGGCCGGCGCCGTCGCGCGCGCCGTGCGGGCCGGCCGGCCGCGCGGGGGCTGGCGGCGGCAGCGCATGGGCCGCCGGGAGCTGCTGCTCTTCACCCGGGAGCTCAGCGACCTGCTCGGCTCGGGCATGACGCTGGGCGGCTCGCTGAACACCCTGGCGCAGCACCGCAGCGGCGGCGAGCGCGACCGGGTCGTGGAGATCCTGCGCGACGACATCGTGCAGGGCACCAGCCTGTCCGAGGCGCTGGCCGAGCGGCCCGACATCTTCCCGCCCCTCTACGTCAGCATGATCCGCGCGGGCGAGGCGAGCGGCGCCCTCGCCGAGGCGCTCGAGCGGCTGGCGGTGCACTACGAGCGCGTGCAGGAGGCCAGCGAGAAGGTCCTGATGGCCCTGGTCTACCCGGGGATCGTGCTCACGATCGGGGTCTTCACGATGGTCTTCATCATGATCTTCGTCATCCCGCGGTTCGCCGCCCTGTTCGCCGAGCTGGGCAGCACCCTGCCGCTGCCCACCCGCATGCTCATCGGCGCGAGCCGTTTCCTCACCGGGTGGCGCGCGCTGTGGATCGCGGCTCCGGTCGTGGCGGCCGTCGTCCTCGGCCGGCGCGCGCTGCGCACGCCGGCGGGCCGGTTCGCCTGGGACCGCGCGCTGCTGCGCCTGCCGCTGGTGCGGCGCATCGTCGCCGCCAACGCCTACGCGCACTTCGCGCAGACGCTGGGGACGCTCCTCGCCAACGGCGTGCCCGTGCTGCAGGCCCTGGCCATCGTGGAGCAGACCGTCGGCAACGCCGTCATCGCCGAGGAACTGCGCGAGGCCCGGGAGCGCGTCACGGACGGGTCCACCATCTCCGGCCCGCTGGCCGCCGGCCGCGTGTTCCCGACGATGCTGACCGACATGCTGGCCGTCGGCGAGCGGACGGGCGACATGAGCGGCGCGCTCGGCCACATCGCCCGCCGCTACAACGCGGAACTGGACCGCAGCGTGAAGATCTTCACGACCCTCCTGGAACCGATCCTGATCGTGCTCATGGCCGGCCTGGTCGGCTTCGTGGCGATCAGCATGCTGATGGCGGTCTTCGATCTCACCAGCGGGCTGAACGTCTAGGGACGGAGGCAGTGCGAACGGGAAGACCACACGGCCGGAGACGGGGCGGGACCACGGCGGGCGGGCGGGCGGCCCGCCCGGCCGGGTGCGCGCCGGGCGGCCTTCAACGGGGAGCATGCATCATGAGCAACACCACCCATCGCCGGGCCGGCCGGCACGCCGCGGCGCGGCGGAGCGCGGCCGCGGGCTTCACCCTGATCGAGATCCTGCTGGTCGTCGTGATCATCGGCATCCTCGTCGGCGTGGCCCTGCCGCGCCTCGCGGGCCGCAAGCGGCAGGCCGAGATCTCCGCCACCCGGGCGGACATCGAGAACATCGGGACGGCCCTGCGCCTGTTCGAACTGGACGTGGGCGAGTACCCCCGCTCCCTCCAGGAACTGCTGACCGCACCGGGCGGGTCGGGGACCGACTGGAACGGACCGTACCTCCAGAAGGGCATGCCCCGCGACCCGTGGGGCCACGAGTACCTCTACGCGGCGCCCGGCACCCACAACCCCCACGGCTACGACCTCAAGTCGTACGGGCCGGACGGGACGGAGAGCGCGGACGACATCACCAACTGGCAGACCGACGGCTGAGCGGGACGGGCGCGGGGCCATGAGCGGCAGGATACGCGAACGAGCCGGGCGGCGGGGACGGCGGCCCGCGGGCCGGCGGGCCTTCTCCCTCATCGAGCTGCTGCTGGTCCTCTTCATCGCCGTCGTGGCCGCCGGCCTGACCGTCCCGCGCTTTGTCCGCTCCGCGCAATCCGCCCGGCTGCGGGCGTCCGTCCGCGCGCTCGTCACGGCCTCCCGCCTCGCGCAGGCCCGTGCCGTGCTGCGCCAGACGACCGCGGCGCTAATCCTCGACACCGGGGAGCGCACGATCGAGGTGGCCCTGTGGGACGCGGACGCGCCGGCCGGCGGCGGCGCGGCGGACCCGGGCGGCCCGCCGTCCGAGGCGCCCCGCGTCGAGTTGACCCGCCCGCTGGAACACGAGGTGCGCTTCACGCGGGTCGAAGCCGGCGCGGCCGGCCGCGAGACCAACGGCGTGCACTGGGTGCTGTACTACCCCAACGGCATGTGCGACGGGTTCGAGGCCGACCTGGCCGACGGGCGGGGCCGCGAGGCGAAGGTGCGCGTGGAACCCTACGCGGGCCGGGCGGAGGCGGAGCTGTGAGCGCCCCGCGGCACGGCGCGAACGGCGGCCTGACGCTCATCGAGGTCCTCCTCGCGCTGGCCATCCTCGGCGTCGGCCTCACGGTGCTCGTCGCCACGACCGCGCGCTGCCTCAGCGTGGCGCGCAAGGCCCGCCACTTCGAAACCGCGCGCCACCTGCTCGGCGTGGTCGAGATCGAGCACCCCTTCGACCCGGAGGGCGACGCCGCGGGCGCCTCCGACGGCGGCCGCTTCGACCCGCCCGGCGAGCGCTACACCTGGTCGCGCTCGTTCGCGCCGGCCGGGGAGGAGGACGGCGACGGCCTGTACGAGGTGAGCACGCGCATCGGGTGGACGGACCGCGGGCGGGAGATCGGCGAGCAGGTCGTCACCCTGCGGTACGCGCCCGACGAGGCCGCCACGGGCGGCTTCACCCGGGCGGCGGCGCCCACCGTCCCCGGCGCGAGGGGCGCGCCGTGACGGCCGGCGGAACCCGCGCGCGGCGTCGCGGCCGCCGGACCGCCTTCACGCTGGTGGAGGTGCTCGTCGCGCTGGCGATCCTCGTGACCGCCTTTGCCATCGTCTGGGGCACCTTCTCCTCCACCGTCCAGGCCTGGCGGAGCGGCACCCTGCTGCTCGACGGGCTCCACCGCGGCGACTACGTCATGGAGCAGGTGGTCACGGCCCTGCGCTCGGCGGTGTTCTTCCCGCCGCCCGACCCCGTCTACGGCTTCCGCCTCGAGAACCGGGAAGGCGAGTACCCGAACGACCGCTTCAGCTGGGTCACGTCCGCCTCCTCGTTCGTCCCGCCCTCGTCGCCCTTCGCGCGCGCCGTGCACCGCATCGAGATCACGATCGACGACGGCCCCGACGGGCAGCCGGCGGTCGCCGTGCGCGCGTGGCCGCACCTGCTCGATCCCGACGAGGCGGGCGCGGAGCCCGAGACCTGGTACCTGCCGGCCGGGGTGCAGGGGCTCGACTGCCGCGTCTACAACGGGGAGGACGGGGACTGGGACGAGGAGTGGGAGGCGACCAACCGCGTCCCCGGCCGCGTGGAGATCGCGCTGTACCTGGACCCGCTCCGGGACGGCCAGCCGCCGGTCGTCCTGCGGCGGGCCGTCGAGGTGCCCGTCGCGGCGGCCACCAACGCGCCCGGCCCCTCGGCGACGGCCGCCGGGAGCACGCCGTGAACGCGCGGGGGGCGGGGGGCGCGCGGCTCGGGGGCTCGGCGCTGGTGGTGGCGCTGTGGGTCCTGCTGATCCTGTCCGTGCTCGTCGGGAGCTTCGCCTTCGACATGCGCGTCGAGGCCGGCATCAGCTCGCACTACCGCAAGCGGCTGAAGGCCGGGCACCTCGCGCGCGCCGGCGTGGAGTGGGCCCGCTACGCCCTCGCGCGCAGCGCAGACGTCCGGGAGGGCGAGCCGGGCGCGGACCCGGACCTCTACCTCGCCGCGCTCCACCTCTCGCGCGGCCTCGGGCTGAGGGGCTACACCCGCGAGCTCGGGGAGGGCCTGTTCCGCGTCGATATCCTCCCCGAGGACAGCCGCCGGAACGTCAACCTCCTGACCGACGACGAGTGGCTGGAGGCGCTCGACCTGGCCGGCGCGCCCGAGGAGCAGTGGGACGAGCTGATCGACTGCTTCCGCGACTGGACCGACGCCAACGAGGAGCACCGCCTCAACGGCGCGGAATCCGACGACCCCTGGTACGAGGAACGCGGCTACCTCGTGCGCAACGGCCCCGTGCAGCTCATCGAGGAGCTGACGCTCATCAAGGGCTTCGGCGACGCGCTCGTCTACGGCGGCCCCGCGGAAGACCCGGAAGACCCGCCCCTGCGGGGCCTGGTCCACCTGCTCACCACGTGGGGCGACGGGCGGGTCAACGCCAACACCGCCTCGCGCGAGGTCCTCTTCACCCTCGTGGGGGTTGCCGACTGGGACGTGGATGCTATGATGACCGGGCGCCTCGGGGAGGACGGCGAGCCGAACACCGAGGACGACGGGTTCCGGTCCGTGGACGAGGTGCTCGCGGTGGCCCCGGTGGACGACACGGTGGCGGACCGCATCAGCGTGAGCGGAAGCCCCTACGTGCGCGTGATCTCGGTGGGCGACGTGCGCGGCATCAGGCGGACGATCCTGTGCGTGTTGAACGTGCGGAACGGTTCCGCCGTGCCGGTGTTCTGGCGGGAGGAACCGATGGCCCGCGCCGCGGCGCAGTGAGCCGGACGGGCGGGAAGGCAAGACCATGCGCTCGACGTCCATAACCGGCCTCGTGACCTGCCGCGACCGCGTGGCCTGGACGACCCTGCGCCGGCGCAAGGGCGAGTGGGAGGTGGTCGACCGCGGCGAGGCGCAGCGCCCGGGGGAGGCCGGGGACGCCGCGGCCGGTCCGGACGGCGGGACGGCCTGGCAGGGCACCGCGTGCGCGGGCGTCCACTCGCCCGTACGCCTGGCCCTGCCCGCGGACCGGGCCCTGCTGCGCGTGCTGGACCTGCCCTCCACCGACCCCGCCGAGCTGCGGGGGATGGTCGACCTGCAGATGGACAAGCTCTCTCCGTTCCCGGTCGAGCAGCTCGTGACCTCCTTCGAGATCCTGGGCGCGCGCGACGGCCGCACGCGGGTGCTGGCCGCGGCCCTGCAGCGCGACGTGCTCGACGCGGCCGTCGAGGCGCTGGCGCCCGCGCGGCTCGTCGTGCGCGAAGTCGATCTCGACCTGCTGGGCTGGTGGGACACGCTGGTCGAGGCCGGCGCCCAGGCGGAACCCGGCCGCGCGGTGCACGTCGTGGCGGGCGGGGACACGCTGACGCTGGCGGCGGTGCAGGACGGCCTCCCGATCACCTTCCGCGCCTTCGCCCGCCCGGACGACCCGGAAGCCCTGCGGGCCGAGCTGGACGACGAGGTCCGGATCACCCTGGCCTCGATCGAAACCGAGTGGGGCGCCTCCCCCGCCGTCCCGCGCCTGGTCTTCTGGACCGGCACGCCGGGGGCCGGGCTGCCCGACGGCGACGGGCCCGGCGGGCTCGCCTTCGAACGGCGCCGACTCGACGAGGGCCGCCCGCTCAGCGAGTGCATCGCGCGCCGCGCGTCCGGCCGGCCGGCCGCCGGCCGGCTGGACCTCGCCCCGGCGGACTGGGCCGTGGCCCGCGGGCGGCGGAGCGTGACCCGCCGTTTCTGGGGCGCCACGCTGGGCACGGCCGCCGCCTGGATCCTGGTGCTCGGCGCCCTGGGCGCGACCATGGCCTGGCGCAAGGCGCGTCTCGAGAGCCGCCGCGCGGAGGTCGAGGCCGTCGAGCAGCCGGCCGAAGCCGCCCGCCAGCTCCTGGGCCAGGTCCGCTCGCTCGAGCAGTACGCCGACCGCACGCACTCCGCGCTGGAGATGCTCCGGCAGGTCAGCGTCGCGCTGCCGGGCGGCGTCGAGCTCACCTCCTTCACGTACCGTAAGGGCCGCCAGCTGAACCTGCGCGGCGACGCGGTCAACCCGACGACCGTGTACGACCTGGTCACCCTGCTCGAGCAGACCGACCTGTTCCCGGAGGTGAAACCCGAGGGCATCGCCACGCGCCAGACGCCGGCGGGGCCGAAGTCGGACTTCCGCATCAACATCACGCTGCCGGGGGAAGCGCCATGAAGCTCAACCCGCGCGAGGCGGCGCTGACCTGGGCCACCCTGGTCGTGGCGCTGGCGGCCCTCTCCTGGTGGTTCGGCGCGCCCTACGCGCAGCAGTGGCGCGACCTCGAGGAAGCGCACGCGCGGCTCGCGCAGCGCGAGGAGGTGGCCCGCGAGTACCTCGCGCGGCGCGCCTCCTGGCAGGCCCGGCTGGACGACCTCCGCGGCCAGCTGCCCCGGCACCCGCCCGAGAAGGACGTGACCGCGGACCTGCTCAAGATGCTCGAGCAGACCTCGCAACGGCAGGGCCTGAGCCTGACCCGCCGCGAGCCGGAGCGCGAACGGGCCGTGGAGAATCTCGCCGAGGTGTCGATCAACTGCACGTGGGAGGGCTCGCTCGACGCCCTCGTCCGTTTCCTGTATGCGGTGCAGTCGCAGGGCGCCATGCTGGACGTCAGTCAGCTGTCGGCCCAGCCGGTGCGGGGCGCGACGGGCCGCCTGAAGGGGTCGTTCACCCTCAACGGCGCCTACCTGCGCGAGGGTACGCCGGCGGAAAGCCCGCCGGACGGGGGATGAAGATGAAAAGGCACACACCGCCGGGCTCCTGGTTGTCGGTCTTCGCGGCGGGCGGCCTGCTGCTGGCCGCCCTCGCGGCCCGGCCGACGGCCGCCGCGGCCCAGGACGACACGCCGGGGCGCATGCTCAACTACCGGGACGCCCCGCTCGACATCGTGCTCGCGACCTACGCCGAGCTCACGGGCCGCACCCTGATCAGCGCGCCGGGCGTCAACGCCACGGTCACCCTGCGCAGCCAGGCCCCCCTCTCCAAGGAGGAGTTCCTCCAGGCCATCGACACCGCGCTCGCGCTGCAGAACATCGCCATCGTGCCGATGGGCGAGAAGTTCCTCAAGGTCGTGCAGACCACCGCCGTCCGGCAGGAAGGCCTGCCCATCCAGGGCTACGAGGACGCCACCAACCTGCCGCCCGCCGACGTGCTCGTCAGCCAGATCGTCGAACTCCGGCACCTGTCCACGACCGAGGTGCAGCCGATCCTGCAGGGCCTGCTCCACGCCTACGGCAAGATCCAGCCCCTGGAACGGGCCAACAGCCTGCTCGTCACCGACACCGCGGCCAACCTCCAGCGGGTGATGCAGATCCTCGAGTACCTCGACCGCCCGGCGACCAGCCGGGTGGAGACCCGCGTCTACGAGCTGCACTTCGCCGAAGCGGGCCAGGTCGCCGCGCGCATCAACGAGCTGATCGCCGAGAGCCAGCAGGCGCAGGCAGGCGCCGCGGCGGGCCGCACCGTCGTCATCCAGACCCCGCCCGGCGTCATCCGGGCCCGGCCCGCCGCCGCGGCCACGGCCACCGAAATCGACATGGCCGAGCGCGGCCTCGTCACCGGCAAGGTCAAGATCGTCGCCGACGAGCGCACGAACATCCTGATCGTGATCGCCGAGCCGACCAACTTCCTCTTCTTCGACAAGATCGTCGCGGTCCTCGACCGCGCCGTCGAGCCCGAGGTGCTGGTGCGCGTCTACCCGCTGGAGTACGCCTCGGCCGAGGAAACGGCCGCGATCCTCAACAGCTTCCTCGGCAACGCGACGGACGCGGGCAGCCCGGCCGCCGCCCCCCCGCCCGCCGCGGGCGACGACACCGCCGAGAGCCGCAGCCAGGCCCTCCGCGACTTCATCGCGCAGCGCCTCCAGGCGCGGCAGCCGGACGACGCCGGCAACGCGGCCGCGGGCATCGGCGAGCTCTCGGCCAACACCAAGGTCCTCGCCGACAAGCGCAGCAACGCGCTGCTGCTCATGGGCCGGCGCAGCGACATCGCGGCGCTCGAGGACGTCATCCGCCAGCTCGACGTGATGCTGGCCCAGGTCCTCATCGAGGCGGTCATCCTCGAGGTCAACCTGTCCGACAACACGGGGTACGGCATCGACTGGCTGCAGCGCTCGCTGCTGTTCATGGACGACGCGCAGCGCGGGGGCCTCACGCTCGGCACGCCGGTCGCCGGCTACGGCGGCGGCTTCGCCGGCGGGTCCAACCCGAGCTTCCTCGACGGCGGGAGCGTGGACCGCAACGTGCCGCTCAACGCGGGGGCGCTGACGTACTACCTCACCCTGTACGACCTGAACCTCGACGCGGTCATCCGCATGGTGGCGGCGTCATCGGACGCGCGGATCCTCTCGACCCCCGTGGTCATGACGACCGACAACACCGAGGCGCAGATCGTGGCGGGCGAGGAACGGCCGGTCGTGACGACCACGAGCGTGACCACGGGCGGCACGCAGACCTCGCAGTACGAGTACAAGAACATCGGCATCCAGCTGACCGTCACCCCCCGCATCAACCCCGAGCGGGTGGTGGTGATGGACATCACGCAGACGGCGGACAACGTGGGCGACATCGTGCAGATCGACGGCAACGAGGTGCCGGTGATCACGAAGCGCGAGCTGAAGGCCTCGATCGCCGTGCCCGACCGCGCCACGATCGCCCTCGGCGGGCTGGTCAGCAAGGCGACGCGCAAGGGACGCACGAAGGTGCCGCTGCTGGGCGACATCCCGATCCTCGGGTGGCTGTTCCGCTCCCAGGACAAGCAGGACACGCGCTCGGAGCTGCTCGTGCTCATCACGCCCTACGTGATCGTCTCCCCCGCGCAGGCCCGCGCCGAGACGCGCCGCCTGCACACCGCCTCGGGCGCGGCGCAGACCGACTGGTACGGGCAGTGGTCCGACGGGGACCTCGCCCGGGAGCTGCGCCGCGAAGACCACCAGCAGGTGGAACTGCGCCGGCGGCGCACCCACCACTGGTTCTGGGAGGAGGATGCCGCCCCGGCGGAGGACGAGCCCGGCCGCGGGCCGGCGGCCACCGCCCCGGATACCGCCGCCGAAGCGGACGCCGGCGCCGCGGAGGCGCCGGCCGACCGCGAAGCCCCGGCCGACGAACGGCCGCCCTGGACGCCGGCGCCCGACCGGGACGAACCCCGCTAGCCGGCCATGCGGACTCGCACCGGGCACCTTGCGCGGCGGGCGCCGCGCGGGCGGGAGGGCGTCTTCGGCGGCTCCCCCCGCGTTCCCCGCATCCCTCCCCCCTTGCGCGCCGCGGGCCGGGCCGCCGCGTGCGCCGCGCTGCTGGGTCTCCGGGCCGGGCCGGCCGGGGCGCAGGGCGGAGCGGGCCGCCTCGCGGGGCCGCCCTTGCGCGCGCCGCAGACCCTGGTCGAGACCCGCGCGGAGCGGACCGCTCCCTCCGGCGCGGCGGACGGCGCCGCGCGGCTGGACATCACCTCGCTCGGCGGCAGCCTCCGGCACGCCGCGCCGGCCGCGAACGGGGGGGAGTGGTCCGCGGGCGTCCGCGCCGAACGCGTGGCGATCGCGACCGGCGCCCGCCTGCCCGGCAGCGGCGCCGCGGTGCCCGGCGCGCTATGGGACGTCCGCGCCGAGGCGGGCTACCGCCGCTTCCACGCACCCGGCCGCGCCGCGGGCATCGCGCTGCGCGCGGCTTCGCCCAGCGACCGCCCGTTCGGGAGCTGGGCCGAGACCGGCCTCGGCGCCACGGCCCATGTCCGGGTGCCCGGCGGGAAGCACCGCAGCTGGATTTTCCTCCTCGACTACGCCTCCCGGCGGTCCTTCCTGGCCGGCGTCCCGCTGCCCGGCATCGCCTGGGTCTACGCGCCCTCGCGCGACCGCCTCGTCGTCCTCGGCGTCCCCTTTTCCCTCGTCCGCCTGCGCCTGGCCGGCACGGCGACGCTGGAGGCCTCCTACCTGCCGCCCCGGCAGGGGGCCGTCCGCCTCGGCCTCGACCTACCCCGCGCGCTGGAGCCGTTCGTCGCGTTCCGCGCGCAGCGCGACGCCTTCCTGCGTGCCGGCCGCGAGGCGGAGGACGACCGGCTCCAGTACCGGGCCCTGCTCGGCGAGGCCGGCCTGCGCTGGACGCCGCGGCCGGCCTGGTCGGTCGAGGCGGCCGCGCGGTACGCCTTCGAGCGCTCCCTCGGCGAGAGCGACCGCCTCGACGGGGGCCGCGAACGGGTCGACATCGAAGACGGCTTCGGCTTCGGCGCCCGGGTCGCCTGCCGGCTCTGACCTCGCCGGCTTCTTGTCATGCCCGCGCCGGGGCTGATAGAGTCGGCGGCCCCGAGGCGGGTCCCGCGTGAACGGGCGGGCCGCGGGCGGAGAACTCACGATGAAGGTGTTCGTACCCGGCCGCATCTGCCTGTTCGGCGAGCACACGCGACTGGGCCGGCGGCTACCGCCGCATCAACGCGGACATCGAGAAGGGCTACGCCATCATCGTGGGCACCAACCAGGGCATCCACGCCGAGGTCGCAGCCCCACCCGACCAAGCTCATCTTGAGCGCGTCCCTGCCCGACGGCACGCGCAAGGGGCCCTTCGAGCTGCCGATGGAGCGCGACGCCCTGCTGGAGGAGGCGCGCAAGGGCGGCTTCTTCAGCTACGCCGCGGGCGTGGCCTACCAGGTGCTGACGCACTACCGCGTGCGCGGGCCTGGAGATCGACAACTACCGCACCGACCTGCCCGTCAAGAAGGGGCTCTCCTCCAGCGCCGCCATCTGCGTGCTCGTCGCGCGCGCGTTCAACCGCATCTACGACCTCAAGATGACCGTGCGCGGCGAGATGGAATACGCCTACATCGGCGAGATCACCACCCCCTCGCGCTGCGGCCGGCTGGACCAGGGCTGCGCCTACGGCAACCGGCCCGATCCTGATGGTCTTCGACGGCGACCGCCTCGACGTGCAGGAACTGCGCGTCCCGCGCGACCTGCACTACGTCATCGTCGACCTGCACGCGCAGAAGGACACCAAGGAGATCCTCAGCAAGCTCAACCGCTGCTACCCGTTCGCCGAAAACGACCTGCACCGCAGCGTCCAGCAGTACCTCGGCCCGATCAGCGCCCGCATCACGCACGACGCCGCCGAGGCGCTGCTGCGCGGGCGACGCGGAGCGGCTGGGCGCGCTGATGAACGAGGCGCAGGCCGAGTTCGACCGCCATCTGCAGCCCGGCCTGCCCCTCCCAGCTGACCGCGCCGGTGCTGCACCAGGCTCCTGGCCTACGAGCCGATCCAGCCGCTACGTGCTCGGCGGCAAGGGCGTCGGCTCCCAGGGCGACGGCACGGCGCAGTTCCTCGTGCGCGACGAGGAGGCGCAGGGCAGGGTGATCGAGATCGTCGAGCGCGATCTCGGCATGAGCTGCCTCAAGCTCGTCGTCCAGGCCGGCCAGGCGCGTGCGCAAGGCCGTCATCCCGGCGGCCGGCTTCGGCACCCGCCTGTTCCCGGCCACCAAGGCGATCAAGAAGGAGCTGTTCCCGGTCATCGACCGCGACGGGCGCGTCAAGCCGGTCATCCTGGCCATCGTCGAGGAGGCCCTGAGCGCGGGCATCGAGGAGGTGGCGATCGTCGTGCAGGCCGAGGACCGCGAGAAGTTTCGAGGAGTATCTTCGGCACGCCGCCGCGCGATCGAGCACTTCAACAAGCTCTCCCGGGAGGACCAGGAGTACTGCGAGCTACCTCGCTGGACATCGGGCGGCGCATCACGTTGCTGGCGCAGGAGCGCCAGGAGGGCTTCGGCCACGCGGTGCTACTGCGCGCGCGAGTGGGTCGGCGACGAGCCGTTCCTGCTGCTGCTGGGCGACCACCTCTACGCCTCCGGGACGGAAACCGCCTCCTGCAGCCGGCAGCTTCTCGACGTCTACGACCGGGTCGGCCACAGCGTCGTCGGCCTGCAGGTCACGCCGCTGCGAGCAGGTGCACCACTTCGGCTGCGTGACGGGCCGCTGGCAGGAGAAGGACGCCCTGCTCACGATCACCGAGTTCGCCGAGAAGCCCGACGCGGACTACGCGCGGGAGCACCTGCACGTGGAGGGCATGGAGGACGAACAGGTCGCTCACGCTCTTCGGCCAGTACGTGCTGACCCCGCGGATCTTCGATTACCTCGAGGAGCACATCAAGCTGAACATCCGCGAGCGCGGCGAGTTCCAGCTGACCTCCTGCCTCGACCGGCTGCGCCAGGAAGAGGGCTTCTCGGGCCACGTCGTGCGACGGCCGCCGCTTCGACATCGGCGTGCCCGAGGCCTACCGCCAGACGGTGATCGACTTCCGCAACGCCTGAGCCCGGTGCGCCGGCTCACGCGGGCGGTTCCGCGCGGCGGCCCGAGAACTGCAGGATCACCGGCGAGCCCTCCAGGCCGAACGCCTCGCGGAGGCGCCGCTCGAGGAAGGCCCGGTAGGCGGGCGCCACGCGCGCGGGGTCGTTCACGAAGAGGCGGACGCGCGGCGGGCGCGTGCCCACCTGCGCCGCGTAGAACAGCTTGAGGCGCCGGTCGCGCACGCGCGGCGGCTGCTGCGCCTCGAAGGCCCCGTGAAGGACGCGGTTGAGCACGCCGGTCGGCAGGGCCGCGCTCCACTGGGCCGCGACGTGATCGATCGTCTCCACCGTGTCGCGCACGTTCCGCCCCGTGCTGGAGGAGGCGAACACGACGGGCACGTGGGCCAGGAAGGGCATCTCGCGGTAGAGCGCTTCCCGGTACGCGCGCACCTTGACCCCCTCCGCGAGGTCCCACTTGGTGACCAGCAGCACGCAGGCCTTGCGGCGCTCGATCAGCAGGTCGGCGATGCGCTTGTCCTGCTTGGAAGGGCCCTGCACCGCGTCGATCACCAGCACGGCCAGGTCCGCGCGGCCGATGGTCTCCCGCACGCGGATCACGCTGAAATGCTCCACCGCGTCGTGGACCTTTCCGTGCGGCCGCACGCCGGCGGTGTCGATCAGCACGTAGTGTCGCGCCTGGGGGCCTTCCCCGATCCGGAACGGCACTTCGACGCTGTCGCGCGTCGTGCCGGGCACGTCCGAGACGATCACGCGGTCGGTGTTGAGCAGGCGGTTCACGTAGGAGGACTTGCCCGCGTTCGGCCGGCCGACCACGGCGACGCGCAGCGGCTGGACCTCGACGGGCGGCGCGGGCGCGGGCAGGGCCGCGAGCACGGGCCCCATGAGCGCGTCGAAACCGCGCGCGTGCAGGGCCGAGACGGGGAAGACCGGGAAACCGAGCGCCGCGAACTCCGCCGCGTGCAGGTCGAGGGTTTCGTTGTCCGCCTTGTTCGCCGCGAGGAGGACGGGGCGTCCCGCCCGGTGCAGCAGGCGGGCCACTACCCGGTCCAGCGGCAGGACGCCCGCCTGCACGTCGACCACCATGAGGATCACGGCCGCCTCGTGCAGCGCCAGGTCGACCTGCCGGCGCGCGCCCGCCGCGATGGCGTCCGACGGGTCGGCGGCGTCGATCACGCCGATGCCCCCGGTGTCGATCAGCTCGAAACGCTGGTCGTCCCAGTGCGCCTCGCTCGCGATCCGGTCCCGCGTGACGCCGGGCTGCTCGTGGACGATGGCCACGCGCCGCCCGACCAGCCGGTTGAAGAGGGCCGACTTGCCGACGCTCGGACGCCCGACGAGGGCCGCCACGCGGCCTGGAGGAGACAGGGACATGCGCGCAGTGTCGGGCGCGCGAGGCCCGCGTGCCAAGCGCAATCGCCCCGCGCCTACCCCGCGTTCGCCCGTGCCCGCTCGAGCTGCCGCGCGCCGTCGAGGACGTAGCGGACGCCGGCGGCGAGGGCAAACCCGGCGGTCACGGCACAGAGCCGGGGGACCGGTCCGGACGGGCCGTCGGCGAGCACCCAGGTCACGCACACCATCTGCAGGGCCGTGGACACCTTCCCCGTCCAGCGCGGCTCGATGTGCACCGAGCCCGTGAAGTGCCGCACGATGAAGGCGCCCGCGATGAGGAGGGCGTCCCGGCTGACGACGATGCCGGCGAACCATACCGGCAGCTGCGGCCGCAGGGCGGGCAGGCTCGGGCGGGTCAGCACGATGATCGCGGAGAGCAGCAGCCCCTTGTCGGCGAGCGGGTCCAGCATGCGGCCGAGGGCCGTGACCTCGCCGCGGGACCGGGCGAGGTAGCCGTCCAGCGCGTCGCTCAGGGCAACGAGCACGAAAACGGCGAGGGCCGCCACGCGGAGGAACTCGTTGGGCCGGTCCGCGCGCAGGCCGAGGGTGTAGTAGATCATCAGCAGCACGAACACCGGTATGCCGAGAATGCGCAGGAGCGTGACCTTGGTGGCCAGCGTCAGGCGGTGGTGCTCCTGCGTCGCGCCGGGCATGCCCCATCGTACCGCGCCCGGCCGCGCGGGCCAAGCCGCCCGTCCCCCCGCGTCTCCGCCACCGCCCCCTTGACGGGGCCTCCCCTAGCGGTGCCAGCTAAGCACCCCCCATCGGTGCCAGCTAACAGATCATGCTGGCTGCCAAATGGTTTTGACTTAATTATTCAGTGCGGGGCCCGGCATGGGGCGTGGCGTTCCCCCGGCGCGGCCGGGGCGGAAGCCGGCCCGGAGGGGGTCCGGCGGGGAGGGGTTGTCGGCTCAGCCGGCGGGCGGAAGGCGGCCGGTCCGGGCGCGGTCGATGCGGGCCAGCGCGCGCTCGCGGCCCAGCAGCTCGAGCAGGACGTAGAGGCCGGGGCCCGCGCCGCGGCCGGAGACCGCGACGCGCGCGGCGTGTATGAGCAGCGAGGCCGGCACGCCGCGCGCTTCCGCCTCGGCGGTCAGCGCCGCCTCCAGCGGGGCCGCCTCCCAGGCGGGCAGGGCCGCGAACCGGTCGTGCAGGCCGGCGAGCCCCTCCTTCGCACCCTCCTTGAGCAGGCGCTTGCGCACGGCCTTCTCGTCGAACGGGAAGTCCTCCGTGAAGAAGCAGGCGGTCCGGGCCGAGGTCTCCGCGTACAGCTTGATGCGGTCCCCCATGGCGGCGAACACGCGGCGGGCATACGCCTCGTCGCCGCGGTCGTCCCAGAGCCCGTGGGCGCGCAGGTCGGCGAGGCAGCCGGCCAGGCGCTCCGCCTCCGGGAGGCGCCGCATGTGCTCGCCGTTCACCCAGTCGAGCTTCTTCCCGTCGAACCGGGCCGGCGAGGACTGGACGCGCTCCAGGTCGAAGAGCGGCACGAGCTCCTCCCGCCCGAACACCTCGCGCTCGTCGCCGGGCGACCAGCCGAGCAGGGCCAGGTAGTTGAAGAGCGCCTCGCCCAGGAAGCCCTTCTCGCGGAACTCGCCGACGTAGGCGTCGCCGTCGCGCTTCGAGTAGGGCTTGCCCTGCGCGTTCACGATCATCGGCAGGTGCGCGTACGCGGGCGCCGCGGCGCCGAGCGCGCGGATCAGCGCGACGTGGCGGAACGTGTTCTCGACGTGGTCGTCGCCGCGGATGACGTGCGTGACGCCCATCTCGATGTCGTCGACCACGTTGGCCAGGTGGAAGACCGGCGTGCCGTCGGAGCGGACGATGACGAAATCCTTGAGGTCCGCCGCCCGCTTCGCGAGGTCGCCCTTGACCTCGTCGTGAAACGCGATATCCGTGCCGGGCATGCGGAAGACGATGCACTCGCCCCGGCCCGTGCCGCCCTTGTCCTCGCGGTAGGCGTGGCCCGCGGCGAGCAGCCCTTCCGCGGCGGCCAGGTGCGCCTCCAGGCGCGTCGACTGGTACAGCGGCGGCTCGTCGCAGCCGAGCCCCAGCCAATCCATGGCGTCGAGCACCGAGCGGCAGGCCTCCGGCGTCGAGCGTTCGCGGTCGGTGTCCTCCACCCGCAGCAGGAACCGGCCGCCGTGCCGGCGGGCGAACAGCCAGTTGTAGATGGCCGCGCGCATGTTGCCGATGTGCACGTGGCCGGTGGGACTCGGCGCGAAGCGTGTGCGTACCGTCATGCAGCCACCTTCCCCCACCCCGTTGCCGCGACTCAAGACCAATCGCCCCGGACGGGCCGCGCGCGGCCGGTCCGCCCGCGAATCGCTTGGCCCGCTGCCCGCCCCGGCGTATAGTGCGCCCGCGCGGGCCAGCCGCCGCGACCGCACGGAGAGCGCAAGCCATGACCGAAACAGCGACCCCGAAACCCATGCACTTCATCCGGCAGATGGTGGCCGACGACGTCGCCGCCGGCCGCAGCGCCGCCGGGGTGGTGACCCGCTTCCCGCCGGAACCGAACGGCTACCTCCACATCGGCCACGCCAAGGCCATCTGCCTGGACTTCGGCATCGCGCGCGAGTTCGGCGGCCGATGCCACCTGCGCATGGACGACACCAATCCCGCCAAGGAGGACATGGAGTACGTCGAGGCGATCAAGACGGACATCCGCTGGCTGGGTTTCGACTGGGGCGAGCACTTCTACTTCTCGGCCGACTACTTCGAGCGCATGTACGAGGTGGCCTGCGACCTGGTCCGCCGGGGGAAAGCCTACGTGTGCGACCTCTCGCAGGAGGCGTGGAAGGAGTACCGCGGCGTGCCGACGCGGCCCGGCCGGGAGAGCCCCGGGCGCCGGCGGCCCCCGGAGGAGAGCCTGGACCTCTTCGCCCGCATGCGCGCGGGGGAGTTCGCCGACGGCTCGCTCTGCCTGCGCGCGAAGATCGACATGGCGTCGCCGAACATGCACCTGCGCGACCCGGTGATCTACCGCATCATGCGCGTGCCGCACTACCGGACCGGCGACGCCTGGTGCATCTATCCCACCTACGACTTCGCCCACCCGCTCGAGGACGCCTTCGAGGGAGTGACGCACTCGCTCTGCACGCTCGAGTTCGAGGTCCACCGCCCGCTGTACGACTGGGTGATCGACCAGCTGGGCGACCTTCCCGCCCGGCCACGACAGACGGAGTTCGCGCGCCTGAACCTGACGTACACGGTCATGAGCAAGCGCAGGCTGCTCGAGCTCGTGCGCGAGGGGCTCGTGGACGGCTGGGACGACCCGCGCATGCCGACGCTCTGCGGCATGCGGCGCCGGGGCTACCCGCCGGGCGCGATCCGCGCCTTCTGCGACGAGGTGGGCGTGACCAAGTACGAGAGCCTGACCGACGTGGCGCTCCTCGAGCACTGCGTCCGCACGGAACTCAACCGCACGTCGCCCCGCCGCATGGCCGTGCTCGACCCGCTCCGGGTCGTGATCGAGCACGCGGACGGCCTGCCGGCCGCGGTGCAGGCCGTCAACAACCCCGAGGACGCCGCCGCCGGCGAGCGAGCCGTTCCCTTCGGCTCCGAGCTGTTCATCGAGCGCGGCGATTTCATGGAGACGCCCCCGAAGAAGTACTTCCGCCTGGCGCCCTCGCAATCGGTGCGCATCCGCTACGCGGGGTTCCTCACCTGCACCCGCGTGGAGAAGGACGATACCGGCCGCGTGGTCGCGGTCGTCTGCCGCTGGGATCCGCCCGAGGCCGGCCTCAAGGTCAGGGGCACGATCCACTGGGTGCCCGCGCGCGAAGCGTGCGCGATCGACGTGCGGCTCTACGACCGGCTCTTCCGCGTGGAGAACCCCGCCGCCGGGGACGAGCCGGACTTCCGAACCCACCTGAACCCGGAGTCGCTGAGCACCGTCACCGCACAGGCCGAGCCGTCCGTGGCGGAGGCTGAACCGGGCGCGCGTTTCCAGTTCGAGCGGCTCGGCTACTTCTGCCGCGACACCCGGTGCGGTTCGTCCGGCCGCCCCGTCTTCAACCGCACCGTCGGCCTGCGCGACACGTGGGCGAAGCGGGCCGGCGCGCCGTAGGCCCGCCGGCGGTCCGGCCGCCCGCCTCCAAGGGTTGGAAGCCCGGGCAGGCGGCGCTTCCAAGGCTTGGAAGACCCCCCGCCCCGCGGGCGCCGCTCAGGCGCCGGGAGCCGCGGCGGCCACGACGCGCGCGCCGCCGGACCGCTTGGCCTCGCGGAGCGCGGCGTCGGCCCGCGCGAAGAGCGTCCCCGCGGGTTCGTCCCCCGTCCAGGCCGCCACGCCCGCGGAGAGCCGCAGCCCCTCGCACGCCGCCCCCCCCGCGGCGGCCGCGGCGGCGAGGCGTTCGACCGCCGCGCACAGGCCGGCGGCATCCGTCTCGGGGCACAACAGCGCGAACTCGTCGCCCCCGTAGCGGGCGAGGATATCGGACGCGCGCGCGGCCGCGCGGAAGGCGTCCGCCACGCGCCGCAGGAGCCGGTCGCCCCCGGCGTGCCCGTGCCGCTCGTTGACGCGCTTGAACCCGTCCAGGTCGAGCAGGGCGACGCCGAGCGGGCGGCCGTGCCGCCCCGCGAGCGCCACGCACTGCGCGAACATCGCGTCGAAGTAGCGCCGGTTGTGCAGGCCGGTGAGCGCGTCCCTCACGGCCCAGTCGCGCACCGGGAGGGCGGGCGCGGCCGCGCCCGCCGCGGCGAGGGCCGAGCGCCAGGCCTCGGGGGATCCGGGTTCCCGCACCCCCGCGCCGAAGTCCTCCAGGTCCTGCGCCGGCGGCTCCCCCTCGAAGGCAAAGACCAGGCGGACCCACGGCCAGGCGCGGCGGGCGGTGTGGACCAGCCGGTAGCCGTCCGCGCAGGCCGCGCGCGCATCGAGCGCGACGGCGTCGAACGCGCCTTCCTGCAGCGAGGCGAGCGCGCTGTCCCGGCAGGCGGCCCTCCGCACGATCCAGCCGCCCTGGCCGGCCGCGCGCGCGGCGGCGGCGGCCGCGGGATCGGGCAGCCAGATCAGCAGGCGGGCGGGCGCTCGTTCAGGCACGGAGGGTCTCCCGGCTTCGAACGCGATCCTACCCCCTTGCCCGCTCCTCCTCAACCGCGCCGGTGCCCGGGCGCCCTCCCTGTTGCCAGGCCCGCCTTGCGGCGGGTATGTTTCGGGCTACCTTGTGCGGGTCGCACACCGGCAGGGCGGCAGGCACCCAACACGAGAGGCGGGCATGGACGACGTTCCCCACGGGATCGATGACGCGGAAGCGGAGGAGACGCGCGACTGGCTCGAGTCGCTCGACGACGTGCACGGCCGGGCGGGCGCCGAGCGCGTCACCCATCTTCTGCGCGAGCTGCACCTGAGGGCCCACCGGCAGGGCGTGCGCATCCCGTTCACCGCCAACACGCCCTACATCAACACGATCCCGGCCGAGCGAGCAGCCCGCCTACCCGGGCAACCGCGAGCTCGAGCGGCGCATCAAGAGCCTCATCCGCTGGAACGCCATGGCCATGGTCGTGCGCGCCAACCGCGAGGAGGAGGGCATCGGCGGGCACATCTCCACCTATCGCCTCGGCGGCCACGCTGTACGAGGTGGGCTTCAACCACTTCTTCCGCGCGCCGACCGACGACCACCCCGGCGACCTGGTCTACTTCCAGGGCCACGCCTCGCCGGGCATCTACGCGCGCGCCTTCCTCGAAGGCCGCCTGCCGGTGGAGCAGATCGACAACTTCCGGCACGAACTGCACGACAGCGCCGGGCCTCTCGTCCTATCCGCACCCCTGGCTGATGCCCGACTTCTGGCAGTTCCCGACCGTCTCCATGGGGCTCGGCCCGATCATGGCGATCTACCACGCGCGCTTCATCCACTACCTGGAGGACCGCGGCCTGCGCGACGCCGGCGGACCAGAAGGTCTGGGCCTTCCTGGGCGACGGCGAGACGGACGAGCCCGAGACCCTCGGCGCCATCACCCTGGCCGTCGCGCGAGAAGCTCGACAACCTGATCTTCGTGATCAACTGCAACCTGCAGCGGCTCGACGGCCCGGTGCGCGGCAACGGCAAGATCATCCAGGAACTGGAGGCCGCCTTCCGCGGCGCCGGCTGGAACGTGATCAAGGTGATCTGGGGCGGCGACTGGGATCCGCTGCTGGCACAGGACGCACGACGGCGCTGCTCGTCAAGCGCATGGACGAGGTCGTCGACGGCGAGTACCAGAAGTACGTCGTCGAGGCGGCGCCTACATCCGCGAGCACTTCTTCGGCACGGATCCCGAGCCTGCTCGAGCTGGTCGAGCACCTCTCCGACGAGCAGCTCGCGCAGCTGCGCCGCGGCGGGCACGATCCGGTGAAGGTCTACGCCGCCTACAAGGCGGCCGTCGAGCACCAGGGCTCGCCCGACGGTCATCCTGGCCAAGACCATCAAGGGCTACGGCCTGGGCGAGAGCGGCGAGGGCAAGAACATCACCCACCAGCAGAAGAAGCTGAACGAGGACGAACTGCGCGAGTTCCGCACCCGCTTCGGCATCCCGATCTCCGACGAGGACGTCGACGAGCGTCCCGTTCTACCGCCCGCCCGAGGACAGCCCCGAGATGCAGTACCTGCGCGAGCGGCGCGAGGCGCTGGGCGGCTACGTGCCGGCGCGGCGCACCGATCGACGTGCCGCTCGAGACGCCGGGCCGACGACGCTCTTCGAGGAGTTCCTACGAGGGCACCGGACGGCCGCGAAGTGTCGACCACGATGGCCTTCGTGCGCATCCTGGCCAAGCTGCTGCGCGACAAGGAGATCGGCAAGCTGATCGTGCCGATCGTGCCCGACGAGGCGCGCACCTTCGGCATGGAGGCGCTGTTCCGCCAGTGCGGCATCTACTCGCATCCCGGCCAGCTCTACGAGCCGGTCGACACGCGACAACCTGCTCTACTACAAGGAAGCCACGCGACGGGCAGATCCTCGAGGAGGGCATCACCGAAGCGGGCGGCCGTCTGCTCGTTCATCGCCGCGGGCACGGCCTACGCGAACCACGGCATCAACATGATCCCGTTCTTCATCTACTACTCCATGTTCGGCTTCCAGCGCGTCGGCGACCTGATCTGGGCCGCCGGCGACATCGCGCTGCCAAGGGCTTCCTGCTCGGCGGCACGGCCGGACGCACCACGCTGGCCGGCGAAGGGCTGCAGCACCAGGACGGGCACAGCCACCTGCTGGCGCTGCCCGTCCCGAACCTGGTGGCCTACGACCCGGCCTATGCCTACGAGCTGGCGGTGATCATCCAGGACGGCATCCGGCGCATGTACGAGGAGCAGGAGGACGTCTTCTACTACCTCACCGTGATGAACGAGAACTACGCGCAGCCCGCCGATGCCGGAGGGCGCGCGAGGAGGGCATCCTGCGGGGCTGTACCGGCTCCGCCCCGCGCCGGCGGGGCGCCGGACAAGGCGCCGCGCGCCCAGCTGCTCGGCAGCGGCGCGATCCTGAACGAGGTCGTCAGGGCGCAGGCGCTGCTCGCGGAGAAGTACGGCGTCGCCGCCGACGTCTGGTCGGTGACCAGCTACAAGGAGCTGTACCACGACGCCGCGGACACGGAGCGCTGGAACCGGCTGCATCCCGGCGAGAAGCCGCGCGCGCCCGTACGCGGCCGAATGCCTCGCCGGACGCGACGGGCCCCGTCGTCGCCGCCTCCGACTACGTGAAGGCGCTTGCCGGAGGCCGGCTCGCGCCGCCGGGCGCCCGCTCGTCACGCGCTCGGCACCGACGGCTTCGGCCGCAGCGACGGGCGCGAGGCGCTGCGCGATTTCTTCGAAGTCGATGCGGGCACGGTGGCGGCTTCGACCCTCTCGGCGCTCGCGGCGGAGGGCGCAGTGAAGCCGGGCGAGGCCAGGAAGGCCATGAAGGCGTACGGCCTTTACCGCCGACCCACCCAACCCGCGCACGGCGTGACCGGGAGGACATCGAACGTGGCGACGACCCATCAAGCTGCCCGAGCTGGGCGAGAACATCGAAGGCGGCGACATCGTCAAGCTGCTCGTCGCCGAGGGCGACACGGTGACCCGGAGCAGCCGCTGCTGGAGATCGAAACCGGCAAAGCGACCGTCGAGCTTCCCTCGCCCGCCGCCGGACGCGTGGCGCAACTCCATGTCGCGGAAGGGGACGCGGTGAAGGTCGGCGACGTCCTCGCCTCCCTCGAGGCCGCCGGGGAGCCGCCGCCCGCCGCGCCCGCGCCGCGGCTCCGCCGCCCGGGCGCGAGGCGGAGGCGCCCGCCGCGGGGGAGCCCGCCGCCGCGGGCGCGGAGATCCGCGTGCCGGAGCTGGGCGAGAACATCGAGGAGGGCGACGTCGTGAAGTGGCTCGTCGCCGAGGGCGACACCGTGGCGCGCGAGCAGCCGCTGCTGGAGATCGAAACCGGCAAGGCGACGCTGGAGCTGCCGGCCCCCGCGGCCGGCACCATCGCCCGGCTCGCCGTGGCGGCGGGCGACAAGGTGAAGATCGGCCAGGTCCTCGCCGTGTTCTCCGACGGCGGAGGCGGGAGCGCCCCGCCGCCGGCGCCGGGCGCCCCGGGGGCCGCGGCCGCCCCGAAGCCGCCGGAACCGGCGGACGGCGCGGCGAGCGAGCCCGCGCCGGACGCGGCGCCGGCGGACGGCGCGGCGGCGGAGCCGTCCGCGGCCGCGGCAAGCGGCGCGCCCGCCCCGAAGCCGGCCCGCGTACCCGTGGCCGCCGCCCCCTCGGTCCGCCGCTTCGCCCGCGAGGTCGGCGTGGCCATCGAGGACGTGGCGGGCAGCGGGGCGAACGGGCGTATCGGCATCGACGACGTCAAGGCGCACGCGAAGCGGCTGCTGGCCGGCGGCGGCCGGCGGGGCCCCGGCGGGCCGGAACCCGAACCGCTGCCCGACTTCTCGGCGTGGGGCCCGGTGCGGACCGAACCGATGAGCCGGCTGCGCACGACGGCCGCGGAGCACCTGGCCCGCGCCTGGGCCACGATTCCCCACGTCACGCAGCACGACAAGGCGGACATCACGGAGCTGGAGGCGCTCCGCAAACGGTTCGCCGCCGCGCGCGGAGGCGGCCGGGCGGCAAGCTCACGGTCACCGCCATCCTGATCAAGATCCTCGCCGCCGCCCTGAAGGTCTTCCCGGCCTTCAACGCGAGCATCGACCCGCTCCGGCGCGAAATCGTCTACAAGGGCTACTTCGGCATCGGCGTGGCGGTGGACACCGGGAAGGGGCTGGTCGTCCCGGTCCTTCGCGACGCCGACCGCAAGAACATCGTGCGGATCGCCGTCGAACTCGGCCGGCTTGCGCAGAAGGCCCGCGAGGGCCGGATCGCTCCCGCCGACCTGCAGGGCGGCACCTTCACCCTGACCAATCTCGGCGGCATCGGCGGTTCGTTCTTCACGCCGATCATCCACGCGCCGGAGGTCGCCATCCTGGGCGTCGGCCGGTCCGCGCCGGAGCCCGTTTGCGGGAAGAAGGACGGCCTGTGCGCGCCGCGGCTCATGCTGCCGCTCTCGCTCTCCTACGACCACCGCCTGATCGACGGGGCGGACGGGGCGCGCTTCCTGCGCTGGGTGATCGAGGCCATCGAGGAGCCGATGCTCATCTCGCTGGAGGGCTAGCGCCGCCGGCGCCCGCGCGCCGGGCGCGCGGCCCTTGCCCGGGGATTGCGCGGCAGGCCGTCCCCGGGTATACAGGCTCGAGTCCTGCCGGCGGACCGGCGGCACCCGCCTTGCGGGGGAAGGAGTGTTTCACCGTGCGCATCCTCTACCTCGACCTCGACACCCTGCGGCCGGACCACCTCGGCTGCTACGGCTACCACCGCGACACGAGCCCGAACATCGACCGCATCGCGGCGGAGGGCGTGCGATTCGACAACTACTACTGTTCCGACGCGCCCTGCCTGCCCAGCCGCACGGCGCTCATGACCGGGCGGTTCGGCATCCACACCGGCGTGGTCAACCACGGCGGCACCAACGCCGACCCGCGGACCGAGGGGGCATCCCGCGGCTTCCGGGACCGGCTCAACTCGACCAGCCTCCCCGCCAGCCTCGTGCAGGCGGGCTTGCACACCTGCTACATCGGCGGCTTCGGCGAGCGGCACGCCGGCTACTCGTTCTACGCGGGGTTCCGGGAAATCCACGACACGGGCCTGGGCGGCAACGAATCCGCCGAGGAGGTGTCGCCCACCGCCCTGGAGTGGATCCGCGCGAACGCCCGGCGCGACGACTGGTACCTGCACGTCAACTACTGGGACGCCGCACACGCCCTACCGCGCCCCCGGCGAGTTCGGCAACCCCTTCGCGGACGACCCGCTGCCGGCCTGGCTCACCGACGAGGTGCTGGCGGAGCACGTCCGCATGGCCGGACCGCACACGGCGCAGGACATCAACATGTACGACAACCGCACCTACGCCCGGTTCCCGCGCCAGCCGGGCGAGGTCACCGACCGCGCCGGCCTGCGGCGGCTCTTCGACGGCTACGACTGCGGCATCCGCTACATGGACGGCCACATCGGGCAGCTGCTCGCCGCGCTGGAACGGGAGGGCGTGCTCGACGACCTGGCCATCATCGTCAGCTCCGACCACGGGGAGAACCTGGGCGAGCTGGGCATCTACGCCGAGCACGGCACGGCCGACCAGGCCACGCTGCCGCATCCCCATGATCGTGCGGTGGCCCGGCGGCAGGCGGGGCGGCACGGACGACGGCCTGCACTACAACCTGGACCTCGCACCCACCCTCGCCGACCTGCTCGGCCGCGAGCCCAAGCCGTCCTGGGACGGGCGGAGCTTCGCGGCGGCGGTTCGCGAAGGCGCCGCCTGCGGGCGCGACGACCTCGTGCTCAGCCAGTGCGCCCATGTCTGCCAGCGCAGCGTGCGGTGGGACCGCTACCTGTACCTGCGCACCTACCACGACGGCTTCCACCTCTTGCCGCGCGAGATGCTCTTCGACATCGCGGACGACCCGCACGAGCAGACGGACCTGGCGCCCTCGCGCCCCGACCTCTGCCGCGAGGCCGTCTACCGCCTGGACCGCTGGCACGAGGCCCGCATGCGCGAGATGAGCGGCGAGTGCGACACGGACCCCCTGTGGACCGTGATGCACGAGGGCGGCCCGTACCACGCCCGGGGCGCGCTGGCGGGCTACCTCGCGCGGCTGGAAGCGTCCGGACGCGGCCACGCGATCGCGGAACTGAAGCGGCGCCACCCGCGCGAGTTCCCGGGCTCCTGAGCGCCGCGCCGCGCAGGCCCGCCGCACCGCCGGGGGTGCGGCGGGATGCGCCGGCCCGCTACGCCTCCTCGAACAGCGGGGTCGAGAGGTACCGTTCCCCCGCGTCGGGCAGGATCACCACGAGGGTCTTGCCGGCAAAGGCGGGGTCGGCCGCCAGGCGGGCCGCGACGGCCGTCGCCGCGCCGCACGAGATGCCGGCGAGGATGCCTTCCTCCCGGGCGAGGCGCCGCCCGAACTCGAAGGCTTCGTCGTTGGTGACCTGCTCGACGCGGTCGATCAGCGAGAGGTCGAGCACGTCCGGGATGAACCCCGCGCCGATGCCCTGGATCTTGTGGGGCCCGGGCTGCAGGGCCTCGCCGGCGAGCGTCTGCGTGAGCACCGGGCTGTCGGCCGGTTCCACCGCCACCGCCAGCACGTCTTTGCCCTTCGTCTTCTTGAGGAAGCGGGTGACGCCCGTGATGGTGCCGCCCGTCCCGACCCCGGCCACGAACACGTCGATCTCGCCCCCGGTGGCCTCCCACATTTCCGGCCCCGTGGTGCGCTCGTGGATGGCCGGGTTGGCCGGGTTCTTGAACTGCTGGGGCATGAAGTAGCGTTTCGGATCGGCGGCGGCCATCTCCTCGGCGCGGGCGATCGCGCCGGGCATCCCCTTGTCGCCCGCGGTCAGCACGAGCCGGGCCCCGAAGGCCTTCAGCACGCGCCGCCGCTCGATGCTCATGGTTTCCGGCATCGTGAGCGTCACCGGGTAGCCGCGCGCCGCCCCGACGAAGGCCAGGGCGATCCCGGTGTTGCCGCTCGTGGGCTCGAGGATCTCCATGCCCGGCTTCAGCGCGCCGCGCTCCTCGGCGTCCCACACCATGGAGGCGCCGATGCGGCACTTGACCGAGTAGGCCGGGTTGCGCCCCTCGATCTTCGCCAGCAGCCGCGCCTTGCCGCCGCCGACCCGGTTCAACTGCACCGTGGGCGTGCGGCCTATCGCAAACGAGTTGTCCTTGAAGTAGCTCATGTCCCGTTCTCCTGTTCCCGCGTTCGATTCCCGCTGCGTGACACGTTTCCCTCCGGGCCGGCGGGCCCGGGCGCCCCGGCGCCCGTCCCCGCCTGCCTACAGGCGCCGGGCATCCGCCCCCCGAGGGTCTCGTTCAGGCTGCCCGTGCGGTACCCCTGCAGGTCGACCGCCACGTAGGCGAAGCCCGCGGCGCGGGCGCGGCTCAACAGTTCCCCGCGCACGCCCGGCGCGAACAGGCCCGGGGCGTCCTCCGGCGCCACTTCGATACGCACCGTGTCGCCGTGGTGGCGGGCACGGTACTGCGCCAGGCCCGCGGCGCGCAGCGCGTCTTCGACCGCCTGGACCGCCTGCAGCCCCTCGGGGGTGATGCGCCGGCCGTACGGAAAGCGCGAGGCCAGGCACGCGAACGCGGGCTTGCCGGCCGTGGGGAGGCCCATCCGCCGCGAAAGCGCGCGGACGTCCTCCTTCGTGAGCCCCGCGGCCTGCAGCGGGCTGAGCACCTCCTGCTCCGCCGCCGCGCGGCGGCCGGGCCGGTAATCGGCGGAGTCGTCCGCGTGGGTGCCGTCGGCGACGTGCGGGAGTCCGTTCCGCGCGGCCACGGCGCGCACGGCGGCGAACAGCTCGCTCTTGCAGAGATAGCAGCGTTCCGGCGGGTTCTCCGCGAAGCCGGGCACGTCCAGTTCGGACGACGCCACGGTCTCGTGCCGGATGCCGATACGGCGGGCCAGCGCCGCCGCCTCGGCCTGCTCGTGGGCCGGGTAGAGGGGCGAGTGGGCCGTCACGGCCAGCGCGCGCTCGCCCAGTTCCTCCTGCGCCACCGCGGCCAGCAGCGTGCTGTCCACGCCGCCCGAAAAGGCCACGGCCAGCCCTTCGGTGTCGCGCAGCATTTTCCGAAGCGCACGCTCTTTCCCGCGGAGGGTTTCCCCGGCCTCGCTCATTCGCCGCTCCCGGTCACCCGCGGCGGCCGGGGCAGGGTCCCGGCCGCCGCGAGCGGCCCTTCAAATCACGTAGTCCGGCGTCCCGGCGCGAAGGGCGGCCGCCCGTTCGCGCAGGTCGGCCACGGTGCGGGCCTCCAGCCGTTCCCGGAGCAAGGACGCCGTTTCGCTCCACACTTCCGCCAGCGCCTGTCCGGACGGATCCGTGCCGGGCGCCTCCGCCGGGGGCGCAAAGACGCCGCCGTCCCCCGTCAGCCGGAGCACGGCGGCGAGGCTGATGCGCTCCGGCGCCCGGGCCAGCACATAGCCTCCCCCCCGCCCGCGCCGGCTCTCCACCAGGCCCCCGCTGCGCAGCCGGAGGAGAATCTGTTCGAGAAATCCCGTGGGGATGCCTTCTTCGCGGGCGATATCGGCAACACGCATCGGCCCGCCCTGCGGCGCGGCAAGGCAAACCAGCGCCTTCAGCGCGTACGTGCTCCGTGAAGAGGGTTTCATTATTCGCTGTAATCCGATCCGGTGACTAATATATGGTCGACTGACGGCATGTCAAGGGGCGGAGGTGCGCGGGGAGCGCCGCGCGCCCGGCGCGGCGCCAAGGGGCGGCGTTCCGCACGGGGATGCCGGCAGGCGCGTGCGTGCCGCGGGGCGAGACTCCCCTTTTTGCGGCGGGACGGGAAACGGACGACGCGCTATAGTCGGCGGAGAAGATGCGTGGCAGCGGCACGGAGGATACGCCATGAGAAGTGCGGGCCGGACGAAACGAACGGGCTTCACGCTGGTGGAACTGCTGGTGGTCATCAGCATCATCATGGTGCTGACAGGCATCGCCGTACCCATCATCGCCAACGCCAACCGGAGCGCGCAGCGCACGGAATGCCTCTCCAACGTCAGGCAGGTGGGTATGGCCGTCATGCTCTACGCAGAGCACAACCCCCAGAACCCGCGCAAGTACTACCCCTACTCGGGGTCCGGTTCGACGACCCTCTGGGCGACCAACGTGGCCGACTTCGTCGAGGCCGGGAGCTCCGAGGGGGCATTCGTGTGCCCGAGCTCGAAATTCAAGTCGACCAATACCACCTACGCAGTCCACGCCAAGCTCATGCCGTCGGCGGGGCAGCCGCGCAAGTCGCTCGACAACGTGAGCCGGCCGGCCGAGATCATCATGGCCGGCGACGCCTGCCAGGGCGGAGCGCCGTACTACGCGGCGGCCCCCTCCCTCAACCGGGTCTGGTCCGAGAACGCGGGGCTCGGCACCACCGGCAACCTCGACAAGCCCATCAACCCGGGAAACGACAGGGATTCGGGCAGCTACGGCAATCTCCGCTACCGCCACACGACGTCCGCGGGCAAGGGCGTCAACCTGGTCTTCTTCGACGGCCACGCGCTCACCATGACGAAAGGCGAACTGCTCTACAGGAACTTCGACCACGTCCACTAGCGGCGCGCGGCTTCCCGCCCGGCTCCGTACCGCGCCGGCACCCGGCGCCGCCCCGCCTCCGACGCCGGGCACGCGGGGCTTGCGGGGCGGGGCCCAGCTGCTAGACTCGACGCTCATCATGCGCCGGGCGAGCTGGTTGCGCCATGGCGCCGAGGCGGAAGGACCCCGATGGCGGCCACACGCAAGAACACCGGCAGGCGCCCCGCGGGACGCCCGCGCCGCGCGGACGGGGCCGCCGGGGCGAAGACGGCCTCCCCCCCCTCCGACGCGCACGCCTGCCTGAGCATGCTGCTTGACGCCACGCGCGATATCTTCCTCGTGGTGGATGCCGAGGGGCGCTACGAATTCGGCAACGAGGCCTTCCTTCGCCTGTGCGGCCGTACGCGGGACGAGCTGGCCGGGCGGCGTGTCCTCCCCCTGCTCCCTCCCGAGCTGCGCGGCATCGTCCTGGAGCGGTGGGCGGAATCGCGCCGCGGCAAGGAAGGCCCCTACGAACTGGACGTCCGGCTGCCCAACGGGGAACGGCGCAGCCTCTTCGTGCGCCACCGCCACGCAGCGGTCGGGGGCCGGAGCCGGTACTGCGTCGTGGGCAAGGACGTCACCGCGCACAAGGCGGCACAGCATGAACTGACGGACCACCGCGACCGGCTCGAGACCCTCGTCGCCAGCCGCACGGCGTCGCTCGCCGAGCTGGGCGACCGGCTGCAGCACCGGCTCAGGCTGGAACGGCTGGCCGCGCGGGTGTCGAGCCGCCTGCTCAACGTGACCCCGGAAGAGACGGACCGCGAGCAGGACGAGGTGCTGGCCGAGACGGGACGGGTGCTGCAGGCCGACGCGGCCGCGCTCGTCGAGTACGGCGGTTCGGCGCGCCTGACGCGGCTGTGGCGACGCGACGGCGGAGCGTCGTCGCTGCGCCTGCCGCGCTCGCTGGAACGGAGCGTGTACGCCTGGGCCGCTTCCCGGGCGGAGCGGGGGGAGATCGTGCGCCTGTCCGGCGCGGGTGATGTCCCGGCGGAGGCGCTCCCCGTCACCCGCGCCCTGAGGCGCGTGGGCATCGGGTCGCTGACCCTCGCACCGGTCCTTTACCAGCAGAGGATATGGGGCGCCATCGGTCTCGCCACCCCCCGGAGCGGACGGGACTGGGACGAGGACGAACTCCGCGTGCTGCGGATGGTCGGCGAAGCCCTGGCCGGTGCGCGTGTGCGGGCGGACGCCGAGCACCGCGTGCGCGTCCGGCTCCGCCACGAGACCTTCCTGGCTTCGTCCGCGAGGATGCTGGGCACCCGCGCGGTCTCGTCGCTCCGGCGGGGCACGCAGGCCGTGCTGCGCGAGGCCCTGACCGTGCTGCACGCCGATGCCGTCCTGCTCACCGAGATCGGTCCGGCGGCGGGGCGGGCCCGCCTCCTGCACTGCGTGCCGGCGGGCATCGCCCGCGCCCGCCTGGGCAAGAGCGGCGTCTTCGACCTCGCCGACTTTCCCCGGCTCGGACCGCTCCTGTGCGGGAAGAGGCCGCACTACCAGGGGGACGCGAGCACGCTGCCCCCGGGAACGCCGGAACGGGCGTTCGCGGAGCGGCTGGGCATGCGTTCCCGGCTCCTGGTCCCGCTCTCGACGGACGGCAAGGCGACGGGGGCGATCTCGCTGATGTCGCGGGAGCCGTACCGTGCGTGGTCCTCGGTGCAACAGCACACCGCCGAACTGCTGGGCGCCCTGATCCTGAACGCGGTGCTTCGCCACGAGGCCGTCGCCCGCCTCAAGAAGAGCGAGACGCGTTTCCGCAGGGTGTACCAGGCCATGCCGGACGTCGTGCTCACCCTGCGCCACGCGGGGGAGGACTACGTGCTGGAGCACGTCAACGACGGCGCCGTCCGCGCCTCCAACGGCAAGATCCTGCGCGCCGTGGGCAGGCCCATCGGATCGCTCGCCCACAGCCTCTCCCGCTTCCAGCGCCTGCTGGACGAGTGCCGCACGACGGGAAAGGCGGTGCACGACTCCTTCTGGTTCCCGTCGCCGTGGACCGGCCGGCGCCACTTCCACTCGGTCGTCGCGTTCGGCATCGAGCGCGACGTGATCATCTGCGTCGCGAGGGACGAGACGAAAGAGCGCATGCTGGAGCGGGAGCTGGTCGGCATCCTCGACGCCGAGAGGGCGCGCATCAGCCGCGACCTCCACGACGCGCTCGGCCAGCAACTCGCCGGGACGGCCCTGATGAGCGACGCCGCGCGCCGCAAGCTGGAGGCGGAAGAGCATCCGGAGGCGGCCTCCGTGAAGCGCATCGCGGACCATCTTCGCGAGGCGCTCGCCCAGGCGCGCGCGATGGCCCGGGGCCTGGCCCCGTTGCGGCTCGAGACCGACGGCCTGGCTTCGTGCCTTCGGCACCTGGCCGACCAGGTCGGGGAGGCGCCGGGCCGCACCTGCCTCTTCGAAGACGACGGCGGGGTCCGAATGCGGGATACCTCGATGGCCTCCCACGTCTACTACATCGCCCAGGAAGCCCTCGCCAACGCCCTGCGGCACACCAAGGCCTCCTCCCTCGTCGTCCGCCTCTTCCGCAGCAACGGCGAAGGCTGCCTCGAAGTGACGGACGACGGGTGCGGCTTCCGGCCGGCCCGGGATGCCGGGACCGGTATCGGGCTCCGGAGCATGCGCTACCGGGCGACGATCCTGCGCGGACAGCTGGAGTTCGATTCGGAGCGCGGCAAGGGAACCGTGGTGCGGTGCCGGTTCCCGGTCGCCGCCGTTTCCGCGCCGCCGGCGCGGCGGAGGGCCAGGGCGTGAAACACGGGCGCGAAGACGGGCCTCCGGGGGGCGCGAAGTCGAATCGGGAAGCCCGGAAACAGAGGATCTTCCTCGTCGACGACCATCCCATCCTGCGCAACGGCCTGACCCAGATCATCGCGTGCGAGCCCGACATGGAGGTGTGCGGGGAAGCGGAGAGCGCGCGGGCGGCCGTCGCGTTGATCGCCCGGGCACGGCCGGACCTGGTGCTGATCGACATCTCCCTTCGCGACGTGAACGGCATCGAGCTGACCAAGGAACTCCACCACCGGTTTCCCTCGCTGTGCCTGGTCGTGCTCTCCATGCACGAGGAATCGCTCTACGCGGAACGCGCCCTCCGGGCGGGCGCCCGCGGCTACGTCATGAAGGACGCCAACGCCACCGCCCTGCTGGAAGCGATGCGGAAGGCGCTGGCGGGCGGCATCGGCATCAGCGAGGCGATGAGTACGCGCCTGCTGAACCGGTGTACGGGGACCGCAAGGAACGAGGGCCGGGCGTTCGGGATCGACACGCTCAGCGACCGGGAGTTGGAGGTCTTCGAGTGCATCGGCCGGGGCCTCACGACCCGGGCCATCGCCGCGCAACTCGGCATCAGCGCCAAGACCGTGGAAACGCACCGAACCCACGTACGCCACAAGCTCCAGGCGCGCTCGGCCGCGGAACTGATGCATCTCGCGGCACGCTGGCTGGAGGACGGACGCCCCCGCGACTGACCCGTCACCTCTTGCCGCGTCCTCGGCAGGTACACCTGTCCTAGGGTAATATCTGATGGTGCTTTACGGGCGATCCCGATTTGCTTTTGTCTCCGCGTGCCGTATCGATTTCGTGCAGCGCGGGGAGGGAACGGTTCGATGCGGAAGGCCGGCGGAGGCCTTCCGCAAGCACCCTGCGGCAGGGAGACGGCATGGCGGATCTGTACGAGAGCGGTCGGCAACCGAAGGAATCGATGTACTGCGATCGGCCCGGCGTGCGCAGACGGCGGGAGGAGACCCCTCCGCTCCCGGCCGACAGCGCGGATGCGCATGATCCTTCGCGTGTCTGGCTCTGGTCCGGCCTGGTCGTAGCCGCCATCCTGGCGGCCGTTGCGGTGGCAAGCTTCCTGCTACAGGAGGCTTCCTGACCGGAGCCGCCCCGCCGTCGCCGGGCGTCCGCCGGGATACGCGATGATCGCTGGACACCACGAAAAGCCGGCAAGGCGTCGAACGCGCCGGATCCTTCTTGCGGAGGACGAGCCGTTCCTGCGTGACGTGTTGACGCGGTGTCTCTCGGCCCTCGGCTACGACGTGTGCACCGTACCGGACGGCGCGGTGGCATGGGACCGTTTCCAGGCGGAGCCTTTCGACGTCGTGGTGACCGACCAGCTGATGCCCCGCATGACCGGGCTGGAGCTCTCGGCCTGCATTCGCCACGCCGGGTCCGACGTGCCGGTCATCCTCATCACCGGTTTCACGGATGTGCTCCCCGGCCAGGCGATGGAGGCAAGCGGCGTCAGCAACCTGCTGAGCAAACCCTTCACCCCCTCGCAGCTGAGCTTGGCGATCCAGCAGGCCCTCGGGCAGGCGGCCGCCACGGTCTGAGGGCCCGCTTCACCCGTCGCGGAATGCGTCCGGCCCCACCGGGTCCGGCCCGGCGGCTTCGAGCTGCCCGAGCAGCTGGCGGAGCCGGGCGCGCCGCATGCCGCGCACGCGACGGTAAGCGGCCGCGAAATACAGCATCTCCCGGCGCGTCGCGTAGACGCGGAGCGACCGGTAGAAGTCGGCCAGGTTGCTGAGCATGTCGTCGTGCCGGACCCGCCAGCGCATCCGGCTGTGGTCGAGGTCGCCGAGCACGAGCGCGGGGGAATCCCCCTCCTCCTCGGCCACGAACAGCCGCTGGGAGCGCAGGTCGTACGGCACGACACCGGCGGCGTGCAGGCCGGCCAGCCAGCGGCCGGTCGACTCGCAGAACGCCGCGCGGGTGGGCGGGCCGTGACGCGCCTCGTTCAACCACGTCTCCAGCGGCGCGAGGCCGGAAGCGCTTTCACGATACAACAGGGACCGGCACCTCTCGCCGTCCTGCCGCCAGGCCGCCGCCCGGTGGGCCACGACCCGGATCCCCAGGAGGCTCAGCCGGGCGGCCATGCGGAGGTTGCGCACGGCGTGCGGGACCCGCCGGCCGCCCCGGAACCGCGGGGCGGACGGCTCTTCGTAGCGGGTCACCCGCGCCGGCCCGGCGACCGGGACGGTCTCCGGCCGCGTCTGCCCGCGCAGGAGGTCGAGGGCCGGCAGGGACGTCGAGGCCGCGATCCCCCGCCAGCCCCCGCCGATCGGGATGCCCCGCGCGTGCAGCAGGCGCCGGTCCTCCGCCACCTCGGCCATCGCCGCCCGCACGCGGGCGGCCATGGCCGCGCTCGAGAAGTGCCCGCGCGCGCGCGCGGCGGCGGCCGCGCCCAGCAGGCCGCGGGCGGCGGGGTCCAGGGCAAGCGCCGCCAGCCGGGCGGCCATGGCCGGGGTGTCGCCCGGCGCCACGAGATAACCGTCGACGCCGTCACGCACCACCTCGGGCAGGCCCGACGCGCGGGCCGCCACCACGGCGCAGCCGGCGGCCATCGCTTCCAGCACGGCATGCGGCAGGTTGGGGCCGAACCCGGTGTGCGCGAGGAGGTCCATGCCCCGGAGCAGTTCACGGGCGTCCTCCCGCCACCCGAGCAGGCGCACGCACCCCGCCAGGCCCTGTTCCTCGACATGGCGCTCCAGCACGCGGCGCTGCGGCCCGTCGCCGAGCAGGAAGAACCGCGCGCCGGGGCAGGAGGCGGCAGCCTGCTCGAAGGCAAGAAGCGCCTGCATGGGACGGCTGCCGGCGACCAGGTGCCCCATCCAGGCCGCCGCCGGCGTGCGATCGTCCGTCAGGCCGAGCCGCGCCCGGGCCCGGGCGCGGCGGGCCGGATCGGGAACCGGCCCGTCGATGGCGATCCCGTGGTGTACCGTCACCACCGCCCCCTCGTGAATCCAGGGGTGGCGCAGGTAACGCCGGCGCGCCGCGTGGTGATCGGCGAAGACCCGGTCGATGCCGTATCGGAACGCCAGGCGCTCCGCGACGGTGCCGCGGAGCGCCTCGGGCGCGCCGGGCCGCAGGGCAATAGCGGTCCGGCGGTCGGCGAGGCGGGCCATGCGCGCCGCGGCGAGGCCCGGCACCAGCACGGCATCGGGCCGGCTTCGGGCGAACGGACCCGCCAGCCGGGCGACGGCCCAGGGGGCGACGCGCGCCGGCAGGCGGAAGGGGAAAAGCTCGACGCCCGTCTCCCGGCACCAGGCGGCCCACGTGCGGGGGCGCCCCGCGATCCCCACGGTTTCTCCCGCCTCGAACAAGGCCTTGCCGAGCAGGCCGGTCCAGCTCCGTGCGGGCCCGGGGCCGGCGATCTCCGGCGGCGCCAGCAGCAGCCACCTCACGCCGGGCGCTCCCCCGGCGCGCAGCGCCGCGCGACCGCGATGGTGATCCGTCCCAGCAGGCTGGCGGGACGGAGCAGCCAGCGCACGTGACGCCGGTACACGGGCCGCATCGTCGCGTAGGACCGGCGCAGCAGTTTCGCGCGGAGCGCGAGGGCGAGCCACGGGTACAGGAGCGCCGCGGGCACCCAGGCCCCGCGGCGGAACCGGTTCGTGGCCAGCCGCACCAGTTCCCCGCCCCCGCGCTCCAGGTGGAAGAGCAGTTCGGGCAGGCTGACCGGGTTGACGTGCTGGAGGAAGGGCTCGGGGGCGAAGGGATCGAGCGGGCGCGGGGCGCAGTCGGTGAAGCCGTAGAGAAAGAAGTGCCACCGCGAGGGAAGGCTCAGGACGTTGGGCGTCGTGACGATGACGAGTCCGCCGGGACGCACGACACGGCACATCTCGGCCACGAAGCGGGCATGGTTCTCCACGTGCTCGATCACCTCGATCGACACCGCCAGGTCGTACGACGCGTCGGGCAGCGGGATGCCCTCCGCGAGGTCCGCGCGGTGGAAGGGAATCTCCGGCGCCCGGAACGCGTCCTCCCGGTAGTCGCACGCCTCGACCTCGAAGCCCCGCTCGCGCGCCAGCCGCGAGAAGTAGCCCTCCCCGGCCCCGACGTCGAGCAGCCGCGCGCCGGGCGTAGCGGGCAGCAGGCCGAGCACCCGCGGGTAGAGATCGGGCTGAAACGTGATCCCCCTCGGCGCATCGCTCATGGCGCCATCCTACGCGCGGCGGGGGCGGACCGGCGAGCGGCGTCCTCGATCACCGCGAGCGTCTCGCGGGCATTGCGCTCCATCGTCCAAGCGGCCACCGACGCGGACACCTCGGCAGGGGCCGAGGCCTCGCGGCCCCGCGCCACGGCCGCCTCGACGGCCGCCGCCAGCTTCCCGGCGTCGGCGGGCGACGCCACGGTCTCGCCGTTGCGGCCGGGCTGAACGAGTTCGTGCACGCCCGCGTAGCGGCTCGCCACCAGCGGGGTGCCGCAGCGCATGGACTCCAGGCCCACGTTCGCGAACGAGTCGAACCACGAGGGCAGCACCACGGCGTCGGCGGCATGGTAACACGCCGCCAGGTCGGCCCGGGCGCCGGCGAAGACCACGCGGTCCGCCACGCCGCGCCGCCCGGCCTCGCGGCGCCAGGGGTCCGGCGCATCCCGGCCCAGCACCCACAGCCTCGCGCGCGGCAGGCGGGCCAGCGCCGCGAACGTTTCGGGCAGCCCCTTCCTGCGGAAGCCGCTGCCGACGAACAGCAGCAGCGTGTCCCGCCCGGCGAGACCCGCCCCGGCGCGCAGCCGCGCCCGGTCGGCCTCCCGCCCCTCGAGGCCGAAGCGCGCGTCGTCCACGCCGTTGCGCACGACCACCGTGCGCGGCGCGGCGTCCGGGTAGACGCGCGCGATATCCTCGCGCACCATCTGCGAGTTGGCCACCAGGCGGCGGGCGGCGGCGACCGCGAGGGATTCCATGCGCAACAGGGTCCGCTGCCTTGCGGTCCGGCGCGCCAGCCGGCAGGCGAGCGGGGACTCGAAGGCCCGCCGGCGCTCCAGCCAGACGCGGTGCACGCCCTCCCCCGCCCGCCACACGTCCTGGCGCTCCGTCCGCTCGAGGCTGAAGACCACGTCGAACCCGCCACGGTCGATGCGCGCGGCCGCCGCCCGGGAGAAGGCACGCAGCCGCGAGGCGGCCGTGATCCCGCGCGCCGGCACGGGCTCCACCGTCCAGGGGCCCGACCCCCCGCCCGGCCATGCGGACGTGAGGACGTGGACGGCGTGGCCGGCCTCGGCGCAGCGGCGCATCAGCAGGTCGAGGTACGACTCCCCGCCGCCGAACGGCACGTAGCGCTTCTTCACGAAGGCGAGACGGAGCCCCACGGGTCAGGCTCCGCCGGGTGCGGCCCCGGACCCGGCCTTCGCCGCCCGGCGTTCGGCCTGCTCGATTTCCCACAGCTTCGCGTACTTCATCGTCACGCCGAAGGCGCTCACCGCGGCGATGATCAAACCGCGCCGGCCGTCGAGGATGCCCGCGCGAAGGACATAGGCCTTCAGAAAGCGCCAGGGCGGTCGCAACAGGAAGTCGATCCACCGGAACCGGCGTCCGTCCTCGTGCTTCTGCTGGGCCGTGATGGTCGAGAAACGGTTCATCGTGTCGAGGTGGTCGCGGATATCGTCGTACGTGAAGTGATGGATGGGGTGGCGCAGGTTGCGCACCGGTCCGTCGACGACCACGTGGTCGTGGGGCTCGCGGCCCTCGGTACGGCCCCGTTCCCGCTGGAACAGGCGGAGTTTCCTGTCGGGATACCACTCGCCGTGCAGGATCCATCGGCCGAGGTAGAAGACCTTGCGGGGAAACTCGTACCCGGCGTAGCGCAGGCCGTCGCACCGCAGCGCCTCCCGGATCTCGGCCTGCAGCCCGGGGCTGAGTTCCTCGTCGGCGTCGAGAAAGAGCACCCAGGGGAAGCGCGTCATCTTTCGCGCGAGGTTCTTCTGCCCGATGTAGCCGAGCCACTCGTGCTGGTACACGCGGTCGGTGAACTCGCGGCTGATCTCGACGGTGCGGTCGGTGCTGAAGCTGTCGATCACGACGAGCTCGTCGCACCAGGCCAGGCTCTCGAGGCAGCGGCGGATCCCCCGCTCCTCGTTGCACGCCGTCACACAGGCGGAGATTCTCGCGTCCATCGGCATCGTCCCGTGCCGAGCCCGCGGAGGCCCCCCGCGCGGACTCATCCCTACCGGTCCCCCGCGGCGAGGCAGCGGGCGAGAACGGCCTCGACGGACACGGCCGCCAGCGCCCGTTCGCCGCGCACATCGCGCCGGCCGATCGCCCGGTCGCGCTCCCCCGCGGCCTGCACCACGGCCGCCCGCCCCGACAGGGGCCCGGTGCGGTCCGGATCGGTGGCGCCGAAGACCGCCACGACCGGCGCCCCCGCCGCCGCCGCCAGGTGCATGCCCCCGCTGTCGTTGGTCACCACCACGCGGCAGCATCGTAACAGCGCAACCCACTCGGTCAACGTCGTTCGCCCCGCGGCGTTGACCGCGCCCGGGCCCGCCGCGGCGGCGACCTCCCCGCACAGCTCCCGCTCGGAAGCGGCCCCCATGACGACGACCGGCCGCCCGGTCCTGGCGGCGAGCCTCCGGCCGGTCTCGGCGAAGCGCCGGGCGGGCCACCGCTTCGACGGCCCGCGCGCGGCGCCCGGCACCAGGCCCACGGGTCCCCCGTCCACGACGGCGCCGAAGCGCGAGCGCACGGCCTCGACGTCCGCGGCGGGCGGCACCAGCCGCGGCGTCGGCACGGCCTCCGGGCACGGCAGCCCGAGCAGCCGGTAGTACTCGAAGGCCTGGTGCGACGCCGCGCCGGCGGGGTGGGGGTCGATCACGCGCGTGAGCAACGCGTCGCGGACATGGCCCGGCGGGCCCTCGCGCTCGGGCACGCCGGCCCGCCACGGCACGAAAGCCGACCGGAACGAACGCGGGAACACGACGGCCCGATCGGGGTGCTGCGCCCGGACGGCCCGGAGGGTGGCCGCCGTGCCCGCCGCGCCGAGCCGCCAGGGCAGCAGCGCGTCGGCCGCCCCGTGGAGACGCCAGAGCGGCAGCAGGTGCTCGCGCGCCAGCAGCAGCAGGCGGCGGCCGGGCTCCGCGGCGCGCCACGCGGCGAGCGCCGGCATGGCCATGACGGTGTCCCCTACCCAGTTGACCCCCACCACCAGCAGCCCCCCGCGCCCGCCGGCGGGTCCGCCGGCGGGTCCGCCCGTCGTCTCGCGGCTGGAGGGTAGGCGCATGGTTCGCCGCGGCTGCCGGACGCCCCCCCCGGGGGCGGACGGCGGGGCCGCGCTCACGTGAAACAGATCCGGGAGATCCAGTCGTGGAAGGCTTCCTCACCGGAAAGCATCTCGATCTCCACCCGGAGAAAGTAGACGGGCAGGTCGCAGCGCTCGATCAACGGGAACCGGACGGCGTCCTTCTCCGTGGTGAGCACGGCCGACGCGCCGCGGGCGAGGCCCTTGTTGATCACGTCGAGGATCTCGAGCTGCGTGTACCGGTGATGGTCCGCGTAGCGCTTGTGGTACAGGACCCGGGCCCCGAGACGGATCAGCTCGTCTTCGAAGCCCTTGGGCGCGGCGATCCCCGAGACCGCCGCGAGGTCCATCCCCCTGAGGCGGTCGAGCCCGCACGGCTCGCGCGTGAACACGTTCTGCAGGTACCGGGCGCAGTGGCGGCACTCGGAGACCTCCGCGTCCGGGTTGAGCCTCCGCACCTCCCGCTTGAGGTCCTCGGCGCCGTCACCGTTGGACTTGGTGATGAAGACGAACCCGGCGCGCCGGATGTTCCGGACCGGCTCGCGGAGGATACCGCGCGGAAGCAGGTGCCGGTTGCCGAAGGGGTTCGTGCGGTCGACGAGCACGATGTCGAGGCGGTGCCGGAGGCTGAGGTACTGGAACCCGTCGTCGAGGATCAGCGTGTCGCAGCCGAGCCGGCGGATCGCGTACTTGCCGGACTTCACGCGGTCGCGGCCGACGATGACCGCCACGTCCGGCAGGTTCGAGGCCAGCATGAAGGGCTCGTCGCCGCCGCGGGCGGAGTCGAGCAGCAGGTGCTTGCCGTCGGACACGACCGGCGGATCGCGGCGCCGGTCGCGCAGGGTCAGCGCGTTGAGCAGCCGCTCGCCCAACGACGGCTGGTCCTTCTTGTAGCCGCGGCTGAGAATCGCCACCTTGCGGCCTCGCCGCTGCAGCTCCCGCGCGAAGGCCTCCACGATCGGGGTCTTGCCGGTCCCCCCCACGGTCAAATTGCCCACGCTCAGCACCTGGCAGCCGAGCGTGTGCGGACGGCGCAGGCCGTGATGGAACAGCCAGAGGCGCACCTGCACGACGGCGGCGTAGAGGTAGGAGAGCTGCTCCAGCACGATCCGGAGCGTCGCCGCCCCGAACCCGCTGCGGCGCCCCTCGATGACCGAGAGGACGTACGCTTCGACCCGCTCCAACCGGTTGTTCGCCACGTGATATCCCCGCCGGATGCCTGTCCCGCGGCATGGTGCACCGCGGCGCCTTGACCGCGCAACGCCCTTCTTCCCCCGCCGCGCCCCCCCGGGGCCGGAATCCCCCGCGGGATTCGTCCTTGCCACGGCGCCGCGGCCGCGTATACTCCTCCGCCCAATGGGTCCCCGGAAGGCCTCTCGCGAGGCCCGGTGGGACGGAAGCGAGTGCCCCCTGTCCTTCGGGGGGCCAAAGCGGATTGCGCGGAACCTGCAGCGTCAGGCCGCACGACACCAGGAGGAGCATAGCGTGGATACCACCCCCCACGTCCCCGCGGACGTATCGGTTCGCGACCTGCTCGAGGCAGGCGTCCACTTCGGCCACCAGACGAAGCGTTGGAACCCGAAGATGAAGCGGTTCATCTTCGGCGAGCGCAATGGCATCTACATCATCGACCTGACGAAGACGCTGGCGCAGCTGCAGGAGGCCAAGCAGTTCGTCTACAACACGATCGTGAAGGGGCAGCGCGTGCTGTTCGTCGGCACGAAGAAGCAGGCCCAGGAGCCCCTGCGCGAGACGGCCAAGACCCTGGGCCAGCCGTACGTGGTGACCCGCTGGCTGGGCGGCATGCTCACGAACAACCGCACCATCCAGGCGAGCGTGTCCCGCATGCGCGACCTGGAGAAGATGGAGACCGACGGCTCCTTCGAGAAGCTGCCCAAGAAGGAGGTGGCGACGCTCCGGCACCAGCTGGAGAAGCTCCGCAAGAACCTGAGCGGCGTCGCCGACATGGACGACATGCCGGGCGCCCTCTTCGTGGTCGATGTCATGCGCGACGCGATCGCCGTCCAGGAAGCGGTCCGCATGAAGATCCCGGTCGTGGCCCTCGCCGACACGAACTGCAACCCCGAACCCCTCGCCTACCCCGTGCCCGGCAACGACGACGCCATCCGGTCGATCCGGCTGATCGTCGCGGAAATCGGCAAGGCCATCCAGCAGGGCCACGACGAATACGAGCGCGTGGCCACCGACCGGGCGCGCCGCCGCGCGATCGAGGAGGCCGAGCAGCGCGCCAAAGAGAAGACCGCCGAGGAGGCGCGCAAGGCGCGCGACCGCGAGGTCCGCAAGGCGCGCGAAGAGGCGCTCTTGAAGGACCGCAAGGAGAAGGAAGCCGCGGCCGCGGCGGAGGCCGCCCAGGCGCCCGCGGCGGAGGCGGCCCAGGCGCCCGCGGCGGAGGCGGCGCCCGAGCCCGCGCCAAAACCCGCGGCGGAACCTGCGCCGGAACCCGCGCCCGGGGCCGGGGCGGACCCGGCACCGGCGGCGGCGCCAGCGGAGTAACGCGCCCCCCCCGGCGTCCGCAGCAACGCCGGCCGCCGCACGGACGGAGGCCGGCCAACGACAAGGAAAGAGGGTATGGCTGAGATAACGGCAGCATTGGTGAAGGAACTCCGCGACGCCACGAACGTGGGCATGATGGAGTGCAAGAAGGCCCTGGTGGATGCCGGGGGCGACAAGGACAAGGCCGTCACGCTCCTGCGCGAGCGGGGCCTTGCCATCGCCGGCAAGAAGGCCGCCCGCACGGCGAACAGCGGCGTGGTGGCCGCCGACGTCTTCGACGGCGGACGGGTCGGCGTCATGGTCGAGGTCAACTGCGAGACCGATTTCGTGGCCCGCAACGAGACGTTCCAGGCGTTCGTGGCCTCGCTCCTCGCCCGCGCGAAGGACGCGGAGGGCGAGCTCGCGCCCCTCGTGAAGGACGACGTCGCGGCGAAGATCGCGGAGATCGGCGAGAACATCGTCGTGCGGCGCAACGTCCGCTTCGCCGCTTCCGGCGAGGGCCTGGTGGGTTCGTACATCCACCTGGGCAGCAAGGTCGGCGTGCTCATGGAGGTCGGCTGCGGCAAGGCCGATACGGCCGGACACGCGGAGTTCCGGGAACTGGTCAAGGACCTCACGCTGCACATCGCCGCCTGCGCCCCGGTCTACCTCGACCGCACCTCGGTGCCCGAAGCCGTGACGGCGGCCGAACGCGGCATCTACGCGAAGCAGGTCGAGGGCAAGCCGGAGGCGATCGTCGGGAAGATCGTCGAGGGCAAGCTCGCCAAGTACTTCACGCAGGTCTGCCTGGTCGACCAGGGGTTCGTGAAGGACCCGGACCAGCCGGTCACGGCGATCCTGGCGGCGAAGGGCAAGGCGCTCGGAGACGAGATCACGATCCGGCGCTTCGCCCGCTACCAGCTCGGCGAAGAGGCCTGACCCGGACCGGGCGGCGGCCGGGGGCCGGGTCCGCGGGGCCCCGGCCTCCTGCTCTCCGCGCCTCGCCGCCCGGTCGGCCCGCGGCCGTTGCGGACTCGCCAGCCGCCCTTCGCGGGCGTTATCCTGTGCCGCGTGACGGCAACGGGCAGGAAGACCCCGGCGGCGTACGCCCGCGTGGCCGGAAGCGCGGGCGCGGGCGCCCGCGCCGCCGGGCTGCTGCGCCTGCTGGCTCCGCTCGCCGGCGGGGCCCTCGTCGCCGGCTACCTGCTCCGCGCGGCCTGGCCGCGGCCGGCGCTCTCCATGCCCGCGGCGGGCGCCGGCCTCCTCGTTCTCGCGCTGGCGGCCGCCGCCTACCTCACGCGGGCGCGCGGCCGGTGGTACCGGTTCGTCAAGGGGGCGGCCGGCGAGGAGCTCGTGGCGCGAACGCTCGCCCGCCTTCCCGCCCCGTACCGCGTCTACCATGACGTGCGCACCGGGAGCCGCCGCCGCGGGGCCGCAACCGCCGACCACGTGGTCCTCGGCCCCTCGGGACTCTTCGTGCTCGAAACGAAGAACTGGAGCGGACGCGTCACCGTGGAGTCGGGGCGGGTGCTCTACGACGGGAAGGCGCCGCGTCGGCCGCCGCTGGACCAGGTCCGCGCCGCGGCGGCCGCGCTGCGCGAGAACCTGTCCGGGCCGTGCGGCCGCGACGTGCCCGTGCGGTCGGTGCTGGTGTTCGCCTCCGACACCCTCGATCCCCCGTGCACGGGCGCGGGCGGGGTGGTGGTCTGCAGGCAGAGCCGGCTGGACGAGGTGCTGTGCGATCCGACGGACACCCCCCTGCCGGCCGGGACCGCCGCCCTCGCCGCCTCGGAACTGGAGGCGCGGACCGCCTCGGACTGGCCCGTGTTCGAGGTGTCGCACGCCCCCGGGGAAAGGAGCCGCCCGTGAAGGCCCTGGTTCCCTTGGCCGAAGGGGTCGAAGAGATGGAAGCGGTGATCCTGGTCGACGTATGGCGGCGCGCCGGCTGGACGGTGACCACGGCCGGCACGACGCCGGGTCCCGTCCGCGCCTCCCGGGGCGTCGCACTCGTCCCGGACCTCGAGTGGAGCGAGATCGTGCCCGACCGCTACGACCTGCTGGCCCTCCCCGGCGGGGGCGGGGGCGTGGAACGCCTGTGCGCCCACGAAGGGGTCCTCGAGGCGGTGCGCCGCTTCGATGCCCCGGACAAGCGGCTCGCCGCCATCTGCGCCGGCCCGCTGGTGCTGCAGGCGGCCGGCGTGCTGGCAGGCCGCCGCGTCACCTGCCATCCGGATGTCGCCGGCCGGCTCACCGCCACCCCGCGCCTGGACGACCGCGTGGTGGAGGACGGGCGGCTGATCACGAGCCAGGGGCCCGGCACGGCGATGGCGTTCGCCCTGGCCGTCGTGGCCGCCGTGGAAGGCCGCGCCAGGGCCGACGCCCTGGCCCGGGCCATGGTGCTATGAGCCGGCGCTGCCCGGCGCCGGCCAGCAGGCGGGCTGGCCCGTGGCCGACACGACGCGGCCCCACAGCTCGCCGGACGGATCCACGCGCTTGACCCGTTCCGCCACGCGCTCGAGCGGAACGAGGATGAAGCGGTCGAACTGCCGGCCGACGAGCACGCCGGTGAGGCCCGCCATCGCCGCGTGGGCGGCGTGGCGCGCGAACGCGTCGCTGAGCAGGCTGTCGGCGCTGTTGGCCGGCACGCTGCGCACGTAGTAGCTCGGGTCGAAGTACTTCACGGAGACGGGCAGGCCGCGCCCCGCGGCGTACCGTTCGATCGCGTGCTTGAGCACCGGGCCGGGGTCCGGTTCCTCCCCGATGCGGCACCCTTCGGCCAGCACCACGACCGCGTGGCGGCGCGCGCGCAGCCGGGACTCGAGGTGCTCAAGGAAGCCGCCCGCCCCCTCGATCACGACCGGCACCTCGGGCACGAGCGTGAAGTTCACTTCCTGGCTGGCGAGCGTCGCGCCGCAGGCGATGAACCCCGCGTCCCGCCCCATCAGCTTGACCAGCCCCACGCCGTTCAGGGCCGAGCGGGCCTCGGCGTGCGCCCCGTCCAGCACCTCGCGCGCCCTGTCGATCGCGGTGGCGAAGCCGAACGACGGCTCGACGAAAGCGATGTCGTTGTCGATGGTCTTGGGCACGCCGACCACGGCCAGACGGGCGCGGCGCCGCGCGGCCTCCGCCGCGAGCTCGGCGGCCGCGCGCTGGGTCCCGTCGCCGCCGACGCAATAGAGCTGGTTGATGCCGTTCGCGGCCAGGAAGTCCAGCATCGCCCCCGAGTCCCGCTCGCCGCGCGACGTGCCCAGGATGGTGCCTCCGTGCTCGTGGATCTCGTCGACCCGTTCGGGCGTGAGTTCCACGGGGGGCTCGGCGAGCGCCGGGTCCAGGCCGCGGTATCCGTAGCGGAGGCCGAGCACGGCGGCGACGCGGTAGTTGAAGTGCAGCTCCACGCACAGCGAGCGGATCACGTTGTTGAGGCCGGGGCAGAGGCCGCCGCAGGTCACGATCGCCGCCCGCACCTCCTCCGGCCGGAAGAACACGGGGTCCCGCGGACCGGCCCGCTCGAAGACGTCGGCCTCCGCCTCCCCGGGGGACGGGCAGCGGACCGTGTCGCCCGGGCCGGCGAACCGCGCGGGCGGTCCGCCGCGCCCGCGCCGCAGCGGGGAAGGGACGGACGGGACGCCCAGCACGGGCACGGCGAGGGGGCGGGTGTCGGTCATGGCCCACGGGTATACCGCGGCCGGGAGCGGGCGTCAAACGCGCCCGGCGTTACCGGATGCCCTTGCGGGCGAGCGACTGGATATGCGCCCGCGCCACCTCGTCCCGGCGGTCGAGTTTCACGGCTTCGCGGAAGGCGTCCAGCGCTTCGCGGTCGCGGCCCATCCTGCGCAGCTGCCGGCCCAGCTCGGTGTGGTAGAACGCGTGGCGGGGCACCTGGTCCAGGATCGCGCGCAGTTCGGCGAGCGCCTTTTCGTCGTCCCCCCGCGCCTGGTCGACGAGCGCGATGCCGTAGCGCGCCTCGGCCAGCCACGGGTTGGCGCCCAGGGCCTTGCGGTAGAACGCGACGGCCTCCCCGTACATGCGGTCCTTCCGGGCCGCGTCGGGATTCCAGTATGCCTGGACGCGGCGGATCTTGCCCATGGCGAGCGCGGGTTCCGCATGGCCCGGGTCGATACGCATGGCCAGGCGGTAGAGGCGCTCCGCGTCCCGGTCCTCCATGCGCCGTTCCGCCCGCCCGGCGGGGAAGACGAGGAGCGCCGCGGCCAGCGTCGCGGCGGCAACCAGGAACGCCGCGAGCCCGGCCGCGAAACCGATGCCGCGGAAGAGGCCCGCCCCCCGCCGGCCCGGGAACCAGGCCGGCACGTCGCCGGACGCGAAACCCAGCGCCGCGACGGTGCCGGCGAGGAGGGCAAGCACCTGGTTGTTGGCGAACACGTGGAAGTTGAAATCGAAGAGCCCGTGCACGAAGCAGCCCGCGAGCAGTCCCGCCGCGCAGGCGGCGAGGTGCGCCTCGCGCTGCCGGCGCGCCCTGCGCACGCGGCGCACGAAGTACACGCCCGCCGCGCCCAGCACGCCGGCGAGCAGCCCCGCGCCGAGCAGCCCGTGCTCGGCGGCCGCGTGCAGCGGCTCGTTGTGGGCGAACCGCGCCCGGTTGGTCGCCACGTACGTCTGGTAGCGGCCCTGCACCCACCGGTACGAGCCGCCCCCCCACCCCAGCCACGGGCGTTCACGCACGAGACCGAGGGTATTGCGCCACAGCTCGGGCCGCACGTCCCGGCCCTCGGCGGCTCGCAGCATCCGTTCCCGCATCACGGGCGAAGCGGCCCACAACGCCGTCCCGGCCGCGGCGGCGAGCAGCGGCAGCACCACGAGCGCCACCATCGCCGTGCGCACGCTCCGTCGCCAGGCCACGAGCCACGCGACCGTCGCCATGCCCGCGGCGGCGCCCAGCAGGCCGGCGCGCGACTGCGTCAGCACCAGCGGGTACGGCAGCAGGAGCAGCGCGTAGCCCCCGAGGAGACGGAGCGGAACGCCCACGTCCGGCGTGAGCACGAGCGCGAGGCCCAGGCACAGCCCCATGGCGAGCAGGTTGGCAAAGTGGTTCGGGCAAAAGTACGTGCCGCTGGCCCGCATGCCGTACCCCCCGGGCCTGGGCCAGCGCCACACGTCGGTCGAGCCCCGCGCGTGCTGTACGATGGCGTACCACGCGAGGAAGGTGATCACCGCCAGCACGAGCCACAGCACGACCCGCCACCGGCGGCCGGCCCCGGCCACGTCGGCCGCGCCCCAGTAGACCGCGAGGCACGCGAAGACCGAGAGCACCTCCAGCCGCGCCGCGTAAGGGGAGGCGGCGAAGGGCATGCGCGCAAGGGTGTAGACCAGGAACGCGACCCCGATCCACCCGCCGGGCGGGACCTGTATGCGCCGGATGTCCGGGTAAAGCGTTCCGCGCGAGAGGAACAGCATCCAGCCGGCGCAGGCCAGCAGGATCAGCGGGCCGGCGAGGAAGAAGCGGACCGCACCCGCCGCCAGCACGCCGAGCAGGGCCGGCGCCGCCAGCAGGCCCAGCACGGACCCGTCGAGCATGCGCAGCCCGCGCGGCACCCGCCGGCCCCGCCGGCCCCGCGGAGGGGCCGGCTCGGCGTCACGGCTCTCCGCTGACGGCTGCATCAGAAGATGCCGCGGGGCACGATGACGATATCCCCGTTCTCGATCGGGATATCCTTCTCCGGGCTGCGTTCAAGGTCCTTGGCGTCGATACGCAGGCTTCGCCCGCCCCGGATGACCTCGATCTTGCGCGTGTTCGCGAAATCCGTGTAGCCGCCCGCGGTGGCCATCGCCTGCAGCAGCGTCATGCCGCCCATGAGCGGGAAGCGTCCGGGCTGCCGGACCTCGCCGCGGACGAAGTAGCTGCGCGAAGGGACGAACACGTTCACCGTGATGTACTTGAAGATCTTCTTCTCCAGGTACTCGGTCCGGATGATCTCTTCCATCTCGGCCATGGTGTTGCCGATGGCCTTCAGGGGCTCGAGCAGCGGCAGCTTGATCTGCCCGTTCTCGTCGACCCGCAGTTCCAGCTGCTGCTCGGCCGGCGAGCGCATGACGATCACCACCGTGTCGCCGATGCTGAGGCGGTATACCGGGCCGTCGGACCCGGTCACGGCCGACGGCTCCAGCCCCTCCGGGTCTTCGGGCTCCGCCGGCTCCGCGAAAGGGCTGCCCGGGCCGAAGCGCAGCGCGATTTCCTCGGCCGAGCGCCCTTCTCCGCCGCCCGATCGGAACGGGCCGATGCACGACCATCCCAGCGCGGCGCACGCGCACGCCAACAAGACAACGACCAGCTTCTTCTTCATCACGGTAGCTTCTTCCCCTCGCGTCAAGAGGCCTTCGTGGCGCCCTGCGGCGGCGTCTCGCGGGACTCGTCCGACCGGTAGTAGTAGTTGGAGTAGTACGAGTGGTAGTAGTAGTAGTAATCGTCCCGCATGATGTTGATGTTGTTCAGCACCACGCCCACGATGTGGCCGCCCACGTTCTCGATCATCCGCTTGGCCCGCGCCGAGATGATGCGGGGATACTTGCGGTACTGCACCACCAGCAGCACGCCGTCCACCTCGCTCGCCAGGATCGACGCGTCGCTCACGCCCACCACCGGCGGGGAGTCGAAGAACACGTAGTCGTAGCGGGCCTTGAGGTTCTTGATCAGTTCGCGCATGCGCTGCGTGTTGAGCACGCCGACCGACGAGCGGGGCAGCTTGCCGCTGGGCAGGAAGTGCAGGTTGGGCACGCTGGGGACCGGCTTGATCGTCTCCTCGATCGGCACGTCCCTCATCAGCACGTTGGTGAGGCCGAACCGGTTCTGGATGCCCAGGATCGTGTGCTGCACCGGCCGCCGCAGGTCGGAGTCCACGATGAGCACCTTGTCGCCGATCGTGGCGCACACGTAGGCGAGGTTGAACAGCGTGGTCGACTTGCCCTCCCCGACGCCGCCGCTCGTCACCGCGAACGCCCCGCCCGCAACGCCCTTGTTGGCGAACAGCAGGTTGGTCCGCAGCACGCGGTAGGCCTCGGCGTAGGGACTGTCGGGCCCCTCCTCCACGAGCGGCCGCACCTTCTGGGGGATGACCCCGATGACCGGAAGGCCCAGGTACCGCTCGACGTCATCGACCGTCTTCACCGACGTGTCGAGGTACTCGATGAAGTACGCCAACCCGACGCCCGCGCCGAGCCCGATGAAGAGACTGAGCAGGATGTTGAGCACCAGGTTCGGGCTCACCGGCCGGTTCAGGGCGGCGGCCTCGGCCGGGTCCACGACCTCGACGGGCGTGCGGGGCACTTCCAGCTTGATGCCTTCCTGCAGCACGCGGGCTTCCAGCGCGTTGAGGATCTGCCGCTGGAGCTCCGCGTCCTGCTGCGCCTTCATGAACGGGAGGAACTGCTCGCCCTCCGCCGCGACGTCCATCTGGCGGGCCCGTTCGAGCTCCGTCTCCAGGGCGTTGTTCCGGGCCAGCGAGACCTCGTACTCGGCGCGCAGGCCCCGCTTCAGTCCGTTGAGCGCCGACGTCATCTTGATCGCCAGTTCCGAGCGGCCCGCCTCGATGCGCTTCACCTCCGGGTGGTTCTCGCCCAGGGTTTCGAGCATCAGCTTGAGCGACACGTCCGAGTCGACGATCTGCCGGCGGATGGCCGTGATCTCCGGATCGTTCACGATGTAGGCGGCCGCCTCCATGAGCTCGTCGCCCTGGAGGGCCTCCAGCTGGTCGAGCCGCGCCTTGCGCGAGATCATGTCCACGCGGGCGGCGATACGGTCGGCCTCGAGCTGCTGCAGGCGGATCTTGTCGGCGCGGATCCCGGTGCCGATGGTGGCCATGCCGAACTCGCTGCGAAGCCGCTCGACCTCGCGCTCCGCCATGTCCAGCTTCTCGCGCTGCTTCTCCAGCTCGCCCTGCATCGCGTCGATGCCGCGCTTGACCTCGCGGCGCTTGAGCGAAAGGCGCTGGTCCCGGTACACCTGCGCGACCTCGTTGGCGATGAGGGCGGCCTCTTCCGGGTTCTCGCGGTACACGTTGATCGCAATCAGGCTCGTGTCGCGGTACTGCTCCACCTTGATCGAACGCGTCAGGATCTCGTACGTGTCCGTCCGGCTCAACGGGCTCTTGTCCTCGTTGAACTCCTCGCCCCACACCTGGGCCAGGTTCAGGTTCGCCCCGACCTGGTACAGGATGGGCCGCGACTGGATCACCTCGTACTGCGTGCGCAGGAAGTACGGGTTGTAGCCGACGCCTGTCTGGCGCTCGAACACGTCGATGTCCATGGCGTCGTCCCGCACCATGATGCGGGTCTGCGCCATGTAGATGCGCGGCAGGGTGAAGGTGTACGCGGTGCCCGTCAGCACGACCAGCAGGGTCACCGCCAGGATGATCTCCTTGCGGGAGCGGATGACCCGCCAGTAGTCGAGGAAGTGCAGACCGGCTTCTTGCTGCTGCGTTTGCTGTTCCATGGGCTCCGCCTGCTGCTGGGCTTGGTAAACTCCGACGAGGCAGGGCCCGCTAAGAGCCCTGCCTCATCGGCATCCAACCGGTCGAACCGTGGCCGCCTCTACGCCTCTACAGGCGGACCCTCCACGCGATGTCGTAGATGTTCCGCTGGTAATCGGAGCGGACGTCCGACGACAGGTCGCTCAGGCTCCAGCCGGCTTCGAGCCAGTTGGTCCGGTTGACCCGGTAGGTAAGGCGCGTGGCCAGGGTCAGCGCTTCCTCGTTCCCGTCCGTGGCGGTATCCTCGGCCACCGTGTCCACGGTGTCGGCCGCCTCGTAGTCGGAGTTCACGAACGAGGCCGCAACGCTCACCTGCACCTTGGCGGCCAGGTCGTGCCCCACCTTCAGCGTCAGGGCGGTGCGTTCCTGGTTCGCGTAGGTCGACACGCTCGACTGGAACAGCGAGTAGGCGGCGCCCAGCGTGACGCGGGTCGCGGGAGACGGCAGCATCGTGAGGCTCAGCTCGCCGTACGGCGCGCTGTCGTTGTCGCTGTTGGCCGCGTCGTATTCCTTGTACGTCAGGCCCGCGCGGGCCATCCCGATCAGGTTCGGGTTGAACGTGTGTTCCACGCCCGCGCCCGCCGACGTCGTGTCCGCGCCCCGGTCGGGCACCGTGACCTGGCTCACCTCCGCCGACCCGGGAAGGAGCACCGGGGAGAGCGCGAGACTAGCCGAGTCCGTGTACTCCAGCGACTCGTACCGCAGGTCCATGAACGCGGCCGTCTCCTTGGCCACCTGGCTGCGGAGCGTGGCGCCGGCGCCGTAGATGTCGTAGTCCTCCACCTCGGCCAGGCGCTCCTCGTCGTAACGCAGCATCTGGCTGCGGCCGGAGAGGTCCAGCCGCGTCTTGGCCGAGAGGATCGTGGCCAGTGTCGCGTTCAGCGAGTTGTACGCGTAGCTGGAATCCGAGCGGCGGATGGTGCCGTCCTCGTTGATCAGCTCCGGGCGGTCCTGGTAGGAGAACGCGTCCAGCACGCCCAGCGAGAAGCGCCGCGACAGCGTCTGGTTCCACAGGAAGTTCACCTGGTGGCTCCACTCGGTGTCGTTGTCCGGGCGGTTGTCGTACCACGTCAGTCCCGCGCGGTAGCGCAGGCTGAGGTAGGTGTTCTCCAGGCGGAGGTCGCCCGTAAGGGCCAGCTCGTCCGTGATGCGGAAGCTGTCCTCCTCGTTGCTCGAGCTCAGGTAGACGTTGTCGTCAAAACCCAGCCGGAGCGAATTCTCGACCGTCAGGTTCCTCGGCTTCTCGGCCGAAGCCGTCCAGACCGTCGCAAGAAGCACCAGCACGACCGCACACACCGCGTTCATTCTCGTCCTCATATCCAGCCTCTCCTTCCCCGTGTTAACCGTCCACCCCCGGCCGCCGCCCGGCTCACGCACCCGGCGCCACAAAGTCCGGCGTCACGTCCGCCTGCGGGAATACGATGCCGCCCGTGAAGATCTCGATCGTGTCGGACAGCCCCACCTGCCGGCGACGCAACTCGTCGACGGAAAGGCTGAACCACTCGACCACGTTCTTGACGCCCTCGTCGGGCGTCAGCACGCTGAGCGAACCCTCGACGGTCTCGAGCAGGTTCATGTCCACCATCATGTCCTTCAGCGCGTCCATCCAGGCCTGCGGGTCGTCCTGCGACTCGGCCGGCACGCGCTTGCCGCCGCCCAGCGACAGGACCAGCACGCGGGCGAGCATCGCCGCCGTCACGGGCTCGTCGGCCTTGAAGCCGTCCTTCGAAAACGTGATGCCCGCGGACATGAGCGCGGCGAAGCACTCCGCGTCCGTCGGCTTCGGGGTGGCCAGGAAGCGCCACAGCCCCAGGCGCTGCACCAGGCGCTGCGCCAGCTCGCCCTGCGTCACCATGGCGCCGTCCCCGTCCTGCGCCTGTGCGGCGGGAACAGCGGCCCACGCCATCAACCCCACGAGAAACAGACCGATCAGCTTCTTCATTGTGTTGTCCTTCCTGCTGGTTGCTACTCCCGGAGTCCCACGCCCCGCCCGGATAGGCCCGTACCTTCAGGCCCAAGTTAGTTCCGCATACCCCACGGCGTCAACTGCTAAAAGCCGCATTTCTCCAGCCGCGGGCAACGCCCGACGGGGCTATTGCCAGTCCGGCCCCCAGCGGCTAGCCTGACCCCCGTGCATGAGACGCGGCCAACCGCCTACACGTTCAAACTCTCCGCGGGCCAGCAGGAGGCCGTCGGCCGCGAGCTGCGCGTGGGCAATTACGTCCCGGTCGAGGTGCCGTTCGCCCGCACCGCGGCCGAGCGGCCGGACTGCCGGATCGTGCTGTACCTCAGCGGGAAGCTGGTCGTGCAGGGCCGCGGGGCGGCCGACTGGGTCCAGTTCGTCCTCGAACCGCAGGTCCTGGGCGACATCGTGAGCGGGTACGAGGAGGAGCGGCACCCGGAGGCGTTCCGGCCGCACATGGGCATCGACGAGAGCGGCAAGGGCGATTTCTTCGGCCCGATGGTCATCGCCGCGGCCTACGTCGACGCCGACCTCGCGCGCGCGTTCCAGCGCATGAAGGTGCGCGACAGCAAGACGATCACGAGCGACCGCAAGGCGCTGGACATGGGCCGCGAGCTGCGCGGCATGCTGGGCGGCCGCTTCGCGCTGGTCACCGTCGGCCCGCGCGCCTACAACCGCCTGTACGCCTCCATGGGCAACGTGAACCGCCTGCTCGCGTGGGGCCATGCGCGGGCCATCGAGAACCTGCTCGACCGGGTCCCGGATTGCGGGCGCGCGGTGGCGGACCAGTTCGGCCCGGAGCGCCAGATCCGCCAGGCCCTCCTGAAGAAGGGACGGCGGATCGCCCTCGAGCAGCGCCCGCGCGCGGAATCGGACCCGGCCGTGGCGGCGGCCTCGATCCTCGCGCGCTGCGGATTCCTCGAGGCGCTGGAAGGCCTCGGCAAACAGTACGGGCGCCCTTTCCCAAAGGGCGCCTCCGCCGCAGTCCGCGAGGCGGCGGTCGACCTGGTCAGGGCGCGCGGGCCGGGCGTGCTGCTCGAAACCGCCAAGTGCCACTTCCGCACCGCCGACCAGGTGCTGGCCGGGGCCGGTTCCTCCCGCGAGGCGCTCGGGCCCGACGGGCAGGCCGTGTCCAGGACCACCCGTTTCGTCCGGCGCGGGAAACGGGCGCCCGGCACGGGGCAGCAGGAGGACCCGTCATGAAACTGGTGCGCTTCGGCCCGCCCGGCGGGGAGCGGCCCGGCGTCTGGCTCGACGACGGCATGGGGCCCGGCCGGCCGGGCCTCCTCGACGTGCGCGGCATGGCCTTCGACCTCGCCGACTACGACGACGCCTTCTTCCGGCGCGGCGGGCTCGACCGCCTGCGCGGGCTCCTCGCCGAGCCGGGGCGTCGCGTGCTGGACGCGGAAGGCCTCCGCCTCGGCCCCCCGGTCGCGCGGCCGGGCAAGATCCTCTGCCTCGGCCGCAACTACGCCGCGCACGCCGAGGAGTTCGGCGGCGGCGTGCCCGAGACCCCCGTGGTCTTCGCCAAGGCCGCCTCCTCCGTCAACGGCCCGTTCGACCCCATCCGCATCCGCCCGGCCTCGCGCGTGGTCGACGGCGAGGCGGAACTGGCCTGCGTGATCGGCAGCGAGGCGCGCGGCCTCGCCGGGGAGGAGGCGGCCGGCTGCATCGCCGGCTACCTCGTGGTCAACGACGTCACCGACCGCGAGGCGCAGCGGCGCGGCGGGCAGTGGCACGTCGGCAAGAGCATGGACACCTTCTGCCCGCTGGGGCCCTTCCTGGTCACCCCCGACGAGGCGGGCGACCCCCACGGCCTCCGCGTCTTCTCGCGCCTGAACGGCGAGCCGCTGCAGGACGGGCATACGGGCGACATGCTGTTCCGCCTCCCGTTCGTCCTCGCCTTCCTCAGCGCCGCCCTGACGCTGGAACCGGGCGACGTGATCGCGACGGGCACCCCGTCGGGCATCGGCTCCGCCCGAACGCCCCCGGTCCTCCTGCGGCCCGGCGACGTGCTCGAGACCGGCGTGGAAGGCCTGGGAACCCAGCGGGCCGAGGTCGCGGCCGGCTGACCCGCCGGGAACGCGAGCAGGGCGTGAACCCCCCCGTCCCCGACCCGCAGCCCCCGGCCCCCGGCTTCTACGTCCACGTCCCCTTCTGCCGGAGCAAGTGCGCCTACTGCGACTTCTGCTCCGTCCCCCTGGACCGCGCGGGTCCCGGGGCCGTGGCGCACTACCTCGAGGCGCTGGAACGCGAGATCGACGGCCTGCCGGGGGACTTCGCGCCGCGCACGGTCTTCGTCGGCGGGGGCACCCCCACGGCGCTGGCGGCGGGCGACCTCGCGCGGCTGCTCCGCCTGGCCGCCCGGCCGCTGCGCGGACGCCCTGCGGCGGAGTGGAGTGTCGAGGCCAACCCGGGAACGCTCACCCCGGCCCGGCTCGAGGCCCTGCGCGCGGGCGGGGCGGACCGGCTCTCGATCGGCGCGCAGAGTTTCGACCCCGCCCGGCTGCGGCTGCTCGGCCGCGCCCACACCGCCGCCGACATACCGCGCGCCTTCGCCGCGGCGCGCGCGGCGGGCTTCGGTAACATCGGCCTCGACCTGATCCACGCCGTGCCCGGCCAGGCGCGGGCGGAGCTCCAACGCGACCTGGAACGGGCGCTCGCCCTCGGGCCGGAGCACGTCTCCGTGTACGCGCTCTCCCTGGAAGAGGGCACGCCGCTCGCGGCGCGCGCCGCGCGCGGGGACCTGCCGGCCGTGGAGGACGAGGAGGCGCGGGACCAGTTCGAGGCCCTCCGCGCCACCCTCGGCGCGGCGGGCTACGAACACTACGAGCTGTCCAACTTCGCCCGGCCCGGCTTCGCGTGCCGGCACAACCTGCTCTACTGGTCGGGCGGCGAGTACCTCGGCGCCGGGCCGGCCGCGCACTCGCACCGGCACGGGGCGCGCTGGGGCAACCTGCCCTCCCCGGCGGCGTGGGCCGGTGCGGTTGCCGGGGGCCGGTCCCCGCGCGCGTTCGAAGAGCGCCTCGACCCCGAGGCGCACGCGCGCGAGACGCTCGTCTTCGGCCTGCGCCGCCTGGCGGGGTGGGACCGCGCGGCGTTCCGCCGCCTCACCGGCTTCGACTACGAGGCCCTGCGCGGGCCGCAGATCCGCCGCCTCGCCGGGCGCGGCCTGCTGGAGCGCGACGCGCGCGGGCTCCGCCTCGCGGACCGCGCGCTCTTCGTCAGCGACGCCGTGTTCGCCGAGCTGGTCTGAACCGCCCGCCGGCGGGCTCAGCGACGCGCACGCACGGATTCCTTGGAGGGCGGCTGCGACACGGAGGCCAGCGGCGAGGCCGTGCCGATGCGCGTGCCCAGCGTCGCCTCGGCGATCGAGCGCCCGTCGCGCAGGATCGGGGTCTTGCGCGGAATCCAGAGGCGCCGCTTCGCGCGGACGATCAGGCGGTAGCCCCGGCTGAAGAGCAGCAGCCGGTCGAGCTGCGCGCCGAACCAGGCCAGCGCGTGAAAGAAACCCCAGTGGGCCCGCAGCCGGCGGAAGGTCTCCTCGCGCAGGCCCTCGAGCGACAGGCCCGCCATGTCCCACCCCGCGTCGCCGCGGCCCGCGAGGGCGTGCCCCAGCAGCTCGGCCGCCTCGGCGAAGAAACGGGAGTACGACTTGACCTCCTGCACGTCGAACCCGTCCTTGAGCACGTCGAAGAGGTGGGGCGCGCTGTAGCCCGGCCGCACGTGGCCGATGCGGTCGTCGGCGAAGCCCAGGACGGCGCGCAGGCCGCGCAGGGGGGCGAAGGACCGGTAGTGCGGCACCTGCACGACCAGCCGGCCGGCCGGCTTGAGCACGCGGTGGCACTCGCGGATGAAGTGGGCGTCGTCGGCCAGGTGTTCCAGCAGGTCGACCACGACGATGCCGTCGAACGTGTTCTTCTCGAAGGGCAGCGACCCGTCGGCCCCGAGCGCGTAGGCGCGCTCGCCCACGGCGGCCTCGAGGGCCTCGAACGCGGGGCCGGGCGTTTCGACGCTGGACCACGTGCCGCCGCGCGCGCGAAGGAACAGGCTGACGAGCCCCGCGTCGCCGCCCACGTCCAGGCACGCGAGGCCGTTCGTCGGGCCGAGCAGCTGCTCCACCTGGCGCAGGCGCGCGCGGAACAGCGGCGAACGGCTCATCAGGCGGAGCCGGCGCGACCGCAGGCGCGGGGCGATGCCGTCGGCCATCCGCTCACCCCTCCGCGGCCAGGTCGTCGTAGAAGCAGGCCCAGCTCGTCATGACGTAGGGCCAGACCCAGAGGTAGCCGATCCCGCAGGTCAGCACGGCCAGCAGCCACCAGCCGATGAAGCGCAGGAAGAGCAGGAACAGCTTGCCCTTGTTCCCCTTCATCATGGCGACACTGCGCCGGACGGCCTCCAGCGGCCGCGCGGCCGGGTCGTCGGCGACGAGGAAGTACGCCATCGCGTAGCGGAGCTGAACGACCGTGCTGACGACGGTGGCGACCACGGCGGTGACGACGAGCAACGCGACGAAAAGCTCCGGGTGGGCCGGCGTAAACCCCTCGAGGTCGCCGCCGCGCAGCGCGGAGAGGCCGCCCGACCCGAGCGCGAGGACCGCCGCGAGGACCCCGGCCGGCACCAGCACGAGGAGCATCCACAGCGTGACGAAGAGGCAGACGAGCAGGTAGGTGCCGACCGCCGCGCCGAAGCGCTGGAAGCCGCCGAACAGCTGGCCGATGGCCGCGTCGCCCTGCCGCGCGAGCGCGAGGAAGAACAGGCACATGCCGACCGTGAGGGGCCCGGTCACGAGCAACTGGAACAGCAGGGAGCCGCCCGGGAGAAGGCCGCTGACCAAGCTGCCGGCCATCATCAGGAGGAACAGCACGACGGTGAAGCCCACCGCCAGGCCCCAGCGGCCGCCCAGCGCCGCCCGCGCCCGCGCCGCCAGCTCCCCGTTGGGCGTCAGCCCCCCGCCCCCCGCGGCGCGCCGCGCGGCGTCCATCCCCGGCACGAAGGCCGCTTCGCGCTCCAGCGGCGGAAACAGCTCGGCCACCTCGCCGGCCGGCCGCCACGCATCGCCCATGTCCGGGTTCCACACCAGGTCACCGGGCGCCAGCCGTCCGTCCCGTGCCATCCGGATCAACTCCCCCTGCTCCACCGGGCCCAACTGCTGCTTGTTCTTGGCGTAGTACCACTGCATGGTCAACCCTCCCCGCTTTGCGCGCTCTTATAACAGCCCGCCCCCGGCGCGACAAGTTGACACCGCCCGCCCCCCCCCGAACACCCCCGGCACACCCCCTCCTGTCTTCTCCCTTCCAACTCAATTCAAGCTTGTCGCAACGGCGCACAGCGTCTACATTTTTGTCGCATGAAAAGCCTTCGAGTTGCGCTGGCCCAGATGGATTTCGTGGTGGGCGCTCTGCGTGCGAATGCCGACAAGGTGTTGCGCGCGGCGGAGGAGTTGGCCGCGCAGGGCGCGGGCCTGGTGCTTTTCCCCGAGTTGTGTCTCTGCGGCTATCCGCCCGACGACCTGGTGGGCAAGCGTCATTTCCTGGAGGACGGCGCGGCGGAGCTGGACCGGATCGCGCGCGACCTCCCGCCGGAGGCGCTCGTCGTGGTCGGCGCGCCGGACGGCGGCGACGACGGGGTGCGCAACGCCGCGCACCTGTTCTTCGGCGGGGAGCGGGTGGCGGTCTATCACAAGCAGCTCCTGCCGAACTACGGGGTCTTCGACGAGAAGCGCCTGTTCGTTCCGGGACGGCACGGCCTGGTGGTGGACACGGGGAGCCTGCGGCTGGGCGTGCACATCTGCGAAGACACGTGGCAGGCGGACGGGCCGCCCTGCCGAATGCTGGAGGAGGAGCGGATCGACGCCCTGCTCAACCTGTCCGCGTCCCCGTTTCACCGCCGCAAGGTCGAGCAGCGGCGGCAGGAGCTGGGCCGTACGGCCGGACGGCTGGGCGCGCACCTGGTGTACTGCAACCTGGTGGGCGGGCAGGACGAGCTGGTCTTCGACGGGGGGAGCATGGTGCTCGGACCCGACGGCGGGCTCCTTGCGCGGGCGCGGCTGTTCCGCGAGGACGTGCTGTGGTTCGATCTCCCGGCGGCGGCGCGAGGGGAACCCGCCCGGGGGGAGGCCGGACGGCCCGCGGCGGGCGCGGTGCGGCGGGTGGCCCTGGCCGCCGACCCCGCGGCCGCGCGCGCCGCGCGCGCGCCGCGGATCGAGGCCCTGCCCGGGGCCGTCGAGGAAGTGTACGAGGCGCTCCAGCTCGGCCTGCGCGACTACGTGGACAAGAACGGGTTCAAGCGCACCGTCGTGGCCCTCAGCGGCGGCATCGACTCGGCGCTGGTCGCTGGCGCTGGCCGTCGACGCGCTCGGCGCGGAACGGGTCGTGGCGGTCACCATGCCCTCGCGGTACTCCTCCCCCGGCACGCGCGCCGACGCCGCCGCGACGGCCCGCGGCCTCGGCGCCCGCTTCCTCGAGCTGCCCATCGAACCCCTCTACGAGAGCGCCCTGGCGCAGCTCCGCCCGCTCTGGCCCGGGTCGCGGCCCCGACACGACCGAAGAGAACCTGCAGGCCCGCATCCGCGGCACTGCTCATCATGGCGCTCTCGAACAAGTTCGGCTGGCTGGTGCTCACCACCGGCAACAAGAGCGAGATGGCCACCGGCTACTGCACGCTGTACGGCGACATGGTCGGCGGCTTCGCGGTGATCAAGGACGTGCCCAAGACGCTGGTCTTCGAGCTGGCGCGCTGGCGCAACGCGCAGCCGGGCGGCCCCGGTGATCCCCCCCTCGACCATCGAGCGGCCGCCCACCGCCGAGCTGCGCGCCGACCAGAAGGACAGGACTCGCTGCCGCCCTACGAGCTGCTCGACCCCATCCTGGAGCGCTACGTCGAGCGGGACGAGGGCTTCGACGGCATCGTCGCCGCGGGGTTCGACCCCGGACCTCGTGCGCCGGGTGATCCGCCTGGTCGACCGCAGCGAGTACAAGCGGCGCCAGGGCGCGCCCGGCGTCAAGATCACGCCCAAGGCCTTCGGCCGCGACCGGCGCATGCCGATCACCAACCTGTACCGCGAACGCACGTGAGGAGCCTGCCATGAGCGCGAAACCCCGGATCCGGCCCGTCCGGCCACCACCAGCCCGGCGAGACTGGAGCTGCTCTACGACATCAGCCGCCTGCTGGACGACAGCCTGGACCTGCGCGACGTGGTGAGCCCCGTCCTCGAGGCCCTGGCCGAGCACATGGACATGCAGTACGGGACGCTGACCCTGCTGAACCGCCACACGGGCGACATCCTGATCGAGGCCGCGCACGGCCTCTCGCCACAGCAGGCGCGACGCGGGCGCTACAAGCTCGGCGAGGGCGTCACCGGCAAGGTCGTGCTCACGGGCAAGCCGGCGGTCATCCGCGAAGACGAGCGAGTCCGACGCGTTCCTCGACAAGACCGCGCCGCGGCAAGCGGGCCGACACCTCCTTCATCTGCGTGCCCATCAAGGTCGGCAAGGAGGTCGTCGGGGCGCTGAGCGTCGACCGCCTCTACGTGCCCGGTTACGACCTGGACGAGGACGTCCGCCTGCTGACCATCGTCGCCTCCATGATCGCCCAGGCCGTGAAGCTGCGCCGCACGGCGCAGGAGGAGCGCGAGCGGCTCGAGCAGGAGAACGAGCGCCTGCGCAGCGAGCTGCGCGACCGCTTCCGCCCCGCCAACATCATCGGCAACTCGCACGAGATGCAGGAGGTCTACGACCAGATCGCCCAGGTCTCGCAGCAGCCCGACCACGGTGCTGATCGTCGGGCGAGACCGGCACGGGCAAGGAGCTCGTGGCCCACGCGATCCACTACAACAGCGACCGGGCCGACAAGCCGTTCGTCACGCGTCCACTGCGCGGCCCTGCCCGAGAGCGTGATCGAGAGCGAGCTGTTCGGCCACGAGAAGGGCGCCTTCACCGGGGCGATCGACCGAGCGCAAGGGGCGCTTCGAGACTGGCCCACGGCGGCACGCTGTTCCTCGACGAGATCGGCGAGATCTCCCCGACGCATCCAGATCAAGCTGCTGCGCGTGCTCCAGGAGCGGGAGTTCGAGCGGGTCGGCGGCACGCGAGACGATCAAGGTCAACGTGCGCGTCATCGCCGCCACCAACCGGGACCTGCGAGGCCATGGTCCAGGAGGGCGGCTTCCGCGAGGACCTCTTCTACCGGCTCAACGTCTTCCCGATCTACGTGCCCGCCCCTGCGCAAGCGCAAGGCGGACATCGTGCTGCTGGCCGACCACTTCCTCGAGAAGTACGCCAGCGACGACGGCAAGAACGTCCGCCGGCTCTCCAGCGCGGCGATCGACATGCTGATCGCGCTACCACTGGCCGGGCAACGTGCGGGAGCTGGAGAACTGCATCGAGCGCGCCGTGCTCGTGGCCGAGGGCGACGTGATCCACCCGCACCACCTGCCCCCGACCCTGCAGACGGCCGAGGCCACCGGCGCCGGCCCCGGGGCCGGCTCAAGGACCTCGTGGCCGCGTACGAGCGCGACCTGATCCGCGACGCCCTCAAGTCCACCCGGGGCAACATGGCCGCCGCCGCGCGCGCCCTGGGATCCACCCCGCGGATCCTCGGCTACAAGGTCCGCCAGTACGGGATCGAGCCCCGGAAGTACGCCGGCTGACGGGCGGCGAACGGCCCGCCGCCCGCGGGCGTTGCGCCGCGGCGCCGCAGCGTGTACTCTACCCACGTCGCCGGACGTCCCTGCCGGAGCGCGCGCGGGCGCGCCGCGAGAGCCCGGGGCCCGGCGGCAAGGAGGAGTCGGCCATGCCCGTGATTCAAATCCTGTCCTTCCTGCTGGCCATCGGCGTGCTCATCGTCGCCGGGGTCTTCTTCTTCTTCCTCAAGGTGTGGGTGCGCGCGTGGATGTCGGGCGCGCGGGTCAGCCTGTTCAACCTGGTGGGCATGAAGCTGCGCCGCGTCGCGCCCACGCTGATCGTCGACGCGCGGATCCGCGCCGTGAAGGCCGGGCTCGATATCGACACGGACCCGCTCGAGGCCCACTTCCTCGCCGGCGGCAACGTCATCAACGTCGTCCAGGCCCTGATCGCCGCCGACAAGGCGAACATCGAGCTGAGCTTCCAGCAGGCCACGGCCATCGACCTCGCCGGCCGCGACGTCTACGACGCCGTGCGCACCAGCGTGAACCCCAAGGTGATCGACTGCCCCGACCCGGCCAAGGGGACCACGATGCTCGACGCGGTGGCCAAGGACGGCATCCGCCTCCTGGTCAAGGCGCGCGTCACGGTGCGCGCCAACCTCGACCGCCTCGTCGGCGGCGCCACGGAGGACACCATCATCGCGCGGGTCGGCCAGGGCATCGTCAGCGCCATCGGCTCGTCGCCCTCCTACAAGGACGTGCTCGAAAACCCCGACCACATCAGCCGCAAGGTGCTGCAGAGCGGCCTCGACGCCCAGACCGCGTTCGAGATCGTCTCGATCGACATCGCGGACGTGAGCGTGGCGGGCGTCAGCGGCGCGCGCGAGGTGGCCAACGTGGGCGCGCTGCTCGAGACCGAGCGCGCGGAGGCCGACAAGAAGCTGCGCCAGGCCGAGGCCGAGGGCCGCCGCGCCATGGCCTTCGCGGCCGAGCAGGAAATGCGCGCGCGCGTGCAGGAGATGCAGGCGAAGGTGATCGAGGCGCAGGCCGAGGTGCCGCTGGCCATCGCCCAGGCCTTCCGCGACGGCAAGCTGGGCGTGATGGACTTCTACCGCATGCAGAACGTCATGGCCGACACGGCCATGCGCGAGTCGATCGCCGGCGGCGACGAGTCGGCCGAGCGCGCGCCGAAACACGAATAGGACCCGCCCCGCATGAGCGATACGTGGATGCGAGCGGCGACCTCGAGGTTCGAGGGCATCGTGTTCCTCGTCATGGCCGTGGTGTGGGTGATCGGCCAGCTGGCCGCGCGCAGCGCCAGGCAGCGCCGCGGAGCGCCGCCGGGCGCGCCGCCGCGGCCGGACCGCGGTCCCGGCGCCCCGCTTCCGCCCCGCCCCGCGGACTCGCCCGAAGCCGAGCTGCGCGACTTCCTGGAGCAGCTGGCCGGACGGCGTGCGCGCCCGGCGGCCGTGCCGCCCCCCGTGCCCGGGACGCCGGTTCCGGCGGCGCCCGCCGCCGCCCGCCCCGCCGCGCGCCGGGCGGAGCCCGTCGCGCGGGACGACCGGCCGGGCCCCCGCGCCCCCCGGCCCTCCCGGGCCCGTACGGCGGAGGCGCCGCCGGTCGCCGCGGGGGAACACTTTGACGCGAAGAGCCCCGCGCTCGCCCGGCAGCGCAGGTTGTCGGCCGGCGCCGCGCTCTCGTCGATGAGGATGCCCACCGTCGCCCTGCCCGCGGGCAACGTGGGGGCGCTCCGGCGCTTCGCCATCGGGACGGGGCGCGCCGCGTCGTCCATCGGGTTCCGCCCGGATCTCCACACGCGGGGCGCGTTGCGCCGCGCCGTGGTCTACCGCACGCTGCTGGAGCCGCCGCGCGCGCACCGCCTGGCCACCGGCATGCCCTCCTAGCCTGGACGGTTCACGAGGTCGTGAAGAGTCCGCCGCTTCGCGGCCGCCGCGTGTGTCGCGTGCCGCCGCGGCGTAACGCGGCTCAAGCGGCGTGACAGCGTGGTCGCGTGACGAGGTGCCCGCCGCGGGCACCCACGGGGCGCTCCCGGTCCCTGCCCCGCGTCGATCTTGCGCTGCGGACGGCGCGCCGCCATACTCCCGCGCATTCCGGCGGGACGCCTCGCACCATGGTATTCAGCTCGGCCGTATTCCTGTTCCTGTTCCTGCCGGTCACCCTCGGCGTCTACCTGGTCCTGCCCGGGCTGCGGGCGCGCAACGTCTGGCTCCTGGCCGCGAGCCTCTTTTTCTACGCGTGGGGCGAGGTCTACTTCGTGCTCGTGATGGTGGCCTCCATCGCCCTCAACACGGCCCTCGCGGCGTGGGCCGGGCGCCGCCGGGCCGCGGGCCGCCCGGGGCGGGCGCCGGTGACGCTCGCCGTGCTGTTCAACGTCGGCCTGCTCCTCGTCTTCAAGTACGCGAACTTCCTCGTGGCCAACCTCAACGCCCTGCGCGCGGGCCTGGGCGCCGGCCCGCTGGCGGTGCCGGACATCCCGCTCCCGATCGGCATTTCCTTCTTCACGTTCCAGGCGCTGTCCTACGTGCTCGACGTCCACCGCGGCGACGCCGAGGCCCGGCGCAATCCCCTGCGGGTGGGGCTCTACATCGGGCTGTTCCCGCAGCTCATCGCCGGCCCCATCGTCCGCTACAGGGACGTGGCGTCCCAGATCGACCGGCGAAAGACCACCCTGCGCGGCGCCGTGCGCGGGCTCCGCCGGTTCACCGTCGGACTCGGCAAGAAGATGCTCATCGCCAACGCGATGGGCGAAGTGGCCGACCGGGTCTTCCCCGCGGCGGGCGGCGGGCTCACGCCGGGCACCGCCTGGCTCGGCGTGCTCTGCTACACCCTGCAGATCTACTTCGACTTCTCGGGCTACTCGGACATGGCGATCGGCCTTGGCCGCCTGTTCGGCTTCCGCTTCATGGAGAACTTCCGCTACCCCTACATCGCCACGTCCCTGCGCGAGTTCTGGCAGCGGTGGCACATCTCGCTGTCGACCTGGTTCCGCGACTACCTCTACCTCCCGATGGGCGGGAGCCGCGCGGGGCCGTGGCGCACGTACCGCAACCTGCTGGTCGTGTTCCTGCTCTGCGGCCTCTGGCACGGCGCGAGCTGGACCTTCGTCGCGTGGGGCCTTTTCCACGGCGCTTTCCTGGTCCTCGAACGGCTGGGCCTGGGCCGCCTGCTCGACCGCCTGTGGCGCCCGCTCCGGCACGCGTACGTCCTCCTGCTGACGGCGGTGAGCTGGGTGCTCTTCCGGTGCGAGTCCTTCGCGGACGCCCTCGCCTACCTCGGGTCCCTCGCCGGGCTGACCCCGGCCGACGGCGTGGCGGTCAACCCGGCGATGCTGCTGACGCCGCACGTGCTGCTCGTCATCGCCGCCGGGGCGGTCGGCGCCACGCCCGTCGCCGGCCTGCTGCGGCGGCTCGGGCGCGGGCTGCGCATCCGGGCCGCGCGGCGGCCCGCGGGACGGGTCGCGTGGCTGGCCGCCCGCCACCTGGGCGCGGCGGCGGCCACGGCCGCCGTGCTGATCCTCTGCGCCCTGCTGCTGGCCCGCGGAACGTACAACCCTTTCATCTACTTCCGGTTTTGAGCGACGCATGAAGACCGCCTACCCACACGTGCTGACCGCGGGCCGCTGGCTCTCCGTCGCCGTCTTCGGCGCGTTCCTGGTCCTGCCCACCGTCGACCACCTCGTGCGCATCGCGCCCCGGCCGGCCTTCACGGAAAACCGGTACCGCGCCCGGCCGCCCCGCCGGCCCGTCGACGCCCGGACGCTTCGGCTCTTCCCGCGCGAGTTCGAGCGGTTCTACAACGACCGCTTCGGCTTCCGCGACGGCCTCGCGTACGCGTACAACTACGCCCTGTGGTTCGGCCTCCGCACCTCGCCCTCGCGCAAGGTCCTCGCCGGCCGGGACGGCTGGCTCTTCTTCGGGCACCCCGACGAGCTGACTGTCTTCCAGCGCGCGCCGCCGTTCACCGGGCGCGAGCGGGAGGCGACGCGCCAGGGCCTGGACCTCCTCGGGACGTGGTCCCGGCGGACCGCGACGCCCCTGCTCCTGGTGGCCGCCCCCGACAAGAGCACGATCTACCCCGACCGCATGCCCGCCTGCTACCGCCGGGCCGCCGGACCCGACCGGCTCGACCAGGTCCTCCGGCTCTGCCGTGAGGCCGGCGTCGCCGCGGTCGACCTGCGGCCCGCCCTGCGCGCGGCCCGCAGCGGCGGCCCCGTGTACTACCGCCTCGACACGCACTGGAACGCGGAGGGCGCGTTCGTCGCCTACCGCGAGCTGCTCACCGCCGCGAACGCGCTCGTGCCCGGCCTGCGCCCGGTAGCCCGCGCCGAGCTGCCCGCGCCGCCCCCGGGCCGCGGCACGGGCGACCTCGCGAAACTGCTCGGACTGCCCGGGGACCTCACCGAGCCGTTCCCCGTGGGCCCGGTGCCCGACACCTCGGGCGTCCGGCGCGTCGAATCGGCGTTCGCCGCGCCCGGCCTGCAGCTCCGGGAGTTCGCCGGGCCGGACCCCGGCGCCCCCACGGCCCTCGTCTTCCACGACTCCTTCGGCGTTGCGCTCCTGCCGTTCCTGCTGCCGCACTTCCGCCGCACGGTGGCGGTGGCGTACGGGCACGTGGACCCAGAACTCGTCGAACGGGTCCGGCCCGACCTGGTGATCTGCGAGTTCGTGGAGCGGTCGCTCGCCAATGCCCCCGCCTTCCTGGGCGACCTCCGGCGACTCGCGTGGCGGGCGCTGCGCCGCCGCGCGGCGGTCGACCTGCCGGGCCGGGTGGGGGAGAATACCGCGGAGGCCGCCTCGCTCATCGGCGCCGTGCGAACGGCCCGCCGCGGCGCAACGCCCCCGGGTTTCCTGGTCTACGGCCCGTATCTCCGCGCCGCGCCCGGACGCCACGCGGCGCGTTTCCGCGTCCGGGCCGGCCCGTCGGAGGGCGGGCGGGCGGCCGCCCTGCTGGAGGTGGCCTGCTCCCGCGGCGAGCGGCAGCTGGCCGCCCGCGAGGTGACGCCCGCGAACCCGGAGGCCGGCGGTTGGCGCGAGGAGACGCTGGAGTTCACGCTCGACGAGGAGGTCAACGACCTCGAGTTCCGCGTGCACTACCTCCAGACGGCGGACGTCTCGATCGACTACGTGGAGTGGGTGGCGTCCCCGCCGGAAGCCGGGGCGGAGGGTGCGGCCGCGCGCTGAAACGCCGCGCGCCGGCTACAGCAGGCGCGCGCCGGCGGAGGCGCGCACGGGGCGCACGTCCGCGGGGTGGCCGAAGCGCGCGGCGTAGGCGCCCGCGAGCGCCCGGCCCGCCTCCGCCGCCGCGCCCTCCTCCACCAGCGCGATCACGCTGCCGCCGAACCCGCCGCCGGAGAGCCGGGCGCCCAGCACGCCCCCCGTGCGCTCCGCCTGTTCGACCAGCGCATCCAGTTCGGCGCAGGAGTTCTCGAAGTTGTTCACCGAGCTCTCGTGCGAGGCGAAGAGCAGGTGGCCGAACGCCGCCAGGTCGCCGCGCCGCAGCGCGTCCATGCCCTTGAGGACGCGCTCGTTCTCCCCGATCACGTGGGCCGAGCGGCGCGCGGCCGCGGGCTCCATCCCGGGGGCGAGCTCCTGCCATTCCTCCATCGACACGTCGCGCAGCGCGCCGACCGGGTGCGGCAGGCGGCGGGCGAACAGGGCCGCGGCGGCCTCGCAGGCCGCCCGCCGCTCGTTGTAGGCCGACTCGACGAGACGGTGCCTGACGCCGGTGTTGCAGACCAGGAACAGCACGCCCCCCGGCATGTCCACCCAGTCCGTCTCGAGCGAGCGGAAATCGGTGAACACGAGGGCGCGTTCGCGGCCGAGCAGGCTCGTGATCTGGTCGAGCAGGCCGCACCGGGCCCCGGCGAACTCGTGTTCCGCGCGCTGCCCGGCGCGCGCGAGCTCGAGCGGCGGGAGCCGCACGTCGTAGTGCCGGGCCAGGGCCAGGCCGGTGGCCATCTCCACGGCCGCCGAGCTCGACAGCCCCGAACCCGCCGGGATGTCGCCGCCGAAGGTCGCGTTGAACCCGCGCGCGCGCGCGGCGGCCGGCACGAGCAGGTGCGCGACCCCCTTGCCGTAGTTGGCCCAGGGCGTGACCGCGTCCGCCTCGGGACGGGCCAGGGGAAAGGCGGCTTCCTCGCCGAGATCGGCCGCGAGAAGCGTCACCCCGCCGTCCGCGCGCCCGGACAGGGCGAAGCAGGCGCCCGCGTCGATCGCCGCGGAGAGGACGTACCCCTCGTTGTAGTCGGTGTGGTTGCCCAGCACCTCGATGCGGCCGGGCGCGTAGGCGAGCGTTTCGGGCCGGACGCCGAAACGGTCGCGGTGGCGGCGCGCGATGCGCTCGCCCAGGCGGGCCGCGTGCTCATCCATGCGACAGGTTCACTCCGGGAGAGGTGGTGAGCTGGAGGCGCGGGCGGGAATCGAACCCGCGAATACAGGTTTTGCAGACCCGTGCCTTACCACTTGGCTACCGCGCCGCCGCCGTATCGAGCGCACCCTAGGGGAAAGCCGCCGGGGCGGCAACATAAACCGTTCAGCTCCTGCCGTCGGCGTACGCCGCCACCCGCTCGCCCATGCCGCAGTGGCGGAAGCTGTCGTTCATGTGGTCGCGCTCGTCGAGGGCGATGCGCCGGAACACGTCCGCCCAGCTCGCGTAGGGGCCGCGCTCGTTGACGAGCGGGTCCTCGGGGCGCTCCTCCTCGAGTTCCGGGTGGTCCGTGACGAACTGCATGTACGTGCGCTCGGCGTGGTCCTCGAACTCGGCGTTCATGTGGAAGGCGCGGTCGATCCGCGCCCGCGCCAGGAGCCGGGAGAACAGGGCGTACTTGAAGCAGACGACCGGGTGGGCCACCCCGGTCCAGAACGGCCCCTCGCGGAGGCCGGTCTGCTGCATGCGCCGCTCGATGACGCGCAGGTGCCAGAACTCGTTGTCCTGCGCGCGGCGGCCCCATTCGAGGATCTCCGTCGCCCGCGCCACGTCGGTTTCGCTGCCGTAGCGGCGGCTGAGCCGCGCGTACTGGCTCGTCTCCCAGGCCTGGTACGGAATACGCGCGAGGATCTCGAGCAGGCGCACCTTCGGCAGGGTCGTCTTGCGCCCGTACGCCACGTCCATGCCCCAGAACAGCAGCCGCGCCATGCCCGTCGCCCGGAGGTGCGGACGCGCGAGCGTGCGCTCCTGCTCCTTCTTGAAATCGATGCCGCCTTCCACCATGTGCGTACCTCCCGCCGGGCCGTCCCGCCCTGTGCCACTATAACCGCGCCCGGGCCGGCGGGCAACGGCGGCGCCGACCGCCCCGCCCCCGCCCGGGGGCGTCAGGAGGCGAGCAGGCCGCTGATCCGGTCGTCCAGCGCACGCTGGTCGGCGGTGAAGGAAAGAAGCCCGGAGAGGTTCATCAGGGCGTCCAGCCCCACGTCGCCGCCGGCAAGGCGCTCGCGCCAGGCCTCGAAGACGGGGATCTTCCCGTCCGCGGCGGCCCGCGCCCGGTCCTCCGCGGTCCAGTCGGGCAGCAGGCCGCCGCAGCCCGCCTCCGCCAGGCGCCCGCGGATCGCGTCCGCCGAGAGGTCCCGGGCCTCCACCTGCCCGAGGTCCTCGATCGCGGCCGCGAGGCCGTCCGGCACGTCCCACAGCGTGTCCGCCCCGGTCGACCGCGCGTCGTGGCCGGCGGCGAACTCCACCGGGCTCCGATCACGGACCCGGGGCGCCACGGTCGCGGCGGGCGCCTTCGCGTAGCCCTCCGCCACCCCGGTCGGCATCGTGAACACGTCGAGCCCCGCGAGGGCGGCGACCTGGCCCGGTTCGCGCATGCTCGCGCCGATCAGGAGCGTTTGCGTGGCGCCCCGGTCGCGCAGGTCCGTCAGCACCTGCTGCGCGGACCGCGTCGCCCGCTCGCCGACCAGCTCCCCGCTGCCGAGGCCGTTGTCCGCCACGAAGGCGCCGAGCCGGCCCATGAAGACGTTCGCGAACGCCGGCTGTGCCACCGCGGCGGCCAGCAGCGTCTGCCGAGCCGAGAAACCCAGCGTCAAGTTCACCGGCACGCCGGCCTCCCCCAGGCGCCGCGCCGCCACCAGGCCGGCGGGCGTGAGCGGCACCTTGACGTAGAACCGCTCGGGGCAGATGGCGAAGTAGCGCAGCCCGTACGCCACGGAGCGCTCGACGTCGTCCGCCACGTCCGTGTGCAGCTCGACGCTGACGAAGGCGTCGAAGCGCTGCACGAGGCGGAGGGCGTGGCGGGCATTCAGCACGAACGCGATCTCCCGGACCTGCTCCCGCTCGTCCAGCTCCCCGGGCGCGGCCGCCCGCAGGGCCTCCGCCGCGCGGCGCACGAGGCCGTCGTACTGCCCCTTCTGCACCTCGCGGTTCAGGAGGGTGTTGTTCGTGGTGAGCGCCTCGAACTCCGCGGCCCACAGCGCGGAGGCCGCGTCCAGGCCGCCCGTGTCGAGCCAGAGGCGCGTGCCGGCCCGGCACACCGCCGCCCACGCGGGGTGCGGCGGCCGAGCGCCGAGCGGCGCCTCGGGTTCCCGCGCCGCCTCTTCGAGCACATGTTCCCGCGACGTCTCTTCCAGCGTCTTCATGCCGTGCCTCCCGCGCGGTCGCCGCCGCCCGGGGGCAGTATACCCCGTGCGGCGGGGGCCGCCAACTCTACCGGCCGTGGTGGCGGCGGAACGCCTCCACGTGCTCCTTGCCGAAGAAGCGCGCGAGGATGCGCGGATCGGTCTCGAGCAGGTCCACCCAGATCAGCCCGTCGAGCACGTCGCTGAACCCGGGGTCGACGTTGAAGCCGAGCAGCTTGCCCCCCAGCTTGAGGTACTGCTTCAGCAGCACCGGGCACGCCCTTCTGGTCCGCCTCGATCTCGGCGACCAGGTCCGGACATGTCCTCCGGGCTCGATGGACGCGGCTTGAGCACTGCGGGGTTCCAGCGCGTCGCGCACGCGGCGGCGCGAGGGCGGGTGGCGCGGCCTGACGTAGCGCGCCGAGGCGGTCGCGGAAATTATTCGCGCGGAGAAACGTCTCCATCATCTGGCGCGAGACGGTGTTGTACTCGTTGTTGATGCTGACGGGGCCGAAGAGGTTCCGTGTACTTGCGTTCGCGCACGACGAACCGGGCGACGCCCCTGCCAGAGCAACAGCAGCGAGGAGTAGTTGCGCTGGTACTCGGGCGCGGATGAACGAGCGGCCGAGTTCGAGCGAGGGCCCCATGGTCGTGAGCAGCTTCGCGCGGTAGCGGAAGAGCGTGCTCGTGTAGAGCCCTCTTCTTGCCGTAGCGCGCCAGGATCTCGTCGGTCTTCCCGATGCGGTAGGCGCCGACCAGTTCGTTCTTCTTCCGGCTCCACAGCAGCAGGTGCGTGTAGTACTGGTCGAACCGGTCCAGGTCGAGTGCCCGGCCCGGTACCCTCGGCCTCCCGCGGAAGCGTCGACCTCCCGCAGCCGGCCGATCTCGTGGAGCAGGCTCGGGATCTGCGGCGCGGCGCGCCGGCGTACACGGCGAATCCTCGCGTCTCCAGCAGGCAGGCCTCGGGCGGCAGCAGGCAGGATGTCCTGCAGCGAGCAGTCTCGGGGTAGAGCGGCTCCGCCACGGGCGCCATGCGCTCCGCACGGCCGCCGCCCGCTGCGCGCGCCGCGGCACCGGCCTCCGCCGGCGTCTGCGGCCCTTCAGGATGTAGGTGCGCAGGCGGAGGTAATCCATCATCTCGCCGTCGCCGCTCGATAGCGCTCCAGCCGCGCGAAGGGATCCGGGCTGCCCGATGCGGAAACGCAGCGTCTGCCCGCGCTTGTTCACAGCTCGCGGGGCAGCATGGCCGTCCGCAGGCGGGGTGCACCATGCCCATCATCTGGAACAGCGCGCTGTTGCGGCCCTCGACGAACACCGGCAACGTGGCGCCCGCGCGCCGGATGACCCCGGCGATCGTCTCGCTCCACTTCGGGTCGGTCACGTGGCGCGGCGCGCAGGCTGCAGTGGGAGACCTCCCCGGAGGGGAACGCGGCAGCACGTGCCCCTCGCGCACCCATTAGGCAGCTCCTTCATGGCGGCCGCAGTTCGGCGGACGGGCGCGCGGCCCGCCGAACGGGTCGACAAAGATGCAGTACGGGTGCATCTCCGGCATGCGGCGCAGCAGGTAGTTGGCCAGATCCGGCGTCGGGCCGGACGCGGCGCAGCAGGGCCAGCAGGCCCACCCCCTCGATGCCCCCGAAGGGATGGTTGGCCACGACGACGACCGGACCCGAGGCAGGCACCCGGGCGAGATCGCCTCGCGGTCACCTGCAGGTCGCGCGCCCATGGCGCGCCAGGGCGTTCTCCAGGAAGTCGCCCTCGCGCCGGCGCGGACGCGCCGCCTGGTAGAGGCGGTTGAGCTGGTCGATCAGGAAGACGCGCTCCATCGACTTGCGCATCATGCCGAACAGCTTCTGCCGCACCGGGTCGCGGAACGGCGGCCTCAGCTCGAAGACATTGGCGTCGCACTCGCGCTGATTCATGCTTCTATGCCGCGTGCCGCGTGCCATGGCGCGCGCAGTATACGCAACGGCCGCCCCGCTGTCTGCGGCGAACGTCGGGGCGGTGTCAGGTCGTTTCCTCCCCGCGCGCCATGACGACCTTGCCGGTGCGCACCAGCTCGATGATGCGTGTAGCGGCCGAGCATGCCGACGCAGGCGTCGATCTTGTCCGAGTCGCCGGTGGCCATCAGACCATGGAGCGCGCCGTCAGGTCGACCGTCTTGCGCGCCGAATGCTCGGCGACCTGCAGCGCCTCCGTGCGGTCGTCCTCGCCCGCGCCGATCTTGACCAGCGCCAGCTCCTGCACCACGGCGTCCTCGCCCGTGTGGTCGATGCAGTGGATCACGTCGACCAGCTTGGCCGAGCTGCTGGATGATCTGGTCCAGGCCCTCGGCGCTGCCCTTCGCCGTGATCGTCATGCGCGAGTAGCGTGCCGTCCACCGGAGGGCGACACGACCAGCGAATCGATGTTGTAGCCCCGGCGGGCGAACACCTGCGCGATCCGCGCCAGCACGCCCGGCTTGTTGGCCACGTAGACGCTCAGCGTGTGCGCGGCGTGTCCGCCTGCCCGTCGTTCGTCTTCGTGTTCATCACGTCGGTCCTCCTTGCTCGCGGTGCCGGCTCAGGTCGAGCCCGTCGGTTTCTCCAGTTTCTCGCGTCGGCTTGCTCGATCGAGCATGTCCTCGAGCGGCCGGCCGGCCGGGACCATGGGGAACACGTTGTCGGTCTTCTCCACCTCGGCGTTGATCAGGCACGGGCCCGTCGTTGTACTCCAGCGCCCGCTGCAGCACCTTGCGCACGTCGGCCGCCGCGCTTCAGGTTGAAGCCCTTCGCGCCCGGGAAGCGCTCCGCCAGCTTGACGAAGTCCGGGTTGCCCTCCAGGTCCACGCCGCTCTTGCGGTCCTCGTAGAACAGCTCCTGCCACTGGCGCACCATGCCGAGGTAGTGGTTGTTCATCACGATCACCTTGATCGGCAGCTTGTGGAGCGCCGCCGTGGCCAGCTCGCAGCATCGTCATCTGGAAGCCGCCGTCGCCCACGATCGCCGCACACCGGCTCGTCCGGGCCGCCCGAACTGCGCGCCGATGGCGGCCGGCAAGCCGTAGCCCATGGTGCCGGCGCCGCCGGAGCTGAGCCAGTTGTCGGGCTCGTCGGTCTTGTAGAACTGCGCCGCCCACATCTGGTGCTGGCCCACGTCGGTCGCCACGACCGCCTTGCCGCCGGTCAGCTGGTAGAGCTCGTCGATGATGTGCTGCATCTTCAGCCCGCCCTGCTTCTTGTAAGTGCAGCGGGATACCGCGTCTTGTAGTCGTCCAGGTGCTTGAGCCACTCGTCCGTGTCCAGCCGGCCGACGTGCTTGAGCAGCTCGCTCCAGCACCTGCCGCGCATCGCCCACGCAGTAGTGGTGGCACTGGATCATCTTGCCGATCTCGGCCGGATCGATGTCGATATGGATGCGCACCGCGTCCTTGCAGAACACGGTCCGCCTGGCCGATGATGCGGTCGTCGAAGCGCGAGCCGATCGACAGGATCAGGTCGCACTCCACCATCGCCTTGTTGGCGTAGGCCGTGCCGTGCATGCCCAGCATGCCCAGCGACAGCGGGTGCGTCTCCGGGAAAGACGCCCTTGCCCAGCAGCGTCGTCGTCACCGGCGCCTGCAGCTTCTCCGCCAGTGCGCGCAGCTCGTCGTGCCGCGCCCGGAGATCAGCGCGCCGTGCCCGGCCAGGATCACCGGCCGCTGCGACTTGCTCAGCGCCTCGGCGATCTCGCGCGATCGGCGTCCGTGTCCAGACCCGGCGTCGTCCGGGCTGGTAGCCCGGCAGATCCATCTCCGGCGTGCAGGTCCGCCGTGCAGGGCCCGGCGCTGACGTCCTTGGGCACGTCGATCAGCACCGGGCCCGGCCGGCCCGTGTTCGTGATGTGAAAGGCCTCGCGCACGACGCGCGGGATGTCGTTGGTCTCCTTGACCAGGTAGCTGTGCTTCACCACCGGCATCGTGATGCCGAAGATGTCCGCCTCCTGGAACGCATCCTTGCCCAGCATCGGCCGTGATCGTCTGCCCGGTGAGCACGACCATCGGCACCGAATCCATGTGCGCGGTCATGATGCCCGTCAGCGTGTTCGTCGCGCCCGGGCCGCTGGTCACCAGCACCACGCCCGGCTTGCCCGTCGCCCGCGCATACCCGTCGGCCATGTGCGTCGCGCCCTGCTCGTGGCGCACCAGGATCAGCTTGATCTTCGTCCGCGTCGTGACCAGCGCATCGAAAATCGGAATCGCCGCCCCGCCGGAGAGCCCGAAGATGTACTCCACCCCCTCGTTCTCCAGGCACCGGATCAGCGCCTGCCCGCCGTCCATCACGTCCCTGTCCATGCTACCCCCCTCTTCCCCGCCCTGCATCGCCCCCGGGCATACGGTATGCACAACCACCTTCAACAGACCCTTCGAATTCCCAAAAACAGGAAGCAAAAATGGACCCTCCCCGGACGTATGGCAACAGAATAGTGCGTCGAAAGAAGAAAAAGTAAGGCATGTATAACTTCTATTGACATAAACTTATACGCTTGGCGGCCAAGGCGTGCTGCCTGAGCAGGTATTGTGCGCATCGGGCCGGGGGAGGCGGGGCGAAGGCTACCGGGTCACGGGCCGGGCGGGGTGACCGAGAGGTACTTCTCGGTGCCGTACGGGAAGGCGCTGTGGCGGTAGGTCGCCACGCGCGATCCGACGAGGCCGAAGTGGACGGGGTGGTGGAGGAAGAGCCAGGGGCAGTCCGCGATCACGATCCGGGTCATCTCCCGGCAGAGCCGGTCGCGCGCCTCGCCGGGCGGCAGGACGCGGAGCCGCTCGTAGAGGGTGTCGTAGGCCGGGTTGGCGTAGTTCGCCCGGTTCGGACCGGGCGACGCGTTCGGACCGTAGAAGAGCTGGAGGAAGTTCTCCGGGTCGGGATAGTCGGCCACCCAGCTCAGCCGGAAGAGCTGCGCCTGCCGGCGGCTCACCTTGTCGAAGAAGGTCGGACGGCTGTTGTAGCCGGGACGCAGGACGATCCCCAGCCGGTCCATGAACTGCACGAGCAGCTCGGTGGACTGGCGGATCTCGGGCCGGTCGGCGTCGGCGACCTCCAGGCGGACTTCCAGCCGCCGGCCGGTGGCGGGATCCACGCCGCCGGGGTAGCCGGCCTCGGCGAGCCGCTCGCGGGCGAGGCCGGGGTCGAAGGCGTAGGGCGGCGGCCCGGGCTCGTGGCCGCGTACGCCGGGGGGAATCGGGCCGCTGGGCCGCGTGGCCCGCCCCTGGTAGAAGCGGAGCCACTCGGCGGTGTCGAACGCCAGGGCCATCGCCTGCCGGAGCGCCCGGTTGATCCCCACCACGGGGTCGTCCATGTTGAAGCCGATGTAATAGACGTCCAGCGCGGGCTCGGACACCAGGCGGATGCCCCGGCGCGCCAGGCCGGGGTCCAGGCCGCCGGCCCCGTCGAGCACGGCGTGCCAGTTGTCGCGGGAGATGCCGGAGAAATCGAGCTGCCCGCGCAGGAACATCTGCCACTGGGTCGAGGGGTCCTGCACGACGTAGTAGACCAGGCGGTCCGCAAGGGGCAGCCTCCGGCCGGCGGCCGCCGCCTCCGCCGGCGTGGCGTCCGCCGGGGCGCGGAAGCGGTCGGTGCGCCCGGGCTCCGACCAGGCGGGGTTGCGCCGGAACGCCATCCGGTAGTTGCGCCGCCACGACGCCAGCACGAAGGGACCGGTGCCCACGGGGTGGCGCGCGAAAGCGGGCCCGTAGTAGGCCACCGCCTCGCGGGGCACGGCATAGGCGTAGTGCATGGTAAGCACCCAGGGCAGCTGCGGGTAGGGCTGCGTGAGCCGTATCCGGAGCCGGTACCGCCCGGGCGCAGTGAGGCCGGCGACGGGCGCGTCGTAGTCGGTCGGGTCCGGGGCGCGCGAGGCCTCGCGGAAGGCGTCGAGCCCCTCGATGCGGTCGCGGAAGGCCCAGTAGCCCGAGGAGGTGTTCTTCGCGTCCGCCACGCGCTTGATCGAATAGACGAAGTCCTCCGCCGTGAGCTCGCGGCCCCGGCCGCCGGTCGCGACAAAACACGGGTCGTCCGCGAAACGGACCCCGCGCCGGATGCGGAACGACCACGTCAGCCCGTCGGCGGACACCTCCGGCATCGCCTCGGCGAGCAGGGGCTCGACGCGGTAGGGCCGCTCCGCGTAGGCGTACTGGAGCAGGCCCTCGTAGACCTTGCCGTAGGCCGCGGCGGAGGCGACATCCCCGGCCTTCACGGGGTCGAACCCGCCGATGCGCGCCGCCACGGCGCGCAGGGTCGCGCCCGGGGCCGGTTCCTCGAGCTGCCGCCCGCATCCGGCCGCGAACGGGAGGAGCAGCAAGGCGGCGCAACCGCGGGGGATTCGCGTCATGCGCCCCACTCTACGCAAGCGGACCGGGCCCGGGAAGTCCCATCCCGCGGCGGCGCACGTGCCGCCGGCCGCCCTCGGGCCGGACGGCGCCCCGCAGCAGGCCGGGCCGCCGGAGGGCGGTACCCGCCGATACGCTTTGACGCCGCTTCCCTGCGCGTTGCAGCCTTCCATGACGCTCGGCGGTACGCTATACCTTGCCCCCCACGGCCGCGCACAGGCACGGCCGGAGGAGGCCCCGGGCGCGGACGGGATGCGGACGCCGGGCAGGAGGAGACATGAACCAGCCAGCCGGACCGGACCCCCTCCCCCCCGACACGGCGCCCGACGCCCTGCCGCGGGTCTTCGCGATCGGCGACAGCATCACCGTGCAGTACCTGCCCTTCCTGCGGGAGATGTGCGAGGGCCGGGTGCGCATCGGGAGCCGCGAAGGCGAGCAGGAGGCGCTGAAGGCACTGGATATCCCGCAGGGGGCGAACGGCGGCGATTCCTCCATGGTGCGGCCTTTCGTCGAACAACTCTGCGGGCGCGAAGCGTTCGCGCCGGACCTCGTGATGCTGAACTGCGGGCTGCACGACATCCGGCGCCAGCCGACGCCCGACGGGACGATCCATATCCCCCTCGAGACGTACCGGGACCACCTCGCCGCCGTTTTCGACGCGCTGGCGCGCCGGAAACTGAACACCCTCTGGGTGCGCAGCACGGCCGTGGTCGACGCCGTCCACAACCGCACCGGGATGGCGTTCCACCGCTTCGCCGCGGACCTCGAGGCGTACAACCGCGCGGCGGACGAGGCCGCCGCCGCGCGCGGCGTCCCCGTCGCGGACCTGTACGGCTTCACGCGCGCGTTCGGCGACGAGGCGTTCTGCGACCACGTGCACTACCACCCCGGGATACGCCGCCTGCAGGCGGCCTACCTCTGCGGCCGGATCGAGGGCTGCCTGCACGCAGGTGCCCCAAGCACGGGGGCCGCCCGGTGAAGGTGGCCCTCGTCGGGCAGGGCCGGGTCGGGTCGACGCTGGCCTACACCCTGCTGGTCCGCGGCCTGGCGGACGAGATGGTGCTCGTGGACCGGGACGCGGACCGGGCGCTCGGCGAAGCGCTCGACCTGCAGCACGCCGAGGCGTTCATCGGCCATCCCGTGAAGATCCGCGCGGGCGGCATCGCCGAGACCGCGGGGTCCGACATCGTGATCCTCTGCTGCTCCGCGCCGTGGAGCGCGGCCTACACCAGCCGCTTCGACCTCGGCCGCCCCAACCTCGCCCTGTTCCGGGAGCTGGTTCCGCCCCTGGCCAAGGCCAGCCCCGGGGCCAAGGTGCTGGTCGTGACCAACCCGGTCGACGTGATGACCTACCACGCCCTCGAGCTGACGGGGTTCGGCCCGGAGCGCGTCTTCGGCACGGGCACGCTGATCGACAGCGCGCGGTTCCGCACCCTGCTGTCGGGCAGCATGGGCATCCACCCGGACGACGTACGCGCCTACGTGCTCGGCGAGCACGGCGATACGCAGTTCCCGATCTTCCGCTCGGCGGTGGCCGGCGGGTCGCGCCTCATCGGGGAGGAGGCCGCGCACGAGACCCTCCGCGAAGTCGGCCGCGCGGGTTTCGAGGTCGTGCGGCTCAAGGGCCACACGAACTACGCCATCAGCATGGCCGCGGCCCTGGTCGTCGAGGCCGTCGCGTGGAACACGTGCCGCACGATGCCGCTCTCGGTCCGCATCGACGGAATCCACGGCGTGCGCGACGCCTGCCTGTCGCTGCCGGTCGTGGTGGGCAGCCGGGGCATCGCCCGGGTGCTCGAGCCGGACCTCGACGGCGGGGAGGTCGAGGCCTTCCGCCGGTGCGCGGCCGTCATGCGCGAGGGTCTCGCCCGGTCGCTGCAGGCCGGCTGACGCGCGCCGGCGCGGGCCCCGCCTGGGCCTCGCCCCCGGTCCGCCCTCCTCAGCCGGACGGCGCCCGCGGCGCCTTCTTCCCGCCGCGCTTCCCGCGGCCGAGCGGGTGCCCGGCGACAAGCGCACGCGCTCGGCGGTGAACGGGGTCGGCTCCTCCGTGTAGTGGACGGTCCACGTCCCGTGGTTGCTCCAGAGGGGATGGTTGATGTTCCGGGCATCGACCCGGATCGCGAGCTGACGGGCAGCCATGGCCCGCTCCTCCCGTTGGATCCCGACCGGGCGGCGCCGTGGCCGGGGACTACTTGTTTTCCCGGTCCCGCCGCGGACCGGGCGCGTCGTTGCACCACCGTTCGCCGTCCCCCGGGGTTGGGCTTCGGTTGGCCCCCGCCGTGGGCGGGTGTCTAGAGACGCATCCGCTGGAAAAGATCCGTTTCGAACCTGCGCGAACGATGCCCCGCCGCCCGGAGAGCGCCAAGCGGCTTCCGTGTCATAGCGCGGCGCGCGGCGGGCGGCCCCCTACCGGGGCCAGGGCGCGCGCCACCGCTCGCGCAGGAGGTGGGCGGCCATCTTCGGCTCGCGGTCCCGGGTGAAGACGCCCTTCCAGTTGTTGACCACCCGCATCGTGTGCTGGCCGACGCGGAAATCAGCCAGGTTCCAGACGTGCGTGCCGAAGACGAACGGGTACGACTCGGCCACGTCGATGACGCGCCGGATCATCTCGAACTGGAACTCCTCGGTCCACATCAGGCCGTACGGGCTGTGCAGGCCGGGCATCGTGTCCGCGCCGAACTCGGACACGAGGATCGGCTTCCCGTACTTCGCGTGGAACTCCTCCAGGGCCGGGCGGAGGATCGACTCGATCTCCTCGTAGCGCCCGCAGCGCGTGTACCAGGCCGGGTAGTTGTTCAGCATGAGCACGTCGAACAGGTGCGCCACGCGCTCCTCGGCCGCGGGGATGGGCAGCAGCACGATCGTGACCGGCCGGCTCGCGTCCAGGGACCGGGCGTGCGCGACCACCTTCGGGAAGTAGTCGTCGCCCTCTTCGAGGAAGGTCTCGCACTCGTTGCCCAGGCTCCAGAAGAGCACGGACGCGAAGTTGTGGTCGCGTTCCACCTGCTCGGTGAGCTGCCGGCAGTGTTCCGCCAGCAGGCGGCCCTTCGCCGCCGGGTCCGTGACGGCCTTCATGGAGAGGGTGTTCGCCGCGGCCTCGCTGACGACGACGAATCCCAGCCGGTCGGCCAGCGCCAGCATCTCCTCCGAGTAGGGATAGTGCGAGGTGCGGAACGAGTTGGCGCCGATCCAGCGCATCAGCGCGTAGTCCTTGACCATGAACGGCAGGTTCAGCCCGCGCCCGCTCACGGGGGTGTCCTCGTGGCGGCCGAACCCGCGAAGGAAGAGCGGCTGCCCGTTGAGCAGCACCCGGTCGCCCTCGACCCGGATCGTGCGGAACCCGAAATCCAGGTGGTACTCGTCGGCCGTTTGGCCGCCGTTCAGCAGCTGCACGGTCACCCGGTAGAGCTTCGGCTGCTCCGGGCTCCACGGCGTCACCCCGGGCAGCTCGAGGTCCCGTTCCGCCGCCGCGCCCGTGCCGGACCCCTCGGCGGGCTCCAGCGGGAAGGCGGTCTCGAAGCCGAGCTCGTCGACGCGGACGCGGGCCTCCTCGGCCGGTCCGCTGAAGGCGAGCCGCAGGGCCAGGCCCGTCCCGGCGGGCTCCAGCGAGGTCGTCGTCAGGCGCAGGCGCTCAAGGCGCGTCGCGCCGGTGGCGTAGAGCACGACGGGACGCTGGATCCCCATGTAGGGGAAGAAATCGTAGTGCACGTCCGGCAGGTTGTGCTCGCGCCACGCGGCCACGCCGCCGACGGCCGGGTCGAGCCCCCCCTGCGGAATCGTGCACGCGTCCAGCAGGTTGTCCACGCGGACGGCGAGCAGGTTGTCGGCGTCGCGGCGGACGGCCCCGGTGACCTCGAACTCGAACGGCATGAACCCGCCCTCGTGGTCCCCGAGCCGGCGGCCGTTCAGGAAGACCTCGGCCCGGTAGTTGGCGGAACCGAACCGGAGGAAGAGGCGCCGGCCCTCCCACGAGGCCGGCACGGTGAAGGTCCGGAAGTACCAGAGCCAGTCCATGTTCAGGTACGCGGCACGGTCCGCGAACTGCTCGTTCACGGAGGCGGGCACGGCCACCTCCCGCCGGTCCGCGGGCGGCGTGTCGAACCACCGCGCCTCCAGCCCCTCGCGGGCCGCGTCGAACCGGCAGTCCCAGATGCCGTCCAGCGGGCGGCTTTCCCTGCAGGCGCTGTCGTGGGGGTAGAGCATCGTCTTCCTCTCTTTCTGCGGTTCAGGAGGCCAGGCGCCAGAGGCCCAGGCCGGGTTGCGTGATCAACTCGAAGGGTTCGCCGGCGGCGTCGGTGTGCCGGCCGTCGCCGCGGCCGCCGGGCCGGAAGCGCTCGAGGGCCGCGGACAGGTCGCCGTAGGCGAACCCGGCCGACTCGATCTCCCCGCGGGAAAGGCCGCCGGGGCAGTAGGTCACCCGGAAGCGGCCCTCGGTGGAGCCGTGGATCAGGTGCGCGGCGGCGCTGAGGTTGCGGCGCAGGGCCTCGTCCCTTTCCATCGCGGCGCGCACCGCGGAAGTTCCGCGGTAGCCGTGCCGGCGGATGAGCCGGTCGATCTCCGCGTCCTCGCCGAACGTGCGCACGCCGGGCGCCAGCACGAACAACTCGCCGCCGTCCGCCATGGCCATGCGCGTGCGGTAGATCGCCTTGTTGCCGAGCCAGGTGCTGTGGTAGGCGTCCGGGTCGAGCCACACCACCGCGCGCTCCAGCGGGGCGGGGACCTCGAACACGTTCACCTGCCGCGACAGCGCGGCCGCTTTCTCGAAACAGGCGCGGCCGTCGCCGATGTAGAGCCCCCGCACGGGGCAGCGCCCCCCGGCGCCCGCCTCCACCACGGTCAGCACGTAGACCGCCGGCAGGTCCGGGGCGAGCCGCTCGGCGGCGTAGTCGAGCACGCGCCGCACCGGCGTGTCCGTGCGCCCCATGATGCGCTCCATGCCGTAGGCCGCGCCGAGGAAGTGGCTCTTGTGGATGCCCTCGGCCCCGCCGGTGCCGACGAAGAGGTTCTTGGCGTGGTTCGCCATGCCGGCGACCTCGTGCGGCACGACCTGCCCGATGGACAGGACCAGGTCGAACCCGCCTTCCACGAGCAGGCGGTTGACCTGCGCGGGCCAGGCGTAGTCCACGGCGCCGCCGGACACCTCCCGCACGAAATCGGCCGGCACCTCGCCCAGGCTGACGACGTCTTCCCGCCAGCGGTGGGGACGGAACAGCGGGAGCGGAAGGTCCCCGAACAGGGACCGCACCTGGCCCGGCGTCATCGGGGCGTGGGTGCCGAGCGCGGGCATCACGGCGGCGAGCGCATCGCCGTAGAACGCGCGTGCGAAACGCGTCAGCTCGCCCGCGCGGGCGTGCGGGCGCGTGCCGTCGGGCGGCAGCGCCACGACGCGCTTCCGCGGACCGATGCGCCCCAGGGCCTCGAAGAGCCCGGCGCGCAAGTCCTCCGCACGCAACTCGTCCTCGGTACCGCCCCGCTCGAAGTAGATCATGTCCGCCCCCGCCGCGCACGGGAACCGCCCGCCCGCGGCCGACGCGACAAGGTGCCGAAGGACGCCCGCCCGGTCAACCTTGAAGCGGCTACAGCGCGCCGCGCCTGCCCGCGTTGAGGCTTGTCCTCCATAGCCCCGGGGGCGGCGGAGGGCCAACGCGGGCCACCTTCGCGACAGCCCGAAAGACCCCACTGCCCGACGGTCTCACTGACGGCCTGCTCGAGGCCGCCCGCCGCGTCCCGGTGGCGGCGTTCGACAGCGGCCGCCGCGCGCACGCGGCCCGCGCGCTGGTCGAGGTCGACCGGGCGTCCTTCGCCGACCGGGCGATGGCGGCGGTCCGCGAGGCGGGCCTGCGGCGGGTGGCCGTGCTCTGGTGCGGCTGGCCGCAGAAGATGGTCGGCTCGATGGAGACGGCCGCGGCGCGCCACGGGCTCACCCTCCGCCGCGAGTGGCAGCAGTTCGTGACGCCGCACGAGGAGGGTATCCCGGCGCGGCTCGCCGTGCGGCTGCTCTCTTCCGGGCCGCGCTCGCGCCGGCCGCAGGCGCTGGTGATCGGCGACGACAGCCTGACCGCCACGGCCTGGCGGGAACGGGAGGCGATGGGGCTGGCGTCGGGGCGCGACCCGCTCGTCATCTCGCATGCCAACTACCAGCGGCCTCCCTCGCGCCGCCACCCCATCCGCTGGATCGGCTTCGACGCGCACGAGTGGATCCGGGAGGCGGTGGCCGCGCTCGAGGCGTGGCGCCCCGGCGATCCCGTCCGCCGCCTGCGCCTTCCCGCCCGCACACCGGGGGAGGTCGCCGCCGCCCACCGCCGCGCGCGCCGCCACCCGCCCGGGCTCCGGGACGCGCCGCCCGCCTCCGCGGCCGCAGCGACACCCACACGATAGAACGTCCTGGCCCTGTAGCCGGGGGGATGGCCCCGGCCCTCCCGCACTGGACAACCAGCCTTCAGCGTGTTACCCATGTCCTGAAACTGCGGTGTTACCTATTGTCCTGACCGCGCTGTCCGACCTCCGACCTCCGTCCTCCGTCCTCCGCACGGCCGACCCGCTGCCCGACAGACTGACAGACCCCCGGCCTTCCGCAGCCACCGATTCTGCCTACAGCGCCCGTCGCGAAACGTACGCACTCTCCCGTCTCCCGTAGCCCGGGCCGCCTCAGGGCAGCCAGGCGCCGTGCTCTTTCAGCCGCGCGCGCAGGGCGCCGGTGTCGACCGCGTGCACGTCCCCCGTGTCGCGCGCGGCCAGGGCGGCCGCCGCGCCGGCCGCCTCGCCGGTGACCAGGCACGGGGCCATGACCCGGATACTGCCGTGCACGGCGCGGTCGGAGGAGATGCACCGGCCCGCCGTCAGCACGTTGCGCAGACCCCGCGGCGTGAGGCACCGGTACGGGATGCCGTAGCTCTCCCCCGACCGAGCTGCTTCGAGTCCTTCAGGATCCGCTGCAGGCGTTCCTGCGGACTCCGCGCGCCCTCCATCAGCCGGTCCACCTCCTCCTTCTCGTGGTGGATGTCCACCACGTAGGCGTTCCGCCCGATCTCGTCGTCGAAGCTCCGCCGCGCGAGGTAGTCGTCCAGCACGAGCACGTAGTCGCCCTCGATGCGCCGCGACTCCCGCACGCCGAGCAGGGCGCCGGTGGCGACGAGGAAGGCCTCCCGGAAGGAGGGGTGAAACTCGGCCAGCGCGTCGCGGTACTGCGCCGCCTGCTCGCGCCCCCGCGCCAGCGCGTCGGAGAGGCTCTCCGGGTCGGTGCTGTCCACGCCGAACAGGTGCCCGAAGTTGAACCCGTACAGCCCCGGCGCCAGCTGCCGCGCGCAGGAGTGGTGGTCCACGATCAGGGGATAGCGCTCCGAGGCGACGGCCGCGTGGACCGGGCTCTCGGGGTCGAAGAAGTGCAACGAGGGCCGCTCGCCGGGCCGGGGGTCTTGCCGCATCCAGCAATCGACGGGGTCCTCGACGTTCGCGAGCGCGAAGCAGTGCGTCGCGGGCTGCAGCCGGCCCTGCGCGTCGCCCTTCTCGAACGGCGCGCCCGCCCAGGCGGCGACGTCGCCGTCGCCCGTGGCGTCCACGAACACCTTCGCGCGCCACGCCCGCAGGCCCGCCTTGCCGCCCGCGAGCAGCGCGTCGACCGCGCCGTCCTCCGCGCACTCGACGCCGCAGACCTGGGTGTGGAACCGGACGGTCACGCCGTGGTCCGCCGCCAGCCGGTCGTAGGTGCGCTTCAGCGCCTCGGGGTGGATGGTGGGGCTGAGGTGGTCCCCGTGCTCGCCCGTCGCCCGCGTCGTCTCCCGCCGCACGCGCTCCGCGATGCCGCGCGCCACGGCTTTCTCGCCGTCGCCGTACCCGCAGAACCACGGCACGAGCCCGAGCGTGCCCATCCCGCCCAGCGCGCCCGCGGCCTCGAGCAGGACCGTGCGCGCGCCCTCGCGCGCGGCCGCCGCGGCCGCGGCGCAGCCCGCCGGGCCGCCCCCGGCCACGACCACGTCCCACCCGTCCTCCAGCGGCACCTCGCGCGTGCGCAGCGCGTACGAAGCCATTCTGTCGTCCCTCCTTCGATGGGCCTCTCCCGCCTCCCGCGGGCCGCGGCCTCCGTCGTTGGCGCCCCGCCGTCCTAGTCCCGCGTGTCCAGCACCCGTTCCAGCGCCCGCACGGCGCTGGCGTTCGGCTCCGCGCTTCGCGCGTTCCGCCGCCAGCCGTCCCGCGCAGCTTCGCTGCGCCGCCTCGGCGCCGCCCAGGCGTCCGTAGCATCTGGGCCGCGCTCAGCGTCGCCCGGCCTCCAGCATCGCCCCCAGCGCGTCGACGCCGCCTCCGGCCGCGCGCGGCCTCGCCGCACTGCGCCAGCAGCTCGGCGGCCAGGACACGCTGGTTGGCGACGAACCGCCCGTCGCGCGCCACCTCGAGCAGCAGGCCCGAGGCGTGATCGCCGCCCGCGGCGTGCAGCAGGCGCAGCCCGTTGCGGCCCGCGCCCTGGTTCGGGCTGGCGCGGGCGGCGTCGACGAGCGCGCGGCCGGCCGCCGCCCCGCCACGCTCCAGCGCGAGCTGCAGCATCGGACGCGCGAGGTCGCGCGGCCGCACGGCCAGCTCCAGCACCGCGGGCATCAGCGGGAGGGCGTCCGGACGGGACAGCGCACCCAGCGCCGTCTTGCGCACGAGCAGGTCGTCCGCGTCCAGCAGCGGCGCGAGCCGCGCCGGGCTCCGCCGGGTCCGCCGCCGCCAGCCGCCGCGCGGCGGAGTAGCGCGCCGCGGGGTCGGCGCCGGGGTCGGCCGCCAGCGCCGAGAGGCCCGCCGCGTCCAGGCCGGCGAGCGCGTCCGGCTCCGCCGCGCCGCGCAGCCGCGCCTCGCGGCAGAGCGCGCGCACGACGGCGCCGTCCCGGTCGGCCAGCAGCACGTCGCCCTGCGCCATCGCCTCCACCGCCCGCTCGTAGTAGGCCGAGCGTCGGCCCGATGGTCAGGCACTTGAAGGCCTGCGGCCACGCGAGGCGGACGAGCGGCGGGGTCGGGCCCGCAGCCCGCGGCCGAGCCCATGTCCATCTGGTCGTAGGGCGCGCTGACCGTGTAGCAGCGCGCGTAGGTGTGCTCGGGCACGAGCAGCACGTCCGGGTGCCGCCGCAGCAGGTCCGCCCACTGCGCGGCGTTCATCAGCCCGTGGTAGGGGCGCGGTTTGCCCTGGTACTGCGGCCAGGCGGCCTTCTCCTCGTCCGTCTCCGCCCAGCGGATGACGCTGTTGCGTGTCGATGTAGAAGATCGTGCAGCCCCAGCGCCGCTTCGCGTAGCGGATCTTGTCGTCCAGCGCGTCCACGACGTCGCGCTCGCGCGGCAGGTTGTGCCAGTACTTGTAGACGCCCTCCTTGCTGCGCCCGATGGTCAGCGTGCTCGGCCGCAGGCAGATCCCGGTGCGGAAGCCCGCGTCGCGGATGATCGCGAAGTAGGCGTCGGCGACGGCGTCCATCTCCGGGCAGATGAACTCCACCATCTCCGGGTCGCCGACGTACTGCATGCCCGGCCCGCCGTTACCCTCGACGTTCCAGAGGATCATGCCCTGCGCGCCGGCGGCGCGCATCTCCTCGACCAGCCCGCGCGCCACGGCCAGGACCCGCTCGCGGAATCCCGGGCGTGGGTTCGACACCCTCCGGCCGCTTCTTCTCCATGCCCCTCCGGCGGGTGGTAGGGAAACTTGTCGCCGTGGAAGGCCCGGAAGATGGGCCGGCGGTCGGGCCAGTCGAGCCGCATGGGATGGGCCGCCGCGTAGGCGCGGCCGATATCGGGAACGGCCGCCATCGGCGCCGCCGGGTCGGCCACGCGCAGCGAGACGACGTAGGTGTCGGCGCCGCCCGGCGGCACGGGGCGGGTGGTGTAGCGGTCGTGGTAGACCAGCCGGTCGCCGCCCGCGCGCAGCAGGATGCGCCACGGGTCGCCCGGCGCCGGCTCGATGTCCGCGGACAGCCCGCGCGCGTGCTCCGCCAGCGCCTCCGCGTTGGGGTCCGCGTGCCGTCCCTCGGCCGGCGCGGGCCGGGGCGAGGTCTTCGGCCGGATCCAGAGCAACTGCAGCGGCCGCGCGGCCTCCGGCGAGCAGGCGACGAGCGCCCGGCCCGCGAAGGCGAGCGGCAGCACCACCGGCTCCGAGAGCGCCTCCGCGCTCGCCGTGCCCGTCGGTGGCGCCGAAGTAGCCCTCCGTGAAGGCCACCCCCCGCGTGCCGCGGGCAGCCGCAGGCGGAGCACGTCGAGGTCGAGCGCCGACAGGTCGCGGTCCGTGCGGTTGCGGACCGTGATGGCGCAGTCGATCCGCCCCGGCGCCGCGCGCCACGTGCGTTCGATCTCGCCCCACCGGAATGTCTGCACCAGGCGCCGCGCCGCCGGGTCGAAGGCGGTCGAGACCGGCACATGGTCCGCGCGCTCCGCCTCGCCCGCCGAGGTGTGGCCGTGCAGCGGGACCGGCGTGCCCGGGGCGCGGAAGAAGGCCCGGACGAACGCCATCGCCGCCGCGCCCTCCACCGCCGGGCCGCGAGAGCGCCGTGCCGTCGCATCGTCACGCCCGGCGCGCCGTTCGCGTCAAAGCTCAGCTCCAGGTCCGCGAAGGCCGGCGCGGCCGCCATCGCCAACGCCGCCGCGGCCGCGATCCATGCCCACACGAGAAGCCGTCCCGTCCCGTTCATCGCTGCTGTCTCTCCTCTTCCAGACCGGGCGGCGCTGACCCGCGCCCCGCCTGGCCGCGTTGACTCAAGAACCACGAATGGACACGTATGGGGACACGGGGAGCGCTCGCCTTCACGCCAAGGTGGGCGGCGTTGACCCTGCGCCGCCCCCCGTTGCGCGCGTTTCGCGCGATGTCCCAAGGCAAGCGGGCGCCCCGGCTATCCGGGGCGCCCGCGCGAATACTCTGCGCCAGCGCGTTCGCGCTTCAGCCGCGGCGGCGGCGCAGGACGAAGGCCACCGCGCCGACACCCAGCAGGCCGAAGGTCGCGGGCTCGGGGATGACGTTCACGTTAACCTGGTCCACACCCATGAGCGCCGTCGCGCCACCGGGCCCCGTAGTGGCCGAAACGAACAGCGTCTCCCCCACGGCACTGGCGGGCGCGGTAATCCCCGACTGGGAGCCCGTGCTCCAATTGAAGGCCGTGACATGATTGACGGTCGCCAGGAGGTCATCCACCACGCCGGCCGCGGTGTCCGTCGTCGTGGTGAAGAGCTTGAGGTCCACCGACTCGCCGGTCGCGGTGCCCGCATGAATGCCGACCGTGAAGGATGCATCGAAGATGTCGCCCGACTTGATCACGTAACCGGTATTCACGTACACACCGCGTCCGGACTGATCCACCACTACATACCGAGCGCCGTCAGAGATGGCTTGCGCATTGCTTCGATACAGGATGGCGGACGTGATCCCCAGGTTGGCGGCAAGGGCCGTACCCGGCCCCTGCCAGACGCCGCCCGACTCGAAGCTTCCGTCCAGCGTGTACGTCGGCCCCGTCCCGTCGATAATCACCGTCGCCGACGCCCCGGCCGCCAAGCCGAGCAGCAACGCCATCGTCCACCCGATCGCTTTCCTCATGGTCTTGTCCTCTCCGTGTTGTGCCGGCCCCGCCGTCCCGACCGCACCCGCGGCCCGCGACCCCACCGGCTCCTTCGATGGTCCCGATTATGCGCTTGCCTTTCGTCATCACAAGCTCTTTATTGCTATGAACACTTATGGCCGCAAACGAATCAATAGGAGCGCCCGTGCGGGCGCGGCCGCGGTCGCGGGAGGTGATCGAGGGCGTCCGGGGGCTGATCGTCGAGCGGCGATTGAGGCCGGGCGAGGCGATCCCGACGCGGCGGGAGCTGGCGGAGATGCTGCGCGTGAGCCCGGCCTCGGTCCACCGCGGCGTCACAGCGCTGATCGATGCGGGTTTCCTCGTGGCCGACGGGCGGCGCGGCACGCGGGTGGCGGAGGCGCCGCCCCACCTCTTCCGCTACGCCGTGGTCCTCACCCTGCCCGCCTACCGCGTCCTGCACTCCCCCCACCTGACGGCGGTCTACCGGGCCGCGATGGACCTGGGCGAGCTCGCGCCGCGCACCTTCCCGGTCTTTCTCCGGGAGGCGGTCGCGGGTGGGGTGCACCCCCTGCTGGGGGAATTGCCGGCGGAGGCGGCCGCCGGCAGGCTGGCGGGCATCCTGCTGGCCGGCGACGCGCACGACCTTGTCGACTACGGCCTGCTCGAGGCCGCCCGCCGCGTCCCGGTGGCGGCGTTCGACAGCAGCCGCCGCGCGCACGCGGCCCGCGTACTGGTCGAGATCGACCGGGCGTCCTTCGCCGACCGGGCGATGGCGGCGGTCCGCGAGGCGGGCCTGCGGCGGGTGGCCGTGCTCTGGTGCGGCTTGCCGCAGAAGATGGTCGGCTCGATGGAGACGGCCGCGGCGCGCCACGGGCTCACCCTCCGCCGCGAGTGGCAGCAGTTCGTGACGCCGCACGAGGAGGGTATCCCGGCGCGGCTCGCCGTGCGGCTGCTCTCTTCCGGGCCGCGCTCGCGCCGGCCGCAGGCGCTGGTGATCGGCGACGACAGCCTGACCGCGGCCGCCTGCCGCGAGCTTGCCACGATGGGCCTGACCGACCGGCGCGACCCGTTCATCGTCTCGCACACGAACTACCCGCAGCCGCCGGGCCTTCACCTGCCGGTGCGGTGGCTAGGCTTCGACGCGCACGAGTGGTTCCGCACGGCCGTCGAGGCGCTGGAGCACCTCGACCCGGACGAACCCTGCCGCCGGATCCCGCTGCCCGCGCGCTTCCTCGAGGAGGTGGAGGAAGCCCACCGCGAGGCGAGCGACCGCGCCCTCGACCTGCAGCTCGCCTGAGCCGGGCAGGCCGGACGCTTCCGGCTCAGCGGCCGACTTCGACGAGCGACACGGACACGATGTTCCCGTCCTTCTCCATCTCCGCGAGGACCCCCGGGGACGGCCGGCTGTCGAGCCGCAGGTCGCAGGTCGCGGTCTTGCCGCCGCTGAACACGGCGTTCTCCATCTCTTCGATGTTGATGCCGTTGCCCCGGAGCAGGTCGAGCACCCCCGCCAGCACGCCCACCCTGTTGAGGTGGCGCACGATGAGGTTCACCACGGCCGTGGAACGCTCGCGGAGGTTGACGGCGTTGCCGGGCTTCCCGGTGGACTGGTAGAGGGCAACGAGGCGCACGACCTCTTCGGCCGTGGCTTCGGACGCCTGGTCGGTCGATGCGCCGATGTGCGGGGTGCACGTGACCTGCGCGGCCAGCCCGGTGTCCTTGAACTCCGCCGCTCCGCCTGCGGGCTCGTCCTCGAAGACGTCGGTCGCCACGCGCAGACCCTTCCTCGCGATGGCGGCCTTGAGCGCCCCGGTGTCGACGACCTCGCCGCGGGCGCAGTTCACGAGGATGGCGCCGTCCTTCATGGCGTCGAGGAAGGCGGCGTCCACGAGGTGGCGGGTCTCGGGCTTGGCGGCCACGTGCAGGCTGACCGCGTCGGCCCGCGCGGCGACTTCGGCGGGCGTGGCACATCGTTCGATGCCGAGGGCCTTGGCGCCTTCGTCGGTGAGACGGCGGGACCAGGCGACGACGCGCATGTCCAGGCCGAGGGCGCGGCGGGCGACCCCCCGGCCGATGGCGCCGAGGCCGATGATGCCGAGCGTGCGGCCCTTGAGCCCGCGCGCCTTCCCGTATTCCTTCTTTCGCCACTTGCCGGCGCGCAGGTCGCGGCTCGCGTCCGCGATGCGGCGGTCCGCGGCGATCAGCAGTCCGACGGCCAGCTCGGCGACCGCGTCGGTGTTCCTGCCGGGGCAGTTGGCCACGAAGATCGCCCGGTGGCTGGCGGCCTCGAGATCGATCGTGTTCACGCCTGCCCCCGCCCGGACGATAAGGGCGAGCCGGGGGGCCTTCCCGATGGTGGCGGCGGTGACCTTCGTGGAACGCACGACGAGCACTTCGACGTCGCCCACGTGGTCGGGCAGCTCGTCGGCACCCAGGTCGGGGTTCTGGATCACGGTGGCGCCCAGCGCCTCGAGGTGGGTCACGGTCGCGGGAGACAGCTTGTCGGCGAGCAGTATCTTCATCGTTTCCTCCTGGGTTCCCGGTCCCGTCGTATCGCCCGGTCCGGCGGGAACGGTCGCCCCCCGGCGGACGCCGCGGCGTCCCGGCAGCATGGCGCGTCGGGCACGGCTATGCCCCGTCGCCTGTCCCCGGCGTCCCGGGCGGGGGGAGGCGGCGGTAGAAGGCGAAATGGGCCTCGGGCGTGCCGTGTACCAGGTTCCCGTCGCAAGCCCGCAGCAGCCGGTTCACCAGGCCCCGCACCCGCTCCGGCTCTTCCTCCGCCACGTTGCGGGCCTCGGCAGGGTCCGACGGCAAGTAGTAGAGCTGGAAATCGACGGCCTCCGAGATCTCGTCGAGGTCGGCGCCGAAGGTCGGGTAGTCGACGATCCGGTCCAGCCGCAGCGATGTTCGCAGTTTCCAGCCCTCCCTCGTCACGAGCGCCGGCCCGTACGAACTGGCGTAGACGACGCTGTCGTGCTGTGGGGCTGCGGCGTCGCCGTTCAGCACCGGCAGGAACGAGATCCCGTCCGTCTCCGGCGGCACGGCGACCTGCAGCAGGTCGGCCAGCGTAGCCAGCGTGTCGTAGTTGGCCAGCAGGTGCTCGGAAACGCTCCCTTCCGGGACGCGGCCCGGCCAGCTCGCCAGGAACGGCACGCGCGCGCCGCCTTCCCAGTTCGTCGTCTTGAGTCCCGCCAGCCCGCCGTTGCCGTCCAGCGGGTCGCCGCAGGAAGCGGAGGTGAAGCGGTTCGCCCGGTTGTCGATCGGGTTGCCCTGGAGGTCACGCCTGGCAGATACCCGGCCCGGCTGTTCATAGCAGGGGGAGTGACCGTTGTCGGACGCGAACAGGACCAGCGTCCGCTCCCGCAGGCCCAGCGTTTCGAGCTCGTCGAGGACCATCCCCACCGTCCGGTCCAGGCGCAGGACCATCGAGGCGTATTCCTTCTCGACCGGCGTCAGCCCGGGGTTGTCGCGAACCTCGGGGTACACGTCCGGGAAATACACCGGGCCGTGCGGGAGCTGGCTGGGATGGTACAGGAAGAACGGTTCGTCCCGGTGGGCGCGCAGAAACTCGCGGATCTTCGTGTCGTAGAGGTCCTGCGAATGCACGGCGCGCCCCGCCGCATCGTGCTCGACCGTGCCGTCGGGGAACGGGCCGTAGTGACCCGCGCCGAACGTCTCGCGCGTGTTGCCGGGCATATCGATCTTGCGCCCGTTCTCGAACACGAAGGGCGGGTAGAACCCGTGACACTGGGCGTGATCGTAGTACCCGTAATGGGTGTCCCATCCGTGCGCGGCGAGTTCCTGCGGCGTGGTCGTGAAGCCCCACTCGAGCTTCCCGATCTGGCCGGTCGCGTAGCCCGCCCGCCGGGCCACGGTCGCGAGGTACGTCTGCCCGTCACGGGGGCGGAGGCCCGTGTTGTTGATGATCTCGTACAGGTCCTCCAGCGGTCGGCCCTTCACGTTGTGCTCGTAGTAGAGCCCGCCGCGGTTGAAGGTCCAGCCGCCGGCGTGGGCGTCGTGCATCCCGGTCAGCAGGCTGGCCCGCGCCGGCGCGCAGAACGCCGTACCGTAGAACCGCGTGAACCGGATGCCTTCCGCGGCGAGGCGGTCGATGTTCGGCGTCCGAAAGTGCCGCTGCCCGTAGCAGCTGAGCATGCCGTGCCCCAGGTCATCGGCATAGATGTATACGACGTTCGGCCTCATGCGTCTCGTTGCGCCGGTGCTCCCGTCCGATGGCCGCGACTCTACGGCCGCCGCGGCCGCGGGTCAAAGCCGGAGGGCCCCGTTGCGCCGCGTCCGGTTGGCCCCCGCGCCGCCATCCGGATACGGCCCTTCCCGGCGACCGCCGCTGCCGGTACAGTGTGCGGTTGTTTCATGCGGGGCTTCTTGAAAGGACGACCCATGCGTCACGCTCACGGCCGCTACGTTTCGATCCTGTTGGTCGCGCTCCTGTCAGCGGCGTCATCCACGTCGCTCTTCGCCGGCACCGATACGGGCTTCTGGGCCCCCTACGAGGCCGAACCGGGAACATACCTGCTGCTGCCCTTCGACGGCGCGGCAACCTTCGCCCGGGCCGAGGGCGCTGCCGGCAAGGCGCAGGCCGTCGGCAGACCCGTCTACCGGGCCGACGGGAAGCTTGCAGGAGCCGCCGAACTGGATGGCGCGTCGGGGTGGAGGGTCGACATGGCCCAACCCTACGATTCCGGCTACCTGTCGCTCGAAGCCTGGGTGAACCTGTCCGCCTATCCCGGGGAAACCGCCTTTCTCATCGACCGCCCCGGAACGGCCGGGCGGTCCGCCGGCTGGGCGTTGTGGGTCGACGCCAAGGGAGCGCTGCACTTCCGTACGGAGCATCCCGCCACCGGCAAGGGACACACGTCCTCCACCGAGGACGGGGCCGTTCCGCTGAACAGGTGGACGCACGTGGCCGCGGTGCAGAACGAATCGCGTGCGTTCTTCATCAACGGGGAGAGGGTGGCGACCGACTTCCTGCAGCGGGGCGACGGCTGGGCGACCCGCAAGGGCCAGGGGGCGGAGAAGACGGCCGCCCCGGTCTACGTCGGCACGGACCGCACCGGCAGGCGGGGGCTGACCGGGCGGCTCGACCAGGTCCGCGTGCACAAGAACGCGGTCAAGTTCTGGCCCCGACCCGACAACCGCTGGACCGATCCGCGGGCGGCCCGGCCCGTCATCATGGGCCCGCCGCACTTCGCCGCCGGGACCCGGCCGGTGCTGTACCTCCCGCTGGACGGCAACTTCGACACCGTCGTCGGCGACGGCTTCCCGGACCTGACGGCCACCGGCAAGGCCATGACCTGGACCGACGGCGTGCGCGGCCGGGCCGCCCTGGGGGCGTTCGATCTCACCGCGGGCAAGCTGATGGACGCCGACGAGGGAACCATCGAGTTCTGGATGCAGCCCACCGCCTTCAACAACACCGCCGACCGCAATCACCGCTTCTTCCTCGTGCCCGATTTCTTCAACATGTACACCGTCAATACCACCGGGCTGTTCAAGCCCGTTTCGCTGTACTACCGCATCGGCGGCGAGCTCATCATGCTGCAGGACCGCACGCGGACGGAGGTCTATCCCGGACAGTGGACCCACGTGGCGGTCACGTGGCAGGGCGACGACGTGCGCTTCTACCTGGACGGCGAGATCGCCGCGCAGGCTCGTGCGGCACTGGCCACCGAGCGCAACCAGGGCGCGGCCCGGTCGATGCAATTCAACCCCTCGGGCGTGCTCGCCACGTTCGACGAGTTGTTCGTCTACGAGAAGCGCCTCACCCCGCCGGAAGTCCGCTCGGCGTACCTGCGCTACCGCGACCCCGGCAAGCTGACTGAAGGCGGACTGCGCGCGGTGGAGCTTCGGGGGCAGTATTTCCCGAGCCGCCGGCAGATCATCCTGACCACCCGCGCCAACATTGAGCCGAACCCGATGGACAGGGTGCAGCTTCAACTGCTCGGGCCCGGCGGCGAGCGCCTGGTGGAAAAGGACATCCCTTTCGAGACCGGGCAACAGGTCGTCACGATTCCGGCCCTGGGCGCCGACGGCACGTACACCCTGGCCTCCACGGTGAAGTTGGCCGACGGCAAGACGCATCCCGGCGGGACATTCTCCTTCCTGCGCAAGCACTTTCCCTGGGAGGGCAACAGCCTGGGCATCACCGGAACGGTCTACCCGCCGTTCGAACCGCTGAGAACCGACGGCCACGACGTGTCGATGGTCCAGCGCAGCTATACCTTCAACGGCTTCGGGCTGTTCGACCGGGTGACCGCGCTGGGCGAGCAGATCCTGGCCGGCCCCGCTACGCTGAAGGGGCGCGCCGGCTCCGGCGAGCTGGCGTGGACGTTCGGCCCCCGCGGCTTCGCCGAAAGCAAGCGGTCGAAGGCCGTGTACAAGAGCCGGGCCTTTTCGCCGGCGCTGGAGGTGGAGACGACCTCCGAGGTGGACGTGGACGGAGCCGTGAAGGTGACCCTGACCCTGTCGCCCGGTGCGCGTCCGGAGCGGATCGAGTCGATGTGGATCGACATTCCGCTGAAGAGGTCGGCCGTCACGCTTCTTCACCCCGTCACGCAGCACCGCGCCAGCTACGCCGGCGCGCTGCCCGAAGCCGACCAGGACGGCCTGGTCTGGGACAGCACCCGGGCGCGCAACCACACGCTGCTGAACAGCTTCGTGCCGTACATCTGGCTGGGCGCTGAGCGTCGCGGGTTGGCGTGGTTCGGCGAAAACGACCGCGGGTGGTCCACCTCGAAGGAGGACCGCGCCGCCGTGCTGCAAGACGTGGTCGAACGCGGCGACGCCGTGGTGCTGAGGGTACACCTGGTGCAGGTGCCCCTCACCGTCGACCAGCCGCGAACCGTCGTCTTCGGCCTGATGGCCTCGCCGGCCAAGCCCATGCCGGAGAACTGGCGCGCCAAGTTGCCCCAGGCCCCCGGCGGTCTGCCGGTGTGCCCGTGGGGGGGGCTGCATTGCAGCTACCAGACCCCCTATCGCAACGACTGGACCATCGCCGACAAGGTCATCGAGGCCCGCCGCACCGGCAAGCCCGACTTCGCGTGGCTGGACGCCTACGTCAGGCAACACCATCCGCCGCCGGTGTACGGGCGGGTCGATTGGCGTCAGCGGATGAGCCATTTCCTGCAGCGTGCCGCTTCGGTCGGGACCGGGCGGCCGCTTGCGATGTACCAGGAAGAACTGGCCGCCAGCGTGGTCCGCGACGACTGGGTGGTGTACCAGGACGAGTGGACCACCGCCGCCGGGGCCACTCCGCGGGTGTGGCCGGACGAGTCGATCTTCCTGGAAGGCCGCAACACGAACCCGAGCCACCGCGTCGTCTTCAACCGGAGTTACCAGGACTTCGGCGTCTGGGTGGCCGACCAGTGGATGCGCCGCGGCGTCAGCCTGTACTGGGACAACGTCTACTTCAAGACCAGCTACAACATCCACAACTCCGCCGCCTACACGCTGGAAGACGGGCGCGTCCAGCCGGCCTACGTGCTGTGGAACCTGCGCGACTACATGCGCCGCATCTTCAACCGCATGGCCTACCACCGCACGCAGCGGGAAGAACCGCTGGAGTGGACCTGCCACATGACCAACGGCAACGTGCTGCCGTGGCTGTCGTGGTGTACGGTCGCGCTCGACCACGAACTCGGCAGGGCGACCCCGTTTGAGCCCGACTGGCTGCGCACCGAAACCACCGGCTTGCAGGCGGGCAACTACCCGCTGAGCCTGTACTCCGTCTCCGGCAACAGCAACCCGGTTACCGCGAAGCTGGCCAAGGACCGGCAGGCCCGCGTGGAATGGGGCATGCGCATGGTACACGAGATCCAGCGCTCCTCCTCCCGTGAAGGTTCGGCCCCGCTGGAGAAGGTTGTTCGCGAGTTCGGCTACATGGACCGGGCCAGGGTTGTCAACTACTGGGCCGACGCGCCGGCAGCGGCCGTGGCCAACGATCGCGTCAAGCACATCGCCATCGTGAGGGCCGACGCCTCGGCGGCGTTGCTGGTGCTTTCGAGCTGGCTGCCGGACAGGCTGACGACCCGCGTCACCATGAACGCCGACGCCCTGGGCATGAAGCTGGAAGGCAGGAAACTGGTCGACGTCGAAACCGGCGAGCCCGTCAGCACCGCAGCCGACCAACCGGTGGACATCACCCTGAACGCCCCGTACGGGGTTCGGCTGTTGAAGGTGGAGTGAACAACGCAAAGGGGTCAGTCTAGGAATAGTGATTTAGCCAGGCTTCTTGCCGGGGGTAGGAAGGACCAGCCGTTTGATGGCGCACTTCGCGCCTCGCGGCGCAGCCGCAAGGGCGCCGGGAGAACGCCATCCCATGACCCGCTCCCCTTCCCCGCCTCCCCGCCCGGGAAGTACGCCTTGCGTTCAGATGGGTGGCCGGAGAAGACCGCATCGTGTCACGTCTGTTGACGCGCTCATGCACGCCCACCCGCTTGGCCGCGTTCGTTGCTCCGGCGAGAATCCTCCCATCCGTTTCACGATTGACGACGCGGTCATACGGTGCGGACAATGCACACACGCGCGCGCACGCAGCTTGGCATACAGCGGCTCCTGGGCGCGCGTCACCTCGTCACCTGTGCGGGCGCTTGTCGATGAACGGAAAACCCGCGTGAGCCTGACCTTGTCCGCGCCGATTGCGCGGGGTATGTGCACGTGCAGGTGCTCCGTGTGGGCCGCGCACAAGGCGGGGCATCCGGCTCAGCGGGCGCGCCCCGGCAAGCGCCGAGGTATTTGTATCAGACCACGAGGGTCAGCGGGCTTCACCCTCCTTGAGTTGCTTGTGGTCGTAGCGATCCTTTGTGTCTTGCTCGCCCTGCTGCTCCCATCGATGGCGCGCGCGCAGGAACGGGGCCGCCGGGTACTCTGCCTCAACAATATCCGATCGCTGTTGGGCATCACGTTCGTCGTGGCGCGGGATCAAGGGGGAGAACTGCCGCTCCTTCGGGGATATCGAACCGACCCGCACTTTTTTGGACTGGACTGGCGCAATCGGCTCATGGCGAGCTACGGCCTGACCAGAGACGTGTGCTATTGCCCCTCCAACTACGAGAGATGGAATTTCGACTCCTTCTGGGCCCACCTCGACAATGTACATTCCATATGGGCCTACGCGTACACCCGTTGCGCGGACGACTGGCGGGGCCATGACGTCACGGGGTGGACAGCCAGGAACCCCGCGCCAGGGCCCGGTGAACTGGTGGCGCCCAGGCGCTTGAGCGACCAACCCCGGTGGAGGGAGCTATGGCTGGACAACACGCGTACCTACCCCGGTTACGGGTGGTACGGCCCCGATATGCGGCGCGGCGCCAATCACATGATAGACGGGAATCCGGAGCCTGACGGGCTGCACGCGGGCTACATGGACGGCCACGCGCGTTGGATACCGTTCCCGCAAGCGAAGATGCGCCTGTCGAGCGGATGGTCGTTCTACTGGTAGCAAAGGGCAAAGGGGTCAGTCTAGGAATAGTGCTTTGGCCCGGCCCTTTTCGGAAAGAGAAAGGGCCAGCCGTTTGATGGCGCGCTTCGCGCCTCGCGGCGCAGCCGCAAGGGCGCCGGGAGGGCGCACATCATCACGCGAGCACCTGGCCAGGGCGCGCGCGACTCACGTGGCGACCGCGGACGGACTCACCCTTCACCAACCCGCCCCCTTTCGGGGAATCGGCGCCCAAGGGGGTGAATTCGGCAGCCTGGCAGGTATAGGCGCCGGGTGCCCCAGACCCACCCGGATTGCACCCCGGCCCCCCTTCCCTGTGCCCGGGGAGAGACTTTTTGCCCGGACCAAGCCCTCCGGGCGGGCGGGGGCCGCACCAGCCCCCGAGCGGAGGGCGTCTTGTCGTTCACCTTGACGCCTCCACCCCGGCCCTACTAGCGTTTCTCGCATCGAGGCGCTCATCCCGGCCGCTCCGGGAGGGCAGGTGCCCGCGCTACCCGGGAAACCGCTTCCTGTCCTGTGAAAGCCAAACGAGGACGAGGTATGAACGCGCCCAACGTACTCCTCGTCACCGCCGACCAGCTGCGCCGCGACGGGCTTGGCTGCTACGGCGATCCCGTCACCCAAACCCCCAGTTTCGACCGCCTCGCCGCCGAGGGCGTCCGCTTCACCGGGTGCATCAGCAACCACCCGGCATGCTCGCCTTGGCGCGCCACCTTGCAGACCGGACAGTATGCCCATGTCCATCGCGTCATGCGCAACAACCTCCCCATCGACACCACCCTGCCCACCCTCGCCGACGCCTTCAACGCCGCCGGCTATCACACCGCCTTCTACGGCAAGGCGCATTGGTGGAACTGCGGCAAACCCGGGTTCTACACGGAAGAACCACGCCTGCGCTTCGCCGAATGGGGAGGGTTCAACCGGGGCCATTACCATTGGGACGCACCCGACTTCGATGATGAGGGCAACCTCACCCACGCCTATGCCGGCCGCTACGCGCCGGAGGTCGAGACCGACAAGGCCATCGACTTCTTCAAGCGCCGGCATGGAAAGCCGTGGCTGCTTCAGCTCAACTGGGGACCGCCCCACAACGCCACCATGGACGACGAGTATGCCGACAACGCCAACCGGGAGCGAATGAAGCGGTTGAACACGTCCCTCGGTTTCGGTATCGCCGAGAAGATCATGGACAGCCGGTCCGACGACGACCCCGAAATCGTCGGGCACTTCCCGCAGTACCTTTCCGGGAAGCTCGTGCCGCAGCAGTATCTTGACCGGTACGACATCGGCGACTTCCCCGATCGGCCCGACATCGCGGCTTCGGACAGGACGCTGGTCGCCCATATGCGCAAGGAATACAGCGCCATGACGACCTCCATCGATGACCAGATGGGCCGGCTGCTGCGAGCGCTCGACGAGACGGGGCAGGCATCCAACACGATCGTCCTCTTCACCAGCGACCACGGCGACTACCTCGGCAACCTCGGGCGTCACCGCGGCAAAGGGGGGCCGTTCCAGGCATCCTGGCGAACGCCGCTCATCGTCCGTGCCCCCGGCTGCGATCCGGGGCGCACCTCCAACGCCCTCATCGCCGGCATCGACCTGCTGCCGACCGTCTGCGCCATGGCCGGCATCCCCCGTGACCGATCCCGCCTTCCCGGCGTCGACTTCAGCAGTCGATTGCGCCGCGAGGCGCCATCCCAGGAGGAGGTCATGGTCGGCCTGGGCAACTACCGCAGCCTGGTCACGCCCGAATGGTCCTACGCCGCCCACCTCCTCTCCGATCACCTCGAGCCATGGCATCTCTTTCGCCACGCCGACGATCCGTGGGACCTGAACGACCTGGTCGACACGGAAGCGGAAATCCGCAACCGCCTGCATCGCCGACTCCTCGCGAGACTCCAAGAGATTCGCGATCCCCTGCTCTCGGCGAAGACCGTCGGCGGAAAACCCGTCATCTGAGGATGGACTCGATGAAGCGCCCACATCCCGACATCCTTCCCCCCGTGACCGGCCAGCATCCCCTGCTGCGCGTCATCCCTCGGGATCCCGGGGTGCCGGGCCGCACGCTTCCGGCTCACGGCTGACGCCTGGGCTCCCCCGCGCGAAACAGGGTCCCGGGCCTTGCCGCGGCAGGGCGCCTGCTGCCCGTCGTCCGGGAACCCGAGCGCCGGGTCGACGTGCCGGGCCGAGGGGGATTCGCGTCGAAGATGCCGGTGGCGTCGCCGTACGAATCGAACGGGGGAGTACCGGTTGTCGCCGCGGCCCGGGCGGCGAGGGCGGCGGTTCCGCTACGACACGCGGACCCCGCGGCCCCCTCCGGAAACGGAAACGGCCCGCCACCCCCATGGAGCCCCCCTCGATGCCGGGACCGGGCGGAAAGACCCGCATTCCCGTCGTTCCGGCCGTCCGATTCCTTGATGCGCGGGGGAAACCTGTGGTCCGTCCCCGGTATGGCGCCGGGACCACTCGACGCGCCCGGCGTCGGTGCCCGGGCGCCCGTCTCACTCGTCGCCGGGGCCCGGACGTGTGTCGATCATCTGGAACAGCCGGGTGCCGTAGGGTGCGGGCAGGGGCACCGTGGCGGAGGCGCCGCGCACCGGGATGGCCTCGTCGCGCTCGATGTCCCGCAGGATGCCTTCGACCAGCGGCAGCCTTGAAACCGTCACCTCTACGGCTTCGGTGCGGTTGTAGCTCTGCAGCAGGAGCAGGGCCGCGGGCTGGCCCGGCGCGACCACTTCCCGGCGAGTCAGGGCCTGCCACTTCACGTCGGGCCGGCTGACGTCGATCAACGGCTCTTCCGCCCAGTAGCTGTGGTGTTCGTTTCGCGCGAGGTCTCCGTAGCCGAAGGCCTCCATCGCGTCGTTGTAGAGGCGGGAGCGGGCGGCGGTCTTCGGCCACAGCCAGAACCCGCGAATGTCGTGGATCCTGCACAGGGCCCAGTTGCGCAGCATCATCTCTTGCGTGTACTCGTTGGCGTGATGCCGGCCGTGGCCGCTGACGAAATCGAGCCCCACGGGGATGGCGCCGACCTGGCGGCCGAAGGTCACGGTGCGGGTGTAGTCCGGCGGCCAGGGCAGTTGGAACCCGCCCTTGAGCCCCTCCACTTCGGGCGGGAAGGCCTCGGGGTCCAGGGTCCGGGCACGCTGTTCGAGGTCGAGCGTGGCAGTGCACCAGGTGTTGAAGGGCAAGGTCTGGGTGTTGGTGATGTGCAGGGTGAAGTCGATGGGGTACTCCGCGCCGCGCGCGTTCCATTCGCCGAGCAGCTTGTAGATGCGGCGGTAGTACTCGCGCTGGCCGAAGAGGCTCAGGCCGTAGACCAGGGCGCCCGAGGGCGTGCGGTAGGCCGGGCCGAAGCGTTCGTTGTAGTTGCGCTTGGGGTTGGTGTTGTCGAAGTAGAGGCTGACGCCGCGCGACATCCATTCGTTGGCCATGTACAACGCGAAATCGTGGTAGCTGGGCGAGAAGACGCCCCAGTTGGCCGGCCGCTCGCGGAACCGGTTGAACTCGGCGCTGGCCCATTCGTCCTGAAACACCTCCCACTCGGGCAGCAGCACATCGGTGGCGTGCTCCTCGAAGTAGACGCCGCTGTGGGTGCGGCCGCGTCCGGCGGCGCGACGGGCGAAGTGCGCGGTCAGCCAGAGCCAGTCGGTGCTGCCGTTGATCTTGCGCCCGGGCCAGCGCGCCTTGACCTCCTCGTAACGGGCCTCGAACCAGGCCTGGTCTTCGGGCGTGTACGCGCCGCGGCGCCGGATCTCCTGGATCCTGTCCACGACGCGCCAGTCGCGGTGGTCGGGATACTTGCTGGAACATTGCCAGCCGCCCCAGCAGGAGACCGGGCCGACGCCGGTAGCGAAGGACCTACGGCGAAAGCCCTTCTCCATCGGTTTCCCGGGGCTGGCCATCAGCCCGAACTCGATGCGGCGCGGCGCGGCCAGGGTCACCGGCGACTGGAAGATCTCGACCCGCAGGATGACCCGGTCGCCCCGGCGCACGACGTGTTGGATCGGGCGCCTGTAGTCGGTCTCGAACCCTCGCTCGTTCTCCATGAAGAACGCCAGGCCGCGTTCCTCGGCGCCCAGCCAGACGTAGGGCACGAACGGACGGTGGTCGGCGGCTTGCTGGTTGCCGTGCTGGCGGGAGTCGGCCGAGGTCCAGAGCAGGGTTTCGCCGTCGGCCCCGGCCGGGGCGGACGGGGTCCTCGACGCGCGCCAGCGGATCGGCACCCAGCCGTCCCACGGCTCCCGGTACCACTCGATACGGCCGGCACCGTTCCAGCCGGCGGGCAGGCGCGGGGTGCGGCCGCCGTAGTTGAAGCGCATGGCGTTGTCGGCGATGTAGTGGAAGAGGGGAACCTCGGCGTCCTTCAGCGGGATCTCGAGCCACAGGCGGCGGACGGTTCCCGGGGTTCCGCTTCCGGGGCCCAGGGTCATCCTGATCCGGGCACAGCCGTCCTCTTCCACCGTCATGGCGGTCTGAAGGCGGATGCCCGGACAGGTCGATCGCGTCACGAACAGCGCCTCGTCGGGATGCCGTTCCCGGCCCCGGACACCTCCGCCGGCCGGGTCGGGCTTCCAGTCGAGCCGCTGGCCGTCGGCGTCCTCCGCCACCAGGCGCATGGGCGCGGCGAGCAGTTCGCGGTCGAGGCTGATCACGCTGTCGAACAGCCCCTGGTCGTTCACGGTGTAGCGGCGGCCGACCACCGACACGGTGGGGCCGTCCACGCGAACGGGTTCGAACGGGGGGTACACCTCGTGGGTGACGCCGTAACGGCTCTTCTCGAACGGGAAGTGAATGCGCTGGAAGGTCTCGGGCGAGCGCTCGACATGCCGGCCGATGACGTACTCGACCGCGTACTCGCCGTCGGGCAGGTCGGGCACGTCGAAGACGGCCTGGCCGCGGGCCTGGGCATCGAGCGGCACGGTGCCGGCGGCCACCCGGCGCCCGCTGTCCGTCTCGAGTACGTGCACGGCCACCGCTTTCGGCCGGCCGCCGGCCTGTTCGATTCGCTCGGGGCTCAGCTGGATGGCGACTTCCATCTGGTTCCGGGAGGGGTAGTAGGCGTAGGGCAGCAGCGGCGCCATGGTGCTGACCGGCTTGCCGCCCAGCCCGTACTCCGCCATCAGCGCACGGCTCACGGCCTGCACCTCGTTGTCGTCGAGCGCCCTGTTGTAGGCACGCGCGGCCGACAGGTGGCCGCCGAAGCTCCAGGCCCCGCGCGCCTCGGCGCCGAGGGCGAAACGCTGCGCGGCCGCCAGCGGGTCGCGGCGCTCGGACCGCGCCACGTCGACCCCGTTCTCGTAGAGGGTCTGCACACCGGTCCGCGGATCGAAGCGGACGGCGACCACCAGGAAGCCCTTGCCCGCCGCGTCGGCCGCGGGCGCTTCGAGGAACGTGCCGTTCTTCTCGCCGGCCTGGCCCGGAGGCACCCCCAGGTAGCTGGACAAGACCGCCTTGCCGAGTCTGCTTCGCACGCCAAGGGTCAACGATCCGGGGGAACGGTAGCTGCTGCCGTAGGCCATCACGACGCCAAGCTGCGGCTGGGTCACCCGCACCACCGCGAACATCGTCAGCCCGCGGGCAGGGACAATCTCGACGGGGGCCGTGCTGCGCAGGAAGCCCGGCCGGTGCTGGGTGGCCACGAAGCCGACGGCCGGGCGGCCCGCCGCGATGCGGTCCACCAGGCGCGCCGGCTGTTTCGCCGCCGGATGCCCCGGTTCGAACGCGACCTCGGCATCGCCGTCCGCGCGCCAGGCGGTCACCGCGCCGCCGGCGCCGGTCTCCAGTCCGCGGTCGGCGCGCACCGCGAACAGCAGGCCCGGCACGCGCCGGCTATCGGCGTCAACGCGGCCGATCTCCTGCGTTTCGCGGAAGTACTCGCCTATCTGTTCCGCGCCCAGCCGCGGACCGTGCAGCAGGCAGACCACGGAGAGAGCAAGCGCCGGCATCCGCCGGAACGCGACCCGCCGGGGTGTCACGTAACGGCGGGGCCGGTCCGGATGAACGCGGCCGGTGCGGGTTCGCGCGGACCCGCCTGCCGCCGAAAGAAAGCCCATGGAATCCCTCATGACCCGCGACTGTCGGCCCGCCGCCGGTCCCTGTCCAGCTTCTTCCCTTCCGGTCACGCGCGCGGCGTCCGTGGCGCACCGCGCACCGTCCCGGCGGGGGCTGGAGAACCGGTTCCGGCGGACGTTCGGCCGGGGCCTTCATGCGGAAATCACGCGAAGGCGGGTCGAGCGGGCCAAGACCCTGCTCACCGAAACGGACCTGTACACCCCGGACATCGCCGCGGAATGCGCCTGGCCCTCCGCGTCGCATTTCAGCGTGGTGTTCAAGCGCTGGACCGGGTCGGCGCCCACCGCCTACCGGCGCGAGCACGCCCCCTCGTTCACGGTGAGGCCCTGACGGTAGCGGCGGACAAGACGCTGCTCTTTCCCCGAGCAATCAGATCCTTTTCCTCAATCAACCGATCCCGAGTCAGGTCGAGTTTGAGGACGCCCGCTTCATCCGCCAGGTCGAAGTAGTTGCCGCCCGGCGATTGCGCCAGAGCCGTCTTCCCTCACTGGCGTGGCCCGACCAAGGCGGCGGCTGGGAAGCGCCGGATGTGCTGTTGCAGCCAAGGTCCTACACCCGGCTCTGTCGCGAGTTTTGTGGGTGGCGGGAGCCAAGAGAACCAGGAGTGATAGGGCGTTCGTGACAAAGGTTTCAGGTTTCAGGTTTCGGGTTTCAGGAGTGAGAGATGGCGCATAGGACGTACATGGCGGTTGAGGACTTGGATGTCTACCGTGAGCTGTGCCAGTTGCACTTGGAGGTATGCGATCTGACTCACCAGTGGCCCGCTGAGGAACGCTATGAGTTGGGGAGTCAGGTTCGACGATCATCGAACAGCTCGCCGTCGCAATTGGCCGAGAAGAATGATGATCGACACGTGCGCAACAAGATCGAGGGCGTGAATCGCAGCCGGGGTGAGGCGGGTGAAACGGTTCATCACCTGTACATGGCGCTACTCAAGAAGTACATATCGCAGAACACATTCCAACAGTACAGGCAGCGTTACCAGGAGTGTGTCCGCATGCTCAACGGCCTAGCCTGGACTATTCACGAGGTCGTGAATAGTCCACCGCTCCGCGGCCGTGATGTGCCCGCCTTGCGGGCACAAACGGGGCGTCGCCACGTTCGTCGCGTGACCGCGTTGGGCGCGGAACGCGACCTCACGCGGCGACGCAGTGAACACCGCGTCGCGTCCCCGTGAGGCGGGACGTTGTCCCCCCAACGGGGGACTCACGTCCACGTCCTGGCACGCGGGTTGCATCGCAGCCCCGCGTGCCAGGTGCCCTATTCATGAACGCCTTGCGTTCATGAATAAGGCAGGCTAGAGAAGACACTTGAGAGGAAGCTCCCGGTCAGCGCTCGACGCTGGCACGTGACCGAAGCTCGCGAGCCGTATGGTGATGAAGACGAGCTGTCTCCACCGGGATGGCCCCCTGAAACCTGAAACCCGAAACCTGAAACCGTTACTGCGCCATGCAGCCGCAAGTGCGCCAGAATCAACTCATGACCCACACTTTCAGCGAAAGAGCCCTACACCCTTGGTTTCATGTGTCGCCGTGTACAATTACGTTTGTGATCCGCAAAGCCTGCTTCCTGAAGGAAGAGGGGTCCGTCATTGGGTGTCGTGTTTCCCCTCCGGCGCGGGCTTCCCGTCCGACCCGGCCGCCGCGCGGCGGGCGCGGCGGCGCCCCGGCGCCTGCTCCGCGCGCACGCGGCCGATCTACTGCGTCTCGATCCCGACCAGGCGGTAGTCGTGCCGGCCGACGGGCAGCGCGTCCGCGAGGACGCACGCGCCGTCTTCCGTCGTGGTCTTGAGGTCCCGCCCCGTCTCGAGGTCGAAGACGCGCGACAAGGCCGGGGCCGCACCCTTGACCTGGAGCATCCGGCCGACGTCCAGGCGCGTGCCCGCCAGGTCGCGCTCCGCGTCGTTCGTGTTGAACAGGACCACGGCGGCCGTGCGCAGGTTCGGGTTCGTGTAGACCGACGCCGCGACGCCGTCGCCGGGACTCGCGACCATCTGGCCCGTTCGCCAGTAGCCCGCGAAGAGGCAGCGCTTGCGTGTCCGTGAGGTTCACGAGGCCGCGCAGGCGCGCCAGCGCCCGCCGGGCCGCCAGGAACTCCTCGCCCTGCGTGGCGTAGAACGAGAGCGTGCTCGGGTGGATGTCGTGGCTGAGCAGCATCGCGTCCACGCTGCGCCGCACGGCGCGAGCGTGCTCCGGCGTGGAGCCCGCGAACCCCCGCAGCCACGGGAGCGCCACCTGCATCGTGCTCTTCGTGCGGGCCATGGCGCGGAACTGCGCCAGCGGCCACTGGTCGAGCGTGGTCATGTCGCGGCCGTCCGCGTACCAGTCGTTCTCGACCATCCAGAAGACCTGCGCCCAGCCGAGGTCGGAGTGCATGTTCGCCGCCCACATCGGCGCCCGCATCAGCTCCCAGCCGAGGACGTTCAGCCGCTTGACGAGCTGGCGGCGCGGGTACAGCAGCCACACCTCCTCCATGCGGCCGGTGCGCGGGTCGAACTCGCGCACGGTCCCGACGGAGGCGTTGTCCCACCAGGTCCCGTGGAAGCCGGCCTTCTCGAGCAGCGGTTTGTGGTGCCAGAGGAAGAAGTCGATCATGCTCTGCGTCCAGTTCACGCCCGTGACCGAGAGCTGCTCGTCGTCCAGCCACTGCACCGTGCCCTGGTAGTTCCACCGGCCGTGGTCGGACGCGGCGCCGCGGTTGGGCGTCCAGTTGCTGCGGCCGAGCCACTCGCCGCCGAACGTCTGGAACTCCTCCGCGCCCATGCCCATGAGCTGCCCGCTGCCGTACATGAGCGGCTTCGCCCCGTGGCCGATGGCGGGCCCGTACTTCCACCAGTTGTAGTTCTTCTTGCCCGTCCTCTGCTCCTCGCCCTGGTACCGCATGCCGTAGAGCATGAACTTGCGCAGGGCCTCCAGGTCCTCCCCGGAGGTGTTGACGAAGCCGTCGACCGACCGGCCGTAGTACCGGTAGCCGCGCGTGTCGTGGGCGACCCGCTTCTCCTCGGAAAAGGTGCGGTAGCGCGGGTGGTTCGGCTTCACCGGCGCGGCCTGCACGGCGAAGGTCAGCTCGCGTTCGCCGTCGAGCTCGACCCCGCCGGCGAGCAGCCGCACGCGCAGCCGCACGTCGCCGTTCTCCAGCCGCTCGACCCGGACCGCCGGCTCCCCGTCCGCCAGCGCCCAGTCGTGCGCGCTCCACGCGAAGAACCACAGGCCGCGGTCGCCGTTGCCGACGTAGGTCTTCGGCACGAACGACTTCCAGTCCGTCTTCTTCCCGGTGACCTCCAGCAGGCTCGTGCTCTCGAAGTGCACGCCGGGCGCGTCGGGGATCTCGCCGAAGAAGTTGCCGTTGCGTCCGTCGCCGAGCCGCTGCACGTAGAGGGTGTCGACGGGGAAGTCCTCGCGCTGGTCGAGGTCGACCACGAGGTCCAGCGCGTCGACCGGTCCGTCGCCGCGGACCTTCACGGTGAACTCCTGCCAGCCGTCGTACTCGACGAAGGACGCGGTCTCGAAGGAGACGCCGCCCGCGGCGGAGGATCCGCTCACTTCCACGCGGTGCATCGCGACCTCGCCGAAGGCGCGTCCGGCGCCCTTGTCCGCCGCGGTTGCGCCCGCCCGCGTCACCTCGAAGCGCATGGGAGCGGCCAGCAGGGCTTCCGCGCCGCCGACGTTCCCGCTCGGCGGCGCCGTGTAGACCTGCCGGAGCAGGCCGTTCTCGCCGACGTCGTACACGCGGCCCCACATGCGGATGCCGTCGCGGACGGTGCGCCCGATGTAGTGGCTCCCGCCCGCTACGGGGACGCTGTTGCCGGAGGCGACCTCCAGCGGCAGGAAGGGCCGGATCACCTCGTCGCTCGTCCCGAGCCGGTGGTGCTCCCACGGGTAGACCTTGCGCGTGAAGGCGGCCGTCTTGCGGTCGATCACGCCGCCGTCGGGGCCGAGCAGCTCGAACCGCGCGGCGTAGTCGCCCTCCTCCAGCTCGGGCAGGTCGATGAGGACGGCGGGGCCGACGAGGTCGCGGATCGTGCCGCGGCCTTCCGCCAGCGCGGCGTCGGAGCCCGCGGCGTGGACGCTCACGCGGTAGGCCGTCGCCCGGGTGATGGCCGCGGGCACGCCGAAGAAGTCGAGGTCCACGCTCGCCTCGAGCTTGTCGCTGTAAGGCAGGTACGCCACGCGGTACTCCCACTCGCCGCTCTGGGGCCGCCCCGCGATCCACTTGTCGAGGAACTGCGTCCGGAACGCCTCGTCGAACTGCATGAACGGCGACCGGTTCCGGTACAGCAGCAGCGTCTCGCCGCCGACCTCCGCCGTCGCCCGGATCTCGAACCGGTTGCGCTGTCGGGCGTTGCCCATCTCCACGACGGAGATCGGCAGGCCGTCCTCCCGGAACGTCATCCGCGCGGTCCCGTCCGCCCCGACCTGCGCGGTCTCCGCCTTCCGGTAGATCGTTCCGCCCCCGGCGTTCTCGACGGTCAGCTCGACCTCGACCTCGGCCGGGGCCGCGCCGCCGACCACCTCGACCACGGCGTCCAGCTCCCCGGCGCCGAGTTCGCCGAGCTGCAGGAAGCGGACGACGGGGGTGTCGGGCGAGAAGTCGACCCGCGCGAAGCGGCTCCAGGCGAGCCAGGGGGCGCCGACCCAGCCGGCGAAGTACATGCCGGTGCAGGAGTCGGTGCGCACGAGCTGGATGACCAGGTCGCGCCCGTCCAGGCTCTCGAGGTCCATGCGCCCGAGCTCCACCGCCATCTCCAGCTCCCACGTGTCCGGGGTGACCCGGCACTTCACCGGGCCGCCCATGGACCACGCGAGTTCCGTGCCGGGCGTGCCGTTGAAGAAGAACTGGTCCACCCGCGCGCCCTTGGGGTTGGCCATGATCTTGTAGAAGCCGTTGCCCTGGGTCGAAGCCAGGTCGCGCCGGCCGTGCGTCAGGATCTGCACCTCCACGTGGTCCTCGAAGAGCACCGCGGCGTGGCCCATGACCAGGTCGTCCTCCTTGACGCGCGCCACCGGGTAGGTGCCCTTCGGGTGGGGCGAGCGCATGGCGAGGTAGAGGTAGCGGTCGTCGTAGCCCAGGAACCACTGGACCTGCTGGATGCGCGGCACCAGGCTGCCGTGGCCGCCGACCGAGCCCTCGGCCGTCACGCCGGTGAACGCCGCCGCCCGCGCCCACTCCTCCGCGCCGATCGTGCCGTCGATCGTCGGCGGCGCCGCCAGCTTGCGAACGCGCATGACCGGGTGCTCGAACGGCTCGGCGGCCGGGGCTCCCGACGCGAGCAGGTAGGCGGCGAGCGCAAGGGCGGGCACGAAGATGCGGACGGAACGGTACGTACTCATGCGGCGGATCCTCCCGGTGCGTAATGATCGAACCCGGCCAATATGGGCATACTGCCCGCCCGGATCAAGTGTTGACGTCCGCGCCGACACGCCCACCCCCGTCCTCCCGTTCGTGGTTCTTCTTCCTCTTCACCGGGAGAAGGGCGGGCGCGGGCCGGCGGGGCCGGTCGGCGCTTCGCGCGGTTGACGGGCGCGCCGCGGGGCCGGGTCTGCGCCGCGCCCGCGGCGCTGCACGACCTGATGCCGACCCTGCTCGAGGCGGCAGGCGCGCCCGTGCTCGACGGCGTGGAGGGCGTGAGCCTGCTGCCGCTCGCCCGCGGCGGGACGGAGGGGCTCGGGCGCGCGTGGATCCACATGGAGCACTGTCCCAGCGCGGTCGGGCCGTGGCAGGCCCTGACCGACGGGCGGGAGAAGTACGCCTGGCAGACGCTGGACGGCACGGAGTGGCTGTTCGACCTCGAGCGCGATCCGCAGGAGCTGCACAACCTGGCCGGCGAGCCCGCCGCGGCGGACCGGCTGGCGCTGTGGCGGGAGCGGCTGGCGAAGGAACTGGCCCGCTACGAGCCCGACGGGCTCGTGAAGGACGGCCGGCTCCGGCCCGGCCGCGCCGTGCCGGTCCACTGTCCCTGGCTCGAGGCCCCCGCGAGGCGGGGCGCGCCGCCCGAAGCCTGAACCCGCGGATCCACCCCCTTCGGGCGGGGCCGCGCCGCGTGCGGGGTCAGCCCGCCCGGCCGGCGGCGGCCTCCTCGGGGAAGGCCGTCCGGTAGCCCCGCTCGCGATGGGGCGTGCCCACCCGCGAATTGCCGGCGTCCGCGTAGGGCGTCAGCCGGACCGGGACCGTCCGGCCGCCGGCGAGGAGGGCCGCCCGGTAGAGCGGACGCCCGTCCGGCGACGGGTCGTGATCTTCCACGTCCACGGGGCCGGGCAGCGCCGGCTGCCCGAGGTCGGCGTCGTTGTCCGTCCGGTCGGCGGCCAGCACCTGGCAGCCGCGCACGAGCACGGCGCTGCCGTCGGCCAGGCGTTCGAGGCGGGTCTCGAGGTCGAACCGGACGCGCACGGTGTCGCCGTCGCGCCACGCGCGCTCGAGCGGGACGCGGGCGCCCGGTCCCGCGCCCGGCGCCGCCGCCTTGCCGTTGACCTCGATCCGCGCGTTCCGGACGCGCTCCGGGACGCGCACCCGCAGCGTGAAGGCGGCCGGCCGGCCCGCGGCCACGCGGATCGAGACCTCCCCGCGCTCGGGATAGCCGGACTCCTGCCGGAGCTCCACCGGGCCGTCGGGGGTGTCGAAGACCGCCCGCCCGGTTTCGAAGAGGTCCACGCACGCCGCGCGGCCCTCCGCCCGGTAGAGACCAGGTGCGGCAGGCGGGCGATGCCCCGCGGCCCGCTGAAGCAGCAGCATCCCGTCTGCCCGCCGGCCGCCATCGCGTCGAGCACCGGGGTCCAAATCCAGCCCCGGTCCGGGTGCGGCGTGGAACCGCCGGCCAGGCAGACGTTCGTGCTGTTGCAGGACGGGTCGCCCCAGCCATGTCGTCGAGCAAGCACAGCACGATGTTGGGCCCGTCCGGTTCCGCCGCGGGCGCGGCGGACCGCGCGGCGGACAGGGGCAGGCCGAGCGAGGCCGGGGCCGCGAGGCCCAGGTTCAACACGTGCGGGTTCATCGGGTTCTCCGGGCAGGGCGGAACGCGTCCGCCGCCCGAAAGGAAGAGCGCCCCGCGGCGGCGGAAGGCCGCGCGCGGGGCGCTCCGAAGGTTCGGTCCCGCGAGCTCAGCCCCTGCGGCGCCGCAGCAAGAAGGCCGCCGCGCCGAGGCCCACCAGCCCGAACGTCGCCGGCTCGGGCACGACGGTCAGGTTGTCGACGGCGAAGTTCGTGCCGGCGGTGGCTCCGGCGACGCCCACGCGCCAGGCGTAGCGGTCCTTGCCCGACCCCAGCGACAGCGTGCCGAGATCGACCGTCTGCCAGTTTCCGAGGTCGCTGGCGCTGATCGTCGTGTCGAGCACGGTCGTCGCGTCGTTAGCGGTCGTGTGGTACCAGCCGGTGAAGTCCGTCGTCGATCCGCCCATGGACAGGACAGGCGCCGTTTCGCCCGTATTCCACCCGTAGAGCTGCACCTGGATCTGCTGGCCGCTGCCGTTGAAGAGGATGTCGATGGACGCCGTCCAGTCCCCCTGGCTGGCCTTGCCGTCGTTGGCGAAGAAGGCCACGCCCCGCGCCTTGCCGTTCAAATTGGCCGGGTTGTCGTTCACCCATCCGCCGCCGCCGCCGTTTCCGCCGGTCGTGCTGTACTGGAACCCGCGGGTCAGGGCGGGCTCGAAGCCCCACTCGTTCGCGTCCAGGCCCGTGTCGATGAACGAACCCGTATTCGGAGCGCGGTACTGGTTGTCATCGTCTCCGAGATACCAGCGCGAGTTGCCCTGGTCGTAGGTTGCGCCGCTCGGCGAGGTCGGTTGAACCTCCAGGTCCCCGTTCGTGATGAGCGCCGCGGACGCCGTGCCCGCGATCCACAGGGCCGCCAGGATCGCCGCCGAGAACTTGAACTTACGCGTGTGCATCCTTCTCCCCTTTCCTTGGCCCCGCGGTGCTTCACCCGCGCCGGCCGCTTCGCCGACCCACCATGGGTCAACTCCGCCAGTACGATAGAGCGCTTTTCTGCAGCATGCAAGAACATTTTGTGTGACACTCTTGACCGGGAACGGCGGGGGGCGTAGTCTTCGGTGCGAGGGGCGAAACGGGAGTGGAGCGGCAGATGGCGGAAGCGGACAGGGACGCAAGAGGACGGCGCGAGCGGGGCCTGGTGCGCGGCCGCGTGGAGCGGCGGCTGCGCGCCCTGCTTGCGCGCGGCGCCGGGCCGGGCGTCCGCCTGCCGCCGGTCCGGGAGCTGGCGGCCCGGCTGGACGCGAGCGTGAACACCGTGCGCGGGGTGCTGCTCGTCCTCGAGCGGGAAGGACTCCTGCACGTGCGGCGCGGGTCGGGCGTCTACGCCGCCGCAACGCCGGCCGCGGCGCGGCGGCTCGCCATCCTCTGCGAGTACGACCTCTTCCACCCCGGCGTGTCGCCCTTCTTCCTCTCCCTGGTCGGGCGGCTGCGCCGCTGGGGCCGGGAGCGCGGTCTCGCCACGCAGCTCTACGTGGGCACCTGTTCGGCCTTCGAGCACGCGGAGGACGTGACGGCGCCGGGCTTCGTCGAGGACGCGGAGGCCGGGCGCCTGGTCGGCGTCTTCTCGCTCTCGACCATCCTGAGCGACGAGCGCGTGGCGCGCCTGCAGGCGCGCGGCCTTCCGGTCGTCGCCAATGCCGAGGGCCCGCGGCTGTCCCGGCTGGGCTGCGGGATTGTCCGCGTGGACACCGCGGCCATGGTGGCCGCGGGCGTGCGGGCGCTCGCCGCCGCGGGGCGGCGGCGCATCGGGCTGCTGGGCTGGGGACACCGCCTCGCGCTGGAGGACGGGCCGTACGCCGCGGAGATGCGCCGGTTGGGCCTTGCGGTCCGCCCGGAGTGGGTCTGCTGGGACCTGCCCGCGGAGCTCGAGGGCGCCGGGTGGGAGGGCCTCCGCGCGATCTGGCGCGCGTCGCGGGAAAAGCCGGACGCGCTGCTGATCACCGACGAGGAACTGTTCCGCACGGCGAAGATCGCCGTCTACGAGCTGGGTCTGCGGGTGCCGGAGGACCTGGCGATCGCGACGGTGTCGAACCGCGGCTCCGAAGTGCCCTATCCCTTCCCGGTCGACCGCATGGAACTGGACCCCGGGGAGATCGCGGCGCAGATGGGGCGGATCATGAGCGAGATGCTCGAGGGGCGGCCCGCCCCCGCCGAGCCGGTGACGGTGCCCTACCGCTTCCTGCCCGCCCGCCCGGCGGCCCGGCCCGCCGAAGCGCGGCTCGAAGACCGCGGGAGATGAGGGCGGCCGCGATGGCGGCGGGCACACTGCTGGCCGCGGGCGCGGCCGGGGCCGCGGAGACGCCGCGCATCGCGCAGGCGCCGGACCGGTCGGTGACGGTCGAGGCCCGGGCCTACACGGCGCGAATCGACGCCACGGGCAACCTGGCCGAGGTGCTCGTCGGGGGCGCCCCCTCGATCGTCGGCGGCTTCTTCCGCGAGGAGGAGGGACGGCGGGTGCCGCTCGATCCCGCGCCCTCGATCCGCGTCATCGACGGCCGCGTCGCGGTCCGCGCGGGGCCGGCCCGGATCGAGTACGCCTTCCGGTCCGACCGGATCGACGTGGAGACCGACGGCTACCCGCTGCTCTTCGGCTACGACCCCGGCGTCCGCGCCGTCATCGCCCCCGGCGGGGGCGGCGCGCCCGGGCGCGGCCGCTACCACGGGGGCAGCACCGGGCTGGTGCTGGGGAACAACCTGACGGTCGTCTACGACCTCCCGATGCACGCCGGGCCGCCGGAACGGCGCGTGCTGGTGCCGACGGCGTACCTCGACGGCTCGCGGGCGCGGGGGGCGACGCTGCGGTTTGCCTTCACCCCCGGCCGGCCCGCCGGGGCGGTGCAATGGCTCGGCGCGCTGGAGCTTCTGCACGACGCCGGCGACGCTCCGCCGGACGGGCCGGGGTCGGGAAACCGCGGCCGGGGCCTCGTTCACTTCGCGGACCCCGCGGCGGTCCGGTTCCGCACGGTCCAGGCCAACGGGGGCCCCGAACCGGTGCGGCTGCGCTACGCGCTGCGCGTGCAGGACCACTACGCGGACGCCGCGGTCGAGGCGGAACTCGAGCAGGCGGCGACGCTGCCGGCCGGCGGCGAGCCGGTCGCGGGCCGGTGGGACCTGCCGGCGCTGGAGCCGGGCTTCCACTACCTGCGCGTCGCCGCCTTTCTCGACGGGGAGGAGGTGTCCTCGGCGCGGGTGACGTTCGCGGTCGACCTCCCGCGCTACCGCCGTCCGCTCACGCGCCCCGGCGATTTCCGCGCCTTCTGGGACCGGGAGCTCGAGACGCTGCGCACGCGGCCGATGGAGCCGCGGCTCGACCGCGCGCCGGCGCGCGACCGGCCGGGCGTGCGGGCGTACGACCTGGAGCTGACCGGCCGGCGGGGACGCCGCTACCCCTGCCGGCTGGAGGTGCCCGACGGGCCCGGCCCGCACCCGGGCCGCGTGGCGGGCCAGGGCGACGGGCGCAGCGTGACGGTCTCGGCGGCCTGGCCGGGCACGAAGACCGGCTGGCCGGAGGAGGCGACTTTCCGGCGCTGGGAGGGCGCGGACGACAACAACCTGCTGGAGTGCATCCTGCTGGCCGTGCGCATGACCGACTACCTGCGGAGCCGCGAGGACGTGGACGGCATCTACCTCGTCGGCGCGAGCCGCACGGGCCCGATCCAGTACGTCAACGCCGCGCTCGACCCGCGGGACCTCGTCGGGCTGGACATCCACGTGCCGACCTCGGCGGGGATCGGACGGCGGGACCGGCCGTACCGGGGGTGGGGCGGCAAGCCCGCGGGCCTGTCGCTCGAGGCGTGGACGGACATGGCGCGCTACGTCGACCCGGTCAACCACGCCCCGGACCAGCGCGTTCCGTTCATCATCGCCTACGGGGTCGACGACGACCTCTCCCCGCCGCAGGGCATCGAGCTGATGTACCGGCTCGCGCCCGCGCCGTGGAAGCGCGTCAGCCGCGACGCGGGCGGGCACCAGTTCAGCGACGGCTTCGCGGAGCTGCGCCGCGAATTGGCGGCCCGGGCCGGGCTCGGCGGACCGCCGGAGCGGGGGGCGTCCGAACGGGACATCCTGCGCGAGCACTGAGGCCTCGGGCGGGCGCCGCCCGCCTCACGCCCAGCCGCCGGTGACCTCCTGGAACGCGTTGACCGGGGTGTAGGGGCCGGGATAGTCGCCGCCGAAGTGGCTCCGCCGGCAGGAAGCCATGAAGTCGGCCAGGCGCTCCCGCATCTCCGCCGCGCGGCCCGGCAGGGCGGCGGCGATGCTGCGCGACTCCGCGATGTCCGCGTCGAGGTCGAACAGCAGGTCCTCCGCCCCGTCGCGCGACAGGTTCGTGAGGAACTTGTGCCGCCCGTCGATGAGCGCCAGGGTGGGCGACCCGAACATGTTCGCCTCGCTCTCCAGGAAGCGGAACGGGATCGGGCGCGGCCGCTCCGGACGCGTGCCGTCGAGCATCGGCCGGAGGTCGACCCCGTCGACCGGGCGCCGGTCGGGCAGGGTATAGCCCAGCAGGGCGGCGGCCGGCCGGGGAAGTAGCTTTCCAGGATCGGCCGGTCGATGTGCTTCTGGAACACCTCGGCGATCAGGGCGGCGTCCGCCGCGGCGATCTGCCGGAAGCTGTCCTGGTGCGGGCCCGCGGCGAGCATGCCGGTGTTCGGCTGGGCGAGCATGTTGAGGTAGCCGCCCGTGGCGGCGAGCACGATCTGCTGGTCGAGGTACTCGATCAGTTCCTTGAACGGCGGCCTGCCCGTGCCGCCGGTGATGTACTTCACGTCCGCCCCGTTCGGCAGGTAGCCCCGGCCGTCCGCGAGCAGCGCCTCGGCCATCCGGAGATACTCGGCCTCCTTCTCCGTCGAGGTGCCGGGCGGGCCGATGAAGAAGGTCGAGGGGATGCCGTAGACCTCGAGGTAGGAGTCCCAGTTCTTGATCGCGAGCGCCTTGCGGAAGTAGAGCACCGAGAGCGGGCGGTTGAGCGGCGCGGTTTCAAATACGATGAAGTCCGCCGGGTCGATGTCGATCCCGCGGGCGATCGATAGCGTGGCGTCGGGGAGGTACTTCCAGGGCCCCAGCATCCCCTTCCGCTTCCAGAACCACTGCTCCACCGGCTCCAGGTGGGCGATCAGCCCCTTGTCGCCGGCGTCGTAGTGCTTCTCCAGGTGCGCGTAGCCCCGGAAGTGGGCGGTCGAGAGGAATTTGACGGCGTCCTCGAAGTTGTCGATCGCGCCGTAGACGTGCCGGAGCAGCGCCGCCTGGTCCTCGGCGAGCGCCTGCGACTCGCGCGGCAGGTCCTGCGGCACGCGGATCTCCCAGTCGAGGGACAGCAGCGCCGCCGTCCGGCGCGTGATGACCGTCCCGATGACCTCGTCCGACCGCTCGATGGCCCGGTAGAGCCATTGCAGGTCCGGGTAGTCCCCCCGCTCCCCGGCCTCCTGCAGGGCGAGGATCTTCGCCAGCGTCAGGCCCCGCAGCGGGTTGTAGTTGTCCCGCCAGCCCAGGTTCCGCAGCGGCGACAGCATCGTGCTCATGGGGGGAGTGTGGCATGGGGGGCGTGGGGGGCAATGGGTGCGAAAAGACGGCGTGCGCTCGGCGTGGGTGTGCGAGTTCCCGCTTGCCGGGACCGGGGGTCCTCGGCCAGAATCAGACCCGGCGGGAAAGGAGCGCCCGTGGGGAGGGAGTCAGAGCTCGTCGAATGGGCTGCGGATGCCGACGCCGATCTGCTTCGCTGAAGTAGTCTTTATGCGGCCGAGGAACCCCTTCCGAACGGTCGACCGCATAAAGACTACTTCGCCCGGCTGCATAAAGACTACTTCGGCGCCAAGTGCCAAGGGCTTTGAGAGCCCCCATGCGTTGACCTGCAATAGCTTACAAAGTGGCCTCGTTTTTCTCGGATTGGGGGTCAGAGGGGGGAAGCGCGGAGGGGTGCTTCCGGAGTGAAGTACGTTCAATAACACTGTTGGCGAACAGCAGGAACATGTGCCTTTTGCGGAACACCAGGAATGCAAGAAAAGGGAGCTGTGATGGAGACAAACGATACCTCTGATACGCATTAGACATTGAGCCGCCGAATCCACCTAACGATGGCATTCTTTTCGTCAATCATTCGACAACGGGGCGTAGCGGCCATTTGGGCAGCCCTGGTCGAATATGCGCCCGGCAACATCCTCGCCTTTTACCCAAACTGTTCTGACGCAAACGATGGTCATACAGGCGATGGGTGGATGGAATACAAGACGATCCGACAAATGGCGGTCGCACCTGGAGCGAACCTGCCCGGGAGAATGGCAGCCTGCACACTTGGCGCACCGGTGGAATTCTGGTCGATCGACCGGATGAAGGCTCTTGCTGACGACAATGGCGATGCATTCCCGCCTACTGATTACTGGTCTAGGGTTCCTGATCCGAAACAGAAGCGATATCAAATGAGCAAACGCGAAGCGTATACACAAAGCTGCATGAAGGGGGTCCCCGTCGATGACGACATCACCTTCACGCTTCTCGGACTGCTGATCGCGGAAGACCATGGCCCGACGTTCACTGTCGAGGATGTGGGCAAGGCTTGGGTCAAGTACCTGCCCTATGCCTGCACCGCAGAGGAAGTGGCGCTCAACAACCTGAAGAAGGGACTATCGGCGAGACTTGCCGGCGAGGGAGATAATCCCTACTGCGAATGGATTGGCGCAGACATCCGTGCCGACCCTTGGGGATACATGGCGCCAGGATGGCCCGAGCGCGCGGCCGAAATGGCTTATACAGATGCTTACATCAGTCACCGCCGGCAGGGAATCTATGGAGAGATGTTCTTTGCCGCCGCTATCGCTGCCGCCTTTGCCGTGGACGATCCCGTCGAAGCTTTGCGGATCGGCCTGTCGGAGATCCCAAAGCATTGCGCACTGGCCAAAGCGGTCCGCTGGGCTTTGCGAGTCTCGCCCGACATCAAGGATTACAAGCAAGCGCGTGTCGCCATGGATAAGAAGTTCAAGGGCATGCACAGCGTCCACACGATTAACAACGCTTGCCTGACAATCTGGGGCATCACGATCGGCGGCACGGATTTCACGAAGGTCATCGGTGAGACTGTTGCCATGGGACTAGACAACGACTGCACTGCGGCCACAGCCGGAAGCATTATTGGGGCTGTCGTCGGTAAGCGCGGCATTCCGGAACACTGGTACAGGAATTTCAACAATAAGATCCATTCGTATCTTATCGGAAAGAGGTACTTCTCGATCAGCGGAGTGCTAAACCGATTTGAGAAACAGGCAAGAAGGATTCACAGCCAACAAAGCGTTGCACAGCGACGCGGTAAACCGCCCGCGTGAACGCGGACGTTCGCGCCTCAGCGCCGCGCCGTATCTCCAGGCCGTAGCCCGCAGAGGGGTTGACCCCCACCACCCCCCGGTAGACTGGGGGTATGGCATGGGTCACGCTCACCACTACCGACGCTGAAGCGGCGATGTCGGACGCGCTGGCGTCCGCTTACGCGACCTACCTGCTCTCGCACGAGGACCCGCTCCCGACGCTGCTGCAGCGCGCCGTCGCCGTCTTCCGCCAGTCGATCGCGGGCTGGCCGGCCAATACGCTGGACGACGAGGAGGACACGCTCCCCCTCTCCTGCGTCCGCCCAGCCCTCGCCATCATCCTCTTCGATCTCTATCTCCTCCTCCCCGACGAGGCGGAGGTGGATGTCCGTACCGCCTACGAGAAGGCGGAGATCTTCCTGCGCGGGCTCCCCCACGGAAACCCCGCCGTGGAACATCCCGACGGCGCCGCGGCCGCAAGCGGCGCCCCCGCCTACACGCCGCCCTCCAACACAGGAGCGCTCACCGCATGAGACCTCGCACCTGCACCCTGCTCGCCCTCGCCCCCTGCCTCCTCGCCCCCCGCGCCTTCGCGTGGGGCTCGGCGGCAAACTACGACCACACGGCCTTCGCCACCGCCGCCCAGGGCGCGGCGGCGGATGCGGCGCTGGGTTGAAAATATACATTCAAAAACAACCATTGCTTGGAGGCTTATGAACATCGTAGGTGAATATGATTTTTCCAGAAACAATAATGCGAAGACGGTCACATTTGATACGGCAAACATTCGGGCATTGAGGGTCAGCTAAAAATGCCGTGTTCAATATGGCTTTCCCGTTTGATCCTCATGTAGCAACGTCCAACCCTATTATCGTTTAGCTCTCTTTATGCAAAAAAACCCAAAGTGGCAGTATTAGGTAGGATGGATCAAGGAGCGAAGAAATGGATCCACCATTTCTCTTCTTGGTCGATCCGCTGCGCTCGACCCACCCTACTCAACCAACACCTTCAAGGTCTTTGCTTTCGCACCGGTTGCGCCCTTGGGTGCTTGCCAATTCTGAAGCTCGGTCGCAGCCTGAGTCCTAGCCTTCTTGAACAGCGGATCCCGGTGCGCGGGCTGGCCAATGGCCTTCATGCTGGTCAGGTGCTCGTGGTGCCGTTTGGGGAGTTCACGGAGAACCGCCAAAAGCACATGCCGTCGGCCTGCATTACCCTCAGCCCGGATGCGGGTCAAGAGTTCAGCTACGTCCTTCTCTGGGTTGCGGAACATGGCCAGGCTGTAGACCGGGTTGCTGCCAAAGACCCCGAACTGATCCACGATCAGGCGCTTCAGCTCATCCACCTGGGCGGCCACCACCTCGCGGGCACTGGCCAGGGCTTGCTGGCGCCGGGCCTGGAGGGGTGCGAAGTCTGGTTTTTCGCCACAGAGGGCGATGTCATCCAGCAGCAGGGCGCCAATGGTCTTGGCCGGATCATCCAGGGCAACGATGGTGAAGCCACGGATGGGGGTTGTGGCTTCTGGGTCCTCAAAGGTGAGGACCTCTTGGTCGCCCATGCGCAGCACATACTGGCCTTCAGCCGAGCGCGTGAGCAGCACCAGGCGGGGCTGGGTATCCAAGGCGCCGGACATGCCTTTGCCGAGATGCACTAACTTGCCATCCCTCCGGGTCAAGGCAGACCAAACCCAGCCCTGTTCCGGATCAGCGGTGAGCAGGAATGTTACCTCTGTCTTAAACTCGCTGTGACTCAAGCCATGCTTGCTCCACTTCACCTCGTTGCCCAGACCAGCGACGAGTATCTTTGTCTTGCTGGCAGGCACTTGTTCGATCTGAAAGGTAAAGCCCAGGGTCGGGTCTTTGAGGTCTGGCAGGTCCAGGTACTTGAAGACCCGTTGGTGGCCCCGCCAGATCATGCTGTTCTTGCCAAAGCGGAGCTTGCCTTGGGTGAAGGTGGCGGAAGAGGAGAGATAATCCCAGCCTGGGTGACACCAGTCATCAAATTGGTCGCTGAATACGACCTTAGGGCTGGGCCTTGGTACACCAATCAGCAGTACCCGATTGTCATAAGGGAAGTCCAGACTCACGGTCAGGGTGTTGTCCTTCATCGGAAAGTGTTGGTTGGTGATGCCGTCCAGGGCGTGGGACTGGGGCGCAAACCCGATGCGCGCAGGATCAAAGCGGACCTGGGCTTTGATTGGCTGCTTACTGTAGGACTGGGCCACCAGGAGCATCTTCTTGTCCTTGGCCCGCGTAAGGAGCAGACACTTCACCTCTTGGTTGTCGCAGACAAAGGCTGGCGAGATATCCCAGTAGTTCCAGACCTGGACATCATCCCGCCCATACCCAAAGTGGTAGATGGCCTTGTTGTACTTGCTGCTGGGCCCGCCTGAGATGATCTCATGGACCATGCGCATGCCCCAGGAGCGGCGGCCCCGCTCGGTCTTGGTGTCCGCCAGGCCCCACGCAGCAGCGGGCAGAGAGGACTGGAACAGGTCATGGACCAGGTATGGGTAGTTGCCTACCTGCTGGGCCATAGATGTGGCCTGGAGATATTCGGGGGTGAACGGCTCGCCTGGGGTGTAGTGGTCGGGGTGGGTCTTAGCATAGATGCTCTGGGAGAGCTCCATGTCATAGTTGCAGGTGGACCAGGTGAAGAGAGGGAGGGCATTGCAGTTGGTCATGTGGACGATGAAGTCCAGGGGCCGGGCCACGCCTTTCTCGCGCCAGTAGTGCATCAGATTCCAGGTGCGCTTCATGTAGGCCCGCTGGTTCCAGATGGTCCGCGAGGGCTGGATGCGCCCGTCAGGGGTCTCGTAGGCATCGCTGGTCCAGGGGTTGCTCACGACGCGGGGGTAAGTGTTGTCCCAGTAGATCGAGACACCCCGCTTCCACCACTCGTTCATGAGCGAGAGAGTGTAGTTCTGATACGACGTGCCGTAGTTGACCCGTGCATTGGGATTAATCTCCCGGCCGCCACTTTCGCGGTAGATGTCCACGCTGGGGTAGCTCTTCTCTTGCAGCCGGCCATGGCTCCACTCGTCCTGGAACACATGGTACTCAGGCAGGAAGGGCAAAACCGCCATCTCCTCAAAGTAGACGTGGTCCGGGCATTCAGGCGCTTTGACCTTGCTCACAAAGATGCCAATGTCCTTAAGCCAGGGCCGCTTGCCATGGACAGGGGGTGGGTCATACTTCTCTACAAAGGCCTTGAACCAGTCCCAGTCGGTGGTGCCGGTCAGGCGTGACTCCACCACTTTGTCCACCACCTCCCACTTGTCGAGCCAGGGCGACTTCCACGAGCAGGAGAGTCCACCCCAGGGGTGAACCGGGATCCCAGCATCGGGAAGGGTTTTGGCCTTGGTGCGGAAGTCTTTGGGCAGGGGTTTGGTGGGTGAAGCTTGGACACCAAACACCAGTTCCGTGGGTTTGGTGATCTTGCCCGGTATATTCACCAGATCCACGCGAAGTGTCACCGCCTCAGGACTGCGCAGGATCTGCTGCAGGGGTCGGTCATGGTTCTTGGCCGTGAGCCAACCCTTGTCGTTGTCTGCGAACCAGCAGAGCCCGCGGGACACACCGCCGAGCCAGACATAGCAGGTAAAGGTATTGAGCCAACCCGGCACGGTGCTCTGCTTGCTGGTCCAGACCGGGCCCTGGGTGGGCAGGGTGCCATCGCCACCCGGTTTGAGCGCCGGGATCTTGCCGGTGTAACCACTGCGGCAGTGCCAGCCAATCTCCTGCATGAGCCGGGCCACCTTGGGCTTGAGCGGGATGGTCAGCGAGAGGCGGGAGAGGGGGACCGCCCCCTCTACTGGCACGAGCTTCATGGATACCTTCATCATGCCATCCATCTCGATGGCTGAGAGCGTCTCGATCTTCACGGCCGGGCAAGTGGCGGAGGCTGTGAACTCCGCCAGGTGCGGCTTGGCGCTCGTCTTCGTGACCTGGCCAGCAGTCCAGGCCAGAGCTTGTCCCTGTTCATCCATTGCCTGAAGCGTCATGGGCGCAGCCAGGATCTCCTGGCCTTGTGCCTGGACGCTGTCCCAGAGGCCAAAGTGGTTCATGGTCAGATCCCGGCAGACCACAGACACAGACTTGTCCTTGACCTGAATTGGCCTAAAAGGTGGGTAGACCTTGTTGCTGACTCCGAGCTGATTGCCTTCCCAGGCAAAACGCTGGCGCTTGAAGATCTGCGGCGGTGACTGCTTACCGTTCACCTGGACCGCGATGCGGTACTCGCCGTCCAGCTTCGGTAGGATGAAGCGTTGATACTCAGCGCCGAATTTGGCGTCTGCTTGGAACACGGGTTGGCCTTGCTTGGTCTTGAGCACTAGCTTGGGCGTAGCCGTGGGGTCGGTACCAGCAGCTGGCTGAATCTGGGTGTAGAGGGTGCGGCTCGTGGGCAGGTGCCACCATTTGAGGTTGGCGACCTTATCGCGCGGCTTCTCCAGCTTGGTCGGGTCCACATAACGCCAGTAGGTGTTGGCTGCTTCCAACTCGGTCAGGCCTTTGTCATAGACGTAGACCTCATCAACAGCACCGAAGCCGTAAGGGCTGAAGTTCAGCAGCGTGAGCGCCTCAGGCTCCCATTTCGCGGCCATGGTAAGAGACTTACGCCCATTGATATAGGCTGTGACCCTGCCATTGCTCCACGAGAAGACATAGTGATACCACTGGCCTGAGTAGACCTCGGTGGCCAGGCTGTCCCGGGCGGAATAGAGGGCCAACTTACCGTCCTTGTTGACCCGATAATACAGGGCCAGTGGTCGCAGACCATGGGAGCTGTTCCAGAAGTAGAAACTGAAAAGCGAGGTATGGAGCAAAGTGCGGTTCTGGTCCATCAGATTGCAGTAGCCCTGGGGCTGACTCCAGAATTCGAGGGCCCCACTCTGGGCAGATGAGAGCGCACCGCTGATCGCAAGCGGCCCCTCAAAGGCTTTGCCGCGTACGCCCTGATCCACGATTTGCCCCGAGCCCTTGGCCTTGGCTTCCTTGGTATTGATTGCTGGGGTAAGGTCCTGGTCGAAGCTGAGGTGGAGTACAGGTTTAGTATCAGCCAGGAGCACCTGGGTCTGGTCTGGCAGGCCATCCTGCATGACCCGAGCCATCCAGGGGTGCTGGGGCTTTGGCCAGAACTTGGCGAGATAGCGATGGACCCGGACCTCGTCTACCAAGCCGGGTACACCCTCAGCAACGGTGATTCGGGCTGGCTTGGTCTCCTTGGTCCGGTCCCCACCCAGGCCCCGGCCTGAGCTTGAGTCAAACAGGACCCGGGCCACTTTGTGGCCATCCACAAAGAGCTCGTTAGCTCCTCTGGTGATGCCCGCCAGATGCTGCCAGACACCGACCTGGACCACGCCAGGGTCGGAGAGCAGCGCGGCACGGTTTCCCAGCGTATTGCTCACCGCAATACCTAAAGCACCGGAAGGCTCGATGAAGAGCTCGAATCCTTTGGTGGTTCCCTTGGCATAGGGCCGATGGATGATGTAGGCCCGCTTCTCTGGGAGCTTGTCCAGCTTGACCCACGCTTCCAGCGAGGCCCAGCTAGAGATCAGCAGGCCCGGTTGCTTCTGCTGCCAGGCTGCCGGCCCTTGCCAGGCCTGTCCGAACTTGCCGGGTTGGGCTTCGGGAGCCGTGCTGTCAAAATGCTCCAGCAGCAGGGTCTTCTTGTCTGGCTTGTAGGGCTTCCAGAAGGCGGTATCCACGGGGTAGGCAGGACTGGCGAAGAGAAGAATCAGGCAGCAAGTAATCGCGCCGCGCATGTTGGTGTATTGGATCATGGACGGGTTCCTTATTGTAGAACAGAAACAGATACAGATAGGAAATTGCTTTCCGGCGGCGGGGAGAAGATAGCGCCGGTTCGGCGTGGACGCAAGAAGTGGGGTTGATGATCGTGGGGCTGGAAGCCCTGAGTGGTGCCGGATCGGGCCGGCGGCGGCCCGATCCGGCACCACTCAGGGGACCTCCGGGCGTATGGCAGACAAATGCCCCTCGAATCAGCCGTTTCGGGGCGAGTTTCTCCGTGCCCTTCGGAGTCTGAGCTCAGAGGGCCATGAAAAACTCGTCGGTGTCAACGTACTCAAGCTCGAGCGCGAGCTGCTCGGGCTCTTCGTGGGGCGGGGGTGCACGTGACGCGGGTCGATCCCACAGACCGCAGTGGCGGAGGATCTTCTCGACCACGTCCCACTGCTGTCCAAAACAGCCGCATTTGAGAGCACGGGGTAGCTGATTTCCTCGGGATTCGTGGTCTTGGACGGGTTGGCTCATTTCAGGTCTCCGAAGATGCTGTCCAAGGTGTCAGAGGGCCAGGGCCAGTTGCTCGGCGGCTGGTTCGCGGATCGGGACGCCGTACGGGTCGTCCAGCCAGGCCCACAAGTCGCGGTAGGTCAGCAGGTTGAACCGGAGCATGGCGGCCAGGTTCGAGAGGCTCCATTTCCAGGACGATTTCAACTGGAGGAACTTCAGCAGCAGCATGGCGATCAGTGCTGTCCAGACCTGGGTTTTCACGGCGTTCTCGGTGGTGCCGACGAAGGTCTTGATCTTCAGGTTCTGCTTCAGGGCCTTGAAGAACAGCTCAATCTGCCAGCGGAAGCGGTAGACCTTGGCTATCGTGGCCGCCGAGAGGGTGAAGTGATTGGTCAGCAGGACGATTTCCCGCTCCTGTTCCGGGTCCCACACGGTGATCCGCCGCAGGGCCATCGGACAGCCCTTGCCGGCCGGTCCGTTGAAGCGGATCCACTCCTGACGGACCACGCCGGTCTTTCCCCCGGGGATCGTGTGAACGACCGTGTAGTCCGCGTTGGATTTCATGCGGGTGACGAAGAAGACGCCCTGCTCGGTCCAGCGTCCGAACATCGTGTAATCGGTATAGGCTCGGTCCATCGCGACGATGGTCCCCGGTTCGAACGAAAGCCCCTGGGCCACACGCACTTCATGGGTCTTGCCCTCCGTGACCAGTGCCCAGCAGGGGAGACATCCGCGCTCCTGAAGCTGCATGTGCAGCTTGATCGCGCCCTTGGTGCGCCGGAACCGCGCCCAGTCGAACACCTCGAGGCACAGGTCGATGACCGTGGCATCCAGGACGCGCAGCGGGTTCTTGAACCGGAACGTCCGCTTCTTGGTCATGGCGAGTTCCTGGCATCGGCCGAGCACCTGCCCGAAGACCCGCTCGTAGAGTTCCCAGGGGCGATGCTCGTTCGCGTAGGCCAGCGTCGAACGTTTGGGCGCGGCCTTCATCCCCAGGTGAACGACCCGTCCCATGGCCGTCGAAAGCCCTCCGCAGATCTCCCGCAGCGAGTTCGCCGAACCCAGCTGGCAGAACAGCATCGCCACGAACTGATCCCACGACCGAAACCCCTTCGCCCCGCGTTCCGCGTCCAACGCCCTCACCGCTCGCCCGAATCCGTACCGGTCGATCAACTCCAGGACTTGCGCAAAGCAGCTCGCTACCCGTACCATCTCCATGCCTCCGCTTCTGTGCTCGCGGCTCCTACCGCGATGATGAGTGTGTTGACCCATCGTACACGGACAGCGGAGGTCTGTCTCACTCAGTTAGCCGAAAGCTGTTTTGGACAAGAGTGAACAGATGCATGGCCGGAGTGAGTCGTGATATGGTTGCTCACGGGAACCCTGAAGCAGTATAGGATGACTTGCCGGTCTCACAGCATCGGCCCACGTTGAAAGCGAACACATGCCCCCATCCACCACATTTGACTTTCGGCCCGACCGGCAACCCAACGTCATCTGGATCTTCGGTGATCAGCACCGGGGACAGGCCCTGGGACACCGTGGTGACTCGAACGTTAATACACCCAACATCGACAACCTTGCCCGCAATGGCGTGCGCTTCGATGCAGCGGTCGCCGGCGCGCCCTGGTGCTGCCCGTTTCGAGGCGCTCTGCTGACGGGGCAATACCCACACCAGTGTAACGTCATCCGTACCCCCATGGCGCTGGACCCATCAATTCCAACGATCGTGGACCCATTGAAAAGCGCCGGCTATCACACGGCCTACATCGGCAAGTGGCATCTCGACGGTTCAAACGCCCGCGAACATTATGTCCCCCCCGAGCGCCGCGCTGGTTTTGACTACTGGATGGGATACGAGAACAACAATAATCAACAGGAGTGCTATGTTTTCGGGTCCGACGGTGAAGAACCACGCCGGCTGCCAGGCTACGAAACGAATGGACTGACCGACCTGCTGATTGATCACCTGGCTGACCACGTCCAGGAACCCGAGAATTACCAGTCCTTCTTCGCAGTCCTGTCGGTGCAACCACCGCACGATCCATACGTGCCCCCCACCGATCACGTGGCTGTGCACCCCGACGATGTGCAGTTCCGCCCCAACGTCCCACACGTGCCATGGATCCGAGAGCAGGCTGCACAGGACCTCGCGGGCTACTACGGGATGATTGAGAACCTGGACTGGAACGTGGGGCGCATTCGGGAGGCCATCAAGCAGATGGGGATCGATCGCGAGACCTATCTCGTCTTCTTCAGCGACCACGGAGACATGGTCGGCTGCCATGGTCAATGGCACAAATCGAGCCCCTGGGAGGAATCGATTCGTATCCCCTTTATCGTTGGGCGCTGTGGCGGCAGCTACAACATGAAGACCGGTCGCTGTGATGCCGTAATCAATCATGTCGATATCGCGCCCACGACACTCGGTCTCTGCGGTATCGAGGTGCCATCCTCGATGGTCGGTCATGACTACTCCACGCGATGTGCCCTCAATACCAACGTGGACGCGAACCAGGAACCCGACTCCGCCTACCTGCAACAGATCCCCCGTAAGATGCAGGCACACTCAGTGAACAAGGCCTGGCGAGGTGTCGCCATGCGTGACGGCTGGAAGTATGTCTGCATGCCTGATCACGATTGGCTGTTGCACAACGTCAAGGAAGACCCATACGAGATGGCGAACTATGCCCACGATCGCTGCTACCAGGCACAGAAGGAACGTTGCCATGCTCGCCTGGCCCAATGGATTGCCGATACCAACGATGATTTTGAGTTGCCGGATATCGCCCTGCGTTAACCGTCACCAGCCCCGTGGCAAAGGTGGCTTGTGAAACGAGGCGCGTTGTGCAATGGCGTACAGCCGACCTGCAAAGGAGGAACAGATATGATTGAGCCGAGGAGCTCGTTTCCCGTGTTTACCGTGGCTGACCTGGCGACCGCAGAGGCATTCTACGTCGAGAACCTTGGCTTCGAAGCCGTGTTTGCCGGGGAGTGGTATCTTCACCTGGCCTCTGCCTCGGGGGTGCAAATTGGATTCCTGCTGCCCAATCAACCCACCCAACCTCCGGTGTTCCAGGGCGCCTACAATGGCGAAGGCGTTATCTTCAGCCTGGAAGTCGATGATGCGGATGCGGCGTACGAATCGGCGCAATCGCGATCCCTGGACATTGTCTTCGAGCTGCGCTCTGAAGACTGGGGGCAACGGCACTTCTGCCTGCGGGATCCAAACGGCGTGCACATTGATATCGTTCAGTCCTTTGAGCCCACGGAAGCGTACAAGAAGGACTATGTCTCAGACTGAAGATGGCGCGGTTCAAGTCAGACGCGGCGAGACACATTGGAGTTCGGCAACATGAAGACACGCTGTGAGTGGTGCGGGAGCGACCCGCTCTACATGGCCTACCACGACGATGAATGGGGGGTGCCCCTCCATGATGATCCGCGCCTGTTCGAGTTCTTGATCCTGGAGGGCGCCCAGGCCGGGTTGAGCTGGCTGACCATCCTGAAAAAGCGCGAGGACTACCGTAAGGCATTCCATGCGTTCGACTGCGCGCGTATTGACTGATAACTTCCGTCTCGTCCCGCTCGAGGCCCAGGCCTGTGGAACGCCCGTGGTCGCGTATCGGCGGGGTGGGGCGCTGGAGACCGTGCTTGAGAACGTGACCGGCGTCTTCTTTGACGAGCAGACCGAGAAGGCGCTGGCCGCCGCCGTTGAGAAGTGTGCCGCGACCCAGTGGGACGAGGCCGCGATCAACGCGCATGCCGGTCGTTTCGGGATTCAGCAGTTCATCGATGGGCTTGCGCGCAGCATCCAGGCGTGCATGGGCGCGTAGGGGCTTTGCAGGCTCTCGCCGGGTTCATGTCGGCGAGATGTAGCGGCGGCTTACCCGACCGCAGGGAGGGAAGCCGCATCGCCGGCACGCGTGCCGGTCACAGCGCGCCTGCCCTTCGCTTCGCTACGGGTCAGACGCACTACAGCTCATGAGAGAAGAGTCGAGCTCTGTAGTGGCGGCGCTGCGCGGCCACTACAGCTGCTAGGCTCCCCATAGCCCCCCTGTACGCAGGCGCGATACCGGCCGCGCCCCGTCAGTCCACCGTCACCTGGCTGCCCCACCAGTCGGCGTTGGGCTCCCAGTTCGGGTCGAGATACGCGGCGTGGTCCTGCTCCAGCTTCGGCATGAGGTGTGCTCGAGCCTTTCGAGCCGCGCCTGCTCCGCTGCGGGGTCGTGTTCGGCATCCGGTACCGGCAGCTTCGCGCCGATCTCCTTCAGCCAGGCGTCGAGGCGTGCGCGCATGTCGGCGACCAGGTCACCGTGAGCCGCGGCGACGTCGGACTGCTCGCCCGCGTCCTCTTCCAGGTTGTACAGCTCGTCGTGGCCGTCCTCGTAGTAGTGGATCAGCTTCCACGGCCCGTTACGGATGATGGACGACGGGTCTCCGCCCTGGTTGCCATAGTGCGGGTAGTGCCAGAACAGATCGCGCGCGGACAGCTCGGGATCGGCTTCGCCCTTGCAGCAGCGGACCATGCTCTCGCCGTCAACCGTTCTGCTCCTCGGGAACCGCGACGCCAGCCAGCTCGAGGAAGGTCGGTAGAAATCGATCCCGGTCACCGGCACGTCGCACAGTGCGCCCGGCGCTGATGACGCCGGGGAGCGGATGTAGAGCGGCTCGCGGATGCCGCCTTCCCACTGGCGGCCCTTGCCGCCGCGCAGCGGCAGCATGGAGGACGAGAAGGCGTCGCCGGACGAGACGCCGCCGTTGTCGGACGTGAACACGACGATCGTGTTCTCGGCCAGGCCATGTCCGCTCGAGCGCATCGAGCACCATGCCCACGGCATCGTCCATGGCCTCGATCATGCCGGCGTAGATGGGGCAGTCCTGGACCTGCCGCACGGGCAGGTTGCGGTCGAAGATGAACCGCGGCCCTTCGTGGCCCACGTCCTACAGCCTTCTGGCGGTACTTCTCCCAGCGGTCCTTGGTCGTCTGGATGGGGCCGTGCACGGAGTAGAAGGACAAGAAGGCGAGGAAGGGCTCCGTCCCGTGCCTCGTCAATGAACGTGGCCGTTTCGCTGTCCAAGGCGGATGGGAAGGGATTCGCCGGCAGGGCCGGGCTCAAGCTTCGGGTTGTTCCATGGCGCGAAGTAGCCGCCGTCGGGGCCGTCGCGCGCGCCAGCCGCCCTTGTTGATCTCGAACCCGAAGTCCTCCGGCCAGGCGCCCTCTTCGCCGAGATGCCACTTGCCGGCGTAGAACGTGCGGTAGCCGCGCGCCGCAGCGCCTCCGCGAAGGTGACCTCGTCGGCGCGCAGGTTCCAGTTCGTAGTCGGCGGGTAGCAGCTTGCTATGGCGGCCGGTGTCTCGCCAGTCCTCGCCGGACTTGGCCCCGATGTAGTCGGTGATGCCGTGCCGCGGCGTGTACTTGCCGGTCATGATGCTGGCGCGCGACGGGCTGCAGACCTGGCAGCTGGCGTAGCCCTGCGTGAACCGCATGCCCTCGTGCGCGATGCGGTCGATGTTCGGGCTTTCGTAGAACGTGCTTCCCCCGGCGCCGAGGTCGTTCCAGCCGAGATCGTCCGCGAGAATGAAGAGAATGTTGGGTCTGCTCATCGTGCTTCCTTGTTCCTAGCGCGGATTATTCACGAAGGCCGGTGAAATTGCACAAAAAAGAGTGGAAGAGCCTCCTGCATCTTACTAAGATGCAATGTGTTACACCAACACAAGAAGGACTCTTCCATGGCCGATACTACGCGACAGTGTGTACTGTTTCCAGACCTCTTTTCCAGGCCGGTACATGCCGCCTTCACCCGGGAGCATCTGAGCAGCAACGGGGGTACGGTGCTGCTGGCGGCACGGGACCGGCATCTGGGCCTGACCGAGGCGATGGCCGGGTGCCTGGTGGACCGCCGGGAGTCGGGAAAGATCGATCACGACCTGCTCACGCAGTTGCGGCAGCGGGTCACGGGCATTGCCCTGGGTTGTCCCGACGGGAACGACGCGGCACGGCTGCGGGACGACCCGATGCTGAAGCTGGCTTGCGAGCGCGATCCGCTCCGGGGCGACGCGCTGGCCTCCCAGCCGACGCTGAGTCGCTTCGAGAACAGCGTGGATGCCGGCCAGTCGCTCCAGATGGCGCATACGCTGGCCGAGACGGTGCTCGCCGAGCAGGCGCGAAGGAGGCGCGGCAAGAAGCTCGGACGGATTCTCATCGATATCGACCCGACGTGCGACCCCACTCACGGGAGCCAGCAGTTGACGCTGTTCAATGGCTTCTACGGCACGCATTGCTACCTGCCGTTGATCGTGACGTTCAGCTTCGGCTGGGAACGGCGCAAGTACCCGGTGGCGGCGGTGCTGCGCGGGGGCACCGCGGGCCCGATGGTCGGAACCCTGCCGGTGCTCCGACGGCTGGTGCGCCTGCTGCGCAGCCACTTCGGCTCGACGCGGCTGTACCTGCGGGCGGACAGCAGCTTTGCGGTGCCCGAGCTGTTCGACTTCCTGGAGGCCGAGGAGCTGCGTTACGCCATCGCCATGGGCTCGAACAAGGTGCTCGCGCGCCTCGCGGAGGCGTCGATGGAGCAGGCTCGCGCCGGGGCGGCCCGCAACCAAGCCACGTGCACGCTCTACGGCGAGGCGGGCTACCGCAGCGGGGGCTGGCAGCGCGAACGACGGGTCGCCTACAAGGCGCAGGTGCTGGTTCACCCGGACAAGGAGGACCACCGGGACAACGATCGGTACGTGATTCACAACCTCGATTACCGCTACGGGGCCAAAGGGATCTTCTCCTTCTACTACGGTCACAGCGACATCGAAAACCGCATCAAGGAACTGAAGAACGACCTGGCGCTGGACCGCACGAGCTGCTCACGCTTCGCGGCCAACCAGTTCCGCCTGCTGCTCACGCTGGCCGCCTACGTGCTGCTTCAGTCGGTGGCCGAGCGCAGCGCGGAGCTGGAGTTGCTCCGTGCGCAGATGGGCACGCTCCGCGACCGGCTCCTGAAGCTGGCCGTGCGCGTACGCCGCTCCGCACGACGGATCAAGCTGGAATTTACCAGCCACCACCCCTGGGCCGACGCATGGCTCCGGGCGGCCTGCGCCGTGGGCGCGGTGCCGCTGTAGCCGTCTGTCCCGGCCAATCCGAGCACGGTGGGCATCGGCCCGATGGACCGCTGTGCCCGCGTGCGGAAAATGGGGGTCCGCAAGAGCCCAAAACGGCCTCGCCAACGGCTGTCGAATGGCCCGTCAGCCATCCGCAAGGCCCAGTCGCCCCGCGCCCGGCTCCACAACCAGCTCCGCGGACCGTTCATGAATAAAGCGGGCTAACATGGTCTATGCCGGCATGCTGGAGGCTGCAGGTTTCTTGTATAACGATTTACTGCTATCGAAGCAGGCCGATGTTGTTCGTGAGACGATCCGTGAACAATCCTACGACGGCGAGTTCTTTGTCGATAATGCCGTACGCAACGAGGATGGAACGCTTGAAGTTTCACGGAATCGCACGGAGACCTGTCAGTATTGCGCCTTCTTCTTTGACGTTGCAACGCCCAAATCCCACCCCAAGCTCTGGAAACGACTGTTGACCGATTTCGGTCCCCATCGCGACCCGAAGAAGGCGTTCGCCGACATTCACCCGTCCAACGCGTTTATCGGTTTCTTCCTGAGGATGGATATGCTGTCGCGTTATGATGAGCCGGCGTTGATTCTGGACCAGCTTTACAAGAACTATCTGCCCATGGCGCAGAGGACGGGGACTCTTTGGGAACACAAGGACACCTCTGCCAGTTGCAACCACGGGTTTGCCGCACATGTTGCACATATTCTCTACCGAGACATCCTGGGGATCCACTACGATCCAGGCTCCAAGACGGTCGAGTTAAAGATTCCCAGGATTGCCTTGGACTGGTGCGAGGGGCATATTCCGGTAGATGACGAATGGATCGACGCAAAATGGGTACGCGATGGGGACGAGACGACCTACACACTGAGCGTTCCGAAGGGATTCAAGAGAAGCGTTGAATTGTCATGATCCGACCCAGGTGCACAAGAACACAACGGTAAGGCTGACTCAGAAAGACATCACCCTTTTCATTGCGACACTCAAGATTCTCCCTGACACTGAAGACCAGCAATCTAGCAAGACTCAGGAGGGTATTGCCGAGGAGCTCGGCAAACCCTCAGAGTAGACGTTGTGTGTGAAAGATGATGATCATTTTGAGAGATGACCCGGTGGTCGAGGTATTCGACTCACCGCTGTGTCCCCCGGACTGGATTGAGGCGATCGACATAGAGAACGCTGAATACCAGTTCTGTAGCGACACCGGCCAACGATACGTTGGAGAAATCACCAGGCCTGCCGGATTCATCCGGCAGGCAGAGTGGCGTCTTCGTCCCGAGGGAGAACCAGACATGAAGAACGCTCTCGCACTCATCGACGCCGCTCAGGAGATTGAACCGAACGACAGGTTTCCAGACCTTGAATCACTGAGAAGACACACAACCACATCCTGTACGCTATCGGCGGGGGCCGCCGAAACGTGAGGCACACGTTGAGGGTGGTGGTCCGCGCGACGTGCCCGGCGAAGCTGTAGAGCGCTTCCGGACCCTGGCACATGGGACCGCCACAGGCGATCAGGGTCACGTCTCGACATGCGACAATTGGGCCACGGGGAGGGGTCAGGCCTCGACGGCCTGTTGCCCAATGCGCGTGATGCCTTCACGGCGATCGCATTCCGCACGCAGGTCAGGTCGCCACAGGGGCGGGGGCAAGGCCGTTGACGAGTGATTAGCCGGACGCCGCCTCCTTCAGCGCCGCCAGTGCCCGGTCCCGATCCGCCTTCCAGCTCTTCGCCCTCATGCCCTCCAGGATGGCGACGGCCTCGCGGACGGGGTCGGCGGCCTGGGCCTCCCCCGCGGTGTCGCCGGCGGTCAGCATCCTGGGCATGGCGGCTTCGAGGGCCTTGCGGAACTCCTCGCGGCCGGGGCGGAAGTAGTGCTTCAGGACCACGTCGACGGTGGCGTGGCCGGTCACCCGCCGCACAAGCTCCATGGGCACGCCGGCGGACAGGGCCATGGTGATCCACGTCGTCCGCAGGCTGTGGAAGTCCTTCACGCTCACCCGGCGGCGGTGGCCTTCGACCGCGCGGGCGCCGTCGATCCCGGCCTTCTTGAAGACCTGTTTGACGCGCCAGATGATGCCGAAACGGTTTTGCCCGTACATGGCCGCGGCCTCGGGCCAGACGTAGCCCTTGCGACTGCGCTGCGCCTCGATCTCGGCGCGCAGCCTGGGGAAGAGCGGGATCTCCGCGGTCTCGCCCGTCTTGCCGGTCTTCACGGTGATGAAGCCGGCCTTGAGGTCGACGTCCGCCCACCGGAGCTGGCAGCAGTCGCCCTGGCGCATGGCGGTGTAGATGCCGGTGAGCAGGATGGGCCGGATCGGGACGTGGTCAGGGTCGCCCGCCCCCGCCGCGTCGACCTCGGCGGCCGCCGTGACGATGGCGTCGAGTTCCGTGGCCGTGAACGGCTCCCTGTGTTCCGTGGACCCCCTTTTCGTGGGGATGCCGGCGAACGGGTTGGCGAGGATGCCCGCCTCGTCGGCGAGGATCCTGAAGGCGCTCCGCGCGAGGGCCAGCTTGGCGTTGATCGCGCGGGCCGAGAGACCCTTCGCCTCGAACGAGCGGATCCAGTCCCGGGCCATGGCCGGCGTGACCTGGGCGAGGCGGGTGACGGCCGGGTGCTTGCCGGTGACGTGGTCGGCGAGGTTCCTGAGCACCGACTTCCCGTTCTTCTCGTACATCGCCGACCGTTTCCGGGGCGTATCCGCCTTGGCCCAGGCTTCCGGCAGCTTGGCGAGGGGCATGGAGCCGATGGCCGATCCCGCCTTGATCTCGTAGAGCTTCTCCAGGTGGCGCTGGGCCGTCGTCTTGCTGTGCGTCTCGGCGATGAACTGTTCGAGCTTCAGTTGCGCCGTGGCGCGCGAGCGTTCGAACGCCGTGTCGCTCTCTTCCCGGAGCGAGTCCGGGACGCGACCCCGGACGGGGACACCGAGCGAGACCACCCGGCGCCTTCCGCCCGACACGTACGACCCGTACCAGACCCCGGATTTCAGCGACCCATCCGGCTTCCTTCTCAGTTCCAGACCCATGACCGTCCTCCTCCGTGGTGGTGCGTGGTACTCGGCGGGCGGTCAAACATCGCGATGCAAGCCCCGTTCGGCGACTACACAACTTTTCACACAACCGCCCCTCGGAGTCAAGCCCTAACGGTCGGAAATCGACCCCGGCTTCAAAGGGCATGATAGCGATGAAAACCCTGTAAACATTGCCTCTTGCGAGGCTTGCGGGGAACCAGGAAGGTTGGTCGGAGCGGCGGGATTTGAACCCGCGACCTCTTGCACCCCAAGCAAGCGCGCTAGCCAGTCTGCGCCACGCCCCGACATGGACCGGGGACGCCGGGCGGCGTCCCGAAGCGCGGAACCTAGCACGGGGCGGGACACGGCGTCAACAGAGGCCCTCTGACCCGGGAACGAGCGGACGGGCGCGCGCGCGGGGCGCGGCCAACGCTACGGCCGGAACATCTCGCGAACGGCCTTGCCCAGGTCCTCGGCGGCCTCCTCCACCTGACGGCTCAGCGCGCCGGTGTCCCGCGCCGCCTCCTCGAGGAGGCTGTCCAGGTCGCTCAGCAGGTCCGGCAGCATGACGGCCGCGAGGTCGTCGCCGAGCTTCCGGCTCACCTTGTCGAGGTCGGTCACGTCGGTATAGGTGCGCTCGAGCCCCACGGCAAAAGAGTGGTCCGCCGGCGTACCGCCCGCCGTGTAGTCACGCAGGCGCAGCGAGCCGATGCGCACCGTGAGTTCCCCTATCGACACCGACGGCTCCGGGGGCGGCGGCACCAGCCGCGGCGGCGGGGGCGGAGCGGCCTCCGCCGGCCGGGTGTCCGCCGGCAGTGCGCCGGGCGGCGGGGACACGGGATCGAGCAGGTCCAGCCCCGGGATGTCGTCCGCAACGGGCCGGGCGGGCGTCGGCTTGCCCCCGCCCCCGGAGGGTGCGGCGACGGGCCGGAAACCGCCGCCGGACCCGGTGCCGATCCGCTCGAGGCTGGTGACGCCGTCCGCCCGGCGCACGACCAGCAGCTCCGGGATGTCAATCCGCACCTCGCGGAACCTCCTGGTGCGCGTCAGGAGCGTGCGCGGTTCGTACACGGCGTACAGCTCGCGGATCTCGAGGGACGCGTCCTCGGGAAAGCCCTCCGGGCCGGCAATGCGCAGGCCGCGAACACGCACCGACGAGCGAAGCAGGCTCGCCGTGAGACGGTCGAAGCTCACCTCCAACCCCGTGGCCCGTCGCAAGGCCCTGACCGCCGCGGCGCCGAGCAGGGCGTTACGCCCCGCCAGCAACGCGCTCAGCACCACGAGAAGAAGCACGAGTACGGTGACGGTGATGCGTCGACTGTTGCGCACGGCCAGGCCCTCCGCGATCTGCACGGCCGCATGGTGACGCGGGGGCCACCCCCGTGCCAAGCGTCAACTCCGTGCACGAACGCACCCGGTTTCGGCTTCGCGCCGGGCCGGGCCGCGTGCTATCCGTGGCACATGGCGGAAGACGACACCCCGAAAACCGCGCCCGCGGAGGGCGGCGCCGGGCCGGCCGCGCCGGCCGACCACGAGCGCTTCATGCGCATGGCCCTGCGGCTCGCCGACGAGGCGGCCGAGCGGGGCGAGGTGCCCGTGGGCGCCGTGATCGTCCACGCGGGCCGCCTGGTCGCCAAGGCGCACAACCAGGTCGAACAGCTGCGGGACGCAACGGCGCACGCGGAGGTCATCGCCATCACCCAGGCCTCGGCGGCGCTGGGCGGGTGGCGGCTGGAGCACACCACGCTCTACGTGACCAAGGAGCCCTGCGTCATGTGCGCGGGCGCGATCGTGCTGGCGCGCATCCCGCGGGTGGTGTGGGGCGCCGACGATCCGCTGCGCGGCGGAGCGACTTCCCGTTTCCAGGTGTTCTCGACCGGGGAGCTGAACCACCGGGTCGAGTTCCTGCCGGGCGTGCTGGAGCCGGAAAGCCGTAAGCGGCTGCAGGCGTTCTTCCGCGGGCGGCGCGGGAGCAGCGCCTGACCCGGGCCCCGGCCGCCGTGCCGCGTCAACGCCGGACGGCGATCTGGTCGACCACGAGGACGGGTTTGCGCACGCCCTGGACCCAGTACTCGCGGCCCCGGAGACGCAGGGTCTCCCCCTCGAAACCGGCCAGCTGCGGATCGTTTCCGCGCAGGTAGTACAGCGTTTCGGGCCGGGCCGTGCCCGACGCGACGAGCTGGTACTTCGAGGGCCGGTTGAGCAGGAACGTCACGCGGCGGACGATGCCGGTCACGTCCACCACCGCGCCCTGCGGCACCGACGCCGCCAGCCGGAGGTCCCCGGGCACGTACCGCCCCGGCTCGGCCGTCCCCGCGGCCGGGCCCGGTTCGACCGGGCGAACGGGCGGCGGCGACACGACGACGGGCCGCGGAACGGGCGGCGGCTGCGCCGGCGGCGGCTCGGGGGCCGCCGCAACGGCGGGCGGCCGGACCTCGCGCGCGAAATCGCGGCTCACGAAGAGCGTGGCCCCGGGCGGTGCGGCGATCTGCAGCCAGTCGCCGGACGCCTGCTGAACCGCCACCCGGGCGCCCTTCTCGATCGAGGCCGCCCGCGTGTAGTTGATGCCCGGCCCGCACCGCACGTTCAGCGGCCCGGTTTTCACCTCGCCGTCGGAGACGAAATCGCGATGCACCCAGAAGCCGACCGACTCGGGGGGGCGCACCTCGAACCAGGCCTCCCCGGCGTCCACCAAGGCCAGCCGGTCGCCCCGCCGGGCCTGGCCGACGACCTCCGAGCGCAGGTCGTTCCGCGCGCGCAGGTTCACCCGGTCTCCGGTAATCTCGACTTCCGGAGCCGCCGCGAAAAGCGTGCGGCCGCACGCCATGGCCAGCACGCACACGATGACGGATCGATCCATGACCTGAGCCTTTCGGGCAGGACGGCGGGAGACGTCCCGCCCGGTTCCGACCTTACTCCCGCGGCCGCAGGGGTCGCAAGAGCGAAGCCGAGAGGGCCGACCCCGGCGGGAAACCGCTTGCATCCGGACCGCGAGGCTTACGATACTGGTCCCAACGGTATGCGTTCCGCCGGACCGCAGAGCCAGACGGAAGCACCTTGAGCGCGCCACACGACCAACAGAAGGCCGACGCCGCAACGGGGACGGAGGACCGCGACCTGCTCCTGGAGCGGCTCCGCGACCCGGTGGGTATCGTGCGCCACCGGTGGTGCGCGTCGGGCCCTTCCGAGGCCGGCGTCATCGACCTCAACCGCCTGCTCCCGCTCGTGCGCCTGTGGATGGAGCGCGATCCCGAGATCGCCGCCGAGCTGGTCCATGCCGCGTTCGCGGCCCAGGCGCCCGGCGGGGCCGTGCCGCGGAGGTTCGACACACAGGGCCGCTCCCCCGCTTTCGAGGCACCCTGGCCCCTGCTGGCGCGGGCCGCCCTACTCGTGTGGCGACAGGAAGGCAGCCGCGCCTTCCTGGAGGCGGTGCTGCCCCCGCTGGATGCGTACCTCACCTGGGCGATGCGCTACTTCGACCCCCAGGGGGAAGGCCATCTCTGCTGGCCGTCCGACGTCGAGGCCTTCGTGCCCGACACGTGGGACCGCGGCCTGGCCACGGTCGACCTCACCGCCCTGCTGCTGTCCGAGACGGAGTCGATGATCGAGATGGCCGGCGGGCTCCAGGACGTGCCGATGCACGTGCCGCGGCTGGAGGCGCGCCGGCGCATGCTGGCGGACCGGCTGGTCCGCTTCTTCTGGGACGAAGACGCCCGCCTCTTCCGCGACCGCTACGCCGACGGCACGTGGGTATCGCGGCGCACCCTCTCCGCCCGGCTGCCCCTGCTCTGGGAGGGCCTGCCCCCCACGCTGCGGGCGGCATGGATCGGCTCGCTCGAGGAGCAGGATCCCCTTCGCGGACCGCACGGGATGCGGCTCTGGGAGCCCTGGCCCGACGACCCGGAGTTGCCCCCTTCCCCGCCGTGGCAGCAAGCGGTCGCCCTGGAGGCCTACCGCGCGGCCGGGTGGCAGGAAGGCTGCGACCTGCTCTGCTCCGCGCTGAGCGAACGCACGGTGAGCACCCCGGACGGCGGGGTGCGGGAAGGCGAGATGGCGCATGCCGTGCTCGGGCTCCTGTCCCGGCAGCCGGGCCCCGGCCGCACCGGACGCGCCCTGCCCGCATGGGTCGGCTGGGTGGACCGCCGGCCCCGTCTCGCGGCCGCCGCGGGGGTCCTGCTGCTGGCCAGCTTCTTCGGCACCGTGGTGGCTTTTCACACCACCCGTTCGCGGCTCCCCGGCTCGGCCATCGAGGCCCTCAACGGGCTCGCGCTGGCGCACTACCGGCGCGGGGACTACCCGCAGGCCCTGGCCCTCTACGAGCAACTGCTCGATAACGAGCAGGCCCCCATCCTGCACTTGTACTATGCGAACACCCTGTACCGGGTCGGCCGCTACGCGGAAGCGGAACGTCACTACCGGGCGGTCCTCTCCAGGGAGGCGGACGTCCCGTTGGCCATGTACAACCTCGCCCAGACCCTCTACCGCGAAGGCCGGGGGGAGGAGGCCGCCGACCTGCTCGAGGAAGTCATCCGCCAGTACAGCGTCGACTACCCCGAGGTCACCCATCTGTCCCGCGTCGCCGTGGCGCTCATGCGCAACGAATCGGGGCGCGCGGACGCCGCGTCCACCCCCTGAAGCCGGAACCGCGGCCGCCTTCGCGGAGGGATCACGGCCTGCGCCCCGCAGGAACACCTCGAGCCCCTTCGTAACCGTGTCGCCGGACCGGGCCCGGCCGGGGCCGGCAGAAAGACGCCCCGTTCGGGGGTGAGGCCGGGGCTGCGTCTGCGGCCTCTCGACGCCCCGGTGTCCCGCACCGATGGCGCCCCCGCCCCCCCCGCGGAACCGGACGCGCCCCCCCTTTGGAACCCGCAGGTCCTTCCCTTCCAGGAGGAAACGGGCGCCCGGAACCCGGACACGGGCGTGCCGCCCTAGCGGCGCACGGAGAGGAAGAAAAGAGAGCGGCGTGAGTCAAGGAGGTCAGGGTGAGGAACCCATGAGAAAACTCACAACCGCTCTCAGGGACCACTATAGTCGAAGTATCCAACAAATGCAACGGGCCAGTTGTCCCTGCCCGATGCCCCCCCCCCCGCCCGCGAGCGGGGCGAAGGCCCGGCCGCGGGCCGGGCGGTGCGGCGGGCGCGGCCGGTTGACGCTGCGGGGCGGCTGCGGTATCTATTCGCCCCATGCGCAAACGGTGGACCCTGCTCGTGCTGACGCTTCCGGCCGCCCTGCTGTGGGCCTGCAACCGGCCGGTCGTCCGCACGGTGGACATCGCGGTCCCCCAGCTGCGTACGCCGGTGGCGGCCACGCTGGTAAAGGAAACGCTCGCACCCTTCGATGCGGGGATGATTCTCGAAGTCGAAACGGATACGGAACGGCACATGGCGCGCGTGAGGTACGACAGCACCCGGCTGGCCATCAAGAATATCGAGCACGCGATCGCGGGCGGGGGGTTCGACGCCAACGGGCTGCCCGGCGATGCGGCCCGCCGGGCCGCGCTGCCGGAGGACCTGCGGTGAGCGGCGCGGCACCGGGCAGGCGGCCGCCCATGAAGGTCTCGGTGGCGCCCGGGGACGCCTTCGACGGGCCGGCCGATGCCACGATCGTCTTCCTGCGCCAGGCGTCCGGCGGCGCCGCGCCCTGGCCGCGTCCCGCCCGCGCGGCGGTCCGGCGCGCCCTCGCCGGCGCGCTGCGGCTGCACCGGCCGCGGGGAACGCCCGGCGAGACGGTCCTGCTGCCCGCGGGGGGCGGACTCCCGCACCCGGTCATCGCGGTCGGCACGGGGGACGCTTCGCGCCCGCCGGATGCGGCCCTGGAGCGCGCGGCCGCCGCCGCCGCGCGGCTGGCGCGCCGGCACGACCTGCGGCGGCTGCGGATCGCCGCCGCCCCGGCGCGCGCGGTCCGCGACTCCGCCGGCCGCATCCGGGCTCTCGTGCGCGGCGCCTCCGCGGGGTCCTACCGTTTCGACGCCTACCGGAGCGACGACGCGACGCGGCCCGAGCGGGCGCCGCTCGCGCTCGTCCTGGCCGGGTTCGACCCGCTCCCCGCCGGGGCCGCGCGGGTGGCGCGCGAAGCGCGCGCGGAGGCCGACGTGCTGACCCGCGTGCGCAACCTCGCGAACCAGCCCGGCAACGAGGCGACACCCGCGGCCATCGAGCGGTTCGCGCGGAAGCTCGCGCGGGACACCGGGCTGGTTTGCGACGTGCTCGACCGGCGCGCGCTCGAGCGCGAGGGCTGCCGCGCCCTGCTCGCGGTGGGCCAGGGCAGCCGCGAGGCACCCCGGATGATCGTGCTCCGCCACGCCGGAAAGCGCCGCGCGGCGCGCCCGGTCGTGCTGGTAGGCAAGACCATCACGTTCGACGCGGGCGGCATCTCGCTCAAGCCCAGGAAGAACATGGAGTGGATGCGCTACGACAAGAGCGGCGGCATGGCCGTGCTCGCCGCGACGGCGGCCGCCGCGCGGATCGGGCTGGCCTGCCCCGTGACCGGCATCCTGGCGGTCGCCGAGAACATGCCCGGCGGAGGCGCCACGCGGCCGGGCGATATCGTTCGCGCCCGCTCCGGAAAGACGATCGAGATCATCAACACCGACGCCGAGGGCCGCCTCGTGCTCGCCGATGCCCTGGCGTACGCGGCCTCCTTCCGGCCCCGCGCCGTCGTCGATCTCGCCACGCTCACGGGCGCCGTGATCGTCGCCCTCGGTCACGCCGCCGCCGCGGTGCTCGGCACCGACGCGCCCCTCGCGGACGCCCTTCGGGCGGCGGGCGAGCGGGTCGGCGAGCGGCTGTGGCCCCTGCCGCTGTGGCCGGCCTACGACGAGGCCCTCAAGAGCGACTTCGCCGACGTGAGGAACATCGGCGACGGCTCGGCCGGCACGGTGGCCGGGGCCGCCTTCCTGAAGGCGTTCGCGCCCGGGGGCGTGCCGTGGGCCCACCTGGATATCGCCGGCACGGCGTGGCTCGAGAAGGACCGGCCCGAAGCCGGCGCGGGGGCAACGCTGTTCGGCGCGCGGTTGCTCGTGGAATGGATGCGCCGACTGGAGGAGGACCCATTGTGAAAGAGGCGTTGACCCGGATCGATCTGCCCGGCATCCCGAAGTTCAAGAGCGGCAAGGTGCGCGAGGTCTACGACCTCGGCGAGCACTATCTCTTCGTCGCCTCCGACCGCATCTCGGCGTTCGACTGCATCCTGCCCAACGGCATCCCGGACAAGGGGCGCGTGCTGAACACGCTCTCGGCGTGGTGGTTCGGGCGGACGGACGGGGTGGTGCCGAACCACCTCGTCGCGACCGATGTCGTCGCCCGGGCCCCCGCCCTGCGGCCTCACGCGGAGGTGCTCGAGGGCCGCTCGATGCTCGTGCGGAAGGCCCGGCTGCTGCCCATCGAGTGCATCGCGCGCGGCTACCTCATCGGCTCGGGCTGGAAGGAGTACCAGGCGTCGGGCACGATCGGGGGCATGCCCCTGCGCGCCGGGTACGCCATGGCCGACCGGCTCGACGAGCCCCTCTTCACGCCGTCGTCCAAGGCCGAGAGCGGACACGACGAGAACATCTCCTTCGAAGACACGGTCAAGGAGGTCGGCGAGGAACTGGCCCGCGGGCTGCGGGACGCGACGCTGCGCCTCTACGCGGAAGCCGCGGCGTACGCCCTGGAGCGGGGCATCATCATCGCGGACACGAAATTCGAGTTCGGCCTGGTCGACGGGAAGCTCACGCTGGTCGACGAGGTGCTGACCCCCGACAGCTCGCGCTTCTGGCCGGCGGACAGCTACCGCCCGGGCATCTCGCCCCCGTCGTTCGACAAGCAGTTCGTGCGCGACTACCTCGAATCGCTCGACTGGGACAAGACGCCGCCGGCCCCCGCGCTGCCGGACGAGGTGGTGACGCGCACGCGCGAGAAGTACCTCGAGGCGTTCCGCCAGCTGACCGGGTCGGACATGGCGGGAACGGCGTAGGCGCGCCGGGCCGCCGGGGGATGGGGAACGCCCGCGCGCCCGCGGCGCGGGCCCCGGCCGATGCAAGTGCTCGTCGACCAGTTTCTGGACTTCGTCGCCCTGGAGCGCGGCCTGAGCGGGAACACGCGCGCCGCCTACGCGTCGGACCTCGCGGCCTTCCTCGCCTACCTCGGCACGCGCGGCGTCGCGTCGGCCAACCGCGTCACGCGCCGCCACATCCTGGACTTCCTCATGGACTCCCGCGAGAAGGGGCTCAAGACCGCCACGCTCTCGCGGCGGCTCGTCTCCGTGAAGGTGTTCCTCCGCTACCTGCAGCAGGAGGGCCTGCTGGACGCGAGCCCGGCCGACGCGATGGACTCGCCGCGCCTCTGGCACATGCTCCCCGACGTGCTCAGCACCCGGGAGGTGGACCGCCTTCTCGCGCAGCCGGACGCGGACCAGCCCCTCGGGCTCCGCGACCGCGCCATGCTGGAGACGTTCTACGGCACGGGGCTCCGCGTGTCGGAACTGACCGCGCTGCTCCTCGACGACGTGCGCTTCGAGGAGCGGTACCTGCGCTGCATGGGCAAGGGCCGCAAGGAGCGCGTCGTGCCCTTCGGCGACAGCGCCCGCGACCTGCTCCGCCGGTACCTCGACGAGGTCCGCCCCTCGCTCTGCCGCGATGCCGGCGAGCGGCACGTGTTCCTGAACCGGCGCGGGCGCCCCCTGGACCGGCGCTGGGTCTGGCGCCTGATCCGCCGCCACGCGCGGCGCGCCGGCATCACCAAGCACGTCTCGCCCCACACGCTGCGCCACTCGTTCGCCTCGCACCTCCTGGCCAACGGCGCTCCCCTCCGCGTCATCCAGGAGATGCTCGGCCACGCGGACATCGCGACGACCCAGGTCTACACGCACGTGGACTCCGCGCGGCTCAAGGCGATCCACGATCGGTTCCACCCCCGGGCCTGAACGCGCGCGGCGAAACGGCCCGCCGCCCGCCGCCCGCGTGGCGGAACGCGCCCCGCCACGCTATACTCCGCGGCATGGCCAACCCGTACAGGACCCTGGAACGCCGGATCGGCTACCGTTTCCGCCGGCGCGCCCGGCTGGACCGGGCGCTCACGCACCGTTCGTTCCGCTTCGAGCAGGCCGGGGTCGACGAGGACAACCAGCGGCTGGAGTACCTCGGCGACGCGGCGCTCGGCCTGGCCGCCGCGGCGTTCCTCTTCGAGCGCTTCCCCCTCGCCAAGGAGGGCGAGCTGACCCAGCGGCGGAGCGAGATCACCAGCACCCGCGCGCTCGCGGAAACGGCCCGCGCGCTCGACCTGGGGGCCTACCTGCGCCTGGGCCGCGGCGAGTCGCGGGCCGGCGGTTCGGACCGGGACACGACGCTGGCCGACACGCTGGAGGCGGTGCTGGGCGCGGCGTTCGTGGACGGCGGCCAGAAGGCGGTCACGCGGATCTTCCGCGCCGTTTTCGAGGACGCGGCCGTCGGCGGGGAGCATCGGCCGTCGGAATCCAACCCGAAGGGCCACCTCCAGGAAGTCTGCGAGCGCCAGTGGAAGGAGAAGCCCCGCTACGAGCTGGTCGAGGAGGCGGGGCCCTTGCACGCGCGCCGCTTCCGGGTGCGGGTGCGGCTGGGCGACCGCGTCCTGGCGGAGGGCGCCGGGCCCAACAAGCGCGCGGCGGAAACCGAGGCGGCGCGGTGCGCGGTGCACCGTCTCGCCGGGGACGAGCCGGCGTAGAACCCGCGCGGACCGCGGTCCGCCGCGCGCCTACCGGAAACGGATCGCCACCACCTTGGCGGGGTCCTCGATGCGGACGCCCGGCGGGTTCCGCGAGCGGAAGTCCGCCAGTTCCGCGAAGTCGTCCACGAGCAACAGGGCCTGCAGGTCGGCGCCGTTCATCTCCGAACCCGCGACGGAGAACAGCCGCACCGCGAAGGCATCCCGTACGAAGGCGGCGTTGCTATGCCGGATCGGGCCGGAACAGACCACGTCGAGACGCAGCCTCAACCCCTCGAAGAGGGTTTCCAGGGTGCGGTGCCATCCCGTCACGCCGCCGAGCCAGCCCGCGGCGCGGCTCGACCAGCTCGCGCCGCCGCCGCGGCCCGTCCGCTGCGAGACGGGCGCCACGAAGGTCTTGAGCAGGGGCGTCGGCCCCGGCACGAAATCAAAGCACAGGGCCCCGGCGGCCTCCAGGTCGGCCCCTTCCGCGTAGGGCAGACGCACCCCGCGCACGTCCGGGAAGCGAAACGTGGCGTCGAACCCGCGGGCGTCGCTGCGCCGTATCCGGCTCGCCTCCGCCAGCCGGAGCGAGGGACCGAGGGACCGTCCCAGCTCGGCGAGCACCTCCGGCCGCGCGAAGACCTCGGCGGGATCCTCCCCGGGGTACCGCGCCACCAGGTCCGCGAACGCGCCCATCGGGCTCCGGGCGGAGAGGCCGAGGCGGTCGACGACGTCGGCCGCCTGCCGGACGCGGCGGCGCGCGTCGGGCGGCATGAGCACCCGGACCCGGATCCGGCCGGCGCCGTCCGCGCCGACGTGAAGCTCCACGTGGGCGTCCGTGCAGCCGCCGCCGGCCGCCAGGCCCGCGGCCAGCAGCATCGCGCGGCCGAGTCGCGCCGCCGGCCGGCCCGCGGCCGCCGCGCGGTGCGCGGCGGCGCCCCGCCCGGGTCCCCCGCCGTTCATGCCAGCACCGCGAGTTCGCGCCGCACGGCGGCCTCGGCCCGCGCGGGATCGTCGGGCAGCCGCAGGGCGAGGCTCATCCGGTCGGGCCGGAGGCAGGCGCGCGCGACGCGCGTCACCTCGTCGGCCGTGACCGCGCGGATGCCCGCCATGGTCTCGTCGGGCTGGACGACCCGCCCGAACCCCAGGAGGCTCTCGCCCAGCCAGGACATCAGGCTGCCCGTGGTTTCCAGCCCGATGCGGGTCTGCCCGACGGCGAAGTCCTGCGCCACCCGCAGCTCGGCGCGGCTGACCCCCCGGGTACGCAGCCGGGCGATTTCCGCCACGATCCGCCGCAACGCGCTCATCGTCCTGCCCCGCTCCAGGCCGGCATCGATCACCAGCGCCCCGGTGTCCTCGTAGAGCCTCAATTCGCTCTGGATGCTGTACGCCCAGCCGCGCCGCTCTCGTATCTCGTGGAAGAGCCGGGAGCTGGCGCTCTCGCCGAGCAGGATGCTGAGCAGGCGCAGCGCGAAACGGCGCGGGTCCGGCCGGCCGAAGACGCGGAAGCCCAGCGCGAGGTTGGCCTGCTCCGTGTCGTCTCGCTCGACGAGCACGTCCCGCTGCGGTGTGCGGTCCGTAACCGGGGGGGTGCGCAGGCGGCGGCCGGCGGGCCGCCCCTCGAAGACGCGCGCGACACGCGCCACGGCGTCCCCGTGGTCGATGCGGCCCGCCAGGGTGACGAGCGTGTTGCAGGGGGCGTGCACCCGGTCCCGGAAGTGCGCGAGCCGGGTGCGGTCCAGTCGCCCGATCGACCGCTCCGACCCGGCCAGGTTGCGGCCCAGGGGATGGCCGACCCAGAGCATCTCCTCGAGCCGTTCCTGCACGCGGTGCGAGGGCTGGTCGCGGTACATGCGGATTTCTTCCAGGATCACGGCCCGCTCGCGCCGCACGTCGTCCGCCGCGAGGCGCGCGTTGCCGTACATGTCGGCCAGCACGTTGAAGACCGGCCAGGCCCGGTCGAACGGCACCCGCGCGTGGTAGCAGGTCGACTCCTCCTGCGTGAAGGCGTCGCAGTACCCGCCGCACCCTTCGATCGCGCGGGCGATCACGCGCGCGGAGCGCGCGGAGGTGCCCTTGAAGAGCAGGTGCTCCAGGAAGTGGCTGATGCCCTGCTGGGCGCGGCTCTCGTAGCGGCCCCCGGCCCGCACCCAGATGCCGAGGGACACGCTCTCCACGTGCGCCAGCGGGGCGGTCGCCACGAGCAGGCCGCCCGGGAGGCGCGTCACCTGGTGCGCGATCATCATGCGCCGGCGGCCCGCGCCGCGGCGGCGAGCAGCTCCGGCAGCCGGGCGGTGCCCTCGTAGAGCGCCTTGCCCACGATCACCCCCGCCAGGTTCGGCCGGCCGAGCCCGCGCAGGGCGGACACGTCCGCCGCCGTGCACACCCCGCCGGAGGCCACGACCCGGCAGGAGGCGGCGGCGCATACGGCGTCCACGGCTTCGAGCGGCACGCCGCTCAGCATGCCGTCGCGGCTGGTCTCCGTGAAGACGACCGTGTGCACCCCCGCCGCCGCGGCGGCGGCGGCGAGGTCGGTCGCGAGCCGTTCGGTCGTTTCGGTCCACCCCCGGATCTGCACGCGCCCGTGCCGCGCGTCGATGCCGACGACGAGGCGCTCGCCGTAGCGCGCGGCGAGCCGTTCGAGTTCGCGCTCCGAGCCGAGGGCGCGCGTGCCCACCACGACCCGCGCGGCGCCGGCCCCGAGCAGCCGGTCCACGTCGTCGTCGGTCCGCAGCCCGCCGCCGACCTCGACGGGGATCGGCACGGCCGCCGCGATGCGCCGCACGGCCTCGACCTGCACGGGGCGGCCCTCGAACGCCCCGTCGAGATCCACGACGTGCAGGTAGCGTCCGCCGAGCTCGTGCCACCGCCGCGCGACGGCGGCGGGGTCCTCGGCGTAGACGGTCTCGTCCTCGGCGCGGCCCTGCCGGAGCCGGACGCAGCGCCCGTTGCGCAGGTCGATGGCCGGGAAGATGGTGAACGCCATGGGCTCAGCCCTCCCGGGCGATCGCGCCGAAGTTGCGCAGCACCTGCAGGCCGGCGCGCTGGCTCTTCTCGGGATGAAACTGGGTGGCCGCCATCCGGCCGCGCCGGATCGCCGAGGTGTACGTGACGCCGTACTCGGTGGTCCCCGCCGTCAGCCCGGCGTCGGGCGTGTCGAGGTAGTAGGAGTGCACGAAGTAGAAGAAGGCGTGCGGCGGCACGTCCCGGAAGAAGGGGCCCGGCCGGTCGCCGAGCCGCACCCGGTTCCATCCCATCTGGGGCACCTTGCGGCCCGGCCCGGCGGGGAACTTCCGCACGCGGCCCGGCACCACGCCGAGGCCCGGCGTGCCCGGCGACTCCTCGCTCTCTTCCGCCAGCACCTGGATGCCGATGCAGATGCCCAGCAACGGGCGGTCCGCGGCGAGCCAGGCGCGAACCGGCTCCACGAAGCCGTGGTCGCGCAGGTGGCGCATGCAGTCGCCGAACGCCCCCTGCCCCGGCAGGATGAGGCCCCGGCAGCCCGCGATGTCGCCGGGCGAGGCGACGATCCGCGCGGGCAGATCGAGGAACGCGCACGCGTTGGCGACGCTGCCGAGGTTGCCCATGCCGTAGTCGAGAATGCCTATCATCGCGCCGTTCCGCCCCGCACCCGCGCGGACACGGCCGGCGGCCGCCGCGGCGGGACAAGGCGTGAGACTATACGCGCGGGGCGCGGACGGGCCAAGCGGGAAGCCCTCTTACCGCACCTCCTCCACGCACGGGGAGGGCGGCGACAGCGCGTAGGGCTGCCGGGCGAGGGTCTCCACGCGGTAGGAGACGAAGCCGGTGTCCGGCACGGGACGGTAGCGCCGGCCGGTCAGCTTCGAGAGGGCGGCGGCCAGCGCCGGCCGGATCGGCGGCGGCGGCAGGTCCTCGAAGCCGCCGATCAGCCCTTCGTCCTGGCCGGGCTTCCCGAACGCGGCGAGGTACTCGAGCGCCGCGATGCGCACGGCCGGCGTGTCGGTGGACGGTTCGGGGGACATCGGGGGCGGCGGAACGACCGCCAGGGTGGCCACCTCGAGCGCGCGTTGCTCGAAGCCGGCATGGCCGAGGCGGGTGAGCGCGCGCATCGCCGCTTCCCGCACCTCCCAGGGCGCATCCCACGTGATCTGCGTCAACCGCTGCACGTAATACGGGATCTCGCTGCGGTCGCCGAGGTCGGTGAGCAGGGCGATCGCCGCGCACGCGGCGGCGGGCGTCTCGTGCCGCACCAGCTCGCGCACGCGGTCCGACCGGGGCGCGGCGGCCGCCGGGTCGAGGACGTGCAGGGCCTCGAGGACCGCGGTCTGCACGCCCGTGTCGGGATCGTCGAGCAGGGGGAGCAGCGCGGGCGCCGCGCGGGGGTCTCCGCGTTCCGCGAGGGCGGCGGCGGTCTCGCTCCGCACGCGCGGCCGCGCGCCGGCCAGCCCCGCCCGGAGCGCGTCCCCCGCGGCCTCGCCCGCCGTCGCCGCCAGCGCGCGCGCGGCCGCACGGCACACGAGCAGGTCCGGATCGCCGAGCAGCCGCTCGCCGAGCGCGGCCACCGTGGCCGGTTCGCCCTGGCCGGCGAGCGCGGCGCAGGCGGCGCGGCGCACGACGGGGACCCCTTCGCGCAGGCAGCGCCTCAGGTCGGGCGCGGCGGCCCGGCTGCGCAGCCGGGCCGCCGCGCCGACCGCCGCCTCGACCCGCGCCACGGCGGGTTCGCGCAGGCCCCTGAGCACCTCCGGTTCGAACGCGCCGTCGCCGGAGCCGACCAGCGTGAGCGCCGCCGTGACCGCCGCCGGGGCGCCCCGTTCGAAGACGCCGCGCAGGGCCGCGGCACGCACCCCGGCCCCCCGGCCCGCGAGGGCGTGCAGCAGGGCGCACTGGGTGCCCGCGTCCGGTTCCCCGCTCAACCGGTCGAGCAGCGCCCCGGGCTCGACGCCGCAGGCGGCGGCCGAGCCGGCGGCGGCGGCGCGCACGGAGGGCGACGCATCGCCCAGGCCCGCGGCGCACAGCGCGGCACGGCCTCCGGCGTCCAGTGCCGGGAGGGTCTCGAAGAACGTGCGCCGGACCCGTTCGTCCGGGTCGTTGGCGAGGGCGTCGGCGAGGGGCCGGGGGAGGGCCTGGCCCAGGGCGCCCGCCGCGAGCACGGCGCACGCGCGCACCGCGGGCTCGGGGTCGGCCAGCGCCGCCTCCACCCGCGGCGCGTCGGCCGGGTCGCGGATGGCGCGGAAGGCCCGCAACGCCTCGGCGCGCAGGGCCGGGTCGGGGTCGGCCGCGGCCGCGCGCAGCATCTCGTGCGTCCCGGCGTCCTTGACCGGGCGCACGACGGTCGCCTGCCACGGCGCCTCGTTTGCCCAGGCGGCCCCCGCAAGGCACAGCACCGCGGCGGCGCGGCTCCACGTGGCTATCGCGGGGGAACGCATGGTCCTCATCGCTCCGGGAGAAAGAGACGGCGAACGCGCAGGTACACGAAGACGAGCAACACGAGGGAGACGGCGAGGGAGAAGCGAAGGTGCGCCGCGGCCGCGCCGCCGGAGGTCTCGAACAGGCCCGTGCGCAGGACCGAGTAGGCGGCGAGGAACGGGTTCATCGCCGTGAGCCGGCGGGCGACGGGTTCGGCGAGGCGGCCCGGCATCACCGCGGGCGCGAGGGTGCCGATCGCCACGCACGCGAGCACGGCGTAGGCGATCCCGGCGGCTGCCGCCGAGCGGCGCGAGACCGCCGACCCGAAGAACCCGGCGGCCAGCGCGAGCAGGATGGTCGCGCCGATCACCTGCCAGCAGCGCAGCAGCTCGGCGGTGCTGTTCAGCTCCATCGCCCCGATCACGAGCCAGAGCGGCACCGACCCCACCATCAGCAGCACGACGAAGATCAGCGCCATCTGGAACTTCCCGCTCAGCAGCGCCCAGGGGCCGATCCTCGACATGCGGAGCAGGTCGATGTTGCGCGTCTCCACCTCCTGCGTGATCGTTCCGGAGGTGAGCGCCGGGCCGATGAGCAGCACCAGGCCCAGCTGAAAGGCCAGCGTGAACGCCTTGATCCCGTCCGGGCTCTGGCCGCCGATCTGGCCGGTAAGGAGAAGGACCAGGCCGGCCGAGAGCGCGAAGCACAGGTAGATGGCCCGGACCACCCACACGCCGCTGCCGAAGGCCTTCCCGCGCACCTCGCGCGCGAACACCGGATTGACGAAATCGGAGAGCGGCTTGCGGCGCCGCTGCGGGTCCACGAGGTAGAACGGAAACCGCAGGCGCCGGCGGCTGATGGCCTTGCGGTCGTCGATCACGCTTGCCTCGTTGCGGCGCGGCGGCCGGGGGATCCGGTGCACCTCCACCGCCAGCCGCGCAAAGAGGAAGACCGACAGCCCCGACGCGAAGAAGGCGAACAACTGCCAGGCGGGCCGGTACCCGGCCGCGGCGGCGTCCCACCCGGCCCGGCCCGGCAGCAGGACCGATACCAGCGCCGACACCGGGCTGAGCGCGCGCAGGCGGTAGGCCAGGCCGGCCAGGCCGGGCCGGTTGAACAGCACGACGTGAAGCACCCAGGGCAGCAGCGCCCACGCCATCACGGCGAGGTAGCTGCGAATGAGCGCCGACTGCGAGTTGCGGCTGCGGCTGCTGATCGTCAGCCCGATCAGCCCGGCCGCCACGGCCGAGAGGGCCGCAAGGCCGTACAGCTTCAGCGCCTCGGCGGCCGAGACGGCCCCGAGCAGGAAACACGCGGCGAAGAACGGCGCCGACAGGGCCAGGAAGATGAACAGCATGGCCAGCGCGGCCAGCAGCTTGCCCGCGACGATGTCCATGGGCCTGAGCCGGGAGGCGAAGAGCAGGTCGTAGGAGTTCGCCTCCTTTTCCGACACGATGGCGACCGCCGAGAACGCCGGCGCCAGCAGCAGCATCGCCAGCGTCTGCGCGGTGGCGAACAGCAGGACCAGGGTCCGCGAGGCCTGGGCGCTCAGCGAGTAGACGCCCTGCTCCGGCCAGAGCCACCACACGATCCATCCGAGCAGGGCCAGGTACCCCAGCCCCACCGCGAGCGTGCGGCCGCTCCGCAGCCGCTGGCCGAGCTCCCTCTGGAGGATCGGGTTCACGACGAGGCTTCCACCCGGCGAAGCCCGGCCCGGGCCGCCTCGGTCACGCGCAGGTAGATCTGCTCGAGGTCCAGGGCGGCCTCGCTCTGCCAGAGCACCCGGTGCCCCGCGCGCACGAGGTCCGCCAGCAGGTCGGCGAGGGCCTCGTCGTCGCCCCCGAAGCCGAAGCGGACCATGCGGCCCACCGTGTCGCGCAGCGAGACGTGGCCCCCGGGCCGCTCGCGAAGGAACGCCGCCACGGCCCCGGCGTCGCCGAGGACCTGCAGGTCCACGACGCGCTCCGGCTGCACGGTCTTCATCACGTCGGCCACCGAGCCGCACACCAGGAGCCGCCCGCGCTCGAGGATGCCGACCTGGTCGCAGACGCTCGCCAGCTCGGGAAGGATGTGCGAGGAGACGATCATGGTCTTGCCCAGGGTCCGGAGCTTCTTGAGCAGCTCGCGGAACTCGATGCGGGCGCGCGGGTCCAGCCCCGAGGTCGGCTCGTCGAGCAGGAGCACCTGGGGGTCGTGCACCAGGGTCTTGGCGAGCCCGACGCGCTGCAGCATGCCGCGGGACAGCGAGTCGACGAAGTAGTCCCGCATCAGCTCGGTGCCGGTGAGGGCCATCACCTCCTCGACCCGCACGGCGCGGCGCTTGCGGGGCAGGCGGTAGGCGGCGCCGAAGAAGTCGAGGTACTCCCACACCCGCATGCCCGCGTAGACGCCGAACCCGTCGGGCAGGTAACCGACCACGTCGCGCGCGCGCCTCGGGTGGCGGGCGATGTCGCGGCCCGCCACGTCGGCCCGCCCCGAGGTGGGCCGCAGCAGGCCGGCCAGGATGCGGATGGTCGTCGTCTTGCCGGCGCCGTTGGGGCCGATGTAGCCGAAAATCTCGCCCGCGCCGATGGACAACGAGAGCCGGTCGAGCGCGACCACCTGGCGGTACCGCTTCGTGAGATCCTGGATGGCGATCATGATGCTCCTCCGGGCGCCGCGGCGCGGGCGGGACCGGGACCGTCCGGCGCCGGCCGGCGGGTTCCCAGCAGCTCCAACTCGAGTTCACGCAGGTACCAGGCGCGGCTCGTGCCGAGGACGGCTTGGCCCTCGCCGGCCGGGGCGGCGCGCGGACGGATTTCGGCCACGAGCGTCATCGTCCCGGCGGGCGCGCCGGCCGGGCCGGGCCAGGGCGCCGTGCCCGTGCCGTCCAGCAGCGGCACGAGGCGCCCGTCCGGGGAGCGCCCGAACACCCGCAGGTCGAAGGCGTCGGACTCGAAACGCGCCGCGGCGCGCACCTCGCCGACCTGGAGGCCGGGACAGCCGGGCGGCGGGGCGAAGGCCACCTCGATGCGATCGGGAAGGAAGCCGCTCCACGTCCCCGCGGGATGGTACCTCGTGGAAGGCGCGCGGTGCACGACGCGCTGCTCGAGGGTGCCGCGGGGAAGAAGAATCCGGTCCCCCGCGTAGCGCACTTCGAGCGGGTAGCGCCAGAGCCCGAGCGCGGCGACGCCCAGCCCGGCGTCCGGCCCCGCCGCGCCGGCGGACCGGTCGGACCAGGCGAACAGGGCCGGCTCCGACTCGTACGGCCGGGCGATCGCCTGCAGGTGCGCGGGACGGCCCGCGAGCGCCGCGGCGCCGCCGGGGGCGAAGGGGGGAAACAGCCGTTCGCGAAGCGCCTGGCGCTGCAGGTCCACCGCCCGGCGAACGGTGCGCGCCGAGAACTGCATGCCCTCCTCCGGGGGCGGCGGAAGCAGGCCGGGCCGCTCGGCGGCGCCGCCGGGGGCGATGTCCCCGAGGGGTACGACACACCGGCGCACGAGAAGGAAGGCGTCCTCGGCCGCCTCGGTGCCGCCGTGGTTCGTTTCCAGCGAGAGGCCGCGCGCGTCGAACCGCAGCGACGCGCGCAGGGGCACCGGCTCGCCGGAACGCAGGGCCATGGCGAACGGACGGATCGAGCGGGCGCGGCCGCGCAGCCCGTCCACCGCCCGCGGCGGACCGCAGAGGATCCCGAACCTCTCGCGCGTCTGGACCGGCCCGATGCCGGGGCGGACCGCGGCGCCGGGAGGCAGGGGGAACGACAGGGTCGCGTCGCGGGGCGTGAACCAGCCCATCGCCGCGTGGACGTTCGCGCCCTGCCCGTCGGGATCGGCCTGCGCGTAGTACACCTCGAGCAGCCGCGCCGGCATGCGCCGCCCCGCGCGCACGGCCAGCAGGGCCACGGCCGACCCGATGCCCGCGGCCAGCAGGATCGCCACCGCCCACCCCGTTGCCGGACGGCGGGCCAGGCGAAGCCCGGCCAGCGCCGCGGACAGGAGCACGAAGACGCCGCCCAGGTACGTCGCGACGAGGCGGCGGGACGCCACCTCGAAACCCGCCAGCCCGTTCATCACCCGCGGCGCCTCGGGCCCGCGCTCGAGCAGGCGCACGGCGTGACGCACCAGCGGATCGCGGACCGGAACCGCGGCCCGCCAGAAGGCGTACGCGCCCGGCCAGCCCTGGAAAGCCGGATGCCCCGCGTCGAACGAAAGCGCCACCACGACGCCCTGCCCGCGGACCGCGGCGACCGCCAGCGGCTGCCCGGCGTCGCCGGCCACGATGCGGCCCGCCAGCGGCTCCATGGTGCGAACGGTGAATCCCTCCCCCTCCGCCACCGGCGGCTCGCCCCACGGCGCGAGCTCGGGCAGGGTGGACACGCTGTGCGCCGCGGGGTAGGCGGCAGGGACGAAGAAAGGCGTGCGGGGCCCGGCCGCGCGCGCGCCGGACGGCGGCGGGACGCAGACGAGCACGCCCCCCGCTTCCACCCACCGCAACAGCGCCGCCTCGCACTCCGGACGCATCGGCTCGTCGCCCGGGTCGCCGAGCACGATGGTGTCGAAGGAGGAAAGGGCCAGGGCGTCCGAGGGGAAGTCCCGCGGCAAGACCACCGTGCGGGTCCGCGCCGGCTCCCCCGACCCGGGCGAAGGCGAGAGGAAGTTGTAGGAGACCGCCCGCGCGTCGCATACGAGATGGGCGGGGGCCCCCTCGGGACGGACGTCGCCGAGCGCCTCCAGGCGGTCCCACGCGGCCAGCCCCGACCCGCCCAGGGTCACCCCGGCCACGGTCCGCACGGGCTTGCCGATGTCTTCGAGGTCCACGAAGCACGGCAGGTACGTTCGCAGGAACCCGGCGGGAGGCAGCCGCACGGTCTTGCGCGACGTCACCCGCTGCAGCGAAAGCCGGCCGTCCGACGAAGCCTCCAACTCCGCGACGGTCGCGGGGCCGGGATTGACGATGTCGACGGTGAGGGGCGCCCAGCAGAGGTTGCGGCCGCGGGCGCCGAACCCGTACTGCACGTTGCGCAGGGTCGGCTCGCGGGAAGCCGCCCCGGCCGCGGGCGCCAGCAGCATGACGGTGAGGGCGGAGAGCGCCGCGCGCTTCCGCCCGCCTAAACCTGCCCTGCGTGCCTTCTGGAACACCGCGTGGGAGTGTAGACCGGCCGCCCTGGCCGGGCGAGGCAAAACCGCTGCGCCGGACCCGCGCGCTTTCCTCGCATCGGCGCGCGCGATGCGCTACACCGGGGCCCATGCCGGACCGGCCCCTGGTCTATTACGTGACGGCGCACGGGCACGGGCACGCGGCGCGCTCCTGCGATATCCTGCGCGCCGTGCACCGCCTGCGGCCTTCGCTCCCCCTGCGGATCGTCTCCGGCGTCGACGCGTCCTTCCTGCGGAGCCGGCTGCCGGCCGGGGCCGACCTGCGCATACGCCCCGGCGTGTTCGACGCCGGCCTCGTACAGCGCGACTCGGTGCGCAGCGATCCGGCGGCGACGCGCGCCGCCCTCCGGACGCTGTGCGCCAGGTGGCCCGCCCTCGTGGAGGCGGAGCGCGCGTTCCTGCGGGAAACTGGCCCGGCGGTGACGGCGTGCGACATCCCCGGCATCCCCCTCGAGGCCGCGGCCGCGGAAGGCCTTCCGCGCGTGGCCGTCGGCAACTTCTCCTGGAACTGGATCTACCGCAGCGACCCCGCGGCCGGGCCGGAAGGGCGGGAGGCCGCCGCCCGCTACGAGGCCGCGTACGCCCGGGCCGACCTGCTGCTGCGGCTGCCCTTCCACGAGCCGATGGACGCCTTCCCGCGGAAGCGGGACGTGCCGGTCGTCGCCGAGCCGGGCCGCCCTCGGCGCGGCGAGCTGGCCGCGCGGCTCGGCCTGCCCGCGGCGGCCACGTGGGTCCTGCTGTCCTTCAGCTCGCTCGCGTGGGACCGGGAGGCCCTGCGCGCCGCGGCGCGGACGGAGGGCTGCGTGTTTCTCTCCGTGCGGCCCCTCGCGTGGCGCGCGCCGCGCTTCTTCGCCGTCGACCGGCGTGACGTGCCGTTCGCCGACGTGCTGGCGTCCTGCGATGCGGTGGTGTCGAAGCCGGGGTTCGGCATCGTCTCGGAGTGCGCGGTGAACCGCAAGCCGATGGTCTACGTGGAACGGGACGACTTCGCCGAGGCGGCCGTGCTCGAGACCGCGATACGCCGCCACCTCCGCCACGCCCGCCTCACGCAGGCCCGGCTCTACGCGGGCGACCTCGGCGCCGCCCTGGCCGCCGCCCTCGCCTCGCCCGAGCCGGCGGAGCGCGTCCCCGCGGGCGGCGCGGAGCAGGCCGCCCGCTGCCTGCTGGAAGCGGCCGGCTGAGCCCGCGCGCGCACCGCCGGGCGCCGGCCCCGTTCCCGCCCCGCGTTCAGCCCGCGGGCCGGAGCAGCAGCCACGTGGCCAGGCCCAGATAGATGACCTGCGTCCCGATGTCGATCAGCGTCGTGATGAAGGGCCCCGCGGCCAGGGCCGGATCGACCCCCGCGCGGTGGCAGAACATCGGGATGCTCGTGCCCAGCAACACCGACCCGAGGATGGCGACGAACATCGACACGCCGATCGTTCCCGCGATGCGGCCGACGCCGACCTCCGAGGGCGTGTAGTCGAGGCCCGAGGCCAGCACGCCCCACGCGAAGGCGACGATGACGCCGGCGCACACGAGCGCGACAATGAAGGCCACGGCGACCTCGCGGCGCAGCATCCAGAGCAGGTCGCCGAACTCGATCTCCCCGGTGGCCAGCCCGCGCACGGCGATGGTGGAGCACTGGATCGCGGTGTTGCCGCCGATCCCCGCGATCACCGGCATGAAGAACGCGAGCACCACGATGTGCTGCAGCGTCACGTGGAACCACGTGTGCATGATCAGCGGCCCGATCAGCCCCGAGCCGACGAGCGTGGCCGCGAGCCACGGGAGCCGCTTGACGGCCCGCTCGAAGGGGCCGTGCTCCAGCGGCTTGGCGTCGCCCACGCCCGCGAGGCGGTACATGTCCTCTTGGGCCTCTTCCTCGACCACGTCGAGGATGTCGTCGTGCGTGATGACGCCGACCAGCCGCTGCGCCTCGTCCACCACGGGAAGCGCGGCCAGGTCGTACTTCTTCATCAGCCGCGCGCAAATCTCCTGGTCCGTGCTCGCCACCACCTGCAGCACGCCCCGGTCCATGAGCGAGCCCGCCGAGGCGCCGGGCGGGGCCGTCATCAGGTCCGTGGCCTTCACATAGCCGCGCAGGCGGCCCGGCCGGTCGCACACGAACAGGACCCCCGCCTCCTCGATCTCGTCCTCCTCCTTCTCCAGCCGGCGGAAAATGGCCTCCCGCGTCTCCTCGGGGTACGCGCGGAGGTACTCGGTCGTCATGATGCCGCCGGCGGTCTGGGGATCGTACGAGCGCAGTTGCCGGACCTCGGCGGCCTGGTCGGAATCGAGCCGCTCGAGGACCGCCTCGGCCTTGGCCTCGTCGGCCGCCTCGAGCAGGTCGACGGCGTCGTCGGGGTCGGATTCGTCGACCAGCCGCACGAGTTCCTCGACCGGGACATCCTCGATGTAGTCCTCGACGGCCTGCTCGTTGAACTCCGCGAGGTGCGAGAGGGTGTCCGCGCCGTACTCGGAGTCCGTCTGCGAGAGGACGAAGTGGCGGGCCTCTTCGGGCAGGTCGGAAAGGGCCTCCGCGAGGTCGGCCGGGTGGACGTCGACGAGCGCGGCGCGGACGGCCGCCTCGTCCAGGCCCGCACGGCGTTCAAACAGCTCGAGCAACTGCGCGCGGAGTTGGTCCTGGGCCGGCTGTTCCATGGGCGGATGATCCCCGGGCCGCGGCCCGTGCCGAGCACTGTACGGGCCGCCGGATAGCAGCGTCAAGCGACCCGGCGCGCGGCGGCGTGTCGCCGCCTCGGCGCGCTTTGCCCTTGCCGGCAGCCCGCCGCCTGGCGTACATCGCGGTCCGGCGGGGAGGGCCGGATGGAGGACCAAACGAAGCTCGGCGGGGAGACGCCGGAAGCGCCCGGGGAGGCGGTTCCTTTCTGGACGCACCTGGCGCCGTTCGGGGCCGGGTTCTTCGTCACCGGCATGCTCGGCGACTTCGCCCCCTGGAAGGTCGCGGCGGGCTTCGCGGTCGCCGTCGCCGTCGCGCTCCGGTTCCGGCCGTGGCGCGACGCGCCGGTCTGGGCCCACGTGGCGCCCTTCTTCGGGTGGGTCACCCTGATGAGCGCACTCGGCGAGCCCTCGGGCTGGACGTACGCCCTGCGGGCGGCCGTGGGACTGGTCCTGCTGCTGGCGCTCCGGCCCTGGCGCTGGTATCCCGCTCCGCGCGCGCGGCACCTCCCCCTGGCCACGCTGGTCGGTATCGCGGTCTTCGCGGTCTGGGTGCTGCCCGAGACCCGCTGGTTCGCGGACCGCGCGCCCGCGGCGCACACGTTCTACCTGCGCTACCTCGTGGGCCTCTGGCCGTTCGGCAAGCTGCCCGACCCGCTGACGGCGACGCCCTACGCGCCCGAGGTCTGCGGCTGGCCGCTCGCGCTGGCGCGCCTGGTCGGCTCGGCGTTCGTCATCGCGGTGGCCGAGGAGTTTTTCTGGCGCAGCTTCCTCTACCGGTGGCTGATGGCGAAGAAATGGCTCGAAGTCGACCTGGGCCGCTTCGACCGCACCCTGTTCTTCACGGTCAACGTGCTCTTCGGCCTCGAGCACGACCGGTGGCTCGCGGGGATCGTGGCGGGCCTCGCCTACGGGTGGATCGTGCTGCGCACCCGCGACCTGTGGGCCGCCTGCTGGGCGCACGTGGTCACGAACTTCCTGCTCGGCCTCTACGTGCTGGCGGCCGGGGCGTACGCCTTCTGGTGAGCGGAACACGGGGTCACCCGGCCCGGTGAAACCCGTCCCGCGCGCGCCGCACGCCGGCCGGCGTCCCGCCGGAAGCGGCCGCCTACGCGCCCAGCCGCCGCCGGTGCTCTTCCATGATCTCGTGCATGGCGGCGCGGACGGCGAAGAGTTCCTGCGCGAAGGACTCGAGGGCGCCCGCCGGGACGAGCCGGTTCTCGCGCACCCGGCCGAGCAGGCCGAGCGACTCGTTGAGGTACTTCATCGCCCGCTTGAGCGAAGCGATGACGAAACCGCTCTCGTGCAGGTCGTGCCGCGACAGGCCGTTGAGCGCGCCGGCCAGCTTGGCCACCAGCCGGTGCGTGGAGCAGGCCAGGGCCCTCACCAGGGGATCGCCCTCCGTCTCGTCGGGCCCGGACGCAAGACCGGCGTCGCGGCACGTCTCCCAGAGCTTACCCGTCGCCCTGCGGGCCCGGTCGTACAGCGGATGGCACAGCTCGCCGTTCCCGGTCCGGACCCAGTCGATCCCCTCCCGGAGCGGGTCCGGATCGGGAAGGTCCACGTCCTCGATCGCGGGGTCGAAGCCGTCCCCGGCGTCCGCGCCCTGGGGCCCCTGCTCCTCGAGCGCGTCGGCAAGCCACTCCCAGCCCATCTCGCGGGCGACCTTCATGTCCCGGTCGGGATCGTGCTCGTAGCGCTCGAACAGCGCCATGTAGGTCTCGGTGCGCCGGTCCGACTCGCGCATGAAACGCTCCCACTCGAACTCGTCCATCGGCGCCTCGTCGGGCTCGCCGTCCTCTTCTTCTCCCGTGTCGTTCGCGGCGCTCCGCCCCGCCCCGTCCGCCGCACGGCCGCTGAAGCGCCCCGGCGGCCCGGCCGCGAGCGGCTTCTGCTCCTCGAGCTCCCGCGGCGTCGGCCGCCAGGCGGGCACGGAGACGTCGACCTCGAAGTCCGCGCCCTCGATCACCACGCGCCCGCTGCGTTCACTGAACCACTCCAGGTAGAGACCGTTGCCCCAGTGCCACGGGGCCGGACGGGCCGGCCTGCCCGCGGACCCGCTCCCGGCCGAGGACCCGCCGGGCACCCTGACCTTGCGGGACGCGGTGAAGTCGCCCAGCGTGCCCCGCTGCTCGTGGGCCGGCGCCGCGCCCGGCGGGCAGGGCGCCGGCGCCGCGCGGCGGAACACGACGCGGCATCCGGCCACATCGGGCCAGCCGTTGCCGGACAGCTCCAGCTCGAGCGGCGCCGCGACCCCCTCGATCCAGACCCGGCCCGTGAGGCGGCCGCGCACGGTGTTGTCCACCTCGCCGCGCCGCACGTGGACGCCCAGCCTAGCGGCCATCGGCGGTTCCTCCCCGCGCGCCCGGCGCCGCGGCGCGCTCCCCTCCCGCCGCCGGCGGCGGGAAGGCGTCGACGAAATCCTCCGCGCACAGGGCGGCCTGCCCGTCCGGCATCGGCACGTACCGGCCCGTGGCGCGCGCGGCGACGCGCCCGTCCGCCCGCCGCACGATCCCCGTCGTCTCGATGATCCGCCTCCGGTTCTCGCGTACGCGCCCCTCCACGCGCAGGACCGCGCCCGCTTCCACGGGGGCGAGCAGCCGCGCGGTGAGCTCGGCCGCCACGCAGGCTTTCCCCGCGGCCCCGATCGCCGCCCAGGCCATGACCTCGTCGAGCAGGGTCATGAGCAGCCCGCCGTGCACCCGGCCCGCGTAGCCGCCGTCCTCCGGGCGCGCGGCGTGATCGAGCACCACCGCGTCCCCCTCGAGCCGGGAGCGGGCGTGCAGCCCGTGCGGGTTGTCGATGCCGCACACGAAGCAGGAGCGCGTTCGGGGCAACGGCTGGGACGTCATGGCCGCTCACCCTACCAGCCGGACGCGGTGCGGTCGAGCGGGCTCCGCGCGGCCCCGCGCGGACGGGGGGCTACTCCGTGCGGCCGAGTTCGAGACCGCGGTCCACGAAGTGGCTGTAGGTGTCGTAGTGCACGGTGTCGGGAATGGAATGGTCGCTGTGAAGGACGTACCCGTGACCCTGCTTCACGACCGGGATCTTGGCCTCGAGCTCGGCATCGACCTTCGCGAAGTCGTTGGTGTAGAGGACCCGCACGTCGATCCCGCCGATGAGCGAGAGCCGGTCCCCGTACGCGCGGTGGATGCGGAGCAGGTCCATGCCCGCCTTGACCTCGATCACCTGCAGCGCGTCGATCCCCGCCTCGATCATGCCCGGCAGCAGGGGTTCCACGAAGCCGCAGGAGTGCATGATGACCGGCAGCCCGAGCTCCTCGTGCGCGAAGCGGATCGTCTTCGCGTGGGCGGGCTGGATGAACTCGCGGTAGAAGGCGGGCGACATGAAGGGCCGGTGCTTGAACCCCAAGTCCTCGTAGAACCAGATCCCGTCGGGCTTCCCCTCGCGCTCGAAGAGGATCTTCCACAGCTCGATCGTCAGGTCGGCATAGGCGGCCACCATGTCGTGCACCCAGCCGGGGTCGTCGATCATGCCCAGGAGCAGGTGCTCGTGGCCGCACACGGGGTGGAGCTGTTCGAAGACGTTCACGCCCGACCAGCAGAGGAAGCGCCCGGCGGCTGCCGCGCGCGCCTTCACGCCGCGGTACCCGTCGAAGTCGACGCGGCGCGCCTCGGGCCGAAGCACGGGCTTGATGCGCTGCTCCCACGCCTCCCGGCCCGTCACGGCGAACGCCACGTGCTCGGGCGTGGTGTCGTGCCCCTTGTGCCGGCGCAGCACGGCCCCGTTGCCGTTGCGCTCCGTGATCGTGTCCTCGTCCTCCGCGACGACCTCGTTCACGAAGTCGAGGTCGGCCACGTTGTTGAAGGGCCAGGCGGTCTCCATGTCGAAGCCGAAGTGCGTGGCGGGATCCTCGCCCTCGCGGAGGTGCCCCTGCTCGGTCCACGCGCGCTGGGTGTCGCCCCAGAAGTGCTCAAAGAGGCCGATGCGGTCGACGGGTTCCCGTCGGAGGATGCGGGCGATGCGTTCCTGTCCGGTCATGGTCAAGTGCCCCCGGGGGGTGGTCAACGCAGGGTGATCTCGCGGAAGGCGTAGGGAATCTCCTGGATGATGTCTCCCGCCACGAGCCCGGCCTGGGAGGAGCGCCACGCGGCCATGTCCCCGGCGCGGCCGTGCAGGAAGACGCCGGCCTTCGCGGCGTCGAAGGGGCTGAGCCCCTGTCCGAGGAGCCCCGCCAGCAGGCCCGCCAGCACGTCGCCGCTGCCGCCGGTGGCCATGCCGGGGTTGCCGGTCATGTTGATGAAGGCGGGACGGTCCCGGGCCACCACGACGGTGCCCGCGCCCTTGAGCACGACGGTGGCCCCCGTCCGGTCGGCCGCGGCCCGGGCCGTGCCGCACCGGTCGGACTGGATGGCGTGCGCGTCGCAGCCGACGAGCCGGGCGAGTTCGCCGGGGTGCGGGGTGATGATGACCGGGCACGCCGCCTGGTCGATACACTGCGGCTGCCCCGCGAGCACGTTGAGCGCGTCCGCGTCCATCACCAGCGGCACGCGGCAGATCCGGACGAGTTCGCGCACCAGCGCCGCGCTGTCCGCATGGGTCGTCAGGCCCGGCCCGACCAGGACCGCGTCGAACGCGCGGACGCGCTCTTCCCATGCCTGGAGCGCCTCCGCGGATATCGAGCCGGCCTCCGTCTCCGGCGCGCCGTGCACCATGGTCTCGGGCGAGGCGCCCGCGACCACCGTCGCTATGCTCGCGGGCACCAGCGCGGTCGTCAGCCCGGCGCCGGAACGCGCGGCGGCCCGGCACGCCATCGCCGCCGCACCGGCGTAGCCCCGGGCCCCGGCGATGAGCAGCACGTGGCCGTACGTGCCCTTGTGCGAGGAGCGGGCCCGGCGGGGCAGCAGCCGCCTGAGCTCGGTCGAGTAGATCAGCTCGACGTTCTGTTCCGACGTGAGGGGATCGACGTACTCGGGCGGCAGGCCGAGATCGACCACCTCAACGCACCCGACGAACTCGAGGGCGGCCGGGGCGACGAGCCCCTTCTTCGGCAACCCCAGCGTGACGGTGATGTCCGCGTTGACGGCGTCGCCCTCGGCCACCCCCGTATCGGAATCGATGCCGGAGGGCAGGTCGATGGACACCACGAACGCCTCGTTCGCGAACGTGTTGATGTACTGGATCGCCCGGGCGACCGGGCCCCGCGCGGGCCCGGTGCTGCCCGTGCCCAGCAGGCCGTCGACGATGAAGTCCACCCCGGGCGGGTCGGCGAAGACCTCGTCCCACTCCTCCCGGCCGCCCAGTTCCTCGAGGACGAGGCCCTCGCTGCGCATGAGGCCGAGGTGCTTGAGCGCGTCGCCCTGCACCTGCCGCTCGGAGCCCGCGAGCCAGACGTACACGTCGAACCCCATGTCCTTGAGGTACCGCGCCGCGCAGAAGCAGTCGCCGCCGTTGTTCCCCCGCCCGGCGAGGAGCAGCACGGCCGGCGACATGGCCCCGGAGATGTCGGCGAGGTGGCGCACGACCTCGGCCACGCCGCGACCCGCCCGCTCCATGAGTTCCTGGCCCGGCGTGCCGAACTCCTCGATCGTGCGGCGGTCCAGTTCCCTCATCGTTGCCGTGTTGACTAGTTTCATGCGCGTGACCTCTCCGTGCGGCGTCACTGATAAGCCCGGGGGGGGCGCGACACAAGGCGAGAGTGCGCGCCCGCCGGCCGGCCCGGGCGGCGGGGGCGGTTCAGCCGCCGACCAGCAGGGCCTCGGCCACGGCGTAGGCGTGGCTGTGCGACAGGCTGACCAGCACGCGCGCGACGCCCCGCTCGCGGGCGAGGCGCAGGGCGTTGCCGAAGAGACGCACCGACGGCGCACCCGTCCCCTCGTCACGCGTGACCTCGATGTCCAGCCAGCCCACGCGATCGCCGATCCCGGTACCGAAGGCCTTGCTCACCGCCTCCTTGACGGCGAAGCGGCCGGCGTAATGCCGCCAGGGCACGGCCTGCCCCTCGCAGTAGGAGCGCTCGCTCTCGCGGAACACCCGCTCGACGAAACGGCCCTCCCAGCGCTCCATGGCCTCGCGCAGGCGCGTGTTCTCGACGAGGTCGATGCCCACGCCCAGGACCGGCCCGGCGGGGCCGCCGGTCTCGAGGGAGGTGCCCGTCACGGCGCCCGCCCGCCCCGGTAGGCCGCCATCGCCTCCACCATCTCGCGCACCGCCTGTTCCAGCCCCGTGACGACCGCCCGGGCGACGAGGCTGTGCCCGATGTTCAGGGTGTCGAGGTGCGGCATCTCCAGGATGCCGGCAAGGTTCCCGAGGTGGAGGCCGTGGCCCGCGTTGACGCGCAACCCGGCCGCGTGCGCCATCCCCGCGCCGGCCACCAGGCGTTCCAGCTCCTCCGCCTTCTGGCCCGGGTCCCGCAGGTCCGCGTAGCGGCCCGTGTGGAGTTCGACGAAGGGGACGCCCAGCGCGGCCGCGGCGGCCACCTGCCTCTCGTCGGCCTCTATGAACAGGCTCACGTCGATGCCGGCGGCGGCCAGCCGCCCGGCCGCCACGCGAAGCGCGCCGGTCTGCCCCGCGGCGTCCAGTCCGCCCTCGGTCGTCCGCTCCGCGCGGCGCTCGGGGACGAGGCACACCTCGTCGGGCCGGACCGCGAGGGCGGTCTCCACGATCTCCGGCACGTTCGCCATCTCCAGGTTCAGGCGCAGGCCCGGCTCCGCGCGGAGCCGGCGCACGTCCTCGTCCTGGACGTGCCGCCGGTCCTCGCGCAGGTGCACCGTGATGGCCGCCGCGCCCCCGCGCAGCGCGAGCCGGGCGGCTTCCACGGGGTCCGGGTACGGCGTGCCGCGCACCTGCCGCAGGGTGGCCACGTGATCGATGTTGACGCCCAGCCGGATCATCCACCGCCCTCCCCGCCCGCCGGGACCGCCCGGCGGCGGATTCAGAACACGTCGCGGGTCTCGCGCTCGGCGCGGGCGCGCTGCACCATCGCCGGCTCGAATACGACGACATCGTAGGGCCCCCGGCGCCGGGCCTCGAGGTAGGCGGCCTCCGCGGCCTCCATGAGCCCCGCCGGCGTGCCGGCATGCCCGGGATGGCCGGCCAGCCCGATACGGACAACCGGGTGGAGCCGGGCCATGCCCGCCGGTACCACGGCGGCCCGCAGCCGCCCGACCAGCCGCGCGGCGGCCGCCTCGGCCCCCTCCGGCGCGCAGCCCAGCACCGCCATGAAGTCGTCGTCCCCCAGCCGGCCGATCAAGTCGTCCTCGCGAAGCGCGAGGTGCATCGTCTGCGCCACGACCCGGAGCAGCGCATCCCCCACCCCCCGGCCGTTCCGCTGGTTGACCTCCTCCAGCTGCATCACGTCGAGGTAGAGCAGCGAGACGGGGTGCCCCTCCTTGCGGTGGCGCGCGATGTACTTGCGCACCGCCCCGCCCATGCGCTCGGGCCGCAGGATGCCCGTGAGCGGATCGAGGAGCGCCGCGTCGCCCTGGATGGCGCGGACCGGCGCCTCGTCCTCCTCCCCGTCCGGCGCCGGGTCGGATACCCGCCCGCCGGCGCCCTGCGCGGCCGCCGCCTGCTGCGCCCGCTCCGCCTTCTCCAGCAGGACGCGGCCCGACCCGCCGGACTCGGGGAAACGTGACACGCCCCACGCCACGGGGTGGTCCGGCCCCAGCCGGTCCGCCACCCGCTCCAGGATCGGGGCCAGCACGGCGTGCGCCACCGGAAGGATCATGCCCACGCACCCGTTCTCCAGCGGGCCGACATCGTCCGAGCGGCGCAGCGCACCCGAGCACGCCTCCCCGGATACGGCCCCGCCGGCGGGGGCCCCCGCGCCGGGCACCGGCCCGGCCACGAGCACGCAGAACGGGGCGCCCGCGCGGGCGCCACGCACGGCCAGGCGCCGGGCGATCCCGATGAGAAAAGCCTCCCGGTTGGTGAGGCGGCCCGAGCGGCGCTGCCGGCTGGCCGCCACGAGCGATTCGAACTTGATGAAGCTGACCGCCGCGGCGATGAGCACGAAGGCGCCCGCCGACACCGCCAACATCTGGAAGAGCTTGAAACCCATGCCACGTCGCCTGCCGGGCCCCGGCGCCCGCCCCGACGGCCCCAGTCCGCGCGCCTACACGACCAGTTGCCCGGAGCCCGGCTCGAAGAAATGCGCCTTGCGCATGTCCGGGATCATCGTGAGCTCCTGGTTCTCCGTGGCCTTCTCGTGCGCGTCCACGCGGGCGACGAAATTCGTGTCGACGGCGTTCAGGTAGAGGAACGTCTCCGCGCCCATGGGCTCGATCACCTCGACCTTCGCCTTGATCTGCTGGTCCGGCGGCGGGGCCGAGACGAAGAGCGCGTCCTCCAGGTCCTCCGGCCGGATGCCGAACACGACCGGCTTGCCGGCGTGCCCGGCCAGCTTCGCCGCGTGCCCGTCGGCCACGCGCAGGTCGAACCCCACGTGCCGGAACACCAGTCCACCCTGGCCGGACTCCATGGCCCCCTCGAAGAAGTTCATCGGCGGGCTGCCGATGAAGCCGGCCACGAACTGGTTGGCGGGCTGGTCGTAGAGCTCCAGCGGGGTGGCGACCTGCTGGATGCATGCCGTCCTTCATCACGACGATGCGGTCGCCCATGGTCATGGCCTCGACCTGGTCGTGGGTGACGTAGATCATGGTCGAGGCCAGCCGCGTGTGCAGCTTGCTGATCTCGGCGCGCATCTGGACGCGCATCTTGGCGTCGAGGTTGGACAGCGGCTCGTCGAACAGGAACGCCTTGGGCTTGCGCACGATGGCGCGGCCCACGGCGACGCGCTGGCGCTGGCCGCCGGAGAGCGCCTTGGGCTTGCGCTCCAGCAGCTCGTCGATGCCGAGGATCTCGGCGGCTTCCCGCACGCGCTTGTCGATCTCCGCCTTCGGGATACTTGCGCAGCTTCAGGCCGAAGGCCATGTTGTTGTAGACGCGTCATGTGCGGGTAGAGCGCGTAGTTCTGGAAGACCATCGCGATGTCGCGGTCCTTGGGCGGGACGTCGTTGACCTTGCGGCCGTCGATGTAGATGCTGCCCGTGGTGATCTCCTCCAGGCCGGCGACCATGCGCAGGGTGGTGGACTTGCCGCAGCCGGACGGGCCGACCAGCACGACGAACTCCTGGTCCTCGATCTCGAGGTTCGCGTCCTGCACCGCGACGACGTCGCCGGGATAGACCTTCGACACGTTCTCAAGAACCACCTTGGCCATGATCCAGATCCCCGTGTGCGCTAAAAGTCCCGCCGGCCGGCCCGGCGGGGCGCCAGCCTCGCGGGGAAGGTAGCCCCCGCTCCGAGGCGGTGTCAAAAGCTTTCACCCCGCCCAGACCTCGCTGATGCGGTCGGGATAGGTGAGGCTCAGCCCGATCCGGTCCCAGCCCGCTTCCGCCAGCTCCCGGCGCGCCGCGCACAGGGCCGCCTCGGGTGCGTTGCACTGCTCGCTGAGGTGGGCGAGGAAGACGTGCTCCACCCCGCCGGCCGCGATCTCCAGCAGCATCTCCACGGCGCGGCGGTTGGAGAGATGCCCCTGGCGGCCCGCGATGCGCTGCTTCAGCGACCACGGCCGCTGCGATTGCCGCAGCATGTCTTCGTCGTGGTTCGATTCCAGCACGAGCGCCCGGCAGCTGCCCAGCCGTTCGCGGATCAACGTCGTGCCCATGCCGAGATCGGTCGCGATCCCCACCCGGGTCGACCCGGCGCTGACCACGAACCCGACGGGATCGGCCGCGTCGTGCGGCACGCTGAACGGCTCGATGTGCAGGTCCCCGATCTCGAAGGGCGACCCGGTCTGAAAGACCCGGTAGCGGAGCCGGTCCAGGGCCGGGGTCTGCCGCATCCGCTCGACGGTCCCGGCGTTCGCGTAGACCGGAATGCCGTGCCGGCGGCCCAGGACCGGCACCCCGGCGGTGTGGTCCCGGTGCTCGTGGCTGATGCACACGGCGGCGACCTCCGCCAGCGCGTGCCCGGCGGCCGCCAGCCGGCGCCCGAGCTCCCGCGCGCTGAAGCCCGCGTCGAACAGCACCGTCGTCGACCCCGAGGAGGCCAACACGCTGTTGCCCGAGCTGCTGCTCCCCAGCACGCACAGTTTCATCGCCATGCCCTACCTTGTTCCCGGGCCCCCCGCTTGGCAAGCCGCGGCCCGCGAGCGGACGCCCGGAGGCCCGCGGCGCACCCGTGACGTGTCCCTCCCGCGCTGCTACGATCCGTCCGTGAGCGAGCGCACCCAGGCATGGACCCGCGCGGCCTGCGCCGCGGCGATGCTGGCCGCGGGAAGGGCCCGGGGCCAGGCGGGGGATCCGGCGGCGCCCTCCTTGGACCTGGCCGCCGCGGTCGAACTCGCCTGCGAGCGCAACCTCGCGCTCGCGCGCACCGCCGCGGCAGTGCGCCGCGCCGAGGCGGACCTCCGCTCGGCCCGCTCCGACTTCGCCCTGCGCCTCCGCCCCGACGCCCAGGCCGCCGCGGCCGACGACCGGGTCGACCGGCGCTTCGGCCTCGGCGCCGCCCGCCTGCTGCGCTGGGGCGGCGAGGTGCAGTGGAACGCGAGCGTGCAGCAGGCGGACGCGGCCTTCGGCGACACGTCCCGCGCGGTGGTCTCGCTCGGCGTCGAGCAGCCGCTCTTCCGGCGCTTCGGCGCCCTGGTCGCCATGGACCGCGTCGAAACGGCGCGCGGCACGCTGAACGAAAGGCGCCGGGCATACGAGCAGCAGAAGGAGAATCTCGTCGTGGACCTGGCGGAGGACTTCGAGGCCGTGCTCCGCCTCCGCCGGCAGACGGCCTTCGACCGGGAAGCGGTCGGCCGCACCGAGAAGCTGCTGCGCCTGACCGGCGCGCTGGAACGGCAGGGCCGGGCCGGCCGCGCGGACGTGCTCCGCGCCGACCTGGAACTCGGGCTGGCCCGCCAGCGGCTGGCCGCCTCGAAGGAGCAACAGGCGCTGCGCGAGGCGCAGCTGGCCGAACGGCTCGGCCGGCCGCCGGGCACCCCGCTCGAGCTGGTGCCGCCGCCGCTGGTCGAGGTGCCCGACACGCCGCTGGAGGACGCGGTTCGCGTGGCGCTGTCGCGCCGGCTCGACTACGCCCAGGCGCTCGAGGACCTGGCCCACCGCCGGCGCGGCCTGCGGCTCGCGCGCCGGGACCGCTGGCCGGACCTGCGGCTCGCCGTGCGCTACGAGCGGATCGGCGAGGACGACCCCGGCGCGGCCGGCGGATGGGCCTGGGACGGGGACCGCTGGTGGGTCGGACTCGCCACGGGCTCCGACGTCAACCCCGCGCGCGACCGCGCCTCGGTCGACGCCGCCGGGGCGGAGGCCGACGCGGCATGGGGCTCGGCGCGCCTGCTCGAACTGGCCGTCGCCCGCGACGTGCAACGGCACGCCCTGGCCTACCGCCGCGCGCGCCTCGGCCTGGAGATCGCCGACCGCAACGCGCGCCTCGCCGCCGCCGGGGCCCGCCTCGCCCGGCGCCTGTTCGCCGCCGGGCGCGGGGACCACTTCGCGGTGGCCGAAGCCGAGACCGCCCTCGCGGCGGCGGAAACCGAGCGCCTTTCCGCGCGGGCGGACGCGTGCGTGTCCGGGTACCGCCTGCTGCGCGCCAGGGGCACGCTGGTGGAGCACCCGGACGACCTGCTCCCCCGGAGAGAGGAGTCCTCATGAAATGGCGCGTGGCCCTGCCCGCCGGCGGCGCGGTGCTCCTGCTGGCCGCGGCGTTCCTGCGCCGCGAGCCGCCGGACCCCGCGGCGTGGACGGTCGCGGAAGGACCCTTCGAGGCCTGGTCCGCCTTCGAGGGACAGGTCGCGGCCCGGGAAGTCCACACCATCCGTTCCCCCTTCCCGGGGAGCGCGGTCGTGACGGAACTGGCGGACGAGGGCGTTGCCGTGCGGGCCGGCGAGGTGCTGGCGCGCTTCGACGATTCGTCCCTGCGCCGCGAACTGGTCGGGCTGCGCCGCGACGCCGCCCTGGCCCGCGCGGACCTCGACGTCCTGCGGCACGCCGTGCTCCCGCTCGAGCAGGCGGAACGGGAAACGGCCGCCGCGGAGGCGAGGGAAGAGGCGGAAGAGGATGCCGGGCTGCTCGAGGACCTCCGGGCGCTGCTCGCGGACGATCTCGTTTCGCCCCGCGAGATCGCCGCCCAGGAGGCGCGCGCGCAGAGGCGGCGCGAGGCCGCCCGCCGCGAAGCGCGCCGCGCGGAACTCACGGTCGCCTTTCTCCACCCCGCCCGCCTGGCGCGGGCGCAGGCCACGCTCGACGCGGCCGGGCAAGCGCTGGCGCTGGCCGAGGAACGGCTCCAGAACTGCACGGTGCGCGCGCCGGCGGACGGCGTCGTCGTCCATCCGCCGCTGCACGTGGGCCGGGAATACCGGGCCGCGCGGGTCGGCGACACGCTCTTCACGAACCAGCCCTTCGTGGAAGTGCAGGACCTGCGCAACCCCGTGGTCGACTTCCTCGTGCCGGAAGCGGAGGTGGAAGGCGTGAGGCCGGGCGCACCCGTCCGGGTCCGGCTCCCCGCCGTGGCGGGGCTCGAGCGGTCCGGTTCGGTGTCGGCCGTGGGACCGGTCGCCCAGGCCGTCCCCGGCCGCCCGGCCTGGGAGAAGTTCTTCCGTGCGCGGGCGGCCCTGCAGGGCCCCCCGGGGCCGCTCCGCGCCGGCATGACGGCCCGCGCCGAGGTGCGCACCGCGCACCGCGACCGCGCGCTGCTGCTGCCCCGTACCGCCGTCTGGTGGGCCGGCGAGAAGCCGCTGGTGCGCGTGCGCACCGCGGGCGGCCTCGCGACCCGGGAGGTGCGACTCGGCGCCGGCAACGCCGGGGCCTTCGAGGTGCTGGCCGGCCTCGAGGCGGGCGAACGGGTCCTGCTGCCGTGAGCGAACCGCCGCCCCTGCTGCGCCTGCGCCGGGTGTCCAAGCACTTCCCCACGCCGGCGGGCGATCGCCGCGTGCTGGCCGGCGTCGACCTGGAACTCCGGCCCGGCGAGCTCGCCGCCCTGACCGGCCCCTCGGGCTCCGGCAAGACCACGTTGCTCCACATCGCGGCCCTGCTCGAACCCGCGACGGGCGGCGCCGTCGAGTTCGACGGCCTTGACGCGGCGTCGCTCGACGAGGCCGCCCGCTGCGCCCTGCGGCGGGACCATGTCGGCATGGTCTTCCAGCGCTTTCACCTCCTCGAGGGCCGCACGGTGCTGGAGAACGTCGCGTTCCGGTTCCGGTACCGGAACGAATCCGCGCGCGACGCGAACCGCGCGGCCCTCCGCGCGCTGGAGCGGGTCGGGCTCGCCCCCCTCGCGTCCGCCCGCGCCCGCCGGCTCTCCTCGGGGGAACAGCAGCGCGTCGCCATCGCGCGGGCCATCGCCGTGCGCCCGCGCCTGCTGCTGGCCGACGAGCCGACGGGCAACCTGGACCGCCGCGCGGCCGGCGACGTGATCGACACCCTCGCCTCCCTCCGGCGCGACGGAATCGCCGTGCTGCTCGCCACCCACAACGAGGCGCTCGCCGAACGCGGGAGCCGCCGCCTGGTATGCCGCGACGGGCATCTCGACGAGGTGCGGGCGTGAACCGCCGCGCCCTGCGGGCCGCGGCAAGGGACGCCCTCGAAGGCGTGCGCGCCCGCCCGGCCCCTACCGCCTGGGCCGTCCTGGCGATCGCGACCGGCGCCTTCGCGACCGGCCTGCTCCTCGCCGTGCTGGACGGGCTGCGCGAGCGCGCCGCGTACCTCGTGGCGGACTTCGGGGCCGACGTGCTGGCAGTGCGCGCACCCGGGGCCGAGGCGCCGGGCCGTAGGCCGCTTCGGACCGGGCACAGGGACCTGCTGCGGGCCGCCCTCCCGGACGGCCCCGTGGCCGGCGTGCGCGAAGTCGCCGTGCGGCTGGGCCCGGGGCGGCTTCCCGCCACCGCACTGGCCTGCGACGCGGACCTGCCGCGCGTCCGCGGCTGGCGCCTGGCCGGCGGCCGGTGGCTCGATCCCGCCGACGCCTCCTCCCCCGACCGGGTCGCCGTGCTCGACGCAGCCACCGCCGGCCGGCTCCGTGTCCGGCCCGGCAAAACGGTCTCGCTCGACGGCTCGCCCTGGCTCGTGGCCGGCATCTTCTCGACCGACCCCGCCGCGGCGGGGGAGGCCCGGGAGCCCGAGGCCGGGAGCGAAGCGCTGGTGCTGGTGCCCCTCCCGCTGGCCCCGGCGCTGGGCGCGGTGCCCGGGGACCGGCTCGACGCCGTCTACGCGAGGATCCCGGGCGGCGCCGCGGCCTACCGGCGCGCGCTTTCGGCGGCGCGGCGCGTGCTGGCCGGTCCGGCCGCACCCTCGAACGCGGTGTGGATCACGCCCGAGCGTCTGCTGGCGCGCCTGCGGGAATGGCAACGCCTCGTCCGCCTCGCGGCGGGCGGCGTGGCAGCCCTCGCCCTGCTGCTGGGCGCCGCCACGCTGATGAGCCTGATGACCGCCGCGGTCCGCGAACGCACCGCGGAGATCGGCCTCCGGCGGTCGATCGGGGCGAGGCCGGCCGACATCGCCGGGCTCTTCCTGGCCGAGGCCGCCGCGGTATCGGGCGCGGCCGCCCTGGCCGGCTCGGCGTCGGCCCTCGGGCTCGTCGCGCTGGCGGCGGACCGCCTGCCGCTGCCCTTGCGCCCCGGCGCCGGACCGCTGCTCTTGCCCGTGGCCGCGGCCGTCCTGCTGGCCCTGCTGTTCGCGGGGTGGCCGGCCCGGCGCGCCGCCGCGCTACCGCCTGCGGAGGCGCTGCGGAACGAGTAGGATTGATCCGGCCGGTTGGCTTTGGCTACTCTGCACCTTTTCCGGCGGCCGCGTGCGCGGCCCCGCCGGACCCGGTGCGATCGATGGCATCCAGCTCGAACAGACCCGCTGAAGAAGACAAGATCGACGACCGGGCCCTCGTCGAACGGGCGCGGCGCGGCGACACCGCGGCGTTCGACGAACTCGTGCGCCTCTACCAGGGCAGGATCTACGGGCTGGTCTACCACATGACCGGCAACAGGGAAGACGCGGAAGACCTCGTCCAGACGACCTTCGTGAAGGCCCACGGCTCCCTCGCCCGGTTTCGCGGCCAGTCGGCCTTCTACACGTGGCTCTACCGCATCGCGGTCAACACGGCGATCAACTTCGTCAAGAAGCGCAGCAGGCACACGGCCCTCAGCCTCAACGACATGGACCAGGCCATCGAGCGCGACCCGGACTACGTGAGCCTGGCGGCGCGCGAATCGCCCGTGCGGGACGCGGCGCTCACGGAGCTGCAGGAAAGATTGAACAGGGCCTTGCTGACGCTGTCCGAGAAACACAGAACGGTGGTGGTCCTGCACGACGTGCAGGGGATGCCCCACGAGGAAATCGCCAGGTTGCTGGGATGTTCCGAGGGAACCGTGCGCTCGAGGCTGTTCTACGCCCGGCGCCTGCTGCAGAACGAACTACTGGAGTTTGCCCCGTGAACTGCAGACGCGTCATCATGTGGTTGGCCGTTCCCGAAGCCGCGCGGCCGGAAGCGGTGCGCGCCCACACGGCGGACTGCGCGAGGTGCCGGGCGGAGCAGGACAGGCAGGAGCGCCTGCGCCGCCTCGTGGGCCTGAAGCGCTACGAGCGCCCCGACCCCTTCGCGGCGGACCGGCTCGCGGCCCGCGTACGCGAAGGGCTTGCCAGCCGGGAGCCGGCCCAGGGGGATGACGTCGTGTTCGGCCCCTTCCGCGTCCCCCTGCCCATCATCCGCTACGCCGCGGCGGCCGCCCTGCTGCTCGTGGTCGCGCAGCATTTCCTCCGGCCGGGGTCCGCCGAACTGGCCGACGGGCTGGCCGTGCAGCGCGCCGTGCCGGCGCGGTCGGCGCCGGTGGCCGCTTCCTGGAGCGCCCTGCCCGCATGGCCGTCCGCCGCGCCGTCGCCGGCCGCGTGGTCCATGCCGTACGACACCAACTTCCACCGGCCCATGCAGAGCCCCTACGGGCCGCGCGCGACGTTCGTGAACTTCACCACCCCGTAAGGGGGTCCGGCGCGGACCCCGCTACGGAAGCGGGAACCCTGCGGCGAGGGCCGCCACCTCTTCGCGCACGGACGCCGCCGTCTGCCCGTCGTCCGGGCGCGCCACGACCTCGCGGATAAGCCCGGCGATCTGGGCCATCTCGCCTCTCCTTCATGCCGCGCGTGGTCACCGCCGGCGTGCCGATGCGGATGCCGGAGGTCACGAACGGGCTCCTGCGTGTCGAACGGGATGGCGTTCTTGTTGACCGTGATCCGCGCCTTGTCCAGCGCCGTGGCGGCGTCCTTGCCGGTCACGCTCGGCGCGCGTCAGGTCGACCAGCATCAGGTGGTTGTCGGTCCCGCCCGAGACGATGCGCAGCCCGTCGCTCGTCCAGGGCCGCGGCCAGGGCCTGGGCGTTGCGCGACGACCTGCTGCTGGTAGTCCTTGAACGCCGGCTGCAGCGCCTCGTGGAAGCAGACCGCCTTGGCCGCGATCACGTGCATCAGCGGCCCGCCCTGGATGCCGGGGAAGACCTGCTTGTCGATGTCCGCCGCGTAAGCTTCCGCGGCAGAGGATCATGCCGCCGCGCGGGCCGCGCAGGGTCTTGTGCGTGGTGGTGGTCACGAAGTCGGCGATAGGGCACCGGGCTCGGGTGGCATCCGGCGGCCACCAGCCCGGCGATGTGCGCCATGTCCACCATCAGGTAGGCGCCCGACCGCGTCGGCGATCTCGCGCAGCCGCTCGAAGTCGATGATCCGCGAGTAGGCGCTGGCGCCCGCGCAGATCATGCTTGGGCTTGTGCTCGGCGGCCAGCGCTGCGATCGCGTCGTAGTCGATGCTGCTCCGTTTCCCGGTCGACGCCGTAGGGGACGACGTTGAAGAAGCGGCCCGAGAAATTCATCTTGTGGCCGTGGGTCAGGTGGCCGCCGTCGGCCAGGCTCATGGCCAGGATCGTGTCGCCCGGCTGCAGCATGGCGAAATAGACCGCCATGTTGGCGCCGCTGCCGCAGTGCGGCTGCACGTTGGCGTGTTCGGCGCCGAAGAGCTGCCTTGGCGCGCTCGATGGCCAGCCGCTCGGCCTCGTCCACGAATTCGCAGCCGTTGTACCAGCGCTTGCCGGGATAGCCCTCGGCGTACTTGTTGGTCAGCACCGAGCCCTGCGCTTCGCGCACGGCGCGGCTCGCGTAGTTCTCCGAGGCGATCAGCTCCAGGTTGTCGCGCCTGCCGCCGGATTTCGCCGCGGACCGCCGCGTCGACCTCGGGGTCCGTCTCGCGGAGGACCGCGGGCGGTTCCGTGCGCTCCTCGATCCGCATCATCTTGCCGATTCGCCGCTCGTGCCGGCCGCCCTCGAAGCGGTGGTCGAGCCACGCGTCCAGGATCGGGCCGATCTCCTCCGCGGGCGCCGTGGCGCCGCCGAGCGCGAGCACGTTGGCGTTGTTGTGCCTGCGGGCCCGTTCGGCCATGTGCGCCGAGGTGCAGAGCGCGGCGCGCACCCGCGGGTACTTGTTGGCGGCCATGCTCACGCCGATGCCCGTCGTGCAGACCACGATGGCCGAATCGGCCTCGCCGTCGGAAACCATGCGCGCGGCCTCGCCGGTGAAGTCCGGGTAGTCCACCGCCGCCGTCCCGTCCGTGCCGGCATCCGCGACCTCGATACCGCGCTTCGCGAGCAGGGATTTCACCCGCTCCTTGAGTTCAAACCCGCCGTGGTCCGCCCCGAGCGCAATCTTCATTCCCTGTCCTTTCGTGCCCCGCCGGGCTCCCGCTCCGCGAGGAGGTCCAACACCAGGTCGGCTATGGCCCGCTCGATGCGGTCGCGCACCGCGCGGTACACGGTAACCGGGGCGCCGATCGGGTCGGGCAGGTCCTCCCCCCCGCCGCCCGGCCCGAACGAGGTGAGCAGCCGCACCTTCGCCGCCGCCTCCGGGAAGCGGCACAGCACCTCGCGCCGATGGGCGGCGGTCATTACCACGACCAGGTCGGCCGTGTCAACGAGCCGGCCGGTCACCGGGCGGCTGCGGTGGGAACGAAGGTCGATACCCTCTTCTCGGAGCACCTGCACCGCCTCGTCGCTCGCGGGGGCCCCGTCCGGGGCCGCCAGCCCCGCCGAGACGGGCTCCCAGGCCGTGACCGGACCCGCCCGCGAGTGGAAGACATGCTCCGCCATCGGGCTCCTGCAGCTGTTGCCCGTGCAGACGAACAGGATCCGCTTCTTCGCTTCCGCCACCGGCGCCTCCCGGGTAGAGAGCCGGACTGTAGCGTCCCGCGTCCGCCGGGAACAGCCTTATGCCCGGCCGCGGACCGCGGCGAGGCGGCCGCCGCGCAGCATCCGTGCCGCGGGGCCGGCGCCCATGCCGCTTTGCTGCCCTCGCCCGTCTCCGCGAACCGGTCGGCACGCGACCGGAGCGGCGGCGCCTGACCACCCCCGGCCCGAACGCCCGGCGCGCGCACACCGAGTCCCTTCCTTCGCTATCCCCTGCGCGACGCAAGGGAAACGCCTTGCCCTACACCCCCCTCCCCGCCGGGAGGTCTTTCGATTACGCATAGCTTCACGATCGTGAAGCTATGCGTTATCCGAAAAGGAAGATGGAAGGGGAATGCGAGGCGGCGGGGGGACACCGTAGACACGGCGGACCGGGCCGGGTTGCGCGCAGGTCACGCATGGCCGCGGCGACCGCGCGGGGGTGCGGGGTGTCAGGCAGCGCGACGGCGGACGGCCGGGCGCGGACACGGACCGGCTCGCGCCGGACCGGGCCGGAGCACGGGATCGACCCGCAGGGCGGATCGTGGCAGGGTCACCGCGGCATGGCCCCGCGACGCGAAACGGCGGAACTGGCGGCGGCGCTCGGAACGGGCGCCGGCCACCTGCTCGTCGAGTTGCTGGCATCGACCACGGGCTTCGGCACGGGCTGGGCCGTTCCGCCGCAGTTCCTCTACAACGGCGCCGCCGCCCTGGGCTGGGCCGCGTACCTCGCGCGGCAGCTGGCCCGGGGCGGCTCGGCCACCCTCCGCGCGTGGGGCATGGGCCGCGCCGGGTTCGCGGGCGCCGCCCGCGAGGCCGTACTCGTCGCGGGGCTCGGCGCCGCCCTGCTGCTCGCCTGGGGACGCGCGGCGGACCGCCTGCCCCTGCCCCGCACGTTCTGGCTGCTCCTGGCCCTCTACCCGCTGTACGGGCTCGGCCAGCAGTTCGTGTTGCAGGCGCTGGTCACGCGCAACCTGCGGCCCTGGCTCCGGCGGACGTGGGTGCGCACCCTCGCAGCCGCCGGGCTGTTCAGCCTTGTGCACGCTCCCGCCTGGCCGCTGGTGGGGCTCACCTTCGCCGCCGGCGTGCCGTTCACCCTGATCTACGAACGGCACCGTAACCTCTGGCCCGTCGGCGTTGCGCACGGCCTGCTGGGGGCCCTCGCCTACCACCTGGTGCTCGGCGCGGATCCCGGCGCGGACCTGCTCCGCTTCCTCGGGGCCGGCTGAGCAGGCAGGGGGAACGGCGGCGCAGACCCGTGCCCGGTCGCCGCCGCCGCCGGCGCGCTCAGCGCCCGTCCGCTTCGGCCACCGCCAGGAGGTCCGCGGCCGAAAGGGCGCCGGCCCGGAGAACCGAGACGCCGCCGGCCGTCACCCGCACGACCGCGCTGGGCGTGCCGCCGCCGGCGGGGCCCGCGTCCAGGACGAGCGCGACCGAGCCCCCCATCGCCGCTTGCGCTTCGGCCGCCGTGCGCGCGTCGGGTTCCCCGCTGCGGTTCGCGCTCGTCGCCGCCACCGGACCGCCGAAAGCGCGCACGAGGCCGACCGCCACGGGGTGATCGGGCAGGCGGAAGCCGACGGCCCCGTCCGGGGTGTCGAGCACCAGCGTGAGCGGACCCGGCCACCACCGGCGTGCCAGGGCGAGCGCCGCGCCGCGCAGCGGGCCCGTGCAGCGTTCCACGTCGGCCACCGAGGCGACGAGCCGGGCCACGGGCTTGCCCGGCGAGCGGCCCTTCGCCTCGAAAAGCGCGGCCAGGGCGGCCGGGTTGAAGGGATCCGCCGCCACGCCGTAGACCGTTTCCGTGGGCACGACCACCAAGCCCCCCGCACGGAGCACGGCCGCCGCCTCGCGCAGCAGGTCCGGCTCCGGACGGCCGGGGCTAATGGGCCTTGGCGGTTTCATCGTCGGGCCGAAGGGCGCGAAGTCCCACGAGGATGTCGACCGCGCGCTGCAGCGCCGCGTCGCCCCCTACGCGGTCCCGCAGCAGGCGGTCCGCCTTCTCCTGTTCGAGGGTCTTGCGGCGGGAGTCCCGGCGCGGGTCGGGTTCGAAAGGTTCCTCGGAAGATCCGCCGTTCGCGCGGACGAGCAGGTGCGGCGCGATCCCTTCCCCGCCGGCCTGTTCCGTGCCGTCCGGCGCGAGCAGTCGCGACGTGCGCACGTAGAGCACGCCTCCGCCCGGGGCCGCCAGCCCCTCCCGCACGAGCGGGTCCCCCGCCGTGGGCCGGCCGAGCAGCATGGCCCCGCCGGCGTCGCGCTTGAGCATGGCGGCCAGCGCCTCGGCGGCGCCGCGCGTGCGGCCGTCGACGATCACCATCACGGGCATGCGGATCCGGCCGCCCCCGCCCGCAAGCAAGACGCGCGCCTCGTCCCCGTCCAGCGGCTGCCAGCGAGCCACTTCCGTGCCCGCGTCGTGGACCAGCCCCGCCACGACCGCCGCGTCGGCCGCCGATGCGCCCGCGGCCCCGCGCAGGTCGAGCACCACGCCGAATCGTTTCGCCCGCTCCCAGCCACGCACCCGGTCGGCCACGTCCTGCCCCGTCCCCTCGTAGATGCCGTTCAGGGCGAGGTAGCACAACGCCCGCGGCCACTCCTCCGCCGTGCGCACGGCGGGCGCCCGGACCTGCCGCAGGGGCGCCGCGACCCGGGTCGCGTCGCCGGTGGAGCCGGGCCGCATCACGTCGACCTGCACCGTGCCGTTGGTTGCCGCCTTCAGCCACTCGTAGAGTTCGTCGGTGCGCCGCCCGCTGACGTACCGCCCGTTGACGCTCTCGAGCAGGTCACCGGGTGCGATGTCCAGGTCCTCCGCGCCGGGCGCAAGCCCCGTGACGACCGCCTGTCCGTTCGATACGGCCAGGCGCAGGCCGGTCGCCTGCTCGAGGCCCGCGCAGCCGGCCCGGAACGCCGTCCAGGCTTCCGCGTCGAAAACGGCCCCGCCGGGGTCGGCCGCCGAAACGGCCGCCCGGCGCACCGCGTCGTCCCACCCGGACGGGGGCACGGTCACGCCCCGCGCGGCGAGCGCCTCCAGCGTTTCCTCCACGGCGCGCACCGCCTCGGGACCCGCGGGGGCCGATGCGGCCCCGGGCGCCGGCGCCGGACCGGCCGCGGGGGCGGCGGGGGGCAGCAGCTGCGCGTAGGCGGTCCCGAAAGCAAGCAGCGCCGCCGCGACGCCGGGCCGGGCGGGCGCGAAGCTCACGCGCCGCCCCCGATCTCCCGCTGCAGGTCGGCGTCCGCCTTGCGGACCTTCTCGCCCAGCTGCTGCTTGTAGTCCCGCATCCGGGAGGCGAGCGCGGCGTCGGAGGTGGCCAGGATCTGCACGGCCAGCAGCGCGGCGTTCGTGGCACCGGCCTTGCCCACCGCCACCGTCGCCACGGGGATCCCCGAGGGCATCTGCACCGTGGCGAGCAGGGCGTCGAGGCCGTTGAGGGCACCGCCCTGGACCGGGATGCCGATGACGGGCAGCACGGTGTGCGCGGCCAGGACGCCGGCGAGATGCGCCGCGCCGCCCGCCGCCGCGACGAGGACCTTGAGGCCGCGCGACACCGCGGACGAAGCGTACGACGACGCCTCGGCCGGCGTGCGGTGCGCGGAAAGCACGCGCACCTCGAACGGCACGCCGAACGACGTCAGCGTGTCCGCCGCGCCCTTGACGAGCGGCCAGTCCGAGGCACTGCCCATGAGAAAGCCGACGAGCGGTTTGGATGGTGTGGCGGCCATGGTCTGCCTTGCTCCTTTCACGATCTGCACAACCGGTGGGGTGCCAGTGTAGGGCATGCCGGGCCCGAGGGAAAGCCCCGGGGCGCCCGGGTCAGCGGGCGAGGGCGCGGTGCGCGATGTCGCGCCGGCAGTGCGCCCCCTCGAAGCGGATGTGTCCGACGGCCGCGTAGGCGCGGTCCACCGCGGCGCGCAGGTCGGCGCCGAGCGCGGTCACCCCGAGCACGCGGCCGCCGTCGGTGAGCACCCGTCCGTCCGGATCCCGCTTCGTGCCGGCGTGGAAGACCGTCACTTCGTCGAGCGCCCCGGCCTCGTCGAGCCCCTCGATCGCCATGCCCCGCGCGTACGGGCCCGGGTAGCCGCCGGAGGCGACCACCACGCAGACGCAGGCCTCCTCGCGCCAGCCGACCATCGAGGCGTCGAGTCGGCCCTCCGCGCAGGCGGCCAGGGCGGGCGCGAGATCGGTGCGAAGCCGCGGCAGGACCGCCTGGGTTTCGGGGTCGCCGAACCGGCAGTTGAACTCGAGCACCTTCGGCCCGCCGCCGGTCATCATCAGCCCCGCGTAGAGCACGCCCCGGTACGCGATACCGCGGCGCCGCAGCTCGGCCACGGTACGCCCGAAGACCTCCTCGCGGATCAGGGGCCACAAGGCGCCGGTCACGACGGGCGCGGGCGAATAGGCGCCCATCCCGCCCGTGTTGGGGCCCGCATCGCCGTCGAACGCGCGCTTGTGGTCCTGCGACGAGGCGAGCGGCACGATCCGCTCGCCGTCCACGAGGGCCAGGATCGAGGCCTCCTCGCCCTCGAGGCACTCCTCGACGAGGATCTCGTTGCCCGCCTCGCCGAACGCGCGGTCCACCATGGCCTCCTCGACCGCCCGCACCGCCTCCTCGGGCGTCGCGCACACGGTGACCCCCTTGCCCGCGGCCAGGCCGTCGGCCTTGACGACCACCGCCCCGCGTTCGCGGCGGATGTACTCGACCGCGGCGCGCGGGTCGCCGAAGCGCGCCGCGCGCGCGGTCGGCACGCCGGCCGCTTCCATGATCTCCTTGGCGAAGGCCTTGCTGCCCTCCAGCCGCGCGGCCTCGCGCCGCGGCCCGAACACGCGAAGCCCCTCCTCCTCCAGGCGGTCGACCAGCCCGGCGCACAACGGCGCTTCGGGCCCGACCACGGTGAGGTCCGGGCGTTCCCGCGCCGCCCAGGCGGCGAGGCCGTCGACGTCCGCGGCGGCGATGGGCAGGTTCGTGCCGAGTTCCGCGGTGCCCGCGTTGCCCGGCGCGCAGAACAGTTCCGCTTTTTCGCTGTCCCGGCTGAGCTTCCAGGCCAGCGCGTGTTCGCGGCCCCCGTTGCCTGCCACCAGAATCCTCATGCGGCGGATGCTACCGGGCGCCGCCCGGTTTTCCAAGGGTGGGAAACGGAGGCGCCCGGGTCTTCCAGGGGTCGGAGGCCCCGCGGGCGGGGGCGGCGCGCCGGGGTCCGACGGCGAGAGGGGCCCCTCAGGTGATCATCGAATCGCCCCACTCCTGCGACGTGTCCACGGGACCGTCGCGGCCCGTCGGCCGCCGGAGCAGGCGGTGCAGCAGGCCGAAGGCGGCCAGCGGCAGCAGGCCGCCGCCGAGAAAGAAGGCCGCCGGCCGGATCGCCGGCAGCGGGCCGGGCGAGGCGCGGTACAGGTTCCAGAAGACGAGCAGGCAGCCCACCCATACGGCGAGGAAGTTCGGCACCGCGTCCCCGGACCGCATCCAGCGCAGCCCGCTGACGCGCCGGCGCGTCAGCGGGAAGAAGAGGTTGGAGCCCATGAAACCGAGCTGGTCCTCGGCCACGTGCAGGGCGAAACCGAGCACCATCACGATCGAGGCGCGCCACGTGTAGAGCGGCCAGGCCAGCAGCGCGAGGGCGAGGCCGACCGTGAGGCTGTGGCTCCATTTGCGATGCCAGGGGAGGAAGTGCAGGACGACGCACCCGTCCGGCCGCGGCTCGAACTCGAACGTGGGCCCGTCGAAGATGTCGACCGTGGTCACCGCGTCGTACGTCTGCACGACGGGGCACGGCAGCGGCGCCTCGCCGGCGGCCTCCGCGGCGCCGGGCTCCGTGCCGGGCACGGGCACCTGCCCGGTGTTGACGACGGGACCGAGCCGCACCTGGACGCGCGAGCCGACCGGGTCGAACCGCACGCGGTACTGCTGCCAGTAGTCGGCCCCGCGCCGGATCGTGTTGAGCTTCACGCGGACCCGGCATCCCTCGCGCCGCGCGCGGCCGGCGGCCCCGGCCAGCGCGGCGGCCATCGCGGCGGTATCCGGGCGGACCGGGTCGGGGTCGAGGTACACGTCGTGGCGGAAGAAGAAACGGTAGAACTTGAAATCGATCGTGTCGGGCAGCAGCGCGCAGGCGCCCCCCAGCACGAAGTAGAGCGGGTTGCCCCGCAGCGCGGCCTCGACCGACCACGGGAAGAACGACGCCGCGGCCACTCCGGTCACGAAATGGGCGATCCCTTTCATAGCAGGCCCAGCCAGCCGGCCACGCGACCCCCGACGCCGGACATGTTGCAGGCCATGGGCAGCAGCAGGACGCCCAGGCAGTTCAGCCGCCGCGAGCCGAACAGCACCGGCACCGAGCCGATGCCCGCGGCGACCACGGCGACGGACAGCCCCATCCAGCCCGTGACCGCCAGCACCATGGCCAGGATGATCGCGAGCGCGGCGCCCGAGGCCACGCGGTAGTCGACGCGGCGGATCAGCCCGAGCGTGAAGCGCGTCAGCGGCGCCATCATCAGGAAGGCCACGCCGCCGGCCAGCGCGACGGACCCGAGGATCATGAAGTAGTCGTACCAGGTGCGGGGGGTGAAGAACCCCTGCAGCATCCACGCGGCGCCGCCGCGGCGCAGGTTGGCGCCGGGCACGAAGAACAGCAGGAAGGCGCCGACGTAGTAGACCAGCTTGGAGACGCCCTGCGACAGGATGAAGACGCGCTCGTCGCGCTGTGCCGTGGCGTGGCCGGCCAGCAGCCCGCCCACGCCGCCGGTGACCACGGGGAAAAACGCGGCGAAGCCGCCGCCGAGTCCGCCCGAGGCCGCGGCGCGCAGGACGACGTCGCCGTCGAGCTCCAGCGAGTCGACCGTGTGCTGCGGCGGCATGCGGGTTCCGCTGAGCAGGTTGAACAGGCACCAGGGCACGGCGAAGAGCCCGACGAAGGCGGGCATGATGTTCTGGAAGGCGACCGACGTGGAGACCGGCGAGCGGTAGAGCAGGACGAAGCCGAGCACGCCGGCGAGCAGGAACGTGGCCAGCCCGGCCGCCAGGCCGCGCCACGCGTCGGCGAACTTGCGCCAGCCCGCGGGCCCGAGCGTGCCGCCCTTGGGCCACTCGGACATGAGCATGTAGGTGATGATGACCCAGAGGATCCAGTGCATGTGCGGGGCGAGCACGCGGCGCGCGAGGGGGACCACGCGCGGCGCGAGCGGGCCGACCGCGAAGACGAGCAGGAACAGGCCCGCCAGGCCGCCGACGGCGGTCATCATGGCCCCCTCGTACCCGCGGCCGGGCATCAGGTACTTCTGGCCGGGCAGGACGGTGAAGATGGCGGCCTCGTCCGGCGCGCCCAGCAGCACGGACGGAATCGTGTTGAGCATCGCCCACCCGACGATCATGCCCGTCATCAGGGGCAGGTACACCTCGGGCGGCAGGTCCAGCCCCGCCTGCCGGGCCGAGGAGAAAAGCAGCACGAGCCCGCCCAGCACGTTGTAGACGTGCAGGCCCGGCAGAACGGCGAGCAGGCTGGAAAGCACCGCGCCCGCGAGGCTCGCGGCCACCACGACGAGGACCGTCACGGTCGGGCCTCCCCGCCCGCGCCGCCGGCATCCACGATGCGCAGTTGGTTCGAACGCACGACCTTGACCTGGACGGCGCCGCGGTAGAGCGAGACGGGCGCGGTCACCTCGACCGTGGCGCCCTCCCGCAGGGCGTCGAGGTCGAGCCGCCCGGCGACGCTCTCCCAGAACACCACGGGCACGCTGCCCTCGCCGTCGGACAGCGTGAGCGTCCAGGGCGCGCGGCTGCCCTCCCGGGGCGTGCGCAGCGACGCGACGGCGCCCCGCACGCGCACGGTCTCGCCCGCCAGGGCGGCGTCGACGGCGGAGGGCGGCAGCGGCGGCGCGGCGGGTTCCGCGGCACCGGCCGGGCGGGCGTCCGGCGGCGGGGCCGGGGCCGCGCCGGGCGGCAGGAGCACGAGGTCGGCGGCGGCGCCGATGTTGAGCTGCACCTCGTCGCGGTAGATGCCGACCGTGCCGCGCGCCGCAACCGCCGCCCCCGCCACGAGGGCATCCTTGTTGGGCAGGTCGTCGTACACCGCACCGAAGAAGACCGCGTTGAGGGACCCGCCCCCGTCCCGCAGGGTGACGATCCAGGGCGCGCGCGTGCCCGGCCGCGGTGCCCGCACCCGGCTGACCGTGCCGGTGACGCGCACGGCGCGGCCCTCGTCGGCCGCGATCACCTCTGCGGTTCGCAGGGTGTTCGCCTCGAGCCGCCGGACCTGCAGGTGCTCCGGAACCTGCAGCCAGATGGCGGGATCGGCGGCAGAGACGTTGAGGCTGCCGGCGAGTTCGGCCTCGTCGCCCGACCGCGGCATCCGCCCGCCATCGACGAGTTGGCGGGCGCGTTTGCCCGTGGCGCGCACCTGGATGCGGCCGGTGCCGTCGTCGATCGTGAAGCGCACGCCGTCCACCAGCCCGGCCTGGCGGTACACGCGCGGCTCGCCCACGACATGGCCGGCCACGCGGACGTAGGCGAAGTTCATGGTCTGCGTGATCTCGACGACCTCGACGAGCGGGATCTCCCGGTGCCGCGCCATGAGCAGCAGGATGCCGAGCCCGGCGGTCGCCAGCAGCACGGCGGCCAGCCGGAACACCTTGAGGCTCGCCCGCCCGTCGGGGCGGGCGCCGCAACGCGGGCAGCGCGGCAGGGCGCCGACAAAGGCGCCGCAGGAGGGACAGGCGATGCCGCCGCCTTGTTCCGCGTGGCCGGGAAGGGTTTCGGACGCCATGACCTGTTCTCCCCCCGGGGCAAGGCCCCGCCCCTTGGCCGGACAGCATAGCCGGGGCCGCGCCGCGGCGCAACGCATGGCCCCGGACATTCCCCCTTGCGGGGGTCCGGCACGCGACGTAGGATGCCGCTCGCCTTTTTCCCTGCTCGGGTGGTGGAATGGCAGACACGCTAGCTTGAGGGGCTAGTGGCCTAATTAGGCCGTGGGGGTTCAAGTCCCCCCCCGAGCACCACGCCGCGCCCGCGCCCCGAACGCCCCGGTCCGCCCGGGGCGGTCCGCCGCCGGCTCAGGCGTCCAGGCCCCAGAAGGCCTTCTCGGACCAGATCAGGGCGTTCTCCAGGACCCGCTCCTCCGCGAGCACCTTCTGGCGGATCCGCTCCACGAGCTTGAGGTAGGGCGCCACCAGGCGGCCGAGGTCCTCTCCCATCTCCCTGCCGGCGAAGAGTTCCGCGGGGGCCGAACGGAAGTTGAGGTGGGCCTGGATGCGGCCCGAGGCGATGGGGAAACCGAAATCGTAGCCGGTGAGCAGCAGCCGGCCCGGCGTGTGCCCGCCGCGCGCGCAGGCGTCGAGGTACCAGGTCGGCGAGTCCGTGAGGGTGTCGACGTGCAGCATGCGCAGGATGCGGCACTCCTTCTCGAACGCCTCCCGGATGTCCTCCATTGGCACGGAGAAGGATCGCAGGGCGATGACCTTCTGCATGAAGTTCAGGTACGCCGCGCCGTACCCGGCATCGTCCCGGGGGACATGGAGCCCGAGGCCCTTCTGCACGTTGAGCACGTCGACGCGGGACTTGCCCAGTGCCCGGCAGAGTTCGCTGAAGGTGTACCGGACGGGCATCGCGGCGCTCAGAGCACGTCGAGAATGGCCGCGCCGAACGTAAAGCCCCCGCCGAAGGCGCAGAGCCCCACGCGCTCGCCGGGTTTCCGTTTCGGGAGCACCTGTTCGAGCGCGAGCGGAATGGTGTTCGACGAGGTGTTGCCGTGGGTGCGGATATGGTTGAACATCCGTTCCGGGGGCACCCGGATCTTCTGGCGGATCGACTCGATGATGCGCGTGTTGGCCTGGTGCGGAACGATCATGGCCAGGTCGTCGACCTCGACCCCGGCCGCCGCGCACGCCTGCTCGAGCATCCCGACCATCTTGCGTACGGCCACGCGGAAGACCTGCTGGCCTTCCATGCGCACGTACGCCCCCGAGCCGGGGAACGGGACGGAGAGGACCTCGGGGGCCTCGCCCTTCGCCGAGAGGTGCGGGCGGTGCACCCGGACGGGCACGCCGTCGCGGCCCGGCTCGCGGGAAACGAGCGAGGCGGTCGCCGCGTCGCCGAAAAGGAAGAGCGTCCCGGGGTCCCTGTGGTCAAGCACCGGCGAGAGGGTCTCGGCGGTGACCACCATGATGCGCGCGCGCGGGCAGCTCGCGAGGTAGTCGTGGGCCGACTGCAGTGCGTAGAGGTAACCCGAACACGCCGCGTTGAGGTCGTAGGCCTGCACCATGACCTCGCCCTTCGAGGGGCTGAGCTGGCGCAGGATGCGGCAGGCGAGCGACGGGGTCATGGAGAGCGGCGTCCCGGTGCTGCAGATGATCACGTCGATGTCGGCCAGGGCAAGCCGCTCGCGTTCGAGCAGGTTGCGGCACGCCTTCACGGCCAGCGTCAGGACGTCCTCGCCCTCGTCGATCCAGTAGCGCCGTTCGATCCCCGTCCGCTGAAGGACATCCGCCGAGTTCCACTCGGGGAAACGGTGGAGGAACTCGTCGTTGTCCATCACGCGCGACCCGAGGACCGAGCAGATCGTGGACAGCGTGACGTGCGCGGCGGCCTCCGTCCGCGCGGCGGGCGCGGCCGGCTCGCGCGCGACGGGCGCGGCGGGCCGTTCCAGTTCGGGCTGTTCCTCGAGTTCCTCCGGGGGCGGGGGCCGCCAGCGCTCGAGCGGGACGCGCAGGCGCGCGATCGGCGTGCCCACCGCCACCTCGTCGCCCTCGGCGACGAGCAGGTTTTCCAGGACGCCCGTGGTGGGCGAAGCGATGTCCGAGGCGGCCTTCTCGGCCTCGACCGAGGCGAGCAGGGCGCCCTCGGCGACCTCCTGGCCCTCGGCGGCGTGCCACGCGGCGACGCGGACGTTCTCGTCCGACGGGCTCGAGCCGATGGCCTTGACCACGACGACGCCCGGCTCGGGCTCCGGCGGACGGTGCCAGGACACCGCGAGGCCGAGCATGCGGGCCGCCGTTTCCAGCACGCGGCGGAAGGACGGCAGCGCGGCCAGGTGGCTCTCGAAGTGGAACGGCAGGTAGGTGTCCTCGGCGGCGACGCGGGCGACCCGGACCCGGCCGTCGAGGCGCTCGGCCGCGACCGCCGCGATCTCCGCGCCCAGCCCGCACGTGAGCCGGTCCTCGTGGACGACGACGAGTCGCCCGGTGCGTCCGGCGGAGGCGAGCACCGCGTCGCGGTCCCACGGCGAAAGCGTGCGCAGGTCGAGCACCTCCGCGCGCACGTCGACGGACGCGAGCGCTTCGGCGGCGCGTTCGCACAGCCCGACGGTGTCCCCCCACCCCACGAAGGTCAGCGCGTCGCCCGCGCGCGCGAGGCGGGCCACGCCGACCGGCGCGGCGACGCCCACGGCGGAGGCCGGCGCGGAGACGGCGCGTTCGTTGAGCAGGTTCTTGGGGTAGAGGAACACGGAGGGGCGGCCCGACTCGAAGGCGGCCTGGAGCAGGCCGGCGGCGTCGGCCGCGTTGGAGGGCATGAAGACGTCGACGCCCGGGATCTGGACCATCGCCGCCTCGGGGCTCTGGGCGTGGAACGGGCCCAGGCCCGGCCGGTAGCCGCCCGTGATTGACAGGACCACGACGGGCGCCTCCCAGGCGCCGGCGGTGCGCCAGAAGATCGTGCCGAGTTCCGCGGCGAGCTGGTTGTAGGCCACGGGCAGGAAGTCCGCGAACTGGATGCACGCCACCGGCCGCTCGCCGGCGAGCGCGCGCCCGATCGCTTCGCCCACGATGGTGGATTCGCTGAGGGGCGCGTTGCGCACCCGGCCCGGGAAGGCGGTCGAGAGACCGCGGGTCAGGCCGAAGACGTCACCCTTGGGGTCGGCGATATCCTGGCCGCAGAGGCTGGCCAGCGGCTCGTCCGCCAGCCGTTTACGCAGCGTTTCGCGCAGGGCCTCGAGCAGGGTCAGGCGCGGGGCGCCGGGTTCGCCGGCGTCCGGGGCAACCGGCCCGGCGCCTTCGGAGCGCAGCGCTTCGGGCAGAGGGCGCTTCACGGGGCCGGGTGCCGGGGCGGGCGCCGCGCGCGCCTCGGCAAGGGCCGCTTCGAGGGTCGCTTCGATCCCGGCATCGACCTGCGCGATCTCGTCCGCGCTCACGCCGTGCCGGAGCAGGTGCGCGACGAGCCGGGCGAGGGGGTCGCGGTCCGCGCGCACCCGGGTGATCTCGTCCCGCGCGCGGTACACGGTCTGGTCGTCGGAGTTGGAGTGGTCCGCCAGCCGCTCAAGGTCGCAGACGACGATCCGGGGCCCGCGGTCTTCGCGCATGCGCGCCACCGTCTCGCCGAAGACCCGGTCCAGCGCCGGCACGTCGCTGCCGTCGACCCGGATGACCGGCACGCCGCAGAAGTCTCCGGGCTCCCCGCCGTCCCGCCGCGAGTAGAACGTGCGGCCCGTGGTGGCGGTGGAGAGGGCGTAGTGGTTGTCCTCCACCACGAAGAGCACGGGCAGGACGGCCCGGTCGGCCTCCGCGACCGCCTCCATGAACTCGCCCTCCTGCGTGCCCCCGTCGCCGCAGCCGCAGAGGACGACGGGGCGGCCCTCCCGCCCGCGCACCGCGGCGGCGACGCCGACGGCCTGGAGGGCGTTGTTGCCGACGAGCGTGGGCATGCTGAGCAGGTGCAGGGCGGGATCGCACACGAAGGGCGGCATGCGGCGGCCCTTCGCGTCGGCGGCGTCGGTGCCGAACAGGGAGTGGAGGTAGCTCACCGGCGGGATGCCGCGGGCGAGGATCAGCGCCCGGCTGCGGTAGTGCGGGTGCAGCCAGTCCACCGGCAGGAGGTGCGCGGCGGCGACGGCGACGCCCTCGTGGCCGGCGCCCGATAGGTGAAACGGCGCCTCCCCGCGGCTCGCGAGCGAGGCCTCCAGCTCGTCCAGCCGCCGGGCCGTCCGCATGGGGCGGTAGCATTCCAGCCAGCGTGCCTTTTCGGCGTCCGTCATGTCGTCCTCATTGTTGCGGAAGAGCGCGGCCGGGAGCAACCCGCTTTTCGGGCGGGTGCTCCGCGGTCGAATACAGTTCCTGGCCGGTCGCGGCATCGGCGATACCGAAGGCCTCGAGGTGGCGGCTGGCGTCGGAAACGAAGGTCAGCCTGATGTGGAAACGCTCCTCCATCGCGACCAGCTCCGCCTCGTCCTCGCGGCGCAGCCGTTCGAGGATGGCGGGGTTGACGGTCACGCGCAGTTCGCGGGTCTCGCCGTTGCGCGCCTGCTTCCGGAGGACCTCGGCGAGGTGCCGCTGGATTTCCACGCTCATCGACAGGCTCGACTTGACCTTGCCGCGGCCCTGGCAGTAGGGGCAATCGATGTAGGTCGCGGCGCGGATGCTTTCCTCCGCCCGCTGCCGGGTCATCTCGAGCAGGCCGAGCTCGGAGATCGGCAGCACGTTGGTGCGGGCCTTGTCGCGCCGCAGGCACTCCTTCATCTTCCGGTAGACGCTGTTCTGGTGCGGCGCGCTTCATGTCGATGAAGTCGATCACCACCAGGCCGCCGATGTTGCGCAGGCGCAGCTGCCGCGCGACCTCTTCGGCCGCCTCCAGGTTGACCTGGAGGATCGCCTCCTCCTGCGTCTTGCCGCCCTTGTGCCGGCCGGTGTTGACGTCGATGGCGACCATGGCCTCGGTCTCGTCGAAGACGAGGTAGCCGCCGGACTTCAGCCACGACCTTGCGCCGGAAGGCGTTCTCGAGCTGCCGCTCCACGTCGAAGTGCTCGAAGATCGGGGCGTCGCCGTCGTAGAGCTTGAGCTTGTTGCGCGCGGCGCGGGAGATGCGCGACGAGCAGGCCGCGATGCGCTCGAACTCGTCGCGCGAGTCGATCACGATGCGGTCGATCTCCTCGGTGAGCGAGTCGCGCACGACCCGCTCGACCAGGTCCGGCTCCTGGTAGAGCCGGCAGGGGGCGGGCTGTTCCGACATGCCCGCCTCGATCTGCGCCCAGATGTCGAGCAGGCCGCGCAGGTCGCGGGCGAAGGCGGTCCGGCGGGCGCCGAGCCCGGCGGTGCGCACGATCAGGCCGAGTCCTTGGGCGGATGGGCAGGCGGGCGAGGACCTTCTTCAGCCGCTGGCGCTCCTTGCCTGTCCTCGATCTTGCGCGAAACGCCCTTGAGCGTGCTGCCGGGCATCATGACCAGGAAGCGGCCGGGGATGCTCAGGTTGGCGGTGACCCGCGGGCCCTTGGTGCCGATGGCGCCCTTGGTGACCTGCACCACGATCTCCGACCCGACGGGGAAGCTGCTTGGCCATTTCGCTCGGCGAGCTGCGGTTCTTGCGCGGCCGCGCGGGCGCGCTCGACGCCCTCCTCGGCCTCCAGCCGCGCCGCGTCCTCCGGGATCATGTCCCAGTAGTGGATGAAGGCGTTCTTCTTCATGGCCGATGTCGACGAAGGCCGCCTGCAGGCCGTCCTCCAGGTTCTGGATCTTGCCCTTGAAGATGCTGCCCACGATGCGGTCCTCCGTGGGCCGCTCGACGAAGAAGTCCTCGAGCTCGCCGTCCTCCAGCACCGCGACGCGGGTCTCCAGGCTCTCCGCGTTGACGATGATCTCTTTCTTCACTTCCTTCTTGCGCAGTCCTAACATCGCGATGCTGCCTCCACGTGGTGTCATGCGTTCTCAACCGGCGTGCCGTCGCACGTACACGCTCTGCACCAGGCCCAGCGCCAGCATCGTGCTCACCATGAACGATCCGCCGTAGCTGATCAGCGGGCAGCGGCAGCCCGGTGATCGGCATCAGCCCGATCGTCATGGCGATGTTGACGAAGACGTGGCAGAAGAACAGGGTCGCGACACCCGCAGCCAACAGACTGTCCGAACTTGTCTCTGGCCACGGACGGCCGCCCGCACGCCGCGCAGGAACACGACGGCGTACAGGGCGAGCACGCCGGCCGAACCGACGAACCCCGTCTCCTCGGCGATCGACCGAGTAGATGAAATCGGTGGGCGCCACGGTGCGGGGCAGGAAGCCGAGCACGTTCTGCGTCCCCTTCAGGTATCCCTTGCCCGTCAGGCCGCCCGAGCCGACGGCGATCTCCGACTGGATCTTGTTCCAGCCCGGCCCCGAGCGGGTCCCGGCCGGGATCGAGAAACACCAGGATGCGTTCCTGCTGGTACTCGCCCAGGCCCAGCCAGCCACGGGCAGCATCAGCAGGCCGGCGAGCACGAGCACCGCCAGTTTGCGGGCGGGCACGCCGGCCGCGAACAGCATGACCAAGGCGACGGGCAGCAGCACCGCGGCGGTGCCCAGGTCGGGTTCCAGGACGATCAGCACGAAGGGCACGCCCACCAGGAGCGCGGCGCGCGCCACGGTCCACCAGCTTCGCCGGTCCAGGCCGGGCCGGCTCGAGCATGCGCGCCAGCGCGACGACGGTGGCCAGCTTGGCGAACTCGGACGGCTGCACCTGCACCCCGAAGAAGGCAGAGCCAGCGGTGGGCCCCGTGCACCGCGCGTGCCCACGACCAGCACCAGGACCAGCAGCGCGAGGCCGACGAGGTAGAGCCACACGCTCTGTTCGCCGATGCGGCGGTAGTCGGTAACGACGGCGGCGACCAGCGAAGGCCAGCCCGATCGACCGCCCACACGATCTGGCGGCGGTAGAAGGCGCCCGCAGGCTGGTCCTCGCCCCGGTACCAGGCGCTGTAGACGAACAGCACGCCGACGGCCAGCGAGCAGCAGCACGGCGACGACCGTCGGCGGGTCGATCCGCGAGAGCCAGAACCGGATGCGGCGCCACCCGGGCATCAGCCCGCCCCCCTTCCGGCGGCGCCGAGGGGAACAGGCCCCGGAGGAGGACCTGGAGCCGGGGCGCCACGGTGCCGCCGCCCGACTCCGCCTCTTCGACCACCATCGCCACGGCGTAGCGCGGCGTATCGAAGGGCGCGAACGCGATCATCCAGCCCCGGTGCAATTCGTCTCGCCCGGTCCGTACTCGGCGGTGCCCGTCTTGCCCGCGATCGTCGACGCCGGGCACGCGGGCGCGGCGGCCCGGTGCCGTCGGGCGCCATGACGACGTCGCGCATGCCCTCGCGCACGGCCGCGAGCTGCGCCGGGTCCCAGTGCAGGTCGGCCGCGGGCTCGGGCGGCGCGGCGCCGGAAGGCGGACTCGCCCTGCGCGCGCGTGGCCGACACGAGACGCGGACGAACGACCCGGCCCCCGTTGGCGAGGGCGGCGGCCACCACGGCCATCTGCAGCGGGGTCACGGTCAGCGCGCCCTGGCCGATCGCGAGGTTGCAGGTGTCGCCGTCGCGCCAGCCGTCGCCCGCGGTGCGCCGCTTCCACGCGTCGTCGGGAACGAGCCCGCCGACCTCGTAGTCCAGGTCGATGCCGCGTCGGCCGTCCGAGCCCGAGCGCGCGCGGCCATGTGCCAGACGTAGTCCGTGCCCGGCCTGCAGGGCGAGGCGGTAGAAGTACACGTTGCACGAGTACCGGAGGGCCTGGCGCAGATCGATCGTGCCGTGGCCCGGCGCGTACCAGCAGGCGAAGGGGTGCGTGCCCAGCAGGAAGACGCCGGAGCAGGAGAACTCCGCCGAGGCCCGGGCGCGCCCGTTGGCCAGGGCCGCCATGGCCACCACGGGCTTGAAGGTGCTGCCGGGCGGGTAGGCCCCCGCCACGGCGCGGTTCAGCAGCGGCTTGCGCGGATCGTCGCGCAACCGACTCCCAGAGCGCGGCGGGCAGGGAGGGGACGAAGGCGTTCGGGTCGAAGCCGGGCCGGCTCGCGAGCGCCAGCACGTCGCCGTTGCGCGGATCGATCACGACGACCGCGCCCGCCTGCCCGCCCAGCGCGCGCTCCGCGAGCGCCTGCACGCCGAGGTCGAGGGTCAGCAGCAGGTCGTCGCCCGCGACCGGTTCCCGCACCCCCATGTCCCCGTGCCGGAAGCCCGAGACGTCGACGCGCACGAGCCGCCCGCCCGCCCGCCCGCGCAGCGCTTCGTCGTAGGCCCGCTCCAGCCCGCTGCGGCCGGCCATCTCCGGCAGGTAGTAGTGGTAGGGCTGGTCCTCGAACTGCGCGATGTCCGCCCGGCCGACGTAGCCGAGCAGGTGGCAGGCGGTCTCGCCGTGCGGGTAGGCGCGCACCGGCTCGGTGTAGAGGTCGATGCCGGGCAGGCCGGGCGTCTGCTCGGCCCAGCGCGCGACGGTCTCCTCGCTCACGTCGGTCCACGCGAACAGGGGCAGCGGGAGCCGGCGGCGGATGTGCCGGCGGATGTCCTCCGCCGAGACCTCGCGCGGAAGGCCGAGGCGGGCGGCGAGTTCGTCGAGCGTCGCGTCGACGTGCTCCACGGTCCGTTCCCACGAGCCGGGCTGCCGCAGCTCCTCGAGGTAGACGACCACGGCGTAGCCGGGGCGGTTCTCCGCGAGGGCCCGCCCGGACCGGTCGTAGATCCGGCCGCGGATGCCGGGCAGCCGCACGCGGCGGATGCTCTGCTTGGCCAGGTCGGTCTCGTAGCGGTGGCCGGAGGCGACCTGCACGCGCCACAGGGCCACGCCCAGCGCCAGGAACCCGGCGGCCATCGCCCCCGCGACGAGGCGGAGCCTGAGGACCTCCCAGTCCAGCGGCCTGCGCGCGGGCGTCACCGGCGGACCCCTCCCCCGGGACGCGCCGCGGCGGCACGCGCCTGCCGGCCGCCGCTCATGCCGGCTCCCGTTCCGCGTTGCCCAGCATGACGTCCACGTGCCGCACGCCCGCGTAGACCAGCGGCGTCACCGCGAGGCCCAGCACGAAGGATCCCGCGGCCTTCAGCAGGACGCGCGACACGGGCAGCTCGACGGCGCCGCCCGCCCGCAGCAGGACGAACAGCAGCAGGGTGACGGCCAGCGAGGCGCAGCCGCCGAACACCATGTGGGTGACCCCTTCCCAGACGAAGACCTCCTCCCGGAAGCGGTTTACGGGCAGCGCCACGAGGGCGAACGCGAACGAGGAGTAACCCAGCGGGATCATGCCCAGCGCGTCCTGCACCGCGCCCGCCAGGATCGCGATGGCCACCACCGCGGGCCGCGGCCGGCACAGCGCGTAGTAGACGACGCAGCCCAGCAGCACCGGCGGGCGCACCTCGCCGAGCACGGACCACGTGGGCAGCACGGCCTGCAGCACGCCGCCGAGCACGAGCACGATGAGGACGCTGAGCGTGTTCACGGGGGATCCTCCCCGCCGGCCCCGGGCCCCGGCTCCTCCGGCCCGGACCCGGCCAGCACGAACGCGTAGCGCATCGTGCCCAGCTCCGCGCGGGGCACCACGTCGGCCCACTGGTACAACCCCGAGGCGTCCCGCTCCGCGCGTTCGACGTAGCCGACCGGCAGGCCCTCGGGAAAGACGCCGCCGAGGCCGGAGGTCACGACCTCGTCGCCAGCCTTCACGGGCAGGTTGCGGTTGATGAAGTTCATGCGGCAGAGCACCTGCCCGCTCCAGGCCACGCCGAGGCCGCTCACGATCCCGTTCGCCCCGGTGCGCGCGATGCGCGCCGCGACCCGGCAGTTGGGGTCCGAGACCAGCAGCACGTCGGCCGTGCCCGCCGCGGCGGCCGCCGTCCGGCCCGCCAGCCCGTCGACCGTCACGACCGCCATGTCGGGCCCGACGCCGTCGCGGGTGCCGCGGTCGATGCGCAGCGTCTGCCACCAGCCGCTCACGTCGCGGGCGATCACCTCGCAGGGCAGCAGGCGCCGGGGTGACGCGCGGCGGTAGCCCAACTGCCGGCGCAGTTCGCGGTTCTGTTCCCCGAAGACGGCCAGCCGGCGCTGTTCGCCGCGCAGGCGGGCCAGCTCCTCGGCCAGGCGGCGGTTCTCCCCCGCCATGCCGCCGAACCCGCGCAGGGCGCCGCCCGCCTCGCGGACGCCGAGCGACGTCCTCGTGACGAGCGCGTGCAGCGGGGCGAGGGCCTCGCGCAGCGCCGCCTTCACCCGGCGCGATGCGCCGGTCGGCAGGTTGAGCAGCACCAGCAGCGACGCCAGCAAGACCGCCCAGACCAGGATCGTATTCTGCCTCGCCAAGAACCATACCCTCCAGGGCCGCGGCTTGCGCCCCGCCCCGGTCTGCGCGACGGGATGGTGCCGGCCGCGCCGTTCGACGGCGCGGCTTCGCGAGGATTCAATACCAGCTACGTGAAGAGGGGATCAGGCGTCGGAGCTGGCCACCTTGCGGAGGAAATTCAGCTCGTGCAGGACGACGCCGGTGCCTTCGGCCACGGCGCTCAGCGGATCGTCGGCCACGTGGACGGGCAGACCCGGTCTGCTCGGCGATCAGCTTGTCGAGGCCGCGCAGCAGCGCGCCGCCGCCGGCCAGGACCAGCCCGCGGTCCACGAGGTCGGCCGACAGTTCGGGCGGACAACGCTCCAGCGTGATGCGAATGGCGTCGACGATGCGTCGATACCGGCTCCTGCAGGGCCTCGCGGATCTCCTCGGAGGTGATCGTCAGCGTCTTGGGCAAGCCCCGCGACCAGGTCGCGGCCCTTGACTTCCATGGCTCGTGCTCTTCGTCCATCGGAGGTAGGCGGAGCCGATGCGCGATCTTGATTTCCTCGGCCGTCCGCTCGCCGATCATCAGATTGTACACCCGCTTCATGTACTGGACGATCGCCTCGTCCATCTCGTCGCCGCCGACGCGCACGCTGCGGCTGAACACGATGCCGGCCAGCGAGATCAGGGCCACCTCGGTGGTGCCGCCCCCGATGTCGACGATCATGTTGCCGGCGGGTTCCTGCACGGGCAGGCCCACGCCGATGGCCGCGGCCATCGGCTCTTCGATCAAGTAAACTTCACGCGCGCCCGCATGCGTCGCCGAATCCTTGACGGCGCGCTTCTCCACCTCCGTGATACCGCTGGGCACCGCGATGATCACCCGGGGCCGCACCATCTTGCGGCGGTTGTGCACCTTCCGGATGAAGTAGCGCAGCATGGCCTCGGTGATCTCGAAATCCGCGATGACGCCCGCCTTCAGCGGGCGAATGGCCACGATGTTGCCCGGGGTCCGCCCCAGCATTCGCTTGGCCTCCTCGCCGACGGCCAGCACGCGGTTGGTTCCCGCCTGGATGGCCACGACGGACGGCTCGCGCAGCACGATGCCGCGGTCCTTGACGTACACCAGGGTGTTGGCCGTCCCGAGATCGATCCCGATGTCGGACGAAAAGAGACCTAAGAGCTTACTGAACATAAGGTAATCCGCCCGCTCCCTGCCCCGAACATGAGTCTGGCCGCTCACTCTGCGGCAGGGGCTCGCAGGACGTCAAGAAAGATTGCCGCCGCCGGGGTGGCCGCGCTCCTCCCCGCTTCCCGCGGCCGCGCAGCGGTCTTTCACGGTCCGGCCATCTCGGCCGACGCGCTCCGGTCGCTTTCCAGCCCGTCGGCATCGACGGCGCTCACCGCGATCGTGATGCCGCGGCCCACGGCCGCGGCGTCCAGGCGCACCAGGGGCTCTTCGACCGAGGCCAGCTCGCGCCAGCTCAGGAAGGCCCGGCGCCAGACGCGGTACCGCGCACAGTCCGGCTGCGGGGGCGGACGCCACGCGGCGACGTGTTCCCCGCCCTCGCGGTACACGCGCAGCCCCGCCGGCGCGTCGGGCCGGGGCTTCGCCCGGCCCCGCACCGCCTCCGACCACTCGCTCTCCAGCCCGTCCGCGTCGACGGCCCGCACGCGGAAGAAACGGACCTCGCCGTCGCCGAGCGACCGCTTCGCGGCCGAGGGCGGGTCCTCGCCGGGCGTGACGCGCGCGAGCACGCCGAAGCCGCCCGCCGCGCGAGAGGAGGACTCCACCACGTAGTGGCGGAGGTCCGGCTCGGCGTTGGGCGTCCAGGTCAGCACGACGGACCGCGGGCGGTCGGACGAGGCCGCGACGCCGGCGGGCGGCGCGGGCGGCGCCTTCGTGGCCGCCTCCGCCACGGGCGACCACGGCGACCGCGCGCCGGCCGTGTTGACCGCCGCCGCGCGATAGAAGTAGCGCGCCCCGTCCCGCAGCCGGCCCCCGGTCGCGCCGCGGTCCTCGAAGGCGGCCGCCTCCCGGCCCGCAACCGAGGCGATCTCGTGGAACACCGCGTCCCGCTCGTCCGCGCGTTCGATCACGTAGCCCGTCACCTTCCCGTCCGGCGACGCCTGCCAGGTCAGCGGCACGCAGCGCGCCCGGCCCGCCAGCGCGCGCACCTCCTGCACGACGGGGGGCACGGGCCGGGTGCGGGCGGACACGGCCGGGCCCTCCTCGCTGTGCGAGCCGACGGCGTTCACCGCGACCACCCGGTAGTGGAACACCGCGTCGTCGCCGAGGTCGCCGGGGTCCGCCCCGCCGTCCAGGTACCGCACGCTGCCGCGACCCTTGACCGTCTCGACGGGCCGGAACGGTCCCTCCGCCGCCGCGGCCCGCAGGACGCGGTAGGCCACCACGTCGTCCTCCGGGCTGGCGTTCCACGCCAGCGGCACGCAGCGCACCTCGCCGCCCGCGGCCGAGAGCCCCTGCACGGGCGCCGGCGGGGGCCGCGTACGGACCCGCACGGGCTCCGTGGGCGGGCTGACCGACCCGACCCGGTTCACCGCCGCCACGCGGTAGAGGTACCCGGTGTCGTCCGCGAGCGGCGACGCGGCCGTGCCGCCTTCCTCGAAAAAGGTCGTGTCCACCTCGCCGCAGGGCGCGAAGTCGCCCGGGGCCGCGGCGTTCGCGCGTTCCACGCGGTAGCGCGCCACGCCCGCGGAGTCCGGCGCCTCCCAGGCGAGCCGCACGGCGCGCGACGCGGGAGTCGAAGCGCTCAGCGCGGCGGGCGCGGAGGGCGGCGGCGCCGTGGCGCTCACCACGGGCGGCGCCGGCTGGCTCGCCCGCCCGCCCGCGGACAGCGCGGTCACGCGGTAGTAGTAGGTGGCCCCGTCCGCCAGCGGCGCGCCGGGCGTGCCGCGGTCCGTGAAGGCCGCGCGGCCGGGCTCGGTGGTGCCCGCCAGCGCGTACGGCCCGCCCGGCGAGGGGGCGCGCTCCAGGCGGTAGGTCACCGCGTTGTCGCCGGGCGCCTTCCACGAGACCGTCACCTCGCGCAGCCCGCCCGACGAGGCCGACACCCCCGAGGGAACCGGGGGCGCGGGTTCCACCAGCTCGATGCTCTCGGAGCGCGCGCTGGTGAGTCCGTCCCGGTCGAAAGCGACCACGGCGAAGACGGACGGCCCGCGCACGTGCGACCACGCCAGCCGGCACCGGGGCTCCGCGCTGGCGAGGACCTCTTCGGTCCCGCCGGCGGCGAGCCGCAGGACCCGGTACCCCGCGATGTCGGCCTGGGCGGGCGGGGTCCACCACAACTCGATCTCGCCCGACCGGTAGGCGCGCGACAGGCCGGACGGCGCGCCGGGCAGGGCCTTCGCGCGCCCGGCCACGGGTTCCGTGAAGGCGCTCTCGAGCCCGTCGGTGTCCACGGCCTTGACCCGGTAGTACCGCACCCGGCCGGGCGGCTCCAGCGTCTCGCTGAACGCGGGTTCCTCCAGGGGCTCGCCCGCCGTGGCGAAGGGGCCTTCCGCGGCGGAGGCGCCTTGGACGATGTAGTGCCGTATGTCCGGTTCCGCGTTCGGCCGCCAGGACACCCGGACGCCCCGCGCCTCGCCCGTGGTGGCGGCCAGCCCGACGGGCACGGCCGGGGCGGGCTTGGTGCGGGCCGACACCGGCTTGGCCCACGGCGATCGCAGGTCCACGCGGTTCAGCGCCGCGACGGAATACGAGTACACCGTGCCGTCCTCCAGCGGCCGCGTCGTCCCGTCCGCCGCCGTCGTGCCCTCGTCGGTCAGTTGGGCCGTGGCCCGGCCCTCCACGGTGGCCAGCGGCTGGAATTCACCCGCGGCCCGGTCGTGCCGCACGACGAGGTAGCGCGTGACCGCCTCGTCGGACGACGGCCGCCAGGTGAGCACGATCCGCCGGGCGCCGCTCGGCAGGGCCTGCAGCCCCTCCACCGCGGGCGGCGCGCCGCGGGTCGAGGCCTGCACGGCGGCGGAGGGCGGCCCCGCGCCGCCGGCCTGGTTGACGGCCACGACGCGGTACGCGAACGAGGCGGCATCGGGAAGACGCCCCGGTTCCGGGCCGCCGTCCACGTGCTCCGAGCCCGCCGCGCCCTCGACGACGGCCACCCGTTCGAAGGCGTCGCTCCCCGCGGCGGCGCGGTGCACCTCGTAGCGCGCGATCGATTCGGCCGCGGGCCGCGCCCGCCAGCGAAGGGTGATGCTCCGCAACCCGCCGCTGGCGTCCAGCCCGTCCACGGCACCCGGCGGCGGCCGCGTGGAGACGGTCTGCGGCGGGGTCGGCGGGCCGCGGGCGCCGAGCCGGTTCACCGCCGCGACGCGGTACGCCACTTGTTGCCCGTCGCCGAAACGGGCGCCGCGCGGGCCTTCGTCCTCGAAGCGGGTGCCGGGCACCTCCGCCACCTTGGCGAACGGCGCGCCGGCGTCGCCGCCGGCGCGCTCGACGACGTAGTGCACGACGCCCTCGTCGGGCGAGGGTTCCCAGGTCAGGACGATCTTGCGCAGCGCCGGCGCGGCGGCCGAAAGCCGCGGCGGCGGCCCGGGCGGGGGGGCCGTACCGCCCTTGACGACGGCGCCGGGCACGCTCCGCAGGCCGCTGCCGGAGACCGCCACGAGGCGGTAGTAGTACGCCGTGTCGTCGAGCAGCGGCTGCTCCCGCGAGCCGCGGTCGCGGAACTCGCCCGAGCGGGGATCCGCCTCCCCCGCCGGCTGGAAACCGCCTTCCGCCCAGAGCGAACGCTCCACGACGAACTTCGAGGGGCGCTTCGCGGGCGGGGTCCAGCGCAGCGTGACTTCGCGCAGCCCCCGCTGCGTCGCCTCGAACCTCCCCGGCGCGGCGGGGGGCGCCTCCGCGGGCGGCGCGGCGGCCCCGGTCCGGCGGCCGGCCCCGGGGACGGCCCGGCCCGCGCTGCGGGGAACGGTGCGCTGGGGGGAAAGCGACGCCGGGTAGCCCCGCCCGGGATGCCAGCCCTCGCGCCGCCACCCCTGGTAGAGCGCCGCGAGGATCTCCCTGGTCACGACCTCGGCCTGCGCGGAAAGGGACACGTCGTCCGACTCGGCCCGCGCGGAAAGGTTGGCGCTCCAGACGATGCTCCCGCTCTCGCAGTCGATCAGGCGCAGCGTGGCCGCCACCACCGCGTAGGTCTTTCCGCGGTGCGCCACGGTGCCGTACTCGGGCACGGTGCCCACGACCACGCCCTGCGCGCCCGCCATCTTGCCGATCTTCGCCGCCTTGGCGTCCGAGAGGCCCGCCAGCGAGAGCTCCGCCTCGCTCAGCACCGAGGCCAGCCGGCCACGCTCCACCATCTCGTACCTGCGCGCGCGCATGAAGTCGGTGATGAACAGGTCGGAGACCGAGGCGCCGATCAACTCCGTCGGCGCCTTGAAGGGCAACAGCGCGATCTTCCTGATCGCGCGGCCGTTGCCGGACACGAAGACGGTGGCCCGGGTCTTCCTGTTCAAGTACAGGGCGTCGGCGGGATGGATCGTCGCGCAACCCGCCAGCCACGCCGCGGCCAGCGCGGCCGGCACCGACCACGCGACCGCCCTCCGCCTTCCTGTATGCATCACGCGCATGGGCCTTCCTTCCTGCGGCTTCCGCTTTTCGTTCCGGTCCGGCGGGTCAGGGGAACAGGTTCGCCACGGCCTGCTCGGCGAGGGCGGTGCTCATGGATCCCGTCACGGCGCCCGTGAACGTGCTCACGAGCGTGCCCACCACGCCCTTGATCTTGTTTCCCCAGCTCCGCTCCCGCTGCTTCATCGCCTCTTCCTCGGTGGCGGCCAGCCGCTCCGCCTGGGCCACCATGGCCGCGGCCTCGGCTTCCGCCGCCGCGAGTTTCTTCGCGCCGTACTCCTCCTCGGCCGTCCGGCGTTCCGCGGCGATGCGCTCCATGCCGGCCTGCGCCTCCTGGAAGATCCGGTCGCGGCGGCTTTTGCGTTCCGCGCGGACTTCGTCGAGCAGCAGCGGCGAGTCCCCCTCGTCCGGCGCCACCGCGGGCATCACGGGCTCGCCCCGGGCGAGTTGCTCGACCCGGGAAGGCGGCGGCGCCGCGGCGGGAACGGCGCCGCGGCGCATCCACGCGTCGAGCGGAGGGGTCGAGGCCGTCGACGCGCGGAGCGCCAGCCAGGTCTCCACCTCGCTCAACAGCATGGAGGCCTCGCCGAAGGCGCCGCCAAGCCCCTGCTGCACGAGGGCCCGGGTGAGCCCGGGGTAGTCGGCCGGCACCGGGCTGATGCCCAGCGCGGCCGAGAGCTGGGCGAGGTAGGCGGCGTCGCCCGCCCGCTCCGCCCCGGTATGCCGGTGCGCGAAGCGCGAGAAGACCTCGCGGGCCTGGCCGCCGAACCGGTCCTCCAGCGCCTGCCGCACCTCGCGCAGCTGGGCCTCGCGCCATCCCGCCGTGACCCGCAGCACCTCGTCGGCATCCGCGCCGGCGCGCTCCGAAAGCGCGGCCGCGAAGTCGCGGGTCTGGTCGCAGACCAGGGTGCGGAGGTACGAGGAGGTCAGCAGCGCCACGTCCTCCCGCGGGGCGGCGTGACACCGGGCCGCCAGCAGGGCCGCCGTCACCGTCACCAGCATGCCGCGCTTCATCGTCCGCACCTCCCCCGCCGCGCGAAGCGGGCTCACTCGCCCGCCGGCACCACGCGGAAATGGAACTCCCCCTCGTCCACGTTGAGCACCTGCACCCGCAGGCGCTCCGGCGGCTTCAGCACCAGGTGCTCGGCCAGCTCGCGGCCGGCCGCGAGCGCCTCGGCGTCGAAGATCGCCAGCCCCGCCATGTAACTCTGCATCTGCACGTCGCGCAACCCGTCGGTCATGCCCTCCAGCGCGGCGGAGACCGCGCTGAGCTTCCACACCTGGTCCACGCCGGACGCCTTGATGAGCAGGCGGCGCGCCGCGGGGGTGGAGGTCGACCCCTTGCCCCAGGCGTCCAGGAGGCGCGGAACGAACGCGTCGAGCGCTTCGCCGGCCGCCTGCTGGAGGGCGCGCGAGCCGCCCGAGGTGTCGTCGAGCCCGATGACCGAAGCCGTCCGCGTGAGGGTGGCGAGCGTTGCGCCGTTGTCCGTGCGCACGGCCCGCAGCGTCACGGTGGCCTCGTAGGTCCGCAGGTTGCTCTGGGCGATGCGCCGCGCGGAGGGCTTGGCCACCGCCTCTCCCGAGACCAGCACGTCGGCGCCGTACTGCAGGCCGATCACGGCGGCGCCCCGCGCCTCGCCGGCCAGCTTCATCAGCTCGCGGTCGCGCTTGAGCGCCGAGCGGACCATGTCCTGGTCCACCATCGGCAGCCCCGCGCCGAGCATCCGCTCGCCGGTCAGCGCCTCGACCTCGGCCGTGGGCACGGAGCCCAGGTTGCGCTCGTCGATCAGCAGCATCACCCGCGGCAGCCGCGGCACCGCGGCCGCGCGCGCGGAAAGCGCCGCCGCCAGCCCCAGCGCCAGGACGCGCAGCACCTGCCGTGCCGCGACCCCGCTTCCCCGTCTCCCGCCGCCCGTCCTGGTAGTGACCATACTTCCTCCCGTTGCCTGCGCGCCGCGGGGCTAGGGACCGCCGGATCCCGCCCGCGCGCACGACGAGCATACCGTAATCCGGGGCAGAGGCGTTACCCCGCCGCATACCGTGCAGTGCCCGTCCGGGGAGCCGCCCCCGCCCCCCGTACTCCCCGTGGGCGGCGGCGCCGCCGCACCGGGCTGGAAGCCGCAGTGGGGACACGAGGACGGCATCGGCTGGCCCTGGTACACGCGGGTCACCTTGTGGCAGCTTCCGCACTCCAACTCGGTGTACCGGACGACCGCGCTGCGCCCGGGCGGGGCGGGCGGCGGCGCGGACGGCGTAGGAACCGGCGAGGCCGGGGCGGCCGGCGCCGACTCGCCCGAAGGGGGCGGCGTCGCGGGCGGCGGCGGATTCGACGCGCCGTGCGGCGGGGCGGCGCTCCCGCCCCCCGCGGGGGCCGGGGCCGGCGCGGCGCCCGCCGCCGCGGGCGGCGCCGCGGGCGGCGGCGCGGGATCGGGCTTCCGGCGCACGAGTACCGCCTCGGCCGCTTCGTAGCCGGCCTCCGTGCCCAGCACGTGCAGCCCCTGCGCGAGGCCCTGCCCGGTTCCCTGGATCAGCGCGCCGGCCAGCACCTGCCCCCACGTGTTCGTGGCCTGCCCGTGCGCGACGTGGACCGCCGTGGTGCGCAGGATGGCGAGCGAGGCCCAGCCCGCGCCATCGACGATGCGGTTGGCGCTCGCCACGCTCCCTTCCGAGGCGCGGCTGGCGGCATCCAGCTCGCCCTGGGCGGACGCGACCGCGACGTAGCCCTGGAAATCCCGGGTGCGGCTTGCGATGCGCCCCGTCACCACCTCATCGAGCAGGCCCCGGCCCGGCCCCGACATGGAATCGCCCGGCCGCGTCGTGACGCCGAGCGCCGCCTCGCCGCGCATGCCGCCGGCCGCACCGCGCACGAGCGCGCCGCCGTCGAGCGGCGTCCCGCCGGGCGCATCCCGGTACGGGTCGCTGCGCGTGACGACCAGGCTGCCGTCGGGCGTGTAGCGGTGCCACTCGGCGCCGCCGTCCGTATCGTAGCGGATCCACCGTCCCGTCCTCATCGACTCGCGCACCTGTCGCTCGAACGGCGTGAGCGGACGCCCCCACGGCGTGGTCGGCACGGCCGGCGCGGCGGCGGACGGAGGCCAGGTCACGCGCGAACCGTCCGGCTGCGGAATCACGAGCGGGGCGGCCAGGGTGCCGTCGGGCCGCACCTCGGCGCGTATCGTCCTTCCGCCGGCGGTGCGCAGCGTGGCCACGCCGCCACGGCCCGGCGGCGGGAGGTGACCGCCCACGATGCCCGGCGGCAGGCGGTCCATGCTGAGGGCCGGCGGCGCGGCGTCCGCCCACGGCGACGCGATCCGTCCGCCCGTCACACTCGCCGCGACGGCCGCCGCCGCGACCCCGCCGGCTGCGCCCGCCGCTGCGCCTGCCGCCACGCCTGCGCGGGGAACCCGCGCCGCATCCCGCGCGCCGCGCCCGGGCCCGTAGTGGATCCGCACCACCGTGCCGTCCGGCTGCTCCACGGTCACGTCCTGCCCGTTCCGCGAAACCACCCGAGAACCCGCGGGAAACGGCGTCCCGTCCGGCTGGTAGACCGCCGGCACGACCGCCGCCGCAACCCCGCCGGCTGCGCCCGCCGCTGCACCCGCCGCTGCGCCCGCCGCCACGCCTGCGCGGGGAACCCGCGCCGCATCCCGCGCGCCGCGCCCGGGCCCGTAGTGGATCCGCACCACCGTGCCGTCCGGCTGCTCCACGGTCACGTCCTGCCCGTTCCGCGAAACCACCCGAGAACCCGCGGGAAACGGCGTCCCGTCCGGCTGGTGGACCGCCGGCGCGACCGCCGGGGCAGGCAGGCGGCGATTCACCTTCACCGACCGGCGGATCCTCCGCCCGTCGGGAAAGGTCTTCTCCCATAGCTCGGTCGGCGCGTTGGGCCCGTAGGTGTCCACGCGCACCCAGCCCTCGTCGTCCTCCAGCGCGGCCCGCAGATCGGCGGACGTCGCGGCGGCCGAACCGCCCGCCCGCGCCGTACCGGGCGCCGCGACGCGCGCCACGGCCGCCAGGACGAGAAGGGCGAGCGCGGACGACAGCCGGCCCGCGCGCCGGGGAGCCCGGCGCCGGCCGCACGGAAGAAAGGTCGGATCAGTACGGATAGGGCACCAGTCCATCGGTTCCCCCCGTATACGCACCGAAAGGACAGTCCGCGGGATCCGGGTCGTTCGGTCCGAGCGTAAGCTGCCCGCCGCACTTGGAACAGGTCCAGATGCGGGTGCTCGGCGTCGACGGGCCGCCCGGCGGGGTCGGCGCCGCGGGCGAGGAAGGCGCCTGGGCCGTGGTCGTTCCGCCGCCGTGGGCGGGAGGTGTCTGGGCCGTCGCCGTACTCCCGCCGCCATGCGCGGGGTCGGATCCGCTTCCATGACCGGGATCCGTTCCGCCGCCGTGACCGGGGCCGTGACCGCCGCCCTGGCCGCCCTGCCCGGAGGCGGGACTCGAGGCGACCTGGGTGCCGCCGGGTGCGGCGGACTGGCCGCAGAAGGGACACGCGGAGGGCGGCGCCTCGCCGGGATGGAGCGTGTACCCGTCACCGCATTTCGGGCAGGTCCACCATGTGTTGCCCTCGGGATCGACGGTCACGTTGGGATCGGACGGCGCCGAGCCGCCCGACGATCCCTGGCCGTGCCCGCCGGTCAGGGTCGAGGCGATCTGCCCGCCCGCACCCTGCCCCAGCACCGTGAGGCCCTGGGAGACGCCGGCCGTGACGCCCGTGACCAGGCCGGAGCCGATGGCGTTGCCGAGGCTGCCCTGCTGTTGCTGTCCCGCCGCGGTGCGCGTCGAGGCGAGCTGGGTCGCCTGCGCCTGGTTGCCCGCCGCATTCACGACGGCACCCGCCTGCGCCACCTGGGCATCGCCCGCGTTGGAGCCGTCGGTCACCTGCTGCGAGGCGGCGGAGCCGGCGAGGGCGTTGGTCGCGTTCTGGCTGGAGGTCTGCTGCTTTCCGTCCACGAGCTGCCCGAGAGCGGTGTTGGTGGAGCTGCCGCCGCCCTGGGGCACGCCGCCGAGCTTGGCCTCGCCCGAGCCGGCGCCGCCGGGGGGCGGCGTGTTGCCCGCCGACGCGCCCGGACCGAACTGCTTGCGGATCTCCGTCATGTACTGTTTCCACTCGGCCTGGTTGCCGTTCAGGAACTTCCCGGTCACGATCCCGGCCAGTTCCGGCGGCACGCCGTTGCGCAGCATCGCCGCATGCATGCGTTTCGCCGTCGCCAGCGCCTGGCGCTCTTCCGGCGTCATGTTGGCGGGGTCGATGGTCCCGTAGGCCGCACCGGCCGCGGTCGAGCCCGCGGCGCTGCCCGCCATGTAGCCCCCCACACCTCCCGCCAGGCCGCCGAGGAGCCCGCCGGCGGCCGCGCCGACGATGTTGCCGACCACCGGCACGGCGCTGCCCAGCGCCCCGCCGATCGCGGCGCCCGCCGCCGCGCCGGCCTTGCCTCCCGCCGCGGCCCCCGCGAGGCCCACGGTCAGACCGCCTATGTTCGACACGGCCGACTGGGCCTTCTCCTCGGGCGTCTTCTCGCGCAGGATCTGGCCGTCCGGCCCGTAGACGTACAACGAGTTCTGCACGCGGTGTATCCCGTCGACACCCAGCAGCGCCTTGCCGGCCAGTTGCAGGCCCTTGCCGGCGGTGGTGATCCCCTTGAGCGCCTTCTGCTGTCCGGGCGTCAACGGCTTGGCCAGCGTCAGCGCGGCCTCCCCCTGGCCGGCAATCAACTCGCTCATCGTCTGGTAGTCGGTACCCATGGCCTTGAGCTCCGCCATGGCCTGTTGCGGCGAGATCTTGCCCGTCTCCACCGCCTTGGATATCTCGATGCCCTTCTTCACGAAAGGCGAGTAGTCGCCGCCCTGCCCCTGGACGACGCCCTGCAGCTTGGTTCCCTGCTTGGCCATGGTGCGGAACCCTTCGTAGAGCTGGTTCTGCGCCTCGATGTTGAGCTGCGACGCCGTCTTGACCCCCTGCTGCGCCTGGGCCGGGGTGACGCTCCGCGGCGCGTTGGCCGCCTGGTTTAACAGGCTCTGCCCGTGCTGGAACGGCTCCATGTTCTTGAAGTTGGCCGCCTGGGTCAGGTGTCCGCCGTCGATCGGCGTGTTGGGTTCGAAAAAGCCCTTGGGATAGGCCTCCAGGTGCGACCCGTCCGTGATCTCCACGCGCTGGGACTGCCGCAGGGCCGAGGCCGCCTGCGGCGACGGGGCCGGGGTCCCCTTGATCTGCTGGTGGAGGTTCTGCTGCATCACGGTCTGCGCCTTCTGGTAGGGCACGTCCGAGGTCACGGGCTTGCCGTCGGGGCCCAGCACGGGTTTCCCGTTGGGCCCGAGCCGGGTCTGCTGGTAGGTGATGTCGTTGTCGGCGCCGACCTTGTTCTGCAGGCCGGGCGGGCCCGAAAGGGCCTGCTTGGCCGCGTTGACGGCCCGCGACACCACGCCGCCCTGCTGGTTGGGGCCGCCGGTGAAGGCCTTGGGTTCGACCTTCGAGGTCGGCGTGGAGAGCTGGGCCGCGGTCTTCGCGGAGGCCGGCCCGACGACCTGGCCTTCGTAGACCTGGTTCATCTGGCCGCGAAGCTGCGCCCCGTCGGGCGTGTTCATCTGGTTCATCATCTGCGGCGCGATGGTCGAGTGCCGGACCTCGACCGCCGCGGCCTTCGCCGCCGCGGCGTTCCCGCTCTTCACGGCCTGCTGGAAGTTGTTCACGCGGGTCTGCGCGTCCACGATCGCCGGCTTGAAGTTCGGATCGCTCATCGCGGACCCGGTGCGCGGCACGGGGGTGGGGTTCGGCTTGCTGAACGTCGCCGGCGTGCCGGCCGCCGCCCCCGCCCTCGTGCCGGCGGCCCCGTGGTTCGGCGTCGGCGCGCCGGTGTCCGGCGCGGCCGGCGGGGCGTCGGGCGCGGGCAGGTAGGCGGTGGAAGTCACCTGCGGGGACGCCGCAGGCGCGGGCGCGGCCCGGACCGCCGGCGCCGGCGCCGCGACGACCGCGGAGGGCGCAGCCGACACGGGCGGCGGGGGCATACGGACACCTTCTCCCCCCTTCGCCGGAGGCGTGGCGGCCGGAACGGGCGGGGGCGGGGGCACGCCGACCAGCGGCATCACGGCGCGCGGGGCCGACACGGCGGCGGGCGGCCGGGGCGGCGACGGCGCCGGAACCGGGGACCGGGCGGGGGCGACGGCTGCGGGCGGGGCGGAGCGCGGGCTGGCCCCGGCCGACGCGGTGGAGGGGACGGGCAGCACGGCACGGCTCCCGGCACGGGCCGGAGCGGGCGGCGGAGGCGGCACCGCCGCGGCGGGGCTCGCCGGCGCCGTGGCGGGCGACACGGAGGCGGGGGCCGCCGTGGACGGGGTCAGCCCGGACGAGGGCCGCGTGCCCCCGCTGTAGCGGATGGGCTGTGCGACCGACGTCGGCCGCGTGCCCTGGAAGAACGGCGGCGACGGCGCCACCTGCGCCGGCGTTTGTACGACCGGAGACGCGGCCGGTTTCGCCTGCGCCGCGGGCGCGCGGGTCACCGGCGAAACCGTGGCCGGTGTTCGTGCCGCCGAGGGCCTGATGCCCCCGCTGTAGCGGATGGGCTGTGCGACCGACGTCGGCCGCGTGCCCTGGAAGAACGGCGGCGGCGGCGCCACCTGCGCCGGCGTCTGCCGTTGCGGGGCGAGCGCGGCGGGCGGCGCGGTCACGGCGGCCGGCGGCACGCCCGGCGCCGGTTCGAGCAGCTGCGCGCGCCAGAAGTCGATGCCGTTGGTCGCCGGCGGGGTCTCTCCGGCCGCGGCCAAGGCCGCGGCGAAAACCCAGGCGGCCAGCATGGCGCAACCGGCGCGGCGCGCGGGAGCGCCTTCGGCGCAAACACGGGACCTGCGCTTGCTCATGACTCCCTCTCCTTCCCCCCCCGGGCAGTAAGCGGCCGGACGGGAGAACGGGCGGCGGCTACGGCGCCTCCGCGCCCAGGGCGCGAAGGAACGCCTGCGCCTCCTCCTCCCGCTGCCGGTCCTCTGCACGGATCATCCGCCCGAGCATCTCCGCATGGTTCTGAACGGCCCGCTGCATGATGAGGCCCACGGCCGTCGCCAGCCGCGGCGCGATCCGGAGCGACTTGCTGCCCGCCGGCGTGCGGTAGAAGGCCAGCAGGGTATCCAGTTCCGACTCCTCGAAGGCGGCGGCGTACAGGTCGATGAAGTCGCCCCGCACGTTGTCCCACGTCACGTACTGCGCCACGTAGGCGTGCAGGACCTCGCGGTAACGGCCGAACCCGGGCTGCATGGCCACGAGCGCCTCGACCGCCTGCGCCGTCTGCGCGGAAAACAGGCCCTCGATCCCGGTGATCTCCAGCACCGCGGCCGCCTTGGCCCGGTGCGAGGCCTCGTCCGCCGCCGCGCCCGGCGCCGCACACAGCGCGCCGGCCAGGCACGCCGCCAGGATCCCGTGAACCGAACACGCCCGGCTCGCCCTCATGTGGATTCCCCCGAAAGATCAGGTCGTTCAAACGCCGCCGGCGGCAAGTCTCCCGCAGGCCCCGCGCGGCAGGCAAGGAAAAACCCGGCGGGTGGCGGGAAGCGCGGCGCCCCGGCCGCGCCCCCCCTCACCCGGCGTGTGCCCGCGGCGCCGGCACCTCCGCCGGGCAACCGGCCCCGTCACCAGACCTGGTGCTCCTCGGAGCGTTCGCAGTAGCCGCCGGGCTGGTCGAGGTGGCCTTCCCGGATCACGCGGTGGGCGCCCGTCCGCGTGTCGACATCGTACGCGCTGAAGTTTGTCCGGATGTCGAACCCCTCGTGATGCACCGCGAAATTCACGGAAGCCGAACCCGTCTCGTCGTCGCTCCGGATCCTGTGGAACACGCCGCGCGGCCACACCAGCATCGCGGGACGGTCCGTTACCCGCTCGCCGTTGTGTTCCATGCGGTTGGGCGCGACGGTGAACGACTCCACGCGGCCGTGGGCCGGCGTGTACAGGTCGACGTAGCGGACCCCGTGCAGGACGAGCAGGTGGTCGTCCTGGAAGGCGTGCATGTACCAGGGACGCGCGACGTCGCCCACCGGTCCGGGCGAGACGGCGCCGAAGTCGTGCAGCACCCGGTCGATCGCGTCGATCCGCGGCAGCACACCCGGCGGCACCACGTCGAACGCCACCCCCGGCGTGCGCCGCAGGCCCTTGAGCTCGACGACGCGGTAGAGCCCTTCCTGTTCGCGGATCGCGCTGTCCATGGCGCCGCCCTCCCGACCGCAAGGCTCGGCCCCGGCCCGCCGCATGTCAAGCCCGCCGCGGCGCGCGGCGCGACGGCCGCTTGGCGTTTGTGGCGCGGACGGCGTTCGCCTATGCTTTTGCGCCACGGTCATGGAGCGACCCCGCAAAGCCTTTGTCCTCGCCGCCGGGTACGGCACGCGCATGCGGCCGCTCAGCCTCGACCTGCCCAAGCCGGCGATGCCGTTGTGGGGGCGGCCGCTCGTGCTTCGCGTGCTCGACCGCCTGCGCGCCTGGGGCGTGCGGGAGGCGCTCGTGAACCTGCACCAGGGCGCCGGGGAGATCGTGCGCGCCGTGCAGGCGGGCGCCCCCGCGGGACTGCGCGTCAGCTTTTCCTTCGAACCCGAGGTGCTCGGCACCGGCGGCGCGCTCGCCCGGGCGGCCTGGTTCCCCGGCGCCGCCCCCTTCTGGCTCGTCAACGCCGACATCGCGTTCGAAGCCGGGCCGGACCCCTTCCTCCGCGCCCTGCGCGGCCCGCGCACCCTGGCCGCACTCTGGGTCACGTCGCGGGCCGGGCCGCGCACCGTGCGCGTGCGGCGGGGACGCGTGGCCGACTTCGCCGACGCGCGGCCCGGCTCGCCCGGAACGGCCACGTTCTGCGGCCTGCACCTCGTGCGCGGGGAGATCCTGCGGTTCCTGCCGCGCGACGGGTTCGCGGGCATCATCGGCGCCTACCGCCGGGCGCAGCGCGCCGGGCGGCACCTGGCCGCCGTGGAACCCCGCCGGGCGTGGTGGGCCGACCTCGGGACGCCGGAGCAGTACCTCGCGGCCCACCGCGACGCGCGCGAGGCGGCCCGCGCGAACCGGCCGGGCGCGTCGCTTTACGATCCCCGCGCCGACCGGGCGCGCCGGTCGCGGGTCCACTTCGCCGCCGTGGCCCCGGACGCGCGGATCGCGGCCGGGGCCGTCGTGCGCGACGCGGTCGTCTGGCCCGGCGCGCGCGTGGAGCGCCGCGCGCGAGCCGTCCGGGCCGTGGTCGGCCGCGCCGTGCGCGTCGGGTTCGCGGTCCCGCACGTCGCGGTGCGGGCGGACCGCTGCCTGACCCGGGCCGAGCTGCGCGCCGCGTCCTCGCTCGGGATGGAACCGGGGGCGGCCGTGATGCCCCTCGCTCCCCGCGGGTCGGCGCGCTCGTTCCTCCGCCTGCGGTGCGGGTCCCGCCGCGTGCTGCTCGTCCGCTACGGCCTCGAGCGGCCCGAGAACGCGCGGTACGCGTCGCACGCGCGCTTCCTTGCCCGCGCGGGGCTGCGCGTGCCGGCCGTGAGCCGGGAGGATCCCGCGGAGCGCTTCCTTTTCCTCGAGGACCTGGGCGACCGCGACCTGGCGGCGGCCGCCCGCGCGGCCGGCCCGCGGCGCCGGGCCGCGCTCTACGCCGCCGTGCTCGGGCAGGTGATCCGGTGGCACGACCACGGCACGCCGGCGGCGCGCAGGGCGCGGCTCGAGCTCGAACCGCCGTTCGACGGCGCCTTGCTGGCGCGGGAGCACGAGCTGTTCGACGTCCACTTCCTGCGCGAGCGGACCGCCCTCTGCCCCGCGCGGCGCCGGGCGCTGCTTCGCGAACTGCGCGGCGCCGGGGACCGCCTGGCGGGTGCGCGGCGCGCGCTCCTGCACCGCGACCTCCAGTCGAGCAACATCCTGCTGACGCCGGGCGGCCCCGCCTTCATCGATTTCCAGGGCATGCGCTACGGCCCGCCCGCCTACGACCTCGCCTCGCTGCTGTGTGACCCGTACGTCTCGCCGGAGCCCGCCCTGCAGGAGCGGATGCTGGCGCGCTATGCCCGGGAAGCCCGGCTGGGGGCGGAGACGGGGGCGTTGTTCTGGTGGGCGGCGGTGCAGCGGCTGACGCAGGCGCTGGGCGCCTTCGGGCGGCTGGCGGCCCTGCCGGGCGCGGGGCGCTTCGAGGCGCATATCCCGTCCGCCCTGGCCATGCTGCGCCGCGCGGTCGATGCGCTCGGCGGCCGGCTGCCCGCCTTCGCGGACTGGCTCGACGCCGGCGGCGCGGCCGGCCGGGCCGTCAGTCCGGGCGGGGGCCGGTCGAGGCGGCGAGCAGGGCCTCGAACTCGGCCTCGCTCATGAGCCCGCGGGCGAGGACGAGCTGCCGCAGGGTGAGCCCGTCCCGGAGCGACTCCTTCACCAGCTCCGCCACGCGGTCGTAGCCCAGCGCGGGGTTGAGGACGGTCGCGAGGGCGCCGCTTTCCTCGAAGTGGCGGCGGCAGACGTCGCGGCGGGCCGAGAGGCCCCGGATGCCCTTCTCTTCCAGCACGGCGCAGGCGGACCGGAGCAGGCGCAGCGCGTCGGAAACGTTCGCGGCCACCAGCGGCATGTGGGTGTTCAGTTCCAGCTGGCCCGCGCCGGCGGCGAGCGCGACGGCGTGGTCGAGCCCCATGACCTGCATGCAGACCATGTTCACCGCCTCGCAGATGCCCGGGTTCACCTTGCCGGGCATGATGGACGAGCCGGGCTCGACGGCAGGCAGCTCGATCTCACCCAGGCCGGTGCGGGGCCCGGAAGCAAGCAGGCGCAGGTCGTTGCACACCTTCTGGAGGTCGGCCGCGAGAAGGCGCAGGGCCGCGGAGAAGGCGGCGAGATCGGCAAGGGACTGCGTGAGCTCCAGGCCGTCTTCCGCGACGCGCCACGCCGTGCCGGTGCTTTCGCGCAGGGCCTTCACGACCGCGGGCCGGAAGGCCGCGCGCGTATTGAGCCCGGTCCCCACGGCGTTGCCGCCTATGCCGAGTTCGAGCAGGGCCTGCCGCGCCCCGGCGATCCGCGCGGCGGCCTTCTCCAGCGCGCGGGCCCAGGCGTCGAACTCCTGCCCCAGCGTCACGGGCACGGCGTCCTGCAGGTGGGTCCGGCCCGCCTTGAGCACGCCGGCGAACGCGCGGCCCTGGGCGCGCAGGGCCTTCGCCAGGTGCGCGACCGCCTCCAGCAGCTGGCCCGCGCCGTCGTGGGCGGCCATGCGGATGGCGCTGGGAAACACGTTGTTGGTGGACTGGCCGCGGTTCACGTCGTCGTTCGGGTGCACGAGCGACCGGTCGCCGCGGCGTCCCCCGAGGATCTCGCAGGCGATGTTGGCCAGGACCTCGTTCACGTTCATGTTCGTGGACGTGCCGGACCCGGCCTGGAAGACATCGACCGGGAACTGGTCGCCGAACTTGCCCTCCAGCACCTCGCCGCAGGCGCACACGATGGCCTCGCCCTTTGCGGGATCCAGCCCGCCCCCTTCCATGTTCGCCCGGGCGCAGGCCTGCTTCAGCAGCACGACCGCGCGCAGGATATCGGGGGGCATCGCGCGGCCGGAGAGGGGGAAGTTGCGGAGCGACCGCGCCGTGTGGGGGCCGTAGTACGCCCCGTCGGGTACGTCCACCTCGCCCATCGAGTCCTTCTCCGTCCTCATCGCCGGCAGCATACGCCGCACGAGAAAGGGCGACAAGGACGGCCGCCACGCACGGAAAGGGGCCGCCGGAGCGGCCCCTGTCACGATCCCGGACCGCGGGCGGATCAGGCCGTGGTGACCAGCGCGCGCACCTCGTCGAGGTGCCCGGCGCTGCCGAGCTTCTCGTTCTTGTGCGCGATGAACTCGGCGTAGGCCGTCATGAACACCTTCCCCGGCGGACGCAGGTCGAAGTTTTCCGGGTTGTCGCGGAAGCTCTCGCGGTGGACGCGACACCACACGAGGCGGCCGTCGGTGTCGATGTTCACCTTGGTGACGCCGAGCTTGGCGGCGCGGGCGAACTGGTCCTCGTCCACGCCCTTGGCGCCCTTGAGCCGGCCGCCGGCCGCGTTGATGCGGTCGACCTCCTCCTGGGGCACGGAGCTGGAACCGTGCATCACCAGCGGGAAGCCGGGCAGCCGCTTCTGGATCTCTTCGAGCACGTCGAAGTGCAGGCCCTGGCTGCCGGCGAACTTGTAGGCGCCGTGGCTGGTGCCGATCGCGCAGGCCAGGCAGTCGCAGCCGGACTGCTCGACGAAGTCCTTCGCCTCCTCCGGGTTGGTCAGCTTCGCGTCCGCCTCGGCGACGGACACGTCCTCCTCCACGCCGCCGAGCTTGCCGAGTTCGGCCTCGACGACGATGCCCTTGGCGTGGGCGGCGTCGACCACGCGCTTGGTGATCTCGATGTTCTTCTCGAACGGCTCGGCGCTGGCGTCGATCATCACCGAGCTGTAGAAACCGCTCGTCGATGCAGTCGTATGCAGGCTTCCTCGTCGCCGTGGTCCAGGTGGACGGCGAACACCGCCTCGGGGAAGATCTCGTCGGCCGTGCGGATCATGGCCTCGAGCATGCGCTTGTCGGTATAGGCGCGCGCGCCCTTGGAGATCTGGATGATGAACGGGGCCTTGCTGTCGATGCAGCCGCGGAACAGGCCCATGGTCTGCTCGAGGTTGTTGATGTTGTAGGCGCCGACGGCGTACTTGCCGTAGGCGTGCGCGAAGAGTTCCTTCGTGGTGACGATCATGGGCTTCTCCTGTCCTTTCGTTGTGATCCGCCCGTCCGCGGGCGGGGAAAAGAGCGGCAAGGATACACCGGCGGCGGGCGAAGTCAACCGCCGCGGCGGCCGGCGGCGGGTCACTCCGCGGCGGCGTTGAAAAACCGGTCGCCCGCGTCGCCGAGCCCGGGGACGATGTAGGCGTGCGCGTCGAGGCCGACGTCGACGGCGCAGACGTACACCTGCGTGTTCGGGAACTCGCGGATCACCCGCCCGATCCCCTCGGGCGCCGCGATGAGCGAGATGAGCTTCACGCGCGGCACGCCCCAGTCCTTCACCGCGGCGAGGGCGGCGACCGCCGAGCCGCCGGTGGCCAGCATGGGGTCGAGCACGATCGCGACGTCCACCGGCCGTTCGCCGGGCAGCTTCCGGTAGTACTCGACCGGCTTGAGCGTCTGCTCGTCGCGGTAGAAGCCCAGGTGCCACACCTCGGCTTCCGGCAGGAGGTCGAGGACGGGGTCGACCATGCCGAGGCCGGCGCGGAGGATGGGCACGAGGCCGATGCGGGCCGCCACCCGCCGGCAGGCGGTGCGGGCGAGCGGGGTGCGCACGGCGCCCTCCTCGAGCGGCAGGTCGCTCGTCGCCTCGTAGGCGAGGAGCACGGCGAGGCGCTGCAGGGCGCGGCGGAAGTGCTCGGGCGGGGTCGATGCGTCGCGCACGGCGCCGAGGTGGTGCTGGACCAGCGGGTGGTCGAGCTGCGTGACCTGTTGCATCCGTGGAGCCTCCCTTGCCGGCGGCGTCTTCAGTAGGCGTTTTCGCGCGAGAAGAAGGTGCGCAGGATGATCTTGAAGTCCAGCGCCAGCGACCAGTTCTCCAGGTAGTACAGGTCGAGCGTGATCCGCTCGCGGATGTCGGTGTTGCCCCGGAGCCCGTTCACCTGGGCCCAGCCCGTCATGCCGGGCTTGGACACGTGCCGCCACATGTAGCGGCCGATGTCGGCCCGGAACTTCTCGACGAAAGCCGGGCGCTCGGGGCGCGGACCGACGAGGCTCATGTCGCCGCGCAGCACGTTCCAGAACTGCGGGAGTTCGTCGATGCTCCAGCGCCGGAGCCACGCGCCCACCGGGGTGCAGCGGGGGTCGTTCTCCGTGGCCCACACGGGGCCGCTCCCGCTCTCCGCGTCCTGCTGCATGCTGCGCAGCTTGAGCATCGTGAAGCCGCGGCCCGTCTCGCCGCAGCGCTCCTGGCGGTAGAACACGGGGCCGGGCGAACTGCGCTTGACGAGGTACGCGGCGGCCGCGACGAGGGGGGCGGACAGCACGAGGCCGACGAGGGCGCCGGCGACGTCTTCGGCGCGTTTGAGGATGCGGTTCCAGAACCGGTCCAGCGGCCAGGGGCGCAGGCCCAGCAGCGGGATGCCGTCCACCGTCCGCACCTCGACCGCGGTGGTCAGCACCCGGAAGAGGTCGGGCACCATCTCGAAGGCGACGAGGTAGCGGTCGCACGCGAGGATGATCTCGATGATGCGGTCGTGCGGCAGCGCGCCGGTCGCGAGCAGGGCGCGGTCGATGCCGCCGGCGGCCAGCAGGTCGGGAAGGCGGTCGAGCGGGCCGAGCACGAGGTCCGGCGAGACGGCCTGGGCGCCGTCGCGTCCCGGGTCGAGCCGCAGGAACCCGGTCACCTCCGAGTGCAGGCGCGGCTCGTCCTCGAGCGCCTGCTTGAGGCGGGCGGCGGTGGCGTCGGTGCCCAGGATCAGCACGCGGTGCCGCGACGCGGAACGGCGGGCGAGCGCGATCTCGGCCCGGTGCAGCACGCCGCGTTCGAACAGGACCGTGCCGAGCACGGTGAAGAGCGAGACGACCACGACCACGCGCGAGAAGGGCGGCTCGGTGCGAACGGCGAAAGCGAGGGCCATGGCGAGGAGGATGCCCAGCCCGACCGCCCGGACGAGCCGGGGGACCTTCTCGCTGAAGGGACCGAGTTGGGGCCGGACGTAGAGGCCCAGGCCGTGGAAGATGAGCAGCAGGGGCGCCGTCGCCAGCAGCGCCCCGTAGAGGTAGATGCTGCGGTCGGGCGGCGCGTCGTGGAACATCGGGATCCATCCGCTCTCGAACCGGACCCACTCCGCCAGCAGGAAACCCGAGAGGATGGCCGCGGCGTCCGCCGCGACGGCCGCCGCGCTGCAGACCACGTCGTAGGTGTCCCGCCTCCGCATGGCCGCATAGTAGACGGCCGGGCGGCCCGCGGCAACCGGTCCCGGCGCGGCCGCCGGAGTTGACAAGGCCGGGGTGCGGCCCTTTGCTGGGCGGGCCATGGGCGCGTTGTTCTTCCTTTTCTGGAGCGCGCTGCTGATCGGGTTCTCCGGGGCGATCATGCCCGGCCCGGTGCTGACGGCGACCCTGAGCGAGACGCTCAAGCGGGGCTTTTGGGCGGGTCCGCTGATCGTGCTCGGCCATGCCCTGCTCGAGCTGGCCGTGCTGGCCGCCGTCGTCCTCGGCCTCGCCGCCTGGATCACCCGGCCGGACGTGCTCGGCCTGCTGGGCATGCTCGGCGGGGCGCTGCTGGTCCTCATGGGCGCCCACATGGCGCTGACGGCCGGTGCGGCCGTGGAGCGGGCGCTGCGGAGGCGGGAGGGCGGCGCACCGGGGGGCGGGCGCCGGGGTCCGGTGCTGCTCGGCGTGGTCCTCAGCCTGTCCAACCCCTACTGGGCGCTGTGGTGGGCCACGATCGGGCTCAACCTGGCCGGACAGGCGCTGCGGCTCGGGCCGGTGGGACTGGCCAGCTTCTACGCCGGCCACATTTCGGCCGACCTGGCCTGGTACAGCTTCGTGGCGCTGGCCGTCGCGCAGGGCCGTCGCGTGTGTCCGCCGGCGGTCTACCGGTGGCTCATCGCGGGGTGCGGGCTGGCGATGGCGGTACTGGGGGTGTATTTTGCGGGCGACGGGGCCGGGCGGTGGGCGGCCGGCAACGGGTGGGGGGGCTTGCGATGAGGCCTTGGTTGCTGCTGCTCGCCGCGAGCGGGGTGGGTATGGCGGTTCAGGCGCACGGGGCGGTTTACGAAAGAGCCTTCGCGCCCACGGCGCCCGGCGTGTTCGAGATCAAGACGCTCCCCGCGGGCACCGTGCTGGTCGCCGAGTCGGACGGCACGTATTTCGACCGGTCCAACCCGCTCTTCCGCCGCCTGTTCGGCTACATACGGGAGAAGGACATCTCGATGACCACGCCCGTCGAGGGCGATCTGGATGCGGCCCGCATGCGTTTCTACGTGGGCCGTGCGGACCGCGAGAAGGCGACGGGATCGCCCGGTGTGCGCGTGGTGCAGGTGCCCGCGCGTTCGGTGGCCGCGCTGGGTGCCCGGGGGACCTACCGGGCGGGCCACGTCGCCGAGCTGGAGAAGGAGCTGCGCTCGCGCCTGGCCGAAACGGCCTGGCAGGCCGATGGCCCTGCGTACGCGGTGTTCTGGAACGCCCCGTTTGTCCCCTGGTTTCTGAAGAAACTCGAAGTGCACGTGCCCGTGGTGCCGAAGCCTTCGACTCCCTGATCGGGCGCGGCACGGCGCGCACGCGCTGGCAAGGGCGGTTCCCGCAACCCGGCCCCGTGACCGCGTCACCTCGTCGGCTCCCGCGGATCCCCTTTGCCGGCGGGGAGATTTCGGTAGCTTTCCGCACTGCTCCCCCCGGCCCGCCCGTACGCCACACTTGTGAAAGTGTGGCGTACCGCTTGGTGACCCGCGCGCATCCTGTCAGGCGGATAGGGTTCACCGGCTACGGCAACGGGATGTCCCGTCCGGGGCCCCCGCTCCCCGGCCGGACCAGGCCGCCCGGTCAGCCGGCGAGCCGGTCGTAGGCCTCGCCCACGCGGGCCCAGTGGACCACGTTCCACCAGGCGGCAATGTAGTCGGCCCGGCGGTTCTGGTAGTGCAGGTAATACGCGTGCTCCCACACGTCCAGGCAGAGAATCGGCCGGCAGCCGCCGTCGACCACGCCCTTCATGATCGGATGGTCCTGGTTGGCGGTCGAACACACGCACAGCGTGCGGTCGTCCTTCACGCCGAGCCAGGCCCACCCGGAACCGAACCGCCCCGACGCCGCCTCGGTGAAGCGCGCCTGGAACGCCCCGAACCCGCCCAGTTCGGCGTCGATCGCCTTCGCGAGCTTGCCGCCGGGCGCGCCGCCCGCGCCGGGCGCCATCACGCGCCAGAACAGGTTGTGGTTGAACGTGCCGCCTCCGTGGTTGCGTACCGCGGTCCGCAGGGCCTCGGGCACGGACGCCAGGTCGCCCAGCAGCTCCTCGAGCGGCCGGGCCTGCAGGGCCGGCTGCTGCTCCAGCGCGGCATTCAACTTGGCGACGTAGGCCGCGTGGTGCTTCGTGTGGTGGATCTCCATCGTCCGCGCGTCAAGGTGCGGCTCCAGCGCGTCGTACGCGTACTCCAGCTTCGGTAGTTCGTAGGCCATGTCTTCGTCTCCCCTCGTGCGGCAGGCGCCCGGTTTTAGGCGAGCCTAACTTTCCTGCCCCACTATACGCAGGGCCGGGCGCCTGTCCAACGGGGGACGGTTTCAGGACGCCCGCGAAGCGGGCCGGTAGCGGTAGCCGACGCCGTGCACGGTGAGCAGGGTCGAGGGCGCGCGGCGGTCGGGCTCGATCTTCTTGCGAAGCTGCGCGATGTGCTGGTCGAGGGTGCGGGTCGTGCCGAAGTACTCCACGCCCCATACCTCGTTCAGCAGCCGGTCCCGGCCGAGCACCTCCTCCGGGTGCCGGGCAAAAACCTCGATGAGCTTGAGCTCGCGGGCGGAAAGCTCGAAGGTGCGCCTGCCGCGCGTGGCGGTGTAGCGCCGGCGGTCCACCTCCACCGTGCCGAAACGAAACCGGTCGGGGAGGTCCTCCCCGGACGGCGCGGCGGGCGCCGCGCGGCTGCGGCGCAGCACGGCGGCCACGCGGGCCAGCAGCTCGCGCACGCCGAACGGCTTGGTGATGTAGTCGTCGGCGCCGAGCTCGAGCCCCACGACCTTGTCGATCTCCTCCCCCTTCGCGGTCACCATGATGACGGGCACCCGCGCATCGGTGCGACGCACCTCGCGGCACACGTCGTAGCCGCTGCAGCCCGGCATCATGACGTCGAGCAGCAACAGCCCGATGCCGCCCTCGCGCCAACGGCGCAGGGCCGCTTCGCCGTCGGCCGCCGTCGCGGTCGCGTAGCCCTCGCTTTCCAGCGCCGCCACCAGGCCCTCGCGGATGTGCGCGTCGTCCTCCGCCACCAGGATGCACGGCGCCTTCACGGCGGATCCCCCGGCCACGAGGCCACGAACGCGGCGCCCCCGCCGGGCCGCGGCCGGCAGACGAGGTCGCCGCCCAGGTCCCGCGCGAGCCGCCGCGCAATGCTCAGGCCCAGCCCCGTGCCGGGACGGCTCGCGCTCAGCGCGTCTCCACGCGGTGGAACATGCCGAAGACGCGCTCCCGCTCGGCGCGGGGCACGCCGGGACCGCGGTCGAGCACGGCCAGTTCCCACCCCCGCGGCGCGGCCCGCACCTGCACGCGCAGCGAGCCCCCCGCCGCGGCGTACTTCACGGCGTTGTCGAGCAGGTTGAGCAGCACCTGCTCGAACGCGTCCCGGTCCACCCAGGCTTCGGCCGCGGGCGCCGGCAACTCGACCTCCAGGCGCAGGCCCGCCTGCTCGATCCGCAACCGCTGCTGCTCCACCACGGCCCGCACGAGGGGCACCAGGTCGAACCGGGCGGGCCGGTAGGTCTTCCGGTGCTGCTCGAGCCGGCTGAAGTCGAGCACGTTGTTGACCAGCCGCGTCAGCCGGCCGCTCTCGGACACGATGACCGAGAGGTAGTCGCGACGCCTGGCGTCGTCGGCCACGCGGCCCTCCTCGAGCAGTTCGGCGTACATGCGAATCGTGGTGAGCGGCGTCTTGAGCTCGTGGGAGACGTTCGAAACGAAGCTGGTCTTGCGCGCGGCGTCCCGCCACTGGCGCCGCGCCTCGCGCAGCAGCAGCCCGCCGCCGGCGAGCATGGCGGCGAGGAACCCGCCCACCACGAAGACGGAGAGCACCCGGAACGGCCGGCCCACGCCCGCGTTCCAGCCCGGCGGCGCGAAGAAGGCCGCGCGCCAGTGCGGGAGCGAGGAGCCCACCGGAACGGACGCTTCCGGCGGCGGCCGCGCCGCGAGATCCGCATCGCCCGCCTGCCACACGGGGCGGCCCTCCCCGTCGAGCAGGGCGAGGGTCCCGCCCGCCGGCGGGGCCGAGGGCAGCACGGGGAGGATGCGGGCGAGCAGGGTCGCCATCTCCACCTCGACGCCGTACACCTCGTCCTCGCCGGCGCGCCGCACCCACCCGAGCAGGTGCAGCTGGTTGGCGTCGAACCACGGTATCCAGCCCGCGGCATCGACCGGCCCGGCCGCCGGGCGGATCCCGGCCGCCAGTTCCTTGAGTTCGCGCCGCGCGGACTTCCCCGGCGCGGCGGGCCCCGCCGCCGCCTCGCCCGGGGGCGCCCGCCACGGCACCTCGCCCCGGAAGAGCGGTCCGAACCGCTCCGCGAAGGCAGCCTCCTCGCGCGTCATCGGTTCGGCCGGGTCGGGCAGCACACGGCCCTCCGCGGGACGCCAGGCGAAGACGTTCCTGACCAGCGGGCTGGAGGCCTCCCAGCGCCGCAGCTCGGCCGCGCGCCCCGCGGGCGCCATCCCGGCCAGGACGCGCTGCAGCTCGCTGCGGGCCTCGCCGACGGCGGCATCGACGGTATCCGCGAGCGCCGCGGCGCGCGCCGTTACCGCGTCGCGGACCGTGCGGCCGATCCGCTCCTCCTCGTGGGCCAGCAGCCGCGCGGCGAGAAGGCTGATCCCGATGGCCGGGAGAAACAGCAGCACGGCGTAGCTGATCAGGGCTCGGTATCGCATGTCATCGCCTGGGTCACGGCCGCGGGACGCCCGGCGCGCGGCATGCTACCAGACCGCCGCGCCGCGCGCGACCCGCGGGTCGCGCGACGGGGCCGGGGCACGGACGCCCCGGCCTCCACCGCCCGTCGCGACCGGTCACTGCTTCTGCTGCTGGTTGCGCGTCTGGTAGCTGTCGGTGCGAAACGTCTTGCGCAGGCTGCTGGACATGCCGTCCTCGTTGAGCTTCCGGGCGTCGGACTCGAGCCGCTTCACTTCCTCCTCGGCCTCGGCGCCGAGCCCGAGTTCCCGGGCGCGGCGGCCCAGCGCGGCCTGCTGCTCCTGCAGCACGGCGACGGCGGCCCGCGGCTGGTTCGCGTCGGCCAGCTCCACCGCCCGGTCGCGCGCGATCGCGATCTCGTTCTTGATCCACTCGGTCTGCACCGCGCGGTTGACGGAAGCCGTCACGTCCCGCTCCAGGGGGCTGAACCGCACCTGCAGCCGGGCGGTCGCGGTCTCGCGCTCAAGGCTGAAGACGTTTTCGTACCGGCAGCGCGCCACGGCCAGGTCACGCGCCTCGCGGCCCGCGCCCGGAGGCACCTCCACCTCGATCAGCACGTACTTCTGCTGCCCGCCGTACAGCTGGTTGAGGTCCAGCTGCACCGTGCCGCCGCGGATCCGCCCGTCGCGGCCGATCACGCGCAGGGGCCGGCTGCCGTCGGGAAACTCGACCTCGATGGTGACCTGCTTGGCCACGACGCTGAGCACGTCGCCCAGCTCGGCCGCGAAGATGCGCGGCAGGTCGACGACATCCTCCACGAAGTACGTGTTCCCGTCGCTGTTCTGCGCGAGCTGTGTCATCAGGTCCTCGTTGTAGCCGTTTCCTATGCCGACGGTGGTCACCGTGATGTGCTCCTTGCCGAGCGCGGCGCCCAGCCGGCCGAGGTCGGCCGGGCTGCTGGGCCCCACGTTGGCGAGGCCGTCGGACAGCAGGATGATGCGGTTGACGTAGCGTTCGCCGCCGTGCCTGCGGATCTCGGCCGCGCCCTGGCTGACGCCGCCGAAAAGCGCCGTGTTGCCGTCCGCGCGGATCTCGCGGATGCGCGACTCGATCCATGCCGTGTTCGCGGCGCTCTGCGCCGGGACGAGGGTCTCGACCTCGTGGTTGTAGATCACCACCGAGAACAGGTCGCGCGGGCCCAGCCGCCGGAGCGCCTGGACGGCCGCCTCCTGTGCCTGGCGGATCTTCGCCCCGTTCATCGAGCCCGAGCGGTCGATCACGAGCGCGAGGTTGACGGGCGGGCGGTCCGTGTGGCGCGGGGGGTCCGGCGCGTCCAGCGTGACCTTGACCACGGCGCGTTGCGCGGATCCCGCCGGCAGGATCTGCCGGTCCAGTTCCGCGCGGCAGACCACCGAGGCCCCGGCCGGCCCGGCGTGGGCCGCCGCCGCGGCGAGTCCGGCGGCCCAGGCCGCCGAGCGAATCCATCCTGTGCGAGTCTTCATCCTGCCGCCTCCCGGGTTGCCCGGGCGGGGTCACACGCCCCGCCCTGCTGTCACCCATTAGACGCACGGCGGCCGCGGCGCGGGTCACGGGGATGAAAAACAATCGTAAAAGGGATGTCACGCCGGCGGGGGGCCGCGCCGGCGCGCTCCCGGCGGGCGGTGTTGGGTTTTGGGGCCGGGCGAGGATAGGTGGGCGAGCCGGCCCGGGTGCCGCGCCGGCGACGCCGCGAAAGGACGATCACGATGAAGACTGCTCACGCCTCCGCCCTTCTCCTGCTGTGGGTCGCGGCCGCCGCCGCCCCGGCGGGATCCCTCCGCGTCGTCGAGGAGCTGATCTACCCCACGGAGTACGAATCCCAGGACGTGGGCGACGAGATCATCCCCTTCCTGCCTCCCACCGGGACGGGGCACGGGGGCACGCTGCAATCGCCTGCCCGCTACCCGATACCCACCGCCTTCGCTACCCGCGAGGTGGGAGCGGTCCTGTCCACCGACGCCATCGGGGTGACGCGCGCGGCCGTGATCTCGAACCGCGACACCTACGTGGCGAAGTTCCACAACGGCGCGCGGGCGCAGTTCATCGACGGCATGATCACGGTGGTGGACGGCGTGCCCTACCGCGCCCTCGGCGCGCGGGGCGACCAGTACCACGTGAAGAACCTCAACACGGGCAGGGTCCACGTGTTCCGCGGGGTCACCGCGGCCTCGAAGTAGCCCGCCGGGGCGCCCTGCGGCCAACCGCGCGCTTCAGCCGCGGTCGCCGGTGGAGCCGAACCCGCCTTCGCCGCGCCGGCTGTCGGCGAGGGCGTCCGCCTCGACGACCTCGACGCGGTGCACCGCGGCCACGACCATCTGCGCGATCTTCATGCCGGGGGTCACACGGAAGGGCTCGCGGCCATGGTTCACCAGGATGACCCCGACCTCGCCGCGGTACCCCTCGTCGATCGTGCCCGGCGTGTTGAGGACGCTGATCCCGTGCCGGAGCGCCAGGCCGCTGCGCGGCCGGACCTGCGCCTCGGTGCCGGGGGGCAGCTCGATCGCGATGCCCGTCGGGACCAGCGCGAAAGCCCCCGGTTCCAGCCCGGCCCCGGCGGCGGCGAAGAGGTCCAGCCCGGCGTCGCCCGGGTGCGCGTAGGCGGGCAGCTTCGCGCCGGGGCGGATACGTTTCACGCGCAGGGTCTGCATGCTCGTCCTCCCTTTCGTCCGCCCCGCGGGGCACGGCGGCGCAGTCTGCCCCGGCGCACCCCGCCGTGGCAACCGGGAACGGACGCGGGGGCGGCGTTGCGCCCGGCACGCGCCGCGGGATAGGATGCCCGCTTGCCCGGGGGAAAAAGGAGCGAGCCATGCCGAAGTCCGCGAAGCGGCCGAACCTGCTGATCCTGATGCCCGACCAGTGGCGCGCCGACGCGCTCTCCTGCGCGGGGCACCCGGCCGTTCGCACGCCGCACGTCGACCGCCTCGCCGCGGAGGGCGTCCGCTTCGAGCGCGCCTACACCCCCTGCCCCCTCTGCATGCCCGCGCGGAGTTCGTTCCTCTCCGGGCTGTACCCCCACAACCACGGCCAGTGGGTCAACGAGGGGCACCTGCCGGCGGACACGGACACCTTCGCGGGCCGCCTCCGCGCAACCGGCTACCGCACGGCCCACATCGGCAAGTCGCACTACTACGTGCAGCGCCGGGGCGACCACCTCGAACGGCACCGCGGCTACCTCCAAGCGTTGGGCTGGTCGGACGTGTTCGAGACGACCGGGCCGCACGCGACGTGCACGACCGACTCGATCCTGACCGACCACTGGCGCGAGGCCGGGCTGCTCGACGTGTTCCGCGACGACTACCGGCGCCGCCGCGAGGCGGGCGCGCCCGAGGCCACGTGGCCCAGCCCGCTGCCGCCGGGCGAGGCCATGGACGACTTCGTGGGCGACCGCGCGGAGGCCTACCTGGAGGGCCTCGACGGCACCGAGCCGTTCTGTGTCTTCGTGGGCTTCGGCGGCCCGCACGAGCCGTGGGACGCCCCGGCCGACTGGGCGGCCCGCTTCGACCCCGCGGCTACGGACCCCGCGATGCCGCCGGACCCGGCGCCCGACGGGCTCCCCCCCGCGGCGGCGGCCTACCACGCGGAGCTGTTCGGCGGCGGCCACGGCTCGAGCCGCCCGGAGATGACGCCGGGGCAGACGGCGCGCCTTCGCGCGCTCTACTACGCGAAGATCGCCCACATCGACGCGCGCATCGGCAGGCTGCTCGACCTCGTCCGGCGCCGGGGCTGGGACGAGCGCACGGCCGTCGTCTTCTGGTCGGACCACGGCGAGATGCTCGGCGACAAGGCGCGGCTCTACAAGTCGTGCTTCTTCGAGGGCGCGGCCCGTGTGCCGCTCATCGTGCGCCACCCCGCACGGACCGGCGCGGGCCGCGTCGCCCCCGGTCTCGTTTCGCTCGTCGACCTGTTCCCGACGCTGCTCGGCTTCGCGGGCGCCGAACCGAAGCCCGGCGCCTTCGGCCGTTCGCTGCTCCCGCTGCTCGCCGAACCGGACCGCCCGCACCACGAGGCGGTCTTCAGCGAGTTCGACCGGCGCACGATGGTGCGCGACGCCCGCCACAAGCTCGTCGTGGACGACGCGGGCCGCGACCTGCAGCTTTTCGACCTGCAGGCGGACCCGGGCGAGACGCTCAACCTGGCCGGGCGGCCCGACCAGCGGGAGCACACGCGGCGGCTCCGGGAGACGCTTCTGCGCTGGCTGCTGGCCACGCAGGCGCCGCAGGGGCCCGGCCGCCTGCCGGCGTCCTGAGCGCGCGGGCGGGATCAGCGCCCGCGGGCGAGGCGCGCGGCGAGGCGGATCGCCCGGCACAGGCTGTTCACATCCGCCTTTCCCTGCCACGCGATGTCCAGCGCGGTGCCGTGGCCGGCCGACGTGCGCACGATCGGCAGGCCGAGCGTGACGTTGACGGCCGTATCGAAGGCCAGCGCCTTCAGCGGGATCAGCCCCTGGTCGTGGTACATGCACACGTAAGCGTCCGTCCGCTCCCGGCGCCCGGCCACGAAGGCGGTGTCCGGCGGAAGCGGGCCTTCCACGCAACGACCCGCCGCGCGCGCGGCGGCCACGGCCGGGGCGATGATCCGCTCCTCCTCCCCGGCGCCGAACAGGCCGTGCTCGCCGGCGTGCGGGTTGAGCCCGCACACGACCAGCCGCGGCTCGCGGCCGCGGAGGCGGCGCACCGCTTCCGCCGTGAGGTCGATCACCTCCAGCACGCGCGCCCCGGACAGGGCGGCGGGCACGTCGCGGTAGCCGACGTGCGCGGTGACCAGGCTGCAGGTGACGGCCTCGGACGTGAGCATCATGCAGACGCGCGCGGCGCCGGTGAGCTCGGCGAGAAGTTCGGTGTGGCCGGGATGGGACACGCCGGCGGCGCGCAGGGCTTCCTTGTGAAGCGGCGCCGTGCAGACGGCGTCGAGGCGTCCCGCGAGCGCTTCCTCGACGGCCCGCTCGACGCAGCGGCAGGCCGCCCGCCCCGTGGCCGCGCCGACCTGCCCCGGGGTGAACCCCGCGGCATCGCACCCGCCGGGATCGTACACGCCGGGCGCCCGGAACCCGTCCGGTTCGGCCGGGCCGGCGGCGGGGGGCGGCGGGGGCAGGCCGCAGGCCGAGGCCGCGCGCCCGAGCACGGCCGCGCTTCCGAAGACGACCGGCACGCACGCCGCCCGCAGCGAGGCGTCGGCGAGCGCGCGCAGGCACAGTTCGGGACCGACCCCCGCGGGATCGCCCATCGTCACGCCCACGACCGGCAGGCCGTCCCGCGCGCTCCTCGCCCCGTCTTCCGGCACGCTCCGGTCCTTTCCGTGGCACGCCGCGTTCCCCGCGCGCGCACCGCGCGCGCCGCGGGCCCGGCAGCGGTGCGCGGTCAGTGCAGCAGGATGTCCCCGCCGCCCTGGCCGGGCGGAGGCGGCATGGCGCCGCCGAGCCCGCCGCCGAGCAACGGGTCGCGCGCCGTGACGATCCGCGAGGCGGACTCGCGCTGGTACGCCTCGACCTGCTGCACGAGCTGGTCCACCGCGGCCTGCACCGCCTCGGGAAACTGCGCGATCGCCTGCAGGAGGTCCGGCGCCTCGATCGGGCAGTCGATGGGCACGGGTCCGCGCTGGGTCATGATGTGCGTCTGCGCGATGAACCGCGTCGGGCGCGCCGGGTCCGGCGACCCGTCGGGCTGCACGGGCGTGAGCCGGCGGATGCTGGCCACGCGCAGGTCGGTGAAGGTCTCCTCGCGGTAGAGGTTCTGCGCGTCCACCTCGATGCGTTCTTCCTCGGGCGCGTTCGCTGGGTCGGCCATGGCTCGTGTCTCCGTTCGGTTGGGCTGCAGAACCGCCGAGGCTACCGCATCGCGGCGCCGGAGGCCAGCCCGGCGGCGGGGCGGCGGAGCCGCCCGTGTGCCGGGACGCGGTGGGAACCGCGACGCGGCGGACGGTTCACGGCCCCGTGAAGGGTCCGGGCTAGTAGCGGAAACTGCTCCGCCCGATGAATTCGCGGAGGATCGAGTTCGGGGGCACCGCGCCGAAGGGTATGGGCAGGAAGCTGTCGAGGAAGGACATGAGCCGGCGCGCCTCGGCGTAGGATGCGTGCCAGGGCTTCACCTCTTTCAGCAGCGGCTCGACGGCGGGCTTGAGCACCGCCAGTTCGTAGTCGAGCGCGGAGTTGAACGCCGCGTCGGCCTCCTTCTGGAAGGGGAAGACCCAGCCCTTCTCGCCGCGCCGCACGCTGGGCCACATCGCGAGCGTCGTGAGCGCGTCGTTCCCGCGGAACCGGTGGTCGCGCACCATGCGGCGGAGGAGCCGGTTGTCGGTGGTCGACACGCGGTTGTGGAAGTCGAGGTTCAGCTGCGTCAGCGCGCTGACGTAGACGCGGAACTTGTGCTCGGGCGGGCACCGCCTCGGTCAGCCGCGGGTTCAGGCAGTGGATGCCCTCGATGAGGACCGGCTGGTCCGGCGCGACGCGCAGCGTGCGCCCGTCGAACGTGCGCTTGCCCTCCGCGAAGTCGAACACGGGCAGCTCGATCGTCTCGCCGCGGTCGAGGGCCGCGAGGTGCGTGTTGAAGAGGTCCAGGTCGACCGTCTCGAGGTGCTCGAAATCGAACCGGCCCTCCTCGTCGCGCGGCGTGCGGTCCCGGTCGACGAAGTAGTCGTCGACGGAGATCGAGACCGGCCGCAGGCCGTTGGCGCGCAGCATGATGGCGAGACGTTTCGAGAACGTGGTTTTGCCCGACGAGGAGGGGCCCGCGACGAGGATGTAGCGAAGCCGCTCGCCGTCCGCGGCGATGCGGTCGGCGATCGCGCCGATCTTCTTCTCGTGCAGCGCTTCCGCGATCTTGACCAGGTCGCCGACCTCCTTCTCCGCGTTCATGCGGTTGAGGTCGCCGACCGTGCGCAGGCCGAGGGCGCGCCCCGCGGCCTTGTGCTCGCGGAAGATCTCGAAGAGCTGCGGCTGCGGCTTGTACGGCGCCATCCCGGGCGCCCGTTCGCGCTCCGGGAACTGCAGGACGAAGCCCGGCGGGTGCGGCAGGAGCTTGAAGTAGCCGAGCGCCCCCGCGCGGTGCGCGAGCACCGAGTGCGCGAGGTCGGCGAAGCCCTCGCACTCGTAGAGCACGATCTTCGCCGGGTTCCGGAAGCGCAGCAGGTCGTACTTGTCGTGCTGGCCGGACGCCTCGAACTGCTTCACGGCCTGCTCGAAGGCGACCTTGCGCCGCTCGATCGGGGCGTCCCGCTCGACCCGTTGCCGCATGCCGGCTTCCAGCCGCGCCAGGTCCTCCTCGCCGATGCCCTGCCCGCCCCCCGCCCGAACGAGCAGTAGAAGCCGCTGCCCAGCGAGTGCTCGACGGCGAAGTCCGCGTCCGGGAAGAGCTCCTGGACGGTCGCGGCCAGCAGGAACGCGACCGAGTTGCGGTAGATGCGCCAGCCGGCGCGGTCCCGCAGGGTGAGCAGCCGGACCCGGCTGTCGACTTCCAGGCGGTACGACATCGTGACGGCCTCGTTGTTGACGAGGGCGCCGAGGTAGCCCAGTCCGTGCGGGTCCTGCCGGGTGTCGGGCAGCTCGCACACGCGCGTGTGCACGGGGTAGGCCGACGGTTCGCGGCCGTCCTGGGCGACGGTAATCTCCGGTCCGATCTGGAACATGGCGTCCTGCCCCTCCCGCGCCCTGTGTACCACAGGCCGTCCGCGAAAACGACGGCGCGCCGCTACCCGGGGAACAGCGGGCGAAGGTGCCGCTCGAGCAGGTTTGCCGTCACGTTGCGCGCGACGGCCGGGCGGTGGGCCTCGAGCGCGTCCAGGAACCGCGCGCCCATCTCCGCGGCCACCTTGTAGCCGACGTGCAGGAGCTGCCGCAGGTGCGGGTTGAAGGCGGGCTGCGACGGGTCGTGCCGCAGGGCGGCGGCGAACGCCTCGCCGCTCCACGCGCCGACCTCCGCCGGCGGCGGCAGCCGCGCGGGGTCGATGTCGATGACGCTCGCGTACGGCCGGCAGAGCGCCTCGCGCCGTTCGTACGCCTGGCGGTACACCTCCCGCGCGACGCCGAGCCCGTCGGGCCCGGCCTCCGCGAGGCCGATCAGTTCCTCGAGCCACGTGGTGCCGGCGGTCTTGAGGTGCAGCCCGGCGCCGGCCTCGCGCACGGCGCGGCGGATCACGGGGTAGAGCGAGAACTTGTCGCTCCCCGAGTGCACGCTGAGCTTGAGCGCGGGCGGCAGGCCGAAGCGCCCGACGGCGAAGCGGATCACCGCGACGTCGGCGCGGAACTCGCGCTCGAACCGCGCGAGGTCACCGTCGTAGTCGACGCCCTTGTTGAAGCGCCCGGTGAACCGGGGCGCGATCGTCTGCACGGGCACGCCCTCGGCGGCGAGGGCGGCGAGCAGGAGCAGCAGCTCGCGGGGCGACTGGGCCGCGTCGCATTCGTCCATCGAGACCTCGGTGACGAAGGTCCCCTCGCCCTTCGCGGCCGCGATGCGGCGGTGGATGCGGCCCGCCTCGCGCACGGCCGCCAGGTAGGTCGACGCGAAGGCGCGCAGGTCGTCGGCGCCGAGCTCGAACTCCCCGTCGATGCCCGGCACCTCGAGCCGCCCCTCGAGGCCGCGGTGCGCGGCGGCGAAGGCGTCGGCCTCGGCCGCGGACACGGGGCGGCCGATGAAGTCGGCCACGTCGAGCGTGAAGAAGTCCGAGGCGTCGAGAAAGGCGTCCACGGTATCGAACCCGATGTGGTCCGCGTCCACGTGGTAGGCGCCGGTCCAGGACGCGGCGCGCACGGCGGCCTCGGCGGCGAGGCGGGTGTCGCCGGGGCGCGTGCCGATGATCCCGTGCTCCCGGTGGCTCTTGTTCCATACGGGGACGACGTCGACCCCCTCCGCGGCGGCCTGCCGGAAGGCGGCCAGCTGCGCGGCGCCCTCCCGGCCGAACCGGTCGCCCACCCCCATCGAATACCTTGCGATCCGCATGCCCTTCTCCTCCCCCGCCGCCGGCGAGGGCGGCAGTGTGGGGCAAAGCGTTCCCGGCGGCAAGCCCCCGGGGCGGCCGCCGCGGCGCGCTTCGTCCGTGCCCGCTTGTCACGCCGCGTAGCGCGCCCGTATACTCGGACGGTTTCACGGAAGCATCATGGCCACGCCCTACCTATCGCAGGTGCAGCAGCAGCGCATGCAGCTCGTGCTCGCGCCGCAGCTGCGCCAATCGCTCGAGTTCCTGCAGGTGCCCCTGCTCGAACTGCGCACGCTGATCCAGAAGGAGCTGGAGCAGAACCCCACGCTCGAGGAGCAGGCGTCGGACGACGAAAAGCTCGAGATCGAACCCGGCACCGAGGGGAAGGAGGAAAACGAGGAGCGGGAGGAGCTGGAGTTCAAGGAGGAGTACGAGAAACTGGCGCAGCTCGACGACGCGTGGCGCGACTACTTCCAGCAGGCGGGCGCCGCGAAGCCCCACCACGCGGACGAGGAGGAGCGCCGGCGGTTCTTCCTCGAATCGCTCACCCAGCCCGAGAGCCTCGAGGAGCACCTCACCGGGCAGCTCGGCCTGGTGGAGCTCGACCCGGGCGACCGCCAGCTGGCCATGCTGCTGATCGGGAGCATCACGGTCGACGGCTACCTCAACGTGACGCTCGGCGAACTCGCCGAGACGACCGGCACCGACATCGTGCGGCTCGAGCGCGTGCTCGCCCTGGTCCAGGACATGGACCCGGTGGGCGTCGGCGCGCGGGACCTGCGCGAGTGCCTCCTGATCCAGCTGCGCCGCCTGGGCAAGGCCGAGTCGCCGGAGGCCCTCGTGGTGGACCAACACCTGGACGCGCTCGGCCGCCGCCGCTTCGGCGACATTGCCCGCGCCATCGGGGCGAGCCCGGAGGAGATCGACCGGATCGCGCGCTTCATCGCGACGCTCGAGCCGAAACCGGGACGCGCGTTCCTGTCGGACCTGCCGGCCTTCGTCGTGCCCGAGGTGACGGTCCAGAAGATCGACGGCCGCCACGTCGTGATCCTCAACAACGACCGGCTGCCGCGCGTGCGGATCAGCCGGCAGTACCGCCGGCTGATGGAGGACCCGGACACCCCGAAGGAAACCCGCGAGTACGTGCGCGACAAGATCCGCGCCGCCTCGTTCATGCTCCGCAGCATCGACCAGCGGCAACAGACGATCTCCAACATCGCGACCGAGATCGTGCGCGCCCAGGAGGAGTTCCTCGAGCACGGGGTCTCGCACCTGCGCCCGCTCACGATGGCCGACATCGCGGGCCTGCTCGGCATCCACGAGACGACCGTCAGCCGGGCCATCGCGTCCAAGTACATGCAGACGCCCCGCGGCACGTTCGAAATGAAGTACTTCTTCACGCCGGGCTACCGGACCGAAGGCGGCGCCTCGGTGTCGAACAAGACGGTCAAGGACGCCATCAACCAGCTGATCGCCGGGGAGGACCCGGCGGCGCCGTACTCCGACCAGGCGATCATGGAGGCGCTCCGGGAGCGGGGCACGAAGGTCGCGCGGCGCACGGTGGCGAAGTACCGCGACGAACTGCGCATCCTGCCCTCGCACCTGCGCAAGTCGGCGATCGCCTCGGCCACGCCCCGCCCGGCGCCGCCGGCCCGCGAGGCGCCCGCCGCGGGCGCGGCGGCAGACGAACCGGGGCCGGACCCCGCGCCCCCGGCCTGATACGCCCGCCCGGGCCGAAGCGCGTTGTGTTTCCGTAGCGGGCTCGACTATGATCCCTTCGGCCCGGGCCCACGTCATCGGACAGACAACGCGTCATGCTCATCAGCTTCCAGTGCAGCCAGTGCGGCAAGACGGCCGAGGCGGACGCGGCCGCGGCCGGCACGCGGACGGTCTGCCCCCACTGCCAAGCCGGCGTCGAGGTGCCGCAGAAGCCCATCGGGCCGGGCGTCACGCTGGGCGGTTTCCGGATCAATCAACTGATCGGCGAGGGCGGCATGGGCCAGGTCTACCTCGCCCTCCAGCTCTCGCTCGACCGCCCGGTCGCCCTCAAGATCCTGCCCGAGGCCGTGGCCGTCGACCCTGCGAAGGCCCAGCGCTTCATCAACGAAGTGCACATGCTGGCCCGCCTCGAACACGCCCACATCGTGACGGCCCACGAGGCGGGGGAAGACGGCGGCGTCCTGTTCATGGCCATGGCGTACGTCAAGGGGGAGTCGCTCGACCACCGGCTGCAGCGCGACGGCCCGATCCCGGAGAAGGACGCCCTGCGCATCGTGGCGAAGGTGGCGGCCGCCCTCGCCTACGCGTGGAACGAACACCACCTGCTTCACCGGGACATCAAGCCCTCGAACATCCTCCTCGACACGAAAGGGGAGCCCAAGCTGGCCGACCTCGGGCTCTCGCTCACCGCGGAGATGCAGGCGGCCGGCACGGAGGACGCGGAGTTCGTGGTCGGCACGCCGAACTACATGAGCCCCGAGCAGGCGGAAGGACGCGAGGCGGACTGCCGCTCGGACATGTACTCGCTCGGCGCAACCCTGCACCACATGCTGACGGGGGTCGTGCCCTTCGCCGGCGCGGACCCCGCGGAGGTCCTCCGCCGGCAGGTGACGGAGAAGCTGCCGGACGTGCGCACGGCCCGGCCCGAGGTCTCCCTGTCCTGCGACGTCCTGCTGAAGCGGATGCTGGCGAAGAACCCGGCGGCGCGCTACCCGAACTGGGAGGCCCTGATCGGGGACCTGGAACGCGTGCGGCGCGGCAAGGCGCCGACCGGCAAACCCCTGGGCCGGAACGATTCGCTCACGATGCGGGCCGGCGACGTGAGCGCGCTCGCCAGGGCGTCGCACGCCGCACCGCCGAGGCACGTCCGCGTGGGGGCGCTGCTGGGCGTGGTCCTCTTCGCCGCGCTGGGGGCGTTCGTCGTCATCCGGACGGCGCGGGAGCGCGGCGCGGCACCCGCTCCCCGGCCGGCTCCGCCCGGGCCGCAGACGCCGGACGGGCGGGACCTCCCCGATGCCGGGCGCGAACAGCGCGAAGCCCTCGCGCGGCAGGTCGAGGAGCTGGAGGCATTCTGCGCCGCGCACCCGGAGGCGTTCGACGAGACGCTCGCACGGGCCGGGGCGCTCCGCCAGCCGGCCGCGGGCACGCCGCTGGCCGGCCGGGTCAAGGCGGTGCATGCCCAGGCGGCGGAACGGCGGCGACGGGCTGTCGCGCAAGCCGCCGCGGCGCTGCGCGTCGAGGTCGCCGACCTCGTCGGGCGCGGCGACCTGGAGGGCGCGGCTTCGGCGGCGGGCGCGGAGCCCGGGCGGTTCGCCGAGGAACTCGCCGAACTCCGCGCGGCGCTGCTCGGCGACATTGCCCGGCGCCGGCGCGAGGCGGAAGAGGCGGTCCGTGCCCGGGAGGAGGCGGCACGCGCCGCCGAGGCGGAAACCCTCCTGGCCGCTCTCCACGGGCAGCTCGCGGCCGACCTGCTGCGGCAGGACTTCCCCGCCGCCCGGGCCCTGCTCGAGCAGGCGGCGGCCGACGAGGCGTTGTCGCCCGCGGCGGACCGGGTGGCGGGACTCGCCGAGGAAGTCAAGGCCGTCGCCCGCCTGCCCGAGGCCGTCATGGCCGGCGTGGCGGCGGACGCGGGCCGGACGGTGACCCTGGCCCTGACCACGGGCGCGGAGACCTGGGAGATCGGGGACGTGCAGGGCCACGTGATTCACGCCCGCAAGACCTTCGAGGCCGGCCTCGTCGCGCGCGACATCGGCTACGACGAACTGGCGGTGGCCGAGCGGTTCCGGCGCCTCGGCGCGGACCCGGCGCCGGACCGTTGCATCATGCGCGGCCTTCTCGCCTGGCAGGCGCAGCGCCCGACGGTGGCCGCCCAGCAGTTCGAGGCCGGGGGAACCCCGCTGGGCGCGGCCCTGGCCGCCGCCCTGAACCGCTGGCAGCGGGAGGCGGCCGAGGCGGAAGCGGCCAAGGCGTACGACGTGCTGCTGCGCCTGGCCGGACAGGCGCCGGGCGGCCCTCCCGAGGCGGTCGCGAAGGCGGTCCGCACCACGCCCTACCCGCCCCCCGCCGTCCCCCCGCTGCGGGCCGCGGCGGCCGCCTTCCGCGAGCAGTACGCGGCGACCGCGTTCGGGGCTTCCGTGGCCGTCGCCGTCGAGGCGATGGAGAAGGCGGCCAACGTCCCGCTCGAGATCGAGGCCGGGCGGCTCGAGCGCGCCATGGCCCAGCTCCGGGAGGTGAACCCCCAGGCCGGCGAGTTGCAGGCCAACGTGCAGCCCACGGACAACGGCATCGAGATCAACCTCGCGGGGAACAGGGAACTGACCGACCTGCGCCCGCTGGCGGGGCTGCCCATCACGGGGCTCAACCTGTCGGGCACGGGGGTCCGGGACCTGGAGCCCCTTTCCGGGATGCCCCTCGAGCGCCTCGACCTGGGGCAGACCCCGGTGCGGGAACTCACCGCGCTGCGGGGGGTTCCGCTTCGAGACCTGAACCTGTCGGGCACGGCCGTCCAGACCCTCGGGGCGCTGCGGGGCGCGCCGCTGGGGCGGCTCGACCTGTCGGACACGCGGGTCACGGCGCTGACCCCCCTCGTCGGCGCTCCGCTCCGGGATCTTTGCGTGGCCGGCTGCCCGATCACGAGCCTGCGCGCCCTCGAGGGCTTCCCCCTGGAGCGGCTCGACCTGTCGCGCTGCCAGGACGTCGAGGACCTCAAGCCGCTCAAGGGGATCCCGCTGCGGGAGCTGATCCTCAACGGGTCGGCCGTCAGCGACCTGGCGCCCCTGGCGGACACGCGGCTGGAAGCACTGGAGCTCGCCGCGTGCATGAACCTGCGCGACCTGGCCCCGCTGAAGGGTCTCCCGCTCAGGAAGCTGAACCTGCAGGCCACGAGCATCAGCGACCTGGGCCCCCTGGCCGGCATGCCGCTGGAACGGCTGGAACTGGTCAACATGCCCAGGCTGGGCGACCTGGGCCCGCTCGCCGGGCTGCCCCTTCGCTACCTCTGGCTCTACGGCAGCGGCGTCTCCGATATCGGGCCCCTGGCGGGCTGCCCGCTGCTCCAGCTGGATCTGCGCCACACCCGCGTGAGCAACCTGGACCCCTGCGCGAAGATGCCGCTGCAGATCCTCTTCCTCGAGGGGTGCGGCGAGGTCGGCGACCTCCAGGTGCTCAACCAGTGCCTGCAGCTCCGCGTGCTCGTCCTGCCCTCGAGGAGGATCCCCATGGACGTCCTGCGGGGCCATCCCGCGATCCAGGAACTCGGCTTCTCCGTGGAGAACCTCCGGCCCGCCGAGGAGTTCTGGCGGATGGTGGGCCCCCGGCCGGAGCGGCCGCGCCGGGTGGCGCCGGGACGCCCCAGGGCGTGACCCTGAACCGTCCGGCTACCGGCCCGCCGCGACCTCCAGCGCGATCAGCGCGTAGGAGGTCACGAGCACGGGGTCCGACTCCCAGTACCGGCCGACCTCGTTGACCCAGTAGCCGTGGCCGGTTTCGGCCTCCGTCTTCTGCAGCGCGAGCAGCCGTTCCACGAGCTGGACCCGCCAGTTGAACGGGGTCCCCGACGGCGGCGTGAACACGTCCTGCCCGTAGGCCGCGAGCCCCTTGGCCATGACGTTGTAGAGGTAGAAGAGCCCCTCCCGCTCGTCGGCGGTCGTCGTCTTCTCGCCGGGCGGCGCGCCGGGCGTGGTGCGGTTGCCGCCCAGCGACCAGTTCCGCACGACCCAGTTGACGGTCGCCTCGACGCGGGGATCGCTGCGGTTGACGTCCGCGTAGATGTAGCTCAGCAGGCCGGCGTACGTCATGCCCTGCATGGAGCGGAACTTCACGCGGCCCGCGGCGTCCGTGAAGGTGCCCGCGCGCGTCTGCTCCGGGGTGTAGACGAAGCCGCCCCGCTCGCCGGGGTCGTCGGTGACCCAGGGCTGCTTGTTGAACCGGGGGTCGTTCTGGTTGCTCTGCACGAACCGCTCCGCGGCCTTCCAGTCCAGGTCCGCGCGCCCCTCGTTCCCGGCGCGCAGGTCCTCCACCGACTCGGTCATGCGCATGGCCTCGTAGGCGATGTAGGAATTGGAGAGATCGGCGTACGTGCGCCCGCTCGCCGCATCGTAGCCCATTCCCCCGTAGTAGACGTCGCCGCCCAGGTGCTGGCTGCGCGCGACGAAGCGGCGCGCCTTCCGCACCGCGGGCACGGCGGCGGGGTCGCCCGAGAGAAGCAGCGCGGTCATGCAGATGGCCGTGTTGTAGTTGGACAGGCCGCCGCCCCGCTCCCCCTCGGCGGGCTCGCAGTAGATGCCGCCGTCCTCGCGGGCGCAGGAAAGCAGGTAGCGCACGCCCGCGCGGACCGGGTCCGTCTCCCCCTGGCCGGCCCGGGTGAGGGCCCACACGGGGAGGCCGGTCAACGCCGGGTACAGCCGGTTCGACCAGTACCCGCCGGGTTGCTGCCGGGCCTTCAGCCAGGCGACCCCGCGCTCCATCGCCGCGTTCGCCTCGCGGCGCAGCGACTCGCTCAGGCCCGCCTCGACCTGGCGGACGACGACCGTCTCACCCGCCGGCGCCGCGGCCGGCTCCTGCCCGGCCGCCGCCGCGGCCGCGCACATCACGGCACACACCCACCCCGCCATCCGCTCTCGCATGGTTCGCTCTCCTTCTCTCCTGCCCGCGCGCCGGCCGAGCGCCCGCCGCGCGGGCGCGGGCCGCGTCTCCTTCCGGCGGCGCGCGAAAAATGGACACGCGTTCGCCGGCTCACGAAACCGGCCCGGCGGGCCGGTCCCTCTGCAGCCGGTCGTCCGTGGCCTGGAGCCGGCGCGCTAGTTCCTGCAGCATCGAGTGCGTCACCCGCGGATCGTCCTTGAGGATCCGGTCGAAGTGCTCGCGCGCGATCGCCACCAGCTCCGCCCCGTCGCCCGCGGCCACGGCCGTGGCCGAGCGCGGGGCGTCCGCCAACATGGACATCTCCCCGAAATACTCCCCCGGCCCCATGGTCCGCAGCTCGAGGTCGCCGCGCAGCAGCCGCACGGCGCCCGCCTGGACGTAGAACATTTCGTGGCCCTCCTCGCCCTCGCGGAACACCGTCTCCCCGGGGCCGCACACGCGGAGGAAACGGTCCACCAGCCACCGCGACGTGCGCCCGGGCTCCCGGGACGCGTCGAGGAACGCGCGGAGCAGCACCGCGTCGCGGCGGCGCACGTTCGAGATCACCTCGGCGCCGAGCAGGATGATCGCGCAGGACAGGTACACCCACATGAGCAGCAGGAACACCGCCTTGAGCGACCCGAAGGCGAAGCCGTACTGCGGGTTGAAGTGCAGGAACGCGCCGAAGGCGGGCCGCAGCATGAACAGCAGCGACGCGGCGGTCAGCGCGCCCCCCGCCACGTGCCGGGCCTTCACACCCCCGGGCGTAAAGACGAGGTAGAAGAAGTAGAGCCCGGCGAAGGCGAAGAAGAAGGAGGCGGCCAAGTTCACCAGGTCGGTGCGGAGGCTGAGCCCGTCGAGCAGGCGGGTGGACAGGGTCCCGTAGACCAGGCGGCCGATCACGACGAGCACGAAGAGGCCCAGCAGCGTGAGCCCGCCGGCCAGGTCCATCAACCGGGTCCGGAAGAAGCCCGGCGGGCGGTGCGGGGCCAGCATCTTCCGGAAGGCGCTCCGGGTGGCCGCCGCGAAGGGCAGGATCGATCCGAAGAGGATGAGCGCGGTGACCGCGCTCCAGATGCCCTGGCCGGAAAGGGTCCGGATCTCGTCGAGCAGGACGCGCCCGTACTCGGGGAACATCTCGGAGGAGAGGCTCTCGATGGCGTCGATCGCGCCCGCCGAGGAGAGCACGAACTGGCTGAGCAGGAAGATCACGAGCAGCAGCAGCGGGATCAGCGAGAGAAAGCCGTAGAACGTCAGCGTGGCCGCCGTCTCCATGCCGCCGTGCCGGCCGAACTGGCGGAAGGACTCCTGCAGCACCAGGAAAAAGCCCGCCGCGGCGCGCTTGAGCACCCCCCACGATGCCTTGCCGCGCGCCATACCCGACCCTCCCCCGCCGACGCGCGTTCGCCCGCGCCGACACCGGGAGGGTAGCCGATGCCCGCGCGCCGCGTCCAGCGCCGTGCCGGCCGCCGGCGGCCCGCCGCACCCCGGCCGCCGCGTCAGTCGAACAGGAAGGGGAAGACCTCCCGCACGCGCGCTTCCTCGGCCGGCTCCGGGGCGCGCGTCGCCAGCAGGCGCAGGAGCGCTTCGACATCGCCCGCCGTGAACACCGGGGCGTCGTCCTCCGTGCCCTGCACGTGGCGCCGGGCGCGCCGGTGCGCGCGCTTCACGGTCAGGCCGCCCGCGGCGCGCCGGGGCCGCCCGGCGAGGCACCCGGCGAGGTGCGCCTCCCGCTCTTCGGGCGGAAGCGCTTCGAGTTCGCGCGTGATGCGGCGGGCGGCCGACCACGCGAGCCGGCCCTCCTCGAGACGGGCGCGCACCCGCGGGTCCATGCCGGGTCCCCAGCGCAGCAGGTCGTCGATCCACGACAGGCCGCGGTCGAAGAACCCGGCCATGCGCTCGCGGCTCCAGCCCGCCTTCCGCAGGTAGACCAGGGTGTCGAGGCAGTCGACCGCGCGCGCGTCGAGCCGGTCGGCGTTCAGCTTGAGGTTCAGCGCGCGGATTTCGTCCAGCTCGCCGTCCACCAGCCGGGTGTCGACCCGTTCGTAGTACCCCGGGTGCCGGCCGCGGATGGCCTGGATCGCCGCGTGCCGGTGGAAGCCGCCCACGAGGTAGAACGTGTCCTCCTCGGGTTCCCACACGACCAGCGGCTCGAGCAGTCCGTTCGCCAGGATGTCGTGCTCGTAGTGGTTCACCTTCGCCCAGCGCAGGTGCCGGTGGTTGTCCAGGTCCGGGTGGAACCGGATCCGCTCGAACGGCAGGTACGCGTAGCGCTTCGTCTTCAACGGGGATCCCCCCCCTCCGGACGGGCGGCGCTCATCCGCGCAGGTAGGCCACCGCGTTCTCGAAGAGGCGCAGCCCGGCCCCGGCCGCCGGCAGGGCGCCGTCGAGACGCTGCCGCACCCAGTCGGGATGGTTCTCGGGGTGCAGAAACGCTTCGGGGTGCGGCATGAGGCCGAACACGCGGCCGGTGGGATCGCAGAGCCCGGCGATCGCGCGGAGCGAACCGTTTGGGTTCGCGGGGAAGGCCGAGGCCGGCTCGCCCGTCGCGGGGTCGATGTAGCGGCAGACGACGCCGCCCGCGGCCTCCACCCGGTCCAGCAGCGCCGCGTCCAGCGTGAAGATTTTCCCCTCGCCGTGCCGCACGGGCAACGGCATCGTGTCCAGCCCCCGCGTGAACACGCAGGGCGAAACCGGTTCGAAGCGCAGTGTCACCCAGCGGTTCTGGAACGTGCCGCCGTCGTTCTGCGTGAGCGCCAGCCGCTGCGTGAAGTAGTCGCCGTCGAGCCCCGGCACGAGGCCGAGCTTGACCATGATCTGGAAGCCGTTGCAGACGCCCATCACGAGCTTGCCGTCGCCGAGGAACCGGGCCAGGTCCTCGCGCATGCGGTGCCGCACGCGCGCGGCGAAGACGTGGCCGGAGGTCATGTGGTCCCCGTAGGAGAAGCCGCCGATGAACATCAGCGCAGCGGCATCGTGCAGCCGCCGCGGGGCGGCGAGCAGGTCGGCGAGGTGTGCGCGCCGCGGTTCCGCCCCCGCCTGCTCCCACGCGTACTGCGACTCCTCCTCGCAGTTCAGCCCGTAGCCCGTGATGATCAGTACGCGCGGTTTCGCCATGGCCCCGCACTCTACGGCTCGGCCCGCGGCGGTCAACCGCAAACCGGGGCGCCCGGTGCGACGGCCGGATGGGGCTTGCCATGGTGTGCCGGTAGGCTAAGGTGTCGGCCCGCCTTCCGTTGTGGAGGGGTGGAGGGGTGCCGGAGTGTGAAGCCGCGTAGCGCAGCCCAGGGGGCTCGCGCGCACGCGGGTCGATCGGGGCGGTCTCGCCACGTGACCCCGCCTCCGGCGGGCAACGTGGTCGCGTTGGCCCGCAGGAGCGGGCATCACGCGAAAAACCGCGCCGCGGTGGCGGTCAATCTGTTGTGGAGGGGTGCCGGAGTGTGAAGCCGCGTAGCGCAGCCCAGGGGCTCGCGCGCACGCCGGCCGATCGGGGCGGTCTCGCCACGTGACCCCGCCTCCGGCGGGCAACGTGGTCGCGTTGGCCCGCAGGAGCGGGCATCACGCGAAAAACCGCGCCGCGGTGGCGGTCAATCTGTTGTGGAGGGGTGCCGGAGTGTGAAGCCGCGTAGCGCAGCCCAGGGGGCTCGCGCGCACGCGGGTCGATCGGGGCGGTCTCGCCACGTGACCCCGCCTCCGGCGGGCAACGTGGTCGCGTTGGCCCGCAGGAGCGGGCATCACGCGAAAAACCGCGCCGCGGTGGCGGTCAATCTGTTGTGGAGGGGTGCCGGAGTGTGAAGCCGCGTAGCGCAGCCCAGGGGGCTCGCGCGCACGCGGGTCGATCGGGGCGGTCTCGCCACGTGACCCCGCCTCCGGCGGGCAACGTGGTCGCGTTGGCCCGCAGGAGCGGGCATCACGCGAAAAACCGCGCCGCGGTGGCGGTCAATCTGTTGTGGAGGGGTGCCGGAGTGGTCGATCGGGGCGGTCTCGAAAACCGTTGTGCCTTCGGGCACCGTGGGTTCGAATCCCACCCCCTCCGCCAGCTTAGTAGGCCGCCCGTGGCCGGGGGCGGCTCAGGGTAGTTCGACCTCGACGCGGTAGTGCCCGCCGTCCCCGGCGGGCGTCCCGGCCAGCGGCTGGGTGCCGCCGGTCCCGGTCACGCGCGTCGCGCCCGGCACATCGGCCCAGGTTCCCTCCGTCAGGCTGGTCCTGTGCTGCAGCGTGTACACCCGGTTCGGGGAGGAGGGCAGGAACTCCACCTGCACGGAGGCGCCCAGCCGGACGGCCCCCACGCGCAGGTACGAGAGGCCGTCCGCCGGGTGCGTGTCGGCGATGTACTCGTCGAACGTGCAGAAGGTGTCGTGGTCCGGGTCCCCGTGGGGCGGCTCGCCGGCGGGCAGGCCGTGCGCGGTCAGCCACGCCGCGGGAATGGGGCTTTGCACGTCGATCCGCACGACGGCGACATTGGAATCCAGCCGCCCGTCGTTGGCCTTGAACGTGAACCGGTCGGCGCCGAGGTACCCCGGCGCGGGCGAGTAGACCAGCGCGGGGGGCAAGCCCGAGAGGCTGCCGTGGGCGGGCGCATCGACGACGGCGTAGGTGAGTGGGTTGCCGTCGGGATCGGTCGCACCGAGCGTGACGGCCCGGGCGACGCCGCCGGTGGCGGTGAGCGCCTGCGGCTGGGCCAGCGGTGAGCGGTTCGCCGGGGAGACGGTGGTCTCCACCGCCGCCGTGAGGATCGAGCCGTCGGCGTCGAAGGCGTGCTCCACGGGCGTTGTGACGCCGGTCACCGTGAAACGGAAGACGCCCGTCGAGGTCGCGTAGCCCGACGAGAACCCCACCCGTCCGTCCGCACCGGTCGTACCCGTCGAACCGCCGGACACGACCCCGCTCCAAGAGCCGCTGACCACGGCCCCGGGCAGCGGATCGCCGTTGATGTCGACGACGCGCACGGAAGCCGAACCGCGGGTCCAGAAGAGGAACGTACTCGTGCCCATGGCGATGTCCGTGACGCGCGCCACCAGGTTGGTGTCCCGCTCCACCGCGACCGCGAACAGGCCGAGCGAGGTCAACCCGGATACGTTGACGCAGCGGTTGGAGGGGTCGAGGGTGGCCGGGAGCAGCTGCCAGGCGGTCCCGTCGTGCCGGTAGAGCCGGATGCGGTCTTCGCGGTTCGTGCGCGCCGTCGCGTGGTCGTAGCGGATGCTGAGGCTCGCGGACGTGAAGGTGTTGCTCGCCAGGTCGAAGCGGTGCACCGAGACGGGGTCTCCCGGCACGGGCGGCACGTCGGCGCGCGCGGGGTCGTACAGCGAGGACGAGAGCACGCCGTTGCTCTCCCCCAGCCCCGTGAAGGTGAACCGCGCGGAGTTGACCAGGTCGATCTGGGTGTCGTGCGTGCCGAGCGCGCTGGTGTGCTGCGTTTCCCCGACGTTGAAGGCGGGGCCGAGGGACGCCTTGACGGCGTAGGCGGACGCGCCGCCGACGTCGGGGAAGCGCAGGCGCCCGCCGTGGACCGCATACCAGCCGTTCGTGCCGTCGCGCGGGTTGTCGGTCTTGTTGTAGAAGCCGCTGTTCCCGGCCACGACCGCCGCGTCGAAGTCCAGTTCCTGTACCGGGCCGCGGCCATCGGCGATGCAGAGCCCCGAGAGGTCGCACTGCTTCTTCCGGCCGTCGAGCCGGCCCGACCCGACCAGCACGCCGTCCGGGTAGACCTTCAGGTGGGCGGCGATCGTCGCGCTGCCGCTCGTGTCGCCGAGTTCGTGGCGGCCGTAGATGTTCAGGAAGTTTGGCGTGCACGCGTAGCCCGAGGCCTGCCGGACGACGCCGCTGCTGCCCACGGAGATGCCGTTGTACGAGGGCGCGCCGATAGTGCCCGCGTTGAGCCGGAGGGACCCGTTGACCACGTCGATGGGCACGCCCACGAGGTGGCCCCCGTCCTGCACCGCCTGCGCACCCTTGTCGATCGTGAGCTTGTCGACGTCCGTCGTGCCGCCGGTCACGTGGTACAGGCCGAGGGGGCCGAAAACCTCGACCCTGCCCTGGTAGCGCCCGTTGCCCACGACGCCGCCGCGCGCGGTGAAGATACCGTTGGTGATCCACACGTACTGGTTCGTCCGGATGTCGACATGGCCGCTGTGGAGGTCGTAGGTGCCGCCGGTCATGCTGACCGAGGAGGCCTGCGTGCGGCTGCGCAGGACGCCGTTGCTGTGGACGACCCGCCCGCCGGTCATGACGACGACGTCCCACTCCGGGGTCACGAGGCCGCCGGACAGTTCCAGTTCGCCGCCGGACTCCACGTGGACGCGGGCGCAGGCCAGCGTCTTGCCCGCGCCCACCCGGAGGCGGCTCGTGCCGCCGGCGGTGTGCCCGAGCAGCACGTTGCCGAACCGCGTGCCGCGCGCGGCCGCGTCGCCCGTCATGGCGGACGTCGCGTCGAAGGTCACCGTCTGGTCCCCCGCCGTCGAGCGCTGCAGGCGCAGGAGCTGCCACGGCGTCGGCAGGCCGGCATCCCAGCGCGAGGCGTCGGCGGCGGTCCAGGCGGCGCTGCCCCCGGTCCACCGGTTGCCGAAGACGTCCGCGCGCGGGACGAGGAGCACCGGGCAGGGCTCGGTGCCGTTGACCGAGGTCTTCACGATCGTCGGCAGGTGGTTGGTCATGATCGCGCACATGGCCGCCACCTTCGCGATGACGGGCGAATCGCTGCCGGGATACCAATGGCTGCCCAGGAGGGTGAGGCGGTTGCCGACCGCCACGAGCGAGGCGTTCCCCGAGTCGCCGCCGACGCAGTAGCTGGAATCGGGGCCCAGGTACTTGGCCTGGTTGAACACCACGTTGACACCCGAGGCGGAGGTGACGACGCGGCGGCCGGCGGCGAACTGCCCGCAGTTGAGCGACTCCAGCCCCGTGTAGTCGGCGTAGTCGTCCAGCACCAGGATGGGGACCGGGGGCACGGCGTTGGTGTCAACGGGCGACTCGAGCTTGCCGAGGTAGACGTCGTCGCCGAGCTGCCAGCGCTGGACGACCGTGCGCCGGATCTCGTTCCCGGCCGGGTCGTAGCCGAGGAACTCCGAGGCCTGCGCGTGGGAGGCGCCGACGATGAACTGGTCGGAGACGAGCGTGCACAGGTAACCGACCCCCTCGTGCCGGAAGGGGGCGAGCAGGTAGCCGTCGAGCGTGACCTTGGAGCCGCTGTAGTCGAACCGCTTGTGGCGCTGGATGTCGTGCGCCTGCAAGGCGATGGCCGGCGCGCGGACCGCGGCCGCGGAGACGATGCCCGCCAGCAAAAAGAGGGCTGCGCGCGTACGCGCGCAGCGGCGCGACAAGGCCATGATGCGAGACTCCGACGTCGCCGGCGCCCCGGTGCCCACCGTCAGCATGACCTGCTGCCCGGCGCGGACGACGAAGGACGCTACCACGCCGCCCGGTGCGGGGCAACGGGGCAAAGGGGGCGTCACGCCGGGCGCGGCCGGCGGGGAGACCGCCAGGGGCGGCCGGCGGCGGGCGGGCAGAGGTCGGCGAGGGTGGCCGCGAGGTCATCGACGCGGCGGGCCACGGGCGGGGACAGGCCCTCGCCCAGGCTTCTCCCCGGGCCGGGCTGGATGCCCAGCAGCAGGACGCGCGCGACCCCGCGCGCGGCGAGGTAGCGGCAGCAGAGGTCGAGGGACAGGCCGTGGGTCGACAGGCCGCCGCCGTCCAGCTCGCCGGGCGTGAACAGCCGCGCGTCTCCCGGCGCGCCGCCGAAGTCCGCCGCGTCCGCCAGCAGCACGACCTCCGGTTCCAGCCGCGCCACCTTCTCGACGTGGTTCTCCGGCGCGCTGCCCCCGTCGACGCACACCGCACCGGTGCGCGCGGCGAGCCGCTCGACCAGCGCCGGGCCGGCGCCGTCGTCGCCGCGCAGGCGGTTCCCGACGCCGAGCAGGCACACGCGTCCCGTGAGCACGCCCCGGAGTTCGTCGCGGATGGTCAAGGCACTCAGGCCACGAACGCGGCCTTTCTCCGGCACTTCGGGCAGAGAATGCTGACCCGCTGGGACCGCAGCGGCTCGGCGGATTCGGTTGTCACGTCCCCGCCCACCACGGCCAGTTCCCCGCAGGACACCAGCATGAGCGTCGGGTTGGTGAACGCCAGCGGCCCCAGGCGCCGGACCAGCCAGCGGACCTGGTCGAGCGGGGCGATGACGCCGCCGCAGCCCTCGCACGTGCAGCAGTTCCTTCTCCACGCTCTCCTCTTCCAGTTCCTCGCGGGAGAAGCCGACGCAGTCGTACTCGCCGGCCAGCCGGATGCCCTTTTCCGTGGTGCAGTAGCGCTCGCACTGGCCGCAGAAGATGCAGGCGTCGACGTGCTGGACCAGGCGCCGCACGGGCCGGTCCGCGCCGCCCTCGTCGACCACGTCGATGCACGCCGACGGGCAGACCTGCGCGCAGGCGCCGCAGCCGATGCACTCCGCCTCGTCGTAGCGGGGCCGGCCCCGGAACGCGTCGACCGGCTCGAACGGCTCCTCCGGGAAGCGCGTCGTGTAGGGCCGCGAGAAGAGCGACTTCACGCGCGAGCTTGAGGATCCTGAACTGCAGCAGGCAGGGCAGCTTCATGGCGCGTCCCCCGGCGACGCCGGGCTCGCGGTCCTCGCGGTAGCGGTCGACGACGCTGCCTTCCCAGAGTTCGACCCCCGACGCGTGGGCGCCGCGGGCGAGGGCGTGGGCCGCCGTCGGCGACGTGACCAGGATGAACGCCATGCACACGAGGCACTTGGCCGCCGTCGGCGGCGCGCTGCACCAGGTCAGGACCGCCACGCCCGCCAGCACGAGGCACGTGCCCAGCGTCACGCACTTCGTGGCGGCCTGCAGGCGGTTGTAGACGTCCGGCAGCCGGACCAGGCCGACGCAACCCAGCAGGTTGAACGCAAGCCCCACGACGAGGAGCGACACGCCGGCGAAGCTACTCATCGAATCCCTTCCCCTCCAGGTGCTTGGCCAGCGCGATGGCCCCGATGAAGCTCAGGATGGCCCACGCGATGCCGACGTACGAGGTAGTAGTCCTCGCCCGTGACCCATGCGTGGAGGGCGGTGAAGCACACGACCACGATGCCGAGGATGTCGATGGCCACGGCGCGGTCCGGCGCGGTGGGTCCCGTCCGATGCGGTACAGGCACAGGGCGCAGCACGCCAGCAGCACGACGTAGGCCAGGGTCGCGATCATGCCCGGCGGTCTCCTACTCCATGATGCGTTTCACGAACCATTCGAGTCGCCTCGCGATGCGTTCCGTCGCCTCCTCGACGCTCTCGTCCCGGACGCAGATCCAGTGGACGTACAGCGTCCCGTCCTCGAGCGCGTTGACCGTGAGGGTGCCGGGCGTCAGCGTGATGGAATTGGCGAGCAGCGTGATGGCCGGCGCCGTGGCCAGGGCGGTCCGGATCTTGACGATGCCCGGCCGGATCGGCATCGCGGGTGGAGCACGCGGTAGGCGACGTCGAGGTTGGCCCGGACGACGTAGCCGGCCAGCACCACGAGGTAGACCAGCAGCCAGCCCATTCGCGCGGGGCGGAACCAGACCGGCACGCGGGCGCCGCGCGGCTCCCGCATCAGCGCCGCCGCCCCCAGGGCCGCGAGGACCCCCGCGGCCAGGTCCTGCCGGCCCGCCGGGAGGCCGAACGGCCACACCAGCAGCACCCAGGCCAGGAGCAGCATCACGAAAACCTCGACCTGCTTCGACATGGGTCTCCCCCCGCCTACATCGCGAACCGCCCGGCCGCCAGCGCCTTCGCGGCGGCCTCCGCCAGGTACGGCGTCTCGAACCCGGCGGCTGCCAGGAAGGCGGTCAGCACGCACGACGCCGCCAGCAGCAGCATGGCGACGCGCATCAGGACCGGCACCTCCCGCGCCCCGGCCAGGGCCCCCTTCGCGCTTTCGAAGAAGGCGTACTTCTGCACCTTCAGGAACGAGGCGAGTGTCAGCAGGCTCACCAGCACCGCGGCCAGGGCCAGCCCGTAGCGCCCGGCCTCGCACGCAGGCGACGACGATCAGCAGCTTGCTCCAGAACCCGTTGAACGGCGGGATCCCGGCGATGGACATCGAGGCCACGAGCGAGGTCTGGGCGGTGACGGGCATCCGCCCGTTGAGCCCGCCGAGCCGCTTGAGGTCCCGCGTACCCGTCGCGTACTCGACGGCGCCGGCGTTGAGGAAGAGCAGCGACTTGAACACGCGAGTGGTTGAGCAGGTGGAACAGGCCGCCCGCGATGCCCGAGCGGCGTGCCCAGCCCGAGGCCGATCACGACGTAGCCGATCTGGCTGATGCTGTGGTAGGCGAACAGCCGCTTCATGTCCCACTGGCCGATGGCCAGCAGCACGCCCACCACCATGGAGACCAGCCCGAGCAGGCGGAACACCGCCAGCGCGCCGGCCGTCGCCCCGAACACGTTGAAGACCAGCCGCGCCAGCACGTAGATCCCCAGCGCCTTGATCACGACGCCGGAAAGCATGGCCGAGACGGGGGCCGGCGCGGAGGGATGGGCGTCGGGCAGCCACGCGTGGAACGGCACCAGCGCCGCCTTCAGCCCGAAGCCGCACACGAACAGCGCCAGCGCCAGGACGGCCAGCCGCCCCCCGCCGGCCAGCGGCAGCCGCTGCGCGACGTGGGCCATGTTCAGCGTCCCGGTGAGGCCGTAGGTGAGCGCGACGCCGACCAGGATGAACGCGGAGGCCAGGCTGCCGAGCACCGCGTACTTGAACGAGGCCTCCAGCTCCTCGTGCTCGCACCCGAAGGCCACCAGGGCGTAGGAGGCGATCGCGGCGATCTCCATGAAGACGTAGAGGTTGAAGAGGTCGCCGGCCAGCACGACGCCGTTCATGCCGGCGACCATGAAGAGGAACAGGCTGTAGTAGCGGAACTTCGAGGTGTACCGCTCCATGTAGTCGACGGAGAACAGCGTCGCCGCGAGCCCGACGACGTTGACCGCCACCAGCAGCAGCGCGCTCAGCCCGTCCAGGCGCAGGTCGATGCCGAGGGGCGTGGGCCAGCCGCCCGACGTGGTAGATCCCCCGCGTGTTGACCGAGGCGACCGCGAGGGCGGCCAGGAACGCCATCGTCGCGTTGCCGAGCCGCGTCGGCGAGCCGCCGGTTCCGCCGCGCGAGCAGCGGAACGAGGAACGCCGCCCCCAGGGGGACGACGACGAACATGGGCAGCGCGTTGCTCATGAGCCTATCCCCTCAGCCGCCGCATCTCGTTGATGTCGAAGGTCCCGTACCGTTCGTAGAGCCGGATGCAGAGCGCGACCAGCAGGGCGAGAACGCCCAGCCCGATCACGATCGAGGTCAGCACCAGGGCCTGCGGCAGCGGGTCCGACGGCGCTGGCCGCGAACGCCCCGACGTCCATGCCCGGCCGCAGGATGGGCGCCCGGCCGTTCCCGCGCCGGTAGCCGATCAGGATCAGCAGCAGGTTGATGCCGTACTCCATGATGGCGAGGCCGATCACGATCTTGACGACGTTCCTCTTCACGACCACGCCGTACAGGCCGACGGCGATCAAGACCAAGCACAGCGCGTAGAGCATGCCTACTCCTCCCTCCCGCGCGGCGGGTTGCGGCGGCCGCCCGGTTCCGCCACGCGCAGGGCGGACAGGACGACGAAGACGAGCAACAGCGACATGCCCACCTTCAGCCCGATCGCGAGGTTGGAGAGCGGGATCGTGCCCGCGCTGAACAGCTGGAAGTGCCGTTCCGCGCCGGTCTCGATGAAGTTGCGGAAGAACGCCCCGCCGCCCGCCATCCCGGCCGCGGCGACGGCGAGGAAGAGCAGCGCGCCCACGCTGTCGAGCTGGGCCACGCGGCCCGGAGGGGCCGTGCGCGCGGCCGCGCGCTGCCCGCAGGCCAGGGTCAGCAGGATGAACGCGCAGGCCACGACCACGCCGCCCGCGAACCCCCCGCCCGGCGTGAGGTGGCCGTAGAGCACGATGTAGATACCGAACAGGAGGATGAAGGCCTTGAGCCAGCGGGCCGCCGTCCGGACGATGAGGCTCATGCCCCCGGTGGTGTTCGCGTCGTTCATGGCTCGTCGTGCTCCGCGTCCGGCTCGTCGTCCCGCTTCTTCGCGCCTGCGCCGCAGGACGGCCAGGGCGCCCAGGACCGAGCAGAACAGGACGGTGGCCTCCCCCAGCGTGTCGTAGGCCCGGTAGTCCAGCAGGACGGCCGTGACCGTGTTCGGCGCCCCGTGTCCCTCAGCCCGGCGCCAGGTAGTGGACCGAGGGCGGGCCGGGCACGCCCGGGCTCGCGGCGATCCGGTCCATCACGGGGAGCCCCGAACTCGGGGAACGCGGCGAAGGCGCGGATCGCCACGGCCGCGAATACCAGCCAGCAGGGTCGCCGTGACGGCCAGCCCGAAGAACTCGCGGTCCCCGGACACGGTGACCAGGTCGCGGCGGATCGTGGCGCGGATCAGGATGACGAGGCACAGGATCTCCACCACCAGCTGCGTGATGGCCATGTCCGGCGCGCCGAGGAAGAGAAACGCGATCGACGAGCAGGAACCCCACCGCGCCGACGCTGACGATGGAGGACAGCAGGTTGTCCGTCTCGATCGCGATCACCGCGCCGACGATCATGAACACGACCAGGAGGACGAGCAGGATCACGGCGGCGTCCCCCCGTAGGCGAGCAGGCCCACAGCACCGCGAGCAGCCCGGCGAGGAACCACGTCAGGTAGGCGGGCAGCCGGCCCGTGTGGGCGCCGCGCAGCAGCTCGACGAAGTAGAACACGGCTCGCGACCCCACGTCGTAGACGTCGAACACCTTGCGCTCCGCGGCCCGGTAGACCCACCGCAGCGGCGCCAGTTCCTCGCACCGTGCGGTAGAAGTCCGACGCCCGTGACCTCGACGTCGCGCGCGGCGGACGCCGGCCTCCCCGCTGAGGTACGTGTCGTCGAGCCGTTCGCCGCCGACGTACGTCTCGCACGCGCGCGGCGTGCCGCGCGCTCGAGAGCGCGTACAGCAGCAGCCCGGCGCCGAGCGCGCACCCGAGCAGCAGCGTCGCGCGGCCGGCCCACCAGGCGCCCGGCTCGAACGCGACGCCCGCGCCGGCCAGGGGCTCCAGGAACAGCTTCCACGGGCAGCCGGTAGGCCAGAACACGCCGAAGAGGACGCAGAGCGCCGAGAGCAGCGACGGTCGGCAGCCACATGCCGGCGCCGGCCTCGCGCAGCCTTCCGGCCGGTCCGCGGCGGGCTTGCGCAGGAACACGGCGTGCAGCACCTTCACGAAACTGGCCAGGGTCAGGGCGGAGCCCAGCATCGCCGCCGCCAGCCAGATGACCCAGCAGCGCGCCGCCCGGTCCGCCGCGTCGATGACGCCCTGGTAGACCATCCACTTGGAGGCGAACCCGTTGAGCGGCGGGATGCCGGAGATGGCCAGCGCCGCCACCAGGCAGGCGGCGAAGGTCACCGGCATCGACCGGGCCAGGCCGCCCAGCCGGTCCAGGTCGGTCGTGCCCGGCCTGCTTCTCCACCGAGCCGGCGCACAGGAACAGGCAGGACTTGTAGATCGCGTTGTTCAGCATGTGGAACAGGCCGCCCGCGATGCCGACCGCCGTGCCGGTGCCGATGCCCAGCACCATGTAGCCCACCTGGCTGACGGCGTGGTACGACAGCAGCCGCTTCAGGTCGTGCTGCACCAGGGCCATCATCACGGCGCACGACGATGGTGACCGCCCCGATCACCATCAGCAGCGTGTTGGTCGACGCGGTCATGACGAACAGTCGACGTGGCGACCCGGGCCAGCAGGTAGATGCCCAGCAGCTTGTCCAGCGAGGCGGGCAGGAACGCGGTCACCGGCACCGGCGCCTTCTCGCCGCAGTCCGGCACCCAGCTGTGCAGCGGCATCGCGCCGGCCTTGGCCAGGCCGCGGCGACGAAGCACAGGAACGCGGCGAGCGGCAGCGGCCCGGTCGCAGTCGATCCGGATGCGCGTCCATCCGCGTCGTGCCGGCCAGCACGCCAGACCAGCGCGACGCCCAGCAGCAGCAGGCAGTCGGAGCCGCCGATGATGATGAAGCTCTTCTTGGCGGCGGCGGACGCGTCCGGCCCGCCCATGCCGATCATGAGGTAGAGCGTGAAGCCCAGCAGGCCCCAGAAGACCAGCAGCAGCAGCAGGTCGTTCGCGAGCACGGCGCCGCAGGACAGGCCGACGGTCCACAGCAGGTACGCGTAGTACTCGCGGCCGCGCGGCCGGCCCGCCATGTACCCCAGCGGAGTACACGCGCGATCGAGCAGCCCGAAGACCGTCACGGCGAGCAGCACGAACGCGCTGAGCAGGTCCAGCCGCAGGCGGACCGCCGTGCCGACGAGGAGGAACAGCTCCCCGCCCCGGGGCAGCCCGTACGCGGCGGCGCAAAGCGGCGCCGCCACGGCCGTGCCGAGCGCGAGGCACGCAGCGGCCAGCGACCGGCCGCAGCCGCGCGAGGCGAACCGGGCAGCAGCAGGCACACCAGCCCCGCCGAGCAGCGGCAGCACGATCGGTCAGCGCCATGCGGATCCAGCGGCCCCGTTCATCGCCGGATCGCCTCCAGGTTCAGTCCGCGGACCGGGCGCGCCCAGTTCCCTCCTCAGCGTCTCGGTCTTCTCGCTGCGAGAGCCGGATCAGGTCCTCCGACGTGAGCACCCGCCGGCCCGTGCCGCGCGTCCAGGGCGGCCATGCGTTCCGTGCAGCAGTAGCACGGGTCCACCGCGGCCAGGATGATCGTCGCGTCGGCCACGCGTCTCGCCGATGACCGCCTCGCGGTCGGTGATGACGTTCATGAAGCTCGGCGCCCGCACCTTGTGGCGCACGGGCCGGTTGCTGCCGTCGCTGCGCACGTAGTGGAACACCTCGCCGCGCGGCGCCTCGTAGTGGCCGATGCCCTCGCCGGGCGGGATCTCCTTGGGGTTCGAATCGATCGGGCCCGGCCACCGTCTTCAGCTTGTCCAGGCACTGCTCGACGATCCGGATCGACTCGAACATCTCCAGGATGCGGACGACGGCCTTGTCGAAGACGTCGCCGTTCTCGCGTCGACGATCACGTCCCAGTCCACCAGGCCGTACGCCGCGTGCGGGTGGTCCCTGCGCACGTCGATGGCCACGCCGGACGCCCGGGCCGTGGGGCCCAGGGCGCAGTAGTCGATGATCTGCTCGCGGGTCAGCACGCCGACGCCCTTGAGTCGCGCGTGGATGCACGGGGTCGTCGACGACGGCGTCGCGGAACAGCGTCGAGCGGCCCGTCGAGCCCGTCGAGCATGTTCCGGACGGCCGGGATGTCCTCCGGCTGGATGTCCCGGCGCACGCCGCCGGGCTTCATCATGGCGTAGTGGTTGCGGTTGCCGGTGATCAGCTCCATGACGTTGAGCAGGTCCTCGCGGTAGCGCCAGACCCACATCCACACCGTGTTGAAGCCCAGGAAGTGGCCGGCCAGCCCGAGCCACAGCAGGTGGGAGTGCAGCCGCTCCAGCTCGCCGATCAGCGAGCGGATGTAGAGCGCCCGCTCCGGCACCTCGATGTCCCCCGCGTCCTCGACGGCCTGCACGCAGGCGATCGGGTGCGAGCGTCGAACAGATGCCGCAGATGCGCTCGACCAGGAAGACCGTCTGCTCGAACGTCTTGGACTCCGACAGCTTCTCGATGCCGCGGTGGTTGTAGCCCAGCTCGATGTCGAGCCCCACGACGCGTCTCGCCCTCCACGTGGAGCTTGAAGAACTCCGGCTCCTCCTGCAGCGGGTGGTACGGGCCGATCGGAATGATGGTGCGCTTACTCATGGCCATCGGCGCTCACCGGCTTCTTCACGTAGTCGCGGCGCAGCGGGTACTCGCCCTCGGGCCAGTCGTCGGCCAGCAGCAGGTGCCGCATGTCGGGGTGGTTCCGGAAGCGGATGCCCGAGCAGCTCCCACATCTCGCGCTCGATCCACTCGGTGCCCTTGCAGATGCGCGGCCAGCGACTCGATCTCGGGGTTGTCCCGGTCCAGCTTGGTCCGCACGCGTCACCACGAAGTCCGATGCGGTCGAACGCCCAGTGGTACAGGATCTCGATCGCGGTCGGCGTGTCGACGCCGGTGGCGATCTGGAACCGGGCGCCGAGCTCGCGGAAGACCAGGCGGGTCGCCTCGGGCACGTCCGCGGGCGCCACCTCGACGTAGCACGCGCTTCGGCGACTTCTCGCGGAAGTCGACGATCCTGTCGCCCAGCGCCGCTCGCGCGGATCGTCGCGCCCGAGGATGCTCGCTTCGTCTGCCTTCCGTGCCACCGTTCCGTCCTCCGGTTCAGCCGCCCCGCAGTTTGCCGATCAGCTTCGCCACCGCGGCGATCATGGCCTCCGGCTTGGGCGGGCACCCGGCACGTACGCGTCGACGGGGATGTGGTCCCCGATCGGCCCGTCCCAGTTGTACGAGTCCTTGAACATCAGGCCCGCCGCAGGCGCAGCCGCCGACCGCGACGACGACGACCGGGCTTGCGGCGCCTGCTCGTAGACGCGCCGGGCGCGGATGGCGGACTTCTTGTTGAAGATGCCGGAGAGCAGCAGCACGTCCGCGTGCCGCACGCTGCCCACCAGCACGATGCCGAACCGCTCCAGGTCGTACCTCGGCGTCAGCGCGTCGAGAATCTCGATGTCGCAGTTGTTGCACGCGCTGCCCGCCAGGTGGAACACGTTCAGCGACCTCGTCAGCGCCTGGACGGCGAAACTCATGGCATCACCACCCCGTAAACGCCAGCAGGACCGCCAGCAGCGAGCAGCGACCGTGACCGGACCCCAGAAGAACTTCATCGCCTGGTCGATGCGCACGCGCGGCGCCGTGTTGCGGATCAGCACGACGACCACGACCAGCCCCACGTACTTCAGCACGCCGAGCAGCGACGGGCACCACGCCCGCGGTCGACGTCGAATCCCGCCGCAGAAGACCGCCACCAGGAACACCGGCATCGTGAAGAGCATCATGGCCCGCGTGAGCTTGAACATCGCCAGCGGCGGGCCCGAGTACTCGATGTAGGCGCCGCCCGTCAGCTCCGTCTCCGCCTCCGGCGCGTCGAAGGGCACCAGCGTCAGCTTGGCCTGCATGCAGAGGACGGCGACCAGCAGGGCCAGGAGGCCCGAGAGCGAGCGCCACGGCCGGCCGGCGGCCGAGGATCGCTCGAGCCGGATGTCCGCGCTGCTGGACGACGGGGACGCAGCACCGCCAGCACGAACGGCAGTTCGTAGGCGCAGATCAGCTTCATCTCGCGGCTGCCGCCCAGCGACGCCAGGGGGTTGCGCGACGCGAAGGAGCCGAGCACCACCGCCGACGGCGGGCAGCGTCAGGAGGTAGAGCACGACCACAGGTCGCCGCCGAACGCCCGCCGAGAGGCCCAGCATGGCCCGCCAGATGATGAGCGAGGCCAGCGACGCGCCGGCCAGGCCGACCAGCGGCGCGCCCAGGAACAGCGCCCGCGCGCCGCCCGCGGGCACGCAGGTCTCCTTGATCATCAGCTTGGCGATGTCGTAGAACGGCTGCAGGAGCGGCGGCCCGACGCGCATCTGCACGCGCGCCGTGACCTTGCGGTCGACCCAGCTGTCACCAGCCCCGCCGCCGCCGTGAACAGCAGGCCGGGGAAGACGAGAACCTGCAGTATCCATGCCGCGTGCTGCATGGCCTCCGCGCGCATCAGACGCGCTCCTTCTCCCACTTCGGCGCCCGCACCGCCAGGTGCTCGCCGACGAGTGGATGTCCTCCTCCTCCGGTTCGCTCTACCTCGCGGTACGCGATCGCGTCCCCGGCGGCAGCTCGTCACGCAGGGCGGGCTCGGCCGCCGGCGCCGGACAGGCAGTAGTCGCAGCGGCGTCATGTAGAACGGCACGGGTCGGGGTAGATGGTTCCGAACGGGCAGGCGTGCGCGCAGCACTTGCAGCTCACGCACCGCAGGTTGTGGCGCTTCAGGACGCCCGTCCTCCTGGCGCTCGAGCGCGTCGAAGCGGCAGGCGGCCACGCAGCGCGGGCTCCTCGCACCGGCGGCAGACCAGCAGGAACGTCGCCATCTTCGCGCAGCGTGAGCACGCCGTGGTCCGCCGCGCGCGGCCGGTAGAAGTAGCCGCACTCGACCGCGCACGTACTCGCAGTCGTCGCACTGGTTCAGGTCGATGAACAGCCGCTTCGGCATCCCGCGCCTTCTCCCCTGCCGTCAGTCCCATATCCGGGACTGGCCGGCCACCTGTTCGTAGGTGAACACCGGCCCGTCCTTGCAGGCGTAGTACGGTCCGAGCCGGCAGTGGCCGCACTTGCCCACGCCGCAACTCATGTTCTTCTCCATCGAGAGGTAGATGCTCTCCGGGGGCGTACCCGCGGTCCAGCAGCTTGAGCGTCGTGAACTTCATCATGATGGGCGGGCCGCACACGACGGCCACCCCGTTGGCCGGGTCGCAACGCAGCGCCTCCGGCTCGAGGATCGTGGTCACCACGCCCTCGTGCCCCGTCCACCCGGCGTCGCCCCGGTCCACCGTGACAGCCAGGTCGATGCCGTCGCCCGTGCCCCACCCGTTGAACAGCGCGCCCCGGTACACGATGTCGGCCGGGGTCGCTGGCGCCGTACCGCAGGATGATCCTGCGGTACCGGTCCGAGTGTCGCCGAACAGGGCGAAGAGCAGGGCGCGCAGGGGCGCCAGGCCGACGCCGCCGCCGACGATCAGGACCTCGCGGCCGCAGAAGCGGTCCAGCGGGTAGGGCTTGCCCGAGCGGGCCGCGCAGGCCGAGCTCCGCGCCGGCGGGCAGCGCGTGCAGCGTGCCGGTCACCCGGCCGACCCTCATGATGGTGATCTCCATGCGCTCCGGGCTCGAACGGCGAGGACGAGGGGGTGAACGGCGCCTCGCCCACGCCCGGCACGGTCAGTTCCACGAACTGGCCGGCCTCGAAGGCCAGCGGGGTCTCGCGGCTCGAGCGTGAACGTCTTGATCGTCGGGCGTCTCGTCCATCGACATCCTCGACCAGTCGGGCCGGCAGCGGCATGTAGGGGTTAGCTTGCATCGACGGCCCGCTTCAGGACCTCCCGGATGTCGATCTTCCCGGTGCAGGCTTCGATGCACCGGCCGCAGCCGTCGCACGCGTAGCGCCCGAGCACGCCCGGGGAAGAAATCGAACTTCTTCTCGAAACGGTTGAAGAGCCGTTCGGCCCGGTGCGCCCGCGGGTTGGCGCCGCCGGCCACGCGGGCGAAGTTCTCGTACAGGCAGGAGTCCCACTTCCTCGCCCGGGCCGCCGCGCCGTTCCCCGCGCGGCCGTCGGCGAGCAGGAAGCAATGGCAGGTGCAGCAGGCGAAGTTGCAGGCGCCGCACTCGACGCAGTCCCGGGCGAACTCCTCCCACAGGTCGTTCCCGGCGGCCCCGCGCACGGCGGCACGGTAATCGGTTTCGCCGTCGAGGCCGTGCGCCGCGGCCTGCTCGCGGACCCGCCGCGTCATCGCCTCGCGGGCGCGGTCCCGCGCCTCGACGAGCGCGGGCGCGGCCGGTTCGAGCAGCGCGCCGGCCTGCTCGAGCAGCTGCCCGCCCCGCGCGCTGCCCTCCTCGACGACGATGCCGCCGGGCGCCGGGGCGAGGTTGATGTCGAAGCCCGACGTGGCGTAGGGCTGCTCCCTCACCGCCGGGCAGAAGCAGCTCTCGCGGGCGTCGGTGCAGTCGCAGGAGACGATGATCGTCCTGCGCCGGGCCGCGGCGTACAGCGGGTCCACCGGCTCGGACTCCAGGAAGACGTGGTCGTGAATCCGCAGGGCCGAGAGGTCGCAGTTCTTCACCCCCACGGCGATGCGCTCGCCGTCCGGCGCCTCCCCCGGCCCCGCGCCCAGCGGACCGAGGAACTCGCGGGGAGGGAAGACGACCGCCTTGAGCGGCTCGACCGGACGGAACGCGCCGGGCACGTGGCGGCCGCGCTCCCAGCCGGCGGCGCGCACGAGGTGGTAGTTGTGGTCGGAGGCCCGGACGGCGAAGACGGTGCGGCCGGAACAAAGCACCTCGAGGAAGTCGTCCAGGCGCCCTTCGTCGAGCCGGTACATGCAGGCCCTCTCCCCCGCGCATGACACGGTCCGCAGGACGCCGACGGTCATGCGTTCAGCTCCGAGCGTACCGCCGAGGCCCAACCTGTCAATCCCTTTTCCGGACGCCCGTTTGCGGCCCCGCCGCGGGGCGCGGCCCCGCCGCGGTCTTGACGCGCGGCACGCGGGCGCCTACGGTGTGAGCAGCGCGCCAACGCGCGGCCCGCACGCGGCGCGGAGGCGGGAAAGGCAGGTGTTCCCGTGGGCATCACGTTCAACGCGGACGAGATCTTCCGCATGGCGGAGCAGGCCGAGGCCAACGCCGCGCGGTTCTACCGGCGGGCCGCCCAGCTGCACGGCGGGGCGGACCGGGACGTCGCCTTCCTCGAGCGGATGGCCGAGATGGAGGACGCGCACCGCGAAACCTTCGCCTCCATGCGGGTGGCGCTGGCGGAGCGGCTGCGCGAAGCGACCGCCGCCGACCCGGACGGGGAAGCCGCGCTCTATCTTCAGCACGTGGCCGACACGCACGGCGAGGGCGACACGAGCGCGACCGAGGCGCTCACCGGGACGGAATCCCTGGAGGACCTGCTGCGGACCGGCGTCAGGAAAGAGGAGGAGGCGGTCGCGTTCTACGAACGGATGAGGGACCTGGTCCCCGAAAAGCTCGGCCGGCGGAAGATCGACACGATCATCGCCGAGGAGCGGCACCACGCCGACATCCTGGCCGCGGAACTCGAGCGCGCCGGGGGCTGAGCGGGGCCGGCGGGCCGGTCCCGCCTAGTCCACGGTCTCGTAGGGCCACATCGCCACGCCGCCTTCCATCACCCGCACCCGCTCGCATCCCGCCGCCCGGAGAATCCGCGCCGCCTCGTAGGCGCGCAGCGACAGGCTGGAGAAGGTGACGATCTCCCCGTCCCGGGGCAGTTCGCCGACGCGCTCGCGCAGCGCGCCGAGGGGGACCAGGCGCGCCCCGGCGAGGCGGACCGCGTCGTGCTCTTCCAGCGTCCGCACGTCCAGGAACACGAACGGGCGCCCGTCCTCCTGCATCGCGCGGACCTCCAGGGGGCCGACGCCCGTGAAGTCGCCCGCCAGCTTGTTGCGGGCCACGTTGGCGGCCGTGATCAGGTTGTCCATCGCCGGGGAAAACGCCGGCGCGTAGCACAGGTCGGCGTTGGCGACCTGGTCGACGGTCATGCCCTGGCCGATGCAGAGAGCGGCCAGGTCGATGCGCTTGTCGCCCGCGCCCGGCCCGGTGGCCTGGGCGCCCAGGAGCCGCCGCGTCCGCCGGTCCACGATGAGCTTCAGCAGGATGAGCCGCGCGTCGGGCATGAAGGATTCCCGGTCCGGCCCGGACACGCGCACCGGCACGGCGTCGTAGCCGAGCGCGGCGGCGTCCTTCTCGCCCAGGCCGGTGCGGGCGATGCAGTAGCCGAAGACCTTGCAGATCATGCTGCCCAGCACGCCGGGGAACGTGTCGTCGCCGCCGCAGAGGTTGACCGCGGCCGTGCGGCCCTGCTTGTTGGCGGTCGATCCCATCGGGATGTAGCAGGGCTCACCGGTCAGGAGGTGGACCGACTCCGCGCAGTCCCCGGCGGCGTAGATGTCCGGGTCGGAGGTCCGCATGCCCGCGTCCACGGCGACGGCGCCGGTCACGCCCAGCCGCAGGCCCGCGGCCGCAGCCAGTTCCGTGTTCGGGTGGACCCCGATGGCGAGGATGACGACGTCCGCCCGGCACGGGCCCCGGTCGGTCTCCACCCCGCTCACCCGGCCGTCGCCGGCCAGGGCCATCGCGCGGGTGCCCGTGAGGACCCGGACCCCGTGCGCTTCCAGGTGGCGCTCGACGAGCATGGCGATGTCGTCGTCGACGCGCGGCAGGATGTGCGCCCGCTTTTCGACGACCGTCACGCGCGCGCCCTTGAGGGCCAGCGCCTCGGTCATCTCGATGCCCAGCAGGCCGCCCCCCACGATGACGACGTCGCGCGCCCGCGTCTCCGCCATCGCCGTCTTGATGCCCTCCGCGTCGTGCCCCCCGTGCAGCGTGAAGACGTTGTCGAGCGCGGCGCCCAGGTGTTCGGGGACGGCGGCGCTGGATCCCGTGGCCAGCAGGAGCTTGTCGTACGGCATCCACGTGTCGCGCTGGGTCAGCGCGTCGCGGAGGCGGACCCGCTTCCCCGCGCGGTCGATTTCCACGGCCTCCGTGTGGTTGATGACGTGCACGTTCGGAAGCCGGGAAGAGAAGATCGACTGGCGCGCGCCCCGGGCGAGTTCGGAGAACAGCTGCTTGCGGAAGCCGGTGCCGCCCGCCACGTAGTAGGGCAGCCCGCAGCCGGCGTGCGTCAGCACCGTGCCCGCGTCCACGATCGTGAGGTCCGCGTCGGGCCGCAGGCGCATGATCTTCGCCGCCGCCTTCGGGCCGGCGACGGACCCTCCGATCACGACCACGCGAAACGCGGGGGCGCGGCCGCCTTCGGGCTCCGCGGCGGCGGCCTCCACCCTCGGCAGCTCCACGAGAAACGCCGCCCCGCCCAGGTCCGACCGGCCCACGGAGACGGCGCCTCCCGCGCCCGTCACGATGCTCTTCACGAACGCCAGGCCCAGCCCGACACCGGGCCGGCCCGAGCCGCGGGCGCGGTGGCCCCGGAAGAACGGTTCGAAGAGCCGCGCGCGGTCCTCCTCGGAAACGCCGATGCCGGAATCCTCCACGACGATATGCACCGTGTCCGGCTTTTCGCCCGGCCGGACCGCGACGTGCACGCGGCCCTGGTCCGGCGTGTACTTCATGGCGTTGTTGAGCAGCGCCGCCAGCACCTCCGCCAGCGCCGGTTCCGCCAGGCCCACGTGGACGGCGTCCATCTCCGAGTCGATGCCGAACGCGATGCCGCGGCGCACCCCCTCCTCGTAGTGCCGGGCGTGCGCCTGCCGGATCACGGGCATCAGCGCGGCCGACTGGGGCGCGCCGGACTCGGCGTCGCGGGCCTGGATGATGGCCAGCATCCGCCGCACGGCCAGCAGGGCCTCGCCGCAGCGGGCGTTCGCCTTCTCGAGCGCGTCCCGCTGGCGGCCGGACAACGGGCCCGCGTACTCCGCCAGCACGGTCTGCAGCACCTGGCTGACCGACGTCAGGGGCGAGCGGAGCTGGTGCGCGATCAACGAGGCGAACTGCAGCGGATCCGACTGGAAGTCGTCCATGGCGGCCTCGCCCGGCCCGCGCGGCGTGTGGCCTCCCGCCCGCCGCCGCCGAACCACGGGCTCTCCTTCCGCTTCTTTGCGCCCGAATCGCCGGTCCGTCAAGCGCGCATCGCGGCCCGGCCACCTCCGGCGGCGCCGCCCCGCGCCGTCACACGCGGCTTGCGCTCCCGACGCCTACCCCGTATGAGGGGGGGCTCCAACGCGCGCACGCGGCGCCGTGTGTGGATCACGTCCCGGGTCTCCGTGGCCGGGGGGTCGGGTTCCGGCCGCGGGGGCGGCCCGGACAAGGGGGGGAGTGCGACAGTGAGAAATCGGATGTTCGGACCGGCAGGGGTGCTGCTTCTATCGTGCGCCGCGGCGTGGGGGCAGACCGAAACCGTCGTCTGGGACAACAGCACCGGGAACTGGTCCCAATCGAACAAGTGGCACCTCGGCACGACCAGCGGGCCCGCCCATAACCCCACGACGAACGACTTCGCGATCATGTACCGCGGGGACCTGACCGTCGACGCCGCCGGGGAGGAAGCCCGGGAACTGACCCTCGGCTGGGGGACCGGCAACGCGGCGGTCTTCCGCATGGCGGGGGGCTCCCTCGACACCGTGGGCTCGATCTACATGGGACGGCTGGCCTCGGGCACGGCCTACCACACGGCCGGCGACCTGACCGTGGGGGCCAGCCTGGTCGTCGGAGAGACCTCCGGCGGAGGATACGGCTACGGCGAGTACCAGCTGGGCGGGGGCCTCCTCACCACGGGCTACACCCTCGTGAGCGCCGGGGCGCCGGGGGTCTTCCACCACGCGGCGGGTCGGCACGAGGTGCTCAACGACCTGACGATTGCGGGGACCTCCGGCTCCGAGGGGACGTACCACCTGGGGGGCACGGGCGCCCTGCAGGCGCTCAACGTGAGCCTGGGGCACAGCTCGGCCACGGCCGTGATGAACCAGTCCGGCGGAACCAACACCATCACGGAACGTCTCCTCTTTAACAACAACGGGGACGCGGCCCGCTATCACCTGACCGGCGGGCAGCTCGACATCGGCCTGGGCGTGAACCAGGGGCTCAAGTACGGGAAGCTCGTCCTGGACGGCGGCATCCTGACCTCCGGCGGGTCCGTCGATCCGGGCGTCCTGGTCGTGGGCGACAAGGCGGGGACCGCCGGCGGCTACACCTGGACCGGCATGGCCGCCCATCCGGGCAATCTCCAGGTCGGCTACGCGGGCACCGGCACGTTCACGCAGGCCTCGGGCAGCATCAACGCGTCCAACTTCGACGTCGCGTACGAGGCGGGCTCGAAGGGCACGGCCGCGATCCAGGGCGCCGCCAGGCTGCACACCCTGTACCAGAACGTCGGCCGCGCGGGGCTGGGCGCCGTCGTGCAGACCGGCGGCACCAACACGATGACGTACGACATGAACCTCGGCACGGTGGCGGGCGGCGACGGCGCGTACACGCTCGGCGGCGGCCGCCTCGCCGGGCGCACCCTGCAGGTCGGCGTGCGCGGAACCGGGGTGTTCCAGGCCACCGGCGGCGAGCTGTCGTACAAAGGCATCCAGGTCGGGGGCTTCGAGGGGAGCAGCGGACGGATGGACCTTTCCGGGACGGCAACCGTGCACGCCGACACCCTGACGGTGGGCTACGACGCCGCCGCCGATGCCCTGCTCGACCAGGCCGCGGGGGCCGTCGTCGTCACCACGCGCACGCGGGTGGTCTCCGGGCAGTACCACCTCGCCGGCGGTTCGCTCGTGATGCAACGCGGGACCGCCCGCACGGTCGAGATCGGGACCTACGGGTCGGGCGCCGCCTGGATGCTCGGGAACGCCGACGGAACGGCGACGGTCGGCGAGCAGGGCAGCGGGAACGGCGTCGGCCTCACGGTGTCGTCCGCGGGGTCGGGCACCCTTCGCGGCTGGGGCACGGTCAGCCTGGGCGGCACGCTCGACAACAGCGGCCGGGTGGTGGCCGACGGCTACGGCACGTCGCGCGACCTGGACCTGACCGCCTTCGGCGCCGTCGCCAGCTCGGCGGAGAACGGCAGCTCCAACGGCTGGTACGCCGTCAGCAAGGGCCGCCTGCGGCTGCCCACCGTGCACGTCGCCCCCGGCTTCAACCAGAGCTACAACTGGGGCGAGGCCCCCGACGACACCTCCCCCGACATGGTCAACAGCGTACGCATGACCTACGCGCAGGTCCTCGTCGGCGGCACGGTGGACATCTCGCTGCTGGCGCCGGATCACGACCTGGTGCCGGACGATTCCGTGACCGGCGGCGACGTGACCCTGATCGCCGGTTTCGACTTCTTGACGTCCGACGCGCTCACGTTCACCACCGTGGACCTGTCCATCCGGTACGACGACGCCGCGGTCGCGGCGGCGGGGCTGGGGACGGACCTCACGGCCGCCGACCTGAGCATCTACAAGACCGTGCAGCTCCCCGTCGTCGGCAAGACGTGGGTCGACGTCACCTCGCTCGGGGTAACGGTCGACGTGGACACGGAAGCGAAGACCATCACCCTCAACGACGTGCCGGGCTATTCCTCGTTCGCGGTCGGCGTCGTTCCCGAGCCGGGCCTGCTGCTCCCGCTGGGCCTGCTGTCCTGGTTCGTCGTCCGCCGGGTCAGGCGGCGGTGCCGCTGACGCGCCACGACGCGGCGGCCGGCGCGGCCCCGGTCTGCGCGGCGGCCCGCCCGGTCAGGCCGTGACGCCCTGGCAGGAGGAACCCGCACCCGCCGTGCAGGCGAAGCAGTGGTCGCGCACGACGATCTCCCGCGAGGCGAGGCGGTCGTAGTCGAACGCGAACACGTGCGCGGGCGCCCCGCCGTTTACCGGCAGGCCCAGCACCTGGTTGAAATCGCAGTCGTACAGGCCCCCGTCGGGGGCGACCGAGAGCGTCGTGCGGCACATGGCCGCGGCCGCGGCGGCCGGGTTGAAGGCCGCGCGCAGGTCGCGCAGGTAGCCCGCGAGGTTGCCCGAGCGCTCGAGGTACTCGAGGAAACGGCCGAGCGGGCAGTTGGTGAGGCAGTAGAGCCGGTTGAACTCCACCCCGTGCTCCTGCCGCAGCACCCGGCGGTACCCGGCCTCCAGCGCGTCCTGGCCCGCGGGCAGGAACGCGCCCGCGGGGTTGTGCACGAGGTCGAGCACGAGTCCGCTGCCGTCCTGCCCGTAGCCCAGGGCGTTGAGCCGGCGGATGGCCTCGATGACACCCCGGAAGACGCCGCTCCCGCGCTGCCGGTCCGTCCGGGGGCCGTGCGCGTCCGGGAGCGAGGCCACCAGCTCCACGCCGTGCCGCGCGAAGAACGCCGTCAGCCCCTCGAACGCCGGGTCGAGCAGGATGACCAGATTGGAGCGGACGAGCAGCCGCTTGCCCCGTCCGGCGAGCCGCTCGACGAGCTCGCGGAAGCGCGGGTGCAGCTCGGGCGCGCCGCCGGTGAGGTCCAGCGTGTGGATGGCGGGATGCGCCGCGATCTGCAGGCAGCGCTCGAGCACCGCGTCGTCCATGTGCAGCGTCCGGCCGGGCCCGGCCCCGACATGGCAGTGGCGGCAGGACAGGTTGCACTTCCTCGTGACGTGGAGCTGCAGGATGCCCACGCCCCCAGCCCGCAGGGGGAAGGCTCCGCACCGCCGGAGGCGTTCCGCGAAGGCGTCCGACGGCTCGGCAGGGCGGAGCCGTTCGAGCTGCGCCTCGGGATCCACTACATTTCCTTCCTCTTCAGTATCTTGCGCATCTGCGTGGCATGGGCCAGCGTGTCGCCGGCGACCATGGCGGCCCCCACGTGGAGGGCCTCCATCATCTCGTCGTCGGACACGCCGAGCGAGAGGCACTTGTTGGTATACGCGTCGATGCAGTAGGGACAGTGGCGCACCGTCGCGACCGTCAGCGCGATGAGCGCCTTCTCGCGCTCCGACAGCGCCCCCGCCGACGTGGCCTTGCCGTAGTAGTCGAAGAAAGCCTCCCCCAGCCGCGGGGCGTGTTCGCCGATGTGGGGAAAGTCATCCAGGTCGCTCGTCTCGTAGTAGGTGTCCGGCACGGCGGGTTCCTCCCTTTGCTATTACGGTATCGCGCCCTACCTTGTAGGCAGCGCGGGCGCGCCGCGGCACGGCACGCTAGACCGGGAACGGGGCGGGGTCAAGAGGCGCCCGGCGCGAAGCCGGAAGGCGGGGGGAGCGTGACATGAAAGCGACGGGGATCGTGCTGCTGGCCGCCGCGGCGCTTGCCGCCCGGGCGTCCGCCGCGGCGGCGAATGCCGGACCGACGGCCCTCCCGGCCGCCGCGGAAGACGTGCGCCCGCTGCAGGCGGGCGCCACGGTGCCGGACCTGGCCCTGCTGACCGCCGCGGGGCAGCCCTTCGCCCTGCGCGCCGCGCTCCGCGAGCGGCCCGCGGTGCTCATCTTCTACCGGGGCGGGTGGTGCCCGTACTGCAACCGCCACCTCGGCCAGCTGCAGACGGTCGAGGCCGACCTCCGCGCGCTGGGCTACCAGGTGCTCGCCGTGAGCCCGGACCGACCCGGGAAGCTGGCCGAAAGCGCCGCGCGCCTCCGCGTCACGTACACGCTGCTTTCGGACCGCGCCCTGGCGGCCGCCCGGGCCTTCGGCATCGCCTTCCGCGTGGACGACGCGACGGTGGAGACGTACCGCGGCTACGGGATCGACCTGGAGGAGGCGTCGGGCGAGACGCACCACGCCCTGCCCGTGCCCGCGGTGTTCCTCGTCGGCCGGGACGGCGCCGTCCGCTTCGCCCACGCCAACCCCGACTACAAGGTTCGGCTCGCGCCCGGGGCACTCCTGGCCGCCGCCCGGGCGGCGCTCCCGCAGGCGGCCGCCGCGCCGGGGGACCCGTGACGGCCGGGGCCCGGCGCGCGGCGGTTCCGGCGGCGCTGGCGGCGCTGCTCGCCTTCGCCGCGCCGGCGCGCGGCTTCGACTTCGCCCACGAGGGCTTCACGCGGATCCTCCGGGCGCACGTCGCGGACGGCCTGGTGGACTACCGCGCGCTGCGTGCGGCGCCGGAGGAGCTGGACGCCTACCTGGACCGCCTCGCCGCCGTGGACGAGGCGGCGTTCCGGGCGTGGCCCCCGCGCGACCGGATGGCGTTCCTGTTCAACCTCTACAACGCCGCCACCCTGCGCCTCGTCCTCGACCACTACCCGGTCGGGAGCCTGCGGGACACCGGTTCCTTCCTGCGCGGGCCGTGGGACCGGCCGGTGGTCCGGCTTTTCGGCAAGCGCATCACGCTGGACGACCTGGAGCACGGCATCCTGCGCAGGCGCTACGACGAACCGCGCCTGCACATGGCGCTGGTCTGCGCGGCGAAGGGGTGCCCCCCGCTGCGCGCCGAGGCGTACACCGGCGGGCGGCTCGACGAGCAGCTCGACGAGCAGGCGCGCGTGTACCTCGCCAGCCCGGCCGGCCTGCGGATCGACCGCGCACGCGGCGAGGCGCGCGTGTCGGCCCTCTTCAAGTGGTACGGCCGGGATTTCCCTTCCGTCCGCGCCTTCGTGGAGCGGTACAGCGGGCAACGGCTGGAGGGACTCGCCCTGCGCTATCTCGACTACGACTGGTCCCTGAACGACCGGGCGGGGGCGGCGCCGTGAGCGGCCGGCCGGTGTCCCCGCGCCGCGCGGCCGGCTGGAGGAAACCCCTGCTGGCGCTGGCCGCGCTGGCCGCCCTGCTGGCGGCCGGCCGGGCGGCGGACGCGCCGGAGCGGCTGCGCGAGGCCCTGGCGTGGGTGCAGCAACTCGGCTGGCCCGGCGTGGGGGTTTTCGTGGCCCTCTACGTGCTGGCCTGCGTGCTCTTCCTGCCCGGATCGGTCCTCACGCTGGGCGCGGGCGCGATCTACGGCGTAGCGCGGGGCTCGCTCATCGTCTCCGCGGCGTCCACGCTGGGGGCCACGGCCGCGTTCCTCGCCGGGCGCTACCTCGCGCGCGACTGGGTCGGCGGCCGGATCCGGGGTAACGCCCGGTTCACGGCGATCGACGAGGCCATCGGGAGGGAGGGCTGGCGCATCGTGGGGCTGACCCGGCTGTCGCCGGTCTTCCCGTTCAACCTCCTGAACTACGCGTTCGGCCTGACGCGGGTGCGCCTGGGCCCGTACGTGCTCGCCTCGTGGATCGGCATGATGCCCGGCACGGTCCTGTACGTGTACCTCGGCTCGCTCGGGGGCAGCCTGGCCACGCTCGGCACCGGGCCCGGGGCCGGCGCGCGCACGCCCGCCCAGTGGGCGCTCTACGCCGTCGGCCTGCTGGCCACCGTCGCGGTGACGGTCTGCGTCACCCGCATCGCCCGCCGCGCGCTGAACTTCCGCATCGAGCCGGGGGCGGCGCCGTGAACGCGCCGTGGCGCTTCCCGGTCGAGCCCGCCGACGACGCCAACCGGGCGCTTCTGCACAACGTCCGCCCGGCGGACTGGGTCAACCCCGAGCCCGCCCCGGTCTACAACCTCGTCGTGCTGGGCGCCGGCACCGCCGGGCTGGTCGCGGCCGCCGGCGCCGCCGGCCTGGGCGCGCAGGTCGCCCTCGTCGAACGGCACCTCATGGGCGGCGACTGCCTGAACGTGGGCTGCGTCCCCTCCAAGGCCCTCATCCGGCCGGCCCGCCTCGCCAACGAGATGCGGCATGCCGAGCGCTTCGGGCTGACGCCCGCCGAAGCGGGTGCCGGGGACTTCCCCGCCGTCATGGAACGCCTTCGCCGCATCCGTGCCGGGATCAGCCGCCACGACTCCGCCCGCCGCTTCCGGGACGAGCTGGGCGTCGACGTGTTCCTGGGCGAGGCGCGCTTCACCGGCCCCGACACCGTCGAGGCGGGCGGGCGGACCCTGCGGTTCCGCAAGGCGCTCATCGCGACGGGCGCGCGCGCCGTCCGCCCGCCCGTGCCGGGCCTCGAGCAGACGGGGTACCTCACCAACGAGACCGTGTTCAACCTGACCCGGCGGCCCGGCCGCCTGCTCGTCATCGGCGGCGGGCCGATCGGCTGCGAGCTGGCCCAGGCCTTCCGCCGGCTCGGCGCCGGGGTGACCGTCGTGCAGCGCGGCCGGTTCCTCCCTCGCGAGGATCCCGACGCCTCCGCCCTCCTGGCGGAGGTCTTCGAGCGGGAGGGCATCCGCGTGCTGCAGGGCGCCGAGGCAAAGCGGGCCCGCGCCGCGGAAACGGGCAAGCAGCTCACGGTGTCCGCCGGCGGCAAGGACCTGGTCCTGGAGGCCGACGAGATCCTGGTGGGCGCCGGCCGCGCACCCCACGTCGAGGGCCTGAACCTGGAGGCGGTCGGCGTCGCGTTCGACGCGCGGCGGGGCGTGAAGACCGACGACCGCCTGCGCACGACCCACCCCCGCATCTACGCCGCAGGGGACGTCTGCATGGACTGGAAGTTCACCCACGCCGCCGACGCGGCGGCGCGCATCGTGATCCGCAACGCGCTGTTCGGCGGCCGCGAGCGGCTCAGCGCCCTGAACATGCCCTGGTGCACGTACACCGACCCGGAGATCGCGCGCGTGGGCCTCCACGCCGAAGACGCGCGCCGCCGCGGCATCCCGGCGGAGGCGTTCCGCGTCGACATGGCCGACATCGACCGGGCGCGGGCCGACGGGGAGACCGAGGGCTTCGTCAAGGTCTTCACGCGCAGGGGGTCGGACCGGATCCTGGGGGCCACCGTCGTCGCCGCGCACGCCGGCGAGATGATCGGCGAACTCTCCGTGGCCATGGCCGCGGGCGCGGGGCTCAACACGCTGGCACGCGCCATACACCCCTACCCCACCCAGGCCGAGGCGGTCCGGCGCGTCGCCGACGCCTACCGCCGCACGCGGCTCACGCCGCGTGTCGCCGCGGCGTTCCGCTGGTGGCTGAAGAGGCAGCGCGGCGGCTGAGACCGGCCCGCGCGGGCGCGCGGCGGCCCGCCGTCGCGCCGGGCCCGCGGGACGCCCTTGCCTGTTCTCCGCCGGCGCGCTATCAGGGGACCGTGCGCGCGCCCCCCGAACGCCCCGCGGATCACCCGGACCTGCACGTGCTGCTCTTCGCGCGCTACCCCGTGCCGGGCCGGGCCAAGACGCGCCTGGTCCCCGCCCTGGGCGCGGAGGCCGCCGCGCGGCTGCACCGGCGCATGACCGAGGAGGCGGTGCAGGCGGCGCGGGCCCTCCGAGCCACGGTCACGGTCTGCTGCACCGGCGCGCCGCGGCGGGCCTTCCGCGCGTGGCTGGGCCCCGGCCCCGGCTACGAGCCGCAGGCGTCCGGTCCCCTCGGCCGGCGCCTGCGGTTCGCGTTCGAATCGGCGTTCCGCCGGGGCGCGATGCGCGCCGTGGCCGCCGGCTGCGACGTGCCCGGCCTCACGCCCGGCCTCCTGCGCCGCGCGTTCGACGCGCTGGGGGAGAAGGACGCGGTTCTCGGCCCGGCCGCCGACGGGGGCTACTACCTCATCGGGATGGCGAGCCCGCATCCCGCGCTGTTCGAGGGCGTGGACTGGGGAACGGGGCGGGTCGCGGCGCAGACGCGCGACGCCCTGCGGCGCGCGGGCCTGCCCTGGGCCGAGCTGCCGGAACACGCCGACGTGGACCGCCCGGAGGACCTCGCCCACCTCCGCGCCGATCCGCGCTTCGCCGACGTGTTCACCGGCCGGCCGCTCCTCTCCGTCGTCGTCCCCGCGCTCGACGAGGCGGACAGGATCGCCGCGACGCTCGACCGCGCGCGCGAGGCGGAGGACGTGGAGCTGCTCGTCGTGGACGGGGGCAGCCGCGACGCCACGCGCGAGACGGCCGCGCGGCACGGCGCGACCGTCCTCGAGGCGGCAGGCGGGCGGGCCGTGCAGATGAATGCGGGGGCGGCCCGGGCCGGCGGCCGGCACCTCCTGTTCCTTCACGCCGACACGCGGCTGCCCGGGGACTACGCGGACAGGGTCCGCGCCGCGCTGGACGACCCGGCCGTGACCGGCGGCGCGTTCCGTTTCCGCACCGACGGCGCCGGCGCCGCCCTGCGGCTCGTCGAGGCGGGCGTCCGCCTGCGGTCCGGCCTGTTCCAGTGGCCGTACGGCGACCAGGGCCTGTTCCTGGAGCGGCGCGTGTTCCACGAGCTGGGCGGATACGCCACCCTCCCTCTCCTCGAGGACTTCGACCTCGTCCGGCGGCTGCGGGCGCGGGGCCGCGTCGTGACCCTCCCGGCGGCCGCGGTCACCTCCGCGCGCCGTTGGACGCGCCTGGGCGTCGCGCGCGCCACGTGGCGCAACCAGGCCGTGATCGCGGGCTACCTGCTCGGCATCGCGCCCGTCCGCCTCGCCCGCTTCTACCGCCGGGATCCGCCGTCGGCCCGCTGAACCCCCGCGCCGGGCGGGCGGGCGTCTTCCGGCATGGCGCGGCCCGCCGCCGCGGCGTATACTCGCGTAGAGGCGGCGCGGCCGCCCCGGGGAGGAGGCACGGCATGGGCTTGGAACGGACCCGCGACGTGTTGGACAAGGCGCGCGCGTTCCACCGCGAGCTCAGCGCGTTCTACCGCCGCATGGAGGACCGGGCCGACCGGGAGCGGGTGAAGCTCCTGCTCGACTACCTCAGCGGGCACGAGCGGAAGATGGAGGAGCGCCTGGCGCAGTTCGAGGAAACGGCGGCGCGACGCATCCTCGACACGTGGTACAAGTACGCGCCGGGCGACGAGATCCGCGAGGCGCTGAAGCTGGTCCGCGTGGAGGAGGGCATGACCGCGCCCGAGATCATCTGCATGGCGCTGCGGCTGGACGAGAACCTGCTTCGGCTCTACCGGCGGGCGGCGGAGCTCGCCCCCGCCGAACCCGTCCGCCAGCTCTTCCAGGGTCTCTACGAGGAGGGCAAGAAAGAGCGCGCCCACCTCGTGCTCGCCGTGTTCGAACTGCAGTGACCGGACGGACGCGCCGGCCCCTCCCCCGGTTCGGCTACCCGCCGTGTCAGCGCGCCCGGGCGACCAGCCGGTGCGCGAGGCGCACGGGTTCGGGCATCCGGCAGCGAACCGCGCAGCGGAGCACGAGCGCGACCGCCGGGGCGAGGTCGAAGCGGTGGCCCAGGCTGACGTAGACCGGGCGCGCGCCGGTCCCGTCAGACCGTCTCGCCCCGGGCGAGCGCGGCCTCGACCTGCTCCTTGACCCACGGGTAGGTCCGGGCGATGCCCTTCTCGAGGTCGAACTTGCGACTGCCAGCCGATGGAGTAGATGCGGTCGTTGCTGAAGTTGCGCGACTGGACGCCGACCGGGCCCTCGACGTGCTTGATGTGGATCGTCTTGCCCGGCCACCTCGGCCACGGTCTCGACCAGCTCGTCGCACGGTCGACGTACTGCGGGCAGCCGATGTTCACCGCGCCCTCGAGGTCCGACTGCATCAGCCGGTAGATGCCGTCGACCATGTCGTCGACGTAGGTGTAGGAGCGGATGGCGGTGCCGTCGCCCCAGACCTCGATCGTGCCGCCGTCCTCGGCCTGCGGCGACCTTGCGGCACATGGCGGCCGGCGCCTTCTCGCGGCCGCCGCGTCCAGGTGCCCTCGGGCCCGTAGCAGTTCTGGAAGCGGGCGATGCGCACCGCCATCCCGCAGTGCCGGCCGTAGGCCTGGGCCATGCGCTCGGAGTAGAGCTTCTCCCAGCCGTACTCGTTGTCGGGGTTGGCGGGGACGGCCTCGTCCTCGCGCATCTCCGGCTCGCCGGGCTGCATGTCGCGGTAGACGCAGACGGAGGAGGAGAAGAAGTAGCGCGGGACGCCCAGCTCGGCGGCGCTGTGGGTCATGTGCACGTTGATCAGCACGCTGTTGTGCATGATCTCGCACTCGGCGGAGTGGATGAAGCCCATGCCGCCCATGTCCGCGGCGAGCTGGTAGACCTCGTCGAACGCGCCGCCGTCGAGGGCGAGCGCCGCGCGGCAGTTCTCTGGCTCACGCAGGTCGAGCACGCAGGAACTCGTCGCCGCGGCGGCGTCGCAGAACTCGTGCTCCTTGATGTCGACGCCGCGGACCCAGTAGCCCTCGTCCTTGAGCCGCTTGACCAGATGCCCGCCGATGAACCCGCCCGCGCCGCAAACCACCGCCTTCTTCATGCGATCCGCCTCCCCGTATGCTGTCGCGTTCCCTTGCCGGCAGGCCGCTCCTCCCGGTGCGCGGCAACGCACGACGGCCGCCCCGGGGGCCCCTGCCGCGCACGCGCGCTGGAGGGCATAGCAGAGCCCGCGCGCCCGTGCAACGGCATTTGCGGTTGCCGCGGCGCACGCCGCTTCCGCATAGTCGCCGCCACGACGACCGCGAGGACCACCATGGACATCCGACCCTTCCACGCCCTGCGCCCGCGGCCCGACCTGGCCGCGCGGATCGCTTCGCCGCCCTACGACGTCCTCGACGAGGGCGAGGCGCGGCGGATGGCGCAGGGCCGTCCCTGCTCCTTCCTCCACGTGAACCGCCCGGAGATCGACCTGCCCGAAGGCACCGACGCGCACGACGGGCGGGTCTACGAGCGCGCCGCCGCGAACCTGCGCCGCTTCCGCGAGGAGGGCTGGCTCGTGCGCGAGGCGGAGCCGTCGCTCTACGTCTACCGCCAGCAGGCCGGCGGGCACGCGCAGCGCGGGCTCGTCGGCCCTTGCTCGGTGGCCGACTACGAGCGGGGCGTCGTGCGCCGCCACGAGCACACGCGCCCGGCGCCCGAGGCGGACCGCGCGCGGCACATCGACGCGGTCAACGCACAGGTCGGGCCCGTGCTCGCCGCGTTCCGCGACCGGGCGGACGTGGCGGCGCTGCTCGACGCCGACGCGGCCGGGGAGCCGCTCTACGACTTCACGGCCGACGACGGGGTGCGGCACACGGTGTGGACCGCCGCCGATCCCGGCGCCTACGCGGCCGCCTTCGCCTCCGTGCCCGCCGCCTACATCGCCGACGGGCACCACCGCGCGGCCGGCGCGAGGCGGGTCGCGCTGCAGCGCCGGGACCGGCCCGGCGGCGCGGGCGCGGCGGAGGGGTTCCTGGCCGTGCTGTTCCCGGCCGGCGACCTGCGGATCCTCGCCTACAACCGCTGCGTGCGCGACCTCGCCGGCCTGACGCCCGAAGCGTTCCTCGCGCGGCTGCGCGGGCAGGGCTTCGAGGTCGAGCCCGGCGCGCCCGAGCGCCCCGGCGGCCCCGGCCGCGCCGCGTTCCGCCTGGCCGGCCGCTGGTTCGGCCTGCGCTGGACCGTGCCCCCGGGCAGCGACCCCGTGGACGCGCTCGACGTGAGCGTGCTCCAGGACCGCCTGCTCGGGCCCGTCCTCGGCATCGGCGACCCGCGGAAGGACGAGCGCCTGTCCTTCGTCGGCGGCATCCGCGGCACGCAGGAACTCGCGCGGCGGGTCGACGGCGGGCGCGACGCGGTGGCGTTCTCGCTCCATCCCACGTCGCTGGACCAGCTGATGGCGGTGGCCGACGCCGGACGCACCATGCCGCCCAAGAGCACCTGGTTCGAGCCCAAGCTGCGCTCCGGGCTGCTCGTGCACGCGCTCGACGGCTAGGCGCGCGGCCTCCGCACGGCCGCGCGGCACATTCCCTCTTGCCCGGCCGCGCCCGTGTGCCGATCATCCCGCCATGAAGACCGTGTGTGCCGCGAGCGTGACGGAAGGGGCGGGGGCGTTCGCCACGCTGGGCGACGTGGCGGTGCGGCCGGACCGCGAGATCGGGCCCGCCGACCTGAGCGACGCCGACGCGCTCGTGGTCCGCTCGAAGACCCGCGTGGACCGGGCGCTGCTCGAGGGCAGCCGGGTCCGGTACGTGGGCACGGCCACGGCGGGATTCGACCACCTCGACACCGCCTGGCTGGAAGAGGCGGGCATCGCCTGGTACGCCGCCGCCGGCTGCAACGCCGAGAGCGTGGCGGACTGGTTCACCTCCGCCCTCCTCTGCCTGGCGTCGCGCCGGGCGCTGACGCTGGAGGGGCTGACCCTGGCCGTCGTCGGGGTCGGGCAGGTGGGCCGCCGGGTGGCGCGCCGCGCGGAGGCGCTCGGCCTGCGCGTCCTGCTGAACGATCCGCCCCGGCGGCTGGCCGAGCAGGCGCCCGGGCTGCTCCCGCTCGAGGCGGTGCTGCCGGAAGCCGACATCGTGACCCTCCACGTGCCCCTCACCGGGACGGGCCCTTTCGCCACCCGGCGCATGGCCGGCAGCCCGTTTTTCGAGCAGCTCAAGCCCGGCGCCGTGTTCGTGAACGCCTCCCGCGGCGAGGTGGTGGACGAGGAGGCGCTGCTGTTCGCCCTTCGAAGCGACCAGGTATCCCGCGTGCTGCTCGACGTGTGGGAGAACGAGCCGGCGATACGCCCCGGCCTGCTCGAGGCCGCGGAACTCGGCACACCGCACATCGCGGGGTATTCGTTCGACGGCAAGCGGCGCGGCACGGAGCAGGTGTACGCCGACCTCTGTCACTTCCTCGAGCGGCCGCCCGCGTGGACCGGCCGCTCCGGGACCCCCGTGCCCGGGGTGCCGCTCGACCGGGTGGCGGAGGGGGTGGAGAGCGTGGAGGAGGCGCTCTGGCGCGCCGTGCGTCGGGTGTACGACGTGTCGGCCGACGACCGCGCGCTGCGGGGACCGGGCGGTGACGCCGCCGCGCTGGCCGCGCGCTTCGAGGCGCTGCGCAAGGAGTACCCGGTCCGCCGCGAGTTCGCGACCGCCCGGGTGAGCGGCCGCGCCGGGACGGAGGTCTGCCGCCGTCTGCGCGGCCTCGGCTTCCGCCTCCCCTGACTCCCACCGTCCCCTCGTCCGTTGGCGCCTCCCCCCAGAACGGCGCCCCCAAACGGTGCCTCCCCAAACGGTGCCAGCTAGCCGTTCTCTTTGCCCCAATCGGTGCCTGCCCCAATCGGTGCCAGCTAACAGTTCTCTTTGTTCGTCAGGGCTTTGTGACTTAATTACACTCCGGGAAGCAATCCGGCGGGTGGTGGAGCGGTATGACGAGCGAGGCGGAATCGGCTGGTTCCAAGGCTTGGAAGCCCCGAATCGGCGCCAAGCTTCAAATCGGTACCCGCCAAATCGGTGCCAGCTAACAGTTCTCTTTGTTCGTCAGGGCTTTGTGACTTAATTACGCTCCAGGAAGCGGTCCGTCGGGCGGTGGAGCGGCGTGAGGAGTGCGGTTTTGTCTGCTGGCTCCAAGGCTTGGAAGGCGAAAGCCCGCGGGGTTCCAAGGCCTGGAACCTGCGGGCGCCGGCTGCGGGGAGGTCCGGCCCGCCGCGGGCCGGGCGGCGCGCGCTCAGCGGACCTTGTTCTGCTCGCGCCGCTTCTTGATGATCTCTTCGGCGATGGCGAAGGGCACGGCCTCGTAGTGCTCGAAGTGCATCGTGAAGGTGGCCGCGGCCCTGGGTCAGCGTGCGCAGCGTGTTGGAGTAGCCGAACATCTCGCTCAGCGGCACCATGCCGCGCACGACGCTTGTGCCTCGCCCTGCTCGTCCATCGCCTCGATGCGGCCGCGCCGCTGGCAGATCGAGCCGGTGACCGGGCCCATGTACTCCTCGGGCGTGGTCACCTCGACGCGACATGACCGGCTCGAGCAGCTCCGGGTTGCGCCTTGCAGGAACAGCTCGCGGAAGCACGCGCGCGCCGCCTCCTGGAAGGCGAACTCGCTGGAATCGACCTCGTGGTAGGAGCCGTCGAGCAGCGTCACCCGCATGTCCACCACCGGGTAGCCGGCGAAGGGCCCGCTGCCATGGCCTTGATGACGCCCTTCTCCACCGCCGGGATGTACTCGGACGGGATGTGTGCCGCCCTTGACCTCGTTGACGAACGCGAAGCCCGCGGCCCGGATCGAGCGGCTCGAGCCGCAGGACACGTGCGCGTACTGGCCGCGGCCGCCGGTCTGCTTGACGTGCTTGTACTCGCCCTTCGACGGCGCCGGTCGCCGTCTCGCGGTAGGCCACCTCGGGCCGGCCGACCTCGGCCGCCACGTTGAACTCGCGCTTCAGCCGCTCGACGAGGACCTCCAGGTGCAGTTCGCCCATGCCGGAGATGATCGTCTCGCTGGTCTCGTCGTCGAACGCCGACCGTGAAGGTCGGATCCTCGTCGGCCAGGCGGTGCAGCGCCTCGCCCAGCTTCTCGCTGTCGCCTGCGGCTCTCGGGCGTGATGCTGATCGACATCACCGGCGCCGGGAACTCGATGGTCTCGAGCATGATCGGGTGCTCCTCGCAGCAGAGCGTGTCGCCCGTGCGCGTGTCCGACGAGCCCGACCACGGCCACGATGTCGCCGCAGCACGGCCTCGTCGAGCGCCTCCTGGCGGTTGGCGTGCATGCGCAGGATGCGGCCGATGCGCTGCGTCTTGCTCGCTGCGTGCTGTTGTAGACCGACCGCGCCGGCCTGCAGCGTGCCGGAGTAGACGCGCATGTAGGTCAGCTTGCCCATGTGCTTGTCGGCCACGATCTTGAAGGCCAGCGCCGAGAACGGCTCGTCGTCGGTCGGCGCGCGCGCGATCGTCCTCCTCGCCGTGCGGCGTGGATGATCGGCGGGATGTCGTCCGGCGACGGGCAGGAAGTCGACGATGCCGTCCAGCAGCCGCTGGACGCCCTTGTTCTTGAAGGCGGAGCCGCAGTAGACGGGCACGACGCGCCGCGCGATGGTGGCCTTGCGGATGATGGCCAGGATCTCGTCTTCGCGACAGGTCGCCGGTCTTCGAGGAACTTCTCCAGCAGCGCGTCGTCCTGCTCGGCGCATCTTCTCGACCAGGTTGGCGCGCCACTTGCGGGCCTTCTCCAGCTTGTCGGCGGGGATCTCCTCCTCGTGGAAGGTCGCGCCCTGCGGTCCTCGTCGTCGTAGTAGACCGCCTTCATGCTCGACCAGGTCGATGATGCCCGCGGAAGTCGTCCTCCTTGCCGATCGGCACCACCACCGGCACGGCGTTGGCGCCCAGCGTCGTTCTGGATGCTCTCGACCACGCCGAAGAAATCCGCGCCCGATCGCGGTCCATCTTGTTGACGAACGCGATCTTGGGCACGCTGTACTTCTCGCTCTGGCGCCAGACCTGTCTCGGACTGCGGCTGCACGCCGCCCACGGCGCAGAACAGCGCCACGGCGCCGTCCAGCACGCGCAGGCTGCGCTCCACCTCGGCCGTGAAGTCCACGTGGCCCGGGGTGTCGATCAGCGTGATCTGGTGGTCGCTGCCACTCAGTCGGTGGTGGCCGCCGAGGTGATCGTGATGCCGCGCTCCTGCTCCTGGTCCATCCAGTCCATGATGGCCGCGCCGTCGTGGACCTCGCCCATCTTGTGGGTCTTGCCGGAGTAGAACAGGATGCGCTCGCTCACGGTCGTCTTGCCGGCGTCGATGTGCGCCATGATGCCGATGTTGCGGATACGGGACAGGGGTATGCTTCTGGTCATGGTCGTTTGCTCCAGGGAACGGCGGTCAACCGCCCGCGCCCGCGGTGTCCACCGCGAAAAAAGGCCGCGCACTATGCCCCGGGCCGCGGGACGGCGCAAGGCAAAAAAACACCGCCTTTCGCCTTCCCTCTGCGCGGGGAGGCGGCAGAATGGGGTGATGCCGCTCGACAACATCCGCGTGGTGCTGGTGGGCCCGCTCTACGGGGGCAACGTCGGCTCCGCGTGCCGGGCCATGAAGAACATGGGGGTGAGCCGGCTCTGCCTGGTCGCGCCGTCGCCGGACCTCGACGAAACGGAGGCGCGCACGATGGCCTGCCACGCGGCCGACGTCTACGAGGCGCGCCGCGTGTTCGGGTCCCTCCGGGAAGCCGTCGCCGACTGCGGCCTGGTCGCGGGGACCACCGCGCGCCCCGGGCTCTACCGCGCCCACGCGCGGACGCCGCGCGCCTGGGCCCCCGGGCTGCTGGAGGCCGCCGCCGCCGCGCCGGTGGCCCTGGTCTTCGGGCCGGAGGACCGCGGGCTCAGCAACGAGGAACTCGCGCCCTGCACCCACATCGTCCAGATCCCCTCCTCCGGGGCCTACCCCTCGCTGAACCTCGCGCAGGCGGTCCTGGTCTGCTGCTACGAGCTGTTCACGGCCGCGGACGTGTTCGAACCGCCCGCCGAACCCTCGCCCGAGGCGCCGTCGGCCCTGCGCGAACGCATGTTCGCGATGTGGCGCGAGGCCCTGCTCGCCGTCGGGTTCATGGGCGAGGACAAGGCCGACCACATGATGCTGGGCCTGCGGCGCATCCTGGCGCGCGGGCTCCTCACCGTCAGCGACGTGCGTATCCTGATGGGGATCGCGCGGCAGACCCGCTGGATGGCCTCGGAACGCGACCGCGCCCGGCGCCGCGCGCCGCGCGGCGAGGCGGCGGGGGGCTGAAGCGCGGTGCGCGCCTTCCTCCTCGACCGGGCGGCCGCGGCCCCGCCGGGCGGCGGCCCGCTGCGCGCGGCGGAACGGCCCGTGCCGGAGCCCGGGCCGGGCGAGGTGCTCGTCCGCGTCGCGGCGTGCGGGGTCTGCCACACGGAGTGGGACGAGATCGAGGGCCGCGTCCCGCCGCCGCGGCTGCCGGTCGTGCCGGGGCACCAGGCCGTCGGCCGCGTCGAGCGCCTGGGGGCCGGCGCCCTAGGCGTCGCCGAGGGCGACCGCGTGGGCGTGGCGTGGATCCGGTCGGCCTGCGGGGACTGCCCCGCGTGCCGGCGCGGCGAAGAGAACCTCTGCCCGGACTTCCGCGCCACCGGCCGCGACGCGGACGGGGGCTACGCCGAGTACCTGTCGGCGCCCGCGGCCTTCGTGCACCCGCTGCCGGACGCCATCGACGACCTGCACGCCGCGCCGCTGCTGTGCGCCGGCGCCATCGGCTACCGCTCCCTTCGGCTCGCCGGCCTCGAGGACGGCCAGCCGCTGGGCCTGACCGGCTTCGGCGCCTCCGCCCACCTGGTGCTCCGGCTCGCGCGGCGCCGCTACCCCGGCTCCGAGGTCTACGTCTTCGCGCGGCGCAGGGAGGAGCGCCGGCACGCGCTGGAGCTGGGCGCGGCCTGGGCCGGCGCGACGGACGACGCCCCGCCGCGACCGCCCCGCGCGATCATCGACACGACCCCGGCGTGGCGGCCCGTCACGGCCGCCCTGCGGGCGCTCGCGCCCGGCGGCCGGCTCGTCGTGAACGCGATCCGCAAGGAGGACGCGGACCGCGACGAGCTTGCCCGCATCGACTACGCGCGCGACCTGTGGATGGAGAAGGAGATCAAGAGCGTGGCCAACGTCACGCGCGGGGACGTGCGCGCCTTCGTCGCGGAGGCCGCGCGCACCGGGCTGAGGCCGGACGTCGCGGTGTATCCCTTCGCGGAAGCCAACCGGGCGCTGCTCGATCTGCGGGCCGGGCGCCGGCGCGGCGCAACGGTGTTGCGGATGGACTGAGGCGCTTCAGCGGCCGCCGGAGGCCAGCGCCTCGGCCCGCCGGTACTGCGCGCGGAAGTAGCGCGTCCAGTCGCGCAGGTACGCGAGCCGGTCGCGCTCGCGCGGGATCTGCAGGGCCGTTCGCCAGGTCAGCGCGTCGTCGCCCCCCGGCAGCGCCAGGAGCGCCGCCATGGCCTCCGGGTTCGCCCCGGGGCCGCCGCGGAGGATGATCGCCGCCCACGCGGCGCGCAGCTCTTCGAAGGCGTCCAGGCACATGGCCTTCACGATGTCGCGGTGGATGCCGAAGTGCGCGGCGGTCCAGCGCGGCCGGTAGGTGAACCGGGCCGCCAGGGCGTAGGGGTTCACGTCGGGCGCGCCCAGCGGGTCGGCGGCATGGCGGGCGTGTTCCTCGTGCCGCGCCTGCATCGCGGGGTCCTCCGAGGGGTAGAAGTCCCGGCGGATGGGCAGCCGGCGCAGGGCGAACGTGTGCGGGCCGCCCGGTTCGCCGGGCCGGTAGGTCCAGAGCCGCTGCCCTTCCTCGCCCAGCACGAAGCGGATGAAGCGCACGCCCAGCTCGCGGTGCTCGGCGCCGCGCAACAGGCTGACGGGGTCGGCGCTCACGCTCGACCCGCCCGGCGGGGTGACGTAGTACATCCGCTCGGACCCGTCGGGCGCGCGGCTGCACTCGGCCTGGTAGCGCGCGTAGAAGTCGATCGCCAGGCCGGCCGCGGCGCGGCCGGCGCTCACGTCGATGGGCACCTTGCTGGCGCCGTCGGTGAAGTAGCGCGCGTTGGCCCCGATGAGCTGGATGAGGTTCAGCCCGTCGATCCACCCCCGCTCCACCGCCTCCTGGTAGGCCGGGGGGACGCCGGCGGGCAGCTCGCCCGGCGGGAGGCGCGCGGCCGCGAACGCCGCCTCGAAACGCTCCACGTCGGCCGCCGCGAAGCCCGCGCGCGCCACGGCGTTGCCGCACTGCTGGTGCACGATCATCTCGAAGGCCTTCGCGATGCTGCCGCTCTTGGTCGGGTCGGCCACGCCCAGCTGCCCGAGGTAGGCGGGCGCGGCGAGGTCCGCCCACGCCGCGGGCGGGTGCGGCACGCCGAGGTCGCGCAGGCGGTCGGGGTTGTAGCAGATGCCGAAGGTGCTGACCGCGGCGCCGAAGTACCCGGGACCGCGCCAGGTCTCCCCGCCGACGGCCTCGGGCAGCAGCGGCGTGCCGTCCTCGGCCGCGAGGAGTCCCGCGGGCGGGTCGCCGGGCGGCCACGGCGGGACGGTCAGGCCCTGGCCGAACGCCTTCGCGTGGTCGTACTGCCCGCCGCCGAAGAACACGTCGATGCGCGCCGTGAACGCCGCGGGGTCATCGGTGGCCCGGAACGCGGTGTGCAGCGCCGCCAGCTCTTCCCACGTTTGCGCGGCGGCCGCGCGCCGCGCCTCGTGCGCCGCGCCGGTCTCGCCCTCTTCGCGCGGGACCGCCGGCGGCCGGCGGGGGTCGAACCGCCGGTCGTGCAGGGCCTCGGCGGCGCCCGGCGGCCACGGCCGGCCCGGGGCCCGCCACCAGGCGCGCGCGGCGGAGACGAACTGGGCGTTGAGGTACCGCGCGATCTCCGTGGTACCGCCGATGGCGAGCCACTCGACCTTCACCGGCGGGCCGTACCGTTCGGCGTGCCACGCGGAGAAGGCGCGCCCGAACTCGTGCCGGATCGCCTCGTTGTGGGGCGAGATGACGAAGAGCACGGGGTCGCCCTCGCGCCACGCGAGTTCCTCCGCGGGCTCGCGCAGCAGGAACGGGAGCGCCACGACCAGCGCCGCGATCCACAGGATGCCGAGATGGCGCATGCCGCCGCCGCTCTCCCTTCCGGGCGCCCGCGCCCGTCTGCCGCCCGCCCCGCCGCCGGCCCGCCGCCCGCGCGGCCGCGGCCTCACGCTTCGAGCAGAACCGCGTCCTCGGGGTCGAACCACGCGGACACGGACTCCTTGCGCTCGTCGCGCGCGACGGTCCGGGGGTGCAGTTCGAACACCTTCAGCGCCGCGCCCGCCCCGGCCGCCGGCCCGCCGGCGGCCGCGAGGTCGACCTGGTGCTGCGCGACCTCGCCGAGGTAGACCGTGTCGTGCAGCACGCCCCCGAACACGTTCGCCGCCCCCGCCGGGGCCCGGCCCAGCCGGACAACCTCGGGCCGGAGGGACACCGTCACCTCCCGCCCCGCGGCGGGCGGTTCGCCGTCCGCACGCCAGGCGGCCGTCATCTCGCCGAACGCGGTGCGCAGCCGCAGCCCCCCGGGCCCGGCGCCGAGCACGACGGCCCCGACGAAGTTCGTTTCGCCGATGAAGTTGGCGACAAACCGGTTCCGGGGCCGGTGGTAGACATCCTGCGGCCGGCCGCACTGCTCGACGCGGCCGTCGCGGAGCACGGCCAACCGGTCGGCGATGGAAAGCGCCTCCTTCTGGTCGTGGGTCACGTAGATGGCCGTCAGGCCGGCCTCCTTGCAGATGCGGCGGATCTCGGTGCGCATCTCCAGGCGCAGCTTCGCGTCGAGGTTCGAGAGCGGCTCGTCGAGCAGCAGGCACCGCGGGTGGATCACCAGGGCGCGGGCCAGCGCCACGCGCTGCTGCTGCCCGCCGGAGAGCTGGTTCGGGCGCGCCGCCGCGCGGTCCTCCATGCGCACCATGGCGAGCACCTCGTCCACGCGGCGGCGCATCTCCGTCCGGGCCACGCGCCGCATCTCCAGACCGAACGCGACGTTCTCGCGAACGGTCATATGCGGCCAGAGCGCGTAGCTCTGGAAGACCATGCCCGTGTCGCGCTGGTGCGGGGGCGCGCGCGTGACGTCCCGGTCGCCGAGGAACACGGCGCCCCGCTCGGGCAGGCAGAAGCCGGCGATGCAGCGCAGCAGGGTCGTCTTGCCGCAACCGCTGGGCCCCAGCAGGAAGAACAGCTCGCCCGGTTCCACGTCCAGCGTCACGCCGTCGACGGCCCTCGTTTCCCCGAAGGTCTTGACGACGTTCTCGAGCCTGACCCCCACCGCCATGACGTTCCCGCCCCCGTGGCCGACCGCGCAACACATACCGGAAAACCGGCGGGCCGACAAAGGAAAGCGTGGGCGCGGCGGCGCCGCGCTCAGCGCTCGAGCAGCACCCGGCGCGACGCGTAGTCGACCGTCACGCGGTAGCGCCGGAGAAAGCCGCGCCCCAGCAGGGCGTAGGGCAGCGGCGCGGCGCCGCCCGGGCGGCCGAGCCCGATCTCGGAGGCCACCCGCTCGAAGCGCACTCCGCCCAGCGTCACCGTGCGGTCGCCGGCGGAGAGGGTGGACACCGGGCCGCCGACGCCCTGCCCCCGGCGGAAGGGCGGACCGGAGGCGGCGTTCATGACCGGCACCTCGGCGGCCCACTCGGGCGGAAGCCAGAGCGAGAAGTCGCCCCCCGTGTCGATGGCGACGGCCCGTTCGCCAAGCCCCTGGATGTCGGCCCGTATCACCGGCACCGGCCCGTCGCCGACGAGGGCCGCCTCGGCCACGCGCGTCGCGCCGGGCGCGGACTCCGCCGGGCCGAGGAGGACGCGCGCGCGCGGAAAGTCGAACGCCACGCGGCCGAAGGCGCGGAACACGTCGGCCCCGACGAGCACGTCCACGCGCAACCCCCCGGCCCAGCCGCGCCGGGCCAGGGAGCGGTCCAGGATGGCGAACGGCACGCGGCGCAGCGCCGCCTCGCCCAGGCGCAGTTCCTCGGCCAGGCCCGTCACCTGCTCGAACGTCTGCCCGAGCCCGCGGCCCCGGACCGTCAGCAGGCCGTCCGCGCCGGCGTGCTCCGCCCCGGCCCGGCGCAGCGGCACGACGCCGAGGCGCATGGCGCCGTACGGATCGATGAGGGACGCCGCCGCGCCCGTGTCGAGAAGCGCCCGCGCGGGCCGGCCGTTGACCGCCGCGCGAACGACCGGCGTCGCGGCCGCGGCGGGGCGGTGCCGGGCGAAGGCCAGCTCCGCCGGGCCGGGCTCCGCCGGCAGGTACACGGGGTAGAGCCGGAACCCCGTGCCCTGCGGCTCCAGGGTGACGCCCAGTTCCCCGGGTGTGCGGGCCGCGGCCGCGAGCCGCGCGCGCAGGGCGGCGGGCGGCAGCGGGCGGAAAAACGCGCAGCCCGGGAGCAGCGCGAGGAGGGCCAGCAGCGCGACCCGCCGCGGCGCGACGCCCGCGGCCCGGCGGCGGGACCGGCGGACGCGGCGGGGCGGGGCCTGGGACACCGTCGCCATCAGGGCGCCGCGGGCGCCTCCACGCAGAGCGTGTTCGACCGGTTGTCGACCGTCACGCGGTACCGCGCCAGCACCCCGAGGCCGAGGCGCGCATGTTCGCGGAACCCGAAGCCCATCTCGCGCGTGGGCACGGACCGCAACTGCCGCAGCACCAGGTCGCCCACGCTGACCTGGCGCACCAGGCCGAGCGGCGGCTTCTCGACGGCGAGGTCGTAGTCGCCCGCCAGGTCGATGAGCACCGTCTGCTCCCGCCCCGCCACCACCCCGCGCACCGTGAGCGCGCCGGTCGATGTCTCCAGCGGCACGAGGGCCAGGACGCTTCGGGGGTCCGGCCGGTAGGGCCGCACGGAGGAAAGCACGAGCCGGCGGGAGGGGAAGTCCCACTGCACGTAGGAGAAGGAACGCAGGATATCCATGCCCAGGACGAACCGGACCCGGGCGGCGCCCGGGTCCCGGCTCAGGGGCCAGAGCGGGCCCTTCGCGGACCGTGCGTAGAACAGGGCGTTGTCCACCCGCAGTCCGCCCTCCAAGGCGAGCGAGGGCAGCACGCAGAGGTAGCCCGGCACCTCGTCGACGACGTGGTACGGCGTGGCCATGTAGACCGGGTTGCCGAGCGGAACGAGGCCGAGGCGGCGCGCCCCTTGGAGGCCCGTCCAGCTTGCCGGGGAGGTCGTGTCGGTCAGCGCCCAGCAGGCCCTTTCCGCGTCCCCGGCGCGCACCTCGACCACGGGCAGCGGCTTCTCGCCGATGGGCGCGAAGTCGAGCGACGCGACCCGGTCCAGGTTCTGCCGGTTGCCGCCCACGAACACCGGGTTCGCGTCCTCGTCCTGGTAGACGGTGAGGAAGAACGTGCGCGGGTCGCGGGCGTCCCGGAGGGCGCCGTCGACTTCCGACTGCGTCATCGGCACCGCGTCGCCGCGCGGCGCCCCGCTCACGCAGCCCGCGAGCGCGGCGGCGGCCGCCGCCGATACGATCCGCACCATCCACGCCATGCGCATGCGCCTTCTCCCGCGGGGCTCAGCCCCGCTCCGGTCTCGGTTCGCGCGCCATCAGGGCGCCCACGGCCTCGCGCGGCGACCGGCCCTCGAAGAGGACCCGGCAGACCTCCTCGACGATCGGCATGTCCACGCCGGCTTCGCGCGCGAGGGCGCGCGCGTTGACGCTGTTGACGACCCCCTCCGCCACCTGCACCATCCCGGCCCGCACGGCGTCGGGCGGCTCCCCCGCGCCCACCCGCTCCCCGAACCGCCGGTTGCGGCTGAGCCGCCCCGTGCAGGTGAGGACCAGGTCGCCCATGCCGCTGAGCCCCGCGAACGTGGCCGGGCGCGCGCCGAGCGCGGCGCCCAGCCGGGCGATCTCGGCGAGCCCGCGGGTCATCAGGGCCGCCTTGATGTTGTTGCCCAGCCCCAGCCCGTCGCACACGCCGGCGGCCAGCGCGATGACGTTCTTGAGCGCGCCGCCCAGCTCCACGCCCACGACGTCGTCGGAGGTGTAGACGCGGAAGTGCTCGCTGTTGAACACCTGCTGGATCTCGACCGCCCGGCCGGGGTCGCGGCAGGCGGCCACGACCGCCGTGGGCCATCCGCGCGCGACCTCCTCCGCGAAGCTCGGGCCGGAGAGGGCGGCGACGGGGCCGGCCCCGAGCGCCTCGCCGGCCACGACGCTCATGCACCGGCGGGTGGCGCGGTCGAGCCCCTTGGTGACGCTGAGCACGCGCGCGCCGGCGGGGAGGAGCCCGGCGAAGGACGACGCCACGCCCGGCAGGTACTCCGAGGGCACGGCCAGCACGACGACGCCCGCGCCGTCGACCGCCTCGCCCCGCTCGGCCGTCCAGAGCAGGTCCGGCGGCAGGGGGAAGCCGGGCAGGTAGCGCAGGTTCTCGCGCGACGCGCGCACTTCGTCCGCGTAGTCGGCGAACGGGCTCCACACCGCCACGGGGTGCCCGTTGCGGTGCAGGAGCAGCGCGAGCGCCGTGCCCCAGCCCCCGTCGCCCAGGATCGCGACGCGCTTCACGGCGCGCCGTCCCCGGCGCCGCCCGCCCGGTCCCGGCGGCCGAAGGCGAGGCGGCTCTCCGTCCCGCGCGCCAGCCGGGCCAGGTTCGCGCGGTGGCGCCACACGATCAGCGCGCCGAGCAGCGTCAGCACGGAGGCCCGCAGCGGGCCCCGCGCATCCCGCGCCAGCCACGCCGCCGCGGGCACGGCCACGGCCGCGGCGACGGAGGCGAGCGAGACGTAGCGCGACGCGAGGAAGACCGCGGCCCACACGAGGACCCCGACGCCGGCGGCAAACGGGGCCACGCCGAGCAGCATGCCCGCGCCGGTCGCCACGCCCTTGCCGCCCCGGAAGCGCAGGTAGACGGGCCAGGCGTGGCCGGCCACCGCGGCGCCGCCGCAGGCGAGGCCCAGCCACGGCGCGGGCGCGGCGCCCGCCGCGGAGGCGATCACGGCGGGGAAGACGGCGGCCGGCACGAAGCCCTTCAGGGCGTCGAGGAAAAAGGTGAGCAGGCCGAGCGGCCTGCTGACGCCGCGGAACACGTTCGTCGCGCCGACGTTTCCGCTGCCCACCGTGCGGATGTCGATGCCCTTCGTCCGCGCCAGCAGGAGCGCGAACGGCACCGCGCCCAGCAGGTAGGCGGCAAGCAAGGCGGCACTGAGCAACACGGGGTTCACGGTGCCGCATGATGCGGCCCGGCCCGCCGGGCTCCAAGTCCCAAGTTCGCGCCGGGCCGGCCGGGCGGGCAGCGGGCGGCGTCCGCCCGGGAGCGGGCGCCCGGTTTTCGTTGTCCTCCCCGGCGGCCCGGGGCTATGTTCCCGCCTCCGGGGACCGCCGCCGCGGGGGCGGGCGGCCACGGCGAGGGAGACCGACATGGGACGCGTCTACAATTTCTGTGCGGGGCCGGCGACGTTGCCGGAAGAGGTGCTGCGCGAGGCGCAGGGGGACCTGCTCGACTACCAGGGTTCGGGCATGTCGATCATGGAGGCCAGCCACCGCGGCAAGGAGTACGCCGCCGTGCACGAGGAGGCCATCGCCAACCTCGCCGCGCTGCTCGGCCTCTCCGACGACTACGCCGTGCTGCTGCTGCAGGGCGGCGCCAGCGGCCAGTTCGCCATGGTGCCGATGAACCTGCTCGGCAGGGACCAGATCGCCGACTACGTGAACACCGGCGCCTGGGCGTCGAAGGCCATCAAGGAGGCGAAGACCCAGGGCCGCGTGAACGTCGCCGCCGACACCGCCAAGGACCTCCCCACGCGCATGCCGGACCCCGCCGACCTGGAGCTGACCCCGGGCGCGGCCTACGTGCACATCACCTCCAACGAGACCATCGCCGGCACGCAGTGCACGAGCTTCCCCGAGACGGAGGCCCCGCTGGTGGCCGACATGTCGTCGGACATCCTGTCGCGGCCGTTCGATGCGTCGCGTTTCGGCCTGATCTACGCGGGCGCGCAGAAGAACCTCGGCCCGGCGGGCGTGGCCGTCGTCGTCCTGCGCAAGGACCTCGCGGCGCGCTGCCCCGACACCGTTCCGATCTTCCTCCGCTACGCGACGCACCTCGGGGACAACTCGCTCTACAACACGCCGCCGTGCTTCGCCATCTACGTGCTCGCGCTGACCACCCGCTGGCTGCTCAAGCAGGGCGGCGTGGAGGCCATCGAGGCGCGCAACCGCGCCAAGGCGGCGAAGCTCTACGCCTGCTCGACGCGTCGGCCTTCTACACGCGGCACCGCCGAGAAGGACTGCCGGTCCGATCATGAACGTCACCTGGCGCTGCCCGAGCGAGGAGCTCGAGGCGCGGTTCGTGAAGGAAGCGACGGCGGCGGGCCTGGTCCAGCTCAAGGGCCACCGCTCCGTCGGCGGGCTGCGCGCCTCGATCTACAACGCCTTCCCGTCCGAGGGCGTGGACGCCCTGGTGGCGTTCATGAAGGAGTTCGAGACCCGAAACGGCTGAGGGCCGCGCGCATTCGGTGTTGAAAACCCGCCGTCGCCGCCCCATGCTGTCGTTCCCGTCGGACGCCGCAGGGCCCGCCCGACGGACCATGCGCCTGTAGCTCAATTGGATAGAGCGTCAGCCTCCGGAGCTGAAGGTTCCGCGTTCGAGCCGCGGCAGGCGCACCACTCCCCCGGACCATATCCTCCCGGGGAACGTGGCGTCGGGCGCTCTCGCTGCAGCTCCGTGGCGTGGGAAGACCCCGCGGAACCTCCTGGTCCGCCCGTCGGCGACGCCGCGCCTCCTGGAGCGCGGGCTCCAGTTCGCGGATGTACTGCGCCCACACCTTGCGCCATCCGCCCCTCCGGTCCCGGGCCGCCACCCGTCTGGCGATCCAACTCGGGGTGGGGCGGTGGACGTCCTTCGCCTTCCTGCCCGAACAGGAGAAGGGATCCAAGGCACTTCCACCAGCGAGCCGTGGTCTGTTCTCGAACAAGAAAAGTTGGCCCGTCCCGCCAACGGCGACCGTCCCGCGTGTTCGTGGCCGCACCGGGTGGGCGGGTCGGCGGCCGGGCGGACGCGCGAGCGGGGGAGGGGGCGCCGCGCGGACAAGCAAAGCCGCAGGGCGATCAAGTGCCCGGGCCGGCGCCGAGGCAGTTCGCCGTCCACGCCCCAGGAAGCAAACCTGAAGCCGGCCGGGCGCCCCTTTCTCACGCCCTCCTCACGCGCCATCTACAACCACGCGTGGGCTCGCGCGCATTTCTCGAACCATATCGAGAACGCCGCCATCCGGCGCGAGACCCCGAAATCCGATCCCATCGCACAACCAGCCAGCCGAGCCCGATGTCAGACCGACCCCGCCCGCCGCCCCCAAACGCAACCCCTATTCGCCCCTCTTCTTGGGTGCCGAAGAAACTTCCCCGCCCCCGGCCAGCCCCCGCCGGCCAAGGCGGAACCCGTGCCTCCGGCAACCTGTTGGAAGCGGGGGTGGGGGGCAAGAGCCTTGCTGCGGACCTCGCCGTCAAGGCCGGCGGGACAGGCCGTCAGGGCGTGATGCCAGCCGCGAAGAAGCGCGCGGAACGCTCCGGGCCCCAAACGGCAGGCGACCCACTCCCGCGCCGAGGCCCCCCCTCAGCCCATGACCCGGCGATCGAGGGGCCCGGGCAAGAGCCCGTCAAGCCCTGCCCCCGACTCCAACTCGCAGCCCCCGCAGTCTTAGAGCGCGAAAATACAGCCCCCAAAGGGCCATAAGGCCCTATTTCGGCCGCCGAGACGCATTCAAACAACTAACTACAAACAACTTAACGTGGTCCGACCCATGACGCTGCCGGTCAAGTACGAGACGGTGATCGGCGAGCGCGGCACCACCCTCTCCGGCGGCCAGCGCCAGCGCCTCGCCCTCGGCGGCTTCTACGCCCGCCTGCACGCCCAGCAGACCGGGAGGTGAACCGGCACCGGGCCGCACCGGCCGCCCGCCGGCAAAGGACCGCGCCCGCATCCGGAAGCACGCCGCCCGGCGCGCACGGCTCGAAGCGCGGGGCCCGACGACTCACGCACCCGCTCCAGCCGCACGGGGCCTGCGAGGGCTCACCGCCCCGCGCCGGGGCGGCCTGTGCGTGGCTCGCTCGTGAGCGGTCCGGGCTAGTGGTCGCAGGCGTTCTCGCCCGTCGCCAGGGTGCCGGCGAGGTAGGCGGAGGCCACGGCCCCGGGGGCCTCCGCCGGGGCGCCGGTGACGACGCGCACGCCGTGCCGGGCGAAGAGCGATTGCGCCCGGCGGCCCATGCCGCCGGCGATCACCACGTCCACCCCCTGCGCGTGCAGCCAGCGGGGAAGCACGCCCGGTTCGTGCGGCGGGGGCTCGAGCAGCCGGGCCTCGCCGGCGGTTCGTCCGGCCTCGTCGGCCTCGACGACGGCGAACCGCTCGGAGTGACCGAAGTGCATGCACAGCTTTCCGTTCGCCACGGGCATCGCGATTCTCATCGTGGGTTCCTTTCGTTCGACGGGCCCTCCGGCGGCCCCGGTTGCTACGCTTGGAAAACGAACACGCTCCCCGCGCCGCCGGCCCGGAAGGCCGCGGGAAACGCGGCGCACAGCGCCGCCCCGGCCCCCTCGCCGGTGCAGTGGGTGGGGACGAGCGTCTCCAGCCCGAAACGCGCCAACTGCCGGGCGGTCCACGCGAGGCGCGCCGCGTCCGCCGACCGCAGGTGCGTTCCGCCCAGCACCGCGCGCACCGGCGCGCCCGCGGTGAGCGCCTGCACGGCATCCAGCGTGTTGACCACCCCCGCGTGGGCGCAGCCGAGCAGGACCACCGAGCCGCGCCCGGTTTCCGCGAAGAGGGCCTGGTCGTCCATGAAGGGGTCGGCCTCCGTGCAGTCGAGATCCCGCGCGAAGCGTTCCGTCGCCGCCTCCCCGGGGTGCCGACGCGGGATTTCACCCGTGAGCCAAAGGCCGGGGGCGACCTCGACGCTCTCACGGGAGGCCTGCCAAAGGAGGCGCCCGGTATCGAACGCCGCGCGGCAAGCTGCCGGCAGGCCGATCTCCCGCGCACCGTCATCCGTGCAGCGGTAGCGCGCCCGCTTGGCGTCCGGGTGGGCAACGACCGACAGGCCGCGCTGCGTTGTCGCGGCCAGCGCGGCCAGGCCGCCGGTGTGGTCGTGGTGGCCGTGACTCAGGGCGACGGCATCCGCCGCGGCGAGGTCGACGCCCAGCGCCCGGGCATTAGGCAGCAGGGCCTCGCCGGCGCCGGTGTCGAACAGCACCCGCCCGCGCGGCGTTTCGATCCACCAGGCCAGACCGTGTTCGGCGATGAGCCCGGGCGCGGCGACCGCGTCATCCACCAGCGACACGACACGCAGGTTCCCCGTGCCGGAGGAGGAAGCGGGGGCGCGGGCCTTCATACCCGGGCCTCCCCCGCGAGGGCGAAGTGCCCGGCGATCCGTGCCCACAGCGCGTCGATGTCGGACGCCGCGCCATCCCCACCGGTGAGCGGTTCGCCCGCGAGCTGGGCGGCGGTGAAGGCCCGGTCGTAGCGAATGCGGCCGGCAACCGCCGCGCCCGCTCTCTCCGCGGCGCGCTCGATCGCAGCGGCCATCTCCGGGTGGATGTCCCACTTGTTGACGCACACCGCCGCGGGCACGCCGAAATGGGAAACCAGCCCCAGGATGCGGTCCGTGTCATGCGCGCCCGAAACGGTCGGTTCGGCGACGACGAGCACGCCCGAGGCTCCCGTCACGGAGGCGATCACGGGGCAGCCGATGCCCGGCGGTCCGTCAACCAGCACCCGGCCGATGCCCTGCTCGGCGGCGACCGTCCGCGCGGCCTCTCGCACGCGGGCCACGAGCTTGCCCGAGTTCTCGCCGCCGGGCTCGAGCTTCGCGTGCACCATGGGCCCGCGCGCCGTATCGGAAACGAACCATTCGCCGGCACGGCGCTCGGGAAAGTCGATGGCCCCGACGGGGCAGGCGTCCACGCAGACGCCGCAGCCCTCGCAGGCCGCCGGGTCGATAAAGAAGCGTTCCTCCTCCGTCACGCCGGAGGCTTCGCGCATGGCCTCAACGAGGTCGGCCGTGCGAACCGGGCACGCCCGGCGGCAGAAATCGCAGTCCTCGCAGGAGCCGTGCTCCGCCGCGTACCGGCGGCGCGCGGCCTCGCCGGTGAGCCGGAGCACGGCCTCGTAGCGGCAGCGTGCGAGGCAGGCGCCGCAGCCGATGCAGTCTTCCTGCCGGATCACGGCCTGGTGCCCGCAGAGGAAAGGCTCGCGGCGGCGGATCCCGGGCGCCAGGAGCAGGTGCAGATCGGGCGCGTCCACGTCGCAGTCGGCCAGTACGACACGGCCGGCCCGCGCGGCGAAGGCGGCCGTGAGGCTCGTCTTGCCCGTGCCGCCCTTGCCGCTGACGACGGCGATTTCGCGGGGGCGCGCCTTCACCCGTCGCCTCCCTCGCCCTCGCCCGGCGCCGCGAACCGCAGCGCCGTCTCGGTCCGGAAGCCGCTGCCGTGCCACACCCGCGCCTCCCCGCGGTGGCGGAGGCCGAAGCCCGCGGCCTCGATCTCCCTCACGAGCACGTCCACCGTCATGTCCGCGAAGTGCCGCGAGCGGCCGTGTCCCGCGCCCATGTGCGTGGGGATCACCGAGAGGGTTCCGCCGCCCCGCAGCAGCCCCCGGCACGCCGTGTAGAGGCCGGCCCGGCCGGGGGCGTCGAAGAACTGCAACACGTCGTGGAGCAGCACGGCGGCGCAGGAACGGCCGGCGAGCGCCTTGATCGCGCCGGCCAGGTCGCCGGCCGTCCGCACGTTGCGGAGACCGAGCGAGGCGGCCGCGCGGGTCACCTCCCGCAGGGCGGCCAGCGTGACATCGACGGCAACCACCCGCCCCTGCCGACCCACGAGCAACGCGGCCGGAAGCGTGTAGGCCCCGCCGCCGCAACCGAAATCGAGCACGGCGTCGCCCGGTCCCAGTCCCAGCTCGCGCAGGAACGCCACGCCCTCGCGCCGCAGCCAGCCGGCCCGCCGGCGGCGCCTCCGCGGATCGAGCGCGGCGAGCCCGCGCGCCAGGCGGCGAACGAAGCGGGCGGGGAAGCCGTCCGCGCGGCGCCCGGGCGCGGCCCGGGGTCCCGGCGAGGCGGCCGCCTCGCTTTCCGCAATTCGCGGTTCCCCGTCGATCGTCATGCGTTCGCTCCCGTTTCGGAGCCCAGCCGTTCCCAGAGCACGGTCATGCCCGCGGTCCATTCCGGCAGCACGCGCGCGGCCAGTTCACCGCGCGCGCAGGCCTCTGCGACGCGGCGATCTTCGGGCATTTCGACCAGGATCGGCAGCCCCTCCTGCACGCAGTAGTCGCCGACTCGCCCGTCGCCCGCGTCGGCCCGGTTGACGGCCACCCCATGCGGCAGGCCGAGCGCGCGCAGCATCTCGACCGCGAGCCGCAGGTCGTGCAGGCCGAAAGGCGTGGGCTCGGTCACCAGCAGGACGTAGTCGACGCCGCGCACCGCGCTCACCACCGGGCAGGCCGTGCCCGGCGGGGCGTCGAGAAGGACCGTGCCGTCGCGTGCGGCCCTGGCCTTCGCCGCCCGGATGACCGGCGTCGCCATCGTTTCGCCCACGTTCAGCCGGCCCTGCGCGAAGGCCACGCCGTCGGCTCGTCCGGTCTCGACCACGCCCACCGGCCGATCGTGCTCGCGGATCGCGCCCTCCGGACACGCCAGGGCGCAGCCCCCGCAACCGTGGCAGAGCCCGGGAAAGACCAGCGGCTTCCCGGCCACGGCGATGGCGCCGTAGCGGCAGACCTCCGCGCACCGTCCGCATCCGGTGCAGGCTTCCTCGTCGACACGGGGCACGGGCACGGCGACCGTCTCCGGGGCGTTGAGATCGGGCTTCAGGAAGAGGTGCCCATTGGGTTCCTCCACGTCGCAGTCCACGTACTGGACCGCGGCGCCCCGGTCGGCCAGGACGAGCGCGAGGTTCACGGCGAAGGTCGTCTTGCCGGTGCCTCCCTTTCCGCTGGCGATGGCGATCTTCATTCCCCGCGGGTCATGGCGGCGCCGCAGGCCGTACACTTGAGCTGCGCGCAGGGGACGCCCTGCCGGTGCGGGGCCGTCGCGCCACAGGCGGGGCAGACGCAGGCGCCGCCGGCGCCGGGTCCGCGGCCGCCCATGCGCGCGCGGCCCATGCCCTGTCCGCCGCCCCGGCGGCGTCCGGCTCCGCCCGCGGCGCCCCGGCCGATTCCCCCGCCCCCCTGTCCTCCACGTCCCGGCATCATCATGCTCCCTTCTGCCGTTGCGGCACGCGCTACTCCTTGTCGTCTCCGGCGCCTTCGAGCTCTCCGATGCGTTTGCGAATCGCGTCCAACGTACCGCCGATCCGGTCCGCCTGGTTCTTGAGCGCGGCCAGTTCCTCCTCGCGCACGGGCACGTCCGTCCAGGACGTCACCCCGGCGCGCTGCCACCCGGTCAGCCCGGTGGCGAAGAAGCGGTTTCGCCGGCCCCGGCCGCCTCCTCCTCCCCGTCCGCCGAAGCCGCACCCGAACCCCACTCCGCGTCCGGGCACGGGGTTGGCGTATCCCGGCAGGCCAAAGCCCGCGCAGTACCCCGCGCCGCGTCCCGTCGTGGCTCCCCTACCCATCGGTCCCGTCCTGTCTCCTCCCGGCATGATCGACTCCTTCCCTTCGTCTCTGCCCGTCTTCTCCACCTGTTCTCGGTTTCGCCCCGCCTACGCCCAGTGACTCGCGGCGTTCGCGGCGTCCAGTTCCGCGAGGCGCCCCTCGCGGAAGAGCGCGAGGACTTCTTCCGCCGTGCCGGCCTCGCAGCGGTAGACCCGCACGCCCGCAGCGCGAAGCACGCGGAACGCCTTGGGCCCCGCGTTGCTCGTGACGACCGCCTCCGCGCCGAGTTCGACCACGCGCTGGGCCGCCTGGATGCCCGCGCCCTGCGCGGCTTCCAGGTTGGGCGTGTTGTCGTGCGCCTCCACGGCGCCCGTCTCCGTATCCGCGAGCAGGAACCACCGCGTCCGCCCGAACCGCGGGTCGACCTCGTCCGTTCGCGCCGGGCCTGTTGCCGGTATGGCCACTCTCATGGTTGCCGTCCTCCTCTCCCGCCGCCGCACCCCCGGCCACGCCCCCGCCCGCCGCCGCGACCGGGTCCGCGGCGGCGACCGCCGCACCCGGGCAGGCACATCGTCCGGCCGGGCAATCGGCCCTGCCGCCAGGCGTCCAGCACGCGATCGGCCTCGCCGGCCACGAAGGGCACCAGTTCGATCCCCCCCGCCGCGAGCCGCTCCGCCAGCGGGCGGGATGCCGCCCCGCAGATCAGCACGTTCGGGCGCAGCGCCGACAGCCGGGCAGCCTGCGCGACCGGGTCGGTGCCCGGGAGCGCCTCCTCGCGTCCCGGCCCCGGCGTCCCGTCCTGCCCGATCTCGTGCACCCGCAGCGTGCGCGCGGTATCGAGAACCGGGGATACGCGGCCGTTCCAGACCGTCACACCCACTCGTCGTGAAGCGGCTCCGTGCATGCCGCCCTGTAATGCAAGCCCCGTGCCAGCGGGCGTACAGCCGGGCCCTGCCGTGCGCAACACCTTTACCTGCAAGGTTCTATACTTGTATCCGCCCGGCGGAGCAGGCGGTGGCACCGGCGCACCAGTGCGCTTGTACGGACGACTTAGCGTCGCTCAATCGCGACGCTTTGCCGGCGGTCGGGGAGACCGCTGCGTCTCGGGGGCGGGGGGACGCGCACGCGCGGAGCGGCCGTCGCGGGTGGGCGGCTCGATGCCGAGGGCGCGGATCTTGCGGAAGAGCGTGCTCTTGTGCAGGCCCAGTTCGCGGGCGGCGGCCTGGCGGTTGCCGTTGCAGCGGTGCAGGGCGTCCCGGATGGCCGTGGCCTCGGCGGCCTGTACGGCGGTCCCAAGGCATGCCGGCGGGGCGGCGGCGGGCGGGGGTCCTCCGAGAAAGGTCTCGGGCAGGTGCCGGGGTTCGATGAGACCGTCGCGGCAGAGGACGAAGGCGTGTTCGACAAGGTTCTCGAGTTCCCGCACGTTGCCCGGGTAGTCGTGGGCCATGAGGAGCGAGACGGTCCCGGGGGCAAGCCCGGCGACGGCCTTGCCCTGCAAGCGGTTGAAGCGGTCGATGAAATGCCGTGCCAGGAGCGGGATGTCCTCGCGCCGCGCCCGGAGCGGGGGGAGCGCGATACGCACGACGTGAATGCGGTAGAAGAGGTCCTGGCGGAAGGTCCCCGCGCGCACGAGGGCCGCCAGGTCGCGGTGCGTGGCGGCCAGGACGCGCACGTCGGCGCGGCGGGGGCGCGTGGCGCCGAGCGGCTGGTAGACGCGGTCCTGCAGCACGCGGAGCAGGCGGACCTGGAGGGCGGGGCTCGTCTCGCCGATCTCGTCCAGGAACAGCGTGCCGCCCTCGGCCATGGCGAGGCGGCCCGCCTTGTCACGCCGCGCGTCCGTGAAAGCCCCGGCCTTGTGGCCGAAGAGCTCGGATTCGAGCAGCGTGTCCGGGAGCGCCCCGCAGTTGACCGCCACGAAGGGGCCAGGGCGGCGCGGGCTGAGGTCGTGCAGCGCGCGCGCCAGCCGCTCCTTTCCCGTGCCGGTTTCGCCCTCGATCAGCACCGTGCTCTCGCTCGCTGCGATCTGCGGGAGCGTGTCGAAGAGGCGGTGCATGGCGGGGCTGCGGCTGACGAGATCGCCCAGTTCGCAGCGGCCCTCGAGTTCCCTGCGCAGTTCCTCCACCAGGCTCAGGTCGCGGAAGGTCTCCGCGCCGCCGATCACGCGGCCCTTCGCGTCGCGCAACACCGCGGTCGAAACGCTGATCGGGATGCGCCGGCCTTCGCCGTTCACGATGAACACGGAGCGGTTGACCACCGGTTTGCCCGTGGCAAGCGTCCGGCGCAGCGCACAGTCCGCCTCGCACATGCTGGCGCGGAAGACTTCGGCGCAGGGCCGGCCGACGGCCTCCGCGCGGGGCACGCCGGTGATGGTCTCCGCCGCCCGGTTAAAGGACGTGATACGCCAGTCGCTTCCGACGGTGAACACCCCGTCGGAGATGCTGTCCAGGATGGCCGCCGTCACCGCGGGGTCCACGGCAGCCGGTCTGCGGGTCGTCTTCATGAGCGCTCGCCGTCCTGCGGCGTCACACCGGCTCACCCTAGCGCCACCCGGAGGCCCTGTAAACCGCGCGGCACCCCGGCACGGCAGGCGTTCCCGGGTTACGCGCGGCGGGCGAGGCGCAAGGCCAGGTGCGGTGCGACCCGCGGACGGCGCCGCCCCCCCCGCTTGCACCGTTGTAGGCGGGCGGCTTCACGCGGGGGGGGGCATGACGCCCTGCCGTGCCGGCGGAGGTTGCCCGGCCGTCACCGCGCAGGGGGATGCCCGTGAACCCGCGGATCGCCCGGGCGCGGCGCGCCCCGGGGACGGTCAGCGGTAAGGCTGCCACTCGGCTTCGTTCTCGAAGATCCAGCGGTAGTAGTCCTTCTGGGTCAGCTCGGTGGCGGCCGCCTCGTCGACCACGATGCGGCAGCGGGGATGGAGCTGGAGGGCGGAGGCGGAGATCATGGAGGTGACGGGCCCCTCGACGGCCTTGGCCAGGACGGCGGCCTTGCCCGCCCCCGTCACGAGCAGGACGCATGTCGCGCGCCTCGAGGATCGTGCCCACGCCCATGGTGATGCCCCGCTTGGGCATGGCCTCCGGGGAAGGGAAGTAGCCCGCGTTCTGCCGGAGCGTCGTGGGCGTCAGCGCCTTGTCCCGCGTCCGCGACTGCAGGGCGGACAGCGGCTCGTTGAACCCGATGTGGCCGGACCGGCCCATGCCCAGCAGCTGCAGGTCGATGCCGCCGCAGGCCTCGATCAGTTCCTCGTACCGCCGGCACTCCGCCTTGAGGTCCGGCGCGCAACCGTGCGGCAGATGGGTATTGCGCGGGTCGATGTTGATCCGGCCGAACAGGTGCTCGTTCATGTAGTGGCGGTAGGCGTGCGGGTCGTCCGGCGCCAGCCCGACGTACTCGTCCAGGTTGAAGGTGCGGCACAGCGAGAAGTCCAGGCCGTCCTCGCGGTGCATGCGCACCAGCTCGGCATAGACCCGCTCCATCGTCGCGCCGGTGGCGAGACCGAGGACGCTGTCGGGCTTCCGGCGCACCTGGCCGGCAAGGAGCGCCGCCGCCAGCCCGGTCGCGGCGGTCTCGTCGGGACGGATGATGACTTCCATGAGGCGGCCTCTTTCCGCGGCCCGGCGCGCCGCGGGCGCCGAACGGGAACCGTCCCCTCCTGCGCCCCCGCCCGGGCCTCCGTCGCCGGCCCCCGGCCGGTCAGCCGGCTTCGGGGTACTCGGCCCTGCTCCCCTCGAACCCGAAGAGCACCTTGTGGTCCGGCAGCCGCTCGCGCAGCGCGGCGGTCTCGTCCATGCCCGCCGCGAGCGGCAGCGGCACCTGGCCGCCCTCCAGCACGGACCGGCACAGGGCCATCATGATCTCGAAGCCCTTGTAGGCGCTGTCGAAGTTGCAGGGGTGCACCTTGCTCGTCGTCGTCCAGCCAGTCGGCCATCTCCTGGATGTAGGGCGGCATGTCGAGGTCGTAGTTCATGGCGCCTTCGCCGCCCGATGGCGCCCGTCCTTCGTGACCGCGCGCCAGCCGCCGTTGGTCAGCACCTCGGCGAACCCGTCGGTGCCCTGGACGCCGATGCGGTTCTTGCCCCACCACTTGGCCACTTCGGGCATGGTCCGGCGCGCCGGCGCCGGTCTCGAGCCATGCCGCGCACGCCGTTGGCGAACTGGATGACGCCGGCGATGTAGTCGGGCGAGGGATGGTTGTCGCCGAGCTTGCCGCGTCCGCCGGCCTGGCCCATGACCCACTCGGCCGTCGGCGTCGCCGTTGTACCAGCGCATGTAGTCGATCATGTGCGTCATCATGTGCATCATCCAGCCGGTCGCGGAGGCGTAGACCGTGTGGATGCGGCCCAGGGCGCCGCTGGCGATGATCTCCTTGCACCTTCCGGTAGTGCGCGCCGTAGCGGTGCTGGTGGCTGACCACCGCCTTGACGCCGGCGGCCTTCGAGCAGGTCGCGTGATGGCCATCGCCTCGGCGCTGGGACGGCGACGCGGCTTCTCGAAGGCGATCAGCTTGGCGCCGCTCTCGACGCCGATCTTGATCAACGGCAGCCGCAGGTCGGGTGCGTGCAGAAGCAGAACACGTCCGGCTTCACCGCGGCGGCGAGCGCCGCCGCGTCCGTGCCGGTCCGCGGGTTCCCGCAGGCAGGGCGCGGCGGCCTCCAGGCGCCGCGTGTCGATGTCGCAGATGCCCGCGACCTCGAAGCGGTCGTTCGCGTGGAACGCGGCGGCGTGGTGCTTGCCGCGCTTGCCCATCCCACGACACGACTCGTATGTACTCTCGTGTACGGCTCGCGCTCGCTCGACTAGCGTTGCCTGTCCCACTCCAGGACCTTCGCGATCACGTAGTCCGACTTCTTCGGCGGTCAGCTCCGGGAACATCGGCAGGCTGACGCAGCGTCGCCGCGTTGCGCTCGGCGTTCTCCAGCGAGCCGACGATCTCGTACGGCTTGCCCCACGGGAAACCCGTCCTGCTGGTGGATGGCGATGGAGTAGTGCGTCTTGGCGTCGATGCCGTTGTCGCTGCAGGAACTCCAGCAGGTCGTCGCGCTTCGCGGCGTCCTTCGTCTCGACCACGTACAGGTGGTAGACGTGGCGGTAGCCCGGGCGTGGCGTACGGGCAGGTCGATGGCTTGCGCGTCCTTGCAGGCCCTCGTCGTAGCGCTTGGCCCAGCGCGATGCGCTGGTCGGTCCACTCCGTGATGTGCTTCATCTTGGCGCTGAGCACGCCGGCCTGCAGGTCGTCCAGGCGGCTGTTGAAGCCGAAGCTGTGCATGGTCGCGCTGCGTCGGAGCCGTGGTTGCGCAGCTTGCGGATCGTCTGCGTCGATGTCGTCGCGGTTGGTGAAGACCATGCCGCCGTCGCCGAAGCAGCCGAGGTTCTTCTGGATGATGAAGCTGGTGGTCACCGCCGCGCTGCGCTCGCCCTGCCTGAACGTGTCGCCGCGCGCCGTCGATGCCCTGCGCGTTGTCCTCGATGACCATCAGGTTGTGCTTCTCGGCGATGTCCCTGATGGCCGGCATGTCGGCGCACTGGCCGTAGAGGTGCACCGGGATGATGGCCTTGGTCTTGTCCGTGATCGCCGCCTCGATCTTGGCGGGGTCGATGCACTTGGTCTTCGGGTCGCAGTCGACCAGGACCGCCTTGGCGCCGGCGATCCAGATGGCCTCGGCCGTGGCGAAGAAGGTGTTGGCGTGGGTGATGACCTCGTCGCCCGGGCCGATGCCGAGCGCCATCAGGGACAGCCAGATGGCGTCCGTGCCGTTGCCGACGCCGATGGCGTGCTTGCTGCCGAAGTACTCGCGCGGCCTGCGCCTCGAACGCCTTGAGCATCGGGCCCTGGACGTACTTGCCGCTCATGAGCACTTCGCTGCATGTTGGCGTCGATCTCGCCCTTGATGTTCTCGTACTGCCGCACGTGCCCGTAAAACGCAACCTTCATGTCCTCTCCCCTGCCTGTGTTGTCGACGCGTTTTCGCGAGCCCGGAAGCATGCCAAGGGCGCGCGCGGGGGTCAAGTGCCGCGGGCGCCGCCGCGCTTCACGGCGAGGTGGACGGCCGCCGCGCCGAACAGGAGGCGGCGGAGGCGGACGTCCGTGAAACCGGCCTCTTCGAGAAGGAGGGCAAGCTCTTCGGCCGGGCGGAAGCGGCGGATCGACGACGCCAGGTAGGCGTACCCGTCGTCGCACCCGGACGGGCGGCGGCCCAGCGCCCGCACCGCGAGGCGGACATACCGGTCGCGGCACGCGCGGACGACCCGCCACGGGGGCTGGCTCGATTCGACGCTCACGAACCGCCCGCCGGGCCGCAGGACGCGGCGGATCTCGGCGAACCGCCGCACGAGCGCCTCGCGGCCCGCATCGAGGTTGCGGGTCGCGAACGAGACGGTGACCAGGTCCATGCTCCCGTCCGCGAAGGGCAGCGCGCCCGCTTCGGCGAGGTGAAAGGCGACGCGCTCCGCCCCGGGCTTGCGCCGCGCGACCGCCAGCATGGCCTCCGAGAAATCCGCGGCGTGCACCCGCGTCCCCGGCGGCGCGAGGCGCGCGAGCGCGGCCGCCGTCTCCCCCGTGCCCGTGCACACGTCCAGCCAGTCCCGCCCGCCGCCGGCGACCGCGAGACGTACCGCGCGCCGGCGCCACCGCCGGTCCAGCCCCAGGGTCAAAAGCCGGTTGGCGCGCTCGTAGGTGCCGGCGATCCGGGCGTAGACCCGGAGCAGAAAAGCTCCCTGCCCGTCGACCATGCCTCCCTCCCCTCCCCGCGCGCGGGCGGTGCGGGCCCGTGCGCGGCGGCCGGCCACAACGGCGCTTGCGGTTTGCGTGGCCATGGTGCAGTAAGGGCGGCATGACCCGCAAGGAGACGGTGTTCCTCCTGCTGGCGGCCCTGGTGGCGGTGGCGCTGACCACCGGCGTGGCCGAGTGGCGGAGGCGAACGCTGCCGGACCGGCCCCCGCCCCCCGTCCCGGCGGACGTCGCCGATCCGCCCGAGACCGGTCCCGACGGGCGCCCCGTGCTCGACGCCTACGGCCGGCCGCGCCCGGCGCGCAAGCTGCGCATCACCTGGATGGGCCAGCCGTCGGCGTACGGCATGCCGCCGGGCGCCTGGGTCGAGCGGGGGCTCGAGGCGCGTTTCAACGTCGAGCTCGAGCCGGTCATCCTCGACTATTTCCAGTACGGCCGGAAGCGGCCGCTCATGTTCTGCGGCGGCACCATTCCCGACGTGAGCTGGATCGCCGACCCGATCAACGTGCAGCGCGAAGCCGAGCAGGGCTTCTTCGTCGAGGTGCCCTTCGCGCTGCTGAACCGGCACGCGCCGGCGATCGTGCGCCAGATCAACACCTACGCGCCGCACGCGTGGGGCTACGCCCTGCACCGCGGGCGCCTCTACGGCCTGCCCACGCTGTACTTCGAGGGGCGCAACCCGCGGCCGGGCCTCTGGCGCGCCGACTGGTTGCGCCGCGTCGGCCTCGTCGAGCGCGACGCGGAGGGCCGCGTGCGGACCGGACCCGAGGGGCGCCCCCTGCCGGCCGTGCCCGTCACGCTCGACGAGATGGAGGAGGCCCTCCGCCGCTTCCGCGAGGACGACCCCGACGGCAACGGCCGCCGCGACACCTACGGCATGAGCGCCGACATCTCCAGCTCGTGGTGGACGACCTTCGGCGAGGTGTTCGGCGCCTACGGGGTGATGCCGTTCGACTGGCAGTACGATCCCGACACGGGGGAGCTGACCTTCGGCGGCATCACCGCCGCCGCCCTCCGCGTCATCCGCCGGCTGCGCGCCTGGCGGGAGGCGGAACTCATCGACCCGGACTTCCTCGGCGACCGCATGAACGCCGACGTGCCGCGGAAGTTCCGCAACGGACGGACGGGCTACATCGGCTACTACACCTACTGGTACCTCGTCGACCCGGCCAACCCCAACTCGCTTCGCCACGAGATGAAGCGGTTCGATCCCGGCGCCGAGCTCGCCGTGAGCACGCCGCCCGTGGGGCCGCCGGCCGAACGGCGGTTCGACATCCAGACGGGCGCGCCGCTGCCCCCGGGGGGCCGCTACCGCGGCACCCGCACGTGGAGCGCCGGCGGCAACACGCTCTGCTTCGGGCGCTACACCGCCGACGACCCGGCCCGCATCGTGCGCATCCTCACGATCCTCAACACGATGGTCGAGGAGACCGACGCGGTCTTCGCTTCCCCGGACCCGGCCGCGATGCTGCCGACGGATCCCGCGGCCCCGATCTTCGGCCCCGAGTGGTCGATCGGGAGGCGGCGGATGCACTGGGAGTTCGCGGACCCGGCGCGGGGGTTCGACGGTGTGGGGGTCCTGTCCATCCCGCCGTTCGACCAGAAGGTCGCGCGCGACCGGGAGGGGATCGGGCTCTCCTTCTACCGTCTCTACACCGGCGAACCCGGCAACACGCTGAAGACCCTGGGACCGGAGGCCCGCGCGTACATGCGCACCTACCGCAACCCCGAGTGGGCCACGTCCGACCTGTTCGGCAAGCCCGACGTGCTGCCCTCGGCGGGGCGCCTGCTCGCGCCCCTGCGGAGCTTCCAGCTCCTGCAGTACTCCCGCATGATCCGCAGCAGCACCCAGGGCGGCGTGCCCCCGGAGGCGCTCGACGAGGCCTTCGCTTCGTTCGCCGCCGAGTGGCGCCGCCTCGGCGGCGAGACGCTGCTCGCGGAAGCCCGCAAGCTGAAGAGCGAACTCACGGCCTTCCAGCGGCGGCACGGCATTCCCACCGAAAGGCCCGCCCCGTGAGCCGCGCCGGGCGCAACCGGTGGACGCCGCGCGCGCGGCACCGCCAGGCGTACCTGATGGTGGCCATCATGCTGCTCTTCTTTTTGGTCTTCTCGTACGTGCCCATGTACGGGCTCGTCATCGCCTTCAAGGACTTCTCGATGGCGCGGGGCATCCTGGGCAGCCAGTGGACCGGCCTCGAGAACTTCCGCTACCTGCTCGGCAGCGCCGATTTCCCGCGCGCGCTGCGCAACACGATCGTCATCAGCCTGCTCAGCCTGGGCCTCGGCTTCCTGGCCCCGATCGGGGTGGCGCTGCTGCTCAACGAGGTGCGCGTCGCCTGGTACAAGCGCTCGATCCAGACGATCACCTACCTCCCCCACTTCTTCTCGTGGGTCATCCTCGGGGGCATCTTCCGCATGCTGTTCAGCGGCAGCGGCCCGCTGAACAGCCTGGTCCTGTCGGCCACCGGCTCGGCCGAACCGCTCCCGTTCCTCACGCACAAGGGATGGTTCCTCGCCGTGCTCATCGGCACCCGCATCTGGCAGCAGGCGGGCTGGGGCGCGATCATCTACCTGGCCGCGCTCTCGGGCATCAGCCCGAACCTCTACGAGGCGGCCATGGTCGACGGCGCGAGCCGGTGGCGCCAGACGCTGCACATCACGTTGCCGTCGCTCGCCCCCACGATGGTCGTCCTGTTCATCCTGCGCCTGGGCCACGTGCTGAACGCCGGGTTCGACCAGATCTACAACATGTACACCATCTCCGTGTTCGAGTCGGCGGACATCCTGGACACCTACATCCTCCGCCTGATGCAGCGGATGGACTTCGACATCGGCACCGCGGCGGGCCTGTTCAAGTCGGTCGTCGGCCTGGGGTTCATCCTGGGCGCCAACGCGATCGCGCGCAGGGCGTCGCACGGCGAGAAGGGGCTGTTCTGATGACAACGCGCGGCGCACCGGGCGGGACCCGCCGCGGCGGGGCGGCGGGGAGGCGGGCGACATGATGCGCCGGTCGCGAGGCGAACGCCTGTTCAACCGGTTCAACCTGGTGCTGCTGGCGTTCCTCGCCCTGCTCGCGGTCTACCCCTTCCTGTACACCGTCTCGCTGTCCTTCAGCTCCTCCGCGGAAGCGGGCCGCGCCGGCCTGCACCTGCTGCCGGGCAACCCGCGCGAGGTGCGCCGGGCGCTCGCCTCGGCCGCGGCGGGCCGGTGGCGGACCCCGGCCGGGCCGCTGCGCGCCGAAGAGGTCGACCCCGGCGCCGCGGCCGACCTGGTCCTGAGCGTGGGGCGGAGCCCGACCGACCCCGTCGGCGCCTTCCTGCAGCGCCGCCTGCCGCCCCCCGTCGCCGCGCGCGCCCGCGCCTTCGCCCTCGCCGGCGACGCGGAGGACGGCGGCGCCCCGCCGGAGGTCCCGGCCGCGCTGCTGGCCGACCTGCTCGAGGCCCTGAACGGGCGCGTGCTCGCCGACCGCGCCGAGCCGCTCCATCCCCGCCCGGGCACGCGGCGCTTCACGGCGGAGGACCTCCCGCAGCCCGCCTCCTTCGCGCGCGCCCTGCGGAGCCGCGCCCGTCCGGAGCAGGCGATGCTCCAGGCGTGCATGGCGCCCGCGGACCGCGCGGCGGTCGACGCGTGGCAGCCCGCGCCGGGGGGGCCGGCGAGCCCGCTTCCGAAACCGTGCCGCCCGGCCTGCTCGACGCCCTGGTGCGCGGCCTCAACGCCGCCGCCGAGTCGCACGGCGATCTCTACCGCCCGGAGCGGTTCCGGTTCGTGCCCGACATGCCCCCCGACCTGCAGGCCACGTTCGGCCGCGCGCTGCGGGGCGGGGCGGCGGTGGTGCGCAACCGCCTCCTCCTGCAGGCAGCCTTCCGCCCCCTCGTTCTCAAGGCCGACGAACAGCGCTTCCGCAGCGTCGCCGTCCCGGCCCTCGCGCGGACCCTCCACCGCCGGACCCGCCTGGACGACGCGGACTTCGCGCGCATGAACCGGCTGCTGCTCCAGGCGGCCTACCCGCGGGTGTTCCTCTTCGACCCGGGCGCCCGCGCTCACCTCGCCGCGTTCGCCGACGGCCTCACGCTGACCTCCTACCGCATGGTCTTCCGCAACCGCGGCATCTACGTCGGCTACGCGAACACGCTGTTCCGCACGGTGACGGCCACCTTCCTCGTGGTCCTCTTCACCGCCATCGCCGCCTTCCCGCTCGCACGCCACAACCTGCCGCACCGCGGCGCCCTCATCGTGATCCTGCTCGTCACCATGGTCTTCTCGGGCGGCATCATCCCGTCGTTCCTGCTGATCCGAAGCATCGGGCTCTACAACAGCCGCTGGGTCTACGTGATCCCCACCCTGCTGTCGGCGTTCAACATCATCCTGATGAAGAACTTCTTCCAGTCCCTGCCGGAGAGCCTCTACGAATCGGCCGTGATCGACGGCGCCAGCGAGTGGCGCGTGCTGTTCCAGATCTACCTGCCGCTGTCCAAGCCCGTCCTGGCGACCATCGCCCTGTGGACCGCGGTGGCGCACTGGAACGAGTGGTACACCCCGCTGGTGTACATCGACGATCCCCGGAAGCAGGTGCTGCAGTACTTCCTGCAGCGGGTGGTCATCGACCAGCAGACCGACCTGATCGAACGGGGCCTGCTCAACCCCGACACCCGGACCTTCACGACCGAAACGATCAAGGCGGCGACGGTGATGGTGACGATGCTGCCGATCCTCTGCGTCTACCCCTTCATCCAGAAACATTTCGTCAAGGGCGTCCTGCTCGGGTCGGTCAAGGAGTAGCGCGTCGTGAAGATCGTGGTGCTGGACGGCTACACGCTGAATCCCGGGGACAACCCCTGGGACCCGGTCGCGGCGCTGGGCGAGCTGACCGTCCACGATCGCACCCCGCCCGGCCGGGTCGGCGAGCGGGCGCGCGGCGCCGCGATCCTGCTCACGAACAAGACCCCGCTGGACGCGGACACGCTCGCGCGGCTCCCGGCGCTGCGGTTCGTCTCCGTGCTCGCGACGGGCTACGACGTCGTCGACGTCGGGGCGGCGCGGGCGCGCGGCATCCCCGTCTCCAACGTGCCCGGCTACGGCACCGACGCCGTCGCCCAGTTCGTCTTCGCCCTGCTGCTCCGCCACGCCCACCGCGTCGCGGAACACGACGCCGCGGTGCGGGCGGGCCGCTGGACCGCTTCGCCCGACTTCTGCTTCTGGGACCACGCCGGGATCGAGCTGGCGGGCAGGACCATGGGCATCGTGGGGTTCGGCCGCATCGGGCGCCGCGTCGGGGAGATCGCCGCCGCGTTCGGCATGCGCGTGCTCGCCTGCAGCCGGCGCCGGACGGAGCCGCCCGCCTACCCCTTCGCCTGGTGCGGGCTGGAGGCGCTCTTCGCGGCATCCGACGTCGTGAGCCTCCACTGCCCCCTGACGGCGGAGACCGAGGGGATGGTGAACCGCGCGCTGATCGAGCGCATGAAACCCGGCGCGTACCTCGTCAACACGGCCCGCGGCGGCCTGGTCAACGAGCGGGACCTGGCCGAGGCCCTCAACGCGGGCCGCCTCGCCGGCGCCGCCTGCGACGGGGCGTCCCGCGAGCCGATCGAGGCCGGCAACCCGCTACTGGGCGCCGCGCGCCTCACGCTCACCCCGCACATGGCCTGGGCGACGCTCGCCGCCCGGCGCCGCCTCATGCAGGCCACCGCGGAGAACATCGCGGCCTTTCTCGCGGGCGCGCCGGTACGCGTCGTCCACCCCGCCCGGGGCGGGTGAGCGGCGCGCGCGGCGGCCTCAGGCGGCGGACGCGGCCGACACCGGCCAGTCGTCGGTGCGGAACGGCAGGGCGGGCAGCCCGGCGCCGTTGACCAGGTTGCACACCGGGCTGTCGGCCCACGCGTAGCGCACGGCCGCCGGACGCGGCACCGCGGCGCTCCGCGCGACGACCTCCTCCCCCTCGATCCGGGCTTCCGCGGCGTGGAACCGGCGGTCCTCCCCCGCCACCGCGAACTCGCGCGGCGGCGCGCCGTCGGCCGTGTGCAGCCCCGCAGCGTGGGCGAACCGGACCCGCGCGGCGCCGCCCTCCGCGCGCATCGACGTGAAGCGGGGCCCTTCGCTCTCGACCGGCCGCCCGTACACGCGGCGCAGCGCGACCCGCGCCAGGCGCCGGCCGACCTCCGGCTTGTTCCTCGGGTGGATGTCCGCCGCCTCCCCGATGTCGATGGCCGTGGCGAGCCCCGTGTGCGGCAGGGCGCAGGCGAGCTGCTGGGCCTCGCGCAGCTCGGCCCATGCGCTCTCGCCGGGCGTGTCGCGCACGGGGCCGCAGTTCGCAAGCTGCACGACCAGGAAGGCGAGGTCGTCCAGGCCCCAGCGCTCGCGCCAGTTGCGGACCAGGGCCGTGAGCAGGGCCCGGTACTCGAACGCGCGGTCGACGTTCGACTCGCCCTGGTACCACGCCGCCCCGCGCAGGGCGAAGGGGACGAGCGGGGCGACCATGCCGTTGAAGAGCGTCGCGGCGGCCGGCTCGTCGCCGGGCGCGGCCTCTTCCCAGCCGCCGTCGGGCGGGGCGAGGCGCCGCAGCGCCGGCGATGACGCCAGCGTCTCGCGGTCGCACCAGGCCTCGGCCCGCGTGCCGCCCCACGCGCTGCCGACCAGGCCGACGGGCACGCCGAGGGCCCGGTGCAGCTCGCGGCCGAAGACGTACCCCACCGCCGAGAACGCGCCCGCGGTACCCGGCCGGCAGGGCGTCCAGCGCGCGCCGGTGTCGTCGCGGGGCCGGACGGCGGCGCAACGGGGCACCTTGAACAGGCGCAGGTCGGGGTGCGTCGCGGCGGCCCGCTCGCGCTCGCCGTCGAGGATGCCGGCATCGATCGTCCACTCCATGTTCGACTGCCCGGCACACAGCCACACCTCGCCGACGAGGAGGTCCGTGCGCACCCGCTCCGTGTCGCCGTCGGAGACGCGAAGCTCCAGCCCGCGCCCCTCCTCGAGCGGCTCGAAGACGACGCGCCACCGGCCGTCCGGCCCGGCGGTCGCGCCGCGTTCCCGGCCCGCGAGCCGGGCCGTGACCGACGCGCCCGGGCGGGCCCGCCCCCAGACCGGCAGGGGACGGCCCCGCTGCAGCACCATCCCGTCTCCCAGCACCGCGGGCAACCGGAGCGTCGTCGTCATGGGCCGGGAGTATGGCGGGCGGGCGGCGGCCTGCCAACGCTCGAGGCGCTCCGGCATCGACGCCGCGCCCGGCGCGCGGTACACAGGGTCCGCATGGCGCCGCGCACACCAGCGGGAGGCGGCCCGCCCGGCTGGCGGTTCGTCTCCGAACCGGTCGAGCCGGAGCCCGGCCGCTTCGCCGCGGGCCCGATGGCCGCGGGCGCGCCGGGCCTGCCGCTGCGCTTCCGGTGGCGGGGCGAGGCCCACGAGGTCGCGCGCGTGCTGGCGGCCTTCCGCGAGACGGGACCCTGCCGCCACGGCAGCGGCGAACGCTACGCGCGCCGGCACGTGTACCGCGTCCTGACCGCCGGCGGGCTGGAGATGCAGCTGTACTTCGAACGGCAGCCGCGGGGCCGGGGCGGGGCGAAACGGCGCTGGTGGCTCGCGCGGGTGCGCGGCGCGGTTGCGGACGGCGGGGGGAACACCTAGAGTACGGCGCACGGCGGGCCGCGCGGCCGCCGGCGGAGGGCGGGCCCGTGGGACGCGTGCTGATCATCGGGGCGGGCGGCGTGGGCAACGTCGTGGTGCGCAAGTGCGCGGCGGCGCCGGACGTCTTCACGTCCATCTGCCTGGCGAGCCGCACGAAGGCGAAGTGCGACGCGATCGCCGCCGACCTCGACCGGCCGGTCGAGACCGCGCGGGTCGATGCGGACAACGTGCCGGAACTCGCGGCGCTCATGCGGCGCTTCCGGCCCGACCTCGCGGTCAACGTCGCGCTGCCCTACCAGGACCTGCACATCATGGACGCCTGCCTCGAGGCGGGCGTCCACTACCTCGACACCGCGAACTACGAGCCCCCCGACACGGCGCGGTTCGAGTACCGCTGGCAGTGGGCCTACCACGACCGTTTCCGCGAGCGCGGCCTCATGGCCGCTGCTCGGCTGCGGCTTCGACCCCGGGGTGACCAGCGTGTTCTGCGCGTAGGCGCTGAAGCACCGTTTCGACGAGATCCGCGAGATCGACATCGTCGACTGCAACGCGGGCGAGCCACGGCCAGCCGTTCGCCACCAACTTCAACCCCGAGATCAACATGCGCGAGGTCACCGCGCGGGGCCGGTACTACGAGGACGGCGCGTGGAAGGAGACCGACCCGCTCTCGGTGAAGCGCGCGTTCGAGCTGCCCGGAGGGCTCGGCCCGATGACCGTCTACCTCATGTACCACGAGGAGCTGGAGTCGCTCGCGCAGCACATCCCCGGGCTGCGGCGCGCCCGCTTCTGGATGAGCTTTTCCGAGAACTACCTGACCCACCTGCGCGTGCTCGAGAACGTCGGCATGACCCGCATCGACCCCGTGGACTTCCAGGGGCAGCGGATCGTCCCGCTCCAGTTCCTCAAGGCGCTGCTGCCCGATCCCGCCTCGCTCGGGCCGCTGACGAAGGGGAAGACCTGCATCGGCTGCTGGATCTCCGGCGTGAAGGACGGCCGGCCCCGCACGTATGGCGTCTACAACATCTGCGACCACGAGGCCTGCTACCGCGAGGTGAAGGCCCAGGCCATCTCCTACACCACGGGGGTTCCGGCCATGATCGGCGCCAGGCTGATGCTGAACGGGACCTGGCGCGGCGAGGGCGTCTTCAACATCGAGCAACTCGATCCCGACCCGTTCATGGAACAGCTCAACCTGTGCGGCCTGCCATGGACCGAGCAGGTTTCCTGAACCTCGCCCTGGCCGGGGCGCCCTCGCCCGCCTACGTGGTGAGCGAGGACCTGCTGCGCGCCAACCTCGGCGTGCTCCTCGGCGTGAAGGCGCGGACGGGGTGCCGCGTGCTGCTGGCCCTGAAGGGGTTCGCCATGTTCGGCGTCTTCCCGCTCCTGCGCGGCGCGCTGGACGGCGTCTGCGCGAGCGGGCCGCACGAGGCGCGCCTGGGCCGGGAGGAGTTCGGCGGCGAGGTGCACGTCTTCGCGCCGGCCTACACGGAGCAGGACCTGCGCGAGCTGCTGGAACTCGCCGACACGATCGACTTCAATTCCTTCGCGCAGTGGCGGCGCTTCCGCCCGCTGGTCGAGGCCGCGCCCCGCCGCGTGCGCTGCGGGCTCCGGATCAACCCCGAGTGTTCGACCGGCCGCGTGCCGCTCTACGACCCCTGCGCGCCGGGCTCGCGCCTGGGCCTGCGCCGCGCGGACTTCGAGGGGCAGTCGCTGGAGGGGATCAGCGGCCTGCACTTCCACACCCTGTGCGAGCAGAACGCGGACGCGCTGGAGACCACGCTGCGGGCGGTCGAGGCACGGTTCGGCGGCCTGCTCCGCGGCCTGGACTGGGTGAACTTCGGCGGCGGCCACCACGTGACCCGCGCGGACTACGACGTGGACCGGCTCTGCCGCCTGGTCGCGTCGTTCCGCGGGCGGTACGGGACGGAGGTGTACCTCGAGCCCGGCGAGGCGGTCGCGCTCAACGCGGGCGTGCTGGTGTCCACCGTCCTCGACGTCGTGCGCAACGGCGTGGACATCGCCATCCTGGACACCTCGGCCGCGGCGCACATGCCCGACGTGCTCGAGATGCCCTACCGGCCCGAGATCGAGGGGGCCGCCCCGCCCGGCGTCCTGCCGCACACGTACCGGCTCGGCGGGCTCACCTGCCTGGCAGGCGACGTGATAGGCGACTACTCCTTCGCGCGGCCGCTCCGCGCGGGCGACCGGCTTGCCTTCCTGGACATGGCCCACTACTCGATGGTGAAGAACACGACCTTCAACGGGATCCGCCTCCCCGCCATCGCCGTCGTGCGCGAGGGCGCCTCCGAGGTCACGGTCCTGCGCCGCTTCGGCTACGAGGACTACCGCGGCCGCCTCTCGTAGCGCGCGGCCGCTCCTCGCGGGCCGGCGGGCCGCATCCGGTTGACAGGACCGGCAAGGCCCCGCACGATCGCCCGCCATGAAGGCCGCCCGCCTCCTCGCCCTGGCCCTGCTCGCCGCACCGGCGGCGCGGGCCGACCCGGACCGGCTGCTCGACCGCCTCGCGGACGGCCGGCGGCCCGGCTTCGTCTTCGACTACGCGGGGGCCGTGCGCGCGGAGGACGCGGCGCGCATCTCCGACGAGCTGCGCCGCCTCGAGCAGCAGACGACCGCGCAGGTCAAGGTGGTCGTGCTGCCTTCCCTCGAGGGGGGCCAGATCGAGGATTTCGCCAACCGCCTCTTCGAGCGCTGGGGCCTCGGTGTGAAGGGAAAGGACAATGGGGTGCTGCTGCTCGCCGCCCTCGAGGAGCGCCGGGTCCGCATCGAGGTCGGGTACGGGCTGGAACCCGTGCTCAACGACGCGGCCGCGGGGCGGCTGCTCGACACCTACGTGCTGCCCGCCTTCCGTTCGGGCGACGTCTCCGGGGGCCTCGCCGCCGGCGCCGGGGCCGTCGCGGCCGCCGTCGCGCGCGGCGCGGGCGTGGCCTGGGACACGGCGGCCCCGCCGCCGGTCCGCGCCCCGCCCGCCCCGGAACGCAGGCTGCCGGGGTGTTTCACGCTCGTTATGGCGGTCGGCTTCGTCGTGCTGGCCATCCGGCACCCGTTCCTCGCCCTGATGCTCCTGAGCGGCGGGCGCGGCGGCGGGTTCGGCGGTGGCGGGTTCGGGGGCGGGGGCTTCGGAGGCGGCGGATTCGGAGGCGGCCTGTCGGGCGGCGGCGGCGCCTCCCGGGGCTGGTGAGGAGCAACGCATGAAACCGGAAGAGTTCGCACAACGGCTGCAGACCCTGGAGCGCCCGCGCGTGCAATCGGTGATCCTGTACGGGTCGGCCGCGGCGGGAGACCACGCGGGCCGCCGCTCGGACTACAACCTGCTGGTCGTGGCCGACCGGCTCGGCGTGGAGGACCTCGAGCGGATCGCCCCGCTCGCGGCGGCCTGGACGCGCGAAGGCAACCCGCCGCCCCTCCTGTTCACCGCGGAGCGGCTCCGCCGCGCAGCCGACGTCTTCCCCATCGAGCTGCTCGACATGAAGGACTGCCGCCGGGTCGTCGCGGGCGACGACGTGCTGGCGGACCTCGAGGTGAGCCGCGAGAACCTGCGCCTCGAACTCGAGCACGAGCTGCGCGGCAAGCTCATCGCGCTCCGGGAGCAGTTCCTGCTGGCGTCCGGCCGGCCCGCGCGCATCGAGCGGCTGCTCGTCGAGTCGCTCTCCCCCTTCCTCGTGCTGTGCCGCGCCGCGCTACGCCTGTTCGGGCCCGGGGCGCCCGCGGTGAAAATGGAGGCTTTGAAGGAACTCGCCGCGAGGCTATCGTTCGACACGGCAGCCTTCGAGCAGGTGCGGGCGCTGAAGGAAGGCCGCGCCCGGCTCCGGGGAGCGGAGGCGCGCGCGCTCTTCGGCCGGTACCTGGAGGCCGTGGAGATCATCGTGGATGCGGTCGACGCCCACCTGCGCGGCGGCGGCCCGGACGGGGGAGCAGCACCATGAAAAAGGGTTGGATCATCGCCATCGTCGTCCTGCTGGTCGTCGTCGGCCTGCCGGTCCTCAGCGCCGTGGGCACGTACAACCGCATGACGACCCTCGACGAGGGCGCGAACGCCGCCTGGGCCAACGTCGAGACGGTCCTGCAGCGCCGCTACGACCTGATCCCGAACCTCGTCAACACCGTCAAGGGGTTCGCGGCGCAGGAGCGGCAGGTGCTGGAGGAGGTCACCCGCCTGCGCAGCCAGTGGGGCGAGTCGCTCACCGTGGCGCAGAAGGCGCAGGTGGCGGGCCGGATGGAGGGCGCCCTGTCGCGCCTGCTGCTCGTGGCCGAGCGCTACCCGGAGCTGAAGTCGAACCAGAACTTTCTCGCCCTGCAGGACGAGCTCGCGGGCACCGAGAACCGCATCTCCGTCGAACGCCGGCGCTACAACGAGGCCGTGCGCGGCTACAACGTGGCGATCCGCCGTTTCCCCGCCCGGCTCTACGCCGGGATGTTCGGCTTCGAGCGCAAGACCCCGTTCGAGGCCGCGGCCGGGGCGGAGACCGTGCCCGCGGTCCAGTTCTGATGCCGTTCGGCGCCTGGCTTCCGCTCGCCGTCTTCCTGGGCGGCTACGCGCTGTTCGTCGTCTTCCCGGCGCGGCGGGCGCTCACGGCCTGCGCCGCCGCGGGGCTGCTGGTCGCCGCCGGGGCCGCGCCGCCCGGCGCCGTGTTCACCCAGCACGTGCCCTGGAACGTGCTGGGGCTGCTGGCCGGCATGCTCGTGCTGGCGGAGCTGTTCATGTTCTCGCGCATGCCCGCCGTCATCGCGGAGGCGCTGGTCGACCGCTCGCCGACGGCGTGGCACGCGCTCGTGCTCGTCGCGCTGGTCTCCTCGCTCTTCTCCACCTTCCTCGACAACGTCACCGTCGTGCTGCTGCTCGCGCCGGTCGCGCTCAGCCTGGCCGCCCGGCTGAAGATCAGCCCCGTGCGGCCGCTGATCTGCATTGCGGTGTGCTCCAACCTGCAGGGCACCGCCACGCTGATCGGCGACCCGCCCAGCATGATCCTGGCCAGCCACCTGCAGATGAACTTCAACGAGTTCTTCCTCTACCGCGGCCGGCCGGGCATCTTCTGGGCCGTCGAGGCCGGCGCCCTGGCGGCGATGTTCGTGGTGGGCTTCGTCCTGCGCCGCCACCGGGAGCCGGCCGCCCTGCTGCCGGTCGAACGGGCGCGTTCGGCCTTTCCGGCCCTGCTCGTCGGCACGCTGGTGCTCGTGCTCGCCACCGGGTCGTTCGTCGACCCCGGCTTCCGCTGGTTCGCCGGAACCGCCGCGCTGCTCTTCGCGGCCGGGGGCGTGTTCTGGTACCTGCGCGTGGCGAAGTGGGGTTCGGTCCGCGAACTCGCCCGCGGGCTGGACGGGGGCACCCTGCTCTTCCTGCTGGGCATGTTCGTCATGGTCGGCGCCCTGAGCGACGCGGGCTGGCTGGACCGGCTGGCCGCCCTGATCGCGGCGCGGGTCGGCCGCGACCTGCGCGTCGCCTACGTGGCGATCGTCCTGATCGCGGTGCTCGTCTCGGCCTTCGTCGACAACGTGCCCTTCCTCGTGGCGATGATCCCGGTCACGCAGAAGGTGGCCGACGGGCTGGGCGCGCCGGTGCCCCTGCTGATGTTCGGCCTCCTCGTGGGCGCCTGCCTGGGCGGCAACATCACGCCGATCGGCGCGTCCGCCAACGTGGTCACCGTGGGCCTGCTCCGCCGCGAGGGCCACGCGGTCGGCTTCCGCGAGTTCATGCGCGTCGGCCTGCCCTTCACCGCGGCGGCGGTCGGCGCGGCCTCGCTCTTCGTCTGGTTCGTCTGGGCGCCCTGAGCCCCCCCGGCGCGGCGCGCTGCGCCGTTTCCAAGGCCGGGCGGAACGTGCTACAAGGGGTTCCAAGGGTTGGACGCTCCCGGGCACGCGGTTTCCAAGGGTTGGAACCGCCGCGGCGCCCCGCTCCCGGGCGCGGCCGGAGGGATACCGCCATGGCCGACGACGACAGGCAACTCCCCGTCCCGATGCGGCGGGTCGGTCCCCTGCTCCTGGCCGGGCCGGAGGTCGAGGGCGAGGTGACCGTGCCGCTGGCGACCTTCGAGCGGCCGCTGTGGCCCTCGGTCGCGCGCGGCGCCCGCGCCACGGCCGCGGCCGGGGGCATCCGCGCGGTCGTCGTCGACGAGCGCATGACCCGCTCGGTCCTGCTCGAGGCCGACGACGCGGCGACCGCCGCGCGCTGCGCGGCGGAGCTGGACGCGCGGCGGGAGGAGATCGGGCAGGTCGTGCGCGCCACGAGCCGCCATGCCCGGCTGGCGGGCCTGCACGGCGAGGTCTGCGGCAACCTCCTCTTCGCGCGCCTGGAGATCACCACCGGCGACGCCGCCGGGCACAACATGGTCACCAAGGCGGCCGACGCCCTGCTGGCGTGGATCCTGGCCGCGTACCCCGCCCTGCGCCACGTGTCGGTCTCGGGCAACACCTGCACCGACAAGAAGGTCTCCGCGGTGAACGGCATCCTGGGGCGGGGGCGGCGCGTCGTGGCCGACTGCCTGCTCGGGGCGGCGGCCTGCGAACGGCACCTGCGCACGACGGCCGGGGCCGTGGCGGCGCTCAACACGAAAAAGAACCTCCTCGGCAGCATCCTCGCGGGCGGCGTGCGCTCGGGCAACGCGCACTACGCGAACATGCTGCTCGCCTTCTACCTCGCCACGGGGCAGGACGCGGCCAACATCGTGGAGGGCTCGCAGGGCGTGACGTGGGCCGAAGCGCGGGGCGGGGACCTGTACTTCTCGGTGACCCTGCCGAACCTGGTCGTCGGCACGGTGGGCGCGGGCAAGGACCTCCCCGCCGTCCGCGCGAACCTGGAGGCGCTGGGCTGCCTGGCGGAGCGCGAGCCGGGCGCCAACGCGCGCCGCCTCGCCGCCCTTGCCGCCGCGGCCGTCCTCTGCGGCGAGCTCTCCCTGCTGGCGGCGCAGACCCGTCCCGGCGAACTCATGCGGGCCCACGAACGCATCGAGCGGCGGCCGCGCCGCTAGCCCCGCCTGCGCCCGCACGGCAGGCGCATCACGGTCCCGCGGGGGGCGCCTTTCCCGCCGGCCGCCGGGCGGGCCCAGCCCGGCCCGGGGTCATTCTTTCTTCGCGGCGCGGAGCAGGTGCTGCTCGAGGCCGTCGGGAAGGCCGGCCGCCCGGATCCACGACAGGGCCGCGGCACGGTCCTTCCGGATCCAGCCTTCGGCCACCCGGCGGACGGCGCTGAGGCGGGCGCCGTCGCTGGACAGGGTCTCCGCCCATTGCAGCGCCATCACGGGGTCGTCCGGCGCCAGCTCCATGGCGAACGCGCTGACCGCCGCGTCCCGCTCCCTGCCGGCCTGCATCTCGGCGACGACCGCCGCGGCGCCCGCGGGGTCCGTCCGGATCCACGGGCGCATCGACTGGCCGATGGCCCGGGCGCGCCGGGAGCTGTTCTCGATGGAGAGGGCCCAGAGCAGCGCCGCGGCCGGATGGTCCGGGGCGACCGCCTCGACCATCCGGCCGGCCGCCAGGTCCCGGCCTCTCGAAGGCGGCAGCCGGTTCAGCCACGCGCCCGCGGCGGCGACGTCCTGCCGGACCCAGGCGGCGGCCACGGAGCCGATCGCGCCGTTCAGGGTGTTCGAGCTTTGTATCTGCCCGAGCCACAGGGCGCTGCCCGCCGGGTCGGACGCGGCGTTCGCGGAGACGAACAGGGCGACGGCGCGGTCGCGGAGGGCGGAAGGCCCCATCCCTTCCAGCCAGCGCGCGACGGCCCGCGGATCGTTCCGGGTCCACGAAGGCACCAGGCGAAACAGGGCGGAGCGGGCCAAGGTGCCGTCGGGGGGCAGGGTCATCGCCCACGCCGCGGCGTCCCCCGGGTAGAAGGCCGCCCACTCCTGGAAGACCTGCATCGCGCCGTTGAGGTTGCGCACCTGCAGCTCCGCGGCATCGTCCGGCAGGGCCGCCCGGAAATCGTCGCTGTCCGGCGCCAGCCCGAGCGCCTTGAGCACGCGCTGCCGCTCGGCGGGCTCCGCGCTCGCAAAGGCCCGCGCCATGAGCTGACGGTCCCCGTCGCTCAGGAGGCGGCTCCCGGGGGGCGGTTCGTACACGGCCGGCGCGGCCTCCGCCGCCGCGGAAACCGGTGCCCCGGAGGCCGGACGCGCCGGGGCCGCGGGCGGCGGCGCGGGCGGCGGCGCCTCGCGGGCGGGACCGGCCGGGGCGGGCGGCGCGACGGCCTCGGCCGGCACGGCGGGGCGCCCGGCCGGCGCCCGGCCCGCCGCCGCCTGCCATCCCCTGCCCGCGCCGTAGCCGAGCGACCCGCCGACGGCGGCGCCCAGCAGGGCCAGCCCGATCTCTTTCTTCATCCGTTCCTTCTCCTTGCACCCGGGGCCCGCGGCGGTACGCGGACGGGGCGGGCGCGGGCGGCGCGCGGGTGCCGCGCGGGGGTCCCGGGCCGCGGCGCGTCAGCCGGCCAGCCGGTCGGTCCGGGCGGCCAGGATGAAATCGTTCCGGTGGAGCCCGCGTATCTTGTGCGTCCACCAGGTGACGGTCACGCGGCCCCACTCCGTCAGCAGGGCGGGATGGTGGTCGGCCTCCTCGGCCAGCGCGCCCACCCGGTTGGTGAAGGCGAGGGCGCCGGCGAAGTCCTCGAACCGGAACGTCCGTTCCAGCCGCTTCTCGCCGTCCACGTCCTTCACCGTCCACCCGGGTATCGCGCGGCCGAGCTCGGCGGCTTCCCCGTCGGTCACCCGGGGCGCGCCCGCCCGGCAGGCCGTGCAGGCTTCCCTGTGCAGTTCGGTCATCTTCCGTTTCCCCGTGTTCGCCGCGTCAGGCTACGCCGCGCCGCCCCCCCCTGCAAGCCGGCCTCGCGGCCGCGCGCCGCCGGCGGGCCGGCCGGACCCGTTCCCGCCGCTCGCCGGGAGCGGGCCGGATTGGGCTGCACGGCGGCGGGGGGGTGGTACATTCGGCGGGCATGGGCGACACGACGAACAGCCGGAAAGCGGAGGGCATCGACATCATCCGGGCCGACCCGGAGACGGACCGGCGGCAGCGCGGCTTCGATGCGTTCCGCCTCGCGCACCGGGCCCTGCCCGAGCTGGACCTCGCCGAGGTGGATACCTCCACGAGCTTCCTCGGCAAGCGCCTGAGCTTCCCCCTGCTGATCTCCCCGATGACCGGCGGCCACGGCGAGCGGCTGGTCCTGCTCAACCGGCGGCTCGCCGCCGCCGCGGAGGCCGAGGGCGTGGCGATGGGCGTGGGTTCGCAGCGCGTGATGTTCACGCACCCCGCGTCCCGCGCGAGCTTCGACCTGCGCGAGGCGGCGCCCCACGCGCTGCTCTTCGCCAACCTGGGCGCGGTCCAGCTCAACTACGGGTTCGGCGCGGAACAGGCGCGCGCCGCCGTCGACGTGCTGCGCGCCGACGCGCTCTGCCTCCACCTCAATCCCCTGCAGGAAGTCATCCAGCCCGAGGGCAACACGAACTTCTCCGGCCTGGCCGCCCGGATCGGCGGGACGGCCGCGCAGCTCGATGTGCCGGTGATCGTAAAGGAGGTGGGCTCGGGCCTGTCGGCGGCCGACGCGGAGCGGCTGCTCGAGCAGGGGATCCGCCACGTCGACGTGGCGGGCGCGGGCGGCACCTCGTGGAGCCGGATCGAGCAGCGCCGGGCGGAACAGGCCGGGATCAAGGGCCGGACGGGCTACGTGTTCCAGGACTGGGGCTGGCCGACGCCCCTCGCCCTGCAGGCCCTGGCCCCGCTGCGCGGGCGGCTGACGCTGATCGCCTCGGGCGGGCTGCGCTCGGGCGTGGACATGGCCAAGGCCATGGTGCTGGGCGCCTCCCTCTGCGGGCTCGCGGCGCCGTTCCTGCACGCCGCGCTCGAGTCGGACCGCGCGGTGGAGGACCTCATTCGGCAATTGCGCAACGAGTTCCGGGCGGCCATGTTCCTCACGGGCACGCGCCGGGCGGAAGACCTCGTGGGCCGGGCCGAGCTGCTCGCGCCGGCCTAGCGCCCGGCGCGGCCGGAGCGAGCGGCGCGGGAAAGGGAGTCGATGGTGGACAGGGGGCCGTGGCAGGCGAAGCAGCGCGGGACGCCGGGCGCACGCACGCGCGGGGCGGCCCCGTGAGCCGCGCCGCGCCGCCCGTCGGCATCGACGCGTTGAGCTTCTACGCGCCGCGCTACGTCCTCGACCTCCAGGTGCTGGCAGAGGTCCGCGGCGTCGATGCCCACAAGTTCAGCTCGGGACTCGGCCAGGAGCGGATGGCCGTCCCGCCGCCGGACGAGGACATCGTCACGATGGGCGCCAGCGCCGCGCTGCCGCTGGTGCGGGAGGCGGACCCGTCCCGGCTGCAGCTGCTGCTCTTCGCGACCGAGTCCGGCATCGACCAGTCGAAGGCGGCCGCCCTGTTCGTGCACGGGCTGCTGGACCTGCCCGCGCGCTGCCGGGCCGTGGAGATGAAGGAGGCCTGCTACGCCGGCACGGCGGCGCTGCAGCTCGCGGCGGACTGGGTCGCCCGCCGCCCGGACCGCGAGGCGCTGGTCATCGCGGCCGACGTCGCGCGCTACGACCTGCGCAGCCCGGGCGAGCCCACCCAGGGCGCCGGGGCCGTGGCCTTCCGCGTGACGGCGAACCCGCGGCTGGTCGCCCTGGACCCCGAGGCGGGACTGCACGCCGAGGACGTCATGGACTTCTGGCGCCCGAACTACCGCGACGAGGCCCTGGTGGACGGGCAGTACTCCACGCGGGTCTACCTCTCGTCGCTCCTCAAGGCGTGGGAGCACTACCGCGAGGTGTCCGGCCGCTCGTACGGGGACTTCGCCCGCTTCTGCTACCACCTGCCGTTCACCCGCATGGCGGAAAAGGCCCAGGCGCGCCTCGCGCGCGCCTCGCACGCCGCGGAGCCGGACGCGGCGCGGCTGGCCGAGCTCGTCGGCGACTCGCTGCACTACAACCGGGACACGGGCAACACGTACGCCGCCTCGCTGTACGAGGGCCTGGCCTCCCTGCTCGACCACTCGGGCGACGACCTCGGCGGCCGCCGCCTCGCGTTCTTCAGCTACGGGTCCGGCTGCATGGCGGAGTTCTTCAGCGGCGTCGCCGTGCCCGGGTACCGGGCCCACGTGCGCGGCGCGGCACACCGCGAGATGCTCGACACCCGCACGGAGCTGGAGTATCAGCAGTACGAGGACATGTTCCAGCTGGCGCTGCCGAAGGACGGGGGCGAGCACGCGTTCGCGCAGTACCGCACGGGCCCCTTCCGCCTGGCGGGCGTGAGCCAGCACAAGAGGATCTACGAGGCGCTATGAAGGCCATCGCACCGGGCAAGGTCATCCTCAGCGGCGAGCACGCCGTCGTCTACGGGCGGCCGGCCCTCGCGATGGCGATCGACCGGAGCGCGGAAGCCGTCCTGACCGACGACGGGCTGCCCGAGGGCGTCTCCTTCGACCTGCCGGACCTCGGGCAGGCGGAGTCGTTCACCCTGCGCGCCCTGCGCGAGTTCCGCAAGCGCGCCCTGCGCAGCTACCGCGCCTTCCTCGACGGCGAAATCGGCGTCCGCGACGTGGTGAAAAAGCCCGTCGAGCTGTTCCAGTTCGCGTTCATCACCGTCCTGGACGGGCTGCACCTCAAGGCGCGCGACGGGCTGCGCATCCGCCTGCACTCCACGATCCCGATCGGGTGCGGGCTCGGCTCGTCCGCCGCCACCATCGTCAGCGTCCTCCGCGCGGTCGGGCACTACTTCCGCGTGGAGTTCAGGCCGGACTGGTACCTCAAGTACAGCCTGGAAGCGGAGAACCTCCAGCACGGTCACGCGAGCGGGGTCGACGCGTACATCTCGCTGCACGGCGGATGCGCCCGCTTCCGGGAAGGCCGCGCCGAGAAGCTGCCGCTGCCGCGCACCCCCTTCGCGCTGGTCGACACGGGCACGCCGTCGACGACCACGGGCGAGTGCGTCGCCGAGGTCGCCCGCGGCTTCGCCGCCTCGCGCATCTGGGACGACTTCGAGCAGGTCACCCTGGCCATGGAGCGCGCGTTCGCGGAGAACGACGCGGAGTCGGTCCGCGCCCTCCTCCGGGAAAACCACCGCCTGCTGCACTCGATCGGCGTCGTGCCCGAGCCGGTGCAGGCGTTCATCCGGGACATCGAGCGCGAGGGCGGCGCGGCGAAGATCTGCGGCGCGGGCTCGGTGGCGGGCGCGGCGGGCGGCATCGTCCTGGTCTCCTCCGACGTGCTGCCCGCCGCGCTCTGCGGCCGCTACGGCTACCGGCTGCTCCCGGTGCGCGGGGAACCGCTCGGCGCGCGCATCGTGTGAGGCCCCCGGGGCGCGCGCGGGGCGCCGGCCGCGTGAACGCCCTCGCGTTCGTGCCTGCGGCGGGCTAGACTAACCGCATGCCGACCCCCTACAGGGTTTCCGCGCCGGGGAGCCTGATGCTCTTCGGCGAGCACGCCGTGCTGCAGGGCAAGCTGGCGCTGGCCTGCGCGGTCACGCGGCGGCTTCGCGTCGAGCTCGTGCCGCGCGGCGACGCGCACGTGTTCGTCCACTCCGACCTCGGGCGCTACGAGTCGCCGCTGCACGAGCTCGCCCCCGACCCGCGCTTCCGCTTCGTGCTGGCCGCGATCGGCCGCCACGCGGCGGAACTTCCCGGGGGCTTCGACCTGCGCATCGCGTCCGACTTCCCGCCCGACCTCGGGCTGGGGTCGTCGGCCGCGGTCACGGTCGCGACGCTCGCGGCGCTGGGCGCCTGGCTCGCGGCCGACCCGGACCGGGAGGCCCTCTGCCGCGCGGCGCGCACCGTCATCCGCGAGGTGCAGGGCCCGGGCTCCGGCGCCGATGCCGCGGCCAGCGTGTTCGGCGGCATCGTCGCCTACCACATGGAGCCGATGAGGATCCGGCGCCTGCCGGCGCACTCCCCCCTGACGGTGGTGTACGCGGGGCGCAAGACGCCGACCGCCGACGTCGTGGCCCGCGTCGAGGCCGCGCGGGCGCGTTTTCCCGAGCTGTACGCCGGCCTGTTCGACCTGGTGGACCGCGTGGCGCTCGGCGCCCAGGAAGCGCTGCTGTCGGGCGACTGGGACCGCGTGGGCGAGTTGATGAACGTCGGGCACGGGCTGATGGAGGCGCTCGGCCTGTGCGACGCGGACCTGGCCGCGATCGTTCACGCGCTGCGCGCGGCGCCCGGCGTGCGGGGCGCGAAGATCTCCGGCTCCGGGCTGGGCGACTGCGCCGTGGCGCTCGGCGAGGCGGAGGCATGGGACCTGCCCTACCTGCGCGTGCCGGTGCAGATCGAGCCCGACGGCCTGCAGGTCGGCGAGGCGTGAGGGCCCCATGGGCAGCCTGACCAGGCGCGAGGCGGCGGAACGGCTGACGCAGGGACGGGGGGACGGCCGCCCGCCGCGGCCGGCCGAGGCCTTCGCGCCGGCCAACATCGCGCTGTGCAAGTACTGGGGCAAGCGCGACGAGGACCTGCGCCTCCCCGTCACCTCCAGCCTTTCCGTCTCCCTGGGCCCGCTCGGCACGCACACCCGGCTGGCGCCGGCCGCGGGCGCGGACCGCTTCGTGCTCAACGGCCGGCCGCTGCCGCCGGACGCGCCGGCCGCCGGGCGCCTGGCCCGGTTCCTGGACCTGTTCCGCGGCGCGTCCGGGCCGCGCTTCGAGGTCGACACGCGCAACACGGTGCCTACCGCCGCGGGCTTCGCGTCGTCGGCCTCGGGCTTCGCCGCCCTGGTGCGGGCCCTGGACGGCGCGTACGGGTGGGGGCTCGGCCCGCGCGAGCTCTCCCTGCTCGCGCGCATGGGAAGCGGCAGCGCCTGCCGCTCGGTCTTCACGGGGTTCGTCGAGTGGCACGCGGGCGCCCGCGCGGACGGCATGGACAGCTTCGCCGAGCCGCTCGGAACCGCGTGGCCGGCGTTGCGCGTCGGGCTGCTGGAGGTCGAGGCCGGCGAGAAGGCCACCGGCTCCCGCGAGGGCATGCGCCGGACGGCGGACTCCTCGCCGCTCTACGCCGCCTGGCCGGCCACGGCGGAGCACGACCTCGCCGAGCTGAAGGCCGCCGTGGCCGCCGGCGACTTCGAGCGGCTGGGACGGACGGCGGAGGGCAACGCCCTCGCGATGCACGCCACCATGATCGCGGCCCGCCCCGCCCTGCTCTACTGGCAGCCGGGCTCCGTCGAGGCCATCCGGCGCGTGCAGGACGCGCGCGCGGAGGGCGTGCCCGTCTACCTGACGATGGATGCGGGCCCGAACCTCAAGCTCCTCTTCGAGGCCGCGGCGGAGGCCCCCGTGCGCGGGAGGTTTCCGGGCCTGACCGTCGTCGCCCCGTTCGCCGCCGGCCCCGCCGGGGCCTGACCGCCCGCCCGCCCGCCCCCGGCTTTCGCTTGCAACCCCGCCGGCACGGCGTAGCATCGGGCCGTCGGTGGGCATCGGTACGGGGGGTACGGCCATGGCAGACAAGGGCGGGTATCCGGCGGGCTTCGGCGAGAACGACATCCTTTTCGAATGCCCCGAGTGCGGCAAGAGCCTGGGCATCGACGGGCGGGGGGCGGGCCTGGTGGTCAAGTGCCCGGACTGCTCGACGCGCATGCAGGTGCCGGTGCCTCCGCAGCCGGCGGCGGGCACCACGAGCCTGGCCGACTACACGCGCGCCGCCGAGCTCAGCGGCGCCGAGCACCTGGCGGAGGAAAAGGTCCACCGCATGGAGGTGAGCCTCCAGGAACTCGAAACGCGGAGACGCTACCTCGAGAAATTGCGCGTTGACCACGCGCTGCGCTTTGAGAAGATGCGCGAAGAAATGGCGACCATCCAGTCGGCGCTGGACCGCATGGTGGATGCCATGCAGGATCTGCCGCCCGACCAGGGGGGCAGGCGGAAGCAGGCATAGCAAAGGGGCCCGCGGGGCACCCTCAGAAGGAGCAGGCACGACATGGCACGCAACGAGGCACTGTACGAGGCGGTCGGCAAGGGCAAGCGCAAGGACGTGGAACAGATCGTCAACGACGAGCTGGCCAAGGGCGCCGACTCGGTCGAGCTGCTGATGGATTCGATGATCCCCTCGATGCGGGACCTGGGCGACCGCTTTTCCCGCAACGAGATCTACGTGCCGGAAATGCTCATCGCCGCCCGCGCCATGCAGACGGGGCTGAACATCCTCGAGCCCCTCATCGCGCAGAAGGGCCACAAGCCGACCGGCACGGTGGCGATCGGCACGGTGAAGGGCGACCTGCACGACATCGGCAAGAACCTCGTGGCCATGATGCTCAAGGGCGCCGGCTTCCAGGTGATGGACCTCGGCGTGGACTGCGACACGGAGAAGTTCGCCAAGGCGGTCGAGGAAGGCGCGCAGGCGCTGTGCCTCAGCGCGCTGCTGACCACGACGATGCCCTACATGAAGGACGTCGTGGAGCGCTTCAAGGACTGCGCGGAGGTCAAGGTCGTCATCGGCGGCGCCCCGGTGACCCAGCAGTACGCCGACGAGATCGGCGCGGACGGTTACGCCGACAACGCCGGCGAAGCGGTCGGCGCCGTCGAGAAGTGCCTCGGCATCAAGGCCGCCTGACGCGCGGCACGGTCCGAGGAAACGCAGGACGCCCCCCCGGGCGTCCTGCCGTTTCGGGGCGGCGCGGCCGGGGCGGAACGGAGCCTGCGCGATGACGACGGAACTGGTGTTCCTCTCGGGCGGGGAGACGGTGCGGGTCGCCGCCCGGCCGGAGGACACCCTCGCGGACCTGGCCTTCGAGGCGGGCCTCGGCCTGAACACCGCGTGCGGCGGCAACGGGGTCTGCGAACGCTGCGCCGTCACGCTGCGCCGGGGCGTCTTCCTGGTCGAGGGTCGCCGCGTCGAAGCGGGCGACGGGGCCGTGCACCGGGTGCTGGCCTGCCGGACGCGCTGGGCCGGCGAGGGCGAGGCCGAGGTCGAGGTGCCCGCCTCCTCGCGGGTCGAGGAGAAGGCGCAGATCCACGACGACTTCGTCCTCCCGCCCTTCCTCCACGCCCCGTCGACCGTGCCGCACGTGGTGCGGGTGCCCGACCCCTCGCTGGAAGACCCCGCCCCGGATGCCGAGCGGCTGGAGCGCGCGCTGTCCGGCCTCGGCCCCAACGGCCGGCCGGCCGTGCCGCTGGACCTGCTGCGCGCGCTCCCGCGCCGGCTGCGCGAAGGCTCGGGCGTGCTGACGGTCACCGTAGGCCCCTGCGGGCCCGGCCGGCGGGTGCTCGACCTCCGCCCGGGCGACACCTCCGCCCGGCAGCTGGCGATCGCGGCGGACATCGGAACGACCACCGTGGTCTGCGCGCTCGTCGATCTGGTCAGCGGCGGCATCCTGGCGCGGACCGCGCGCTACAACCAGCAGATCCGCAAGGCGGACGACGTGGGCTCGCGCATCTCCTTCTGCCGCACGCCCGAGGATCTCCGGCTCATGCAGCGGCTGATCGTCGAGGAGACGCTCAACCCGTTGATCCACGAGGTGTGCTCGCGGTCCGGCGCCGCGCCGGCCGACGTGGTGCGCGCCGCGATGGCGGGCAACACGGTCATGATGCACCTCCTCCTCGGCCTGCCGCCGGGCACGATCGGGGTCCTGCCCTTCCAGCCCGTCGTCGCCCGCCACCGGTGCTACGAGGCGCGCGAGATCGGCCTGGACGTGGGCCGCGGGGCCCTGCTCGACATCGTGCCCTCGATCTCCGGTTACGTCGGCGGCGACGTCACGGCCGACATCCACGCCTCCCGGCTGCTGGACCGGCGCGGGCTGAACCTGCTGGTCGACATCGGGACCAACGGCGAGATCGTGCTCTGGGACCGGCACCGCCTGCACGCGAGCGCCACGGCCGCCGGGCCGGCCTTCGAGGGGGCGGGCATCCGGCACGGCTGCCGCGCCGCCGAGGGCGCGATCGAACACGTCCGCTGCCTGCCCGGCGGGGGGTTCGAGTTCCGGGTCATCGGCCACACGCGGCCCACGGGCCTGTGCGGCTCGGCGATGGTCGACTTCGTGGCGGAGGGCTTCCGCTGCGGGTGGATCCTGCCCACGGGCCGTTTCGACCTCGACGCCCTGCGCGCCGCGGGCCGGCATCTCGAGGTGCCGCACGACGGCCGCACGGTGCACGCCTTCGTCGTGGCGCGCGCGGAGGAGTCCGGCCTCGGCGAGCCCATCTACCTCAGCGAGGCGGACGTCGCCGAGGTGCTCAAGGCGAAGGCGGCGGTCTACGCCGGGATGAAGACGCTGCTCGCCGCGCGCGGCCGCGCGTTCGAGGACCTGGACCGCATCATCCTGGCCGGGGGCTTCGCGCGGCACCTCGATCTCGCCCACGCGGTCCGGATAGGCCTGCTCCCGGAACGGCCCCCGGAGACGTTCGAGATCATCGGGAACGGGGCCCTCGCGGGGGCGTACCTCGCGCTGGTCGACCGGCGCGCCCTCGACACCTACGCGGCCATCCCCGGGCAGGCGACCCCGCTCGAACTCAACCTGGCGGACGATTTCGAGACGAACTACGTCGACGCGCTGATGCTGCCGAACATGGATCCCGACGCCTTCCCCGCCACCCGCGCCGCGCTCGGCGGGTAGCGCGCCCGGCCCGCGCCCCCCGGTGCTCGTTCAGGCGCTGAAGCGGAAGTTGATCACCTCGCCGTCGCGCACGACGTACTCCTTGCCCTCGAGGCGGAGGGTCCCCCGGTCCCGGCAGGCCGCGGTCGAGCCGGCCTCGAGCAGGGCCTCCGCCCCGACGGTCTCGGCCCGGATGAAACCGCGCTCGATGTCGCTGTGGATCTTCCCGGCCGCGCGGTGCGCGTCGGTCCCGTCGCGGATCGTCCACGCCCGGACCTCGTCCTCGCCGACGGTGAAGAAGCTCACCAGGCGCATGACGCGGTAGGCGCCCTGGATCAGGCGCACGCGGGCCGGCTCGCTGAGCCCGTAGCCGCGGAGGAACTCCGCCTGCGCGGCGGGGTCGAGCCGGGCGATCTCGGCCTCGAGGGGGGCGCAGAAGGGCAGCACGTCGATGCCCCGCCGGCCGGCGGCCTCGCGGAGCGCGTCCAGCCCCCGGCCGTCGAGCCCGTCCTCGTCCACGTTGGCGATCGCGAGCAGCGGCTTCATCGACAGGAACTGGTACGAGCGGAGCAGCTTGTCCTCGTCCTCGCGAAGGTCCATGCCGCGCAGCACTTCCTCGCCCTCGAGCCGTTCGCGGCAGCGCTCGATCAGGCGGATCTCCGCCTCCGACGCCTTGGTGCCCCGGCGCCGCTCCTGCTCGATGCGCTCGAGCCGCCGCTGCACCTTCTCCAGGTCCGAGACGATCAGGTCGAGCACCAGCGAGTCGAGCTGCGCCGCGGCGTCGACCGGGCGGCCGGCGTGGTCGAACTCGCCGAAGGCCTGGAGCACGAGGGCGAAGGCATCGGCCTGGCCGAGCAGCGGGGTCAGTTCGCCGAACTTGATCGATTCGCCGCCCGGCGGCGCCACGTCGACGAAGGTCACCTCGGCCGGCGTGAACTTCTTCGGCCGGTACAGTTCGCGGAGCGCCTCCAGCCGGGAGTCGGGCACCTTGACGGTGCCGTAGCGGTGGCCGCCCCGCGTCGCGAAGCGGGGGCCCCCGGGGGTGAGGGTCAGCGCGTCGAACACCAGCGTCTTGCCGCTGCGCGGAACCCCCACGAGATACAGTGCCAGGGCCATGCGGTGCGTCCTCCCTTGCCGACCGGTGACGATTCATACCCTTCCGTACCGCGCTTGTCCATGGCCGCCCGCCGCGGATCGAACATCGGCACGCTTCGTGCTGTCGAAGGGGATGAAGGCGCGCCCGGGCCCCGCGGCCCGCCGGGCGGCGCGGGAGGGGTGCGGCCGCGGCCGGGAGGGTGCGATGGCGTCGGTACAGGCAGGAAGGCCGAGCCGCCTGCGCCGGTTCGTGTTCGGCGGCGACATCCGCGTGACGCTGGTGCGGGCGCTCCTGCTGGCCGTCTTCGGCTGGATCATGTTCCGGCAGGTGCTGCTCGTCGTGTGGGTCGACGGGCACAGCATGGAGCCGACCGTCCGCTCCGACACCGTCCACCTCGCCTCGCTGTGGGCCTTCCACAGCCGGGAACCGGAGCGGGGCGACATCGTGGTGATCTCCATGGCGGGCCGGCGCGTGATGTACCTCAAGCGGGTGCTCGCGGTGCCGGGCGACCGGATCCAGTTCCGCGACGGGGTCTTCTACGTCGACGGCGTGGCCCGGGAGGAACCGTACCTCGAGAACCGGGGCCGCTGGAGCACGTCGGCGTACACGCTGCTGGAGGGCGAGTACTACGTGGCCGGGGACAACCGCCGCCTGCCCATCGAGCTGCACGAAACGGGCATCGCCGAGCGCGAACGCATCATCGGGGCCCTGCTGCTGTGAAACGCGCCACGGCGGTCACCCTGGCGACGCTGGCCGCGGCGGCGGCCGTGTTCGGCTGGTGGAGGAGCCGGCCCGAGCAGAGGGTCCACCGGGCGTTCCGCGCCCTGGTGGCCGACGTGTCCAAGCCGGGGCCCGAGGGGGCGCTCGCCTCGGCGGCCCGCGCCCGGTCCGCCGCCTCGCGCTTCACCGCGGAGCCCGTTCTCGAACTCGACGAGCTGCCGTTCCAGCCGGCCACCCGCGGGGAGCTGGCGCAGGCCATCCTGCGCGCCCGCGCGGCGGTCACGCGGGTCGAGGTGCGGCTGTACGACACGAGCGTGGAACGGGGAGAGACGCCCGGCACGGCCCACCTGCGCACGACCGCCCGGATGGTCGTCGAAAGCGCGGGCGCGGGCGCCGACGTTCGCACGCGCGAGCTGGCCCTCGACTGGGAGCACACCCCGGACGGGTGGTGCATCTCGACGGCGCGCACCGTGCGCGCCATCCGGCGGCTCTGAACCCCGCCGCGCCGCCCGCGCTCAGAGCACGTTCGCGGCCAGCTCCGCAAGGGCGGAGCGGACCCCCTTGCTGAGGTTCACGTGGGCGGCCAGGCCGTATTCCCGGAACCGGCCCACCACCTTGGAGAGGCCGTTCGACGTGCTGTCCACGTAGGGGTTGTCGATCTGGTAGATGTCCCCCGTCAGCACGATCTTGCTGCCGTGCCCAACGCGCGTGACGATCGTCTTGACCTCGAGCGGGGTCAGGTTCTGGGCCTCGTCGATGATCATGAACTGGTTGTGGATGCTGCGGCCGCGGATGAACGACAGCGGCTCGACGCTGACGTGGCCGTTGGCCTCGAGGGACTCCCGGCTGTGCCGGGCGCCTTCCCTGCGATCGGCGTTCAGGAGGTCCAGCGCGTCGAAGATGGGCTGCATCCAGGGGTTGAGCTTCTCTTCGAGCGTGCCCGGGAGGTAGCCGATGTCCTTGCCCATGGGCAGCGTCGGCCTCGAGACCAAGAGCTTCCGGTACAGCTTGCGATCCAGCGCGTTATACAGTCCGGCCGCGACGGCCAGCAGGGTCTTGCCGGTGCCGGCCTTGCCGATGATGGTGACCAGGTTGACGCGCTCGTCGAGCAGCGCGTCCATCGCGAAGTACTGCTCCTTGTTGCGCGGACGCACGCCCGCCAGCTCGCGCGGCGCGGGGATCAGCGCATGCACCTGCCGGCCGGACGGGTCGAGACGGCCCAGCATCGTGTGCTGCGGGTCCGACGTGTCCTGCAGCAGCAGGTACTCGTTCGGCGGCCGGGGCGCTCCCTCGTAGGGCAGCGTGCCCTCCTCGGCGAAGGTCCGCAGCATCGCCGGCGAGACCTCCAGCTCGGAATGCCCCAGGTAGAGCTCGTTGATGTCCACCCGGTCGGTCTCGTAGTCCTCGGCCGCGATGCCCACGGCGTCGGCCTTGATGCGCAGGTTGATGTCCTTGCTCACGACGATGCAGGGCACACCGGGGGCCCGCTGCGTCAGGTCAAGGGCGAGCTTGAGAATCTCCCGGTCCGCGTAGCCGCTGTGCGGCCGCGGCGGGGCGTCGCGCCGGACCATGGCCACGCGCAGGTCCCCTCCGCCGTCCAGCCCGACGCCCTCGGAGAGCTTGCCCCGGCCGCGCATCTCGTCGAGCATGCGGGACACCCGGCGCGCGTTGCGCCCCAGCTCGCTCAGGTCCCGCTTGAACTGGTCGATCTCCTCGATGACCCCGATGGGCACGACGACGGTGTTGTCCTCGAAGTGGCGGATGGCGTTGGGATCGTGCAGCAGGACGTTGGCGTCGAGGATGTAGGTCTTCTTCATGGGAGGACGCTCACTTCCGGAGCCGCTCGACGAAACGGCCGATCCGGCCGACGGCCTCCCTGAGGTCGTCCATCGCCGTGGCGTAGGAGCAGCGCAGGTAGCCCTCGCCGCAGGCCCCGAACGCCGAGCCGGGCACCGCCGCCACCTGCTCCTCCTCCAGCAGCTTCAGCGCGAAGTCGCGCGAACTCAGCCCGTACCCGCGGATGCACGGAAACGCGTAGAACGCCCCGCCCGGGCGGGCGCAGGGCAGGCCGATCTCCTCGAGCGAGGCGAGGAGGAAGTTGCGGCGGCGGGCGTACGCCTCCCGCATCTCGGCCACGTCGCCGTCGGGCCGGGTCAGCGCCTCGATCGAGGCCTCCTGGCTCAGCACGGGCGCGCACAACATCGTGTACTGGTGAATCTTCATCATCGCCTCGATGTACTCGGGCGGCGCGCAGGCGTAGCCCACGCGGAAACCGGTCATGGCCCACGCCTTCGACAGGCCGTGCAGCAGGACGGTCCGGTCGCGCATGCCGGGCAGCGCGGCGAGGCAGGTGTGCCGGCCCCCGTAGGTGAGCTCGGCGTAGATCTCGTCGGTGAGCACGAGCAGGTCGCGGTCGCAGGCGAAGGAGGCCAGCTCCGCGGCCTCGTCGCGGGAGAGCGCGGCGCCGGTCGGGTTGTTGGGGTAGTTCAGCACGAGCAGCCGGGTCCGCGGGGTCACCTTCTCCTCGAGCTGCGCGCGGGTGACGCGGAAGCCCTGCTCCGGGCCGGTTTCCACGGCCACCGGGCAGCCGAACGCCATCGTGATCACCGGGCGGTACGACACGTAGCAGGGTTCGTGGTAGAGCACCTCGTCGCCCGGGTTCACGAGGGCGCGCACGGCGAGGTCCATGGCCTCGCTCACGCCGACGGTCACGAGGATCTCGCTCCCGGCATCGTACCGGACGCCGAACGCGCGCTCGACGTAGCCGGCCACCGCCTGGCGGAGCTTCGGCAGGCCGAGGTTCGCGGTGTAGTGCGTCGCCCCGTGCTCGAGCGCGAAGATCGCCGCCTCGCGGACGTGCCACGGGGTGTCGAAGTCCGGCTCCCCGATGCCGAGGCTGATCACCCCCTGCGCCGAACGTACGATGTCGAAGAAGTCCCGGATGCCGGAGCGGGGCACGTCGCGAACGTGCCGCGCCACGCGGTCAAGGCGAGACGTCGAGTCGCTGGTACTCATCCTGGCCCTGCATCATGATGCCGTGGTTCTTGTAGGTTTTGAGGCGGAAGGCGGTCGAGGTCGCGGTGACGCCCTGGATGGAGGAGAGCTTCTCACTCACGAAGGCCGCGACTTCCTGGAGGTTCCCGCCCTCCACGAACAGCATCAGGTCGGCCTGCCCGGACACGAGGAAGCAGGAGGAGACCTCGGGGAACCGGCCGATGCGCTGCGCCAGGCGGTCGAACCCGCCCTCCCGCTCGGGCACGACCTTCACCTCGATGATCGCCACCACGCGGTCCTGCTCGACCGCGTCCTCGTTGAGGATCGCCTGGTAGCCCCGGATGATGCCGCGCTTCTCGTAGTCGCGCACGCTGGCGCGCACGTCCTCGACGGACCGGTCGAGCATCTTGGCGACGCTCTCCAGCGGCTCCAGGGCGTTGCCCTTCAGCAGGTTCAACAAAGGGTCCATGGCCGTACCTCCGCGCCGCGCGGGCGGCGAACGGCCATGTATAGAGGCGGGGTCCGCGCCGGACAAGTCAATTCGGGACAGGCCGCCCGGCCGCGCTCCGGGAAGAGCGGCCCGGGGCGGGGCCCGGCGGCGCCGGGCGGCCGGCGGGTGCGACCCCCGAAAAAAAGATCGCGGCCCGTGGTGGGCCGCGATCCGTTCCTCCCTGGGAGGCGTTGCCTGCTACAGAATCGCGTCCTTCGCCGCCTTGGCGATGCGGAACTTCAGCACCGTCTTCGCGGGAATCTTGATCGATTCGCCGGTCGCGGGGTTGCGGCCCATGCGGGCTTTGCGGCGCACCTTCACGAGTTTCCCCACGCCGGGAATCGTGAAGCCGTCCTTCGCGCCCTTGTACGCCATGTCCACGAGGGCTTCCATTGCGGCCACGGCCTGCTTCTTGGTGATTCCGGCCGCCTCGGCCATGCCCGCCAGAATCTGCGTCTTGGTCTTCGCCTTCGGCATGTAACGCTACTCCTTTTCTCTCCCGTTCGTCGCGCCAACGCGGCGAGCCCCTGGGGATGCGTCCATCGTACGAAATGCCCGCGCGAATGCAACAGGTAAAAAGAGCCGAAAAAACGCCTGCGCGGCCCGTCCGCCCCGGCGGGGGGGAGGCGGCCGCCGCCCGCCCCGGTCAAGGGAAGAGCCGGTTGAAGGCCAGGGCCACGACGATGCCCGTGAGCATCCCGACGAAGACCTCGAGCCGCGTGTGGCCCAGCAGCTCGGCCAGCTTCTGCTCGGAGAGGTGGTGCTCGCGGAACATCTCGTCGACGATCTGGTTGAGCAGGCGGGCCTGCTGCCCCGCCGCGCGCCGGACGCTCTGGGCGTCGAACATGACGATGCCCGCGAAGGCCAGCGCCAGCGCGAAGACGGGCGAGCCGAACCCGTGCTGCAGCCCCACGGAGGTGGACAACGCGCAGACCATCGCGGTGTGGGCGCTGGGCATGCCGCCCGTGCTGACCAGCACGGCGAAGTCCAGCCGGCGCGTGGCCGCGTAGCGGTTCACCATCTTGACCGACTGCGCCAGGATCCACGCCGCGAGGGCGGACCAGAAGCACACGTTCTGCACGAAGGGGCGGTCAGTTTCCATGGTGTCGCCGGGCGGGCGGAGCCCGCTCCGCACGCCGTGTGTAGAGGCAAAGGGCGTCCGCGTTCAAGGCTTTCGTTCCCCGGCGCCGGGCGCCGGGCCCGTTTCCGCGCGCGGGCCGCCCGCCACGCGGACGGCCTCGACGGTCACGAGGGCCCCGCCCGCGAGCCCACGGAGACGGGGCAGGAACGCCTCCACGCGCGCGGCGCGGTCCACGAGTTCGACCACGACGGGCAGGTTGTCCGCGAGGCTCAGGAACTTGCCGGCGTGCAGGCGGTGGTGGGCCCCGAAGCCCAGGATGCCCCGGAGCACGGTGGCGCCGGCGAGCCCGTCCTCGCGCGCGGCCTCCACGATGCGCTCGTAACGGACCTTGCCGTGCTCGCGGTCCGATTCGCCCAGGAAGACGCGGACGAGAAGGTGCCCCTCCTCCGCGGCCGGTCCGGTGGTTTCGCTCATGGCCCCCTCCCCTAGAACACCCGCCCGAGCCGCATCCCGGCCAGCACGAAGGCGAACCCGAGCGCGTTCTGCGCCGCCACGTTGACCGCGGCCGCCGTCCAGGCGGCGTCGCGAAGCAGCTGCACCGTTTCGAAGGCGAACGTGGAAAAGGTGGTGAAGGCACCGAGAAACCCGACCAGCACGGCCGCGCGCAGCGCGGGGGAGGCCAGGGCGCGCTCCTCGGCCACAGCCCAGGCCATCCCGAACAGGAGGCACCCCGCGGCGTTCACCGCCAGCGTGCCCCACGGGAAGCCGATCCCCGCGTACCGCTGCACGGCGCGGGCCAGCGCGAAGCGCCCCAGCGCACCGGCTCCCCCCGCAGCGGTCACGGCCGTGATGATGCGCCAGTCCATCGCCCCAGCCTAGCCCGCCCGTTCCGCCCCGGCCAGCCGTTCCTGCGGCCGCCGGCGGCGGGCCGCCGGGCGCCGCCGCGCACGCGGGCTTGCCTGCCGGCGGAATCGAGGCAAGGATGGGCCCTCACAACGGCCGGGAACGGAACGGAGGACAGCATGGCGGACTGGCGGACATGGCTCGACGTACGCGTGGCGGGAAACGAACTGTGGCGCGTGGCGACCCTCTTCGGCGTCCTGCTCGCCGCCCTGCTGGCCGGGCGCGTGGTGCAGTTCTACCTGCGCCGCGCGCGCGCGGCGGCGGAAAGCCGCGGCCGCCCGCTGGCGGCGGCGGCCATGGCCGCGGCCGCCCGCAGCAGCGTCTTCCTGCTCTTCGCGTTCGGCCTGCGCCAGGGGCTGGCCTTCCTCGTCCTGGGCGAGAAGGTCGAAGGGCTGTTCCTCTCCACCGCAGCCGTACTGCAGGTGCTGGCCCTCGGCTACGTCGCCTACGCGTTCGTCGAGGTCCTGGACCGCTGGATGCGCGCCGCGGCCGCCCGCACGGCAAGCCGGCTCGACGACATGCTCGCGCCCATGGTCCGCAAGAGCCTCCGCGTGACGATCGTCGTCTTGACGCTCGTGCAGGTGGCCCAGGTGCTGAGCGACAAGCCCATCACCTCCATCCTCGCCGGCCTGGGCGTGGGGGGTCTCGCGGTCGCGTTGGCCGGGCAGGAGACGATCAAGAACTTCTTCGGCTCGCTCGTGCTGCTGGCCGACAAGCCGTTCGAACTGAGCGACCGCGTGGTGATCGACGGACACGACGGCACGGTCGAAACGGTCGGGTTCCGCTCGACGCGCGTGCGGACGCTGGAGGGCAACCTCGTCACGATCCCCAACGGGGAACTGGCGAACAAGACGATCCTCAACATCGGCAAGCGCCCGCACATCCGCCGCGTGGCCAACTTCACCATCACCTACGACACGCCCCCCGAGAAGGTGGAGCGCGCGGTCGCCATCGTGAAGGAGCTGCTGGTGGACCACGAGGGCATGGACCCCGCGTTCCCGCCCCGGGTGTTCTTCAACGAGTTCAACGACGTCTCGCTGAACCTGGTCGCGATCTACTGGTATCGCCCGCCCGACTGGTGGCGGTACTGCGCCTTCACGGAGCGCTTCAACCTGGAGGTCTTCCGCCGTTTCGGGGAGGAAGGCATCGACTTCGCCTTCCCGACGCAGACGGTGTACCTGGCCGGCGACCCCGCGCGCCCGCTCACGGTGGGCGTGCGCCGGGAGGACGGGGCCGCGTTCGGGCCATGAGGCTCCCCGGCCGGCCCCTCCTGCACGACGCCGCGCGCTACGCCCTCTGCGGCGCCGCGGCAGGGGGGGCCGACTACGCGACCTTCCTCCTGCTGCATCACCGCGCGGGCTGGGCGGTCGTGGCCGCCCAGGCGGTCAGCCGGCCCGTCGGCGGCCTCGTCAGCTTCGCCGCCAACCGGCTGTGGACCTTCCGCGGCCGCACGCGGCACCGCCTCCACGTGCAGTTCACCCGCTACGGGGTCGTGTGGACCCTCAGCTACGGCCTGTCCCTCCTGGCGATCGCGGGTTTCGCGCGGCTGCTGCCCGGCCACGGGCTGCTCGCCAAGGTCACCGCCGACGCCGCCGTCGGCCTGCTGACCTTCCTCGCCCAGCGCCACTGGACCTTCCGGTAGCCCGCCGCGCGCGCCTACGCCGCCGCGCGGCCCCGCCCGCCGCACCCGAGCCGCAGCGCCGCGCCGGCCAGCAGCGCGAGCCCGGCGCCCGCGGCGACCGAGAACCCGGCGTGGGCGAGGCGGCCGGGGACGGCGCGGAACGTCACGCGCATCGGCGCCCCGGGCCGGATCTGCAGCTCGCGGTGGAACGCGAAGCGCCGCCCCTGCACCGGCAGCGTGATCCGGATCGGGTGGACCTCCGCCTCGGCCGCGTCCTGCTGGTCGAGCAGCTTGTTGGCCAGGACGCCCAGGCTGTCGCTCTCCTTGGCGCCGAGCGACTGCTCGACCTGCCGGCCGTACTCCGCGTCGAAGTTGCCCTCGTTGAACGCCCGCATCTGCCGGATCTCGTCCTCGCCGGCGGCGTTGAGCGTCGCCTTGAGCGCCGAGCGCCGGTTCGCGAAGCCGACGACCGCCTGCTGGCGCAGCAGGTTGCGGTACTGGATCCGCGCGTCCTCGTTGAGATCCTCCCGGCCCTGGGAGTAGGCGATGGCCTCCTCGAGGGCCTGGCGCGCCTCGAGGTTCCGGCCCTGCCGGGCCAGCCGGGCGCCCTGCTGCATGACCGCCTCGGCCTTCTTCACGTTCTGCTCCACGAGCTGCGTGTTGTCGCGCGCGTACTGGTCGACGCTGAACACGACCTCCTCGCCCTCCTCGCCGCGCCGCGGCAGGAGCGTGCCGCCGAAGCCGAAGTAGCGGTACGGCGGCGGCAGGTAGAACGCCCACTGCACGTCCGCCAGCGGCAGGTTGAAGCGCGGTCCCTCGTACCCGTGCCGCAACCCGCGGCCGGCCGTGCGCTCCCCGTAGGTGCACTCGACCGAGGCCGGCCCCGAGCCGCCCGCCTGCAGCGGCACGAGGTAGGTCCGCCCTTCCACCAGCGGCCGCTCCGCGCGCCCGTTAACGAACAGCGACCACACCTCCGCCCCCTCCGGCAGGTCCATCTCCAGGAAGCGCAGGTTGCCCACGTCGATCTGTAGCGCGGCGCGCGTGACCATCTGGCCGTCGTCGGAGACGACCGAGACCAGCCGCACCTGCCGCACGCGCCCGGGCAGCACGTCGGCCGCCCCGTGGCGCACCACCTCCAGGTCCAGCTCGTAGTCCGGGCGCGTCGTGCGGTAGCACACGACCGCCGCGGCGAGGTCGCCCGCGCCGAAGCGGGCAGGGATGCCCCGCGGGTCCTCCGCGTGCAGCCCCGGCGGCGTGTCCGCCGGCCGGACGCTCAACCGCCCGCCCGCGAAAACCACCAGGTAGCCCTTCTGGGCGTCGGTGCCCACGGTCGTCACCGGCGCGAAGCGCACCGTCGGCACCCCGTGGTCGAAGGGCTGCTGGCAGGACACCTCCAGCGCGTACTCGCGCTCGACCTTGTTCTGCAGTTCCACCTCCCAGAGCCCCGCGGCCGCGTCGATCTGCTCGACCCGCGCGATGTGCCGGCCGGTCACGGTCAGCGCCACGCCCGGCGCCGGCGCCCGCAGGCGGAAGGTCTTCACGCCGGCGTGCTCGATCGCGTACTGCAGGTAGCAGCGGATGTGCCGCATGCCTTCCGAGAGGTCGACCCGCTGCAGCAGTTCCGCCTTCACGACGGGCGCGAGCGCCTCGGTCCGCAGCGACACGGACCAGTCCGGCCGCAGGAGGCGGAAGGCGAGGTAGCCCGGCTGCTGGATGCCCAGCTCGCGCGGGTTGAGCTCGCTGACGCCCTCGCGGGCGGTGGTCGTGAACCGCAGCCCCCGCTCGCCCGAGACCGCCAGCGTGCCCGTGTGCTTGAGCGCGTCGCGCACCGCCACGCGCGGCACCGCCAGCTCCGGCGGCACCGTGCGCTCCATGCGGCTCAGCACCAGGTTCAGCGTACGCGCGCCCAGCGCCTGGCGCGTGAAGTGCACCACCACGCCGCGGCCCCCGTCCTGGACCTCGTCCCAGTGGCTCACGTCGTCGCCGGTCAGCGAGTCGACGTCGAAGTCCCGCGGCAGGTCGATCCGCACCGAGAAGATCCCGGCCTTGGCGACCGCCAGCTCCAGCCGCGTGCCGAGCACGACACGCTCGTCGGTGACGTCGACGCTCGCGCTCTCGGCGACGCGGATCTCCGGCAGCACGCGCTCCGCGCTCACCGCCGCGCTCACGGGCAGCTGGTGGTAGCGGAAGGCGCGGCGGATCTCCGGCGCGCCCTGCTGCTGCCCGTGCAGCGCCGCCTGGACGGCCCCGGCCGAGAAGTCCCCGACGTTCATCCCGTTGAGCCCGGCCGTCTCGCCGAGCTGCACCTGCACCGCCTCGGTGGAGGCGACGGCGAGCGAGCCCCGCTGGCGCACCGCGTCCGGCACCCGCGGCTCACGCAGCTCCACGCGGTAGGGCAGGCTCTCGCGCGGGATCTGCTCCACGACCACGAGCGCGTACTCCCCGCTCACCGGCTTCTCCAGCAGCGCCTCCAGCCGCCGCGTGTCGGGGTCGTACCGCCACGTGCTGAGCCCGGGGCCGCTGACGGCGGTCACGCTCATCCCCTCGGCGATCTCGAGTTCGAGCGACTGCAGCTCGCCCTGCGCGATCTGGTAGCGCACGACGTGCGTGAGGCTCACCACGCCGGGCTGGAACAGCGCGAAGCTGTTCAGGTCGCAGAAGAACACGGCCTGCTCCAGGCCCGTCTTCCGTTCGCGCGGACGCCAGCGCACCAGGGCGCGCGTCGCGGACCCCATGCGCAGCTCGGACCGCACCGCGCCGCCCTCTTCGCGCTGCGCGGCAAAGATCGCCTCGGCGGACTCGACCTCCCAGCCCGCCCCCGGCACGGTCAGCAGGACCGTGTTGCGGACGTTCGGGGGCAGGGCCAGCGGGAGGCGCCACTCGCCCTCGCCCTCCTCGACGGGCGCGAGGTAGTCGATCTCGGCCCGGTAGGCGCCGTCGCGCAGCACCTTGAGCGTGTACCCGCCGTCGCCCGGCACGATCTCCAGCCCGTCGGGCAGCTGGCCGGCGCCGGTGAGCACGCCCGGCGTGGGCACGACGAAGAGCTCCTCGCCGCGCTTCGCCCTGAACGCGACCAGCAGGTGGTGGACCGCGTTGCGGACCAGGGCCTTGGGCAGCTCCGGGGCCGTCACGGTCAGTTCCACCTCGTCGGCGACGATGCGCCGCGGCCGGGGGGCCTGCTCCGCCGCGGCGCCTTCCGGCGCGGCGCGGACGGCAACCGCACCCGCCGCGAGCGCGGCGGCGAGCAGGACCGGCAGCAGGCCCGCGCGGGCGGCGCCCGCCGAGGGCCCGGCTTCCGGTTCGGCGGGGATGCGCGAGGCGAACGACGGGCCCGCGGGTACCGGCGGCGGCTCGGGCGCCGGCGGCAGCGGCGGCGGCGGGGCCGGCGTTTCGGGTTCGGCCGGCGGCTCGGGCGCCGCGGCCAGCCGGCGGCGGCCGGCCGCCCGCGCCCCGCGCACGACGGCGGCCAGCGCCGCCACCGGAAACGCCGCGGCCAGCACGGCCGCAGAGACGCTCGCGGCGCCGGGCAGGCCCGCCACGCCCCATACGAGGGCCACCGGCGCCAGCGCGCGCCGGACGCCGGAAGGCGAAGCCCCGCACCGGACGCCGCGCCACAGCCACGCCGCCACGGCGACGCCGAGCAGCGCGCGCAGGCCCAGCAGCGTCCACGACGCCCACGCACGGAGGACCGAGAGGCCGACCTGCAGCCGCGCATCGGCCAGCGTGACGGGCTTGGTCAGCTCCCACTGCGTCGCCGGCCCCCAGGCGCCGCCCTCCGCCAGGGCCCGGCGCAGCGCCCACGGCAGCCGCAGGCGGACGAGCACCACCGCCAGGAACAGGCCCAGGAGCAGGGCCGCCCACGTGCCCCACGCGAAGGGGCGCCCGCGCGCCGCCTGGAAGGTCACCGCCCACGCCACGCCCGCCACGAGGGCGAACAGCGCAAGCCAGCCCCACCCGTGCCGCACCAGGGCGCGGAACAGGTTGCCCAGCCGCCACGCCACGGCGGGCAGGCCGGCGCGGCCGCGCGGGGGCAGCATCATGTTGCCGGACGCGCCGGCGATGCGGTACCGGGCGGGCACGGCGACGACCCACTTGGCGAAGACCGAGCGCGACGCCATGGCCGGCGCCTCGAAGCGTACCCGGCTCAGCACGCCCAGCTTGGCGTGCTGCTCGGCGTAAACCAGCTGCACGCGCGAGGGCTGGTTCGGGTCGCGGCGCCGCGGCACGGGCACCAGCACGCCGCCCTCGCCGTCCTCCAGCGCGCTCACCGTCTCGCCGTCGACCGTCGCCGACCACAACCGCGCCCCGGCCGGGATCTGGATGCCCAGGTACTGCTCCGAGGTGTTCTTCACGAAGCAGACCGCCTCGGTCACCGCCTCGCCCTCGCGGCTGAGCCGCGTGGTGAGGACCATGTGGTCGGTCACCTGTTCGAGCAGCGGCTGGGTGTCGTGGCGCTTCACGCTCACGCGCGCCTCGTGCGGCGCGGCCACGTACTTGTAGGCCTGCAGGATGGGGTCGCGCACCAGCAGCGCGTACTCCTTCGGCAGCTCCCCGGCCGCCACGGGGAGCACGGACGGGTCGCGTGCGCTCTCCCCGCCGAACGCGAGCCCGGCCGAGCCGGCCACGGCGAGGTAGCCGACCTCGCTCTCCGTCCCGAGGGTGCGGATGCCGCCCAGCAGCAGGGCGTCGCCCTCGTACGCCACCGGCTGGCTGTAGGTGACCAGCAGGGTGTAGTCCCCGGAGACCTTCTCCTGCAGCGAGACCTTCCACGTCTCTCCCTCCTGTGTCCACCCGCGGAGGTCGCGGCCGGTGATCTCGACGTTCTGGTACGCGGCGGGGATGTGCAGCGGGAAGACGCGCACGGGCGCGTTGCCGATGTTGTAGGTGGCGGAGCAGCTGCCGTAGAGCATGCCCTCGCCTAGGGACGCGAGGTGGAACAGCTCGGCGTGGATCGAGGGCACCTCCTTGCGCAACCCGACGTCGAGCGCCCAGTCGTCGCTCTTGAAGCGGTAGGCGTACTGCGCGTCGTTCACGCGCACGGGCAGGGACCCGGGCGGGACTTCGCGCAGCTCGCGCGGACCGGACGGCTCGAGGCGGAGGCCCGCCTCGGCGCGCAACACGAGGTAGCCCCGGGAGGACTTCGCGTCCTGCACCCGGAACACGGGCGCCTTGAAGACGGTGTCCTCGTCCTTCAGCGGGCGCTCCAGGCGCACGTTGACCAGCGTGCGGCCGAGCAGCGCCTCGCGGAGGTAGACGTGGATCCGGCGCACCGCGCCCGCGTCCTGCACGTCGTAGTCGGCCACGTGCTGGCCGGCCACGTTGGCCACGATCCAGCCCGGCTCGGTCTCGATCACCAGTTCGCGCGCGGGCGCGTCGCGCACCTCGACGTCGATGGCCGCGTCCAGCCCGAGGTCGGTGTCCGCCAGCGAGAGCACCAGGCGCTGCTCGGCGTGCACGGCGGTCACGATGTCGTCCGCCGCGATGCCCATCTGGAAAGGCAGGTTCGCGTACTGGTAGGCGTAGACGCTGCGGCCGGGCCGCGCGCGCTCGGGGAGGCCCTCGACCGCGACCGCGGGGAAGGCCGACTGGTCGATCTGGGTCAGGCCCGCGGCCTTGTCGACGAGCAACTTGATCGCGCTGTCCGCCCCGATGAGCAGGAAGCCGCTCGCGCGGATCACGTCGCGCGGCGCCAGCACCGGGAAGTCGAACCGGCAGGGGAAGTCGGAGAGCACCCGCTCGGACTCCACGCCCAGCGTGTAGGCGCGGTCCTTCGGGCGGGCGAGCACGACGACGAGCACGCGCGCGCCGCCGGGCTCCTCCTCGATGCTCCACTCGCGGATGTCGGCCCCGCGCACCTGCGTCACGTTCAGCCCCGCGGGCAGCTCGAGCCGCAGCCGCTGCAGCGAGCCCTGCACGACGCGGTAGGTGTAGAAGGAGTGGAGCTGTAGCGCGCCCACGCGCGCGGTGGCGATCGAGTTGGCGTCGCACGCGACCACGAGGTCGGCGTCCAGCTTGCGCACCTGCGGCTTCCACTGCATGCCCAGGTCGCTCCCGGCGGAGAGGAAGGCGGACACGACCGCGTGGCCCCCGGCGCCGGGGGTGCGCTCGACATTCAGGGCGCCGCGGAACTGCACCTCCATGTCGGCGCGGTCGCAGGTCAGGGTGAGTGAGCGGACCGTCGCCTCGGGAAGGGCAAAGCCGGTCTCGCGCCAGTCGCCCTTCTTCACGGGCCTGGCCGCGAAGCGGAAGGCGACCGCGTGGGTCCCGCGCCCCGGGAAGGTGAGGTAGTAGGCGTCGGCCTCGCGCTCGAGCTTCCCCCCGGGCGGCAGCTCGCCGTCGAGGTAGGCCACGGGCCCGGCGACGAGCCGCAGCCGGGCGTCGGCCGTGCGGACCTTCGCCTCGAAGGCCAGCGTGAAGACGGCGTTCTCCTCGTGGATCTCGCCCGTGAGCGCGAGCCGGCCGATGCGGACCGGCGGCCCCGGGGGCTCCGGCGGCGTGAACCAGAGGAACCCGCACGTCACGTTCACCAGGGCCGCCGACGCCAGGCACACCGCTATCCGTTTCCTCATGGTCTGAACCTCCCCGCTCTTCCCGTCTCCACGAAACACCGGGGGCCTCCCGCCCGTGTCATGCCCCCGTAAAAAGAACGCAAAAAAGAGAAACCGCCGGGCGGCAAGACGGCGAATACACGAAGCGGGAGAAGGCTCGAAGGAACCGACCCCCGTCTCGCGGTTCCAGGCGCCTGAATCGAGGAGCGTTCGCATCGCTTTCTTCACGGCGGAGGCAGGCGGCCGGCGGCCTGCACGAGGCGCACCAGTTCCTGCAGCCGCTGGTCCAGCGGCCGCTGGAGGGCCAGCGGCCGCAGGCCGTCGGCCACCTCGGCGAAGTCCGTGCCCGCGGCGTACGGGCTGAGCCGCAGCAGCTCCGCGAACTCGGCTGCGCCGGCCGCCAGGCGGAAATCGAACGAAGCCCCCACGCGGCCGGCCTGGCGGTCGGCGTCGCGAAGCCGTCGCTCCAACTCGACGACCCGCCCGCTCTCCACGTCGCGGTAGCGCACGCGCACCGTGCCCAGCGGCAGGCCCGGCCGCGCGCCGGGCCGCAGTTCCACCTCGTAGAGCGCGGTCACCGACTGGCCGGAACCGACCTCGCCCGCGTCGACCGTGTCGTCGCGGAACTGCTCGCGCGTCAGCGCGCGGTTCTCGTAGCCCAGCTGCCGGTAACGCGCGACCCGCGCGGGGTCGAACTCCACCTGGATCTTCACGTCGCGGGCGATCACGTGCAGCGTGGCGGCCAGCTCGTCGACGAGCAGGCGGCGCGCCTCCCCGATCGAGTCGATGAAGGCGTAGGACCCGTCGCCCTTGTCGGCCAGCTTCTCGAGCATCACGTCGTTGTAGCTGCCGGTGCCGAAGCCGAAGACCGAGCAGAAGATGCCCTGCCTGCGGTACGCCTCGACCCCGCGGAGGATCGCCCGGGCGTCGTCCGAGCCGAGGTTGGCCACGCCGTCGGAGAGCAGCAGCACGCGGTTGGCCCACCCACCGCGGAAGGCGGAGGCGGCCACCTGGTACCCGAGCCGAAGCCCCTCTTCGAGGTGCGTCGAGCCGGAGGTTTCCATACCGTCGATGGCGGCCAGGATCTCATCGCGCCGCGCGGCCGGCGTGGGCTCCAGCAGGAGCCGCGCACGCGTGTCGAACTGCACCACCGCCACGAGGTCCGCCGGGTCGAGGGCCCCGAGCAGCAGCCGGAGCGCGTCGCGCAGCAGGCCGAGACGGTCGGGCGTGTTCATGGAGCCCGAGGTGTCGATGACCAGCGTCAGCACCGCGCGGCGCTGCTGGTCGCGCCCGATCACGCGGCCCTTGACGCCGATCTGCAGCAGCTGGAGGCCCGGGCGGAACGGGGCGTCGGCCCACGCGGCGTGCACCGCGAAGGCGCCCTTCGCCGGCGGGGTGTACGCGTAGTCGAAGAAGTTCACGAACTCCTCGGTGCGCACGGCCTCCGGCGGCGGCCGGTGCCCGTCCGCCAGGTACCGCCGCGCGAGAGCGTAGGACGCGGTGTCCACGTCGATGGAGAAGGTGGAGAAGGCGTTCGCCCGCGCGTCGACGAAGGGATGGAAGCCGGCGGGCGCGAAGACGGGCGCGTCAAGCAGCTCGCTGCGCTTCGCCGGCGCTTCCGTCTGCCCGGCCGGACCGGCCTCGTCGTTCTCCCGGTTCTCGGCGGCGGCGGCGGACGCCGGACGGCCCCGGACCCCGGCAGCAGTACGCCGGGCGGGCCCGCCGGACCCCCGGGGTCCGGGCTCCGCCCGCTCTTCCTGCTTCCGCTCCCCGGCGCGCTCCGGCTCTTCGCCCTCCGCCCGCTCGCGACGCGCGTCCGCGAAGCGCACCGCATCCGCGAGCCCGAGCGCCCCCTTGTTCACCGGGCGCTTCCAGCCGTCCTCTTGCTCCTCCGGCACCCGCCCGCTTGTGCCCCCCACGAACGCGCCCCCCGCGAGCGCATCCATCGCGGGCACCGGCGCCGGGACAGGCGCGGTGGCCGCAACGGGCATGGCCGGCGGCGCAGGTTGCAGCGCCTTCTCCGCCGGGGCGCGGTGCGCCCCCCCTTCCAAACGGAGCATGGCGTTCGCGTCACCACCGGCCCGCGCACGGGCGGAAAGGGCCGCCGACGGATCCGGGACCCCGGACGACGCATCCGCTTCCTCCCAGCCCGGCCGGTCCTTCCCCGGGGCGCGGTCCGGCATCGCACGGCCCGCAAACAGGCCGCTGAGGACCGCGGGCTTTGCCGGCTCACCCGCCGCAAGCCGCTCCCCCGCGTCCGCGGCGGACGGTTCGCCCGGAACCGCCCCGATGTCCGGCCCCGCCGCGGTCCGGGTGCGGCCTTCGCCGAGCCCGTACCCCGCCCCGCCGCCGTCCGATCCGGCCGGGACCGGCGCGTCGCCCTGCGCAAACCGGTCCATGCGCGGCCGGTCCGTCGGGCCCGGCGCGAACGGAACCGGCTCCGCGGGAGGGGACTCGGCCGCATGGCGCGACTCCTTCCCGAGCACGTGCGCCTTGTCGTCCGCCGGCAGGCTGTCGGCCTGGAGCAGGGAGACCTCGTTGCGGGCGATCAGAGCCGCCCGCTCGCGCGCGCCCTGCAGCGAGGGCAGCAGGAGGCCGGCGGCCAGGCCCAGCAGGATCACGAGCAGGGCGGCCGCCTGCGCGAGGTGGAGCCACGGACCCGGGATCACCGCGCGGCGCGGCGCGGCGCCGGAGAGCACCCGCGCGCGGCGCGCGGGCTCGAGTTCGGGCGCGGCCGCCGGGGCCGCCAGGGCGTCGCGAAGTACATCGAGGGTGGACGCCAACTCCTTCGCGTACGCCCGGCAGCCCTCACAATCGGCGAGGTGGTCGCGGACGGCCCCGTCCGCCCCGGGGGGCAGCTCCCCCAGCAGGTACGGCGTGAGCCGCTTCCGCATCTTCCCGCATGGTTTGCGCTGGTTCATCTCAGATCACTCCCGCCTTCCGCAGGTGCGCGGCCAGCTTGCGCGTCGCGTGGTGCAGCAGGCATCCGACGTAGCCCTCGGAGCGGCCCGTCACCCGGCCGATGTCGGCGTAGGACATCCCCTCCTGGAGCCGGAGGACGAGCACCTGCCGCTCCGCGGGCTTGAGCCGCGAGAGGTGCCGGAGCACGACCCGGCGCCGTTCGTCGCGCACCGCCTGCTCGTCGGCGGCCCCGTCCCGCCGCACCTCGAGCTCCTCCGCGTGCTCCTCGTGCAGCCGGCGCAGGCGGCTCTCGCGGCGGATCCAGTCCACCGCCGCGTTGTGCGTCGTGCGGTACAGCCAGTGCGAGACGGCCCCGGCGGGGCCGCGGCCGCAGGCCAGGGCCCGGTGCAGCCGGAGAAAGGCCTCCTGCACCACGTCCTGCGCCGCCGCCCCGTCGTTCAGCAGGCGTCCCGCGTAGCGCAGCAGCGCCGCCTGGTGTTGTGCCACCACGGCTTCCATCATCCCTTTCGGATCGGTATCCCCTGCGGCATCCGATCCCCTGGCACGGGCGTCCGACATACCCCTCGATCCGGTTGCGTCCTGCGTCATGGAGACGGTTGTAGAGGCGGGTTCCTTTGCAGTTTATGGCAGCCGGCGCCGCGATGCAGCGTCAAAACGCCCCGCCCGCAACCCGAACGGCGCGGCCGGGCGGCCCTTCGGGAACAGGCCGTAGGCGCGGCGTGCGGATCACGGCGCGGGCCGGTAGTCCTGGAACAGGTCGTAGCGGCGGGCCGCGCTCCGCCGCGAGGTCGAGGACCAGAAGGCCGTCATGGCGTCAGCCAGTGCCGCGGGGTCGGTCCCCGCGAACGCCGCCGCGGTCGCCCGGTCCGGGTCGCGCGTGGTCCGCAAGGCCTCGAGGTAGCGGCCGGGAATCGCCTCGTAGCCGTTCGACGGCTCCAGGGGCGCCGCCTTGCGCAGGTAGTAGACCAGCGCCCACGCCAGCGCGTAGTGGTCCTCCCGCACGGAGGCGGCGGTCTCCGGCGGCCCGTAGAAGTCCGCATAGGAAAAGCCCAGTAGCCGGCGCAGGCCGCCGAACCCGGCGCGGGCCAGCGCCGCGGCCCGCCGCGCGTGGCGCGGGCTCTCGTCGATCTCGAGCCGGCCACGCCGTATCTCCGCGCCCTCGAAAAAGGCCGCGTGCCCCTCGTTGTACCACGCGGAGGTCGGACAGGCCGCCAGCGCGTAGAAGAGGTACTGGTGGAACGCCTCGTGGTAGACGGCCTCGACCAGCCAGGCCTTCTGGTCCCGCACGCTGCCTCCCTCGCGCGCGCGGACGACCAGCTCCCTGCGGGCCGGCATCCACACGCCGCCGCTCCACGCGAGCGCCGCCCCGACGTACTGCCGGTAGGCGCCGCCCTCGCTGAAGATGCGGAGCGTGCTGACCTCGCCGACCGGCCGGAACGGGGGCACGAGGTGCGCGTAGGCCGCGCGCAGGTACTCGATGTCGTCCTGGATCCTCCGCACCACCGACGCGCGCGAGCCGGGCAGGTCGGACACGAGGAGGTAGTGGGGCGTCTCCACGTACCACCAGTCCTCCATGCCGCGGATGCTGTTGACGACTTCCCGGCGGTTCGCGCGCCGGTCGCCGGAAGCCGCGGCGCCCGTCTCGCCGTCGCGGCTGAAGCGCGCAGAGGCCTCCGTGCCGCGCCCCCGGGCGGTGAGCGCGAGGGTCGGCAGGAACTCCCGCTCGAGCAGTTGAAGCGCCTCGTCCGGGTCCTGCCCCGGCAACTCGAAGAGGGCGAAGAACCACTGCCCGGGGTCGATCCCGAACGGATTCGGCCGGAACCGGAAGGCGTAGCCCGCCCGGGTGCCCGCGTCGGACGCGAAGCGGTAGGCATAGACCTCCCCGAGCCGCGTGCCGCCCGGCACGGCGCGCGGCTCCCCCTCCGGCGCCGCGCCGGCGAAGTCCGCCGCCCACCGGCGGAGCGAGGCGGCATCCCCCGGCACGCCCGGGACGGATGCGGCGGCCCGGCGGTACTGCTCGCGCGTGACGTACGGCACCGGAAGGAAACGGGGCAGGTAGGAGGCCGGCCGGCCGAGCACGAGGCGGTTTCCCTCGTTGTCCTTCCACCGGCCCAGGAACTGCTCCGCCATCCACAGGTCGCGCGGCGCGTAGCACTCCTCGCGCCGCCCCGCGCCGAGGCGGTAACCGCGGAGCGGCGGCAGCGGAAGCCCCTCGGCCTCCGCCCCGCGGAAGATGCGCAGCGCCAGGCCCTCCTCGGGCACCTCCGCCGACGTTCGGAAACCGATGCGCGGGGCGGCAAGGCCGCGCGGCGCGGCCGCCCACCCCAGCAGCAGGACCCACGCGAGGCACACCCGGCGCGCGGCGGGCCCGCGGCCGACCCCCTGGAGCGACGTGCGCATCCGGCCCTTATGAACCAGACCGGCCGCCGGGGCAAGACGGGGCATCCCGCGTGGGGACCGGCGGCCGGACACCCCTCCGGGCCAGCGCGCCGAGCACCTCGGCGAGCGGCAGCCCGACCACGTTGGTGTAGGAGCCGCGCACGGTCCGCACCATGCCCGCGGCGGCGCCCTGGATGCCGTAGGCGCCGGCCTTGTCCATCGGCTCGCCGGTCGCCACGTAGCGGGCGATGTCGGCCGGGGAGAGCCGCCGGAACACGACCTCCGTGCGGACCGGAAGAACCCGTTCCCGCCAGGGGCCGCCGGGGCGGCCCGAGAGCAGGCAAACGCCCGTCAGCACCCCGTGCGCGCGGCCGCTCAGCCCGCGCAGCATCCGCGCCGCCTCCGCGGCGCCGCGCGGCTTGCCGAGGATGCGGCACCCGAGCACCACGACCGTGTCGCAACCCAGGACGACCGTGCGGCGCCCCGCGGCCCGGTCCAGCCGCGCCGCCACGGCAGCGGCCTTCTCCGACGCTGCGCGGCAGGCGAAGTCCGCGGGCGCTTCCCCCCGCACCGGGCACTCGTCGATCCCCGGGGCCAGGACGTCGAACACGAGGCCCGCCGCCGCCAGCAGCTCGCGCCGTCTCGGCGAGGTGCTCGCCAGCACGAGCCGGGGAAGGGCTCCCCGGGCGCTGCGGCGCCGGGGCGTCACGCCGGCCGGCCCCCGGCGGCCCGTGGGGCAGGAGCGTTCAAAGCATCCGGATGCCGTACCTTCATGTCGTGGTTCCCGTGGCGGTTCTCGTCGGGACGGAACAGGCACGTCACCGTATCGCGGGTGCCCGCTCCTGCCGGCGGAGTCTCACCGAGGGACCATGCCGCGTCAACCGGCACCTCCGCATGGTGCACCGGACCGACGAACCGCACCGTCGTGCCCCCGCGTACGGAAAGAGGCCTGACGTTCGGGCCCGATGCGCTATGCTGGCGGGCACGTGGGCCGGAGGGGTGGCAGCACAGCCGCGTTGCGATGCCGGAGGCGAGCTCACGCGGAGCGGTCTACTGCGCCGGCCTTGCCACGTGCAGCCCGCCCGGCGGGCTAACGTGGTCGCGTTGGCCCGCCGGAGTGGGCCCTCACGCGAAAAGCCGGGGCGGGAGGAACGGGAGGGGTGGCAGAGCGGTCTAATGCGCCGGTCTTGAAAACCGGAGTCCCTTCGGGGACCGTGGGTTCGAATCCCACCCCCTCCGCCAAGCCGTGCTACGTCTACGTCTTGCGCAACCGGCTCGGGCGGCTCTACATCGGCAGCACGGCGGATCCGGACGAGCGGCTCAAGTCGCACAACGCGGGCCGCGTGCGGTCGACCAAGGCGCACCGGCCGTGGCGGCGTGTACGGCTGGAGGCCCATGCCGACCGCAACGCCGCGGTGCGGCGCGAACGCTACCTCAAGTCGGGCTGGGGAAGACGCTGGCTGCAGGGAGTGACTACGGATGAGCGGCGCACAGGTCTTGCCACGTGACCCGCCTTTGGCGGGAACGTGGTCGCGTTGGGCCCGCCCCGCGGGCCCTCACGCGAAAAACCGGAGTCCCTTCGGGGACCGTGGGTTCGCCCCGTCACGTACGAAGTCACGTGAAATCCCACCCCCTCCGCCAAGCCGTGCTACGTCTACGTCTTGCGCAACCGGCTCGGGCGGCTCTACATCGGCAGCACGGCGGATCCGGACGAGCGGCTCAAGTCGCACAACGCGGGCCGCGTGCGGTCGACCAAGGCGCACCGGCCGTGGCGGCGTGTACGGCTGGAGGCCCATGCCGACCGCAACGCCGCGGTGCGGCGCGAACGCTACCTCAAGTCGGGCTGGGGAAGACGCTGGCTGCAGGGAGTGACTACGGATGAGCGGCGCACAGGTCTTGCCACGTGACCCGCCTTTGGCGGGAACGTGGTCGCGTTGGGCCCGCCCCGCGGGCCCTCACGCGAAAAACCGGAGTCCCTTCGGGGACCGTGGGTTCGCCCCGTCACGTACGAAGTCACGTGAAATCCCACCCCCTCCGCCAAGCCGTGCTACGTCTACGTCTTGCGCAACCGGCTCGGGCGGCTCTACATCGGCAGCACGGCGGATCCGGACGAGCGGCTCAAGTCGCACAACGCGGGCCGCGTGCGGTCGACCAAGGCGCACCGGCCGTGGCGGCGTGTACGGCTGGAGGCCCATGCCGACCGCAACGCCGCGGTGCGGCGCGAACGCTACCTCAAGTCGGGCTGGGGAAGACGCTGGCTGCAGGGAGTGACTACGGATGAGCGGCGCACAGGTCTTGCCACGTGACCCGCCTTTGGCGGGAACGTGGTCGCGTTGGGCCCGCCCCGCGGGCCCTCACGCGAAAAACCGGAGTCCCTTCGGGGACCGTGGGTTCGCCCCGTCACGTACGAAGTCACGTGAAATCCCACCCCCTCCGCCAAGCCGTGCTACGTCTACGTCTTGCGCAACCGGCTCGGGCGGCTCTACATCGGCAGCACGGCGGATCCGGACGAGCGGCTCAAGTCGCACAACGCGGGCCGCGTGCGGTCGACCAAGGCGCACCGGCCGTGGCGGCGTGTACGGCTGGAGGCCCATGCCGACCGCAACGCCGCGGTGCGGCGCGAACGCTACCTCAAGTCGGGCTGGGGAAGACGCTGGCTGCAGGGAGTGACTACGGATGAGCGGCGCACAGGTCTTGCCACGTGACCCGCCTTTGGCGGGAACGTGGTCGCGTTGGGCCCGCCCCGCGGGCCCTCACGCGAAAAACCGGAGTCCCTTCGGGGACCGTGGGTTCGCCCCGTCACGTACGAAGTCACGTGAAATCCCACCCCCTCCGCCAAGCCGTGCTACGTCTACGTCTTGCGCAACCGGCTCGGGCGGCTCTACATCGGCAGCACGGCGGATCCGGACGAGCGGCTCAAGTCGCACAACGCGGGCCGCGTGCGGTCGACCAAGGCGCACCGGCCGTGGCGGCGTGTACGGCTGGAGGCCCATGCCGACCGCAACGCCGCGGTGCGGCGCGAACGCTACCTCAAGTCGGGCTGGGGAAGACGCTGGCTGCAGGGAGTGACTACGGATGAGCGGCGCACAGGTCTCGCCACGTGAAGCCCGCCCCTTCCGCCGGGCTTCGCCCGTGGCGCACTGAGGAGGAACGGCAACGATGGACCCGTACGCCATACTCGCCCAGGCCAACTTCTTTCGCGGACTGGCGGAGGCGAGCCGCCGCACCCTGGCGGACTGCTGTTTCCCCAAGACGTGGCGCAAGGGCACGGAGGTCTTCCAGGAAGGTGAGCCGGGCAAGGCGGTCTACCTCCTGAACCGCGGCGACGTGAAGCTCTTCAAGACCGGGCCGGACGGCGCCGAGACCGTCATCAAGATCGTGCGGCCCGGCGAGGTCTTCGCCGAGGCGATCCTGTTCGAGCAGGACCGCTACCCGGTCACCGCCCGCGCCCTGACGGAATCGCACGCCTTCCTCTTCCTGCGCGCGGACCTCCTGCGCCTGCTGGCGGGCGAAGCGTTCAGGAACGACTTCGTCGCCATGCTGCTCCGCAAGCAGCGGTACCTGGCGGACCGCATCCTCTACCTCACCACCCTCGACGCCGAGCAGCGGCTCTATCTCTTCCTGCGGGACCACTACGGGCGTGGCCCTTCTCTCCGCGTGCCGCTGGGCAAGAAGGAGGTGGCCGCCGCCATCGGAACGACCCCCGAGACGCTCTCCCGCCTGCTGCTCCGGCTCGCCCGCGACGGGCGCCTGCGGTGGCGGGGCAGGCAGGCGGAACTCGACCCCGCCTGGCGCCCCGTCAGCCGCGTGCGCGCCTCGCCCCGGCCCGCAGAGTGACCTTTCCGGCCGGCACGCGCGCGGCGCCCGCCTGCGGCCCGGTCAGTACTTCACGGAACAGCCGTAGGGCGGCGTGGCTGCCGGTTCAACGGCCTCGCCGGCCAGGGCCTTGTCGAGCGCGCCGGCCACGTAGTTCACGGCGCCCTCGATGTCGGCCTTGTTGGCCGAGGGCTTGTCATCGATGGCGCCCTGGTAGATCACCGCCCCCTCGGGATCGATGACGAACAGGTGCGGCGTGGTCCGGGCGCCGTAGAGCCGGCCGACCCCGCCCCCGGGATCGAGCAGCACCGCCGTGGGCGCGGCGCCGCGGGCGGCGATCAACCCGTTCCACTTGTCCGCGGGATAGTTGCCCTGCTTGCCGGGCGCCGAGGAACAGATCGAGAGCCACACGATCCCCTTGGCCGTGTAGGTCTTCTGCAGCTTCTGCATGTTGCCCGAATCGTAATGCTTGCGGACGAACGGGCAGTCGTAGTTCGTCCACTCCAGCACCACGTGCTTCCCGCGGAAGTCCGCGAGCGCGTGCTCCGTCCCCTTCGTGTCCGTCAACTTGAACGCCGGGGCTTGCGCGCCCGGGGCCACGGCCGCCCGGCCCGCCAGGACCGAAACCGCCAGGACGAGACCTGCCGTCAGTGCGTACCTTGCCTTCATGCTTCCTGCTCCTTTCCTTTCGCCCCTCCGACGTTGCGGCCGGAGACGGGCACATCGACCTCCAGTACGGCGGGCCCGCGGCCCGCCCCGGCCGCGGGCACCACCAGCGCACCGCGAAGCCGCTCCGGCGGCGCCGCGCGCAGGGCGGAGCGCGGCAGCAGCAGGGTGAACCCGCCCGCGCCGTCGGCCGCGGCCGCCTGCGGCGCGCCGTGTTCGATCACGTCCCGCTCGTAGGGATGGAAGCGTATCCCGCCGGGCGCACCCGGCGTGAAGCCGGCGGGCACTCCGACGGCGAGCCGGAGCCGGTCGCCCTCGCCCTCGCAGGCGAAACGCCAGCCGGCGGCCGCGCGCGGGACAAGGACCTCGTAGCGCGCGAGCAACGCCCCCGCCGCGGGATCCGCGGGACGCGCGGCGCGCGCCAGCGGCACCTCCGCCCCGGCCGCGGTCCGGACCGGGACGCAGATCTCGCTGCACAGGAGGCCCTCGACCTCGGCGCGCAGCGGCAGCACGGCGCCCGGGGCCAGCCCGGCGCCGAGCCGCAGGTCCGCCAGCAGCACGGTTTCGCCCTCGTAGCCGTAGCCCACGACGGGCGGCTCGCCGAAGGCGACCGGCGCGGGCCAGCGCAGGGCGCCGGCGCTCACCCCGGCCGGGAGGTCCCACGCCACGCGCGTCGCCAGGCCGGCGTCGCCCGGGTTGCGCCAGTACAGGTGCCAACCGGGCTCGATGCGCAGGCGCACACCCACCGTGACCGTGCCGCCCGGCTCCGCGGCCGCCGCGCCCACCACGAGGTCGGCCTCGAGCCGCTGGGCCCGCACCGGCAGGGCCGCCAGGGCAACAGCCCCCGCCAGGGCCGTCCACCTGCCCGCCGTCGACCTCCCCGCCGGATGTACGCGGCGATCCGCCATGCCAGCACTATCGTCCCGTTTCGCCGCAAGTCCAGCGGCCGCCCGCACAGCCCCCGCGCGCGCCGCGCGCCGCGCACCGGCCTTTCCCGGCGTTCCCGCCTGTCCGCCCCGGCCCCGCCCCCCGCCGCAACCCGTTCGCGCCCAGGACGCGGAAACCGTCTCCGGGGCGCCGTCGGGCGGTTGGCACGGGGCCCCGGCGGCGGTATGCTCCCGGACACCAACCGGTTCACGGGGGAGAGCCTGCCATGACGCTGCGACGCCGACTGACCACCTGCCTCCTGCTGGCCGCCGCGTGCCTGCCCTGCGCCCTCGCCGGGGAGACGGCGACGGTCGACCCGCGCGTCAGCCGCCTGGAACGCGAACGCGAGGTGGCCCGCTCCTTCCTCCCCTCCACCACGAACACCGGCGAGCGGGCCGTGTTGGAGCGGCGCCTGCGGGTGCTGGACGCGGAGCTGGAAAGCACGCGGCGCCTCATCGAGCTGGAGCGGCGGGAAAAGGACCTGGACGAGCGGCTCGGAAACAACATCGAAACGTCGCTGCGCGAGACCCTCTACGCCATCGACCCCAACACCGAGGACCCCGCCCGGCAGATCGAACGGCTCACCACGAGTATCCGCGGCCTGCTGGAAGAGCGAACGCGGATGGAGGCGGAGCGGTCGGACCGGACGGCCTCCGATGACGACGCCCTGCGGCAGGCCGAGCTCGAGCAGGCCCTCCGCACCCTCTCGGCAAGGATCGTGGCCAGCCGCCAGGAGCGGGAGGCGCTCGAAGCGCGCATCCGGCTCGCCGAGGCGGCGAAGCGCGTGCAGGAGGACCTCGGCCGAATGACGGCGGATCACCGTCCCACGATCCGCGAGCTGGTGGGCCAGCACCGCGCCATCGCCGCCGCCGGCAAGAAGGCCGGGGCGTACCGGGAGCTGGCCGAACGGTTCGAGGCCCGGCGCGCCGAGACGGCGGCGGCCGTCGAGATCGCGGAGCAACGGTTCAGCCATCTCGACGAGGAAATCCGGATCATCGAGGACCGCATGGACGTCGAGCGCCGGACCCGGGGCGGGACGGAAGCCGAGCAGGCCGCCGCCCGCGCACGCTACGAGCAGGCGCGGAGGATCTTCTACGAAAGCCGCAGCGAGAAGAAGTCGCTCCAGGAGCGGATCGGGCACCTGCAGGAACAGGAACGGCACCTCGCGGCCTCCGCCGGGCTGTGCGCGCAGGGCGAACAACTGATGCGCGAGCACGCCGTCTTCCTGGCGCGGGAGTTCGCCGGGCAGCGCGAGCGCTACCTGCGCCAGATCCTTCTTCCCGTTTCCCTGGCGGTCCTCGTCGTGTTGCTCTACCGGCTGTTCAGCCGGCGCGTGCTGCCGCTGGTCTACCAGCGCGACACGCTGTTCGTGGCGCGGCGGCTCGGAAGCTACCTCACCACGCTGGTCGTGATCGCGATCCTCTGCATCTACTTCCTCGAGGACCTCAAGGCCGTCGCGGCCGTGCTGGGGCTCGCGGGCGCGGCCGCGATCATCGCCCTGGGGGACGTGTGCGCCGCCTTCGCCGGGTGGTTCGCCATCTCGATGGGCCGCAAGGTGCGCGTGGGCGACCGCGTCGAGATCGACGGCCACCGCGGGGACGTGGTGGATATCCAGCTGCTGCGCACCACGCTGCTCGAGCTGAACAACTGGCTCGGCGTCGACGAGCCGACGGGCCGGGTGATCTCCTTCCCGAACAACTTCATCTTCAAGATGCCGGTGTTCAACTACTCGCACATCCACCCCTACGTGTGGGGCAAGGTCGAGGTGACGATGACGTTCGAGACGCCCGCCGGCGACGCCCAGGAGCTGCTGCTGCGCGTCCTGGAGGAGGCGACGCGCGAGGAGTTCGAGGCGGCGCGCGGGGGGGCGGACCGGGTCGAGCGGCTCTACGGCGCCGACCACCGCCACTACTACGAGCCGCGCGTGCACTCGGTCATCGCGGAATCCGGCGTGACCTTCAGCCTCCTGTACATGTGCCACTACAAGCGGCTGGCCTCGACCCGCGACCGGATCAACAACCGGATCGTCGAGGAACTGCAGAAGGACTCGCGCATGCAGTTCGCGTACCCCACCGAGCGGCACATCCCGACGCCGCCGCAGGAGGGCGCGCCGAGCGCGAGGTGGAAGGAGCCGGCGGCCGGCCCGCGCTGACCGCCCGGCGCGCGCCGCGTCAGATGACGCCCTTGCTCGACGGGACCCCGCGCACCCGCGGGTCGGGCGCGCAGGCCGCGCGCAGGGCGCGGGCCAGGCCCTTGAAGACCGACTCGTAGGCATGGTGCGGTTCGGTGCCGTAGAGGTGCGCGATGTGGAGGTTCATGCGCGCCTGCGTGCAGAAGGCGCGGAAGAACTCCTCGATCAGGCCCAGGTCGAAGTCGCGGATCTTCTTCTTGCGGTTCGCGATCTCGTAGACGAGGTACGGCCGGCCGCCGAGATCGACGGCGACCAGGCTCAGCGACTCGTCCATGGGCAGCAGGCTGTGGCCGTAGCGCGTGATGCCCTTGCGGTCGCCCAGCGCCTCGTTGAGCGCGTCGCCCAGCACGAGGCCGAGGTCCTCCACCGTGTGGTGGTAGTCGACGGCCAGGTCCCCCGCGGCCTTCACCTTCAGGTCGAAGAGCGCGTGCTTGGCGAGCAGCTCGAGCATGTGATCCAGGAACGGGATCCCCGTGGAAACGGCGGCCTTCCCCGTGCCGTCCAGGACCAGCGTCGCCTCGATCTGCGTCTCCCGCGTGCGACGCGCCACGTCCGCCTTGCGCTTCTTCATGCCGCCCCCTCCCGTACACCGCCCCGCGCCGTACTTACCGCAAGGCCCCGCGGCCCGCAACGGCAATCGCCGCGCCGGCGCGCGGGTTGACCGGCCGGCGGCGGGTGTGCGACCGTGTCCGCCGGGAGAGCGCGACGCATGAACGTCCTTGTCACCGGCGCGGCCGGGTTCATCGGCTACCACGTCTGCGAGGCCCTGCTCGGCGGGGGGCACGCGGTGGTCGGCCTCGACAACTTCAACGACTACTACTCCGTGCGGCTCAAGCGCGACCGCCATGCCCGCCTCGAGGGCCGACCCGGCTACGAGGGGATCGAGGCCGACCTCGTCGAGCGCGACCGGCTCGCCGCGCTCTGCGCGGAGCGGCGCTTCGACGTCGTCTGCCACCTCGCCGCGCAGGCCGGCGTGCGGTACTCCATCGACCACCCCTTCGTCTACCAGCAGGCCAACCTCGAGGGGTTCCTCAACATGCTGGAGGCCTGCCGGCACGCCGAGACGCCCCGGCTGGTTTACGCCTCGAGCTCCAGCGTCTACGGCGGCAACACCAAGCTGCCCTTCAGCGAGGCCGACCCGGTCGACCGGCCCGTCAGCCTCTACGCGGCCACGAAGAAGGCCAACGAGCTGATGGCCCACACCTACACGCACCTGTACGGGCTCCAGACCGTCGGCCTGCGCTTCTTCACGGTCTACGGGCCCTGGGGCCGGCCGGACATGGCCGCCTGGCTCTTCACCGAGGCGCTCGAGGCGGGCCGGCCGATCCGGGTCTTCAACCACGGCAAGATGCAGCGCGACTTCACCTACGTCGACGACATCGTTCGCGGCGTGCTCGGCGCGCTTTTCGCGGACACGCTCGATCCGTTCGAGGTGCTCAACCTCGGCAACCACCGCCCCGAGGAGCTGATGGACCTCATCGCGCTGATCGCCGGCGAGCTGGGCGTCGAACCCCGGATGGAGATGCTGCCGATGCAGCCCGGCGACGTGCCGGCCACCTACGCGGACATCGCGCGCGCGCGGGGGAAGCTGGGGTTCGACCCCGTCACGCCGCTCGCGGAGGGCATCCCCCGGTTCGTGAACTGGTACCGTTCGTATCACGGGGCCGCGTGATGCCGGCCGTCCCGGGGAGGGACCGACATGGACTTTCTTGACCTCGCGCGCCGTCGCGCCAGCGTGCGCGGCTACCGGCCGGACCCCGTTGAGGACCCCCTCGTCGAGCAGGTGCTCGAAGCGGGCCGCGCCGCGCCCTCGGCCACCAACCGCCAGCCCTGGCACGTGGTGCTGGTGACCTCCGAGGCCCGGCGGCAGGCGCTCTTCGAGGCTTACCCCCGCGACTGGTTCCTGCAGGCGCCGGTCATGCTCGCCGTCTGCACCGAGCCCGGGGCGGCCTGGAACCGCCCGGACGGCAAGAACTACGCCGACGTCGATGGGGCGATCGCCATGGACCACATGACCCTCTGCGCCGCTTCCCTCGGCCTGGGAACCTGCTGGATCGGCGCGTTCGACGCCGAAAAGGTGCGTGCCGCGCTCGGGCTGCCCGAGGGCATCGAGCCGCTCGCGCTCACGCCGCTCGGCTGGCCCGCCGACGCCGGCCGCCCGAAACGGCGCAAGCCGCTGGGGGATCTCCTGCATCGCGAGCGCTGGTAGGCGGGGGGACGGCGCGGCGCCGGGGCGCGGGCGGCCTATTCCGGGGCGGCCCTGCGGCACAGGGCCAGGCCGGTCACCTCCACGCCGCCCGCGAAACGGCCCCGCACCTCCACGACGAGAAGCCGCGCGCCCGCCGGCGTCTCGAAGGTTTCGCGCGCGCCGTACCAGCCCCCGCGCCGGCGCAGGTTCGGCTCCTTGACCACGAAGTGCTCCAAGCGCTCGGCGCCCGCCGCGCCGTCGCGCTCGACGGCGACGGCCAGCGACACCGAGCCGCGGAACCCCTCGCTCTTCCGGAACCGCGCCGACACCGTGAGCCGCTGGCCCGGCTCGATCCGCACGGGCGGCGAGCGGAAGGCGACCGGGTCGCGGCCCGAGCGCGACGCGAACGCCAGCACGGGCCCGGAGACGCCGCCGCTTCCCTCGCGCAGCACGGCGTCCTGCGCGTGGCGGTTGCCGAGGCGCAGCGCCCACCCCGCGACGGGCAGTCCCCCCGCGGCGGCCGACGGGTCCGGCAGCCGGAGGATGTCCGCGCCGGCGGGGCAGTCGGCCGCCACGGGCGGGGGCAGCGGCGGACCGGCCACCTCGACGGCGCGTCCGGCGTGGCGCGCCGCGGCCCAGCCGCCGGCGGCGACCAGCAGCGCCGCGAGCGCGGCCGCGGCGGCCGCCGCACGGCGCCAGCGGTGCACCTGGCGGCGGAGCACGCCGAGTTCCCCTACCGCCGGGGCTCCCTGCGCCGCCTCGCGCTCCGTCTCGGGCGGGCGGAAGCAGATCATCGTGCGCAGGGGACGCGCCTCGCGCAGGGGGTCGAAGGCCAGGAAGTAGTCCGCCGAGGCGGGCATGCGCGCCCGCCCGACCGCCGCGCGGTACGCGTCGAGGTCGAACGGGATGCGCCGCCACCTCAGCGAGCGCCGCTCGCTGTCGTAGAGCACGTAGCACGCGCGCGCGTCGCCGTCGCGCGGCTGGCCCACCGAGCCGACGTTGACGAGGAAGCGCCGGTCGCCGTCGACGACGCAGTCCTGCGGATCGACCCGGTGAGGCGTGTTGGAGTGGCCGAGCAGGAAGATGCCGGGGCTGTGCGAGTGCCCGACGAAGAGCAGGCGGTCCTCCGTCACCTGCCACGAGGGCCGCGCGTCCTCGGGCTCGATGACGTAGCGGAAGCGGGCGGGATCGCCCAGCTCGCCGTGCGCGCACCGGAAGGCCTCCCCGCGAAGCGAGAGCGGCCATCGCGAGAGCACGGCGCGGGCCCGCGCGTCAAGGCGGCCGGCCGTCCACTCGACCAGGCGCCGGGCCGGCCCCGTGAAGAGGTCCGGCTCGAGGCGCCCGCACACGACCGCGTCGTGGTTGCCGAGCACGAAGTGGTGAACGCGCGCGTAGACCGACTCGAGCACCTCGGCCGGGTTCGGCCCGTAGCCTACCACGTCACCCAGGCAGACGATCCGGTCCGCGCCGAGACTGGCGATATCCAGTTCGACCGCCTTCCACGCCTGGAGGTTGGCGTGGATGTCGGAGACCAGCGCGAAACGCACCCCGTCGACCCCCCTGGGCGCCACCCTGCCGAAGCCGGCCCGGCCTGTCAACAGGTCCGCACCCGCCGCCGCGCGGGGCCGGGCGCCCGGGCGGACCCGGTTCAGTCCGCCAGGCCGGCCGCGCGGAGGGCGGCTTCGGCGCGCGGCACGTCCTCGGGCGTGTCCACGCCGGCCCCGGCGCGGTCGGCCGTCAGCACGCGAATCGCCGCGCCGAGGTGGAGCGCGCGCAACTGCTCGAGCTTCTCGATCCGCTCGAGGGGGCACGGCCCGGCCGCGACAAAACGCTCGAGGAAGGCGCGTCGGTAGCCGTACAAGCCGACGTGCCGCAGGCGCGAGCCGGCGGCCAGGGCCGCCTCCTCCGGCTCGCGGACAAACGGGATCGGCGCGCGCGAAAAGTAGAGCGCGCGGCCCCGGGCGTCGCACACGACCTTCACCGCCGCCGGGCGGGCCGCCTCCTCCGGGTCCGGCATCGGGACGGCGGCCGTGGCCATCTGCCAGGCGGCGTCCTCGAGGAGCGCCCCGGCGACGGCGTCGATCAGCGCGGGATCGATCAGCGGTTCGTCGCCCTGCACGTTCACCACGACCTCCGCGTCGCGGCCGCGCACGGCCTCGGCCACGCGGTCCGTGCCCGAGGGGTGGCCGGGCGAGGTCATGACCGCCTCGACCCCCCACCCGGCGGCGGCGGCGAGGATGCGCGGGTCGTCCGTGGCCACGAGGACCGCGTCGAGCCGCCGCGCCCCGCGCGCGCGGCGCACGACCCACTCCAGCAGCGGCCGGCCGCAGAGCGGGTGCAGCATCTTGCCCGGGAAGCGCGTCGAGCCCCAGCGCGCCGGGATGACGCCGACCGAGCGCGCGGTCACGGCGGGCAGGCCTCCATGTGGGCGAGCAGCTCGGCGGGGGTGCACGTGGCGGTGCCGATCTTGCCGACCACGACGCCGGCGGCGTAGTTGGCCAGTTCCGCCGCCTCGAGGTGCGCGGCGCCGGCCGCCAGGGCGAGCACGCACACGGCGATGACCGTATCGCCCGCGCCGCTCACGTCGAACACTTCCCGGGCGCGCGTCGGCACGTGGCGCGGCCTGCCGCCCGGCTCCGCCAGCAGCATGCCGAGCGCGCCGAGGGTGACGACGAGGTGCTGCGGCTCCCAGGCGGCCAGCAGGGCGTCCGCCGCCCGCCGCAGCGGGCGGTCACGCAGGGGCGCGGGGCCCGCCCCCGGGTCGTCCATCCCGGCGCTGACAAAGGCCTCGCGCCGGTTCGGCGTGACGACGCTGATGCCGCGCACGCGGAGCCGGCGGTTGTCCTTCGGGTCGAGCCCCGAGGGGATGCGCGCCTTGCGCGCGGCGCGCAGCGCCGCGCCGACGACGGGCTGGGCGACGACCCCCTTGCCGTAGTCCTCCAGGATGAGCCCGGTGCTCCCGGCCACGATCCCGGCGGTCCGCTCGCAGAAGGCCGACAGGTCGGCGCGGTCCCACGCGAGGCCGTCCTCCCAGTCGATGCGCACCACCTGCTGGCGCTCCGCGATGACCCGGGTCTTGACCGTGGTGCGCACGCCGCGCTGCTTCACGATGCCCCTCGTGCCGATGCCGCGGCGGCGGAGCAGCGCGGCCAGTTCGCGCCCTGACGCGTCGGCTCCCGTCACGCCGCACACCTCGGCATGCCCGCCGAGCGCGCGGATGTTCCAGGCCACGTTGCTGGCGCCGCCGGGCACGTGCCGCTCCTCCCGGACGCGCATGACGGGCACCGGCGCCTCCGGCGAGATCCGCTCGACCGTACCGTGGAGGTAGCGGTCCAGCATCAGGTCGCCGACGACGGCGATCCGCTGGCGGCGGAACCCGCCTATGATGTCCTTCACCCGCTGCCGATCGAGCGACATGACTTCGCCTCCGGGGAACGCGCGCGATTCTCACGGGCGCGTCGCGGGGTGTCAAGGCGCGCCCCCCGGGCCGCGCCGCGGCGGTACGGCTCAGTCGCGGGCGCGCTTCCGGTCGACCCAGAAGTCCTCCCCCGGGCCCTTGACCTTGATCAGGACGAGTCGGACCCTCGCAACCGGCACCTCGATGGACACCTGCGTCATGAGGTGGCGCGGGTCGGTCGAGACCCACACCCACATGCGGCCCTTGCGCACGAAGACGCCCTCGAAGCTCGCCTTGGGCTCCATCTTGAGGCTTTTCACGCGGCCGTAGCCGGGCAGCTTCACGTCCTCCGGCCGGCCGGTGTGCACCTCGAGCGCGTAGATCTTCTCGTCGGCCATGACCTGGAAGGCATACTTCGCGCGCGGCTCGAAACCGGTCCGGCGCAGGTCGTACATGAGCGAGGGGATGTCCTTGACGCCGGGCACCAGGGGAAAGGTCTTCTCGCGCCCGTCGAGCCGGGACACCCAGTGCGCGGTCATCGACTCCCAGTCGAACGTGGTCTCCTGGTCGTAGTGGTTGTCGCCCTCGTTGAGCTTCTTGACGAAACGCACCGGGCGGAAGCCGTCGGGGTCGATGTAGCTCTCGATCGTGTCGTCGACCGGGTAGAGGGTGGAGAGAAACCGGTTCGACACCGTCCGGAAACGGATGAGCAGCAGGCGGCGGCCGTCCTCCTCGATCCACTGCGTCGTCGCCCGCGACTCGCCGACGGGCAGGACGCCCCACTTGATGCGGTAGACCAGTTCCTCGCCGACCGGGAACCCCGGGCCGGGTGCCGCGGCCTCCTGCGCGGCCGCGGCGCCGGCCGCCACGCCGACCAGGCCGGCCAGCACGTACGCCCTGGCGAAACCCGGGTTCACCCCCGCCGGCCTCCGGCCGCGAGCCGCACGGTGAGAAACTCCAGCAGGCGCTCCGGCGCGGCGAACCCGGACACCATGGCCTCCCGCGTCTCCACGATGACCGCCTGGGCCCGCCGGATGACCCCGGGCCGGAACCCCCGGGCCTGCCGGGCCAGGATACCGACGCGGTACGGATGCTGGCCGCGGGGATCCCGCGTGCCGAGCGAGCCGAGCAGGTCGCCGGCCTCCGGGTCGTCGCTCCACGAGGGGCCGCGGGGCCCGGCGGCGAGCCAGCCGCGGTCGAGGCACGCTTCCATGACCAGCAGTTCGCGGAAGCGCCACTCCAGGGCGCTCACGAGCTGTATCCCGTTCGCCCCCTGGTAAAGGAGCCGGCCCAGGATCGTCAGGGCCGCCGCGGCCTTTCCGGCCGCCACCGCGTCGGCGTAGTCCCAGCCGACCGCCTCGCGGCAGGGCGACACGATCTCGCGCACGTCCTCCTCGGTCGCCGTCTTCCGCCCGCCGAGGTACGCCGCCAGTTTCGCGACCTCCTGCACGATCTGGCGCGTGTCCGTTCCCGCGCGCTCCAGCAGCGCCTCGATCACGTCGGCGCCGGCGCGCAGTCCCGCCGCCTCGAACGCCTCGCGGGCGCGCGGCCGGGCCTCGCGCACGGCGAGGTAGGCCTTGTCGGACACGGCGAACTCCCGCACCTCGCCCGCCGCCTTGCAGGCCTTGAACAGCGCCGTGCGCTTGTCGACGCCCGGCGCGCTGATCACCAGCACGTGCCCGGACGGCAGTCCCGCGCGGAGCAGCTCCGTGAGCTCCGCCAGCCACGGCGACACGGCCGCCGCCTTCATCAGTTTCACGGAGGCGAGAAACGTCGCGTCGCGGAACCAGACCGCCTTGCGCCCGCCGAAGAGGCTGGAGGTGCGCGCGGCGTCGAGGCATCGGCGCAGCGCGGCGACGGCCTGCTCGGCGTTGTCCGCGCGGCCGTCGACCTCCTCGACGCCGAGCGCCTGGTCGTCCGGCGGGCACAGCGCGTCGAGCGCGGCGCGCGCGGCGCGGGCTACGAGGTACTCGTCGCCCCCGAAGAAGAGGTGCAGCGGCGGGGGTTGCCGCCCTGCTCCGTGCGCCGTGCGCGCCGCGGCGGGAGTGGAAGTTCGCGTGGCCATGTGCCTCCCGATGAATGCGGCCCCCACCCTACACCCGGGCCGGGGCGAACGCCACGCCTTCGTTCACGGCGGGCCCGCGTCGTCCGGGTCAGAGGCCCAGTTCCGTGCGCCGGCAGCGGCCCTCGCGCGGGACGCCCGCCGCGTCGAAGCGCACGCGGACCATGCCCGGCGGGACGGCCTCGCCGAGCACCCGCACGACCGCGCCGCGCCGCAGGCGCCCGATGGGGCGTGGCGCCCCGCCGCCCGCGCCGTAGACCAGCACCGTGCGCGGCAGCGTGATGTCGCGCTCCGCCTCCGCGACGGCGTCGGCCGCCGGGCGCTCGTCGGGCGCGGCGCGCGCCCAGGCGCCGCGGCCGGCGCGCCGGGCCGCGCGCTCCAGCCGTTCGAGGCGCCGCCAGTAGGCGCGTTCCGTGCTGCCGTCGGGCTGTTCCGTGCCCCGGCCGTACACGCGGGCCAGCCCGTTGCTCACCAGCGCCTCGGAGAGGTAGCCGCCCTCCGCGCGCACCATCGCGTAGTAGCGCTTCGAGCCGGGCCGCCCCCTGGCGTCCTCGCGGCGGGTGTAGGCGGTGAAGGGCCGCGCCAGGAAGGCGCGGGTGAAGCGGCGCGCCTCCTCGCCCAGGCGCAGGACCTGCTCCGGGTCCGTCCCCCAGTAGTCCGCCTGTTCGCGCACGCGCGCCGGGATCGAGTCGTCGGTCTCGGGCGCGTCCACGAAGTAGAGGCGCAGGACGTACGTCTTGCGCGGCGTCTTGACGTGAAAGCTGTCCCCGTCGGCGTACGCCCGCGTGTCGAGCCGCGCGTCCTCGTAGACCGACCACGCGAGGGCGGGCGCTCGCGCGGCCGGCAGGCCGGCGGCCAGCGCCGCCAGTCCCAGCGCGCGCAGGGCGGACCTCACCGCTCCCCGCCCCGGCCGGGCCGCAGGCGGAACGCGTGCGGCAGGAGCGCGCCCAGCGTCGTATGCCGCGCGCCGCCGGGATCGCCGAGCCGCGCCACCGCGACCGGCGCCGCGTCGTCCATGAATTCCGCCAGCACCTGGCGGCAGGCCCCGCAGGGGAACGGTTCGGCGTCCCCGTCGGCCACGACGGCGGCGGCCGTGAGCCGCGTCGCGCCCGCCGCCACCGCGGCGGCGACCGCGTGGCGCTCGGCGCACACGGTCAGGCCGTACGAGGCGTTCTCGACGTTCACCCCGGTGTACACCGCGCCGTCCGCCGCGCGCACCGCGGCGCCGACGCGGTAGCGCGAGTACGGCGCGTGGGCGCGCGCCAGGGCGCGCGCCGCGGCCGCGAGCAGGTCCTCATCGCGCGGCGCCACGGGCGGCCTCCTTCCAGAAGTGCGACACGAGCTGCGCCAGCCGGGGTGCGGCCCGGCGAGCGACCGCCTCGACCTCCCCGTGCGCGAGCGGCCCGCCCCCGAGCCCCGCGGCCGGGTTGGTGATGAGCGAGAGCGCGGCGACCCGCAGGCCGGCGGCGCGCGCGAGGACGGCCTCGGGCACGGTGGACATGCCCACCGCGTCGGCGCCCAGCGCGGTGAAGGCGCCGATCTCGGCGGGGGTCTCGTAGCACGGGCCGGAGACCGCGAGGTACACGCCGGGGTGGGCGCGCAGGCGCGCCGCGCGAGCGGCCAGCGCCAGCCCGCCGGACAGCTCGGTGTCGTAGACGCGCGTCTGGTCGGGGAAGCGCGGGCCCCAGAAGGGGTCGTGCGGGCCGACCAGCGGATGCGCCCCCATGAGGTTGACGTGGTCGGTCACGATCATCACGTCGCCGGGCAGGAGCGTTTCGTCGATGCCGCCCGCCGCGTTGGTCAGCAGCACGGTGCCGGCGCCGGCGGACTTGAGCAGGAACACCGGCAGCGCCACGGGCGTCCAGCCCCCGCCCTCGTACCAGTGGCGCCGGCCGCGGAAGAGGAACAGCTCCCCCGCGTCGCTGTCGACCCAGGAAAGCACGCCCTCGTGGCCCGCCACCCCCGTGGCGCCCAGGCCCGGCACCTCGGCGTAGGGCAGCTCGCCCCGGACGGCGAACACCGAGGCGACCCCGTCCCATCCGGACCCCAGGATCATGCCCCCCGCGGGCCGCGCGGAGGGCCACCGCGACGAGACCGCTTCCCACGCCCTGTCCAGCACTTCCCTGTCCATGGCGACCTCCCCCGCTGCGCCCGGTTCCGCTTCGCGCAGAGTACCAGCCCCCGGCCGCGGCCGCAAGGGCCGCGCGGCGGACGGGGCGGCTTGACCTGCGGGGCCGCCTCCCGCACCATGCCGCGCCATGAGTACCGACGCCTTTCCCGTTTCGCTCGAGGTCCTGACGTCGCTGTGCAAGCGGCGCGGCTTCATCTTCCAGAGCTCCGAGATCTACGGCGGCATCAACGGCTTCTGGGACTACGGCCCGCTGGGCTGCGAGCTGAAGCGCAACATCCGGCGAGGCCTGGTGGCAGGACGTCGTGCAGGAGCGCGAGGACGTCGTCGGCCTGGACGCCTCCATCATCATGCACCCGCGCGTCTGGGAGGCCTCCGGCCACGTCGGCGGCTTCGCCGACCCGATGGTCGACTGCCGGCCTGCAAGAAGCGCTTCAAGGCCGACCAGCTCTGCGAGGAGCAGGGCCAGGAACTGATCCAGACGGACAACGGCTTCGAGCTGCCCGGAGGGCATCAAGTGCACCGCCTGCGGGTCGACGACCTGACCGAGCCGCGCGCGTTCAACCTGATGTTCAAGACCTTCGTCGGCCCGGTCGAGGACGACTCCGCCGTGGCCTACCTGCGGCCCGAGACCGCGCAGGGCATCTTCGCCCAGTTCGCCAACGTGCTCGCCACGTCCCGCCAGAAGGTGCCCTTCGGCATCGCCCAGATCGGCAAGGCGTTCCGCAACGAGATCAACCCGCGCAACTACACCTTCCGCTCGCGCGAGTTCGAGCAGATGGAGCTCGAGTTCTTCATCAAGCCCGGCACCGACGCGCAAGTGGCACGCGTACTGGGTGGAGGAGCGCCTGAAGTGGTACCGAGTCCATCGGCCTGCCCGCCGAGCAGCCTGCACCAGGACGTCCACGCCGAAGGAGAAGCTGGCCCACTACGCCATCGGCCTGCGTCGACGTCGCTGTACGACTTCCCCTTCGGACGGCAGGAGCTCGAGGGCATCGCCGCGCGCGGCAACTTCGACCTCAGCCGCCACCAGGAGTTCAGCGGCAAGTCGATGGAGTACTTCGACCAGGAGAGCGAACGAGAAGTTCGTGCCGCACGTGGTCGAACCCTCGGCCGGCGTCGACCGCATCGCGCTGGCCGCTGCTCTGCGACGCCTACCGCGAGGAATGGGTCCCGAAGGGCGCGGCGGACGGCGAAGTCCGCCCGGCCGAGCCCGGGCAAGCGCGCCCGCCGAAGGCTACGAGGCGCGCACGGTCATGCGCTTCGCGCCCGCGCATCGCGCCGGTCAAGGTGGCCGTCTTCCCGCTGCTGAAGAACAAGCCGGACCTGGTCGAGAAGGCGCGGGCGGTGTTCGACACGCTCAAGCAGCGCTGGGCCGTGCTTCTGGGACCAGGCCGGCGCCATCGGCCGCCGCTACCGCCGCCAGGACGAGATCGGCACCCCGCTGGGCGTCACCGTCGACTTCGACACCCTCGAGGACGACACCGTCACCCTGCGCGACCGCGACACGATGCAGCAGGTCCGCGTGCCCGTCGCCGAGGTGGCGGCGCGCGTGGGCAACGCCCTCGGCGATGCCGCCTGACAACGCGCGGCGCGGCGGGCCGGCGGGCCGGCGGGGAGACCGGGCCATGTCCGACGACAGCCTGCACTGCGAGAACTGCGGCCACGTGTTGGCGGACCGGCTGACGGCCGATGGGCGCTGCCCCGTGTGCGACGCGCCCGCCGCGCCGCGCCTCGGCCATGCCGCCGACGGCGGCGCGGTCGCGGAGCCGCTGCGGGTGAAGCGCGGCGTGACCGTCGACGGCGCATCGCGCAAGTGCCCGTCGTGCGACATGACCCTGCCCCTCGACCAGCCCGTGTGCCCCCGCTGCGGTTTGGACGAGGGGACCGGGCAGTTCGTGCAGGAGGTCGAGGGCCGGCGGCGGCGCCGGCGGCAGAACCTGCTCTGGGCCGTGGCCGTCGCCGCCGCGCTGGCGGCCGCGTACGGCGGCTGGCGCGCCCTCCGCCGCCCGGCCGGTACGCCGCCCGCCGAACCCGCCGCGCCGGAGCCGGCGGCCGTGTCGGCGGAGGAAGACCTGGTGCGGCGGCTGGCCGCGGAGCTGCGCGCGGACCTCGACGCGCGCCACCCCCTGTTCCAGCCCGGCGACGCGCTGGCCGTCGAGCTGGTTTCCGGCCGCTGGCTGCGCGGCCGGTTCGAGGGCCTGTCGGCGGGCGGCGGCGTCCGCGTGGAGGTCCGGGGCGGCATCTACGAGGTGCCCGTGACCGACGTGCTGCCGCCCTGGCGGCTTCGGATCGACCCCGCGTTCCGGGAGCGGGAAGTGCAGGCCCGGGCCCGGAAGCAGGCCGAGCTCTGAACGGCCGCCGGCCGGTTGACACCCCCCGCGCGGCTTTCTATAGTCCCGACCCTGACCCACGGGCGCTTAGCTCAGCTGGCTAGAGCACTACCTTGACATGGTAGGGGTCACAGGTTCAAGTCCTGTAGCGCCCACCACCTTTCCCCCTTCTGAAACGGCCCGGAAAGGACGTGCCCGGGAGAGGGCCGCTGCGGCGGGGTCCGAGGTGGTCGAACGCGCGGGAGAAGCGGGTGCACCGCCGGGGCAGGGTGTGAGCCCCGCTCAGTGCGCGGCGTGCTTCGCCTCGTAGCGCCGACGGTAGTCGGTGAGCATCGCGCCGTGGTCGGCGCCCTCGACGGGACCGTCCGTTTGCGGATCGCCCAGGTCCCGCAACCACCCGTCCAGGTGGTTGCGCATGGCCTCGAAGTCTCCCGCGTAGCAGGGCTCGGCGGCGACGTTGACCAGCTCCAGCGGGTCGCGTTCCAGGTCGTACAGCTCGTGCGGGTCGCACGCGCGGCCGGTGGAATCGACGGGCACGAGGTTGCGGATGAGCTTGAAGCGGTCGGTGCGCGCCGAGAAGTTCAGGCCGTCCACCCAGTTGGCGAAGGCCACCGGGCGGGGCGAGGGCGCGCGGCCGACCGCTTCGCGGCAGGCCCGGGCGAAGGAGACGCCCTGGACGTCGGTGGGGGCGGGCAGGCCGATCAGCTCGAAGAGGGTGGGCACGAAGTCTACGTTGCAGAGCTGCCAGCCGCAGGCGCGCCCGCCGGCCACGCCGCCCGCCGGCCAGCGCAGGATGAAAGCCACCCCGAGCCCGGCCTCGTACAGGGTCCACTTCGCGCCGGGCAGCTCGGGGCCGTGGTCGGTGTTGAAGAGGACCAGGGTGTTTTCCTCGAGGCCGGCCTCGCGCAGACCGTCAAGAACCCGTCCGACCCCCCGGTCCGCCTCGCGCAGCGAGCCCTGCAGTTCGGCCAGGTGGCGGCGGGCGAAGGCGCGGTCGCCCCCGAAGCGCCGGAGCACGCTGGCCCACGCGGGCCAGCCGTGGCAGCGCGCGTAGGGCGGGGTCCAAGCCCCCCGCTCGTCGTCCGGGAGACAGCCGGCGAACGCGTAGGGGGTGTGCGTCTCGTGGAACCCCACCTGGGCGTAGAAAGGCTTCCCGCCGCGGCCCCGCTCACGGAAGAAGGCCGCGGCGGCGTCCGCCACCTCGGAGGCCGGGCGCGGCCGCCCGCCGGGCCCTGTCGCGCCGTGCTCGGACCGGTCGTCGAACCCCATCCGCTCGAGGCGCACGGTCTCGTGCTGCAGCCCGAACATGGCGGTGGTGTAGCCCGCGTCGCGCAGGCGGTGCGAGAGGTGCCGGCGCGCGTCGTGCATTTCCCAGTTCCACGACCCGCCGGCCAGGCCCACCAGGCCGTTCGCGAGCGGATAGCAGCCGCTCAGCAGCGCCCCGCGGGAGGGGCTGCAGATCGGGCTCGCGGCCAGCATGCCGTCGAAGCGCACCCCTTCCGCGGCCAGCCGGTCGATGTGCGGCGTGTTCACCGTGGGGACGCCGTAGCAGCCGAAGTGACGGCCGCTGTCGTGGGTGGTGATGACGACGATATTCGGCGGGGCCATTTCTTCCTCCCGGATGGACGGCGCTTCCGCCTTCGCGCGGGGCGGCGCCGGCGCCGCGGTCATTCCCGCAGAACGAACAGTTTCCCGAGGGTCCACCCCACGCCCTTGAGCAGGTACCCGAGAGGGCCCAGGATACGCCGGCGGCGGATCGAGAGATGGAGGGCGGCCCGGTCCGCCTGCCCCTTGAGCGCCTGGAGCCGGGCCTGCATGGCGTCGATCTCGCCCTGGACCCGGCCGAGTTCCTTCTCGATCGACAGGATGTCTTTCACGTCTTCGGCCTTGTCGAGCAGGGCCCGGAGCCGGTCCCGCAGGGCGACCAGGGTCTTGCGTCTCGCGTCGACGTCGACGTACTCCCCGGTCACGTCCTGCGACGCCACGCGCCGGCCGGTGACCCGGCCGACGGATTCCAGGGAGGCCATCACGGGGTTCATCGCGTCGACGGGCACCCGAACCGTGAGGTCGGCGCGCACCGCGCCGGCATCGGAACGGCTCTCGACGTAGCCGCCGGCTTCCCGGGCGACGTCCGTGACGCGGGCCACCGCGTTGCCGACGTCGGCCACCTCCAGCGAGAGCCAGGCGCGCCGGACCCTCATCCTGCCCCGATCGGGCGATTCGGCCTGCGGCCCGCCCGCCAACGCCCCCGGGGCCGCCGCCCGGCGGGCCGTGGCGCACCCGGAAAGCGCGGCGACCAGCACGATCGAACACGCGGACCCTGCGATGGACTTCATGCTTCTCCCCCCTTGCGTTGCACTGCGGGCAAACGGGCGAGCGCCCCCGGGTGCGCCTCGACTCCTCGCGCGGGATCCATACTAGACCGTTCACCCGGCCCGCACAACCGCCGCCGGCGCGCCCTGCCCCATTTGCCGTTTGACAGCCGTGCGGCGCGCAGGACAATGGTCCCTTTCCTTCTCCAGGGGGGACGGCTCGATGGGAAAGCGTAACCTCGTTGTCGCGCAGGGCGGAGGGCCCACCGCAGTCATCAACGCCTCGCTGGCGGGCGTGGTGGCCGAAGCGCAGCGGCATCCGGAGGTCGGCAGGGTCCTGGCGGCCCGCGGCGGCATCGAGGGCATGATGCGCGAGCGCTTCATCGACCTCACGAACCTCTCTGCCGGGGACATCGACCGGCTCGCCCGGACCCCCGGCTCCGCCGTGGGCTCCTGCCGCTACAAGGTGTCCGAAAAGGACCACGCCCGGATCATCGACGTGCTGGGCCGCCACGATGTCGCGTACTTCCTCTACAACGGAGGCAACGATTCCATGGACACCTGCCACAAGGTGTCCAGGCTGGCCGGGGACCTCCGCGTGATCGGCGTCCCGAAGACGATCGACAACGACCTGGCCGTCACCGACCACTGCCCGGGCTTCGGCAGCGCCGCCCGCTACGCGGCGATCACGACGCTGGAGTACGGGCTCGATATCCGGGCGCTGCCGATCCACGTGGGCGTGATCGAGATCATGGGCCGCAACGCGGGCTGGCTGGTGGCGGCGACCGCGCTGGCGCGCACCCAGGGCTTCACGGCGCCGCACCTCGTCTACTTCCCGGAGCGGCCCTTTGACCGGGAGCGGTTCGTCGCCGACGTCCGGGCCGCGCAGGAACGGTTCGGCTACGGCATCGTCGTGGCGGTCAGCGAGGGCGTCCGCTTCGAGAACGGCGACCCCGTGGCGGACTCGGGCATGCTGGACGGCTTCGGCCACACGATCCCCGGCGGCACCGCGCAGGCGCTGTCCAACATCCTGCTGCGGGAAGGGATCAAGTCCCGCGCCGAGAAGCCCGGGCTGGTCGGGCGCGCCTCCCGGCTGACGGTGGCCGACGTCGACCGCGACGAGGCGTTCCGGGCCGGCGCGTTCGCCGTGCAGGCGGCGGTGGAGGGCCGGACCGGCTTCATGGTAGGCTACCGGCGCGTCTCCGACGAGCCGTACCGGATCGACTGCGAGCTGGTGCCGCTCGAACGGGTCGCCAACGCGGAGAACAAGCTGCCGGACGCCTACCTCAACGAGGCCGGCAACGACGTGACCGGCGCGTTCCTGGCGTACTGCCGGCCGCTCGTCGGCGGCGGGTTCGGGGAGTACTTCCGGCTCGACGGCTGAGGGCGCGAAGCGGGGCGGCGGGCGCAAACGGATGGCGCGGGCGCGGGCGGGACCCCGGCCCGGAGCGAAAGAAAAGGAACGGAGAACCCGGGATGATCGTCACGGCAAGCGAGCTGGTGCAGGACGCGCAGAAGAAGGGATACGCGGTACCCGCGATCAACACGCAGGGCGGCAACTACGACATCATCCGCGCGTGCGTGGAGGCGGCCGAGGAGGCCCGCTCGCCGATGATGCTGGCGATGTACGTGGCCAACATCCACTACTACGGCATGGACTGGTTCGCGACGGTGTCCAAGACCCTCGGCGGCCGGTCCAAGGCCCCGGTGGCGATTCACCTGGATCACGGCGACACCTTCGAGAACTGCTGCAAGGCCGTGACGTGCGGCTTCACCTCCGTGATGCTCGACGGCTCGCGCGATCCCGTCGACGAGAACATCGCGAAGACCAACGAGGTGATCCGCATGGCGCACGCGACCGGCGTTTCGGTCGAAGCGGAGGTCGGCGAGCTCCAGCGGCTGGACGCGGACGGCGGGATCAAGGAGAACAAGAACCTGGCGAACGTGGAGGACGTGCAGCGGTTCGTGGGCGGCTGCCGGCCGGACATGCTGGCCGTGGGCATCGGCAACGCGCACGGCTTCTACAAGGGCGAGCCGGACATCCGCCTCGACGTGCTGCAGGACATCCGCCGCGTCACGGACATCCCGCTGGTGCTGCACGGCTGCACCGGCATGAACGAGGACGTCGTCCGGCGGGCGATCGGGATCGGCATCGCGAAGATCAACTTCGGCACGCTGATCCGCCACCGGTACATGGAGTACTACCGGGAGGGCATGGACACCCTCCAGCACAACGCGCACTCCTGGAAGGTGGCGAAGCATGCCGAGAACAAGCTCAAGACCAACGTGACCGACATCATCAACCTCTCCGGTTCCGCCGGACGCTACTAGGGGGGCGCGCGCATGGCAGCGGGCAAGAAGCTGAACGTGGGCTTTCTCACCACCGTTTCCGGACGGTGGCCGCGGGAGCTGCCGCGCCGGCGCCACGCGGACTACCGGGCGTGGCTGCGGGACCACGTCGAAGGCATCGAGCTCACGGCGAGCGACGACATCGTCGCGACCCCGGCCGAGGCGGAGGCGGCGGTCGAAGCGTTCCGCCGCGCGGCGGTGGACGTGGTGGTGGTCCTGCTCGGCGCGTTCACCGGCGACATGATCGCCACCCGTATCGGGGAGCAGCTGAACGTGCCCGTCATCCTCTGGGCGCTTCGCGAGCCCCGGTTCGACGGCGGACGGCTGATGTCCAACGTGCTCGTGGCGGCGACGATGAACTCCGCCGCGCTGAAGCGCCTGGGGCTGACCGGCCACTTCGTCTACGGCGGCACGGAGGAAGAGCGGGCGGTCCGCGAGGTCCGGGGCCTCCTGGGCGCCTACCGCGCCATCAAGAGCATGCGCCGCACCTTCCTGGGCCTCATCGGCTACCGGCCAACGGGCTTCTACAGCTCGACGTTCGACGAGACGCTGATCCGCAAGACCTTCGGCACGGCCATGGAGGCGTTCGACCTCGTGCACATCGCCAACGTGGCCGCCGGCGTTCCCGACGCGGAAGTCGACGCGGACGTCGAAGCCTTCCGCCGCTCCCTCGCGGTGGACAAGGACCTGCCGGAGGAGTACCTGCGCAACCATTCGCGGGCCATGCTGGCCTTCCGCAAGGTAATCGCGGACAACGGCTTCGACGCCCTGGTGCTGCGCTGCTGGCCCGAGCTGGGCCAGATGAAGTGCACGCCCTGCGCCCTGCTGTCGCGTTTCGCGGACGAGGGGTTCCTCATCGGCTGCGAGGCGGACGTGGATGCCACCCTGACGATGCTGCTCCAGCACTACCTGGCCGGCAGCGTCCCCTTCATGTGCGACCTGGTCCAGGCGGACGAGAAGGAGAACACGGCGCTGTTCTGGCACTGCGGCCAGGCCGCGCGCAAGCTGCACGACGGGTCGGACCGCACGCTGGCCGCCGACCATTCGCTCGCCGGGCAGGGCGTCGTCATCGAGGGCACGCTCAAGCCCGGCGCCGTGACCGTCAGCCTGCTTTCGCAGGTCGGCGGCAAGTACAAGCTGCTGGTGGTGCCCGGCCGGGCGGTCGCGACCGAGAAGGAGATCAAGGGCGTGATGGTGAGGGTGAAGACGAAAAGCCCCGTGCTCGACGTGGTCTACGGCATCGTGGAGCACGGCTTCCCGCACCACTACAGCATCGTCTGGGCCGACCTCGCCGACGACCTGAAGCGGGTGGCCGGGCTGCTGGGCATCGAGGTGGTGGAACGCTAGGCGGGAGGCGCCATGCGCGAGATCTTTGTCAACCTGAAGCGGTTCGACGTGCCCCGGGCGATGGGCGGGCTCTGTCTCACCGGCGACCCGGCGGCGTGGATCGGGGATATCGTCGAGCAGACCGTCCGGCTCGGCCTGGGGAGCCTCGCCGGCGTTCGCGTAACCTACCTCCTGCCGGACGCCCTGGTGCCGGCGGCCCTGGCCAGGATGCGTTCCTTCCCGGCCGGGGCGACCCGGCACCTCGCCATCGGGAACCAGGGGGTGTTCCGCGAGGACGTGACGCCCGGCGGGAACTTCGGCGCGTTCACCTCCAACACGCCGGCGGCGGCGGCCGCGAACCTAGGCTGCACGTGGAGCCTGGTCGGCCACTCGGAGGAGCGCCTGGACAAGTTCGACATGCTGGCCCGGTTCGAACCCGGGGTCGCCACCGACGCCCGGCTGATGGAGCGGGCGAACGCCGCGGTCAGCCGGATGCTGAACGAGCAGGCGCGGTGCGCCCTGGGCCGGGAGATCAACGTGCTGTTCTGCATCGGGGAGACCGCCGGGGAGCGGGGCGACGGCTCCTTCGAAGAGCAGAAGCCGCGCATCGAGGCGGTGCTCAGGGCGCAACTGGCGACCGGCCTGGAAGGCGTGGCCGGGTTCCTGCCGCGGCGGCAGGTCGTCATCGGGTATGAACCCCGCTGGGCGATCGGCCCGGGCAAGACGCCGCCGGGCGCGGACTACATCGGCTACGTTTCGGCCTTCGTGAAGAAGACCGTCCGGGAGGCATGCGGTTTCGAGGCGCCGGTGGTGTACGGCGGCGGCCTGAAGGAGGCGAACGCCCGGATGATCGGGGGCATCGACACGCTCGACGGCGGGCTGGTGGCGCTGACCCGGTTCACCGGCGATATCGCCTTCGAGCCGGAGGATCTGAAGATCATCGTCGAGACCTACCTCTCGGCAACGGGGAGCGGATCATGAAGGACGTCCTCTTCGAGTACGGCGAGGGCCTGATGCCGGCGCGGTTGCCGGACTCGGCCAGCGTCTTCGTCCCGGGCGAAACGGTCGCCGACCCCGCCTGCCTGGCCGATCCCGTCGGGGCGACGCGCGAGGCGATCCTGCACCCGGTCGGCATGGACCCGGTCAGCCGGCTCGTGAAGAAGGGGTCCAAGGTGGCGATCGTCTTCCCCGACCGGGTAAAGGGCGGGTTCCAGGAGACGTCCCACCGCAAGGTGGCCATCCCGCTGGTCATCGAGGAGTGCCTGAAGGCCGGGGTGGAGAAGAAGGACATCCGGCTGATCTGCTCCAACGGCCTGCACCGGAAGAACACCCCGGAGGAGATCCGGGAGCTCCTGGGCGACGCGGTCTTCGGCGAGTTCGGGGGGACCCACCAGGTCGTCAACCACGACAGCGAGGACCGGGACAACCTGGTCGACCTGGGCCGCGACGAGATGGGCAGCCGGGTCATCATGAACCGGGAGGTGTTCGAGGCGGACCTGGCCGTCCTGGTCGGGCACGTGCTGGGCAACCCGTACGGCGGCTATTCCGGCGGCTACAAGCACTGCGCCACCGGCATCACCAACTGGGAGTGCATCGCCGCGCACCACGTGCCGGACTGCATGCACCGGCCGGACTTCACGCCCGTGAACATCCGGAGCCAGATGCGCCGGAAGTTCGACTGCATCGGGCAGCACATGGAAAAGCACATGAAGCGGCCCTTCTTCACGGTGGACGCGGTGCTCGACACCCGGATGCGCCAGATCGCCGTCTTCGCGGGATACACCCGGGAGCTCCAGCCGCTCTCGTACGCCGTGGCGGACAAGCGCACGTACATCCCGTGGGCGGAGAAAAAGTTCGACGTGATGATGTTCGGCATGCCGCAGGCCTTCCACTACGGCAACGGCCACGGGACCAATCCCATCCTGATGCTGCAGGCCATCGCCGCCAACATCATCCGCCACAAGCGGGTGCTGTCCGACCGCTGCGTGGTGATCTGCTCGTCCATCTGCAACGGGTACTTCCACGACGAGGAGTTTCCCTCCTACCGGCCGCTCTACGAGCTCTTCCAGAAGAACTACGCGAACACGCTGCCGGACGTGAACCGGTACGGCGAGCACTTCGCCCGCCGGCGCGAGTACATCGACGCGTACCGCTACGGCTACGGCTACCACCCGTTCCACGCGTTCTCGATGATCTCCTGCGGCCACATCGCGGAGATGCACTGCTCCGCGATCTACATCGTCGGCGCCTACGAGCCGGGCTACGCCCGCGGCATGGGGATGAAGACCCGCGCCACGTTCGCGGAGGCGCTCAAGGACGCGGAGAAGTACGTCGGGCCCGGCCCGAACATCCTGGCCCTGCCGCGCACGTTCCGCACGGCGGGCGTCCACCTGATGATGAAGGGCGAAAGCGCCTGAGCGCGGGACGGCGGGCGTCAGCCCGTGCGGCCGGGGCCGCCCAGGGGCCTGTGCCACACGTTCATGCTCTCGATCGTGCCGCTGATCTGCGTGTTGTTCGTCAGGGTGCCGCCGTACGCGTACCCGGCCCGCGCGAACGTGACGTTCATGCCGTGCGAGTAGGCGCGGGCGATCGTGAACAGGGTGAGGAGCCCCTCGGCCCGCATGGCGTCTTCCATCCGCCGGAGCAGGCGGAGGGCCAGTCCCGCGCCCCGCGCGGCGGGCAGGGCCGCGAAATCCGTCATCTCGGCGTGGCGCTCGTCGCGGTCCATCTCGGAGGAGGACACGGCGATCAGGGCGCCGGCCTTCACCGCGCCGAAATAGCGGACGTGCGTCCGCATGGTGTCCCGGAGGTACGCCGGGTCCCCGACCGGGAACGGGTAGGTCGCGAACACGGCGCGGTAGACCCGGCCCATCGCGACGGCATCGGCCGGGCCCAGTTCCCGCAGTTCCAGGCCGGCGGGGAGCGCCCGGCCGCCGGGAACGGTGGCCTTCCGCCGCGCCGCCTCGAGGACCTCGCCGAGGAGGTCCGGCCTCCGCTCGACGCCCCGTTCCTCGGCCAGGTACCGGCCCATGAAAGCCGCGTCTTCCCGGCCCCGGTAGAGGCCGGGCACGAACGCTTCGCGGCGGTAGCCCTCCGCCTCGAAGGCCGCGGCCAGGCGCTGCGGGATCTTGGCGAAGATCTTCGTGTAGCCGTTCTGCTCCGCCAGCCGCTGCAGGCGGGCGAAGAGGCCCGGCACGTCGCGCGCATCGGCCTTCATGAGGTAGACGCGCCGGTTGCGGGGGCCGTGCTGAACGCGCGAACGGCCGAGCGTTTCCACCGTGTCCGCGTTCTCAGTCAACGGCCGGCTTCTTGCGGTCCGGCACGAGGAGGGAGAGCGCGACGAAGACCGCCGTCGAGCAGAGCACCCCGTAGAACGTGGCGTCCAGGCCGAACCGGGCGAGGCCCGCCGGGAGGCGGAGCACGTTCGTCTCCAGCAGGAGGGTCACCGTGCCGCCGGCGAGCATCCCGCCGAACGCGCCCGCGGAGCTCGCGCGGCGCCAGAAGTAGGCGCCCAGGGTCGGCACGAAGAGGCCCGACACCATGAAGGCGTAGGCGTAGAGAATGGCATCCAGGACGGTGGAGAAGCGGCTGGCGATGACGATGGCCGCCACGCCGATCGCGAGCGTGGCCGCCTGGGAGATGCGCATCAGGGCCTTCTCCGACACGCCGCGGAGGGCGTGCCGCTGCAGGAGGTCGTTCACCAGGTTGCCCGACGAGGCCATCAGGCAGCTGTCCGCGGTGGACATGATCGCCGAGAAGTAGGAGGCCACCACGATGCCCGTGACACCGATCGGCAGCACCTCCCTGATCAGCATGGGCAGGCCCATCTCCGCCTCCGCCTCCGGAAAGACGATGCGGGCGCACATCCCCAGGAACACGCCCGAAAACGCCATGACCGGATACTCGAACAGGCCGGCGATGTACCACGCCTTGCGGGCCTCCTTGACGTCCCGGCAGGCGTACATGCGCTGGTAGAGCGTCATCCCGATGACCCAGATCGGCACGATGGTGATCATCCAGTTGAAGAAGGTCACCGGCTTGATGTTGGTGAGCGAGAAGAACTCGCGGGGGAGTTGCGCGGCGATCGCGGACAGGCCGCCCAGCTTCCAGACCGTGACCGGGATGGTCACGACGATCAGGCCCGAAAAGCAGCACCGACCCACTGCACGGTGTCGGTGTAGATCACGGCCTTCAGCCCGCCCACGACGGTGTAGAGCACCGTGATGGCGGCGATGACGTACAGCGCGAAATGCAGGGGGTCCATCCCGAAGGGGGCCTTCGTGATCAGCGTGCTGGAAGCGAGTTTCGCGCCGGCGAGGATCTGCGCTCCCGGTGAAGCCCATGTAGCCGATGCCGGAGATCAGCGCCGCCAGGAGCGCCACGCGGCTCGTTGTAGCGGAAGCGCAGGAAGTCCGGGTAGGTCAGCATGGCGTGCTTCCTGTCGATCCGCTTGATCCGCGGGATGATGAAGACCGCGCGTCAGCCAGGCGCCGACCAGGCCGGTGAAGAGCAGCCAGCTGCCCGAGAGGCCCATGACGAAGCCGAGGCCGCCGAGGCCGATGGAGAAGCCGCCGCCGACGTCGGTGGCCACGATGGACAGCCCGACGTGGTGCGCCGGGATGTCCCGGCCGCCGACGTAGTAGTCCTCCGCGCTCCGGTTGCGGAAGAAGTGGTAGAACCCGACGCCCAGCACGCCGGCCATGTAGAGTCCGAAGATGACGTAATCGATTATGCTCATGTGTCGTTCCGCCTTCCCGTCCTCTCGTTGTCCTCGGGCGTCAGCGCGATGGCGTCGTCGCTGTCCGCCAGCAGCTTGGCGATGCCGACGGCCCTGACCTCGCTGGCCTCCTCCATCGGCAGGTCGAGGTGGCAGCGGTCGCAGTTCCGGTCGCAGAAGGTGGGCTCGTAGGAATCGGGTTCCTTGTAGGTCGTGATCACGCCCTCGTAGTTCCGGAGGATGACCTTGTTCGTCGACCACGAGATGAGGTAGTTCGGCATGACCGGGATCTTGCCGCCGCCGCCCGGGGCGTCGATGACATAGGTCGGGACGGCGAACCCGCTGGTGTGGCCGATGAGGCTCTCCATGATCTCGATGCCCTTGCCGACCGGCGTCCGGAAGTGGCTGAGCCCCTCGGACAGGTCGCACTGGTAGAGGTAGTAGGGCCGCACGCGGTTCTGCACCAGCTTGTGCATCAGCTGCTTCATGATGCGGGGGCAGTCGTTCACGCCGGCCAGCAGCACCGTCTGGTTGCCCAGCGGGATGCCGGCGTCGGCCAGCCTGGCCAGGGCCTCGCGCGAGGAGGCCGTGATTTCCCGCGGATGGTTGAAGTGCGTGTTGATCCACAGGGGGTGGTGCTTCCGCAGCATGGCGACCAGCTCGTCCGTGATGCGGTACGGGCAGGACCACCGGCGTGCGCGTGCCGATGCGGATGATCTCGACGTGGGGAATCGCGCGCAGTTCGCCGAGGATCCAGTCGAGGTACGGTCATCGGAAAGAAGGAACGGGTCGCCGCCCGAGAGCAGGACGTCGCGGACCGCCGGCGTCTTGCGGATGTAGTCGAGCCCCGCCTCGATGACCTCGGCCGGTCCGGAATGCTGTCCCGGTCGCCCACCTTGCGCTTGCGGGTGCAGTGGCGGCAGTACATGGCGCACGTGTTGCTGACATGGAAGAGCACCCGGTCCGGATAGCGGTGGGTGATGCCGGGCACGGGGCTGTCGTGTCCTCCGCCAGCGGGTCGTGCATGTCGTCGCGGGACACGCGCAGTTCCGCCGACCGAGGGGAAGCGCCTGCATGAAGACCGGGTCCTTCTCCAGGTTGTCGACGTCGATCAACGAAGCGTAGTACGGCGTGATGGACAGGGGAAAGCGCTCCAGCGTCTTCTCGATCTCGCCGCGCTGCTCCGGGGTGAACTCCACGTCCAGCACCCGTTCGAAGGTCGCCACGTCACGGATCGCAGTGGCGCATCTGCCAGCGCCAGTCCCGCCACTGGTCCGTGGCGGCCTCGCTCGAAATGCGGCTGGCCATGGTCCGCTGCGGCGCGGACATCTGTCACCTTGCTGCGGCTCATGAAATCACCTCTCGAATCCCGACAGGAAGCTGTGGACGCAATCGCCGAGGACGGCCGTGTTGTAGCCGCCCTCCTGGCAGATCAGGGTGGGCACCCCCAGGGCCGCGAGTCGCGCGCCGATTTCCCTGTAGTCTTCCGTCTTGCAGCTTGAACCCGCCGATCGGGTCCGTCTGGTGGGTGTCGAACCCGGCGGCGATGATCAGGAAGTCCGGCGCGAAGGCGCGGACGGCCCTGCGGAACCTGCTCGAGGGCCTTCAGGTAGGCCCCGGCGCCGGACCCCTTGGGCAGCGGCAGGTTCAGGTTCGTGCCCAGGCCCTGGCCGCGGCCCTTCTCGTCGGCATATCCCCAGAAGTAGGGGTACTCCACCTCCGGGTCGCGCGTGGATGGAGCCGGTGAACACATGCTTCCGCTCCTCGAAGAACTCCTGCGTGCCGTTGCCGTGATGGTAGTCGATGTCGAGGATCGCGACGTTGCCGTGCGGCGCGAGGATACTCGGCGGCGGTGGCGACGTTGTTGAAATAGCAGTAGCCGCCGAACACCCGCGGGCCGGCGTGGTGTCCCGACGGACGGCACAGCGCATAGACGGCCCGTTCGCCGCCCCGACAGGATCAGTTCGGCGCCCGTCAGGGCCGTCTCGGCCGAGGCGCGCGCCACCGCATAGGTCTTCTTCATGATGGGCGTGACGGCATCGGTGCACCACTGCCCGCCCCAGAGCGGGTCGTCCGACGCGGCGGCGAAGCCGCGCCCCGTCCCCGGGAAACAGATCGGGATAGAACTCCTCGTTCCGTTCTTCGCAGCCCGGCGGCGGTGTTCTTGATGTAGTCGTGGTAGGGTGCAGGCGGGAGATCAACTGCTCGGGGAATTTCTTGGCCCGGACGAACCGGTAGCGACGGTCGCCGGCGAAGCCGCTTCTTGATCGACGTCCACCCGCAGCGGCGTGTCCTTGACCTCGTAGGTGCACGGGCCCAGCTGGAACTTCCAGAAGGGGTTGTGCAGGCTGTCGTTGTATTTCTCAATGACTTTCATGAATGTCCTTCCCTTGGCGAGCTGCGCGATCACCTCGTCGCTGGGGGATGGCGGGCGCCCAGCGCCCGTTGCGGCCCGACATGCCGTTGGAACAGAAGATCGCGTTGAGCACCGACTCCTCGGTCGCCTCGATGACGGCCTCGTAGACCTCGTTGATGTGCGCATCGGAGATGCATTTCAGCCGGATGAACTTGTCCGACAGCGCCGAGGGCCGCGGGGTGCGGTTGGCCGTGCTGAAGGCGACGATGATTTCGCCGCTGGTCGAGGCGGCGTGCGACCCGGCCCGCCCGAGTCCCAGCGCCGCGCGCTTGGCGATCCGGCCGAGCTGGCTGCTCGAGAAGCGGGACATCCGTCGCCACCACCACGATGATCGAACCTTCCGAATGCGTTCTGCGGCCCTCCTGCCCGTGGAGCACGGATCCAGGTCCGCGGCCCACGACCTTGCCCGTCGACCGTCAGGTTCCGCATCTTGCCGAAGTTGGACAGCACCAGCACGCCGACGGTGAACGTCCCCTCCGCGATGCTGAAGGTGCGGGAGGAGGTGCCGATGCCGCCGGCGAAATCGAAGGTCATCATGCCGACGCCGGCGCCCACGGAACCCTGTTCCACGGGCCCGGACGCGGCCGCCTTGATCGCGCGGATGGCGTCCTGCGCGGTGCAGGTGCCCACCCGCACGTCGTTGAGAAAGGAATCGTCCGTTTCGCCCACGACGGGGATCACCACGTCCGTTTCGGTCCCCAGCTCCGGGTACTTCTGGGTCATGTGCGCGATGACGCCGGCGTGGACCTTCCCGACGGAGTGGGAATTGGTGAGCAGGATGGGGCTCTCCAGCCAGCCCCACTCCATGACCTGCGTGAGGCCCAGCATCTCCCCGACGCCGTTGAGGACGAAGCCGCCCGCCACGAGGCGCTTGGTGTAGGCGCGCCCGGCGGGCAGAACGGCGGTGACGCCGGCGCGGACGCACGAGGTCTCCTGGAGGCCGGGGACCTGCACGTCGTCTTCGATCCGCGTCAGGTGCCCGACGCGAACGCCTTTCACGTCCGTGATGCTGTTGAGCACGCCGGGCTGCATCCGGCCGACGCGGATGCCCAGTTCCCTCGCCGTGGGGCGCGGACGGCTGGCCGGGTGTCGGACGCGGACGCCGCTTTCCGGATCGGGCGAAGCGCCAGCCCGTAGCGCCGGGCCGCCGAGCGGATGATGAGGCGCATCACATCCTTGAAGTCGAGCCCCTTCACGCGCGCCGCCGTCATCAGCGACGCGGTCGGGTGCAGGCTGGGCAGGGGATTCAGCTCGATGAAGAACGGTTCGCCGTTCTCGTGCAGACGGATATCGACGCGTCCCATGTCCGGGCAGGACATGATGTCGAAGACGCGCCGCGCCATGTCCATGACGCGGGCCTCCTCCTTTGGCGTGATCTCGGCCGGGCAGACCACCTGCACGGCGGCGGCCGAGGCCCCGCCCTGCTTCATCTCGTAGTCGTAGATGTTGTAGCGCGAGCCCAGGCGGGCCAGGTCGAACGTGTGCTCGACGATGCTCAGCATCTTCCCGGGATAGGCTTCGAGGAAGGGCACGCTGAGTTCCTTGCCGACGATGAACTCCTCGACGACGATGCCCGCCGGATACTGCCCGAGGATCGTCCCGGATGCGCCGGCGCGCGGCCGCCGCGTCCTCCACCACGGAGTCCTTGGTGATGCCCTTGCTGGACCCCTCCGAGTTCGGCTTGATCATCAGGGGATACTGCAGGTCGTCGGGAAGCTCCTGGTCGGGCTTCGTGATCAGCACGCCCTGCGGGACGCGAATGCCGCGGGACGCCAGGACCGTCTTGGCCAGATGCTTGTCGAGATTCAGATGCAGCAGGGAGGCGTTGCCGCCGGTGAAGGGGATGCCGAGCTGCTCGTAGAGCCCCGGGTAGAAGGCTTCGCGCGAACTGCCGATGGTTCCCTCCGCCACGTTGAAGATCAGGTCGGGCTCGCTCGCCAGCAACCGGTCGACGACGTCGTTCGGCTTGCCCGAGACCTCCACCTCCGTCACGGTGTGGCCGAGGCTCGAGATGGCGCCGCTGATGCGGTCGACGTCCTCGCCCGTCAGCAGTTCGGCGGTTTTCTCGCTGTCGTCGGTCCGCAGATTGTAGGCAACCGTGATTCTCATGGAGGTCTGTGCCCTTGCCGCCGGGCCGGGGCCCGCCGGGCCAGGGCTCCGGGCGGATGCGGAAGGGGGGCGCGTCGCGCAGGCCCGTGCCTTTCGCGGCCTCGCCACCAGCGTAAGCGGCGGTTGGAGTATAGCCGGCCCGGCGTGAAAGGCAAGCCTCCGCGGCCGCGCGGCGCTGGGCGGCCGCGGGTCGGCCGGGTCGAATGGCGGCTCCCGCGCCGGTTCGAGGAGGCTCGGCACGCCCCCGCGGCCGCGCGGTCCGGCGCACCGTGGGCGGCCCGGGGCTTGCCGCCCGGCGGCCGCGGGGCTACCGTGCCCGCCTGCCCGGCAGCAAAGGGCCACAGCGCCCCGGGAGGGAGGTTGCCATGTTCGCAAGCACGCTCTTTTCGTCGCGGAAGCCGGTTGCGCTGGCCTCCGCCGCGGCGGTCTGCCTCGCCGTCTTCCCGCCGGCCGCGCCCGCCGGGGCCGAGCCTGCCTTCGAGACGGCGGGGGGGGTGCTGACCGTCCGGACCGACCGCTACGAGGCAAGCTTCCGCTACGGCGCGCTGGTGGCGCTCGCCAACCGCCTGACGGGCGAGACCGTCGCCGCGGCCGACGGGGATATCGCCGAACTGCTGCCCCGGCTCGCGCACGGCGTGGGCGTGCTCCCCGAGACGGAGGATCCGGCGATCCTCCGGGACTTCGGGCGATTCCACAACTGGCTCGGGGACTACCCGCTGGACCAGGTCCATGCCTGGATGCGGCAGCCCGGGCCGCGTTCGGTCCTGGCGATTTCGCGCCCGGATGACCGGACGGCGGTGCTGCGCTACACCGGCCTCCACGGCCACCGGCCCGAAGCGTTCTTCCCGCGCGACGTCTACGAGCTGCGCGTCAAGGTGCTGCCCGACGGCACGCTGGGCCTGCAGGCGTACGGAGAGGCCGCCGAGGGCAGGGTGTTCGGCGTCAGCACGGCGCTGGCGAACCTGTCGGCCGACATGCGCTATGTCCTGCCGGTGCTGGAAGGCTCCTGGTTCGACCCGCGCGAGGTGGGCCCCTTCCAGCTCTCGGCCCACTGGCCCCAGCCCTGGCAGGCGTCGCTCGTGATCGCCGAGTCCGCCCGGGGGAGCATCGGGCTCTGGGTCGCGGGACCCCGGATGCGGGACCGCTACCTGCACCTCCGCCACGACGCCGACCGCGGCCGCCTGGCGGTCATGTTCGAGAGCATGAACCCGGCGCCGTTCGACGACGACCGCTCGGCGGCGTCACGGCCGATGCGGGTGAACGTCTACGACGGGGGGTGGGCCCTCCCGGCGAAACAGTTCCGCGCATGGTGGGCGGAGGCGTTCAACGTCCGGCCGCTGGCGGAGCGGCGGGACGACCAACTGCCCGACCTGCGCGTGATCCTGGCGCACCACACGGAAGACATCCCCGAAGTCACCGCCGGGAAGAGCGCGACGTTCGGGGCGCAGGACTGGAAGGTCGGCCCCAAGGTGGGCGACCACGGCCTGTTCCCGTTCGACATGTCGCCCGGCCCGCAGCTCAGGGTCTTCGGCGGCGACTTCCTCCCGAAGATCCGCGCCGCGGGGAGCCGGGCCTTCGTGTACCAGAACATCAGCCACATGAGCCGGGCGCACCCGCTCGCGCCGTCGTTCTGGCCGTACCGCATGGGCAACCTGCACTCCGTCAGCGTCGTGCCGCCGACCCTCATCGCGGACCGCACCGAGGAGGACCCGCGTTTCGGCGCGCCCAACAGCTTCGTCGTGCACTGCGCGCACAAGCCGTGGCAGGACCTGGTGGTGGACTGGGTCACCACCGCCCACGAGCGTTTCGGCATCAAGGGCTGGTACATGGACTGCGCCCGCGGCGTGCCCAACAGCCGGATCGGCCTCGTGGACGGGAAGAACAACGCCGAGGGCGAGTGCGAACTCATCAACCGCCTGCGCGCGGCCGTCCCCGGCGGCTTCTTCGGCGTCGAGTATCTCACGGAGGTGACCGCCACCGTCGCCGACCTCGGGGCGATCGGCTACGACGCGTGGTTCAGCGAGGCGACGACGTTCCCGCGCGACCGCGACTGGAGCGAGACGCACATCCACCCGATCCTCGGCCTGCTGTTCAACGATTACGCCTACATCACCGCCTTCGGCGGACACAAGAAGACCTTCCACGAGACCCTCGGCCGGCTGCCGAGCGCGTTCTTCCCGCGCGTCACCGAGCGGACGATCACGGACTACAGCGTGGTGGAGGGCTTCGAGCCGTTCAGGGCCCGCCTGCTCTGCCGCACGCTGATGCGCCCGGTCTACCCGGACACGTGGGAGCGGGGCGTGCGCTCGTACTGGGAGGACCGCGAGGGCAACGCGTACCGGATACTCGCCGACACGCCGACCGGCTCGCGCATGGTGCGCGTCGCCCCGGACGGGCGGGAGGAGGCGGTCTACTGGCGCATCAAGGGCCGCCGCCGCGCGCAGATGCCGGCCGCCCGGGGGATCACCGGCTGGATCGCCTACGACGGGCAGGGCGCAATCGGCCTGGACCCGGACCGCGAGTATCTCTACACCGCGGAGCCCCGCATCGACGACTGGCGCATCGCGTCGCTGCCCGCCGGACTGATCGTCGAGAGCGTCCGCCCCTACCGGCCCGGCCTGCTCGTCGCCGAGTTGAAGGCGGCGGGGGACGGCGCGGAGGCGGGCACGGTGGAGCTGCACAGCGCGCGGCCGCTGCACACCGTCATCGTCGACGGCCGGGCCCGCCCGCTGGAAGCGGCCGGGACGGTCGACGGCCTGTACCGCTACCGGGTCGACACGGCGGGGGCGGGTTGGATGGCCTGGGTGGGCCTGCCGTTCGAGAAGGCGGAGGCCGCCGCAGCGGGCGGGGTGAGCTTCGACTTCGCCGCGCACCAGCCCGCCGGGTTCACGAACCTCGGCTCGACCGGCGTACGGTTGCGCGTGCGCGACGGCCGCGCCACGCACGTCGTGCCTGCGCGTCCGGCTTCCGGAGACCGCCCCGCCATGGCCGGCCGGCTGCGCATCCGGCCGCCCTCCTACAGGTGGCCGGCCGTGGCCGACTACCTGGTGCGCCTGCCCGAAGTTCCCGACGGCCGCAAGCTGGTGCTGACCTTCCGGTCCACCGTGCCCGACTTCAAGAACAACGGCTACTCGCTGCACCTGCGCGTGAACGGCAAGGAGCTGCTCACCGCGGACCGCCCCGGCGCGACGCCGCCAGCGTCCCACCGGGTCGACCTCACGGCGTTCGCGGGGCAGGACGTCGCGGTCACCTTCCGCATCCTCAACCGCATGACGTTCACCTGGACGGACATGGTGGACCCCGTCCTCCGGGTCGAGTAGCGCGCGGCGGAGGCGGCCCGCCCCGCCGCGGCCGCCGTGGCCGGCGGCCGGGGTCAGCCGGTCCCGGCCGCGGCGGCGCGGCGCAGGGGCGGCCGCGGGTCGGCCGGGTCGAACCACTGCTCCCACGTCGGGGCGAGGAGGCCCGGCACGCCCTCGAGGTCCAGCGTGACCCGCATGCTGGGGAAGCGCGGCGACGACAGGCGGGAGTCGAAGACCGTGCGGCTCCCGATGTTCACGCGCACGTGCCAGATCTTGCCGTCCAGCCCCGCGGGCACGTCGACCTCCAGGTCCGCCTCGCGGCCGTACACCATCGCCATCGTGCGGTCCGGCGCGTTCACCTCGAACACCATCGTGTCGGTCTCGGGCTCGACCGCCGCGCGGACCCCGAAGCGGCGCGTCCCGGCCGGGACGTAGAAGTACCAGTTGCGCGCGTGCCCGATCTCGAAGCGGAAGCGCTTCCCGTTTTCGCCCGCGTCCGCGCCCACGAGCACCGCGGGCGTGGCGGGATAGGTGTACATCCAGAAGTGCTCGGCGTCGGCCACGTCGACCGTCGCCACCCCGGCGCCCGTACGGATCTTCCGTTCCCACCGCTCCCCCGCGTGCAGGTGCATGAGCGGCGCGGACACGTCGAGGACGCTCGCGCCCCCGGCGCCCGCGAGGCGCACCCGGGCGTGATCGAGCCGGTCCTCGGCGAGGGGTTTCACCGCGCCGTCGGGCCCCGGGGTGAACATGTGGCGCGGCAGGTAGGTGCCGATGACGAACTTGAGCTCGCGGTCCGCGGGGTTCCACAGCGCGGCGCGCGTCGGGCAAAGCAGTTCACAGGCGTCCGGATCGCCGAGCGCGGGGCACGGGCTCCAGTTGCCCCACCTGTTGTTCTCCCGCCCGGGCGTCCGGTCGGACTGGACGAACTCGTCGTCGTCGTACGGGCCGAGGTCGGGCTGCGCGGGATCGCCGGGGTGGAACCACTCCTCGGGGCTTCGCGCGAGGTACGGGGGAACCCCCTCCAGCGCCACGCTGATGTCGTTGTAGACGTGGGAGTCGCCCTGGCCGATCTCCAGGGCCCAGAACCGGCCGCCGCTGCCGGGTTCGACATGCACGCGCATCTCGCGCTCGGGCCGGGGCCGGCCGGGCGAAACGGGGGTGCCGGTGTTGTTGGGGTTGCCGAACAGCGCGTCGTAGCGCTGGCCGCGGGGCGAGTAGAGGATGAGCGCGCCGTCCTCGCGCTGCGAGCGCCCGGACGAGCCCTGGGTGCGGACGGCGAACTCGCGCGTACCGCGGGGGACCCAGAAGTACCACGTGCGGGCCACGAAGGGGTTGGCCATGAACCAGGGCGCGCGCAGGGCGTCGCCCTCGCCGTCGCCGGTCCAGGCCACGGCCTTCTCGAGCGAGGTGGTTACGTACCAGTAGTTGAGCGTGGATCCCTTGCCGACGCTCAGCCGGTAGGCGCCCGCGGGGCCCGCGGGCACGGCGGCCGTCGTGCCGTCGTCGTCGATGTGCAGGGTCTCGCGCAGCACCTCCGATCCGGCCGGGCTCTCGACGACGAGCAGCAGGTCGGGCTCGTTCCAGCCGGCGCCGATCCACCACGGGAAGCGGTGCACGGTGACGTCGAAGGCGCGTCCGTCGGGGTTGTGGACGTAGAGCTTCGTGTTCCCGTGCAGGTAGTGGCCCGCGTCGCCCAGGCTGGCGCCGGCCCGCGCGGCCGCGGGCGCCAGCAACACCGCCGCCGCCCAGAGACCCGCCGCCCTGCATTGTCTTGTGTGCCGCTTCATCGTTCCGCCTCCCCACCGCGCGGGTCTGCCGCGCGGAACCCCGATGCTATCCGGTCGCCCCGGCGATGCAAGCGCGGCCTTCGCCCGCGCGCCGGGATCGGGGCGTGCGGGGCTGTGGGGCAGTCATGCGGAGATCGGCGTTCGGAGGTCGGAGGTCAACGATGTCAGCGAAAAGGTGGCCCGCGTTGGCCCGCTGCCGCCCCTGGGGCTATGGAGGACGGGCCTCAACGCGGGCAGGGCGCGGGGAGCCGGATGCCTCGCGCCCTTCCCGCAGAAGAAGCGCTTGTGTCCTGCCGCACATCCCGTCATCAATAGCCACGAGCGCTTGTCGGCGCAGCTTTCCTGACCTAGACGGGACAGGCGCAGAGGAGACGGGATCATGAAGCGGGACGTTCCTTTTCAACAGGGCATGAACTTCGGGTTCGCGGCCGGGCGCGGCTGGTACGGCTCGGAAGAGGCGCTCGCGCAGATCGACCGGATGAAGGCGCTGGGCATCGACTGGGTGGCGGCGCACGTGACGTTCGTACAGGAGACCTACGCCAGCACGCGCGTCTTCATGGACTACCAGTTCACGCCGGACGACCGCGAGGTGCTGACCTGGGTGCGGGCCGCGCGGCAAGCCGGGCTGAAGGTCATGCTCAAGCCCATCCTGGAGCCCCTCGACGGGGTGTGGCGCGGCGTCGTGGACCCGCCGCGGGACGGCGCGTCCACCTTCGCCAAGCTCCAGGCGACGTTCCACAACCAGACCCGCTGGGTGGAGAGCTTCCGCGCCTGCCTGGCCCACTACGTCGGCCTGGCCGCGGAGGCGGAGGTCGACTGCCTCTGCCTGGGCGCCGAGTACTGGAAGCTGGAGGCGTACACGTTCATGTGGGAGGCCATCGTCGCCGACGCCCGCGCCCGCTACCCGGGCCTGCTGACGTACGAGTTCACGCCGCACGGCCTGAAGGACCGCGAGCTGAACCCGAAGATCGGCAGCTGGTGGAGCCTGCTGGACTTCCTCGGCTTCAGCGGGTACGGGGTCAACCGCACGCCCGAGGCGCCGGTGGAGGATTTCGTGCAGGGCCTGGAGGGCACGCGGGACATGGCGGCCGCGGTCGCCGAAGAGTTCGGCCTGCCGCTGGCCCTGCTCGAGACCGGCCGCCGCTCGACGCGCGGCCTCGCCGGGTCCGGCGCCGACTTCACGGCCGAGGGCGTCTACGACGGCGACGTCCAGGCCCGCTACTACGAGGCGGTCTTCCGCGTCTTCGCCGGCGAGCCCTGGTATCGCGGGGTGTACTGGTGGAAATGGGACGAGCACCAGGGCGACCAGCGCCCGCACTACTACACCGACCCCGCGGGCGACCAGGGCTTCACGATCGACGGCAAGCCGGCGGCGGACGTGCTGAAGCGGCACTACCTGCGCGCCGGGAAGGCCGCGCCCGGCGCCTGAGGACAGCGGGTGCCCCGCGACCACGGGGCGTGCGGGCGTGCGATCCTTCCGTACCCCATGCTCTTTCCCCTACGCACGGATGCTGGGCTCGCCCCGATCCGGGCGTACCGCAAGCGCGAAGCGCCCCGCACGCCATCTGACGGACCCAGAGCCCATCGCGTGCCGATACGGACTTGGGTGAGAATGCGGAACAAGCTTGAGGGAGGAGGATGGACCACAGATCACACAGATGGGTCCGCCCGCGGCGGACCCTGCACAGATAGCCCGCGGTGGCCATCGAGTCGGTTGCGCGTGTACCGGCGGACGGGGCGCAGACGGCCGCAGACGCAGCGCCCGCAGGCGTGGCACCTGCGTGCGCTGTGTCTTCGGCCGTCCCTGGCGCGCCAGGGGAGCGCCCCATGGGCGGCACGCCCATGCGCCCCGTCTGCCGGGCCTTGGGCGGGGAACGGGCCAGCACGGGAGGCCCATGCCCGTGTAGCGGCGCTCGGGAGGACGTTCTCGGCCACACGCCATCCGTGCAGGACCGGAGCGGCAGCGAAGGTCCATCCGTGTTCACGTGTCGTCCATAGCGCGAAGCGCGAAGAAGGATTCGTGGTCAAGAACGGCCGGAATGATCTGTTCGGTTGACGCCGGATGCTGCGCCGGGCTGATCGGTGTTTGCTATTCTCTTACACGCGGAGGTTGGGCTCGCGTGCCGGCTTGCCGCGGCGGTACCGCGATGCTAGCCTCCCGCTCATATGCGGAAGGCCTTGTCCAGTTCGACGAAACCGCGCCGGGCTTCCGTCCCCGGGGTGGATCGGGCCGCGGCCATTCTCGGCGACCTGGCCCGCAAGCAGACGCCCGCCTCGTCCGTGGCCATCGCGCGACGGCTCGGGCTGAGCCAGTCGTCGTGCTACCGGACCCTGCAGACCCTCATCCGGCTGGACTGGATCCGCCCGGACGGGGAGGGAAACTACGACCTGTCCGAGGGCCTCGTCTCGATCGTGCGCCCCCTGCTCGCGCCGGAGCGGCTGGCCGAGGCGGCGCGCCCGCACCTGCGGCGGCTGGCCGACGTGTCCGACCTGGCGGTCAAGCTGTCGCTGCGCCGCGGCGTCTACCAGGTCGCGCTGGCGCGCGTGGAATCCTCGCGGCCGCTGTCCGTCACCGGCCGGGTAGGCTCGCGCTTCCCCGCCGTGCTCGGCGCGTCCGGCGCGGCGATCCTCAGCCTGCTGCCCGACGAGCAGGTGGAGGCGATCATGGGGAACATTCGCGCGGACGCCTGGCTCAACGAGTGTCCCGCCGTGCTCCGCGCACACATCGCCGCCTGCCGCCGCGACGGATTCTGCAGCAACATCGGCCACCACCCGCAGGGCATCGACACCGTCGCGGCCCCGGTGCGCACCGATCTGGGCGAGGCCTCGCTGACGATCGTCGGGCTGCGGGGCGATTTCGAGGGCGAGCGCCTGCCGCGCTTCGCGCGGGCGCTCCGCCGCGAGGCGAAGGCACTGAAAAGCGACCTCTCCGGCGTCCCGCCCTGAGCCTGGCGAAGGACCGCCCTGGCCTGCGCGGGGGAGCCGGAGGAAACGGTGATGCTGCCCCTGCCCCCCCCTGTCGCCGGCTGCGAGAAAGGCGCGCAACCCGCGCCCCGCTGACGCGGCCAGGGCGGGACGTCTCGCCCCGGCGGTCGCTACGGGCGGTCGGCGCGCTCGACCAGGAACACGCGGGTGCCGTACGGGGCGGGCAGGCCGACGGCCAGGCCGCCCGCGGCGGTGGCCTCGAGCACGGTCTCCTCGAAGAGCTCCCTCGCGCGCACGGCGCCCGGGAGCCTCAGCCGGACCTTCACCGCATCCGGCGACCAGCTCTGCAGGACGAGGAACACCTGCCGGTCCGCCTCGCGCGTCATGGCCCACCACTTCACCTGCTCCGCGGGCCTGAGTTCGAGCAGCGGGTTCTCGTCCCAGTACCGGTGGTAGGACGTGCCGGGCCGGCCGTAGCCGAACTCGTCGGCGGCGAGCCGGGTGTCCCACGCGCGCGGCGCCCAGTCCCGCTTCGGCATCCAGGGCCCGCCCATCTCGTGGGTCCGCTGCATCCCCCATTCGCGGAACATCTCAGGCGCATCGAAGCTCTTTCGGAAGCCGTGCCGGCCGGCGCCGAAAAGATGGTCGAGCACCATGGGCTTGTTGCCGTTCTGGCCGCCCAGCGAGACCGCCCGGATGTAAGGCGGCGGCCAGGGCAGGGGCTCGCCGGCCGGGCCCGTCCGCCAGCGCTGCTCCAGGTCGAGCGTGCCGTAGCACCAGGTCTGAAGCGGCGCCATCCGGGTATTGGTCATGTGGTGGGTAATGCCCAGCGGCCGGCCGACTTCGCCGGAGCGGTCCAGCCGCGTCATCACCTTCCAGACCCGCTTGTAGTAGTCCCGGCGCGCCCACGTCTCGGTGGCCTTGCGGAGCCGGCCCGTCCGCGGATCGACGTACGCGTCGCTGTTGCGCGGCGTGTACACCTCGCAGGGGAAGATGTTGTCGAAGTAGAGCCCGATGCCGCGCCGGAGCCATTCATGGGCGTAGTAGACGGCGAAATCGTGGTAGCTCGGCGCCGACATGGAACGCGGGTTCTCCCCGGCGAAGCGCGGGAACACGTTCCCGGACCACTCGTCCATGAACACCTGCCACTCCTCGGTCCGCCGGTGGGGCCGGTTCTCCTCGAAGTAGATGCTGAGCGGCGCGTCACGGTCCTCCGCGCTCGCGGCCCGCCGGGCGAAGCCGAGCACCAGGTCAAGCCAGGTCGTCGGGCCGTCGTTGATGGTCTGGTCCGGCCAGGCACGGCGACGGTCGTAGGCCTCGAACCAGTCCTCGTCGACCTCGCCCGTCGCCCGGGCTTCGACCACCTTCTCGGCGATCGTGAAGTCCCGGTTGTCGGGGTACTTGCAGGCGCAACCGTAGCCGCCGAAGCAGATCACGGGGCCCACCCCCGGATGATAGGGTCGCGTGCGCCAGTCCGCGCGCAGGGGCTTGGTGGGCGTGGCCTGAAGGCCGTAGACCACGGTCCGCGGCGCCTCGAGGCGCGCCGGACCCCGCACGAGGTGCACCTTGAGGATGACCCGGTCGCCCCGCCGCTCGAGGGTCTGGACCGGGTCCCGGTCGTTCACCACGTAGCCGCGGTCGTTCGCCCCGAACCACGCCAGCCCCCGCTCCTCCGCGCCCAGCCAGATGTAGTGCGTGAAGGGCGTGTTGGGGTACTTCGCGTCGTTCGCATCCTTGTGCCAGAACGCCTTCGCGGAGTCCCACAGCGGGCCGTCCTCGGGACCCGGCTCGGCGAACCAGATGGGCGGGAACCAGCCCTTGGGCTTCACCGGCGGCTCGTCCCTCGACTCCCACACGATGCGGCCGCCGCGCGGCGTGGCCCCGCCGAAGTTCAGGCGCATGGCGTTGGGATGGACGTAGTGGAAGAGCGGCGCCTCGCGGTCCAACAGCGGGATCTCGAGCCACAGGTCGCGCAGCGTCACGCCCCCCTCCGGCGGCTCGAGCGTCACCGAGAAGCGCGCGCAGCCGTCCTCCTGCACGGTGATGTCCGTCGACACCGCCGGCGCCGCGCCCCAGGCCCGCGTCCGGAAGCGCGCCTCGTCCGGGTGGACCTCCTCGCCCGCCACCTCGCTCGCGGTCCACTCCAGCGGGGCGCCGTTCGCATCCGTCCCGCGCAGGCGCGCCGGGGCCGCGAGCAGCTCGCGGCCCTTCGCCCGGACGCTGTCGAACCCGCCGAGCGCGTTGACGGAGCAGACGCGGTCCACGACGTGCACGTCGCGGCCCTCCACCCGCACCGGCGTGAAGGGGGGGTAGACGACATGTTCCCGGCCCAGCTCGTTCCGCTCCCACGGGAACACCTTGCGCTCGAACGGGACCGGGTTGGGGATGTCGCGGCCCGCCACCGTCGCGACGACCCGGTACCCGCCCTCGGGAAGCTCGCCCACGGGAACGATCGCGCGCCCGCGCCCGTCGCCGTCCAGCGGCAGGGCCGCTCCGGCCACGGCGTCGCCCGTCGCGAGCGAACGCACCTCGACGCGGGCCTCGCGCTCGCCGCGCAGCGCCTCGGGGAGCGGCGGGGCCGCCTTGTCGAAGAGCGCCTCCGCATCGGCCGTCCACGGCCGCTCCGGCGCGGCGGCCCCCTCGCGGGGCAGGCGCAGCCAGTCGTCCGGGAGGGGGAAGGTCGAGCCGTCGGGCGCCGTGACGCGCACCAGCTCCTTCGGCCACTCCGGCGGCTCGTTCGCGCGCCACTGCAGGTGCCCGAACTCGACCGGGTGCCGGCCCGCGGCCAGGCGGATCGAGCTGCCCCGCCACGTGTGCCACGTCTTGAAGCCGACCGAGTCGGCGACCACGCGGCCGGAGACGAACAGCCGGCCGCAGGAATACGGGCGCAGGGTGAAGGTGTAGACGCCGGTCTCGGGCACGACCAGGCTGCCATACCAGCGCATGGCCCATTCCTTTTCCTGGTTCTTCCCGCTCACGGGATCGCGGGGGGCCAGGGTGATATTGGGGGCCTGGCCCTGTCGGGTGGGCTCGTGCTTGTTGAAATCGATGAGCCGCCTGCGGCGTTCGTTGCCATAGTCCCACTCGACGAGGTAGTAGCCGTAGGCGACGCCCGGGCCGGTCGTTTCCGGCGCGGCGGCGGGCACGGTCTCCGGCGAGAGCCAGGTGCGCACCAGGGCGGCGTCCAGGTCGAAGCGGACCTCCACCTCGCCGGCGTACGGGTAGTACCCATAGGGGTAGAGGTAGGAGGGGCCCGCCGGCGGCGGGTCGATCTCCACCGTGTGGGCCATGTAGTCCGGTATCGGCGCCTCCGCCTCCTGCGCGCGGGCGGCCGTCCCGCCCCCCCACGCGAAGGCGAGGCACGCGGCCAGGGCCGCCGCGGCCGCGGGACCGGCCGGGCGATGGGTCTTCTTTATGGCTCTTTCGCTAAAAGTGTGGGTCATGAGTTGATTCCGGCGCACTTGCGGCTGCATGGCGCAGTAACGGTTTCAGGTTTCGGGTTTCAGGTTTCAGGGGGCCATCCCGGTGGAGACAGCTCGTCTTCATCACCATACGGCTCGCGAGCTTCGGTCACGTGCCAGCGTCGAGCGCTGACCGGGAGCTTCCTCTCAAGTGTCTTCTCTAGTCAAGTGTCTTCTCTAGGCCGTTGAGCATGCGGACACACTCCTGGTAACGCTGCCTGTACTGTTGGAATGTGTTCTGCGATATGTACTTCTTGAGTAGCGCCATGTACAGGTGATGAACCGTTTCACCCGCCTCACCCCGGCTGCGATTCTCGCCCTCGATCTTGTTGCGCACGTGTCGATCATCATTCTTCTCGGCCAATTGCGACGGCGAGCTGTTCGATGATCGTCGAACCTGGCTCCCCAACTCATAGCGTTCCTCAGCGGGCCACTGGTGAGTCAGATCGCATACCTCCAAGTGCAACTGGCACAGCTCACGGTAGACATCCAAGTCCTCAACCGCCATGTACGTCCTATGCGCCATCTCTCAGTCCTGAAACCCGAAACCTGAAACCTTTGTCACGAACGCCCTATCACTCCTGGTTCTCTTGGCTCCCGCCACCCACAAAATTCGCGAAAGAACCTTCTTTATCACGTCCCTCTTCATGTCCCCTCCTTGCCGCCCCCGGCCGGGGGCGCGATCACGAAGCTGCGCGTGCCGCGCGCGGGCAGGTCCACCCGCAGCGCGCCGTCGCGCAGCGGCATCGGTTCGTTCGTCTCCGCGTCGCGGACTTCCACGCCGTCGGCCCACTTCAGCGCCGCGAGGTCCACGCGCACGGCCAGCCCCGCGAGCGGCTCCTCCACGAAGCTCTGGAGCACGACCCGCGTCTCGCAACCCGGCAGGTGGTACGCGATCCAGGGCACGTCGGCGTGGTCGACGCGAACCGGCAGCGCACCCTCGTCCCAGTGGCGGTAGACCTCCGTCTTGCGGTGCATCTTGAGCGGCAAGAGCGGATTGGTGATTCTCGCGTACTCCGGGTTGTCGCTGGGGCCCCCGCTCGTGAGTTCAAAGACCGCGAGAATGCCCGCGTTGCGGCGCGGGTCCGGGCCGCCGCTGAGCATTTGCGGAATCACCCCGGCCAGCTCGCCGTTGGAGGCAATCAGCATGTAGGGGCGGCGGTACATGTTCTGCGGGTCCCACTCCCAGTCGAGCTGCGCCGTGGCAAAGGCGAGCACGGGCAGGATCGAGGTGCTGGTCATGTGGGGCATCGTGACGGGGCGCATCTGCCGCTCGCTCATCATCACGAAGGTGCGCTTGACGAGTTCCCGCATGGCCCAGACCCCGGTGGCGGGCACGATCTTGCCGGTCCCGGGATCGACGTAGGCGTCCGTCATCTCCGTGTTGAAGGACGGCTTGAAGAACATGTTGTCCCAGTACGCGCCGCGGTTGCGGCCCACCTCGAAGGACCGGGCGTACCAGTAGAGGGCGAAATCGATGTACGACTCGCTCGGCACGATCTTGACCTCGTTGGCCCTCCGCACGTACTGCCGGGTCGGCAGGTCGCCGAGCGACCACTCGTTCACGAACGTGGGGTACTCGTCCATGGCGTTCCAGACCGCCCGGTTGTAGTAGAAGATCATGGTCGTATCCGACCGGACCCCCCCGAGGTTGTGCGAGACGTGGCGCGCCCACGTCTGGTGGGCGACCTCCCGGGTGGGCTGCGCGTAGTAGACGTAGTCGAGCGCGTCGATCATGCGGCCGCCGCGCTCCTTCACTTCGCGGAGGGTCTCCGGGGACAGCGGCCGGGTGTTGCCCCTGGCGATCATCCGCCAGTAGTACATGTCCTTGTCCGGCGGGTAGACATTGGCGCAGCAGCCGGGCCCGCAGAGCCAGTTGATGTCCGTGAAGAGAATCGAGTGGCGGTAGGCGCCCCAGGTGTAGCGGGAGCGCCAGCCGTCGACGCGGGGCTTCACCGGCGCGGCCAGCAGCCCGAAGGAGAGCCGCCGGGGCTCCGCGATCGCGGCGGGGCGGTTGACGAGGTGCACGCGCAGGGCGAGCACGTCCCCGTCGCGGACCAGTTCCAGGTTCGGCGTTTCCCGGTCCCAGAGCCAGCCGCGGTCGTTCTCCGCGAACCAGCTCAGCCCGCGCAGGGGGCTGCCGAGGAAGAGGTACGTGCAGAAGCGCTCCGGCATGTCCAGGCACGTGACCGACGAGGCGTCCCAGACCCTGCCCTGTCCGGCCGGCACGTGGTCGGTGATGGTGTTGCGCAGGTGGTCGCCCATGGCGTGCAGGTAGGGCGCCCTGTCGTCGCGCAGCGGCACGGTCAGCGTGAGCGCCTCCACGACCGCGCCGTCGGTGGGCTGGAGTTCGAGGTCGTAGCGGACCGCGCCGTCGTATTCCCAGCGCGCCCGGTTCGTGATCTTCAGGGGGCCGGCGGAAAGGTCCGAACGCGTCCGCACGACGTCGCCGGCCTGTTCCGTCACCTCGAACGCCTCCGCGGTCACGGGCACGGCCCGGCCGTCGATGACCGCTTCCAGCGCGACCGGGCCCGCCAGCAGCGGCTTCTCCCTGCCCGGTTGGCCGGCGGTGATCTGCTCCGGGAAGCCCGACTCGGCGAGGCGGTGCGCGCGCAGGACGGTCCGCAGCTCGCGGCCCTCCAGCGTGATCGGCTCGAACGGCGGGTACACGGTGCGCGACCGCCCCATCGGGTTCCCCTCCCAGGGGTAGTGCTTCCGCTCGAGCGGCTCGACGAGCGGTTCGGCGGGCACGCCCTCGCCGGCGGCCGTCAGCACCAGCTCGTAGGCGCCGTCCAGCTCCGGGGCCTCCACGACCCGCTCGGAGACCGCGCCGGGGCGGATGTCCGGGAAGGACCAGCCCGCGACGGGCTCCGCCGCGCCGGCGGGCCGCAGGTCCACCCGGAGCGACTCGACCCGCGCCGCGGGATCGAGGCCCCCGGCGTCCACGACCAGGCGCAGCCGGCCGCGGTAAGGGAAATGCGCGTAGCGCAACTCGAGGGGCTTGCGCACGACCGGCACGGTCTCCCAGAGCCGCTCCCGCCGCTCGCGCCACCGGAGGCTGCGGGAGAACAGCGCCTCGCCGCTGTCCGCGTCGGCGACCTCGACGGTGTAGACGAAGCCGTCGCTGTTCGCCTCCACGTGCGCAAAGGGGTGCGTCGCCGTCCCGCCGGGCTCCAGCGTGTAGACTTCCTCCGCGGTGAGGTCCGGCATGGTGTTGCGCTCGAGCCGCACGCCGACCCGCGCCCGGCGGGGGGAGGCGCCGGTGTTGAGGAGGCGGACGGGCAGGTCGAGGTCGCGCTCGAACGGGTCCTTGAGGATCCGCTGCTGCACCGCGACGCCCTCCTCCTCGAAGCGGAAGCGGCCCCGGCGGCCGCCGTAGCCGTGCGTGCTCGAGAAGACCCACGGCTGCTTCCAGTTCCGGCAGACGCTCATCCCCCACTCGCCGTCCGTCGCCGCGCGGCCCGGGGCGATCGTGTCGAGCGGGATGGCGACCTCGATGACCCAGTTGGTGCCGTCGAGGACGCTCTTCAGCGTGTAGGGCCCCTCCCAGGACGGCGGCTCGACTTCGCCCCGGGGCACGGGCTGGTAGGCGATGACGTCGCGCGGGTTGATCAGCACCTGGTAGGCCGCGCCCTTGTCCGCGGCGGGATCGGGGTCGACCCAGATCTCCACGCTGTCGTCGTGCACGATGTTGATGTTGCCCCGCTCCTGCTTCGCCAGCAGCTCGCCCACCGGCGGCAGCTCGCTCTGCACGGCGACAAAGAAGTGGGTCCGCGTGGCGCCGACCCATGCCCGGGCCCTGCGGGGCACCAGCCGTCCCTGGAGGTCCGAGAACCCGTCGAAACGCTGCGCGCCGCGCCATTCCGCCTCCTCGATCCGGCCGTCGATCACCGGCGGCGCGTCGAGCAGGGGCGCGCGGTAGCGGATCGGCTCCGCGGCGCCGCAGGGCGCCGCGAGCAGCGAGGCGAGCAGGAGGACGCGGTACCCGGTGCGCATGATGGTCTTTCCGGCTCTTTCGCTAAAAGTGTGGGTCATGAGTTGATTCCGGCGCACTTGCGGCTGCATGGCGCAGTAACGGTTTCAGGTTTCGGGTTTCAGGTTTCAGGGGGCCATCCCGGTGGAGACAGCTCGTCTTCATCACCATACGGCTCGCGAGCTTCGGTCACGTGCCAGCGTCGAGCGCTGACCGGGAGCTTCCTCTCAAGTGTCTTCTCTAGTCAAGTGTCTTCTCTAGGCCGTTGAGCATGCGGACACACTCCTGGTAACGCTGCCTGTACTGTTGGAATGTGTTCTGCGATATGTACTTCTTGAGTAGCGCCATGTACAGGTGATGAACCGTTTCACCCGCCTCACCCCGGCTGCGATTCACGCCCTCGATCTTGTTGCGCACGTGTCGATCATCATTCTTCTCGGCCAATTGCGACGGCGAGCTGTTCGATGATCGTCGAACCTGGCTCCCCAACTCATAGCGTTCCTCAGCGGGCCACTGGTGAGTCAGATCGCATACCTCCAAGTGCAACTGGCACAGCTCACGGTAGACATCCAAGTCCTCAACCGCCATGTACGTCCTATGCGCCATCTCTCACTCCTGAAACCCGAAACCTGAAACCTGAAACCTTTGTGGCTCTTTCGCTAAAAGTGTGGGTCATGAGTTGATTCTGGCGCACTTGCGGCTGCATGGCGCAGTAACGGTTTCAGGTTTCGGGTTTCAGGTTTCAGGGGGCCATCCCGGTGGAGACAGCTCGTCTTCATCACCATACGGCTCGCGAGCTTCGGTCACGTGCCAGCGTCGATCGCTGACCGGGAGCTTCCTCTCAAGTGTCTTCTCTAGCCTGCCCTATTCATGAACGCAAGGCGTTCATGAAGGCACCTGGCACGCGGGGCTGCGATGCAACCCGCGTGCCAGGACGTGGACGTGAGTCCCCCGTTGGGGGGACAACGTCCCGCCTCACGGGGACGCGACGCGGTGTTCACTGCGTCGCCGCGTGAGGTCGCGTTCCGCGCCCAACGCGGTCACGCGACGAACGTGGCGACGCCCCGTTTGTGCCCGCAAGGCGGGCACATCACGGCCGCGGAGCGGTGGACTATTCACGACCTCGTGAATAGTCCAGGCTAGGCCGTTGAGCATGCGGACACACTCCTGGTAACGCTGCCTGTACTGTTGGAATGTGTTCTGCGATATGTACTTCTTGAGTAGCGCCATGTACAGGTGATGAACCGTTTCACCCGCCTCACCCCGGCTGCGATTCTCGCCCTCGATCTTGTTGCGCACGTGTCGATCATCATTCTTCTCGGCCAATTGCGACGGCGAGCTGTTCGATGATCGTCGAACCTGGCTCCCCAACTCATAGCGTTCCTCAGCGGGCCACTGGTGAGTCAGATCGCATACCTCCAAGTGCAACTGGCACAGCTCACGGTAGACATCCAAGTCCTCAACCGCCATGTACGTCCTATGCGCCATCTCTCACTCCTGAAACCCGAAACCTGAAACCTGAAACCTTTGTCACGAACGCCCGATCACTCCTGGTTCTCTTGGCTCCCGCCACCCACAAAATTCGCGAAAGAACCGTCTTTCCTTTCATCCGTCGCGTGGCGTGAGTTGCAGGAAGTGGGTCGTGCCGGCCGGGCCCTCGAGCGTCACGCCGCCGCGGCGGACGGGCACCGGCTCATCCAGCCAGAGGTCGCGGGCCGCGCCCGGCCGGCCGGGCAGGCGGACGCGGTACGTCCCCTTGCGCGCCTGGTGGAGCAACAGCAGCCCGCGGCGCGCCAGCAGGTAGGCGTCCTCCTCGATGTAGAGGTGCGCCCCCGCCCAGTCGGCGAAGATGCGGTACAGCTCGCTGTTGAAAACCGGCAGCGCGTAGAGGCAGACGCTCCCGCCCGCGCGGGTCCGGCGGCGGGCGACGGCCGGGGCGCCCGTCTCCCCGTGCCGGGCCAGCACCTCCACGCCGGGGGCTTCCCGGACCGAGAGGCGCCACCGGTTCTGCACCGGCTCCACGGGCAGCGGGTCGCGCCGCAGGTCGCGCCCCCCGGGCAGCCAGGGGACGTTGCGCGAGCGCAGGACCTTGTGGGTCTGCCCGTAGGCCGGCAGCGCGCGCAGGCGCGAGCGCGCGAGCCGCCCGGCGGGGTCGGCGGCGAGCACGACCGGCTCCCGCAACCACTCGAGGTCCACGGGGAAGCCCGCCAGGTCCGCCGTCCGCTCCGCGTCCGGTACGCCCGCGCACCCGCGGTCCACCAGCCCGCCCGGACCGTAGACGATCCAGTCCCGCTCCGACGTCTCCATCCGCCGCGCGAGGGCGGCCCGCTCCGCCGTATCGAGCAGGACCGGCCACCAGAGCACGTTGACCCGCGCGGGCTCCACGCGGCCCTCGAGCAGGTCCCCCAGCGCGTGCTCCTCGATCGGGATCCCGGCCATGGGCGTCTCGATCCGCTTCGCGTGGCCCAGCGCGGCGATCCGGTTGTTCTGCCGGGGATAGAAGATGCGCACCTCGGCGACGGGCGCGCGGTCGAGGGTCTCCGCCGCGTCCCACACCTCGCGGATGCGGCGCTGCATCTTGAGCAGGACCGGGTCGTCGTAGTAGGACGCGCGCCGGCGGGGGAAGGTCTTCCGGTAGGTAATGCCCCAGCCGTGGCCCGCCTCGCCGGCGAAGTCCAGGTACCAGCCCGCGTGGCCCTGCAGGATCATCTGCCCCAGGTCGCGGCGCACGACGCCGAGGCTCTCCCGCCGGTTACGGGGCCGGCCGACGTTGTTCATGATCTCGGGCGCGACGTGGGTCGACGTGTCCAGCTCGTCGAAGAACACGGAACCGTGCACCCGCGGCATGTCGGGGTACGGGCTCTGGCTGCTCACCCCGCCGCCGGGCTGGCGGTTCTGGTACTCCATCGGCGTGCAGACGAAGTCGATCGCGTCGTCGTCGAGGACCGACCGGATCTCGCTCTGGTAGGGATGCCCGTAGCCGAAGAACCCCCCCGCCACGAGGTGCTCCCCGCAGGCCTTGATGCCGCGGCACATGTCGCGGAACTTGACGGCGAGGGCCAGCGCCTCGGCCTCCAGGTAGTCCCGCATCGCCTGGCTCTCGATCACGATCTGGCCGACGTCCAGGCGGTGGTAGATGGACTCCCGCACCGGGAGCCGCGGGTCGGCGAGGCGCGCCGCGGGGTCGCCCCACGCCCGCTGCAGCGCGTCGTCGGTCCCGTACCGGTCGCGCAGGAACCGCTTCACGAAGCGGCGCGCCGGCGGACAGCGGTCGGGGTACCAGTGGGGCACCGCCCACTCGCCGAAGACGTACTTGTGCAGGAACGCGCCGACCACGCGGTCGCCCCAGGGCTCCTTCGCCAGCGCACGGAAGAGCGCCCGGAACGCCCGGGCGTAGTCGCGGGTCTCGCGGACGGAGAAGACCGACGGTTCGGCCTCGTTCCAGATCCGCTCCGGCGGCACCTCGTCCGCGCGGTAGTGACCGTCGAAGCGGCGGGGAATCAGCGCGTAGCGCCCGTCCGCTGTCCGGGTCAGCTCGTCGTCGTGCGCCCGGCGCCACGAGGGGCCCGGCCGAACCGCGAGGGAGAGGAGCAGGCAGGCGTCCGGCGCGTGCTCCGCCAGCACGCCGACGCGCGCGACGGCCCGCGCGACGCCGGGCGCGAGCTCCTCCGCGCCGATCGGCAGGTCCGTGCGCACCGAGAACGTGCCGATCCCGTTGCGCGCCAGCCGCGCGATCAGCGCGTGCTGCTCGATCTGGTCGTGGACGCAGTCGAACACCGGCATCGGAATCGGCCGCCCGTCCCGCCGCCGCAGCACCCGCGGCTGGCCCGCCCCGCCGCTCGCCCGTCGCTTCATCCGTCTCCCTCCGTCCCGGCGCCGGCCCGGTCCGGGCGGAGCACGCGGAGGGGAACATACGGTCCCGCGCGCCGTACCCACAAGCTTTTGCAACCCGGCGGAAGGCCGCCCCGCCGCCTGCCGTCCCGGCAAAGCGCTCTCCGCGCACTTCGCACCTCGAGCGAGCCCCGGGCGGACCCCGTGAGACAGCGGGTGCCCCGCCGCAACGGGGGCGGGCGGGCGTGAGATCCCTCCGTTCCTCCGCCCCCGCGCTCTGCAGGCGCTCTGAGAGCGCTGCTACACGATGGCCGGTGTAGCACCGCTCTGTGGGCGGCTAGGCCCGTCGCGCCGCCACAGCACCCGCGGCTAGCCCGCCCCGCCGCGGGCAAGCTCGACGGCGGTGTCGAGGTAGCCGGTCTCCGTCATGCAGACCGGGCAGCCCGGACCGCTGACCAGCTCCAGGCTGACCGTGTGGCGGGTGCCGTCCAGCTCCACCTCGCCGGTGCCGTCCGCGTCGACGCACTCGATGCGCATGGGTATGCCGAGACACATGATTCCGTTCTCCGGCCGGGCGGCCGTCCCGGTCCGCCGCCCCGCGCACACCCTACACGCCCGGCCCCGCGCGGTCCACCGCGTCGCGCCGGGGCGCGCCGGGCGCGCCGGGCAGCGGGACGGGCCGGCGCCGCGCCCGGCGGTGCGCGGCGGCCACCTCCTCCGGGGTGCGGGCGGGGAGGCGGAGGCGGCGCTGCGGGTCGCCCGGCCGCCACGCCTCGAGCGCGGCCACCGCGACCCGGATCCACTCGTGGGCGTCGAAGCCGAGCCGGCGGATGGGACGGCGGCGCGAGGGGGCGCGCGGGTAGTTGGCGTGCGAGACGACGAACGGGTCGCGGCCCGACGCCAGCCCCATCGCCTCCAGCTCCCGCCAGGCGATGCCGGTCAGGCTGTCGTCGCCGACGAACAGCGCCTGCGGACGCCGCGCGCGCGGGGCCTCGAACAACACCCGCACCAGGTGCCGCGTCGGCGCCTCGTGCCGGACCATGGCGAACTGGCGCCACCGCGCCGGGCAGGCGATCCCGTGGCGGGCCGCCTCCCGCTCCACGGCCGGCTCCGCGCGGTGCGGCTCGCCGCCCCAGAGCACGGCCAGGCGCGTGTGCCCCGCCTCGCGCACCAGGTCCATGGCCCGGCGGATCAACGAGCGGCGGTCCAGGTCGATCCGAACCGCCGGCGCGAGGCCGCCGTAATCGTGGCTGATCGAGGCGAGCGGCACGTGGGGCGGCAGCCGGTCCAGCCCCAGCGCCGCCAGGAGCCCCGGGTCGGAGACGGTCAGCACCCCGGCAAGGCGCCCCGCCTCCGCCTCCCGCACGAGGCGGGAGACCATCGGCTGCGCACCGCCCGTGAGGAAGACCGGGAACGAGCGCGGCGCGAGACCCGGCACGTGTCGCGCCGCCCGGAGCGTCGCGCTCAGGTGCGGCGACTCCGCGCAGGCCGCCGGCGGCTCCGACAAGGCCACCGCGTAGCGGCACAGGTGTGGCGGGGCCGCGGCCACACGCGTGCCGCGCCGGCCGCCCGTGACGAGGAAGCCCTCTTCCACGAGCACGCGGATGCCGCGGTGTGCGCTGACCGGGCTCACGCGCAGCGTCTCCGCCAGTTTGCGCTGCGTCGGCAGTGCGGCACCCGGCCCGAGCCGCCCCTCCACGATCAGCCGACGCAGGTGCGCGGCCACCTCCGCCGTCCGCGGCCGCGGCATCGGCCGCCGGTGTTTTGTTATACTACTGTCCACGTGATTTCATAAGATAGTATAGCGTGACACGCCGCACGGCAAGGTGGATACTCGTCACTGTTGGGTGTCGGTCGGGGGTTCCTCGGGCGGAACGGGAAGCAGAAGGCGGCCGGATGGTCCGGCCGCCGGGGAAGCAAGGAAAGGAGCAGGAAGCATGAAGAAGAGCCTATTGGCTATTCTGGCGGTATCGGTTCTGGCGGCGGCTCCGGCGATGGCCACCGTCTTCGCGCAGGAGGACTTTCAGAGCTACACCGCGGCCACCCCGCAGACGTGGAGCACGCAGAACGGCCCGGGCGGATGGAACGCGCCGTGGGTGATCACGGCACCGGCCGGCAAGGCCGAGATCCTGGCTCCCGGGGATGATGCGACGGGCGGAAGCGGCGGGCAGCTTGCGCCGACGATGAGCTACAATTCGGGAGCCGTCTCCATCGACGGCGGCAACCGCCAGGGTTGGTTCAGCACGGCGAACACGCAGGGCTACCAGCTGTCCCGCACGTTCGACCCCGTCAGCTCGGACACGGTCTACATGAGCATGCTCTGGGCGCGGGATACGTATGCGGGTTCCAATTACCGGGTCAGCCTCACGGACACGGTGACGTTCAACCGCTTTCTCGGGTGGGAGAGCAGCAGCGGCGGCGTGCTGGCCCGAGTGCGCGAAGAGGACGGGTCGCCAAGTCTGCTCGGCGCGGCGGTCGCCCAGCCGCCGGCGTTCCAGGTGAACCTGGTCGTCGTGAAGCTGAGCAAGCTGACGCCCGGTGCGTCGAACCCGTACAACCGGATCGACCTGTTCTTCAACCCGAGCACGTTGACCGAGCCGGGCACGCCGGACTCGTCGGTGAACGGCTTCACGTTCAACACGCCGCCGACGGCCGTCGGCGCGGTGCACATCCAGGAGTTCTCCGACAATGCCGTACTCGATGCCTGGGTCGACCAGATCGTCGTGACGGACAGCTGGGAAGAGGCCGTAGGCATCCCCGAGCCGGCCACCTTCGGCCTGCTGGGCCTGGCGGGCGCGATCTTCGCGCTGCGCCGCCGTCGCGGCTGAGCCGCGCGCGGACACGCCGCGAGGCGAATGGACAGGCGGGCTCCCCGGGGACCACCGGGGGGCCCGCCCCTTTCGTTGCTCTTCGCCGTTGTCCGTGGCCGACCCGCGCGGGGTGCGGACGCAGGGCTCGCGGAAGGGCGGCCGGTCAGCCCGCGTCGACCCGGCAGGCGGGTTCCCGGACGACGGGCGGCAGCCCGCCCTCGACCGGCCGGCCCTCGATGCGCACCGCGGCGGGCGCCGCGCCCCCGCCCGCGACGCGGATTTCGTAGCGGCAGCCCCGGAAGCGGCGCACGACGGTGACCCGCACCCTCTGCCCGCGTTGCGGCTTGCCCTCCATGGCCCGCCGGGCGACGGAGGGCCAACGCGGGCCATCCGCCTTCGCCCCGGCGGGGCTGCGGCGAGACAAGTCCGCCTTCGCCCCGGCGGGGCTGCGGCGAGACAAGTCCGCCTTCACGCAAAGGTGGGCGGCGTTGGCCCCAACGCCGCCGCCCGTTGCCGATGCTCCCGCCGGTCCCGCCCGGCGCCCAGACCCGCCGCCGGGTGGGAGTGCGGCCGGGCGCGGACGCCGCGGCGGGCGGCCCGCCGGATCGCGGCCGCCTTGCGGGTGCGGAAGCGTGCCGCTACGATGGGCCCCTCGAAGCCCGGAACTGCGAAAGGAACCTTGCCATGCGCCGCCGCCTCCCTCCCTCCCGCACCCGCCGCCCCGCCGCGCCGCGCCCCGGGTGGGGCCGTCCGCTCCTGGCCGCCCTCGCCCTCTTCGGCGCGGGGACGGCCCGGGCGGTGGACACCGCCTTCTGGGAACCGTACGAGCGGGACGAGAAGACCTGGTTCCTGGCGTCGTTCGACGACGTGCCGGGCGCCGCGGAGGACGGCCGGTTCGGCCGCGCCTGGAAGGGACCCGCGGCCTACACGTGGACGGACGCCCCGGTGCTCGTGGCCGGGAGCGCCGCGCTCGAGGCCTGGGTCCGGCTCGACCGGCTGCCGGAGGAGCGCGCGTGGGTGATCCGGCGGGAGGGCGAGCCGGGGAAGAGCCGCTCGCTCGAGTTGTTCGTCGAGCCGGACGGCGCGCTCGGCGTCGCCTACTCGGCCCTCGGCGGCGGGCGCGGCCAACTCGTGTCCGAGCCCGGCGCCGTCGCGCCGGGCGCCTGGCGGCACGTCGCCGCAACGGTCAAGCGGGCGGACCTCGCCCTCTTCCTCGACGGGCGCGAGCTCGCGCGGCGGCTCGTCCCGTCCGGTTCGGCGCGGTTCGAGGGCTCGGACCGGGAGACCGCGGCCGCGCCGGTCCGCGTGGGCGGGGGCCTGCCCGGGCTCGTCGACCAGGCGCGCATTCACCTCAACGTGGCGAAGTTCTGGCCGCGGCCGGACGACGCCTGGATCCGGCGCCTCGCGGCGGAGGGGCCGGCGGCGCCGGCGCGCTCGTTCCTGCCCGGGACGCGGGCGGTGGTCCACCTGCCTTGCGACGGCGACCCCGCACAGGCCCGCCTCCCGGACGGCCTGCGCGTGTCCGGCGACGGGCGGGCCGTCGACGGCGTGCTCGGCCGGGCGTGGAGCGGGCCGCTGACGCTGTCCGGTCCGCTCGCGTCGGCGCGCGAGGGGGCGCTCGCCTTCTGGATCAGGCCGCGGGGCTATGCCAACCGCATGGACCAGAACCGCACCCTGCTGAATACGTCGCTCTTCAGCCTGTACTTCTGGAACAGCTCCCACGGGCTGCGCCCCGTGACGCTGTTCTTCAGGCGGCCCGACAGGCAGATGACCTTCGCGCAGGACGCGACCGGCGCGGAAATGTACTCGGGGCGCTGGGTCCACGTGGTCGTGAGCTGGGGCGACGGGCGCCTGACCTGGTACCTCGACGGCGAGCCCGTTGCCTCCTGCGCGGCGAATTTCAAGGGCGAAACGCTCGACCGCCTGACCTTCAGCCCGCGCGGCTTCGGGGACGTGGACGAGGTGACGGTGTTCGGCGGCTCGCTGACCGCGGAGGAAGCGGTCAACGCGTGGTTGCGCTACGCCGAACCGGCGCGCGTGCGGCCGCCGCGCCCGCCCGTGGCGGACCTGGCCTTCTGGCACCTGCCCTCGGAACGGCGCCTGTACGCCCGGGTCGCGCCGGATGCGCGCGCCGACCCCGCGGCGCCGGTGGAGCTGCTCGTGCGTGACGCGGAGGGGCGCGTGGTCTTCCGCGGCGAGACGCCGCGCCCGCCGGCGGGCGCGGAGGAGGCGCCGGTCCGGGCGTTCGACCTGCCGGCGCTGGACGGCGAGTACGGCGTGTCCGTCCGCATCGGCGAAGCCGAGTCGGCCCCGCAGCGGCTCTCGCGCCCCCGCTTCGCGTGGGAAGGCAACACGCTGGGCGTGACGGACGAGGTCTTCCCGCCCTTTGAGCCGGTGACGACCGACGGCCCGCGCGTGGGCGTGGTCGGGCGCGCGTTCGTCATGAACGCCTTCGGCCTCTGGGACCGCGTCACGAGCGTCGGCCGCGAGATCCTCGCCGGCCCCGCGCGCCTCGTGGCCGTGAACGACGCCGGGCGGGAACTGGACTGGGAAGGCGGCGTGGAGCTGGAGGCGTCCGAGCCGGCGCGCGCCGTCTACCGCGCCGCCAGCCGCTGCGCCGCGCTCGCCGTGGAGACGACTTCGGAGGTCGAGGTCGACGGCATGATGAAGGTGACGCTCCGGCTGCGGCCCGTCGAGGGAGCGGAGCCGCTCGAGCGGCTCTCGCTCGAGATCCCGCTGCGCGGCGAGGTCGCCACGCTGATGCAGGAGTACGGCCGCAGCCCGCGCGCCGGCTTCACGGGCGCGATCCCGGCCGCGCCGGCGGGCGCGAACGGGGAGACCACCGTCTGGGACAGCCGCCGGACCCTGCGCAACGGCGCCTGGCTGAACGCGTTCACCAGCTACGTCTGGCTCGGCGGGCCGGAACGCGGGCTCTGCTGGTTCGCGGAGAACGACCGGGGCTGGATCACGGCCAAGAACCACGACCGGCCGCTGCTGCGCATCGACCGGCGCGGCGACGCGGTGGTGCTGCGTGTCGATTTCGTCAACGTCCCGGGCCGGATCGAGGCACCGACCGAACTGGTGTTCGGCCTGCAGGTCTCGCCCGCGAAGCCGGTGCCGGCGGACATCGCGCGCAAGGGCGACACGCTGCCGGGCGTCGGCGTGCCCGTGCACCCCTGGGGCGGGCTCTCCTGCGCGTGGAAGTCGCCGTGGATGGACCGCTGGGAGGTGGCCGACCAGGTCGTCGCGGCCCGCGCCGGCCGGCCGGTCGACGGCGCGTTCTTCGACCGCTTCGTCGAGCAGTTCGACCCCCCGCCCGTGCACGGCATCCGGCCCTGGCGCGAGGACATCGGCATCTTCCTGCGGAAGGAGCCGGCGGGCCGGCCGGACCCGATGTACTTCGAGGAAATGCGCGTGCTGCCCTTCCTCCCCGAGTACTACGCCTTCCAGGACGAGTGGAGCCTCGTGCGGCTGCCGGAGCGGCGGTTCGAGAGCGTGGACGTCTACCGCGACACCGGGGGCCGCGAGATCAACCCCGGCGCGCGCGTCAACTTCTGCACGTCCTACCAGGACTACGCGCTGGCGCTGATGGACGAGTGGTGGAAGCGCGGCGTCACCATCTACTGGGACAACACCTACCCGCGCCTCGCGTACAACCCCTGGACCAGCGCCGCGTACACGACGGCCGACGGCCGCCGCCAGCCGGCCTTCGCCTACTGGAACGAGCGCGAGTACCTGCGCCGCACGTGGAACCTGATGAACGCGTGGCGGAAGCGCGGTACGCCGCGTCCGCTCGAGTTCGTCGTGCACATGACCAACGCGAACATCCTGCCGTTCTTCTCCTGGGCGACGGTCAACTACGACATGGAGCTGAGCCAGAGCATCTACGCGAAGACGCACCCGGAGCGCTACACGCCCGGGGAGCCCTTCCCGCCCGCCTACCTGCTGGCGTCGTCCACGGGCCGACAGGTGGGGAACTACCCGTACCTCGTCCACGACCTCTTCCAGTCCTCGCTCCCGGCGGAGGCCTGGGCGACGCCCGATACGAAGACCGAGCGCGGCACGCGCTCCTGGGGCATGCGGACGGTGCACCAGATCGTCTCGGGCGGCACCAACAGCTTCCTGCACCTGAACCGCGCGCTCGCCGCCTTCGGCTACGGGACGGACGCCGTGAAGACCCGCCTGTACTGGGACGACGAGCCGGCGTTCCGCGTGGAGCATGACGACGTGCGCGGCCTGCTGCTGACGCGGGCGGCGGACCGCAAGATGCTGCTCGTGCTCCAGTCCTGGAGCCGGGACCCGCTGCGCGCGCGCGTGGCCTTCGACGCGGAACGGATCGGCTTCGCGCCCGGCGCCACGGCGCTCGAGGGGCTGGATCTCGGCGTGCTGCCCGTGCGGGACGCCGCGGTGGAGGTGCCGTTCGACTTCCCGTACCAGACCCGTCTCCTGCTCGTGGGCGCGGAGGCGCCCGCGGGGGACGTGCTCTTCGCCGACGATTTCGACGACTGGCTGCACCCGGGCTGGGACTACGTCTCCGACGGGGCCGCACCCGACGGCGGGCGGCTCCGCCTCGGCGCGTACCGCGCGACCTGGCGCGGCCCGATGCGGCTGATCAAGTACCGCGGCCTGCCTCCGTTCTCCGACGGCGAACTGCGCTTCCGCGTCCGGCTCGGCCGCCCGCCCGCGCAGACGGCGACGGTCTTCGACGCGGGCTTCGGCGTCGGCCTGAAATGGAGCGGCCACGGCCTGACGCACAGCCGGCTCGACCGGGGGGAACCGGCCGTCACCGTCTCGCTCGAGGCGGACCCGGAAGCCGGGTGGGCCTGGCGGGCGCGGGTGCAGCGCGACGGGCGGACGCGCCGCGTCGGGTCGCCTCCCGCCGGCCCGGTCGATGACGGGGAGCACGAGGTGCGCATCGCCGCCGGGGCGGACGGGCGGCTGGTCGTGTCGTGGGACGGCGCCGAACAGCTCGCGCTCGACGGCGCCGCGCCGGGGCGCAAGAGTGCGTTCGAGATCGCCTTCCCGTGGGGCGCGGAGGCGTTCGGCGGGATCGAGCTGGACGACCTGGCGCTCCGGGCGTCCGATCCCGACCGCGAGGCGCTGGCGGCCGCGCGACCGCCTCGCCCTCGCCCGCAGCCGCGAAGTCGTCGCGGCGCAGATCGACCAGCTCAAGCGGCGCATCATCGCGGCCTTCGGCGTCTTCGGCAGCTCCCCGGTCTACGCGCTGGCGATGTTCCGGAACCCGGAGGCCGACGCCGCGGCCGTCGTCGAGAGACTCCGCACCGAGCAGGTCGCCGGGCGGCGTGAGGTCCTGCTCGAGGTCCTCGCCGAGCTGCCCGAGCGGCAGCGCGAACACGTCGAGGGCATGCGCGCCATCGGCCAGCCCGCCGAGCGGCTGGACGACTTCCTCGCTGCCCGCCGCGAAGCGGTCCGCGCGCTCGAGGCCTGGCAGCCCGGGGGCGCCGCCGACACGCAGCGCCGCGCCGTCCTGGAGCGGCTGAGGAAACAGGGGAGTCGTCCGGGCGACCGGGACCGGCCGGCCGGGCAGAAGGAGACACGCCCATGAAGAGCCGGATGGCCGTCGCCCCGCGTACCCGCCGCCGCACGCCGCGCGCGGCCCCGGGGCTCCTCGTCGGCGCGCTGCTGCTCGGCGCGGCCTGCGCCCCCGCGGAAGAAGCCGTCTTCGCACTCGAGGGCGGCACGCTCTTCGTGCGCACCCCCCGCTACGAGGCGACGATCGAGGCCGCGTGCCTGACCTCGCTGAAGAACCGGCTCACGGGCGAGGTCTACGCGCGCCGGCTGCCCCGGCTCGCGGAGCGGCTCGCGGACATGCCGCAAGGCCTCGGCCTGCGGCCCGCCGCGCCCGACGCCGCGGACCTCCGGATGCTGACCGCCCTGCACGCGGGCGACGGCGACTACGGGCCGGAAGCGGTGGCGCGCTGCGTTCACCAGGTGCCCGCGGACGCCGTGCCGGTCCTGACGCGCCTGGGACCGGACCGCGTCCGGCTCGCCTGGCGCGGCTTGCGCGGCGGCGACGGCTCGGCGTTTCCCGACGAGACAGTGACGCTGGAGGTGAGCGTCCTGCCGGGGTCGGGCGACCTCCAGATCGAGGGCGCGGCCGAGAGCCCCCGCAAGGGGGTCTACGGCATCGGCGTCGGCCTGCTCAACTTCTCGCGCGACCTGACCTGGGTTCTCACGCGGATGGAGAGCGTGGAGGTGCACCCCTCGGAGGAGCCGGTCGACGCGCGGACCCGCGTGCGGCACTGGCCCCGCCCCTGGACGTCGTCGCTGCTCGTCGCCGAGGGCGCGAAGGGCTCGGTCGGCCTGTGGATGACGGACCCGGAACTCGGCGACCGCTACCTCCACTGGCGCAACCGGGAGGAGAGCTTCGACGTGCTCTTCGAGAGCGTGAACCACGCGCCGTTCGACGCGTACACCCGCGCGCCGTCGCGCACGATCCGGGTGAACGTCTACGAGGGCAACTGGGTGCCGGCGGCGCGCGCGTACCGCGACCACTGGGAGAAGACCTTCGGCGTGAAGCCGATCGACGAGCGCGGCCCGGCATGGTTGCGCGACATCCGCGGGATGACCGGGGCGAGCTACTCGCTCCCGCCCGCGGAACACCGCGACCGCTGCGCGGCCTGGGCGCCGCAGCGATGGAAGGTGATGCCGACGGTCGGCGACAAGGGGCTGTTCCCCTACGACATCGAGAAGGGCCCGGAACTCCACATGATCGCGCCGCTCGCGGAGGAGCTGCGCGGCGACGACGCGCACCTCATGGTATACCTCAACATCAGCCACATGAACGAGGGCCACCCGTGGGCGCCCCGCTTCTGGGACTACCGGCGCCGGTCGGTCTTCGGCGAGAGCACGGCGCCGCGCAGCCCCGTCGAGGGTGCGAAGAACAGCTTCGTGGTGAACTGCGCGCACCGGCCGTGGCAGGACCTGGTCGTCGGCTGGGCCGCGCAGAGCTTCGAGCGGTTCGGGCTTTGCGGCTTCTACATGGACTGCTCCACGGGCGTCCCCAACACGGGCGGCGGGCTGATCGACGGCCGGAACAACCTGCAGGGCGAGTTGGAGCTGATGAAGCGGATGAAGGAGCGCATCCCCGGCTGCTTCCTCGGCTGCGAGTACACCACGGACCTCTCCGCGCAGGTCGTCGATTTCGGGATGTACGGCAAGGACAACTGGCCGTGGCTGGGCGACCCGCTCGAGCGCGGCCGGACCGTCCACCCCCTCGGCGGCTTTCTCTACAACCGCTACGTCCACCTGTTCCGCGGCCCGAACCCCGCCTTCTACGAGGTGCTCGGCCGCCTCCCCGGCCCGTCGTTCCGCGAACCGGACCCGGCGGACGTCACCGACTACGCGCCGCGCACGACGTTCCAGAACCGGTTCTTCGAACTGCAGGCCTCGACGCTGATGCGGCCGGAATACCCGGTCGACTGGGATCCGGCCGTGCGGATGTACTACCGGGGCCGGGACGGCACGCCGTACCGCATCTACTCCGAGATCCGGCCCGAGGGCCGGATGATGAAGGTCCTGCCCGACGGCGGCGAGGAGATGCTGTACTGGCGCATCGTCGGGCGCGGCCGCGCCGCGCTCCCGCCGTCGTTCAACGTGGAGGGCTGGATCGCCTACGACGGCGACACGGCCATCGGGCTGTGCCCGGAGCAGACGTACCTGGCCGTGCCCGGCGACCGGATCCCCGACTGGCGCGTGACGAGCCTGCCGCCCGGCGTCTTCATCCGGCGCGCGCGGCCCTACCGGGACGGCCTGCTCGTCCTCGAGCTGGACACGCCCGACGGACGGCCGCGCGCGGGCGGGCTGGAGCTGGAGGCCGCCCATGCCCTTGTCGCCGCCGGCGGCTCCGGGGCGCGCCTCGAGCCGCTCGCGCCGCGGGGCGAGCGCCGCCGCTACCGCCTGCGCGTGGAGGCGCCGGGCGCCGTGGCCGTGTCGGCCGCGGCGCCCCTCGCCGTCCCGCCGCCGGGCGGGAAGGAGCCCGCACTGCGCCTCGCCGCCGTGGACGCCTTTCGCGCCGCCTACCACGAGCCGAACGGGGTCCGCGCCGTGATGCGCAAGGGCACCACGCCCGCAGTGGGGGGGGGCGGGGAAGCCGTGAGACTCCGGCACCGGGACGCGCGCGCCGCCACCGACTGGCTCGTGGCGCTGCCCGGCGCCGCGGAGGGCGGCGGGCAGCGGCTGCGCTTCACGGCCCGCATGGAGCGCGAGGACAGCACGTGCCGCGTCTTCGCGGCGGTCAACGGCCGGCCGGTGTTCGACGAACCCCTCGCCTCGGACGGCGAGGCGGTCTGCGACGCGGACCTCGCGCCCTGGGCGGGGCGGACCGTCCTGCTCAGCCTCGGCACGGACGAGGGCAAGCTGCGCGGCCCCGTGCTCTTCCACCAGCCCCGCGTGGTCGCGTCACGGCCGTAGCCCGGGGGCGTGTACGGGCGGTCGCGCGCCGGTCGCGCGCCGGGAAGGAGTGCCGACATGTCAGCCGCCGCGAGGCCGCCGGAGGACCTGGACGTCTGGGTGCTGGCGGGCCAGTCCAACATGCAGGGCGCGGGGCTGCTGCGCCTGGCCCCGCCGCCGGACGACCGGGTCTGGTGCTTCTCCAGCGCCGGCCGGTGGGGCCGCGCCGAGGAGCCCCTGCACCGGCCGTGGGAGAGTTTCACCGCGGTGCACGCGGAGATCCTGCGCCCGAAGCTGCCTCCCGAACGGCGAGGCTGGACGAACGGGCACCTGGCGCGCGAGGAGGCCCGGCAGCGCACCACCGGCGTGGGGCCGGGCCTGTCGTTCGGCATGGCGATGGCCGACGCCCTCGGCCGGCCCGTGGGGTTGATCCCGGCCGCCCACGGGGGCACGAAGCTGGCCGCGTGGAGCCCGGACCGCAGGGGCGAAGGCGATCGCAGCCTGTACGGCGCGATGCTCCGGCGCATCGAGCGGGCCGGGGGAACCCTGCGCGGCATCCTGTGGTACCAGGGCGAGTCCGACGCGAACGACGGCGAAGTGTCCGCCTACGCGGAGCGGTTCGACGCGTGGATCGCGGCGGTGCGGGCCGACACCGGCCGGGCGGACTTGCCGGTCGTCGCGGTGCAGATCGGCCGGGTGGTCCGGCCCGGCGTCCAGGGGACGGAGCGCGCCTGGGAAACGCTCCGCGAGACGCTGCGCACGCTCCCGCAACGGACGCCGCACACCGCGGTCACCAGCGCCGTCGACCTGTGCCTGGCCGACACCCTCCACCTCGAGACCCCGGGGCAGCTGCGGCTGGGCCGGCGCCTCGCCCGGCTCGCCCTGCACCTGGCGGGCGCGGACGGCGGCGGCCCCAACCCGCAGCCGCGCCGGCTGGAGGCCCGCCCGCAGCCGGGAGGGCTGGGTCGCGTCTGCGTCGCCTGCGACCACGTCCGGGGCGGATGGCAACCGCCGCGGCATGTGCCGGGCTTCGAGGTCCGCACGCCGGACGGCAAACCGCACCCCGTCTTCGCCGTCATCGAGGGCTTCGTCGAGCCCGATCAGCCCGCCGAGCTCCAGGTCCTGCTGAACCTGCCGCCGGACCGGACCGCGCGGCTCGGCTACGGGCTGGGGTTGAGCCCGCACTGCGTCGCGGCCGATGCGGCGGACATGCCCCTGCCCGCCTTCGCGCCCCGGGCGATCGAGGGCGTCTGAGCGCGCGCGGCCGGCGGTCGCGGTCGGCCGAAGGTCTGTCAGTCGGTCGGACCGTGAGACCGTCGGACCGTGGGCCAGGGGCTTGTTCTACGGAGAACAGAGGTCGGAGATCGGACGTCGGACGGTCGGAGCGTGTAGCAGCGCTCTGAGAGGGCCTGTCGGAGCGCGGCGGTCTCCGCCGCCGAAAGGCGGCCCGCTGCGTGGCGGCGCGTTTGGCCTTGCCGTTCTCGCGCACAACCCGCAGGGTATGCACCTGCCACATGTTACGCGCGCGCAGGGGAAGGGACACCGGGATGGAAACACGGACGACACGAACCCGCCGGCCCGGTCGCCTGGCCTTCGCCGCCGGCCTGGCGGCCGGCGCCGCGCTGGCCGGCGCCGCGCACGCGCAGGAGGGCCTGACCGAGGACGACCTGCGCTGGCGCGAGAAGATGGGCTGGAACGAGCAGGTGCACGGCTCCGAGCTGCCCAAGGGTATCGAGCAGATCCTGGCCCGCGTGCCGTACGCGTACTACCCGACCGACAACGAGCTGGAGGTCGCGTTCGACTACGAGGCCGCGATCCGGCCGCTCTCGGACAAGGTCCATGACCAGCCGAACATGAAGCGGTTCGACGCGGAAAACCGGGTCAAGACGCTGCCGGACCGGCTGCCGGACGGCGCGCCGCCGGCCGTCACCGTGCGCGTCCTGGAAGTGGGCGGCGGCCGGGTCGCGGCGAGCCGGCAGGTGCCGCTGGACGACAAGGGCCGCGGGTACGCCCTGTTCCAGCTGCCGAAGCTGGCGCCGGGGACGTACCGGGTCGAGTTCGACCTCGGCGGCGGCGCGGTGATCCGCTCGAACCGGACCTTCGTCCGCCGCACCTTCGAGTTCGAGGGCAACACGATCGGCATGATGCACGACGTGTACCCGCCCTTCACGCCGGTCGAGGTCGACGGGCCGAAGGTCTCGGTCGTGGACCGGACCTACGCGGTCAACGCGCTCGGCCTGTTCGACAGCGTGGTGAGCAAGGGGCGGGAGCTGCTGGCGGAACCGATGCGGCTCGTCGTGGAAGCCCCGTCGGGCGACCGGCTGTCGTGGCGCGCGGGGCCGGTGAAGGGCCGCGCGGAGCACCCGGACCTCGCCGTGTTCGAGACCGCCGCCGCCTGCCCGGCCTTCCGCGTGAACAGCACCGTGGAGGTCGAGGAGGACGGCTGCGCGAAGGTGACGATGACCTGGACTCCCACCGGGCGGGGCGGCACCGCGCCGCGCGTCGGCCGCGCCTGGCTGGAGCTGGCGCTGAAAGAGAGCGAGGCGCCGCTCTGCCACCTGGTGGGCATGAACTCCATGCGCCACAACTACGCCGGCAAGGTGCCGCGCGGCGGCGGGGTCACCTGGATCAACCAGACCTGGCGGCCGTCGCGCTTCGAGGTGACGCCGTTCACCGGCGAGGCGCCCGCATCGTACGAGGTCTGGAACGCGACGCAGCTCATGCACTGGGGCGGCGGGCGCTGGGCCTTCGCGCCCTACGTCTGGCTGGGGGCCGAGGAGCGGGGCCTGGCCTGGTTCGCCGACCACACGGCGGGCTACGAGACGGACGGCGAACGCGGCATCCAGCGGCTCTCGATCGAGCCCGGCAAGGTCGTGCTGCGCGTGGAACTGGTCCAGAAGCCCGTCGCGCTCGACGCGCCGCGTACCTTCACGTTCGGCCTGCAGGCCTCGCCCACCAAGCCGATGCCGGAGGGCTGGCGCGGCTACAGGGTGCCGGGCGGCGGCGGCATGGCGGTCAACGTCTGGGGCGGCTACAACTGCGCCTGGCACTACCCCGACCCCAAGGACTGGCGCCTTGTCGAGAAGGTGGTCTCCGCCCGCGACCCCGAGGTCCGCAAGAACGTCTGGAAGGGCGAGTTCAAGGCCTTCTTCGAGGAGATGAACGCCAGGCGGCAGTTCCCGGAACGCAAGGTGCACGGCCGCGAGGAGTGGCTCAAGAACGTGTTGGGCTTCGCCTCGCGCAACAGGCACCCGAACGGCATCACGGTCTACTACGAGGAGTTCCAGACCTCGGGACTGCATCCCGAAAGCGTGGCGTACATGGACGAGTGGGACCTGGGGAGCTGGTGCCGTTTTATCAAGTACAACTACGTGGGCAAGGCCTTTCCCGACAGCCGGGCGTGGGGGCCGGCGGCCCGCACGGCGAACCAGCGGAGCTGGCGCGATTTCGCGGTGTACTACGCCGACCAGTGGATGCGCCGCGGTGTCGGCATCTACTACGACAACACCTATCCCCAGGTGGACCGCAACCGGTTCAATCTGCGCCGGACCGGGACACCGTGGCAGAACGGCATCTGGGGGCACCGGGCCTACTTCCGCCGCGTCTGGAAGCGCAGCCGCGAACTGATGGCGAAGGGCATGACCCCCGTGGACCCGATGTACAACGACCCCGAACGTCGCCTGCGGCTACATATCGTCGGACACGTGACCAACTGCCAGGTGCTGCCCTACACGACCTGGTGGGACGCCACACTCGGCGTGGAGTCGCCCGGGCACTGGATTCCGGAAGACGGCCCGACCGCTGAAGACCGCAGGCGTCAGGCGGCCGAGCGCGGTTTCGTGATCCTGCCGACACCGAAAAAGGGCAAACGGGGCGAACCCCTGCCGTATCCGCCCGACTACCTGCGCGCTATGGAGATGGGCCGCATGGCCGGTCTGATTCCGCACTACCGGCACCTGTTGCGCGGCGAGGACGCGTTCGGTGGGTTGGGCATCTCTTACGGCGCCACTGACCGGCCCGCGGAGGAGATTCTCGCCCACCGCCGGCTCTCGGACAAGGCGATGGGCATGGTCCACGAGATCCGTGGCGGCGGGAGCTCGCACAAGCATGCCAACGTGCGGGTCCTGATGTCGGCGTTCGAGACCTTCGGCTACGGCCGGCCGGAGGTCGCCGTGCACAACTACTGGGCGGACGAGCCGGCGGTCGACGTCGGCGACCCGGAGGTGAAATGGATCGCACTGGAAGGCCCGGCGGAAGCCGGGCCGGCGGGCGGCGGCCTGCTCCTGGTCCTGCTGCAGAGCTACCATGCGGAGGCGGCCCGGACCCCCGTGGCGGCGGACGGCTACCGCGGGGCGCTGGACCTCTTCACCCGCCGGCCGGTGCCGCTCGACCGGCCCGTGTCGTTCCCGGCGGACTACGGCACGCGCCTGCTGTTGCTGGCGCGGGACGAGGCGGCGCTGGCGCCGCTGACCTGGCCGGAAGGGACGGCGTTCCAGGCGCAGTTCGAGTTCGGGCTGCCCCCGGCGTGGTGGGTCCGCGGGTCCGAGGCGCCGCGTATCGTGCCGGACGACGCGGACGCGGCCAATCACGTGCTGCGCATCACGCCCGCTCACCCCTCCCAGCATTGGATGCAGGGCGCCATCGCGGGCGACGGCGAGCTGCGCTTCCGGTTCCGGCTGCCGCAGGTGCCGGACGAGGTGCCGTATCCGCAATTCTACGGGTTCATCCAGGTGGTGCACCACCTGGCGAGTGAATGGCCCAAGACGACGGCCGGGAGCCTGTCGCTCGGCGTCACGCGCAGGCCCCGACGGCGGCGCGGTGCTGGCCGCCCAGTACGGCGTCCGGCGGGACGGCGAGGAGGTGGCCGCGAAGGACACCGCCGTCAACCGGCTCGGCGAGGCCGGCGCCCTGGTGCCCCTGGACACGGCGTGGCACGAGGCGGTCCTCGTCATCGACGGAGCGAACGCCGCCGGCTCTCCGTGGACGGGCACCTGCTGCTGGACGCCGTCTTCGAGGCGGCGCCCGACGGGAAGCTGCGCGTCGGCGCCGGCTGGGGAAGCTGGGACGGCGGCGTGCCGTATGTCGAGATCGACGACCTCCGCTACCGGCGGAAGCAACGCTGAACGCGGACGCCGTCCGGAAGGCAGTGAATATCGTGTATCGAGGTATTCGGTGCACGTTCCGGGGGGATACGAGTGTACGAGTAGGTGTACGAGTACGGGATTCCGTGATGGGATCAGCGTTCGACCACGAAGAGCTGAAAGTGTACCGGGCGGCGGCCGCCCTGGACGTTCACGCCATACGGCAGGCGAAGGAAAGAAGCTCCTCGCCGACAGGGTGAGTATGCTCGTAGCCTGGGAACGAAGTCTGCAGGAGGCCTAATGGACCCGCAACGCCAACACCGTACTCGTGCACCTACTCGTACACGCCCATCTCTTCCGGCCGATCCTGGGATCGAGCTTGCGCGACCCACGGATCCCGCGGAAGACCCGAAAATCAAGGGCTTCAACTACCAGCCGAGCTGGGGCACCACGGGGTTGGAGATCTGGCGGAATTTCGATGCCGAGCGGATGGGTCACGAGCTGTCGCTCGGCCGGTTGTATTTCCCCGGCATGAACGCGATCCGGCTCTGGCTTTCGCACGATGCCTGGGTGCGCGATCCGTCGGCGTTCGCGGAGGCCTTCGAGTCGGCTCTGTCCCTCGCCGCGGCGCGTTCGCTCGCGGTGATGCCGGTCCTGTTCAACCGGTGGCACGAGGCGGCCCTCGACTACGGCGGCGTCTACATCGACCACTTCCTGCCCGGGGCGAGCTGGGTACAGCGTACGGACCAGACCGTTGCCTTCGCGGAGGCGGTCGTCAACGCGCACGCGTCGGACCCCCGCATCTTCGCCTGGGACCTCTGCAACGAACCGTTCGCTTACGGCTGCCCCCCGGAAGAGATCCCCGACATCGCCAAAGCCGAGTTCGCCTGGCTGGCCGGACTCTACGATCTCGCCAAGCGGTGCGGCGCCGAGGCGCCGGTCACGGTGGGGATCCATCCGTGTCACGGCCTCGCGGGCATCCGCCGGATCGAGCCGATCAGCGACATCCTCAGCATCCACCCCTACTGGACCTGCGACAGCCCGCCGCACGAGAAGGCGGTCTTCGAGGAGACCCTGGACCTCTACGCGCAGTTCGCCGCCGAGGCGGGCAAGCCGCTCCTCGCCACGGAGACCTGCTGGGGCGCGATCGACGATGCGAAGCGTGTCGAGATCGTCCGCTACACGCTCGAGCAGCTCAAGCGACGCGGCATCGGCTGGCTGGCGTACCTGCTGCACCACAGCCTGATCGCCGACGCGCACCGTCCGGAGTTCGGGCCGCTGAGCGCGCCGGGCAACCTCGCGTTCATCGAGGCCGACGGCCGGTTGCGGCCCGGTCACGACGTCTTCAACGAGTTCTGAAGAGACCCCCAACGGAAGAAGTACAAATGATGAAGAGCACACAACGAAACAGACACGTGCGACTCGCCGCCGCGGCGCTCTGCCTGGCGGCCGGCATGGCGCAGGGCGCGAGCCTGAAGTATCCCGAGGAGAAGATCCCCGTCCTGAACGTGCCGCGGATGGCGTCGCCGCCGACCGTCGACGGCGTCATCGAGCCCGGCGAGTGGCGCGACGCGGTCCGGGTCATGGGCGTGGTCGCGACCCACGGCCTGGGGTACAAGGACCGCCCCGTCGCGTTCCACGTGGCCTGGGACGAGAACCACCTCTACCTCGCCGCGGTCAGCGACATCCTGCCCGGCCACCGCCTCTACCGAAGCCGCCGCGAACGGTTCACGACCGGCGTGGTCTACGACGACTCCTACGAGTTCGGCATCTTCCTGCACGACCGCAACCGGCTCGAGGGCGAGGTCAGCAGCTTCCTCAAGATGGTGCTCAACGCCATGGGCGCGGGCGAGTACATGAAGATCTACCCCTCGATCGGGCAGAACATGTACAACTGGCAGCCCGACCCGCAGCTCGCCAACCGCGTCTACGAGGAAGACGGCAGGGAATGGTGGGCGATGGAGATGGCCCTCGACCTCGAGGACCTGCAGCTCTCCGAACCGCAGCAGGCCGGCGACCGCCTCGACATGCTGCTCGCCGCGGACCTGAAGAACCCGAAGTGGCAGTGGCTCGACTTCCCCAGCGCGTCGGGCCACCTCGAGCACTACGGCTTCACGCGCATGACGCTGACCGACGCGCAGCCCTTCGTGCAGATCGAGGCCCTCGAGGGGCTGCACGACGAGAAGCTCGACTTCCGCAGCACGCTCACCAACCCCGGGCCGAAGCCGGTCACCGTCGAGGCCGCCCTGGACATCACCTACAACCCGCCGGAGAGCGCCGGCGAGGAGCCCCGGCGGGTCGTGGACGCGAAGCGGTCGCTGACGATTCCCGCCGGGGAGACGGTCCGCTTCGACGTCGCGGAGACCTTCCCCGGGCTCGTCTACAAGAAGACGAAGTGGGGCAGAGCGGAGAACGTCTCCGAGCTGCGCATCCGGGTGGCGGACACGGACGACGCGGCGCGGCCGCCGGTCTACAGCTACGTCTGCCAGTTTGCCGCCTCGGACAAGAGCTACCTCCAGGCCGTGCCGCGCACGACCGCCTTCGACGCGAGCATCCGGTTCAACCCCGCCCGGAACATCCTGGAGGTGATCGGGGACACGCTGGACGCGCAGATCCCGGACGGCACGGAGCCGGCCGCCCTGGGCTACACCGTGACGCGGGACGGCGAGACGGTGGCCGGGGGCCGCAAGACGCTGCTCGTGAACCTCAAGTACGAGGGGTTCGTCGAGCTGCCGGGCCTCGAGCCCGGCGCCTACGGCGTCAAGCTCGCGCTCCTCGACGCCGATGGCCGCGAGCTGGTGGCCAAGGACGACCTGGGCTTCGAGAAGAAGGACGAGGCCCGGGTCTTCGCCGCCTGGTGGAACAACAACATCGGCGACACCCGCAAGGTGCTCAAGCCCTTCACCGCCATCGAGGTGGACGGCGACCGCGCGGCCGTGACGCGGCGCACGTACACGCTGGACGCGCTCGGGCTCCCGCGCGCCATCGAGGCCAACGGCGGCCCGGTCCTGACCGCGCCCGCCCGCATCGTCGTGACGGTGGGCGGGAAGGAACACGTCGTGCCGGCCGCGGGCACGGTCGCCTACACGAGCCGGGAGGACTGGCGCACGGAGTTCACCGGCGGCCCCGTCGAGGCGGCGGGGGTGCGCTTCACCGTCTCCGGCTGGATGGAGCAGGACGGCCTGGTCAACCTGGACGTGACCTACGCCGCGACGGGCGAACCGGTCGCCGTCGAGGACCTGCGCGTCGAATGGCCGGTCGACGGCACCGACGGGAGCTGGCTCCACTGCATCGGCGGCGTGGGCGGCAACTACGCGCCGCGCACGATCGACAAGGTCCCCGACGGCGAGGGTGAGGTCTGGGACTGCCTCACGGACATCGGCAAGGCGGGTTCGCAGATGGTGGCCGGCAACTGGCAGAACAACCTGTGGGTCGGTAACGACCGACGCGGGCTGTGCTGGTTCGGCGATCACGACCGCGGCTGGGTCCCGACGGAGACCACGCCGGCCCACAGCCTGTTCCGCGAGGGCGACGCCGTCGTCATCCGCAACCACATCATCCGGCGGCCCGACGGCGCCGGGCCCTTCACGCTCGACGCGCCGCGCACGATCAACCTGCAGTACAACGCCACGCCGTTCCGCCACCTGGCGAGCGGCTTCCGCCTGACCCAGGTCTCCGCCTGCAACGGGTTCTTCGTCGAGGGCAAGAACGGCAGCGTCGGGTACAAGTGGGACGTGGACGAGCAGGAGAAGTACTTCACCGTCCTCAGCATGCCGTCGAAGGACACGAGCAAGTGGCCCTGGTACCTCGAGCAGTACAAGGCCGTCGCCGACCGGCAGCTCCGCGACAGCATTCCCTACTCCATCCGCGACCGCCTGCGGCCCTGGCACTGCAACCAGATCGCCCTGCGCGGCTACGCCAACAAGACGCGCGAGCCGGGCCTGTACGACTACTTCCGGGCCGACTGGACCACGCCGTTCGGCGGCGAGAGCCTGAACAAGACCTACCGCGACTACATGATGTACCTCATGGACATGCACGTGCGCGAAGGGGGGCTGACGCACTACTACTTTGACATCAGCTTCACGCGCTCGACGCCCGCGCTCTCGGCCGGGTTCGGCTACCGGCTGCCCAATGGCAAGGTGCAGCCCACCAGCATGGACGGCACGCTGCGCGCCTGGTACAAGCGCACCTGGGCGCTGATGCAGGAGCACGACCTCTACCCGGGGGCCGTGTCGGGCCACGCCACGCACTCGATGCCGCTGCGCGCCATGCCGTGGTGCGACTCGCAGCTCGACGCGGAGTACCCGATCCGGGACGCCTGCACGGTCTACCCGATCGACGCCATGATCGCGATGAGCGTGCCGCACACCTTCGGCGTCAACATCGTGCACCACGGCCACATGGACTACCGCTGGGCCTCGATGTTCGACTCGAGCAAGGGCGCGAGCGCCTTCCCGTTCAACGCGCCCGCGTTCCGGCATTTCGGGATCGCCGCGGACGACGTCGAGTTCCTGGGCTTCTGGCGCAACGGGGAGGTCGTGAAGCCGGACGACCCGGGCCTGCTGGTGTCGGCCTGGAAGCGCCCGGGCAAGGTGGTGCTGCAGCTCTTCAACTACGGGCTCGATCCCGAGGGCGGGGAGCAGACCCGTTCGGGCCGGATGACGCTCGACCTGCAGGCGCTCGGCGTCCCGGCCGGCGCGCGGCCCGGCCAGCTCCGCATCCGCGAACTGGCGCTCCGCGACGGCCGCGTCAGCTCGCGCAGCTCGCTCTTCGACTGGTACGAGGAGCTGCCCCTGGAGCCGCGCTGGAAGAACGACCGGGAGCCGCGCGTCCGGCCGCCGTCGAGCCCGACGCTCGGCGCGGACGGCGTCGTCGACGGCGTCGAGGTCTTCTACCACGACACGCGGTTCCTGGAGATCACCTGGGACGACGCGCCGGTTTCCGCCGACCGCGTCGCGGCGGCCGTGGGGCCCGCGAATGCCGAGGAGGCGCTGTGCTGGGGGCTGTCCCGCGCGACCGCCGCCGACCCTCTCGTGAAGACATCGACCGGGGGCGTGGCGCTGAAGGCCTGGAAGCAACCCGGTACGGCGATGATACTCGTCACCGGCGCCGCCGACCGGAAGGCGGACGTCACGCTCGACGCCGACCTGGCCGGGCTGGGCGTGAAGGTCGAGCGGCCGTTCGTGGCCTACACGCAGTGCCTGGGCGGGGACCTGGACGCCCACAGCGGCCGGGTGACCGTGAAAGGACTGGGGCCGGCCGAACAGCGGCTCGTCTTCATCGACACCTTCGGCCCGGCCGCCGCTCCCTGACCGCGGCCGCCGGACCATGCAGCCGCGCGCTCAGAACGCCTGCAGGGCGCGGGGCGAGCGGAGGTCGGAGTTCGGAGGTCCGCGATGTCAGCGGAAAGGCGGCCCGCGTTGGCCCCCAACGCGGGTTGACTCCGGAGAGGTACAGGAGTAGCGTGACATTCTCGTAACCACACCCGTGGTGCGGCGGAGGGTTCAACCCCGCCGCCGCCCCGACGAAAGAGGGGTTTCCGCATGTCGCTCACCACGCCGCACCGCATCGCCACGCTGGCGGCCGCGATCCTGTTGCTTAACACGCACAGCCTGACGGCCAACGACCGGATCGCCACGATACAGTCCATCCCGAACCTGGTTGCTTTCTGGGGCTTCGACCAGCAGCCGGGCCAGCGCACGTCGATCGGCGCGGAGACGCTCACCCTCCAGGAGGTGGGTGCCGCGGCGATTTCGCGCGTGGCGGAGGGCCCCATCACCGGCTACTCGGCGGACCTGCCGGGATCGAGCTACCTCAAGCTCTCGCGCGCCACGACGGGTGCGCTCAACATCCACGGCGCCGATGCGCAGGTGACGGTGGTCGCCTGGGCCAAGCTGGACACGATGAACGGGCCCTTCCTGGCCGGGTTCTGGGACGAGGGCCGGCAGCGCCGCCAGTACGGCCTCTTCGTCGACCTGCCGGGCTACGGCGGCAACGACCAGGTCTGCGGCCACGTGTCCGCCACCGGCGGGCCGACGCCGGGCTACCCGTGGAGCAAGGATTACTCCGCCAGCTTATCGACGGTCCCCGTCGGGCAGTGGGCGACCATCGGCTTCACGTACGACGGCACGTACGCGCGGTCGTATTACAACGGCCAGTTCGAGCTGCGGCCCGGCGGAGGCCCGGACGGCGAGGACAAGAACCCCTACTACTACCCTGACGGGCTCTACGACGGCCTCGGGGCCGCCGGCGGATCGGACTTCACCGTCGGCGCCGTCAACATGAGCGGCACGGGCGTCGACAACATGGGGCACCTGATGAACGGACGGCTCGGCGGCGTGGCCGTCTACGACCGCAAACTGTCCGATTCGGAGATGGAGAGCCTGGTCTTCAACACCCAGTACATCCCCGAGCCGGGCACCGTCGTCCTGCTCGGCTTGGGCCTGTCCGCCCTGGCGACCATCCGACGCCGGAAAGTGTAGCCGCGCTCTCAGAGCGCCTGCAGGGCGCGGGGTTACCCGGCGATCCTCGCATTCCCCGCGGTCACCGGCCGCGGGTACCGTGCCCGCTCAGTCCTTCAACGGTCGCGGGGCCCGGGGCCGGCGCGGGTCGGACTTCTTCCCCCCGCGCGCGGCGGCCACGTCGGAGAGGCCGACGATGGCATGACCCATTTCAAATGCGGGAGGCAAGTCCTTCTCGCCCCGGATACGGCGGACCAGCAGGTCGACGTAGGCCGCGCTGAACTCGGCGGGATCCACCTCGAGCCGCACGGCGGGAAAGGGGTATGTCACGCCCGAGTGGCGGTTGGCGTGCGTCACGACCGCGAGATCGCGGGGCACGGCGATGCCGCGCTTCAGGAGGGAGAGGGCCGCGCGGGGGAAGAGCGTGTCGTCCGCGATAACCAACCCGTCGGGCCTCGCGCTCCCGCGCGCAGTCCACATCTTCTCGAAACCCGGCCACGCGCGCTCCGCCTCCTGGTCCAGCCACTCGCCGTGGCACCAGTCCGGACGATGCGGAAGGCCGAGGTCCCGCAGCTCCCCGGTGAAGGCCTCCAGCATGACCGGGTCCACTTCCCTCCCCTGCGAAAGCCGCAAGCTGAGCAGGGCGAGCCTGCGGCAGCCGAGTCCGGCCAGCAGGCGCGCGCCCTCCCGTACGAGGCCCGGGTGGTCGAGGGTGACCTGGTGCGGGATCCGTGCCTCTCGCCGGTTGGCGGCGACGGGCACACCCGCCACCTCGAAATCCTCCAGCACGCGGTCCCACCGCTTGTCATGCGACAACTGGACGGCGATCACGCCGGCCAGCGGACGGCCGCCGAAATGGCCCCGCAGGCGCAGGACGAAGTCATCGCCGGGATGCACGGGGCACATCTCGAGCGCCGGCGCGAACCCCGCCTCGAGCAGCAGGCGCTGGCTTTCCGCCAGGAGGCGCGGGTAGAAGGACGACGTCTGCGGGCCGAGCAGGGCCGCGTCGAACAGGAGGGCGACGGCGCCCTTGTCGCTGGCCGGGTGCCGCACGTACGTGCCCTGGCGCGGAACCCGGAGAACCAGCCCTTCCTCCGCCAGCACGTTGAGCGCGCGGTTCACGGTCATCTGGTTCACGCCGAACCGCTCGGCCAGGCTCCGGATGCCCGGCAGCAGGTAGGGAAACTCCCCGCGGCGGATCGCCACCCGAACGCCCTCACGGACGCGGAGCAGCTTGGCCCCGCCCGGCCGCCGCGCTCCCTCCGCCCCTTCCCCGGCTGTCTTCCCGCTCATGCGCCCCATACTGCCCCGGCCGCCCCGGCGTGTCCAGCCGCCGGGCCGCGCGGCGGCGCACGCGATGCTACGGCAGGTCCGCGGACCGGGCGTCGCGGTAGAGGCCGAGCACGGCTTGCAGCGCCGCGCGCGCCGCTTCCGCCTCGGGACCGGCATCGGGGCCGAGCGGCGTGCGCTCGCCGCGGTCGGCGGGCACGTCGTAGAGCTCGCCCGAGCGGTAGAGCTTGAATCGTTGGTTGCGGGCGAACTCGCGCGCCTTCTCCCGCTCGCCGCTCCGGCTGTACCACATGTAGATCCAGTCCCGCGGATCGCCCCGCGCGCCGCCGAGCTGCGGCAGGAAGCTGCGCCCGTCGATCGGCCGGTCCGCGGGCACCGCCACGCCCGCCGCCGCGCAGACGGTCGGGAGGAAATCGCTGAAGTCGACCAGGTCCTCGCACTCGACGCCCGGCTTCACGCCCCGGCCCGAGGCCAGCAGCGGCACCCGCGTCCCCGCGTCGGTCATGTGCGACTTGCCGCCGCCCACCCACTGCCCGCGCCAGCGTGACCGGCCGCCCGCGCTGCCGTTGTCGCAGGTGAACAGCACGAGCGTGTCGTCGGCCAGCCCCAGCTCTTCCAGCGTGGCGTTCACGCGGCCGACCATCTTGTCCACGTACTCGACCATGTCCACGAAGTGCTTCATGTCACCCGCGCCGCGGACCCGCTCCGGCTCCTTGTAGGAGGGATCGTAGTCGGCGCTGTCGGGCGTGGGCTCGAAGGGAAAGTGCGGGAGGATCATCGGGTAGTAGACGAAGAACGGCTGCTCGCGGTGCTTGCGCATGAAATCGCAGACGTAGTCGTTCACGATGTCGGGGCCGTAGGTGCCCTCGGGGAACGACGTCATCTCCCCGTTGATCTCCAGGACCGGGTTGACGTAGCGCCGCGTCATGCGGGTGAGCTGCCAGAGGCAGTGCTCGTCGAAACCGAAATGCCGGGGGGCCTCCGCGCCCTTGCCAAGCTGCCACTTGCCGGCGATGCAGGTCGCGTAGCCCGCCTGCTTGAGGAGTTGGCCGAACGTGATTTCGTCCGGCTTCAGCTCGCCGAACTTCGTGTAGTTGCGCACGTTGCAGCGCCCGGTCATGATCTTGACGCGCGAGGGCGTGCACAGCGGCTGGGCGTAGGAGTGCTCGAAGCGCGCGCCCTCCCGGGCCATCCGGTCGAGGTTCGGCGTGGCGTAGGTCTCGCCGCCGTTGGCGCCGACGCACTCGAACCCCATGTCGTCGGCCATGATCAGCACGATGTTCGGCCGGCGCTCCCCGCCGGCCGCGCCCGCGGCCCAGGCGGGCAGGGCCAGCGCCCCGCCCAGGGCGGCCGCGCCGCCCTGCAGGAAACGGCGCCGCGTCATCTCGAACGGGTCTCGAAGCGTCGGCATGGTCTTCCTCCCCGGCGTGTAGCTACACGCTTGCGGAGGCTAGCGGGTACGGCCGCCGCGGGCAAGAGGAAGAGGGCGCGGGGCCGCCCGCGCGCGTCGGCGGGGCGGCTCGCCGCTTGACGCGAAGGCGACCGCTGCCCCACGCTCGCCGGCCGGACCGTTTCACGCGGGGGTTCACGAAGGAGTCGGCCGATGAAGGTTTGCAGCCGTATGGCGGGGCGCATCGCGGCGGGGATCCTGGCGGCGGGGGTGGCGGCCCGGGCGCCGGCCCGGGAGCTGAAGTTCGACGAAGCGTTCATCCCGCGGTTCAACATCCCGCACACGTCCGCCGCGCCCGTGATCGACGGCACGATCGGCGGGGACGAATGGCGCGAGGCGGTCAAGCTGGCCGGCGTGGCGGTCACGCACACGCTGGCCTACAAGGACCGTCCGGTCTTCTTCTGGGTCGCATGGGACGAGCAGCACCTCTACCTCGCCGCCCGCTCCGACGTCCTGCCCGGCCACCGCCTCTACCGGCAGTCGCGCGAGCGGTACGCCCAGGGGGTCGTCTACGACGACAGCTACGAGTTCGCCCTCTTCCTCCACGACCGCAACCAGCTCCAGGGCGAGGTCTCCAGCTTCATGAAGATGGTCGTCAACTCGCTCGGCAGCGGCGAGTACCAGAAGATCTACCCCTCCATCGGCCAGAACCTCTACAACTGGCGGCCCGACGCCGAGGTCGCCAACCGGGTCTACGAGGCGGACGGGAAGAAGTGGTGGGATTTCGAGATGGCGATGGACCTCGAGGACCTCCAGCTTCCGGCGCCGAACCGGGCGGGCGACGAACTCTGGATCGGCCTCTTCGCCGACCTCAAGAACCCGCAGTGGCAGTGGCTCGACTTCCCGAGCGCCTCGGGCCACCTGGAGCACGACGGCTTTCCGCGCGCGGTCCTCACGGCCGGCGCGCCGTACGTGCAGGTGGACCGGCTCGCCGGGCTGCACGACCGGCGCATCGATTTCCGGGCCACCGTCTTCAACCCCTCCGCGCGGCCGGTGCGGGTGGACGCCGGGCTCAAGGTGCTCTTCGGCGACGGCGACGGCCGCACGGCGCCGCCGCGGAACGCGTCCGTCCTCGTGGACGAGCACCGCGCCCTCACGATTCCCGCGGGCGGGTCCGCGGCGATCGAGGTCTCGCACGCCCTCGAGGGGCTGGACTACGGCGAGCCGGTCGACGCGAAGGGCAAGCCGAAGCGGGCGGCCCGCTCGGGTTTCGTTTCCTTCGAGGTCCGCGCCGCCGGCGCCGCGCCCGGCGCGGCGCCCGTCTACGACTACCACGTCGCCTTCACGGGCACGGACAAGAGCTACCTCGACGCCAAGCCGCGCGAGACGCCGATGGAGGTGGCGTCGCAGTACAACCCCGCCATGGGGCTGCTGGAGCTGACCGCCGACACGCTCGACGCGGCGGTGCCCGGGGGCACGAAGCCCGCCGGCGCGACCTACGCGGTCACCCGCGGCGCCGCGACGGTCGCGTCCGGGCGGCTCGGCTACTACGCGCACCTGAAGTACTCCGACCTCGTGCGCCTGCCGGACCTCGCGCCCGGCACGTACAAGGTCCGCCTGGCGCTGGTGGACGCGGGGGGCAAGGAACTCGTCGCGCGCGACGACCTCTCCTTCACCCGCAAGGACGAGGCGAAGGAGTTCGCACACTGGTGGAACAACGACATCGGGAGTTGGCGGAAGGTGTTGAAGCCCTTCGAGCCGCTCGAGGCCGGGGGCAACACGATCCGCTGCACGCGCCGGCTCTACACGCTCGACGGGCTCGGCCTCCCCGAGCAGATCGAGGCCGACGGCGGCGGCGTCCTGGCCGCGCCCGCGCGGATCGTGGTCAAGGTCGACGGCGTGGAGCACACCGTGCCGGCGGCCGGCCCGGTCCGCTTCACGTCGAAGAAGGACTGGTGGGTCGACTTCGAAGGCCCGGCCGCCGAGGTCGCCGGCGTGCGCTTCCGCGCGAAGGGCTGGATGGAGCAGGACGGGCTGGTCGAGCTCGCGCTGACCTACGAGCCCGTGAGCGGGCCGGTGGCGATCGAGGCCCTGCGCATCGAGTGGCCGGTGGACGACGCGCTGGGCAACCGGATGTCCTGCATCGGCCGCGGCGGCAACTACTGCGCCCGCAGCGTCGGCGCCATCCCGGCGGGCGAGGGGCGCGTGTGGGACACGCTCAAGGAGATCGGCCAGACCGGCTCCGGCATGGTCGTCGGCAGCTTCACCGGCAACCTGTGGGTAGGCACCGAGCAGCGGGGCCTCCTGTGGTGCGCGGACTCCGACGAGGGCTGGGAGCCGCACGGCGCGGTCGCCGCGCACTCCATCGCGCGCCGCGGCGGGGCGACGGTGATGGTGAACCACCTCGTGGGCGAGGCGGAGGGCAAGGCCCCGCTGGCGCTCGACGCGGCGCGCACGGTGCGCTTCGGCTACAACGCCTCGCCGTTCCGGAAGCTGCCGCGCGGCTGGCGCTACAACCAGCGGTCCGCCGCCAACGGCTTCTCCGGCGGCAAGTACAAGGTCGACTGGGACACCGGGCAGGACTGGTTCTCCGTCCTGAGCCCGCCGTTCGCGGACCTCAAGAAATGGGATGCCTACTACGCGCACTGCAAGGCGGAAGCCGCGCGGCTCACCCGCGAGGGGCAGCACCCCGGCCACAGCGCGGCCTACGCTATGGGCCCGCGGTTGCGCCCGTACCTGACCAACCAGATCGCGCTGCGCGGGTACATGGAGAAGACCCGCGAGCCGGGCCTCTACCGGTACTTCGGCCCCGACTGGGCGGGCGAGCCGCTCAACAAGAGCTACCGCGACTACATGGTCTACCTCATGGACCGCCAGGTCCGCGAGGGCGGCTGCACGCACTTCTATTTCGACATCTCCTTCACCGGGTACGACTACGACACGCTGGCCGCGGGCTGCGGCTACCGGCTGCCGGACGGGCGCGTGCAACCGACGTTCGGCAACACGAACCTGCGCCGGTGGTACCAGCGCAGCTACGCGATGATCCAGGAGAACAACCTCTGGCCCGGCGGCATCTCCGGCCACGCCACGCACTCCATCTCGCTCAAGGCCCTGCCGTTCGCGGACGCGATTTTGGACTCCGAGTACCCGATGAAGGACCCCATCGACGCGTACACGAGCGATTACATGATCGCCCTGAGCTGTCCCCACAATTTCGGGGTCAACATCAGCCACCTCGGCTTCATGAACCCCGTGTGGCCCGCGATGCACGACGCCGGCATGGGCGGCGGGCACGGCGGCGTGTTCGGCCTGCCGGAGATGCTGCGCTGGGGCGTGACGCGCGAGGACGTGGCGTTCGTGCCCTACTGGCGCAACGAGGGGGTCGTGAAGGAGGCCGCGCCGGGCCTGCTCGTCAGCGTCTGGAAGCGCCCGGGCAGCGCGCTGGTCGGCATCCTCAACTACGGGCTCGACCCGGAGGGTGGGGAGAAGGAGCGCCAGGGGCGCGTGCGGCTCGACCTGGCCGCGCTCGGCGTGCCGGCCGACGCGATCGCCCGGGGCGGGGAGCGGGTGCGCGTGCGGCACCTGTGGAGCAACGACCTGGAGGCCCGGTACTACGGGCACCTCGCCGCCTGGGAGGACCGGCCGGAGATCGGCCGGGCACAGGACCCGAAGCAGGTGAAGCGGTCGCAGCCGCCCTGCACGCCCCGGCTCGACCCGAAGACGGGCGTGGTGGACGGCTTCCCGGTCTTCTACCACGCGGCCCGCTTCGTCACCCTGGACTGGGAGGAGCAGCCCGTCGCCGATGCGTCGTGGAAGGACCTCCCCGCGGACCGGACGGCGCTGCTCGACTGGGGCATCAACACCGCGCGCGAGCTGACGCCCGCCGAGGTGGCGCAGGCCTTTGACGTGCCGGCCGGCACGCAGGTCCGAGCCTGGCGCCGGGCGCACGCGCCCGGCGTCCTCGTGGCCGTCAAGAACGCCGCCGCCGGGCCGAACCGCGGGACGCTCCGGCTCGACCGGGACGCGCTCGGGCTCGCGATCGGGCAGGTCTGGGCCGACTTCGTCTCCGTCGTCGCGCTCGACGGCATGCCGGCCCGGAACTACGAGCGCGAGGACACCTTCGCGCGCATCGGTGCCGACGGGGTGAGCTACAACGGCTGGACCGGCGAGGCGGCTCTCGACCTCTCCGCCGGCGCGACGCGCGTGTTCGCCGTCGAGCGGTACTGAACGCCATGACGCACGGGGTGTTGCGAATAGCGGTGGACGGGGAGGCGGCGCCGGGCCGGGTCTGCCGCGTGGAGGTGTCGGAGTGAAGGCGGATGCCGTCAAGGCGCTGCCGGGGTTGGCCGCGTTCTGGGACTTCCGGGAGCCGGCGGGGCGGCCGCGCCGTTCGCTCGGGCCCGCGCCGCTGTCCCTGCGAGAGGGCGCGGGGCCGGTGCGCCGGGTGCGCGGCGGGGTCTTCGGGCCGTGGTCCGCCTTCCTGTCCCCCGGCGACTGGTTCCGGGTGCCGCGTGCGGACTGCGGTCCGCTGGACGTCCACGGGCCCGGGGCGCGGCTCACCGTGGTCGCGTGGCTGCAGCGGCGCCGCAAGACGGAGATCCAGTGCGAGGCGGTGGCGGGCCTGTGGGACGAGACGCGCCGCAAGCGGCAGTACGCCCTCTTCCTCGACCTGCGCATCGCCGCCGGCGCCGACCAGGTAGGCGCCCACCTCTCGCGAACGGGCGGCCCGACGGCGGGGCACCGGTACTGCACGGAAGCGGCCATCGGCTCGACGTGCATCCAGTACACGGAGGCGTGGGAAGGCGTCGGCTTCACCTACGACGGGCGCGAGGCGCGGGTATACCGCAACGGCCTGCTCGACGCGCGGCCGGGGCTCAATCCCTATCCGTATCCGGGCGGCCTGTTCGACGGCGGGCCGGACGGGTCGGACTTCACCGTCGGCGCCGTGCACCGTTCCGGCGAGATGGGCAACTGGTTCACCGGCCGGCTCGGCGGCCTGCTGGTCTGCGCGGAAGCGCTGGACGCCGCGACGATGCGCGAACTCGCCGAGGCGACCGTGCCCGACCGCATCGCACCGACGGCGGACGCCATCCGGTGGGCCGCGGCCAACCGCGACTACACCGACCCGCACTGACCCGCCTCCGGACCTGAGACGTCTAACGTCGTTAAGGCATGGAAGGCGCGGTAGACGCGCCGCGCCTCGCGAAGCCTGACCATGTCGCGGGACGCCGCGGAGGAGAGGCGGCGCCGGCGTGCCCCTCCATCCATCCTTCGTGGCCTTCGTGTCTTCGTGGTTCTCTTCTCCCCTTCCTCCTTCCGCCTTTCCTCCGCACGGCGTTCTTCGTGGCCTTCTTGCCTTCGTGGTTCATCTCCAGCCTGAACAGGCAACCTACCGTCCTATTCGCGTCTATTGGTGCACGTCTCGCCGTAGCCCCGGCGTGCGAAGGCGGATCCATTCGTGGTTCACTTCTCCCCTTCCTCCTTCCGCCTTTCCGTCTTCGTGTCCTTCGTGCCTTCGTGGTTCATCTCCAGCCTGAACAGGCAACCTACCGTCCTATTCGCGTCTATTGGTGCACGTCTCGCCGTAGCCCCGGCGTGCGAAGGCGGATCCATTCGTGGTTCACTTCTCCCCTTCCTCCTTCCGCCTTTCCGTCTTCGTGTCCTTCGTGTCTTCGTGGTTCATCTCCAGCCTGAACAGGCAACCTACCGTCCTATTCGCGTCTATTGGTGCACGTCTCGCCGTAGCCCCGGAGTGCGAAGGCAAATCGATTCGTGGTTCTCTTCTTCCCTTCCTCCTTCCGCCTTCCGCCTTTCCGTCTTCCGTCTTCGCGCCCCGTTGGGGCGCTTCGTCGCGACAGGCCCGCCGGCGAGGGGGGCTGTGGCGGTCCGGCACTGGGGCCCGGCGGCCTTGTCCGCGCGGGGGGCGGTGCGCTAGCCTGGATTATTCACGAAGTCGTGAATAATCCACCGCTTCGCGGCCGTGATGTGCCCGCCTTGCGGGCACAAACGGGGTGACGCCACGTTCGCGACGCGGTGGACACCGCGTCGCGTCCCCGTGAGGCGGGACGTTGTCCCCCCAACGGGGGACTCACGTCCACGTCCTGGCACGCGGGGTGCTCAGCAGCCCCGCGTGCCAGGCGCCTTATTCATGAACGCTCTGGCGTTCGTGAATAAGGCGGGCTAGGCTCGCGGCCATGGCGGAGCGCAAGGAAAGCGGCCGGAGCCGGCGGCCGAAGCTCGAGCGCGTGCTCGAGGGGCTGCGCCGCAGCATCGCCACGGGCGAGTACCCCTACGCCGTGCCGCCCATCCGCGAGCTGGCCGAACGCTATGGCGTCTCGTCCATGACGGCCGACGCGGCGGTGCGGCAGCTCGTCGACGAGGGCCTCCTCTACCGCAGGCGCCGGCTCGGCACCTTCCTGCGCCACGCCCACAGCGACCGCGGCTGGATCGCGGTGCTCGCCAACCGCGAGGGGACGAGCCGCGTCGGCTCCTCCCACCACGCGCTCGCGTCCATCGAAGTGGTGTCGCGGCTCACGAACAGCGGCTTCCGGGTCACGCTCTCGCTGGTCGGCGGCGACGGGTCCGACGCGCCCGACCTGCTGCCCCGGCGGCGCCCGCCGCCCGTCTGCGTGGTCGCCCTCAGCACACCGCCCGCCCTGAACCGCGCACTGTCCCGGGCCCTCCGCCGGGGCGTGCCCGTCGTGGCCGGCGGCGGGATGCCCCCCCCCTGCTCGGCGCACGTGACACAGGACGCCGAAGGGCTGCTCCGCCGGGGCGCCGCCCTGCTGCTCGAGGCCGGGTGCCGTCGGCCCGCCTTCCTGGGCCCCGGCGGCGACGGGCATGGCCGGAGCGAGTACCTCGCGCGGTTGCGGAAGGCCTGCGGGCCGGCGCTCGCCGAAGCCGGGACCCCGCTCCGCGAGGCGTGGTGCGCGACCGAGCCGGCGACGAGCTTTCAACCCCGCCGCGTCTGGCGCCGGTTCGAGCGGCTCTGGGCGGGGCGCGAACGGCCCGACGGTCTCTTCGTGACCGACGACCTGCTCTACCCCGAGGCCGCCCTCACCCTGCTCCGCGCCGGCATCGCCGTACCCGCCGAAACGGTCGTGCTCAGCCACACAAACGCCGGCACGGACCTGCACTGCCCCTTTCCGACCGTGCTCCTGGCCTTCGACCCCGTCGCCTTCGGCCGGCGCGTCGCGCAAACGGCCGAAGACCTCGCGCTGCACGGCCCCTCCGGCGAAATCGTCGAGCACGTCCTCGCCCCCCGGCTCATCGACCGCGACCGCGTCCTCGCCCGGCGCCGGAAGCAGGCGGCCCCGCGCGGCCGCAGGGCCTGAACCACGCCGCCGGCCCTGCCGGCCCGCGCCCTGCCCGCCTCCGCCCGCCCGCGCCCTTTCTCCTCCTTCTTTTTTTGGCTCTTTCGCTGAAAGTGTGGGTCATGAGTTGATTCTGGCGCACTTGCGGCTGCATGGCGCAGTAACGGTTTCAGGTTTCGGGTTTCAGGTTTCAGGGGGCCATCCCGGTGGAGACAGCTCGTCTTCATCACCATACGGCTCGCGAGCTTCGGTCACGTGCCAGCGTCGATCGCTGACCGGGAGCTTCCCCTCAAGTGTCTTCTCTAGGCCGTTGAGCATGCGGACACACTCCTGGCAACGCTGCCTGTACTGTTGGAATGTGTTCTGCGATATGTACTTCTTGAGTAGCGCCATGTACAGGTGATGAACCGTTTCACCCGCCTCACCCCGGCTGCGATTCACGCCCTCGATCTTGTTGCGCACGTGTCGATCATCATTCTTCTCGGCCAATTGCGACGGCGAGCTGTTCGATGATCGTCGAACCTGACTCCCCAACTCATAGCGTTCCTCAGCGGGCCACTGGTGAGTCAGATCGCATACCTCCAAGTGCAACTGGCACAGCTCACGGTAGACATCCAAGTCCTCAACCGCCATGTACGTCCTATGCGCCATCTCTCACTCCTGAAACCCGAAACCTGAAACCTGAAACCTTTGTCACGAACGCCCTATCACTCCTGGTTCTCTTGGCTCCCGCCACCCACAAAACTCGCGACAGAGCTTTTTTTTGCCAAAGGGGGTTGACATGACACCGTGCACGTGCAAAATCTCGGCATAGCTGTGAGTAGTCGTTCGCTATGACCGGGCCATGCGGACGGCGGGAACCCGCCCGGCAGGAGAGAGAAGGCATGAAGAAGATCGCGATTGCGATGATGGGCCTGATGGTGGCCGCATGGGCCGCGCAGGGTGCGCTGGTCACGGAGTTCCTGTTCGAGGACGCGAACAACCCGTTCACCGACACTTCCGTCGCCAACACGGGCTCGGACGGCACCGCGCTCACGGAGTACAGCGGCGGGGGTGCACCGGACACGATGTCCGTCACGACCGGACCCGGCACGTCGGGGAAGGCCCTGTTGCAGACCGACCCCTGCCCCGCCGGGCACAAGTCCGGCGGTTCGGGCCTCTGGGGCGATGCGTACGGCAGCACGTCGCCCGACATAACGGGGATGGCCATGGTTCGCCTGGACAGCGCGGCGCAGGATGACTACGCACCGTTCCTCAAAGTCGGCGCGCTGGAGCTCCGCGCCAATGTTGATGGCAACGTGTATTTCACGGGCGACTCCGGCGCCAAGAGTTACCTTCACGACGTCGGCGTGGGAAACTGGGTGCACGTCGCGCTCTCGTACGACCACGGGGCCAGCACCTCGTCCGGCCGCTCGGTTGTGAAGTGCTATGTGGACGGCACACTCGTAAAGACCGAGGGCTTCGCCTACGAGAGAGACTACACCGCCACGACCCGGGTCGAGATCCTTGCGGGGGATCATGCCACGTTCGGCGGCTATGGCCTCGTGAACGGCGCGGTCGACAGCGTCAAGGTCTTCGACACGGTCCTGAGCGATTCGGAAATCGCGGACGAGGCCGCCGCGGCCCTGATCCCTGAGCCGGCGACGTTCGGCCTGCTGGGCCTGGCGGGTGCGGCGATGCTGCTCCGCCGCCGTCGCGGCTGAGCCTTTTCGATATCGCGGAGTCTTGCGGCGGGCCCCCCGGCATCGGGGGGCCCGTCCTGTTTGTGCCGCGCCGGCGGCGATAGCGTGACCTGCCGATTCGGCGATCCGTGGGGTTGCGCCGGGCCTCGTGGTTGCCTCTGCTCACGCTTCCGGAGAGCTGAGTGTACGAGTACGAGGCCTGCGGGCCGTCTTCCCGTACTCGTACACCTACTCGTACACGCGAATCTCCCCCCTTCATCTCTCCCTCCGAACAGGCCCTCGAGACGTCTAACGTCGTTAAGGGATTGCGGCACAGCCGGATAGCCCGAAATACTTGGTCTGAGAGGCCGTTAGCGGCCACTTTTCGGCCTGTTTACGCCGCTCTAAGGGGTCGGGTGGTGCCCACAGCGCGCCTGCTCACAGCGGTGTCAGCTAGCAGATCTTCATCGCAGCGACGGGGCTGTGACTCAAGTGCGCTCTGTGCCGGCGGTCCGTAGCGCTCGCTTCGCCGATCTTCGGAATCACGTCTTCCCCCCTTGACGCGGCCCTGACCATCTCATATCCTCGGATCATTATTTCACAGGGTTGGATGATGAACAGGCAAGGAGCAACGGTCATACAGTCGGTGGCGAGGGCGCTGGACCTGCTCGAGGCCGCGCATGCGCACCCCGGGGGCATGAGCCTCTCGGAGGCGGGCGCGGCGGCCGGGCTGCGCGTCACCACGGCACACCATCTGCTTTCGACGCTGGTGCAGCGCGGCTACCTGGAGAAGACCCGGCGGCCGGTGCGATACCGCGTGGGGGCGCGGCTGGAGGGGTACGCGCGGGATGGCCTGCGGACCGCGGCGGGCGCGGCGGCGGAGTCGGCGCTCCGCGAACTGGCGGACGGCCAACCGGCGGGCGCCTTCGTCCTGGCGCGGCCGGAGCGGGACCAGCTGCTTGCGGTGGTGCGCGTGCACGCGGGCCGTCCGCCGCGGGTCGAGTATCCCCGCGCGGACGTGCTGCACCCCTACGCCTCGGCCACGGCGCTGCTCTTCCAGGCCCTCTGGCCTGCCGACCGCGTGGCGTCGCACCGCGCGCAGCACCCCTTCTGGCGGTTCGGCGAACCGGGCTTCGGCACGCTCGCGCGCTACGAGCGGCGGCTGGCGTCCGTACGCCGGGCGGGTGTCGCGCGAATCGATGCGGCGGATTTCGGCTACCGGCTGGCCGCGGCGCCGGTGCGCGGCGCGGACGGGCTGCTGGAGGCGGCCCTGGGCGCGGCGGTGCCGGTCGGCGCGATGGACGAAACGACGTGGGCCGCCTGCGTGGCGGCCCTCCGAGGGGCGGCGGAGCAGGCGAGCAGGACGAACAGGGAAGGGACCGCACGATGAACGCGAAAGAGATCAAGAAGCTGGCGAAGGAACTCGGGGCCGCGGACTGCGGCATCGGAAACATCGAGCGCTGGGCGGGCGCGCCCCGGCAGATGGACCCGAAACAGATCATGCCGGAATGCCGCTCGATCGTCGTGTGCGGCTTCCGGGTGCACCGCGGGACGCTGCGCGGCATCGAGGAGGGCACGCTGTTCAGCAACTACGCCGCGATGGCCTACGGCGGCGTGACCTTCCTGCGCATGCCGCCGGTGATGTGGGGCCTGGCCGACGCGCTGGAGGACGAGGGTTACGAGGCCATCCCCTTCGGGCAGATCGACTGGTGGCGGTCCTTCAACGACGCCGGGGAGGTGTGGGACCGCTTCAGTCGTCCCGTGGCCGAGGGCAAGGCCGCGCCGGACGTGAGCCCGCACACCCGCATCGCCGCCTACCTGGCCGGGCTGGGCGAGTTCGGCTGGAGCAAGGTGTTCCTGCACCCGAAGTACGGTCCCCGCATGCGCTACGGCATCCTGATGACGGAAGCGGAGCTGGAGCCGGACCCGATCTACGAGGGCCCCGAGCTGTGCAACCGCTGCATGGCCTGCGCGAAGGACTGCCCCGCCGGCGCGATCTCGAGCGACCCGGAGAAGAAGATCACGGTCGAGCTGGCGGGCCACGCGGTCGAGTGGGGCGAGTTCGACGCGGTCCGCTGCTGCAACTGCTTCAGCGGCGGCGATCTCGTGGAGGACCCGGAGGGCCTGCCCGACGAGAAGAAGTACTCCGGCTGGCTCGGCATGGCGTCGGTGAACGGCTCGCACGGCCCCTTCTACCGCAAGCCCAACCCGGTCTACTGGACCGGCCAGGCGGTCTGCGGCGGGCGCGGCTGCGTGCGCGCCTGCATGATGCAGATGGAGGCGCGCAAGGCGATCGGCAACACCTTCAAGCAGAAGTTCCGCCGCCGGCCGATGTGGAAGATCGACTGGAACGAACCGCCGCCGGACGTGGAAGCGCCCTGCGTGCCGAACCGGTTCGGGGCGGCGGCGGCCGAGAGGGCGGAGAAGCCGCACGAAGACATTTCCTGAGGACGGGCGCGGCACGGAGAGGACGATGAGGTTCTCCGTCGGCTACAACCCGGGTGGCGAGGGCGACGAGCGGTTTCCCGACATCGTGTCGGATTACCTGCCGGACGTGGCCGAGGTCTACTTCGCGTGGGGCGGCGCACCCTCGGGCCGGGCCCCGCTCGCGCGGGCCGGCAGCGAGGACGAGCGCGAGCTGCTCGCCCTCCAGGCGGAAGACCTGCGCGCCCTGCGCGGCATGGGCGTGCGCCTCAACCTGCTCTTCAACGCGAACTGCTACGGCGGCCGGGCGGTGAGCGCGGACTTCGAGCGGGAGCTGGACGCGACGCTGGACGCCGTCGGCGGGAAGCTCGGCGGGCCGGTGGAGGCGGTGACGACGGCCTCGCCGTTCGTCGCGCGCGCGGCGAAACGGCACGCGCCGGACACGGAGGTGCGCGCGTCGGTCAACCTGCGGCTCGGCACGGCGCGCGCGATGGAGCAGGTGGCGGACCTCTTCGACGCCTACTGCGTGCAGCGCGACGTCCAGCGCGACCTCGGCCGGATGCGCCGTCTGCGCGCTTGGGCCGATGCGCAACCGCAAGCGGCTGAGCCTGCTGGCCAACAGCGGCTGCCTGGCCTGGTGTGCGGGCCAGACGTTCCATGACAACCTCGTCGCCCACGCGGAGGGCGTGAACGCGGCCGACAACGTGACCGACTGGGACCCGACGGTCTGCGGACGGCTCCTGCACGACCGGGCCGAGTGGGTGCGCCTGCTGCAGGCGACCTGGATCCGGCCGGAGGACCTCGGGCGCTACGAGGGACTGGTCGACCTCGTGAAGCTCGCCACCCGCTCGCACGAGCATCCGCGCATGGTCATCGGCACCTACGCGCGAGGCCGCTACCGGGGCAACCTCCTCAACCTGCTCGAACCCAGCCACGCCGCCGCGCTGGCGCCGGCCTGGATCGACAACGACGCGTTCCCGGACGACTGGGTCGAGCGGGTGTCGGCCTGTGACGGCGCGTGCGGCACCCCCTGCCGCTACTGCGATGATGTGCTGCAGGCCGTGCTGCGCGAGGGGCCGGCATGAAGAACATCCTCCTGCTGCACGCCGACCAGCTCCGCCACGACGCGCCTCGGCTGCAACGGCGGAACTCCGGCGAACACGCCCCGGCTTGACGCGCTGGCGGCGGAAGGTACCCGCTGCACGCGGCACGTGGCCGCCAACCCGGTCTGCATGCCTTCGCGCGCGAGCCTGCTGACAGGCCTGTATCCCCCGGCGCACAACGTCTGGTGCAACGGGGTGGCGCTGCCCCGCCGTGGCGTGGACCTGCCCGAGAACGCCCCGGCGCGAGAGGAGCCGGCGACGCTGGCCGACGTCTGCGCCGCGGCCGGCTTCGATACGGCCGCCCTCGGCAAGCTGCACCTCACGCCCGGCGTCGCGCCCTACGCCCGCGGCACCGAGTCCGGCGCCTTCCTCGCGAGCCCGGAGGGCGCCGCGTGGCGCGGCCCGTATTACGGCTTCCGCCACTGGGAGTGGACGCACGGGCACGGTCCCGCGGTCGGGCGCCACGGCCCCTATGCCGACTGGCTCCGCGAGCGGGACCCCGCGGCCGCGCGCCGCCTGCTGGACCCGCCCGGCGCGCCGCCCGTGCCCGGGCTGGACGACCTGTACGCGCTGGACCTGCCGTTTGATCTCCACGTGTCCGCCTGGCTCGCGGAACGCGCGGCGGCCTACCTGGAGCGCGAGCGGCCCCGGGGCCGACCGTTCCTCCTTTTCGTCGGATTCCCCGACCCGCACCACCCCTTCACCCCCTGCCGCGAACTGCTGGAGACGTTCGCCGGCGCGCCCGTGCCGGAGCCGCTCGACGCGGCGGGGGAGGGGATGCGCGCGCCCTGCGTCGACGCCGCCTGCCAGGTGGAGGCCGGACGCCACCCGCCGGCGGCGCTGCGCGAGGCGCGCCGGTACACGGCGGCGCTGGTCGCCGGGATCGACCGCGCCGTCGGCCGGATCCTGGACGCGCTCGACCGCGCGGGTCTTCGGGAGGACACGGTGGTGGCCTTCACGAGCGACCACGGCGACTTCCTGGGCGATCACGGCCGGTTGCGCAAGGGGACCGCCGCCTGCGACGCCCTGCTGCGCGTGCCGCTGCTGCTGCGCGCGCCCGGCTCGCGCCTGCCCGCCCGGATCGACGCGCCAGTGAGTAACGTCGACGTCATGCCCACCCTGCTCGCCGCCGCCGGGGCGCCCGTGCCGGCCGGGCTGGACGGCCTCGACCTGGCGACGGCGCCCCGCGACCGCTGCGCCTTCGCCTTCGCGGCCTCCGGCCGCGCCGGCACCCGCAACCTCACGGCCTTCGACGAACGCCGCCGCTACACCTGGTATCCCGGCGCGGACTACGAGGAACTCTTCGACCACGAGGCGGACCCCGCCGAGGTGCGCAACCTCGCCGGCGAGCCCGCGCACCGCGCCGTCGCCGCCCACCTCCGCGCCGCCCTCGGCGCCGCCCTCGCCCGCACCCACAACCCCCTCCTCGCGCGCATCGGCCCCTACTGAGCTTTATTGACGTCTATGAGCCTTATTGACGTCTAACGTCGTTAAACTCGATGCTGGAGAACAAGATGCTGGGCCTGGCGGCGGCGAAGGCGGGGCGACCCACCGCGCTTCCGCCTCGCCGGCCCCCCGGGGTTCGCTCATTCGAGCCCTTAGCAGAGGCGAAAGCCCGGGAGCTGGGCCGAACGGCGCAGATGAAGGAGTCCCCATGACCCAGCCCCGGAACATCATCTTCCTGATGACGGATCAACACCGACTCGACCACGTCTCGTATCATGGCCAGGGGAAGATGGAGACCCCCGCTATCGACCGCATTGCCGAAAGCGTCGGCTTCACGGCGTGCCAATCGGTGAACCCGGTCTGCACCCCTGCCCGAACCGCGTTGCTGACCGGAAAGTACTCCCACCAGATCGGAACCCTCCGGATGTCGGGCGACCTCAGCCAGCAACATCCCACCTACGTGCAGGCGTTGCGGAAGGCAGGCTATCATACGTCCGGAATCGGCAAGTTCCACTTCCTGCAGACCTGGCGTTGGGGCGTGGAGAGAGGAAACCATCTGAATCTGGTCGAGTTGAAAGACCGGATGAAGATCTACGGCTTCGACTACATCTGGGAGACCTCTGGGAAGCAGCTCTCCAGGCAGAATTACTGCGACTACATGCAGCACCTGGACCGGAAGGGCCTGATGGAGAGCTATCGCGACTTCGTGGAGACGGCGGGCTCGAACGAGGTATTCGCACGGGAGGCCCACGATGATGCCCGAGATGGTGATCCCAGTCCCCTGGCGGATGAAGACTACGTCGACATCCTGACCGGTGACCGGATCGTGCAGCAGATCCGGAATCGTCCCGACGGCCGGCCTTTCTTCATCTTCGGGTCCTTCTGCAGTCCGCACAAACCCATGGATCCCCCCTCCTCGTACCTCGAGCAGGTCCCCTATGAGGAAGTCGACGATTTCGTGGATGCCGCGGGGCTCCCTCCGGAGCAAAAGCAGAAGCTCTACCGTCGACGCCGTGCCTACAAGGCGATGATCCGGTTGATTGATGACCAGGTGAGCCGGGTGTTCGATACGCTCGAATCGGAGGGCCTCCTGGACGACACCGTCATCCTTTTCGCCTCCGATCACGGGGAGATGATGGGGGATCACCTGCGCCTGCAGAAAGCCTCCTGGTACAGGGAATCGGTGACCGTACCCGCCGCCATACGCCATCCGGACTACCTGGCACGCACCGTCCATTCGGCCCCGGTTGAACTCACCGACATCACGGCCACCATCCTCGACGTGGCCGGCCTGGACCCCCAGGAGTCCCTGGCCAGGAACTGGCCTGCGTTCCACGACCGCATCCCGTGTCGTTCGCTGATGCCGCTTGTCCGAGGCGATGGTGAACGCATTCGTGACTTCTCATTCAGCGAGTGCAGCGGCCAGTGGCAGATGATCCAGGATAACCGCCACAAGTACGTTATCGAACTGGACTACGACGGCCCGGGGCAAGCGACCGAACATCTTTTCGACAGGGTCTCGGATCCTGCGGAGGTGCATGACATGGTCGGTTCCGCCCGTCATGCAGACGTCCTCGAGGGCATGCGGCAGCGGCGCGCCTGGGTGAACGACTCGACGCCGCCCGCACAACTCCGCTGGGCTCCCCTGAGCGAGCTGGCCGAAGCCTACTCGTACCCGGAGGGACCGCGGCCTTGATTCCTGCGTGAGGGGCAAGGGGCCTTGGCGCGGGGCGAACGTGATGGCGGGGGCAGGCCTTGATTGATGCTTAGGGAGCTTTATTGAGGGGGACTACCGACGTCTAACGTCGTTAAACATGGGGACTACCGACGTCTAACGTCGCTAAGTATATGCAGCACCCATGGATAGGCCGACAAAACCCTCCTGTAGGGCCCTTAGCCCGGATTATTCACGAAACGTGAATAACCCGCCGCTTCGCGGCCGTGATGTGCCCGCCGTGCGGGCACAAACGGGGCGTCGCCACGTTCGCGACACGGTGAACACCGTGTCGCGTCACGTCCTGGCGCGCAGGCTGCTCCGCAGCCTTGCGTGCCAGGCGGTCTATTCATGAACGCACGTGCGTTCATGAATAGGCCGGGCTAGAGGACCGATTTCGGCCTGTTTTCGGTGCTCCAAGGAATCGGCTAGCTACCGACGTCTGACGTCTTTAAAATGCTGCGGCACAGCCGGATACCCGGAAGACGTGGCCTGAAAGGCCGTTAGCGGTCGTTTTCGGCCTGTTTGCGACGCTCAAACGGGTCGGCTGAACGTTGGGGAGGTCTACGTTGGCATAGACGTGCGGCGTCACTAAAACCTCGCGGCGTGGTCGGACAGGATGGAGAGTGTGGGCTCGCGGGCTGTTGCCGAAGATGGCTTAGCCGAAAGGGAGGCACGATGACGCTTTTGCCACGCAGACTGCTGGCGGCCTGTGTTCTTGCCGCGGCGGCCGTCACCCGGCCGGCGGACGCCGACACGGTATTTCGATCCGACCAGGCCATACTCGATCTCCGGGAAGTGGATTGGCATGTCGTGGCCGAGCCGGACCGGAAGAGCAAGGAGACGCCCGATTCCGTCGGCCGGCGAACGGACTGGTCGCCGATCCGCGTCGGTCGAAGCTGGGACATGCTGGGGCACGAGGAGCTCCGCACGAGGGCCGTCTGGCTGCGCATCCCGGTCGCCATCGAATCGCACGGCGACCGGATCAGGTTCTTCACGACCGCCGTCGGCGGGGCCGCCGAGGTGTTTCTGAACGGCAAGCGGGTCGGCGGCGCCCGCTACGACTGGGGCAGCCATGTCCACGGGCCCACCGACCTGGACCTGACGGAGGCGCTCCGGCCGGGCCAAAGGAACGAATTGCTCGTGCGATGCGACCCCAGGGGCAGTATCCGTTCCGTCGGCCTGCTCGGGCAGGTTTGCCTGTACCGGACGCTGCCGCGGACGCGGACGCCCGAGGGGGGATTCGCCGTACCCGACGCCGCGACCGGCCCGTTCGCCGTTCTGCTGCACCACGGGAGCGCGGTGCTGTCGCGCGGGGATCAGACGGTGTTTGGGGCCGGCGAGCTGAAGACGCTGCGCCTGCCTCCGTACGCCCTGCGCGAGGACGAAATGGTGCAGCTGCTGCCGGCCGGCGTCGTGGATGCGGCGAAGCTCCTGCGCGTCGATACCCGGCTGATCCATCACACGACCGATGACCGCGAGCTGTCCGTCCGCTGCGGGCCGCTGCCGGAGAGCGTCAACCAGTGCGAACGGCTAACCCTCCCGCTCCTGGTGACCGGAACGTACCGAAATCCGTTCGAACCCGGGGCGATCGACGTGACCGCGGTAGTCCGCACGCCGTCGGGCGAGCAGGAAACGGTTCACGCCTTCTTCGGCCAGGACTACGAACCGACCGAAGTCGGCGAGCACGAAGAGGTGCTGCTGCCGGTGCGCGGCCTCGGCGTGCCATGGCGCGTTCACTACCGTCCGCGCCAGACCGGCCGCCACGAGGTCCAAGTGAGGGCGCGCTCGGGGGAAAACGAGGTGCGCTTCGATGCCGGGCACTTCACGGTCGTCGCCGCCAAGCAACGGGGGTACCTCCGCGTCAGCCGTACCGATCCCCGCTATTTCGAGTTCGATAACGGCGAAACCTTCTACGCCACGGGGCCCAGCGGCTGGTTCCGCCAGCAGGAGAACTGGATGTTCGGCGGCAACACGCGCTGGATCCCCATCCGGGCGCTCGTCGAGTACTACCGGCGCAAGGGCAGGAACCGAAGCAGCTACGAGTACCTCGCGCGCTGGCACTTCGGCCGGCTGGATCTGCCCGGCGGGTTCATCGACAACTACGTTGCGTGGAAGCTCGAAACCGCGGTGCGGGCGATGGAGGCGAACGGCCTGTACTGGATCACCTACGGCCTACCGGGCGGCGGCCGCGCGGTCTACAGGGGCTCGCCCAAGTCGTTCGAGTCCGCGGGACGCATCCAGCTATTCCACGAAATCGCCCGCTTCGCCGACAGTACCGCACTCTGGCTATGGAACTGCTGCGAGGAAACCGAGGCCGCCGAGTGGATGGTGCCGTACCACGAATACATCCGCGGCCTCGATATCTATGGCCATCCCCACGCTCTCGGCGAGACCCCCAACAACGTGAAGGCGATGGCCGACGCGGCCACGCCCGACAAGCCGCCGGAGACGATCCGCCTGGGCGGCGACATGCTGCTGCTGCCCGACTGGTACGGCCGCAGTCTGAAGAACTGCATCGGGCGGTACCGGTGGCTGGACGGCCTGCCCTACCCGATCGTGGAAAGCGAAGGCGGCGCCGGCATGGGGCACGGGGTGGGGAGTCTCTACAACGCCGGCGCGCGGATCGGGCCGATCGCCCGCAGCTTCCACCATCATCTGTGGCTATGCCTCTTCCTGAAGATGGCCGGCGGCGGAACGCACTGGGGCAACAACGAGCTGGATGCGGCCGGGCAGCTCTTCCACGCGGGCGCCGTTGCGCGGTTTCTGGACGGCGAGAACCTGTCGAACGGCCGGTGGCGGCGATGCGCCGTGCGGGTCTCAGAGGGGTCCTTGCACGCGTTCGGGCTGCAAGCTCCCGGCAGAACACTGATCTGGGTGGTGCAGCCCGACGGAAAAGAGAGCGGTCCGGTCACGGTTCATGTGCCCCTCTCGCGCGACGGAGCTTGCGAAATCGAGTGCTGGGACACGAACCGGGGGCAGGTGGTCAAGACCCTTGCGGCCGTTTCGGACGGCGGCGTAGCGACCGTCGAACTCGCGGGCGTCGAGGGCGACGTGGCCCTGAAGGCGGTGGTCCGACAGGCGGACAACAAGCGTCCCTGACCGGACCGCGGGCGGCATAACGACGTTAGACGTCTCAAAGCGCTCGAGAGACAGAACTGATTTGGGCATCGACGTCTCGGGCATCGACGTCTAACGTCGTTAAGGCGTTTCTGGACAAACAGATAGGCCGCAAACTGGCGCCAGAGAGGCCCTTAGCGGCCGCCATCTCGCCCGTTCGGGCTGCTCTAAGGTGTCGAGCGGAAGGGGGCGGCCTGGACGTCTAACGTCACTAAGACCTTGCGGCAGCTACGGATAGGCTGCAAGATGCCGCCTGGCGGGCCGTTGCGGTTTACCCACTATCGCTATCACCTGTTTCGCCGCGCTGTTTCGCCGCGCTGAGGAGTCGGCCGAAAGGCAAGCATGCCACGAGCGAGTGATTACCTGGTCGAGGGCTACACGTACCACTTGACGCATCGCTGTCAGGAGAGGCGCTTCCTGCTGAGGGCGCGCCGGGACCGCGATGCCTACCGCAGATGGCTTCGCGATGGCATCAAGCGGTACCGTGTGCCCGTCTACGGGTACTGCATCACGCACAACCATGTGCACCTGGTGGTGGAAGCGCTGGATCGGGTGGCCGTCAGCCGCCTGATGCAACTCGCCGCGGGAGCGACCGCCAAGAACTTCAACCTGCGCGCGGGGCGAGTGAACGCCATGTGGGAACACCCGTACCGCTGCACCATCATCCAGGACGGAAGGCACCTGCTCAACTGCCTTCGGTACGTGGACCTGAACATGGTCGGCAGTTTTCAGCACCCAAGCTCGTCCATACGGCTCGCGAGCTTCGGTCACGTGCCAGCGTCGATCGCTGACCGGGAGCTTCCTCTCAAGTGTCTTCTCTAGGCCGTTGAGCATGCGGACACACTCCTGGTAACGCTGCCTGTACTGTTGGAATGTGTTCTGCGATATGTACTTCTTGAGTAGCGCCATGTACAGGTGATGAACCGTTTCACCCGCCTCACCCCGGCTGCGATTCACGCCCTCGATCTTGTTGCGCACGTGTCGATCATCATTCTTCTCGGCCAATTGCGACGGCGAGCTGTTCGATGATCGTCGAACCTGACTCCCCAACTCATAGCGTTCCTCAGCGGGCCACTGGTGAGTCAGATCGCATACCTCCAAGTGCAACTGGCACAGCTCACGGTAGACATCCAAGTCCTCAACCGCCATGTACGTCCTATGCGCCATCTCTCACTCCTGAAACCCGAACCTGAAACCTGAAACCTTTGTGGCTCTTTCGCTAAAAGTGTGGGTCATGAGTTGATTCTGGCGCACTTGCGGCTGCATGGCGCAGTAACGGTTTCAGGTTTCGGGTTTCAGGTTTCAGGGGGCCATCCCGGTGGAGACAGCTCGTCTTCATCACCATACGGCTCGCGAGCTTCGGTCACGTGCCAGCGTCGATCGCTGACCGGGAGCTTCCTCTCAAGTGTCTTCTCTAGGCCGTTGAGCATGCGGACACACTCCTGGTAACGCTGCCTGTACTGTTGGAATGTGTTCTGCGATATGTACTTCTTGAGTAGCGCCATGTACAGGTGATGAACCGTTTCACCCGCCTCACCCCGGCTGCGATTCACGCCCTCGATCTTGTTGCGCACGTGTCGATCATCATTCTTCTCGGCCAATTGCGACGGCGAGCTGTTCGATGATCGTCGAACCTGACTCCCCAACTCATAGCGTTCCTCAGCGGGCCACTGGTGAGTCAGATCGCATACCTCCAAGTGCAACTGGCACAGCTCACGGTAGACATCCAAGTCCTCAACCGCCATGTACGTCCTATGCGCCATCTCTCACTCCTGAAACCCGAAACCTGAAACCTGAAACCTTTGTCACGAACGCCCTATCACTCCTGGTTCTCTTGGCTCCCGCCACCCACAGAATTCGCGAAAGAACCAACATGGTTAGGACAGGGGAGGTCGGGCATCCCGACCGGTGGGCCTGGTGCGGCTATGACGAACTCACGGGAAAGCGAAAGCGCTACAGGCTGCTGGACCTCGAACGCCTCGCGGCACGCTCCGGCATAGCCTCGGTGGAGGCGTTCAGGAAGGAGTATGCCCGCCGTATGGAGGACGGCCTCCGTAAGGAGTCCCTGCGCAGAGAACCGAAATGGACCGAGTCGCTGGCCGTGGGGGAACAGGCCTTTGTCAGCGGCCTTCAGCGCAAGTACCCGGACCGGTTCCGATTCACCACGTCCCCGTCTGGCTCCGGCACTTGGACGCTACGCGAGTCCGGATCCCCCTACGACGCCGAACTCCGCCGATGACCTGACTCCCGGCCCCTTTCGCGTGGCCGGTCTGTGTAAGATGCTGATGAAGAACGCCCTCGCGGCGACCAGAGTCCTACCCTCTGCGTGCGCGCCGACTTCCTTTAGCGCGCCGAAATCGGCCCCTTTTCCGCCCTCTAAGGCCCCATTTGGCCCTCGTATTATGCGCAACCAATTGATATGGAACGTAATAGCGACGTTAGACGTCGGGTTTGTCCGATCTGCGCCACAAGCAATTGAAGGTGAGTAGTATAACGACGATAGACGTCTGAACGGACGTCTGAAGGCTGGTATGAAGGCCGATAGACAACCCCCGCTCCGGCGGGGTAGCATCCGGGGGAGGGCGCGGTGGTGATCAGGTCGAACCACAAGGAGTCGCCCTCTTTTCACGGGTGCTGATTGATGACGTATCGAACGCTCATCGCCATGGGATGGTTGATCATGCTTTCGTCCTCGCTATCCGCCGGGGAAAATGCGGCGGCTTCTTCCGATCCGCTCGCCGCCTGGAAATCCGCCGTGACGACGGCAAGCCGCGGCGATGCACCGCTCTCGGTCGTCCTCGTCGGCGACAGCAACACGGAGATGAACGGCTACGCCGTCGCGCTTCGGGCGCTGCTCCAGGGCTGCTACGGGGACGCCGGAACCGGCTACCAGCCCATGGGAACGCGCATGCAGGAGATTCCCGGGGCAGCGATCGTCTCGAAGCGTGGCGCGTGGCGCGAGCTGGATTTCGCGATCGACCCTTCGAAGCCTCACCCGCCCCGGCCCTGGTTCGCCCTCGACGGCCTCTGGATCGACTCGGACGCGCCGGACGCCGCCGTCACCGTCCGCGCGCCGTACCCCGCCCGTATGCGGCTCTACTACCAGACCGGCCCCGAGCTGGGCGCGTTCGAGCTGCGTGCGGAATCGGGGGCATCGAACCCCGAGACCGTGGACACCCGTACCGACACGCCCGGCATCGCCTACGTGGAGGTGATGGGCCAGGCGTTCGACGTCGTCCGCGTGTCCGGCCGCGTTGTTCTTCTCGGCGTCGATGTCCGTCGGCCCGGACTGCGAGGCGGCGCCATCGTCCATCAACTGGGCAACGGGTACGGGATGGCACACCACTTCGCGGCGGTCGATCCGGCGGCGTACCGCCTCTTCCTGTCGCATGCCCGCCCGTCGCTCATCGTCGTCATGCTGGGCACCAACGACATGAACAACGGCTGGTATGCCGACGAATACGCGAAGGAACTCGAGGCGCTGACGCGACGGCTCCGGGCCGCGGCGCCGGATGCCAGCCTGGTCATCGTCGGATGCCCGAGCTGCAAGTTCGACCGGATGGACTTCGCGGAGGCCTTCGATCGGGCCGCGGCGGAAGTGGCCGCCGCGCACCATGCCCGTCACTGGAGCCTCCGCTCGGAAGTCGGCGACCAGTGGCGCCACTGGGACCCTCTCGGCCTCATGGAGTACACGCTGCACTACCTGCCGGCCAACGGGACCCAGGTCGCACTGCGTCTCCTTCGGGCCGTCGGCTTCCATCCCCTCGACGCGGCGAACTGCCCTGCATGGAGGGAAGCCGAAGGCCTGCTCCCCGCGGGAGCGAAACCGGCCGAGCGCATGCCGGCCGAGGGCTGGCCCCGGCGACCCGACCGGGACCCGCCCCGGGGCCCGGAGACCGCCCCATGAAGAACGGCGAAGTCGCCCGGACGGATGCAGGAGGGGCAGACCGCACGGGCGGCGGTTGGCGCTCCGCAGGTGCGACATCATGTTTCGGATGGACGTCCGGCGTCACCCCGGCCATGAAGCACATCCCGCCCCTCCACGCCGACCAGCTTCGCTGCGACGAGCCCGGCTGCAACGGCGGGGCCCGGCGGGCACGCTCCTCTTCGCACGCGGCGGCCCCGGTGAGCCGCGGCGCGGGAGCGGGTTCGCGGCGGGACGGCGCGCGTGGGGCGGCGGGATGTCGGGTCTTGCGCGGGGGGACGGGGCGGGGGGCTAGACTCGGGTGACGAGACGCCGCCGCCTTACGGTTCCTGCGACGAGGGCGTTCGCTGCGGCCGTGTTGCTGCTGTACGCCGACGCCGCGCCCTGCCGTGCCCAGGCGGCCCCGCCCGCCCTCGCCGAATCCATCCGGGCGGGAAGGAACGCCCTCGGCTCGCCCGACCGCGCCGTCCGCGTGGAGGGGGCCTGGCGGCTCGGCCGCATCGGCCCGCCCGCGGCGGAGGCAGTGCCTGCGCTCGCGGCGCTGCTGGGCGACCACGGCACGATGACCGACGGCCGCATGCTGCTGTGGGCGCGGCCCGACAACCCCTGGGCGCGCGAGGTGACCTCGCCCGGCCGCGAGGCGGCCCGCGCCCTCGTGCGCATCGGCCCCGCCGCGGTCGACCCGCTGCTCGGCGTGCTGGCGGACAACACGAACCGCGAGGCGCGCGTCAACGCCGCATGGGCGCTGGGCGAGCTGGGCGAGCCGCGCGCGGTGCCCCTGCTCACCTCGCACGCGAACATCTGGCGGCCCGAATCGCTCGAGGCGCTCGCGCGCATCGGCGATGCGTCGGCCGCGCCGGCACTGCTGAAGACCTTCAACCAGTCCGCGGGCTTCGTCGCGGGCGTCGTCGACACCCTCGTTGCGCTCGGCCCCGCCTGCGGCCCGGCGGTGCTGGCCCACTACGACGACCCGCGCGCGCCGAACCGGCCCATGGCGCTGCGGGCACTCGGCCGGATCGGCCTCGCCGAGGCCCTTCCCCGCGCGGTCGCCGCGTTGAGCCCGGAGGCGGAACCGGCCCTGTTGCGCGAGGCGCTGGGCGTGCTGGCGCGGAGCCCGGCCTCGCCGAAGGCAGGCGGCCCGCTCGCCGCGCTCGCCGCGCACCCGGACTGGCGCATCCGGCGCGACGCGCTCGACGCGCTCGGGCGGCTGGGCGACCCGGCCCGCCTGCCGGCCGTCCTGGCCGCCTTCACCGACACCGACCCGGCGGTACGCGGACATGCCGCGCTCGCGGCGGGCGCCGTGGGGGACACGCGCGCCGCCGACGCCCTCGCCGGCCTGCTCGTGGACCGGGACCGCTTCCCGCGCCGGGCGGCCAGCGCCGCCCTCGTGGCGCTCGGGGATCCGCGGGCACTCGACGGCATCGACGCCCTGCTCCGCGACGGGGACGCGCCGACCCGGTCCGCCGCCGCCGGGCTGCTGGCCCGGTGGGGCACGGCGGAGGCCGCCACGCGCCTCGCGCCGCTGACGATGGACGCCGCCGGCCCCGTGCGGCGTGCCGCCCGCGGGGCGCTGCGGGAACTGGGGGCGACGGCGGCGGACCCGTACGCGCGCTACCTCAGCGCGTCGGCGGATGACATCGGTTGGGACGACCTCGGCCGCGGCATCGACCTGCTTTTCGACCTCGGCCCGGCGGCCGTGGCGCCGGCGGCGCGTGAGTTCGTCGGTAGCCCCACCTGGCAGTTTCCGAACCGCGTGCGCGCGCGGCTCGCCGCGGCCGGCGAAGCGGCGGTCGCGCCGCTGACGGAGGCCCTGCGCGGCCGCGAGGCGATGTGGAAGGTCGTCGAGCGCGTGGCGGGGCTGCTGGCCGAACTCGACACGCCGCGCGCCGTGCCGCCGCTCATCGAGCTCCTGGAACACCCGTCGCCGGCGGTCCGGAAGAAGGCCCTGGCGGGTCTGCGGCGCATCACGGGCGCGAACCCGGGCGGGGATGCCGCGGCTTGGCGCGCCTGGAAGGAGCAGCAACCGTGACGCCGCCACGCCTTCGCACGGCCGCCGCCGTCGCGGCCCTCGCATGCCTGGCGGCCCGCCCGGCGGCCGCCGCCGACACCTTCGTCTATACCGGACCCTCCGGCGTGGCGTTCACGGTCACGACCGGCGGGCTCTCCTCCGTTCGCGTCGGCGGCCGCCCGGTCGCCGAAGGCGGCTGGCGAATGTTCGACGCGGGCGCATCGTGCCCCTCGGTCGCGTCGCCGGTGCGTATCACCGACCCCTCCGCGGCGACCCTCGAACGCGTCGATGCGTCGACCGCGCGCGTGCGCCACGAGCAGGGCGACGTCACCGTGCTGACGACCTACCGGTTCGACGACGAGGACGTGCGCATCGTCTCCCGGGTGGAGAACGGCCACGCGAGCGCGGATCTCCCTGCGGCCGCCTTCACGGGCCTGCGCCTGCGGTTCGAGCGCCGGCCCGACGGGATGCTCAACGACACGCCGCTGGAGCGGCTGGACGAACCGGGCCGCTGGTTCCGCGGCGGCCTCGCCGCCTCCTGCCACCCGAGCCAGGCGACGCCGGTCGGCGGCTGCTTCCTGCGCGGCGGGGACGCGGGCTTCGGCGGTACGCCCCTCGCGCGCGGCCTCGCGCGCACGCTGTTCCACGGCTCCCCGCCCGTGGAGGAAGAGGGCGGCTTCGCGGTGACGCTCGACTACCTCGAGCCGAGGCCCGTGCCCCGGCGCGGCGCCGCGACCTACGAGCTGCTGCTGCGCTTCAGCGCCAACACCGACTGGAAGCACCTGCTCGCGCCGTACCGCGACCACTTCCGCGCCCAGCACGGCCCGACGCGTTACCGCATCGACCGGCGTCCGATCAAGCCCGAGGTCTTCGCCTCGAGCCCGCACGGCGTTTCCCCGCGCAACCCGCTGGGCGGGCGGCCTACGCTGGACACGCCCGGAGCCGTCGACACCTACTGCGACGACGTGCTGGACCGGCTCAAGCGCGTGCGCGGCCAGGGCGTCGTGATCTGGGCGCCGGGCGGCTGGGAACCCCGCGGCGAGATGTTCCGCACGGACTTCGACGTCCTGCCGCCGGGGATCGAGGCGCAGCTGCCGCGGCTCAGGCGGCGGTTCGAGGAGTCGGGCATGCGGCTCGGGCTCTGCACGCGCCCGGGCGAGATGACGGTGAGGGGCACGTGGGAGCGCGACTGGACGTTCCGGGTCAACGCCGACGACCGGCAGCATCTCGAGAGCCACCTCTGGGTTCGCTTCCGGCGCATGATCGATCTCGGGTTCACGCTCTACTACATGGACACCTTCGGCGCGACCTACGACGACGTGCGGATCATGCAGTTCCTCCGCGAGAAGATGGGCCCGGACATCCAGTGTTTCGTCGAGCACGACTGCGACGTGATGACCGTGTATGCCGGCCTGTACGACCACGTGAAATGGGACGGGGAAGCGAAGCGCTGGAGGATCGGCTCGCCGAACGAGGTCTACCGCTGGCTCAACCCGGACATCGGGACGATGATCGTCTCCCGCTTCGACGGGAGGGACGTCGAGGCGGCGGGCGGCCCGCCCTACGACCACGTCGTCTCCGAGGGGTGCGCGCCCGGTCTGCACTGGTCAAGGCAGTGGGACGACGCGCTGCGCGGGGCCGTGGACCGGCACCTGCGCCAACCCGCCCAGCCGCAATAGCGGGTCGGCCGCCGCGGCCGGGCGCCGCGGGCCTGCCGGGCGTCTCCGGCTACGTACCGCGGGACGGGCACGGGGGGTGGAGCCCAGCATGTTGTGATTTCGAGCGCCGCACGGAGCCGCAGCGCAACCCCGCGCGGTTCCTGGCCCCAGCCAAGGAGGCGGGCCTGAAGCCGGTCGACCGGCCGGGGCCGTTCGTCTGCAACGAGATGGACTGGGGCGGCCACCTGAGCCCCCGGGCTGTGGCGGACACCCCGGACGCGGCCGCTCCGGACCGCTATCGCAGAGCGTAATTAAGTCACAGCCCGTTGGCCTAGAACACATCTGTAGCTGGCACGTTAGCTGGCACCGATAGAGCAGGCGCTCCTCGCGCGTGTCGGCTCCAGGTCGCTCCGCAGGCCGCAAGGCTGACCACCTTACAGCACGGAATCCGGCCGAAGAAGGGGCGCTAAGGGCCATATCCGCCCCCTTTTTGGACGTAAATTACTGAGGGGGAATAATCTAACGACGTTAGACGTCTGAGGCCCGGCCGGGGTTGAGCCGGGCGGGTTTGCGCGTTCCCGGGCGGCAGGCACAAACCGCGTGCAACGGCATGCGGGCGGCGGTATCGTCCCTCGATGCGCCGGCCCCCCGGGGGGGGCGCACCGGGGAGGCCGGAACATGCGCGGACACGTGATCAGCCACACGCACTGGGACCGCGAGTGGTACCTGACGGTCGAACAGTGCCGCTTCCGGCTGGTCCGCTGCCTCGACCGCGCGATCGACCTGCTCGAGCGCGACCCGGCATGGCACTCGTTCTTCCTCGACGGCCAGGTGCAGCCGCTGCTCGACTACCTGGAGGCGCGGCCGGAGCGACGCGAGCGCGTCCGGGCTCTCGTGGCGGGCCGCAAGCTGCGGATCGGGCCCTGGTACACCGCGCCCGACGGGCGCATCCCGGACGGCGAGGCGCTCGTGCGCAACCTGCTGCTCGGCCGTGCGGAGGCCGCGGCGTTCGGGCGCGCGGAGCCGGTCGGCTACGCCGCGGACCAGTTCGGCCACGCCGGCCAGCTCCCGCAGATCCTCCGCGGCTTCGGGATCGACAACGCGGTCTTCTGGCGCGGGTACGACGAGGGGGCCGCGCCGGCCGCGGAATGCCGCTGGAGCGGCGCGGACGGCACGGAGGTGCTGGCCCTGCTGCTGGTGCAGGGCTACACGAACGCGGCGGGCTTCGGGCCGGGACCGGCCGGCAGCCGCAAGCTGGAACGCACGCTGCCCCGGCTGATCGAGCTGAGCCGCACGGGGCACCTGGCCGTCTGCGAAGGGACCGACCACAGCCTGCCGCCGGCCGACCTGGGCGCCGTGCTCGCCGAGATGCGCCGCGCCTTCCCGGGCATCGATTTCCGGGCGAGTTCGTGGGCGGAGCTGCTGCGCGCCGTGCGCGCGGCCCGCGCGGACCTGCCCGCGCTGCACGGCGAGCTCATCCTGGCCCCGGGGCTCCAGGGCACCGGCTCGGCCCGGCTCGACCAGAAGCAGGACCACATGGCCTGCGAGTACCTGCTGCTGCGCTGCGCCGAGCCGCTCGCCGCCATGGCCCTCGCCGCCGCGGGGGCGCCCTACCCCGCCGGCGTGCTCGACCGGGCCTGGCGCCTGATGGCCCGCAACGACGCGCATGACGGCATCGGTTCCTGCCACACGGACGCGGTGGCGCGCGACGTGACGCACCGCTTCGCCCGCGTCCGCGAGATCGCCGCATGCGCCGCCGCGGAAGCGATGGACGCGCTGGCGGGCGCGCGGGCCTACGAGGCCGAGCCCGCCTGCCCCGCGCGCATCATGCTCTTCAACCCCTCCGGCCGCGCCTGGTCCGGCCCGGTCGAGTTCGAGGTCGACCTGCCCGACACCCACGGCCGGGACTGGCCGCTCCATGCCCGGCACCACGGCGTGACGCTGTGGGACGGCCCGCGCGCGGTACCCGTGGCCGTCCTGCACGACGCGCCCGCGGTCCGGCCCCGCTTCGTCGAGCGCGTCAACCCACAGATGCACAACGTGCGCCGGCTCCGGCTGCTGGCGCACGCGCCGGACGTCCCGCCGCTCGGCTGGAAGACCCTCCGGCTGCTGCCAGCGGACGGCGGCCCGGCGCAGAACATCATGGACGCCGGCGGCGGCCGGGCCGCGTCCGCCGCCGCCGCGCCGGCCCCCCTCCTCGCGCCCGAGCCCGGCCTGCTGCGCAACGGGCGGCTGGAGGTGCGGGTGCATCCCGACGGCCGGTTCGACGTGACCGACCTGGAAACCGGCCGGCGGCGCGAGGGACTCAACGCGCTGCTGTGCGAGCAGGACGCGGGCAACCTGTACGCCTTCAAGGCCGCGCGGGGGCGGCGCGCCACGCGGCCGGCGGCCGGCTCCATCGCCACGGTCCTCAACACGCCGCTGCGCGCCGCCTTGCGGGTGGAGACGACGTGGGAGCTGTTCGACGAGCGCCTGACGCACCCCGAGCCGGCGGAGCGGCAGCTGGGCAACCCGGCCCCGCGGGTGCGGTGCGCCGCCGCCGTGGACGTCGCCCTCTCGCGCGGGAGCCGTTGCGTGGAGGTGACGGTCGAGATCGACAACCGCGGCGCGGGCTTCCGCCTGCGCGCCGGGTTCCCCTGCGGGGCGCCCGAGGCCCGCGTCTTTGCCGCCGCGCCCTTCGAGCTCGCCGACCGCACGCCGGCCGCGCACGACGCGGCCGCCCGCGCCGCGACCCGCGCGCAGCTCGACGCGCTCGACGCGCAGATCATGCAGGGCGTGGTGGCCGCGGAGGACGGAAACGCGGGCCTGGCGCTCGCGGGGCGCGGCCTCTACGAGTACGCGCACGACGCCGCGGGCGGGCGGCTCGCCCTCACCCTGCTGCGTTCGGCGGGCCACATCAACCCCGGCTTCGAGGCCTACACGACGGCCGAGGGCGGCTACCTGCCCGGCCCGCGCCGGGTCGAGTACGCCGTCGTGCCGTTCGAGGGCGGCCTGGTCGCGTCCGGGGCACTGGCCGACGCGGAGACGTTTCTCCACCCGCCGCTCGTCCGGCAGTACCCGGACGGGCCCGAGCTCGTTTCGGCGGGGTGGGACCCCGGCGATGCCCGGCTGCGCGTCACGGCGCTGAAGAAGGCGGCGAAGCGCAACACCCTCGTGCTCCGTCTCTGCAACCTCGCCGGGGAGGCCGTGCCCGTCCGGCTCCGGCCGCCCGTGCCCGTGCGCGCGGCATGGCGCTGCCGGCTGGACGAGAAGCGCGAAGCACCGCTGCGTCCCGCGCGCGGCACGATCCGCCTGGAGGCGCCGCCGCACGGCATCGTGACCCTCGAACTCGCACCCGCGCGCGCCCGCTGAGGGAGCTGACCCGTGAACCCCGCCCGCCTTGCCCCGCCCGCCGCCTGCCTTCTCTCGGCCGCCGCCGCGGCCGCCTTCGTGCAGGATCCCGGCCGGACCGGCGTCGATGCCGCGTAGCCCTCTTGCGGATCGGCGCGGTTCGATGCGTCCCTCGTGGAGCGGGTCGTGCCGGCGCCTTGAGTCCCGGCGGGCCGGGGTGCTAGGGTGCGGCTCTCGCGGCGTCAACCGGCGCCGCGGATCGGCGCAGCGGAGAGAGGGGAAACCGGCGATGAGAACCGGCAGGCTGGGGCGGCCGCGCCTGCCCTCCGTACTCCGCGCGGTGGCGGCCGTGACCGTCCTCGCCCCCGCCGGCTGCGGCACGCAAACCCCGCGGCTCGCGGCCGCGCCGGCGCCGCCCGCGGTCTCGTACCGCGCCATGCTGATCGACGGCGCGAAGGTCGGTCACGTCCGGACGGCGCGCACCGCCGCCGATGGACAGGTGACCACGGACGAGACGATCCGGGAGGACACCCTGCGCGGCAGGACCCTCATCCGGCGCCGGGCCCGCCGGCGCTCGGTGGAGACGGAGGACGGCCGGGCGCTGAGCGTGCAGGCGCGGACACAGCTCACGGGGCAGCTGGCCAGGGAGTACGCCTGGAAGCGGGTGGACGACGAGCGCGCGGTCCTGCAGGCCAGGCGGGGGGACCGGCGGCAGCAAAACACCGTGCCCGCCGACGACGGGATGCTGTTGCCCGAGGGCGAGCGGCTGCTTCGCGTCCGGATGGGCTTCGAGGAAGGCACCGCCTACGCGTACCGCGCGTTCGAGCCCGTTCCCGACCGGGCGCCCGAGGTCGAGGTCGAGGTCGGGCCGAGCGGTCCCGTCGAGACACCGCTAGGCCTCCTGGACCTCACCGCCTTGCGCCTGCGCCGCACCGGCCCCGGCGTGATGCACGCCGACGAGACGGCCTACGTGGACCGGGCGGGCTTCATCCTGAAGACGGAAACGCGGATGGGCGGCCAGGTGCTCGTCACCGCCGCCTGCGACGAGGCGTACGCCCTGGGCGAGGACCGTCCCCCCGACCCGGCGCGCCATTTCAGCCTCGACGTGGGGCACCGGCTGCCGGGCGTCTTCCGGGCCCCGGCGGCGACCTTCGTGCTGCGGCCGCGGCCTGGCGCCGAACTGGACCCGCTCGAACGCGCGGTCCAGGAGGTGCGGCGGGAGCCCGACGGCCGGGTGACGGTCGTCGTCCGCCGCCGCCCGCTGCCGCGCGGCGTGGCACGGCCCTACGAGGGCGCGGATTCCGAGCTGCGGGCCGCCCTGGCGCCCGCGGACTACCTCAACGCCCGCGACCCCGCCGTCGTCGCGCTCGCCCGCCGGGCGGCGGGGAACGGGAAGGACGCCGCGCAGGCCGCCGTGCTCGTGGAACGCTTTCTCCGCACGCACATGACCTCGGCCGTGGTTCCCCATGCGTCCGCCGCGGAAGTCGCGACCGAGCTGCGCGGCGACTGCACGGAATACGCCGTGCTGGCCACGTCGATGCTGCGCGCCCTGGGCGTGCCGGCCCGGGTGGTCGGCGGCTTCGCCTACGTCGAGCGCGGCCCGGCCGGTCCGCACCGGCTCGTGCCGCATGCCTGGACGGAGGTCTTCCTCGGCGACGGGTGGTACTGGATCGACCCCGCGCAGCGGCACGGGGCGCACGCGGGACGCATCGGGGTCTCCACGGGCGACGGCGGCCCCGCCTGGCACGCGGCCACCTTGGAGGCGGCGGCGGGCTTCACGGTGGAAGACGCCCGCGTGGGCGAGCCGGCGGCGCCGGCCGCCGACGACACCGCCCCCGGCATCCCCGGCCGCCCTTCGGCCGCGCCGCGCGGGCCTGCTCCGCGGGAAGCCGCGTCTTTCGACCCCGCCGCCCCGCGGCAGGGAGCGGCCCGATGAATCGATCCCATGCGAAACCGCGCGTCCGGCCCGTGCTGGCCGCCCTCCTCCTCGGGGCCGCCGCCGGGGCCGTTGCCGGGCAGGATCTGCTGCTCTTCACCGACGGGAGTTCCCTGCCCGGCCGGCTCGTCCGGGCGGAGGCCGGGGAAGGCCTCACCTGGGATTGCCCGTACGCCTCGACGACCGCCGTCTACCGTTTCGAGGGCATCGCCTCCGTGGGTCTTTCACCGGCCCCGTCCCCGCCCGGGGCGGGCGAAGCCCTGGTGGAACTCACCAACGGCGATGTGCTCCGCGGACGGGTGGCGGAGCTGGACGGCGAACGCCTGGTGCTCGAGCGCGGGAACGGCCGCACCGTGGTGGACCGCCGCATGGTCCGGCTCGTCGAACCGCAACACGAGACGAGTCCGTACCTCTATCGCGGCCCGGACGGGCTGGCGGGCTGGACGATCCGGCCCGAAGGCCCGAACAGCTGGAAGGTGCTCGGCGACACGCTCCTCTCGCCGGGCGGCCCCGACGCCTCCCTCGCGCGCAGGCTCCCCCCTGCCGACGCCATGGCCGTGCAGTTCGACGTTACCTGGAAGGGCCCTCCCGGCCTGCAGGTCAGGATGTGGGAAAACGCAAAGGGGTGGTTCGAACTCGCCATCCAACCGAAGCGGATCTACCTCTGCGCGACCTATGCCCCGACGGCAACGGTCCCGAATACCCGCCGTCCAGGGTGGAGCACCGCCTCCAGGCCTTTCCGGATGCCCTCCGGCCGGCACCGCGTCACGCTGCTCGCGAGCCGCGAGAACCTCTTCACCTTGCTGGTCGACAGCCAACCCGTCGCCATCTGGCGGCCGTCGGCCAGCGGCCCGGTCACCGGCGACGGCCTGCGGTTCGTCACCCCCCAGCCGTTGGAGCTGTCCCGGATCCGCGTCTACGCCCACACGGACGGGGCGCTCGGCGAGGGGGGGGCTGCCCCGGCCGGCGATCGCGACATCGTCACCTTCGTGAACGGCGACGCCATGCCCTGCGACATCCTCGGCGCCGGGCCGGAGGGAATCCGGTGCGCGATCGAGGGCACGGAGGTACAACTCGCAGCGGAACGCGTGCTCTACCTGGAGTTCGCGGCCGCGGCGCGACCGGAGCCGCGGCGGAGCGGGGGCGGCGACCTGCGCGTCCACCTGGAGGGCGGGGAACGCATCACCCTCGTCCTGCACAGCCTCGACGGCGAGCGGCTGGCGGGACAGGCCGACGCCCTGGGCGCCGTCACGCTGGCGCGCGACCGCATCCAGCGCATCGAGATGAACCTCGGCCGGGGAGACGCGTCGCCGTGACGCCGCTACCGCACGGCCTGCCCGCCGTGGCGGGAGCCGCCTTCGCGGCCGCGGTCCTGCAGGCCGCGGGCCAGGCCCCCCCCGTCCTCCTCTTCCGCGACGGCCATCGCCTGGCCGGGCGGCCCTGTCCCGGCCCGGCCGCGACGGCCCTGCCCTGGCGCCATCCGGACGCCGGTGCGCCCGTGTCCTACCGCCTGGACGCGCTCCGCGGGGTGCGCCTGGCCAGGGCCGTTGCGCCGAACCCGGAGCTCTCGATCGTCGAACTGCGCAACGGAGACGTGCTTCACGGGCGCATCGAGGCGCTGGACGGCGAGCGCCTGCTGCTCGACACCGCGGTGGCGGGACGGGTGGCCGTGCCGCGGGACGCCGTCGCCTCGATCGAACCCGCCTCCGCCCCGGACCTCCTGCTGTACGCGGGGCCCTCGGAGGAGGACCGGTGGTTCGAGGAAGCGTTTCCCGCGAAGTCCGGCTACGTCCCGTGGACGCTGATGGAGGGCCGCCTCGTCGCGAGCCGCGGCCAGACGATGGGCGCCGAGGACACCCCCCCGCTCCCGCCGGCGCTCCGGCTGGACTTCGACCTGCGGCAGACGCCCGCCCGGCGCCCGCGGCTCATCGTGCGTCTCTGCAACCTGACGGCCAAGCTCGGCAGCTTCAGCGCGGAACGGAGCCCCGGCTGGGTGCTGCGCCTGGGGCGGGGCGAGGTGGCCGTCTCGCGATTCCTCGACCGGGTGCAGGGCGTATCCGTCGGGCAGGTGCCGACGAAGGAGCGACTGAACGGCAGCGCGCATCGCATCGCCGCCTGCCTCGACCTGGACTCCGGGCGTGCGGTCGTCGCGGTGGACGGGGAGATCCTGGGCGACTGGCGCACCGCGGGGGACGCCGCGGACCCGGCGGAGTACGACCGCCTGATCTTCCATGCGATGGGGCCGATCAGCATCGGCCGCGTCCGCCTCAGGACGTGGGACGGGGTCACCCTGCCGGGCGGCCCGCCTCCGGGCGCCGACGGGTCGGTCCGGGCCGAGTTCCTCGACCGCCCCCCCCTGGCCGCCGCCACCGTCGCCATCCGCGGCGGGGTGTGCCGCTTCGCGTCCGGGTCCGGTCGCGCGGACGTCGAGCATCCCCTCGACCGGGTGCTGCGGCTCCGGTTCGCGGCGGCGGAAGCGACGCCGCCGGGGGCGGCCGCCGCCCGCTTCCTCTCGAGGCGGGTCGACCGGCTCACCGGCCGCCTGCTGCGCGTCGGCAAGGAGACCCTCGCCGTGATGACCACGTACGGCGGCGAAGTCGAGTTGCGTCTCGACGAACTGGCCGCCATCGATTTCCAGCCGCCGCCGCGCACCGGGAAGGCCGGTGCGGAAGCCCCTCCGCGCGGGGCCGACGCCGGGGGGGTGGCCTCCGTGCCCGTCCGGCTCCGGCCGCCCGTGACCGTGCGCACGGCATGGCGCCGGCGGCTGGACGAAGAGCGCGAGGCGCCACGGCGTCCCGCACGCGGCACGAGCCGCCAGGAGGCGCCGCCGCACGGCGTCGTGACCCTCGAACCCGCACCCGCATACACCCGCGGAAGGAGCTGACCCATGAACACCGCCCGCCTCGCCCCGCTCGCCGCCTGCCTTCTCTCGGCCGCCGCCGCGGCCGCCCCCGTGCAGGATCCCGGCCCGGCCGCCGCACCGGGCCGCGCGCTGATCCTGCTGGCCGACGACTTCAACGCCGACGAGTTCCACCAGCCCCGCGAGGCGCTGCTCGCCGCGGGCTTCGAGGTCGACGTGGCGTCGGTCGCGCGCGGGCCCGTCCGCTCGGACCTGAAACAGCGCGACCGCGACGCGGAGGCGAACCTGTCGCTCGGCGAGGTCGATCCCGGCCGCTACGACGTACTCGTGCTGCCGGGCGGCCGGAGCCCGGAGAAACTCGAGCAGCACGAGCGGGCGCTGGCGATCTGCCGCGCGTTCGACCGGGCGGGCAAGCCCGTCGCCGCGATCTGCCACGGGCCCCGCCTGCTCGCCCGGGCCGGCCTGCTGCGCGGGCGCGTGGCCACGTGCCTGTGGATGGTCGCCGACGAGGTGCCGGAGGCGTGGCGCGGCGGGGCGTTCGGCACGTACCTGGACCGGCCGGTCGTGGTCGACGGCCGCCTCGTCACGAGCCGCTACCCGATGGATCTCCCCGCGTTCAACGCCGCGCTGCTCGCCGCGGTGGGCCGGGGCCCGGCGCCGGAGGCGGCGGCCGCCCCGGCGGCCGCCGCGATCGCCCTGCGCGAGGGTTTCGACGAGCGGGCGCTCGTCGCGCTGCAAACCGTGCTGCGCGCGCGCGGCGTCGAGCCGCTGCTGGCGGGGCCGCGCCGCGGGTGGCTGCGCGGCCAGGGCGGGATGCCCGAGTACGCGGCGGCCGCCTGGGCCGACGCGCCCGCACTCGCGGCCGGCGCCGTCGTCGCCGCGCCCGGCGGCCTGTGGCCGGCCGACGGGGCGGCGGACCGCGAACGGATCGACTGGCTGCTCGCCCGCCGCGCGGAGGGCGCGACGCTGGTCGTCGTGGGGCTGGACAACCTCGCCGTCGCCGCGCGCCCCGAGTTCGACGGCGCCCCCTTCGCGGCCCCCGGCCAGACGCGGTGGGGGTTCGCCCGGGGCGGCGGGCGGTGGGTCGATACGAACGTTGTCGCGGCCGCCGAACGCCTGCTCAGCGTGCGCGACGCCGCCGCCGTCCCGGCCGCCCTGCCGATGCCCGGGCCCGCCGCGGCGCCCTGACGCGCCTCGCCATCCGGGCGGAAGGTGAACGGGAGACGGCGGGTACCGCGGCCAACGCCCGCGGCGGCCGTGCGCGCGCCCGCCGGGCGGGCGCGAACGGCGTCAGCGCGCGATCTCCTCGCGCGCGAGGCGGACCCAGCGGCCGAGCCGGCCGGGCTCCCCGTTGAGCGTGTGGACGTCCTTCATGACGATCTCCAGCGCGCAGCCGCGCGCGGCGGCCAGCGTGCCGCGCAGGTCGGCGCGGATCGCCTCCTCGTCGAACACGCCGGTGCTGATCATCGCCGGGTTCGGCTTGCGCGAGAAGACGATCGCCGTCGCGCAGCGCCTCGCGCCATGAAGGCCTGGTCGCACCACGGCGACACCGAGACACGCTTGAGGTTCGGGATCCTGCGCACGATGTGCCAGCGCGTGTGCACCGGCTCGCAGCACCCGTAGTAGCTGCGCCCGAAAGGCTCCACCGCGGCGCGCTGGTAGGGGAAGATGAACTCCTCGAAAAGCTCCGGGCCGACCCCGACCGTCTCCTGCGATTCGCACAGGCCCCAGAGGTCGGCGATGCGCACCGGGTCCCCCTCCGCGCGGTCCGGCTGCGGCAGCGCGCGGGTGTAGCCGATCGAGCCGGAGCCGATCGTGTCGTTCTCGTTGTTGAGCGTCAGGAGCCCTTCCCGCTCGCACCACGCCTGCCGCCGCAGCGCCTCGTCGCGGAGGAAGGCCATCAGCCGGTGCAGGCCCTCCGGGCTGTCGTACATGAACAGCATCAGGTTCTCGATCCCCACGAGGTCGATGGCGTCCCACGTGAGGCCCTGCGTCCACCACAGCGGGGCGCGGACGCGGATCTCCAGCAGGTCGCCGAACAGCTCCTCGTGGAAGGCCTGCTGCGCGCGCAGCCCCTCGCGGTCGACCGAGAACGTGCGCGGCCGGAGCAGGGGCAAGTCCCGGTCGAGGTCGCGAAGGGGCGGGTCCCAGGCGCGGGCGTCCAGTTGGCCGGCGTTGTCCGCGTGCCGGACGTTCGGGGCGACGCCGTAGTTCGAGACGCGGACCGGCCACCCGAGGCGGTAGTCCGCGGTCTGGACGCGGTCGTCGCCGACCGACTCGAACTCGAAGAGGGCGGTGCGCAGCGTCCGCTCGATGCGGCGCGCCTCCTCCGAGGCGCAGGCCAGGCTTTCCGGCGGCACGGCCTCGTGCAGGACCCCGCCCACCTCGGCGAGGACGAGCGGCCGCTGAGCGCGGCCCTCGTCGAGGGCGTACCACAGCGCCCGGCGCTCCTCGTTGACGGGGTCCGCGGCGGCCTCCGCCTTGCGCCGCGCCAGTTCGCGCAGGAGGTTCCTGTCCTCGGGCGGGATGGGGGGAACGGGGTCGGTCATGCTCTGGCTCTCCCGGTCGGGGCGCGCCCGGTGCGGAGCACGCATCGCGACGCAGGTTGCCCGCCGCGCCCCCCCCGTGTCAACAGGCGACGCCCCGCCGGGGAAGCGCCGCCCGGCGGGGCCGCGAACGGGCTTGATCTCGCCGCGCCGGGGGCCGAGGATGACAGGTAGCTACACGGCTCCGGGGGCGCGGCGCCGCGGGGGGAACTGGCGGAGCATGAAAGCCGGAAGGGGCAGGCCGCGCGGGGCCGGGGCGGGCGGGTTCACGCTCATCGAGCTGCTGGTGGTCCTCGCGATCATCGCCGTGCTGATCGCCCTGGTCGTGCCCGGCCTGCAGCGCGCGCGGTGGCAGGCCCTGCGGACCGCCTGCGCGGCGCAACTCCGGCAGGTGGGCGTTGCGATCACGCTCTACGCCGACGACCACGGCGGCATGATGCCCTCCCGGGGCTACGACGACGTGTGGCTGCCCGACGTCGCCGGCGACAGCAACCTGGGCCGGGTCTGGGCCGGCGGGTACCTCGGGGAGCTCTACGGCGGCGGGAGGCTGCTCTACTGTCCCGCCGCCAGCCCCGTGCCCGAGTACTCGCATCCCTACGCCGTGGGCCTCGCCGCGGGCGGGGCGTCCTACCGCCGGGGCTTTGCGGCGAACCCGATGCAGACGTACACGCGCATCACGTACTGCTACCGCTACCACACGCGCCAGTCGGGCGGCTACATCCCGAAGGGGTTCGTGCCGCCGGAGGTGCGCCTCGACGCCTACCCCCTCAGGTACAGCGACTACGGCGGAACGACGCTGATCAAGGCGTGGGTCGCCTGCCTGCAGGCCTCGATGGCTGCGCCGTACCCGATGCGGGTCATGACGCACAACCGCGAAGGCAGCAACGTACTGCTTTACGACGGGGCCGTCCGCTGGGTGCCCGTCCAGCCGGGGGCCGGGTACGGCGAGCCGGACAACCATCATCCGCGGAAGATCTGGTGGGTGGGCTATGTCGACGAGCAGCTCTAACCGGCCGCGGGGGCCCGCTCCGGCGCGCGGCGGGGGCGCAGCGCCGAACATGCCCCGCGCGCCGAACATCCTGCTGGTGCTCTGCGACCAGCTGCGCGCGGACGCGGTCGACCGCGCGGGCGGGCCGGCGGGGCGGACCCCGCACCTCGCCGGGCTCTTCCGCTCGGGCACGCGCTTCGCGGCGGCCTACGCCACCTGCCCGATCTGCTGCCCCATGCGCCGCACGATCATGACCGGCCAGGCGCCGGCGACGCACGGCATGGTCGGCCAGTTCGGCTGGATGCCCGACTGGGACCCGCCCCACACGCTGCCCGGGCTGCTCTCCGCCGCCGGCTACCGCACCGGGCTGGTCGGGAGCAAGGACATGCACCTGCCGCTCATGGAACGCGGCAAGCGCTACGGGTTCGACGAGATGGAGATCTTCGAACCCGACTACGTGGACGATTTCGCCGCCGCGACGGGTTCGCCGCGCGACGGCTCGCTCGTGCGCGACACGTACCAGGACAACGACTACTCCGGCGGGGCCTGGCCGCACGACGAGCGGTTGCACCCCACGAACTGGACCACCGGCCGGGCGCTGCGCTTCCTCCGGCGGCACGGCGGCGGCGAACAGCCGTTCCTGCTCGTCGCGTCCTACCTCGCCCCGCACCCGCCGCTGACCCCGCCCGCCCGTCCCTTCCGGGCCGCCATGGAGGAGCCCTGCCCCGCGCCCGTCGCCGGCGGCTGGGCCGTGCCGCCCCCGCCCGGAACCCCGGCGGAGGGCCCGCACGTCCGGCTCGAGGGAGAGGCCCTGCGGCGGTGCCGCGCGGGGTATCTCGGGCTGGTGCGCCACCTCGACGAGCAGCTCGGCCCGCTGCTGGCCGCCGCGCGCGCGCTCCCGGACACGTACGTCTTCTTCACCACGGACCACGGCGAGATGCTCGGCGAGCATTACCTGATGCGCAAGAGCCTGCCCTACGAGGGCGCCGCGCGGATCCCCCTAGCGGCCGCCGGGCCCGGCGTGCCCGCCGGCGCCGTGTGCGGCGCACCCGCCGGGCTGGAAGACCTGCTCCCGACGATCCTGGACCTCGCCGGGCTCGAGCCGCCCGCCGCGGTCGACGGTCGGAGCCTCGCGCCCTGGCTCCGGGGCGAACCCGCGCCGCCGGACTGGCGCACGCACCTGCACGGCGAGGTCGCCGCCCTCCGGGCTTCGGCCCTGTGCGCCGCCCCGCCCGGCGGGGCCGCGGACCGCTGCGCCGCGTGGGAGGACGGGGTGCATTTCCTCGCCGACGGCCGCGAGAAGTACGTCTGGTTCACGGCCTCGGGGCGCGAGCAGTTCTTCGACCTCGCGGCGGACCCGCGGGAGTTGTGCGACCTCGCGTCCGACCCCGCACACCGCGGGCGGGTCGCCCTCTGGCGGGAACGCATGGTCCGCGCGCTGCGCGGACGGCCCGAGGGCTTCGTCGCGGACGGGCGGCTCGTCGCCGGGCGGCCCTACGCCGACAAGATGCCCCATCTCGCCGAGGCCATGCGCCGGATCGCCGAAACGTCCGACGCGCGGCCGTAGAAGCCGGCGCACGCCCCGCCGCGCTCAGCGGGAAGCGCGGCTACGCCGCAGGCGGTGAACCTGGCGCAGCGCGAAGATCTCCTCGCTGTTGATCACGCGGTGCGGGAGCCGCGTGCCGGGGCCGTGTGCATGGTTCCGGTCTTCGACGGCGGCGGCCAGGGCCCGGCCCATCGCCACCGGGTCGAACTCGAGCAGGATGGTAGGAAAGGGACAGTGCATCCCGGACCCCCTGTTCGCGTGCGAGACCACCAGCACGTCCTCCGGCACCCGCCGCCCGGCGCGCAGGACGCCGAGGGCCGCCTCGGGATAGAGCGTGTCGTCGAGCACGAACAGGCCGTCCGGCCTCGGCCGGCCGCTCCACAGCGCGTTGAACCGTGTCCACTGGCTCTCCGGCAGGTCGGTCATGACCTCGCCCATGCACCAGTCCGGCCGCATCGCCAGGCCTTGCCGCGCGAGTTCGGCGCCGAGCATCGCCCGCGTACCCTCCAGGGGCTCCTCCGTACCGGGCCGCCCGTGCGTCAGCAGGGCCGGCCGCCGGCAGCCTCCCTCGGACAGCAGGCGCACGCCCTCGCGGATCATCGCCTCGTTGTCGTGCGCCACCAGGCTCGAGCCCGGCCGCGCGGCGGTCCCGCTGACGACGGGTATCCCGGCGGCCCGCGCGAGTTCCATCGCCGGCGCGCAGGCGGCGTTGGCCGCGATCGCGATGACGGCGGCGGGCGGGCGCCCGCCTTTCGCCTCCGGCCCCAGGCCGGGAATGCGCACCGGCGTCTCGCCCGCCACGATGAACGTCGGCCGGAAACCGCGCTCCATGAGCACCCGCTGCGTTTCGAAGAGAGCGCGCGAGAAGTAGAAGGAGCCCCGCCCGTCCAGGAGCGAGGCGGCGCAGAGCACGGCGACGGTGCCCCGGTCCGGGTGCGCGTGCCGCACGAAGGTGCCGAGGCGGCGTTTCCGCGTGAGCAGCCCCTCCTCGACCAGCTCGCGCACCGCGGCGTCGGCGGTCATCTGGCTGACCCCGTACTGATCGGCCAGCCGCTGGATGCCGGGCAGCATGTACGGGTACTCGCCGCGCTCGATGCCGCGCCGGAGCCCCTCCACGACACGGTCCAGCTTCGGCCGCGACCGCCGCGCCGCGCCGCGCGGTGAATCTTGCTTCCCCGACCTTCGTTTCGCCATGCGCCGGCCTCCCGTCCGGTGGCCGCGCCGCGCGCGCCTCGTCCCGCGCGGCACCGAAGCCACCCGCCATACTGCCACGCGCCGCCCGCGGACGTCGAGGACGTGCCGCCCACCCCGGGAGGACGGAGGACGGAGGTCGGAGACCAGAGGTCAGAGGTCGGAGGTCAGAGGTCAGAAGGCGGAGGGCGGAGGGCGTCCGAGCGTGTAGCAGCGCTCTCAGAGCGCCTGCAGGGCGCAGGGCGAGCGGAGGTCGGAGGGCGGGTCCGCGATGTCGCCGAAAAGGTGGCCCGCGCTGGCCCTCCGCCGCCCCCGGGGCCATGGAGGACAAGCCCGAACGCGGGCGGGGCGGGCGGCGGGTGCGGAAAAGGGAACGGCCCCGCCGGGTTAGCGGCGGGGCCGTTCGTTACCGTTCGCTTTGCGTTGGCGGACTAGCCGCGGCGGCAACGCAGAACGAGCGCCAGGCCCATCACGCCGAGCAGCGACATCGTCGCCGGCTCGGGGATGTTGTTCAGCACGTCGTTGAGCTCCGACTGCGTGGCAACCGTGTTCCACGCATGGATGTCGTCGTACTGCGCGACCATGCTGTTCGCGCCGCTTTTCTTCAAACCGAAGTACATGGTGCCGCCGACGTTGTAGTCGTAGTCGATGGCCGCCGACCCGGTCTGGATCAACTCCATCGCCGTGCCGGCCGTGTTCTGGCGGTAGTAGCTGATCGTGCCCGAGCTGTCCTCGTACGTCCACGCCAGCGCCTGCCACGTGCCCGCGTCCACGTTCGACGTGAACGCGATCCGGCTGCCGCCGTCGACCGTGCTGTTGCGGTTCGGCCCGAAGCTCGAGAAGCTCGTGCCGCTGCTGGGCATGTCCATGCGCGCCCCGTCGCCCACCGGCGCGGAGAAGCCCGAGCTGCCCGACTCGCTCACGATGGCGTTCGAGAGCCCCGTCGAGTCCGCCCGGCGGACGAAGTAGAACAGGCTGAAATCCTGCCCGTTGCCCGATCCGTACGACATCACCAGCGCCGGATCGAGGTTCCCCGCCTCCTGCACCTCGATGCCGAGGTCGCTGCCGTTGCGCCCGGCCACGTACTTGATCAGCCCGGCATCCCCGGGCACGATGGCGTTCATCGTCCCGCCCTGCGTGCCGGAGTTCGTCGTCAACCCGGGATTGGCCTCGGTGTTGCCGACACCCGCCAAGGTGTCGTTCACGCTCGCCCCGTCGGCGTCGAACGTCAGCTTGACGATCGGTGCGGCCGACGCGGCCGACGCAACGGCCAGGGCGACTATCATGCCGAATGCTATGGTCTTTCTCATCGTGTGGCGTCCTTCCCTTTCCGGGCCACCCGGCCCTGCTGCCTCTTCCCGCGGACGGCCCCGTGCCGCCCACCGTGCAGGTGTTGGGCGCCATTATGTAGTTCCATAACATGCAGGGCAAGCCCTTTTCCCCGCTTTTCTTGAACGTCCTCGACGGCCCACCCGCCGGCCCGGTGCCGGCCAACGTTTCCTGCCGCCTGCGCTGGGTTCGTCCCAATCAATCGGTGCCCGTCCCAATCGGTGCCAGCTAACAGATCCTAGTCCCTGCCAAGGGGCTGTGACTTAATTATGCTCTTCCAGGCTGCGCGGCGCCCGTGGAGCGGAGGACGGAGGTCTGTCGGTCAGTCGGGCGGATTGGTCTACGGAGGTCGGAGGGCGGAGGCCGGAGGCCGGACGGTCTGACCGTCGGTCGGTCGGAAGGTAGCCCGCGTTGGCCTTCCGTCGCGCCGCCGATGAACGGGTCCGTTCCGTTTCGACCCATGCCCATGCCACCCCTTCGCCCCTGTCCGGGCGCCCGTCCGGGCCGGATCAGCCCGGCGGCAGGTAGCCGATCCGCCGCAGGAACGCTTCCGTGCGGCGGACCGCGTCGTCCATCTCCGCGTGCCGCCCGTAACCCGGGACCAGGAAGGCGTGGCCCACGCCCTCGAGCCGTTCGAGTTCGGCGTCGTTGCCGGCCGCCTTCATCGCGGCGACGAACCGCTCGCTCCAGCGGAACGGGGTGACGGTGTCCTTGTCACCGTGGATCACCACCGTCGGCGGCGCGCCGGGCCGGACGTTGTGCGCCGGCGAGAGCGCCCGCCGCTGCGCGGGCGTGTAGCCCCCCATCCGCCAGCCGTCCTCGGAGGCGGTGTCGATGACCGGGTTGTAGAGGACGAGCGCGTCCGCGCGCGAGGAGACGGCCGCATTCTCCGGCTCGAAGCCGGGCACGAGCCCGACGCAGCCCGCGAGGTGGCCGCCCGCCGACTCGCCTGCGACGGCGATGCGGGCGGGGTCGACGCCGAACTCCTCCGCGTGCGCGCGGACGTAGCGCACGGCGGCCTTGGCGTCGGCCACGCCATCGGGCATGCGCACGCCGTCCCGCCGGGTCAGCCGGTAGCCGACCGTAACGCCCACGAGGCCCTTCCCGGCGAAGTGCCGCGCGTGCGGGGCGAGTTGGCCCGGGTAGCCCGCGCCGCCACCGTGGAACAGCACCAGCGCAGGGCGCCGCTCGCCCTCCGGCCGGCCGGGCGGCGCGTAGACATCGACGGTGCAGCCCGGCGAGACCTCGCGGTGCACCGGCTCGATGCCGGGGCGGCGGCGAGCACCGGAGCCCGGCTCGAGGTCGCGGTCGGGATCGATGACGAGGAACCGCGCGTGGAAGTAGGCGCGGCCGCGGTTGGCCCACGGCTTGGCCGGATCCCTGGACCCCTCGCGCGTGAAGACCATCGCCACCGCGTGCAGCTTGTTGTCGCTGCCGAGGGACATGGTGTGGATCTCGCTCGTGCGCAGGTGGCGGCGATCCATCACGATCGGCCCCAGGTCGTCCACCTTCCCCGTGTCGATCCCGTAGCGCATGAGGTGCGCGGTGTGCCGGCCCATGCGGTAGGAACAGTAGAAGAGCTCGCGGCCGCGGCGGACGAGGGCGAGGCTGGCGAAGCGCGGTTGCTCGGAGCTGGGCCGGTAGCCGAACGGCGCGAGGCCCTCGACCCGGGCCTCGCTGCTGCCCTCGGGCGGCGGGCGGAAGCGGAAGAGGTACTCGTCGTTGCCCTTGACGCCGTACCACCACTTCGTCTCCGGGTCCCAGACCATGTTCTTCCACTGCGTGCTCTTCCAGGGCAGGTGCCCGCGGGCCTTCGGGTCGGGCTGGGGCGCGTCGGGATCGGTGGGCAGGAGCGTGGGCAGCACCTCGACGCGGTTCACGTCCGGGAGGTAGCGCCAGACGCGGTGGCCCCAGTCGCAGCCGTACACGTTGCCGCGCTCGTCGGAGATCATCGTGCGCGTCTGCATCGGGTTCTCCTGGCAGGACCCGATCGTCACGATCTCCCCGGTGGCGAGGTCGTAGTAGCAGAGCGTCTGCTTGCCCTGGGCGATGGCGTAGAGCCGGTTGCGGACGGGTTCGTGCAGCATCGTCAGCAGGCCGCCGCCGGGGCCGGGAAAGACCCCGAGGTCTTCGTAGGCTCCCGTGGCGAGGTCGTAGGCGAGGAAGTGGCCGCCGCGGTACGGATGGTCCGGGGCGCGATGCGCGGGCGTGGTGGAGCCGTAGAGCTTCCCGTCCGCCTCGAAGAGCTGGGAGTGGATCTTCCCCTGCGCGTTCCACCGGCCGATGCTCACCTCCTCGCCGCACCAGGCGGCGAGGTCGATGAGGTGCTCGACGCGCGGCTTCGCCCGCGAGGGGTCGAACCGGTAGAACTGCGCGCTGTGGTCGGGGGAGTGGCTGGAGACGCTGAAGTAGGTCCGGCCGTCGGAGGCGGAGACGATGCCGTGCCACTGGCCGTCGACGAAGTCCTTCGGCACCGGGTAGGAGCGCGCACGCACGTGGGGCGCGCCGTACTCCGGCACGCCGAAGATCTCCATGTAGCCTATCTCCGCGGCCCCGGCCGCGGAGGCCGCCAGCGCGGCCGCGAGGACCGCCCCCCGTTTGCAGCGCATCGTTCCCGTTCTCCCTCCCGCGGGTCGCGCATCCGGCGCACCAGGCCCGGCCCGCCCGCGGGCTTCCCCTTATGGCGCGGCCGCGCGGACCTGTCCCGCCGCATCGGGGCCGGCGGCCAGTTCGCGCATCAGCAGGAAGACGCTCGCGGTCCAGGTGTAGGCGGGGTCGCACAGCGGCGCGCCGGTCAGCGCGTCGAAGTTCTCCGCGAAGCCGGACGCCTCGCAGAGCCGGCAGAAGCGGCGGGCGATGTCGCCGGCGAGGTCCGCCTCGCCCATGTCCCGCAGGCCGTCGGCGACGATCAGCGTCGGCGGCGCCCAGACCGGGCCGCGCCAGTAGCCGTCGGGTTCGTACAGCGGCGACCCGGGATGTTCCGTGGCCAGGCCCCACGCCGTGAGGTGCCTGCGGATCTCGGCGGCGAGCGGCGCGCGCACGTCCGCGGGCAGGCGCCGGCCGAGCACGACGGGCAGGCAGCCGAAGACGCTGTCGGAACGCGGCGCGGTCTCCCCCGCGGGGTTGAGGACGCGGAAGCGGCGCCCGTCCCAGAGGCGCATCAGGGCGTCCCGCGCGGCGTCCGAACGGCGGTCCCACTCCGCGGCCTCGCCGTCGCGCCCGAGCCGGCGCGCCATGTCCGCGAGTGCGGCGTACTGCAGCGCGAGGTAGGCCGCGGCGTCGCAGCCGGCCGCCGGCACGCCCCCGTCGAAGACCGTGCCGTTGTCCCACCCGCTGTCGTTGCCGTGGTAGTACGCAGGCACGCCGGACCCGTCGCGCAGGCGGAACCGCTCCCACCAGCCCGTCCAGAGCCGGAGCGGCCCGTAGAACGCCTCGAGCTGCTCCCGCTCCGCGAACCAGGGGTTCCGCTCCATCAGCCGCGCGTAGATCCAGCCGTGGACCGGCGGCTTGACGTAGTTGTAGAGGCTGCAGAGGTCGTTGACGAAATCGGGCAGCTGCCCGGTCGGCAACTGGCGGTCGAAGACCGTCATGAGCTGGTCCCACGCGAGGTGCGGGTGGGCCCGGCCCAGCGCCAGGGCGTTGATCGCGTGGTCCCACGACCAGACGTTCGTCATCCAGTTCTTGCTCATCAGCATCGACGGCCGGCGGAACAGGCCGGCGGGCCCGACGACACAGGACCAGTTCACGAACGCGGCGAGCCGCGCGGTCTTCCGCCAGGCGGCCCCCTGCTCGAGGTAGGGGGCGGCGAACCGCTCGAACTCCGCCCCGACCGCGCCGACGGCCTCTTCGAACGACCCCCGGGGCGGGTCCAGCGCGGCGAACCCGACGTGCCGGCGCAGCGCCAGCTCCCCCTCGCCGTCCGCGCCGGGCCGCAGTTCGATCGCGAGCCCCTCGCTCCGCGCGACGCCCCAGTGCCCCCGCACCGCGACCTCGCCGCGGAGACGCCGGAGCGTATGCAGCACGAAGGCCTGCGAGGTGTTCACCTCCCACGCGTCCGGACCGCGCGGCACGGCGTAGTCATACGGCCCGCCGGAGAGTTCGAGCCTCAGGTCCAGGCCCCGGCAGCGCACCCGCAGCAGGTCCGGCTCCGCGAGGCAGATCTCGACGAGCCCGTCGCCGGCGCGCAGGGCGAGGTGCGAGGGGCGGACCTCCGTCTCAAAGGGCGTCTCGTGCCCGTCGCGGCACGGCGCGACGCGGAAGATCTCCCGCGCGGCGTGGAAGCCTTGCGTGCCGCCGATCCACAGGCCCGGGGCCAGCCCGGCCGGGCGTTTCGGGTGGTCCGCGCCCAGCCACCGCACCGTCGTGAGCGATCCGAACCGGCTGAAGGGCACGCGCCCCAAGTCGATGTCCAGCGTATCCATGTATCCACCCCGCCCCCCGAGGGTACGACCCCCGCGATGTGGCACCTGCATCCTGTCGGGTCGGCTGCGCATCGTCAATCCCGCGCGACGGGCTTCGCCCCATGCGCCGAGCAGGCCCCCCGGCGACTGAACCCTTACGCGCGGATGCCGGACCGCCGCCGGTGGTTGACCGGCCGGCTCCCCGGGTCCCATGATGCCCCCCCCGGAAGGACGTCTCACGGACAGGAGGAGATGATGGTGCACACGATCCCTCTCGCCCCCTCGAAGCCCTCGTTGGGCCTGGAGTGCCGGTGCGACCTCACGCCGGTCGTGCGCAACGCGCTGTCGCTCTTCCGCGAGGAACTCGTCGAGCGCCACGGCGCCGCCGCGGTGCCCGACGCGGCAGCCGGCGACCGGGTCATCGTCGCCCCGCACGGCGGCCGCGCGCGGCCGGACGACCAGGGCTTTGAACTCGCCTTCAGCGAGCGGAGCGGCGAACGGACGGTGACGCTGACCGCCGACGGCGAGCGCGGCGTGCTCTACGGGCTCTGCGAACTGCTCGACGGCGCCGGGACCGAAGGCGGCCGGACGGCGCTGCGCTTCGCGGAGGGCCCCAGCCGGCCGGACGTGCCGTACCGCGGCAACGAGCGGCACTGGGGACCGGCTTTCGACGACCCGGAGGAGAACCTCCGCCTCATCCGCCTGCTCGCCCGCCGCCGCGTCAACACCCTGTGCTGGGCCGAGGGCTGGATCCGCCCGGGATTCAACCGCTTCCTCACGTACGAGCACTTCGCGCCGTTGCGCATCGCCGAGACGCCCGCCCTTCGCTCGGTCCGCGACGGGCTGCGCCGGATCGCGGCCGCCGCGCGCGACTGGGGCATGGACCTCTACCTCGGCTGCACGGAGTTCAACGTGCCCGAACGCGCGCTCTCGGCGTGCCCGGAGATGTTCACCCGCGACCCGGAATCCGGGTACCCCGTCCTGCGGACGGACTGCGATACGACCTGGCGCTTCTACCGGGCGAAGATCCGCGAGGCGGCGGAGCTGCTCGACGGCCTGGCCGGCATCGAGCTCTGGACGGCGGAGGCGATGGACTGCTGGCGCTGCCCGCCGCTGCCGGCGACCCGCGCGGAGATCGCCGACCGGCTGCGCCAAATCTACGACGAGACGCTCGCGGGCTTGGACGAAGCGGGCCGGCCCGACGCACGGGTGATCGTCTCCTGCTTCGTGCACCACGCCGACGGCGAGGCGATCTACGAGCCGCTGTACGGCCGGCTCCCCGCGCGGTGCGACGCGCGGATGAAGTCGCAGGTGGAGGACTTCTACCGCTTCAACGAACCCACGACCCTGGCGGGCCGGATCGCGCCCGGCCGCGAGTGGATCGAAATGGACACCGGCGGCGAACACCGGGGCGACTGGGTGCGGTGGATCACCGCCGCGCCCGCCTTCACGCTGGAGCGCATGCGGCACTACTACCACGCGTGCGGCGTCCGCCGCTTCCTCTCGCGCGTGCGCGGCACCTCGCTGACCCCCGGCGGGCCGCGGTTCGACGATGCCGGCGTGCTGACGGGCACGATGCGCTTCAAGCACGACGTGTTCTTCGCCGCCTGCTGGGACATCGACCGCCCCCTCGAGGAACTCTGGGCCGTCCACAAGCCCGGCGGCTGGCCGGACGCGATGCTGGAGTTCCTGCTCCTCTCCGAGCGGGTCGCGGAAAACGCGATCTACGTGAACCGCTGCCTCGTGCTGCACAACCACAGCTCGTTCCTCGAATCCCTCGAGCACTTCGACTACCGCTTCAAGAACACGTTCGTGTACGGCAACGAGGCGCTGCGGCCGCGGCAGGACATCCTGGAGCCGACGGAGGAGAACCTCGCGCGCGTGGCGGAGGAGAAGGATCGCGCGGTGGCCGACGCGGAACGCATGAGCGGGATCCTGGACGCGTGCCGCGAAGAGCTGCCGGCGGACGACTACGCGGTCCTGCGCGAGGCGCTGGACCGGCAGCTTCCCGCGGTGCGGACGTTCCGCGAGTACGCCGTGCTGTACTGGCGGTGGCTGATCTTCCTGCACGGCGATGCGCCGGACCGGCTGGACCGGCTCATGGCCGCCGCCGCGGACTGCGAGCGGGCGGCGCGCGTTCTGCTCGAGCGGGACCGCCGCCTGGGCGAGTCCGCCCTCGCCTTCGTCGCCAACGTCCGCAGCCGGGCCTGGGTGGCCTGCTGCTCGGGTTTCGCCGGGCCGAAGGGCATGGTCGAAGGCTACTGAGCCGCCTCCGCCCGGGCGGTTGCCCGCGGCGGCGCAAGACTGCTACGCTCCGGCGGTCCGGAGGGAACCGGGCGGAAGGACGGGGGACGGCATGGGCTCGAAGAAACGCTGCGCGGTGGTCGGTGTGGGCAACCGGGCGCACAGCTGGCTCGGCGGCATCGTGAACCGGCACCCGGAGGCGTCCGAACTGGTCGCGTTGTGCGACCCCGTGACGGCCCGGTGCCGCGACGTGAACGAGGCGTACGGGACGGAGGCGGCGGTCCACGACGACGTCGACCGCATGCTGGCCGGGACGCGGCCGGACCTGGTCATCGTCACCTCCCCCGAGGGCTTCCACCGCGAGCACATCGTCAAGGCGCTCGAGGCAGGCTGCGAGGTGGCCACCGAGAAGCCGCTCTGCGTCACGATCGCCGACGCGGAGGCGATCCTCGCGGCCGAACAGCGCAGCGGCCGCCGGGTCTTCATGGCTTTCAACTACCGGCACATCCCGCTCTGCGCGAAGATCCGCGAACAGGTGAAGCGCGGCGCGATCGGCACGCCGGTGTCGATGGACCTGACGTGGTACCTCGACTACCACGGGCACGGCGCGAGCTACTTCCGGCGGTGGCACCGGCACCTGGCCGAGTCCGGCGGGCTGCTCGTCACCAAGGCCGCGCACCACTTCGACCTGGCGAACTGGTGGATGGACGACGCGCCGCGGGCGGTGTTCGCGCAGGGCGCGCAGCGTTTCTTCGGGCCCGGCCACAACCCCTACTCCGGCGAGCGCTGCTCGACCTGCGCCCACGCGGAGGCGTGCGCGTGGTACACGGACGTCTGTGTGCGCGACCGCACCGAGGAGCTGAGCCGCGAGTTGGGCTACCGCGTGAAGGGCGTGCGGGACTACGTGCGCGACGCCTGCCCGTTCGGCGGGGACGTGGACATCTGCGACACGATGTCCGTGCTCGTCCGCTACGGAAACGGCGGCCTGCTCACCTACAGCCTCAACGCCTCGGTGCCGTACGAGGGCTGGACCCTGGCGATCAACGGGACGCGGGGGCGGCTGGAGAGCCGCATCACGGACAACAAGCCCAGCCCCGGCTGGCAGGAGCGCCACCAGGTCACAGGCCCCGACGGCGCACTGCTCCGGGGCAAGGGCTACCGCGTGACGGACTGGCCCGCGGAGTACCGCATCCACGTCATGCCGCACGACGGCGACGACTACGAGGTCCGCCTGCCCAACATCGCCGAGGGGCACGGCGGCGGGGATCTCGTGGTCATGGACGCCGTGCTGGCGGGCCGCTACCCGGACTCGGACGAGCTGGGGCTCTTCGCGTCCGCGGCCGACGGCGCGCGCGCCACGGCCGTCGGCGCCGCCGCCAACGAGGCCATCGCCTCCGGCCGGCCCGTCGACGTGCCGGCGTTCTGACGGGCCGGCGCGGTGACGGACGGACGGAAAGACCGGGTCGCGGAGCGCCGGCGCCCGCGCGGGCTGCGCGGCGGCCTCGCGGCGCTGCTCGCCTTCGTGCCGGCCCTGTGCGCGCTCCCGGTGCGCTCCGAAGAACGCGTGTGGGCGTCCCTCCCCCCGCCGGACTGCCCGTTTCCGCCGTCACCGGACCTCACGAAATAGCGACGTCGAAATAGCGACGTCTAACGTCTTTAACATTTTAAACCACAAGGTTTTGTGTCGGGAAAACGGCATGAAAGGGCCCTTACAGCCCATTTCAGGGCCCGATTTGCTCCGTTTAAGGGCCGGGGAGTGGCATAGCGACGTCTAACGTCTTTACCGTGCTGGCCCACAGCACGTTGCGGCGTGGCCACCGCGAAAAAGGGCCCTTACAGCCCATTCCAGGGCCTGGATTCCTCCGCGTAAGGGCCGGGGAGGACACGGGCGGTCCATACGCAGACTCGGTTTGTGCCGGCGTGGCGCCGAAGCTACACTTCTCGCATGCTGATTCCTCGACGCGCCGCCTTCCGGGCCGCCGCCCTGTGTGCGCTCTTCGGGTGGCGCGCCGGCGCGCAGACCTGGCCGGAGCCGAAGACCGTCGCAGCGCCCTCCGACGCACCCGCGCTTCCGGCCGAGATGCAGGTGTTCGACCCCGGCGCGGCGGCCGGCATCACGCCGGGGGCCGGCGCGCCGCAGGTCGCGGAGTGGACGCGCGCGGCCGGGCCGGACGAGACGATCGTCGTAAGCGGCTGGCAGGTCTCCAGCCATGCCGGCACGGAGCACGGACGGGACGTGCGCTTCCGGTTCTTCGGGCAGACGACGGCCGGCGACGCCGTACGGGACGACGGCTCGATCCAGCAGCTCGACGGCGACCGGGCGCTGGTGACACTGCCCGGAACACTGCCGGCGGATGCCGCCTACCTGTTCTGGATCTGCAGCGACGGAGGCACGAGCTACCCCGAACGCGTCAACATGTCCGACGCATGGTGGGCCGGCCCGGAAGCGGCCACGCGCGGCGACACGGTATACGTCTTCGGCCGCGACCTGCTGCTGCCGGACCACACGAACGCGTGGGTCTACCTACAGCCCTCGGGCGGCGGCGGGCAGTGGGTCCCGACCGCGGCCGGCAGCAACGCCTACCGGCTGGCCTTCGAGGTGCCGGGCGGCCTGGCGAACGGCACATACGAGCTGTGGACCCACAACGGCGGCGGCGGCGCGTACGGGTGGTCCGGGCCGCTGGAACTGACCGTCAACGACGGCTACCCCTGGAGCGGGGCCACCTACAACGTCAAGACCTACGGTGCGCTGGGCAACGGGACGGCCGACGACACCGCCGCGATCAAGAGCGCGCTCAACGCCGCGAACGCGGCGGCCTGGTCGACCGTCTACTTCCCGGCGGGAACCTACCTGGTCAGCGAAGAGATCGACGTCGGCAACGAGTTGCGGCTGTTGGGCGACAGCAGGGAAACGTCCGTCCTGCGGGCGGTGGACGGGTTCAACGCGCAGTTCATGATCGACGTCAACGGCGACTCGGTCGAGATGACGCGGCTGGGCCTGGAAGCCAACGCGCTCAACAAGGTACGCATGGACACGGTGGTCTGGCTGCGCGGCAACGATGACATCCGGATCGTGGACTGCCGCTGGGACACGCGCGGCAGCAGCCCGGCCGACGCGCACCTCTGCCGGCGGATCCTGTTCCGCAACGTGGAGACTTACCAGAGCAGTTCGTTCTTCTTCGGCAACTCGGGGCAGATCTTCTTCGAGGGGTGCCATTTCTACGGGTTTGGCGGCCACTGCAACAGTCTCTTCGGCGGGTTCGGCGCCCACGAGTTGTCGATCAGCGGTTGCACGGCCGACCATTACGGCGTGCTCGTGGGGGATCCGGATCCGGACAACCCGGGCGAGCCGGTGCACTTCTACAAGGGCCGCTTCATCGCCGACCAGCCGCACTGGGCCACGTCGCGGCGGCACTACTTCGGGGAGAACAGGCTGAACAACGCGTGCCCGCCGCTCTTCCAGAGTCACGAGTGGCGCATTGAGCCCGACGCAGGTGCGTCGGGGGGCGCCGGCCTTTACGGTTGGGGCAACCTGGGGGAGGCGTACGACCGCCCGGGAGCACGCACCTGGATCGCGGCGAGCACAGACTTGCCCCAGACCCTGACGGTTGACCTGGGCAGTGCGGAGTCGATCGACGAGACCCAGATCGCGTTCAACAAGTACGCCAACCGGACCTTGACCTACCAGGTGGACGTCTCGACGGACAACAGCACCTGGACTCCCGTGGTCGCGAGCAAAGACTCGAATCGGGTCCTGTGGAACGTAGACACTTTCGCCCCGGTCTCTGCCCGCTATGTCCGTGTGCGGATCACGGGCATCAGTTACTCGGAAGCGGTCGGCATCACGGAAGTCGAGGTCTACGAGAGCGGCACGCACCGGCGGCTGGAGGCCGCGGGTGTCAGCGCTTCGTCCAACGACGGTACCGCGATCCGGGCCATCGACGCGCCGGGGACCATTCGTGACTGGGATGCGCGGGCGACATTTGCGGCGCAGTTCGTAAAGACCGGCACGCACTACGTCTGGGTGCGCGGCCGTGGCACGCTCCTCGACGGCCAGGTCGCGGCCAAGGCAATGGGCAGCGACTCCTGCCACGTCGGTTTGGACGGGAGCACGCCGGACGGCGCCGACTACATCAACAACATCGCGGACACGAGCAATCCGGCGGCCTATGTCTGGCGCAACATGACCGACGACGTGGATGCCGGCGGCAGCGCGTTGCGCGCGACGCTGGCCATCCCGTCGGCCGGCGGACACGACGTGGACCTCTACATATTCGAGGACGGGTTCCGGTGCGACAAGATCCTGTTGACCGTGAACCCGTCCTACACGCCGAGCGGCGAAGGCCCGGCGGAGACCGTCGTGGGAGACACGTTTACGCAGGAGAACACGTCGGATGGGCTGCTGGTCATGGAAGCCGAGAACGCCGGCTCGTTCCGGGAGGGCAACCGCTTCATCCTCGGGATCGACCAGAACAGCGGCGAGCAGATCATGTGGGAGTCGAATGCGCGGATTGGAGTCGGCGAGGTGGTGTCGGCGGGCGCCGCGACGGTCACTCTGGCCGGCGACTTGACGGACGACGCCAGCCGCATGATCGTGGTGGTGGACGGCAAGGGCCTGGGCCAGAGCCGGGACCTCTCACAGGCGCAGGTCGTACCGCTCGGCGGTGGGTTGACCAACACGATCGTCACCGTGAGCGAGCCGTGGAACGTGGTCCCGGACACGAGCAGCAAGGTGGCCCTGATGCGCGCCGTGCGGCGGGCCGTCGTCTACGGAAACACCTGCGATGCCACGGACCGGTGCTGGACCGGGACCCAGCACGTGGCCTCCGCCGGGGTACAGACCTACAAGGGCGGGGCGGACGTCATCGTGGCGGACAACCTCTTCCAGGAGCTGCGCGACGGAGTGAGCCTCTGGGTTACCGACCCGCTGGGGTCCAAGCCGGTCACGTCCTGGCTGATCACCGGGAACACGTTCCGCAAGTGCCGCTCGGGTATCCGGTTCGGCAACGGCCTCAACAGCGCCTACCCGAACTCCATCTTCGCCGACGTGTTCCGGCGCAATGTCTTCGACACCACGTACGCGGCCGCCACGGGCCGGGCGCTGACGCTGGCGTGGACCGCGCATCCCCACCCGGCCTACGACGCCGACATGCTGGTCTTCGAGCACAACCAGCTCAGCAACGTGGCGGGGGGGGTGGGCTTCGACGCCGCCACGGCGGTCTCCGGCGCGATGGGCAGCGCGCTGTTCTACAAGAACGATTTCGCCCTGGGCACGGCGGCGTTCACGGGCTCCTACGTCTTCGAAACCTCCACCGTCCTGTCCGGGGTGCTTCCGCTGCTGCGGCAGAACACGCTGTCGGGTTTCGCCACGGACTACCGGCCGGCCATCGTGAACGCCCCCGTGCCGACGGCCCCGCGCCGCGTGACGGACGCGGCCGCACTGGAAGGCGGCGCGGCCGCCGGCTCGCTGGCGCTGTGGAACGCCGGCACGGCCGCGATGGCCTGGACGGCCACGGTGCAACCGGGCTCGAGCTGGCTCGCGCTGGACACCGCGAGCGGCACGGTGCCGGATCAGCAGGGCGCCGCGGACCTCGCCTTCTCCGTCGACGCCGGCTCGCTCGCGCCCGGCGAATACGAGGCGGTGGTCCTGCTCGAGGCCGCTTCGGCGCCCGGCGGTGCGCAGGCCGTCACCCTCCGGCTGGCCGTGGGTGCGGATGCCGACCGCGACGGCACGGGGGACGGCGAGGATCCCGACGACGACAACGACACGATGCCGGACACCTGGGAACTGGCCCACGCGTTCGACCCGTACGAGGCCGCCGACGGGACGGGGGACGCCGACGGCGACGGGTCGATCAACGCGGACGAGTACCGCTCGGGCACCGGCCCCCGCGACGGGGCAAGCGTCCTGAAAGCGAAGATCTCCCGGGGCGCCGGGCACGAGGTGCTCGTCTCCTTCGACGCGCTACAGGCCGTGGGCGCCGGGTACGAGGGATTGGAGAGGCGCTACGACTTGGACCGCTGCCCGGAACTTCCCGGCGGCGACTGGGCCGGCCTGCCGGCCTGTTCCAACGTGCTCGGGCAGGGAAGCACCATCGTCTACACGAACGTGCCGTCCGGGGCGAAGGCCTTCTTCCGGGTGCGCGCCCGCCTCGAGTAGGCACGCGCTGCGCCGGCGCGGCTGGCCGCCCAGGAGCTCGACGCCGCACACGCGCAGCGCCAACAGGATCGCCCCGGGCGCGGATCAGCCCCCGTGGACGCTTTCCTCCCTGCCAACCCCGCCCCCCTGCCCGCGTGGGGGCTTGTCCCCTCCATGGCCCCCGGGGGGGCGGGCGACGGAGGGCCAACGCGGGCCGCCCCGGGCACCTCCCGCACGATGTGCCGCCACGCCGGCGGGGCGCGCGCGGGGAAGAGCGTCAGTCGCTGACCAGGGTTTCGCGCCCCCCGTCGCGGACGGGTTCGTCGACGCCGACGAAGCGGTTGTCGAGGACGAACGTCTTCCACGCGTTGGCCGTCACCTCGACGCCCGCGGGGGTGAACGCGATCTCGTTGCCCGCGACCACGCTGTAGGCGCAGGCCGCGCGGCCGGGTTGGTGCGGCGCGTAATTGCTGTCGTGGTTGCCCACCTGGATCGCGTTGTCCTCCAGGCGGCTGAACGAACCGTGGCGCGCCAGGTGCGAGGCCTTCATCCGGTTGCCGACCACGTACGTGCCGAACAGCGGCGGGCCCTTGGCGAGCGTGCCCTTCGGCGTGCCCGCGTAGAGGTGGATCATGGCGCCGTCGTGCCACCCGCCCCGCAACATGTTGTAATAGGAGGGCAGGAGACGGTCCGGACCGTAGCCCGGCCGCTTCTTCGCGGCGGTCCGGTCCTGGCCCCAGATGTCGATGCCCTTGGCGAAGACGTCCCGGTGCTTGACCACCTCGTTGCCGACGCAGTTGAGCCAGAGCGAGGTGCGCAGCGGCGTGTCGTTGACGTTGGCGAACATGGCGCTCTCGAGGAAAGCCGGCATCACGACGAACTCGCTCGTCGCGTCGGGGACGATCCGCCAGGGCCGGTCGAGCGAGAGGGTGTCGGCCGTGTTGCCCGTGACGACGCGGTACTGCCCGAACCCCCGGCCGTCGAGGACGAGGACGACCTGCCCCTTGCGCGCATCCGCGGTCCATCCGGCCTCCGCCCGGGTCAACGTGGAGGCCGCCGCCCCGGTCACGGTGCCCCACGAGGCCCCGCCGCCGCCATGGAAGAGGAACACCTCCTCCGCGTTGGCCCAGGTCCCCTTGTGCGCGCCGCGGACCTCGTTGTAGCGCAGGTAGCTGTGCCGCCGGGGATACCAGCAGATGCGGCCGGGCATGTCGGTAAAGGTGTTGTCGTCCAGCAGCGAGTCGTACACCCATCCGTGCAGGGTGGTGACACCCGTCGATCCCCCGAAGAAGGTGTTGCCGACGACATCGAACCGCTCGACGTGGCCGAAGCGGATCGCGCCGTGGATCTCGTTCTCGACGAACCGCACGTGGCGGGCCGTGGCGAGCGCGACCGCGACGGGGTGCCCCCCGCCGCCGGTGGCGGGATCCACCTCCAGCGCGCGCAGGCGGCACTCGAGGATCGCCACCCGCTCGGGGTGCTTGCCTTCGCGGTCCGGGATGCGCACCAGGCCGTACGGTTCCCCCTCACCCGCCGCGCCCTCGACGCCCAGCCGCTCGAGGCCCGAGCGGCTCCCGAGCGAGACGATCGCGCGCACGCGCCCCGCGCCCGCGCCCGTGCCGCGCAGGATCGTATTGTCGCGCCCGCCGCCCCGCAGCGTCACGCCCGCGGGCACCACGAGCGTGGCGCCGGTGAGGTACGTGCCCGGCGGCAGGGCCAGCACCGCGGGGGCCTGCTCCGCCGCGGCGGCCAGGGCCCGCTCGAGCGCCCCCCGGTCGTCGGCGATGCCGTCGCCGGCGGCGCCGAAGTCCCGGACGTTCAGCACGGGCGGAGCCGGCGGAGGGGCGGCGATCTCGAGGGCGCCGGCGCGCACCCAGCCGAAGGCGCCGCCGGTTCCGTTGTGGACGAAGACCTCCCACGCTCCGGGCGCCGCGTCGTCCGGGAGGTCGAACAGCACCAGCTTCTCGTCCGCCGTGCGGGGCGAGCGCAGGTCCTCGGAAAGCCGGCAGTGGAGCACCGTGCCGTCCGCGGACCGGAGCGCCACGCGGCAGGCGTCGGCGCGCGGTCGCAGCCGGAAACCGAAGAGACGCGCGACCGCGCCCGGCGCGTACGCCTCGTCGTCGAGCCAGAACGGCCGCGCCACGCCGAGGAGGTAGGGCGAGGACCAGCCCGCCTCCGTCTTCACCCACAGCGCGGCCGCGTCGGCGGGGAGGCGGGCGACCGCCACCTGCGCGGCGGCGTCCAGCACGTGGGTCGCCCGGACCCGCTTCGCGCCCTCGGGCGGCGTCGCCGGCAGCGCGGGCGGCGCGGCGGGCGGCGCCTCGCCGGCCTCGCCCGGCGCCCACGTCCAGATCTCGAGCCCCGCCCCGTCGAGGCCCTCGCCGAGCAGCAGGTTCGGCGCCTCGCGCTGCATCCCGTACTCGGGGTAGACGAAGGCGACTTCCGGGGCGGCGTCCGACACGGCGGCGAGCGCCGGCAGGAGGAGGATCAGGGCGGCGACGCATCGGGCGGACGTGTTCATGGACCCACTCAACGCCGACCCGTTCCCGCCGGCAAACAAAATCGCCGCGCCCGCTGTTTGCCCGCACCCCGCAGGCGGGCGGCGCGGACCGCACCGACGCCGGGCGCCCGGCGACACCGCCCCTTCTCGTTCCGACCGCACGACCGTTCCAGCGGAGCGCCCTCCGCGCACGCTGCGCCGCATGGCGTTGCGGCGCCGGAACGGCGCGCGCTGGCGCGCGCGGTTTCGCTTCTTGCCGGCATGCCGGCGTCCTGAAGGAGCCCGCGCCATGGCACCACAGGCGGGCGGCGCCGGACATCCGGCGGGCGGGTCAAGGGGCGGGCGCGGCTTCGCCCTCCGGCGGCACGGGCGGGCGCAGGCCGACCAACGCTTCGCGCGGCAGCCTCCGCCGCCCGAAGACCGGGTGGTCGAAGGCGATCGCACCCGCGTCGGCCGCGCTCACCGAGTCGGCGTAAAGGCGCCCGGCGCCGGCGATCTCCAACACCCAGCCGTCCGCGGACGGCGCCGCCGCCTGCGCATCGGACCAGACCACGCGCTGCAGCCGGTCCAGCGGCAGCGGGATGGCGGCCCCCTCCTCCATCTCCAGCAGCGCCTTGCCGTCGGCGATGCCGGCCAGGCGGCCGGGCGGCGTGTCGCCGTTGAGCAACTCCACGCGCGCGGCGGCGCCCGGCCCGGACCCGGCCTCGCCGGACCGGGGCAGCACGCCGTTCCAGGCGGAGAGACGGAAGCCGCTGAAGGTCACCGGCGGAAAGCGGCGCAGGGAGCGCAGGGCCAGGCGGTTCCCCTCGACAACGTGCGTCGGGAAGACCGGGCCGGACCAGGCGGGCGCCCCGTTGATGAACATGGCGTAGACCCTGCGAGGCGCATCGGCGAAGAGGGTCACCTCCAGCGGCTCCCCGCCGGCCGCCTCGCGGAGACCCACCTGCTGTTCCCGGCTGACGCGGTCCATGTGCTCCCCCGCGATAACCACCGCCCGCCCGGCCTCCACGACGAACCGCACGCCGGGACCGTTGCCGTGCACCATGCGGCCGCCTTTCGGACAAAAGGCGTGCAGGACGAAGCAGGGCGAAGCGCCCGGGGCAGACACCACGACATCGACGCGGAACCGCCGCGGCAAGCCCGGGAACGCCCGGTTGACCCCGCCGAGGACGGGAAGATCCTCCACGGCCGCGGCCAGGGTCAGGACGTCCCCGTCGCACTCGAAGCGGAGCGGGTTGGGCATTTCCGCCTCCCACGCCTCCGCGGGACCGAAGCCCTCGAAGAGGATGTCCGTGTCGGGGTGGCGGACGTCGAGCCGCAGCAACCGGTCGGCGGGCACGCCCGCCGCCGCGCCGAACGGCGTATCGAGCACGAGCCGGCCGCCGTCCAGGCTGACGACACGCCCCGGGATCCGTTCGCCGTCCGCGAGCACGGCGAGCGCCGTGCCTTCGGGCGGCGCGGCCCGGCGAGGCGCGGCGATGCCTTCCACGGCGGCGGCATGGAACGACGCCTCCCCGGCCAGCAGGGGCGAGGTCCAGCGGATGGCCCGGTCGTCGATGGCTCCCACGCGGCCTTCGAGCGAGTCGCCGCCCCGAAGCGTGATCCGGGTCGCCGGCGGGACGGGCTCTTCGGCGGGCGCGGCGTCGAGGCCGAAAAGGCGGGACGCGTCGAAGGACACGTCCCCCGCCGCGGTGCGCGCCAGCAGCCGTCCGTCCGACAGGCTCGCAGCGCCGATCGCCACGCGGCTGCCCGACCGGGTGATGACGCGCGCGGCGGCGGGCTCGCCCGCGCCGCCGGAGGGAGGGGTCGTCCGGTGCACGGACACGACGTCCTCCCACGGCACCGTCTGCGCCGCGCCGCCGCCGGTCGGCTGCAGGGAGAGGCCCTCGCCGGTTCCCGACACGGCGTCCCCGGACAGGGGCGGAGCGCCCCTGCGCCGCACCAGCACGGGCGGCGGGTGCTCTTCCGACCCGGCCGCACCGGGCTCGTCCCGCCAGGGCCTCAGGCACAGCGTGAGCAGCCGGCCCCGCCCCCGAGGCTGGGGGAAGAGCACCAGGCTGTTCTCCCCTTCCTCCTCCGGCAGCGCGCGTTCGATCCGGGCCACTTCCAGCCCGTCGCGCCGCCAGAGCACCACGCCGCGGCGGAAGTCCGCGCAGACGGTCCAGCGGTGCCGCGTACCGGCAAGCGGCCGGCTCATCGTGTCCGACGGCGGGGCGGCCGCCTCCTCCGTCTCGCCGGGCCCGGGCGCCGTGTCCTTCCCGGGCGCCGGCCCGGGCAACCCGGGCTGGATGTACCAGTGGCCCAGGGCCTGGCCGTTGGCCACGAGGAGGGCCGCATCGTGCGTGCGCCGGGCGCCGACGCGCGTGAGGTGCGCCCGGGCCGCGGCCTCGTCGCCGCCTTCGAGCTCCATGTCCAGGGCGAGCCGGTCCGGCCACCCGGCGCCCGCGTAGTGGATCCTCGCCCTCTCCAGGGCCGCGATCCCGTCCGGGTCCGCGGCCAGGATCTCGGCGGCCGTCACCACCGGTCCCTCCGGCCCGCCGCGGCGGAGCGGGCGGACCGACCGGTCCGGGTGCAGCCACGTCCCGGGGTCCAACACCGTGCCCTGCCGCCAGTCCTCCAGGAGCCGCTCGCGGCCGGGATGCACGGGGTCGTACTCCCGCACGTCGGCCCACGCGAGCGCGACCGGCTCCGCCGCCGCCGCCTCGCGGAGGAGCAGGCCGTCGGCGGTGTAGCCGGTCACCCGGCCCGACCACGCGTCGCCGTTCCACAGCAGGATCCGCGCGTCTGCCGGCGCGGCGCCTTCGCCTTCCCGTGCCGTGAAACGGACCGCGGCGCCGTGCCGCACCGGCAGCAGCGGCTCCGCGGACGCCGGGTGGCGCAGCACCAGCGGCCCGCCGTCGGGGCGGATCCCGTCGAGCAGGCCCTCCAGCCGGCTGCCGTCCGGCCACGAGACGGTCGCGCGCAGGCCGTCCGTGGCGGCGGCGCCCGCGGCGGCGGCCAGGGCGAGGACGAGCGCGGCCGACGCGGCCCGCCGCCGGTACGGCGCGCGGGGGGACGGATGGGCGAAGGCAGGCGGCAAACCAGACCTGGAACGGATCATGCCGGGCAACTCCTTCCTTGGGCGGGCAACCCGGGATGGAACCACGCCGCGGGCGGACGGGCAAGGGTTTCGCGGCGGCGGCGCCGGCCGCCGGATTGACTTCCCCGGCCGGCGGGTCTACAGGGGGGGGCATGCGCAGGCGGACCAGCGGGCGCGCGGCGGCCGGACGCGGCCCCGGCGGCGCCGCAAGCCTGGACGAGTTCTTCCCGTACGGCAGGGCCCCCCTGGCGCTGCTCGCGCTCGCCGCGGTCTCGGGCCTGGCCCTGCTCGCGCTGGACCGCGGCCCGCGGACGGAGCGGCCGGACCTCGTCTTCACCCTGTTCGCCTCGAACCACCTCGACGCCTACCGGGAGGCGATCGCGGAGTTCGAGGCGGAGCGCGGCGTGCGGATCGACATGCAGCTGGTCCACGCGCAGGCGCAGCGCAGCCGCCTCCAGTCCGCGATGATGACCGGCGCCCCCGTGCCGGACCTCGTGGAGAACGTCGCCGGCAGCATGGGCTTCTTCACGCGCGGCCCGCTCGAGGAAGTCGGGTTCCTGGACCTGACCGACCGGCTGCACGCAACCGGCCTGTACGACCGGATCGTCGCCTCGCGGTTCAGCCTCTGGTCCAGCCGGGGCCGCATCTTCGCCCTGCCGCACGACGTCCACCCCGTGATGCTGTGCTACCGGCGCGACCTGGTCGAGGACCTCGGCATCGACGTCGCGTCGCTCACCACGTGGGACGCCTTCGCGCGCGTCGGCCGCGAGGTCACCGCCGACCTCGACGGGGACGGCCACCCCGACCGCTACATGCTCCACCTCGACCCGGCCGGCACCCTGCTCCCGACGCTCCTGCTGCAGCGCGGCGTCGGCCTGTTCGACGCGCAGGGCCGGGTCGCCTTCGACTCCCCCGAGGCGGAGGAGGTGGTGCTGTGGCACCTGCGGCAATGCTACGGGCCCGGTCGCATCGCCTTCGGCACGGGCGGCGGGCAGGCCTTCGTCAAGGCCATGTACGAGGGCCTCTGCCTGTTCACCTTCTGCCCGGACTGGATGTCGAAAGTGCTGGAGATGATGGTGCCGGACCTCGGCGGGCGGCTCGCCCTCGTGCCGCTGCCGGCCTGGGAACCCGGCGGGCGGCGCACCTCGACGTGGGGCGGGACCGGCCTGAGCATCACCCGCGCGTGCCGGGACCCGGAGCTGGCCTGGGACCTGGCCGTGAAGCTGTACTTCCGCGAGGAGGATCTCGGGAAGCGGTTCGCGGCGAGCAACATCATCCCCCCGCTGCGCAGCGCGTGGGACCTGCCCGCGTTCCGCGAGCCGCGGCCGTTCTTCAGCCGCCAGCCCATCGGGACGCTGTTCGCCGGGCTGGCGCCCGACGCGCCGCCGGACTACGCGAGCCCGTACACCGAGCTGGCCCGGGCGAAGCTCAACGAGGCCTACCTGCGGGCCGCCGGGCGCTACCAGCGCCGCGGCGAGGACGGGCTGCGTGCGTGCGTGCGGGCGGAACTCCGGCGCGGCGCCGACTACGTGCGGCGCGCCGCCGGACGCAACGTGTTCCTGCGGGAAGGAGGGGGGTAGACCGTGCCGCGGACACGCCACCCCGCGCGGGGCAGGCAGGCGGCGCCCTGGCTCTTTCTCGCCCCCTTCCTCGCGCTCACGGCGCTGTTCGTCGTCGTCCCGCTCGTGCAGGCCGCCGTGCTCGCCTTCCATGCCGCGCAGGGACCGGGCCGCATGGTGTACGTGGGGTGGGACAACTTCCGCTTCGTGCTCGGCGACCCCGACTTCCACCTCGCCGTGAGGAACACGACCGTCTACGCCCTGGTGTCCCTGTTCGTCCAGCTGCCCGCGGCGCTGGGGCTCGCGCTGCTGCTCAACACCGGCCGGAGCCGGGTGAGGAACTTCTTCCGGCTCGTGCTCTTCAGCCCGCATCTCGTCGGCCAGGTCTTCGTCGGCATCCTGTTCGGCGTCCTGTTCGTGCCGCGCTACGGGATGTTCAACCGCTTCCTCCAGGGCCTCGCGGGCTGGGGGCTCGAGCAGCGGTGGCTCGGCGAACCCCGGCTCGTCATGCCCGCCCTCGTCGTCGCGTCGCTGTGGCTCTACGTCGGCTTCCACATGCTGTTCTTCCTCGCCGCGCTGCAGCAGGTCGACCGGGACCTCGTGAACGCCGCGCGCATCGACGGGGCGGGCCCCTGGGCGCTCTTCGTCCACGTCACCCTGCCCGCGATCAAGCCGGTCGCCGTCCTCGTGGTCCTGCTCTCCACGATCGGCTCCTACCAGCTCTTCGAGCTGCCCTACGCGCTGCTGCAGGGCTACGGCCCCGCGAACGCCGGCCTGACGGTCGTGGGCTACCTGTACCGCACCGCCTTCGACACGGGCGACCTCGGCACCGGCGCGGCGGTCGGGTGGCTGCTCGCGCTGCTGATCATGGGCGTCACCCTCGCGCAGCTGCGCGCGTCGCGGGCCCTGGGAGGGGAGGCGTGAAACCCACGGCCGTCCAGGCGACCCTCCTCGCGCTCGCGGCGCTCTACGCGGTGCTGCGCGCGGCGTTCCCGCACCGCGGGGAGATCGCGCGGGCCTACCTCCGCTACGCCGTGCTCGGGCTGATCGCGTGGGTCATGCTGGCGCCCTTCGCGTGGCTCGTCTGCGCGGCCTTCAAGGACCGCGACGTGCTCATGACCCACACGTTCCTGCCGCCTCCCTCGAGGTGGTCGCGCGAGACGCTCAACCTCGACCACTTCCGCACGCTGTTCGCCGGCCGGCCGTCGCTCGGCGGCACGGTCTACTTCGGGCAGCACGTGAACAACTCCGTCTTCCTCGCCTGCACGACGACCTCCGTGCAGCTGTTCTTCGCCTCCCTGGGCGGCTTCGCGCTGGCCAAGTACGCGTTCCGGGGGCGGTCGTGGGTCCTGCTCTACATGCTCGGCACGCGCATGGTCCCGGGCATGCTGCTGCTGGCGCCGCTCTACAAGATCGTCTTCCGCCTCGGCTGGATGGACACGTACTGGGCGCTGGTCGTGCCGGGCGCGGCGAGCGTGTTCGGGATGCTGCTCTTCCGCCAGGCGATGCTGAACGTGCCCGACAGCCTGCTGGAGGCCGCGCGGATCGACGGCTGCGGCGAGTTCGCTCTGTACTACCGCGTCGTGATGCCCCTGGTCCGCCCGATGACGGGCGCGTTCTGCCTCGTCACGTTCATGGGGGCCTGGAACGCGTTCCTCGGTCCCCAGGTCTTCCTGCAGAGCCGCGCGAAGCTCCCGCTGCCGGTCATCCTCAACGAGTACGTCGGCATCTACCAGCAGGAGTACGGCGTGTTTCTCGCCGGCACGCTGCTGGCCATCCTCCCGCCCGCCGTCCTCTTCTTCCTGCTGCAGCGCGAGTTCGTCGCCGGCCTCGCCTCCGGCGCCGTGAAGGGCTGACCCGCGCCGCGCGCGGCGCGCGCCTCCCCGCGGGAGAAGAAGGGCGTTGCCGCCCGCCGCCGGATCGCGTACAAGACGCGACCCTCACAAGGCACGACGGGAGACGGCGCATGACCGAGCAGCGCGGCGACATCATCGAGACCACCGGGGCCCGGGACTACGACGCGGCGGACCAGCCGGCCTGGCTGCGCGAACGGCTGGACGGGTTCATGGACCGGCGCTTCGGGCTGATCATCCACTGGGGCCCCTACAGCCAGTGGGACGGCCTGGAGTCGTGGGGCCTCGTGCCCGAGGACGCCTGGGCGCGCACCGAGGCCATGCGGTGCTGGACGGAGCGGGACCGCGACCTGGCCCGCTTCGCCGCCGACTACCGCCGGCTCAACGAGACCTTCCACCCCGCGGCCTTCGACCCCGACGGCTGGGCCGCGCTCGCGGCCGAAGCCGGCTGCCGCTACCTCGCGTTCACCACGAAACACCACGACGGCTTCTGCCTGTTCGACACGCGCACCACGGACTACCGGATCACCCATCCGAGCTGCCCCTTCCACGCCGACCCGCGGGCCAACGCGGCGCGCGAGGTCTTCGACGCCGCGCGGCGGCACGGCCTCGCCGTCACCTGCTACTTCTCGAAGTCCGACTGGCACAGCCCGTTCTACTGGTCGCCCGACGCGCCCGTGGTGGACCGCAACCCGAACTACGACACGCACGCCGACCCGGAACGGTGGGCGCGCTTCGTCGCCTTCGCCCACGAGCAGGTGCGCGAGCTGATGAGCGGCTACGGCCCGATCGACTGCCTCTGGCTGGACGGCGGGCAGGTCCGGCCGCCGGACCAGGACCTGCGCATGGACGACCTGGTGCGCATGGCGCGCGCGCTGCAGCCGGGCCTGCTCGTCGCCGACCGCACGGTGGGCGGGCCGCACGAAAACTTCATCACGCCCGAGCAGCAGGTGCCCGACGCGCCGCTGGGCGTGCCGTGGGAGAGCTGCGTCACGCTCGGCGACCAGTGGAAGTACGTCGAGGGCGACGTCTTCAAGCCCGCGGGCGAGGTGATCCGCCTGCTGTGCGACGTGGCGGCGAAGGGCGGCAACCTGCTGCTGGGGGTCGGTCCCGACCCGCTGGGCCGGATGCCGGACGGGGTGGTGGACCGGATGCGGGAGATCGGCGCCTGGATGCGCGTGAACGGCGAGGCGATCTACGGCACACGCCCCGTGCCCCCCTACGCGGCCGGCGGCGTGCGGTTCACGGCGAAGGACGGCGCCGTCTACGCGATCGTCTTCGCCGCGGACGGGAACGGCGGCACGCTGCCCGCCCGGCTGCACGTGCCCGCGCCGCCGCCCGCCCCGGGCGCCACGGTCACCCTGCTCGGCGACGAGCACCCCGTGGCATGGACCGCCGAGGCCGACGGGTTCCGTGCCGACCTCTCGGGCCGCACCGCACCCTGCGCCCACGCCTGGACCCTGCGCATCACGCCATAGCCCCAACGCCGCCGCCGGACCCACGCGGGCCGCCTTGCGGCGGGCCAACCGGCCAACCCGCTATCGCACGGTCCCAGGGTGGACAGCGTTGGCCCCAACGCCGACGTGCCACGCGCCGCTTGCCCGCGTTGAGGCTCGTCCTCCATGGCCCCAGGGGCGGCGGCGGGCCAACACGGGCCACCTTCTCGGCGACCCTGACCGCCCTCCGCTCGCCCCGCGCCCCGCAAGCGCTCTGAGAGCGCTGCTACACGCCCCGACCGTCCGACAGACCCGAGTTCCGACCTCCGCAGGCCAATCCGCCCCACCGTCCAACAGTCTGACTGACCGACAGACCTCCGCCCGCCGCCCACCGGCCCGGAGCAGCCCGGAAGAGTGTAATTAAGTCACAGCCCCTTGGCAGGGAACACGATCTGTTTGCTGGCACCGTTTGGGGGATCCGTCCTGTGAAACTGACCGAACTCCGACCTCCGACCTCCGCCCCACAGTCCGACAGCCCGACCGACCGACAGACCTCCGCCCGCCGCCCACCGGCCCGGGGCAGCCCGGAAGAGTGTAATTAAGTCACAGCCCCTTGGCAGGGAACAAGATCTGTTTGCTGGCACCGATTGGGGGGGGGGGGGGGGGGTGCGAACTCCGACCTCCGCCCTCTGAACTCCGCTCTCCGGCCTCCCGGCCGGGGGTGGCCGGAAGGCGGGGCGGGGCTACTTCATCGACGGGATGACGATGCCGCGGAGAATGATCTTCTGGCAGGAGACGAAGACGATGGCCGTGGGAACCGAGGCGAACACGAAGCCGGCCATGATGATCTCCGGCTGGGTCGCGAGGGTCTGGGACATCTGGTAGAGCCACACCGAGAGGGTCCAGTACCTCGGGTTCTGGCACACGAGCAGCGCCCACTGCCAGCCCACGTACGCGGCGATGAACGCGCTGAGGCTCTGCACGGCCATGATCGGCGTCGTCATCGGCAACGTGATGTGCGCGAACACCTGCCATTCCTTCGCCCCGTCGATCGTGGCCGCCTCGTAGAGCTCGCGCGGCAGCCCGTCGAAGAACCCCTTGAGGATGAAGATCGACATGCCGTTCGCGATGCCCGGCAGCACGAGCGCGGCGAAGGTGTTGAGCAGGCCGAGGTCCCGCATCAGCAGGAAGCCGGGGATCGCCGTCACGACCGCGGGGAAGGCCATCGTCGCCAGGAGGAACAGGAGGATCTGCTCCGTCCACTTGAGCTTGAAGCGCGAGAGGGCGTAGGCGGCCAGGGGGTTGACCGTCAGCGTGCCGAGGATGGTCAGCACGATGAGCACCAGGGTGTTGAAGAAGGCGCGGCCGCGGATGAACAGGTAGTCGAACACGGTGACGTAGTTCGACGCGAGATCGTGGAGAAAATACCGCCACTCGTTGCGGAAGAACGTGACCGTCGAGGCCTCGGCAAGCGGCGGGCTCGCCTCCTCGATGCGCGAGAGGTCCCACCCGTAGGCGGCGTTCACGGCCTCCACCGAACCGTAGCGCTCCAGCAGGAACGCCTGGTAGGCCGCCTCCGAGCTGTCCAGCACGAGTTCATCGAACGGCACGGTGTCGGTGAAGTTGGCCCAGACCGCGTCGCCCTCCTCCATCGTTTCGGGCAGCACGATCTCCGAGAAGTCCGACAGGCGGCTGTCGGTGAGCTCGTTGTAGGTCTCGATCGTGCGGCAGGTGGCCCGGTACTCGTCCTGGTACCGGGCGGTGAGCGCGGGCGTGACCGCGATGCGCATGAGCCGCCGCGGGTAGTACTTGTAGACGAAGCGCTCCCACGCTTCGCGCAGCTTCCCGCCGGCGTCGGCGGGCACGGGGAACGGCACGTTCTCCAGGTGCGCGTAGCCGGCCCCGAACAGGCGGTTGTAGTGCTCCACCGTGAACCGCTCGTTCTTTCCGAGCCCGAGCCACTCCCGCGTTTCGGCCCGGTCGAAGAACTTGAGCCACTGCACCTTGAGCGGCCACGGGGAGGTCTCGGTCATCGGCGACTGCCGGCCGGCGAAGACCTTGAACGCCTCCCACTGCGGCCCGCCGCGGCGCACCGGCCACTCGGGCTCGTCCCGCACGCCCCGCTCCCGGAGAAAGGCCGCCCACTGCTTCTGCACGCCGGGCCGGAAGAGCAGCAGGCGGTAGGCGTCCTTGAACGCGAGGAAGGCGCGGGCCTTCCCGGTTTCGGGGTAGTCCCACGACCGGTGGTGCATCGGGTAGTTCAGCTCGTTGTCGAGCTTGATGTCGAAGAAGTTCCGGTACGGTATCTCCCACGCCTCCCGCAGGAGCGCGATGGCGCCCTCGCGGCGCTCGGACGCCGACATCCGGGCGTAGCCGCCCGGGTCGCGCCGGCGGAGCTCGTCCTCGTAGACGCCCTGCAGGTACGGCGCGAGATCGCGCTGGTCCCACGCGCAGAACGTGTCGCGCACGGCGTAGTCGAGGTGGAAGGCGGCGTAGTCGGCCGCGATGCGCTCCCACCGCGCGAGGGTCTCGGGATCGTGCTCGACGGCCAGGCGCGGCGCGGCGAACGCGCTCACCTTCTCCGGGTTGGCCGCGGTCGCGATCCAGGTGCCCCACGCCGGCGGGCGGTCGGGAAAAGCCAGCCGCGGGAGCTCGACGCGGAAGTAGTGGGACAGGCTCCGCATGTACCGGTCGCTGCGGTCGTGGAACGCGCGCAGCACGGGCGAGAGCCGCTGGTAGTCGTACTTGCCCGACAGCGAGCTCATCACGGTGATGAGGAACGGGTAGACCATCGTGGCGCCGCCGGCGATCAGCAGCGCGTAGATGATCGCGATCGCGATCCGGATGCGGAACCCCTTGCGGTCGGTCTCGAGAATCAGCGGCATCTCAGTTCTCCCCCGCCCTTCGAAACTCGACGCGCCGCAGGAACCGGATCTGGAAGTAGGTGAACCCGATGAGGCCGACGCCCAGGAACCACGCCATCGTCGTCGCCGTGCTGAAGCGCAGGTTGTTGTAGGCTTCCTTCCAGATGGCCAGCCCCAGCACCATCGTCTCCTTGCCCGGCCCGCCGAAGGTGAGCAGGAAGATCTGCGCCATGCCCTGGAAGGCGGCGATGAAGGCCCCGACGAAGTTGATCACGACCAGCGGCATGATCTGGGGCAGCGCCACGTGGCGGATGCGCGACAGCAGCCCCGCCCCGTCCAGCGCCGCCGCCTCGTAGTAGTCCTTCGGCAGCGAGCCGAGGGCCGCCACGTAGATGAGGCTCGCCAGGCCCGCCCCCGCCCACACGCCGGGCAGGATGCAGCAGATCATCGCCCAGGCCGGGTCCTGCAGCCAGAGCTGCCGCCCGATGCCGATCGACGCCAGCATCCGGTTCAGGATCCCGTTCTCGGTCGGGTCGTACATCATCTTCCAGATCAGCGCGACCACGAGCCCCGAGGTCATCTGGGGCAGGAAGAACAGGGTCCGGAAGAAGACCTTCCCGCGCGGCACCTCGGTGAACAGAAAGGCCAGCGCGATGGGCGCCAGGAAGGAGAGCAGGATCATGAGCCCGACGAACTTCAGGGTGACCCGCACGTAGAACCAGAAGTTCGGGTCGGTGGCGACGGCGATGAAGTTGTCCAGCCCCACCCAGGGCGACGACCCGACGATCTTGTAGTCCTGGAAGGCCATCACGACGCCCCGGAACAGCGGGTAGTAGCGCCAGACGCCGATCGACAGGAGGGCGGGGGCGAGCATCAGCCACGGGATCACGCTCCACCCGCTGCTCGTGTTGGTCCGGGCCCCGCCGGCCGGCTTGGCCTTGTCGCGCAGGATCAGCACGACCGCCGTGCCGAGCAGGGCGACCGCCACGGCGAAGATCACCCGGGCCGCCGGCCGTTTCCGGTTCATCTGCTCGCTGTCCACGGCGAACATCAGCCCGGTGTTGGCGTCCCGCGTGACCTCCCGGAGCGCCGTCTCGTAGTCGAAGTCCTTCCCCGTCTCGGAGAGGATGAAGCTGAGCACGTTCAGGTCGAGCAGGTCGGAGGCCGCCTGCCAGAACCCCGCGAACGGTTCCGTGCGCTCCACCACCTCGCCGGAGCCGATCCGTTCGTAGTTGCGGCGGATGATCGCGGGCACCTCTTCCAGGTAGTCGTCGAAGCCGAGGCGCTTGAGGTCGTCGGGCCGGCACCACCGCGCGTTGCCCGAGAGGACCTTCTTGCGGATGGCGTCGTCCCGGACCTGCTCGCTCACGAGCGTCTGCAGGCACTTCCACACCCGCTCCCGCTCCTCCGGGGGGCGCCGGCCCACGCCCTCGGTCATGACCCAGAAGTGCTTGTGGGCCTGCATGACCGACTTGTGGTCGGCGTCCCGCGCGGGGAAGGGCATGATGCCCACCAGCTCGGGCGGCAGGTTGAGGTTGCGGCTCAACTGCTCGAGCTGCTCGGCGTTCGCGAAGAGGATCGCCACCTCGCCCCGGTTGATGAGGTCCCACGGGTTCTCGGCCTGGCCGATGAGGCCGCGGCCGACCCCCCGTACGACCGCGCCCGGGTCGAACGCCACCTCGCGGTCGCCCACCCGGACCCGGCCGCGCGCCGCATCCTCCTCGCCGAGGGTGATGGGCTCTCCCGTCTCCGGGTCCTTGATCCAGGGCGCCCACATGAGCTGGTGGTAGAACGCCGCCGCCGCCACGCCTTCGGGAGAGTCGAAGTTCGCCTTCCACGTCGAAGGCACCCCCCCCAGGTTCTCGCCGGTGTCCTCGGCCACGAACGACGTCGCCTCCATCGGGAAGACGTATTCCCTGCCCGTAGCGGGCGAGGTGCGGATCTGCACGATGGGGGAGCCGCCTGCGGACTGCATCCAGGGCAGCCAGGCCCAGGGGTAGCGCTGGATGGCGAAGCCCCGCTGCCCGCGCTGGACCTCGGCGCCCTCGAACTGCTTCTCCGGCGCGGTGAGCTTCTGGCACCAGTAGAAGAACTCGTCCCACGTCTCCGGCGGCTGGTCCGGATCGAGGCCCGCCTGCGCGACGAGGTCCTTGCGGTACAGCAGCCCGTAGTACCAGACGCCGGCGTACGGGATGCCGTACACCTTGCCGTCCTTCGTGGCGACGCGGCGCCACAGGGGCGGCACCCTCTTCCAGCCCTCCCACTTCGCCTCGTCATCATCGATCTGGCCGTTGCCGTCCAGGTCGTCGCCGATCCACTCGTTCAGCGGGTGGAGGAAGCGGTTTTCGATGTCGTTGCGGATGATGTGGAACCAGCAGTAGTAGATGTCGGGCGCGGTGTTGCCGGCGATGGACATCATCAACGCGGGGCGGAAGCCGCCCTGCGGCAGCTGGATGCCGCCCCAGGGCTGCGGGTCGAGGCGGGGATCCTCCTTGACGAGATCGAGGATGCGGCGGGTCGCGGAATCCTCGGGCCTGTCGGGCACGTAGCCGCCCTGGAACTTCACGGTGATCGGGCCGTCCCCGTCGGCACGCGCCGGCCGCTCCCCGCAGGCGAGAACGGCCAGCAGCAGGGCCGGCAGGAGGATGCGGTGCGCCGCGCGCGCCCGGTCCGGGGGCTGCTGTCGGTGGTCTGTGCTCATCACGCTCTAAAAAAGCCTTTCCCGTTGTAAGACGCCGGCTCCGCCGCCGGAACACGGCGCGGCAGCCGCGTCAGAACGACCAAGGACACCAGCCCGGCGGCCACGTCCCGAACTTCCCCGCCCCCTGCCCCTGGCCTTTGCCGCGACAGGTTGGCCTGGATCCCCGGGTAGTTCGCGCCGAGGGACAGGTCGAAGTCGCGGCCGAAGAAGGCGCTCCAGTCGCCCGCCTTCGCGTGCCCGTCCATGTAGCTCACGTTGCCGATACCCACGGCCAGGCTCCGCGCGATGTGGGCGAAGACATCGCCCCCGGCCGGCACGCGGCCCCCGGGCCCGTGCCGGAGCATGCCCTGCAGCTGGAAGCCGCCGTGGTAGTAGTAGAGCGGCACGGACAGCCGGCCGTGGGGTTCCGGGTAGCTGCGCGTCTCGATCAGCGCGGCGGCGTCCATCGTCCGGTACGAGCCGAGCGACGGCGCGGAATCGGTGGCCACGGCTGTTGCCCTCGCTGTACAGGTAGCCGTTGATGATGTAGCTGGTCCGCAGGCGGCCCTGGGCGAGGATGTTGGGGTGGACCTCCGTGCGGTCGCCCGGGCAGGCCATGATCGCGGGCGTCAGGTAGTTGCCCCAGACCAGGTAGTCCGCCCACCAGTGCGTCTGCGGGTCGTACCCGTTCCAGGCCACCGCGTACCAGTCGAAGTGCCCGGACCGGCTGTCGTAGCTCAACGGCGCCCGGAAGGTCGGCATGCGGTTGTCGTGGTCGGTCGCGTAGGCCACGAGGGCCATGGGCACCTGCCGCATGTTGGACATGCACGCGGCGAGGACGGCACGGTCGCGCGCGCCCTGCAGCGCGGGGAAGAGCAGCGCCATGAGGATGCCGATGATGGCGATGACGACGAGCAGCTCGACGAGGGTGAACCCGCCGCGCACCGTCCCGGAGCCCCGACCGCCGCATGGCCTTTTCATACTGGGTATCTCCCGCCGCGCGGCAGGCCGCTCACCGGTCCGTCCCGCCGACGCGTCCCCTTCTCATACAGGAACCGCCCCGCCGGCGGCAAACGGAATCCAAGGCGGCGGCCCGCGCCGGCGGCGCGGCGGGCGAAGGGGCCATGCGGGAGCCGGCGGCGCGGGCCGGCGCGGCGGACGCGTCAGAACGACCACGGCCACCAGCCCGGCGGCCACTGGTCCGGCGGAACGGCGCCCGGCCCCTGCCTCTTGGCTTTTGCCGCGATCAGGTTGGCATAGATCCCCGACAGGTTCACGCCGAGGGACAGGTCGTACTCGCGGCCGAAGAACGTGCTCCAGCCGCCCGTCTTCGCGTGGCCGTCCATGTAGCTCACGTTCCCGACGCCCACCGCCAGGCTTTGCGCCTCGTGGGCCCAGATGTCGCCACCCGCCGACACGCGGGCCGCAGGCCCGTGCCGGAGCATGCCCTGCAGTTGGAAGGGGCCGTGGTAGTAGGACAGGGGTACGGACAGCCGGCCATGGGGTTCCGGGTAGCTGCGCGTCTCGATCAGTGCGATGGAGGCCATCGTCCGGTACGAGCCGATGGACGGCTCGGAATCACCGGCCACGTAGTCGGCCTTGCTGTACAGGTAGCCGTTGACGATGTAACTGGTCCGCACGCGGCCCAGGGACAGGGTGTTGGGGTGCATCTCCGTGCGGTCCGCCGGGCAGGCCATGACCGCGGGCGTCAGGTAGCCGCCCCAGACCAGGTAGTCCGCCCACCAGTGCGTCTGCGGGTCCCACCCGTTCCAGGCCACCGCGAACCAGTCGAAGTGCCCGGACCGGCTGTCGGTGCTGAGGGGCGCCCGGAAGATGGGCAGCTTCCCGTCGTGGTCGGTCGCGTAGGCCACGAGGGCCATGGGCACCTGCCGCGTGTTGGACATGCACGCCACCAGGGTGGCCCGGTCGCGCGCGCCCTGCAGCGCGGGGAAGAGCAGCGCCATGAGGATGCCGATGATGGCGATGACCACCAGCAGTTCCACCAGCGTGAAACCCGCACCCCTCCCGGAACCGCCCTTCATGACACCATCCCCCCGTTCGACCGGCGCCATGCTATCCTTCGCCCCCCCCGCCGCTCAAGAGCGAAAGCGCGGGCCGCGACCTGCCCGCGTTGAGGCCAACGCGGGCCACCTTTCGACCGTCCGACGGACTGACTGCCCGCCCGCCCGCTCGTGGTATGACCCGCCGCAACGGGGCGACGGCGGGGGCCGACGCGGGACGCGCGGAAGAACGCCGGCAGGCCGGTCAGTACGCCCAGGGATACCAGCCGGGGGGCCAGTCTTGCCGGGCCACGAAGCGGCTCGCCCCGGCCCGCCGCAGGTTCTCGATGATGCCGGGGTAGTTGGCGCCATAGGACAGTTCGTAGTCGGTGCCGAAGAAGGTCTTCCAGTCGCCCGACTTCACGCTGCCGTCGAGGTAGCTGACGTTGCCGACGCCCACGGCCAGGCTGCGGGCGACGTGCTCCCAGACGTCCCCGGAAGCCGGCACCCGCAGTCCCGCCCCGTGCCGCAGCATGCCCTGGAGCTGGAACCCGCCGTGGTAGTAGGAAAGCGGCAAGGACAACCGGCCGTGCGGTTCGGGATAGCTCCGGCTCTCCACCATCACCGCCGCGTTCCGCGGGTAGGCGTTGAGCGACGGCCCCTTCGCGGTGAGCAGCTTGGCGCTGTGCTCGGTCTTCTGGTAGAGATACTCGTTGATGATGTAGCTCGTGCGCACGCGGCCGCTGGCCAGGGTGTTCGGGTGCACCTCCGATCTGTCGCCCGGGCAGGCCATGACCGCGGGCGTAAGGTAGCCGCCCCAGACCAGGTAGTCCGTCCACCAATGGGTGTTGGGATCCCTTCCCGCCCACGCCGTCCCGTACCAGTCGAACTGGCCCGGATCGGGATAGTCCGAGACCGGCACCATGAAATCCGGCAACCGGCCGCGGTGGTCGACGGCGTAGGTCGTGAGGGCCAGCGGCAGCTGGCGTATGTTCGACATGCAGGCCGTCTGCGCCGCACGCTCCCGCGCGCCCTGCAGCGCGGGGAAGAGCAGCGCCATGAGGATGCCGATGATCGCGATGACCACCAGCAGTTCCACCAGCGTGAAACCCGCACCCCTCCCGGAACCGCCCTTCATGGCACCATCCCCCCGTTCGACCGGCGCCATGCTATCCTTCGCCCCCCCCGCCGCTCAAGAGCGAAAGCGCAGGCCACCTTTTCTGCGACCCGGAACTCCGACCTCCGAAACCGCCCCAATCGGCGCCCGTCCCAATCGGTGCCAGCAAACAGATGTGCTTCACCGCCAAGGGGCTGTGACTTAATTATACTCTGGAAGGGCTGGTTTGGCGCAGGTTGCACGCGGCGCTATCGCGCGAGGCGCGGGGGGCGTTCGGCCCAGAGCGCGGCCACGGCGTCCGCCACCTCCTCGACGGTGAGGCCGCCGGTCTCGACGGCATGGTCGGCGGCGGCGCGGTAGAGGGGCGTCCGGCGCGCGAGCACGTCGGCCACCTCGTCCGTGAAGGTGCGGCCCGCGGTCAGCGCCGGCCGGTCGGTCGCGGAACCGATGCGATCCAGGAGAAGGGAAACCGGCGCAGTCAGCCAGACGACGAGGCCGCCCCGGCGCAGGGCGGCCACGTTCTCCGCCCGCTCCACCACGCCGCCGCCGGTGTCGAGCACGAGCCCGTCGCCGCCCGCCAGGTCGCGGACGACGTCGGATTCGAGTTCGCGGAAGCGGTCCCACCCGTGCGCGGCGACCAGCTCGCCGATGCTCCGTCCGGCGCGTTCGACGACGACGGCGTCCAGCGACACGGCCCGCAGGCCCAGCCGCGGCGCCAGCGCGGCGGCGACGGCGCTCTTGCCCGTGCCCCGGTACCCGATCAACACCAGGTTCATCGTGTTGCGTGCTCCGCCTTCCGCCGGCAGGCTGCGGCCGGTTCCGCCGGTTCTGTGTCACGGACCGGCCACGCGCGGCAAGCGGATTCGGCCCCGCGCCGCGGCGCACCCTTCCGGGAACGGCGATACCCGTTGCCCTTCGCAGAACCCGCCGGGTAGTATGCGCCGACGGGCAAGGGCGGGAGGGACGCTCCCGCCGCGCGAAGCGGCCGGGCGGAACGGCCGCGGCGGAACGGCCGCGGCGGCGTACGGGAGGGACGGTGCGATGAGACGGCGCTTCACGCTTGGCACGGGGTGGGCGGCGGCCCTCCTGCTGCTTCCGGCCTTCCGGGCCGGGGCGGCGGACTTCGCCGACCGCCTGCAGCAGGACATCGCCCGGGGCTGCCGGTTCGCCTACTACCCGTCGCCAAGCGAGGCCTGGTACCGCGTGGACCTCTCCCGGCCGATGCTCCGGCACGAGCCCGCCCTCCGCGCCGTGGAAGGGTGCGACCGCGTCGACGTGTTCGTGGTGGAGGCCTGGGGCGGCCGGGAGGTGGCCCGGCAGCAGACGCCGGTCGCGGACGGCCGGACGCCGGACACGGTGCTCGCCCTGCCGCCGCTCGACGGCCGGTACGAGGCGCGCTTCGTGCTGCGACGGGGCGACGAGGTGCTCGCCGGCGTGACGCGGACCTTCGAGCGCGAGACCTACCCGTGGGAAGGCAACGCGCTGGGGCTCGAGGACACCGTCTACCCGCCCTTCCTGCCGGTCCGCGCGGACGGCCCGAGAGTGGACGTGGTGCTGCGCACCTACCGCATGAACGGGCTGGGGCTGTGGGATTCGGTCGTCAGCACGGGCCGGGAACTGCTCGCGGAGCCGATGCGCATACGCTACGAGGCGGACGGACGGGTCGTCGACCTGCCGCCGGGGCGCGTCCGGCTCGAGCGCGTCGACGCCCCGGCGGCCGTGTACCGCGCCGAGGCAGGCGACGATCTCGTCGCGCTCTCGGCGCAGAGCACCGTGGAGTTTGACGGCTGCATGACCGTCCAGTTCGACCTCGGCGCCGGGCCGCAACCGGAGCGGATCGACCGGCTGTGGGTCGAGTTGACGATGCCGGAGCCGGAGGCCCGGCTGTTCCACCAGTTTGGCGACCGCATCCGGATGAACCTCGCCGGCGCGTTGCCGGCGGGCGAGGGCGTCGTCTGGGACTCCACCCGAGCGCGGCGGACATGGCCGTGGCTGAACGCGTGGAACAGCTACGTCTTTCTCGGCGCGGGCACGCGCGGGATCGCGTGGTTCGCGGACAACGACAAGGGCTGGGTCACGGCGAAGGACGCCCGGGCGGGGCTGGAGGCGAGGCACCGGGCCGATCCCGCGAGCTTCATCGAGCCGCTGGCCCGCGACACGAACCAGCAGGGAGGCGGGCGGTTCCCCCTGCAGGACATCCGCCGGGAGGACGGGCGGGTCACGTTGCGGGTGTACCTGGTGAACACGCCCTCCGTACCTCGGCGCGCCGCGGCGCATCACCTTCGGCCTCCAGGCGGCGCCGACCCGGCCGATGCCGGAGGGCTGGCGCGCGAAGGCCGCGTCGACCCTCGCGCACAGCGGCCCCGTCTCGCCCTGGAGCGGGCTGCATTGCTCCTACAAGGGTCCCTACCGCGACGACTGGACGATCGTCGACCGGCTCGTCGAGACCCAGCTCGCCCAGCGCGCGAACCGCGGCCTGCCCCGCGACCGGCAGCAGCCGGTCGACCGGAGCTGGATCAACGACTACGCCGCCATCCACGGCCCGCCGAAGATCAACGGCAGCACCGACTGGGCCTCGCTCGTCCGGCACTTCTCCGGCCGCTGGAAACGGCCGGCGATGACGTACTTCGAGGAAATGATGGCCTCGGTCATCCGGCCCGAATGGCGGACGTTCCAGGACGAGTGGGGCATCGAGCACTACTACCCCGACCGTCGCTGGCCGACGGAGCAGGAGTGGGCGGCCAACCGCGGAATACGGGTCACCGAGCCGGTCTCGTTCAGTTCGAGCTACCGGGACTACGCGCTGTGGTACATGAACGAGTGGATGAAGCGCGGCATCAGCATCTACTGGGACAACACGTATCCGAAGATGTGCTTCGACCCGCGCGTGTCCGACGCCTACCTCGCCGAGGACGGCGACCTGCAGCCGGCGCTGACCTTCTTCGCCCAGCGGGCGTACGCCATGCGCACCTGGCGCCTCTTCGAGTACTGGCGCCGGCACCAGCCGGAACCGCTCGAGTGGTCCATGCACATGACCAACTCGCTGCTGCTCCCGCTGCACACCTGGCCCACCACCCTGCTGGATTACGAGCTGTGGTCCGAGCGGCCCTACCCGCCGGAGATGCTCCTCGTCCAGTCCACGGGGCGCCAGGTCGGCGCCTACAGCCACGCGATCAACGCGCTGACCGGAAGCGGCAACCCGCTGCTCGAGAAGCCGAAGGAACACGACCGCGGCATGCGGATCGTGCACGAGATCGCCGGCACGGGACGCAACGAGCACCTCGCGGCCTTCGGCTACGGCGATCCCGAAGTGCGCGTCTTCAACTACTGGGACGACCGGCCCGCGGTCGCGGTGGACCGGGAGGACGTGCGCTGGCTGCTGCTGGCACGGCCGCGGGACCGCGCGGTGCTGCTCGTGCTGCAGGGCTGGAACGAGGAGGCGGCCGCCGTGCGCGCGGTCCTGGACCCGGAAGCCATCGGTTTCACGCCCGCGGGCGAGGCGGTGGACCTGCTGACGGGGGACGCTGTGCCGGTCACGGACGGAACCGCCCTGCGCACCGACCTCGCGGGCCCCTACGGCATGGCCATGGTGCGCATCGCACCGGTCGAGGCGAGCGCCGGGGAGGAGAAGCCATGAAGACGTCCCTGACCCTCCTCGCCGCTGTTCTCGGACTGGCCGCCGCCCCGGCGCGCGCGGAGCCGCCGGAGGCGCCCCGCGGACCGGTGCTCTTCGAGGACGACATGGAGGACGGCCTTTCCCCCGCCTGGCGCGAAGTCGCGGACGGGGTGCGGGTCGTGCCGGAGGACCCGGACCGGCCCGACGGCAACCGCGTCGCGCGCCTGGACGCACCCGGCCGGTTCCTCGCCGCCGGGCCCGCCCTGCTGGACCGGGTCGACAGCACGCCGGAGGAACAGGCCGAACGCGATCGGTGGGACGACTACGCGTTCCGCTTCCGCTTCCGGCTGGGGCGCGCCGTCGGGACGCCGGAGCAACCCTTCTTCTACCTCGACTACACCCGGCACGCGCTCTGGGCCGTCAGCCGCAGCCTGCTGGTCGCCTCCTGGCGCATCGACCCGCACCCCGGGAACCCCCGCGAAGCACAGGACGTGCACGTGATGGCCATGCAGCGCAGCTCCGGCACGTCCTGGCTCCTCGAGGGCCCGCGCGTGCACTGGTACGGGGACACGTACCGCGACCAGTTCGGCAGCGTGCGCTGGGTGGAGTTCATCGACCGCCGCAGGAAGGTCGTGGGCGCGGTCGATGCCGCCTGGCACGAGGTCGTCGTGCGCGTCGAGGGCGAGCGCCTGCGGCTCTGGTTCGACGGCGAGTGGGTCTTCGAGGGCCGCGACGACCGCGTGACGCGCGGCGCCGTCGCCCTGCGTGCGACGTGGGAGCCGGAGGCCGACCCGGGCTGGATCGACATCGATGACGTGTCCGTCCGCCGCCTCGAGCCCGACCCGCCCGAAGCACCCGGCACGGACACGCACCAGCAGGACCTCAAGGGCTGAGCCCGCAAAGCCCCCCCATCGGTGCCCCCCCCATCGGTGCCAGCAAACAGATCTTGTTCCCTGCCAAGGGGCTGTGACTTAATTACACTCTTCCGGGCTGCCCCGGGCCGGTGGGCGGCGGGCGGAGGTCGGTCGGTCAGTCGGACTGTGGGGCGGATTGCCGTGCGGAGGTCAGAGGCCGGAGTTCGGAGGGCGGGGTCGCAGAAAGGGTGAGCGCGTGTTGGCCCGCCGCCGCCCCTGGGGCTGTGGCGGACGAGTCTCAATGCGAGCAAGCGGCGCGGCGCGGGCACATGCCCCCCGGCGGAGCGCGTGCCGGCGGGCGCCTTCGAGGACGGGCCGACTTCCTGTGCGCTACAGCCTCGACACCATGACCGACACGACCTGCCTATCCCGGTGGTTGAGCGACATCGTGCGCAAGGGTCCGGTCCTGGACCGCATCCACGACCTGCCGCGCGAACACGGGTTCGCTTTCGCCACCACCGGCCTTGCGGGCCAGCGGACAATATAGCGATTTTGTGCTTGTCGCTCCTGGTCTGGAGGCTAGGCTCGTCGACGCAGGTTGCCATGTGCGCCGGCGCTGCCGGCCGGGTTCTTGCGGAGGCGTGGGCATGACGGGGAAGAACAGGTCCGGGCGTCCCGCGTGCGTCGGACAGAGCGCCTTTACCCTGGTGGAACTGTTGGTCGTCATCGCCATCATCGGCATCCTGATGGCGCTGCTTTTTCCCGCGCTGCAGGGCGCGCGCGACCGGGCCACCCTGGTGGCGTGCATGTCCAACTCGCGGCAGGTGCCCATGGCCCTTGTGGCCTACGCGACCGACCACCGCGGCCGCATCCCCGCCTACGAGGAGCCCGTCGGGCCCGACCGCCCCGGCCCGGGGCAGTTCGACTGGTTCGGTGTGGCATGGCACAACGCCGATCCCAACTGGCACTTCTGGGCCGACTACCTCGTCTGGGGCGGCTACCTGACGCCGGCGGTCATGGCCTGCCCGGGCGACAGATCGGAGATGCACCCGAACATCCTGGCCAACGGCCGGGTGCGCACGAGCTACATCATCAACGTGTACCTGTACACCCCGGACCAGAACAACCAGTCGTACAGGACCGCGCCGGGGCCGTCGATCGGCTCGTACCGGACGATGGACGCCGCCGCACTGGTCGAGACGCGCAGCTACCCGGAACCCGGGGGCAAGCTGTCCGTTCCTGGAAACTACTATCACGGCCCCTTCCCGCTCCAGGGCATGCTCCGGCACGGGCCCGGGGCCCGCGTGTCGACGGGGGGCGACATCTGGGCCCAGGAAGCGCAAAGCCTGGCCGTGGGCATCGGCAACGTGAGCTACATGGATGGTCACGCGAAGACGGGGAATTGGAACACGTTCTTCGGGAGTGACTACGACCTGTCCCTCGGCGTGAACTTGACGGGGATCTATCAGAACCTGCGGAAGGTCAACGCCAGCCGTACAGTGGCCCGGGACCAATGGCCTCCGGGCTGGTTCCCCTGGGCATACTGAGCCTCCTTCTCTCGCGTTCCCGCCGGCCGGACAGCGTGGAGACGGAGGGCCGTCGGACGGTCGGACAGTGGGACGACCGGGCCGTGCGACCGCTTGCGTTACGGAGGTCGGAGCGCTGTCAGGCGGTCGCAAGGTGACCCGCGCTGGCCCTCCGCCGCCCTGGGGCTATGGAGAACAAGCCCCCATGCGGGCGGGATCCGGAGAGGCACAGGAGGAAGCAGAGGAAACGGAGAGGGGATCGGAAGAGCAGAGGGATCTCACGCCCGCTCGCCCCGTGGCCGCGGAGCCGGAGTGGGCTTGCCCTACGAAGTTCTTGGCGGAGTAGGGTCTCACGGGGCGTGCCCGGAGCTCGCTCGAGGCGCAGAGGGCGCGGAGGGCGGTTCGGTGGCACAGGCAGGCGGCGGGAGGCCCCGCGGGACGGGGCGGCCGTCCCCCTGGCGGTACGGCCGGGCAGTGGACCGCGGACCGTCGATCACGCTTGCGGTGTGCGCGCCCGGTCCACGGCCCGTGACCCTCCCCGCCGCCTGCCCTGCCCGCGGCGCTCTCCCCTCCGGACGCTGCGGGCTCTGCGTCTCGAGTGAGGGCGCCGGCCGAAGGCTCCCGTCCCGTACCGCCGGTTTCCCCGGCGCCCGAACGGGCGTGAGATCATAAATTGAAGGAGCGCTGCCGCGGACGCACGGCGGCGTTGGGCCAACGCCGCCCATCCCGGGCGGAGAAAGCGTGGAGTCCGGGCAGATTGCACAGGAGGGAACGGAGAAAGCGGAGGACGGCAGAAGAGCAGAGGGATCTCACGCCCGCTCGCCCCGTGGCCGCGGAGCCGGAGTGGGCTTGCCCTACGAAGCCCTCGGCGGAGTAGGGTCTCACGGGGCGCACCCGGGGCTCGCTCGAGGCGCAGAGGGCGCGGAGGGCGGTTCAGCGGCACAGGCAGGCGGCGGGTGTCTCCCGGGGGGACACCGACCCCGGTGCCCGGGGGCGACGGCCACGGGGGCACGCCCCGGGCGAACGCGCCCGACGGTGTGTCCGCCCGGCGCGTGCCCCGTGGCCAACCGCCGCCTGCCCTGCCCGCGGCGCTCTCCCCTCCGGACGCTGCGGGCTCTGCGTCTCGAGTGAGGGCGCCGGCCGAAGGCTCCCGTCCCGTGCCGCCGGTTTCCCCGGCGCCCGAACGGGCGTGAGATCATAAATTGAAGGGGCGCTGCCGCGGACGCGCTCTCAGAGCGCCATGCCTCACACGCCGCCGGCTAACCGCTCATAGAGCGGTGCTACACCAGCCAATCGTGTAGCAGCGCTTTCCGAGCGCCTGCGGGGCGCGGACGCCGGGCCGCCTATTCGATGTTCAACGAACAGACTTGCTTCGGTGAATAGGCAAGGCCACCATGCGGCCCCATGAAGGGGCGCGCATCGGTGTCGGGCGGGGAGAAGGCGGCGTGGCACGGCGAGCCCGCTCCGGCGGGGCGCGGGGAACCGGCATGAAGCTCGTCGACTTCCTCCCCGCGCGGCCGGACCGGTCGTGGGCCTTCGCCGCGCAGGCGGGCGTGCGCCACGCGGTGTGCAAGGCGGACCCCGCCCTCACGGGGCTCGGGCCGCCGTGGGAGTTCGAAGCCCTGCGCACCCTCCGCGACCGGTTCGCCGCGGAGGGCTTCACGCTGCTGGGCCTGGAGGGCGACCCGTTCGACATGCGGCGCATCAAGCTGGGCCTGCCGGGGCGCGACGAGGACCTGGAGCACTACCGGCGGATGCTGGCGAACATGGGCCGGCTGGGCCTCCCGCTCCTCTGCTACAACTTCATGGCCGGCACCGGCTGGTACCGCACGCGGGCGGACGCGCCGCTGCGCGGCGGCGCGCGGGGAACCGCCTTCGACCTCCGCGAGGCCGCGGACCCGGACGCGGCCTCCGCCGGAATCGACGCCGACGGCCTGTGGGAGAACTACGGGCGGTTCGTCTCGGCCGTGCTGCCCGCCGCCGAGGCCGCGGGGGTGCGCATGGGGCTGCACCCGGACGACCCGCCGGTGCCCGTCCTGCACGGCCACGCCCGCATCCTGTCCTCGGCCGAAGGCATCCGCCGCGCCCTCGCCCTCTCGGACAGCCCGAGCCACGGGCTGACCTACTGCCAGGCCACCTTCGGCCTGCTCGGCGACGGCGACCGCTCGCTGCTGCGCGCGTACGCGGACCGCATCGTCTTCATCCACTTCAGGGACGTGCGCGGCACGGCCGAGCGGTTCGAGGAGACGTTCCACGACGACGGGCCGACGGACATGCCCGCGATGGTGCGGCTCTACCGCGACCTGGGCATCGACGCGCCGGTCCGCGTCGACCACGTGCCGACGATGGCGGGAGAGGCGAACGACGCGCCGGGGTACGGCGCCGTGGGCCGGCTGTTCGCCGTCGGCTATCTCAAGGGCCTCCTGGACACGCTGGGAGTCGAGTACTCGTGAAACCGAACATCCTGTTCATCTTCCCCGACCAGTGGCGGGGCGACAGCCTGTCGTGGCTGGGGCACCCCGTCGCGGAGACGCCGTTCCTCGATCAGCTCGCCAGCGAAGGCACGACCTTCACGCACGCCTACACGAACTGCCCGACCTGCATCGCCGCGCGGGCGTGCGTGCTGACGGGGCAGACGCCCGCCACCGTCGGGCGGCACGGGTACCGCGACCGCGTGCCCTGGCCCTACCCGGCCGAACCTGATGCAGGTGTCTCCGCGAGGGCGGCTACCAGACCCTGCTGGCGGGCAAGACGCATTTCCACCCGCCGCGCGCCGCGCTGGGGTTCGAGAAGATGGCCCTGTACGACAACCAGCGTCACACGCCCGACTTCCGCAGCGACTACGACCTGTGGCTCGCGGAGCAGACCGGCGGCCTGATCGAGGACACGGCCCAGCAGCTGCACAGCAACTCGATGGTGGTGCACCCCTGGACCCACGACGAGGCGCTGCACGCGAACAGCTGGACGGTGACCGCGGCCCTCGCCCTGCTGGAGCAGCGCGATCCCGACCGGCCGTTCTTCCTGCAGCTCTCCTTCCACCGCCCGCACCCGCCGCTCGATCCGCCCGCGGAGTACCTGCGCCGGTTCGAGGGCATCGCCCTCCCGCCCGTGCCCGTGGGGGACTGGGTGACCTGGAGTAACGAGAGGGACTGGCGGATCGACCCGTACCGGGGAACCCTGCCGCCGCGGATGCTGGACCGCGCGCGCCGCGCGTACTACGCGCAGCTCGCCCACCTGGACTTCCAGGTCGGCCGCCTGCAGCGCTGGCTGCAGCTCCGGGGCCTGGCCCACGAGTTGATGGTCGTCTTCTGCTCGGACCACGGCGAGCAGCTCGGGGACCATCACCTGTTCCGCAAGTCGTCGGCCCTCGAGGGCTCTGCGCACGTGCCGCTGATCGTGAGGCTGCCGGCCTCGGCCCGCGCGCCGCGGGGGCAGCGGCGCGGCGAGCCGACCGCGCTGCACGACGTCATGCCGACCCTGCTGGAGGCCGCGGGGTGCCCGGTGCCCGGCGGGGTCGAGGGCCGCAGCCTGGTGCCGCTGGCTCGGGGCGAAGCGTCGGACGGCTGGCGGGAGTACGTGCACCTGGAGCACAACGAGAGCGCCATCGGGCCCTGGCAGGGCGTGACCGACGGGCGCGAAAAGTACGTCTGGAACACCCGGGACGGCTCGGAGCTGTTCTTCGACCTCGCGCGGGACCCGCAGGAGCGCCGCAACCTCGCCGCGGACCCGGCCGCATCGGAGCGCGTGGCGCTCTGGCGTGAGCGATTGATAGACGAACTGGCATGCTATGAGGCCGACGGGTTGGTGAAGGACGGAGCCCTGCAACCGGGCCACGTGTTGCCGTCGCATCGGGAATGGCTGTGTGCGGAGAGTGCCGGGGGCCGGCCATGAAACGAGCGTCCGGCCTGTCCTCCAAGGAGCGCATCCTCTGCGCCATGCGCGGCGGAACGCCCGACCGCGTGCCCGTGCAGCTCGGGATTCTCTCCATCGCGCCGATCTTCTCGCGGTCGACCTTCTGGGACGTCTACTACCACGGCAAGTTCGACCTCCGGAAGCTCATGGTCGAGATGGTCGAGACCTTCGACTTCGACGGCTACCTCTACAGCGGCATCGGCGCCCGGCGCACGGACACGGCGCCGGAGGCGCGCACCGAGGTGGTGCGGCAGGACGACGAGTTCATCGTCCGGCGCACGACCTGGACCACGCCGAAGGGCGAGCTTTTCCAGGAGCGCACGTTTCCGCGCACGGAGGTGCCGACGACGACCCGCGGCCTGATCAAGAACAAGGAGGACTTCGAGCTTTTCCTCGAGTACATCATGCCCGATCCCGCCCGGATGGAGTGGGACGACAGCCGGCTCCGGCAGGACAAGGCGATGCTGGGCGACCGGGGCGCGGTGGCGGCCACGATGCCCATGCTGCCCGGCCTGCACGCCCTGATGGCGTCCTGCGACGGCAAGCTGGAGACGGCGACGTACCTGGCCCTGGACTACCCGGAGATGCTGGAGGAATACCGCCGGCGCCAGGAGGCCATGCTGCTGGCGACCCTCGAGGCGGCGCTGGAGGCGGGGCCGGACTACATCGAGTTCTCCAACTCCGGGATGCTGACCCTGTCCAACCCGCCGTGGGTCCGCGAGCTTTCCCTGCCGACGCTGAAGAAGGCGACCGCGCTCTGCCGCCAGGCGGGCATCCCGTCCGAGCTGCACTGCTGCGGCAAGGCCTGGCCCGTGCTGGAGATGTGCGAAGAGGAGACCGAGCTGGACAGCGTGAATCCGCTCCAGCCCCCGCCCATGGGCGACTGCGACCTCGCTGCGTGCAAGCGGCGTTTCGGCCGGCGCTTCTGCCTCAAGGGCAACGTGGGGGTGACCGAGCCGATGCTCCTCGGCACGCCGGACGACGTGGAGAAGGACGTGCTGCGCTGCCTCCACGCCGCCAAGGACGGCGGCGGCTACATCCTCTTCACGGAGGAAGGCCTCGGCGCCAACACGCCGTTCGAGAACATCCGCCGCTTCGTCGAGGTCGGAAAAAGGGAAGGACGTTACTGAGATGAACACCCGAGGAGACGCGTGACCGTGCGACCCAACCTGAATCACATCAAGCAGACCGGCATGCCGCGCTGGCGCGGTTTCAACCTGCTGCAGAAGTTCCGGTTCGACAACGGCGGCAAGGCCGTGGTCTTCGAGCGGGCGAACATGCCCTACGAGGAAGAGGACTTCGCCCTGATCCGCGAACTGGGCTTCGACTTCGCGCGGCTGCCGCTGGACTACCTGTGCTGGTCGGACGCGGACGACTGGAAGAAGCTGGACGAAGAGACGCTGGGCCACCTGGATGAAGCCGTCGGGTACGGGGAAACGTACGGCGTTCACGTCTGCATGAACTTCCACCGGGCGCCCGGCTACTGCGTCAATTCGCCCGCCGAAAAGCTCAATCTCTTCAAGGACAGCGAGGCGCTGGAGGCGTTCTGCTATCACTGGGGCGCGTTGGCCAAGCGCTACCAGGGCATTCCCGGCGAGCGGCTCTCGTTCAATCTCATCAACGAACCGCACGACACCAACCGACCCGAATTCATGGACCGCGCTGATTTCCTGCGGGTCATGACCGCCGCCATCGACGCCATACGCGCCGAGGATCCGCAGCGCCCGATCCTGGTCGACGGACTCAGCACCGGCCGGCGCCCGATCCCCGAATTGATCGGGTACGACCAGGTCCGGCAAGGCTGCCGCGGTTACTGGCCGCTGAGCGTCACCCACAACTCCGCCCACTGGATGAGCTGTCCCGAAGGCTGGGTCGAAGCCAGGTGGCCGGGCAAGGACCAGCAGGGCGTCTGGTGGGACGCCGAGCTGCTGCGGCGCGAGTACGAATGCTGGGCCGATATCGCCGAAACCGGCATCGGCGTCATGTGCGGCGAATGCGGCTGCCTGAACCATACGCCGCACGACGTGGTGCTGGCCTGGTTCGAGGACCTGCTCACGATCCTGACCCGCCACCACATCGGCTACGCGCTCTGGAACTTCAAGGGGCCCTTCGGGATTCTCAACTCGAACCGCGCCGACGTGGACTACGAGGACTTCCACGGCCACCGGCTCGACCGCAAGCTGCTGGAGCTGCTGCAGCGCTACTGAGGACGGCACGATGAGCCTCACCGGAAGAGAACGAACCCTCCGCGCCCTGGACTACGAGCCCGTCGACCGCGTTCCGGTGGTCGGCGGCTTCGTGCGCCATCCCCCCTTCCTGGCGAAGGCGGCGGGGACCACCGTCGACGGCTTCCGGGCCGACCCGCGCGGCACGGCCATCCGCGCCTTCCGGAACATGGGCGCGGACTGCATCATCGGCCTGATCCTGCCCGACCCCGACTCCGCGACCGGGGCGCAGGTCGGGATGCACAAGCCGAGCCGTTTCGACTCGCCGGAAGCGATCCTCGAAGAGATCGCCGCCCTGCCGCCGGCCGGGGAGCTTCGGCGCGGCTTCGACGCCGACGCCGCGCACGAGAACTACCTGCGCCGGTACCGCGAGGGGCAGGAGGCGATCGGCGAGGACCTCCTCTGGCTGCCCAACTGCTTCGACGGCGTGGCACAGTTCCAGAACGAGGGGCATTTCGGCGCCGAGAACTACTACATGGCCCTGGCCCTGTACCCGGAAGCGATGAACCGGTTCTTCGAGCACTCCGGGGAGGCGGCGCGCCTGCGCAACACCGCCGTGGCCCGGGCCATCGTCGAGCACGACTTGCCGCGCGTCATGTGGCTGGGGCAGGATGCCTGCGACAACCGCGGCCCCTACATCGCGCCCGAGACCATGAACGAGATCTACCTCCGCCACGTGAAACGCTCGCTCGAGCCGCTCAAGGAGATCGGCGTCAGGATCCTGTGGCACGCGGACGGCAACATCGTGCCCATCGCGCCCTACCTGCTGGACGCGGGCGTCGACGGCTTCCAGGGGCTGCAGGAAACGATCGACGTGAAGATCGACGTCGCCGCCCTGCGGGAACACAAGACGCGCGCCGGCAAGCCGCCGGTCATCGTGGGCAGCGTATCGAGCGTGACCACGATGCCCTTCGGCACGCCCGACGACGTGCGCGCCGACGTGCGGCGCTGCCGGAGCCTGGCCGAGGCGAAGGGCGGCGGCTGGCTCCTCAATTTTTCCTCCTCGCTGGGGCCGGAAGTGCCGGTGGAGAACATCGAGGCGTTCTTCGAAGAGGCGGCCCGCGCGACACACGTGCCGGGCGCCGGGCGGGCCGCGGGAGGATCGCCATGAAGGACCTGTTCGACCTGTCCGGCCGCCGCGCCCTGGTAACGGGTTCTTCCCGCGGCATCGGGGCGGCGATCGCCGAGGGCCTCGCCGGCGCCGGCGCGGCGGTCGTCGTGCACTACGCCGGCCGCCGCGAAGCGGCCGGGGCGGTCGCGGACCGCATCCGCGGCGCGGGCGGGACGGCGGCCGTGGCGGGCGCCGACCTGGGGGACGCGGACGGCCCGCGCGCGCTCGTCGAGGCGGCGACGGCCGCCCTGGGCGGGCTCGACATCCTCGTCTGCAACGCGTCCGTGCAGCGGCCCCAGCCCTGGCGGGACATCACGCCCGACGCGTTCGACGGGCAGGTGGCCGTGAACCTGCGCGCCACCCTGCAGCTCGTCCGGCTCGCGGCGCCCGCCATGCTCGAGCGCCGATGGGGCCGCATCCTCGCGGTCGGCAGCGTGCAGGAGGCGCGGCCCCACCCCGACATGCTCGTCTACGCGGCCACGAAGTGCGCCCAGACGAGCCTCGTCCGCAATTTCGCGCGCCAGTTCGCCTCGCGCGGTGTCACGGTCAACGCCCTCGCGCCCGGCGTCATCGTCACGGACCGGAACACCGACCGGCTCGCCGACGCCGGCTACGCGGAGCGCGTGCTCGCCGCCATCCCCGCCGGCCGGTTCGGGGAGACCGCGGACTGCGTGGGCGCCGCCCTGCTGCTCTGCAGCGGCGCCGCCGCGTACCTCACCGGCCAAAACCTCTTCGTCGACGGAGGCATGGGCCTGTGACCCGGGTTCTTCCACCGGCGCGCGGAAACCACGGCTCACCCCTGCTATTCGTTCGTGTTGCATACGCTAGTCGCATCAGGCACGATGGAGGCGGCTGAGCAAAGGAAGTGAAGGCGCGATGACGACCCAACCCAAGATGAACACGGACCGGCTGCAGCGGGAGCGCGACACGATCGACCAGTTCGAGCTGCCGCTGCCGGAGGAGGAGATCTGCCGGCGCTACGAGGCGCTCTACACCGGGGCGGTGAACGATGTCCTGCGCGAGATGTGCATGCCGCTGCAGGCCCTGCCGCCGAGCATTGTGCCGCTGCGCGACGAGATGACGCTGGCCGGGTTCGCCTTCACCATCCGCTCCAGCGACAACCCCACCCTGGGCGGCGAACTGGAACTGCGCGTGAAGATGCTGGACGAGATCCGGCCCCACCACGTGTGCGTCTGGAACGCCAACGGCCGCGACGTGGCCAGCCACTGGGGCGGCGTGATGACCCGCGCCTCGATGAAGCGCGGCGCGCGCGGCGCGATCATCGACGGCGGCATTCGCGACACGAAGGACATCCTCGCGCAGGGCTTCCCGATCTGGTACCGCTACCGCACCAGCACCGGCGCCCTGTCGCACTGCAAGCTGGAAGGGTGGCAGGAACCGGTCTACGTCGGCCCCGTCGCGATCAAGCCGGGCGACCTGATCATGGCCGACATCGACGGCGCCCTCACGATCCCGCGCGCGCTGATCGTCGACGTGCTGGAACGCGCCGAACAGATCGAGCGCAACGAGGGCGAGATCAAGGAGTGGGTCGATGCCGGCCTGAGCGCCGCGGACATCCACGAGCGGGGCGGGTATTTCTAGCGGGTGGTGGGTGGTGGATGGTGAGTATCAGGGAAGGGCGATGGTGCTTGCGCGGAGTTTCAGGGACTTGATGACATACCAGCTTGCGAGGGAAGGCGCGCAGCGCGTGTTCCAGGTGAGCAAGGCTTTTCCTCCGGAGGAGCGCTATTCCTTGACCGATCAGGTGAGACGGTCTTCCAGAGCTGTGAAAGCCATTCTGGCCGAGGCCTGGGCTCGGCGTGGCTACAAGGCCGTGTTTCTCAACAAGCTCAGCGAGGCCCTCGGAGAAGCGACCGAGACGCAATCGTGGTTGGACGATGCCCTTGACTGCGGCTACATCGCCCAAGCGACTTTCGACGAATTGGACACGCTCTATCAGCGTATTGGCGGCAAGCTCAACACGATGGCGCAGCATGCCGATGAGTTCTGCAGCAACCCCAATCTGCCCCGTCGCGTACGTGAATCCCCCGTAGCCTATGACCAGCAACTGGATGAACTGTAGCACGCCACCATCCACCATCCACCATCCACCATCTACCATCCACCATCTACCATCCACCATCTACGATCTACGATCGACCACCCACCAGAAATGACCTCTAAACAAAGAATTCTCTGCGCCATGCGGGGCGGCACGCCGGACCGCGTGCCCGTGCAACACGGGATCTTCTCCATCGCGCCGATCTTCTCGCGGTCCCTCCGGTCTGCACGGCTGCGGCAAGGAGCGGCTCGTGCTGGTAGAGCGCGTCCACGAAGTCGCGCACCTCGTCCCGTCCGGCGAGCGCAAGCAGCGTGTTCACCGCCGCGTCCGCCCCGTGCAGCCGGTAGCCGCATACTTCATCCTCCCGGACGGGGAAGAAGCGGACAGCGCTGTCCTGCGCCCACTCGATCTTCAGCACGTACCCGCGCCCGGTCACCACGGCGCGGCGGAAGGCCCCGGTGCGCAGGTGCCATTCGAGCTTGTAGCCCGCGGCCCGCAGCGTGGCGGCGTCCTGCTCGGCGCTGTGCGCCACGCTGTCCGCCACATCGTGGAAGAAGTCCAGGTCCCGGGAATAGCGGGGCGTCCGCGCGCCGCGGTGGAGCACGGCGCCGCCGGCCAGGCAGCTCTCGGGGCTGCGGTTGGCCGCGAGGGTGCGGAGCACCCGCGCCCGGATGTCGCTCAGCGGCATAGCTTCGCGGCAAGGAGCCGTCCCTTCCGTCCCCCGTTCCTGCGCAAACCGCGCGCCATCTCCGGAATGTCGGCGAGCGTGATGTCCATGTCTTCGCGAAGGAACCAGAAGCACCGTGCGGGGAACGCGCGGTAGACGCGCCGCGCCTCGCGGAGCCTGACCATGTCGCGGGCCGCCTCGGAGGACAGGCGGCGCCGGCGCGCCCCTCCATCCATCCTTCGCGCCCTTTGAGGGACCACAGAACCAACAAAGAGCACGAAGGGGAGCGCGAAGTAGAGGAGGAGGGCTTCCTCCTCGCGGCCTTCTTCGTGTCCTTCATGACCGTTTTCGACGGCCCGGCGCTACTGTTTGCGGGCACCGCCGAGCTCGAACGTCAACGGGGTTTCCTTTTCCCTGACGGCCCGGCGCTACTGTTTGCGGGCACCGCCGAGCGTATGCTGCGCCTTTGAGCCTGAATCCGCCGCCCGCCGGGCGGTCGCATGAGCCATGGCCACCCATAGACGCACACGCTTGACGTGCGTACCCACATGGGATATACACCGTATCACCTTCAGGGGGTAGATGGGCCATGATCAAGACGTTGACGAAACACGGCAACAGCTACGCGATGGTGATCGACAAGCCGATCCTTGAGTTGTTGCACACCACGCCGGACACGCCGTTCGAGATCATCTCGGACGGCCGTTCGCTGGTTCTCACGCCGGTTCGCTCCAGCGAAGAGGCGAAGAAGTTCGACGAGGCGGTTGCCATGGTCCACAAGCGATTCGGCAAAGCCATGAAGCGGCTGGCGGAGTAGGCGATGCCGACGCCCTTGTTCCTGGACATCGAGCAGGTCATGCGGCTTCACGCCAGCATGATCGAACGGTATGGAGGCACGGAAGGCACGCGCGATGTCGGGTTGCTGCAATCGGCTGTCGCCATGCCGCAGATGGCCTATGGCGGAGAGTACCTGCACGCGGACATCTTCGAGATGGCGGCCGCCTACTTGTGCCACCTCGTTCAGAACCATCCGTTTCTTGACGGGAACAAGAGAACCGGTGCTGCGGCGGCCATCGTCTTCCTGGCCATGAACGATATTCAAGATCGAGGCAGATGAAGACGGGCCTGGTCGACCTGACGTTATCGGTGGCTCGCGGTGAATCGGGGAAGCCCGAAACCGCGGAGTTCTTCCGTATTCGCGCTTGTTGATCCCTCCCCCGTTTCGTCGGTCGCCACGACTCACAGCGGCTTCGCCGCGGACGGAAACGCTGCGAGGGGACGGTTCACAAGTCCCGTCGCCCATCCGTCCGGCTTGAACCGTGCCGGTCATCACGTGCGGTGCACGTGCCTGCGAATGAAGGAGGAGATGGTCGGCCTTCCGGCCGAGCCTCTCGCGCAACACCCCCTGGAAGCTCTTCGACAGCGCGAGTGTCGTGACGGACAAGGGCGTGAACATGGAGGCGGTCGATACCGCGCATCCGATCTTCGACGGCATCACGCTCGACGGCAGCGACCAGTTCGCGTACTGCCCCACCACCGCGTTCGACGAGTACGTGACGCTCGACACGGCGGTGGGCAACGCGACCCTGCTGGGCCAGGCGACCGACGGACGCCGTGGGGACGGAGTACTACACGGGCGCCGGCCAGACGCCCGGCGGCGCCAACCCGCGCTATGCGTGGGCAGCGGCGGCCACGCGACGGGGGTTTGACGGCGCAGTCCAGGCACCCCGAGGCCTCGGGGTGCCCGGACTCCCGGAGGGCATGTTGGTGGGCAAGGGCTTGATGGCAAAGCCCATGCAGGCCAATGGGACGAAGGCATCAGAAGGAGCACGGACAGCCACGGTTCGACATCCCGCCCCCGCTCTTGGGGGCGGGATGGGCGTGTGCGCAGGCGCATGGGGTCGGTCGAGCCAAGCGAGACCCGAAGACCGAGCGCGGCAGAAGGGTCCGGAGGCAAGGCAGCACGGGCGGGACTGGACTCGATGTCCGTCCCGCCCGGGCTAACGCAGCATACGGGCCCTTATCCCGCGCGACGGGCTTCGCCCCATGCGCCGAGCAGGTCCCCGGCGAACATGATCCTTAGGCGCGGATTTTGCTGTGGCCCGGCGGCCTTGTCCGCGCGGGGGGCGGTGCGCTAGGCTTGCGGCCATGGCGGAGCGCAAGGAAAGCGGCCGGGGCCGGCGGCCGAAGCTCGAGCGCGTGCTCGAGGGGCTGCGCCGCAGCATTGCCACGGGCGAGTACCCCTACGCCGTACCGCCCATCCGCGAGCTGGCCGAACGCTATGGCGTCTCGTCCATGACGGCCGACGCGGCGGTGCGGCAGCTCGTCGACGAGGGCCTCCTCTACCGCAGGCGCCGGCTCGGCACCTTCCTGCGCCACGCCCACAGCGACCGCGGCTGGATCGCGGTGCTCGCCAACCGCGAGGGGACGAGCCGCGTCGGCTCCTCCCACCACGCGCTCGCGTCCATCGAAGTGGTGTCGCGGCTCACGAACAGCGGCTTCCGGGTCACGCTCTCGCTGGTCGGCGGCGACGGGTCCGACGCGCCCGACCTGCTGCCCCGGCGGCGCCCGCCGCCCGTCTGCGTGGTCGCCCTCAGCACACCGCCCGCCCTGAACCGCGCACTGTCCCGGGCCCTCCGCCGGGGCGTGCCCGTCGTGGCCGGCGGCGGGATGCCCCCCCCTGCTCGGCGCACGTGACACAGGACGCCGAAGGGCTGCTCCGCCGGGGCGCCGCCCTGCTGCTCGAGGCCGGGTGCCGTCGGCCCGCCTTCCTGGGCCCCGGCGGCGACGGGCATGGCCGGAGCCAGTACCTCGCGCGGTTGCGGAAGGCCTGCGGGCCGGCGCTCGCCGAAGCCGGGACCCCGCTCCGCGAGGCGTGGTGCGCGACCGAGCCGGCGACGAGCTTTCAACCCCGCCGCGTCTGGCGCCGGTTCGAGCGGCTCTGGGCGGGGCGCGAACGGCCCGACGGTCTCTTCGTGACCGACGACCTGCTCTACCCCGAGGCCGCCCTCACCCTGCTCCGCGCCGGCATCGCCGTACCCGCCGAAACGGTCGTGCTCAGCCACACAAACGCCGGCACGGACCTGCACTGCCCCTTTCCGACCGTGCTCCTGGCCTTCGACCCCGTCGCCTTCGGCCGGCGCGTCGCGCAAACGGCCGAAGACCTCGCGCTGCACGGCCCCTCCGGCGAAATCGTCGAGCACGTCCTCGCCCCCCGGCTCATCGACCGCGACCGCGTCCTCGCCCGGCGCCGGAAGCAGGCGGCCCCGCGCGGCCGCAGGGCCTGAACCACGCCGCCGGGCCCTGCCGGCCCGCGCCCTGCCCGCCTCCGCCCGCCCGCACCCTCATTCTTTTGCCAAAGGGGTTGACATGACACCGTGCACGTGCACAATTTGGGCATAGCTGTGAGTAGTCGTTCGCTATGACCGGGCCATGCGGACGGCGGGAGCCCGCCCGGCAGGAGAGAGAAGGCATGAAGAAGATCGCGATTGCGATGATGGGGCTGATGGTGGCCGCATGGCCGCGCGGGGTGCGCTGGTCACGGAGTTGCTGTTCGAAAACGGATCGGACCCGATCACCGACGGCAGCACGGTGACGACCAACACCGGCACGGCCGGCGGCTCACTGACGGAGATCAGCAAGGGCGGAGCTCCCCTCACGATGTCCGTGACGGCCGACCCGGCACGGCGGGCAAAGCCCTGCTGCAGACCGACCCGAGCCCCGGCACCGCGACCGGCGGGTCGATCGCGCAGGGCACGGTGTACAGCAGCAGCTCGCCCGACCTGACGGCCATGTGCATGGTGCGGTTGGATACGACCGCGCAGGATGCCTCTGCGCGGATCCTGTCTTTCCGCTCCACGACGGATAGTGAAATGCAGCTGTGGTACGGACTGACCGACGGAAAGGTGCGCATGGAACTGGGCGGCAATGGCAAGTACTACGAACACACGATCGGGGTTGGAACCTGGGCGCACCTGGCCGTGACCTACGACCACGACGGCAACGGGGCCCAGCCGCAGGTTGAGTACTACGTCGACGGCGTGAGCGTGAAAAGCCAGCCGTTCGCCACGCAGAAGGACTGGACCACCCTGGCGGGGCTCGGCTTGATGGCACAACCGAATGCCAATTTCGGCGGCTACCGCCTGGTGAACGGCGCGATCGACAGCGTGAAGCTGTTCGATACGGTCCTCACGCCGCAGGAAGTGGCGGCCGAGGCAGCCGCGGCCCTGATCCCCGAGCCGGCGACGCTCGGGCTGCTGGGCCTGGCGGGCGCGGCGTTCCTGATGCGCCGTCGCCGCGGCTGAGCTGAAGCAAAACGCGCGCGCAAACGCGCGTCACGAAACCCCGCCCCGGTTCGCCCGGAGGCGGGGTTTCTCTTTGGCGGGTTCGAGCGCCCACGATGGGGTCAGCCGCTGAATGGGTCGTTAAGGCTCGTGCCGGGAGGCCCCGCGGATCAAGCGGGGCTACATCCTCTTCACGGAGGAGGGCCTGCCGGCGCCCGCCCCCCCCTCCCCCGCCCGCGCCCTCTTTTTTTGCCAAAGGGGTTGACATGACACCGTGCATATGCATAATTCAGCATAGCTGTGACTAGTCGTTCGCTATGACCGGGCCATGCGGACGGCGGGACCCGCCCGGCAGGAGAGAGAAGGCATGAAGAAGATCGCGATTGCGATGATGGGGCTGATGGTGGCCGCATGGGCCGCGCAGGGTGCGCTGGTCATCGAACTCAACTTCGAGGATGCAGGGGCCAACATTGGCGACAACCTGACCTCCACGGCCAACACCGGCACAGCCGGGGGCACGGCCACGGGGACGGCGTTCAACAACGGTACGCTGACCTACACCGCGGACCCAACGGCGGCAAGGCGGCGCTGTTTACCGACGCGAACACGGGTGCGGGCACGGCCAACCAAGGCGGGCTGATCACGGTCACGAAGCCGGCCGGCGGCGGTGTGGACTTCACCGTCATGTGGGCGATGCGGCGCGATCGGGATGAGGCGCAATTTGACTACGTTATCAGTGGTTACGGGGGAACGACGTCGTACGATATTAACAACGTGGTGAAACTGGTAATATCGGATCGGAACGTCGGCTACGCCACGTCGTTGTCTGAGTGGACGCACTACGCACTGACCTACGATCACGACGGTGGTAGCGGCGGCGATGCCCGGGGGCAGATCTACGTTGACGGCGTGGCACAGAGCTTCGGTCTCGCCAATTTCGTCAATCCGTTCAATTTCACTACAGAACGGCTAGTGAGCATCGGCGCGCAGTCCTCGCCTTTGGGCTACCGCCCGATCGGCGGAGCGATCGACAGCGTGAAGATCTACGACGAGGTGCTGAGCGCATCCCAGGTCGCGGACGCGGCCAACGCGGCCCTGATCCCCGAGCCGGCGACGCTCGGGCTGCTGGGCCTGGCGGGCGCGGCGTTCCTGATGCGCCGTCGCCGCGGCTGAGCTGAAGCAAAACGCGCGCGCAAACGCGCGTCACGAAACCCCGCCCCGGTTCGCCCGGAGGCGGGGTTTCTCTTTGGCGGGTTCGAGCGCCCACGATGGGGTCAGCCGTTGAATGGGTCGTTAAGGCTCGTGCCGGGACGGCCCCGCGGATCAACGCGGAGGCTCACGACCTCTGCCTGACGCAGGGCTTTGCCGGCCCGCGCCCTGCCCGCGTTGGGGCCAACGCGGGCCACTTGGCAGATGAATAGCAACTGCGCATGATGCGGAGAGCCTGTCTCATTTCACCACGAAGGCAGAGGACAGAGGTCTTCTCCCTCCTGTGGCGCTCTTCGTGGCCTTCTTGCCTTCGTGGTTCACTTCTCCCCTTCCTCCTTCCGCCTTTCCGCCTCCGCCCCTGTTGGGGGCTACGGCGTGACGTGCCGGGCCCCTTTGCGGCGCTACGTCGTGACCTGTCCGTCTTCGCGCCCTTCGGGGCGCTACGTCGTGACATGTCGGGCGGCGGCGAGACGGGGGCGTTTGCGGCAGGGGAGGAGGTCGAACGACGCGTGGTCCCGTCTTGTCGCGTCGGCGGCGCGGCGCAGGGCGATTCGGGCCGCGCCCGCGGCCCATCCGGCCGGTCAACCGGCCCAGGCGAGCGTCGCGAAGGAGCGGGCGGGCAGGCGGACGGACCACGCGCGGCGGTCGTCCCCCACCGTCACGGTGCGTTCCGCGGCCAGGGCGTTGGCCATCACGGCCACCCGGCGCCCGTCGGCGTGCTCGAAGGCGGCGGCGTGGGCGCAGGGCGGGCCGGACAGCCCGACGCACGCGGCTGCCCGGGGCGTCATTCCCCTGCCTGGCGGGGCCCGGACCCGTGCTAGGCTGCCCCCTGCCCGGCCGCCGGACGGCGGCGGGACGGGCGGAACGAAAAGGGAGCACACGATGAGCACGCACCGGCAAACGCACGGGGCCGCGCGGCACGCGGCCGCCCTCCTGCTGTGCCTGGCGGCCGCCGCGGCGGCCGCGGGCGCGGAGCCCGACCGGGCCGGCGGCCGCGAGGCCGTCCGCCCCGAGGTCCGGATCCCGTTCATGAAGACCGCGCCGACGATCGACGGCGTCGTGCGCGAGGGCGAGTGGCCCACGCTGCACATCGCCCGCTTCGTGGACGGCAAGACGCAGACGCTGGAGCCGCGCCCGGGCGAGTTCTGGCTCGGCAGCGACGGCAAGCGCCTCTACGTGGCCGTCCGCTCGGCCGTGAACCCCACCTACGGCCCGTCGCTCTGGTCGAAGCGCCGTCCCGGCCGCCGGGACGCCGGCGACCTGTTCGGCGGCCTCTTCGGGCTGGTGCACGAGGACTTCGTCGACCTGTGGGTGGACAACCACCCCGGCGGGAAGACGGGCACCCAGTACCGCGTCTCGGTGACGCCGGCCGGCGCGCTCTACGACGTGACCTACGACCATCACACCCAGGTCGCCTCCACCGGCTGGCGCGTGGACATGGACTGCGAGATGACGCTCGAGGGCAACGTCTGGACGGTCGAGATGGCGATCGACCCCGCGTCGATGGGCATCGAGGACCTCACGCGCCGCCTCGGGGTCCGCGTCGGGCGTTTCTACGGCAAGCCCAGCCACTACGCGCGCTGGGAGGAGGGCGCCTACTCCAGCGACTTCCCGGGCATGGTGTCGGTGCTCGACAACATGCCGAAGGTCTTCTTCGTCGAGTCCGGGCCGGTGGTCGGCGAGGTCGACTGCCGGGACGGGGCGGGGATCAGCGTGGCCGTGGACGTCACGAACCCCTCCGACGCGCCGATGGAGGTGAACGTGGCGCTGGCCGGCGGGCCGGCGGACGCGGAGCCGGAGCGCGAGGAGACGGCCGCTACGCTGGCCGCCGGCGAGACACGGCGCTTCTCGCTGGCCCGGCCTGTGGAGAAGGTGGAGGACGGGCTCCTCGCGGCCTTCGTCGAGGTCACCGACGCCGCCGGCGCGTTGGCGTTCCGGCGGGGCGTGCGGTGGAACGCAAAGCCCGGGGACAAGCCGCTCTGGACTGACGTCCGGCCCGAGCCGCCGGACCCGGTCGCCAAGTTCCAGATCGAGTTCTACCCGACCCGCAAGGTCCTGCGGTGGCGGACGGACTACAGCGGCAACCCCGGGCGGCGCGGCGTGCGGCGGCTGCGGCTGCAGGTGTGGGACACGGAAAACGGGCGGGAGGTCGCCTCCCAGGCCATCGATGCGCCGGCCGACCTGCCGGTGACGCGGCAGCTCGACCTGCCGGACCTCGCGCCCGGGGTATACGAGGCGCGGCTCTTCCTCGACGGCGCGACACCCTCGGACCAGCCGGCGAAGACCGAGCTGTTCCAGTACTGGACTGACTTCCCCTGGCTGGGCAACACGCTGGGCCTGGGCGACGAGGTGATCCCGCCGTTCGAACCCCTGGCCGTCGACGGCCGGACGGTCTCGGCCGTGCTGCGGGAGTACGAGCTGGCCGACAACGGGCTGTGGGCGCGGGTGAAGGCCCTCGACGTGAACATCCTGGCCGGCCCGATGCGGCTGGAGGTGACGCGGGCGGGCGGCGCCGTGCCGGTTGCCGCGAGCCTGCGCGTCAGCTCGGCCAAGCCGACCGAGGTCGTGGCCGAGTCCGAGTGGTCGGCCGGGCCGCTGAAGGGCCGCACCGTGTCGGCCCTGGACTACGACGGCTGCGCGAAGGTGACGGTGCGCCTCCAGCCCACGGGGGGGGAGGTCATCGACGCGCTCGACCTCGTCATCCCGCTCGTGGACGCCCTGGCGCCGCTGATGCACTCCTGCGGGGACGGGCTGCGGTTCAACTACGGCGGCCGCGTGCCGCCCGGCGAGGGCACGGTCTGGACCGGCAAGGACGCCTCGCGCGCGGGGCTGCGCGGCTCGTTCGTGCCGTATCTCTGGGTCGGCGGCGAGGACCGCGGCCTGGTGTGGTTCGCCTCGAACGACGCCGACTGGGTCGTGGACGAGTCGGACGAAACCCCCGCGATCGCGCTGGAGCGCGAAGGCGGGGTGCTGACGCTGCGCGTGCGGCTGATCCAGACGCCGGCGGCGCTCGAGCGCGAGCACGAGATCGTCTTCGGGCTGCAGGCGACCCCGGTGAAGCCGAGGCCGGCGTGGCGCCGCGAAGGGTTCCCGTGGGTCTGGGCCGGCATGAGCACCTACTACGGCACGCCGTACTACGCCGTCCGGCCCCACAACAACGACTACGAGGTCGTCCGCCAGGTCGCCCGCTCCAAGAAGGGCGGCCCGCGGGACGACGCGTTCTGGGCGAAGTACATCGCCGACCACCCGCAGTGGACGGCGGAACTGAAGTGGGGTTCGAACGTGTCCACGGCCGGCGGCCCGGTGGTGCCCTACACCAACGTCCGCGGCGAGGGTCCGCCGGACCGGGCGTGGGTCGTCTACCAGGACGAGTGGAAGGCCAACGACTTCTGCAGCTGGTCCTACCAGCCGTGGATGAACTACGGCCGCAAGACCCGCTACTCCGAGCGCATGGACGCGAAGGAGGCCGGCTCCGGGGGCATCGACTTCGTCGTCTACCTGACGAAGGAGCGGATCGAGTACCTGCTCTACTACTACCGCGAGCTGTTCCGCAACGGCTTCGACGGCATCTACTGGGACAACTTCAACATCTACGGCAACACGAAGCCGCTCGTCGGCCGGTCCTACGTCCGCGCGGACGGCAGCGTGCAGCCGGACACGGACATCTGGGGGCTGCGGGAACTGGCGAAGCGGACTGCCGTGCTGCTGCACCGGATGGGCAAGCCCAACGCCATCGTCGTGCACGACACAAACGCCTACCTGATCCCGGCGCTCGGCTGGACGGCGGTGAACCTGGACTGGGAGTGGAAGTACGGCATGACCGACTTCCAGGACCGGTTGCCCCCCGACTACATCCGGGCCGCGTCCACGGGGCGCCAGGGCGGCACCCATCCCAACATCCTCAACGGCATCAAGGGCCAGGGCGACCGGGCCTGGGCGGCGCGGACGCGGGCCGCGGTCCTCGTGCCGCACGAGATGAGCGTCTGGCACGGCAACAAGGGGCCCACGGCGCAGATCCAGCGGTTCTTCCGCGAGAACGGCTACGGGGCCGGCGACACGGTGGTCTACAACTACTGGGCGGACGACCCGGTGCTGGAACTGGACGGCATCGAGGGCGTCTGGATCGTCCTCGAGACGCCGGAGCGGGTGATTCTCCAGGTGTCCGACTGGTCGGAGGGCGGCGACGCCGTGCTGCGCCTGGACACGGCGCGGCTCGGCCTGCCGCCGGCCTTCCAAGCCGTGAACTGGGAGCAGCCGGACCAGGTGTTCGCCGCGGCGGACGGCACCCTGCGCATCCCGTCCCTGCGCAAGCACGACTTCCGGGTCCTCGTCATCGAGAAGTGACGCCGTCCGCGAGGCTCGCGGCCCTGCACCCGCGATCCGCGCGTGCCGCAAGCGCCAAACGCCCCGCGCGCCATCCGGCGGCCCCAGAGCCCATCGCACGCCGACATCGACTTCGGTGAGAACGCGCAACACGCTTAGGGGAGGAGGATGGACCACAGAGGGGCACAGATGGACCGTCGCTACCGCTCCGGTCCTGCACAGATGGCGCTCGGCCGGGAACGTCCTCCCGCGCGCCGCTACACGGGTGTGAGCCTCCCGTGCCGGCCCGCTCCCCGCCCAAGGCCCGGCAGACGGGGCGCATGGGCGTGCCGCCCATGGGGCGCTCCCTGGAGCGCCAGTCTGCGCCCTGTCTGCCGGTACACATGCAACCGGCTCGATGGCTACCGCGGGCTATCTGTGAAGGGTCCGCCCGCGGCGGACCCCTCTGTGTCCTCCGTGGTCAAAAAGGACCGGAATGACCTGTTCGGCGGGAGAGATGAAGGGGGGAGATTCGCGTGTACGAGTACGGGACGACGACTTGGCCCGCAGGCCTCGTACTCGTACACCTACTCGTACACTCAGATCTCCGGAAGCGTGAGCAGAGGCAACCGGGATGCCCGGCGCACCCACACAGATCGCCGCCGGACGCTGTGCCGGGCGGATCGGTGTTCGCTTTTCCCTTACGCGCGGATTCCGGGCGAGGCGGCGCCATTGACAAACCGGCGCCCGTTGCGCTCTGTTTGCGCGCGTGACCAGAGAGGACATCTTCCGGCTCCCGCCGGCGCGCGCGGGGAACCCTGCCGTCTGGAAGCAGGCCGAGGAGCACTTCGGCAGGCTGATCGCGGAGGGGAGGCTGAAGCCGGGCGACCGCCTGCCCAACAGCCCGGACCTGCTCCGCATCATGGGCATCTCGCAGGCCTCGCTCCAGCGCGCGCTCCATGTCCTCGTCCGGCGCGGCCTCATCGAGCGGCGTCCCCGCCACGGCACCTACGTCATGGAAAACGGCGCGCAGGCGCTGGGCGTCGCGGTGATGACGCGGGCCCCGTTCGACCCGGGGATGTCGGAGTGGGACCACCTGGGGGCGCAAGCCGTGGTCCGCGTCTTCTCCGGCGCCGGCCGGGCCTTCCACTTCTACCAGAACCAGTACCTGCCGGGCACCCGCCCGGAAGACGACGTTCAGCGCGTGTGCCCCACGCTGCTCGCCGACCTGGGCACCGCCCGGATCGGGGGGCTTCTCGTCCTCGGCCGCATCCCGGACCACGACGAGGGCTTTCGCGCGCGGCTGGCGCGCCGCGGCATCCCGGTCGTGGAACTGGCCCCGGCCCGGACGGCGGACCGGCAGCTCGTCGTCGCGCCGGACTACGGCTCGATCCTGGAGGCCGCGTGCGCCCGTTTCCGGGATCTCGGCCTGGATGAACCGGCGCTGATCGCGCCGCGACGGCCGGCGGGCGAGGCGCCGTGGGCGGAGCGCTTCGCGGAGGCCGCCGCGCGGTACGGCCTGCGCACGCGCGCCTCGCGCCTCCTCGAGACCCAGCGGCAGACGGCCGAGGAGGGCCGGCGCGCCATGGCGGCGCTCTGCCGGAAACGGCCGCGCCCCGGGGCGCTGCTGGTGATGGACGACGTCGTCGCCTCGGGCGCGCAGGCCGCGCTGCTCGACCGCGGCCTGCGCTGCCCGGAGGACGTGCACATGATCACCCATTGGAACAAGGGCAGCCGCCTGGTCCTGCCCATGCCGGCGGACCGGATCGCGTTCGACGCGGAGAAGATCGTCACCGCCGCCTGGGACATGATGCAGGCCGCCCTCGAGGGCCGCGCCAAAGAGGGGTGCACGATCGGGGTTCCCGCCGACCCGCTCGTGCCCGGGGAGGCGCGCGCGTGACGTCCGACGCCCCGGTCCGCGACCGCATGGCCGCCCGGCTCGAACGCGCCTTCGAGCGGCCGGACGAGCGCTTCTGCTTCTACTCGGCGAACGGCGCCGAGACGGGCAGCGCCCGGCTCAACGCCATGCCGCGCTGGGACTGGACCCCCTACCCGACGCTCGGCGGCGGCGGGAGCACGTGCCTGGTGCCCCTGGCCTTCGGCTGCGAACCGATCACGCTGGCCGACGGCCATGCCTGGGTCAAACCGCGGATCCGCGACCCCGCGCAGGTCGCCGACCTCGCCGTGCCCGACCCGCGCGAGGGCCCACCGGCCGCGTGCTGCGGGAGCTCGCACGGACCGCCGCGGACCTGGCCCCGGGCGAACGCGTGCGCAACCCCGACATCCAGTCCCCGCTAGGCATCGCCGAACTGATGTGGGACGACTCCTTCTACGCCGCCCTGCTCGAGGAACCCGACGCGGTCCACGCCCTGCTGGACAAGATCACGGCGTTCCAGGTCGACTTCGTGCGGGCGATCCAGGCGGCCGCGGGAAGCCGCTACAACCCCTGCGGCTTCCCGCTCGTCTGGGCCGCCGGGCCCGGCACGATGGTCGCGGACGACTCGATGAGCCTCATCTCCCCGGCGATGCACGCGGAGTTCAGCGTGCCGTACCTCAACCGCATGGCGCGCGAGGCCGGCCCGCTCTACTACCACTCCTGCACGTGGCGCCGGCCCTACTTCGACAACCTCCGGCGCCTCGAGCGCGTCCGGGCCTGGAACTGGAATCCCGGGAACTCCGACGACCCCGCGGAGCTGATCCGCGCCTTCTCCGGCACCGCCGTCCTCGCCCTGCACCTCACCGCCGACATGCACCGCACGACCGACGTGCTCCGGCTCGGACGGGACTTCGCCGACGAGGCCGATTTCCTGCGCTACTGCCTCGACGCCATGACCGACACCACCTGCCTCTCCTGGTGGTTCAGCGACATCGTCCGCAAGGGCCCGGTCATGGACCGCATCTACGACCTGCTGCACGAACGCGGCTTCACCCCCGCCGCCGCCGGCCTCGGCGGCTGACTCTTATCATATCGATTCTTTTATTGCCTTCTCCGCCGGCGGGCCGCAGGATGGCGTCCGCGTTCGGCGGGCAAGCGCCGGGGGGGTGCGGTCCGGAATCGCGCGGAGGAATGCCGATGGGAGCGAGTGCGGCCGGAAAACGCGGGTGCGGCGGACGGCGCGCCTTCACGCTGGTGGAATTGCTCGTCGTCATAGCGATCATCGCCACGCTGATCGCCCTGACGATGCCGGCGCTGCGCAACGCCCGCGAACGGGCGCGCGATCTCGTTTGCGTGAACAACCTGCGCAACCTGACCCACCTGGCCTTTCTGTTCGAGGCCGACCAGGGTTTCCTGCCGCCGACGTGGACAGGCTCCCCGCCCGGCGCGCCCTTCCAGCGGAACGGTGTGTGGGCCTCGATCCTGCGCGACTACGGGTACCTCGACGGTTCGCAGACGTACCGCACAGGCCGGAAGTCGAGCGACTACCCGATCCTCTACTGCCCCGCCTGGATACAGACGGCCCGCGAGGCGCACGCCTTCCATTACACCTGGGGCGCCGGCTACGCGATGAATGCCAAGGTCCACACGTGGAGCCAGGGCTGGCCGCGGAGCGACCGGGTCCCGCGACTCTCCTCGCGCTTCCTTTACGGGGATGTCGCGCTGTCGCAATACCTGACGGGGCACTGGTACCAGATGTGGCAGTCGACGCAGATCGGGCTCTGGCATCGCGGCGCGGCGAACCTCTCGTTCGGCGACGGCCATGTCGCGCGCGTGGAGGAAGAGGACATCTCCACGCTGCCCAGCGGCTCGCTCAACCCGAACAAGACCCCGCACTATCCCTGGTAGGGCGTGATGGGCCCCCTTCACGCACCGGCCCGCGCGTTGCGGCGCGAGTTCGCGAAGCCGTGGTCCCGGGGCGGCCGCCTCGGCGGCACGGGGCGGACCGGCCCGCACACGCCGCGCGTGACCGGGGTCGGACGCCGCGGCAACCCCCTCGGCCCGCTCCACCGGAAGGCGGGTCCGGGGCGCGCGGAGCCGGGCACCTGCCGTTCGTACGACGCGCCCGCGCTGCCGGCCCGGCCCGTCGTGCGCCTTCCGGAAGGCCGGCCGGCGGGAGGGAGAGAGCGATGATCGGATGGATCGTGCTGTTGGTTCTCGGCACCGTCGCCTTCGCGTGGCTCGGACGCCGCGGCGTGCGCCACGCGGGGCCCGCGTCGGCAGGTCTCGCGGTCCTCGCCTGCCTGCTCGCGCTGGGCCGCGCCGCGCACCGGCCGCCCGCGCCGGGCGACCGGCTGGCCGCCGACTGGCGCGACGCGGCGATCGACGCCGTGGCCGAAGACGTGGGGCGGCGCCACCCCGGCGGCCGCGTCACGATCTGGACGCTGCCGGAGGACACCGGCGCGGGCGTCGGCAGCCGCGTGGCGGGACTGGCGTCGCGCCTCGAGCGGGCGCTCGCGTCGGCCGGCCTCGTGGTGGAGCGCGAGGGCATTCCCCTCGACCCCGAGGTGAGCGAGGGCCTCGCCCGCCTGCCCGCCTCCGCCTTCCGCAGCCGCCGCGCGACGTCCTCGATGATGCCGGTGGACTGCGGCCTGTGGTGGACCGGCGCGGACGCGCGCGCCCTGCTGGCCCGCGCCGCGGGCCGCGCGGACGCGGTGGTCTCGCTGGTCGGCCTGCCCACGAGACTGGAACAGGGCGAGCTCCCCGAAAAGGGCGGCGGCCCGGCGCTGTACGCGATCGGCCTCCCGGCGCGCGAGGACCTGGCGGCCCTGCTCCGGACCACCGTTCTCGAAGGGGCCTGGCTCGACGCCGCGCCGCTGACGGACGGGGCCGGCGACGACCCCGGCGCCCGGTACTTCACGGCGGAGACGGCGGGCCGCTTCGCGGAGCGCTACGGGCCGTGACCGCCGGGACGGGGCGACGGCCGCGCGCGGCGCGCGGGAACCACGACGGGAAGTGGAGGAGACGGAAGATGACGCGCACGGCATTCGTCCTGGCGGGCCTGGCGCTGGCGGCGGTTCCTCCGGCGGGGCAAGCCCGGGAGCACGCGGCCGACGACCACCCCGAACTCGTGGCGCCGGCCCTGGACCGCGCGCCCGTGATCGACGGGCGCATCGGGGAGGACGAGTGGGGCGGCGCCGCCGCCTTCACCGGCATGGCCGCCGTCGGCTCGGGCGTCGGCCCCTACACGCTCGTGCCCGAACTCCAGCAGGTGACCTGGCGCATCGGCTACGACGGCGCGCGCCTCTACCTCGCCATGCACTCGCCCCACCCCGAGGGCACCTGGCCCGTGACCCGGGTCAAGGACTTCGACGACGCCTACCACATCCTCTGGGACGACCACACCGAGATCCAGATCTGCACGGGCCCTCCCGAAGAGGCCACGGCCCCGCCGCGCGGCTTCTACAAGATCATGACCAACGCGAAGGACGTCGTGTCCGACGCCCACCACTTCAACGGCACGCCCGGCACGGAGGACCGCTGGTCCTTCGGCGGCGACGTGCGCTCGCACGTCACGGACCGGGCCTGGGAGATGGAGATGGCCATCCCCGTCCGGCAGCTCGGGCTCGCGTCGCTCGAGGGCCGGACGCTCATGATCCAGCTCGTGCGCGCCGACGAGCCGACGGGCATCTACTACGCCGCGTGGGTCCCCCAGTCGTGGAACTCCTGGACGCGCTTCGCGCGCGTCACCTTCCGCTCCGACGCCCCGGCGGTGGCCTTCGACCGGCTCGGCGAAATCATGGCCGGCCGGCTCGACGCGCGCGTCGGCGTCGCCGCGGGCGGCGCGCCGCGCCGCATCGGGGCGACGCTCCGCGTCGAGGACCCCTCCGGCCGGGCGGTGTACGAGGAGACCCGGACGACCGACCCGGACGCCGGCGCGACGGCCGAACTCCTCTGGCAGGCCGAGGTGCCGGTCGCGGCGGTCGACCTCGCCCGCTACGGCGAGCGCAACCACGTCGAACTGCGCGTCGTCGAACAGCGCGACGGCGGACCCCGCCTGCTCTACCGGCACCGTCAACCGTTCGTGAAGCTGGACGAGGCCTACGTGGCGGCGCGCATCCGGCCCTGGGTGGAACGCCGGCCCAAGGGCGACTGGAAGGCCCTCGCGGCCTACCTGCCGTACGCGAACAAGCTGGAGGCGACGGTCGACCTCGACTTCTTCGGCCTCCCGCCGGGCGTGGAGGCGGCGCGCCGCTTCGCCGGCGAGGTGCGGACCGCCGGCGGCGAGGTCCTCGCGCGGGGAGCGGGGGCGATCGCGGACCGGACCGGGGAGCGACTGCTCCTCGACCTGCCGGACCTGGAGGACGGCGGCTACGAGGCCGTCGTGCGCCTGCTCGACGACGCGGGCGGCCCGCTCGACGAGAAGGTCGTCCCCTTCCGCCGCAAGCACTATCCCTGGGAGCACAACACGCTCGGCCTCGACGACGAGGTCATCCCGCCCTACCTCCCGATCGCGGCCGACCCGGCCGCCCGCCGCCTCACGCTCGACGGCCAGGGCGGCCTGGCGGACACGCGGCTCCGCCGCGTGCTCACGCTCGGCGCCGACGGGCTCGTCGGGCAGGCCCTGCTCGACCCGCCCACCGGCACGGCCGGCGCCGCGGCGCCGCTGCTGGCGGCGCCCATGCGCCTGGAGGCGGTCGTCGACGGGGCCGTCGTCGTCTCCGAAGGCGAAGGTCCGGTCTTCACGCAGGCCGCGGACCACCGCGTCGCCTTCACCGCCGCCTCCCGGCTCGGCCCGCTGGCCGCTTCGCTGGAAGGCTTCGTGGACTACGACGGCTGGTACCAGGCGCGGCTGCGCGTCGAGGGCGGCGCCGAGGTCGAGCGCCTGGACCTCGTCGCGGACCTGCGCGACACGCCGGACAGCCCGGCGGACACGCTGTACGTCCAGCGGATGGGCGGCGCGCGCTACGGCAACTTCCTCGGCGGCATCCCCCGGGAAGCGGGGGTGCACTTCCGGTCCACCGACCTGCTCCCGCTCGGGCGCAGCGCCTCCCCGACGGGCAAGGACTGGCGCAGCTTCGTGCCGAACGTGCTCGTCGGCAACGGAGACCGCGCCCTGCAGTTCCACGCGTGGAGCGACCGGGGCTGGGTCACGTCCGGCGACGACCCCGCGGTGCGCGTCGAACGGCTGCCGGACGGCACGGTCCGGCTGCGCGTGCGCCTGGTCGCCGGGCGCACGGCCATGCGCGACCGCCCCCCCGTCGACTTCGCCTTCCAGTTCCTGCCCGTGAAGCCCAACGACCGCGACTACCGCGCGGGCGGCCCGCGCCGCTACCAGGACACGTCGGGCTGGCGCTACTACGGCGCCTCGGTGAACGGCTACGACCTGTACACGGACGAGGACTACGACGCGTTGCGCCGCTTCCTCCTCTACGGTCCCCGCGGCCAGTCGGGCCGGAGCGAGGCGCGCTACGCGCCCGGCCACAACGTCGACCGCCACGCCGCCGCGCGCGGGGGCGGCCGCGTGATCCTGTACGGCTCGACCGTCATGACCGGCCTCGGCATGGAGGAATCCGACACCTTCGGCGGCGAGTGGATGGGCGACCAGGCCTGGACCGCCCCGCGCAACGGGGTCGAGTACCTCGGCTGGTGGAACTACGGCGGCACCCGGCAGTGGACCGCCGACCGGCAGGTCAGCGCGGCGAGCGTGAACTGGACCCGCAGCCTGGTCGACCACTACGTCTGGAACCACCGCCGCCTCCTGCGCGACGCGGGCGTGAACGGGACGTGGTGGGACGACAGCCAGCTGTGGACCGTGCGCGAGTACGACCCGGACGCGGACGCGGTCCTCGAGGTCTGGAACCAGCCCCGGCGCCGCGAACTGACGAAGCGGCTCAACGTGCTCGGCTGGCGGCTGGCCCGGCCCCCGCAGTACGTCCAGCACGCCCACACCGACTACGCCTGGACGCAGTACTTCTGGATGATCGAGGGGGACTACTACGCCGACGGCCCGGACCGCACGGCGCTGCAGCAGATGTCGCTGGCCGAGTGGCGCGCCATGACACGCACGCGCAGCACCATGCTCGTGCCCGTGCCCTCGCTGCGGCACTACCGCGGCACGACGCCGGAGCTGGACCGCAAGGTGCGCCGCAGCGTCGCCGCCGTCTGCCTGCTGCACGACGTGCGCGGCGGGGCGGAGGGCGACGGCGAGTTCCTGCCGGACGCGCTGCGCAGGCTGGTCTTCGCCGTGGACTACGAGAACCCGCGGGCCTGCCTCTTCCGCGGCTACTGGCGGACCGGCGACGCCGTCCGCCCCCCGGACCCGGCCTTGGCCGTGTCGCTCTACCGGCACGACGGCCGGCGGACGGCCGTCGCCGTGATCGTGAACACCGCGGAGGGCCGCGACCTCGACGCCGCGGGCACGGTCGTCGTCCCGGCCGCCCTCCTCGGCGCCGCCGCCGCGGACCGCCCCCTGCGCGCCTACGACCTGGAAACCTGGAAGGACGTCCCGCTCGAGCCGGCGGAGGGCGGCGGCCTGCGCCTCGCCGGCCCCGTGGACGTGCCCTGGCACGACGTCCGTCTCATCGCGTTCGAAGCCGAGTGACCCGGCAGAAAGGATGACCATGCACCTGCGACGACTCCTCCCGGCGGCCCTCGCCCTTCTCCTCGCCCCGTTCGCGCACGCCGCCCCGGAACCCGGGGGGCCCGATGCGCCCTGGGTCCGGGTCGCGCCCGTCCGCGGCGTGCCCCCCCACTGCACCGGCGGCCCGTTCAAGGGCTTCGGCTGGAGCCGCGCCTCCGCCTTCTGCGGCCTGCGCGACACGCGGCTGCCCGGCGCGCCCGCCGTCGGCCGCGACGCGAGCTGGTGGATCACCTACGACGACGCGGCGCTGTACCTGGCCACCATGGTCCAGCTCGAGCCCGCGGGCGAACACTTCGTCGCCCGCGCGACGGAACCCAACGACCCGGCCGTCTTCGACGACGACCACCTCGTCGTCCAGGTGGCGCTCGACCCCCGCGTCGGCACGCCCGGCGTCCCCTACCTGCGCCTGGCCCTCAACCCCAACGGCGCCCTGTGGGCCTACCGCATGCAGGCGCTCCCCGGGCAGAACCTGCCCGTCGACCCCGGCCGCATCGCCGTCGGGAACTACGTCGGCGTGGCGCACGTGCCCGGCCTGTGGTGGCAGGTGGAGTGGCGCATCCCCCTGGACCTGCTCGACGGGGCCCCGCTCGACGGGCGCGAGGCGAAGCTGCACCTCGCGTGGTCGACCGATCCGCACTACCTGAGCTGGGGCGGCGCCGGGGCGGACGGGTGGGACCGGATGCCGGCCGTCCTCTTCGACCCGGAGGCGCCCGCAACCTTCCAGCTGAACGGCAGCTACCCGCGCCTGCTCCAGCCCTCGGGCTCGCTCCACGCGGACCTCAGAGGCCTGCTGCTGACCGGCGAGGCCGACGCCCCGGCCTCCTTCACCGCGCGCTTCGCCAACACCGCCGGCGGCCGCACGACGTGGGACCGGACCTGGAACGGCTCCGGCCAGGCGAAGCGGGGCCTCGAGTGGCGGGCAACGTCCGGCGTCGAGCCGGCCGCGGGCGTCCCGAACACGCTGAGCGTCGAACTGACCGCCGGCCTGCCCGGGCGCGAGGTCCCGCTCTTCCGCCACGAACTGCCCTACACGCCCGGCCGGGCCGACGTCGCCGCGGCCCACGCCCGCTGGCGCGAGCTGCACTACCGGGAACCGGAGATCAGCGTCCCGTTCGACTACGTCTACGACCCGTACACGGAACGCGTCGAGGCGCGCGTGAGCACCCGCCTCAACCTGCAGCTCTACACCGGCGAGAACCTCGAGAAAGCCCGGCGGATCACCCGGGCCGACCGGCTCACCGCCCGGGCGCTCGACGCCGCCGGCCGCGTGCTCGCCGAAGGCGCGGGCGCCGTGAGCAACAGCGAGGGCCGCGTGCTTCTGCAACTCCCCGATCCCCTGCCCGACGGCACGTACCGGCTGGACCTCGCGGTGGCCGCGGAGGACGGGCCCTCCGGCGCGGCCGTCCTCCCGTTCGTCCGGGAACACTTCCCGTGGGAGCGCAACACCCTCGGGCGGGACGCCGTCGTCCTGCCGCCCTGGACGCCGGTGGAGCCCGGCCCCGACGACGCCTCGCTGCGCGTGTGGGGCCGGACCTACCGGTTCGGGCCCGCCGGCCTGCCCGCCGCCCTCGTCTCGCAGGGCGAGGACGTGCTCGGCGGCCCCGTGCGGCTGGAAGCCGTCGTGGACGGCCGGCGCGTCGGGGCCGTCGGCGAAGGCCCCCTCACCCTCAAGCGCATGCCCGGGACCCGCTTCCCCGCGGGGTTCGATCGCTACGAGCTGGCCACGAACGCCTGCCCCGTCGCCGGGCGCGACTTCGAACTGGAGCCGACCGACGGCTTCGCCGCCGACGTCCGCGCCGCCGCTCGGCTCGGCCCCGTGCGCGCCGCGGTCGAGGGGCGGCTGGACTACGACGGCTACTACCGCGTGCGGCTCACGCTCGACGCGCCGGAACCCGTCACCGTCGACGCGCTCACCCTCACCGTGCCCGTCAACCCCTCCGCCTCGATCTACCGGTTCGGCCGGCTCACGGAGATCGAGGGCCTCGGGGCCATCCCGGCGGGCGAGGGCGTCCTCGCCCGCGGGTCGGACCTGCAGCCCCACCCCGCCTTCACGGGCCACTTCGTGCCGCTGATCTTCGCGGGCGACTTCGACCACGGCCTCTTCTGGATCAACGAGAGCGACCGCGGCTGGAACGTGCCCGACGGCGAGGACCAGGTCCTGCTCGTGCGCGAGAACGGCGAACTGGCCCTGCGCCTGCGCCTGTTCGCGCGGCCGACGCGGCTCGACCGCCCGCGCACGATCGACTTCGCCCTGGCGGCCACGCCCACGCGCCCGAAAGCCGCCGGCTACCGGCAGGCCTTCTGGCAGGGCCTGCGCTCGCACGACACCGCCGGCTACCGCTACTACGGCGACGGGGTCAACGGCTTCCAGCTCGACACCGCCGAGGGCCTCGAGGGCCTGCGCCGTTTCCTGCGGGAGAGCGACGGCTACGCGCCGCACTACTTCAGGCCCGAAGACGCCCCCCCGGGGCACAACTCGCGCTACCGCGTCCGCCTCGAGCGCTTCCAGCAAGGCTACCCGCTGACCCTCTACGGGTGCACCTTCGCCGCGAGCTGCGCGATGCGGGAGTTCCCCACCTTCGGCAGCGGCTGGACGCATTCCTCGCGCACCCTGGAGACCCGCCGCCCGGATTCCGACTTCGCGCGCTGGACGAACTACGGCGGGACGGCCTACTGGATTCGGCCCGAACAGCTCACGGTGTTCTACTCCGTCATGAACGACAGCTTCGTCGACGCCTGGCTCTGGTACATGATGCGCATCAGCGACGCCACGGGGGCCAACGGTTGCTTCTTCGACTGCTACGAGCCCCATCCGCGCGCGTTCGCCGGCGTCTTCCGGAGCGACCTCACCGGCGGCGCCTACCGGCGCGACGACGGCGCGCTGCGATCCTTCACTCCCATGCTCCGCTACCGGGAGCGCGCCCGCCGCTACGCCACCGCCCTGTGGCTTTCCGGCAAGCCCCCCGCCCTGCTGCAGAGCAACAACCACGAGAACAGCTACGGCCCCACCTGGTTCGTCGAGGGCCCGATGTACCACCGCCGCGCGGGCGACGACTGGATCGACCAGGGCCTGACCCCCGACCGCTTCGCCGGCTACACGGTCTCGATGGGCGGCATGGGCATGGTGGCCTCGCACATGCCCACCGCGGAAGCGGACCGGCTCAACGAGGCGGAGGACCAAGCCTGCCTCCTGGCCTACGCCTACGGCCTGCTGCACGACATGCCCGTCGGCAGCCCGCCCGGGGACTGGCTGTCGGTGCCGGGCGGCCGCGCCCGCGCGCTCGTGCGGGAACTGCCCCTCGCCGACCCCGCCCTCCGCCACGTGCGCTACTGGAACCCCGGCGGGCTCGTGGAGGTCTCGGACGCCCGCGTGCTCGCCGGCGGCTTCGCCCACGCGGGCAGCGGCCTCGCCGCCCTCGCGGTCGTCAACCCGACGGAGACGCCGCTGCGCGTGCGCCTCGCGCTGGGCGACGCCCTGCTCGGCCGGCCTGCCGCCGGGGTCCGCGACGTGGCCGCCGAGGAGGACTTCGCGCCGGAGGACGGCGCGGTGCTCCTGCCGATGGCCCCGCACCAGGCGCGCTTCCTGCGGGTCCGCTGAAGCGGGAAGGGACGCCGGTGGACAATCCCCTCCCCTTCGTGCCAGCGTCCCTGGCGCCCTACGCCTTCGCGGACCGCTACCGCGTGCCGCTGCGCCGCGACCCGCCCGTGCTCGACGGGCGGGTCGAGCCGGGGGAGTGGGCCGTGGCCGCGCGGCTCGACGGCTTCCCCGCGGGCATCGACGGCGAGGCCGAGTCCCTGTCCCGGCGCCGCGCCGAGGCGTGGATCGCCGCCACGCCCACGCACTTCCACTTCGCCGTCGTCTCCGAGCTGCCGCCCCCGCCCGCCGCGCTCGTGGCGGAGCAGGACGCCGACAGCGTCTTCGTCGGACGCGACGACGCGGTCGAGGTCTGGATCGACCCCGACCCCGACGCGGAAGAGGGCGCCACCTACCAGTTCCTGCTCAACGCCCTCGGGCGCGCGGGCTACCTCGCCCACCCGCGCGGCCGCGCGGACGTCAACCGCTACTACGGCTGGCAGGGCGGCTACCGCTGGGCGCAGGGCTTCCACGACGGCGCCTGGCACGTCGAGGTCGAGGTCCCGGTCGAGGCCGTGGCCCCCGGGCGGCGGGCCGGCGACGGCGTCTGGGCCGTGAACCTGTGCCGGAGCTGGAAGCAGCCCTGGGCCTGGAGCCACCTCGGCAGCCGGGGCGCCTACAACCCGCGCCGCAGCGTGCGCGTGAGCTTCCACGACCGCGACGCACTCGCGGTGCAGGTGCGGCACGAGGCCGCCCTGCCCGGCCGCCGCCTCGACACCGTGCTGAGCCTCCACAACCCGTTCGACCGGCCCGCCGAAGCGCATGTGCAGCTCTACCTCGCCCGCGACAAGCAGTCGGAGGTCCGGCTCGACGAGCGCGTCGCCGTCCCGCCCGGCGGCACGGCGGAACGGCGGCTGCGCGTGCCGGCCGACCCCGTCAGCGGCGCCTTCTCCCTCTTCGCGCTGGTCCGCGGCGCGGGCCGCGAGGACGGGCCGTTCGACTACGCGCGCTGCCTCCGCTGGACGCCCCGCGAGGGGCCGCGCTGGGACGCGCGCACCCTCGCCGACACGCCGCGCTTCCTCTTCGCGTACTACCCCGGCCTCGACCGGCTCCACGTGCGGGCCTTCGCGGGCGACCTGCTCGGCCGCCCCGCCTTCCGGGCACTGGCCTTCGAGGTGCTCCGGCGGGCGGACGGGCGGAAAGCGGCGGGCTTCCGCCTGCCGCGCGAGGGGTTCGACGCCGGGGGCTTCCGCGAGCGCACCGTGCGCCTGCCGCCCCTGGAGGGCGGCTACGAGATCGTCTGCCGCGTCCGCGGCAGGGGGCTCGACCCCCAGCCCGTGCGCCGCGCGTTCGAGCGCCGCCGCTTCGAGTGGGAGGGCAACACGCTCGGCGCGCGCCGCGCCGTGTACCCGCCGTTCGAGCCGATCCGCCGCCGCGGCCGCACGCTCGAGGTCGTCCTGCGCGCGTACCGGTTCGGCGCCCTCGGCCTGCCGGAACAGATCGAGGCCGACGAGCGTCGAGCGCATCGCCACCCGCCCCCTGCTCGCCGCACCGCCCCGCCTGCGCGCGCGGTTCGACGGCGAAGAGGCCGCGCCGCGCGACGCGCGGCTGCGCATCGGCCCCGTCGAGGCCGACCGCGCGCGGATCCGCTCCCGCTTCGGGCTCGGCCCGCTGGCGGCCCGGATCGACGCGACCCTGGAAGAGGACGGGATGCTGCGGGTCGACCTCGAGCTCGACGCCGGCGCCGCGTCGCGCACCGTCGAGTCGCTCGACCTCGAGCTGCCCCTGCCCTCGGCGGACGCCACGCTCCTGCACGCGCTCATCGACGGCGGGCCGCTTCGCCGTCTTCACCGACGAGGTCCCCGCGGGCGAGGGCGTCGTCTGGGACGCCTCGCGGCTCGAGACCTGGGGCCTGCCGCGAAACTTCTGCACCTACTGCTGGGTCGGCAACCCCAACCGCGGGCTCGCCTGGTTCGCGGAGAACGACCGCGGCTGGGGATGGGACCCCGGCCGGCCGAACCTCTCGCTCTCCCGCGAGGGGGACCGGCTCGTCCTGCGCGTCCACCTCGTGAACCGCCCGCTCACCTTCGCCGGCCGGCGCCGGATGACCTTCGGCCTGCAGGCCTCGCCCGTGAAGCCGCGCCCGCCGGACTGGCGCACGCGCTACTGGACCGGGCGCGTGGGCCTCGTCGGCTGCGACTTCCACTGGTTCGCCCTCGGCTGCTGCGGCTCCGTCTACCCCGCGAACCGCGACCTCTCCCTGTGGCACATGGTGCGGCGGGCCAACCGGCGCGCCTTCGCGGAGGAAGAGTTCCGCGAGGGCTTCGCCGCCTACCGCCGGCACCTCGCCCCGCACCCCGAGTTCACGGAGGACGAGGGCCGGATGCGCGAACTCGAGCAATGCGCCCGCACCACGCTGCAGCAGCGCGAGGGCCTGTCCCTCGTCTTCTACTTCAACCGCAGCTCCTCGCCCGTGATCGAGGAGTACCAGACGTTCATGGACGAGTGGGGCGTGCGGGCGTTCTGCGACGACCGCGACACCGACGAACCGCTCGAGCGCCGCATCGTGCCCACGCCCTCCTACCTGGACTTCGCCGCCTGGTGGTACGTCAAGAGCTTCGAGCACGCGGGCAACACCGGGATTTACGTCGACAACAACTACTTCGCGCCCTCCTTCAACCGCTTCTTCACCGGGGCGTACCGCCGCGACGACGGCACGACCGCCCCCTCGAACGGACTGTGGGGACTGCGCGAACTGGGCCGCCGCCAGTTCCGGCTCCTGCACGAGCAGGGCCGCTACCCCTGGAACATGGTCCACACCTCCACGCTGGAGATCCTGCCGATCAACGCCTTCTACACCGTCCGCTACGACGGCGAGTGGAAGCACTCCGAGGGCGACTTCCACACCCGCTACAGCCGCGCCTACCTGCTCGCCATGAGCACGGGCGACCACCTCGGGGCGATCCCGCTCTTCCTGCACGAGCAGGGCCCGCTGGTGGGCGACCCCTGGACGAGCCGCACCTGGATGGGCGTGTGCCTCGTCCACGAAATCACCATCGACCACTATGTGTGGCACCAGGCCATCCCGCCGCCCAACCCGGTCTACGACCTCTTCCGCAAGCCGGTCACCGCCATCGCCCTGCGCCCCGGCGTCGTCGTCTACCGCTACTGGGAGGAACGGCCCCAGCCCGTCGCGGCCGACGACCCCGACCTGCCCGGCATCGTCTACAGCGTGCCGGGCGAGGAGGCGCTGTGCGTCTTCACCAACTTCGCCGGCGAGTCCCGCGAGGCCCGGGTGCGGATCGACCTCGGCGCGCTCGGGCTGCAAGGGCCCTGCGAGACGGTGGACATCGAGACCGGGGCGCGGCAGGATGTGCGCCCCGAAGGGCTGTGCTTCACGCTGCGCAGCCACGACCTGAAGGCGTTCCGCGTGCGGCCCGTCGCCGCCGCGGACGCCGCACCGGAGGACCGGCCGTGAGCGAACGCGACGCGAACCCCTTCACCGTGGGCGTCCAGTACTACCGCCCCCCCTTCCCCGAGGACCGCCACTGGGAGGCCGACTTCCGGGCCATCCGCGAGAGCGGCTTCAACAGCGTCCAGCTCTGGGTGCTGTGGAGCTGGGTCGAGGCCGAACCCGGCCGGTTCGAGTACGGGGACTACGACCGGCTCGTCGGGCTGGCCGCGGAGAACGGGCTCGGCGTCGTCCTCAGCGTCATCCCCGAGCTGCAGCCGCACTGGATCCACCGCGTCGTGCCCGGCAGCGAGCTGGTCGACGTCCGCGGCCGGCCGGTCCCCTCCGGCAACCGCAACGAGTGCCACTTCGGCGTCACCCCGGGCGGCTGCTTCGACCACCCGGACGTCTGGGCCCGCATGGCCGCCTTCATCGAGCGCACCGTCGAGCGCTACAAGGGCGCATCCCACCTGCGGGGCTGGGACATCTGGAACGAGCTGCGCTGGAACGTGCAGGCCGGCGAGCTCGTCTGCTGCTGCCCGCACACGCTGGCCGCCTTCCGGGCCTGGCTCGAGGCGGACTACGGCAGCCTCGACGGCCTCAACCGCGCCTGGCGCCGCCGCTACGCGAGCTGGGAGGACGTCCGTCCGGCGCTCGCCACCGGCCGCCCGTTCACCGAGGCGATGGCCTTCGCGCGCTTCATCACCCGGCGCTGCGCGGAGCACGCCGCGCGCCGCCACGAGATCTTCCGGCGGCTCGACGGCACGCGGCCCGCCACGGTGCACGGCGACTCGCCCTCCTTCCTCAAGGGCGGCGGCCGCGAAGCGCCCCCGCTCGACCGCGGCAACGACTGGGACTACGCCGAGCGGGTCGACGGCGTCGGCTGCTCGAGCTTCCCGTTCTGGGGCCTGACCGACCCGCCCGACTTCGCCGCGCGCATCGAGGCGCTGCCCGCCGCCGCGCGCGGCAAGCGCGTCTGGCTGAGCGAGGTGCAGGGCGGCCAGGCCTCCTGCGGCCTGCGGCCCCTGCCGCCCGTCCCCGGGCGACCCCAGCAGAACTGGCTCTGGACCGGGCTGGCCAACGGGGCGGACACGGTGCTGTTCTGGTGCTGGCGCGACGAGGTCTTCACCACCGAGGCCGGCGGCTTCGGCTTCAGCGGGCACGACGGCTGCTTCGCCGACCGCGCGGCGTCCATGCGCCGCACGCGCGAGCTGCTCGAGCGCCACGGCGAAACGGTGGCCTCCTTCCGCCCCCTGCCCGCCGAGGCGGGTGTGCTCTTCTCACCGGAAAGCTACTACCTCCACTGGGCCTGCGAGGGCCGCGGCGGCCGGGCGCAGATCGCGCTCCAGGGCTGGGGCCGCGCGCTGCTCAAGCGCCACATCCCCTTCCGCCTCGTCGAGGAACACCGGCCCGGGGCGATCGAGGGCCTCAAGCTCCTCGTCCTCCCCCGCACCGCCGTCGTCGAGGCTCCGCTCGCCGAACGGCTGGAGGCCTTCGTCCGCGCGGGCGGCACCCTGCTCTGCGACCCGGGCGCGGGCGCCTACGACCGGCACGGCTTCTTCCGCGACCCCGCCGAGCGCTTCACCGCCGCCCTGACCGGGCGCGTGGCCGTCGGCCGCCGCCCGCTCGAGGACGAGCACGTGGACGTGTCCTTCGACGGTGCCGCCTACCGGCTGCCCGCCACCCAGTGGCTCGAGCCGCTCGCCGACCGCGCGGGCGCGCCGGACGGCGACCGGATCGCGGACACGCCCGTCGGCGAGGGCCGCGTCGTCCAGCTCGCCTGCTACGCCGCCGACCCCTACGCCGAGGCGGACCTCGTCGGGGCCCCGGCGTGGAAGGAGTACGCCCCCGCGTTCGAGCGCTTCGCCGCCGCCGTCGCCCGGCGCGCGGGCGTCGCCGCGCCCGTCGAGGCCGAGGCCGGGGACTACGTCTACGTCAAGGCCGGCACGGTCGGCGGCCGGCGCGCCGCGTTCGTCATCCACGCGGGCGACGGCCCCGTGCGCCTGCGCTTCGCGGACCGGCCCCGCGCGGCGTTCGAGGACCTCCTCGGCGGCGGCGCCCTCGAGCCGGACCCCGACGGGCGGCTCACGGTGACCTGCGACCCGCGCGTGGGCGTCGCCCTGGCGGTGGAGCGCGCTTGAGCCCGCCGGGGCCCTTCCCGGCGGAGCGCGTGCCGGAGGTCGTCTTCGAGGACGAGCCCGGCTTCGCCGCGCTGCACCGCCGGGCGTGGGAACTGGCGTGGGAGCACGTCGTCGCCTGGCCCGGGGCGCCCCGCTCGCCCTACATGGACGAGGCGCACACGCCCGGCGTCGTCTGGATCTGGGACACGTGCTTCATGGCGCTGTTCTGCAAGTACGCCCCGGACGTCTTCCCCGGCGTCGAGAGCCTCGAGAACTTCTACCGCCCCCTCCACGACGGCGCCCCGACGAGGCTCCGCATCCACCACCTCGACAACCCGCCGCTGTTCGCGTGGGTCGAGTGGGAGCACTTCACGCACACCGGCGACCTCGACCGGCTGCGCCGCGTCTACGAGGCCCGCTGGCTCCAGCGGCACTTCGACCTCGTCGAGCGCCTCCCCCTGCCCGAACCCCCGCCCTGCAGCCCCAACGAGACCTTCCTGCGCCGCGTCCTGCTCGGCTACCACTGGGCCGGCTGCTGCAGCGGGATGGACAACACACCGCGCGGCGGCGGCGGGGCCGCCCCGGGCCCGCGCCCGGACGACTCCCGCCACGGCTACCCGGACATCCTCTGGCTGGACGCGCTCGCCCAGCAGGCCCTCGCCGCCGACCGCCTCGCGCGCATCGCCGGCGCGCTCGGCGACGCCGCCGGCGCCGAAGCCTGGCGCGCCCGGCACCGGGAGCGGGCCGACCTGCTCAACGACCGGTACTGGGACGAGCGGGACGGGATCTACCACGACATCCGCGCCGCCGCGCCGCACGCCTTCTTCCGGGTCAAGACCCCCGCGGCCTACTGGCCGCTCCTCGCCGGGGCCTGCCCGCCCGAGCGCGCACGGCGCCTCGCCGCGCACGCGGCGGATCCCGCCGTCTTCGGCGGCCCCGCGCCCTTCCCGAGCGTCGCGCGCGACGAACCCTCGTTCGACCCCGACGGCGGCTACTGGCGCGGCGGCGTCTGGCTGCCCCTCGCCTGCATGGCCTGCCGCGCCCTGGCCGAAAACGGTTTCGCCGGGCTCGCCGCCGACGCCGCCGAACGCCTCGTGCGCCACATGCTCGCCGCGTGGCGCGCGGTCGAGCCGCACACGATCTGGGAAGCCTACGCCCCCGTCGCACCCCGCCCCGCCACGGGCAAGCGCCCCGACCGGATCGTCCGGCCCGACTTCTGCGGCTGGTCCGCCCTCGGGCCCATCTCCATGCTCGTCGAGCACGTCCTCGGCCTCGCCTGCGACGGCCGGGCGCGCACCGTGACATGGCGCCTGCGCCGCGACCGGGGCCCCCACGGCGTCCGCCGACTCCGCTTCGGCCGCGTCACCGCCTCCCTCCTCTACGACGGCCGCGGCGCCGTCGAGGTGGAGACCGACACCCCCTTCACGCTTCGTGTCGACGGCCAGCGCTTCGACGTGCCCCCCGGCGCACGCCGCCTGCCCCTCGCCCCCCTCCGGCCGGCGGACCCGGGGTCGGCCTGCCCTACGAAGCCCCTGGCGGAGTAGAGTCGTACAGTGGGGCAGTGAGACGACTGCCCTGCGGAGAGCGGAGGTCGGACCCCGATCCGCGCGTAACGCAAGCACGAAGCGCGAAGGAGGATCCGTGGTAAAGAACGGCCGGCAGGACCTGTTCGGCGGGAGGGATGAAGGGGGGGGAGATTCGCGTGTACGAGTAGGTGTACGAGTACGGGAAGACGGCCCGCAGGCCTCGTACTCGTACACGTACTCGTACACTCAGATCTCCGGAACCGTGAGCAGCGGTAACGGACGGGGAGGGATCTCACGCCCGCTCGCCCCGTGGCCGCGGAGCCGGAGTCGGCTTGCCCCACAAAGCCCTTGGCGGAGCAGGGTCGCACGGGGCGTGCCCGGGGCTCGCTCGAGGGGCAGAGTGCGCGGAGGGCGGTTCGCCTTGGACGTCAGGCGGCGGGAGGCCCCGCGGGACTCTGCGGGCTCTGCGTCTCGAGTGAGGGCGCCGGCCGAAGGCCCCCGTCCCGGGCCGCCGGTTTCCCCGGCGCCCGAACGGGCGTGAGATCAGAAGGAGAAGGGACCGTGCCGCAAGCGCACGGCGGCGTTGGGGCCAACGCCGCCCACCGCCCCGGGGCTATGGAGGACAAGCTCCAACGCGGGCAGGATGCGACGCGCTGGTGCCGCGGCAAGCCGGGGTCAACGCCCCGGCTACAGGACACGGCGGAACGCGCATGCCTCGCGGCACGCGCTGTAGCCGCGGCCGGCCCGCCGACACCTCGAAAGGGCGCTATCTGCTGCGGCCGGGGCTTACCGCTTCGGCCGGCCCGGCCGGCCCCGGCAGGGCCGGCCGGGATTGGCTGCGCTTTCTCCAGTCCCGCGGGCTCATCCCGGTCTCCTTCCGGAAGGCGCGGGACAACGCGGAGCTTTCCTGGTAGCCGCAGGCCTCCGAGATCTCCGAACTCGACAGGCGTCCGTCCCGCAGCAGCTCCTTGGCACGGTCCATCCGCATCCGCATCAGCACCCGCCCCGGGGTCTGGTACATATCCGACCGGAACCGGCGCTCCAGCGTCTTGGAGGACATCCCGTAGCTCCGGGCCAGCTCCGGCAGGCTCACCGGGCGGGCGAGGCCTGCGCGCATCGCCGCCATCACCTCCTCCACGAGCGGATCCCGGCCCCTGCACAAGCGGGTGCTGTCCCGTGGAATCACCCCCGCCGGATCGACGAAGGTGATGTCGGGCGTCTTCCGACCCTCCATGACGGCCCGCAGCAGTTCCCCTGCCCGGTAGCCGATCCCCCAGTCGTTCCGATCGATCGCCGTCACGGACGGCCGCAGAGCATCGAGCAGTTGCTCGTCCTCGCCCCCCACGATCAGCCCCGCCTCCGCCGGGATCTCCAGCCCCAGCTCCCGCAGCAGGAAGTGTAACGGGTACAGCTCCCGCAGATTCCGGGCGAACACGCCCAGGGGTTTCGGGAGATCCTTCACCATCTTCTCCCAGGCCCTTAAGACCTCCGGAGATACCGCGAGCAGACGTTCGGCGTCCCATCCCGAGATCTGCAGCCGATGCACCGGTATCCCCAGGCGCTCCGCCTCCCCGGTGAATCCTTCGTCGCGCTCCCGGTCGGCCCCGGAAGCCTGCGGCGCCAGACCCAGCACGGCCAGGTGCCGGTATCCCGCCTCCACCAGATGCCCGGCCGCCAACCTCCCCACCCCGGCGAACCGGGTGGTCAGGCAGGGGCACGGGACAGCCTGCCCCGGCCTGTCGATGCACACCTGGGGCAGCCCCCGCTCCAACGCCCACGGCTGCGGGCCTTGGGATATCAGCCCCACACCTTTCCATTCCTTCGGCAACCGCCCCAGAGCCTGCCGGGACAGCATGCGGAGAAACAGAAACTGCCAGCCTCCGCACCGCGCGGCGTAGGCCTCCACCCCCGCCAGGACCCGCCGAAACCAGGGGAGATAGGGGTCGAAATCCAGGATAATGTGGGGCACACATCTCATGTTGTCTGTGTCTGTAGCTGTATAGTTATTGTCTGGATTTGTCGATACTTCCTAGAACATGACGGCGATACTTAACATGCCTTGTGGGAGGCGTCCCGAGTGGAGTGGGGACGGTGCGGGTTCGGAACTCCGGAGAACTTCCGGAAAGAAAGGAAGGAGAGCGATGAGTATGAGCAAGCAAGCATGGGTGTTCGCGCTGGTGGTCGCGCTGACGGCGCCGCTGGCACAGGCGACGATCGTGGCCGGTCCGATCTCTGTCCCGGCACTGGAAACGCCCGGAACAGACCCCTTCGGTACCGGCTTCACCAACTACCAGGGGATCGACAACTGGTACGAGGATCAAACGGGGTCCAACTGGTCGACGCTGCAGGACGAGACGAACAGCACGGTGCCCGATGCGCAGGAAGGCCAGTACTGGGTGAACGTCAATTCCGAGTCGACCGATCCCGCGGGGGTGTACCAGCTCCTCGGCACGTGGAACACGGGCAACCCGACCCAGTTCGACGTGAGCTTCGACCTCGGAGATCGCAGCAGCCACCTTTTCGGGGATTTGACCCTCTACCTCGTGGCCACGAGCGCGGGCTTCACGCCGGCCGACGGCACCAAGCTCTCCACGGACGCCTCGCACGCGATACTCGACCAGACAGCGACGTTCACGGACGGTGACGCCGGGTGGGTCGCGGTGAGCGGAGGCCGGGTCCAGCAGGGCCTGACCGACAGCCTGCTCGCAACGGGCGTCTCCGACGGCCAGAAGCTCTGGATCCAGATCGAGGACAGCATCACCGGCACCCAGAGCCTGGTCGACAACCTCTCGGTGACGGCGATTCCCGAGCCGGCCACGCTGGGCCTGCTGGGCCTCGCGGGCATGGCCTTCGTGCTGCGCCGGCGCCGCGGCTGACCTCCCCGGAACCGAGCCTGTCTTGCGGCGGGCGCCCCGGTCTCCGGGGCGCCCGCTTCTTCTTCGAGCCCGCGACCTTGCCCCACGGGAAACCCGCGATGCTGAAGCACCCGATCCTCCGCGCCCTCGCCGGCTACCTCTTCTTCCGGGCGTACACGGCGCCGGCCGACGTGCCCGAGCCGCAACGGCCGCCCAACTTCATCGTCGTGCTCTGTGACGATTTCGGCTACAACGACCTCGGGGCGCAGACCTACCCCAGCCCGACGAACTACTACCCCCACGCCGGGCCCCCGACGAACTTTCCCTACACGGACCCGGACATCCCGCAGCCCAACCACGCGCGGCTGCTCACGCCGGTCATCGACGGCATGGCCGCGCAGGGCGCGCGCCTCACCTCCTTCTACGCCTCGCCGCTGTGCTCGCCGTCGCGCGCCTGCCTGATGACGGGCTCCTACCACCCGCGCGTGGGCGTCAACAACGTCTTCTGGGGGCACACCAACGGCGGCCTGGGCACGCGCGAAGTGACCCTGCCGGAACAGCTCAAGGAGCGGGGGTACGCGACGGCCATGGTCGGCAAGTGGCACCTCGGCTACTACACCGGCGCGGCCAACCCGATGCAGCTGTGGCCCACCCGGCACGGTTTCGACGAGTGCCTCGCCGTGCCGCACAGCAACGACATGCCCGGCTATCCGCTGATCGACGGCGAGACGGTCCTCGACGCGGACTTCCAGACGCCGTCCGAGCAGGCGCAGCTGACCTGGCGGTACACGGAACGCGCGCTGGACTTCATCGAGCGCAACCGGACCCGACCGTTCTTCCTGTACATCGCGCACACGATGCCCCACGTGCCAACGTACCCCTCGGACAGCACCTACACGAACGCCGACGGAACCACCTGGCCGAAGTTCCAGGGCGCTAGCGGCGTGAGCTGGTACTACGACATCGCCATGGAGCTGGACCACAGCATGGGGCGGCTGCTCGACCGCCTCCAGGCCCTCGGGCTTGACGACAACACCCTCGTCATCTTCACCTCCGACAACGGCCCGTGGCTCAGCAAGAGCAACCCCAATACCACGAACAACGCCGTCGGCTCCGCGTATCCGCTGCGCGACGGCAAACATACCACGTTCGGGGGCGGCGTCCGCGTGCCGTTCATCGCGCGCTGGCCGGGACACATCCCCGCCGGCCTGGAAAGCGACGAGGTCTGCGGGTTGATCGACCTGCTCCCGACCCTGGCCGGGCTGGCCGGCGCGGCGCCACCCACGGACCGCGTGATCGACGGGGCCGACATGTGGCCGCTGCTCTCCGGCGCCCCCGGCGCCGTCTCGCCCCGCGAAGCGCACTACATCTACCAGGGCAGGGCAGCACGCTCGAGGCCGTGAGGCAGGGCAAGTGGAAGTACCGGAACGGCGAACTCTTCGACCTGGAGAGCGACATCCAGGAGCGGACGAACGTCGCGGCGGCGCATCCCGACGTCGCGGCTAGCCTCCAGGCGCTGCGCACCGGCTTCAGTACCTCGCTCAACGCCTCCAAGCGCTCCCCCGGCAGCTTCACGAGCTTCGAGGTGGACCTGGAGCACACCCGGGTGACGGTGCCCGAAGGCGGAACGGCCGCGCTGCGCGCGCGGCTCTCGCACGACCCGGGCGGACCGGTCACGGTCACGGTCACCCCCTTCTCCGGCGACCCGGACCTCTCGGTCGCTTCGGGCGGCACCCTGGCCTTCGACAGCTCCAACTGGGCGGCCTGGCAGACCGTCGATCTGGCCGCCGCGCAGGACGCGGACACGCTCGACCGCGGCGCGACGTTCCGGTGCGCGACCTCGGCCATGAACGAGATCCGCGAGATCTTCGCCTTCGAGCAGGACGACGACGCCGTGCCGGGCGCGGACGCGGCGATCCGCTCGCCGCAGAGCGCGCCGGCGAACCTGGCGGGCCCGCACGTGCGGCTGCTGGCGGAAGGCGGCGCGACCGTCAACGAGGTCCCGGACCCGGCCGGGGCGGAGTTCGCGTGGACCGTAGCCGGCCCCGGCTCGGCCACCGTGTCGGACCCGGCCGCCCAGGCGACGGCCGTGGCCTTTCCCGCCGACGGGGAGTACACCGTGCGGCTGGCCGCCTCCTGGCCGGGCCAGGCCATGCCGGGGCGCACCGACGAGATCACGGTGCGCGTCGGGGGCGGGACGAACGCCGTGCCGGTGTCCCCGCCGCTGCTGGCCTACGACGCGACGGCGGACACCGACGGCAACACGGCCTGGGAGAACACCACGGGCGTGACGGGGCGGGACTGGGCGCTGGCCACCGGCGCGGGCGCGGTCGTGCGTGACGGCTCCGACAACGCGCCCTCGGTGGCCGGGTTGGAGGCCGCCTATGTCTTCAGCGGCGCCGCGCCCCCGAGCGGTGGGCGCAGTCTGCACCTCGACGCCTACGGCACGGGCAGCGCCTCGGTGGAGCTGTGGTTCCGGCCCGACGACCCCTCCGGCGGGGGCAAGCAAGTGCTGTGGGAGACCGGCGGCGACACCGGCGCCTCGCTCACGCGCGAGGGCGCCACGCTGCGCTTCGCGGTGGATGACGGCGGCGCGGCCCCGCAGGGCGCGCTGGCCGAGGCGTCCTTCTCGGCGCGGCCGGGCTGGGACGGCTTCGTGCACGTGGTGGGCGTGATCGACCTGGCGGGCGACGTCGTCCGGCTCTACGCCGACGGCGTCGAGGCCGATGCCGAGACCGCCGCCGTGGTCCACGACTGGTGCGGAACCAGCTATTCCGGCCTGGGGACCATCGTCGACGCCTCGTCGGCCGAGACCGCGGACGGAGGCCACCTCGGCGGCAACGACCTGCTGGGCGGCGGCACGGGCTACGGACCCTTCGACGGGCGGATCGCCCTGTTCCGCTTCTACGACCGGGTGCTGACCCCCGACGAGGTGGCCACGCTCGCCTGGTTCCGCCGGCCCGCGCTCGACGCGCAGGCCGGCCCGCCGCAGACGGTGGCGTACACCGCGGGCGCAGCCCTCGGCGGCAGCATCGGCGGCACCGCGGTCAGTTCCGCCTGGAGCCGCGCCACGGGGCCCTCCCCCGTGGTCTTCGCCGACCCCGACGCGCCCGCCACCACCGCCGCCTTCGGCCTGCCCGGCGACTACGGCCTGCGTCTCACCGCCTGGGGCGGCGGGGTCGCGGGCTTCGCCGAAACGCTCGTCACCGTCCGGCCCCTGACCTACACGGAATGGGCCGGCGGCGAAGGCTTCCCGCCCGGCGAGGACGGCGGCGACCGCGACCCCGACGGCGACGGGCTGCGCAACGACGCGGAGTTCGGCTTCGGCCTGCGCGGCATGACCGCCGACCCCGACGGCGGCCGCATCGCCATCGCGGTCGAACCCGCCGGCGGCGGGGCGGCCCGCGTCGCGGTGAGTTTCGAGAAGCCGCGCGACCGCGAACCGGACTACGTCCTCGAGTCGACGGACAACCTGGCCTCCTGGGACGACGTACCCTCGCCCGCCGTGCAGGACGAGGTGCTCTCGGACACGACGGTACGCCGCACGATGACCCACGAGCTTCCCGGCGGCACCGGGCGGCAGTTCAACCGGCTTCGCATCCAGCCCTAGCCTGCGTCGCCCCTCCCGTCCGCGCCGGCAGGTCGGTGGACGGTGGGACGGATTGCCCTGCGAAGGTCGGATTCGGGTTTCGGATTTCGGATTTCTTGCACAGGAGGGAACAGAGGTAACGGAGGTGGAGGCGGAGGGGGTGGTCTCCGTTTCCTCTGTTGGCTCCTGTGCAGACCCGGTGGCCCGCGTTGGCCCTCCCTCGCCCCCGGGGCTATGGAGGAACGAGCCTCAACCCGGGCAGACGGCGCGCAGCAGAGCGGCGTTGAGGCTAACGCCGCCCACCGGCGGTATGTCTCGTATCCAGCGGCAGGTGGCCCGCGTTGGCCCCAACGCAGGCTGCACGGGCGGCGAGCGCGGGGCTGTGGGGCGGGGGATAGTGGACCGGCAGGACCGCGGGGCGAAGCTTTCAGGACGCCTGCCGGGGGCGGGCGGGCCGGCGCACCGCCTCCCGGGCGGCACGCAGCCGGGGCCCGGTGTCCGGGTGCAGCCGGCCCGGCGGCGCGAAGGTGCCGATGCAGGCGCCCTCGCCGTTCCATCGGCCGATCCACGCCGCATGGTGGTGCCAGCGGGCCGTCTCCTCCGCGATGTAGCCCTCGCGGCGCAGCTCCCGCAGCTCCGCCTCCAGCTCGTCGCGATCCGCGATGCCGCGCCACACCTCCGGCGCCGGCAGGCCCAGCCGGTCCAGCAGCCGCTTGCGGTTCCGGGCGGGCTCGTGGGCGAGCAGCAGGCGGCCGGTGGGCGTCTCGTAGAGGTGCCCCTCGGTCCGTGCCAGCACGGCGGGCGCCGCCCCGCGCGGAGCCCGCAGCTGGAGCACCTGGCGCCGCCCGTTGCTCAGGCGGACCAGGACGAACGGCTGGCGCAGTTCGGCCGCCAGGGTGGCCAGCAGCGGCCGGGTCCGCCGCAGCAGGGGCTCCACGGCGTTGTACCGTTCGGTCAGCATCCAGCTGCGCGGCCCGAGGCGGTAGGGCCCCCGGGGCCGGACCTGCTCGACCCAGTCGAGCGCCGCCAGCGCCTGCAGCAGCCGCACCGCGGTCGACGCGGGGATCCGCGCCTGCCGCGCGAGCGGCCCGAGGGGCGAGACCGGCCGGCGGGCAAGCGCCTCGAGCAGCCGGGTGGCCCGCTGCAGCACCTGGCTCACCGCCCTGCCCCTTGCCCGACAAACGGCTCCGTATTCCGCATAGTGGAATAACATACGCATTTCGCGGCGCGGGTCCAGCCCGCGGTAGGATGGCGCGCGTCTGCACGGAAAGGAGCATGGAGATGAAGATGCCCGAGAAACCCGCCATCGAGACCCCGGCCTCGACCTGCCTTCGGCGCTACGCCCTGGAGACGCTCCGCGCGGACCTGTGCGGCATCGCCAACGTGGAGCGGTTCCTGCACGCGCCGCCCCGCATGAGCCCCGCCGGCATCATGCCCTCGGCGCGCAGCGTCGTCGTGATGGCCGTGCACCATCCGGACGCCTGCATCGAGCTCGGCGGCAGGACGCACCCGCAGGAGATCGGCCCCTACCGCGTGCAGTACCGGATGAACCAGCGGCTGGACGAGATGAGCTTCCGGCTCGCCAACCACCTGCAGTCGCTCGGGCACGAGGCGGTGGCGGTCTTCAGTTCGAATAGCTGGCGCTACCGGTCGTACAAGGAGATGCCGGAGGTCTTCGCGCCGGACCTCTCCCACATGCACGCGGCGGTGGCGGCCGGGCTGGCGGAGTTCGGCTTCAGCGGCCTCGCGATCTCCCCGGAGTTCGGCGCGCGCAACCGCTGGATCACGGTCCTCACCGACGCGGCGCTGACCCCGACACCGCTGCTGGAGCCCGGGAGCGTGTGCGACCACTGCATGCTGTGCCGCAAACACTGCATGAGCGGGGCGCTCTCGAAGGAGGTCGACGGCTGGAACGAGGTCCGGATCGAGGACAAGGTCTACCGCTACGCGCGCAAGAACCTCTGGCGCTGCGCCTGGGGCGAGCACTTCGACCTGGACCTGGACCTGGACCTACCCGAGACGGTGACGCCGGAGACGATCGAGGAGGCCCGCGCGCGGCACGGCCTCCGCGGCGGCGAGATGGGAAGCTGCCTCCGCTACTGCCTCCCCGCGGCGCGCCGGTACCGGGACCCGGCCTACACCGACGCGCCGCGCCGCCGGCGCGACGTCGTGCCGGGCGAGACCCCGCCCGGCCGCGCGATCGCGTGGCGGCTCGCCGGCCTGGCCGAGGGCCGCGGAGCGGACGGCCTCGCGGTCGTCCCGCTCGCGGCCGGCGAGATGGACGCGCACCTGCCCGGGGCGGTCCGCGGCGTGACCGTGGTCCTGCGCCTGCCCGGGACGCCGATGCCGCGGCGGGACGAGATGGCGGGGCGCATCCTGGCGCAGGCGGCCTACGACATCACCCGCGAGCTGGAACGGAACGGCCACGACGCGATCTGCGAGACCGACCACGACGAGGCGCGGTTCGCGGCGGAGATCGAGGCCGGGGTGCCGATCCTGACGCAGACGGTGCTGACGACCGCCCCGCTGGAGCCGACCGCCGCCCGCCTGCCGGCCCCCGCGCGGGTCCGGGCCGGGCTGGAGGACCTCCGCCGCGAGGCGGACCGCGTCGCCGAGGGTTTCCTCTCGGGCGTCGCCTCGGCGGGCGTCCTCGACGACGTGGCCGCGCAGCTCCGGCCGCACTGGGCCGGCCAGCGGGACCTGGCGGCCCGGGACCGGCAAGGCTTCGAGAACCGGTTCCTGCCGATGGACCCGGCGGTGACGGAGCAGGCCGTGGACGTCCGCGGGCCCGGGGAACGCTGGCCCGGCGCCGCGTCGGTCCTCGTCCTCGGCCTGCCGCTCCCCCGTGAGTCCGTGGCCTGTACCGGGCGGCCCCCGGCCGAGGCGCCCGGCCCGCTGAGCCTGGCCGAGTACGAATCGCAGGTGCTGCTGCTGCTGGCGGCGTGGCGCGTCGCGGCCCGCCTCGAGGCGGCGGGCCACCGCGCGTGGGTCTCCCACGACCTGCTGGGCACCGGGTCGGGGACCGCCAACTCCCGCGGCACGCAGCCGGACTGGTTCTGCAACCGTTTCGCCGCCGTGGCGGCGGGCCTCGGCCGCCTCGGCCGCTGCGGGCACGTGGTGCACCCCGTTCACGGCTCGAACCTCCGCACGGTCAGCATCGTGACCGACGCGCCCCTGCCGGTGTCGGGACCGGCGGACGACGCCGTGCGCCCGGACTGCGAAGGCTGCTCGCGCTGCCTTGAGGTGTGCCCGGTCGGGGCGTTCCGCGAGCCCGTCACGGTGGCGGTGGGAAGCGCGACCGAGACCTTCCACCCGATCGAACGCGTTCGGTGCGACTGGTCGAAGCGCCACGGGCTCGTGGCGGAGGAGGGCCCGGGGCTGCTCGGCTGGCAACTGGACGTCCGCCCGCCGGAGGACGTGACCGCCGAAGCGCTGGAGGAAGCGCTGCGCAAGCTTCCGGCCATCGAACGGGCCCGCCCCTGCGCCTTCGAGGCCTGCGTCCTGGCTTGCCCGCACACGCGGTAAAGGTCGGCGGACGTCGGGGCGCGCCGGCTCCCGGCGGGCCCGGCGTTCGAAGACAGGAGGAACGACTCTCGCAAAGGCGCAGAGATCGCGAAGATGGATGAGGACAGCATAGGCGAAGAAATCGGGGTCTGTCTGGAATTCTGTGGATGACCGGCATGTCGAAGCCCCGGCGTGATCCGTAGGCGGTGACAACGGTGTCGGGGCTCAGGTTTCAGGTGTCGGGTTTCAGGACGGAAAGAGGGCAGAGAGGACCTGCATGGCGGTGGAAGACCTCGAGGTCTACCGCAAGCTGTGCCGGCTGCGTCCGGAGGTATGCGGGTCACCAGAGGCCGGCAGGAGAGCGCCATGAACCCGGCAGCCGGGTCCGGCGATCAATGCCGGCACGTGACCGAAAACCACACCCCTTGCGGCTCGGGAAGTGACCCTGAAACCCGACACCTGAAACCCGACACCTTCACCCCGCCGTGGCGACACAAGACGCCCGGAATCAAGCTGCAACCCACAGCATTCGCGAAAGAGCCGGAAAATCGTGGACGCTGCTATGGCGGTTCATCTCGAACCTGGTCCGGAACGGCTGGAGACGGTCCACAAAGTCGTCCTTCCGGATGAGATCCGGAAGCGAGGGTTCAGCGCGGAACGCCAAGTGCCGGTGGCCATGGTGTGCCGGGGCGTGCGTTTCGTCGAAGGCTTCCGGGCCGATACGGTTGTCCAGAGCAAGGTGATCGCCGGCCATGACGGGCGGCTGTACGCCGTGCCGTCCATGGGCCCTGTTCGATTATCTCATCGGTAGACGTCGCGGCGGCCTCCGGCTCGGACGACGCAGACGATCAGCCTGTCATGCCGGACTTCGTACAGGATTCGGCACTTCCCCTGCCTGAGACGGTACCGCTCCTGACCGGAGAGCTTCTTGGCACCTGGCGGGCGAGGATCGTCCGCAAGGGACTTGATGGCTGCAACAAGGCGCCGGGCATCCTTCCTCGGGATGCCCCTCATGTCCTTTGCGACGGACTTGCGGACGATGACTCCATATCGTGCCATCGCGCTGCAGACTCTTCACGAAGTCCTCGAAGTCAACGGTGGTCTCCTTCACTCGCTCATCAAACTGGGCGAGGTCGCGAGCATCTTCGGCGAGTTCGTCCCGAACGGCGTCGTTGATCAGTTCGGAAACGGACCGTGAGGTCTCGACGGACTGCAGGCGAAGCGCTTTGTGCAGAACCGGGTCAAGATAGACCGTTGCGCGTTTCGTCAGGATGCTCATGTCTTACCTCCCTTCACGACAACCGCATAGCGCTACAACGTTACAACGTCAACCGGTCATTTCTTTCTGAATCGAGCGCCGGATTGAAGTCCGTTGAGCGGATCACCGAGGCCCACGAGAAGCGGCTCTTGACCTATGTGAAGCTCACCGGCTTGAAGCTCGGTTACCTGCTGAACTTCGGTGAGGACATGATGAAACGTGGCATCGCACGCACGGTCAACGGCCTGCCTGAACAGGAAAACCTCGGCGATTTTGGCGGCCTTGCGGGAGAGAAGAGATTCGAACAAGTTCCTTCAGCGGACGGAGTGCCGCCGTTGAGTTCACGCGTTCAGGGGACGTCGAAGGCGACAGGCGGTTCGTGGAAGGGCGTCGCGGGCAATCCCTCGGCGTTGTAGAGCGGCGTCGGGGGATACCCGGCCCAGGCGTAGCGCACACCGGTGGGCGCGGCCGCGGCCTCGGCCCGGACTTCCACCGTGTCGCCGCGGATTCGCGCGGGGGCGGGGTGCCACGCGCCGTCCGCGTCGCGCAGTTCGAACCCGTCCAGCCTGCCCCTGGCCCGCAGGCCGCCGCCGACGCCGTCGAAGGCGACGAGGTACGCCCCGCCCTCGCGCCGGAAGGCGCGGGGCCGCGGCCCGTCGGCCGCCGCCGTCCCGTCGCCGTACGCCACCTTGCGGGCCTGCAGCGCCAGGCGCTCGCCCGCGGCGCGCTTGCGCGGCGGATGGATGTCGAAGCGCTCGCCCGTGTCGATCGTCACCGCCAGCCCGACGCCGGGCACCTCGCGGCTGACCCGCCGCTGGGCCTCGCGAATGCGGCAGAACGGGTGATCGGCGTTCCGGCCGTCGAAGCGGGCCAACTGCTCGGCGTTCATGTCCAGATCCGTCTTCCCGGCGAGGTGCTCGATGAAGCCCGGCAGCTGCACGAGCAGGAAGGGCAGATCCGGGCGGTCCCACGCCCGGCGCCAGCCGGCGACGAGGGCCTTCAGCCCGTGGTAGTAGTCTGCCGGACGGCCGGCGTTCATCTCGCCCTGGTAGTAGGCGGCGCCGCGTACAGCGTACGGGGCCAGCGGCGCGATGAGGGCGTTGAACGCGCGCCCGGTGGCGTGGGGGTAGTCCTTGCCCCGCAGCCCGCGCAAGGCGGGGACCCCCTCCAGGGTCCGGTCGTCGACCCAGCTTTCGACGGGGAGGATGGCCCCGATCTCGATCATGCCCACCGGCACGCCGGGGCCCAGCCACCGGGCGAGGGCCCGGGCGAAGAAGTAGCTCACGGCGGACGAGGAGCCGGGCACGTCCGTCTCGCTCGACCGCGGCACGGTGTAGGCGGCCTCTTCCCACTTGGCCGGTCCCCAGTACCCTTGCGTGTCCGTCCGGGGCGCCCGCGCCTCGAGGACGTCCTCCCGGCCGCCGAGCTGGAAGACGCGAATCAGCGGGTAGTCCCGGAGCCGGGCAAGCGCGTCCTCCCGCTCCGCGCACCCGTTCATCGCGAAAAGCGCGTTGGACTGGCCGCACAGGATCCACACCTCGCCGATCAGCACGTTCGTGAAAAGCCGCCGCGCGACCCGCCCGTCCGCGCCGGCCGGGCGGCTCTCGACGAGCAGCGAGAACCGTCCGCCCGCCGGCTGCGGCGGGAGATCGACGCGCCAGGCCCCGTCGTCCGCGCGCGCCGTAGCGGACGCGTCGGCCAGCAGCCGCCCGTGGTCGTACAACCGCACCGTCACCCGTGCGCCCGGACGGGCCTCGCCCCAGACCGGGACCGGCAGGTCCCGCTGCAGAACCATGCCCTCGGAGAAGACGCTCGGAAGCCGGAGCCCGTCTTCCCCGCGCGCAACGGAAAGAGCCAGCATGGCGATCCCTCCCAGTCTCACGGCCCAGCCCGGCGCCTTCTTCATCTTCCCGCCGCTCCTCCCCGCGCCGCCGCCCGCTTTGGGCCTTTCCCCGCCGGGCGTCGGCCGGCGCGCAGCGGCCGGCCGGGCCGGAGGCGGCAGGGCGCCGCGAACACGACGCGCGTGCCGTCCACGCTCCGGGCAACGGTCTCGCCGCCGGCCTCGACCGTGCCGGGCGCGAAGCCGAAGTCCGCCGCCTCCAGCACCAGTTCTCCGCGCAGGACCTCCACCCCGGCCCGGCCCGGCCCGGTGCGGACGAGCCCCCAGGCCGCGCCGGTCGACCAGAAGCAGGCGAGCGGCCCGGCGCCGTCCGCGGCGGGCGCGAGCGCGAGGAAGCGGTCGACCGCGTCGTAACGGAACCCGCTGAAGGCGTGGAGCAGCCCGAAGGAGGCGAGGGAGCGGGCGTAGTTGCTCCCGCACTCGATCTCGTTCCACGGGTTGCGCCGCTCGCCGTCGTAGCGGTCGCGGACGCCGCGGACGATCTCCAGTCCCTCGTCGCGCAGGCCGCGGGCGATGAGCTGGCAGGCGACGGCGTACTCGAAGCCGTGCATCGTCTCCTCGGCGTAGGGCAGCGGGATCGCAGGCCGGCGCCGGCCTTCCGGCCAGGAGCACATGCACAGCCCCGCCTCGTCGTTGAGCGCGAACAGCCGCCACGGGTTGGGCGCGTCGCGGTGCGAGCGGCGGAAGTTGTGGCGGAAGACCGCGCGGAGCGTCGAGGCCGTGCGCGCGGGGTCGAGGATCTCGCCGAGGCCGCAGAGGTCGGCGAACCACTGCCCCAGCGTCATGTCCACCTCGACGCCGGCGCCGACCTGGTACTTGATCTCGCCGTGCTCCGCGCCCCAGTAGGCTTCGTCCGCGTCCCCGTAGGGCGCCAGCGCGCCGCGGTCGTCCAGGTCCACGGCCTGCCCGTAGACCTCGCCGTCGAAGAGGTGTGCCTCGACCCAGGCCTTTCCGCGCGCGAAGACCGCGCGGCACTCCGCCGCGAAGGCCGGGTCGCCGCAGGCCTCCGCCATGGCGGCGGCGGCCTTGAGGGCGGCCAGGTAGATCCCCGTCAGCCAGGCGCTCGGCCCGAACAGCTCCATGTCCAGCGTGTGGTGCTGGCGCCCGTGCAGGACGCCGGTGCGCTCCGGGTCCCACCGGTCCGGGTTCTCCGGGCTCCACGCGTAGGCGATCATCCGGCGCACCGCGGGCCACCGGGCGCTCATCCAGTCCGTTTCGCCCGAGAGCCGCCAGTCGCGGTACGTGCGGACGATCTCCCCGAAGTGCCCGTCCGCCGCCGGCCGGAAGTCGTCCGTCCGCGCGCGCACGCCCAGCGGGAGCGGCAGCCGGAAGTGGCAGCCGCCCGCCTCGTCCACCCCGTAGCGCAGCGTCGCCTCCCGCATCGAGCGCTCGAGCCGGGGGAAGAGATACGCGAGCGCCTGCTCGTAGCCCCAGACGTGCGTGCAGGAGCCCTCGCAGCTGCCGGCGCCGACGCCGACGCCTTCCCATCCGTAGAACGTGCCGTCCTCGAGGCGCAGGCAGGTCGCCGACCGCAGGATGGAGAGGTTGGCCGCGACCGCCTCGACGACAGGCGCGGGGGCGTTCGTGGCGAAGAGCGCGTCGCGGAACGCCACGGTCTCCCCGTGAAGCTCGTCCCACGACGCCAGCCCCCACCGGGCCGCATCCTCCGCGTCGCGCCACCGCGTCGCGTACCAGTTGCGCCACGCGTTGCGCACGCCGTCCTCCGCCAGCCGGCGGCGGAAGGCGGCGCTGTCGGCCGACCAGTCGTTGGCCCGGTTCGGCACGTGCCAGGCGAGGACGAAGCGGACCCGCACCGACGCGCCGGGGGCGGCGGGCGCATGGGCCGCGAGGTGGCCGGTGTCGCGCCGTTCCCAGCAGCCCTGGCTGCCGGGGCCGTAGGTCCGGTCCCGGAAGCGGCCGCCGGCCAGCAGGTCCCGCCAGTACACCTCCAGGCTGTCCGCCCAGCGGCCGCGGTACCAGAACGCCTGGCCGCTCGTGTCCGGGGCGTCCGTGGCCAGCGCGAGCCGGCCCGCCTCCGGGCTGTCCGGCGCGCAGGCTTCGTTCGCGACGGTCAGCAGGGCGGCGCCGCCGTCGAGCCGCAGCGCGTGAACGGGCCGGTCGCCGGGGAAGGGATTGGAGAGAGCGGCGGCGACGGTGAAGTCGACCGGCTCGTCCGACCGGTTCGTCAACTCGACCTCGAAGAAGGCCGCCGGCGCGCCGGAGTCGTCCTCGCGGCCGGGGATGAAGGGGCTCCAGGCGCGGAGCACGGCCTCCCCCGGAAAGGCGGGCTCGCCGCCGAACCCGATCTCCGCCGTCGGGAAGGCGGCGCGGAAGACGTGCTCCCGGAAGTGCGGCATACCGGCCAGGTTCTCGCGGCGCGGGCCCCAGCCGAACCCGGTGAAGAGGCGCTGCCCGAACTCGCCGGTGTAGGGCGGCGGCAGGTCGCCCTGCAGGACGCGCGCGTCCAGCACCCGGCCGCCGCGCTCCGCGCGCACGGCGAAGTGGCTGAGTCCGTTGAGACAGCCCTTGCCGGGCCGGTTGAGGATCTCCCAGTCCACCAGCCGCCCGTTGCCGGCGAGGCCGACGCAGCCCGCCCCGATCCCGCCGAGCGGGAAGGAAATCTGGGCGGTCTCCGCGCCTGCGTAGCTGCGCCCGGTCATGCCGACTCCCCGTATACCGCGGCGCGCGCCGCCCGCGCCAGCTCCACCCAGCGGCGCAGGCGCGCGGTATCGCCGCGCACGGTCTGCAAGTCCTTCATCATGACCTCCACCCGGCAGTCGTTCGCCTTCGCGATGCGGAAGGTCTCCTCCAACTCGCGCCGGATGGCGTCCCCGTCCACCCGCCCGGTGGAGAGCGGCGTCGGCGACGGCTTGCGCGAGAAGACAAGGTCCGGGCCCATGCGCTCCGCGCAGGCCGCCACGTCGGCCCAGGGCGAGACGGACACGCGCCGCAGGTTGCGGATCGTACGCAGCGCCGGCAGCCAGTCCTGCAGCGGCTCGCAGCAGCCGTAGCAGCCGAGGCCGAAGCGCTCGACGACGGGCCGGAACACAGGCAGGAAGAACTCCTCGAAGAGCGCGGGGGAGATGCCCACGAGGTCCTGGCTCTCCACGCCGCCCCAGAGGTCCGCGCAGCGCGGCCGCGCGGGGTCGAACCCCGCCGCGGGCAGCTCGTCCGAGGTGCCGATCCCGCCCGTGTGGATCCACTCGCACCCGTTGTTGAGCGTGAGGAAACCCTCGGCCTCGAGCCGGTCGAGCAGGGCGTGGTGGCCCTCGGCGAGGCGGCCGAGGTAGGCGCGCACCCACGCCGGGTCGTCGTAGAGGTCCAGCATCAGCGCGTCCGCGCCGCGCAGCGTCACGGCGGCCTGGGAGAGGCCGCCGAGCAGCGGCCACCAGCCGCCGCGGCGGCGGACCTCGAGCAGGCCGTCGAAAAGCTCGCGCGCCAGGTCGAGCTGCCGCGCCGACGCCTCGCGGTCGACCCGGACCTCCGGGGCGCCGAGCTTGTCGAGGTCCGCGTGCTCGCGCAGCGGCGGGTCGTAGTGCACCGCGCCGCCGTCGGAGGGGCGGGCGAGGCGGTAGCCGGAATAGGGGTGGAGGTAGTAGACCGACGCCTCGCCCCGGCCCGTCGCGCGCACGTCCGCCTCCAGCCCCCAGCCCGTCGTGCCCCCGTGCCACGGCAGGTTGAAGACCGCGTCCACCGGCTGGTCGTCGCGCAGCACCTCGGCGGTGTAGATCGCCATGCGAAGCCGCGTTTCCCAGCCGCGGAGCAGCGGGCCGGCACAGGCGAGCGAGGCCGGCGGGATCGCCTCCAGCCAGGCCGCCTCCGGGAAGCAGTAGATGCGCGGCGGAACGGGGTCGAGCCGGTTCAGCGCGCGCACCGCCTCGCGCTTCGCTTCCTGCGCGGGGTCAGCGGCAAGCTCCGCCACGCGCGCGGCCAGCCCGCGCAGAACGCCCCGCTCGTCGTCCGTGACCCGCACGTGCTCCATGTGCGCCATCTTGCCCAAGCCATGCCGTGCTGTCAGGAAGTGTGTTGTGCTGATTACGCGGCTCCGCGATCGGGACATGCGTCCGCGGCAGGCCGGCCGCCGCGCGCCTGCACCGCGACGACGCGACGCAGGCCTTCGATGTCCCGTTCCCCAGGCCCCCCGTCCCGTTCGCGTCTCTTCGCGGTTCGTCCTCTTGGCGCAGAGGGGCGGGGCCGCGCCGGGCAATCCCCCGCACCCGGACGAGAAAGAGCGCGGGCCCTCCCGATCGGGAGGGCCCGCGCGAATGCAGCGCTGTCGCCGTTCGTCAGCCGCGGCGGCGGCGCAGGATCATGGCCACACCCGCCAGGCCCAGCAGGCCGAGCGTCGCCGGTTCGGGGACGACCAGGAGCTCGCTCTGCGCGAGGGCCGTGTCCGAGATGCGCAGCTCGTCGATCAACCCGCTGAACGGAATGTCGGTGCTGCTAGACCCCGTCCGCAGCGCGCCGATGATCACTTTCGCAGACGTGTCACCGATGACCTTGTCTTGGCTGGCCGTGGCAGCGGTGACATCGAACACCTGCAGGGGCCCACCGTTGGTCAGGTCCTGGCGGTAGAGCAGGTCCGTATCCGCGGTGCCGTCCCGGACCAGGGCGACATAGTAGTCCGTGCCGGTGGTAAACGCGCCCGCGTCCGTGAGGTTCACGCCATTAGCGTTCCGACCCACACGTATGTAGTCCGAGCCACCCTGGCCGACGGCGAAGCCGAAAACGTTACCGGCACCTGTGCCGTCCGTCCACTGGCCGAACAGGTACCCGTAAGTTTCGGCAGGCCGGTTGAACATGAATTCGAAGGTGTAGTCGGCGCCGAGTGCGAAGAGCGACGAGGAACCGGCACTGAACGCAGCCGGGGTCGTAGCACCGCTGGGCGTGAATTGGGCAAGGCCGGTATTGGAGTCGCCGGTCTTGGCAATCGGATTCTGGAACGCGCTGCCGTTGCCGCTGCCCGGCAAGGGAGTGACCTGGACCGGGGTGTTGTCACCCGCGGGCACGGTCAGATCAAAGTTGTTAGGACCGGAATCCGCCTGGAACGCACCGTTCTCGAAGCGCCACCAGCCGACGGTCGTGGCCTCCGCCGTCGCGGGCCACATGAGACCGCAGAACAGGGCGATCGACACCGCAACCGTCACTCGACGAAACATAGTCACCTTCATCATTCTCCCCTTCCTTCTTGTTCCGGCAGCATGCCGAACAGAACCTCTCCACCGATTACGATGCCCTTCTTACCCCCCGCCCCCATCCAGGTCAAGCCCCTTTCTGCTTTTTCTTGCCCCTAGTCCCAATGGACTAGCCCGTTGTTCGCGGCCTGTTCGGCCCTGGCGGCGTTCGGGGGCAAGCCGGCGTAGCGGCTTTCGATGTCCGCCCGCCTCCGGTGGTGGGCGGCCCCGGGGAGGGCCTCGAAGAGCGCGGGGGAGATGCCCACGAGGTCCTGGCTCTCCACGCCGCCCCAGAGGTCCGCGCAGCGCGGCCGCGCGGGGTCGAACCCCGCCGCGGGCAGCTCGTCCGAGGTGCCGATCCCGCCCGTGTGGATCCACTCGCACCCGTTGTTGAGCGTGAGGAAACCCTCGGCCTCGAGCCGGTCGAGCAGGGCGTGGTGGCCCTCGGCGAGGCGGCCGAGGTAGGCGCGCACCCACGCCGGGTCGTCGTAGAGGTCCAGCATCAGCGCGTCCGCGCCGCGCAGCGTCACGGCGGCCTGGGAGAGGCCGCCGAGCAGCGGCCACCAGCCGCCGCGGCGGCGGACCTCGAGCAGGCCGTCGAAAAGCTCGCGCGCCAGGTCGAGCTGCCGCGCCGACGCCTCGCGGTCGACCCGGACCTCCGGGGCGCCGAGCTTGTCGAGGTCCGCGTGCTCGCGCAGCGGCGGGTCGTAGTGCACCGCGCCGCCGTCGGAGGGGCGGGCGAGGCGGTAGCCGGAATAGGGGTGGAGGTAGTAGACCGACGCCTCGCCCCGGCCCGTCGCGCGCACGTCCGCCTCCAGCCCCCAGCCCGTCGTGCCCCCGTGCCACGGCAGGTTGAAGACCGCGTCCACCGGCTGGTCGTCGCGCAGCACCTCGGCGGTGTAGATCGCCATGCGAAGCCGCGTTTCCCAGCCGCGGAGCAGCGGGCCGGCACAGGCGAGCGAGGCCGGCGGGATCGCCTCCAGCCAGGCCGCCTCCGGGAAGCAGTAGATGCGCGGCGGAACGGGGTCGAGCCGGTTCAGCGCGCGCACCGCCTCGCGCTTCGCTTCCTGCGCGGGGTCAGCGGCAAGCTCCGCCACGCGCGCGGCCAGCCCGCGCAGAACGCCCCGCTCGTCGTCCGTGACCCGCACGTGCTCCATGTGCGCCATCTTGCCCAAGCCATGCCGTGCTGTCAGGAAGTGTGTTGTGCTGATTACGCGGCTCCGCGATCGGGACATGCGTCCGCGGCAGGCCGGCCGCCGCGCGCCTGCACCGCGACGACGCGACGCAGGCCTTCGATGTCCCGTTCCCCAGGCCCCCCGTCCCGTTCGCGTCTCTTCGCGGTTCGTCCTCTTGGCGCAGAGGGGCGGGGCCGCGCCGGGCAATCCCCCGCACCCGGACGAGAAAGAGCGCGGGCCCTCCCGATCGGGAGGGCCCGCGCGAATGCAGCGCTGTCGCCGTTCGTCAGCCGCGGCGGCGGCGCAGGATCATGGCCACACCCGCCAGGCCCAGCAGGCCGAGCGTCGCCGGTTCGGGGACGACCAGGAGCTCGCTCTGCGCGAGGGCCGTGTCCGAGATGCGCAGCTCGTCGATCAACCCGTTGAACGGAAGGTCGGTGGAGGTAGACCCCGTCCGCAGCGCGCCGATGATCACATCCGAGACCCGTGTCACCGATGACCTTGTTTTGGCCGGCCGTGGCAGCGGTGACATCGAACACCTGCAGGGCCCCACCGTTGGTCAGGTCCTGGCGGTAGAGCAGGTCCGTATTCGCGGTGCCGTCCCGGACCAGGGCGACATAGTAGTCCGTGCCGGTGGTAAACGCGCCCGCGGCCGTGAGGTTCGCGGACGAACTGCCCCGAGCCACACGTATGTAGTCCGAGCCATCCTGGCCGACGGCTAAGCCGAATGTGTTACCGGCACTTCCGCCGCCGTCCGTCCACTGGGCGAACAGGAACCCGTAGGCGTCGGTATCCCGGTTGAACATGAATTCGAAGGTGTAGTCGGCGCCGAGTGCGAAGAGCGACGAGGAACCGGCGCTGAACGCAGCCGGGGTCGAGAACTGCTGGGCGTGAATTGGGCAAGGCCGGTATTGGAGTCGCCGGTCTTGGCAATCGGATTCTGGAACGCGCTGCCGTCGCCGCTGCCCGGCAAGGGAGTGACCTGGACCGGGTTGTTGTCACCCGCGGGCACGGTCAGATCAAAGTTGTTAGGACCGGAATCCTCCTGGAACGCACCGTCCTCGAAGCGCCACCAGCCGACGGTCGTGGCCTCCGCCGTCGCGGGCCACATGAGACCGCAGAACAGGGCGATCGACGCCGCAACCGTCACTCGACGAAACATAGTCACCTTCATCATTCTCCCCTTCCTTCTTGTTCCGGCAGCATGCCGAACAGAACCTCTCCACCGATTACGATGCCCTTCTTACCCCCCGCCCCCATCCAGGTCAAGCCCCTTTCTGCATTTTCTTGCCCCTAGTCCCAATGGACTAGCCCGTTGTTCGCGGCCTGTTCGGCCCTGGCGGCGTTCGGGGGCAAGCCGGCGTAGCGGCTTTCGATGTCCGCCCGCCTCCGGTGGTGGGGGGGCTCCCGAGCCGGGGCCTTGAGTTGCGGAGCGCGGCGCCGGGGGCCGGGCGGACAGCGCGACGCTCCCGGCACCGAACCGGCGGGCACGCGCCGCGCCGCCACGATTCGCGCCGCCCCGGAGCCGCGAGCGAGGCGTGATCACGTGCCACGGCCTGACCCGTCACGCCCCCCCTGTCCGCCGCGGGGGATGGCGGGGTGAGGCCCCGGGCGCCGGGCTCGCGCTTCGCCCCGGGCCGGCAGGCGGCCGGTGGCCGTGGCCGCCTTCGCGTGGTCACATGCCGAAATGGACCTTCATCAGTTCCACGAGGTAGGCGTAGTTCTCCAGCGGCACGTTGTGCGGCACGGTGTGGTCGCAACTGAGCAGGTAGCCGCCGCCGTCGATTACCGGCGCCAGCCGCTCGAACTCGCGCCGGATGGAGGGCTTGTCCGAGGCGAGGATGCGCTTGTCGAACCCGCCCTCCATCCTGATCGCCGGGCCGTATTCCTCGCGCAGCGCCACGACGTCCATGCCGGCGGCCACTTCGAGCGGGGCGAAGGCGTTGATCCCGCACTCGAGCCAGAGCGGGATGAGCTCGCGGATATCGCCGTCGCTGTCCATCAGGTGATGGTCGAGGCCATGCCGCGAGGTGATCGACGTCACCCGCTTGTAGTAGGGCGTCATGAACTCGCGGAACATGGCCGGCGAGATCATGCTGCCGTTCTTGTAGGCCATGTCCTCGTGGTAGCCGATGCGGTCGGGCTTGAAGCGGGGCAGCGCCGTGTTCATGGCCTGCTCGCAGAGGCGGCACTGCAGCTCGTTGACCTCGTGAACGAGTTCGGGGGTGTCGAAGTAGGCCACGAGGGCCGCCTCCGTGCCCATGTGCTCGTTGAGGAAGGCGAAGTACATGCCGCCGTTGATCTGTGTCAGCACCCCGCGCGCCCGGCTCTCCCGCGCCCGTTCAAGCCAGTCGGGCGCGATGCGGCCGGGCGCGGCGGGGTCGAGACGCCGGCGCAGCCAGGCCAGGTCCTCCGGTCCCTTGACCGGATACTCGAGATGCTCGGACATCGAGGTCTCGTCCTTGAAGTTCCGGCACTTCACGCCGTGCTGGTCGATCTTCACGACGAACTCGCCGGTTTCCTCCAGGATCTCTTCCTCGAAGGGCGGGCGGAGCAGGGTGTCGAGGGCCAGCGGCCGGACGGGCATGGGCTCGCCGCCGAAGAACTCGTTGAGGTCGACCCCCGCGGGCAGCCCTTCCCGCTCCCAGCGCCGCCGGGTCACCGGAAAGATCCCGCCGGGCAGGACGAGCGGCGGCCGGTCCACCGTCTCGTACCTCATGAAAGCCAGGTAGCGTTCGGCGACGTTCATGCACACATCCTTTCTCCGGCGCCAGGGGGACGCGCCGGTCGGCCCCGGCGCGTTCAGGGCGATCCGTCGGCCGACCCCGGGACAGGGGGCGGCGCCAGGTCCTCCACCCGTATGCCTTGGGACCGGGCCAGGCTCGCCGCCCGTTCGGGATCCCGGACCGCGAGGAACATGCGCGTCGAGAAATTGGCGGGCATGGTCACGGCGGCCCGGTCCCCGGCCACCGCGATGCGCTCGCGGGTTTCCACGTCCACCAGGGCCGCGGCCCCCGGGAGGGTCACCTGCGCGGTCACCGCGTCGGCACGGGTGTAGCTCTGCAGCAGCAGGAGGCCGAAGGGGTCCGCGCCGGGGTCGCGCCGGGTCAGGGCCATCCACTTGATGCGGGGGTCGCCAACCCGGACGGCGGGGTCCGGCTCCCAGTAGTTGCTCTCCGCCACCCGGTCGGCGTCGCCGTACCCGAAGCCGAGCAGGAGGGCCTCGTAGTCCCGGGCCCGGGCGGCGCTCTTGTAGTACAGGGCCCCCGCGCGGATGTCGTGAAGGCGGCGCATGGCCCAGTTGCGCAGCACCATCGCCGGCGTGTAGTCGGGGCCATGGTGCCGGCTGTGGCCGCTGACGAAGTCGAGCGCCAGGGGGATGGCTCCGACCTGGCGGCCGAAGGTGACGGTGCGCGTGTAGTCCGGCGGCCAGGGCAGCTGGTACCCGGCGCGACGGGCCTTCTCCTCCCGGGCCGCGTGGCGCTCCCGGGCGCGCTCGGTGACGATCCGGCCCCTGCCCGCCGTGAGTTCGGCCACGGTCATCTCGGTCTCCGGCGGGAAGAACTCCGGGTTGAGCGTGTGCGCTCGCTGCTCGAGGTCCAGGGTGGCGGTCGCCCACGTGTTGAACGGAAGCGTCTGCGTATTGGTGATGTGCAGGGTGAAGTCGACCGGGTACGGGGCGCCCTTCTCGTTCCACTTGCTCAGCAGCTTGTACACGCGCCGGTAGTAGCGGCGCTGGCCGAAGAGGCTGATGCCGTAGCGCAGGGCGCCGTCGGGGCCGCGGAACGCGGGGCCGAAGCGTTCGTTGTAGCACCGCTTGGGGTTCGTGTTGTCGAAGTAGAGGCTCACCCCGCGCCGCATCCACTCGTTGGCCATGTAGAGCGCGAAATCGTGGTAACTCGGCGAGAAGACGCCCCAGTTGGCGCTGCGCTCGCGGAAGCGGTTGAACTCGGAACTGGCCCACTCGTCCTGGAAGACCTGCCATTCGGGCAGGAGCGGATCGGTGGCGTGCTCCTCGAAGTAAGTGCCGGAATGCCCGGCCCCCTTTTCCGCCGCGCGGCGGGCGAAGAGGGTGGTGAGCCAGAGCCAGTCGGAACTGCCGTTGATCTTGCGCTCGGGCCAGCGCGCCCGGACGTCCTCGGCCTTGGCTTCGAACCACTGCTGGTCCGCTTCCGTGTACTCGCCCCGCCTGCGGATCTCCTGGATCCGGTCCACGAGGGTCCAGTCGCGGTGGTCCGGGTACTTGCTCGAACACTGCCAGCCCCCCCAGCAGGACACGGGTCCTATGCCCGAGGCCAGGGTCCGGGTGCGGAACCGCTCCTCCATCGGTTTGCCCGGACTGGCCATGAGGCCGAAGGTCAGACGGCGGGGACGCGTGAGGGTCACGGGCCGCTGGAAGATCTCCACGCGCAGGATCACCTCGTCGCCCCGGCGGATCAGCTGTTGCACCGGCGTGCGGTAGTCGGTCTCGAAGCCCCGTTCGCTCTCCATGAAGAAGGCCAGCCCCCGCTGCTCCGCGCCGAGCCAGATATAGGGCGCGAACGGCCGGTGATCCCAGCGCTGGGTGTTGCCGTGCTGGCGCGGATGCGCGCCGGTCCAGATCACGCCGTCGTCCGGGCCGGGCTGCCTGACGCGCCACCGGATGGGCACCCAGCCGTCCCACGGCTCGCTGTACCACTCGATCGTGCCGCCCCGCGGGGTGCGGCCCGCGTAGTTGAAGCGCATGCCGTTGTCCGCGACGTAGTGAAACAGGGGGGCCTCGCGGTCCCGGAAGGGAATCTCCAGCACGAGCCGCTCGATCTCGGCCCGGTCCGCGCCGGGCTTGAGGATCATGTCGATGCGGGCGCACCCGTCCTCCTGGATCACGGTCCGGGTTCGGACCCGCACCCCCGAGCCCGCGCAGGCCGCGTGGAAGAGCGCCTCGTCGTCGTGGACGCGCTTGCCCTCCAGCGCGCCCGGCTGCCACCGGATCGGGCCGGCCCCGGTCCGGCCGTGAAGGGCGATGGGGCCGGCCAGGAGGGGGCGGCCGAGGCTGGTGACCTGGTCGAAGAGACCGAAGGCGTTCAGGGTGTAGGTGCGGCCCACCACGGACACGGACGCGCCCTCGACCTCGACGGGTGTGAACGGGGGGTAGACCTCGTGTTCCTCGCCGAGGGACGAGGTCTCGAAGGGGAAATGTATGCGCCGGAAGGTCTTGGGCGAGATCTCGACGTGCCTTCCGATGACGTACTCCACGGCGTACTCGCCGTCGGGTAAGTCCGGCACGTCGAACAGCGCCTGGCCCCGGGCCTGGGCGTCGAGCGGCACCGTGCCCGTGGCGACGACCGCCCGGGTCCCGGCGTCGCGCACGCGAACCCGGACCTCCCCGGGCGTGGTGCCCGCCTTCCGCAGCAGGTCCGGGCTCAGCTCCACGGCCACCTCCATCTGGTTCCTGGAGGGGTAGTAGGCGAAGGGCAGGAGCGGGGCCATGGAACTCACGGGCGCGCCCCCGAGACCATGCCGGGACAGGATGGCCCGGGTGAGAGCCCGCACCTCGTCCCGATCCATGGCATGGTTGTAGGCAAGCGCTTCGAGCACCTCGCCGCCGAAGGACCATTGACCGCGGGGTTCCGCGCCGATGCCGAAGGGGTGCCCGGGCGCCAGGGCAAGGTCGCACTCCCGTTGTCCGACCTGCACACCGTCCTGGTAGGCGGTCAGGGTCTTCGTGCCCGGATCGTAGGCGGCCACGAAGAGCACGAAGCCCTTGCCGGCGATGTTGTCGTCCGTGGACTTGAAGAGCTCCTCCGAGTCCGCCACGACCCGCCACCAGCTCTTGCCGTACGTCTCGTAACCCGTCGAGCCGATGCCGAGGGAGCCCTTGGTCCTGTACTGGTCGCCGTAGACGACGAGGAACGCGTGGCGATCCATGCCCGCGACGCGCGCAAGCAGGACCAGCGAGAGCCCCTTGGCCGGGTCGATACCGATCTCCCGGTTGACCAGCCCGCCCGGCTTGTGCTGGGCGGCCGTGAAGGTCAGCGCGGGCCGGCCACGGACGACCCCCGGGGTCAGCCTGGCGGGGTGGGCGGCCCCGGGGAGGGCCTCGAAGACATGCCCGCGGCCGGACGCGTCCGTCCAGGCGACGACATGGCCCTGCTCGTCCACTTCCACGCCCGCATCGCTCTTGAGCCAGAACAGGAGGCCTTCGATCCGGTCGACCCCCCTGTCCACCTGCCCCAGGTTGCGGTCTTCCCTGAAGTACTCGCCTTCCCGGGCCGCGAACAGGGGGCCGGCGAGGAGCAGGGAGAGCAGGGCGGAAAGCGCGGTGCGAAGAGCCATGGGACGATCTCCTGTTGTGCACATCGGCGCGAGGTGAGGCGCCTGCCGGGTCACCCGGGCCCGGATCCACGCCTCGCCGGGGAGGCCCGCCCTCCCCCGCGTCTCCGTCTCCGTGCGGGCGAAGCAGAACACCGGCCCGCGGGTCACGTCAACCACCGACCGCCCCCGGGCCGAAAGCCGCCGGCCCCGGTGTTGCGGGTCCGCGGCCGGCAGCGGCCGGCGCCGCGCGGAACGGGGGGCACGATACGGCGGGCGAAGGGGACCGGCCGCACCCGGTGCCCGGGTCCGACGGGCTCACCGGACCCGGGCCGCCGCGGCCCGGAACGCGACGCTCCTGCGAAGGGCGGAATCCGAGAGACCTGACCTTCCCGGCCACGGCGGCACCCCGCTGCCGGAATGGCGCCGAACGCCCTGCCCGCCTCTTCCGTACGTGGGCAGGTGAAGGAGAGCAGCCTGTCGAGCCCGGCCGCCCCGGGCGCCTTCTCGGTCAAACCGCCTTGGAGACGCCGGAACCCGCCCTCAGAAACGCTCCAAGGGCCATTTCAGCCCCCATTGTCCGCGTAACGCATGGATGAGGAGGATTCCGACGACGTTAGACGTCGAAGGAGAGGCCCGCCCGGCGGGGGCGCTCAATCACGCACCACCCCCCCCTGTGACGGGGGCGAAGAAGAAGAGCGGGCCCTCCCGCCGGGAGGGCCCGCCCGAATGGAGCGCTGTCGCCGTCTGTTACGCACGGCGCCGGCGGAGCAGCATGGCCGCCACCGCCACGCCGAGCAGGCCGAGCGTCCCCGGCTCGGGGATGGCATTGTTGATGCCTACGACGCCCGGATCGAAGCCGCCGCCGGAGCGGCTATCGTAGATGCGCAGGCCGGCGATCTGGGTCGCATCCGCCACTCCGAAATCGTCGTAATCGAACCCCCACCCGCTCATGTCAGTCTGGGCGGGATTCGGGGCGCGGAAGCGGATCACGTCACCGGGGATGGCCGTCTGGTTGAGGAACACCGCGGAGCCGAGGGGCGAGGAACTGGAGTCCAGAGCCTGCAGCGTCACGTTGTCGGGACTATCGCTAGGCGATATCTCGAACACGAAGAAGTCGTCATCGTTACCGGGGTTGCCCGTCGCGCTGCTGAAGCGGTAGGGCGCGTTGAACATGAAGTCGTAGTTCGTCTGCCCCGCTATGTTGACGTACCCGGTCATGACGTCCAGGTTCTCGAGCAGCCCCGCGGAGCTGCCCGGATCGGTGCTCTGCTCGCCGTAGTAGTAGTTAGCATGGGCGGTCGCCGTGTCGGCCGCGTGGAAGTTCGTCCCATCGACGGTCCCGTTGGCCGTCGTGTAGCTGGTCAACGTCTTCGGATGCTTCCAGTAGGTTGTTCCGAAGTCATAGCCTTCTGCTGTCGTGAACCCCGTTATGACCGCCGCATGAACGCTCACGGCCGACAATGCGACCAGCAACAGGCCGACGCAGATCAGGCCACTGATTGCTCGCTTCTTCATCTCTTGTTCTCCTCATCCGGCGGCTTCCATCGCCTGTGCCGACCCCATGCTGAACAGGACCTCTCCGCCGATTACGATGTCCTTTCTACCCCCCCCCCCCCCCAACTGTAAAGTGCTTTTTTCCAATTTGTGTTAGTCTTTTATGACTACGCCGGCCTTCGGCTCCAGCCGGCGCCTCCGGCCCGTTCGGATTCCGACGACGTTAGACGTCGAAGGAGAAGCATTACTGCAGTGGAAGGCGGTGAATGTCCGAAAGCACAGAGGAGCATGAAGAGATGCCGAGTGCTCCGGCAGAAGCACGGCCTATTCCGAGACGCTCTTGAGGGGGATGCCGGGACTCCTACCTGAGGAGAACTGGTTGACAGCTCATGTTGCGCGAGGGGGCGATAACCTTCGTTTGGGCGGCCGTCGCGACGGCAATATTGAACACCTGCAGGGGCGCTCAGTGCACGCCGTGCGAGAAGAGGCCGCGGGGCGGGTGGGGGTGGTCCTGGAGGATGACGGCATCGAGCAGCCGTTCGCGCAGTTCGGTCAGCGCGTCCCGGCAGGCGGGGTCGGCGACGCGGTTGACGAGCTCGTCGGGGTCGCGTTCGAGGTCGAAGAGCTGCTCCCCGGCGCCGCCGGGGAACCGGGTGTAGCGCCAGCGGTCGGTCCGCACGGTGCGGGCCCAGGCGTCGGGCGTGCAGGAGAAGATATCGCTGTAGCTCTCCGCGTAGGCGTGGTCCCGCCCGTCCGCCGGCGCGGCCTCGCCGCGGCAGAGCGGCAGCAGGGAGCGGCCCGGCAGGCGGGCCGGTTGGACGCCGCGCAGGTAGGGGCCGGCGGCGGGGGGCGCGGGCGCCTCGAGGCCGGCGGCGTCGAGGAACGTGGGGAACAGGTCCTCGAGCTGCACGAACTCGTCGCGGACGAGTCCGCCGCGCAGGCCGGGCCCGGCGACGAGCAGCGGCACGCGCACGCAGGCGTCGTAGTGCGGGTTGCCCTTGCCGTGGTGGGCGTGGTCGTAGAGCAGTTCCCCGTGGTCGGCCGCGACGACGAGCAGCGTGCGCTCCCACCGCCCGGCGGCTTCCAGCGCGGCGCGAATCCGGCCGACCTGGGCGTCGAGGTGGGCGAGGTCGGCGAAATAGCAGCGGCGCATGGAGCGGACCCGCTCCGGCGGCAGGTCCTCCGCCGCGCCGCCTCCGTCCCAGCAGCGGGGGTGGTGCGGGTCGTCCCGCCAGGTCGCGGGGAGGGCGTCGGGGATGCGCGCGTCGTCCAGGTCCCGGAAGTACGCGGCCGGGGCCTGGAAGGGACTGTGCGGCTGGACGTAGCCGACGTGGGCGAAGAGCGCCCGGTCCGGCGGCGTCTCCGCGATGAACGCCTCCGCGCCGCGCGTGATCCACTCCGTCTGGCTCACCTCGTCGGGGAAGGGCAGCACGGCGTGGCGCGCGTCGCCGTCCGGCACCTCGGGCGAGGTCCAGTCCCGCCCCTCGCGCGCCGCGCGGATGCGGGGCCGCAGGTCGCGACGGTCCGGGCCGTAGGCGGCGAACTCGGGGATGGAGCCCGCCCAGATCGTGGCCAGCGCCGCCTCGTAGTGCTCCGGGTACTCCGCTTCCACCCCGTCCAGCCACGCGCCGCCGCGCGGGTCCTCGGTGAGGCGCGTGACGTCGAACCCGTACACGGAGTAGTCCGGGCGCAGCCCGGCGAAGTGCGGATGCAGGTGCAGCTTGCCGAAGCAGCCGGTGCGGCGGCCGGCCTGCTGGAGCAGGCGCATGAAGGTGGGGATTGCGGGGTCGAGCGCGTAGCCGTTCTGGAGCACGCCGTGCTGGCGCGAGGTGCGGCCCGTGGCGAGCGTGGCGCGCGCGGGGCAGCAGACGGGGTTGCTCGTGATCGCGCGGCGGAAAGAGACGCCCTCGGCCGCGAGCCGGTCGAGGTGCGGCACGGGGCAGGCCCCGGCCTGCGCCGCCTCGAGCCACTTGGCGGAGAGCTGGTCGAAGAGGACCAGGACGATGTCCGGCCCCCCGGCGGCCTCTCCGGCTTCGTGTGGCGTGCTGCGGCTTCCGTCCGTCATGGCGTCTTCCTCCCGTCAGGCGTTGACCCGCGCGCCGTCGCCTCCCCGCACAGGTAGTCCTCGCCGTCCGGGCCGATCAGCCCGAGCAGGTCCCGGGCCCGGCGGCTTTCGGCCCCGGGATCGCACACGGCCAGCAGCCGCTCTCGGCAGGCGCGTAGCCGGTCCGTGTAGGCGGGGTCGGCGGCCACGTCGCGCAGCTCGTGCGGGTCGCGCTCGAGGTCGAACAGCGTGGGCCGCTCGCCGTCGCTGTACCACGTGTACTTCATGCCGTCGTGCACGGTCATGAACCAGTCGTGCCGCATGAAGTAGCCATGGTACTCGGCGAAGGCGAAATCGCGCGGCGGCGGCGCGCCGGCGGCGACGGCCCGCAGGTCCATGCCGGGCAGGCCCGGCCCCGGCGTCAACCCGGCGGCGCGGAGCAGGGTGGGCGGCAGGTCGACCAGGCTCACCGGCGCGTCGACCCGCGCCCCGGCGGGCACGCCGGGGCCGCGCAGGACGAGCGGGACGCCGGCGGAGCCCTCGTAGCTGCACTTCTTGAAGAAGAGCCCGTGCTCGCCGAGCGACTCGCCGTGGTCGGAGGTGAAGACCACCAGCGTGTCCTCCGCCAGGCCCTGCCGCTCGAGCTCGCCGAGGATCCGGCCGAGCAGCTCGTCGGCGCAGGTCACCATGCCGTAGTACGCGGCCAGCGCGCGGCGCAGGTCGTCCTCCGTCGGCGTGCCCGTGCCGTGGGCCCGCTGCAGGAACCGCAGGGCGGGGTGCAGGTCCGGGTTGGGGAAGCGGGCGTCGACCGGCCGGGCGACGCGGTCGGGGTAGTAGCGGTCGTAGTACGCGGCGGGGATGGTGAACGGCTCGTGCGGCAGGATCAGGCCGACGTAGAGCGCCCAGGGCGCCGCCCCGCCCGCGCGATGCGCCGCGCCCTTCTCCTTCAGGGCGTCCACGGCCCAGTCGGTGACGATGACGTCGTGGTCGTAGTTGCCCAGGAAATCGTCGTTCTCGCCGTCGATCTCGTTCGCCTCGAACTTCTCGCGGCAGAGGATGCGGTGGGTGCGCGGCCCCGCGTGGCGCAGGGCGCGCGACACGGGGCGCCACGAGCGGCTGGCCGCGGGCATCCGTTCGCGGAGCGGCGCCGTCATGCGGTAGGGCGGCTCCGCGGTCATCGCCGGGTGCGCGGCCCGGCGCCGGATGATCCGGTGGTGCGTGAACCCCCCGTCCTGGTAGTCGCCGCACAGGTCCATCTTGCCGAGCATCGTGCTCTCGATGCCCGCGCGGTCCAGCAGACGGGGCCAGGTGGGGAGCGCGGGATCGAGCGGGAAGCCGTTGTTCGGCACGCCGATCTCGTGCGTGTAGCGCCCGGTCAGCAGGCTCATGCGGCTGGGGGTGCAGATGGGGTTGGTACAGTACGCGCGCGTGAACTGCGCGCCCTGCGCGGCCAGCCGGTCGAGGTGGGGCGTCTCCACGAACGGGTGGCCGCGGAAGCCGGAGAGCAGCGGGTGCTGCTGGTCCGTGCAGACGACCAGCAGGTTCGCGCCCCCGCGCGCCGCGCCCGGCTCCTTCGCCTTTCCGCGCGCGCCGCTCACGCCGCCCCCCTCGCGCCGTTCGCGTGCGCCGCCTCGCCCGCCGCCGCGACCTCCTCCGGCGTGCGCGCCGGGATCCTGCAAGACCGCAGCGCGTCGCCCGGCTTCCGGGCCTCCAGCGCCGCCACGGCGGTCCGGAACCACTCGTGCGTGTCGAACCCGAGCCACGTGACCGGCAGGTGGACGCCCTGCGGGCGCGGGTAGTTGGTGTGGGAGATGATGAGCGGGTCGCGGCCGGAGCCGAGGCCCATGTCGACCAGCTCGCGGCAGACGGCGCCCGTCAGGCCGTCGTCGGCGACGACGAGCGCCTGCGGCCGCCGCGACGCCGGCGCCTCGAACAGCAGCCGCACCGCGTGCCGCGCCGGCTGGGGGTGGTAGGCACCGGGGAACTGCTGCCAGCCGCGCGGACACCGGAGCCCCGCGCGCTCGGTCTCGCGCTCCGTGATGCCCTCCGCGCCGCGCAGGCTGCCGTTCCAGAGGATCGCCATGCGCTTCAGCCCCGCGGCGGCCACCAGGTCGACCGCCCGCGCGACGAACGAACCCCAGTCCACGTCCACCAGCACCGCCGCCGGGTTCGGATACTTCGTGCGCTCGTACCATACCGCGGCGAGGGGGGCGGCCGCGCCGTCGAGGGCCAGGCCGTACCGGGTCGCTTGGCTCGCGTCGCCTGCGAAGAGCAGGCCCGCCAGCCGCCGCGCCCGCGCCTCCGCGGCCAGCCGGGCGAACGGCGCCGCGCCGACGCCCGGGTAGTAGTCCGGCAGGGCGTGCCGCTCGAAGACGCGCGGCGCCAGCTCGGGCAGGTCCGCCGCCGCGCGGTACATCGCCAGCAGGAACGGCGACTCCAGCAGCAGCCGCGTTTCCTGCGGGAAGACCACGGCGTAGCGGTACAGGTGCGGCGGGGTTTCCGCCACCACCGTGCGCCGCGTCCCGTCCACCGCCACGAAGCCCTGTTCCACCAGCCGGGCCACCCCCCGTTGCACCGAGGTCAGGCTCACGCGCAACTCGTCCGCCAGGTCCCGCCGCGTCGGAATCGCGCCGCCCGGCCGCAGCCCGCGCTCTACGATCATCGCGCGCACCCTCTCCGCCACCTCCGCCGTGCGCGGCCGGGCCCGTCCGGCATGGTCTTCTTGTTTCGATGTATCCATATCACTTCATTACACGAATCTGCTTGATTGGAACAGGAGCTTCTGGTGATATGCAAGCGTGAACTGTGCTTCGGGCCTTCGTTCGGAGCGAAGAGATGGCCGGCGACGGAGTCCGGCCCCAACACGGGAGAAGAGGATGAGAAAGTGCAAGTGGATGGCCGTTGCCGCCGCCGCCCTGCTGGTTGGCACGGGGGCCATGGCCGCGCTGGTGACCTATGACTCGGGCATCGGCGCCGACGCGGCGCCTGTGGGTGGACGTCAGATCAGGTCGACACGGTATCGAGGACCAGACTATTCATGCAGGAGGTCGGCGGCCAGCTATGCCAGAATCTGGCTACCTGGACGGGCAGTTTCCCAACGACCCTGGACCTACTGGATTCTACGAGAAGGTGGACCTGACGGCCAAGACGCTACGGACCAGAAGGCGGCTTCGGCTTGGACGCTCACGATGAGATTCTGGAATTCGGCTCAATCCCACGACGGGCGATCTGCCGATATCTCCTTCTTCCGCGTCACGTCGCGATTGGGATGCCACCCTCGCCGTGGGCGATACGCCTCCCTCCATGGTGCATTTCGGCGACGAGTCCGTTTTCGCGGCCGAGTTCGGATGGCGTCGCGGATGGCGGTGCCGCTACCGCCGACACCTTCACCTTCGATCTCGGGACACCGCCGCGGGGCGCGCGGCCGACTTCGACGCATGATCCAGAACCCGTCGAGAACTTCGGCATCGCCATCCGCCGGGCGGACGCGATGGCAACCGTGACCACCAGTTTGCCATACGCAGTATGGCATCGAGTGGTCCAACAACCAGACCGGCCGGTCTGGACGATGGAGTAGACCTCATCCCCGAGCCGGCCTCGGTGGGCCTGCTGCTCCTCGGCGGGGCGGCCCTGGTCCTGCGCCGCCGCCGCGGCTAGACGGCGAACGCAGCCGAACGGCAACGAACGGCCCCGCCGGAAACCCGGCGGGGCCGTTCTCTTTTCCGCTCCGCCGTTCGCCTTGCCCGCGTTCGGGCTTGTCCTCCATAGCCCCAGGGGCGGCGGAGGGCCAGCGCGGACCACCTTTTCTGCGACCCCGCCCTCCGCCCTCCGCCCTCTGAACTCCGACCTCTGACCTCTGGTCTCCGACCTCCGACCTCTGGACTCCGACCTCCGACCTCTGGTCTCCGACCTCCGCTCTCCGTCTCCCCACGGTCCGACCCTCCGCCGGCCCGGCCGCAGCCGCCGCCGTCGCCCCTTGCCCGGCCGCGGGCCGCGTAGTAGGGTCCGTGCCGCCCGCCGCGTCCCGTTCGGGGACGGCGGGGCGGAGAGCGGGCGCAGTCCGCCGGGGAGGATGTTGTGAATCCGCGCGAGCAGTACCGTCGTTTTGTCCGCCGGGAGCCCGGCGTGCCGCCGCCGAACATCGACCACGGGCCGCTGCTCGCCGCCTACGAGCGGTGGCAGGGCGAGGGGCTGAGTCCCGACCTCGATCCCCGCGATTACGACGCGTGGTGCGAGGCGTTCGGGCTCGACCGCTACCCCCTGCGCCTCTCGTACGCGCCGCCCCGGACGCCGCTGTTCGAGACGGACGTGCTCGAGGAGACGGAAACCACCGTGACCACGCGGCGCGCGGACGGGTCGGTCATCCAGGACAACAAGGGTTCGCACAAGACCATCCCGCACGAGGTCCGGCCCGCCGTCCGCGACCGCGACGAGTGGGAGCGCTACAAGGCGTGGATGGACGTCGATGCGCCGCTGCCCGGCCCGGACGACCCGGTGGCGGCGGCGGTCGCCGGGCGCGCCCGCGCCGCGGGGCATCCGGTCTGGATCGACGCGGGCAGCCTCGCGGGCCGGCCGCGCGACCTGCTCGGGTTCAACGTCTTCGCCATGATGGCCTACGACGACCCGGCGTGGCTCGAGGACATGATCGAGACCCACGCCCGGGCCGCCGAGCGGCAGGTGCGCATCTTCGGCGAACGCGGCGCGCCCGCCGAGGGTGTGCATTTCTGGGAGGACATCTGCTTCAAGAACGGGCCGATCATGAATCCCGCGCATTTCCGGGAGCTGGTCGTGCCGCGCTACCGCCGCGTCGCCGACCTCGCGCGCGGCTACGGTTACGACGTGGTCTCGGTCGACTCCGACGGCGACATCCGGCCGCTGCTCGACGCGTGGCTCGACGGCGGCGTGAAGCTGTTCTGGCCCCTGGAGGCGCAGGCCGGCGTGGACGTCAACGAGCTGCAGGCGCGCTACGGCGAGCGCGCCCTGTGGTGGGGCAACATCCACAAGCACCGGCTGACCGGCGGCCCCGGCGCGATCCGGGCGGAGCTGGAACGCGTCCGCCCGGCCGTGGAGCGCGGCGGGTACTTCCCGACGCTCGACCACTGCTGCCCGATGGACGTGTCGTTCGACAACTACCTCGCCTACCTGCGCCTCCGCCACGAGGTGCTCGGCCTCGGCCGCGGCGGGCCGGACCTGGCCCGGGTGAAGGCGTGACCGCGTCCCGCGCCCCCGCGCTGCCGCCGGCCCTGGCCGCGCTGCCGCCGCTGCTCGGCGGGGAGGTGCACAACTCCGCCGCCGCCTCGCGCGGGACCCTCGCTTCCGCGCTCGACCGGCTCGCCGCGCTCGGCGGCGACGCGGCCTTCGTGCCGCTGTACTGGGAACTCCTCGAGCCGGAGGAAGGCGCCTTCGACTTCGCGTCCGCGGACACGGCCCTGGACCTCTGCCGCGAGCGCGGGCTCCGCTTCGTCCCCCTCTGGTTCGGCGCCTTCAAGAACGCCATCTCCTGCTACGCCCCCGCGTGGGTGAAGACCGGCGGCGGGCGGTTCCCCCGCGCGCGGGACCGCGGGGGCAGGGCGCTGTGGACCCTCTCCTGCTTCGAGGCCGCCACGCGGGAGTCCGACGCCCGCGCCTTCGCCGCGGTGATGGCGCACCTGCGCGGCCGGCCGGGGGCGGCCGGGGCGATTCCGTTCGTGCAGGTGGAAAACGAGGTCGGCATCCTCGGCACCCCGCGCGATTTCTCGCCCGCGGCGGAAGCCGCCTTCCGCGGCGACGTGCCGCCCGGGCTGCTCCGCGCGCTCGAGGAGGCGGACGACGGTTTCGCCGAACCCCTGCGACCCCTGCGCGGGGCCGGCGGCTGGGAGGCGGTCTTCGGGGAGGACGCCGCCGAGGTCTTCATGGCCTGGCACATCGCCCGCTACGTGGACGCGGTGGCGGCCGCGGGCCGGGCGGCGTGGGACCTGCCGATGGGCGTCAACGCCTGGCTCGACCGCGGCCCGGGCTACCAGGCCGGCGACTACCCCAGCGGCGGGCCGACCGCGCGCATGCTGCCCGTGTGGCGGGCCGCGGCGCCGCGCATCGACTTCGTCGCCCCGGACATCTACGACCCCGACTTCCGCGGCTACTGCGCCGCCTACACGCGGCTGGGCAACCCGCTGCTGATCCCGGAGTCCAGGGCCGACGCCGGCGCCGGCGCGCGCGCCCTCTACGCCCTCGGCCGCCACGAGGCGCTCGGCTTCGCGCCCTTCGGCGTCGAGGACCTCCCCGCGGACGCGCCGCTCGGAGCGGTCTACCGCCTGCTCCGCCCCATGGGCGCGCGGCTGGCCGCCGCGCGCGGCGCCGGGCGGCTCGCCGGCTTCCTGCAGCAGGCGGACGAGGAGACGTGGGACGCAGAGCTCGACGGCTGGCGCCTCCGGGCCCGCACCCGGGGTCCGACGGGGGAGACCGCCGTGCCCGGCGCCGCGCTGGTGCTGGCCGAGGGCGACGACACCTTCACCGCCGTGGGGCAGCGAATCGTCTTCACGTTCGAGCGGACCGGCGGCCCGGGCGCGACCGCCGAGCTGCTCTGGCTCGACGAGGGCCGGTTCGAGGACGGCGCCTGGCGCGCTGCCCGCCGGCTCAACGGCGACGAGACCGCCCACGGCACCGGCGCCCTGTTCGGCGACACCGTCACCGCCGTCCGCTTCCGCCTGCACGCCTACTGATCCCGCCCTCCCCCTTGCAGGGCCGCTCCACGGTCCGACGGCCCGCCCCGCGCCACGCAGGCGCTCTGAGAGCGCTGCTACACGGCCCGACGGTCCCAACGCCCTCCGCCCCCTGTTGCCTCCGTTGCCCCCCCGCGAAACCTGACCGACCTCCGACCTCCGACCTCCGACCTCCGCTCTCCGCCCTCCGCTCTCCGACCTCCGCCCTCCGCCCTCCGCCCTCCGCCCTCCGACCTCCGCTCTCCGCCCTCCGCCCTCCGCCCTCCGACCTCCGACTCCGAACTCCGCCCTCCGACCTCCGCCCTCCGCCCTCCGTCTCCCCCCCGACCGACCGCCATGCCTTCCCGCGCGGCATACCGGGAACGGTTTGATCTCTCCCGGAGCGCATCAATCAGGACAACAAAGAACCTGACACCCCCCCGCGACACCGCTAGCCTGCCTTCTTCATGAACGCGGCACCGTTCATGCGCAAGGCGACCGGAAGGAGATTCCCCATGAAGCGTATCGCCCTCGTTCCGCTCTTCCTGATTGCCGCGGGAGCCGTCGCGCAGGAGGCGGCGCCGGACGCGTACCGGCGCCCCGTCTTCGCCCTCCCCTATGCCCTCGAGAAGCCGGTCATCGACGGGGCGGTCGGCGCCGACGAATGGCGCGGCGCGCTCGCCGTCCGCGGCCTGCGCGCGAAGCGCGGACAGGTGAGTGTCCGCCAGGCCACCTTCCGCCTCTGCTGGGACGAGGAGCACCTCTACGTCGCCATGCAGAGCCCGCTGCGCCCCGGCGAGCGGCCGATGCAGGCCCTGCGCCGGCGCATGCCGGAACGGAACGTGGTCTTCGACGACAGCTACGAGATCTTCCTCGACGTCGGCACGCGCACGGAGGACGGGCAGCCCTGTTTCTTCCAGTTCCTCGCCAACTTCGCCGGCGCGCGCTACGACGTCCTGCACCTGCCCGCCGTGGGCAACAGCCGCATCGGCTGGTCGTCGGGGTGGGAGCCGGTCAACCGCCTCACGGACGACAACGTGTGGGAGTGGGAGATGGCTATCCCGCGCGCCTCGCTGTTTCTCGACGGGCCGTTCGAGGACGGGCAGGAGCTGACGCTGCTCATCGCGCGCAACTTCAAGCGGCCGTGGGAGCAGAACTCCATCGAGGGCACGAGTTCCTTCACCGTGCTCGACAGCCACTCTCGCTGCGTCCTCTCCCGCACCGCACCGGCGGTGCACCTGGACGCGGTGGGCGATCCCGCCTCCGGCGCTTTCGGGTTCCGGCTCGGCGCCTGGTCGAAGGAGCCCGCGGCCCTGCGCTGGACGCTGGAGGCGGAGGGCGCCGCCCGCTCGGGCATGCTCGACCTTCCGGGCGGCGCGGCCGTTGCCGGGCCCGACGACCCGGCGGCGGTCCCGCCGGGCGAGGGGCTGTACCGGATCACCGTCACCACGGCCGACGGCGGCGCGGTGCTCGCCGATTGGGCCTCGCTGCGTGAACTCGACAGCGCGAAGGTCGAACCGCGTCTCGACGACCGCGGCGACGAGGTCGGCCTGAAGCTGGTCTTCAACCCCGTGCGCGACTACCTGCGCGTCGCGGGCGATTTCATCAACTACGACGCGCGCGGCACGCTGGCGGCGTTCCGCGCCTCCGTCGTCGACGCGGACGGCCGCGAGCTGGCGGCGGCGGACCTGGCGCTCGACGACCTGGCCTACGTCGAGGGGCTGCTGCCGCTGCCGGGCCTGCCGTCGGGCGAGTACACCGCGCGCCTCGTCGCGCGCGACGCGGACGGCCGCGTCGCCCTGGAACGGGAGAGCACGTTCAGCAAGAAGGACCCCGCCGAGGCCTTCACCTGGTGGGAGACCCCCCACGGCGACATCGAGCGCGTGATCGACCCGTGGACCCCGGTGCGGGCCTCGGACACGTCCGTCGCCGTGTGGGGCCGCGAGGTCCGCCTCGGCGCCGCGGGCCTGCCGGAGCAGGTGGTCTCCCAGGGCCGCCGGCTGCTGGCCGGGCCGGTGCGGCTCGAGGCGGAAGCGCCCGGCGGGACGGCCGCGCCGGCCGAGCCGGTTTCGCTGCGCCGCGTCGCGTCGGCGGAGCACCGCGCCGTCCACGCCGCCGGGGCGACGCTCGGCGGGCTGCAGGTGCGATCCACCGTCACCACCGAGTTCGACGGCATGCTCCGCTACGAGCTGACCCTCGACCCGGGCCCGGAGCCGGTCGAGGTCGGCGCCCTGCGCCTGGTCGTGCCGTTCGACCCCTCGCAGGCCGACGCGTTCCACGCGGCGGGCCGGGGCATCCGCTACGGCTTCGACTACGGCGCGATCCCGAAGGAGGGCGAAGGCCGGCTCTGGGACTGCCGGAAGGTCAGCGGCAACCCGATGGCCGTCGGGTCCTTCGTGCCCTACGTGTACGTCGGCGGCCCGGACGCGGGCCTGTGCTGGTACGCGGACAGCGACGAGGGCTGGGTGCAGGCGGACGGGGTGCCCGCCTTCGAGCTGCGGCGCGACGGCCCGGGAAGCGTCGATCTCGTCTTCCACCTCGTCGGCCGCCCGGCCGTCATCGACGGCCCGCGGACGCTCGTCTTCGCCTTCCAGGCCACGCCCGTGAAGCCCGTCCGCAAGGGGTGGCGCGCGGAGAGCTGGTGGACCGGCGACACGTTCAGGGACTACCAGGGCATCAAGGCCAAGGGCGGCCACCTGATCTGGAGCAACATCCCCTTCCCCCTGGACGAGGCGGCGTCCCGCGAGTTGGTGGAGAAGCAGCACGCAACGGCCAACAGCTACATCTTCGGCGAGGGTGCAACCCGCCGCTCGACCGCGGTGCCCTACATCGAATGGAAGCGCATCGCCGCCCGCTTCGCGCCGGAGGTGGCGTACTTCGGCGACCAGTGGCGCACCTCGGTCAGCGACGGGCTCGGCGTTCGACGACACGCTCGTCGACTTCATCGTCCACCACGCCTACACGTGGGCCGAGTCCTGCGGCATCGACGGCTTCTACCTGGACAACTCCCGCCCGCAGGCCTGCGCCAACCTCGAGGCCGGCCGCGGCTACCGGCTGCCCGACGGCCGTGCACAGCCCACCTACAACGTCTTCGCCGTGCGCCGCCTCCTGCTGCGCATGCGGGCGGCGTTCCACGAGGCGAACGGGCGCAGCACCTTCGTGCTGCACACGACGAACAACTTCATCGGCCCCTGGCTCGGCGCCGCCGACATCGCGCTCGACGGCGAGCACCACGTCATCTACCCGGAGATGGGCAAGGACTTCATGGACTTCTGGACGCCGGACCGCCTGCGCCTCGCCTACGGCCCGGCCTGGGGGCTGGCGGTCTAGTTCCTGCACGAGTACCAGGGCCGGTGGGACCCCCGCCGCAAGACGGAGGTGATGCGCGCCTACACCGGGGCCTGCCTCCTCTACGAGATCCTGCCTTCCTCCAACGCGAACGGCCTCAACCGGCCCGTGTGGATCGGGCGGCGGCGCTTCGGCATCGACGCGGACGACGTGGTCTTCGTCGCCCCCTGGCGCGGGGACGCGGGCCTCGCCTGCGACGCCCCGGACGTGCACCTCGTCGCCTGGAAGCGGCCGGGCAAGGTGCTCGTGGCGGTGGTCAACTACGGTGAAGCGGTCGACGCGCACGTGCGCCTCGACGCGAAGGCCCTCGGCCTGCCCGCACCCGCCCGCTGGCGCGTGACGGACGCGGAGGCGGACACCGACAGCGGCAAGGAGGGCTGGTCGTCCGACGACGAGGCGCCCCTTTCGCATGACGGCGGGGACACGATCACCGTCCCCGTCGGCCGGCACGGCTACCGGCAGGTGATCGTGGAGGCGGCGCCGTGAAGAACCCGATCCCGACCGACGGGGAGAAGCGCGCGGTGATGGAGGCGTTCCGGGCCGGGCGGCCGGTCCGCGTCCCGCTCAACTGGGGCTGCAACAGCCGCGTCGTCGTGCTGAACCCGGCGTGGAACCCCGAGGGTGTCACCTACGAGCAGATGCTGCGGGAGCCGGAGGCCTGTTTCGCCATGCAGGCGCGCTTCGACCGGTTCTGCGCCGAGGAACTCTCGCTCTCCAGCGACCACGTCGCCGAACTCCCGGAGCGGTGGACCTTCTCGGTCGAATGGCACAACACCTACGACGGGCAGTACTTCGGCGGGCAGCCCTCCTTCCACGACGGCCAGGTGCCCGACGTGGCGCCGTTCCTCGGGCTCGACGACGTGGACGACTTCCTGCGCCGCGACTTCTCGCGCCCGCTCGAGAACCCCTTCATCCGCCGCACGCTCGCCTACCGCGAGGAGCTGCTCGCGGCGGCGGAGGGGTTCCGCCACCTCGGCCGCGCGGGCGAGGTGGTGCCCTTCGTCGTCGTCTTCGACGGCCCCCTGACCGTGGGGACGATCCTGTTCGGCCCCGACATCTTCCTGCTGCTGGCCGAGGAGCCGGAGAAGGCGCGCGAGCTGCTGCTGCACATCACGCGGGCGGCCATCCTGCGCACCCGGGCCCTGCGCCGCATCGCCGGCCGGCCGGAGCGCGACGAGTGGGCCTCGCTGGCGGACGACTCGATCCAGCTCATCGGGCACGATCTGCTCGAGGAGGTCGTGCTGCCGGCGATGGAGCTGTGGTACGAGGAGATGGGGACCGCGCCGCGCGAGGCGCGCCGGCGCGGCATCCACCTCTGCGGCGACGCCACCCGGCACTTCCCGTTCCTCAGCGAGCGGCTCGGCGTCAACGCGTTCGACACCGGTTTCCCCGTCGACCACGGCCGGCTCCGGCGCGAACTCGGGCCGGAGGTGACGATCACCGGCGGACCGCCGGTCGAGCTGCTCCTCGGCGGCACGCCCGCACGCTGCTACGCGGCGGCGCGCGACATCCTCCGCTCCGGGGTGAAGGAAGGCGGCCGCTTCGGCATGCGCGAGGGCAACAACCTGCCCCCGCTCGTCCCGCGGGAGAACCTGCAGGCCGTCTACGACGCCGTGCTGGACGAGGGCGGGTACGACGGGACGGGGGCGCGAAGCGTGAAGCCCGCTGCGCCCCTCAACGTCCTCTTCCTCATCTCGGACCAGCACCGGTTCGACGCGCTCGGCTGCGCGGGCCATCCCGTGGTGCGCACGCCGAACCTCGACCGGCTCGCCGCCTCCTCCGTGCGCTTCGAACGCGCCTACGCCGCCTCGCCGCTCTGCGGCCCCTGCCGCTCCGCGCTCGTCACCGGCCGCCACGTGCACCGCTGCGGCACGCTCACGCACGGGCACATGCGCCGCGACATGGGCCTGCCGCTCCTCGGGGAGCTGTTCCGCGGGGCCGGCTACGCCACCGCCGCCTTCGGCAAGGTGCACGTCGCCGGCGAGACGGACGGGAACGACCTCGGCTTCGACGAGCGGGCGCTCCGCATCTACACGCCGATGGCGAACGACTACCAGCACACGATCGGGCTGGAGAACTTCTACAAGTACGCCAGCTACCTGCCGAAGTACCGTCCGCCCGACGCCCCCCCGCCCCGCAACGGCATCAACCCGGCCAACGCACCCATCGAGCTGGAGGAGGAGCTGATCCTCGACCGCATGGTGGCGGACCGCTCGATCGACTTCCTCGAGCGCCGCGGGGACGCGCCGTTCTTCCTCTGGGTCGGCCTCGAGAAGCCGCACAACGAGATGTACGCGCCGAAGCGCTTCCACGACCTGTACGACCCGGACACGATCGAGCTGCCGCCGGACCTCGCGCAGCCCCGCGACGGCTTCCCCGACACCATCGCCGACAACCCCGAGTTCCCCGTCCTCACGCCGGGGGCGTACACCGACCGCGAGCTGCGCTGCGCCATGGCCGCGTACTACGCGAACGTGAGCTACATGGACGAGCAGGCGGGGCGCGTGCTCGACGCGCTCGACCGGCTCGGACTCGCCGGCCGTACGCTGGTGGTCTACACCTCCGACCACGGGGAGAACCTCTTCAACCACGGCATGGTGCAGAAGCACTGCTTCTTCGACACCGCCGTGCGCGTGCCGCTGATGGTGCGCCGCCCCGCCGAGCCCGCCGCCGGCGCGGTCCGGCCGCAGCTCGCCGGCCTGGTCGACCTGTTCCCGACCTTCGCCGACGCCTGCGGGCTGGCGGCGCCGGACGGGCTCGACGGGCGCTCGCTGCGGCCCTTCCTCGACGACCCCGCCGCGCCGGGGCCCGACGCGGTCTTCAGCGAGTACTACTCGGCGGGCACCGCCGAACGCATGATCCGCACCGGGCGATGGAAGTACGTGCACAGCGAGGGCGACCGGCACCAGCTCTACGACCTCGAGAACGACCCGGGCGAGCTGACGAACCTCGCCGCGGACCCGGCCTTCGCGGCGACGGCCCGGGAGCTGGACGCGCGCGTGTGCGGCGGCTGGGCGATGCCGGACCTCGCCGGACGTGCCGCAGCCGCGCGGGCGACACGCGGCCCGGGCAGCGGAACGGTCCGCGTGCAGCCGCCGCCGCGCGGGCGGAAGAAGGGACGCAGGGAACATGAGGCGCTGTCCGGTGCCATCCGAAGCAGGCACGCGAAGCAGGGCCGATCAGACATGACCTCTGATCAACACGAGAAGCGCCGGGCGTCCGGTGGAACCCTCGGGCGGCCCCCCTTAGAACGCCGAATCCGGCCCCCTTTCGGTCCTCTAAGGGCCGTTTCAGACCCCATTTGCTACATAACGTACTGGCCGCAAATAGGATAAAGACGTTAGACGTCAAAATGCAGGACGTCAAAATGCAGGAAGAGGAGTCGGAAAGATGATGCACACACGCCCCTGCCTCGCCGCGCTCGCCGTCGGTCTCGCCCTTGCCGTCCCCGCAGTGCGGGCTGCCGGCCTGGAGGCGGCGCCCGGCCCCGGCGGGCTGTCCGCGCTGCGCGCGGGCGGGCGGGACCTGCTGGCCGACGGGACGTTCCGGGTCACCGGCGCGTTCTTCCGGGAGCCCGACGGCGACGTCGTCGCCGCGGACCTTGACGCCGCGACCGGCGGCGAACCGGGCCGTCCCGTGCTCGCCTTCCCCTGGGGCCGCGTGGGCGCCGCGTACGCGATCGAGAACGGCCGGCTCGTGGTGGACGTGAGCGTCCAGGTCGCGGAGGACGCGCCCGGCGAACTGGTCGCGCTCTACGTCGAGCCGCTTGTTCTGCGCCTGGAGGGGGAGCGCGAGACCGAGAACCTGAGCTGGCTCTTCTACATGAAGTCGGACCTCGCCCACAACCTGCAGGGCCTCGGCGTCGTCGCCTCGCGCGGGCCCGGTGGTCTCGTCGCCGTCTGCGCCGAACAGGTCGCCCGCCCGCTCGCGGCCGGCTTCGGCAAGCCGCGCGGGCCCGGGAAGACCGAGGTCCCCGTGCTGGCCTTCACCGGGCGCCACCCGCTGGAGACGAAGAAGTTCCCCTGGATCGACCGCCCCGTCGCGCCGGGCGGCACGGACCGCTGGCGGATCAGCTTGCGCGCCGCGCCCGCCGACGCGCAGCTCGACGCCGTGGTCGCCGACCTCTGCCGCCGGTTTGCGGAAGCGTATCCCTTCGAGCTCGCGTGGGACGACCGGCGCCCCATCGGCATGTGCATGCTCTCTTCCGCCGGGCAGGACTGGCCGGGCAACCCCCGCGGCTGGCACCATTCCGTGAAGAAGCCGAAGGAGTTGGACACCGGCACCGACGAGGGCCGGGAAGCCTTCAAGACGGACGTGCTCGCCTACGCCGACCGCATAGTCCGCGTCGCGGGCGGCCTGAACGCGCAGGGCGTCGTCGTCTGGGACGTGGAGGGGCAGGAGTACCCGCACATGATCAGCTTCCTCGGCGACCCGCGCTCGCTGCCCCCGGAGATGCGGCTCCCGGTCGGCGAGGGCGAGGACGCGAAGCCGCTCGCGGACGCCTTCTTCGACCGGATCCGCGCGGCCGGCCTGCGCACCGGCATCTGCGTCCGGCCGCAGCGCCCGATGCGGCCCGCCTACGACGACAAGGTCGAACAGGTCGCCTGGCGCGATCGCACGGCGCGGTTCAAGAACCTCTCCGACAAGATTCGCCACGCAACGGAGCGGTGGGGCTGCACGCTCTTCTACCTCGACTCCGACATCGTATGGGTCGGCGACCCCGTGAAGATTCCCGACGCGGCGGGCTACACCGCGCTGCCCGACGCGCAACTCCTGCGCGACCTCATGCGCGAGCACCCCGACATCCTGGTCCTGCCCGAGTGGGAGACCCTGCGCTGCTATGCCTACGCGGCGCCCTACTCCCAGCTCAACCACAACAAGCTCACCGCGCCGCCGCCGTACGCGCTGCGGACCTATCCGGAAGCGTTCTTCGTCAACCGCATCGGCCGCGCCGACGCCGAGGGGAAGCTCGCGGAGCTGGCGGCCTCGGTGCGGCGCGGCGACATTCTGTTCTACACCGGCTGGTACGACGCCCCGGAAAACACCCTCGTCCGTGAAATCTACCGTGACGCCGGCGCCGCGCCGGCCGCGCCATGACCCGCAGAGGCTCCCTCATGATCCCCGTTGACCTGCACGGCCGCTGGCCACTCGTCGCCTCCACCCGCAACCTCGTCCGCTTCAGCCGGCACCTGCCGGAGGAGACCATGGACGCCTCCTTCGCGGGCGCCTTCGCCTTCCGCGACGCCGGCAGTCGCTTCATGTTCCTCAAGAGCACCGGGACCGGGGCGGGACCGGACACCTGCTGGGGCGTCTACGCCCTCGACGCCCGGCCGCTGTTCGACAAGCTGCTCGGCCTCTCCGTCGCCTTCCCGGAGATGGACCCGGCGCAGCACGCCCGGCTGCTCGCCTACAACTCGATGAACTACTACCGGTCGCACGTGGACGAGTTCGTCTGCTGGAACGGCACCGATCCCGCGCCGCCCGTGCGCGTGCGCTGCCTGGCGTGGTTCGCCGCCGCCGACGTCCTCCGCATCCGCTACGAACTCCGCAACGCGGCACGGGGCCCGGTGCGGGCCCGGCTCGCGTGGCGCTCCGAGGGCGCCGCAACCCCCGGCAGCGGGTTCGCGCCCGGGGACGGGGGGCTCGTCTTCACGAACCGGCACAAGATCCAGGACCTCGCCTACCGGGCGCGCGCGCTCCTCGAGCCCGGCCCCGGCGTGCCCGCGCTCGTCCCGGGCGGGAACCGCGCCGCCTCCGCGCCGCAGGCCGTGACGCTCGAGGGCGGCGGCGCGAGGACCTTCGACTTCCTCGTCCGGTTCGCCTTCGAGGACGAGGCCTGGCCCGACGCGCCCGCCGGCGGGGCGGCGGACGAGGGGCTGCCCGCCGTGCTCGACCGGCACGAGGCGCTCTACGCGGGGCTACCGCCGATGAAGGGCGAGGCGGCGCGGCATCGCGACCTCGCCCGCAAGGCGGCGGGCACGCTCTCGTCCCTGCGCTACCGCGACCGGACCTGCGCCGGCGGGCCCGCCATGACGCTGCATGCCGGCAAGACCGGCGTCTGCGCCACCTGGTTCTGGGACACCGCCCTCGCCCTGGTCGGGCTGGGACTGACCGGCGACCGCGAGACGGCGCGCGGCGCCGCGCGGGTGCTGACCGGCGGCATCGCGGAGGACGGCACCCCGCCGTGCACCTACCAGGCCGGGAGCTACCGGCCCGGCTACCAGATGCCGATTCTCGCGTGGGGGCTCGTCCGCTACCTCGCCCTCCAGCCCGACCGCGAGCTGATGGAGCGGGCCTACGCGCCCCTGTCCCGTTACGCGGACAAGTGGCTCGGCTTCCGCGGCGGGCACGGTCTGATCGTGCCACCGCGGGGCCACTGCTACGGGCTGGACGACGCGCTGCGCTGGTCGCCGGGGCTCGCGGACGCCTACGGCCCGCAGGCCCCCTGGGCGGAGCGGCCGGCGGGCCCGATGCGGCCCGACGAGCACGCCGCGCCGGACATCAACGCCTTCGTCGCGCTCGAACTGCTCGCGCTCGCCGCGATGGCCGACGCGCTGGGGCTCGGGGCCGACGCCGCGCGCCGGCGCGCGGAGGCCCGGCGGCTGCGGGGCGCGATCAACCGCCGCCTCTGGAACGCCGAAGCCGGCGCCTACCAGGACCTGCACCTGCCCTCCGGCCGGTTCAACGGCGTGACCTCGCTCGGCAGCTTCATTCCCGTCTACGCCGGCTTCGCCCCGCGCCGCCGCGCGGCGGAAACCTGCGACCGGTACCTGTTGAGCCCGGAGCACTTCCTCACCCCGCTGCCCTTCCCGGTCATCGACCTCGCCCACCCCACGTTCCGGCACGGCGGCCTGCTTTACGCGCCGCCGGAGCATCCGGGCGCGCTCGTGCAACAGGCCTACTGGCGCGGGCGCACGTGGCTGCACGGCGACGTCTGGTTCCTCGGCGCGCTCTGCCGCGCCGGGCGCCGGCGCGAGGCCGACCGCCTCGCCGACCGCATCCTGGAGGCCGCCGGCCGCACCGAGTCCATCTGCGAGTGCAACGACAGCCTGACGGGCTATCCCAACGGGCACAACGAATTCGCCTGGAGCTCGGCCGCCCTGCTGGCGCTCGCGTCCGGGCTGTACCGGAAACCGGCCGTCCCGCGGCTCGCGCCGCGGGCCGCCGACACCCACGAGGAGACCCGAGCGTGAAGAAGCCCGCGTCCGACCCCTCGCCGCTCACGCGGCACGAGGCCAACCCCATCCTGACCGCCGACGACCTGCCCATGGAGGCCTCGGCGGTCTTCAACGCCGGCGCGACCTGGTTCGAGGACCGCGTCCTGCTCGTGCTGCGCGTCGAGGACTACCGGCGCCGCAGCCGCTTCCACGTCGCCACCAGCGCCGACGGCGTGCGGTTCGACGTGAACCCCGAGCCGATCGACTACCCGCTCCGTCCGCTCGAAGAGGAGTGCGGCTGTGTGCGGTTCGACATGCGGCTGACGCGGATGGAGGACGCCTGGTACGGCTACCACTGCACCTGGCTCAACGGGCTCGGCAGCACCGTGGCCCTCTCGCGCACGACCGACTTCCACCGCTTCGAACCCGTCGGCGGCGTGTCCACGGTCAGCAACCGCAACGCCGTGCTCTTCCCCGGGAAAATCGGCGGCCGCTACTGCCGCATGGAGCGCCCCGACGGCCAGGCCAGCGTCGCCTGGGTCAGCTACTCGCCCGACCTGCTGCACTGGGGCGACCCGCGCCCGCTGCGCCTGCCGGAGACGAGCTGGAGCTTCGCCAAGAACGGCGCGGGCACGGTGCCGATCCGCACGCCCCACGGCTGGCTCGAGATCTACCACGCCGTCTCGCACCCGCCGGCGGCGGGGAACTACTACCTCGGCGTCTGCCTGCTCGACCTCGAGGATCCCTCGAAGGTGCTCGCCGCGCCCGACCGCTTCATCCTCGCGCCGCTGCGCGACTACGAGTGCCTCGGCCAGGTGCCGAACGTCGTCTTCACCAGCGGCGCGGTGGAGCACCCCGACGGGCGGCTGCTGGTCTACTACGGCGCCGCCGACCAGCGGGTCGCGCTGGCCACGACGACGGTGGAGGACCTCCTCGCCTTCTGCCGGGCGGGCTGAGCGCCCGCGCGCCCTGCCCGCGTCGGGGGGGGACATGGGTCCCGCCGCACATGCCGTCGTCCACGGTCGCGCGCCCGGCCCCTCCGTGCCGGATGACGGATCCTTCGCCGCCAGGGGCCGGTGACGTGACGGCGCGGGTTCGGACCACCCGGCGCCGCCGGCGCGCCGCCCTCCGGGTTCGTCTCCCCGCACGCCATGCGAGCACCGGGAGCGTCGGCTCCGCGCGACGACGTTCGGGCACGGAAGCATCCGGAAAGGCGCAGGAGGAAACAGGGTCCACGGAGGAAGACGCCGGATCGCGCGCGCGGCGAGAGGCAGCCCGGGCGGGAGTCCGGAGCGGGGACGCCTGCGGGCGGGCTCGCGGAACCGTGCCACTTCGGGCTTGTGCGCGGGCCGCGGGGTGCCGCAGGCTGGCCCCCGGATTCCGGGTGATACCGGGACCGCACCAGGGGGAAGGGTCGTCATGCAAACTCGTGTTTCGGCGGGGGTCCTGGCGGGCGTGCTGCTCGCCGTAGCGGGGGTCCGGGGCCAGGCGGAGGACCGGCTGGTGTACGCGACGCCGGGCGGCCCGGCGTTCGTCGTCACCGCCGAGGGCTTGAGCGAGATCCGCCTCGGCGGCCGGGTGGTGGCCTCGGGCGGCTGGTACGCCTGGAACGCCGGCCCCGGCCTGTTCGGCCGCGGCGAGAACGACGACCCGCTGGCACGCATGGGTCACACGCGGGAGGCCTGCCGCGCCGCGGCGGAGGCCGTGACGGCCAAGCGGATCGAGGTGCTCGGGCCCGACCGCGCGCGGGTGACGCACGAGATGGCCGGCGGCGCCGCCGTCACCGAGTTCGCCTTCGCCGGCGAGGACGTCACCATCTCGACCCGCGTCGAGAACCTCGACCCCGACCGGCCCGTCCTCGTGCCGGCCTTCGGCGGGCTGCGCTTCGCCTTCGCGAAACCGCCCGAGGGGCAGATGCGCTGCTGGCACACGTCCTACCTGCGGGCGTCCCTGAAGAACTGCTTCCACCCCGGCCAGCAGAACAAGATCGGCGGAAGCTACGCCGTCGACGGGGCGGTCGGGGTCGGGACCACCCCCCTGCGCACGGGCCTCGCGCAGACGTTGCAGTTCTGGGACTACGACGACTGGGGTAAGCAGGGCGGCCCGGTCCGCTGGTTCTGCGACGTGCGGCTCGCACCGATCCCGCCCGGCGGCGCGCTCACCTTCCACACGCGGCTGCGCGTGAGCGCAAGCCAGGACTGGAAGCACCTGCTCGCCCCGTACAAGGAGCACTTCCTCGCCACCTTCGGTGAACCCCGCTACGAGCGCGACTACCGGCTCGCCGCCGTCATGCACGCGAACCGCAACCTCGAGGCCATCGGCCCCGCGAACCCCTACGGCTTCCACGGCGGCGGACGCCGGCTCGACACCGACGAGGGCGTGGCGGCGCTGCAGGACATGCTGCTCGAGCCGCTCCGGGCCGCCAACGGCAAGGGCGTGATCCTCTGGGGCCAGACGGGGCAGGAGCCGCGCGGCGGCATGTACCGGGCCGACTTCGACGTCATCCCGCCGGAGGTCGAGGCGCGCTGGCCCGCGTGGGCCAAGCGGTTCCGGGAAGCCGGCCTGGAAGTCGGCGTCACGACGCGGCCGCGGCACCTGCACGTCCGGAAGGACTGGACGCGCGACATGACGATCGACATCAACCCCGACGACCCGCGGCACCTGGAGATGCTCTGGGCGCGGTTCAAGCGCATGATCGATCTCGGCTGCACGATGTTCTACCTCGACAGCTTCGGCGGCAGCTTCGACGACGTGAAGACGATGCGCCACCTGCGGGAGAAGATGGGCCCCGGCATCGCGACCTACGCCGAGCACCAGAACGACGCCATGGCCGCGTACTCGGCGTTCTACTGCGAGACCGACTTCTGGGCGGCCGGCACGAAGAAGGGCCTGGACGAGCCCGCCTACCTGCCCCGCGCGGGGCTCACGTTCATGGAGGTCGTGAACTGGATGCTCGGCCCCGTGCCGACCATCACGCGCCTCTACGACAAGCACGGCGAGATCCCGGAGGGCTTCGAGTCCTCCAACACGTTCTTCTACCGCCACCGCATGACGCCGATGATCGCCGACTACCGCCTGAAGGACCTGGCCGCCGAGCTGCGCGCCCTGCAGGACCGCTTCCTCCCGGGGGACGGCCGGACCTGGCGCTGACCCGCGCGGGCGCGGGCCGGGCGAAGGAGGGAGGGGGGCATGGGCCGGGGAGGAAGGGCGCTGGGGCTTGCCGGGCTGCTGGCGGCGGCGGCGGGCGCGGCGGCGGCGGGGGAGCCGGGTCCCGCCGGGCTCGACGACCTCTTCGGGGCGGGCATGGTGCTGCAGTGCGACCGGCCCGTCCTGCTGCACGGCCGGGCGGCCGGGCCGGGGCAGCCGGTGCGCGTCCGCCTCGACGGCGTGACCCGGCGGACCGACGCCGGTGCGGACGGACGGTGGTCGGCCGCGTTCCCCCCCTGCCGGCCGGCGGCCCGCACCGGATCGTCGTCAACGGCGGGCCCGCGCCCGTCGAGAACGTGTACGCCGGCGAGGTCTGGCTGTGCGCCGGCCAGTCGAACATGGAATTCGGCATGCTCAAGCTCGGGGGCGCGAACGGGCCGCCGGGCCTGCCGCCCGACCTCTCGGACTACCGCAATCCCCTGCTCCGGCTCTGGACGGCGGGTTCCGCGGCGGCGGCGCGGCCGGCGAGGGCGTACGCCCCGGCGCCGCCCGTGGGCGAGGCGCCGCGGGAGAGCTTCCGCCCCTGGACGGCCGCCGACGCGGAGGGCCTGGCCCGGTCCGGCCACTGGGGCGGTTTCTCCGCCGTGGCGTTCTACTTCGGCCGCCGCGTGCAGGAGACGACCGGGCGGCCCGTCGGCCTCCTGCAGGCCGCCTGCGGGGGCACGCCGATCGAGGCGTGGTGGAGCCCGTGGGCCGTGGCCGAGGCCCGCCGGCGCGGCCTGGCGCCGGTCGTGCCCGGCTACGCGGAGGCCGTGGCACAGCGCGCCGCCGGGGAGCCGAACGCGACCGACCCGCGCCACGCGGTGGGCGCGAGCTTCAACGGCCAGGTCGCGCCCATGCTGCCGCTGGCCCTGAAGGGCGTGGTCTGGTACCAGGGCGAGCGAAACGCCATCGCGCGCGACAGGCAGTACGCGGACAAGCTGCGGCTGCTGATCGAGGACTGGCGCCGCGTCTTCGCGCAGCCGGACCTGCCCTTTCTCCTCGTCCAGCTCTCCAACTGGCGGCACCCCTCGCCCGCCGTCCAGAAAGAAGCCCTCTGGCATCTCGTGCGCGAGGCGCAGGCGGAGGTCGCCCGCGCAGACCCGCGGGTCGGGCTGGCGGTCGCGGTCGACCTGGCGAACCGGGGCCGCCCGGCCGACGAGACGGACATCCACCCGCGCGACAAGCGCAGCGTGGGCGAACGGCTCGCCCGCCTGGCGGAGCGCATGGTCTACGGGCTCGACACGCCCGCTTCCGGGCCGGTCTTCCTCGCCATGGAGACCGGCGGCGCCGCGGCGCGGCTGCGTTTCGACCCCGGCGCCGCGGGCGGGCTCGTCGCGCGGGGCGGCACGCTGGAGGGTTTCCGCGCGGCCGGCGCGGACCGCGCCTTCCGCCCCGCCTCGGCGCGCATCGAGGGCGACACGGTCGTGGTGACCGCCGGGGGCGTCGCCTCACCCGTGGCCGTGCGGTACCAGTTCGAGAGTTTCTGCGACCCTCCGGGCACGCTCTACAACGCCGAGGGACTCCCCGCCGCCCCGTTCCGCACCGACGACTGGCCGGTCCCGTGAGCCGGCCGTCGCGGGCGGGCCGTGCTCACTCCACCTTCAGCCGCAGGAAGAGGGGCCCGCCGCCGGGGGGCGTCACGACGCACGTGTTGAGCCCCGCGCTCCCCTCGAGATACGCCGCGGCCGTGCCCGGGAAGTCCGTGTCGAAGGCGTCGGCGGTCTGCAGGGTGTAGAACCGGTTGTTCGCGCCCTCCCACGACAGCTCCAGCTCCCCGGTTCCGGCCACCGGCTCGACGTACAGCAGCAGCACGCTGCCGGCGTCGGTGGGCACGGTGCCGGCGCGGAACTCGTCCACGTTCAACGCGCCGTCGTGGTCCCAGTCGTCCGTGGCGCCGCCGTTGAGGACGTTCGTGCCGCCGAAGTGCGTCGTCTCCCACGCGTCGGACATCCCGTCGCCGTCACCGTCGACCACCACGCGCGCGACGACCGGCAGGTCGACGTAGAAAAGGTACTCCAGCGGCTCGTCCGCGCCGCCCGCCGACACGGCGCCCTTGTTGCCCGCCTGCGTGACGATCCGGACCGTGGCGCCGTACTCGCCCTCCGAGGGCGCGCCGAGGAACCGCACCGTCAACGGCTCCTGCTCGGGCGACGGGCCCCCGACGAGCCCGTTGCCGCTCGTGCCGACGAGCTTGATCTCGCGGTTGTCCGCGCCCGGGTGGCTCGTCACGAACTGGAACCGCGCCGCGTCCGGGCCGATGAGTTTCACGCCCACGTGGTCCGTCGGGCCGAATGCATGCTCGTAGTACCAGTTGAGGCCCGTCTGCAGGTTGGCCACGCCGTAGAGCACCGTCGGCACCTGCGAAACGCCGGAGGTGTCCGACCGCTCGTCCGCCAGCGTCGCGGGCTGGTCGTTGTAGATCGAGCGGGCCGGGGCCGTGACCACCGTGTTCGGTGCCACGGGGCCGAAGACGAACGGGGCGTCGTCGCTCAGGCCGAGCCGGGGCCGGATCACTTCCAGGTCCGAGAAGGCGTCCACGTACATCGTGCCGGCCGTGGACGACTGGTCGATCCACCGGCCGCCGATGGAGCGCGCGTCGCCGAACATGCTCGTCCACTCCTTCATCTGGACCGACACGGACCGGGTCACGAAGGTCGGGCTGGCGGTGAAGAGCGTCGGGACCGGGCCGCCGCCCCAGTAGAGGTAGCCGCCGGCCGTGTTGTTGACGCAAAGGTTCGCGTAGAGCTTGCGCTGCGAGCCGTCGCCGGAGGCCATGTCGACCGTGTAACGCACGGCCGTACCGGGCCGGAACCGGGCGGGCTCGAAGAGGTCGCTGTTCCAGTCGTAGTGGTACTTGTGCGAGCTGACCAGGTCGACGACGGTGAACTTGCCCGCCTGGGGCATGGCCATGGCCCAGCTGCCCTCCGATACCTGGGCGCTGCTGCGCGCGGCGCCGAGCGTCTCGACCCAGGCGTCGGCGTCCGTCGCGGCGCCCCCGTCCCGCTGGGTCTCGAAACCGGGGTTGAAGAAGGGGAGCGTGAAGGCGTCCACCTGGTACGCCCGCCCGGGCACGAAGGTGCGGAAGGGCGTGGCGGGCAGGCCCTCGGCGTTGTAGAGCGAGTTGGTGGGCGGGATGGGCGGGTCGCCCACCGGGTACGGCTCCCAGGGGTAGTTCGCCCAGGCGTAGCGGACGTGCACGGGGTCCGGCACGGAGGGGGAGCGGACGACAACCGTGTCGCCGTCGATCCAGGCCTCGGCGTCGACGTACTGCTGGTCGGGGCCGGCGACGACGAAGCCGTCGAGCATCCGGCCGGCGGGCGCGAGCCCGCCGCCTACGTGGTCGTAGTGCAGCACGAGGTCGCCGCCCCGCCGCTCGAGTTCGCGGAAGACGGGGCCGGAGTAGACGAGGGTCTCGCCGTAGGCCACCTTGCGGGCGGCGAGTGCCAGCCGTTCGCCGACCGGCCGCTTCTCGTGGGGGTGGATGTCCCACGCCTCGCCCACGTCGATCGCCACCGCCATGCCCGTGTCGTTCACGGTGTCCCACGTCATGTGCTGCGCCTCGCGCAGCTCCGCCCACTTGCTGGCGTCCGCGATGGCGTCGGGCGGCATGTCCATGGGGTCGCCCGGCGCCCGGTTCTCGAGGTACGACGCGAGCTGGACGAAGAGGAAGGGGAAGTCGCCCTGGCCCCACGTCGTGCGCCAGCTCTCGATGAGGGCGGGAAAGAGCTTCCGGAACTGGTAGCCGGAGCCGGCGTTGTACTCGCCCTGGTAGTAGATCACGCCCTTGATCGTGAAGGGCTGGATCGGCGCGATGCGGGCCAGGTAGGACTGGGAGGCGGAGCGGCCCGCGATACTGAAGATCGCGTCGAGCACGGGGTCGGCGTGCAGCGTGTCGGGATCGACCCACGCCTCGGCGGGCACGATGGCCACGTTGTTGATGAGCCCGATCGGCACGTTGCCGAAATGATCGTCGAGCGCCTGGCCGAAGAAGTAGCCCACGGCCGAAAAGCTGCCGGCCGGGGCCGAGCCGTTCTGGCTCCAGGCGCCGGTGACGTCCGTCAACGGCGTCGTGGAGGTGACCGGGCCGCCGACGGTGAAGAGCCGCAGGTTCGGGTGGTTGACCGCGTCGGCCTGTGTCGCGGGGCCGTCGTTCACGCCGGCCAGGTTCATCATCATGTTCGACTGGCCGCAGCAGATCCACACGTCGCCGACGAGCACGTCGGTGAGGTTGATCGTGGTGTTGCCCGTGACCGTCAGCGTGAAGGGGCCGCCCGCGGCGGTGGGGTCGAGGGTGACCTGCCACGTCCCGTCGCCGGCCGCGGTGGTGTGCTTCGCCTGGCCGCGGAAGGTCACGGTGACCGCCTCGCCGCTCGAGGCCCAGCCCCACACCTTCACCTGCGTGTCGCGCTGCAGGACCATGTGGCTCCCGAACAGCGCGGGCAGGGTGACGTCCGCGCGGGCCCCGGCGGCGCCGAGCAGCAGGGCCAGCGCGGCGATCCGGAGGGCGGCGGGGCGGGGCGGGCGGCGTCGTACGTTCATGCCGGGGGCTTCTCCCTCTTGGGTGCGGCGGCGCGGCGTCCGAGGCATACGCCGGGTGTCCAGCCCGCCATTATCCGTCCGTTCCCTCCGGTGGCCAGCGGTTTGTTGCGCTGAAATGAGGGGCGCGAAATGCAACAGCGGCCGCTGGGGGGGGGCGTGAACGCCGCCCCCTTCGGGGGGATTCGAGGCGCCGAGCCGGGAAAGCGGAAGGAGCTCCTCCGGCCCTCCCCGTGCCCGCCGTTTCCGCCCGTACTGCTCCCCCCCGCTCCGGGCCCGGGAGGCCCTTCCACACCTTGCAAGGTGTGGTTCTCCGGTGCCCCTCCCTTTTCAGAACAAACCGGGACTCGCCACGGCGGAAGCGGAGGCACAAGATACAGCGCTCACGACGCAGGGGGACGCGATGGACAAGGAAACCTGGCCGGAACCGGGCGAAGCGGCGTGGTGCTTCGAGGAGCGGGGTTTCCGGCCCGGCCTCGTGCCGCACTACGAGTCGATCTTCGCCCTCGCCAACGGCTACATGGGCGTGCGCGCCTCCCCGGAGACGAACCCGGGGCTCGGCGATCCCGGCTTCTACGCCGCCGGCGTCTACGACCGCGTCCGCGGCCATGTCCACGAGATCGTCAACCTCCCCTGCTGGCTCGGCCTCGAACTGCACGTCGACGGTTTCCCGTTCGACCTGCTGAAGGGCGAAGTGCTCGCGTACCGCCGCGCGCTGGACCTGCGGCAGGGCCTGCTCTTCACGAACGTCCTCTGGCGCGACGCGGCGCGGCACACGACGCGGCTGGAAACGGTCCGGCTCGTGCACAGGACACGCCCCCACGACGCGCTGATCCTCGGCCGCGTCACGGCGGAGGACTACACGGCCGACCTCCAGCTCGGCGGCGGGCTCGACGCCTGGCGCACGAAGTACGGTTCGCCGAGCGGCCGCGCGCGCCTCGACCGCGTCGAGGCCGGAGCGGCGCCGGACGGCGGGATGCTCCTCGCGGCCTCGACGCGCGAGACCGGCCTGCGCGTCGCGCTCGCCGCATCCCTGGAAGTCGACGGCGGCGGCGAACCGCTGTCGACGATCGACGAGGACCGCGTGCGCGTCCGGCGCACGGTCCGCGCCGAGCGGGGCCGGCCGGTCATGTTCTGCAAGCGGGTCTGCGCCTGGACCTCGCGCGACGACGACGACCCCGAGGCGCGCGCCACGGAGGGCCTGGCGGCCTGGGGCGGCGTGCCGGCCCCCGAGGCCGTCGCCTCGCACGCCGCCGCCTGGCGCGCGGCGTGGGACGACATCGACGTGCGCATCGAGGGCGACCCGCGCGCGCAGCGCGCGGTGCGTTTCAACGTCTTCCACCTGGCCTCGCTGGCCAACCCCGGCGACCCCGGCGTCTCGCTCGGGGCGAAGGGCCTGCACGGCAACGGCTACAACGGACAGGTCTTCTGGGACACGGAGATCTTCCTGCTGCCCTTCTACACCTGGACGCAGCCCGACGCCGCGCGCGCGCTGCTGGCCTACCGGCGGCGGTTCCTCGACGACGCCCGGGCCAACGCCGCGGAGCTGGGCCGCGCGGGCGCGTTCTACCCCTGGAACAGCTCCTGCACCGGCCGCTTCCCGCAGTGGAAGAGCTGGCAGGAACACGTCGGCTCGGACATCGTCTACGGCCTGGACGCCTACGCGCGCGCCACGGGCGACGAGGCGTTCCTGCGCGAACAGGGCGCGGAGATCGTCCTCGAGACCGCGCGCTACTGGGCAAAGCGGGCGGAGCGGGACGAGGCGAAGCACCGCTACGTCATCCGCCACCTGACGGGCCCCGACGAGATCCACCGCGGCGTCGACAACAACGCCTACACGAACCTGCTCGTCCGGTGGCACCTGCGGTACGCCGCGGCGCTCGCCGAGGCCCTCCCCGCGGCGGACCGGGCACGGCTTGGCGCGGCGGCGGACGAGCCGGCGCGCTGGCGCGAGATCGCCGGCGACCTCTACGAGGGGTTCCGCGCAAACCTCGGCTTCCACGAGCAGTTCGAGGGCTACCTCGGCCTCGAGGAGAGGGAACTCGACCGCTCGCTCACGCGCATGGCCTACACCGGCCCCGTGCAGCGCTCCTTCCGCCCCACCAAGATCGCGCAGCAGGCGGACACCGTCCTGCTCTACTGGATGTTCCGCGACGCGTTCCCCGCGGAGCTGATGCGGAAGGCCTACGCCTACTACGAGCCGCGCTGCTCGCACACCTCCTCGCTGAGCCGCTGCATCTACGCCGCGCTCGCCGCCCGCCTGGGCATGGAGGAGGAGGCCCTGCACCAGTTCCTCGACTCCGCGGAGGTGGACCTGGCCGAGGGCAAGGAGATGGAGAGCGAATCGGGCATCCATGCCGCCTCCATGGGCGGCACGTGGGTCGCCGCCGTCCAGGGCTTCGGCGGCGTGGAGGCCGGGGACGACGCGCTGCGCGTCGAGCCGCGCCTGCCGCCCGCGTGGGAGGCGCTCTCCTTCCGCGTGCGGTGGCACGGCACGCCGGTGGACGTGGAGGTGCGGGGGCGCACGCTCCGGCTGCGGGCGGACGGCGGCGAGGTGCCCGTCCGCTGCGGCGCGCTGCGCGCGACGGCGGGGGCGGACCCGGTCGAGCTCGACCTCGACGCCGCCGGCGAAGCGCCGCGCCCGGTCCGCGGCGTCGTCTTCGACCTCGACGGCGTGCTGGTGCATACCGACAACCTGCACTACCGCGCGTGGAAGGAGCTGGCGGACGCCGAGGGCATCCCGTTCGACGAGACCGTCAACCACCGGCTGCGCGGCGTGTCGCGGATGGAGTCGCTGGCCATCCTGCTCGAGGCGGCGGACCGGACCTACACGAACGACGAGCGCGGCGAGATGGCGGAGCGCAAGAACGCGCGCTACCGCGAGCTGCTCGACACGCTTTCCCCCGCCGACGTCACGCCCGGGGCGCGCGCCTGCCTCGACGGCCTGCGCGGGCGCGGCGTCCGGCTCGCCGTCGCCTCCTCCAGCCGCAACGCGCGGCGGATCATGGAGCGCACCGGCCTGCTCGACGCCTTCGACGCGATCGTGGACGGCACGGACCTCTCCGCGAGCAAGCCGGATCCCGAGGCCTTCCTGCTCGCCGCCTCGCGGCTGGGCCTCGCGGCGGTCGACTGCGTCGGCGTCGAGGACGCCCCCGCGGGCGTCGTGTCCGCCCGGGGCGCGGGCATGCGCGTGCTCGCCGTCGGCCCCGCCTCCGTGCACCCCGGCGCCGGCTGGCGCGTCGAACGGTTCGAGGACGTCACGGCCGACGCCCTGCTCCGTTCATCCGCGCCCGGCGCCTGATGTCCACCGAAGCGGCCCGCCTTTCCTCCAGCATGGCGGCTCCGGTCTGCGATCTCCGCATGGCCGACCCGCTGTCCGACGGTCTCACTGTCCGGCGGGCCGCCGGGTCGCGCCCCGTGCCCCGTCCGCCCCCGTGCCGGCGTTAAGGCCGACGCGGGGCTTGCCCTGCGCGACGCTCACGGCATGAAGACGCGAAGTGCCGCCGGGAGGGCGGGCTCGAACGAAAGGCGCCGGGGCATGGGTTTTCCGAAGCACTTCACGTGGGGCGCGGCGACGGCGAGCTACCAGGTCGAGGGCGCGTGGGACGCCGACGGCAAGGGGCTTTCCGTCTGGGACGCCTTCTGCCGCCGGCCGGGCGCCATCGCCGACGGCACCTCCGGCGAGACGGCCTGCGACCGCTCCCGAGGGGGAAGCGCGCTTGATCGCGCCCGGATTCGTTCTGCAGCTACCTGACCCACACCAACCGGTAATCATGGCCTTCGATTTCGATCGAGACGGTCGCACCGTGCTCCTTCGCCGTCACGGCGACGGGTTCGCCCGTTTCCAGGTCACGGCAGGTCAGGATCGGCTGCCCCAGCAGTTCCGTTCCATCAAGCTGCAGGACGGTCTGCACGGGTTCCTTGTTGCTGTTGAAGACGACCACCAGCGCCTCCACCGGCCCCTTCTTGGGGCGGTTGACGTAGACCGTCGCCACGGCGTCCGCCATGTCCGGCTTCGCCAGCGCGCCGCTGCGCCAGTAGGGAATCCACTCGGTGCGCTGGTCATCGAACAGGTCGAAGGAGTCGAGCGCCTTCGCGGTGCGCCGGCACAGCTCTCTGTGCAGTTGCATGCTATCCACCCCCACGTCGTGCAGGAGGGCCAGGCCGATGACACTGCGCGACTGGAAGGGACGCTCGCCCTGGTCGATCTTGAACTCGCGATCCTGCACGAAGGAGCGGTGCGTCACCGGCACACCCAGCCAGCGGCCAACGTAGGCGCGGTAGCGGGCGAGTCCGCCTATCGTCTCGAATTGGTCGAACGCCAGGTTGGGCATGTACCAAGGCCCTTCGATCGCCCAAAGATAGCTGCAGTAGCCGTTGATCGCCGGCACGTTGCCGCTGTGCGCGTAACGCCCCTGGATGTTGACCATCGCGTTCCGGTGCGAGACCGTCGCCAGGCGCTTGAACAGCTCTCGGAACAGCGGGATGTTCAGCGTGCCCTGCGCGGTTCCGTCGTCCCGCACGTAGGCGGTGCCGCGGACCAGGCTGGCGCTGCTCCAGTAGGCTTCGTGATCCCACCAGTAGCCGTTGAGGCCGGCCTTGCGCTGCATCTGGTCGAAGGCCCAGACGCGCATGTCCACCGCGCTCGGCACCAGATCACAGCGCACCCGCGTCTGCTGGCGCGGCCCGAAGACCCCGAAATCGTTGTAGAAGCCCCGGGCCACGGTCGGGTTCGGCTTCAGCTCGGTGCTGAACGCCCATTCGCCCGCGTAGGTGTCGTACTCGCGCATCCCGAGCCCGAGCGTGTTCGAAGCGGTGTAGTTGAGCAGGGTCCGGCCGTACTTCGGCCAGTCGGCGCGCCGGTAGCGCAGCACCTGCTCGCGCATGATCGCCCAGTCGGTCTCGTCGTAGATGGTGAGGTGATCCGTTCCCGGCTTGCCTCCATAGCAGGAGAGGAAGCCCGTGGTGACGGCCGCCGTGTCGCGCGGCCTTTCCGGCCTGAGATGCGCCCGTGCCAGGGCCGGGCCGCGCCGGTAGCCGGGGGTCATCGGGCGGACCGGCGTGGCCTGCAGGGCGAAGGTCAACCGGCGAGGCGCCTCGATCTCCCGGGCGGTATTGGCCAGGTGCAGCACCAGGCACACCACGCCCTCCACGCGGCGGATGTCGGCCGTGTCCTTGCCGTCGTCCAGCACCCAACCCTCATCGGACCAGCAGGTGTAGGTGAGACCGCGCTCGCCGTTCCCGAAGTAGGCGGTGGCGATATACTTGCCGCGAATCCCGGCGACATGGGGCAGGCCTTCGGACGTTCTCCAGAGCACGCCCTCGCCCCGGGGCAGTTCGCCCGCGAAGTCCGGCAGGCGCCCGCTGCCGCCGATCACCAGAACGGTGTCCACCGGTTCCGCCAGGGGAATGACCAGGCGCATGCCGCGCACGTCCGTCTTCTCCGAGGGTTGCAGCGCGAGGGTCACCTGCATGAAGCCGTCGTACTCCGTGCGGGTCGCGATGGTCACGGGCAGCGTGCCCAATCGCCCGTTCGCCTCGGTCTCGACCACGCCCGGCCCGGCGCGGGTGACGTGGAACGGCTCCGCCGTGGTCCACGCCGCCGGCTGACCGGCCAGATCGGCTTCCAGCCGCACCGGTCCGGCCAGCAGCTCGTCGCCCAAGCTCTTGATCGAGGCGGGCAGGCCGTCGGAGCCGAAGGTGGTCTCGCGCCCCCAGACGCCGAGTTTCCGTTGGCTGACCGCGATGGGTGTCCAGGGCGGAATCACCTGGTCGCCTTTCCCCAGGGTGTTGTTCTCCCATTCGAAGCGATGCCGCTTGAACATGTCGCGCTTGGTGAAGAGCACCCCCCCCTTCTCGTCCAGCAGGCGGGTGAACACCCCGTAGGCGCCGGGCGGCAGCGGCGGCACGTCCATGACGAACTCCACCCTCCCGGAATCCGGGATCGGCTCGACATGCCTCGCATAGCGGTAGGTGGTCCCGGCCACCACGGGCTGGCGATGGTCCTCGACCAGTTTCTCCACCACGACGTCAACCCCGTGTGCAGCCCGCAGTTCCGGCTTGATGCCCAGTATGTCCACGTCGACGCTGACTTCGCACTTGTCGTAACTGGGCAGGTAGGCGGTGTTGACGGCCGGGTCGCCGGATACCCCGCGCGACGAGGCGAGGAACTCGAAGAGCGCCGTTTCCAGGTCGGCAGGGCGCTTGAAGAAACGCCCGCCCTGGCGGAAGACCGTCTGCTTCCCTTCGTCCGTGACCGTCAACTGATAGCGATAGGCCGGCTTGCCCCGCAACCGCTGCCCCTGTCCCCACAGAACGCTGTCGGGCTGCTCCAGCGCCAGCGTCTGCGCCAGCGCCAGCGGAACGCGGCCGCCGGCGGGAACGTCCAGCGCCAGCCGGTCATGGAAGACCTCGCCCTTGTCGGGATGGTCAACCACGAACTCGACATCGAGCTTGCGCGCTTCCGGCCCGGGATTGACGACGGCGCCGGCCAGCGCCAGCCTGCCGTCCATCAACTCGCCCAGGCTTTCCACCTGAACCGCCGGCGCCCGGCGGTCCACCACCACCGTCGCGAAGCCCTTGAAGTCCAGCCAGCCCGTCGGCACCCAGCCGAGGTACGCCATTTCGGAATCGGAGGCGTTGACCAACTGCAGCGTCAGGGCCGTCCCGTCCTCCGGCGCGGCCGCGAAGCCGATGCTCGCCCACGGAATCGCCATCTCCAGGGTCCAGACCGAATCCTCGATCCGGCAGCCTGTCCGCGCGCCCGATTCCCATTCGAAGCCTGCCCAGCCGACCGCGTGCTCCCGTTTCTGGTCCACCATCGCGCCATAGGGGTTGACCATCCATTTGAAGAAGTGACGGGTCAGCGCCATGTTCGGATCGGGCCAGGTGCTGATCTGGATTTCCACGTGGTCGTCCCCCAGCAAGCCGTCCGGCCAGCCGGTGGCGCCGGGGTGGCTGCCGCCTTCGTCGCCGCGCTTGTTGCGGGCCTTGATCGAACCGGCCGGGTAGAGCGGCCAGTCGCTGACCAGGTAGAGGTTCTCCTCGTCGAAGGAAAGCCGCCAGGACGGCTGCAGCTTCTCGGGCACCAGCGCCCCTTGATTGTAGTTGCCGAAGCCGGTGATGCGCGCCGCACCGTCCCACTCGCCCGGCGCGGCCACGCCGTCCGGCACGGGGGCCTCCGCCTGGAAGGGGATCATGGCCCTCGGCGCACTGTCGTCGTCCCCCGCGGCCGCCGGGCCCGGCAGGGCACCGAGCACCAGGGCCATCACGCCGGCTGTCTTGAGCATCTTCATTTCTCCGGTTCCCTCCGCGGGACGCGGCCGCCTCGCGCCGCGCCCGACCCCGGGACGTTCTTCCGCCGGCTGACGCGCACCGGCACGGCTATTCCACGACCAGGAACCGCACGCCGCGCGGCACCATCTCCAGTTCGGCGACGGCCCCCCGGGCGACGTCGACGTCGGCCAGGAGATCCCGGATCGTCGTCGGCTCGCGACCCAGCAGGGCCGCGGCGAAGGCGATCGAGACGGCCTTGTCCTCCTCCGTCGGGTTCAGCACGGCGATCACCGCGCGCCCCTTCTCCGCGTTGGCATAGCCGCCGACCAGGACGCGCTCGTCGGAGACGGTCAACGCGCCGCCCGGATTCCAGTAGCGGATGTGACGCACGGCCGGATCCCCGATATCGACGAGCTCCAGCAGAGCCCGGCTCACGGTCTTCGCGTTGCGGGACAGCCAGCCGGGGTTGCCGACGTGCGCGATGTCGTGGAGAACGCCGTAGGCGGCGATCAGGCCGAAGAGGTCGTCGTCGAACGTCGGCCGTCCGTCCGGGCCGGGGGCGGTGGGGACATGGGTGGTGGCCTTCGCCATGCCCGAGCAGCTCGCCGTATAGGCCGCGTAGACGTCCGGCGTGAAGCCCCGGTCAAAGAAGTCCTCGCCGAACTTGCGCAGGTAGACGCTGGCTTCGACATACCAGGTGGGGCCGTAGGTGTTGTCGAAGTTGTTGCTCTGCAGCAGGGCGGGCGGGCGCCCGATCAGCCAGAGGGCCGTGGCGAAGCGGCGGTTCCGCCGGTGGTAGCGAAGCGGGTTGGCGAAGGGCCGCAATTGGCCGTCCGACTCGCGACGGTAGGCCACGCCGTTGATGTCGGTCTTCACCTTTCCGCGCAGCGCCTTGGGCAGGCTCTCGAAGCAATCGAAGAAGCAGCCGTTGACCCCGCTGAACCTGCCGATGCGGACCATGTGCCAGAGCCAGGCATCGACGTAGCTCTCGTCCATGAGCATGAACACCGGGATCAGTTCGGCGAGGGTATCCCATTTCGCGGTGCCGCCGAAGTTGGTCCAGTTCCGGTACTCCGTGCAGGGGGTTCCGGTTTCCAGCGTCCTGGCCGTGTGGGTCCACGCGCTGCCGTAGGTGGGGAAGCTCTTCATGCCCGCGTTGGCGCCCCAGGTGCAGCCGTACAGGGTCAGGGGATATCCCTGCTTCGCCATGCCGGTGCGGACACGGTAGTACGTGCTGTGCCCCGCGGGCCGGTCGGCCTCGTCGAAGTAGTGCGAGCTGATACCGTCCTCGTCCTCGTAGAGGAACCGGCGCAACCCCTCGTAATCCTCGGGGGTCTCGAGCTGGAAGCCGTTGACGCCGCCGCCGTAGTAGCGGAAACCGGCGGTGTCGTGGGTGTGCTTGCCTTCCATGAAGGCCTGGCGGTACCCCGCCGCCTTCGGGCGGGCCGGCGTCGCGATGAACGCGAACTCGAAGGTGCGCGGGGCGTCGATCGTCGCGGGTTTCGCGAACAGGTGGAACCTGAGCATCAACCGTCCGTCCTCGCGCACCAGCGTCACCTGTTCCTGGTCGTCCTCCACGCTCCAGCCCCGGTCGCTCTCGGCCATCCAGAACAGGCCGTGATCGTAGTCGCCTACAAAGACGACGGGGACGAAGTTCCCGGTCAGCGCCGGGTGCGGGGGCAGATTCGAACTCCGGTCGAGCACGCCCTCGCCTTCCGGAATCGTGCCGAGGCAGTGCACGTCCAGCGCGCGGCTGAAGCGGTAGAGATCGGCCCGGTCGTTCAGCGGCACGGTCAGGGTCAGGCGGTCCACCGTGACCGGCGCGGCCGCATCGAGCGTCAGCCCGATCGTGTACAGCCCGTCGTAGTCCAGCCGGCTGCGCACGCGGACGTCGACCGCCCCGAGCCTGGAGCCGGCCTTCACCTCGGCGGCGAACCCGGCGGCGGGTTCGAGCTCGAAATCCCTGCCCGCGACCGGACAGGCGTTGGTCGCCATCTCGTACCGGGCGAACTCCGCCGGGAATTTCCGGCCGGGGACCAGGGTGATCCGGGGGGGGGCCGTACCCGCGGCGACGACGGCGGTCCCGTCGATCACGCCTTCCAGCCGCATGCCCCCGCCGGCCAGCACGTCCTCCCCCTGGGAGATCATGGCCGCGGGCAGCCCGGTGTCCTGCAGCACGTAGGTCCGCCCCCAGCAGGTCAGTGCGGACTGTCCCGCGCCCGCGGCCCCCCGGCGGCCGCCCCGTCCCACCTCGGTCCACGGCGGGATGATCACCCGGTCCTTGCCGAGGGTGTTGTGCTCCCACTCGAACCGCTCGCGCACCAACTCCATCTCGGTGGAGTCCACCAGGCGTTCGCCCCCGTAGAGCTCCATCTTCACCGTGTACGCACCGCCCGGCAGCGGCGGATCGAAGGCGACGACAGCGCGCCCGGCGCCGTCGGCGACCGCGCCGGCGCCGTCGGCGACCCGGGCGCCGCCGGCATCGACGACCCGAACGACCAGGCGGTCGGCGGCGACGATGCGCTCGGCCCTGGCCCGGTTGTCCGACGAGTAGATCCCGAGTTCGAGCCCGGTGTTCACCCGGGCTTCGAGCTTGTTCACGTACGGCGCGTAGACGTAGTCGTAATCGGCCCCGGCATCGGGTTCGTAGGCGTGCAGGCGCTTCCACTCGTCCAGGGCGGCCGCCACGCGCTCGTCGCCGGGGCGGTACGGCAGCTCGTTGTGGAACAGCAGGTGCGCGTCTCCGCCCAGGCTGTGTTCGGCCCGCACCACCAGCCGGTTCTCCGCGCCGTTGACCGGCTTCACGTTCTCGACGGCCCGGAAGCCGATCGTCCGGCCGGATTCCCCGGCGTCCTCCCAGGTCCGCTCCCAGGTGGTCCGCCCGTTCGCCACGTTGCGGGCGGTCAGGCGGAACCGGGTCGGTTCGTCGCTGCTGCCGGCCATGATCCGGCTGCTCAGGTCGAGGTTGAGATGGCCGGAGGGCAGGAGGAGCGGCGGGCCGCTGCCGTTCAGCCGCAGGCTGGTGCGCGGTTTCGGGTCGAAGACGACCGTCGGCATGCGCGCCCAGTCCCCGGCCTTCACCCCGCCCCAGCTCAGGTAGTGCGGCTCGGTCACCCAGGCCAGGTGTGTCCTGGCGGTCTTCCCATCCAGGCTGTCGACACCGAGCATCTCGAGGGGGATGCGCAGGCGGGCATACCACCAGTGGCCGGGGATGTGGCCGCTGCCGACGTAGTTGCCGTAGACCAGCCTGCCGGTATCCAGCGGGTGGTTCTGGCCGGGCAGCGCTTCGACGGTCTCCGCCCAGACGGCGCCGTTCGGGTTCAGCGCCACCCGCAGGTAGGGCACACCGGCTTGCCCGACGTCGGGCTGAAGCGCGACCTGGATCACCAGGTGGTCGCCCCGGAAGATGGCCGGGTCGTTTTCCGCCGCGGTGCCGGCCAGGAAGTGCTCGCCCTGCGGAGCCAGCGCGACCAGGCACGTCACGTAGAGCGCGTCGCGGTCGTAGGTCAGCCACCAGGAGGCGTCCTTGCCCACGCACGGCGCGCCCTCGAGGTTGGCGTCGCGCATGCCGCAGAAGGCCGTCGAAGTCTCCCAGCCGAAGGCCCTGAACCTGCCGGCGTGGTATTCCGGCCGCGAGGTCGCCCGGCCGATACGGGCGAAGGGGGTCGGGACGGGGGCACGGGCCTCCGCCGCCTGGCCGTTCCCGGGGCACAGGACCAGTGCGAAGCCGGCCCACAGCCCCCCCACGACGCCGCGCTTCCATGTATCTCTTGTCTTCTGCATACGCTCTACTCTCCCCTCGTGGCTTCCCGGGTGCTTGCCGTGAAGGCGCAACCCGTGCGGCGGGTCCGTTCGTCACGAAGCCCTGCGTCCTGGCTTTCCAGGGTGTGGGTAACGGGGCCAAGAAGCCGTCGTTCGACTTCACCGGACAAGGCAGGCAACCGCACGGCGGCCTCCGCGCCGGGTGGGACGGTGACATCCATCCTGATGCACCCGTCGCGTCGTTCCCAGCGCACGGCGACGCGGCCGCGCACGGTGTCGAGTTCCGCTTCCGACCACGCCATCCCTTCCGGGAGGTGCGGCGCCACCGTAAAGCGGCGATACCCGGGCGCCTCGGGGTCCACGCGAATGCCCGCCAGCCAGCGGAACAGCCAGGCACCGACCGACCCGAAGGCGGGATGGTTGTGCGAGTTCATCTCCCAGTGGTCCCAGTAGGTCCATCGCTCCGTGATCGTGGTGGCGCCGTTCGCGAGCATGTCCATCCAGCCCGGGTACCCCTCGGCCGTCACCACCCGCCACGCCACGTCGGAGCGCCCGTTGGCGCTCAGCGCTTCGAGCAGGTACCGCGTGCCCACGATGCCCGTGGCCAGGTGGCCGCCGCGCCGCTCGATATCGGCCACCAGGTGAGCCAACGTGCGGTCCCGGGCGGGGGTGAAGGCGAACTGTAGCGCCAGCGCGTCGGCGGTCTGGCTGCCGAAGCCGCCCGTGGCCGGGTCATGGAAGTTCTCGGCCAGGGCCCGGCGGTAGGCCTCCGCCCACGCCTCGCATTCCCGTGCCGCCGCCGGGTCGTCCAGCAGGGCGGCCATCCGGCCCGCGATGCGGGTCTGTTCCAGGGCGAACGCCGTACCGAGCAGGACCGGGTCGGTGGGGTCCTTCTTCTCCCCCCAGCCCGGGAAGAGATGGTCGCCGATCTCGACCGCGTCGATCCGCGGGAAGTCCCCGCGGCCCGCCAGGTAGCGCACGTGGGCGAGCACGGCGGGCGCCGCTTCGCGCAGGACCGACCGGTCTCCGTGGTGGAGGTAGACTTCCCAGGGAATCAGCGTACCGGCGGCGGTCCACGCGAGATCGGCCTGCCGGCGGCCGCGGTGGGGAGGCCGGTCCCGCCCGCGGGAGTACCACGGCGGCGCGCACGTGCTCCAACGGCGTCCCGCCTCGTCCTGCGTCTCGCGGATGTCCTGCAGCCACTTGTGGTAGAAGCCCGTCGGGTCGAAGTGATGCAGCACCGTTTCCGCGACCAGGTGCCCGTCCCCCAGCCAGCCCTGCCGCTCGTCGCGCTGCGGGCAATCGGTCGTGACGCTCATCGTGTTGGCGCGGATCGTCCAGTCGACCGCCCGGTGCAGCCGGTTCAGCCGTTCGTCCGAGCAGGCAAAGCGGCCGCGGCGGGGCATGTCCGTGTGCGCGACCCGCCCTTCGACGGACCAGGCGTCGGGCAGCGCCGGGGAGCCCTCGACCTGCACGTAGCGGAAACCGCGGTGCGTGAACGACGGCTCCCAGGCTTCCACGCCGCCGCCCTTGAGCACGTAGCGGTCCGTGCACTCGGCCCCGCGCAGGCTCGCCTGCAGCAGGCTGCCGTCCTCGGCGCACAGTTCCGCGCAGCGCAGCCGCACCTGCGTGCCGGCCGCTCCTTCCGCCGTGAGCCGCAGCCAGCCGGTGAAGTTCCGGCCGAAGTCCACCACGCGGACGCCGGGGCGCACCTCGCGCACGGAGGCCGGGGCCAGCGTCTCGGTGACCCGCACCGGTTCGCAGGCGGCCCCGCGCATGGCCGCATCCGGCGCGCGGTGGGCCGCGGAGACCGGCCCCCAGTCTTCGACGCCGCCGTAGCCGGGCCGGTCCCACCCGGGACGTTCCAGGCGCGCGTCGTAGGTCTCGCCTCGGTAGGGATCGGCGGCGCGCCACGGTCCCGGCGCGGCCCGCCAGGTCCGCAGGTCGGCGCCCTCCACCTGCCGCCGCCCGTCGCGGTAGTCGATCTCGACCCGGCAGCGCGCCATGCTGTCGCCGTAACCGAACCGCTCGAACCAGCCCTGCCCCAGCACGATGCCGATGACGTTTTCGCCGGCGACCAGGTGCGACTCGACGGCGTGCGTGGCGTAGAACACGCGCTTCCAGTAGTCCGTGTAGTCCGGCGCGCGCGCGGCATCGCCCAGCGGTTGGCCGTTGAGCCGGGCGTGGTAGTAGCCCAGGCCGCTGACGTAGACGCGGGCGCGCGCGATCGCTTCCACGCCGCCCTCCAGCGGGAACGCGCAGCGCAGCAGCGGCAGGGGCACGCCCGGCGCGGCCAGCCACGGGCTCTCCCAATCGTCCGCCGCCAGCAGGCCCATCTCGTAGAAGGACGGATCGCTCCACGCGGACGCCCCGCCGGCCTCATCCCAGGCCATGACCCGCCACCATACCCGCTCCCGGCTGCGGCGCGGGGCCTCGTCGAGCATCGCGATACCGCCCTCCGCGTCGGCGGCCGCCACGCGTCCCGTGTCCTCGAGCCACGGGCCGGCCTCCAGCGCCCCCGGCGTGGAGGCCAGGACCACCCGCACGGCGGACGGCGCGGCCCCCGGCCCCGTCCACGGCAGTTCCCAGGAGAGCCGCCGGACCGGGTCATCGATGCCGAGGGGCGCGTTCAGCCCGTTCACGCGCAGCCCTCCCGGTGCCGGAAGACGGAAGGTTTTTTCCATATTTTTCATGTTGACTCGCATCGTTTGTATTGATAACCTTGCTTCATAGTGATGGCAAGACAATGTCACAAGACACCGGGCAGGTTGCGTGTGGCGGACCATAGGCAGACGATTTCATGGCAGGTGCGGACCGAGGGGATCGTACCCTTGTGGAAGCAGTGTGCCACGCATATTGAAACGCTGATTCGCAACGGCACCCTGCAGCCGGGCGAGGCGCTGCCCGCCCACAGCGAACTGGCGGAGTGGACCGGCGTGGGCGCCAGCACGCTCCAGAAGGCGATGGCCTGGCTGAAGGCCGAAGGCCTGCTGGTGCGCCATCGCCACCGCGGCACTTTCGTGGCCGAGAATCCGCATCGCGGCCGGGACGCGTGGGTGGCCGTGCTGACCCGCGCCATGTTCGATCCCGGCCTGTCGCAATGGGACCACCTGGCCGCCCGCGCGGTCGTCGATGTCCTGGCCGACGCCGGAGCGCGCTTCCGCTTCTACCACAACGCCTACATGCCGGGCCGCCCGAGTCCCGTGCAGCAGGACATCGACCCGCGGCTGCCCGAGGATGTCGAGGCCGGGCGCGTGAGAGGCCTGCTGGTCATCGGCGGCGTGCCGGTCAGCCATCCCGAGCTGCGCGAACAGCTCCGACGGGCCAACGTCCCTGCGGTCGAGACCACCGGGAGAGGCAGCCGGACCCCCTACGTCGTCGAATTCGACCGGCTGGCCTTTGTGCGCCGTGCCGTGGAACGTGCCGCGGCCAAGGGGTGCCGCCGCCTGGCGCTCGTGGAAACCCCGGGGTTCGAACCCAACGGACACGACCTGCTTGAGGAGGCGTTCGTGGCCGCAACGAAGCGATGGGGCCTGGCCGTCGCGACGCCGTGTCCGCTCCGCATCCCGTGGATGCCCAGCGCCGCCAAGGGGGTCGCCGCGTTCGACCACCTGTGGAAGGCGGCCGGTCCGCGTCCCGACGGACTGGTGATCACCGACGAATACGTGGCGCTCGGGGCGGCGCAGGCCGCCGTCGCGGCGGGCGCCGCCGTGCCGGGAAAACTCTGGATGGTGACGTCCATCACGGCCGGGACCGAAATGGCCTGGCCCGTGCCCGTTGAAACGATCGCCTTCGATCCCGCCGAGCTCGTCGCGGCGGCCTGGACCATGCTGGAGCAGCGCATGGCGGGCCGACAGGTCTTCCGGAGAAGGGTGTTGATAGCGCCTCACGCACGGCCTTCGGGTGCGGCGCCGTCAACGGAGAAGAGAGAGAGTAGCGTTCCGGCAGGAAACCGGAGCGCACAACAACAGGAGACGCGGAGATGAGAACACGTACGACGCGCAAGATGTGGCTGCTTGGAATCATGACGCTGCTGCTGGCGTTTGCCGCCCAGGCGACGGTCCTCGTGGACGTCGACTTCAACGAGCCCGGCAAGAGCATCGGGCAGGTGATCACGTCGGCCACCAACAACGGCACGTTGAACAACTTCACCGGGTCGTCGGACAACATCGTCTTTGCCGCCGGTACGGCGGGGAGCGATCTCGCCGCGAACTTCTCGACCGGGAGCAACGGCGACATCCTGTCCATGGCCGGCTTCCCGGGCATCGGGATTGCGCAGGACTTCACGCTGGCCTTCAGCGTAGCGCGGACGGGCGATCAGGTAACTACCAACCCCTCCACTCACATCCTGGATCTGCCCAACTCCGGGGGGCCCGGCGTCGATGACATCACGAGGTTCACGGAGGCGACCGCCGTGCGGATGAAGGTCGGCGACCGCGCGTTCACCCCCAACGTGCCTCTTGGGGACGGCGTCTGGACGCACATCACGATGGTCCACCAGGCGAACACCCACGGACTCGGCAGCAGTGGCAGCAACGAGGGAACCGGGACCTTGTACACCAACGGCACATTCTTCGCTACGGTGGTCTTGGTCGACAACGCCAACCTGCCGGCCGGGAGCATGGCGCTGGGCGGCCAGCTGGACGGGGCCCGTGCCTTGAAAGGCAAGTTGGACAACGTCTACCTCGAGGACGTGGCCCTCAATGCCACGCAGGTCGAGGCGCTGTACGGCTCCACGCTGATCCCCGAGCCGGCTTCGGTCAGCCTGCTGGCGCTCGGTGCCGCGGCCGTGATGCTGCGCCGCCGCCGCGGATGATCCGCCGGACGGTCTGAACGGAGCCAGGGCGGGCTCCCCGGGCAACCGGGGAGCCCGCTTCTTTCGCGGGCTCGCCACGACCCGCCCCGGCGCCCCGCGAGACGCGGGCTTGCGCGGGGCGCGGGGTTCTGCAAACTACCCCGCGCGGCCGTCGGGCCGGAGCGGAATGGAGGAGCGCGATGGGTTTTCCGAAGGGCTTCACGTGGGGCGCGGCGACGGCGAGCTACCAGGTCGAGGGCGCGTGGGACGCCGACGGCAAGGGGCTCTCGGTATGGGACGCCTTCTGCCGGCGGCCGGGCGCCATCGCCGACGGCACCTCCGGCGAGACGGCCTGCGACCACTACCACCGCGTCGAGGAGGACGCCGCGCTCTTCGCCGAGATCGGCCTGCAGGCCTACCGCTTCTCCATCTCCTGGCCGCGCGTGCTGCCCGGGGGCACGGGCGCGGTGAACGAAAAGGGCCTCGCCTTCTACGACCGGCTGGTCGACGCGCTGCTGGCGAAAGGCGTCGAGCCCTGGGTCACCCTCTTCCACTGGGACTACCCCTACGCGCTCTACACGCGCGGCGGCTGGCTGAACCGCGACAGCGCCGACTGGTTCGCCGACTACGCGCGCGTCGTCGTCGAACGGCTCTCCGACCGCGTCACGCACTGGATCACGATGAACGAGCCGCAGTGCTTCATCCACTTCGGCCACGAGAACGCGATCAACGCCCCCGGGCTCAAGCTGCCGTTCCCCGACGTGCTGCGGGCCGCCCATCACACGCTGCTCGCCCACGGCAAGGCCGTGCAGGCCCTGCGCGCCCACGCGTGCAAGGCCCCCCTCGTCGGCGTCGCGCCCGTCGTCATGCCCGCCCTCCCGCACACCGGCTCGCCCGAGGACGTCGAGGCCGCGCGCCGCGCCACGTTCGTGATGGACCAGCGTTCGATGATGAACAACCCGTGGTTCACCGACCCGATGCTGCTCGGGCGCTACCCGGAGGACGGGGTGAAGCTCTTCGGCGCGGACCTGCCCGCCTTTCCCGACGGCGACCTGGCGACCATCCGGCAGCCGCTCGATTTCCTCGCCGCCAACACCTACAACGGCTGGCTGGCGCGTGCGGCCGAGGGCAAGCCGTTCGAGAGCGTGACCCGCGCGCCCGGCTACCCGCGCACGTCGATGAACTGGCCCGTGACGCCGGAAGCCCTGTACTGGGGTCCGCGCTTCCTGCACGAGCGCTACGGGCTGCCCGTCGTCGTCTCCGAGAACGGCATGGCGAACAACGACTGGGTGCAGCTCGACGGCAAGGTCCACGACCCGCAGCGGATCGACTTCCTCGCCCGCTACCTGCGCGCCCTGCGGCGGGCCATCGACGACGGCGTGGACGTCCGCGGCTACTTCCTGTGGTCCGCCATGGACAACTTCGAGTGGTCACACGGTCACGGCCCGCGTTTCGGCATCGTCCACGTCGACTACCCCACCGGCCGCCGCACGCCGAAGGACTCCGCGTGGTGGTACCGCGACGTGATCCGCGAGAACGGCCGGGGCCTGGTCGACGGCGGGGCGTGAGGCGGGCGCGCGGCATGGGGCGTTACGGCCATTTCGACGGGCGCGCGTACGTGGTCACCGACCCGTCCCCGCCGCGGCCCTGGATCAACTACCTCGGCAACCGGCGGCTCCGCGCGTTCGTCAGCCAGAACGCCGGCGGCCTGCTCTGGCACAGGGAGCCCTTCTCGCGCCGGATCACCCGCTACCACTACACCGCGGCGCCCGGGGACCGGCCGGGCTTCTACCTCTACCTGCGCGACCGGGACTCCGGCGAGGTGTGGAACCCTCATTTCGCGCCCGCGTGCGCGCCGCTCGACCGTTTCGCCTGCCGCCACCGGCCCGGCGCGACCGTCTTCGAGGCGGCGCGGGGCGGCGTGGAGGCCCGCGTGGCCTACGGCATCCCGCCGGACGACGACGTGCTGCTCTGGCGCGTCACGCTCCGCAACGCGGGCGGCCGGCCCGTCTCGCTCCAGGCCGTGTCGTACCTGGAGTTCGGGCTGCTGGAGTTCCTGCGCGAGGCCGTGGGCTGGTGCTACCTCAAGAACCAGTTCTCCCTCCGCTTCGACGCGGCGCTCAACGCCATCCGCTACGACTACCACGTCTTCGAGGCCCCCTTCGCGCCCCGCATGCTCTTCGGCTGCACCGACCCGGTGGACGGGTGGGCGTGTTCGCGGGACGCGTTCATCGGCGCCACCGGCACGTACGCGGCCCCGGCGGCGCTGGGCCGGGGCCGCGACCTCCCGGACGCCGACCTCCCGCTCGGGGGGCACGCGTGCGCGGTGGAGGCGGTGGACGTCCGGCTGGACCCCGGCGCGGAGCGCACCTTCGGTTTTGTTTTCGCCCTGGGCGACGACCCGCCCGCGGCCGAAGCGGTGCTGGCGCGCTACCGCACGGCCGCCTCCCTGGACGCCGGGTTCGAGCGGATCGACGCGTTCTGGGAGCGGCGTCTCTCGCGCCTGCAGGTCCGCACGGGCGACGAACCGTTCGACCGCGCCGTCAACACCTGGATCCCCTACAACAGCCTCGTGGCGCTGGACCTCGCCCGGACGATCTCCACCGACCACATGGGCACGGACGGCCTCCGCTACCGCGACACGGCCCAGGACGCCCTCGCCGCGGCCGCGATCGACCCCGATTTCGCGGAGCGGCGCCTCCTGCAGGTCCTCGCGCGGCAGCGGAGCGACGGCGCCGGCTGCATGGCCTTCTTCCCGGACGACCCGCGGCCGGCCACCGAGCGGCCGCGGCGCAGCGACAACACGGTCTGGCCCGTCTACACGGCCTTCCAGCTCGTGGCCGAGACCGGCGACCCGGGCCTCCTGGAGCGGCCCGTTCCCTTCCGCGACGGCGGGGAGGCCGGGGTCCTGGAGCACCTGGCGCGCGGCCTGCGTCACATCGAGCGGCACCGCGGCCCCCACGGCCTGCCGCTCCTCTTTCACGCCGACTGGAACGACGGCCTGGCGCTGTTCGGCGACGAGCGCGCCGAGAGCGTCATGCTCGGCATGCAGCTCGTGTACGCCTGCAAGCTGCTGGGCGGACTGGCCGGGCGCGCGGGCGACGCGGAGCTGGTTTCGTGGTGCGGACGGCTGGCCGGCGAACTGACGGAACGGCTCAACGACGACGCGGTGTGGGACGGCCGCTGGTATCGCCGCCTGCTTCTCAGCAGCGGGAAGACCCTCGGAAGCGCCGCCAACCGGCAGGGCCAAATCTTCCTGACCCCGCAGTGCTGGTCCGTCCTCTCCGGCGTGGGGGATGCCGGGGGGCGCGGCCGCGCGGCCATGGACGCGGTGGCCGAGCAGCTCGACACCGCATGCGGGCTGCGGATCCTCGCGCCCCCGTTCACCGGCATACCGGAGCCCGAGGACCCCCCGCTGGGATCCCACCCCGGCGTGGGCGAGAACGGCGGCATCTTCTGCCACGCCAATGCGTGGGCGGTCATCGCCGAGGCCCTGCTCGGCCGTGCCGAACGCGCCTACGGCTACTTCCGCGCCATCCTCCCCGAGGTCGTTTCCGAACGGGTCGGTCCGGAACACTACGAGCGGGAGCCCTACGTCTTCGTCTCGTCGATCGTCGGCCCCGGCAGCGAGCGGTTCGGGCAGGGCGGCATCAGCTGGCTCACGGGCACGGCGAGCTGGATGCACGTGGCCGCCACGCAATACCTGCTCGGCATCCGGCCCACCCTGGACGGGCTGACCGTGACCCCCTGCCTCCCCGCCGCCATCGAGCGCGTGGAGGCGACGCGCCGGTTCCGCGGCGCGCGCTACGTCATCGAGATCGACAACCGCTCCGGCCGCGCGACCTGCCGCCGCCAGCCCGCCTCCGGCGAAGCCTGAACGGGAGGCCGCGGCGGCCCGAACCGCTCTCCGCCCTCCCCGCCCTGCAGGCGCTCATAGAGCGCTGCTACACTGGGCCAGGACGGGCGCCCTGCCCGCGTTCTCCATAGCCCCAGGGGCGGCGAGGGCCAACGCGGGCCGCCTTTTCGCTGACATCGCGGACCCCGATCTCCGACCTCTGACCTCCGACCTCTGACCTCTGAACTCCGACCTCCGACCTCCGACCTCCATCCCCCGACGGCCCCACGGCCCCGGCTGGGCGGCGTCGGCCCGAAGCGGAGGGCGTCCTACTCGTCGCGCTCGGCGCGCAGGCGGAAGACGCGCGCGCCGCTGCCGTGGGCCACGGCGGCCTGGTTGGTCACGGGGGTGGGCGCGGGAACGGTCGCGGCGGCGGTCCAGTCGCCCGTCTCCGGCAGGAGCGCCGGCCGCCACTCGAGCCACTGCCGCGCCTGCGTGCCGCCCCGCCACGAGACGACGGCCGACCCGTGGTCCGCGGTCACGCGGAGGATGCGCAGCACGCTTGCCGCGCTGCCCGGGTCCGTGTCGGCCCAGTACTCGCTCCACGCCGGGGCGGTGTCCCCGTCGGTGTCGGAGAGCGCGCCGGTGTCGTCGGCCGAAAGCCCCCGGGCGGCCAGCCACCAGAGCGGCACGCCGTGCACGGCGCGCTGCGGCTCGAAGCCCGCGCCGACCGACCGGTCGCCGCTCATCACCAGCGCGGCCGGGCTCGTGGTCCCCGACAGGTCGTTGCTCCATCCCGCGAAGAACCAGTAGTTGGACGGGGAAGCGGCCAGCGTCACCGTCTCGCCGGGCCCGTAGTGCGACCGCTGGGGTGACACGCCGATGCTGCCGGCCCCCTCCGTCTGCAGCGACAGCCGGTACCCGAGCAGGTCGGCCCGCACGCCGACGCGCACCTCCTCGCCGCCCGCGAGGATGGACACCGCGCCCCACAGCCGGCCCGTGTTCGCCGCCGCCGGGTTGAGTCCGAGGGTCAGCAGCCCGCCGGCCGACTCGGGCGGCAGCGCATTCGTTCCGGCGGCGCTGACGGTGATCCAGGCGTCGGCGGTCGAGGCCGACCAGGCCATGTTCGAGATTCCCACGTTGGCGACCGGGATGACCGCCGGCGTGAAGGTATCGCCCAACGCGCCCTCGAAGCGCGCCACCCGGCGCAACGGCGCGGGCGAGCCCGCGTAGGCGCCGTCGTCGGGGGGAACGTAGTCCTGGTCCGCGCCGGCGTACGTGTTGGACGACAGGATCGGGGCCGCGTGCCGGTCCAGCCGGACACCCGCCGGCTGCTTCCAGGCATTTGTTTCCGTGCCGTACCACGAGATGATCTCGGGCGTGGTCGTGACGGCGTTGCCGCGGTAGAGGTCCCGCGTCCACTGGCCGGCCCGGATGCCGCAGCTCAGGCCCGACGCGGTGTTGTGCTCGACCACGTTGCCCTCGCTCACGGCGAACGCGTTCGTGCGGTCGGGCAGCGCGTAAGGAAACACCACGCCCACCGCGCCGTCGACCAGCGGCTCCTCCTGCTTCCACCAGTAGAAGGAGGTGTCGACCCCGATCGTGCAATCGCGCACCGCGTTGCCCAGCGTGAACGGCCCGATGGCCGTCACCGTCCCGTCCGCGGTGCGGAACTGGCCGCCGAGGTCCACCCCCCTGTTGTCGAGCGCTTCCCCGCGCAGGCCGCGGAACTCGTTCCACCAGCTCGGAGCGGTCTGAAAGCCGAAGATGTCGGCCAGCATCCAGGAGCGCCGCACCGTGTTCGACTCGGCCACGTTGAAGGCGCAGTTGGCCCAGAACGCCACGGCCCGGCTCGCGGAGTACCGCAGCCGGTAGCCCTCCGGGAAGGCGGACAGGTCGTTGTCGTAGACCACGGCGTCGGTGAACGCGTGCAGCAGCACGACCACCGAGTTCGACGCGGGCGGCACGCGCCAGGGCACCGCCACGGTCAGCGTGTCGGCCGTGTGCGCCGCGACGCGCCGCATCTGGCCGTAGCCCGGTCCCTGGACAACGGCCACGTAGGCCGTGTCGTCCAGCGCGTCGGCATAGTGCAGCGCGTCGGGCACGGGCCGGTTCACCTGCTCGTCGACCTGCACGCCCGGCACGCCGCCGAAGGTGCCGTCCGTGCGGACGGTCAGCGTCGTGCCGGAGCAGGACAGGACCTCGGCGAACCAGCCCGAGCGCCCACCGTGAAACAGGATCATTTCCCCCTTGTTCCCGTCCGTGGCCACGTCCACCGCCGTGTTGTGCGCCACGTAGAAATGCGTCGAGGAACCGTAGTTCCTGCCGGCGAGGAATACGCGCTTGCACCACACCCGCCAGGCCCGCTCCTCCGCGCTCAGCAGGTCCTGGTACTGGCGGTTGCCGCCTACGTCGGGCCAGTCGGGGGTCTCGAAGTGGTTCTCTTCGACGATCACCCTGTCCACCCCGTCGTCCGCGATCGCGGATTCGGCGTCGGACCCGCCGTGGAAGACGTTGCCGTGGATCCAGGCGTCGGACCCGGTGGCGGTGCGGTACGAGGCCTCGCAGCCCCGCATCTCGAAGCGTACCGCATTCGGGCTGCAGTTCTTGCCGACGACGCCGTCCTCGGGGCGGTACGACACGCGCAGCAGCTTGAGATCGTGGCAGGGGTTCGGCCACGGACCGTTCCAGATGCCGTACGAGACCTGGCCGGCCGCGGCGCGCTGGATGATGGAGAGATCCCGCACGGTGACGTGGTCGCCGAGGAAGCGGATGCCGCTGTGCAGCACGGCCGCCGGCAGGACCTCGATCACCGTGTTCGTCATCCCCGCCCCGGCCAGTTCGACGCGATCGCCCACGGAGAGCTGGGAGGTGACCGTGAAGACGCCGGCGGCAAGAGACAGCGTGCCGCCGTCCGGCTGCGCGGCCACGCGGTCGAGCGCCGCCTGGATGGCCGCCGTGTCGTCTCCGCCCGAGGGGGCGAGGCCCTCCGCGTACGCGCCGCGCTGCCACGCCGTCTGCACCGCGAGGTCCAGGGGGTCGCCCCAGCCCCAGGCCCCCCCGTTGCCGTTGTGCGCCCAGACGCGGTAGGCGCCGTTGACCGTGCCGGGCGGCACCCGGAACCAGGCCGCGTAGGGATTGGCGTTCGACACGACGCACGCCGTGAAGGCGCCCCCGGCCGCCGGCTGCAGGTAGACCCAGGCGTTCGTGGTGGTATGGCCGTCGGTAAGGTTGCGCCCCAGGACGCGCTTCCACTCGCCCGCCACGGCCGTGTCGCCCAGCGGGCCGATCCAGGAGGGCGCCGTGCGGTTGAGGCACACGGGGGCGCCCGGCCCGTGCTCGTTCTCCACCCACACGAGCACCATGCCCGGCGGCAGATCGTCCGGCAGCGTGGCCGTGACGAGGCGGCTGTGGACGTTCCAGACCTGCGCCTCGCGCGGCGCGCCGCCCGTGCCGTCCGCCCACACCCAGACCGCGGTATCCGACCCTGCCGCGGCGCCCGCGCGGGCCGTGAACCGCTCGCCGGTAAGCGTGAAGCTCTCCCCCGGCCGTACCGTCCGGTTCCACTCCGCGACCACCGGGGCGGCGGGATCGACCGTCACCGCGGGATCGACCACGCCGGCCAGGTCGAAGGCATCGCCCGGCGCCGCGGGCGCCGCCGCCGGTCCTTCCCACTCCGCCGGGCCCGGCCATCCCGCGGCGGCCGCCACCGCCCCCGCCGCAAGGAGGCACACGGCCAGCCAGGCTGTCCGCTCACATTTCATGCCGGCCGCTCCGGTACCCCCGCCATCCGTACGCGGGATGAACAGGTACATTACTACCCGTCCGAAGGCTTGTCATGGGTTCAACGCGCGCAGGACGGGCGGCGCGGGCGGGAACAGGCGTGCGGGCAGATTGCACAGGAGGGAACAGAGGAAACGGAGAACGGCAGAAGAGCAGGGGGATCTCACGCCCGCTCGCCCCGTGGCCGCGGAGCCGCAGTGGGCTTGCCCTACGAAGCCCTCGGCGGAGTAGGGTCTCACGGGGCGCACCCGGGGCTCGCTCGAGGCGCAGAGTGCGCGGAGGGCGGTTCGGCGGCACAGGCAGGCGGCGGGTGTCTCCCGGGGGGACACCGACCCCGGGAACCGGGGGCGACGGCCACGGGGGCACACCCCGGGCGAACGCGCCCGACGGTGTGTCCGCCCGGCGCGTGCCCCGTGACCCTCCCCGCCGCCTGCCCTGCCCGCGGCGCTCTCCCCTCCGGACTCTGCGGGCTCTGCGTCTCGAGTGAGGGCGCCGGCCGAAGGCTCCCGTCCCGTGCCGCCGGTTTCCCCGGCGCCCGAACGGGCGTGAGATCAGGTTCTTTCGCGAATTCTGTGGGTGGCGGGAGCCAAGAGAACCAGGAGTGATAGGGCGTTCGTGACAAAGGTTTCAGGTTTCAGGTTTCGGGTTTCAGGAGTGAGAGATGGCGCATAGGACGTACATGGCGGTTGAGGACTTGGATGTCTACCGTGAGCTGTGCCAGTTGCACTTGGAGGTATGCGATCTGACTCACCAGTGGCCCGCTGAGGAACGCTATGAGTTGGGGAGTCAGGTTCGACGATCATCGAACAGCTCGCCGTCGCAATTGGCCGAGAAGAATGATGATCGACACGTGCGCAACAAGATCGAGGGCGTGAATCGCAGCCGGGGTGAGGCGGGTGAAACGGTTCATCACCTGTACATGGCGCTACTCAAGAAGTACATATCGCAGAACACATTCCAACAGTACAGGCAGCGTTACCAGGAGTGTGTCCGCATGCTCAACGGCCTAGAGAAGACACTTGAGAGGAAGCTCCCGGTCAGCGATCGACGCTGGCACGTGACCGAAGCTCGCGAGCCGTATGGTGATGAAGACGAGCTGTCTCCACCGGGATGGCCCCCTGAAACCTGAAACCCGAAACCTGAAACCGTTACTGCGCCATGCAGCCGCAAGTGCGCCAGAATCAACTCATGACCCACACTTTTAGCGAAAGAGCCACAAAGGTTTCAGGGTTTCAGGAGTGAGAGATGGCGCATAGGACGTACATGGCGGTTGAGGACTTGGATGTCTACCGTGAGCTGTGCCAGTTGCACTTGGAGGTATGCGATCTGACTCACCAGTGGCCCGCTGAGGAACGCTATGAGTTGGGGAGTCAGGTTCGACGATCATCGAACAGCTCGCCGTCGCAATTGGCCGAGAAGAATGATGATCGACACGTGCGCAACAAGATCGAGGGCGTGAATCGCAGCCGGGGTGAGGCGGGTGAAACGGTTCATCACCTGTACATGGCGCTACTCAAGAATACATATCGCAGAACACATTCCAACAGTACAGGCAGCGTTACCAGGAGTGTGTCCGCATGCTCAACGGCCTAGAGAAGACACTTGAGAGGAAGCTCCCGGTCAGCGATCGACGCTGGCACGTGACCGAAGCTCGCGAGCCGTATGGTGATGAAGACGAGCTGTCTCCACCGGGATGGCCCCCTGAAACCTGAAACCCGAAACCTGAAACCGTTACTGCGCCATGCAGCCGCAAGTGCGCCAGAATCAACTCATGACCCACACTTTTAGCGAAAGAGCCATAAATTGAAGGAGCGCTGCCGCGGACGCGCGGCGGCGTTGGGGCCAACGCCGCCCACCCGGGCGGGACGGGCGGTGCGCGCGTTCAGGCGCGGCGGTAGGGTTCGACGGCCGCCTGCAGGCACTCGGCGTCGGCCTCGCTCTCGAAGCGCGTCATGAGGTACACCCCGCGGCCGCCGACGGCGTCCAGGAGCGGCAGGATCTCGTCCGGCTCGACACCGAGGACCTGGACCGACTTGCCCGCCTCCAGGATTCTCCGGTACATCGGGAACCACTCCGGCGAGCCGCCGGGCTCCTTGCCGTCCTGCGGCGTCCACTCGATCGCGTCCAGTTCGTCGATGGCCAGCAGGGCGTCGAGGTGCGCGATGCACTGGGTGCCGTCGAGGTGGAACATGGAGTGGTCGAGCCACGCGCACTGGCGTCGCAGCGAGGGCACGACGAACTCCTCGAACATCGCGGGCGAGATCATCGCCGCCGCGTCGCACTGCACCTTGGCCGTGCAACCCGGGCCCCAGAGGCGGAACGCGCCGAAGCAGGAACTGCCGTCGTCGAGGCGGATGATCTCGTGTACCCGCCGGTAAACCTCTTCGAAGGCGCGGTCGATCTCCGAGATCTTCTCCTTCACCCAGTCCGGCCGCTCGATGAGGTCCACGAGCAGCGTCTGCGCGCCCCGCAGCGAGGCGAGGATGTCGATGTTCTCCACGAGGTCCGGGCAGGACGCGAAGTACTTGCCGCGGCCCATCTCCGCCTGCGCCCGGAGCGTCGCCTCCGTGATCCGCCACCAGCGGTTCTCCGGGTCGAAGGCGAGCGGCGGCAGCCGCTCCGGCTCCTGCTCGTCCTCGAACACGGGGTGGAACCAGACCGTCTCCGGCGAGAACCCGGGCTCGGACCCGAGATACAGCGCCAGCGAGCCGGGCCCGATGTCGGAGGAGGCCAGCGGCAGGCAGTCGGCGGGAAAGGCGCAACGCGCGAGGGCGGCATGGTTCAGCCGCGCCCGCAGGGCGGGGTCGGTGTACGCCTGCTCGAACGGGTGCGGGCCGGGCTCCTCGGCCGGCTCCTGCGGCCGCTCCGCTGGCGGCGCGCCCCACATCCCGAGCACGAGTCCCTCGCGCCGCCACCAGGCGAGGAAGTGCTCCCGGGTCTCGTCCCAGTTCGGCTTGTACGCCGGTGCCGCCGTCATGCGCGTTCCTCCCCCGCTCGGCCCGCCGCCGCGGGCGCACGGGAAGGTTTCACGAACGGGAGGGCGTGTCCAGCCCGCGGCCCGGGGGGCTCAGTCGAGCCGGACGGAGACGTTGAAGCGGTCGATCCGGTAGGGGTCGATGCGGACCTCGGCGACAGTCAGGCGGCCCTGCACGATGTCGATGTCCCGGGCGTGGTAGCGGTCGCCGCCCTGCTGGTCCATCACGAGGCGGTAGGTGCCCGGGGCGAGGTCGTAGATCCGGTCGTTGCGGCTCCTGGCCTCGGGCTGCGGCCGCCCGTCGAGGAACACGCTGAGGTCGTCGAAGGTGCGGTTGTCCACGACCAGGCTGCCCTGGCCCGGGGGCGGCTTGTGATCGAAGCGGGTCTGGTCCTCGCAGCCGCAGAGGAGGAGCAGGGCCGCTCCCAGCGCGGCGAGGCTCACGGTGCGGACCGGGGCGCTCTCGCGGGTCTTCCTTTTCATGCCGTCCCCCCCTGCCCCGCCCCGCGGCGCGGCGATGCACTATACCCCCGCGGGCCCGCCCGTCCAAGCCCGCGGCAGGGCGCGGCGGCGGTCAGGGCAGGAAGCGGCCCTTCTTCAGCTTCTCGGGCAGGTAGGTGTCGAGCACGAAGTTGAGCCCGTGCTTGGCGAAGGCCTGCTGCTCGATGCGCACGCCCATCTTCAGCATCTGCTGCAGTGCCTCCTGCCACGCGGCGTGATGCCGGATGAACGGGTCGTTCTTGAGCGCGTCGCGCGCGCGCTTGATGTCGACCTCCTCCAGCGGGTGGGTCGCGTCCTCCAGCCGGTAGTCGATGATGTCCCGGGGGGTGACCCCGAGGTAGTGCGCCTGCGGCACGCAGAAGTACCGGTTGATGTGCGCGGACTGGCCGGACCCGGCCTTCAGCGTGCGGTAGATGTTGCAGTAGCCGTAGGGGTCGCCGTCGGTGAAGGCGAGCACGGGCAGGCGCGCCTCGTCGGCCAGGCGCCGCACGAAGCGCCGGCAGGCCCGGGTGGGCACGCCGCTCATCGAGACCAGGACGCAGTTCGCGCGCTCGTAGAAGCGGTGGTGCACGAGGCGCTGGAAGAGCGAGGAGGTCTCGACGACGAGCACCAGGCGCGCCGAGGTCTCGAAGCCGAGGTGCTCCACGCGCGAGGGGATGCTCCACGCGCCGGTCCCGAGCCGCGCGCAGTCGACACGGATCGCCGCGCCGCCGGCGGGGTCGCGGTCGATGACGACCAGCGGCCCGCACACCTCGCCGCCGCGTTCCTCGGGGATGTAGCCGAGTTGTTCGCGGTTGACGCCGAGCATCGCCTCGAGGTCGTCGAGCAGCGAGTCGCTTTCGGACTGGGCCTCGAAGCGGCAGGCGCCCCAGCTCTTGCTGTTGTAGTAGACCTCGCGCTTGCCCGCTATGTCGTCGCGGTCGAGCAGGTCGTTCTTCGTCGTCGCGAGCAGCCGCATCGACTGGGCGAAGGTCTTGACGGTCTGGTACGAGAGGGTGCGGGTGGACGTCCGGCCGAGGATCTCGAAGTGCCCGCGCCGGGGGTCGTAGCGCACGTTGCCGAGCGAGCGCACGGGGAAGCGCAGGGCCGGGCGGCGCCCCTTCTTCATCAGGTCGGTGTAGGTCTGCTCCGCCACGTCGGCGATCGCGCGCGCCGCCGCGTCGCGGCTCACCTTGCCGGGCCCCGCGGCCTTCTTTCGCCCTGTGGTCTTCTTCGCCATGCGTCCGCTCCCCGGGTGTGGGTTGGCAGCGTACCTGCTCTCGCTTATAGTCCCTCCCCTCGCGTCTTGCCAAGCGGCGCGGAGCCGCGGCGGCGGGGGCGGCGCCGGTACCGGGACATGAAGAGGAAGCGCACAGGTCACGGACGGGAGCCGGGCGCACGCCCGCGCCCGGTGCTGCGCCTGCGCCCGGCGGGCGGAGGCGGCGCGCGGAGCGGCCGGGCGGCCGCGGAACCCGCGGAGCGGCGGCGCGTCGTCGTGCCGGCCGGCCGGACCGGCCGGCGGGCGCGGCGCGCGCCGCGCCGGCCGGCGGCGCTCCCCGTGGCGGCCCTGCTCCTGCTGGCCGCGGCGGCCGGGTGCGCCTGGTGGGCGTGGTCCGGCGGCACGCTGTTTTCGGCCACCCGGCGCGCCGCGCCCGCCGCCGGGCCCGGGGCCGGAGCCCCGCCCGGCGCGGTCGTCGTCGGCACGCACCGCGGCGCGTGGAACGGGGAGCTCGGCGACCTGGAGCGGCCCGGCGAAGAAGGCGCGGAGGCGCCGGCGGCGGCCGGGCCCGGCCCGCGGCCCGGCGCAGCAGCCCCCGCGCCGGACGCGGTGGACGACGGGGCCGCCCTGGCGGGGACGGACGAGGCCGAGGCGACCTCGTCGCACCCGCTGTTCGTCCGGGGCGCGCGCCAGTTCAACGCCGCCCTCGCGCTCTTCAGGCAGTACCGGGCCGACCCGCGGCGGGGCGAGCTGCTCACGCGCATCGAGCAACTGGGCGAACAGGCGGCCCGCGATTTCACGGCGTACCGCGAACAGGTCCCCGGCGACCCCCGCGTGGACCGCTACATCGAACAGTGCTACGGCATGGTGCGCTACGCCCGGCAGAGCCGGTTGAGCGACCACGGCCTGGAACGGCACGCCCCGGCGCGGCGGACGGCGCCCCGCGCGCGCAACACGGTGCAGAAGCGGCTCGAGGCCCTGCGCGCCGCGGGCGGCGAGCCGCTGCGTCTCGCCGGCGGATGGAACGCGCCGGCGCGCGTCGACACCCCCGCCGCCGTCCTGCGCGAGGTGCGGGCGCTGCTCCACGGCCGGGGCCTGGCCCGCACGGACCTGCAGCCGCGGCCCGGCCTGGTCGTGTTCGGGCAGATCGGCTACCTCAGCCCCGCCGCCTCCGCCGCCGCCGCCGCGGGCGCCGCCCTGGCGGCGCCCACCGGGGTCACCTGCCCGGCGTACCCGCGCGACAGCTTCCGCTACTACACGCTCGAGGGCCGCTTCGACGGGCGGTTCCCGCTCATGCGCGTGCTGACCGACACCGCCGACAAGGTGGTGGCCGTCCAGCTGATCGAGGAGCGCCCCGCCGGGGAACGCATGCTGCCGGACGTGCTGTTCGCGGACCGGTGGAACGTGTTCGACCTCGTGGAGGGACGCACGCGCCGCGGCGCGGCGCGGCGCATCGCCCACCGCGTGCGCGTGGAAGGCGACGTGCTCCGGATCGAAACCGAGATGGCCGAGCGCGCGGACGGGGCCCCCGGCGGCATCGGCCGCTCGCTCGTCCGCGCCTGCCTCTACCTGCCCCGGCCCGTCGCCGACCTCATGCTCGTCCGGCTCCAGGGCGTGCGGTAGCCGCCCGCGGCGGGGCGGCCGCGCGCCTTGCGGCGCGGCGAACGGGACGGCACAGTACGTGCGGAGCGCGGGCCGGGGAGGCATGGCATGAGCGACGAACCACGGGACCGGAAGGCGGACGGGGACGGGAACGGCCGCGAGCCGCGCGTCGAGGTCGTGGACCGGGCGGAGCCCGGGCACACCACCCAGCTCGTGCTGGCGCGCGACGTGCTGCCCGAGGACCTCCCCCTCATCGTCGTGCCCCGGCCCGTCTTCCCGGGGATGGCCCTGCCGCTGCTCATCGAGGACGAGCCGACCCGGCGCATGCTCGCCGAGCGCCTGCGCAACCAGCAGCGGCACGTGGGCATCGTCCTGCGCCGGCGGCGGGAGGGCGTGTCCGACGCGGAGGCGCCCGTGCGGGCCGGGGACCTCCATGCGGTCGGCGTCGAAGGGGAGGTGCGCCAGGCGGCGCAGGCGGCGCCGGAGGCCCCGATCCAGGTGCTCGTCACCCTGCGCGAGCGCTTCCGCATCGACCGCGTCCTGCGGGAGGAGCCCTACCTGCTGGCGCGGGTGGACTACGTCGTCGAGACCGAGATGACCGCCAACGAGGAGCTCAAGGCCTACTCGCTCGTCGGTCATCAAGAGCATCAAGGAGCTGGTCCAGCTCAACCCGCTGCACAAGGAGGAGCTGAGCCTGTTCATGTCCCGCATCGAACCTCGACGAGCCGGGCCGCCTGGCCGACTTCGCCGCGGCCCTGACCACCGCCGGCGGCGAGGAGCTGCAGGAGATCCTGGAGACGCTCAGCATCCGCGCAGCGCCTGCGCAAGGTGCTGCGCTGCTGCTCAAGAAGGAGATCGACATCTCCAAGCTCCAGGCGAAGATCAGCAAGCAGATCGAGGAGAAGCTCTCCAAGCAGCAGCGCGAGTTCTTCCTGCGCGAACAGCTCAAGGCGATCAAGAAGGAGCTGGGCCTGGAGAAGGAAGGCAAGGAGGCCGAGGTCGAGCGCTTCGAGAAGCGGCTCGAGAAGCTCGACGCTGCACCGACGAGGCCCGCGAGCGCATCGAGGAGGAGATGGAGAAGCTCAGGCTGCATCGAGCCGGCCTCGCCCGAGTTCAACGTGACCCGCAACTACCTCGACTGGCTGACCATCCTGCCCTGGGGCGTCTTCACCGAGGACAGCTACGACATCGACGAGGCCGCGCCGCATCCTCGACCGCGACCACTACGGGCTGGAGGACGTCAAGGAGCGCATCCTCGAGTTCCTGTCCGTGGGCATCATGAAGGGCAACATCTCCGGCTCGATCCTCTGCTTCGTCGGCCCGCCGGGCGTCGGCAAGACGTCCATCGGCCAGTCCATCGCCCGCAGCATCGGCCGGCAACTTCTACCGCTTCTCGCGTCGGCGGCATCCGCGACGAGGCCGAGATCAAGGGCCACCGGCGCACCTACATCGGCGCCCTGCCCGGCAAGTTCATCCAGGCCATGAAGACCTGCAAGAGCGCCAACCCGGTGATCATGCTCGACGAGATCGACAAGATCGGCGCCAGCTACCAGGGCGACCCGGCCTCGGCGCTGCTCGAGGTGCTCGACCCCGAGCAGAACCGCGACTTCCTCGACCACTACCTCGACGTGCGGTTCGACCTGTCGAACGTCTTCTTCATCTGCACGGCCAACCAGCTCGACACGATCCCGCGCCCGCTGCTGGACCGCATGGAGGTCATCAAGCTGGCCGGCTACATCCTGCGAGGAGAAGCTGGAGATCGCGCGCCGCTACCTCGTGCCCAAGCAGCTCAAGGCGCACGGCCTCGAAGCGGGAGCAGGTCACGCATCGACCGGCGCCGGCCCTGCGCGCGATCATCGACGGCTACGCGCGCGAGCCGGGCGTGCGCGGCCTGGAGAAGCACATCAAGAAGATCATGCGCAAGTCGGTCAAGCGGATCGTGCGAGCAAGACACCGCAGTCGTGCCGCATCGACGCCGGCCGACGTGGCCGAGCTGCTCGGCAAGCGCCTGTTCACGCGACGAGGACGCTCTACCGGCGGCCCCTGCCCGGCGTCGTGCGCGGGCTGGCCTGGACCAGCCTGGGCGGCGACACGCTCTACATCGAGGCCACGGCGGTTGCGACCGGCAAGCCCGGCTTCAAGCAGACCGGCCAGCTCGGCAACGTCATGGTCGAGTCCTCCGAGATCGCCTACACCTACGTGCGGTCCTGCCTCGACGGGAACGAGGCGGCGCGCGACTTCTTCGCGCACACGCTTCATCCACCTGCACGTGCCCGGCGGGCGCCACGCCGAAGGACGGCCCGTCGGCGGGCATCACCATGGCCACCGCCCTCTACTCGCTGGCCATGGACAAGCCGGTCAAGCCACGACCTGGCCATGACCGGCGAGCTGACCCTCACCGGCCGGGTCATGCCGATCGGCGGCGTCAAGGAAAAGACCATCGCCGCCAAGCGGGCCAGGCTGCGGCACCTGATCTTCCCGGAAGGCAACCGCAAGGACTTCGAGGAACTGCCCGCACACATCCGCAAGGGGATCCGGGCGGACTTCGTCTCGTCCTTCGACGAAGCCATCGCGCTCGCCGTCGCCCCGGCGAAACGCGCCGCGCCCCGCGCCGCCGCGCGCCGCCGGCCCGCCGCCCGGCCGAAGCGCCCGCGCTGACCCCCGGGCCAACCGGCGGCCTCCCCCGCGGGCCGTTCCGGCCGGCCGGAAGCGCACGTGCGCCATAACCCGATGGGCGCCCGACGCATCGGCCTGCGGGCGCCGGGGGCAAAGGGGTCGCGCCGTGTGCGTCTCTCCGAGAGGGAGCGCGGGGCGGGCGCTTGCGGCTGGTCATCCGCGCGGCCGGGGCGGTATCCTGTCTTCCGCCGGGCCGGACGCATACGCCCGGACAAGGAGCACACCATGGGAACCAAGGGCATCGAGATCGTCGACATGGACGTGGCGGAGCTGACCGGGCTCCTCAACAAGGCCTACTCGGACGAGTGGCTCGCCTACTACCAGTACTGGATCGGCGCCAAGGTCGTGAAGGGACCGATGAAGGAGGCCGTCATCGCCGAACTCACGCAGCACGCGGCCGACGAGCTGCGGCACGCGGACCTGCTCGCCCAGCGCATCATCCAGCTCGGCGGCACGCCCGTCACGAAGCCGGAGGACTGGTACCGGCACACCAACTGCGGCTACGACCCGCCGGACGACCCCTTCGTGAAGGCCATCCTCGCGCAGAACATCAAGGGCGAGCAGTGCGCGATCGTCACGTACAAGAAGCTCGTCAAGCTCACCGCGACCAACGACCCGGTCACCTACAACGTCGTGCTCCAGATCCTGCAGGACGAGGTCGAGCACGAGGAGGACCTCCAGGCCGAGATGGAAGACCTGGAGACCCTGCTGGGCTCGGGAAGCAAGTAGCCCGGCCTCCCCGCCGGACGCCGGGCCCCGCCCGGGTCCGGCGCGCGGGGCGGGAGGGCCGCGGCCGTGCGCGTGCTCCTGCTGATCCTCTACTTCGCGGCGCCGCTCGCGCCGGCCGCCGCCCTCTTCGCGGGGGCGCCTTTCCTGCGCGACCCGCCCGGCCGCGCCGCGGCGTTCACCGCCGGGCTCTTCGCCTACACCTGGCTCTGCCTCCAGGTCGTGCTCGCCGCGCGCCCGCGCTTCCTCGACCGCGCCTTCGGCCTGGACCGGGTGCTCCGCTTCCACGGCGGCATGGGCCTCGCGGCGCTGGCCGTAGCCGCCGCGCACGTCGGCCTCGTGGGGGAGGCGGCCGGGCCGCAAGGGTCGACGATGAGGGAACTGGGCGGGATCGGATGGTCGGTGCTCCTCGCCGTCGTCGTCCTGGCCGTGCTGTTCCTCGGCGGGACGGCCGCGGACCGCGTGCGGCCGCTGCGGGCGGCGCGCGCCTGGACCGCCGCGCGCCTGCGGCTCACCTTCGAGCGCGCGCGCCGGCTGCACAACCTGTCGCTCGCCGCCGTCACGCTGCTGTGCGCGCACATCGTGCTGCTGCCCGTCGCCGGCCTGCGCCCCTTCAAGGCGCTGGTCGCCGCGCTCTGCGCGCTGGCGCTCGCGTGCCACCTCCACCACAAGGTCCTGCGGCCGCTCCGGCTGCGGCGCCGGCCGTGGACGGTCGAGGCGGTGGAGCCCGAGTCGCCCCGCGTGTGTTCCCTCGTCCTGCGGGCGCCGGAGGGCGCGGCGCCGCGCCGCGACCCGGGCCAGTTCGTGTTCGTCCGGCTGCACGACCCCGCCGTCCCGCCGGAGGAGCACCCCTTCACCGTGGCCTCCTCGGCGCTGGAGCCCGGCCGCATCCGCCTGACAATCCGGGCCGTGGGCGACTACACCCGCGCGCTGCCCCGCGTCGCCCCCGGCGCGCGCGCAGAGGTGGCGGGCCCCTACGGCCGCTTCACCTACCGCCGCCTCCGCGCGGGCGCGCCGCTGGTCTTCCTCGCCGGGGGGATCGGCGTGACCCCGTTCCTGGCCATGCTGCGCACGCTGCGCCGCGAGGACCCGGGCCGGCGGGTCACGCTCATGTGGGGCGCGCGCACGAGCGCCGACCTGGTCGCGGCGGATGCGTTGCTCGCGGCCGAACGCGAGATGCCGGACCTGCACGTCATCCCGGTGCTGTCCCGGGAAGCCAACGGGGAAAGCCTCCACGGGCGCATCGACGCCGCGCGCGTGCGGGCCCTGGTCGCGGGCTCGATCGCCCCCGCCTCCGCCGCGCGGGATCCCGGGGCGGTGTTCTTCGTGTGCGGGCCGGGGGCGTTCGTGCGCGACGTCGTGCGGGCCCTGCGCGCGGCCGGGGTCCCCCGGGGTCGCGTTCTCGTGGAGCGCTTCGCGCTGTAAGCCGGACCGATGCGGATCGCGCCGGGCGGCGCGCAGTCCCGGGGGTCTCGTGCCGCTTCAGAGAGGCGCCGTCTCGAGCTTCGCGCCCAGGTTGACCTCCAGCTCACCGGCCCCGGTGGTGCGGACCGCGTACCACACGAGGGGCCGCTTCGCCGGGCCCTTGAGCACGGCGCCCGCCGCGTCGAATTCCGCCCCGTGGCAGGGGCAGACGTAGCGGTCGTCCTTCCACGCCACCTCGCACCCGAAGTGCGTGCAGCGCGTGGAGAGCACGCCGACCGCTTCGCCGCGGCGCACGACCGCCAGCTTGGGCCCGCGAACGGCCTTGCCGCCGTCAACGCGGGTGGCGGCCGCGACCGCCGTGACGCCGTCCGTCGCGTAGCCCTCGAGCGGCCCGAGCGCAAGCCACTCGTCCTTGTCGCCGCCGCGTCCCCAGAAGGCCTCCGCGCGCGGGATCGACGCCGCCACCACCGCGGCCGAGCCTGCCGCCAGCCTGCCCATGAAGTCCCGCCTGGTGAACCGTTCCATCCGCCGTGCCTCCTCCTGCCGGGTCTCCCCTTGGCGGGGCATCCTACCGCGTGACGGTGCCGTGCGCAAAAAAAGGAAGGGGAGGGGCCGCCACGCGTCAGCACGCCCGGAGCAGGGGCACGAAGCGGACGGACAGCACGGAGCGGCTCGACACGCCCCCGTCCGCGGCCTTCTCGACGAGGAGGAGCTCCTGCACCCCGTGCGTGGGGCCGACGGGCACGCAGAGCCGGCCCCCGGGCGCCAGCTGCCCGACGAGCGGAGGCGGCACCTCCTCGGGCGCGGCCGCCACGAGGATGCCGTCGTAGGGCGCGCGGGCCGGCCAGCCGTCGTAGCCGTCGCCGGCCAGCACGGTCACGTTGCCGCACCCCAGCGCCGCCAGGCGCCCGCGCGCCGCTTCCGCCAGCCCGGGCAGCAGCTCAACGGTGTAGACGTGCTCGGCCAGCCGCGCGAGCACCGCCGCCTGGTAGCCCGACCCGCACCCGACCTCCAGCACGCGGTCGCCGGGCGCCACCCGGAGCAGCTCCGTCATGAGGGCGACGATGTAGGGCTGGGAGATGGTCTGGCCCTGGCCGATGGGCAGCGGGCTGTCGGCGTAGGCCTCGGCGCGCAACGCGGGGGGCACGAACGCCTCGCGCGGCACGCGGCGCATGGCCTCGAGCACGCGGGGGTCGCGAAGCCCGCGGCCCTCGAGGTCGCGCGCCACCATCCGGTCCCGCCCGGCCTGCGCGTCCATCGCCGTGCCCTCCCCGCGCGGCAGGGTACGCCCCGCGCCGCACCGCGGCAATCGCTCCCGCGGGCCCCGGGCTCCGCGGCGGGCGTTGACTTGCGCCGCCGCCGGGGAGTACTCATGCTGCATCGAAGTCGTCCGCCGTTTACCCAGGGAGCCCTCCATGCCTACCCCCGTCCCGCCCGGCTACACGGATACGCCCGTCCTTCCCGGCTCGGTCTACAAGGTGCACGACAGCGGCCGGCCGCAGCCCCCGGTCGTCGCGCCGGGCACGGCGAGCACGCAGGAGCGGCCCGGCACGCCGCCGTCGGACGCCGTGGTGCTCTTCGACGGCACGAGCCTGGACGGCTGGCGGTCGGGGGACGGCGGCCCGGCCGGGTGGCGGCTCGCGGACGGCGCGATGGAGGTCGTGCCCGGCACGGGCGACATCCGGACCGCGCGGGTGTTCGGCGACTGCCAGCTGCACGTCGAGTTCGCCTCGCCCGCGGTCGTGAAGGGCGAGAGCCAGGGCCGCGGCAACAGCGGCGTGTTCCTCATGGGCCGCTACGAGGTGCAGGTGCTCGACAACTACGACAACCCGACCTATGCCGACGGCACGGCGGGCGCGATCTACGGCCAGTTCCCGCCGCTCGTGAACGCCTGCCGCGCGCCGGGCGAGTGGTCGGTGTACGACATCGTCTGGGAAGGCCCGCGTTTCGAGGGCGACCGGCTCGTCGCGCCGGCCTTCGTGACCGTGTTGCTCAACGGCCTCGTCCTGCACCACCGCAGGGAGCTGCAGGGCCCGACGCGGCACCGCGCGCTCGCGGTCTACGAGCCGCACGCCGCGGAGGGGCCGCTGGAGCTGCAGGACCACGGCGACCTGGTGCGCTTCCGGAACATCTGGTACCGGCCGCTGGCGGCCGGCGGCGAGGCCTGAGCCGCCGGCGTTTCCAACCCCTGGAAACCGGGCGGCGCGGGGCTTCCAAGGGTTGGAAGAACGCCCCGGCCGCGCGCCCGGCGCCGGGCGCGTCAGAGGCGGGCGAGGAGGAAGGGCCGCAGGTTCTGCTCGCTCCACTCGGCGAGGCAGACGAGGTCGTCGCCGGCGGCGTGGCCGGGGTTGGCCGCCTCGAAGAACGCGATGTGCCGGTTGGCCCGCCGGCCCGGCGTCACCGGCGCCACGCCCGGCCGCAGCCGCTGCGCGCCCGGCCCCGCGTGCGCGATGCCGCGCGCCGCGTCGTAGCGCGCGCCGAACAGCCTCGCGCCGAGTTCGCCCAGCAACCGCCGCTCGAACGGGGCGGGCCGGGTGTCCGGGCCGGGCACGAAGCGGCGGAAGAAGACGGGCAGGTAGCGGTAGGTCCGGTAGCCCTTGCTCGTGAGCAGCCAGTACAGCGGCACGGCGGGCTCGCGCGCCCGCTCGTCGCGCATCATGCGGCACCACGCCACCGGCAGCGCCCACGAGCGGCGGTGGGCGCGCGCGATCACGGTGTCGCCCGAGAAGACGACCCGGGTGTCCGTGGCGCCGCACCGGTGGCGGAAGAGCCGCTGCGTCGAGAACCCCACGAGCGTTCCGCCGTCGCGCACGAGGACCACGCGGTCCTTCGCGTCCAGGTCCCGCGCGAAGACGCCCGCGTCGACGCCCTCGTAGTCGGCGCGCATGAGCGCGAGCATCCGGCGCCGCTCCCCGGGCGGGAGCGCGGCGCGGGCGACCGTCTCGGCGCGCAGCGTCATGCCAGCGTGCCCGCTTCCAGGTAGGGGGCGCGAGCGTCGAGCGCGTCGAACGCGGCGCGGTCCTCCTCCGCGTGGACGAGGTACAGCCGGCTGGCGAGCGGCAGCCCGCGGAGCGGCTCCCACGCGGGCCGCAGCGGGTCGCGCTCGTGGCACCCGCCCACCAGCACGTCGAACCGGCCGCGGGCAGCGGCCCGCGCCGCGGCGAGCAGCGCGGCCATCACGCCGGGGTCGTCCGCGCGCGCGGCGGCCAGGGCGAAGCATGCACGGCGCAGGGGCGCGCCGGGCCGCGGCAGCCGCGGGCGGCCCGTCGCCCGCGCCGCGGCGTTCCAGAGGGGCCGCAGGAGGGCGAGCGCGGGCGCGTAGCCCTCGATGCGCACCTGGCGGAAGCCGGAGAGGTCCCATGCCGCCAGGCAGCCGGCCAGTTCCCCCCCGCGCGCGCCAACAGGATGTCCTCCGGGCGCAGCCCGCGCAGCAGGCCGGTTTCCCCCGCCAGATCGGCGGGGCCGTAGACCGGGAAAAACTGGCGGCGCGCGCCCTCCGCGGCGAGGAACGAGGCCAGCCGCCCGAGGTCCCGCCGCGTCGCGGGGCCCACCGCGACGGACGGGCGGCCCCGGCGCCGAGGCGGCCGCGCCGGGCGCACCGCCGCGCAGAGGTACCGGCCGGCGTCCCGGTAGGCGGGCAGTCCCGCGCGACCGGCGCCGAGCAGCGCGCGGGCGGGCGCGTTGTCCTCCATGATCGTGGTGAGATACAGGGCGCAACGCCGGTCCGCGCGGTGCCGGGCCAGGAACGCGCGGTAGCCCCGCGCCAGGAGCAGGCCGCCGCGGCGGTCGGCCCGCACGCGCAGCGCGCCGAGAAAGCCCACGCGCGCGGGCCGGCCGTTGACGTAGGCGGTCCGGACCGAGCGCGTGCCGAAGCCGACGCACTCGCCGCTCGACGCGTCGCGGGCGGCGAGCACCTCGTGCCAGTCGCCCTCGACCGCGAGGGCCCCGAAGAACGAGGGCTCGCGCGGGAACGCCAGGCGGATCCGGCCCGGCATCGGGGTCTCCGCGGCGAGCCGCCGGAGGGCCGCGTCGTCCGCCGCGCCCGCGGGCCCGATGAGGTGGCGCGTCACGGCCCGCGCTCCCGCACGCCGAGGGGGAGGCCGCGCTTCTGCAGGATCTCGCGGCGCAGCAGCGCGTTCAGGGACCAGAACGCGGCGGCGGTGCCCGGGTCGCGCTGGTTGGCGCGGAGGTCCAGGCCGCGGCGGAGAATGGACGGCCAGGCGTAGAACGCGCGGCGCGAGCGGTGGCAGTGCGCGTCGAGCGCCTCGGCGCTCATCGAGGGCGGGGCCGCGACGGGCTGGCCGAAGCGGTACGCCTCGCTCAACCACCAGTGCGGATGCAGCAGGCGCCCCTCGCGCTCCAGGTCCGCGTACAGCGGCGTCCCCGGGAAGGGCGCGAGGTGGGCGAACGCCGCGAGGAAGAGCCGCTCGCGCACGGCGAAGCGGACGGTCCGTTGGACCCGTTCCGCGTCGTCGCCCGGCAGGCCGAAAATGAACGTGCCGTAGACGACGATCCCGCGGCGGCGGAACGCGGCGAGCGCGGCGGAGAAGTCGACGCCGGCGTTCACCCGCTTGTTCAGCCCGCAGAGCGCCCGGGCGTCGAGCGACTCGAACCCCACGAGCAGGCCCGCGGCACCCGCTGGCCGCCATGAGGTCCAGCAGCTCCGGGTCGCGCGCGACGTCCAGGCTGGCCTGGCTGATCCAGTGCACCCGCAGCGGGACGAGCGCCCGGAAGAGCGCGCGCGCCGCCTCGCGGTCGCCCGCGATGTTGTCGTCCACGAAGAAGACCTGCCGGGCTCGCAGGGCGCGCAGCTCCTCGGCGATCTCCCCCGGCGGGCGCGCCCGGTAGCGCCCGCGGTGAAACGCGGTGATCGAGCAGAACGAGCAGCGGTAGCGGCAGCCGCGGCTCGTCTCGACGAGCGCGAGCCGGAAGTACCGCTTGCCGGCGAAGATCGAACGGTCGACGCAGACGCGCAGGGCCGCGCCGGGCGGCGCCTCGTAGCGGCCGCGGAGCCGGCCGGCGAGGGCGTCGTCCAGCATGCGCGGCCACACGCCTTCCGCCTCGCCGACGCACACGGCGTCCGCGTGCCCGAGCGCCTCGTCGGGCCGAAGGGTGGCGTGGTAGCCGCCCAGTACGACCGGCACGCCGCGGCGGCGGTACGCCGCGGCCACCTGGTAGGCGCGGCGCGCGGTGTAGGTCTCGACCGAGATCGCGGCGAGGTCCGTCGGCGCGTCGACGTCGACCGGTTCGAGGCGGTCGTCGAAGAACGTCCGCTCCCACGCCGGCGGCGTGAGGGCGGAGAGGACGCCGATGGCCAGGGGCTGCATCTGCCACGAGCGGACGTAGCGCGTGCCGGGGAAACGGCCGACGCAGGGATAGACGAACGTCACGCGGGGCATGCGGCGCGGATCCTTCCCGGTTCGGCGTCGAGACGGCGGACGTAGAGGCGGTACGCGAGGTTGCCCGCGGCGGTGACGGCCGGGCGCGGCGAACGGCGGGCGCGGCGGGCGATGGAGGCCGTCGCGAAGGTCCGGCGGTAGGCCCAGCGGAAGCCCCGGTCCAGTTCGGCCGGGGAAAGGCGGGCGGGCCGGAAGACGACGTGCTGCGTGTCGTAGTGGGGCCAGTGGGTGTGAAGCAACCGGCGCTCCGCGCGGAGCCGCTCGAACGCGCGCGTCCCGGGGTACGGCGTGTAGAGCGCGTAGCGGGGGATGTCGATGCCCCACGCGTCCACCGCCTCGACCGTGCGCGCGAAGACCTCCGGCCCGTCGGCGTCGAGCCCGAAGAGAAAACACCCCTGCAGGCTGATGCCGTGCGCGTGCAGCCGGCGCACGAGTTCCCCGTACTCGCCTTCGCGGTTGAACGCCTTGCCCATGCCGGCCAGGGCGCCGCCGTCCAGGGACTCGAGGCCGACGAGCAGGTAGATGCACCCGCTGCGCGCCATCGCCTCGAGCAGCTCCGGGTCGCGGCCGATGCGCGCCGTGGCCAGGCCGCCCCACCGCCTGCGCAGCGGGGCCAGGGCGGCGAACAGCTCGAGCGCGTACTCGCGGTCCTCGTTGAGGCTCACGTCGTTGAAGGCGAAGAGCCGGCCCCGCAGCGCGCGCACCTCGGCCACGACCTCGCCTACGGGCCGCGTGCCCCACCCGTAGCGGGCGGCGGGCACGGAACAGAAGTCGCACGTGCCCCGGCAGCCGCGCGTCGCGAACACGGTGTCGGGCACCGCGTAGCCGCGGCGCCGCTGGAGGTCGCGGCGCGGGGTCGGCAGCCCGGCCGGGGGGCCGGGCTCCTGCTCGTAGCGGGGCCGCAGGCGACCGGCGGCGGCGTCGCGGAGGAGGGCGGGCCACGCGCGCTCGGCGAAGCCCACCACGACCGCGTCCGCGTGCCGGGCGGCCTCCCCCGGGCACAGGGTCGCGTGGACGCCGCCGAGCACGACCGTCGCCCCGTGCGCGCGGAAGTGCGCCGCCCACGCGTAGGCGCGGTGCGCGGTGCCGGTCAGGCAGCTGATGCCCACCAGGTCGAACGTCGCGTCCGCGGGGACCGGATCGATGCTCTCGTCGACGAGCCGCAGGCGGGCGCCCAGTCCCGCGGGGACCAGGGCGGCCAGGGTCGTGAGCGTGAGGGGCGCCTCGCGGAAGGACATGGACAGCGGGCCCCACCGGAGCCGGTGGATGCGCGCGTCGGGCATGAGCAGGAGGATTCGCATGGCGCACCGTCGGACCCGAGCGTAACGGAGTCCGGGCCGGGGCGCCACCGCGCGGTGGCGCCCGGGCGGGGCGGGGCGGCCGGGGCGCCCCGCCTACAGCGCGACGGACTTGAACTGGGGCAGGTGCGACCGGTTGCGCCGGAACATCTCGGCGATCATCTTGCGGATCTCGCGCAGCGAGAGCACCGAGGCGGTGAGCGGGTCGTGGGCGATGGCCTGGTAGACGCAGCTCGGTGTCGCCCCGCAGGCAGCCTTCCACGGCCAGCATCTCCGTCTGGGCGCGAGAGCCCGGTGAGCATCGCGCACTGAGGCCGGCAGCGCGCCGACGTGCACGGGGTCGAGGCCGGTTGCGGCCCGCGACCACGGGCACCTCGACGCAGGCGCCCTCGGGCAGGTTGGTCACGAGCCCCGTGTTCGGCACGTTGCCGTTGAACTCGAAAGAGCGCGCCGCCCAGCCAGGCGTTGATGATGTGGGCGGCGTACTCGTGCCCGCGCTCGAGCGGGATCGGCGCGTCGGTGGCGAGCCACGCGCGCGCCTCCTTCTTCCACGTCGTCGTCGCGGGCGCGGTACGCGTCGAGGATGTAGGCGTGCCGGCCCGGGTTCCAGCCGGTCCCCCGTGGTGCAGTACTTCGCGATCAGGTCCGGCCGCTTGCGGAACCACCAGTTGTACTCGGAGTTGTGGCCGCTCGACTCGGTGACGTAGTAGCCGAGGGCGAGGAACATCTCGTTGCGGACCTGCTCCTCGTTGTAGACGTCGCTTGTCCGCGGCGACGACCTTGCGCAGCTTCGGGTACAGGTCCCGGCCCCTGTGCTCCAGCTTCAGGTACCAGGCCATGTGGTTGATGCCCGGCGCAGACGTAGTCCAGCTTCTCCGGGCGTGACGCCGACCCAGCGCGCCAGCATGTCGGCCGTGCCCTGGACGCTGTGGCACAGGCCGGTGACGCGGATCGACGAGCGCGCGCTGCATGGCGTGGCAGAGCATCGCCATCGGGTTGGTGTAGTTCAGCATGATGGCGTTCGGGCAGAGCTCGCTCCATGTCGCGGCAGATCGTCGAGCATCGTCGGGATCGTGCGCAGGGCGCGGAAGATGCCCGCGGGCCCGCGGGTGTCGCCCACGTTGATGTCCACGCCGTACTTCTTCGGGATCAGGATGTCGTGCTGCCAGACGCGCACGTCGCCGCACAGGATGGTGACGAGCACGGCGTCGGCGCCCTTGAGCACCTCGCGCCGGTCGGTCGTGGCGGTCACCGTGGCGGGGTAGTTGCCCATGGCGACGATCTTCTCGCAGGCGCGCCGCGCGAAATCGAGGCGCTCGCTGTTGATGTCCACCAGCGCCAGTTCCGCGTCGCGCAGGAGGGGGAACGTGAGCATGTCGCGCACCAGCCCGCGCGTGAAACCCAGGCTGCCGGCCCCGATGAACACGATTTTCGCCATGTCCCGTCTCCCGTCCGGCCCCGCGGACCAGCCCGCGGCGGCTTGCGGCTGCGCAGTGAAGCATACGGGCCCCGCACCGTGAAGCCGAAACGCCGGCCGGGCAGGCGGGCGCCGGCCGCTTGTGCGGCGGCAGGCGGGGGGGTATCGTCACGGCGATGCGCCTCCACCGTGTCAGCCAGCACCTCGTCTCGAACCCGCTCGGCGACGTGGCGGCCGCGGTGGCCCGCCAGCTCGACACGCTCGCGCAACCCGTGCCGCGCGGGGAGGTCGCCATCACGGCGGGCAGCCGCGGCATCGACCGCCTGCCCGAGGTGATCCGCGCCGCCGGCGACTGGCTGCGGGCCCGCGGCGCGCGGCCCTTCATCGTGCCCGCCATGGGCTCCCACAACGGCGCCACCGCGGAGGGGCAGCGCGCGATGCTCGAGTCCCTCGGCATCACCGAGGCGGCGATGGGCATGCCCGTACGCGCGAGCATGGAGGTCGTGAAGCTGGGCACCGTCGAGACGGGCGACGTCTTCATGGACCGCCACTGCCACGGGGCGGCCGGGGTGCTGGTCGTCAACCGGGTCAAGCTGCACACCTGCTTCGCCGGCCCGGTCCAGAGCGGACTCACCAAGATGATGGTCGTGGGCATGGGGAAGATCCGCTCGGCACGGACGTTCCACAGCGCGCCCACGCCGCGCATGCCGCTCATGCTCCTGGAGATGGGGCGCCTGGTCGTGCAGTCCGGCCGCATCTGGGCCGGCCTCGCCCTGCTGGAGGACGGTTTCGACCGCCTGGCGGAAATCCACGCGCTGCCGCCGGACCGGATCCCGGAGCGCGAGCCGGCCCTCCTGGAGCGGCACCGGCACTACTTCCCGGGGCTGCCGCTCGACGACGTGAACGTGCTGGTCGTCGACGCGATCGGCAAGACCTACAGCGGCACGGGCATGGACACGAACGTGATCGGGTACCGCGGCGTGCGCGACGGCGAGGACCTGGCCGTGCCGAGGATACGCGCCATCGCCGCGCTCTCGCTCGCCGAGGCATCGCGGGGCAACGCCATCGGGGTGGGCCTCGCGGACTTCATCACGCGCCGCCTGCGCGACGCGATCGACGAGCGCAAGACCTTCATCAACACCTTCACCACGGGGCACATGGGGCGCGCCAAGATCCCCGTGACGCTTGCCGACGACCGCGAACTCGTCGAGCTGCTCGTCGACCGCTACGGCCCGGAACGCTGGGTCTTCATCCCCAACACGCTGCAGCTGGGCACGCTGTACGTGAGCGGCGACCTGGCCGGGGAACTCGCGGCCCATCCGGGGTGCTCGGTGGACCCCGAACCCCTCGACCTGGCCTTCCGCGAGGGACGGCACCGGCTGGCGTGGTGATCCCCCCGGCGGCCGTTCCGCCCGCACCTGCCGCACCCGCTTCCCGCCCCCGGGAACACTTCTTTTCTTTTTCGGTGCCTCTTTTCGGTGCCAGCAAACAGAAGCTGCTCTTGACGAGCTGGTAATGACTTAATTATTATGCGGGAGCCAAAGAAAGGGGGGTCGGGACATGGGAAGAGTTCCACGTTCGAGGCTGGGGGCCGGCGTGTTTCACGTGCTCAGCCGGGCCGTTAACAAGGAGTGGGTCATGCGGGACGAGGAGGACAAGCGGTTCCTCCTCGATCTCCTGCTGCGTTTCCACGAGGGCTACGCCCTGAACGTGTACCACTGGGCGATCATGGCCAACCACTTTCACCTGGCCGTGGAGACACTCGAGATGGAGGATCTCTCCCGGTTCGTGGGGAAGACGCTTCGCCGGTTCACCGTGTATCATCACAAGCGACACGGGGGCTCCGGCCCGCTCTGGTCCAGGCGGTTCACCAGCATTTTGGTGCAGAAAGAGGGCTATTTGGGCGCCTTGGGGCGCTATATCGAGACCAACCCGGTGCGTGCGGGCATGGTCGATCTGCCTTGGGCGTATCCCTTTTCCAGCGCGCGCGCCTACGTTCGGGGCGAGGACGACGGCCTCGTCTCGGTGGCAGACCATCCGACCTGGCTCGACCTCTCGGCGCCGCAGGCCTCGGCGCGGAGCGCCTATGCCGCCTATCTCTGCCGGGACGACGAGCAGTCCGGGGACGCGGCGGTGTTCGGCGGCGGCGGTCCTCCCGTCGTGGGCGACGAGTCCTTCGTAACCAACTCGCACGTCACGGGCATCCGGAGGACCTCCCGCTCCCGCGGAAGAAAGCGCACACGGAAGCGCTTCTCCTTACCCCCCTCAGAGCGTAATTAAGTCATTGCCCCTTCGCTGACAATAAGATCTGTTTGCTGGCACCGATTGGGAGAGTGGGCAGAGGGCGGCGGTAAGGCGGCGGTAAAGCGGTCAGGGGAGGACGAGGGTGGCCAGGCCGGCGAGGGCCAGCAGCAGGAACAGCAGGCCCGCGGAGAAGACCAGGTGCAGCACGGCCACGCCGATGCCCCGCAGGAACGAGGTCCCCAGCACCGCGGCAAAGACCGCCGAGGCGAGCAGGAACGCGGCGAGTGTCCCGTAGCCCGGCACGCTCAAGCCCACGGCCTGCGCGACGCCGGCCGCCACCAGGGCCAGCAGGCACGAGACCACGCCGCGCCGGCGCGCCCCCATCGCACCGGCCGCCATCTGCAGCGGCAGCACGAGCAGCAGGGCGCCGAGCGTAACCGCCGCCAGTAGCACGAGGAACCGGAGGAGCATGGCCCCGACGCTACCGGCGGGCGCCCGCGGGGGCAAGCGGCGATGCGGCGGGCGGCGGCCTACCAGTCGCCGGCGAAGCGCTCGACCGCCCCGCCCGGCGGCAACCCGGCAAGCACCTCGCTGACGGTCTGCTCCGCGCCGGGCAGCACCATCGCCGGGCGCACGTCGGCCAGCGGCTGCAGCACGAACCGCCGCTCCTGCCAGCGCGGGTGCGGCACCACGATCAGGTTGCCCTCCAGGCACTGCCGCCCGCAAAAGAGCAGGTCGATATCGATGGCGCGCGGCGCGTTGCGGTCCTCGGTGCGCTGCCGGCCCATCGCCCGCTCGACATCGGTGATGACGTGCAGCCACTGCCCGGCCTGGCGCGGGCTCTCCAGGATGAGCACCGCGTTGAGGTACTTCATGTCCCGGTACTCGGGCTTCACCCCGACGGGCTCGGTCTCGTACACGGGCGAACGCGCTGCGAGACGGCCGCCGGACCGCTCCACCAGCCGCCGGGCCGCCTCCTGCAGGTTGGCCAGCCGGTCGCCGAGGTTACTGCCGATACTGAATCCCGCGTCCTGCATCATGCCGCGCCTCCCGGTATCCCGCCCGCGGCCTCCCCCCGCAGGCACTGTTGCACCGACTCGTTCAGACCGTCCAGAAAGGCCTGCGGCCCGTACCGCCCGGCGTGACGCCGGATCGCCCCCGCGTCCCAGCGGCGGGCCGCGCAGCGTTCGACCGCGTCGGCCAGCGCCTCCTCCGTCTGCTCGCCGAAGAACAGGCCGGTTTCGCCGTCGACGACGGTTTCGGTCACGCCGCCGCGGGCGAACGCGACCACCGGCCGCCCGCACGCCTGCGCCTCCAGCGGGACGAGGCCGAAGTCCTCCTCCCCGGGGAAGACGAGGCAGCGGCAGGCGCGGTACAGCGCGCGCACGTCCTCGTCGCACCGCCACCCCAGGAACTCGACGGAGGGCCCCGCGAGGCGCTCGAGGCGGCGGCGCCCGCTGCCTACGCCGACGACCTTCAGGCGCCGGCCGGCGCGCGTGTAGGCGCGCACGGCGAGGTCCACCCGCTTGTACGGCACCAGGGCGGAGACGATGAGATCGAAGGCCTCCGTCCCGCCGCCGGCGGCGGGCGTGAAGAACGACGTATCGACGGGGGGGTGCACCACGTCGGCCTCCCGGCCGTAGAAGCGCCGGATGCGGTCGCGCACGTGGAGGCTCAGCGTCACGAACCGGTCGACCCGCCGGTTCGCGGCCAGGTCCCACGCGCGAAGCCGGGCCAGCAGGGGCCGGAGCAGCAGCCGCTTGAGGGGATTGCGGCCGAAGTACTCCTCGTAGAAGGTCCACGCATAGCGCATCGGCGTGAAGCAGTAGCAGAGGTGCCGCGCGCCCGGCGGGGGGCGAATCCCCTTGGCGACGCAGTGGCTCGTGCTCAGGAGCAGCTCGACGCCCTCGGGGCGAAGGCCGGCGGCGGCCGAGGGCAGCAGGGGGAGCCAGTACCGGTAGTGCCGGCGGATCCCGGGGACGTTCTGCAGCCACGAGGTATGCACGGGGTGCGCGTTGATCGTCGCGGAAACGGACGCGGGGCAATGGATCAGGGTGTGGACGGGCGCGCGCGGGAAGCCGCGGCAGAGCCACTCGAGGACGCGCTCCCCGCCCCGCATGCCGGTCAGCCAATCGTGCGCGAGCGCGACGCGGAGGTCCCTCCACGAAGCGGGAAACCGCGCGCCCGATGTGTCCGTGCCGCCCACGGTGCGCACGGTGCCCAAAGCGGAGGGGGGTGGAAAGCATATTGTGCCTCGCGCACCTCCGCGTTGGCCGCGGCGCCCGGGTGCGCTATAAGACCGCCGTGAAGGTTGTCCTCGACGCCCGCTGGATCTTCCCGCAGCTCTCCGGCATCGGCGCGTACACGCGGGAACTGATCCGCCACCTGCCGGCGGCGGACGGCGACACGACGTACGTGCTGCTGTTCGACAGCGCGCTGCTCGCCGACCGGGTGCGGCGCGACGCCGGGCTGGACGCGCTGCCCAACGCACTGATCGAGCGGGTGCCCTACGGGCTGTTCTCCGCGGCCTCGCAGCTCCGCCTGCCGGGCCTGCTGCGGCGGCTGCGGACCGGGGTCTACCACGCGCCGAACTACCTCGTGCCGTACGCGGCCTTCGGGAAGCGGCCGCGCCGGCGCGGCCCGGCCTGCGTCATCACGCTGCACGACCTCATCCCGCTGCTCTTCCCGCACTACACGCCGAAGGCCCTCAAGACGAGGCTGCTTCCGCTCTTCCGGCTCGTGCTCCGCGCGTCGGCGCGCCGGGCCGACGCGATCATCACGCCCAGCGCCTGCTCGCGCCGCGACGTGATCCGGGCGCTGCGCCTCCCCGCCGGGCGCGCCCCGGCGGTCACGGTCGTTCCCGAGGGCGTGCACGAGCGGTTCCGCCCGCCCCCGGCACGCCCTCCCGCGCGCGAGATCCTCTTCGTCGGCCGCTTCGACCCCTACAAGAACGCCCCGCGCCTCGTGGAGGCGTTCGCCGACCTCCGGCGGCGGGTGCCGGACGCCCGCCTGCGCCTGGTCGGCCCGCCCGACGCCCGCTACCCCGGGGCGCGCGCGGCCGCCGAACGGCTGGGCGTGTCCGGGGCCGTGCGGTGGGACGGCTACCTCGCCGACGAGGACCTGGTCCGCGCCTACGGCGAGGCGGCGGTCTTCGCCCTGCCCTCGCGCTACGAGGGCTTCGGGCTGCCGGTCCTGGAAGCCATGGCCTGCGGGACGCCCGTGGTGTGCGGCAACCGCAGCTCGCTGCCCGAGGTCGCGGGCGACGCGGCGCTGCTGGTCGACCCCGACGACACCGCGGCCCTAGCCGGCGCGCTCGAGCGCGTGCTGACCGAGCCCGCGCTCGCCGCGCACCTCGCCGCCAAGGGCCTGCGGCAGGCCGCCCGCTTCAGCTGGCGCCGCACCGCGGAGCAGACGCTGGAGGTCTACCGGAGCGTGGCGCGGGACGCGTAGCCCCCGGCTCGCGCGGCCGCCCGTTCACGGCGCCGGCCCGGTCTCGAGATACACGGTGTCCTCCCCCGTGAGCGCTTCGATCCCGCGGAGCAGCGCCTCGGAAACGCTCACGCGGAAGGCCCGGCCGGCTTCGATGACCGCGCGCTCCCCGGTGGCGCACTCCAGGCAGACGTCCACCGGCGCCTGGCCGGGGAACCGCCTCAGCACGTCACGCACGGCCGGCAGGACCTCCGACTCGGCGACGGCCGCGCCCAGGTGGATGCGCACCCGGCGGACGAGGCGCGCCGGCGCCTCCGCCAGGGGGCAGGCCTCGTCGACCGCTACGCACGCACGCGCGCCTTCGCGCGAGGGGCTCCCGCCCACGCACAGCACGGCGCCATCCTTCCGCAGGGGCGCGAGGCACGAGGGCCGGCCGGGCACCGGGACCAGTTCCACCTCGCCCTCGAGGGTCTCCAGCCGCACCGGGGCCGCGGGGCCGGCCCCGTCCCCCGGCGAGGGGGCCGGCGCGGGCAGACGCAGGACCCCGGCCAGCCGCACGCGCGGGGGCGGCGGACCCGAACCCGGCCGGGGGAACGCGTCGAGGCCAAGCGCCCGCGTCATCCACGCGTGCCGCACCAGGGGGTGATCGGACACGTGGAAGCCGAGCCGTTCCTTTTCGTGCCCGAGCCGGACGAGGTCGGGCCAGGGCTCGGCGGGCGGCAGCAGGGCGTCGTCCGACGGCGGCGCGGCCCCGCCGAGCAGGCCCGGCAGGGCGGCCTGCCCCGCGGCGCGGTCCCGGCGCACCCCCGCCGCCCGGCCCAGCGCGAAGTCCAGCCCGGCGACGAGCCGCGCGCGCGCCAGGCCGGTGAAGTCGAAGGCCCCGCACGCGGCCAGGCTCTCCACCGCGCGGCGGTTGACGTGCGTCGAGGCGGCCCGGCTGCAAAAGTCCACCAGCCCCGCGAAGGGCCCGCCCCGCCCGCGCTCCCGCTCCACGGCCCGGGCCGCCTCCTCCCCGACGTGTTTCACGCCGGCCAGGCCGAAGCGGACCGCGGGGCCCTCGGGCCGGAAGCGCGCGGCGCTCCGGTTGACGCAGGGCGGACGCAGTTCCACGCCCGTCCGCCGCGCCTCGCGCAGGAGCGCGTGCAGCTTGTCCGGGTGGGCCGTCTCGCTCGAGAGCAGCGCGGCGAAGAAGGCCGCCGGGTGGTGCGTCTTGAGCCACGCGGTCCGGGCGCTCACCACCGCGTAGGCGGTGCTGTGCGACTTGTTGAAGCCGTAGCCCGCGAACCGGCGGATCCGCTCGAAGAGGGCGCCGGCGCGCTCGGGCGGCATGTCGCACGTGCGCGCGCACCCCTCGACGAACGCCTCGCGCAGCGTCGCCATCTCCCGGTCGTCCTTCTTGCCCATCGCGCGGCGCAGCAGGTCGCCCTGGCCCATCGTGAAGCCGGCCAGCACGTGCGCGGCCTGCTGCACCTGTTCCTGGTAGAGCATCACGCCGTACGTCTCCGCGAGGACCGGCTCCAGCAGCGGGTGGTCGTAGACGATGGGCACGGCGCCCTCCTTGCGCTTCACGTAGTCGTCCAGCATCGTCATCGGCCCGGGCCGGAACAGCGCGATCAGGGCGACGAGGTCCTCGAACCGCGTGAGCCGGATGCGCCGGGCGAGGTCGCGCATCCCGCGGCTCTCGAGCTGGAAGACCCCGGCCGTGTCGCCCCGGTTGATCAGGACGAAGGTCTCCGGGTCGTCGACGGGGAGGGTGTCCGGGTCGATCCCGCCGCCGCCCGCGCGCGCGACGTGCCCCGCCGCCTCGCGGATGACCGTGAGGGTCCGGAGGCCGAGGAAGTCCAGCTTCAGCAGCCCGACCCGGCCGAGGGCGTCCATGTCGAACTGCGTGACCACCTCCCCGTCCCGGCCGCGCGAGAGCGGCACGAGCTCGACGAGCGGCCGCTCGCCGATCACGACGCCCGCGGCGTGGGTGCTCGCGTTGCGCGGCAGCCCTTCCAGCGCCGCGGCGTGGCGGAAGACCTCCGCGGCGAGCGGGTCCTCCGCGAGCGCGGCGGCGAACGCGGGGACGTGCTGCCGCGCGCGCGCGAGGGTCATCCCGGGCTCCTCGGGCACCTTCCGGGCGAGGCGGTCGCAGGCGGCGAGCGGCATCTCGAGCACGCGCCCGACGTCGCGGATCGCCGTGCGGGCGCCGAAGGTGCCGAAGGCGATGATCTGGGCCACGCGGTCGCGCCCGTAGCGTTCGCGGACGTACTCGATCACCTCGCCGCGCCGCTCCTGGCAGAAGTCGATGTCGAAGTCGGGCGGCGACACCCGCTCGGGATTGAGGAACCGCTCGAAGACCAGGCCGTGGCGCAGGGGGTCGACGCCGGTGATCCCGAGGGCGTAGGCGACCAGGCTGCCCGCCCCCGACCCGCGGCCGGGGCCCACGGGGATGCCCCGCGCGCGGGCGAAGTGCACGAAGTCCCACACCACCAGGAAGTAGTTCACGAACCCGGTGTGGTGAATCACGTCGAGTTCCTGCGCGAGCCGTTCGGCCACCGCGCGCTCCCGCCCGTCCGCCGGGGCGCGCGGGTCGCGGAGGCCGCAGCGGGCGCGGGCCCCTTCCTCGGCCAGGCGCCGCAGGTAGGCGAATTCCGCCGCCCCGGGACGCGCCCGGCCGCGGGGCGCCGTCCCGGGGGGCAGCTCGAAACGGGGGAAGTGCAGCTCGCTGCCGAAGGCCAGCGCCACGTTGCACCGCGCGGCGATGTCCGCGGTGAGCGACAGCGCCTCCCCGTCGTCGGGAAAGCGTGCCGCCATCCCGGCCGGGCTGCAGAAATCGAACCGGTCCGACCCGCGCGGGGGCTGTGCGGGATGGCGGAGCGTGGTGCCGGAGCCGACGCAGCGAAGCACCTCGTGCGCGGCGGCGTCCCCGCGGACGAGGTAGTGGACGTCGTTGGTGACGACGCAGGCGACCCCCGCCTCGCGGGCCGTTTCGCGCAGCAGCCGGTTCGCCTCGGGCTGCCCGGGCAGGCCCTGGTTCTGCAGTTCGAGGAAGAACGACGCGCGGCCGAAGAGCCCGGCGAAGGCCGAGGCCGCGCGCGCCGCGCCGGCGGCGTCGCCCGCCGCGCAGGCGGCCCCCACGGCGCCCCGCGCTCCGCCCGAAAGCGCGATCAACCCCCCGGCGTGGCGGGCGAGCGCGGCGGCGCCCACGCGGGGCTCGCCGGGCGGCCCCTCGAGGTGGGCCAGGGAGACGAGCCGGACGAGGTTCGCGTAGCCGAGGTCCGTTTCGGCAAGGAGCACGAGGGGGCGGACCTCCCCGGGCGCGGCGGCGACCGGCAGTTCGCAGCCCAGGACCGGCTTGATCCCGGCCCGCTTCGCCTGCTCGTGGAAGTCCACGACGCCGTAGAGAACGCCGTGGTCGGTGATCGCGACCGCGCCGGCCCCGTCGCGCGCGCAGGCGTCGACGAGGTCGGGCAGGCGGCACATCCCGTCCATCAGGCTGTAGCGGGTGTGCACGTGCAGGTGCACGAATGGAGGCGTGTTCGGCATCGCCCGTCGGCCCGCAGCCAGTGTAGCGCCGGGCGCGGCGTCGCGCACGCCCGAACCGCCCGGGGGCGCCGGCGGCCGCGCCCGGCGCGCGGCGGGGCTCAGCGGGCGAGCGTGAGGCCGGCGGCGGCGGCGCAGGCCAGCAGGCCGCCCAGCACGCCGCGCCAGCCGGGCCGGTCGCCGTCGATCCACCATGCCAGCGGGATCACGGCCACGGGGGTGAGGGCGACGACGGCCTGGAGCGTGGCCCCGGGCAGGTCGACGAGGGCGCGCTGGTAGGCGGAGAGCCCGAGGATGGGACCGAGCAGCGCCGAGCCCAGGAGCCACCAGGCCGCGGGGACCCGCCCGGTGCGGGGAACGGGCGCGAGGGCCTGGACCGCCCGCTCGGTGGGCGGCTCGCCCACGCTGACCCTCCCCACCCGCTCGGCGATCACGGTGCAGACGAGGCCCCCGAGCATCCGCTGCCACGCGGACGCGGCGCCGTCGATCCTCACCCCGTCCGCCGCGGCGGCCGCGTAGGCCGCGCGGCTGAGCGTGGTGGACAGGCCCTGGCCGACGGCGGCCAGCACGCCCCAGCCGAGGCCGGCCGCCACCGCCCGGCGGTCGCGCGCGGGCAGGTGCGCCCCCGGCAGTACGGCCAGCGCCACGCCGCAGAGCAGCAGGCCGCAGAGCAGCGCCTCGCGCCAGCCGATCCGTGTCCCGAGCCACAGCCACTCGGTGACGCCCGAGACGGGGACGGCCAGGCACAGCAGCAGGAGCACCGTGATGCGGGGCCCGATCCGCCGGTAGCCCGCGAGCATGGCGAGGTCGCCCAGGCCGAGCCCGACCGCACCGGAGACCAGCAGCCACCCCCAGGCGGCACCGTGGCGCGGGACGCCCGGCTTCAGCAGCACCCAGGCGCCGAGCACGGTGACGGCTACCGTCAGCCGCCACCGGTTCGTCGCGGCCGGGCCGAGCAGGTACGCGCTGCGCGAGGAACACACGCTGCCGAGCGCCCAGAACACCACCGGGATGAACGCGATCCACACGCCGCGCAGCCTATCAGCCGCCGCGCCGGGCGTCACCTGCGCCGGGCGTTTGAGCGTGCATCGGGGGCGGTATGCGGTATAAACGGCCGCTTTCGGGGGCACCGCCGGCCATGAACGAGAAGTACCCGTTTGCCGAGATCGAGCCCAAGTGGCAGGCGTACTGGGAGCGAGGAGGGCCTGTTCCGCGTCGACACGGCCGACGCGGACCGCAAGTACTACTGCCTGATGATGTTCCCCTACCCCTCGGGCACGCTGCACGTGGGGCACGGCCGCAACTACATCATCGGCGACGCCGTGGCGCGCTACAAGATGATGCGGGGCTACCACGTGCTGACGCCGATGGGCTGGGACGCCTTCGGCCTGCCGGCCGAGAACGCGGCCATCAAGCCGCGGCATCCACCCGCGGAGTGGACGCTGCGCGAACATCGCGCACATGAAGCGGCAGCTCGCGTCGTGGGGCTGCGGCTACGACTGGGACCGCGAGGTCGCCTCCTGCCAGCCCGACTACTACCGGTGGACCCAGTGGCTCTTCCTGCAAGCTCTTCGAGCGCGGCCTGGCCTACCGGAAGAACGCGCCCGTGAACTGGTGCCCCTCCTGCGCGACCGTGCTGGCCAACGAGCAGGTGGTGCGACGGCACGTGCGAGCGCTGCGGCCGGAGGTGGAGAAGCAGCGATCTCGACGCAGTGGTTCTTCAGGATCACCGACTACGCCCAGCGGCTGCTGGACGACCTCGACAAGCTCGACGGCTGGCCCGAGCGCGTGAAGCCGATGCAGGCCAACTGGATCGGCCGCAGCGAGGGCGCCCAGGTCGACTTCACCGTCCGCGCGAGACGGCGGCGATCCCGGTGCCCGTGTCTTCACCACGCGGGTCGACACGATCTACGGCGTGCACCTTCATGGCCCTGGCGCCCGAGCACCCGCTCGTCGCCGAAGCTGGTGAAGGGACTGCCCGCAGGAAGCGGAGGTCATGGACTTCGTCGCGCCGCCAGATGCTCGTGGCCGCCGAGCGTGCGGGCCGACGAGGCGACGAAGAAGGAAGGCGTGTTCACCGGGCGCCACGTCGTCAACCCCTACAACGGCGAGACGCGTCCCGCTGTGGGTGGGCAACTACGTGCTGATGGAGTACGGCACCGGCGCGGTCATGGCCGTGCCCGCCCACGACACGCGCGACTGGGCGTTCGCCAGGCGCTACGGCCTGCCCATCCAGGTCGTCATCCAGAACCCCGACGCGCCGCTCGACGCCGCGGCCATGGACGACGCCTACGTCGAGGACGGCGTGATGGTGCGACTCCGGCCCGTTCGACGGGCGCGGCCAACCGCGAGGCGATCGCGCGACGTGACGGCCTACGCCGGGAGCGCGGGTTCGGCGACTCACCGATGCACTACCGCCTGCGCGACTGGCTCATCAGCCGCCAGCGCTACTGGGGCGCGCCGATCCCGATCGTGCACTGCGACGCCTGCGGCACGGTGCCCGGTGCCGGAACGAGGACCTGCCGGTGCTGCTGCCCGACGACGTCGAGTTCGGCCCGAGCGGGCGAGTCGCCGCTCGCGGCGCACGAGGCCTTCGTCGCGACGGCCTGCCCCGCGCTGCGGCGCGGCCGCCCGGCGCGAGACCGACACGCATGGACAGTGCTCGTGCTCGTGCTGGTACTTCCTGCGCTACCTCAACCCGCGGCTCGAGGACGCGGCCGTTCGACCGCGGAGGACGTGCGACCGCTGGCTGCCCGTCGACCAGTACATCGGCGGCATCGAGCACGCGATCCTGCACCTGCTGTACGCGCGCTTCTTCACCAAGGTGCTGCACGACGCGGGGTACGTCTCACTTCGACGAACCGTTCGCGGCCGCTCTTCACGCAGGGCATGATCTGCAAGCGGAGCGAGCAGGACGGCCAGCTCTACAAGATGTCCAAGTCGAAGGGCAACGTGGTGAGCCCCGACGAGCTGATCCGCGAGTACGGGGCCGACACGGTGCGGCTCTACACGCTGTTCATCGGGCCGCCGGAGAAGGACGCGGAGTGGAACGATCCAGCGCGTCGAGGGCGCGTTCCGCTTCCTGCGCCGCCTCTGGCAGCCGCGTCTACGCGAGCCGCGACCTGCTGCGGGGCGCCGCCGGGCTGCCGCCTGGACCTGGACGCCATGGAGGCGCCCGAGCGGGACCTGTACCGCAAGCTGCACGAGATCGATCCGCAAGATCACGCCGCGACCTCGAGGGCGCGTTCCATTTCAACACGGCCATCGCGCAGATCATGGAGCTGATGAACGCGCTCGACGCCGTGCCGGTCGGACGCACGACAGCCCCGCCCCGCGGCGGGCGGTCGTCCGCGACGCCATCGAGAAGATGGTGCTGCTGCTCGCCCCCTTCGCGCCGCACATCGCGGAGGAACTGTGGCGCGAGCTGGGCCACGGGGACAGCATGCTGCGCGCGGACTGGCCCGGGGTGAACGAGGCCGCCCTGGCCCGGGAGGAGATCGAGATCGCCCTGCAGGTGAACGGCCGGGTGCGCGGCCGGCTCCGCGTGCCTTCCGGCGCCGACCCGGCGGCGGTCGAGGCGGCCGCGCTCGCCGACGGGCAGCTCGGCCGCTGGCTGGAAGGCAGGACCGTGCGCAAGGTCGTCGTCGTGCCCGGCCGCCTGGTGAACGTCGTCGCCGGCTGAAGCCGCCCCCTGCGAGCCCCCCGCGGCCCGGGCGCCGCCTTGACGGGCGCGCGGGGGCAAGGTATGCGGGGGGCATGGCTTCGCGGCGGACCAGCGTGCCGGGCGACGGCCGGGGACCCGGCCCCCTGGTCCGCTCGTGGTTCGCGCTCACGGAAGCGGAGCGGTTGTGGGTGGCCGCCCTCGCGGCTATATTGCTCGTGGGCATGGTGGCCCGCCACGCGCACCGGAAGCGCGAGCGGGCCGATCGGTACGACCCGGCCGGGCTTCCGGCCGCGGACGGGGCCCTGCCGGGAGACGGACCGCCATGAGCGACGCATGCATCTTCTGCCGGATCGTGGACGGCACGATTCCCGCCACCCGCCTCTACGAGGACGGGGAGGTGCTCGCCTTCCTCGACATCGGGCCGATCGTGAAGGGCCACGCGCTCGTGATTCCGAAGAAGCACTTGGACCCCCTCACGGAGGTGCCGGCGGACCTGCTCGGCCGCGTGATGGAGGTTGTCCAGCGCGTCGCGCGGGCGCAGGTGGAAGGGCTCAAGGCCGACGGCGTGAACCTCCACCAGTGCAACGGGCGGGCGGCCGGCCAGGAGGTGGAGCACGTGCACTTCCACGTCATCCCCCGGTTCCTGGACGACGGCCACCACTGGAACTGGCACGCCGGAAGCTACGATTCGGACGAGGAGATGCGCGAGACGGCCGGGCGGCTGTGCGCGGCCCTGTGACCCGGGCGCCCGGCCCGCCCCGGAAGCGGCGAGACACCATGAAACCCCTTAGTTTTGACGAGGCCGTGGCCCGGATCACGGCGGCGGACACGCGGTACGACGAGGGCGCGTACCATTTCCTGCGCGAGGCCCTGGACGTGACCTCCAAGCTCTTCGAGAAGCCCGCGAAGGGCCCCGGGCGGCACGTCACGGGGCCAGAACTGCTCGAGGGCATCCGGCAGTACGCCCTGCGGGAGTTCGGGCCCATGGCCCGGCGCGTGCTCGCCACGTGGGGCGTCTCCCGCACCGAGGACTTCGGGGAGATCGTGTTCAACCTCGTCGAACTCGGCGTGCTCGGTCACACCGAGAACGACCGGCGCGAGGACTTCGCCGCGGGGTACCGCTTCGACCGCGCGTTCCTCGACCCGTTCCGGGCGGCCCGCCGGGAACGGCCCGCCGGCCGGCCCGGCCCGGCCGGGGCGCGGCCCGGGCCTTTCCGCCCTTCACCACCCGAAGCGCAGGAGGATACATGAAGACCGAACCGGAACAGAAAGAGGACGCGCGGCTGGCCCAGCTGGTCCTGATGCTCGGCACGTCGGCGCTGCAACAGATGGGCAAGCTGGTGCACCCCGCCACGGGCAAGGCCGAGGTCGACCTCGAGGGAGCGCAGTTCTCCATCGACCTGCTGGAGATGCTGGAGCGCAAGACGCGCGGCAACCTCACGGAGGACGAAAAGCGGTTCCTGGCCGACCACCTCACGAACCTGCGGCTCAACTACGTGGAGGTGAGCCGCGAGGCGGCCGCGAAGGGCCCGGCGGCGGGCGGGAAGCCGGACGGGAAGCCGCCCGCGGCGGCAGAACCCGCCCCGGCGGAGGACGGCAAGACGAACGGGGTCCAGGGTGCGGACCGCCCCGACGGGGAAGCCCCGCGCTTTCACAAGAGCTACGGCTGAACGCGGCGCCGGGCGGCGCCTTCCTCAGGCCTGCACGGCGGCGGCAGGCTTCTCGCAGTGCGCGTTCACGGCGGACAGGATGTCCTCCGCGTACAGGGGCTTGTGGAGCAACTGGCGCACGTTCGGAAACGCCTTCATCTCTTCCTCGGAGAAATCGGGGTCCGCCGTCATGACGATCACGGGCAGGGGGAGGTTCTCGCCCGCCATGAGCATGAGCAGTTCCGGCCCGTTGATGCCGGGCATGTGCAGGTCCAGGATCATCCCCTTGCACTTGGGGTCCCGGAGGTGCGCGTAGGCCTCGGCGCCGTCGTGCAGGACGCGGACTTCGTATCCCTTCCCGCTCAGCAGCTCGCTGATCAGCTGCGTGAGCGTGCGGTCGTCGTCCACCACGAGGATCATGTCGGCCTCCCCGGCACCCGCTACTTCCCGGCGGTCGCCTTCGCAGCGGCCTGCTTCTTGAGTCGCTTGACGCGGCGCTTGCGCGCCGCCCTCTTCACCCGCGGTCTGAGTTGCTGTCCCATGGGCGTAGGATGGTGGGCGCGCGGCCCCCTGTCAAGCGCCCGGCGCGGCGCCGGCCCGCGCCGGTTCACCCGCGGATCATGATCAACAGCATCTTGAAGGGGGCGGGCGCGTGGACCGAGTGGGGCACGCCGGCGGGCATGACCAGCAACTCGCCCTTCGTCACGGCCAGCGCCTCGCCGCCGACGGTGAACACCCCCTCGCCGTCCAGCACCTGGACCGTGGCGTCGTAGGGCGCGGTGTGTTCGCTCAGCCCCTGGCCCGCGTCGAAGGCGAACAGCGTGAGCGTGCCCGCTTTCCTGTCGAGCAGCGTCCTGCTGACCACCGAGCCGGACGCGTACTCGACCAGCGCCGCCGGCGCCAGCACCTTGCCCCTGTAAGTCTCGCTCATCCCGGCTCCTCCCCGCCGCCCCACGCGGCCGTGCGCAGGATACCGCCCTCCAGCCCGACGGTCACTTCCTCGGCGCACAGGTCCGTGCGGCCGCTCCGCCCGACCGCCTCGCGGACGATGGCCGTGAGCCCCCCGCAGCACGGCACGTCCATCCGCACGACGATCACCTTCGGGATCGAGGGCTCGCGGAGGATGGCGCCGAGCTTCTCCGCGTAAGGCGCGGTGTCGTCCAGTTTCGGGCAGCCGACCACCACCGAGCGCCCGCGAAGAAACCGGCCGTGCACGTCGCCCGTGGCGAGGGGCCCGCAGGTGTTCATGACCACCAGTTCCTTTCCCGCGAAGAACGGCGCACCGGGCTGCACGAGGTGGATCTGTACGGGCCACTGCCGGAGCTCGGAGGGGGATGCCGGCGCGCCCGGTTCGTCCGCCGCGGCGGCCGCGGCCGGTTTCGCCCCGCGGCCCGGCGCGCGCATCCGGCTGCCCGGGCAGCCGGCGAAGGGGGCGGCGGGGGACGGCGCGGCCGGGGGCCCCGCGGCCCCGTGCCGCGCGGCCGCTTCGTCGAACCGCCGCAGCGCCGCGGCGTCCCCTTCCCGCGCGAGGCGGGCGCGCGCCGCGGCCGGGTCGTAACCCGGCGCGTCCTGCTCGACGATCTTGAGCGCCCCGGCGGGACAGTCGCCGAGGCAGTCCCCGAACCCGTCGCAGTACTGCTCCCGGACCAGCCGCGCCTTGCCGTCCACGACCTGCAGGGCGCCCTCGGCGCAGGCGGGGACGCACGCGCCGCAGCCGTCGCAGAGGTCCTCGTCGATGGTGATGAGCTTCCGTTTCATGTCGCCGCGTCCCTTCCGTTGAACGCGGTCACCCTACACCGGCCTCCGGCCCCGCGCCTTGACGCGGATCAAGAAAGGCGCGGGCGGGCGCCGCCCGCCGGGCGGGGCTCAGCCGCCCGCGGCGAAGCCGAAGTAACGGGCGGCGTTGTCGTGGCTGATGTCGCGCACCGTGCGCGCGAGCAGGTCGAAGTCGTCCGGCACCTCGCCCGCCGCCGCGTCGTCGCCCAGCAGGTCGCAGAGCAGGCGGCGGAAGTACTCGTGCCGCGGGTAGGACATGAAGGAGCGCGAGTCGGTGAGCATGCCGACGAAGCGCGAGAGGAGGCCGAGGTTCGAGAGCGCGTTGAGCTGGCAGGCGCATGCCCTCGCGCTGGTCCAGGAACCACCAGCCGGACCCGAACTGCATCTTGGCCGGGCACGCCGCCGTCCTGGAAGTTGCCGAGCATCGCGCCCAGCACGTAGTTGTCCGCCGGGTTGAGGTTGTAGAGGATCGTCTTCGGCAGCGCGCCGTCCGAGTCCAGCCGGTCGAGGTAGCGGGAAAGCGCCGCGGCCTGCGGCCAGTCGCCGATGGAATCGAAGCCGGTGTCGGGCCCGAGTTCCCGGAACCGCCGGGTGTTGTTGTTGCGCAGGGCGCCGAGGTGCAGCTGCTTGACCCAGCCGCGCTCGGCGTCGAGCGTGCCCCGTGAAGACCATCAGGAACGTCGCGAACTGGTCGGCCTCCTCCGGGGCGACCGGCCGTGCCGGCGCGGGCCTTGTCGAACATCGGCGGCCGCCTCGGCCTCGGTGCAGAACGACGGCGAAGGCGTGGTCCAGGCCGTGGTCGGACAGCCGGCAGCCGGCCTCGTGGAAGAAGTCGTGCCGGCGGCGCAGCGCCGCGAGCAGGCCGCCGAAGGTGGCGACGTCGGTGTCGGCGGCCGCCCCGAGCCGCTCCACGTAGGCGTTGAAGAACGCGGGGTCGTGCGACCCGCATCAGCGCGTCGGGGCGGAAGGTCGGGAGCATCTTGCGTGGCAAGGCCCGAGGCGGCGACGGCGCGGTGGTGCGGCGAGGATCGTCGGCGGGGTCGTCGGTGGTGCAGACCACCTCGACCTTGAAGCTGCGCAGGATGCCGTGCGCGTCGCGGTCGGGATCCTGTCAGCCGCGCGTTGGCCTGCTCCCAGACGCCGGGCGCGGTGGCGGCGTCGAGCAGGACGTCGATACCGAAGTAGCGCTTCAGCTCCAGGTGCGACCAGTGGTAGAGCGGGTTGCGCAGGGCGTAGGGCACGGTCGCGCGCCCACGCGAGGAACTTTTCGTAGGGTCGGGCGTCGCCGGTGCAGTACGTTCTCGGCACGCCGTTGGACGCGCATCGCGCGCCACTTGTAGTGGTCGCCCTCGAGCCAGATCTCGGCGAGGTTCGCGAAGCGGCGGTTGCCCGCCACGTCCCCCGGCGGCAGGTGGCAGTGGTAGTCGATGATCGGCAGCGGCTCGGCCACCTCGTGGTAGAGCCGCCGCGCGAGGCCCGTCTTCAACAGGAAGTCGTCGTGGATGAAGCTCACGGTCTGTCCCCCGGGCATGCGCCCGCCCCTTTCTGCCGCAGGAGGCGGCGCGGGCGCAACCGAATAGCGCGGCCGGGGCCCCGCCCCGGCCGCGCGAACCGCGCCGGCCTCCGCGCGCCGGCTACCTGCCCGCGAGCGCCGCCTCCAGGTCCGCCTCGACCGTGGTGATCGGCTGGATGTTGAACGTGTCGACCAGCACCTGGAGCACCGCGGGGGAGACGAAGGCGGGCAGGCTCGGGCCGAGCCGGATGTTGCGGATGCCGAGGTGCAACAGGGTGAGCAGGATGCAGACCGCCTTCTGCTCGTACCACGAAAGGACGAGCGAGAGCGGCAAGTCGTTGATCTCGCACCCGAACGCGCCGGCGAGGGCCGAGGCGACCCGGATGGCCGAGTAGGCGTCGTTGCACTGCCCGCAGTCGAGCAGCCGCGGGAGGCCCCCGATCTCGCCGAACTCCAGCCCGTTGAAACGGTACTTGCCGCACGCGAGCGTGAGGATCACGCAGTCGTCCGGCACGGCGCGCGCGAAGTCGGTGTAGTAGTTCCGCCCCGGCTTGGCGCCGTCGCAGCCGCCGACGAGGAAGAAGCGGCGGATCGCGCCGCTCTTCACCGCCGCGATCACCCGGTCGGCGACCCCCAGCACGGCCGCGTGGCCGAAGCCGACGGTGGTGTACGCGGCCGGCGCGTCCTCCGCGAAGCCGGGCGCCGCGAGGGCGGCCTCGATCACGCCGGAGAAGTCCTTTCGCCCATCCCGTTCCCCGACGTGCCGGCAGCCCGGCCACGCCACGAGCCCGGTCGTGAAGAGCCGCCCGGCGTACTCGCCGGAGGGTTTCTGGATGCAGTTGGTCGTGAAGAGGATCGCGCCGGGGAAGTCGCGGAACTCCCGGCGCTGGTCCTGCCAGGCCCCGCCGTAGTTGCCGACGAGGTGGGCGTGCTTCTTCAGCGCCGGGTAGCCGTGAGCGGGGAGCATCTCGCTGTGCGTGTAGACGTTGATCCCCGTGCCCGCGGTCTGCTCGAGCAGTTCGGCGAGGTCGCGCAGGTCGTGCCCCGAGACGAGCAGGGCCTTGCCCTTCACCGGGGTCATGCGCACCCGGGTGGGCTCGGGGTCGCCGTACGCGCCGGTGTGCGCGGTGTCGAGCAACTCCATGACGCGCAGGTTCACCTCGCCGCAGCGCAGGTTCAGCGGCAGCAGGTTCGCGATCGACGGCTCCGCCTCGGCGAGGTACGTCAGCGCCTCGTGGAAGAAGGCGTACACCCCGTCGTCCTCCTGCCCGAGCCGCGCGGCATGGTCCGCGTAGGCGGCCATGCCCTTGAGCCCGCCGGTGAGCAGTTCCATCAGCCCCGAACGGTCCGATCCGTACGCCTCGCGGCGGGGCTCGACGCCGACCTTCTCGCCCTGGCGGATGAGCCCGGCGGTGTCCGCGGCGGGCACCCACCGCGCGGGCCCGTCCGGCGCGTCCGGCTCGCGGCCCGCGTCCCGGCACGCGCCCTCGTAGGCCGCCTTCGCGCGGTCGCGGACTTCGGCGCCCCGGCGCGCCACCTGCGCCACGCGTTCCGGGTCGAAGTTGACGTTGGTCACCGTGGTGAACAGGCCCTCGACCACGTAGCGGTCGGCCTCCCGGTCCGGCTTCCCGAGCTGCCGCGCCCGGTGCGCGTACTGGCTCACCGCCTTGACCGCGTGCACGACGAGGTCCTGCAGCGCCGCGGTGTCGGGGTCCTTGCCGCACACCCCGAACGCATCGCACCCCGTGCCCTTGGCGGCCTGCTCGCACTGAAAACAGAACATGTTGCTCATGACGCTCTCCCGTGTTCCCTTGCGGCGGCGCCGGCCGGGCCGGCGCCGCGTGTTTCCTTTGTCGTGACGCGTCCACCCTCGCCCACGGGCCGCCGCCCCGGCTTGACGCGGGTCAAGAAAAGGGGAAACGGCGCGGGCCGCCCCGCGCGCGGGGCCTCAGAGGAGGCCCAGCCACCACAGGAGCAGGGCCAGCGCGGCGAGCCCGGCCACGGTGGAGGCCAGGAGCCGCCGCGGCGCAGGGGGCTGCTTCCCGCCGAACTCGCGGCGCACGAAGTCGTCGTAGTCGAAGTCCCCGCCGGGCAGCGACAGGCCGTCCGAGGCGGTGGCCTCCTCGTTCCAGCCCGTCTCGTCGTCCGCCCCGCAGCCGGGGCAGGCGGCGGCGCCGGGAGGCACGTCGTCACCGCACACGGGGCAGAGGGCGGGCGCTTCCCGCCCGCCGGACATCCCCTTCATGAGCCTCTCCCCTCCGGCGGCCGGCGCCGCCGCCCGCAAAGGCCTATCCTGCTGCTTCCGCGGCCTGCGCCACCGGCCGCGCGCACACGCCGGTCCCCCCGCAACGGCCGCACGCCGCCAGGAGCCGCGCGGCCTCCTCGCCCGCCGGCGGCAGGGCGCCCGAGGCCAGCCGGTCCCACCACGCCCGGGCCTGCGCGGCCGTCCAGCGCACCGGGAAGGGACAAGCCTCGATCCGCTCGATGACTTCGTCCATCGACGCGGGCCGCTCCGCCGGGTCCTCCGCCATGCAGCGCGCGAGCACGTCCTCCAGGCAGGCGCACAGCGGGGGGTCGAACCCCGCGGGCGGGGACGGGCGCGGCCGGCGCAGCTCGTCAACGCTCGAGACCTCGCGGGCGTGCCGCCCGGTCAGCAGCCAGTAGCCCACGCAGCCGAGCGCGAAGATGTCCGCGCGCTCGTCGACGGCCGTTTCGCCGGCGGCCTGCTCCGGCGCCATGTAGGCGGGGGTGCCGGCCGGGTTGGTTTCGTGCATCTCGACCGGGTCGGGAGCGGCCCCCCTCGCCGGGTTGCTGATCACCAGGCCGAAGTCGAGGACCTTGGCGCAGTCGCCGTCGCGGCCGCGGCGGCAGACGAAGATGTTTGCCGGCTTGACGTCGCGGTGCACCAGGCCGCTGTGGTGGGCGTCCGCCAGGGAGTGCGCCGCCTGGCCCAGCACGCGGGCCGCCCGGGGCGGCGGCATGGGGCCGAACCGCCGCACCCAGGTCTCGAGGTCGTAGCCGTCGAGGAATTCCATGACGTAGTAGAACGTGCCGTCCACCCCGAGCCCGAAATCGTACACCTCGATCGTGTGCGGCGAGGCCAGCCGCGCGGTGGCCTGCGCCTCGCGCTCGAACTGCCGCAGGGTCAGCCAGCGGGCGTGCTCGTCGAGCGTGCCCAGGGCGTCGGGACTCACGATCTTGACGGCGACCCGCCGGGCGAGGTGGCGGTGCCTCGCCTCCCAGACCTCGCCCATGCCGCCGCGGCCGAGACGGCGCACGAGCTGGTAGTTCCCGAGTTCGCGCGCGCGGTGCACTTCCCGCCCCATCTGCCACAGCACGTGCGCGGGCACGACCGCGAGCGCGGCGCAGACGAAGTTCTCCTTCCAGAGCAGCAGGAGGCTGGGCGGGAAGTCGGCGCTGCGCGCGTACCGGAAGTACAGGTAGCCGAGCAGCGGCTCGGTCGCGGCGGAAAGCAGCGCGGCGGCCAGGGTGCGGCTTCGGCTCGACGGCACCACCATGGGGTAGAACAGGATCCAGATGCAGAGCCACGAGATGCCGCCCAGCCGGGGATCCTCGAGACCGGCGCGGGCGATCGTGTTCCAGACCGCCATGAGAAACGCGATGCCCACTTCGTAGACCAGGCCGAGGCTGTTCATCTGCCGGGGGGCGAAGACCCGCGCCCGGGCCAGGGCGAACAGCCCGGCGGACACGACCATCGCCGCCACGAACACCATGTGGCTGTAGGGCGGCATCCGCAGGGGCCTCAACGCGTGAAAGCGGGGGATGACCACGAGCCCGTACAGGAGGTACAGCAGGCCGATCGCGAACATCGCCACCGTGATCGCCTGGATGCGGCGGTACACGTCCTGCTGCGCGTCGGCGGTGAGCCCGCTGCCCGGCGCGCCGGGCAGGCGCCAGGGCGCCGGCGCGCGCGGTGGGTCGCCCGCGCGCCTGCCCGGCAGGGCCATCGTAGGCATCGTGTTTCGCGTCGTCATACCGGGACCCCGCGCTCCCGCGGCACCGCGCATCGTAGTCGACGGCGGGGGTCGCGTCGAGCCCGCCGGACCGGGGCGGCGGGGGCAGCCGGAAGGGCCGGCCCGCGCGGGCGGGCTTGCGCCGGCGGCCGCGCGGGCGGAGAATGCCGGCCCATGAACGTGCCGGTCTGCCGGAACCACCCCGAGCGGGCCGCCGCGTGGCGCTGCCCGGGCTGCGGGGCGGTGCTCTGCGGCGGCTGCGTCCACAGCATCATCCCGGGCAGGTTGATAGCCGCGGTCTGCCGGGCCTGCGGGGGGCGGTGCCGCGCCCTCGACGGCGGCGGGGCGGCGCCCGCCGCCGCCGCGCCGTCCCCCTCGCTGCTGCGCCTGGTGCCGGGCGTCTTCCTCTACCCGCTGCGCGGCCGCGGGTGGCTGCTCCTCGTGCTCGGCGCGCTGTTCTTCGCGATGGTGGCCGCAGCGGGCCGGATGATACTGAGCGTCCCGCTGGCCGTCTTCGGCGGTGGGTACCTCGCGGCCTGCCTGATGCGCATCGTGCGGGCCACGGCGAACGGCGACAACGAGCTGCCGCCGTGGCCGGGCGTCTCCGACTTCTTCGAAGACATCGTGGCCCCCTTCTTCCTGCTGCTCGCCGCGCTGGCCGCCTGTCTCGGGCCCGCCGCGGCGGCCGCGCTGGCGGGCACGCTGGCGTGGCGGCCCCTGGGGGCGGCCGCGCCCTTCCTGCTGCTGGCGGGGCTGGCGTGCCTCCCGATGGGCCTGCTCGGGGTGGCCGTGCTGGAGTCGGTCGAGGGGCTCTCGCCCCGGCGGGTCCTGGTCTCCATCGCCCGCGTGCTGCCTTCCTACCTCCTGGTGCTCGCCCTGCTGGCGGGGCTGGAGGTCCACCGCCACCTCGCGAGGCTTCTCTTGCGGGCGGTGCCCTACGCCGGTGCCCTGGCGGGCGGTGTCGTGTCGATGTACGTGCTCGCCGTGCAGATGCGCCTGCTCGGCCTGCTGTACCGGACGGGCGAGCGGCGCCTGGGCTGGTTCCCCGAAGCGGGACGCTGAGCGCCGGCCCCGCGGCCGGGGTTCAGAGCAGGTGCGCCGTGTTGGGGTTGCGGCCGTAGAGCAGGCCCTGGTAGGCGAAAAGGCCGGGCAGGGCCTTCGTGAGGCCGCGGAGCAGGTGCAGCGACCACCGCAGCGGCGCGCGGCGCAGGAACGGGAACGGGATGGCGATCGGGATCGAGGTGACGTCCCGTCCCTCGACGATCCAACCCGTTTTCACGAGCATGCGGCGGGCCGAGCCGAGGGTGTAGAAGTGCAGGTGGGTCCGGTCCAGGATCCCCTTCGAGTGGTAGGGAAACCGGCCGAGCATCACGTTGAGCCGCACGTACAGGTTCGCCACGTTGGGGAGCGAGACGACCAGGCGCCCGCCCACGCGGACGTGCCGCTTCAGCTTGGAGAGCACCTCCTCGGGGCGGCGCAGGTGCTCCAGCACGTCGGCCGCGATGAGCAGGTCGTAGGGGCCCTCCAGCGGGATGTCGTCGATCCGGTCGAGGTTGGACGGCCACACCCGCCGCGCGTGCGGCGCGGCCAGGGACACGCTGGCGGGATCGATGTCCACGACGTCGACCTCGGCCCCCGCCTCGCGCAGGCGGCGCGTCAGCGCGGCGTCGCCCACGCCGAGCTCGAGCACGCGCAGCCCGGCCACGCCGCGGCGCGCGAGGTGCCGCCAGATGCGCGAGTGGCTCGAGTAGGGGTCGTCGAACTTCTCGAAGTAGCGGCGGCCGCGCAGCGTGACGTCGTAGTTGCGGCCGTAGAAGATGCCGCGGCGGTGGAGCGCGAAGGCCAGCGTCGAGCCCAGGACGTTCAGGCCGTAGCGGAGGGCGTTGACGTGCCGGATCTCGCGCCCGTAGTAGGTCGGTATGGGGCGCTCCGCGATGCGCGCGCCCGCCGCGTGGGCCTGGAGCAGCACCTGCGCGTCGAAGTGCCAGTCGTCGGTGTTCTCCCAGAAGGGGAGCTGGCGCAGGACGTCGACGCGGTAGACCCGGTACCCGGAGTGGAACTCCGAGAGCTCCAGGCCGGACCACCGGTTCTGCACCGCGCTCAGCGCGCGGTTGCCGAGGTAGCGCGCGAGCGGCATGCCCGCGCGGCGCGCGGCGCGCGGTTCCAGCATGCGGGAACCCAGCACGACGTCCGCCTCGCCGGAGAGCACGGGCTCGAGCAGGTCGGCCAGGCGTTCGGGCGCATAGGCCCCGTCGGCGTGGAGCGTGGCCACCACGTCCAGCCCCGCGTCGATCGCGAACTGGAACCCGAGTTTCTGGTTCCCGCCGTAGCGCTGCGTCGCCCGGTTGCGCACCACGACGACCTGGCCCGGCCGGCGGTCGAACCGCAGCGCGCGTTCCACGGTCTCGTCCGTGCTGCAGTCGTCGATGACGTACAGCGTCGTGATCCGCTGCCAGACCTCGTCCGGGATGCGCTCCAGCGTGCGCAGCACCTGGCTCTCGGCGTTGCGGGCGACGACGAACACGCCGACGCGCGGCGTTCCGGCAAACGGTTCTGCGGCAGGACTCGGCACGGTGCGGGCTCCGCCGCTTTGTACCCCAGCCCCCCGGCGGGCTCAAGCCGCCGCGGCGGCCGGCGCGGCGGCGCGGGAGCGCCCCGCGCATAAACCCGGGCGCGCCCGGGTTCGATCTGCTACCCTCCCGCCATGCCGTCCAAGGCCCCGGTCCCGCCGATGCGAGACGCCCCGGCCGCGCCCCGCGGCGTGTGGCTGGCGGCCGCCCTCTACGCGCTGCTCCTGTCCGCGGTCTGCCTGCTCCGGTGGCGCCGGTTCGGTTACGGCGACTTCGACCTCGCCGTGCACGCGCAGAGCCTGCACAGCCTGCTTCGCGGTTCGCTCGACTGTTCCCTGCTCGGCATCCCCTTCCTCGGCAACCACCTCGCCTGGCTGCTCGTTCTCCTCGCGCCCGCGGCGCTCGTGGTGCCGCCCGCCGCGCTGCTGCTGACCGTCCAGGCCGCGCTGCTGGGCCTCGGCGCCGTGCCGGTCTACCGTCTCGCCGCCCGCGAGGCGGGTCCCCGCTGGGGCGCCGGCCTGGCGGCGCTGTACCTCGTCCACCCGCCGCTGCTGCTGATGAACCTCTACGAGTTCCATCCCGTCGCGCTGGTCACGCCCTTCCTGCTCTTCGCGTTCGACGCCTACCGGGGCCGGCGGCTCCGGGCGTTCCTCGCCTGGCTCGGCCTGGCGGTCCTCTGCCAGGAGAACATCGCGCTCGTGGCCGCGGGCTTCGGCGTCTTCGCGCTGTTGGACCGGCGGCGCGGCGCGTGGGCCTGGGTGCCGCTGGCGGCCGGCTCCGCGTATGCCCTCCTCGCGGTCGCGTGGCTGCTGCCCCGCTGGAACCCGGGCGTGGTCGGGTTCACCCGGCTCTACGGGCACCTGGGCGACTCGCTGCCGGAGGTCGCCCTCCACCTCCTGCGCCACCCCGTCGAAGCGCTCGGCATCGCCACGCAGCCGCGCAAGCTCGAGTTCGTCGGCCTGCTGCTGGCGCCGCTCGCCTACGTGAGCCTGCTCGCGCCGGGCGTCTTCGTGCCGGTGCTGCCGGTCCTGGCGCAGCGGCTGCTCTCGGCGCGCCCGACCGAGACCCTGCTCATCTACCACTACCAGGCGGAGTTCATCCCCTTCGTGTTCGCCGCCGCCGCCGTGGGCATCGGCCGGGTGGTCCGGCGGCCGCACCGCCTCGCGCGGCCCGCGTTGGCGGCGGGACTCGTCCTGTTCACGCTCCTCGCCGGCACGCTCGGCGGCGCCTGGCCCGGCGCGTGGACGGGGCAGGTCCGCCCGGCCCTGTTCCCGGGCCCCGCCGTGGCGGCGCGGCAGGCCGCCCTCGACCGGCTGCCGCCCGGCGTGCCGGTGCTGGCCACGTTCGACTTCCTGCCCCGGCTGGCCGACCGGCGCGGCCTGTACTCGCTGCACCACGTCTTCGGCGGCCGCTACACGCTGTCCGAGCGCGCGTACGCGCTGCCCGGGCCGGTCGACGCCGTGCTCCTCAACACGCTCGACCCCCTGACCTTCGGCACGTTCTACGAGCGCGACGGCCACGCCCGTCTCGCGGCGGTCGTCGCCGACCCGGCCTGGCGCGTGGCTTTCCAGCGGGACCACGTGCTGCTGCTGGTGCGGGGCGGCGGGGGACCGGCGGTCGGCGACCTGCTCGTGGAGGCGGACGGGCCGGCGCCGGGCGGGCCGGCGCGGCCCGCGCTGGCGGCGGACGCGGCCGCGCCGGCCTGCCGCCTGCTCGGCGTCGAGACCCTGCCCGCGCCGCGGGGCGAGCTCCGGCTGCTCCTGCAGTGGCAGTGGATCGCGGACGAGCGCGCCGATTTTCTCGCGCGGGTGCGGGTCACGGACGGCGCGGGGACCCTGCTGGCCGACGCGTGGACCGTCCCCGGCCACCGCCTTCGGCCGCCTCACACGTGGGCCCCCGGCCGCGTGGTGTCGGACCTGCAGGTGTTCAGCGTCGACCGGTCCGTGCCGCCCGGCGAGCCGGTGCAGGTCGAGGTGCGGCTCGCGCCGCTGTGGGGCGCGCGGCCCGGCGGCGGCGGGCCCTGAGCCGGGCCGGGCGCCGCGGTGCCGCGGCGGGTCAGGTCTCGAGGCGGCCGCGCTCGAGCAGCCGGCCGAGTCGCTCGACCACGGCCTTCTCCTCGCGGTCGCTGAGGTCGAGGACCTGCTTGAGGCCCAGCGCGAGATGGGGCAGGTACGTCTCGATGTAGGCGCGCTTGCGTTCGGCTTCGGCGGCGCGGCGGTGGCGGCGGAGGTGGACGCCGAGGCGGCGGCCGCACTCCTGCAGCGCGAAGGTGATTTCCTTCAGGATCTCGGGGTAGTGGGCCACGGCCTCCTTGCTCTCGCTGGTGAAGGGGACCCATACGCTGGCCACGTGCACGAGCACGACCGCCGGCCCGACGGGCAGCGCGCCTTTCGGCTGGCCGAGGCCGTAGGCCTTCCAGTTCACCCCGGTGACCCCGCGGGTGACGGCGCAGGCCCCGGCCATGTAGAGCAGCGGCACGCGGTTGGCGAAGCGGAGGACGCGGACCGGGTCGTCGGCCGCCAGTTGCGGGTTGGCGCCGGGCCGGGCGTAGGCCAGGGCGGCTTCGACCTGGAACGGGTTGCCGCGGTACACCGCCGGCGACCGGGTCACGGCGGTGTAGAAGTCCGCCTCGATCTCCTTCCGGAGGCCCGCGACGAGCTGTTCCTCGCCGATGGGCGAAAGGCAGTCGGTGGGCGGACGCATCAACTTCGTCTCACCGAGCGCCGTGAAGAGCGCCTCGCTCTCCCGGTGCGCGATGCGCGCGGGCCGGGCCGCCGGGTTGAGCCCCGCGCGTTCGCAGATCTCGAGGGCCGCGCGGGGGCTGACGCGCGAGAAGTCCTGCGTCAGCGCGGCCCGCAGCGTCCGCGCCGGCGAGTGCTTCAGCATCTGCATGAGCAGGCCGAGTTCGACCCCGTGCGGGTGCGGCTTGATCTCCGCGGGCGGCGGCGGGAGGGCCTTCACGACGCGGCGGTACGTGGTCCACGGCGGGTCCGCCGCGTCCGCGCGGTCGCCGCGCGGGGCGAGGCGGACGCGGTAGTGGAGTTGGAGGTGCGGGTTCACGATGGCGCACTGCTTGACGTACTCGTCCACGGACAGCCGTCCTCGGGCGTACGCCCCTTCCATCTCCATGGACACGCGGGTGCCGTGGGGGACCCCCACCGGCTCGCCCGCCGACCCGTCCTCGTTGACCCCCGGGAACGCCGGGCGCCAGTCGGTCTCCGCGTCGCGCAGGATCGCGGGCCGGTTCGACGCCGTGTCGATCTGCACGTCGATCGCGTGCGCCGCCCGGCTGCGCGCGGTGCGCGAGAGGATGTGCGTGGCCTGGCCGGTCGTGAGCTGCGCGTACATGCCCGCGGCGCTGATGCCGATGCCCTGCTGTCCGCGGGACATGCGGAGGCGGTGGAATTTCGAGCCGTAGAGCAGCTTCGCGAAGATCCGGGGAATCTGCGCGCGGACGATGCCCGGCCCGTTGTCCGTCACGGTGACGACGAAGCGGTTCGCGGCCGACTGCCGCAGTTCGACGGCGATTTCGGGCAGGATGCCCGCCTCCTCGCAGGCGTCGAGCGCGTTGTCGACCGCTTCCTTGACGGCGGTCAGGAGGGCGCGGCGGGCGCTGTCGAAGCCGAGCAGGTGGCGGTTCTTCACGAAGAACTCCGAGACGGAGATCTCGCGCTGCTTGCGGGCCATGCTTTCCGCCGACTCCGCCCTGGCCGCCGCCCGTTTCGCCATCGTTCCCGTTGCCTCCGCGTCTTGTCCCGCCTCATCCCGTGACCGGGCCGGCGCCGGCCCGTGCGCGGGGCGGGCGGGCTCGCGGGCGCCGGGGCCCGTGCGCCGCCGGTGCGCCGCACCGTTCAGTCGAGGACCGGCGCCAGGTGCCCGCGCAGCTCGGCTTCCAGGTCGCGGGAGCGGAACCGCGCCAGGCGGGCGCGCTGGCCGTCGAGCACCGCGGCGCGCAGGGCCCGGTCGCGGACCAGGCGGCCGGTCATCTCCGCGACGAGGTCGAAGCGTTTCTCCCGGAAGAGCACCCCCGCGCCGTCGAGGGTTTCGGGGACGGCGGCGGCCGCGTAGGCCAGGACGGGGAGGTCGTGCGCCATCGCCTCGACCAGCGGAATGCAGAACCCCTCGTGTTCGCTCATGCAGAGGAACACGTGGCCGGTGCGGTACACCGCCGAGAGCTCCGCCTGGCGGACCGCGCCGAGCCAGAGCACGTTCTGCGTCTGCCACTCGCGTCCGAGCGCGAGCAGCAGGGCGTGGTAGCGTTCCGCGCCGGCGAAGGAGCCCGCGTGCACGAAGCGCGCGTCCGGCTCGACGTAGTGCTGGAAGAAGTGGAAGGCGGCGAGGCAGTCCTCGAGCTTCTTGTTCGGCACGCAGCGGCCCACGAACACGACGTTCACGCGGCCGTCGTCCAGCTTGCGGGTCATGGCCCGGTCCGGCCGCGTGCCGATGCGGTCGAAATCGAGCACCAGCGGCAGGACGCCGGGCGCGCGGTACCCCATCCCCTCGAGTTCCGCGGCGTTGAAGGCGCTGTCGGCCAGGACGACCTCCGGCTGCCCGACAAGCTGCGCGACCTGCTCGAGGCCCCGCGCGAGGTTCGAGGCCGTCTGCGGCTGGATGCCGGAGAAGTAGGCGGGCGGCGTGATGTTGTGGTAGAGCAGCGCCTTGCGGCAGGTCATGCCCGCGTAGACCTCGTTGACCACCGAGCCGATCGAGAGGTGCAGCAGCACGACGTCCGCGTCCCGCACCTCGGCCGGGGCTTCCCGGACGTCGCGCACCGTGGCGCGCAGCTCGGGCAGCACCCGTCTCGGCTCGCAATAGATCTCCGACGGGTGACCCCAGCGCCGGAAGACCTCCCGCAGCGCGAGCGACTCGTTGCTGATCGCGTCGCCGTTGCTGAACCCGGCGACGAACTGGTGGATCGCCTGCATGACGGCGCATGATAGACGCGCCCGCCCCCGGAGGAAACGATGTTCCCGTACGGCACACTTGTACAAGTGTGGCGTATGCACGTCCCGTCAGAAGGGGGAGGGGGAAAGAAGCGGGGACTCAGACGGTCTCCAGCGCCTCGAAGAAGCGCCGGGCCACGGTGTCCCACGCGTACTCGGTCCGCACGAACCGCCGCGCCCGCTCGCCCATGCCGCGGCGGGCGTCCTCGTGGTCGAGCAGCCAGAGCAGCTCGGCCTCGAAATCGGGGTAGTGGCGGAACCACAGGCCGCCGCCGCTGCGCTCGCACTGCCAGCGCAGCACGGCACCCCCCGCATGTACCAGCGCGGGCGTGCCGGCCATGAAGGACTCCAGCAACACGATGCCGAGACTCTCCAGCGTGGAAGGATGCACGAACGCCACCGCGCCGGCCATCGCCTCGCGCTTCTCGCCCTCGGGCAGGAAACCGGCGTCGTGGACGAAGGGCGCCTCGTCAAACGGCCCGCTGCCCGTCAGCACCAGCCGCACCCGGCGGCCCGTGCGGCCCCGGAAGGCGTCGACGTAGCGGACCAGCAGCGGCGTCCCCTTGGCCGCCTCCCTCCGGCCGGAGTACAGCACGTACGGCCCGGCCAGGCCGGTCCGCGCGGCAAACGCGCCCGGGTCGGCCGCGAACGGCTCGATGCCCATCCCCACCACGGCCCCGCGCGACCCGCCCTCCCCGTAAAGACGGCGGGCCAGCACCCGCTCGGGCTCCGCGTTGAACAGGCTCCCGCGAACCGCCTCGAACATCTCCCGCACCACGCCGAGATAGGCGAAGGGCTCGTCGTGCAGGCACGGCACGAGCAGGGTGCGGCCGGGATGCACGCGGGCCGCCTGCCGCACGAGACCGAACAGGTACGGCCCCGCCAGGACCCGGTCGTACCGCCCGCCCGTCGCGCGCAGGTGCTCGCACAAGGCCGAGCTGCGCACGCTGTGGGCCGACCACCGTTCCTCCTCGTCGCGCGAGACGCGGACCCCCCGGCTGATCCGCTCCTGGATGCGCAGAAACTGGCCCACGTCGCGGTCCGCGTCGACGGGGAAGTAGTGCACGTCCATGCCGTCCACGCGCACCACCCCCGCGGGCAGCTCGTTCTCCCACGTGAAGTGGTTGCGGGCACACGTGGTCAGAAAGGTGACGCGCCGGCCGTCCCGTACCGCCGCACGGGCCAGCTCCCCCAGGAGCGTCTCGGCCCCCCCCACGGTGCCGCCCGACGCGAAGCGCGGACACACGAAGGCCAGGTGCCGGACCGCCTCAGGCATGTCCGCCGCCCCGCATCCTCCCCCGCCCGGAAGGAGACCTCACGCCCCGGCCCCGCCCGCCCGGTCCCCGACCCTCTTCTCGAGTTCGGCGATCCGCGCCTCGAGCTTCCTGACCTGGGCGGACACCTTCTCGTCGATCCCCTCGATGCCGGTGACGAGCAGGCCGTTCACCTCGTTCTGCTGGGACCAGAGCCTGTACGTGTAGAACTTCAGCGCCGACCAGATGGCCCGCTTCACCTTGACCAGCACCGGCGCCAGCCCGGCCCGCCGCTCCCGGATCTCGAAGTCGGAGATGTCCACGTACACCGCGTCCCGCAGGCATCGCAGGTAGAAGCCGGCAAACGCGTCATCCTGCTGCAGCATCGACAGGTTCATGCGCTCGGCGACCGCGATCCTCGCGTCGGCGTACACGCCTTCCCGGATCTTCCGGTCGACCTCCTCCCGGATTCCCGCCACCACCGCCGTCGTGTCGATGCCTTCCGCACCGATCTGGAAACATTCGTCGCTCATAGGCCGCCGTCCATCCCCCCCGTGGTGGTCCGCAGTATCGGCTTTCCCCGACGCCGGTGACAAGCGCGGCCTCCGCGCGCCGGCCCGCCCCGCCACGCCCGGCCGGCGGACCGGACCCGCTTGCAGGAATACCCCTGGGGGGTATATTGGCGCGAGAAAACGGAGGCGGACGATGAACCACACGACACGGCACGACGAGAACCTGGCGCGGCTTGCACGGATCGAGGGACAGGTCAGAGGCCTGCGCAGGATGGTGGAGGAAGGAGCCTATTGCATCGACATCGTGAACCAGGTGCAGGCCACCCGCGCAGCCCTTCAGTCGGTCAACCGCAAGATCCTCCAGAAGCACATGGAACACTGCCTCGCCAGGGCGATGCGGGGCTCCCGGGACGAGGCGGACGCGAAGGTGGCGGAGATTGTAGAGGTCCTGAAACGCATGGAACGCTCGTGAACGAAGACGCGCCGCCAACGGGAAATGCGATGACGGCCGAAAGGGGCGCGCGGGCCGCCCCGCCGGCAGCCCGGGCCACGCCCCCGGCCGCGGGGCCCGCCGAGTCACCATCCGGCCGGCGCCCCGAAGAAACACCGGCATGCAGGTAGTCGTACACATCCTGGCCGAGACGTGGCGGGTGACAGCCGCCATGGCGCCCTACCTCCTCCTCGGGTTCGCTGCCGCGGGCGTGCTTCACGCCTTCGTCCGTCCTTCGTTCGTGGTGCGCCACCTGGGCCGCCGAGGCCTGCGGCAGATCGTCAAGGCGACCCTCATCGGCGTCCCGATGCCGCTCTGCTCGTGCAGTGTCATCCCCGTGACGGCCTCGCTCCGGCGCCACGGCGCCGGGAAAGGCGCCACGGCGGCGTTCATCGCCTCCACCCCCGAGACGGGCATAGACAGCGTCGCCGCCACCTACGGCCTGCTGGGCGGCGTGTTCGCCGTCGCCCGCGTGGCGGTCGCCTTTCTCACGGGCCTCGCGGCCGGCGTCCTCGTGGAGCGCACCGACCGGCAGGAGGATCCGCCGCCCGCGGCGGAGGATGCCGGCGCCAACGGGAACGGGGAGACCGGTTCGGCACCGGTGCGGGCCCTGCGCTTCGGGTTTCTAACGCTTCCGGGCGACATCGGGCGCTCCCTGCTGCTGGGCTTGCTGCTCGCCGGGGTGTTCTCGGTCCTCTTCCCCGCGCAGCAGATCCGGGCGGAAGGGCAGATGCGGATCGTGGTCTACGCCCTCGTCACCCTCGCGGCCGTTCCCCTGTACGTCTGCTCCACGGGCTCGATTCCCATCGGCCTCGCCATGATGCGGGCCGGGCTCACGCCGGGTGCCGCCCTGATCTTCCTCGTGGCCGGTCCGGCCACGAACACCGCCACCATCGCGGCCCTGTGGAAGCTGCTCGGCAGGAAAGCGGTCGCGATGTACCTGGTCGCGATCGTCACGACCGCCTGGCTCGCCGCAGCCGTGTTCGACGCCCTGCCCCTGTCCGCCGGCCTGCGCGATGCCATCTGCAGCCACCCCGGCACACCCGGCCCGGTGCGGCAGGCCGCCGCCGTTGTCCTGCTCGCCCTGATCGGTTACGCGCTCCGGCCCCGGCGAACGAAGCCGGCCGCGCCCTGCTGCACGCCGAAACGCGGGGGCACGCCGCCGGCGGCGTGCCCCGGCCGCGACGGGAACCCGGACCGCCCCGCAGGGGACTGACGGCCCGGGGCCCCGGACGCGTTACGCCACCCGCCTCACCGCCCGGCACTCGTCCCGCGCGTACGGCCGTCGCGGCGCGGCGCCTCGCGGCCGTTGCCGCCGCCCGGCGGATGCCCGAGGAAATGCACGCGGTCGGCCCGCACGCGCAAACGGCTCCGGTTCTCCCCCTCGCGGGTCTTCCACTTGTCCAGCTGGAGCCGGCCCTCGACCAGCACCGGCGAGCCCTTGGCCAGGTGCTCACTGCACGCCTCCGCCTGCCGCTCCCACGCCTCGATGTCGAGGAAGCACACCTTCTCAACCGTTTCACCCTTCCGGTCGCGATACGCCTCGTCGATCGCCAGGCCCAGGTCGCACACACTCACCCCCGTCGGCAGCTTCCGCAGCTCCGGGTCCCGTGTCAGCCGCCCCATCACCTGTACCCTGTTCAGCGAACTCATGCTCCGTTCCTCCTTCTTTCCTTGTCCCACCGGGCTCCCCGCCCGTTCTCCGGGCGCCCCGCGGCACCCCGTTCCGCCGGCCGCGTGGCCGGCACATCGCCTCGTCACCTGCCGTCCTCGTCCGGCCCGCAGGGGCTCTCGAACACGCCGCCGGCAAAGCGCCCACCCGGCAAACCCTCCCCACGCTGCGCCGGGCGCTCGGTACGGCAGGGGTAACGCCCCCGTATCCGGTCGTTGAAGAACACACCGCGGGAACGCGCCTCCAGGAACAGCCGGTACACCTCGAGCGGGACGCCCTCGTACTCCCGTCGCCGCCCGTCGCCGAACTCGACCGTCAGCGCGCGGCCGGCCGGGCGGTATGCGACAGGCCGCACCGCACCGCGCCGCTCCCCCGCGGCCGCGCGGTCCGCCATCGCGTCCAGCCCCGAAAAGCCGGCCCAGCTCAGGGCAAGCCCCGCCGCCACCGCAATCGCCATCACTCCGCTCTCCTTCATGGCCCCGTCCTCCTTGCTGGTGCCCGCCATCCCATGCATACGCCATGCCATCGAGGCCGGCACGGAGGACACAAGTTATTAGCGATTGGCTAGGAAATGTTTCCAGACGCGATGGCCTCTTCCCGCGGAGAGGTGAACGTCAACCTGCATTGACGAGTCATCAACGGCCATTGACCGTCCGCACGCGTTCCGGCAGGAGTTCGATCCGCCGTTGCACGCAAGGGGCGCATAGATCGCCGATGGAGGGCGGAGCGCCTGCGACGCCGTCTCCGCGGTTCTGAATCTCACGCGCGCCCTCCGTCCTCCGCAGGGCGAGCTGACCGACCCTCCGCACACCGGCCAGGGGCGGTGGACGGCCAACACGGGCCTCCTTTTCGGCGACCGGTCTGCCCTCTGACCTCCGAACTCCGAGCTCTGCACTCCGAGCTCTGCACTCCGCCCTCCGACCTCCGTCCCACCGGACCGGACGCAGCCCGCGAGAGTGTAATTAAGTCACAGCCCCTTGGCCTGGAATGGCATCTGTTTGCTGGCACCGATTAGGGCCGCACCAGGGCCGGCACCGATTAGGGCCCTCCATGGCCCCAGGGGCGCCGGAGGGCCAAAACGGGCCTCCTTTTCGGCGACCGGTCTGCCCTCTGACCTCCGAACTCCGAGCTCTGCACTCCGACCTCCGACCTCCATCCCACCGGCTCGGACGCAGCTTGTAAGAGCGTAATTAAGTCACAGCCCCTTGGCCTGGAACGGCATCTGTTTGCTGGCACCGATTGGCCGGGCACCGATTGGCCGGCACCGATTGAAAGGCCCCGGGCTCGCGGGCGGCGGGTCGGATCAAGCCCGGTTTTGCCGGCGCAGGAACTGGCTCAGGGCCTGCGGCGACAGGCCGAGCAGGCGGGCCGCGGCCGCCTGGCGCCCGCCGGTGAGGTCGAGCGCGCGGGCGACCAGGTGGCGCCGCGCGTCGGACAGGAAGGCTTCGAGGGAGAAGCCCGGCGCGGGGTCGGGCAGGCGGGCGAGCGGGTCGCGGCGGCGGCGGGGGGACGCGAGGAGCAGGTCGGCCGCGTCGAGTTGAACGGCGGGACAACGCAGCACGGACCGCAGGAGGGCGTTCTCGAGGTCGCGCACGTTGCCCGGCCAATCGTACGCCTCGAGCCGCGCCACGGCGGCGGGGGTCAGCCGTTTCGGATCGCGCATCGCCCGGTTGATGCGCGCCAGCATCGCCTCGGCCAGCAGCGCGATGTCCTCGCGGCGCTCGCGCAGGGGGGGCAGGCGCACGGTGGCCCCCGCGAGCCGGTAGTACAGGTCCTCCCGGAACCGCCCCTCCTCCACCGCGGCCGCCAGGTCCCGGTTCGTGGCGGCCACGATCCGCACGGACACCCGGCGGCGCGCCGTGCCCCCGACCGGTTCCACCCAGCCGTCCTCGAGCACGCGCAGCAGGTGCGGCTGAAGGTCGAGCGGCAGCTCGGCGAGTTCGTCGAGAAACAGCGTCCCGCCGTCGGCCTGCACGAACTTCCCGGGCCGGTCGGCGACCGCGCCGGTGAACGCCCCGCGGGTGTGGCCGAAGAGGGTGCTCTCCACGAGGGTGGCAGGCAGCGCGCCGCAGTTGACGGGCACGAAAAGCGCCTCGGGGCGGCCGCTGAGCAGGTGCACCAGGCGGGCCGCGAGGTCCTTGCCGCTCCCCGTCTCGCCCGTCACGAGGACGGGCACGTCGTGGGGCGCTACGGCGGCCAGTTCCCCGAGGGCCGCGGCCAGGGCCGCCGACCGGCCCACGATGCCCAGGCGCTGCACGGCCTCCCCGAGCGGCGGGCCCGTCCCGGGGCCCGCCGCCGCCCGGGTGTCCGCGGCGTAGGCGGCGCCGGCTTCCCGCACGGCGCCGGGGGCGGCCGGCCGCGGCGCCGGATCGCGAAGGGTGGCGACCTCCGCGGCGCCGCCCCGCACCGACGCGCGCACGGCGATCGCCCCGAACGAGCCGTCGCCGCCGGCCGCCGCGAGGACCATCGCGGCCCGCGCCTCGGGCGGGCCGTCGTTCGCCAGGAACCAGGTGCGCGCGGCGGGCCCGCCCGCCGATCCGCCCAGCCGCGCGCGCACCTCGCCGGCGAGGGCGGCGGGGTCTTCGGGCGCGGCGGTGCAGACCCATGTTTCGCAAGGCAAACCGGGGTGCTCGGCGGCGACGGCCGCCGCCGTTTCGCGCGCCGTGCCGCACGCGGCGGGGAAGGCGAGCAGCACGACCCGGTCGAAGGGCCGCGAACGCAGGGCGGCGAGCACAGGGCCGACCCGGCCGGCGCCGCCGACCAGCCCTTCCCCGCCGGGATCCGCGAAACCGGGGAAGGCGACGAGCCGGTTCACCGCTTCGTGCGCGAGGCGCGGAACCAGACGCGGGCGGTGCCGCAGATGACGAGCGTCCCGGTCAGCACCACCGTGACCGCCGTAACCAGGCCGGCCCGCGCCAGAGCGCGCTCGTCGCCCGGCATCGCCGAGGTGTAGAGGCCCCACGCGAGAACCCCGCCGGCCACCGCCACGATGAGCGCCAGCCACAAGAGCACGTGCCTCGAATACAAGCCTGCCTCCCCGGGCGCCGCGCCCGATCGTCACATGCACGCCTGCCTGGCTCCCGATCATAGCCTGCCGGCCCGGCTTGGCCAGCCCCGAATCCGCGGGCGGGACGGGGCGGATTTTTAACGACCTCGCGACGGGGCCGGGCTAGGGTGCGGGGGTCGGCGGCGTCCGCGTCGGGCGGGGCCGCCCCCTTCGGGGGGGGAGGGACCGGTCATGCGAAGAGGACGCGTGCTGTGCGGGGCGGCGGCAGGGCTGGGGCTCGCCGCGGCGGCGACGGCGGGGATGACGTGCCGCTTCACCACGGCGTCGAGCGGCGGGCGCTACGGCCCGAGCCACGCCCTGGCCGCGTGGATCGCGGATGCCGGGGGCCGGCCGGTCCGGATCCTGGCGGTCGCCTCGCGCCGCCACGCCCGGCACCTGGCCCGGTGGCGGGAAGCCACGGGCGGCAAGGCGCCCGACGCGGTGACCGGCGCCACCCGCAGGGCGCACGGGCCGATGACCGTGACGTGGGACGGCCTCGACGACGCGGGCGCCCCCGCGCCCGACGGCGTCTACGCCTTGCGGATCGAGTTCACCGAGCGCAACGGGGAGGGTCCGGGCACGCCGGAGGACGCCCTCCGGTTCACCAAGGGGCCGCGGCGGGTCGCGCTGCACCCGGCGGATCTGCCGCACTTCAGGGACATCACGCTGGAGTACGTACCCGGCCCGTGAAACGGGCGGGCGCGGCACGGAGGCCATGAGCGGACGGTCAGGTCGTCACGAGGCGCCGGCCCCGGCGGGCACCTGGCGCTGGCTGGAGCGCGTCGCCGGCGAGGAGGTCGGCGCCGTGTTGCGGTCGCTGCCGGGCCCGGTGCGCGAGCGGGTGGACGAGGTCCCGGTCGTCTTCGAGCGGCGGCCCTCGCGCGCGGCGGTGCGCGACGGGCTGGACCCGGACCTGCTCGGCCTCTTCACCGGCGCCGCCTTTCCCGAGGAGACCTCCGTCAGCGAGCACCTGCCGACGGGCATCCTGCTCTTCCTCGACAACCTCTACGACGAGGCGCGCGCCGACGAGCTCGCGTACCGCGTGGAGGTGCGCCGGACCCTGCTGCACGAGATCGGCCATTTCCTGGGCCTCGACGAGGAAGGCCTGGAGGCGCGCGACCTGGACTGACGCGCCGCCGCGCGCGGCCTACCAGCCGAGCCGGGCGAGCACGAGGTGCCACGCCACGGCCATCGCGAGCGTCAGGCCCGCCGCGCGCAGGAGCGCGGGGAAGACCCGCCGGTAGGACGAGGCGAAGAAGTCCTGCGTCAGCACGAGGCAGAGGTGCACCGGCGAGAGCATCATCCCGGCGTAGCCGCAGGCGTAGCCGAGCACGATGGTCGCCAGCGGGCTCAGTGTCGTGCCGGGCGCGGCCAGCAGCCCGGCGATCAGCGGGAAGGCCGGCGCGGCGAAGCCGATGGCCAGCCCGGTGACGAGGCCGGCGACGAACGGCAGCAGCGCGACGACGACGGGCAGCGGCGTCCCGCTGGCCGCGAGCTCGCGGCTGGCCAGCGGCAGGAGGCCCGAGGCGTCCAGCAGGTGCTTGAAGACCATGACGCCGGCCACGACGAGCAGCATGTTCGCGTTCCGGCGCGAGAAGGTGGCGCGGAACAGCCGTCGGCGTTCCCCGCGCCCGTCCCGCGCGATGGCGACGAGCCCCGCGAGCAGCCCGGCGAGCATGGCGAGCGTCCGCGCCAGGCGGGGCGAAAGGCCGGGGAGGACGCGGCGCAGGGGCGCGGGCAGGGCGAGCGCGCAGGCGACGACCAGGACGACGGGCGCCAGCGCCCGCAGCGCGCGGCGCCGATCGGCCCGCCCGGGGTCGGGCGGGAGGGCCAGCTCCCCGAGGTGCGGCCGGATCAGCAGCAGGTAGCCCGCCCCCAGCGCGAAGGCGGTGAGCGGCATCGCCGCGAGCGTGAAGCGCCAGGGCGCTACGTCGTAGATCGACAGCGTGACGAGCACCGCGGGGTAGAGCGGCCACCAGTATTCCCACACGTGCCGGAACCAGTAGTTCACCATCGCCTTCCACTCCGGCCGCCACCGGGCCTCCGTCACCGTCCGCCCGACCAGCGGCGCGGAAAACAGCGCCCCGCCCGGCATCGGCACCAGGCCGATCACGGCGGGAATCGCGACCAGCGCGGCGGCGCGGCCGTGCCGCCCGGCCCAGCCGCGCACCGTCCCCAGCAGCGCCGCGGCGTTGCGCTCCTCGGCCAGGTAGCGCCCGAACTCGACGATCAGCACGATGGTCGCGACGAGCAGCCACAGGTCGGCGGCGGTGCACGCGGCGGCGGTGTCGCGCAGCAGGCCCGCGCCGCCGCGCCCCCAGGCGCGCAGCGCCAGCCCCCCGCCGAGCAGGCTCCATCCCAGCGGCACGCGCAGGCGGCTGGCGAGCAGCATGCCGGCGAAGACGGCGAGGATCTTGGCCAGGGCTTCCATGCGGGGGATCGCGGCGGCGCGCCTCCTGCGGGCCGGGCCGCGTCAGCGGCGGCCCTCGCGCCACACGAGCGCGGCCAGGGCGAAACAGGCGAGCGCGGCGGGGACGCTGGCGGCGAGGGGCACGGCGCGGCCCCCGACGAGCACCTCCGTCCCGGCGGCCAGCCGGGCGACGTGCAGCGCCCCCACGGCCGCCAGCAGCAGCGCGGCGGCGAGGGAGAACACGCGGGGCCGGGCCGGGGCATCCTTCTCGCTCATGGCAGGTCTCCTTCCGGACGCGCCGCCCGGGTGCCGTGCCGCCGGCTCAGTGCCGGAAATGGCGCATGCCGGTGAAGGCCATCGCGATGCCGAACCGGTCGGCCGCGGCGATCACCTCCTCGTCGCGCACCGAACCCCCCGGCTGCACGACGTAGCGGATGCCCGCCTCGGCGGCGTTCTCGATGTTGTCGGGGAAGGGGAAGAAGGCGTCGGAGACCAGGACGCTCTCGCCGAGGATGGCGAGCTCGAAGTCCTTCGGCGTCTGCCCGTAGCCCCCGGGCGCCCCGCACAGGGCGCGCAGGTTCTCGTGCGCCTTCGGCACGGCCAGCTTGCGCACGGCGTCGACGCGGTTGGGCTGGCCCGCGCCCATGCCGAGCAGCGCGAACCGCCCCGGGGCGTACTCGCGCACGATCACGATGGCGTTCGACTTGACGTGCTTGCAGGCCTTCACGCCGAACTCCGCCAGCTTGCGCTTTTCCTCGGGAAAAGGCGCCTCGGTCATCACGACCCAGCGCGCGACCGACGCCGCGTCGCGGTCCTGCACCAGCACGCCGCCGTTGACCTGCCGGAAGACCGGGCCGGCCTCGGGCGCGGCCAAATCGCCGCGGAGCCGGAGCAGCCGCAGGCTCTTGCTCTTGCCGCGGAGGTACTCCAGCGCGTCGGGCTCGAAGCCGGGCGCGATGAGCGCCTCGATGAAGCGGCCCTTCGTCAGCTTCGCGGTCGCGAGGTCCAGGGGCACCGTGACCGCGATCACGCTGCCGAACGCCGAGACGGGATCGCCCGCCCACGCGGCCTCGAAGGCGGCGGCCAGGGTCTCGCCCGTCGCGTAGCCGCACGGGTTCGTGTGCTTGACGACGGCCACGGCGGGCACGCCGGCCAGTTCCTTCACCGCCTCCAGCGCCGCGTCCCCGTCGACGTAGTTGTTGTACGACATCGCCTTGCCGTGCAGTTGCTCGACGTGCGCGATCGCCGCGGCGCCGGTCGGCGGCTCGCGGTAGAACCGTGCCGCCTGGTGCGGGTTCTCGCCGTAGCGGAGGGACTCGCCGCCGGTGAAGGCCTTCACGAACGAGGAGGGCATCTCGCCCCCCGGCCGCTGCCCGGCGAGCCACCCCGCGATCGCGGCGTTGTACTCGGCGACGCGCGCGAACACCTTGCGGGCCAGCTCGAAGCGGAGCGGCTCGGTCGTCGCGCCGCCGTTCTCCCGCAGGCTCTCGATCACCCGGCCGTAGTCGTTCGGGTCGACCACGACGGTGACGAAGCGCATGTTCTTGGCGGCCGAGCGGATCATCGTCGGGCCGCCGATGTCGATGTTCTCGATCGCCTCGTCCAGCGTGACGCCGGGCTTCGCGACGGTGGCCTCGAAGGGGTAGAGGTTCACGCAGACCAGGTCGATCGGCTCCAGCCCGTGCTCGCGCATCGCGGCGAGGTGCCCGGCGTCGTCGCGCAGGTGCAGCAGCCCGGCGTGCACCTTCGGGTGCAGCGTCTTGACCCGGCCGTCGAGCATCTCGGGGAAGCCGGTGAACTCGGAGACGTCCTTCACGGCGAGGCCCGCCTCGCGCAGCGCGCGCGCCGTGCCCCCGGTGGAGAGCAGCTCGACGCCCATGCCCTCGAGCGCCCGGGCGAAATCGACCACGCCCGTCTTGTCCCACACGCTGATCAGTGCCCGCCGAATCTTCGTCATGGCCGGACTCCCCGGGAGGCCCCCGCGCGGTGCGGGGGGCGTGCCGCACAATCTAGTCCCCGCCGGCGCGGCGCGTCAACCGCGCGCGGGCCGGGCCGGTCAGTTGACCAGCGCGACGGGCCGGGCGCCCCGCTGCACGTTGCCGATGGGCACGGCGCCCTTCGCGCCGCCGGCCGCGAGCGCCCGCAGCGCCGGCATCACGTCGGCGGGCCGCACGAAGGCGACCATGCCGATGCCCATGTTGAAGACGCGGTACATCTCGTCCGGGTCGACGCCGCCCCGCTCCTGGATGAACTCGAACAGCGGCGGGACGGTCCACGCGGACCGGTCGATCACGGCGCTGAGGCCGGCGGGCAGGATGCGCGGCGATGTTGTCGGGGAACCCGCCGCCGGTGATGTGGGCCAGGCCCCGCACGTCGGCCTTCCGGCGCAGGGCGCGCACGGGGCCGAGGTAGCTGCGGTGCACCGCGAGCAGCAGGTTGCCCACGCGGCGGCGCGTGCCGGGCAGCAGGTCGTCCACGTCCAGCCCGGCCTGCTCGAAGAGGACCTTGCGCGCCAGCGAGTAGCCGTTGGTGTGCAGGCCGCTCGAGGGCAGGCCGACCAGGACGTCGCCCGCGCGGATGCGCCGGCCCGTGATCGACCTCGCTCCGGCGCACGGCGCCGACGATCGTGCCCACCAGGTCGTACTCGCCTTCCGGGTACAGCCCCGGCATCTCGGCCGTCTCGCCGCCGAGCAGCGCGCAGCCGTTCTCGCGGCAGGCGCTGGCACAGGCCGCCGAGCACCTGCGCGAGCACCGCGCCGTCCAGGCGGGCGGCGCCGATGTAGTCGAGGAAGAACAGCGGCTCGGCGCCCTGCACGAGGATGTCGTTCACGCAGTGGTTGACGAGGTCCTGCCCCACGCGTGTCGTGCCGGCCGGCCACGGAGCGCCACCTTCAGCTTGGTGCCCACGCCGTCGGTGCTGGCCACGAGCAGGTGGTCCTTGCCGGGCGCACGGAAAAGGCCGCCGAAGGAGCCGAGTTCGCCGACGACGCCGGGGGTGAACGTGCCCTCGATCCGCCGGCGGGCGCGGCGGAGCGCGTCCATCTTCTCGTCGATGTCGACGCCGGCGGCGGCGTAGGCGGACGGTTTCGGCTTCATGCGCTGGCTCCCTCCCCCGGCGGGCGGCCCGGCGCCGCCGGTGTCCAGAAGTTGGAGGACCGGGCGGCCGCGGCGTCCAAGGGTTGGAAAGCTCTACACCATCCGGCCGCCGCGGGGCAAGCCGCGCCCCGGGCACACGGCGGACCGGGCCGCTTGACAGGCCGCGGCGGGCCGCCTAGCCTGCGCGCAGTTCTTTGTGGAGAAGCATCGGGAACAGGCGTGCGGAAGTCCGTGCAAACCGGACGCGGTCGCGCCGCTGTAACCGGCTACGAAACCCCAGGGCCACTGTCCGTCCCCGTGCAAGCGGGCCGGGCGGGAAGGCGGGGCGGTAGGTTCGACGCCGGGAGCCAGAAGACGAGGCCTGTTCCCTCGTGACACAGGTACCTTTCGCGACGGAAGACCGGGTCCGGGCATCCACCGGCCTTCGTTCTCCCCCGGGAGACGGAGGCTTTTTCGTCCCCCCGGTGCTCCGCCGCGAAACCATCCGCTTCCGCGGGAGGAGCAGGACATGCAGCATGCAGGCACAGGCAGACGGGCGGTTCTCGCCGCCCTCGTTTCGGCGGCGTCCGCGGCGGGCGCCTTCGCGGACCTCACGGCGGACTTCGAGGACCTCGTCCTCGCGCCGGACAGCTACTGGAACGGGAGCCCGGTCAGCCCCGGCGCCTTCACGAGCCGCGGCGTGCAGTTCCGCAACGACTACCAGGACTACGGCACCTACGACACGTGGAACGGCTTCGCCTACTCGAACGTCCTCGACACGAACACGGCGGGCTACCTGAACCAGTACGCGGTGATCAGCGGCACGGGCCGCGGCGGCGGGGGCATCTACGCGGTCGGCTACGACGACGACTTCTCGCCGGGGGTCGACGCGCGGATCACGCTGGCCGACCCGGCCGCCGTCCGCGGCCTGTACGTCAACAACACGACCTACACCGCCCTCGCCCTGCGCGACGGCAACGACGGCGGCTTCGGCGGCGTTAAGGCGTTCGGCGGCCCGGGCGGCGACGACCCCGACACGTACAAGCTCTCGATCGCGGGCTACGACGCGGGCGGCGGCCCGCTCGGCACGGTGGACTTCTACCTCGCCGACTACCGCTTCGCCGACCCCGCGCAGGACTACGTCGTGACGGACTGGACCTTCGTCGATCTCTCGGGGCTCGGCCCGGACGTGAAGCGGCTGGACTTCACCCTCGAGACCACCGACGTGGGCACCTGGGGCGCGAACACACCCAAGTACTTCGCCCTCGACGACCTCGTCGTCGTGCCGGAGCCCGCCGCCGCGGGCCTGGTCGCGGTCGGGGCCCTGCTCGCCGCGTTCGACGCGGCGGGCCGCGCGCGCCGCCGCGCGCCCGCGCCGGCGGCCCTGCCGCCCTGCGCGCTGCCCTACCGTTCCGGGGTCCGCCCCGGCTGAGCGCCGCGCGGCGCGCCCCCCGGGGGGCGCGGGGAACCGGCCATGCACGAAACGGCACCTCACCCGGCGGCGCGCCCGACGCGCGGCTTCACGCTCGTCGAGCTCCTGGTGGTCCTCGCGATCACGGGGCTGCTCGTCAGCCTCGCCGTGCCGGCCGCGGGCCGCGCGCTCGGCGCCGCGCGGCGCATCGCCTGCGCGAGCAACCTCCGCCAGGTGAACCTCGCGTTCCACCTCTACACCGCCGACCACGACGCGTGGTTCCCGTGGCGGGAGGACACCGCGGCGGGCACGCTCTGGTACTGGGGCCTGGAGCCCGCGGGCGGGCCGGCCGCGGAGGGGCTCCGCCCGCTCGACCGCCGCCGGGCGCGGCTCGCGCCGTACTTCGACCACGTGGGCGGCATCGAGGTGTGCCCCTCGATGCCGTACGGCGCGCCCTACTTCAAGCGGAAGTTCTCCGAGCCCAGCTACGGGTACGCGCTGAACGCGTTCATGCTCGCCGGCATCCCCGTGTGCGACCGCTCCGGCGTCCGGACGCTGGCGGACGTCGCCCGGCCGTCGGAGACCGTCGCGTGGGCCGACGCGGCGCAGGTCAACACCTGGATGCCGCCCGCCTCGCCGGCCCGCCCGATGCTGGAGGAGTGGTACTACCTGGACAACTACCCCCCCGCCAAGTTCCACTTCCGGCACCGCGGCCGGCTCAACGCGGGCTACGCGGACGGCAGCGTGCGCCCGCTCGCGCCCCGCGCGCTCGACCCGCGCTGCGACGGGCGGACCGGCTACGCGGAGGAGGTGCGCGGCGTCACGATGCTGCGCACGGACCGCTGAGCGGAGGGGGCGGAAGGGGCGCGCGCTCAGCGCGCCGCGGCGATCTGCGCCATCAGCTCGTCGGGCCGGCGCCAGCCCGCGGCGCCCCGCTCCAGCAGCCGCGCGAGGGCGGCGCGCGCCGCGGCCTCCGGCGTGTGGTCGCGCCGTTCCACGTTGCGGTCGTTCACCAGCACGCGGGCGCCCCGCGCGAGCGCCTCGGCGGCCAGCTCCAGGTTCGCGACGTTGCCCGGCCCGAAGGGCACCTCGCAGACGACGACGATCTCCGCGGCGGCGGCCAGCCGCTTCGCCTGCGCGAGGGCCGCGGCGCTCACGGGCGAGAAGGGCCGCTCGAGCGCCGCCGGCATGCCGAACGCGCGGGCCGTCTCCGCGTCCGAGTCGCCCTCGTTGAGCACGCCCACGCTCACGGCGTAGCCGTCGAGCGCGAGCCGCCGCAGCGGTTCCACGCCGCTGCCGCCGCCGCCGATCACGTGGACCCGCGGGCCGAGCGCGCCCGGCGCGGAGGCCGGCGCGCGGCGCACGGGCGACACGGACCACCCGCCCGTCTCCGTGCGCCGCACCCGCATCGGGCAGCGGTAGACCTCGCGCAGGCGGGCCTCCTCGAGCACGTCGCCGGGCCGCCCGTCGGCCGCGACCCGGCCGCGGTCGAGCAGCACGAGCCGCCGGCAGAACTCGGCGGCGAGCGCGAGGTCGTGGCTCGTCATCAGCACCGTCACGCCGCGTTCCGCGTTGAGGCGCTCGAGGAGCTGCAGGATCTCGAGGCAGTGGTTCACGTCCAGGTGCGCCGTGGGCTCGTCGAGGAGCAGCAGGCGCGGGCCGCGGGCCAGGGCCATGGCCAGCACGACGCGCTGGCGCTCGCCGCCGCTGAGCTCGTCGAAGAGCCGGCCGCGCAGGTCGAGCACGTCGGTGTAGGCCATGGCCTCCTCGGCGGCGGCCCGGTCGGCGGAGGCGGGGCGGCCCCACCGGCGGAGCGAGGCCGTGCGGCCCATGAGCACGATCTCGTCCACGCGGAAGGACATCGGCGTGGCGAGCGCCTGGGGCACGACCGCCACCGCGGCGGCGCGCTCCCGCGGCGGGATGCGCCGCAGGTCGCGCCCGAAGAGCCGCACCGCGCCCGCGGTGACGGGCTGCAGGCCGGTCAGCACGCGCAGCACCGTCGACTTGCCCGCGCCGTTGGGCCCGAGCAGGGCCGCCAGGCCGCCCTCCTCCAGCGCGAGGGTCACGCCGCGCAGCGCGGGCACCGCGCCGTAGGAGGCGCTGACCTCGCCGAGTTCGAGCGCCGCGCTCACTCGACCCACCCGTGCCGGCGCGAACGCAGCAGGTAGAGGAAGAACGGCCCGCCGGTGAGCGCGGTGAGCACCCCGACGGGGATGTCGACCGGCGCGAAGAGCGAGCGGGCGACCGCGTCGCAGCCCACGAGGAAGAACCCCCCGCCCAGCGCCGCCGCGGGCAGCAGGCGCCGGTGGTCGGCCCCCGTCAGGGTGCGCACGGCGTGCGGCACGACCAGCCCGACGAAGCCGACGAGGCCCGCCAGGGACACGGCGGCCGCCGAGGCCAAGGTCGCCCCGGCCAGCCCCAGCCCGACCGCGACGCGGGTGCGCACGCCGACGTGGTGCGCCATCTCGCGGCCGAGCGTCAGGGCGTTGAGGTCGCGCGCGAGGAACAGGAACAGCAGCAGGCTCGCCCCGACCGCCCCCGCGGCGACCGCGAGCAGCCGGGGCGAGGCGACCTCGAGGCTGCCGAGCATCCACCAGGTGATCTCGTGCAGCCCCTCGACGGGCGCGAGCGAGACGAGGAGCATGAGCAGGCTCGAGGCGAGGGCGCTGACGATCACGCCGCTGAGCAGCAGGCCGTAGATCGACGGCCCCGCCGGCCGGTTGGCCAGCGCGTAGACGAGCGCGAGCGTGGCCAGGGCCGTCACGAACGCCGCGGCGGGCAGCACGGCCGGCGAGAAGGCGGCGAGCCCCGTGAGGATCGCCAGGGCCGCGCCGAGCGCGCCGCCGCTGCTGACGCCGAGCACGTAGGGGTCCGCCAGCGGGTTGCGCAGCAGCGCCTGCAGCACGACCCCGGCGGCGGCGAGCCCGGCCCCGACGGTGAACGCGGTGGCGAGCCGGTACAGCCGCAGCCGCAGCACCGCGCGCCCGACCGCCGTGCCGGTGTCGGGCCACCCGAAGCCGGCCGGCCCCGCCATCAGCGCCAGCGCGAGCACCGCGGCGCCGGCGGCGGCCAGGAGCGCCGCGCGCACGCCGCGCGTCACGGCCCGCCCTCCCCCGCGCCCGCCAGGCAGCGCTCGAGCACCCCGATCCCCTCGAGCACCCGCGGCCCGGGCCGCAGCAGCAGGTCGTTGTCGAGCCCGGCGAAGACGCGCCCGTTCCGGACCGCCCGCACCGCGTCCCAGCCCGGGCGACGGCCCACGCCCGCCGCGGCGGCGCCGCCCGCCGGCGCCATGTACAGGCAAAGCACGACCTCCGGGTCGCGCGCCACGACCCACTCGGACGCGACGCGGAAGTACTCCCGCGGCGACTCGTCGCCCACGTTGCGCCCGCCCGCGAGGGCCACCATCTCGCTGATGAACGACGACGCGCCGACGGTCATCAGCGGATCGTTCCAGATCTCGGCGTACACCGACGGCCCCGCGCGGCCGGCCGCCGCGGCGCGGCGCGCCGCGAGCCCGCCCTCGATCGAGGCGGCCAGCGCCTCCGCGCGGCCCGCGCGGCCGAGCAGCGCGCCGAGCCGGCGGACGGCGGGCGCGATGTCGCCGACCCGGTCGCACGCGACGTGCACGCGCCGGATGCCCTGCTCCTCGAGGCGGCGGGCCAGCGTCTCGTCCTCCAGGTCGACCTCCAGCACCATCGTGGGCCGCAGGGCCAGGATCCGCTCGAACGAGGGGCGCCCGAAATCGCCGGCCACCGGCACGCGCGCCGCTTCCGGCGGGTAGTCGCACGCGCTCGAGCGGCCGACGAGCAGGCCGCCGGCGCCGATCGCGAACACCGCCTCGGTCAGGCTCGGCGCGAGCGACACGACGCGCGGAACGGCGCCGGGCGCGGGCGCGGGCGCCGGGCGGCACCCCGGCGCCGCCGCGGCGGCGAGGGCCGCGGCGAGGAGCCGCGCGGGGCGGGAACGTGTTGTCGGGATCGCTGCCATCGGCCTCCGGTACGGGGGCGATGATAGCGGCGGCGGCCCGGCGCGGCCAGCCCGCGCACGGCCCGGCGCGCGGCCCGGCACGGCCGAATCGCGCGCGGCGACTTGCGCCGCGGGGGGGGGCGCTTAAGGTGAGGTGCGGAACGGAAGGAAGGAAGGCGGACCGGCATGCCTGCCGAAGAAACCGTGGTGCTGGCGAGCGGACGCCGCATGCCGCGGCTCGCGCTGGGGGTGTTCAAGATCCCCGCGGGGGCCTCCTGCGTGGAGGCGGTCCTGCGCGCGCTCGAGGCCGGCTACCGGCACGTCGACACCGCGGCCGCCTACCAGAACGAGCGCTCCGTCGGCGAGGCCCTCGCGCGCAGCGGCCTGCCCCGCGGGGAGCTGTTCGTGACCACCAAGGTGTGGATCTCCGACTACGGCCGGCGCGCAACGCGCCACGCGGTCCGCGAGAGCCTGCAGCGGCTCGGCACGGGCTACCTGGACCTGTGCCTCCTGCACTGGCCCGTCGACGACACGATGATGGAGGCGTGGGAGGCCCTGCAGGCGCTGCGCGAGGAGGGGGTGTGCCGCGACATCGGCGTGAGCAACTGGACGGTCCAGCGGTTCCTGGAGTCGTTCCTGCCCCGGACCCGGACGCTGCCCGCGGTCAACCAGGTGGAGTTCCACCCGTTCCGGAGCCGGCCGCACCTGCTCGAGTTCTGCCGCTCGCGCGGGATTGCCGTGCAGGCCTACAGCCCGCTCGCCCGCGGGCGGCGCCTGGACGACCCGACGCTGCTGCGCGTGGCGCGGGAGGCGGGCCGCACCCCGGCGCAGGTGCTGCTCCGCTGGGCCCTGCAGCACGGCGCCGCGCCGGTCGTCAAGGCGGCGGATCCGCGCCACCTCCGCGAGAACGCGCAGGTCTTCGATTTCGAGCTGACCCGCGGCCAGCTCGACGCCCTCGACCTGCTGAACGAGGACGCCGGCGTGAGCGCGTGGCGGCCCTGCCCCCCGAACGAGTGGTACTAGCCTGCACCGCGTCGCGGCCGCCCCGGGCGTTCCGGTCCACCGCGCGAAGGCCGCGTGGCCGCCTCCTGAAGTCGCGTTCCGCGTGACCCCGCGGTCGCATGACGGCCTGACGCGGCTCCCGCGGCGCGTCGCCGCGGGCGCGCGAGGAGGGGGCCCTCCTTGCGGGCCCCGGCGGGCGCCGTCCTCTTTTTGGCGCGTTACCCCGCGCGGCCGGTCTGGTAGCCTCGGCCCGATGAACGGAGACCCGCAGTCCCTCTGGGCGCCGTGGCGCATGGAGTACATCCTCGCCCCCCGCGGCGGCGCCTGCTTCCTGTGCGAGGCGTTCGCGGGCGACGACGACCGGGCGACGCTCGTGTTGCTGCGGGGCGCTTCCTGCGCGGTCGTGATGAACCGCTACCCCTACAACAACGGGCACCTCCTGGTCGCCCCGTTCCGCCACGTGGCCGAGCCCGCCGACCTCTCGCGCGGGGAGCGCGCGGAGACGATGGACCTGGTGGAACGCTGCGTGGCGCTGCTGCGGCGCACGGTATCGCCCGACGGGTTCAACATCGGCATCAACCTCGGCAAGGCCGCGGGGGCGGGCCTGGAGGCGCACCTGCACACGCACGTCGTGCCCCGGTGGAACGGCGACACGAACTTCATGCCGGTGCTCGGCGGCGTGAAGGTGATTCCCCAGGCGCTCGACGAGCTCTGGGAGCGGCTCCGCGCCGCGCGGTGAACCCCGCGCGCGGGCGCCGGCGGCCGGGCCCCGGGACGCGCGGCGCGCAACGGGCCGCCCTTCTCCCGGCACCGGGCGCCGGTTCCGGACGCTTCTTCTTGCCTTGCCGGCCCCGCGCGGCTATACCCACGCGCCATGACAACACCCCCCGGACCGATGAATCCCCTGGAACTTTTCGCCGCCGAAATCCAGTACTGGCGGCTGGAGCCGGACGCCTGGCGGCCGGTGCTGGAGCAGGCCTGCGCCGCCGGGCTGCCCGGCATCTCGGGCTACGTGCCGTGGGAAGTGCACGAGATCGAGCCGGGGGTGTTCGATTTCGAGGGCCGCACGGACCCGCGCCGCAACTGGGTGCGGTTCCTCGAGCTGGTGAAGGAGCTCGGCCTCAAGCTGGCCTACCGGCCCGGCCCCTTCGTCTGCAACGAGATGGACTGGGGCGGGCATCCCCGCCGGCTCGTCGTGGACCACGCCGCGACCTGCGTCCTGCAGGCCGACGGCACGCCCGCCGCCGGCTACCGGCTCGCCAGCAAGGAGGGCGACCAGCCTTCGTACCTGCACCCCGCCTACCTCGAAGAGGTCCGCCGCTGGTTCGAGGCGGCCGACAGCGTGGCGCGCGGTTTCGACGCGGCCCGCGGCGGGCCGATCCACCTCTGCCAGCTGGACAACGAGCTGAGCTACATCTGCCGCGACGACGTCTTCGGCTCCGACTACAACCCCTGCGTCGTGGAGCGCGGCGGCTGGTACCACCGGTTTCTCGCCGAGAAGTACGGCTCGCCCGACGCCCTGCCCTACGCCGGCCGCTTCGGCGCGTTCGAGGACGTCGAGCCCCCGCGCGCGCTCGGCGCGGACGTCGAGCGGGACCTCGCCCGCTACTTCGACTGGATCGAGTGCAAGGAGTGGATGCTCGAGCGCTACCTGCGCGAGCTGCGCGCGATGCACGAGGCCAACGGGCTCGACGGCGTGCGCTACTACACCAACCTCAACCCGCACCGGCCCGAGGGCGTGCCGACCAGCTTCCGCCGCTTCGCCGCGGCCACCGACGGGCTCGTCGGCTACGACTTCTACCGCAAGCCCTGGCTCGGGCGCTCGGCCTACGCCTCCATGGCCCGCGTGCTGCGGGTCATGGGCGCGGTGCTCGACCCCGTGTGGTCCGCCGAGTTCATGTGCGGCTGGTGGTTCACGGACATGGGCAACAGCCGCGTCCCGCCCGACCACATGCGCTTCATGACCCAGGCGGCGCTGGCGAACGGGTGCAAGGCGGTTTCGTGGTTCATGTTCCACGACCGGCCGATGTGGGGCGACGCCCCCGTGAGCGACCGCGGCCGGCCGCGCGACGGACTCGCCGCGCTGCGCGACGTCGTGGACCAGGCGCGCGCCGTGGAGGCGTGGGGCGCGCTGCGGCCGGCGGACGATTTCGCCGTGCTGACCTGCCGCCCCTACCTGTGGCACGCGCACCTCGGCGACCCGTCGCCCTGCAGCGACAACGCGCTGCACGTCGGCGAGCCGCTGCTCTGGGGCGCGGAGGCGGGCGCGGTCCCCGCGGAGATCGAGGGGCTGTTCCGCACGGCCCAGCTCGCGGGCTACTCCGCGGGCTGCGTCGACCTGACCGACGCGCCCGACCGGCTCGGGTGCGTCCGCGCCGCCTGGATGCCGACGGCGCCGTTCCTCGCGGAGGACACGGCGCGGCGGCTGGAGGCGTTCGTGGAGGCGGGCGGCGTCCTGGTGCTGACGGGGCCCTGGCCCGCGCGCGACCTGCGCGGCGCGCCGCTGACGTTCCTCGGCCGGACCGAGCCGCCCGAGCCGGCGGACGGCGAGCGCTTCGCCGCGTGGACCGCCGGCCGCGGCCGTGTCGCGTGGAGCGGCACGTTCACGGTCCGGTCCGAACCCGGCGAGGAGGACCTTGACGTCGTCGCCGAGACCGGGGCGCTGCTCGGGCGGCTCGCGGGCCCGCCCGCCGTGCGCGCGGACACGGGCACCGTGCGCTGGAAGAGCTGGAAGAAGGGCGGCGGCACCGGCTGGCACGAGGAGCCCCGCCGCTGCGTGGACGCGATCCTGCACCGGGGCGGGGGCGCGGAGGTCCTCTTCCTCGTGAACCTGCACGAGCGCTCGGTGGACGCCGACGTGGTGTTCGGCGACGGGCGCGACGCGCGGCTCGCGGAGGTGGGCGGCTACGGCGAAACGCTCGACGTGCGCGGCGGATGCTGCCGCGTCGTGCTGGACCGGAAGAGCGCGCGGGTGTTCCGCGTGGCCGGCGCCGGCTGAGGCGCCCCGCGCACCCGGAACGCTTCGCGGCATGAACGAACCCGTCCAGCCCGAACGCCGCCGCGCGGCCCGCGCGCGGGCCGCCGCCGGCCGCGCCGGGCGGGTCCTCGCCCTCGCGGCGCCGTGGGTCGCGCTCGCCGCCACGATGGCCTTCTACACGGTCGTGCAGGTCCGCGGCTTCACCCCGGGCTACAACGAGACCGACCCCGACGGCTACGCGTGGCTGGCGAAGCGGATCGCGCGGGGGCAGCCCACCGCCGTGCGCGACCCGGACCCGTTCGCCTTCCAGTCCCACGTGTGGGTCGAGAACGACGCGGGGGAGATCACCGCCAAGTTCGCGCCCGGCTACCCGCTGCTGCTGGCCGCGGCGTGGCGGCTCGGCGGCGACAACGCCCTCTTCGTGGTCAGCCCCGTCATGGGCGGCCTCACGCTGCTGGCCGTGTTCGCCCTCACCGCCGCGTGGACCGGCTCGCGGGGCCTGGCCGCGGCAGCCGTCGCGGCCATGGCCGCCTCCTCCTTCTACCTCTACTACTGCTCCTACCTGCTCGCCCACGCGAGCAGCATGGCCTTCGTCGCCTGGGGCATGGCCGGCCTCTGGTGGTGGGTGCGGCGCCCGCGCGCGGCCCCGGCCCTGCTCGCCGGCCTCGCGCTGGGCTTCTCCGTGGCGGTGCGGCACAGCAACGCGCTGTTCGCGCTGCCGCTGGCGATCGGGGCGGGCGCGGTGTGCGCCGGCGCGCTGCGCCGCCGCGAACGCCCGCCGGCCTCGCTCCTCGTGCTGCTCGCCGCCTACGCCCTGTTCCCCGTGTGGACCGGGTGCTGGAACCTCGACCATTTCGGCGGCTTCTTCACCACCGGCTACGCGCTGACCGACGAGCAGGGCGCCTTCGCGTTCAGCCGCTTCCCGCGGCAGGCGGCCCTCCTGTCCGCCGGCCTCGGCGGCAGTCTCGCCTTCGGCCTGTTCCCCGTGGGCGTGGCCGGGGCGGTGGTGGCCGGCCGCGCCTGGGAGCGGCTCGCCCGGCTGACCTGGCTCGTGCCGCCCTTCGTGCTCTACGCGTGCTACTACTTCTCGACGGAGGGGGGCGCCACCTACCGCTTCCTGTTCGAGATCCTGCCCGCGCTGGCCGCCGGCACGTTCCTGCTCCTGTCCCGGCTCGACCGGGCGGGCCGCGCGCTGGCGGCGGCGGCGCTGCTGCTGGCCGTCGCGGCCCACGAGCCGCGCCTGTTCCGGCGGCCCGGACGCCACCCGCTCAACGCCCGCGCCGCGTACCTCGGCGACGTCGCCGCAGCCCTCGAGACGCTGGCCCGGCCCGACGCCGCGCTCTTCCTCCCGCCCTCCTGCGAGTACGCCCTCGGCTGGCGCCGCGATTACGAGGCCTGCGCGCTCTCGGCGTTCGACCTGGGCGCGGCGCGGCGCGCGTTGCGGCCGCCCGGGCGGAGCACCCCGCGCCGGCAGCCGCGGCGGCGCAAGCGGCTCGAGGCGTTCTACGGGGCGGCCGACGCCCGCTACCTCGTCCAGCGGCGCCGCGCGCGGGTCGACCGGTTCCTCCGCGAAGGGCGGCAGGTGCTCTACATCCTCCGGGACGCCGATATCCCCCGCGAGCGCGGGGTGCTGGACGGCATCGCCGTTCTGACGCCGCTCGCGGAACGCCCGATCTTCGGCCGGACCTGGAACATCGTGGAGGCCGCGCGGGCGGGCGCGAACCCGCCGGGAGGGCAGGAGAACCCATGAAGTGGATGGATGACCGGTACAACCGCCGCCTGCTTCGCCGCTACGGCGTGCAGTGCGAGACGTGCCCGACGATCAACGGGCGGCTCTTCATCGGCCGCTTCCACGGCCGCGACGAAGGCGGCACGATCCGCCTCGGCCGCGACGTCGTCATCAACTCCTCCTTCGAGGCCAACCCCATCGGCGGCGTGCGCACGGCCCTCGTGCTCAAGGGCCCCGACGCCCTCATCGAGATCGGCGACGGCGCCGGGATCTCCAACGCGCTCATCGCCGCGCGCGAACACGTGCGGATCGGCAGCCGGGCGAACCTGGGCGCGGGCTGCAAGATCATGGACACCGATTTCCACTCGATGGACTTCGAGGAGCGGATGCGGGACGTCAACATCCCCTGCCGCCCCGTGACGATCGGCGACGGCGCCTTCATCGGCACCGGCGTCATCGTGATGAAAGGCGTGACGATCGGGGAGCGGTCCGTGATCGGGGCGGGCGCGGTCGTGGTCAAGAGCGTGCCCGCGGGCGAGATCTGGGGCGGCAACCCCGCCCGCTTCCTCAAGAGGCTGGCGTGAGCGCGCGCGGCGGGCTGGTGGTCGAACCGGGCACGTACGCCGCGGCGGCGGAACGGCCCATGGAGCCCTTCGCCTTCTACCGGCTGCGTTTCGAGTCGCGCTGCGCCGGGCCCGCCTACTGGGCCGCGGACTTCTTCGACGGCGGCGGCGCGCAGAACTACGCCGACAACTACTCGGGGATCGACCCCTCGGAGGACTGGGCCCCGGCGGAGGGGTTCTTCTTCGCGCGCGCCGGCACGGCCCGCGGCCGCACGGGCTTCCGCGCCATCGCCCACCCGCTCGCGGTGCGCGGCGTCGACCTCGCGCCGGCCACCCGCGCCGAAACGCTGGACTGGATGCGCGCGATGCGCGAACGGATGCCCCCCGTGGAACCGGCGCCGCCCGCGGCGCCGTGGGAGCGGCTCGGCAACCTGCGCGGGCGGCTGCGGGCCGGCGGCACGGTCCGCTGGGTCGCGCTGGGCGACAGCCTCTCGAACGACCTGCTCAACGGGATGGGCCACCTCTGGATCGAGGAGGCGTTCCCCGGCGCGCGCATCGAGATGGCGCACGCCAACGGCCCCGAAAAAAGCTGCGCGAACTACGACCGCGACGACGTGCTCGAGCGGCTCGTCTACCCGCACCGCCCCGACGTGCTCATGGTCGCCGGGATGTCCCACGTCGGGCAGCAGGACGCGATCCGCGGGATCATCGCGCGCACGCGCGCGGCCTGCGGGGACCTGGACGCGCTGTTCGTGAACGTCTCCGTCAAGAACCAGCCGGACCAGGCGGACCGGCGCGACGCGTTCCTCGCCGCGCTGGAGGACGACGGCGCGCGCGACCGCTTCGCGGTCTTCAACGTCTCGGCGCTCTGGGAGGACTACCTGCGCGCCTCGCCGCGCCCGCACGCCTGGTTCGAGCGGGACCACGCGCACGCCAACGACCGCGGCAAGGTGGTGCTGGGCCGGCTCTTCGCCTCGCGCTTCCCCGCCGGCTGAACCGGCCCGCCGGCCGTCCCGTCCGCGCGTTCGACCGCGCGCGGCCGCGCCCCGGGCGGCGTTCAGCGCAGGCCCACGACGTAGCCGATCCAGGCCTCCTCGTTCTCCAGCTTGCGCCGCGCGCGGAAGCGCCCGTCGCCCTGCCCGTCGCGGGTCCAGCCGTGGGCGTACACGCGCGTGCCGGCGAAACCGGCTTCCCGCAGCGCGTCGCACACCTCGGGCACGGTCCACATCCGCCAGTCGTACACGAAGGCGTCGCGCAGCTCCCGGCCGCCGCCGAACCGGAAGTGGATGCGGCAGGTGATCTCGTGGGTGAGCGCGTTGAACGCGCTCTGCTCCCAGAGGTACGTGCAGCGCGGCACCCGCCGCCCGTCTTCCGCCGTCGAGGCGGGGACGACGCGGCGGTCCACGCAGGTGCCCATGGACTGCCGCCCGCTGAAGACGTCGCAGACGAAGAGGCCGCCGGGCGCGAGCCCCGCGCGCGCGCGGCGCAGGTACGCCACCAGGCGGGCGCGGTCCTTGAACACGTAGTAGGAGAAGTTGAGCGCCGCGGTGACGTCGGCCGGCGGCGGCCGCGCGCGCAGGACATCGCCCCGCACGAGGTGCAGCCGCCGCGCCGCCGCGCCCATCAGGCGCACGTGGTGCCGCCGCGTCCAGGCGAGCGGCTCCGGGTCCAGGTCGATCCCCCACGCTTCGCGCCGCGGGTGCCGCCGCACCCATTCCCGGGCGAGCAGGGCGGTGCCGCAGAAGTCCTCGCGCAGGCGGCGCGGCACGGCGCCGCGCTGCTCGCGGAAGATGCGGACGATGAGCCGGACGAGGTGGTCCTCGTCCTGCACCGAGGCCTCGTACAGCGCGTACTTGTCGATGGGGCCGGCGTCTTTCACGGAGCCGTGGAGTCTGCCGCGCGCGGCGCCCCCGTGCAACGCGGAAAGCGCCGCGCGGGGCGGCGCGGAGGTCACGGCGGCGGGGCGAGCGCGGTGAGGGCGGCGCGCGGGAGGCGCAGGCCGCCCAGCGCGGCGTGCTCGATCACGAGCACGCCGCCGGTCAGCCGGACGGACCGGGCGAACAGCAGGCCGCCGGCCCACTCGACCGTCCAGGCGCCGGGCGGCGGCTCGGGCCCGGCCGGCACCGGCCGCAGGTCGATGCGATCGATCCGGCCCGCCGGTACGGACAGCTCGCCGTTCGCCGTATCGAGGGTGAACACGTCTTCCGCGAGCGACACGACGACGCCCCCGAGCTCGTCGCCGTTGCGGAACGTGACGCGCCCGGCCGGACTCCCTTCCCCCACGGGACCCGCGGGCCGGGGCACCACGCCGTTCCACGCCGAGACCCGCAGGCCGCTGAGCCGGAGCCCGTCGGTCCGGCCGCGCTCGAAGCCGAGGCTTCGGCCCTCCGGCATGTCCCCCCGCCCGGGGAGCCGCCACGTGCGGGCCTCGCCGCCGTCGACCGAGACGGCCAGCAACGGCGGGTCGCGCTGCGCGAGGACCGTGAACCGCGCCGTCCTCGCGTTCGGGTCCAGCATGAGCACGCCGGCCGGCGGCCTGGTGCGGCGGCGGGTGTTCCCGGTGAGCGGCGAGTAGGCGCCCACCACGCCGTCGGACACGACCGCCCCGAGACCCTCGTACCCCTGCGCAGCGGCCGCCGACGCCATGCCGGCGGCCGGCGGTTGCGCGAAGGCCCGCACGGTGAAGCGCAGCGGGGGCCGGGCGCAGGAGGCGGTCACGTCGATGCGAACGCGGTCCGGCAGGTCGTCGAGTTCGAGGAAGATCGCCTGGTCGAGGCCCCGCCACCCCATGTGCGTCGAGTTCGCGTTCAGGTAGCACAGGACTTCCCCGCCGGTCACCTCCCAGGCGTCCGCGTAGGGCCTGCCGGGCACGAACAACCAGCCGTCGCGGGACCCGAAGCCCTCGCGCAGAACGCGCCGCAGAAACGGCGCCACGTGCAGTTGTCCCAGCGCCTCGAGCGGGACGCGGAGCCGCCCCGCGGCCGGCGTGTCGAGGCCGAGCGCCGCGGCGTCGAGCGAAAGGAGCGCGCCGGCCATGCGTTCCCCCGTCGCCAGCACGACGAGCGACGGCGCCGCCCCGCCGGGCGCGCCGGACGGGGGGAAGGCCATCCGCTCCACGGCGGCCGCCGGCCAGGCGGCCGGCGCGGCGGCGCCGGGCAGGCGCCACGCCAGCGAACGGCCGCCGTCCGCCGTCGCCACCGGTTCGCCGGGCGCGCGGTCGCCGCCCCGCAGGCGCAGTTCGCCCGTCGCGGGCCCCCCGGGCTCCGCGCGCGGCCCGTCCAGGCGCGCGACGGCGCCCGCGGGGATCCGCAGCCGGCCGGCCTCGCGGTGCACGGCCGCCAGGAAGCCGTCCGCCATCGCCACCTGCACGGCGGCGAAGTCCGCGCCGGACGCGGTCCGCACCCGCACCGCGTCCGCGACCGGGGCCGCGGGGGCCGCGGCCCCGTCGAACTGCACGGCCGCCACGCGGTCCATCGGCACCGTCTTGGTCCCGCCGCCGGGCAGCCGGACCGCGAGGCCGCCGTCCGCCAGCGCCACCGACACGGCGCGGAGCGGTTCGGCGCCGGCGCGCCGGACGAGCACGGCGGCGCCCGGCGGCGCCTCGTCCCCGGCGGGCGGCCGGTCGGTCCACGGCCGGATCCTGACGCTTCGCATGGCGCCCCCGCCTTCGCGCGGGGGCGTCAGCAACACCACGTTGGAGGGCGCCGCGCCCGGCCTCCGCCGGGTCCAGAGCGTGGTCCCGTCCCGCCGCCATTCGAAAAGGCCGCGCGGGACATCGGCGCAGAGGGTCAGCCGGATCACCCCGCCGGGCGCGGGTTCGAGGGCCGCCGTTCGCGTCTCGTACGGGGAGGGGGCGCCCGGTCCGCCGGAGTCCGTCAGGACGAGATGCCCGTCGCGGCAGGCCATCGACACGTGCCCGCCGCGGTCGCTCCCGATCAGCACCAGCGCGTCCAGGCCCGGCCCGGCCGCGATCTCCACGTCGGCCTGAAGGGCCGGCGGCGGCTCCCGCAGCACGAGCCGGACCTGTCCGCTCCGCCGGCGAAACATCCCGCCGGGACCGGAAACGATCGGGTCCCCGTACAGCGACCGGACCGTGGCCGACCACGCGGCCGGGCCGTCCCCTCCTCCGCCCGCGGCCGCGGCAGGGGCGTGCAGCAGGCCTTCTCCATCCTCCGTCTTGCCGGGTCCGACACAAAGCGCGTCCCGGTCCGGGTGCACGGGGAACCAGGTGCGCAGGGCGGCCGCGGGGAAGCGCGCAGTGAACCCGTCGCCCTCCCACGTGAGCGTCTCGCCGTCGAAGGCCGTCGCCCTGCCGGAGAACGCGTCCCCGCTGCGCAGGCGCAGCAGCCCCGCGGCCGCGCCGGGCGCGGCCGCGCCGGGGAAACGCACGCCCGCGATGAGCCCGCGCCCGATCTCCAGCGGCGTCGACGCGGGGCCGGACACCACCAGCGGCCCGCCGCCGGGGCGAAGGGCCTCGACCCGCCCGTGCAGCACGCCCCCGTCGGCCCACTCCACGACCGCGTCCAGGGCGGAGGTCTCGGCGGCGGCGAGCAGCCCCGCGAGCGCGGCGGCGCACCGCGCCGCGCACCGGAACGGCGGGCGGCGGGCGGCGGCCGCCTGGTCGGAGTCGGTCCGGTCCATGTGTTCGTTGCCTCCCCGTGACACCGCATGCCCGAACCGGGCCGGCGCTGGCCCGGCCCGGCCGCCGGCGGGCGGCATCAGTAGCTGCCGGGGGCCTCCCCCCCGCCGCCGCAGAGGACGGGGGTCGTGGACGACCCGACGCCGAGCCGCGTGCACCCCATGTCGAGAAAGCGCTCGGCGCGCGCGCGGTCGCGGATGCCGCCCGAGGCCTTCACGCCGATCCGGCCCGCGGCGGCGGCGAGCATCGCGCCGACCGCCTCCTCCGTCGCACCGCCCGCGGCGAAGCCGGTCGAGGTCTTCACCCAGTCCGCCCCGGCATCGACCGCCGCCTGCGTCGCGCGGGCGATCTCCGGCGCCGCGAGCGAGCAGGTTTCCAGGATGATCTTCAGCTTCACGCCCGCGGGCCGGGTGACGTCCGCGACCGCGCGGAAGTCGGCCAGCACCTCGTCCCACAGGCCCGAGCGGATGAGGCCGACGTTGGCCACCATGTCGATCTCCGCGGCCCCGGCGGCGGCGTAGCGGCGCGCCTCGTCCGCCTTCGAGGCGGGCAGCGCCGTGCCGTGCGGGAAGGCGAGGACGACGCCGGGATCGGTGTCCGTGCCGCGGCACAGCGCCACGGCCGCCGCCAGGTCGCAGGGCCGCACGCAAAGCGTGCGGACACGGTACGCGAGGCCGACGCGCATCTCGCGCTCCGCCTCGACGCGGTTGCACTCCGGCTTCAGTACCGCGTGGTCCAGGTAGCGCCCGATCGGTTCCCTCGCCATGCCCGCCTCCCCCCGTCTCCGTCCGCGGCTTCTCCCGCCCGGCGCGTACTCTAACCCTAACCCGAGTCCGCGGCGCGGCCGAGCGTGAAATGCGGCCGGGCCCGCGCCGCCGCGGCGGAGGGGGGGTCAGATCGAGTCGCTGGCGGCCGTCCAGAAGGCCTGGAAGGAGTAGAAGTTGTGGTCGGAGCCGTAGGTCGGCGCCACGCCCCACGGCTGCGGAAACCACCGCACCGACCCGTCGAAGAAGAGGAGGTTGACCCCCTTCGCGTTGTGCGGCCGGTCCGCGGGCGACTGGACGACGCCCCCGTAGATCGAGCCGATGTCGTAGCAGGCGACCAGGGTCTTCAGCTTCTCCCACGGGGCGGTGATCGGCGTCTCGGACGACCCCCGCGTCCGCCGGCCCCTCGCGATCGGGCTGCCGCCGGGCGCGCGCCACTGCGTGCAGTGCGCGCTGTAGTTGGAGGAGAGCCACACGTTGTAGCAGTAGCCGACACGGTACCGGAGCCAGTAGACCCCGGGATGAATCACCCAGGGGACCGACGTGTACGACAGCCCGGGGCAGTAGAAGAGGCGCGACACGGGCCACGAGGCGTTGCCCGCCACGTCGAGGCCCTGCATCCGGAGCCGGTCGTTGGGCAACAGGCCGGAGCGGACAAGCTGCCCGAGCCGCGTCGTCGGGTCGGACGGGTCGCCGCCGGAGTCCACCGTCTGGTTCTGCGCCGTCGCCTTGTCGGCGTCCGGCATCCATCCGTCGTGGTCCCCGGCGTAAGCGGAGATCGCGATGCCCAGCTGCCGCTGCTGCGACGCGCACGTGAGGCGCTTCGCGGCCTCGCGCGCCCGGGCGAGGGAAGGAACGAAGAGCGCCATGAGGATCGCGATGATGGCGATGACCACCAGGAGTTCGACGAGCGTGAACCCCCTCGCGGTCCGAACCCCCGATGCCTTCACCGTGCCCACCGGACCCTCCCCCCCGCTGCCGGGCGCGCGCCGCCCCGGCCCGCGCCGTGCGGCAAGCTATACCCCCCCCGCGCCGGATGTACAGCCGCGCGGCGCCCCGCCCCGTCGCCCGCCGTCGAATCCTCTCCGGACCCGCCGGGGACGATGGCCGCGCGCCGGCTCCGGTCACCGCCGCTTCAGCCGCCGGCGAGGCGGAAGACCGCCGCGGAGACCCCGGCGGCCGCGATGCGCCGGCCGGTGATCCGCACCCCGCGGCCGAACACGCGGCGCGCGCCCTTCAGCGCGGGCAGCGTGAGCGAGCAGGGGGACGCGGCGGGGTGGACGACCACGGCGTAGCGGCCCGCGCCGTCGGCGCGCTCGTAGACGAAGGGATAGGCGCCGGGCGCGGCGTGCAGGGGGCGGAAGGCGCCGTCGTTGCCGAGGGCGGTGTGTTCGCGGCGCAGGGCGACCAGGCGGCGCACGGCGTGGAGCAGCGAGCCGCGGTCCTTCTCCTGCTCCTCCACCGTCGGGCCGTCGGGCGAGGGATCCATCGGCAGGTAGAGGTCCGCCGGCGGCGCCGTGGAGAACCCGCGGTTGGGCGCGCCGGGGCGCCACGCCATCGGGGCCCGGCAGCCGCTGCGCGTCATCGCCCCCTCCTTCGGGGGCAGCCCCTCGAGTTCGCGCAGCCCGATCTCGTCGCCGTAGTACAGGAACGGCACGCCGGGCAGGGTGAAGAGCATCGTGTAGAGCACGCGCAGCTCGTCCGCGTCCCGCCCGCGGCTCGCGCGCGGGAAGTCGTGGTTGCCGGTCGGCAGCGAGATGTAGCCGCGCCCCTCCGTCGCGCGCAGGTGCCGGAGGTAGTTGTCGAGGAAGAGCGTGATGTCGCCCTCCCCCGCGCGCTCGAAGAACACGTGCGGACGGCGGGCGCCGCCGTCAACGGCGTTCTCGGGCCCGACGAGGTGCACGTAGGCCGGCTCCCCGAAATGGAGGAGGAAATCGACGTGGAACCCGGCGCCGACCGCCTGCTCCGGGTGGCCCCACTCGGCGACCAGCACCGCCTCGGGGTAGTCGCGGTCGAGCCAGGCGCGGAAACCCCGCCAGAGGCGGGTGAGTTCCACCGCCTCCGGGTCGTTCTTGACCAGGGAACTGGCCATGTCCACGCGGAACCCGTCGCAGCCGCGGTCGAGCCAGAACCGCATGATCTCGCGCATTTCCTCGCGCACGGCGAGGCAATCGGGGTGGTCGGGCGGAAGCTGCCACGGCCGGGCGGGGTCGGGGTCGCGCCAGCCGTAGTTCAACGCGGGCTGGAAGGGGTAGAAGTTGGCGAGCACGTGCCCGGGCCGGGGGCCGGGGCTGACGGCGGCGGGCCCGCCGACGAAGGAGGGCAGCGCCTCGTCGCCGGTGAAGTGGTAGTAGTTCGAGTAGCGGTTCGGCTCCGCGCGGCACGCCTCGCGGAACCAGGGGTGCCGGTCGGAGGTGTGCCCGGCCACGAGGTCGAGCACGACCCGCATACCGCGCGCGTGCGCCTCGCGGAAGAGCCGCTCGAGGTCCTCGTTCGTGCCGTAGCGGGGCGCGACGCGCCGGTAGTCGGTCACGTCGTAGCCGGCGTCGCCGAAGGGCGACTCGAACACCGGGTTCAGCCACAGCGCCGTGACGCCCAGCCGCCGCAGGTACTCGAGCCGGGCGATGAGGCCCGGCAGGTCGCCTATGCCGTCGCCGTTGGAGTCGGCGAACGACTGGGGATAGACCTGGTAGAAGACCGCTTCGCGCAACCACGCAGGCTGTTTCGAGGGTGTCGTCATCGCGCCGGCTCCCCGGGGTTCCGCTTCACCGTGGCGCAACAGCGGCCGGCAGGCAAGCCGCGGCTGACGCCGAGGCCTGAGGCCGCGGAAGGCCCGTCGGTCAGTGGGGAGACGGAGATCGGAGGACGGAGATCGGAGGTCGGACCGGTCGCCGAAAAGGTGGCCCGCGTTGACCCTCCACCGCCCCTGGGGCTATGGAGGACGAGCCTCAACGCGGGCAGGGCGCGGCGTGCCCGGGAGGAGGCCCGGCGGTCAGGCCGCCACGGCGAGGATCCAGGGACGGCCGACCGCGGCGGCGGCGGGCCAGGCGACGCGGGCACCGGACGCGTCCTCGGCCTCGACGAACCACTCCAGGAGCGTTCCGCGCCGCAACGCGGCGCCCGGCAACGCCGCCGTGAACGTGTCCCGGAACGCAGGCAGCATCGGCACGCGCGTCCAGCGGGACGCGCCCGCCCGGCGGTAAGCCAGCCGGACGGCAAGCGGTTCGCGGTCGCCCCGCACCGCGACGCGCACCACGACATCGCGCCCGGCGGGCGCGCGGGAGGGGGGCAGGACGGCGACGATCCGCGGCCCCGCGCCCTTCGCCGTCGTGTCGCACGGCGCCGCGTGGCACCGCGGGCTCTCCCAGCCCTCCGCGTCCACCGCCGTCACGGCGTACAGGTACGCGGCCGGCCGCGCGGGCCGGTCGATGAACATCCGGTCCTCGCGCCACCGGCCGCCCGGCGCCACGGGCCGGCGCGACACGCGCCGCCACGCCCCGCCCGCCGCGGGCCGCCGGTACACGTGGTAGCCCGCCGCGCGGCCCGAGCAGCGCCACGAGAGCAGCGCCTCGCCCTCGAGGCCGCGCGCAACGACCTCGAACGGCGGCACGGCGGGGAAGAAGGCCTCGAGCTTCGCCAGGTCCTCGCGGTAGAGCGGCAGGGCCTTCACGTTGAACGTGGCCAGCACGCCGAAATCGCAGCGGGTCGTCAGCTTGCGTTCCAGCGCCCGCACCGCCTCCGCCATGCCCGCCCCGACGGCGTCGCGGTACGCCGCGGCCGCGATGGACGCCGCCTCGCCCGGCGCCCCGCGGGCGCGCGCCGCTTCCGCCGCCTCGACCGCGCGCGGCACCGCCTCGCCGTCGGCGAAGCGCATCGCCACCGCGTCGTAACGCAGCACGAAATCCATGGTCGCCGCCAGGTGGTCCAGCCGCTCGAGGCGGTCGACGCGGCCCTCGCGCACGAAGCCGTCCCGGAGCCGGGCCAGCGCGCGGCGGTGTGCGCGCAGGCGCGGGATCTTCCGCGACGCGCCCGCGTTGCGCACGAGGTGGTGCAGCGCGAGCAGGTAGTCGTCCACGCCGCGGAAGGAAGCGCCGAACATGCCGTAGGCGATCAGTTCGGCGCGGAGCGCGTGGCCCTCCTCGAAGAGCCCGCGCAGCGCGGCGCGCAGCCGCGCCTCGTCCTCTTCCCCCGCCAGCGCGCGCAGGCGCCCGGCGAACGCCGTGAACTCCGCCACGCCGAGTCGGGACGGGTCCCGTTCCTCCGTGCCGTCCGCCTCCCGGCGGAGGTGGTAGGCGCCGGAACTACCCGCCCCCCGCCGCGGCGGGACGACGGCGAGCGCGTCCGCAGCGCGCTCCGCGAGCGGCGCGAGGTAGGCCGCGGCGGCGCCGTCGAGGTCGAACGGGTAGTGCGGAGCGTGGCCCGTCCACACCATGTCGCCGCACTCGACCGAGCCCCGCACGCCCGTCCAGCGGGCGCCCGCGCGCTGTAGCGCGCCGAGCCGGCGACCCAGGTCGTCTTCGTGGTCCGGGCCGAAGGCGTGGCGCGCGAGGTCGCGGCAGAAGCGGCGGGGCGTGAGCGCTGGGTCCCAGGCGAAGCGCGCGGCGTAGCCGGTTTCCTCCTCCACGTCCCGCGTCCGCCACTGGAGCGTGAGCAGCCCCTGCGCGCCCTTGCGCAGGGCGTCGGGCGCGAGGCGGCCGAGGGTCTCGACGTGGGGCTGGCGCACCCAGCACTCGTCGATGTCGCCCTCGACCCAGGGCATCGCCCAGCGCTCGCGTTCCGGGGGCAGCTCGCCCCAGGCGGCCGAGACGCCCGGTCCAAAGTCGGCGTCGATGTTGTCGTGGCAGGTGAAGACGACGGAGGACGGCAGCCACCGGTCGTAGCCGGGGCACAGTTCCGCGAAGCGCATCCAGCGGTCGCCGCCCCACCCCACGGCCACCAGCCGCAGGTCCGGGCGCAGTCGCTCGAGCCGCTCCGCCGCGCGGGCGGCCCAGGCGCCGTAGCGCACGGCCTCCCAGACCCGGGGCCCGGCGCCGAGATGGGCGAAGAGCGACCGGTGCCGCTCGAGCAGCGCCGCGTCCGCCGTGCCCGGCTCCGGCGGCGGGGCGCCGACGATGGAGCCGCCCTCGTGCTGCCAGAGGGCGAAGAAGGCCAGGTCCGGGTTCCGCGCGAGGAACTGCTCGAGCCGCGCGTCGAACGCGCGGCGCTGCGCCGGGTCGTTCGGGGAGCCGTGCGGGGCCTCGAACCCCGCGGCCACGCGGACGCCGGCGGCGCGGGCGTAGGCGACCGCCTCGCGCCAGGCGGCTTCGGAACGGCGGATCTCGGTCAGCGCGTCGGGCAGGTCCGCGCCGGCGGGGCTGGAGAAGAGTTCCGCGTCGAACCAGCGTCCCGAGCCGAAGGCGAACTCCGAGGTCCGGAGCGCGGCGCGCGCGCCCCAGGGCAGCGAGAGGGAATTCGGGGTGCGGTTGCCGCCGAGCACCTCCCCGTCCAGCTCGCAGGCCGCGCCCGGCTCGTGGTCGTACCAGTGCATCAGCAGCGTGTTGCAGCGCATGCGGGCGAGCTGGTCGAAGTAGAAGCGCCAGTCGTCCGGTCCCCAGTCCGTGCAACCGCACAGGAAGTTGTAGTGCAGCATGTTCCCGCGCGCAGAGAAGACCGGGCGGCGCGTCTCGTCGAGTCCGCGCGGCCAGGCGGGCGGCGCGCCGGGGTCGGGCAGCGCCGGGCCGCCGGCGTAGAAGCCGACCCCCAGGCGCTCCAGCAGCCCGTAGACGCCGTAGAGGTGCCCGACGGACGTGCGGGCCGCGATCGCGATCCCCGCGGCGCCGCGCGTCTCGAGACGGTAGCCCTCGGGCCCCGGCGCGTCGGACGGGGAGCCCGTCTCGAGGCGCACGAAGCGTCCCCGGGGCGGCCGCCCCGAGACCTGCCGCGGCGGCCGCCCGTACAGCAGGTGCAGGAAGCGGCGGAGCTCGGCGACGGCGAGGCGCTGCGTAGCGTCCGGACGGCGGGGCGGCACGAGAGCCGGCGGCAAGGTGCTCATGTCCCCACTATTTCAACACCGGACCCCGGACGCAATCACGGCCTGGTCCGCCGCACGTCGGGAGGGTGAGAACTTCCGCGTCCGGGAGCGCCGTCAAGCGGCGCCCGGAACGCCTGGCAGGCGTCAGTACCCGGACGTCGCGAAAACGGGGTTCAGCCACGGGGCGGTGGCGCCCGTGTGCCGTACGTAATCGAGCCGACCGGCCAGGCCCGGCAAGGCGACGGGCGCTGTAGCCGCGGCCGGGGCCGCGGTGCCGGGGCCGCGGGAGGTCGGAGGGCGGAGGTCGGAGGTCAGAAGTCGGACGGTCGGACCGTGGGGCAGTGGGGAGACGGAGATCGGAGGACAGAGATCGGAGGTCGGACCGGTCGCCGAAAAGGTGGCCCGCATTGACCCTCCGCCGCCCCTGGGGCTATGGAGGACGAGCCTCAACGCGGACAGGGCGCGGCGTGCGCTTGTACCTGCCCCGCTGCGCGCCGGTCAAGGTCGCGCGGCACATCGGCCTTCCGGCGCCCTTCAGAAAAAAGGCTCTTTCGCTGAAAGTGTGGGTCATGAGTTGATTCTGGCGCACTTGCGGCTGCATGGCGCAGTAACGGTTTCAGGTTTCGGGTTTCAGGTTTCAGGGGGCCATCCCGGTGGAGACAGCTCGTCTTCATCACCATACGGCTCGCGAGCTTCGGTCACGTGCCAGCGTCGATCGCTGACCGGGAGCTTCCTCTCAAGTGTCTTCTCTAGGCCTGCCTTATTCATGAACGCAAGGCGTTCATGAATAGGGCACCTGGCACGCGGGGCTGCGATGCAACCCGCGTGCCAGGACGTGGACGTGAGTCCCCCGTTGGGGGGACAACGTCCCGCCTCACGGGGACGCGACGCGGTGTTCACTGCGTCGCCGCGTGAGGTCGCGTTCCGCGCCCAACGCGGTCACGCGACGAACGTGGCGACGCCCCGTTTGTGCCCGCAAGGCGGGCACATCACGGCCGCGGAGCGGTGGACTATTCACGACCTCGTGAATAGTCCAGGCTAGGCCGTTGAGCATGCGGACACACTCCTGGTAACGCTGCCTGTACTGTTGGAATGTGTTCTGCGATATGTACTTCTTGAGTAGCGCCATGTACAGGTGATGAACCGTTTCACCCGCCTCACCCCGGCTGCGATTCTCGCCCTCGATCTTGTTGCGCACGTGTCGATCATCATTCTTCTCGGCCAATTGCGACGGCGAGCTGTTCGATGATCGTCGAACCTGACTCCCCAACTCATAGCGTTCCTCAGCGGGCCACTGGTGAGTCAGATCGCATACCTCCAAGTGCAACTGGCACAGCTCACGGTAGACATCCAAGTCCTCAACCGCCATGTACGTCCTATGCGCCATCTCTCACTCCTGAAACCCGAAACCTGAAACCTGAAACCTTTGTCACGAACGCCCTATCACTCCTGGTTCTCTTGGCTCCCGCCACCCACAAAACTCGCGACAGAGCCAGAAAAAAAAATGCAGAAAAGGCTTGCCCCCCCCCTTGCGACAGCTGTAGCATGACCACAGTGCACGGGTCCGGTAGGCGTCAGGGACCCGGATGGTGGCGACCGGATGGGCCGGTCGCCGGAAACCGGAGGAAGCAGATGAAGAGATGGAGTACGATAGGGATCGCCCTGTTGGTCACGGCGGTGGCGGCGTCGGCGAGCGACTTCGACATCCGGACGGCTTTGGACAAGTCGATCAACGGCTTTGTGCCGACCCCGAATGTTTGGTCGGTGTCGGCGCACACGCAGGGCGGCGACGACGGGTTCTGGTACCGCTGGGATAACAGCGGCAACCCGCGGATCAACTGGTGGGAAGTTGGAGCCGCCTCGGCCCTGACGCTGAACGCCGGGGGACCGACGGCCTACCCGCTCTTGGGCTACGCGGCGAACGACACGCGTGGCTACGAACACGGGTGGGTCTACCAGGCGTCAACCGGCGCGCCGGGCTACGTCGGCAATATCACCTACGATGAGTCCGACGCGAACCTCCAGGCGGGCGAAGTCAATCTCCAATACACGAACACTTCCCAGGACGGCGGCTACCCGCCGATCGTGGAGTGGAAGGCGACGAGCGCGGGCGAGTACAACACGGACTTCACGCTGCGCGAGATCGGCACGGCGGCGATATGGCAGGCGCACCTGCTGACGTGGGACGCCTCGGCCTCGACGTGGGGCAACCAGAAGTACCACATCCAGCTCGGTACGGGTAGCCAGGCGATGTCGTTCGACTCCGCCGTCTCGCTGGATGCCGGCGACTCGATCGTGCTGTACCTGACCGCCGTGGACACCGACGACGCGGGTGGCGGCGGCGGTGGCGGGCGCCCGTATCTCTCGGGCGGCGTGAACGTCATCCCCGAGCCGGCCACGTTCGGCCTGCTCGGCCTCGCGGGCGTGGCGATGCTGCTGCGGCGCCGCCGCGGCTGACCGGTCCGGCATCGCGGAGTGGAGCGGCGGGCCCCCCGGCAACGGGGGGCCCGTCCTGTTTGCACCCCCCGCAGGTCGCGCCCCAGGGGGGTGCGGCGCGCTCCCCCGCGCCGCCCGGCCTGCGCGCTCCGGCCGCGTCGAAGGCTCGTCCGCCATAGCGACGTCCCGCCATAGCGACGTCTAACGTCTTTAACTAGTTGGACCCCAGAATTTTGAGGCGCAGAAAGCACGGAATAAGGCCCTTGCAGCCCGTTCCGGGGGCGAATTCCGCCGGCTAAGGGGCTCGGAGGGCGCGCACAGGGGCACGAGAGCACCCAATGCGCCTATAGTGTTCCTCAGAAACGTTTTACATTCGGTTCTTTCGCGAATTCTGTGGGTGGCGGGAGCCAAGAGAACCAGGAGTGATAGGGCGTTCGTGACAAAGGTTTCAGGTTTCAGGTTTCGGGTTTCAGGAGTGAGAGATGGCGCATAGGACGTACATGGCGGTTGAGGACTTGGATGTCTACCGTGAGCTGTGCCAGTTGCACTTGGAGGTATGCGATCTGACTCACCAGTGGCCCGCTGAGGAACGCTATGAGTTGGGGAGTCAGGTTCGACGATCATCGAACAGCTCGCCGTCGCAATTGGCCGAGAAGAATGATGATCGACACGTGCGCAACAAGATCGAGGGCGTGAATCGCAGCCGGGGTGAGGCGGGTGAAACGGTTCATCACCTGTACATGGCGCTACTCAAGAAGTACATATCGCAGAACACATTCCAACAGTACAGGCAGCGTTACCAGGAGTGTGTCCGCATGCTCAACGGCCTAGAGAAGACATTTGAGAGGAAGCTCCCGGTCGGCGATCGACGCTGGCACGTGACCGAAGCTCGCGAGCCGTATGGTGATGAAGACGAGCTGTCTCCACCGGGATGGCCCCCTGAAACCTGAAACCCGAAACCTGAAACCGTTACTGCGCCATGCAGCCGCAAGTGCGCCAGAATCAACTCATGGCCCACACTTTTAGCGAAAGAGCCTTACATTCTACGAGCGGATAGAATAGCGACACCTACCGTCCTTAAAGCACTGGTCCCCATATCCGCGGGGAGGTCAGGTCTACCGGATACGCGAGGTTCAGGTCGGCCCCCCGGTGGCCTGCCCCCACCGCCGCCTCCACGCCACCGCCGCCGTACCGCAGGGCGCGAACGACGTCGAAACTTTGCGCTCCGGGCACGGTTGCGGTGGGCAAGGAGCTCCAGGCACAGGTACGGTCCCTCTTCACAGACCCTCACCTGCTCCTGCCCCTCCGCACCGTGGCGGTCCTTGCCTGCGATTTCCGCGAGGCGGCAGACGGACAGCGCGCGGGGACCGATGTCGGCTTGCCCGCCATGGCCCGGCCGGGCGAAGGCGGGCCGCGGCGGGGGGCGCGGCCTCCGGCAGGAAGAAGAGCCTATTCGAATGACGGGCCGCTTCCCGTCGGGCATGATTCGCCGCGCGGGCACCGTGCGGCCCGGCGGGAGGATGGCATGCGCTACACCACCCTGGGGCGTACCGGTTTGCGGGTCTCCGTCCTGGGCCTCGGCGGGGGCGGGCCGAGCCGCCTCGGCACGCGCGCGGACGCCGGCGCGAGCACGGCGGCGCGGATCCTGCGCGAGGCCCTGGACGCGGGGGTGAACTTCATCGACACCGCCGAGAGCTACGGCACGGAGGAGGTCATCGGCCGGGCGGTCCGGGAGGCCGGCCGGGACCGCGTGGTGCTCTCCACCAAGCTGAGCTCCGGGACACACCTGGACCGGGGGGAGGTCGTCCGCCGCCTGGAGGCCAGCCTCCGGCGGCTGGGCACGGACCACGTCGATATCTACCACCTGCACGCCGTGGTGGCGGAAGAATACGACCATCATCTGCGGGAGGTCGTACCCGCGCTACAGGACCTGCGCAAGCAGGGGAAGATCCGGTTTCTCGGCGTGACCGAACGCTTCATCCCCGACCCGCAGCACGTCATGCTGCAGCGGGCGCTTCGGGACGACGTGTGGGACGTGATGATGGTGGGCTTCAACCTGCTCAACCCGTCGGCCCGGGAACGCGTGTTCGTTCACACCCGCCGCAGGAACATCGGGGTGCTGGTCATGTTCGCGGTGCGCAAGGCGCTCAGCCGGCCGGAGCGCCTGCGGGAGATCGTGGCGGAGCTGGCGGAGCAGGGCCGGGTCGACCCGGCCGGGATCGACCCGCTGGACCCGCTCGGCTTCGTCACGGAGGAGGGGGGCGCGGCGAGTCTCCCGGACGCGGCCTACCGCTTCTGCCGCGACGAGCCGGGCGCGCACGTGGTCCTCTCCGGCACCGGCAACCCGGATCACCTGCGCGCCAACCTGGAGACGTTCGAACGCCCGCCCCTGCCCGGGCCGCTCGCCACCCGGCTGCACGCGCTCTTCCGCCACGTGGACAGCGTTTCCGGCCACTGACCCGGCGAAAGCCCGGCGGTACGGCGGTACGCGGCGCCCCCCCCCGCGTGCCGGCCCGCGGCCGCGGGGCCCGGGCGGCCCCCCCGGTCAGGCCGGGTCGCACGCCTGGAGGGGGTCCTCGTCTTCGAGAGGCAGGGCGACCGTCCGGCCGAGCCGGGCGGAGGCGTAGACGGCCATGATGATCTCGAGACCGCGCAGCGCCTCGTCCGCGTCGATGCGGGTCGGGGCCCCGGTGAGCAGGGCGCGGTGCACGTCCTCGTAGGCGCGCTGGACGTAGAGCGCGCCGTCCTCGCTGTGGTGGAAGTGTTCGTTCGTAGCCGGGCTGAGGACGCCGCCGGGGGACATCTTGCGGAAGACGCCGCCCTCGCCCGCCAGCGGCTCCATGCGCAGCTCGGCGAAACCGCGGGTGCCGTTGGCCCGCAGGACGGGCACCTTGTTGGCGGGGCGGCTGCCGGCCTCGACGGTCAGCCGGACCCCGTCATGGAAGCGGACGGCGGCCAGGAGCGCGCTTTCGGTCCTCACGCCCTGGTAGTCGCCCGGGTCGCTGGTGTCGACGGCGCCGAGTACCCGGACCGCCCGGCGGTCCGGCCCCAGGGCGAAGAGGGCGGCATCGACCAGGTGCGGGCCGAAGTTCATGAAGTCCCGTCCGGGCTGGGCGATGTCGATGCCCTCCAGCTCGCCGAGTTCCCCGCCGGCGACGGTGTCCCGCCACCACTCGAAGGGCTTGCCGTAGCGGCGCTGGTGGTTGACGAAGAGCCGACAGCCGGTTTCGGCGGCGGCGGCCGCCATGCGGCGCGCCGGGCCGAGCCCCACGGCCATGGGCTTCTCGCTCACGACCGCCCGGGCGCCCGCCCGAACCGCCGCCCGCACCATGGCTTCGCGATCGGGCGGAAAGGCGCAGACGGCCACGAGCCCGGCCCCCGCCTCGGCGAGCATGGCACGGTAGTCCCGGTAGCCCCGGCAGCCCGCGAACGCGGCGCAGAAGTCGTCCACGTTCTTCCGCGTCCGGCTGGCCGCCGCGACAAGTTCCATGCCGGGCACCCGGCGGATGGCCTCGGCGTGGGCATAGGAGATGGAGTGCGCGCCGCCCTTGCCGGGGGTGGCGGGGCCGCAACCGATGATGGCGCATCGAAGGGGCGCGGGGGTGGCGGGGCGCCCCGTTGCGGCGGGGGGGTCCCCGCGCATCAGGCCGTCCGCCAGTCGAACACGAGGGTGTGGTACCGGTCGGGATGCTCCCGCAACCGGGCGTAGGCTTCCGGGGCTTCCGCCACCGGCGTCGCCTCGGTCGCCAGGTCGGCCAGCGGCAGCTCGCCGCGGCGCACCCGCTCGAGCACCTGCAGGCGGTCGCCGACCGTGCGGTCCCCCGGCTTGAGCACCAGGGCGCCCTCGCCGCCGGCCAGGCCCCCGGGACGGGTTTCGTGCGTGTGCGTGTAGTTGGCCTGGTAGACCAGGCGCGGCCAGAAGTGGGCGTTGCCGTGCAGCGCGGCGACGGGGTAATCGGTGTTCATGACCCGCGCCGACGGCTGGCGCAGCACCCGGCCGGCCAGCTCGACCCCCGCCCGGCTGCCGGAGGACTCGAACACGAGGTCGGCCCCGCCCGGGGCCAGCGCCGCGATCTGTTCGCGGGCATCGCCCGCCGCCGGGTCGACCGCCCGGCACCCCCACTTGCGGGCGCGCGCCAGGCGGGATGCGACCGGGTCGACCGCGATCACCCGCGCCCCGTGCTGCAGCAGCCAGAGCGCGTTGAAGGCCCCGATCAGGCCCTGCCCGATCACCACGGCGGTTTCGCCGGGCGCCGGGAAGGCGCTGCTGACGCCGCGCCAGGAGATCGCGGCCACTTCCGTCGCGACGTAGTCCCAGGGGTCGGCGCCCTCCGGCAGCTTCAGGACGCTGTCGTACCCGGTGACTTCCGCCCGGTGATGGCTGGCCTGCCCGCCCCAGAGAAAGCCCAGCCCCGGGATCGGGACCGGGTTGCGGCCGGTCACCAGCTCGCCTTCCTTCCAGCCCTGGAGTTCGCCGCCGACCTCGATGACCCGCCCCACCCAGGCGTACCCGGGGACCAGCGGGAACTTGCCCTTCGACTCGGAGACGCCGCTCAGCACCCGCAGCTCGGTGCCGGGCGAGACGAAGGAGTACAGCGTCTCGCACACGACTTCCCCGGGGCCGCAGGCCGGCAGCGTCACCGGCTGGAGCGCCACCTCGTTGGGGCGGGTGAAGACCACGGCCTTGGCGTGCCGGTTCATGGCGGAATCCTCCTCGTCGGGTCCTGCGTCGACGTGGAGCGTAGCCCGAAGGCGCGCGGTGTCAACGCGGGGCGGATGCCCCGCGCCGCGCGCTACTCCGCGGCCCAGGCCCGCGCCGACGGCCGGGCGGGATCGAACCACTGTTCCCACGTGGGGGCCAGGAGGGCGGGCACGCCCTTGAGTTCCAGCGCGAGGTACAGGTGGGGAAAGCGCGGGACGGGGCCCGCCGACGGCCCGGCCCCGGGCGCGTCGGGGTCCATCACCGAGGCCGAACCGACGTCGGTGCGCAGGCGCCACATCTTCCCGTCCAGCCCCGGCGGCACCTCGACGGCGCGCGAACCCTCGCGCGCGTAGATGAGTTCCGCCGTGCGGTCGGGGGCGTCGATCTCGAGCGCCACCCGGTCGGTCGGGTGCGCGCAGGCGGCGCGGACCTCGAAGCGGCGCGTGCCGGGCGGGACGAAGAAGAACCATTCCCGGGCCGTGCCGGCCTCGAGGTCGAAGCGGCCCCAGCCCTCGCCCGCGTCGCGCCCGATCAGCACCGTCGGCACGGCGGGGTAGGTGAAGGCGAACCAGCGCTCGCAGCCGGACACGGCGACGGTGCAGACCGGCGTCGCGGCCTTCGGCATGGGCCGGGGCGCGCTGCCGTGGCCGTGCAGGTGGGTGATCGGCGCGGGCACGTCGGCGGCGACGCGGCCGTCCGAAGCGGCGATGACCACCCGGCCCGTCTCGCCCGCCTCCGTGCGCTGCAGGTAGGTCCCCACGCGGTAGAGCAGGTCGCGCCCGGCCGGGTTGTAGAGGGCGAACGTGGCGGCGCCGCGCACCTGGATGCCGTCGGGGTCGCCGAGCGACGGGCAGGGCGAAAAGTGATGCAGGTTCGGCCAGCGCGGATCCTTCTTGCGGGCGAACTGCATGAACTCGTCGTCGTCGTAGACGGGCACGGCCGGCGCGCGGCCGGTCCGGGGGTCGAACCACTCCTCCGGGCTGCGCGCGAGGTAGGGCGGCACGCCGGTCATGGCAAAGTTGATGTTGCAGTAGTTGTGCGCGTCGCCGTGCCTGATCTCTACGGACCAGAAGCGGCCGCCGGCGCCGGGCTCTACGCGCACGTCGCCCGCGAGGCCGCCCCGCTCGCCCTCGTCCAGCGGCTGCTGGCCCCAGAGCACGTTCGTGCGCTGCCCGCGCGGCGAGAAGACGGTGATCCCGGCATCCTCGCGCTCGCTGTTGCCGCGCCCGCGCTGGGTGTAGACGCGGAACGCCGTCACGCCGTCGGGCACGTAGAACCACCAGCGGCGAGGCACGTGCGGCCGGAAGGCCGCGCGCAGCCCGGCGAGGTGCTGCCCGCGCTCCGGGTCGCCGGTCCACAGCACGCTCCTGGGCAGCGAGCTGGTAACGTAGACCTTCACGTGCGGCCGGATCCACCGGTCGAACGAGCCCGGCTCCCCGCCCGGCGCGAAGTTGCAGCGCAGCTGCCAGACGCCCGGCGCGCCCGCGGGCTGGTCGAGCCGCGCGCAGTGGTCGGCGCCGAGGGGGACGTCGCCGTCGACGAGCACGCGGCCGGCGGGGTCGGTCAGCCGCACGCGCACGGCGTCCGCGTTCCAGGTCTCCGGCGCCCACAGGAAAGCGTGGACGGCCAGCGAGAACGCCCGGCCGTCCGGGTTGTCGAGGTAGACGATCGGGTACGCGTCCAGGTAGTGCCCGGCGTCACCGAGCTGCGTGCCTTCGGGGAACCCGGCTGCCGCGGCCGCGCCCCGGCCGCACACCGCGGTGGCGAGCAGCGCCGCGAACCCTGCAACGAGAGCCTTCTTCATGGGGCGTTCTCCTCTGCCGCGCCGCGGCACGCGCGGCCGAGGAACAGCCTGTCCACGGCGCCGCCGGGCCGGCGCGAAGTGGCCCCCCTTGTAGCAGAACGCCTCCCGCGCCGCAAGGCGCCGCCCCGCGGAGAAGCGGTTTCCTGTCGGATCTCTTGCGTGGCTTCTTCGCAACGGGGTGGGGCCCGGTGACCGGTCCCCATGGCCGCCGTTCCTTGCCCGAGTACTTGCTCGTGCGGATCGACTACGGGGTGTACAGGTCCGCAACCAGCGTCCGGGCGGTCTCGCGGGTTTCGGGGTCGAACGCGCGCATGGCCTTCTGCAGCCCTTGGCCGGCCGCGTCGCGGGCGCGGCGGAACTCGGGCACGCGTACGGCCGGCTGGCCGATGGCGACCATCTCCTCGACGTGTTCGGCCTGCTTCCCGGGCAGTTCGGCCAGCAGCCGCACGATGCAGGCGCGCTGGGCGTCGGTGGCGGCCGCGTCGAGCCGGGCCAGCAGGGCGGCGACATTCTCCTCGGCGCGGTTGAAGAGCGCCTGGTTGCGCAGCGACTTCGCACCGTCCAGCCCGAAGGCGTCACGCACCAGGTCCAGCAGCTCGTCGCGGCGGCCGGCCAGGAAGGCGGCCACGCGCTCCCTGGCGGCCCGTCGCTCGGCCTCCAGGCGGGTGGTGTCGGTTTCGGCCGCCCGCAGGACGACGTCGTCCACGATCACGGCGCCCACCCGGCTGACCAGCTCCTCGGCCCGGCGGTTGGCGTCGGCGATGCCGAACGCGTTGCCCGAGCGCACGGGCGTGTCCGTGGCAGCGATCACCTCGCGCCCGTCCACGGTCACGGTGTAGCGGCCGTCCGCACCGCTGGAGATGTTCACCCTATGCATGTCGGTGTCCACCGGTGCGGACACGCCCTGGCCGAGGGTCACGGTCTTCTTGTCCACCGCCGTGGCCGCCGTCAGGATGAAGCCCCTGGCGGGGTCGGCCGTCACCCGCAGAAGGATGCCGCCCTTGACGTTGCTGTGGGTGAGTCCGTGCGGGCTCCAGGCGATGCCGTCGGCCGGGAAGCGGATTCCCAGCAGATCGGTTGTCTGTTCAGGCGCGCGCTCGATGCTGAAGGCGAATTCCAGCGAGGCATCGCGGAACTCCGGCAGGTTGAGCCACTTGAAGATGCGGGTTGGACCTCTCCATGGGGCCTTGTTGGCGGCGAATCGCAGTGCACCGTCGACCCGCGGCGGTCCGCTCCCCCCCAGCCCTCGTAGTAGTCCCAGCCGAAGTCGAAGCCGTGGTCGAAGCTGTCGGAAAACAGGACACCCGCCTCGGGCCCTTCCTGGGAGAGGGTGATGACCTGGTTCTCGTAGGGGAAGTCGAAGCGTGCCTCGAGGGTGTTGTCCTCGAGTCGCCAGCGGCGGTTGTTGCGCGCCTCGTAGGCGAAGACGCCGGGCGCGAAGCCGATCCGTTGCGGATCGAGGGTCACCCTGGCGGTGGCCGGGCCCTTCTCCCAGGATTGAAGGACCAGCAGCAGCTTACGGTCCTCGGGCCGGGCCAGCAGGATCGCGCGCACCCGTTCGTTGTCCACGGCGAAGGCGGGTTCGTCATCCCAGTAGTTCCATACCTTCAGCCTGTCCCCGTGGTAGTCGAAGCCCACGCCGTAGCCGAAGGCGCGCATCGGCAGGGTCGCGGTGCCCATGATCTCGTGCACGGCCCGCATGCCCCATTCGCGGCGGCTGCGCTCGACCGGGTCCGGGGCGAGGCCGAACAGCTCTTCTTCTGCCGGATAGCCGGTGGCTATGAAGACCGTGAACGAATGCGGGAACACGCCCACCTGGCGGCCGACCGTCTGCGCCAGCAGGAAATCCGGGTCGTAGGGTTCGCCGGCGTCGAAGAAGTCGGGGAACAGCCGGGCGTGGGCGTCGGGGCTGTACTCGAGGTCGCCGTTGCAGGTGGTCCAGGTGAACCACGGGATGACCAACTGCGTGCTCATGTGCGTGTTCAGATCGATCGGGCGCGGGGTGCCCACGCGCTTCCAATGGTTGAGCAGGTTCCAGGCGCGCTTGATGTACTCCCGCTGGTTCCAGAACAGGATCGCCGGTTGGATGCGGCCGTCCTCTGCTTCGTACGCGGCGCTGTTCCACGTGTGATCGGACGCCTTGGGATAGAAGTTGTCCCACTTGGGCGAGATGCCGCGCTTGAGCCATTCGTTCATCAGCCAGTGCAGGTAGTCCAGCGCGCTGCGATTCCAGACGATCCCGGCGGCCCCCGGCCCGCCGCCGGTCTCCTCGTACTTGCGGTAGGCCTCCATGCTGGCGTACTCGCGCGGCTGGGTACGGTGCGACTTCCACTCGTCCTGGAAGACGTGGTACTCGGGCATGGCCTTGTTCATGTTCATCTCTTCGAAGTACATGCGCATCGGGCCATCCTTGCCCGCGTTCTTCGTCATGTGCTCGAAGATGAAGATGTTGTGGTCCGACCAGCGCTTGCCGCCTTTGACCTTCGGTATGTCGTGCTCTTTCTCGAAGTTCTCGAACCATTCGCGGTCCATCGTGCCGGTCTGCTTGCTCTCGAGCAGCTTGTCGATGATCTCCCAGCGGTTGCCCCACGGCTGCTTCCAGCTGCACTCCACCATGCTGCCCCAGGCCATGACCGGGCCGCCGGAGTCGGCGGCGCCGGCAAACAGCCTCAGGCGCTGCAGCGGCGGGCGGGTGGGCGACGCCTGCAGGCCGAACTGCAGCTCGGTCGGCGCGTCGATGACGCCGGGGATGTTGACCAGGTCGATGCGCAGGGTCAGCCGGCCGTTCTCGCGGGTCAGGCGCATCAGCGGCGCGTCGTGGTTCTTGGCCGTGATCCAGCCCTTGTCGTTCTCGGCCAGCCAGCACACGCCGCGCTCGGCGCCGCCGAGCCACAGGTAGCCGTTGAAGGCGTTGAGCCACAGGTTCTGGGTGTAGGTCTGCTTGCTGTTCCAGATTTCGCCCTCGCCGGGCAGCGCCCGGCCCGAGTAGTTCTGGCGCAGGCCGTCGTGCACCTGGTGCATCAGCGGGCATTCGGCGTCCACCAGCGGGATCTCCAGCGATAGCCGCTCGAGCGGAACGGCGCCTGCCACCGGCTCCAGCTTGAGGCGGACCTTCATCAAGCCGTCCATTTCGACGGTCGAGACCGCCCGGATGGCGACGGCAGCGCTGGCGGCGTTGGCCTCGTACACGACTTCGTGCGGCTGGGCGGAGACCCGCTTCACCTCGCCCGTCCAGGGCAGTTCCCGGCCGCCGGCGGTCACGGCCACGTAACGGACGGGCGCGGCCAGCAACTCGCGGTCCTTGGCGACCACGCTGTCCCACAGGCCCTGCTCGTTCATGGTGTAGGTGCGCAGCACCGGCGAGACGCGCCGGCCGTCGGCCTTCAGCGGCTCGAAGGGCGGAAAGACCTCGTCGGTGACGCCCAGCTCGTTGCCTTCCCATTCGAAGTGCCGGCGCTTGATCAGCGCGGTGATCGTCTCGTCCGGCACGTTCTCGCCCTCGGCCTTCGCCACGACCTCGTAGTCGCCGTCCAGGTCGGCGGGTAGCGCGATGTCCAGTTCCTGGCGGCCACTGACGAACTGGTCGAGGACAGTCTCGGCAATGACCTTGCCGCTCGCCTTTTCGCGCACGCTCACGGTCACTCTTGCAACCGTCGCGTTTTCCGGCATGTCGCGCAGGTCGGCGGCGGTCTTGAGCAGGTTGTCCGAGGGATAGTAGCCGCAACGGAACTTGAGATCCGTCTTCGGCCTGGCCACCGGCGCCTCCCATAGGATCGCCTTGCCGATCTTCCACAGCTTGTTGTGGCGGAAATAGGCGGTGTCGCCCGCGGGATCGGTCACCTCGGCGGTGAGCCGGCAGTTCTTCGACGTCGTGTCCGTGAGCTTGAGCTCCACGGTGGCGGCGCCGCCGGGCGCGACGGTGACGGTCTGCTCCTCCACCGCGTCCTCGCCGCCGTCGCGCTCGAGCCGCAGCCGGGCCTTGACCTCCAGCGGGGCCGCGCCGGGGTTGACGATGTCGAGCGCGAGCTGCATGTCGCCGGTGAAGCGGTTGGCCCGGTCGACCAGGTGCACCGCCGGAGCGGCCGCTTCCGTGAAATTCCAGCGGCTGACGACCCAGTCGAACATGCGCCCGGACATGAACGTCTGCAGCCAGGGGTTCTTCCAGTTGCGCCACAGGCTGATGCTCCACGCCTGGGCGGTGATCGGCAGGGGGGACATTTCGCTGACCGGGATGCGGGCCTCGCAGTGCCACTCCCGCAGGTCGTCATGGATGGCGCTCTTCGTCTCCCAGCCGGCCTGCCAATCCTTGACCCCGTCCACGCCCCCGCGGCCGTGCACCCGGGCCCATCGCCGTGAGTTGGGATTGGTCATGAACTGGAAGCGCTTGCCGCGCGTGGCTTCCGGATCGGGATGGATCCAGAACTCGACGCTGTCGTCGCGGACCATGTTCTCGACATTGTCGCGGTCAATGTCCACTTTGAGGTCGCCGACGTCGGGGAGTTGCGACCGGATGGCGAGATAGAAGGCGTCCCCGGTGGCCAGGACATAGCCGCGCACCCGGCGCTGGTCGTCGCTGAAGCCGTCGATCTGCGTGGCGTACCGCCACTCGGTCTCGTCAATCCGCCCGTCCAGCGTCGGCGCCTGGGACTGGGTCTGAAGACGATACTCCTCCTTGACGCCGTCCTTGTAGGTGAAGCTTCGCGGCGCTGCCGCCAGGGCGGTTGTGCAAACGGCGAACAGCGTGAGAACGATCGAGATGCGTCGCGGCATGGCTTCTATCTCCCGTGCAGGTGCTCAGCCTCGCGGCTGCCGGAACGGTCCGGGCTCGCGCTCGGGACCGGTGCGGCAGCGTAGTCGAAAGCTCATGCGGCGGCAACCCACTCCCCCGGGGGGAGGCCGGCAACACGCCGCCTCGACCTGCCGGTGGTCGGAGGGGCAGCCCCCCGTCATGGTCTGCATGCCGCGGCAGACCCGGCTACGCGCGCCGGCGGGCGGGTTGGCGGCCCCGCGGCGGCGGCGGCCGCCGTCCGGTTTCTTCCAGCAGGTTCGTCTCGACCACGGAGCGAAGCGCGGGGTCCACCTTGAGCGTCTTGATCTCGAAGGGCTGCAGGGTCAGCGTCTTCCGGACCGGCCGGTCCGCCCCGACACGCAGCCGGGTCGTCTGGCGCCTGCCCGTGGGCTCGAACAGGCGGAGGATCCAGCCGCGCCCGTTTTCCGCCTGCTTGACGGCCGTGACCAGCACCCTGTTGTTGGACAGCACCGCAAAGGGCTTGGCGCGGACGCCCCGCCCCGGGGGGCTCAGCCACAGCGCGAACGGCTTCTCGTTGTGCACCTGTGCTTCCCGCGCCACCGCGGCCATGCGCGCGTCGACCGGCCCGGCGTTCAGCCAGAAGGTGAACACCCGCTCGCCCTGGTCGATGCGGGGGCGGAACAGGTTGTCGGGCATCACGGGCAGATCGCCCACCGGGTGCGCGACGTAAGCGGGCGATCGCAGGAGGGTGAGGCGCATCTCGCCCCCGGCGAACGATGAAGCGTAGGTGCCGTCGTTGACGGCGGTGAGGGCCAGGTCATCGCGCTTCGACACCACGGCCGTCCATTTCTGGGCCACCCCTTCGCGGCCCGTGGCCGGCAGGACCTCGCGCCCGTAGGCGACGTCCCCCAGGTACGCGGCGTCCCGCAGCGAGGTGGGCACGGACAGCTTCAGCATCCTGTCCTTTTCGTTCCAGAGAACGCGCGCCTCGAGCTCCACCTCCGTGCCCGCCATCGGCACCTTCCACGTCAGCACCAGCAGGGAGTCGTTGTAGCCGAACAGCGCCTCGACGACCGTCCTGACCGGGCCCTCTTCGATAACCCGCACGGGCTTGAGGCGCCGGACGGAAACGCCCGACACCTGGGCGCTCTTCGCCTGCGACAGGAGGCGGAAGCGGCCCGCGACGGTTTCGAACCGGTCCGTGTTCATGCCCCAGGGGTCGGACGTGTCCCGCAGGACCAGCGCCTGGAAGGCGTCCGGGCGCAAGACGCTCTTCCCGTTGAAGCGCAGGTGTTCGATCCGGCCGGTGCGGGTGCTGATGGCCCAGTCCACGTGCCGGCCGCGCACACGGATCCGTCCGTCCTTCTCCCTGTTCGTGAACGCCGGGCGACGGGCCTTGCGCGTCAGCGTCACGTCGAAGCGGTTCATGACGCCGGGCGCCAGGGCGGCCCGGAAGCAGACCCGCTTGCGCCAGTCGATGGGCATGTTGCTGTGGGGCCGCTCCGCCTGGATGGGAAGATCCTTCCCCCCGCGGGCGAGGCGGGGAACCCAGAAGGACCCGGAACGGAAGTCGAAGTCCGGCAGGTTGAACTCGGCCGTGACGGTGGTCTCCACCTCCCAGGGATGCGGGTTGTACACCAGGACCGGGAAGGTGCCCGCCCTGGCCCGGGGCTGCCCGCCGGCCAGGCGGAAGAAGGCCCGCGCCCTGACGCGCGACAGCGCCTCCATGCCGTGCCCGATCTTCTGCAGGGCGTGCTGCTCCACGGGGGGGGTCGAGCTGCCCGGGAGGACGTCGTGAAAGGCCGTCCAGAGCAGGTCTTTTTCGGCCGCCTTGAGCTCGGCCTTCGGATAGGGCATCAGGCCCTGGGCGGCGGCCGTCGAGGCCATCTTCTCCGCCGCCCACAGCGCATGCTCCAGGGCCCGGTAGCCCTGCTTGACGCGGATCATCGAGCTGTAGCACCCCACCGCCCAGGGGTTCAGGTCCTTCGCCCAGCGCGGCAAGTCGCCCTGCCGCCGTCGGAGCTGCTTGAAATAGGCTTCCGGCGTGGAGTGGAGAAGGGTCCAGTTCTTCTCGCGGGCCATGATCCGCCCCAGGTCGCGCAGGTCCCTGCGGCTGGGGCCCCCGCCGTGATTCCCGACCCCCCACAGCATGAGGCACGCCCCCAGGGCGGGCCGTTCCTGCATCTGGGTGAGGAGCTTGTCCCCCGCCCTGCCGAGCGGCGAGTTGTACCACAGGCGCGGACGCGAGCAGAGGATCTCCGAGCCGTCGTACCCGACCCAGACGTAGTCGTCCGCATCCTGGCCGCATTGCTGCCTCGAGGGACGGCAGTGGATGTAGGAATCGTACCCGCTCTTCGCGAGGATCTGTACCAGGCCCCGGGTGTGCCCGAAGGGATCGAAGTTGATGGCCGTGGTGGGCCGCGCGCCGAACGTGCTCCGGAAGTAGTTCCTGCCGGCGAGGACCTGGCGAACCAGCCCTTCGCCGGACGGCATGTTGCAGTCCGGCTGGAGATACCACCCGCCCATGATGTGCCACTTCCCGGCCTTGACCAGTTCCTGTATCCGTTGGAACAGGTCGTGTTCGTACTCCTCGATCCATTGGTAGAGGACGGCTTCGTTGTGATTGAAAACGAACCCGTCGAACTCTTCACAGAGTTGCGCGGCCGTGCGGAAGGTCGAGAGCGCTTCGCTGGCGCCTTCCTCCCACTCCCACTGCCAGACGGGATCGAGATGCGCGTTGCAGATGAGATGGACAACCGGCCGGGTCATGGGCTGGTCTTCCTCCGCGGGCAACGTGCGGCCGGCAGGCCGTGGGCAACGGCACGTCCCGCCCGTGCGGGGCCGCTCCCGTGTGCGTCGGTGTTTTCGGCGTGGTGCGGGGTCATGTCCCGTCCGTCATGTTCCCGGGCGGGGCTCCGCCCGGCCCGCAGGCGCGCGGGGGGGGCTGCGCGGGGGGCATGTCCAGCGGCCCGTCCTCCGCCGGCATCGGCGGGTAGTCCGGCAGCGCGAGGCCCGGCGCCAGCTCCTCCACGCGCACGAAACGCCGCTCGGCGAGGGAGACGTTGGCGGCGATGCCCGTCAGGATGGACCACGCGCCCGCCCGCTCGTCGGCCGCCCGCAGGCAGCGGTCCTCCGGCTGCCCGCCGGGGTCGAAGAGGTACTTCAGCATGAGCGGGTCGGCGCCGCCGTGCCCGCCCCCGGCCTGCCGCGTATCCACTTCGTAGGCCGGTTGCCAGTGCGGGTACACGCGAATCCAGGTGCCCTCCTTGACCAGCGCCCCCGGCACGGAGCCGTCCGCGTTGGTGTAGACGCTTTCCTCGCACTTGTGTTCGAGCCGGCCGCGCGTCCCGTTGAAGCGCACCAGGTATCCCTCCCAGGGCAGGAACGCGTTGAGGGTGTAGGAGAGCTTCGCGCCGCCGCGGTAGTTGACCATCACGTTCATGTGGTCCTCGATGTCCATGTCCGGGTCGAAGACGCAGCGGTCGCGGAAGTAGCCGTCGTGGGCTTCCGCGTCGAGGTACAGTTCCCGCTGGTTGGCGTTCGCGGAAAGGTCCAGCGCGAAGCGGCAGTGCGGGGCCTGCGGGCAGGTGCGGCAGCGGCCGGAACGGGGAACGAGCCCGTAGCGCTCCGCCGTACGCGGCGTGTAGAAACGGCGGTGCCCCGTGGCCGCCACCTCCTCGGGCACCGTCGAAAGCCACCAGTTGACCAGGTCGAAATGGTGCGTCGCCTTGTGCACCAGCAGCCCGCCCGAGTTCTCCTTCCGGCGGTGCCACCGCCGGAAGTAGTCCGCGCCGTGGTGCACGTCGAGGAGCCACTCGAAGGACACCGAGAGCACGTCGCCGATCACGCCGTCCATGAGGAGCTCCTTCACCTGCGTCCGCACGGGGGCGTACCGGTAGTTGAACGTGACCGTGACGCGCCGGCCCGTCGCCGCCCGCGTCTCCAGGATGCGCCGGCAGCGGGACGCGTCGATCGTCATGGGCTTCTCGGTCATCACGTCACAGCCGAGCCGCATCGCGCGGCAGAGGTAGTCGTCGTGCTCCCGGTCGCGGGTCGTGACGATGACGGTGTCGGGGCGGCACGTGCGCACCATCTCGTCGAACCGGTCGGCGCCGAACCCGGGGACCTCGCGGCCCGAGCTTTCCCGGACGCGCCGCCGGGAAAGCTCCAGCCGGCCCGGGTTCGCCTCGCACAGCCCGACCAGCTCGGCCGTGTGCGCGAAGTCCGAGCCCAGCGCGTCCCGGTACATCTCGTGCCGTCCGCCCAGGCCCACGATCGCGTAGCGTGTCTTCACCGGCATCGCTCCTCCTCCTCCTTCTCCTCGCCTCGAAAAACGGTCAGGCCCCGCGCCGGCGACCGATCAGTCGCCGCCGGCCGGAAAGCGGACGGCGGTGAGCGCTTCGGCGGGAACGACCGCCGGGCCCAGCGCCGGGTGCTCGAACAAGGCGGCCCCGCCGGGCCCGAGCCGCGCGGCGGCCGGGAGAAAGCGCGCGCCCCACGCGGCCTCGACGGTCCACGAACCCGCGGGCGCGGCGCCGGCGGGGGCGGGGGCGTGGGACCACACGATGCGCTGCACCCGGTCGAGGGGCACCGGCACGGGATCGCCACCCTCCTCCGCGGCGAGCCGCAGCACGCCCTCCGAGAGGGCCTCCGGCCGGCCGGCCAGCGTGTCGCCGTTGACCAGCTCGATGCGCGCGAGGCCCCCCCTTCCCCGGCTTCGCCGGCCCGGGGCAGGACGCCGTTCCAGGACGAGAGGCGGAAGTCAGAGAGGGTGACCGGCGGGTAACGGCGCAAGGCCCGCAGGGCGATGCGCGAACCCTGCCAGCGCTGATCCGGCAGCATGGCGGCGGTGACCGGCGGCGCGCCGCCGACCGAGAGGGCCATGCTCCCGCCGGGCCGGTCGACGTAGACGGTCACCGCGACCGGCGCGGCCGCAAGATCGCCGGGCAGGGGACCGGTCACGTTCGTCGACGCGTCCGTGCCGACACCCCCGCCGGTGCGGATCGCCGGGCCCTCCTCCGTGAGGCAGAACCGCACGCCGACGGCCGGGTCCGATATCATCGGCCGGCCGGCCGCGACGCGATAGTCCGGGAAGGCGTGAAGGACGAAGCAGGGCACAACACCCGGGCAGGAGGCGGTGAGCTCGATGCGGAACCGGTCGGGCAGCGCGATGTACTCGCGCGTCACACCGCCCAGGCCGCCCAGGCCGTCCACCAGCGCGGCCAGCGTGAGCGCGCCGCCTTCGAACGTCGCGCGGCGCGGCGCGGGCAGTTCCTGCTCCCAACGCTCCGGCGGCCCGAAGCCTTCGAGGAGGAGGCCGGCGTCGGGGTGGCGCACCTCGAGGCGCAGCAGCTGCTCCGCCGGCAGGCGCGCCGTGCCGCCGAACGGCGTGGCGAGGGTGAGCAGGCCGTCCGCGAGCCCGGTCACGCCGCCGGGAACGCGTTCGCCGTTGCGCAGCACGGCCAGGGCCATGCCCGCCGGCGTGCGCCGCCGGGCGGGCGTCGGAAAGCGGATGGCGGCAACGCCGTCCGCCCCGAACGACGCGGGCGCGGCAAGACGCGGCGAGGACCAGCGCACCGCCCGGCCGTCCGCGGCTTCGGGCCGGCCGCCGAGGCTCTCGCCGCTCCGCAGCGCGAGGCGCGCCTCCGGCCCCGCCGAGCCGGCCTCCGGCCAGGCCACGGCGAGCAGGCGCGCGGGATCGAACGCCGCCTCGCCCCACGCCGCGCGGCCGCGCAGCCGCGCCGCGTCCAGGGACGCCACGTCCAGCGTGACGCGGCTTCCCGAACGGGTGGCGACCCGGGCGGCGGGCGCCGGGTCCGCGGCGGGTGGGCCCGCGAAGCAGACCGCCGCGACCTCCGCCCAGGGCACCCGTTGTTCGCCGCCCCCGCCGCCGGCGGGTTCCACGGTGAGACCGTCGTCGTCTCCCGCGATGCGCGACGCGGCCAGCGGCGCCGCGCCCGCGCGGCGCACGAGCACCGGGACCGGGGCGCCGGATTCCTCATCGCCCGGCGGATCCCGCCACGGCCGCACGCGCAGTACGCGCAGGCGCCCGTGCCCCGCCATGGGCGGGTAGATAACCAGCCCGGGCTCCCCCGCGCCGGCGCCGGACGGACCGGTCATGCGGTGGACCTCGATCCCGTCGCGCCGCCAGACGAACAGACCGCGATCGAAGTCGGCGCAGAGCGTCCAGTACACGGTGCCTTCGGCCTGCGGGACGTGGAACGGCGTGGGCGGGGGCGCGTCGGGGTCCGCCGCGACCGGGCCGGGCGGCCCGTTCCACCGGCCGGATACCTTGCCTTCCCCCCAGATCGCACTCATCTCCTGCCGGCCCAGGTCGGAGAGATGCACCAGGTGCGCCCGGAACACCGTCCCGGGGCCGCCCTCGATCTCGATGTCCAGCGCGACCGGCCCGCCCTGTCCCAGCTCCGTGTAGCGCAGCGGCGTGCGGTCCCGGGCCACCGCGCCCTCCGGGGTCACCACGAGGAGGTCCGCGGCGGTCACCACGGGCCCGTCCGGGCCGCCCCGGCGCAGCAGGCCGGCGCCCGAGGGGGCGACCGGGAAGGCCGAACCCGCAAGGACGGCGCCGCCCAGCAGGTCGATGGGCGGCGCGAGCCGGTCCGGGTGCACCGGCTCGAACACGCGGACCGCGTCCCAGGGCAGTGCGAAGGGCTCGTCGGCGGCCTCGTCGGCGAACAGCAAACCGTCGCGCGTGAAGCCCGCCGCGCGGCCGGCCCACACGTCGCCGTTGCGCAGGATAACGCGCGCCGCGGGCGGCGCGGCCGCCGGTTCCGTCGCGGTGAACCGGACCGCCGCGCCGTGGCCGCGGGCGAGCGCGAGCGGCTCGTCCGCGCCCGCGCGGCGCAGCATGACCGGGCCGCCGTCGGGGAGGACGGCTTCGACCTCGCCTTGCAGGCGGCTGCCGTCCGGCCACTCGACCGCGGCGGGCGCGCCGCGGGCCGGGACCGCCCCCCCGCCGGCGCACGCCGCAAACGCGAGCGCCGCGAGGCCGGCGGCGCCACACGGGCCCGCCGCCCGTGCCGTTGTCCCGCCCCGTCGTGTGCTCCCGCTCATCCCGTCCCTCCCGGTTCCCGCCGCGCTCCCGCGCCGCGGCCCGCCCGGATGCGTAGGCCCGGCAGTCTCCCACGCCGCGCACCGCCGGGTCAACGCGACGGACGCGCACGGAACGGTCCGGGCGCGGCGAGGCCGCGCGGAGGCGGGGGGTACCGGGCCGAGGCGGCCGCGAAGCGCTGGATTACTCACGGCCTCGTGAAGCGTCCAGGCCAGGGTGGCGTCCCGGACGTGCCCATGCACCGGAGGTGTGCCGGTGTGCGCGCCGCCACGGTTTTCGACGGCCCGGTGAGCGCATGGCCGTTTCCGGGGTGGCACGCTAGCCTGGACTATTCACGAGGTCGTGAATAGTCCACCGCTCCGCGGCCGTGATGTGCCCGCCTTGCGGGCACAAACGGGGCGTCGCCACGTTCGTCGCGTGACCGCGTTGGGCGCGGAACGCGACCTCACGCGGCGACGCAGTGAACACCGCGTCGCGTCCCCGTGAGGCGGGACGTTGTCCCCCCAACGGGGGACTCACGTCCACGTCCTGGCACGCGGGTTGCATCGCAGCCCCGCGTGCCAGGTGCCCTATTCATGAACGCCTTGCGTTCATGAATAAGGCAGGCTAGCGGGGGACTTGCGTCTCCTCCGCCCGCACGCGGTAGGCGCGGAACGCGCCGGGCCGCGTGTCGAGCACCTCGGTGACAACGGCCGTGGGCGGCTCGTTGGTCAGGACCGGTGTCCAGCCGCCCGGGGTGCCGAGGTCCTCCCTCGACTCCAGCACCTGGCGCGCGCGCCGTCCGCCCGCCCACCGCACGCGGAAGCCGTCCGTGCCGCCGCGGGCGTCCGTCACGATCAGCAGCGAGGACGCATCGCGCGCGTTCGTGTCCGCCGTCACTTCGTCCGCGTCCGTCATGCCGTCGCCGTCGGCGTCCACCAGGGGGTGCGCGTACTCGTGCGCACCGAGATCGGCCAGGGCCGTGCCGTTGTCGTCGCCGTCCAGCGGCCTTGCCACCCCGTCGTGGTCGGTGCCGGGCACGTAGCCGGCGGACACGGCGTCGATGCAGGCCGAGTCCGCGGCCAGCCGGAAGTCGCCGCCGGCCGCGTCGGCGAAGCCGGGATCGCCCTCCGTGGACCCGGCGTCGAAACCCATCCCCTGCCACTGCGCCAGCGTGTACGTGCCCGCGTCATCCCGGAACGCGGCGCCGGGCCCGTAGCGGTTCACGTCGACGAAATCGAGGTCCCCCGGCGCCATCGCCGTGTAGAAACGCCGGAACACGTAGGTGTTCCCCTCGAGGATGTTCGCGTACCAGGACGTGTGCGACGCGTCGACGCCCAGGGCCACGCACGCTTTCCCCGACACGCCCTCCGCGATCCGGATCGTGCAGTACCGGAAGACGTTCGAGACCGCGGCGCCGTTCAAGACCACGGCGGCCGAGTAGCTGTTGGCCGCCCCGCAGTCGTCGATCACGCAGTTCTCGAACACGTTGCCCGTGCCGCGGACGTTGATCTTCGACGAGGGCCCCCGCAGCCGCACCCCGCGGTAGACGCCGCGGTGGCCGTAGACGGCGAGCCCGGCATCGTCGAAGTAGCTGTCGAGCAGCGTAACCTCGTTGCCCGAGGTCGAGAAGCCGGCCCCGCGCGTCACGAGGTTGGACACCAGCACGGTGCCCACGCCCTCGCCGTGCGTGTAGAAGCAGGGGTAGACACCGCCGCTCCAGGTGTCCTCCATGTGCTCCACCGTGCTGTCCAGCCACTCCGACGTGGTGTTCTCGTAGTGGTAATCGCTGTAAGGCACGAAAGCCGTGGCGCCGCCCCCGCCCTGGGCGGGCATGGCGTGGGCGGCGTAGAGGCGGCGTCCGACGAAGCCGGTCGAGTTGATGACGCCGAAGTGGTGCTTGCCGCACCGCAAGGCGTCGACGTCCTCGAGCAGGACGTTGACGGAACCGTCGACGCGCACCCCGTACCCGGCGTTGTAGCGGGCCGACCCGTCCACCGCCAGTCCGCGAAACACCACGTTGGAGCCATTCCTGGCCAGGATCAGGTTGTGCCGGACGATGGCGGTGTAGGCCCGTCCGTCCGTCCGCGGGTCCGGGCCTCCCGTGTTCACGTAGAGCGTTCCGGCCGTCCAGTACCAGCTGTTGGAACGGGCCTGCACGGCCGCCAGCGAGCTGATCGCGGCGATCGGTGTCCCCCCGAAGAGAAACGCCTGGTCGGCCAGGACGGATGTCGCCTCCCCGGCGAAAGCCGCCTGGTACGTGGTGCCGCTCACCGGCGAGAAGGAGGCGTTGGCAACGATCTCGCCGCCGAGGAAGACCGGCTTCGGGCCCTCGCCGTAGGCGCCGAAGACGACCGGCGCCCCGGGCGTCCCGCTCGCCCCCGGCTCGAGCGACTCGCGCCACCCGCCGCCCCGCTCGAAGAGGACGGTGTCACCGGGCGTGAGCGCGGCGCCGTTCACACGCGACACGGTACGCCACGGGCGGTTGGTTGCGAGTCCGTCCGCGCCATCCGACCCGGCGGGACTCACGTAGTAGGTCGCCGCCGGGGCCGCGACGGCCCACATGACGGAGATCATCACCACGCGGGATACCGCATTCATGCGAGTATGTTGCTACACACCCGCCGTCCAGCACAACGGGAAAGGCGGGTCTCCCGCGGGCCCCGGGGCCCGGGCCGCGGCCTGCGCGGCCGCGACCGCCGGTCACGGCTGCAGGCCGGCGCACGGACAGGGCCCGCCGCCTCGTGGCCGTCCGCCGCCCCCGGACCGACGGTCCGGCGGTGACGGTGCATGGCGTTCTCCTTGTGGTGCAGTCAGGTCCCGCCGCAGACAACGGTTCGCCGCGGGGGGGGCCGGGAAGAAACGCCTGCCGGCAGCGGGCCTGTCAACCCTCCCCGGAGGCGGTCAGGGCCTGGGGCTCCAGTAGTCGTACTCGGCCTGGTCCGTGGTCTCGTCGGCGAGCAGGGTGTCGTAGTCGGCGTAGCGGCCCGGCACGCCGTGGTGCTCACCGTAGTCCTCGGCCTTTTCCGGCGAGCGGTAGCAAACGGCCTGCAGAGCGGCGCCCTCGGCATCCGCCAGGCCTTCGGCGAATCTCCGGCCCACGTACCCGGTGCCCAGGATGCCCCGGCCCGTGCGTTTACTCACCCCGGCCCGCCGCCCCCCTGCCCCGCGGCAGGGCGTCCCTTCGCCGTGCCCGCCGCGGACGGGGCCGCGGATTCGGCGGTCAGGAACCGATGCACGAGGCGACCCATCACCTGCTTGCCGCGCTCGTTGGAGTGGAGCCAGTCGCGCTGGTACCAGGTGTAGGGCTTGCCGGAGCGCTCGACGTAGGCCGCGAAGGCTCCGCGCAGGTCGTAGACGGCGTAGCGCAGCTCGTCGCGCGGCCCGTCCAACTCGGCGAAGAACCGACGCCCCGCCTCTTCTTCAGCACGCTGCCGTTCGGGGTCGAAACGCGTCGTCCGGCGCCCGGCGCTTCGCTGCCGCACGACGCCGAGCTGCCGGACGCCGCCGCTCAGCACGAGCACGTCCGGGTCCTGCTCGGCGCGGACCTGGCGGATCACCTCCAGCACGTTGCCGGCCCCGCCGTTGCTGATGCCGCCGATGATCAGCAGGTCGGGCCGGTGGCGTAGCACGTACTCCCGCACCCGGCCGGGACCCTTGTAGTAGCCGCAGCCGGTGCCGCTTCGCACGGAATGCACCAGGCGCACCCGGCTGCCCGGGAAGCTGCGCTCGAGCAGAAGTTGGAACATGGAGTTGCACAGGTCGTTGGCGAGGCTGTCGCCCAGCACCACGACCGTCAGGGGCCTGCCCGCCTCGAGCCGGGCCAGCGAGCGCCCGAGGTGGCGGAGCCGCCCGTGCGCGAACGTCTCCGGCGGCAGCGGGGACAAGGCGTCCGCCTGCCGGTCCATCCACGACAGCACGACCTCCCGGCTCGCCGGCGCGACGCGGAGGTCGTCGACCTGGAGCGGGCCGTCGATGGGCCGAAGCCCGAAGGAAGCCTGCGCCGTCCCGGCCCGGGCCATGAGGTAGAAGACCTGTTCCGCCCACGGTTCGGACCCGTAGAGCCGCGTGTAGTGGTCGGCCGTGATTTCGGCACCCTGCTCGTCGAAGAACCGCATGAACCAGTAGGAGGGACCGCGGGCCCGCGCGCGCAGGCGCACCTCGTAGTAGGCGTACGGGGTGAGCGGAAACCGCCCCGACTCGAGGGCCCCGCGCGGGAGGACCGCGTAGCCGTCCTCCGCCGAACCCTGCGGAACCCACCGGCCCTCCGCCCCATCCTGCCGCCAGGCGCTGAAGGCGTCCTGCGAGGCGAACGACTCGGCCATGACGACCGGCCCCGCGGCGGGCGCGGGGCCGGCCGCGTACGCGCCCGCCCCTCCGGCGGCGGCGAGCAGAAGCGACAGCGCCTTCAGTCGACCGGACTTCATGCCGCAGTATGCCCCCCGGCGCCGGGCGCTCAGAACCGGCGGACGGCGACGAGGCGGAGCTGTCCCGGCTGCACTCCGGGCACGGCGAGTCTCCGGCCGTGGAAATCGAGCTTCGCCTTCCCGTTACCCGGGCCGAAATCGCGTTCGCGCACGAACTCGACCCAGACCTCCTCCGGCACGAGGCCGAGCGCGTCGAGGTCCACGTCCACGGCGGCGTTCGCCGGCTGCGCGCCGGTGTTCGCCAGCGCGATCAGCACGCGGTCCGGCAGGCGGATCGCGTTCACGCTCACCCCCGGGGTTGCGCAGCGCACCGCGCCGCCGGCGGGAAGCACGTCCACGGCCGCGTCGGCGAAGCCGTAGTCCAGCACCTCGGCGGGCACCTCCTGCGGGGCGGCGTCCGGCCCGAGCGGCGCGGCGGCCCGCCGCAGCGCGGCGAGCAGGCGATCGTGGTGGGCCTTCTCCACCGCGCGCAGCCCGAGCGTGCCGCCCTGGTGGGCCGCCGTTGCGGGCAGCGTCAGCGTGCCCGTGGCCGGGTCGAGCGCGACCTCGCCGCCGTCCATCGTCCGCACCGCCAGCGCGCCCGGCCAGGGCGTATCGACCGTCAGGCCGAGCGCGTCGAGGTCCAGCTTCACGGCGGCGCCCCGCGGGTTGGCCCGGTCGTAGTTGAACCAGACGAGGACCGCGCGTTTCGGCGAGGTCCAGGCGGAAACGAGCACGTTCGTGTCGCTCACCGACACCGCCGGCGCGCGCCAGAACGGGTGGTAGTCCATCTCGTTCAGGCCCCAGTCGAACGGCGGCATCCAGAGCGCGCCCCAGCCGCGCCAGGTGTCGTAGAGGCGGGTGTACCGGGTCTTGCTTTGCCAGACCCGCTTCGCCCGCTCCTTGTCGGACATCTGGATGAGGCCCATCCAGGTGATCTGGTTGCCGAACTGGCCGGAGACGCTCATGGCGCGCATGCGGTCGATGGGGTAGCCGTCCACCCAGTCCACGATCGAGTCGTCGCCGAGCGAGTGGTACTCGCCGTCGAGCATGGCCTCCACCCACCCGCTGCCGGGCAGGCAGTAGTCGTTCGTGGCGTGGGTGACCTGGGCGCCCGGGGTGAGGCCGCGGTCGAACATCAGCGCCCACATCCGCATCATGAAGCGGCGGATGTTGAGCGCGTTGTAGGCCGGCTGGACGCGCCCGTCCGGCAGCTCGTAGCCCAGGCCCGCCAGCGGCGCCTTGTGCTGGTGCAGGTGGTAGATGTCCCAGTAGATCGTCCGCAGCCCGCCCTCGCGGAAGGCGCGGTCGGCGATGTAGAGGAAGTAGTCCTGCTCCGTCTTGTTCCAGCTGTCGCGACCCGTGACCCAGTCGGCGGCGAAGTAGCCGGTGACGCGCTTGTCGGGGCTCTTCCATCCGTAGCCCATGAGCGGCAGGGAGGTGTGGACGGTGCTGCCGTACTTGTTGCGCGCCGTGGCCGGGTCGTGCCAGCGCAGCTTGCGAATGCGCGCGTCGGCGATCTTCTTGTAGCGCGCCCACATGGCCGACCACTCCTCCGGGTTCTCCGAGGGCGGCGTGAGCCAGTTCCAGCCGTCGACGAGGACGTTGCCGTCCGCGTCCTTCTGCTTCTTGTTCGGGCCGCTGAAGGTGCCGTTCTCGGAGTAGATCGAGGAGCGCCAGTTCTTCGCCATCGGCCGGAAGGGGGAGGCCATGTAGGTGAAGGTGACGGTGCGGGGCGCGTCGAGCAGGAAGGGCTCGCCGACGAGCTGGTTGCTCAGCACGAGCATGCCGCCCTCGCGTCGGAGCTCGTGGGAGGGCACGGCGTCCGTGGGCACCCAGCCCTCGTCGCTGTCCGCGTACCACATCAGGCCCCGCTGCTCGTTGCCCACCCAGACCAGGGGGTAGAAGTTCCCGACGGTCATCTGCGCGCCGTTTCCGCCGGGCGAGAGCAGGGTATTCCACAGCGTGCCCTGCTCTTCCGGGGGCAGGATGATGGTGGTGCGGGAGGCGTAGTTGCCGCCGGTCCCGAGACACAGCAGCGTCTCGCCCTGCTCGTTGGAGAGCGGGAACTCCAGGCGCAGGGCGTCCACCGTGACCGGTTCGCCCGCGGGCCCGTAGGTGAGGGCGACCTGCACCATGCCGTCCTGTTCCAGCCAGCCCTCGGCGCGGAGCGCGAGCCCGGCGCCCGCGGCCTCACCGCGGAAACGGACGCGCCAGTCGGTCGTCTCGGTCAGTTCCGGCTCCGGCGCCACGGGGATGACGTGCTCCTCGCCCTCCACCACGGCCACGACGCGCGCGGGGGCCGCGCTGACGCGGCTCGCCCTGCGAGCGATCTCGCGCGGCAGCCCGAGGGCGTCGAGCGTGTAGCTCCGGCCCCACGGGGTGAAGGTCGATCCCTCGCGCCCGATGGCGGTGAAGGGCGGGATGACCCGCTCGATGTCGCCGAGCTCCGTGTTCCACCAGTCGGCGAAGGCCTTGGCCTCGTCCAGCTTCGTGAACGTCTTGCGCTCGGGGCCGAGCGTCGACCCGTCGGCCAGCTTCATGCGGGCCTCGGCGGTGTACTCGCCCGGCGCGAGGTCGCCGAGGCCCGCGCGCGTGCGGAAGAAGTAGTGGACCGGGTCGGACAGCGTCCCTTCCGCGAGCGCCCCGCCGTCCGCGCCGGCAATCCGCCACGAGACCTCGCGCGCCGCGCCGGGGTCGTCGAGGTAGTAGGAGTCGAACGTCAGTGCGACGACGTTGCGCGCCGGGTTGAAGTCGACCGCGATGGGGAAGGCCTCCTTCGGCGGTTCGGCGGGCTGCCGCGAGACCTCCGGGAAGCCGGGCCGGAAGAAGGTGAAGTGACGGTAGAGCAGCTCGCCGTCGCGCTGCGCCTGGAACAGGAGACCGCCCTGCTGCGTGACGGCGTCCGCGTAGGCGGCGGACACCGGCAGGGTCTCCGTGGCGCCGGGGGCGACGGTGACGGTGCGCTCGACGCGGGCGGCCTCCTCGCCCTCGACGGTCGCCTTGACCGGCATGGCGGAGACGCGGGCCAGCAGGTCGATTTCGACGGGCTTCGCGGTCGGGTTGTGGATCCGCCAGCGCGCCTTGAGCGTGCCCTCGTTGGGCATGGGGTAGTCGTCCATGACGAGTTGCACGGCGGGCTGGTCCTCGACCAGGGTGAAGACCGCGTAGCCGTCGGGATCGAAGTAGCTCGTCGTGCAGGGGATGCGGGCCTGGTCCCAGCTGGCGTACATGTGGTTCGAACCGAGCATCATTTTCCACGTGTCGCCGGCGCGGTGGGGCGCGTTCAGTTCGAAGTCCTGCCAGGTGGTGGCGAACTCGAACTCCAGCCAGCGGCCGCCCAGCGGCGCGGTGCCGGTGTCGGTGAGGCGGGAGGCGATATCGAAGTCCGGGGCCCAGTTCATGAACTGCTGGCCGACGGAGACGCGCATCTTGTCGCCGTCGAAGCCAAGCGCGTTGATGAGCCACTTGTAGGAGCTGGTCGTGCGTCCGTCGGGCACGTTGCGGCCCATCGGCAGCCAGTGGAACTCCAGCGTGTCGTCGAAGACGATGGCCGCTCCCGGCTGCCGGCCGGCCGCCTGCGGCTTGTAGCCGGGGCGGATCCAGACCTTGGCGGCCACGTAGATGCCGTCCGGGTTCCAGCCCATCCAGAAGACGGTCGGCCGGGCGAAGAGCAGGTTGCTGTTGCACCCGCCCACGCCGCTGAAGCCGGCGGCGCCGCGCCATTCCTCGGGGTCGATCGTGCCGTCGATCTTCGGGGGGGCGGCCATGCGGGGCACGGCCACGCGCATGTCCATGCCCTCCGGCATGGGGGCCTGCCAGGCCGCGAGGGCGGATCCCGCGGCCCACCCCGCGAGGGCGAGAGCCAGGCCGGCGGTTCGATGAAAGACGGATGTGCGTACCATGCCCTGTATCCTCCGTTGCGCGGCAGGCATGCCGCGATGAACGGCGAGGATAGGGGGCGCGTCCCACCGCGGTCAATCCTTTCCGGCCCGGCGCCGGCGCCGGCGGGGGGGTCCGCCCGCGGCCGCACATGCCGGGCGGGACCATGCTGGACAGGGGCGGGGCGGTTCCCGCAAGCTTGGTGGCCGGAGTGTACGACATGAACCCTTGTATCCGGGCCGTCTTGCTTGCGGGGCTCGCCGCGGCCGCCGCCCGCGCGGCGGAGCCGCCCGTGCAGACGCTGAACAGGGCCCTCTACTCCGTGCCGCCGCGGGGCGCGGTCGTGGTGGACGCGCGGACGGACGACTGGGACTTGTCCGGCGGCATCTTCGTATGCGCCGAGCCGGCGCGCCGCCGCGACACCGCCGCCTGTTGGGTCCACGCGATGCACGACGCGGATCACCTCTACCTGGCCGTCCGCTGGCTGGACGACACCCCGCTGAACAACCCGCACCCCGAGCCCGGGCCGCTGGCGTGGAAGGGCGACTCGCTGCAGTTCCGCGTGGCCACGAAGACCGGGCGTGCGGAGATGCACGTGGCGCACGTGACCGCCTTCCGGGACGCCGGGGGGGGCGACCGGATGGACATCGTCTACGGCGCGACGTTCGCGGGCGGCACCTTCTTCGACCCCCTGGAGCAGGGGGCGGAGATGGCCTTTCTCGGGACCGGCGGCGCCGGGTACGTCCAGGAAATCAAGCTGCCCTGGTCGATGCTCACCGCGGACCGGAAGCCGCCCGGGCCCGGGACGCCGGTGCGCGCCACGGTCCAGGCGAACTTCTCGCTGCCAGGTAACGACGTCCTCTGGTGCTGCGACCTGCTCGCCGCGGACTTCACGCCGGACGGCGCGGGCGTCTACCTGCGGCCGCAGACCTGGGGGCGGCTGCGCTTCGTCGACGAGCGTCCGCCGCGGTTCCCGCTGGAGCTTTCCGACGGCACCCGCCGGACGATCGGGTTGGCCGGCGGCGTGCCCTTCGTCGACTGGGGCGACGACGCGCCTCCGCCCGTCGCGCTGACGCTCGACCCCGCGGAACGCGCGCGCCTGCTGGCCGAGGTCGAGCGGCTGGGCTCGGAGGATCCCGTCGAGCGGCGCGACGCCTTCCGCGCCCTGGCTGCCGCCGACGACCGGGCGATCCTCGTGCTGAACGCGTTCCGGAACGATCCCGACCCGGAGATCCGGCTGTCCGTCCGCGAGCTGATCGACGGCTACTGAACCGGCGGGGCGGGCGGCCCGGCGGCCTGCCCGTCGCGGGCCGGCACGGCCCGCAACTGCAGGGGCTCGCCCTCGCCGCCCGGGACTCCGGCGTAGCGCATGACGGTCGCCGAACCGTCGGTTTCGAGCCGGCGGCCCTCCGCGTCGAAGCGCTCCACGGTGTCCCCGGCCGTGCGCGTCCACCCGGTGAGCCGGCCCTCCCCGTCGTAGTCGTAGACGTCCTTCCACCGGCGCGGGACGTAGAGCATCGGGTCGGCGTACGCCCGGTCCGGGGCCGTGCCGTGGTACGCGACGGAGAGCAAGCGGCCCGCGTCGTCGTACGTCCGCTCCTCCGTGCCCGGGCAGTAGAACGTCAGGAAGGCCGGCGGCGAGTAGTACCGGCCGTTGTGGACGAACAGCGCGAGGTCGACGCGCGTCGTGACCAGGTCGGGGCTCGACGCCGCGGGCCGCGGCGGGTGCCACGCGACGGTGATCTCCGCCTGTTCGCCGCGTTCGCCCCGCGGCTCGATGGTCACGAGCGCGGGGTCGCCCTGGAGCAACCGCCAGTGGTAGGTGAGCGGCAGGCCGTTCGCGTCGGCACTGGCGCCGCCGTCGAGCAGCACGCGACGGGTCCGCGCGGTGCCGCGCAGGATGCGCGCGGCGGCCGCGCGCGTGGTGAAGATCTCCTCCGTGCGGCCGGGGACCGCGAAGTAGTCCCGGCCGCTCACGGGCCGGTCCTCCTCGATCACCTTGAACTCCGCCCAGGGCGGCAGGGCGTCCGGCGTCATCCCGTGGGCCGCCCGGACCATGGCCTCCAGGCCGATCTTGCCGCCGCCGAAGCCGGGCGGGTGCGCCTTGCCCGTGAGGTATTCCTCGTCCGTCGCGACCCCGTCGTAGTGGCGGCGCAGCAGCATCTGCAGCGCGGGCATCAGCAGGTTGCGGCGCTGCAGGGCCCGCTTCGTCTCCGGCGGGAACGCGGCCAGCGTGGCGGCGAAGGCCCGCAGGAAGGCCTGGTCCGAGCCCGAGGAGCCGCGCGACGCCACCACGTACGGCGTGTTCGCGAAGTAGGCGTCGCCGACGCGGACGCCCTTGGCCTCGGGGTCGCCGCGGGTGTCCGGGGCGAAGTCGGCATGGGTGGGGTAGATGTAGATCTTGCCGCTGCGGTACTGGAGGTAGCCGATGGCCAGGGCGCGCGGGTCGCCCTGCATGCGGCGCGGCAGCGAACGCCAGTAGGGACCGCGCGTGCTGGCCAGCGACGCGTTGCCGATCGTCACCGCGTCCTGCAGCAGGGTGACGGCCTCGCCGTGGTGCAGGCCCGCGTCGCGCGCGTGGTCGGAGTACTCGACGCGCGTGAGCTGCGGGAACAGCCCCGCCGGCAGATCGGAGTGGTCCCCGTCGCGGTTGTCGTACAGGTCGCCCCAGTTGCCCGCCGCCGTGCCCTCGGCGAACCAGGCGCGCAGCAGGTCGCCCGCCGGGCCCTTGAGCGTCGTGACCGCGCGGTCCGCGGCGCCGCCCTCCGGAAAGCGGTAGAGGGCCACGGGGAGCCGCAGCTGCGGGTGCAGCATCACGTTGCCGTCGGCGACCCACGCGACGGGACCATCGACCTCGGCCGGCGCGGCCTTCGCGGGCAGTTCGAGCCCCTTGCTCTCGGAGGCCTTCGCCACGAGGGCGGCGAACCGCTCGCTGGCCCGCAGGGACTCGAGGTCGGGGTCGGACATCAGCGTGCGGACGTTGTTGAACCCCCGGTCGACCGCCTGCTCCAGCAGGTCGAGCGCCCGTTGCCGGTGCGCCTGCAGCGCCTCGTAGCAGGCCAGGTGGTAGTAGCTCAACGGGTGGAAGGGCGCGTCGCGCACCATGCGCCGGCAGACCTCGCCCACGGCGTCCATGTCCCCGGCCCGCGCGGCCGCGGCGAGCGCGCGCTGGAGCGGTTCCATGCGCTTGCGGGTCGCGGCGACGAAAGCGAGGTAGGCGCCGGGCACGGTCTCGGTCGTCTGCACGGCCGACGGGGGCTCCTCCGGCAGCCCCTCGATCCATGCGGTCACCTTCGCCTCGCGCTGCTCGCCGGTCAGCCGGTCCACGCGCACGCGGTTGCGGTAGAGCACCTCGCCGCCGCGGCGCACCTCGACGGCCAGGACGTTGCCCGCGTCGTCGAGCGCGAGGCCGGTCGCTTCAAAGCGGGCCGAGGCCGCGGGGCGGGCCGCCTCGAAGAGCACCCCGCCCTCCGCGTTCTCCAGGCGGACGGAGGCGACCGCCTCCTCCCCCGGCGCGCCGCCGCGCGTCTCGAGGCGCACGTCGAGCGCTCCGCCGGCGGGGTCGCCTACCGACAGCAGCCGCACGGCGGGGGCGGCGGGGTCGAAGGTCACGTCGCCGAAGCGGTCCCACTCGAGCCAGGTGCCCGGCGCCCAGGCGCTGAAGAAACCCCCGGGCCCGGCGCGCACGAGGTGCATGGCCACCGTCCGCCCGTCGGGCGCGCCGAGGCCCAGGCTCTCGAACGAGACCGACGCCTCCAGTTCCCAGGCCCCCGGGGTGACGGTGCAGGCGGCCCCGCCGCCGCCGGACCACAGCGTTTCGCGGTCGGCCCGCCCGCTGAAGAGCCACTGGTCGACGAGCGTGCCCAGGGGGTTGACCGCGAGCTTGTAGAACCCGTGGCCGGGCTGCTGCGCCTGCGCGCGGTCCGCGGTCAGGATCTGCCACTCGATGTGGTCGTCGAGGTACACTTCCTCGCCGTCGCTGCGCGCGGTGCGGCCGACCGGGTAGCGGCCCGGCGGGTTGGGCGAACGCATCGCAAGGTAGAGAAAGGCGCCGTCGTACCCGAGAAAGAACGTCGCCTGCTGTTCCGGCGGGGCGAGCGCGCCGCCGAGCGGGTAACTCACGAGCCCGGTGAGTGCCGCGGCCCCGTCCCACTCGCCCGCCCCGATCCGGCCGTCCAGCGACGGCGCCCGCGCCAGGCGGGGCACGCGCAGCAGGGGGCGGTCGGGCGCGTCGTCCGCGGCGGCCGCGGCCGCCGCGGCCGCCAGGAGGCCACAGGCCCAGAGCGCCGGGCGGCGCGGGCAACGTGTTTCGGTGCGTGGATTCATGGCAGCTCCTCTCCGGCGGCGGCCGGCTCCCGCGGTTCACCCAGGGCGGCGGACTCGACAAGGAAAGTCGTCACGGCGGCCCAGTTCGCCCCGTGCCACGCCAGGTCCGCCTCGTACGAATGGCTGAAGGCGATCCGGGCGGCGTGGGCGCCGAGCTGGATCGGGTCGACCGCGTACCAGCCGTCGCCGAGGCGGACCTCGGCCCAGGCGTGCGGCACGAACAGGTGCGGCCGCCGCGGGTCGTCGTCGGAGTAGACCACCCCGCCGACGATGCGCGACGGGAGGCCCAGCGCGCGGAACATGGCCACGGCGAGGACCGCGTACTCGGTGCAGTCGCCGCGGCGCGACGCGGCCACCTCGGCCGCCGTCGCGTAGGCGATGTTGTCGGCGGACCGGAGGTAGGTGCGAAGGAACCCATCGACGCGGCGCACCGCGTCCGCCGCGTCCTCCGTCCCGTCCGCCGCGCGCCGCGCGAGCGCGCGCACCCGCTCGTCGCCGGAGGAGAGGTAGCGCGTGGGCCGGGTCGCGGCGAGCAGCTCCGGATCGTCGCCGGCGTAGGGACGCGGCACGCCGCGGGGCAGGGGCGGGCGGCGCGAGACGACGGTCACGCGGCCGCCGCTTTCCGCGCGGACCTCCTGCCCGGCCGATTCCGGGAGCTCCAGCGAGCAGCCGGGTTTCGGCCGGATCACAAAGGTCACCGCCCGCGCGCGGCGGAAGCCCGGCAGGGCGCACCCCACGTCCACGCTGCCGATGCGGCCCAGGTCCTGGGGATCGTTTTTGCCGAGCGCGAAGGCCTCGTCGCAGACGACGGTGACCAGGTCCTGGCCACCGAGCCGCGCGACGCGCTTCCACTCGGTGCCCGCCGCGTCCACGTAGACCCGCTTCTCGGCGAGCAGGACCTCGCCGCCCGTCGCGCGGACGGTCAGCTCGGTGAGGTTCCGCGGCCCGCCCGGCACGTCCACGGGGCCCGTCGGCCCGACCGTCACCTCGACCGCGGCCGCTTCCGCCTCCACGGGCGCGAACTTCCGGTAGGTGTACGACGTGCCCTCCACGAAGCCTTTGCGCACCCGCAGCAGCCGCTCGCCCTCGGGCATCAGCACGTCCTCGGCCAGCGGCAGGCGGAGCCGCTTCTGCTCGTCGCCGTCCACGACGACCAGGATCGCCTGCCCGTCGTCGCCGCGCGCCCACGCGAACTCGCGGGCCGCCTGCCCGGTGCCTTCGCGCCGCACCTGGAAACGGAGCGGCAGCCCCCCGGCGCTCTCCACGCTGCGGCGGAGTTCGACGCGGGAGATCAACGTGTCCCCGCGGCGGGTGTGCTCGTGGGACTCGGTCGTCGTGGTCACCTGCCCGTCCGCGACGGCGCGCTCGGTCTCCGTGTGGCCGACCTTGTGCCCGTTGATCAGGAGCGCGCGGTAAACGTGCGCGGGCGGCGTGCCCGGCTCCGGCCCCCCCGCGGCGCGCGCGGCGGCCGGGCCGGCGGCCAGCAGCAGGCCCGCCGCGAGCGGACGGGCGAGACGCGCCGGACGGCCGCCCCGGCCGTTCCGTGCCCGTCCCCGCGCGATGCGTTCCGCCATGCCGTTCGTTCCCTTCCGCCGTTCGCCCGTTGCGCCCAACGAGGGCGCCGGAAGCCGCGAAAGACCTCCACCTATAGACAACCGCGTCCCGTGCTTCAAGGGACATCCCGGGCCGCGCCGCGGGGCGGCGGCGCGGACCGCCCGGGCACGGCACGTCAGAGCGCGCCCTCGACGCGGCCGGCGCCCGGCTCCGCCGGGGCGCCTTCGGCGCGGGCGCGCGGGGCCGCCACGGGTGAAAACCGGATCACGGGGCCGCCGGGCCGCGCCCCGACCCGTTGCGGCCCGGCGTCACGATCGACGATCACCTCCACCGCTCCCCCCGCCCGAGGCTCCATCCGTCCCGCCAGGACCGTCGTCCACTGCACGCGATCCGCGGCGGCGCCGTTCGCGGCCGGCTCCGCTTTCGGGCCGCGCGCGGTCTGCGCCGGCGGCGGTCCGGGCCGGAAGTCGATATCCGCCACCGCCTCGCGCCGCAGGTCGAACGCGTCGAGCGCCGGGCTGCGCAGCGCCAGGGTCTCCCCGTCCACGCGCAGCAGCTCCGCCGTGATGCGGTCGCACCCGCGCGTGAAAAGCCTGACGCGCCCGGCCGCCGGCGGGGCGGGCGGGTCGGGAGCCGCGAGGTCGATCTCCGTGACGCGGCCCAGCGGGTGTTCCACCGTCGTCCCGTCCGCCGCGGAACGGACCGCCAGCACGCCGTCCCGGATCCCGAGCACGTCGCCCCCGAGGGCGGGGCGGTCGAGGAACGCGATGCGCGCTTCGCCCGGTTCGCCGCCCCCGGCGAACAGCCGCGTGTCCGGCAGCGTGGTCCCGTCCCACGTGTAGAGGCGGATCCGGCCGACGCGCATGCTGCCCATGCCGTGGAAGACCAGGCGGTCGCCGGGCGCGGAGGTCGACCCGCCCTCGCGGCGCCAGTCCCCCAGGATGTCACCGTCCGCCGCGAGCACGGCGCGGCCCGTCTCGTTGTCCACGCAGAGGGAGACCCTCGCGACAAGGTGGCGGAACCGGTCGTCGTCGATCAACCCGACCGCATCGACGCGGCGCCACGCGGAGTCGCTGAACAGCACGGCCTGCCCGCGGCCCACCCGCAGCGTCCATCCCTGCGCCCTCGTCTCGTCGGCCCCCGCCACGCCGAAGACGGTGACGTTCAGCCTGGGCGTCTGTTTCTTCGGCAGCATGTCGAAGTCCAGCCGGCACCGGGACGGCAGGCCGGGCAGCGTGAGCGACTGTATCGCGTGGCCGCCGGACGACACCAGCCCGCCCTCCTCGACGGACCACGCCCGGTACACGTTGCTCCGGGTCGGCTTGTAGGGGGTCCAGGCATCGGCCGACGTCGGCCCCCCGTACAGCAGGACGCCGGGATCCGGCGCGGGCTGGATCCGGGCCACCGCGTCGCGCGCGATCCGCAGCCGGCCGGCGTGGGGCGTGTCCAGCAGGAGGCGCTCCCCGTCCAGCTCCGCCACGGCCCCGTACAGCACGTCGCCGTGGCGTAACTCGACGCGCGCGGCGGCCGGGTCGGGGTCGCCGCGCGGGGCCCGCCGTATCCTTTGCACGGCATCAACCCGGCAGGCGACCGGGGCCAGGGCGGCGGGGTGCCGCCAGGCCATCGTGTCCCCCACGGCGCCGGGCACGAGCCGGCCGGACATCCGGTGGCCGCCGGAGAAGACCAGTTCGGCCGTGTCCGGCGCGGCGGCCTCCGCCGTGTAAGGATGGAAGTCGAGCTGCTGGATCCGGGATCCCGGGATCGAGAGCCCGCCCGCGGCGTCGGCGCGGCCGGTCAGCCGCTCCCCGGCAACCGCTTCGAGTGCGAGCGTGAACCGCTCGCCGCCGGCGAGGTGGACGCGCACGTCTCTTTCCCGCCGCCGGGGCTTCAGCCGCGTCGAGGCCGCGAACTCCAGGCTGATCACGCGGTCGTGCGGGAGCACCAGGTCCTCGCCCCCGATGCGGCCGTGGACGCCCGCCTCGTCGATCCGCACCACCTCGCACGGGGTCGTGTCGCCGTTGACGAACGTGAGCAGGTCCTTCCCCTCCTCCGGCTCGGGGCGCCCCGCCACGAGGGCCCCGCCCGCGTGGGGGTAGACGCGCAGGTGCGAGAGTTCCACGGGGGCCGACGACATGAACCTCAGGCCGTTGCCGGTGACGGGGCCGTCGGTCTGCGCCGCCCACAGGCCCACGAACCGGCCGTCGGCGAACAGCCTGAAGGCGTTCTGGCCGCGGTCGGCCACCAGCGTGAGGCGGCCGCGCCCCGAGGGCGCGACCAGGACGGCGGGATGGAGAAACGTGCCCATGCGGCGGCCCCTCGGATGCTTCGCGCTCGGGGCGTACACGGCGCGCAGGTAGGTCCGCCTCGTGTCGAGGCGCAGCGCGTACCATGCGCGCTCGTCCTCCCAGAGCCGTATCTCCAACGCCGGCCGGCCCGTGCACGCCATCTCGAAGTCGAGCACCATGCGGTCGGCGGACGGGAGCGTCCGCGAGATCGAGACCGCCTTCCCGCCCGGCGCCACCAGCGCATCGCCGCGCGCCTGCCAGCCGCCCCCGCCCCCGGGTTCCAGCGTCCAACCCTCCAGCCCGCTCGGCCCCCGGTAGAGGTACGGGCTGCGCTCATGGCCCGGCTCCAGGGTCCGCACCATGCGGCGGTCGATCTCGATGCGCCCCGCGGCGGCGCTCTCCAGGAGAACGTGCCCGCCGGTCATCTCCAGGAGCCGGCCGGCGAACACGTCGCCGTTGGTCAGCTCGACGAGGGTCCACCGCGGATCCACCTCGCCCGCCGTCCCGGGCAGGCTCGCCGAAGCCAGCCCGTCCAGGCGGTACACCGCCGTCCCGGCCACGTAGGGGCACGCCCACGCCAGGTCCCCGTTTGCCCGGATCCCGACCAGGGCGCCCGGCAGCGAACCCCCGTCGGCGAACCGCAGCGTCCCCTCCGGCCCGGCGGCCCCCGCCGCCGGTATCGAAAGGCACGCCGCCGCAACCCGTGCCCCCCACCGCCTGCCCTTCCGCCCACGCATCGTCCGTCTCCCCGGCGCCGCACCGCGGCCGCTACCGGCCTACGGTGTACGCGCTCCCGCCGCGCGCGGCAAGGCGAAGCGCGGCCCGGCCGGCCGCGCGGACGGCGGCCGGTCGATCCCGGGCCGGCGCGCAAGCGGGTGCGCGAACCGGGCAGGTCGCCGGCCGGCCGAGTCCGACAGCCGGCTAGTAGGGATGGAACCGCACGCCGAGCAGGGCGTCCCGCGGCACGGCGCAGGGCCCGGCCGCGCCGGTGCGGCCCGTCGCCGCCGCGCCGTCGATCGACTCGAGCTCCATCGTCAGGCGCCCCCCTTCCCCGAGGAAGAGCACGGCGTCGCCCTCGCGGCGGCGGGGCCGGAGCCGGGCGGCCGGTGCGAAGTCCAGGCGCGCCAGGCGGTCGGCGGGCATCGTGAGCGTAGCTCCCCCGACAGACAGCTCCGCTTCACGCGGCCCGATCCGGTGCACCTCGCATGGCATCGTGTCGCCGTTGATCCACTCGACCGTGTCCAGGACATCCGACGCGGGGCCGCGCGCCTCGCGCAGGACGGACGACGATCCGCCCGGCGCACGAGGATGTCCGACAGCGCCACGGGCGCGGTGGCCATGAAGGTGAGGCCGTTCCCCGGCAGCGGGGCCGAAAGGGGGGTCGCCATGCTACCGAGAGCCTGGCCGTCCCCGTCCGCGTAGAGTTTCATCAAGCCCAGCCGCCGGTCGGCCACGATGACGAACCGGGCGCGGTCCTTCGCGCCCAGGGACAGCGCGCCCCAGCGGCTGCGGGTCTGCTTGCCCGTCGCTTCGTCGCAGATGACGACGAAGCGGTTGTCGTACAGGTTGAGCTGGAGCCGTCCGCCTTGCCCCTCCCATAGCCTGACCGACAGACGGCAACGCCCCTTCCAGGCCGCCACGAACTCCACCGCCACGGCATCCACGTCTTCCGGGGCGGGCACCTGCCGCGAGATGGCTGCATTGCGGCCGAACGGCGCGACCAGGGAATCCCCCTCGGCCTGCCAGCCGCGCTCGTTGTCCGGGAGCCGGGTCCAGCCCGCCAGCCCGGCCGGCCCGCGGTAGAGCGCCTGGCCCAGGGCGGAGGTGCGTTCGAGGCGCTCCAGCATGCGCCGGTCCACTTCGAGGCGTCCGATCCGGGCCGCCTCGAACACGGCCCGGTCGGCGTCCAGTTCCAGCAGCGTGCCGGGCACGCTGTCGCCGTTGGTGAGCCTCAGCATGTCGGGCGCCGGCGCGGGCGGCCCGGCGGAGGAGGGAAGCCGTATCTCGCGGACCGCCGCGAGGTCGTAGCGGACGGGCTGCCTGGCGTAGGGGCAGGCCCATTCGACGCCCCCCCCGGCGGGGCGTACGCCGAGCAGTGCGCCGGGCAGGGAACTGCCGTCCAGGAACAGCAGTTCGGAGCCGCTGTCGGCCGCGGGGGGCGGGGCCGCCGCGGCCCCGAACGTGAGCCGCGCGACCCGCGCCCGGTCGAACGCCACTTCGCCCATGCCGTCGATGCGCACGGTCAGCGCGTTCCCCTCCAGCCGCACGAAATCGGCCCGGAACGCGTCGCGTGCCGTCGTAACCAGCCCGGCGGGACAGGCGGCGGGCTCCGGCGCGCGGGAGGGCGCGGGCGCGGCCAGCTCGGCGAAGAGCACGCGGTCGAGCGGACGCTCCACCTCGTCGCCGGCGGCGGCCCGCACGCGCAGGCGCCCGGCCTCGATGCCCAGCACGCGGCCGCGCACCGCGGGCGCGTCCGCGAAAGCCACGCGATCCTCGCCCGCGCCGGCGGCGCCCGGGGCGGGCAGCAGGACGCCGTCCCACGCCAGGACACGGAACCGTTCGATGTTCACCGGGGTGCCCCGGGACACCAGCGCGATGCGGTCGGCGCTCGCGTCGGTGGGCTCGGCCAGGCGCCAGTCGCCGAGCACGACCCCGTCGGCGATTACCGCGATCCGCCCGGCCTCGCGGTCCATGCAGACAACCATGTCGGCCGCCCCCGGCCGGGAGAAGCGCCCGGCCGGCTCTGTGGCGAAGGGCTTCTCGCCCAGCCCGTAGGTCCTGTTTTTCGATCCGGGAAGGGTGCGGTTCTGTATCTTGAGATACAGCGCATGGACCTTGTTCACCGTGATGCGCGCGGCCGGGAACGTGAAACCGCCCTCCACGGCCGGATCGCCGATCCACGCGACGGTGAAATGCGGCGCGGTCTGCCACTCGGCGTGAAAGGCCAGCATCAGGCGGGCCGGGGCGTCCGGCAGGACCAGCGTGCCCGCCGCCCGGGATCGGAACGCCATCCGGTCGACCGTGAAAGCGATCCGTTGGCTCCCCGCCCAGGGAAGAGCCTGGGGCTGCCATGCCGCCGGCCGGCCGGGGTCCGGGTGGAGCCGGAGGGCGGCGTCGAGGTCCGGCGCCAGTCGTTCCACGACACGCCGTTCCACCCGCAGCCGCCGGCTGCCCCACGCGGGGACGACCGTGAGCCGGTCGGGGGTGAGGGTCTCGATGCGGCCGCGCATCCGCGTGCCGTCCCGCAACCCCACGCGGTCGCCGGATCCGTCGACGTCTTCCGGGGCCGCGAGCGCCATCCGCTCCACGGCGCCGAGGGCGTAGTCCGTCACGCCGTCCGCGGCCGGGTGCCGCCAGCGCACCTCGCCGCCGGCCTCCGCCGACACCGCTTCCCCCTTCAACCGGTGGCCGTCACGGAAGACCAGTTCCGCGGCCCCGGCGGCCGGCAGGCCCCCCAGCGCCAGCGCCGCGGCCAGCAGTCCGTGGGGCAGGGAGGTCGTCATGGCGCTCCGCGGGCCCCGGCCAGGGGGGTGGCCGGCGCCGGCGCCGCGGGCCCCTCCGGGGGGCGGTCGGGGTTGAACACGATCGCGGCCACGGCCGCGCGCGGCACGGCGACGGGGCCCAGGAGCGGGGAGCGCCCCTTCACCGTGTCCCCGTCGATGGCGTCGAGCGCGACCGACAGGTGGCTGCCGTTCGCCAGCTCGACGCGCGCGGCCACGCCGGTTCCGGCCACGGGGCCCGCCCCTCCGCCCGGCGCCGCGGCGAAGGTGACGGCGAGCACCCGCCCGAGCGGCAGCTCGATCTCGCTGCCCTCCGTCTCGAACGTCAGGAGATCCCCCTTCACCGAGAGCAACCGGCCGGCGACCGTGTCGCCGTTCACCAGCGAGATGCCGTCCCGGCCCGCCTCGACCTCGACCGGTTTCGTTCCGCTCTCGCCGTCCCAGTCCCGGACCCGCACGTTGGTGAACCGCCACCGGTCCTCGCCCGGCGGCCACTTGGTCACGCGGACCTCCATCCAGGCGAGCGGCTCGGGGAGGGCGGAGCGGCTGTCCCACGAGCCCACGAGACGGCCGTCGATCAGCAGCGCCGCGCGCGACCGCTGCCGGTCGACCCGCAGCGAAAGGTGCGCCTCGCCCGCTTCGGCCAGCGGCAGCCCGCCGGCGAGGACGACCGGCTTCTCGCGGCCGAACGTCACATCGAACCCGCGGCGGAAAATGCGCACCGCCCCGGGCGCGAAGCCAAAGGTGTAGCCTAGGCGCCGTTTCGTGTCGGTCAGCAGGGCGAACGAAAGGTGGGTCACCCCCTTCGGCCAGGCGACGTCCAGGTCCATGGCGAAGCGGTCCGCCGCGCCCGGCAACGGCCGGCCGACGGTGCCGGTCAGCAGGTCCGAGCCGATGCCGCCCTCGACCGCGACCCACGCGTTGGAACCGTAGTTCTCCGGCACGACCCATCCGGAGAGGCGGGCGGGGCCGTCGGCCGCGGCGGCGTCGGCCGCTTCCGGCGCCGGCGGTGTGAAACGCCGCAGGGCGGCGCGCGGCAGGCGCAGGCGGCCGGCGCCGGCCGCGTCGAAGAGCATCGTGCCGTCCTCGAAGCGGACCAGGCGGCCCGCCAGGCGGTCGCCGTTGGCGAGTTCCACACCCGCGGCCGCGTCCGCCGCCCGGGGCGCGGGGGGGGCGAGCTGCACCTTGTCGAGCCGGTCGCACGCGAACCGCAGCGGTTCCTCCGACGCGGGGTGACGCCAGGCGAGGCCGCGCACGGCGTCCAGCCCCGCGAGCTCGCCGGTGAGCCGGTCGCCGTTGAGAAACCGCAGGCTCCCAGCGGGCGCGGTCCCCGCCGCGCCGGGCCCGTCGCCGGCCGGGGCGCGCGGGCCCGCGCAGCAGGCGGCCAGGACAACGGCCGCGGCGGCCCTCCGCGGGGCGTGGCGCCGGATACTCGCAAGACATGGCTTCATGGCGTCTCCCTCGGCGGCGGGGGCCGCGCAGACGGCGGCCGCGCACAGCCGCCTTGTCTATGCCTTCCCCGGCCGCGCGGCAAGACGAACCGGACCGGGAGGCCGCGGGGCGGCAGGCGCCGCGCGGCCCGCGCCGCCGGGTTCGATAGGGTTCGATAGGGCTTGCACGGCGCGCACGGCCGCCTATCATCTCGCGCCTTGTTGCGGGACACGCGCGGCGCCGCGCGAGCGGCGCGAAGGAGAGCATGGTTGCCATGAAGCGATCCGGGAGCGGGACGGCGGTCAGGGGCTGGGTGAAGCGGTCGGGCATCGGGTTCCGGCACGGGACGAAGGGGTTCGGGTTCAGCAACCTGCAACTGCGGCTGGAAACGGCCGCGGGCGCCTGCCTGGTCGCCTACGACTCGGTCGCGGCGAAGGGCGGGAAGTTCACCGGCCGCGCGGACGTCGCGGGCGGGCTGCGGGTCACCACCGAGCTCAAGCCCGTGCGCGGTCTCGACGCGGTGACGGTCACGCACACGGTCCGGAACACGAACCCGTACCCGGTCTGGATCCGCGGCGCCGAGACCGGCGCCTTCGCACCCGGCGCGGCCGTCACCGCGGGCAAGACCCACGGGCTCGGCTGGGACCTGCGCTTCGCGCACTCCGACAACCTGCGCACCGAGCGCTACCCCCACTGCCTGATGGACTACCCGTACCTGCGCGTGCTGCCGGTCGAGGAAAGGGAACTGGGCCGCGGCGAGGACCAGGCCTTCCCCGCCCTCTACCTGCTCGAGCGCAAGACGGGCGCCGGGCTGATCGTGGGCGCGCTGAGCCAGGAACTCAACTACACCACGTTCCGCCTGCGCAAGGCGCCGATGGTCGCGAACGGCCTGTTCGACGTCTTCGCCGTCCGGCACGACTTCGCGCACGCCCACGGGCTCCTGGTCCCCGCCGGCGAGAGCCGCGCGCTGGACGGAATCTTCGTCCAGGCCGTGCAGGACCTCGACCTCAACGACCTGTTCACCGGGTACACGGACTTCCTGGCCGCGCGGAACGCGTTCCGCGGCGAGGCCACGCCCCTGCGCACCGGCGCCATGCACTGCACGTGGAACTACGGCGTCTTCCGCGAGCAGTACGCCGCGCCGCTGCTCAAGACGGCGAAGTTCATCGCGAAGAACCTGCCCGGCATCCGGTACTTCCTCGTCGACTCCGGCTACCAGAAGAACACCGGCTCGAAGGGGTTCCAGTGGTTCGACGTCTTCTATCCAGACGCCCGTAAGTCACTGGACCCCAAACGCTTCCCGCGCGGCATGCGCGCGTTCACCGACGCGGTCCGCAAGCTGGGGCTGCGGCCGGGCCTGTGGTTCTCGCCCACGGTCTCCCTGTACGGCGACCTCTACCGGGAGCACCCCGAGTGGTTCCTCCAGGACGCGCGGGGCGGCCCGTACTGCATCGGGCGCGAGCAGGGCTTCCTCGACTTCTCCGTGCCGGAAGCCGCCGCCTTCTTCGACCGCACGCTCAAGGTCATCGTGGGCGAGTGGGGCATGGACGCGGTGAAGATGGACTTCTGGAGCCAGAACTTCGAGGCCCGCAACGCGCGCGTCGCCGATCCCCGCATGACGGCCGTGCAATGCCGGACGCGCATGTTCGAGATCATCCGCAAGCACCTGCCGGACGACGGCGTGTTCATGACCTGCGTGGCCACCGGCATGGGCAACCCGTTCATCGCGAAGCACGCGGACACGTACCGCAACACGATCGACATCGGCGCCGGCGTCTGGGACGACCAGCTGTACAACTGCGCCTGGTCGCTCTCGACGCTGCCGGTCCAGGGGCGAAAGACCTTCCTGATGAACAACGACAGCGTCGGTGCGGTACTCGATTGCCCGGAGAACGAGAACCTGTTCCGCTTCGCGTGGAGCTTCATCCACCAGGGCATGATCGAGACCGGCGGCCGGATGGAGACCTGGCCGGCGAAGTACGTCGAGGCCATGCGCCGGACCACGACCCACGTCGACCGCGGCTACGGCTGCCGCTGCGCGGACCCGGCGGCCTTCACGGGCTCGCCTTACCCCGCCGTGCTCTACGTGGACTACCCGTCCGACAGCCCGACCGCGCGCCGCGGCGTGCGCAAGCACATCGCGCTGTTCAACTGGCTCGACGAGCCGCAGGTGGTCGGCGCCGCCGCGGGCCGGCTCGGCCTCGCGGGCACGGTGACCGCGCGCGACTTCTTCACCGACGAGGAGCGGACGTTCGAGGGCGGCCACGTGAGCGAGGTCCTGCCGGGCCGCTCGGCGCGCCTGTACGAAGTCCGCGTCCGGGGCTGACGGAGCGCCCGCGCCGGGCGGGCGGCATCGCACCGGGAACACGGCGCGCCCGCGGCGCCGTCTTCTCCTCCTCCCTGTCGCAACGGGCGGGAGCCGGGCCGGTTTCACCACGAGGAGCACGAAGGGGCACGAAGGGTCGAGTCCAGGCGGCTGCCGAACCGGGTGAACAGGCAGAGCGCCGGGGAATCCGGGCTCACCGAGCCCGGCTCCCGTGGACGGACGAAGGGGACAAGCCCCCCGTCCCACGACGCCCTCCGGCCCCCGCAGGCGACCCGCCCCGCAGACCCGCGGTCCGACGGTCTGACGGTCCGACAGCCCGACCGACCCACGGCCCACGGCCCACGGCCGGCGGGTGGAATCGATTGACCCCCCCGTGGGGAGGCGTCTAGACTTCACGTGCCGGCAGCCGACGTCCGCGGCGGAGCGGTTGCCGCACGGGAGAGCGGTCATGAATCCAGCGATGAAGCAGCGCCTGGCCGTGGGCGTCCTGGTCCTCGTGATTGTCGCCTCGGTCGCCTCGCTGGCGCGCCGGTGCGGCCGCGCCGGGCCCGGACCCGACGAACGGCAGATGCACATGGAGTGCGCCGACTGCGGGCACGCGTTCGACCTGCGCTTCGGCGACATGGACCCGGCCGCGATGGTGACCGACGAAACGGGCGCGCCTGTCGTCGCCTGCCCGTCCTGCGGCCAGCCGGCCGCGCGGGAGCAGGAGACCTGCCCGGCCTGCGGGGCCCGGTTCCTCGCGGACTATACCGGAAACCTCCTGCGCTGCCCGGAGTGCAAGGTCGATATCCGCGCCTGGTACCGCGAAAACCGGCCCGACCCGGGGAGGGCTTCGCCGTGACGACGCACCGTCCCTGCTCGCACCGGGTCCGCGGCGGTTTCACGCTCGTCGAGCTGCTGGTCGTCATCGCCATCATCGCGATCCTGATGGCCCTCGTCGTGCCCGGCCTCGACCGGGCGCGGGAGCTGGCGCGGACGACGCAGTGCGGCTCGAACACGAGGAACATCGCCCTGGCGATGCAGATGTTCGCGGGCGACCACGAGGACGCGCTGCCCTGGGCCTGGAACTCGGGCGAGGACTACACGAAATTCGGCGGGGTCTACGGCGCATCCAACTTCGCCACCGAGCTTTACCCCTACCTGAACGACATCCGGGTCTTCACCTGCCCTTCGTTCGGCGGGTATTTCAAGCCGCAGCTCCGCACGTCCGCGGGGGCGTCCTACGTCTGGGGCTCCCACTACCGCGCCAACCCCTCGATCGGGTACCCCCGCGGGTACTACGGGCCGGGCATCCTCTACGCGAACCAGATGGCCGGCTCGATCGGCGTCAGCGGATGGAAGACGGCGAGCGTGGCCTGGACACACCGTCCCGCGCGGCTCGGGCGCATCCGCAACACGAGCCAGAAGGTCTGCATCTTCGACAACAAGGAGCGGACGATGCCGTACACCCCGACGCCGGGGGTCGGGCGCCGGGCGTTCACCAACGCGCTCGGCGACGGCGACCGCACGAAGGACGGCAACTACAGCCCGTGGTGGGCGAAGGCGGCGATCGGCGCGTGGCACAGGGGCCGGAGCAACTTCGCCTTCTTCGACGGCCACACCGAGGTCGTCCCCTGGACCGACGACCGCAGTTTCGGCACGGCATCGACGAGCGACCAGGCCGAGTACGACTACTGGAGCCTCGTGCACTGAGGCGGGCGGCCCCGCCCGACGGGAGAACGCCATGACCGAACCGGCAAGGCGCTGCACGGGCGCGTCCCGGGGGCATCGCGCGCCGTCCGGACGGATCCCGCGCGCCGCGCGGCCCGGAACGAAGGCCCCGGACGCCTTCACGCTGGTCGAGCTGCTGGTCGTCATCGCCATCATCGCGATCCTGATGGCCCTGTTGATGCCGGCCCTCTCGCACGTGCGGGACTCCGCGCGCGCCGTCCAGTGCGCCTCCCACGTGCGCCAGCTCGCCCTCGGCATGCAGTTCTACGTGCGGGACCACGACGGCGCGCTGCCCTGGGCGTGGAACGCGGGGGCGGATGCGACGGACTACGACGGCATCTACGGGGCGGCCGGCTGGGCGACCCAGGTGTATCCCTACCTCGACGAACCCGGCGTGTACGCGTGCCCCTCCTACGGCGGGCCGCACAACGTGCGCCGGCTGACGACGGGTTCCGGGGCGACGTACATGTACACCGTGCACTACCGCCCCAACCCCAACATCGGCTACGACCGCGGCTGGTACGGACCCGGCAACCCGACGCCCGCCCACATGATCGGGTCCATCGGGCACACGAACAACGTGCGGACCGCGTGGCGCCACAGGCCGGCCCGCCTGAGCTCCATCCGGAACGTGGGCGCGAAGGTCATGCTGTTCGACACGAAGGAGACCGACTGGATGCCCTACATCCCCACGCCCGAGACGGGCCGGCGGGGGTTCACGAACGCGCGCGGCGACGGGGACCGCACCCACCGGGACAACTACAGCCCGTGGTGGATCAAGCCCTCGATCGGCGCGTGGCACTCCGGCCGCAGCAACTTCGCCTTCTTCGACGGCCATCTCGAACGCCTCGACGCGGCGGACGAGCGCAGCTTCGGTACCGACTCGACCGGCATGGCCGAGGAGGAGAAGTACTGGAGCCTCGCGCACTGACGATCGTCAGCGCTCGTAGATGGGCAGGTAGCGGAAGTTGAGCGCCATGGCGAGGAGGCCGGTCGCGGTGCTGAACTCGGGCCCGTTGTTCCCGCCCTGCCAGCTCCCGTCCGGGCTCTGCACGGCCGACAGCCAGTCCACCACCCACGCGTTCCAGCGCTCCCACGTATCCATGTTCGACTGGAAGTGCGCCTGCGAGCGGTAGTACATGGTGTAGAAGGGGTATCCCGCGAGGTCCGCGAAACTCAGCCCTTCCAGGAAACGAACCGCGCCCTTGAAGGTCGCGCGGTCGCGCTGCCTGGCGAGACCGAACACCAGGACCCCGATCGCCGTGCGGACCGAATTGCCGTTGCCCGGGCCGGTGTAGCCGATACCGCCGGTCTTGTCCTGGCACGAGGCGTAGAAGTCCAGGGCGGCGTCCACGGCCTCGTCGGGAATCTCGATCCCCGCGTTGCGCGCCGCCATGAGCGCCACCATCTGCGCGCCGGCCACGGTCGTGTCGGCGTCCTTGCTGTCGGTGTTGTAGCGCCATGCCCCTTTGCCGTTCGCGCTCTGGGACTTGAGCAGCAGATCGACGGCCTGCTTCAACGCCGGACCGATCCGCGGATCGTTCACCTGGCCGTATGCCTCCGCCAGGGCCAGCGTCGCGAACCCGTGGTTGTACATGCTCGGCCCGAGGAAGCCGGACTGCGGGTTCATCGCACCGAGGAGGTGGTCGAGGCCGCGCCGGACGGTCGGGGCGTAGCGACCGAACTCCGGGTCGTCGCCGCGCGCCAGGATGGCGGCGAGCGCCAGCCCGGTGGTCGCGTTCTCCTTCCCCTTGGTGCCCCACGCGCCGTCGGCCCGCTGCGAGGAGACGAGGTACGCGAGGCCGCGCGCGTACACGGCGTCGAGTTGCGGCGGCACGCCGCTGCCGAGGTAGATCTTCGAGTCCTGCGCGGCTCCCCGCCCTGCCGGCAGCAGCGCCAGCAGCAGGCCCAGCCCCGCGATCCGTCGTGCATGGTGCGCCGTCATCCCTCGCCGCCCTCCTCGAGCCGGTACATGTAGCTTTCCAGCAGGGCCCGGTACTCCTCGGGCCATTCCTCGGACAGGCCCGACCCGCTGCCCGCGCGCCGGCCCGCGTTCTCCTCGCCCTGGCCCTGGCCGAGCGGATCGAAGACGATCCCGCCCAGCGCCCCCTCGCTGCCCTGCTGGCTGCCCCCGGGACTCGGCCCGGTCTGCTCGAGCATCTGCCGCAGCATCTGCTGCAAGGGACGCATGGCCGCCGCGAGCTGCTGCATCATCTGCTGCTGTTGCTGCTGTTGCTGTTGTTGCTGTTGTTGTTGCTGCTGCTGTTGCTGCTGCTGAGGCTGGATGAGCATGGCCAGCCGCTCGATGATCTCGGTCTGCACGGCTACGGCCGCCGCGTCGGTCCGGGGGCGGGCGAGCATCTCCGTCGACTCGGCCATGGTGCCCAGGATGACTTCCAGGTCCTCGTTCATCTGCGTGATCACGTCCGGAAGTCCGACGTCGGCCGGCGGCCCTGCCGTCTCCCCGTTCGCGGGGCCGGGGCCGGCCTCGGCCCCGAAATCGGCGTTGGACCCGGGAGCGGCGCTCCACGACAGCTCCGTAATTTCGCCCGAGCCGACCACGTCGGCGTTCGTCGGCGGATTCCGGCCGGAGCCTTTCTCGCCCTCCGGCGTCTCCTCTTCGGGTTCCAGCGACTTGGCGACCCCCACTTTCGGCCCGGCGGACATCCACAGCAACGGCGTCTGCCACGAGACCGCCGGGATCGGCAGCGCCGCGCTTCCGCCTTCCGGCGCGGGGGTCCCGTCGTCCCCGGGCTCCGTCCCGCCCGGCGCGGGCGCATCCGTCCCGTCCTCCGCGGCGCCGCCCGGCCCCGCCGCCGGAGCGGCCGCTTCGCCCTCCCCTTCGCCTTCGGCCGCTTCGCCTTCGGCCGCTTCGCCCGCGGCCTCCTCCGCGGCCGCCTGCTCCGCCTCCGCCGCGGCTTCCTTCGCGGCCTCCAGGGCGGCATCCAGGAACACGTCGCGCGCCTCGTCGAAGCCGGTCGCCACCCCGTCCTGCCGGCCGGCGAGCAGGGGCGCGTTGGCAATATAGACCGGCTCGTTTTCGCGCTGGTCGTCGAGCGTGCGGGTGGTGGTGCGCAGCTGGTGCTGCTCCACGATCGTACGGGCGACCGCCAGGGCGAAATCCTGGATGTACTTCGGTATCTCCTGGCCGCCGCCGCCGCCGCCGCCGCCCCCGCCGCCGCCGTCTTCCGGCGCGTCGTCGGCGCGGAGCAGGTCGGCCCAGGCATCCAGCTGTTCGGCCCATCGCTTGAGCCCGGCCTGCGCGGCGCCGACCTGGTTGCCGCGCACCTCGTCGGTCAGGCCGGAGAGCGCGTCCACCACCTTGGTGTCCTCCATCTGCGTGACGATGTCCGCGTGGATCGGGGCCTGGTCGCCCACGCGCTCCACGAACCCCGCCAGGTCGCCCTGGATGCCCGAGACGTAGTCGCGCACGCCCTGCTGGGTCTCCGCCATCTCCCCGACAGCGAGCTTATCCTCGTCGCCGAGATCGTCGATGAAGCGGCCCAGCAGCGAGGGCAGCATCCCCTGGAACCTCTCCCTGAGGGCCTTCTCGCGGTCGGAAGCCTCGCGCAGCCGCTCGGCGAAAGCCGCGGCCTCCATCTTGTCCTGCTTCTCGGCGGCCTCTTCGGTCATCTCGCGCATCTTCTCGAGGGCCGCCTTCTGCTCCTCGATGGCCTTCTTGAGCTCCTCCATGCGCTCGGACTCACTCTGCTCACTCTGTTCGCCCTGCTCGCCCTGCTCGCCCTGCTCGCCCTGCTGCCCCTGCTCGCCCTGCTCGCCCTGCTGGCCCTGCTCGCCCTGCTCGCCCTGCTGGCCCTGCTGGCCCTGCTCGGCCCTGCTCGCCTTCCTGGCCCTGCTCGCCTTCCTGGCCCTGCTCGCCTTCGGCCTCGGCGGCACGATCGAGGGCTTCCCTGGCGCGGGCCATCTGCTCCTCGGCGACCTCGCGCATCAGTTCCGTGAGCTCCTTCCACGCCTCGAGGACGTCCTCGGAGATCTCGGGGTTCTTCATGGCCTCGGCCAGGTTCTCCATGCCTTCGTCACGGGCGCGCTGCAGGGCATCGGACTGGGCCTGTTCGGACGCGGCCTGCTGCTGCAGCCGCTCGCGCTGCTCGGCCTCGCTCAAGGCGTCCTCCGAGGGTTCCCCCTCGGTCGGTTCGCCCTGTGCCTGTTCGCCCTCCTGGAGCTCGCCCTGCCGGGTCTCCTGCTCCGCCAGGGCGTCGAGCAGCTCCTCGTTGGTGGCGAGGAGCATTTCCTCCCGGCCCATGACGTCCTCGATCTGCGCCTGCATATCGCGGAACCGCTCGCGCAGCCGCTCGGCGTGGTCCGCGGTGCTGAGCACGAGCAGGCGCACGGGAGGGGACAGGGACGGCTCGCGCCCCGGCAGGTAGTCCACCGAGGCGGCGGCCAGCTCCACCACGGTGCCCGGCCGGATGTCGAACAGGGCCGGGGAGAACCGGAACGCGCCCTCCAGCCGGGCGGCGTCCGGCGCGCCCTTCGCGACCTCGACGATGGACGTGGCGCGTCCGCCCTCGCCCTGGACCCGGCTCCACTGCACCCACAGGTTCTTGAGGCCGAAGTCGTCGTCCGCGGAGGTCTGCATCTCGAGCGTGTCCGTCTCCAGCATGGCCTCGGTCGCGCGCGTCCCGCGGGTCTCCACCTGCGGCGCGGCATCGTCCTCGAGGACGGGCTGGACCACGTACGGCCCGGAGCCGGACAGCCCCAGCCGGTCGGTCCACGTCCACTGCAGCGGCACGTCGCGCGGCGGGTCGATCGGCCCGGAACGGATGACGGCGCCGTCGATTTCGACGGGCACGGGCTCCGCGCCCTCGAGCCGGCCGTCGCTCAGCTCGCGGCTGGCGCGCGCCACGAAGGCGACGCGGCTGCCCTCCAGGAACACGGGCCGGGCGGTTTCGACGGAACGGGTCATCTCGGGCCGCTGGAGGTAGCCGGGCAGGGTGACGCGGGCGGTCAGGTCGATCAGCTCGGGCCGGAACGTAGGCAGCAGGTCGATCGCGCGGCGCGCATCGCCGATCCGCAGCGCCAGGCCGGCCGGCCGGGTCTGCCCGGGTATCCGGAACACGGCGCCGCCCTCGCGGACGGTGGCGGTGACGGGCGGCTGGCCGTCCACCCGCGCGACGGCGTCGCCCGGTTTCCAGCGCGAGTCCTCGGCGATCCGGCAGGCGATCTCGAAGGGTTCGCCGTGCGGCACCACCAGCTCGGCCGGCAGGTCCTCGAGCCGCACGAAGGTGTAACGGGGCACGGCCGCGAGGGGCCGGAACCAGCGGCGCAGCGCGTTGCCGACGGCCTCGGGGAAAAGCACGCCGGGCAGGACAAGCGCGGCGAGCAGCGCGGCGAACGCGATGCCGTAGCGGCGGGGAAGCCGGAAATCCACCGCCCTGCGGAAGTCGTACTTCTTGGACTCCTCGGCCACCTGGCGGATGGCCGCCCGGATGATCGCCGGCGAGGCGTTCCCGATCCCGTCGCCGGTTTCCGAAAGCTCCACGACGCCCGAGCAGCCGGTCGCCCAGCCGGGGCAGGGCGCGCTGGATGAGCCGGGAGAGGTCGCGCGTGTCGCGGCGGCCCCACGTCCAGCGCCGCAGCCAGAACAGGCCGAACCCGCCCAGCAGGACGGAGCCGCCCAGGGTGAGCAGGGCGCGCAGCGGCGTGGGCGTGTCCCAGAAACGGTCCGAGAGGAACAGGACGAGCACGCCGAGCAGCAGGCCGCCGAGGCCGCCCAGCACGGCGGTCGCGGTCTCGGCCACCATCAGCCGCTTCTCGAACGTCCGGATGCGGACGACCAGTTCTTCCGGCAGGTCGGACAGGGCATTCGGTGCGCGGTCGGTTTTCATACCTGTACTCCTCGCCGCCTAGAGCTTACCCAACAGCTTGCGTCCTGCCCAGCTCAAGGCCAGGAGGAGTACGAGCAGGGCGCCCCACCAGGGACTGCACCACAGCGCGAACCGCTCCACGCGCGTCACGGCGTTGGGCAGCAGGCGGATACGTTCCAGCAGCGCGTCGAAACCCTCCGCGCCGGCGGCCTCGCCACGGGTAACGGCCGCGATCTCCTTCAGCACCTCGGGCCGCGCCGGCCGGCCGATCCTCTCGGGCGAGGCCGCCGCCACGGTGAGCGTGCTTTCGGCCTCCCGGCCGGTGCGCTCCTCGCGCACGGCCAGGTTGTAGGTGCCGCCGCGGCGCGGCACGAAGCCGCCCGTGTAGACGCCCCAGCCGCCCGGCTCGCCGTCGAGGGGCAGCACCTGTTCCGCGCCCCCGGGTTCGCGCACGGTGACGCGCACCCGGCCGCCGTCCAGCGGCAGGCCCGCGGCATCGAACACCGTGGCGTGGAGGAACACGCGCCGGTCCCGCTCGGGCTGCTCGGGCGTGAAGTGGAAGCGGATGCCCTCGGCATGCGCGAGGTGGCGGCGGTGCGCCATCCAGCGCGCCACCTGGCTCCAGAAGCGGTAGTGGTAGCGGTCCTCCACCCCGAACCGCCAGCGCCACGCGGCGTCGGTGCCCATGAACAGCACCCGGCCGTACCCGGCCTGCCGGGTCACCAGCAGGGGGAGCCGGCCGAAGGTGTTGCGGGTGGTCGGGTGCACCGCCAGCACGTCGGTGCCCGGCCGCGCCTTGAGCACGCCGGCGCACCAGGAGAAGCCGGGCAGGGACTGCCAGAGCGACGCGTTGCGCTCCGGCTCCGGCACCAGCGACGTGAGCAGGTGGCCGCTCCCCCGCTCGGTCAGCTCCAGCCGGTCCTCCCGCTCGGTGCCGAACCCTTCCGGGCGCGTCGCGTCGAACTCGACGGGCAGCAGGTCCTCCAGCGCGGTGCCGCGCAAGGTCAGCTGCCGGCCGCCGCGCCCGGGCAGGAACACCAGGCCGCTGCCCTGCTGCTCCACCAGGCCCCGGACCGCCTCCGCCTGCTCCGGCGTCAGCTCGCCGGGGCCGACGCCGATGTCGCCGAGCACGACCACGTCGAACGACGACAGCTCGTCGAGCCCCCCGGGGAAACGCTTCAGGTAGTCCTTGCCGCCGCCCGGCCCCAGGGCCGGATGCAGCAGCAGCGTGCGCACGTCGACGCCGGGATCGCGGTAGAGAGCGTTGCGCAGGTAGCGGTACTCCCATCGCGGGAGGCTCTCCACGACCAGCACTTTCAGCTGCTCGCGGCGCACCTCCATGGGGAACGACTGCTCGTTGTTCGCGCGGTCCGCCTCCTCCGCCACCACGGGCAGCCGCACGGTGTAGGTGCCCTCGCCCTCGCGCTCCGGCATGAAGACGATCGTCTCCTGCACCTGGGCCATCGGGGGAATCGTCACGTCGCGCCGGCCGAGCAGGCCGCCCGGCCCCTCGAGGGTCACTGCGGTGCGCACCTCGCGGGGCAGGTGGCTCTGCACGGTGAAGGGCACCGAGATGTGCTCCTCGACCAGCCCGTAGCTGGGCGCGATGACCGACTGCAGCTCGAGGTCGGGGAGGAACCGGGGGTGGCCCACGGTGACGGCGAAGACCGGCACGTCGCGGAGCCGCAGCCGGGTCGCGGCCGTCACGGGCGAGGCCCCCTTGTTCCAGTCGCCGTCGGAGAGCAGCACCACGGCCCGCAGCCGGTCGACGCGCTCGAGCGCCCCGTCCAGCGCCAGGCCCAGGTCCGTGCCGGCGCTCTCCTGCTCTTCCGGCGGCGCGTCCTCCGCCGGCGGTTCGGCAAAGGGCAGCGGGGCGATGTCGTAGGTCGCGCGCAGGGGGTCCCAGGCGTCGGACGCGAGGCGGGCCGCGAGCCAGTCGGCGCGGCGGACGGCCTCGGCCGCGCCCGGTTCCAGCACGTCGAGGGTCTGCATGCTGTCCGACGCGTCCCAGAGCACCGCCACCTGCGGCCGCTCGTCCTCGTCGAGCTCCCGCACCACCTCGGGCCGCAGCAGCGTGAAGACGACCAGCAGCGCCGCGAGCCAGCGCAGGGCCTCGACGAAGAAGTACGCGCGCGACGGCCCTTCCCGGCGGATCTGCCGCACCGAGAGGGCGAGGGTGAAGCCCAGCACGGCGGCGCCGATCGCCAGGTAGGGCCACGAGAGATCGAACTGCCAGCTCATGCCGCTCATGCCGCGCGGGCCTCCGGGCGGGCCGCCGGCGCGGCCGCCGCCGGCGCGCGCGACCGCATGCCCAGCAACAGCGCGCCTTCGGCGCACAGGAACAGGGCCGCCAGCAGGACCAGCAGCCGCCACATCTCCGAGGGCGCCGTCGCATCCGCCGTCCCGACGGCGGCGGCGACCTCCACGCTGACGCCCTCGCCGAGCAGCCCCGCGACGCGGCCGGGGTCGGCCCGCTCCGGCTCATCTTCGGCCGGCGGCCGGTTCAGCGCGACGCGCCGGCCCGCGGCCTCGTAGACGCCCGCCTCGATCCGGTAGTCGGACCCGGACCCCGACCCCTCGACGGGGAGCACCGAAACCGACGCGTCCGGCGGTGTCCAGGCCCCGCACACGGCCTGCTCCGCCGAGGAGAAGCGCCGCACGCCCTCCTCCAGCATCCGCTGGAGCATGGGCAGCAGCACCCAGTCGCGGCCCAGTTCCGACCACCCCTCCCGGGGCAGGGTGTCCAGCGCGTAGACCGCGCCCTTGCCCTGCTTCATCCGGCGGAGGAACGGCGCCCCGTCCGCGTAGCTCGCCAGCGTCGCCCATGACGGCGGGACCGCCCCGGGCTCCGCGGCCGCCACCGCGGCCGGGGCCAGCGCCACCATGGCCCGGCGCCGTTGCACGGCCAGCCGGCCCAGCGGCAGGTCGCGGCCGTTCTCGGCGACGGCCAGCGGCCCCTCGAGCCGTTCCCAGGCCCCGACGCGGTACGGGGCGTCGCGCGGCGCCTCCTCGACGTCGCCCCACCGGAAACCGAACGGCGCGGCCTCGGCGGCGGACGGCTCCGTCGCGGCCGCCGAGGGCGGCAGCAGCACGAGCGTCCCGCCCTCGCTCACGAAGCGCGCCATGCGCACGGCCGTGTCGCCCTCCGGCACGGCGCCCTGCCACAGGGCCAGCGCGATGCCGTCCCACGGCACCACGCCGACGGAGGAGGTCAGCAGGGCGTCGCAGCGCATGGCGTCGCCGGGGGACGGGGCCAGGGCGAACACCGCCCGGCGGGTCGAGGCGCCGTCCTCGGCCAGCACCACCGACTCGCGCGGCAGCTCGCCGCCCCACGCGAAGAAGACCCCGTTGTCGCCCGGCGTCGCGTCCGGCGGCAGGGCGACGCGGCCCCAGCCGCCGTCGGCGGTTTCGGGCGTCAGCTCGATCCGCCGTGTCAGCAACTGCTCCCCGCCCTCGACCGACGCGTCGAAACCGGAGCGCACGCCGTTCATCACGAGGCTGACCGGAAACCGCACCGGCGCGTTCCCGGAACGCCGCACGAGCACGGCCAGGTCGAGTACCGCGCCCCCGGGGAGGGAGCGGCGCACGGCGCGGACGAGGCGGAGGGAGAGGTTCCCTCCCTCCCCGCCCTGCAGCGGGACCACGCGCACGCGCGCACGCACCGGCAGGCCCGCGAAGCGCGCCGCGGCGGCCGCCCACCGGCCGTCGTCGGTGCGCCAGTTCGAGGCCTGGAGGTCGGAGAAGACCCACACCTCGGGGCGGGCGGCCGGGTGTTCGACGAGGAAGTCCGCCGCGCGGCGGAACAGGTCGGGGAAGTCCGCGGCGGTGTCCGTGGGCGAGGCCAGCGCCATCTCCTTCAGCGAGGAGAGGTCGGCGAGCTCCTGCGGCTCGCCCAGCGCGCTGTCCAGCGCCGTGAAGCGGCCGCCGCGGAGCAGCTCCGGCGAGACGGAGCCGAGCAGGTCCAGCGCCCGTTCCCGCAGGCTGGACTGCACGCCGGGATCGACCGTCTCCATGCTGGCGGAGCGGTCCAGCAGGATGAGGACCTCGTCGGGCGCGTGCGCCGTGAGGCGGGCCACCCAGCCGCCGGCCAGCGGGCGCGCCAGCAGGAGCGCCAGGCACGCCACGGCCAGGGTCCGCGCGGCCAGCACGAGCCATTCGCGCAGCCTGGCGTGGCGGGTGGACGCGCGCAAGGCCTTGAGCAGGAAGGGCATGGCCGCCCAGGCCACGGTCCGGTACCGCAGCCGGTTGAGCAGGTGGATGAGAACCGGCAGCGAGGCGGCCGCCAGGCCCCAAAGCAGGATGGGCTGAAGAAAAACCACGTCCACTCCCCGGGGCGTCCCGCGGCGCACCGCCCGCCGGGCGCCCGCCGGTCCGCCGTTCTATTCCTGGTCCCCGTCGCCGGCGCGGGCCCGGCCGCTAGCCCGCCGCCCGGTTCATGCGCTGCAGCATGAAGGCGACCAGGGCCTTCTCGTACGAGCCGTCGGTCACGATGCGCTGGTAATCGACCCGGAACTCCATGCAGCCGCGGCGCAGCCCGTCGAGGTACTCGTGCAGCGCGCGCAGGTAGGCGCCGCGGATCACCGCGGGATCGGTCACCTGCGCGAAGCTGCTCTCCATGTCGGCGAAGCGGATCGGGCGGTCGAAGCCGAACTGCAGCTCCTGCCGGCCCAGCAGGTGGAAGACGCCCACGTCGTGCTTGCGAAAGCGCAGGTGCTGGAAGCAGTCCAGCAGCGGCTCGATGTCGGTGAAGAAGTCGGAAAAGATCAGGACGAGCGAGCGGCGGTGGATGCGCTCCGCGAGGTCGTGCAGCGCGCCCACGATGTCCGTCGGGCCGTGCGGCGCGAGCTGGCCCAGGACGTCGAAGATGTTCCGCAGGTGCGAGGGCGTGTAGCGGGGCGGAAGGTCGCGGCGGCGGCGGCCGGCGAAGGCGGTCAGCCCGACCGCGTCGCCCTGCTGCATGAGCGGGTAGGCCAGCGTGGCGGCCATGCGGCGGGCGAAGTCGAACTTGTTCTCCTCGCCCGCGCCGAAGCCCATCGAGGCGCTCGTGTCCACCACGAGGTAGCAGCGGAGGTTCGTCTCCGCCTCGAACTCCTTCATGTAGAAGCGGTCGGTGCGGCCGAAGACCCGCCAGTCGATGTGGCGGATGTCGTCGCCGGGCACGTACTTGCGGTACTCGGCGAACTCGACGCTGGAGCCGCGGTGCACGCTCTTGTGCATGCCGGTCACGGTGCCGGACATCGGCCCCCGCGGCTGGACGGTGAGGCGGCCCAGCCGGCCGAGGACGGCCGGGTCGAGAAACGCACTGTGGGGGACGCTCGCCATGAGATCGTGCCGCGCGCGGGCGCGGGGCTCAGTCCCCGGAGGTCTCGTCCACCATGCGCCGGATGATCTCCGAGCTGGTCATGCCCTCGGACTCCGCGTGGAAGTTCGTGAGGATGCGGTGGCTGAGCACCGGGTCGGCGACGGCGTTCACGTCCTCGGTCTGCACGAGGTAGCTGCCGCGGAGCACCGCGCGGGCCTTGGCGCCCAGCACCAGGTACTGCACCGCGCGCGGGCCGGCGCCCCACTGCACCCACTCCTTGATCCAGGACGGGGTGGTCTCGAGCGCCCGGGCGCGTCATGCGCACGAGGCGCACGGCGTGATCGTAGACGTGGTCGGGCACCGGCACGCGGCGCACGAGCTCCTGGTAGGCCAGGATCGTCTCCCCGTTGATCAGCTCCCGGAGCGCGGCCGCGGCGCCGCCGGTCGTCTCCTGGGCGATGCGGCGCTCCTCCTCCTCGGTGGGGTAGTCGACCTTGATCAGGAACATGAAACGGTCGAGCTGCGCCTCGGGCAGCGGGTAGGTCCCCTCCTGCTCGATCGGGTTCTGGGTCGCCAGCACGAAGAAGGGCTGCTCGAGCCGGAAGGCGTGGGAACCGGCGTTGACCGAGTGCTCCTGCATGGCCTGGAGCAGGGCGGCCTGGGTCTTGGGCGGCGTGCGGTTGATCTCGTCGGCCAGCACGATGTTGGCGAAGATCGGGCCCTTCACGAACTCGAACTGGCGGCGGCCGGGCTGGTCGGTCTCCTGCAGGATGTCCGTGCCCGTGATGTCCGAGGGCATCAGGTCGGGCGTGAACTGGATCCGGCTGAACTTCAGCGCCATCATGTCGCTGAGGGCGTGGATCATCAGGGTCTTGGCCAGGCCGGGCACGCCCATCAGCAGGGCGTGGCCGCGCGCGAAGATGCAGATCAGGACCCGCTCGATGACCTCCTGCTGGCCGATGATGACCCGGGCGACCTCCGTCTTCATCTGCTCGACGGTTTCGCGAAGCCGGTCGATGGCCGCCACGTCCTCGTCGGTAGCCGCCCGCTGGTCCGCCGTCGCCCGCATGTCAAGGGTTTCCGCCATGAGTTGTCCTTTCCCTCGTCTGTCCAGAGTCCCACCGGAGCCGCATACCCTAGGCGTGCCCGCCGGGGAAGACAAGCGGTTATTCCCCCCCCTTTTCCTCCCCCGGCCCGTCTTGCCTCCCGGCCCCGCGCGCCCGCGCCGTGCGCTGGACGCCGCGCGCGCACCGGCCTACGCTACCGCCATGAAACCGAACGCCTTCGCCCGCGCGGCCGCCGCCGCGCTCGTGGCCGCGACGGCCGGTTGCGCGACGCGCTACTACCGGCCCGGCGGCCGGAGCCGCGCCCCCGCCGCGCCGGCCTACGTCGTCAAGCCCGTCGTGGCCGTCATGGACTTCGAGAACCGGTCCGGCTTCGAGGGCCAGTGGAAGCTGGGCGGCGGGATGGCCGACCTGCTCGTCACGGGGCTGCTGGACACGGGCCGGGTGACGGTCCTGGAGCGGCGGGACCTCGACGACGTGCTCGCGGAGATCGCGCGGCAGGGCCGGGAATTCTTCCGCCGCGAGGGGCGGGTGGACCGCGGCCGCCTCAAGAACGCGCGCTACATGCTGCGCGGCGTGGTGACGGAGTTCACCGTCACGGGCGACGTCTCGGGGTGGTTCGCCGCCCCCGCCGCGCGGGCCTTCGGCCGCGGCCAGCGCGCCCGCGTGGCCCTGAACGTGAGGCTCTACGACGTGGAGAGCGGCGAGGTGCTCGCCTCCGTGCGGACGGACGGAAGCGTCTCCTCGGGCCTGTTCGGGGGCTCGTTCGACTACCGCGGCGTGACGTTCGGCGGCGACGCCTTCTTCCGCACGCCGCTCGGCCGGGCGACGGAAGCGGCGATGGCCCGGGCGGTCGACGGGCTGCTCGAAGCCGTCCCCGCGCGCTACTGGCAGCCGCGCGTCGCGGAATCCGGGCCCGACGCGGTCATCGTCAACGGCGGCGAGAACGTGGGCCTCCGGCCCGGCGCCGAGTTCACCGTGCGCAGCGAGGGGCGCGCGGTGACCGACCCGATCACCGGCGACGTCATCGAGACCGTGCCCGGCCCCGCCCGCGGCCGCATCCGCGTCACCGGGGTCCGGGCCGCCTCGTCGCACGCCGTGCTGCTCGAGGGCGACGCCCGGCGCGGCGACGTGCTGTGGCCCGCCCCGTAGGGGCCCGGCTCACTCGAAGAGCAGGAAGAGTTCCTTCGGGAGGTTGCGCGGCTCCCACACGGGGTCGCCGAGGGTGCCGCCCAGGTCGAACTCGAAGAGCTTCGTGACGGGAAAGGTCAGGAAGCGGAGCACCTCGGCCACCGGGCCCTTCCGCATGGGCTGCACCTGCACGGCGTACTTCATCCTGCCGTCGAAGCGGTAGGCGCCCCGCGCCCGCACGCTCAGCAGCCCCCCGAGCAGGCGCGCGTCCTCCGAGACCACCTTCCGGTCGGCCACGGCGAAGGTCCCGGAGAAGTCGCCCTGCGTGGCGAAACCCAGGCCGGGGTAGAGGCGCGCCAGCAGGCGGGACAGGCCGCCGAAGAGGGGGATCTTGAAGAGTTCCCCGTCGCGGATCCCTATCCTTCCCTCCCCGGTTACGGTGCCGCCCTGCCCCTCGCCCATCCGCCCGGCCACGCGGCCCTCCCCGTACAGCCTGCCCCGGTACGACCCGCCGGGCTGCCGGGCGATGTCGCGGTAGGCCGCGGCGAAGTCGACGTTGGCGAGCGTGCCGCTCGCCTCGTAGGCCGTGTGCCCGTCCCCGCCGGCCGCCAGCACGAACGAGGCGGCGCCGGCGAACGCGCCGCCGTGGTAGGCGCCCTGCACGTCCTCCAGCCGGAGGCGGCGGCCCCGCATCGTGACGCGGAAGCGCGCCTCGTCGGCCAGGAACCACTCGACGCCGAGCGCCCGCCCCTCGACCTCGCCCTCCAGGTCGGTGGCCTCGTAGGCGCCGTAATCGACCAGCCCGCGCGCGCGGATGCGGCAGGGCCCCTCGAAGCGGAGCTGCTGCGCGAAGCGGTGCGGCGCCGGCCCGATGGCGCGGGCCACGGCGTGCGGGTTCATGCGGCTGTCGACCTCGAAGCGGACGCGCTCGCGCGCGTAGTCCATCTCCGCCCAGCCCGCGAGGCCCCCCTCGGGGCGCTCCACGCGGACGTCGTCGAGCCGGAGCGTGTCGTCGCGGTAGGTGAGCCGCGCGTGCAGCGAGCGCACGCCGCCGCCGTGGTAGAGGAAGTTGGTCGCGGCGACGACGCCCTCCAGCCGGAAGGTCTCGATGCGGTCGAGCCCGCCCCCGAAGGCCGCGGTGACATAGGGCGGCTCCGCGGGGAACTGGGCCGAGCCGATGGATTCCGCCTGGCCGGGGGGGAGCCAGGCCAGCACCTCGTGCGGGTCGAAATGCGCCGTGCCGCGCCCGTCGTAGCGCCGGGCGGCCAGGTCGACGGACACCTCGCCCGAGGCGGGCCCCGCCGCGCGGCCGCGCCCGACGACCGCCTCGATGTCGTGGAAGCGAAGCCGGTCGCCGCGCCGTTCGACGCCGCAGGCGAACCGCTCGAACCAGGCGCCGAGGAGGCCGGCGCGCACGACCCGCACCCGCGCGTCCCAGGCCGCGAGCACCCCGGCGCGGGGCACCGGCCCGGGCGTCTCCGCCTCCACGCGCACGAGCGCCGTGCCTTCGGGGCGCAGGCGCGTCCAGGTCCGCCGCACGCCCTCGGGCCAGGGCATCGCCCACGCGTCAGCCAGCGGCAGCTCCGCGGACAGCGCCCCCTCCACGGTGTCCGCCGCCGTGTCGAGCGCGGCCCGAAGGGCCAGGCGGCCCGCGGGCGGCACGGCGAGCGCCGCCTCGAGCCGGTGCCGCGCGCCGCGGGCCGACCACGCCAGCGTCGCGCCGCGCACCGGGAGCCCCCGGTAGCGGGCCTCGGCCGCCGAGCCGGTCACGTCGATCTCGGTCGCGTCCGGCGCCTGCGGGTCGACAAGGAACGTCGCCCGCACCGCCGGGCGGACGGGGAAGTCGAGCTGCGCGAGCCCGGCCGCGAGGCGCGGCGCCTGGCGCAGCACGCCTTCGGGAACGAGGCCGCCGGTCCGCGCGGCGCGGCCGGCGCCGGGCCGCCCCACCCCGAGCACGAGGCCCTCGGCGGAGAGGTCCATGCCGAAGAGGTCGGCCCGCAGCGACTCGATCCGCAGCCCGGCGGGTTCGAAGCGCGCGCGGCCGAAAACGCGGTCGATCCGGGACCCGGTCGCCCGGGCGCCCCCCCGGGGGGGCGCGACCAGTTCCAGCCGCCCGTCGCGCACCTCGATCCCGCGCACGCCCGGTCCGCCGCGCAGCCGGTCCAGCGGATCCAGCCGCAGGGCCAGGGCCTCCGCCGAGACCCGCGGGTAGGGCTGTTCCGGGTGCAGCCGCCAGGTCGCGCCGTCGGCGACGACGGCGGCGGGCCACTGCAGCCGGAGCCGGCTGAACGTGACATCGAGCCCGGCGTCGCGCAGGGCGACCACGGCGCGTTGCCGCACGAAGCGCGGGAACCCGTAGACGCGGAGCCACCCGCCGAGCGCGAGGGCCGCGGCGGCCGTCGCGCCGAGCGCGCGCGCGCTGTGCCGGAAGGCGCGGCCCCGGCCGGCGCGTCCGCGGAACCCGCGGCGGCTCTTCACGGCGACCTCACGGGGCCGGCGGGGTCTCCGCGTCCCCCGGCGCCGCCCCGGCCGGGCCCGGCGCCTCGTACAGCTTCCGCTGGAGCAGGTCGGCGCGCGCCGCGTCGAGGAGGAAGACCAGGCCCTGCCCCCGGATGGCCGCGTACTGCCCGTCCGGCGTCCGGGCGCCGAGGACGAGGGTCTTGACGGGGCCCGCCTCGCCCGAAAGGCCTACGGTCAGGCGCGCGGCGGGGTCGTCGAGGCCGAACCGGGCGGCCGCGTCGACCTCGCCCTCGGCCGCGAGGGCCAGGGCGCGAAGCGGCGTGAGGGCGCCGGCCTGCCGCCGCACGGCGGCCGCATCGATCCGCGCGCCGGGCGCTGCGGGGGCGGTCACGGCGTCGCCCGCGATCTCCACGCGTTGCTCCGGTTCGCCCCGCCGGGCGAGGGTGAGGCTGAGCACGGAGCCGGGCGGGGCGGCCAGGACGGTGAGCGAGCGGAACGCGAGCGGCGTCACGGGGCTCCACCTCGCCGCTTCCGCCTCGATCTCGTACACCGCCGGGTCGCCGGGGCAGGCCACCGCCACCGTGCCGGGCGGGTCCGAGGGCGCGCCGACGTGCACGGCCCAGTCGGGCTCGCCTTCCGGCGCGCCCCGGAAGAAGGCGACCGTTCGGACCGGGGGGGCCAGGCCCCGTTCCGCCCGGTTCGTCACGCCGTCCAGGAACCGCTCGACCCGCGCGCCGGCCCACGCGAGCAGGGCCCGCTCGACGAACGCGTCCTCCGCGGGCGCCTGGACCGGGGCGGTCAGGCGCCAGCGGCCGCCGTCGCGTTCCATGCGCACCGCCGCCTCGCCGGCCCGCAGCTCGATCGATCCGACCTCTTCGGCCCGGAACGGCAGCAGGCGGCGGTCCCGCAACCGGTCCAGGGGCGTCGCCGCCATCTCGCGCAGGGCGGCCGGCACGGCGTACACCGGCGCCTCCTGGCGGAGCCGCGCGTAGACGAAACCGGGGCGCTCATCGACGGGCTTGCCGAGCTGCAGGGCGATGCGGGGCCGCTCGGCCCGCTCGAAGACCAGCGCGATCTCGTCGGCCGCCTCCTCGAGGCCGTACACGGCGCCGTCCGCCGCGTCGTCGCGCACGAAGGCCTCCACCCGGGCGGCCAAAAGCGTTTCGACCAGCACGAGGACCGACGCCTCGTCGGCCCGCGCGAGCACGGGCTGCTGGATGAACCAGCCCGCGTCGGTGCGGCCGGCCTGGACGAACCCGTCGGCGCGGCGCAGTTCGACGCGGCGCACGCGGGACGCGTCGCCGGGGAACAGCACGTGGTCGCGCACGTCGTCGAGCCGCGCGGGCAGGGCGGCGAGGAGGTTGGTGTCCACCGCGACGACGGCGTCGGTCTCGGACTCCAGCACGTAGACCGCGTGGCCCGCCGGGGCGACGCGGCCCACGGCGAAGGCGCGGGTGCGGCCCGCGCTCTCGACGGCGAGGCGCGCCTGCGGGCGCGCGAGGCCGTAGTCGTCGAGGGTGAGCCCCTCCCGGCGCCGCTCCTCCGGGGAGACGGCCTGGCTGCGGCCGAGCCCCTCGAGCGCGTCGAGGAGCCGGGCCACGGCGGCGCGGTCCGCGCGGGTTTCGACGGGCGCGGCGAGGCGCCACCGCGGGCCCTCGCGCCGCAGGACGACGCGAAGGTCGCCGCGCTCGACCGTCACCGCCTCGACGTCGCCGGCGCGGACGCGGAACGCCCGGCGCGCGCGTTCCGCCCGCTCGCCCCGGGCCGGCGCCCGCCGCTCGACGAACACGATGAAGGCGGCCAGCGCCGCGGCGGCGAGGAGCAGCGCGAGCGGGGTGCGGACGCGCCGGCTCACCTTCTCCTCCCCAGCCCCACGAGCAGGCCGAGTCCCCCGGCGCAGGCCGGCAGGACGCCGAGGACGAGGACGGCCAGCCAGCGCAGCTGGGCGGCGGTCATGCGCAGGCGCATCTTTGCCACCGGCTTGGGGGCGACCGCCGCGAGTTCCTCGCGGCTGAGCAGCCAGTTCATCGCCGCCATGAACAGGTCCGCGTTGCCCCCGGCCAGCGCCTCGTTCGAGACGAAGTACGAGTCCCCGAACACGACGAGGCGGGTGGGCCGGATCTGCACGTCGATGCCCGGCACGGGGCCGCGTTCGACCGCCGCCGCCACGGCGACGGGGCCGCGGCGGTCGCGGCCGGGGTCGAAGCGCAGCGGCTTCTCGTCGGGGTCGGTCTCGGCCCAGCCGGCCGGGGAGGTGAAGGCGAGCGGCACGACGCGCGGGCGGTCGGCGGACACGGCCGGACCGGGACCGGGCTCGGCCGCCTCGACGGAGCGCGGGAGGTAGAGGATGCACGTCACGCCGGCGAGCCGTTCGGTGACCGGGTGCATCCCGTAGCGGGTGACGAACAGCTCCCGGCCGGTGAGCGTGCGGGTGGGGTCGATCACGAGGTCGTCGCCGACCCGCAGGCCCCACGGCCCGAACAGCGAGGCGAGCCCCGTGTCGGCGCGCGAATCGAGCAGGAAAACGGCGCGCCCGTTGTGGTCGAGGTAGCGGGCCAGCAGGTCGAGTTCCGGCTGGGCGAAGCGGAGCCGCGGCCCGGCCACCAGGAGCGCGTCGGCGTCGGCCGGCACGTCCCGGCCCTCGCCGAGCCGCAGCGTGCGCAGCTCGATGTTGTCCTGGCGGATGACGCGGGCGAGGTCGGCGAGCCCGACGGCCTTGTCGTAGTTGTCGAGCGCGCGCTCCCCGTGGCCCGCGAGCACGTACACGACGGGCCGCCGCGCCTGCGTGACGCCCTGGATCGCCGAGGTGAACAGCTGCTCGCCGCGGAAGACGGCGGGGGCCGCCCCGTCCTCCCCGGGCGGGCCGGGCGAGCGGGCCGCCAGGTCGGACTCCTTCACCATGTGCCAGCGGTCGCCGGCGTGGAAGAGCACGGTGTTGGCCTCGCACAGGGGGAACTGCTGCTTGAGCTCCTCGGTGCGGGCGAGGTCGCGGTCGGGATCGACGCGGGAGACGCGCAGGCGGGGCGAGGCGGCGCGGTACTCCTGGAGGAGGGCGTCGACGTCGGCGAAGACCTCCCGGCCCGCCTGGAAGAAGACGACGACCTCGATGTCGCGGTCGAGCGACGCGAGCACCTGCTTCGACTTGTCCGACAGCCCGTAGAAGCGCGCGCGGCTCCAGTCCCAGCGCGCGTAGTGGCGGGCGCCGAGGTAGTGGACCATGCCGGCCAGCACGGCCGCCAGCAGCAGCGTGGCGCCGGCGCCCAGGCCGGCGGCGAAGCGCCGGCGCCGCGCCCGGGCGATGCGTACCTGGGCGGGTGTCCTCACGGGCGGCTCCCGGGCGGGCGGCGGCGGGCGGGTGCGGCGTTCACTTCCATTGGCGTGCCTCGACGGCCTTGACGGCGGCGGCCAGCATCCAGGCCGTGTTCACGGAGAAGAAGACCAGGGCGCGCGAGTCCACCGTGCCGCGCGAGAAGTCGAGCATGTGCACGACGACGGAGGCGTAGCGGCCCGCGGCCTGCACCGCCTCGTTCCGCGACAGGTAGGGCAGGAACCCGGCGAGGAACAGGAGGCACAACGAGGCGAAGCTGACGACGGCGGCCACGATCTGGTTGCGCGTCAGGGCGGACGCGAGCAGCCCCACCGAGAGGAACATCGCGCCGACCAGCATCGCCCCCAGGTAGCCGGCGCCCACGACACCGGGATCGAGCGGGGCCCCCCCGGTGGAGAACGAGCGCAGGATGAACACGTGGAGCAGGGTGGGCAGCCACAGCGCCGCGTAGAGCGTGCAGGCGGCCGCGTACTTGGCGAGCACGACGGCGAGGTCGCCCACGGGGGCGGTCATGAGGGTCTCGAAGGTGCCGGAGCGCTTCTCCTCCGCGAAGAGCCGCATGGTGAGCAGCGGCACGGTCACCAGCACGGCGATCCAGAAGAAGATCGAGCCGAACAGCTCGCCCATGACCGTCGCGCCCGGCGCTCCGTCCACGAGGACGTCGGCGAGGAGCCAGAAGCTGCCGCCCATGGCGAGCAGGAAGAACGCGAGCGTGACGTAGGCGACCGGGGAGAGGAAGAACGCCCCCAGCTCCCTCCGCCACAGGACGAAGAAGGCCCTCATGCCCCGCCCTCCCCCCGGGTGAGCGCGACGAAGATCTCCTCGAGGCTGTTCCGCTGGCGGTGCATCTCGCGCAGCGCCCACCCGCGGGCGACGACGAGCCGGTGGATCTCCTCGCGGGGGTCGACCTCGCCGGTGCACCCGAGCCGGGCCGTGCGCCAGCGGCCCTCGACCGGGCCCTCCTCCACGGCGCGCACGCCCGGCACGGCGCCGAGGGCCGCGAAGAGGTCCCCGGGCGGGGCGTCGACCTCCAGCGTGATCCGCGCCTGGCCGCGCAGCCGGCGCCGGAGCTCGTCGGTCGTGTCCGACGCCAGCATCCGGCCGTGGTCGATGATGAGGACGCGGCGGCAGGTCATCTCGACCTCCGGGAGGATATGCGTGGAGAGCAGGATCGTGTGGCGGTCGGCCAGCCGGCCGACGAGCTCGCGGACCTGGCGGATCTGGTTGGGGTCGAGCCCGATCGTCGGCTCGTCGAGGATGAGCAGCTCGGGCTCGTGGACGAGGGCGTCGGCCATGCCCACGCGCTGGCGGTAGCCCTTGGAGAGGTGGCCGATGAGGCGGCGGCCCTCCCCCTCCAGGCCGCAGAGCTCCTTCACCTCGCCGACCCGGAGGCGGACCCGCCGCGCGGGCACGCCCTTGAGGGCGGCGCGGAACCGCAGGTATTCGTCGACCCGCATGTCGGGGTACAGGGGGCAGTTCTCCGGCAGGTACCCGATCCGCCGGCGCACCTCGAGCGACTCGGTGCGCACGTCCCGGCCGGCGACGCGCACCTCGCCGCCCGTCGCGGGCAGGTAGCCCGCCAGCACCCGCATCGTGGTGGTCTTGCCGGCCCCGTTCGGGCCGAGAAAGCCGACGACCTCGCCGCGCGCCACCTCGAAGGAGATGTCGTCGACGGCGGCCACGCCCGCGTAGCGCTTGGTCAGATGGGATACGTTGATCATGCGTCCGATCAATGCCGCCCGCGGACCCGGGGGCTCCCCGCGCGGCACGGGGCTTCCCCGTCCGGACGGGTCGGGCTATTATGACCGCCGGGGGGGTGCCGTCAAGGGGGCCTCCCGGCACGGAGGGAGCAGGCATCGTTCGCGCCGCATGGCCCGACACCGGCCCCGCCCGGTTCTTCCCGGGCGCGGCCCGCTACGCCTTCCCGCCGCCCGGCCCGGGCGGCCGCGTGGGGGAACCGGGCGGGGGGCGGCCGGACGCCCCCGCCTCGGAACGCCTGCTGCAGTGCGCGTGGTACGACCCCGCGCTGCGGCCGGACAGCCTGCGGACGGCCGAGGGCGAGGCGGTCCGCGTGGAGTCGCCGGGCGTGTGGAACCTCGAACCCGGCCCGGACTTCCTCGGCGCGGCCCTCGTCCTGGGCCCCGAGCGGCGGCGCCTGGCCGGCGGCGTCGAGGTGCACCTGCGCGCGTCGGGCTGGACCGGGCACGGCCACGCCGGCGACCCGCGCTACGCGGGCGTGCGGGCCCACGTGACCTTCTTCCCCGGCCGGGCGCCGGCGGGGACGCTGCCGCCCGGCTGCATCGAGATCGCGCTGCAGCCCGCGCTGGCGGCGCGGCCCGGGTTCTCTTTCGAGGACATCGACCCGGCGGCCTACCCCTACGCGGCCCGCGGGCCCCTCACCCCCTGCGCCCGCGAGCTGGCCGCGTGGCACCCCGACGACAAGGAGGCGCTGCTCGCGGCGGCGGGCGAGGCCCGCCTGCTGGCCAAGGCCGGCCGGATGGCGCGGCGGATCCGCGAGCGCGGCGCGCCCCAGGCCTTTTACGAGGAGTTCCTCGCCGCCCTCGGCTACCGGCGCAACAAGGGCGCCGCCCGCCGGCTGGCCGCGGCGGTCCCGCTCGACGAGCTGCGCGGCGAGGCCGGCGGCGACGGGCAGGCCGCCTACGCCCTCCTGATGGGCGTGGCCGGCCTGCTGCCCGACACGGCGCCGGCGCGGTGGGACGCGGAGACGCGCCGCTTCGTGCGGCACCTCTGGGACGCCTGGTGGAAGCGGCGGCGGCGCTGGGCGGACCGGCGCCTCGAGGCCGGCGCGTGGACCCTCGCAGGGATGCGGCCCGCCAACCACCCGGCCCGGCGACTCGCCGCCGCGGCGTGGCTCTTCACGCGCGGCGAGACGCCCGAGGCCGTCTTCCGGCGGCTGGCGGCCCGGCGCGCGCCCGGGTTCGCGCGCGCGGCGCTCGCGGTACTGACCGACCTGCCGGCCGGCTACTGGTCGCACCGCGTGGCCTGGTCGGGCGCGGCCGGCCCGCGCGCCACCGCCCTGCTGGGCCGGGCCCGCGCGGTGTCGATCCTGATCAACGTCGTGGTCCCGTTTCTCGCCGCCGACGGCGCCGGGGCCCCCGCGTTCGCCGCGGGGCTGCTGGCGGAGCTGCCGCCCGAAACCGACAGCGGCCTCGTGCGCGCGACCGCCCACACGCTCTTCGGGCCCGGCCATCCCGTCTCGTGGTACCGCGGCGGCCTGCGCCGCCAGGGCCTCGTGCAGATCTTCCGCGATTTCTGCCTCAACGACCGCTCGCGCTGCGCCGCCTGCCCGTTCCCCGCCTGCCTGCGCGGCGCGCGCTGACCCGCCCGCCCGGCCTCGCGCGCGGAGGCCCGGCGCGCCGACCGCGGCATTGCCTGGCGGCGGCGGGACGCCTAGAGTGGGGCCCCGGGAGACCCGTACGCCATGACGAGAACACGCTGCGCCGCGCTCTGCTTCCTGCTGCTCGCCCTCGCCGCCCCCGGGATCACGCGCGAGGACCTCTCGCCCGAAGCCCGCAAGCTGCTGCCGGAGGAGGACCGCGTGACCGTCCGGATGAAGGACGGCTCGGAGATCACCGGCATCGTGCTGGAGGAGGACGACCTGCATATCCTCCTGCGGGCGGAGCGGAACCGCATCGCCTTCGAGCGGTCCCTGGCGCGGGCCGACATCGCGGAAAGGCGCGAGAACGATGTCGTGCACCTGGTATTCGAACGCCTGCGCGTGATCGCGGAGAAGACGACCCGCGCCCTCGACCCCGCCGAGTACGACCGGCTGATCGCCCTCGCCGACGAGCTGCTCGCGAAGGCGCCCGAACACGCCGACGCCGGGGCCCTCGGCGGGCTGCGCGCGGTGTGGGCGGACGCGAAACACAACGTGGAGCTCGGCATGCAGCTCGTGGACGGCGCGTGGCTCGGACCCGTGCAGGCGGCCCTGCGCCGGTTCGACGAGGCGGAGGAGAAGCTCCAGGCCCTCCAGAAACGCTTCTCCCGCATCGAGCGGCCGGACTACTCCGGCTCGCCGCGGGCCAAGGCGCTGTACGACCAGCTCGCGACCGCGCGGCGCGAGATCGCCCGGGCCCTGCCCAAGGAGATCGGCGACCGCCTGCCCGTGCTCATCGACGACGGGCGCTTCGACGAGGCCGCCGACGTGGTGAGCGACTTCACGCGCTTCTGGGTCCGGCGCGTCATGCGCGCGGAGAAGACCCCGGGGCGGGACGAGGACGACGCCTTCCAGGGCATGGACCTCGGGTACCTCGGCCGCCTGCAGACGCGGGTGCTCGACGCCTACCGCGCGGCCGGGCTCGGGCAGGACGCGGCCCCGGAGGGGCTCGACGCCGGCCCGGACATGGTGTTCGTACCGGGCGGCTACTTCCTCATGGGCGACGCGACCTCCGGGCCGGACAGCGACGTCTTTCCCGTGCACCTGGCGCACACCGAGCCGTTCCTCATCGACCGCCGCGAGGTGACCAACGCCGAGTACCGCCGCTTCGTGGAGCACGTGAAGGCGACGGGCGACTCCTCGATGGAGCATCCCGACGCCCCCCCGCTGAAGGACCACGTGCCGGAGGGCTGGCAGTTCCCCGAGCTTTCCGCGGACGACCAGCCGGTGGTCGGCGTGGACTGGTTCGACGCGTACGCGTACGCGAAATGGGTCGGCAAGCGGCTGCCGAGCGAGACGGAGTGGGAGAAGGCCGCGCGCGGGATGGACGCGCACCGGTACCCGTGGGGCGACGACCCGCCGGAACGCCGCCCGGTGAACAGCCCTTCGGGCCGTTCCTTCGTGCTGGCGCTTATCCGCCGGGCGATGCCGCCCCCGCCCGCCCCGCCGCCGAAGCGCTCCTGGTTCGGACGGAAGGAGGAACCGCCGCCGCCGCCGCCCGAGCCGACGCTCCCGGCCGTCCCGTGGGAAGCCGCCGAGGAACTGCCCGCCCTGGCGCGGTTCCACCACGTGAAGGCGGAACCGTCCGCGCTCAGCCCCTACGGGCTCCTCCACATGGCGGGCAACGCGGCCGAGTGGGTCGGCGACGCGTACGAGGCGCAGGCGTACCGCGTCCTGCCGGTGCGGCGGGGAACGGAAGCCGGGGGCGGACTGGACCACGTCTTCCGCGGCGGGTCCTACCTCGACGAGGACGAGGCGCTGTGCGCCTTCGCCCGGGCGCACCCGGGCACGGACCCGAGACGCCGGAAGGGCCTGGCGGACCGCGGGCGGCCGATCGTCGGTTTCCGCTGCGCGAAATCCGTGGTCCCCTGACCGCGGGCGGCCCGTCCCTCAGGCCCGCTGCGGCGGGAAGTACACCCACAGGTGCGCGCCGCGGTCGCGCTCGCCGAAAAAGAGAAAGCCGTCGGGGCCCGCCACGGCGCAGGAGAAGTCGAAGGCGTACCGCCTCGCGCCCAGCGCGGTGGCCACGGCACCCAGCGGCGCGCAGGCGCCGCCCGGGTCCATCCGGAAGAAGTGGCCGACGCCCTCGCCGCAGAGGCCGTACAGCCGGCCGTCGGCGAGACCGGCCGCGGCGCGCACCGGGGCCAGCGGCGCGTTCCCGACGCGCCGGAAAGCGGGCTCGCCGGGACGCGCGCGCCACAGCCCGCCGTCCGCGTCCGCGCACCAGGCGCCGCCCGCGCCGTCGGGGAACAGCCCCGCCGTCGCGCCGCACGCCGGCAGGGCCGGGCCGGGGCCGGCCGCCTCCGGGCCGCCGCCGGGCCCCACGCACACCACGCGCTCCGCCGACGGGGCCCACCACGCCGCGTCCCCCGTGCGCGCCGCGCGCAGGACGGGGTGCGGCACGCCCGCCAGCGCCGGGCGGCCCCCGCCGTCCGGGCCGTCCCCCGGTTCGATCCGCACCCAGCGGTCCGCCAGCGCGCACCACGCCCCGGTGCCGTCGTCGGGACCGAACAGGTCGTGTGCCCGCGCGCCGGCCAGGCGCCACTCCTCCACGGGCTCCGGGTGCGTGAAGTCCGGCTCCTGGATCGAGCCGTGCAGCCGCGGCAGGAGCGCCCGCACGACACGGAACCCCCCCGGCCCGTTGAGGCCCGCGCGCACCGCGACGCGCCCGCGGCGCCCCTCGGCCCGCACGGGCAGGAGACCGGCGACGTCCGTCACGTCCGCGGGCGTGCCGAGGTCGAGGACGCCGCCGGTTTCGCCCTTGAACCACGCGGCGAAGAGGTGGCACGCCGCGCCGAGCGTGGCGCCGAACACGTGGCGGCCGCACGCGGAGACGGCCAGGGCCTCGATCGCGCTCGCGTCCGCGTCGATCGGCAGCGACTCGCCGGGCATCGCCAGCGGCAGCGCGACGAACTGGCCTTCCTCCACGAAACCCGCCCGGAGCGTCATCCCCATCGCCGCAGCCTCCCGTCCGGCCGCGCGGCCGCCGCCGCGCCGCCCGGCAGCGTCACCCGGTACATGCCCGCGGGCTGCGCGAGCACCTTCGCGAAGTAGAGGGCGCCCGCGGCGTCGCGCGCGCCGCGCGAGATGTAGTGATGCCGCCCGGGTCCCTCCGCGAGGGTGCAGACCTCCTCGTGCCGGAGCGTCCGGGGGTCCATGCGGCAGAGCACCGCGATCGAATCCCCCGGACCGCCCGAAGGGCGGGGCCCGTCCCCGCCGGCCGGGGCGGCCCAGGCGCTCTTCGCGTAGTAGAGCAGGCCGTCGGCGCCGAACACGAGGCCGCCGACGTGGTCGCTGTTGACGCCGACCGGCTGCGAGGGCGATCCCGCCTGCGTGAGGCGCCCGAGGTCTTCCAGCCGGCCGGCCGGGCCGTCCCCGGGCCGGAACCGGACCAGGTGCGGGCGCGCGCGCCACGGCACGCCGTACACGGCGTCGCCCTCCGGGTCCTCGACCGCGTCGTAGAGCACGCCATGCCGGGGATCCTGGTAGGGTTCGTGCGGGAAGACGTGCGGCAGCTCTTCCAGCCGGTCCGCGTCCGGGTCGAAGCGCAGCATGCGCCCGGTGTCGGCGAACGTGTACACCCGGCCGCGAGGGTCGGTGAAGAGGCACTGCCCGTTGACCGAGCCGATGCGACCGCGGTCGTGCAGGCGGCGCGTCGCCAGGTCGAAGTAGACGAAGTGGTCGCGCGGGTAGGTCAGGGCGTACAGCCGGCGGCGGCCGGGGTCGAAGCACAGGCACCGGCAGCCCTCCCTCGGAATCATCAGGAGGCTGTCGACGACCGCGTCGCGCGCCGTGTCGTAGGTCACGAGGTACGCGCCACGGAACGCGACGGCGGGATCGTGCCACGCCGACCAGGGGTTGTAGCCGCGGCGGCCTTTCGGCGGACCGCTCAGGTGCGTCGCGGCGTACAGGACGCCCCGCGCGGCGTCCGGGGCGAAACTGTAGTGGATCTTGCACTGCGTGGCGCGGCCGCTGTCGCGGAGGTCGCCGGTGACGGTGTCCAGGTCGAAGAGGTACTCGAGCCCGTCGCGGTTCCGGTCGTAGCGCACGACGGTCGCCGTTTCCCCGCCGGTGTGCTCCACGCAGGCGGCCGCGTAGATGCGCCGGTCGGGTCCGGCCTGCAGGCTCCAGCAGGCATCGGAAAGCGGCCGCTCCGCGAACGGGTGGTAGTGGACGCCGACCCCGTCCCGCGCAAACCGCAGCGGGTGCTCCGCGCACGGCGGCGCGGCGTGCATGAGCGACATGGGAGGGGGCGGCGGGTTCGCCGTCCGCCGCGTCGTCTTGTCGGGGGACCCGAGGGGATTCACCGCGCACCTGGCCGGACCGCCCGCGCGCCGGCGGGAGGACTCGACGCGCCGGAGTATGGGGGCCCCCGCGGCGGGGCGTCAATCCCGGGGTGCCGCGGGGCGGTGCGCGGCCGCGCACCGCCGCGTCCGGCCCCGGGACGGCCACGGCCCCTTCCGGTAGAACGACCGGAAGGGGCCGGCGGCAAAGGAAAGAAGGCCGGGCGGCGTGAACCCGTTTTCTCCCCCAGCGCTTCGGTCCGCGCGGCTTGCCGCGCGGCGGTTGCCCGCCGGCGGCGGTCCTCCTTCGCCGTTACCCGACTCCTCGGAGCCGGCCGCATCGATTCCCGCCCCCATCGGTTGGGCGGCTCCCTCCTGCCGTTGGCTTGCGCCCCGGCTTCAGGGCCTTCGTCGATGCGGTATCCGCGCCGCGTAAAGGGCGCTTCCCGCTCCCCGCAGTCTTGGGCCGGCCGTGGAGTGTTTCACCGCGTGGAATCCCCCCGCCCGCTCCGGCGGGGGCACGCTCACGGAGTTCCCTGCCCTTCGGCACATGCAGCCGCGCGACGCCTTGAATCGACCGGGTTTCCGGGCCCGGTCCCATCCGCCTCCGGGGTTTGGCTACCCCCCTGGCGACTTGCGCCCCGCGCGACCTCGTCCCGTCTGTTTCGCCGGGACAGCGCCCCTGGGCTTCCCCCTTCGAAGTCTTTCGCCCCGGGCGATCGCCCGGCCTCTCGGCCCGGCTGTCCCCGCCTGCCGCTGGGCGGCCGCGCTCCCCCTGTTCGGGTTCGCTGCGTCCGCTGTGGCTGCCGGGGTTTGATCCCGCCCGAAGTAACGGGTAACGGAGCGCCGTGTTTAGCGGCGTATCCGGCCCGATCCTTCCATGGGTTTCGCCTCCTGGGGACCTCGGAACCGGCGGCCGTGCGCGCCTTCGCGCGCCGTCCCCTCACGGGCTTGGCGGCATGCCTTGCGGCCGCCATCCTGCCCCCCAGGGTCTTGATCCGCCGGACCCTTGCGCACCCCGATCGCTCGGGGCCGCCGCCCCCTGCGGGCTTTCTGCGCTGCCGTATCCGCCACGAGGATGCATGGGGTTTTCGGCGAGCGCCGGTCTCACGTCCACTCGACCTTCCTGAAGACACGATTCAAAGAGCACCGCTGCCGGAAAGAAGTCTACGCCCCGGCCCCTTCCGTGCAACGAAAAAAGGGAGGTTTTGGGTGTTTTTCTTAGGAAATACGACCTATTGGGCCTCCCGGGTTATCAACAACCAGATATGGGCCCGGGCGGGGTATCGGCGGCGGCGAAGGGGCGGGTGCGGGGCGGAAGAACCCGGCTTCAGGCGGCCGGGCGGGTCTCGCCGCCGCGCCGGGCGAGGGCCCGGCCCAGCTCCCGGAGTTCCGGGCTGCGGAGCAGGGCGGCGGCGGCGGCGTACACGAGCAGGCCGGCGGCCATGGCGGCGGCCACGGCGGCGGCCCGCGCAGGCGTGCCCGTCCGCCCCGCGGCGGCGAGGCGCAACGCGGCGGCCGACACGACCCACCGCGCGGCGAACGCCATCACGGCGGCGGCCGCGGCCGCGCGGGCGGCGCCGGCCCCGATCGCGCGCCAGCCGGGCGAGCCGACGCGGCGGTGCAGCAGCACCCCGAGGGCGAGGACCTGGGCCGTGCCCGCGAGGACGGTGGCGAAGGCGATACCGGCGTGCCTGTAGGACAGCGGCCAGGTGAGCATGAACAGGATGCTGAGGGCGATGTTCGCGCTGACGATGACGAGGCCGACGCGCACCGGCGTGCGGGTGTCCTGCAGCGCGAAGAAGGCGGGCACGAACACCTTGGCGAGACTGAAGACGACGAGGCCCGGGGCGTAGAACGCCAGCGCGCGGGCGGTCAGGACCGCGGACTCCGCGCCGAACGCGCGGCGCTGGAAGAGGAGTTCGACGAGCGGGACGCCGAGCGCCAGCAGGCCCGCCGCGGCGGGGATCATGACGAACAGCAGCAGGCGCAGCGAGTGGTTGAGCGTGCGGCGCATGGCCGCGGGGTCCGCCCGGGCGGCCTGCCCCGAGAAGACCGGGAGCAGCACCGTGCCCAGCGCCGTGGCGAAGAGGCCGAGCGGGAGGTAGATCAGCCGCTCGCTGAAGAACAGCGCCGCGGGCGCCCACGCGCCGATCCAGACGGCCAGCAGGCTGTCGAGGAGCACGTTGAACTGCGTGACCGCCCGCCCCAGCGCCGCGGGCCCCATGAGCGAGACGATACGCCAGAGCCGCCGGTCGGAGAGGTCGAACAGCGGGCGCAGCCGCATCCCCCGCCGCGCGAGCAGCGGAAGCTGGACCGCGAGCTGCAGCGCGCCCGCGGCGAGCACGGCCCAGGCGACGCCGGCGATCCGGGCCGAGGGGTCCTCCCCCAGGCGCGGGCAGACGAACAGCACGGCCGCGATGAGGCAGAGGTTCAGCAGGCTCGGCGCGGCGGCGGGCACGGCGAAGTGGTGGAGGGCGTTGAGCGACGCCATCGCGAGCGCCGCGAGGCAGATGAAGATCATGTAGGGCAGCATGATCTGCAGGAGCGAGAGGACCAGGCGCGTCCGTTCCGCGAGGTCGGGCCGGGCCAGGCCCCACCGGACGCCGGCGAGCCCGGCCAGGGTGAGCGCCGCGAGCACGAGCGCCGTGAGCGTGAACACCTGGCGGGCCACGCGCCACGCCGCCTCGCGGCCGTCCCGGCGCAGGGTCTCGACGAAAACCGGCACGAACGCGGCGGAGAGCGCGCCCTCCCCGAACAGGGCGCGGAACAGGTTGGGCAGGCGGAACGCGACGACAAAGGCGGACATGGCGGACGACGTCCCGAACATCCCCGCCATCAGCACGTCGCGCGCGAGGCCGAGGACCCGGCTCACGCCGGTGAGCGCGCCCACCGTCCCCGCGGAGCGTATGACCCCCCTGCTGTCCATGCCGCGATGCCCCTCCCGGCGCGCCGCGCGGGCGGTCACGGCGCCTCCGCAGCAGCCTCCCCGCCGGTCTCGCCCAGCAGCAGCTCCACGCGCGCCACCAGCGCGTCGTCGTCCAGCGTCCTCGGCAGCGGGTGGCAGGCGATGCGCACCTCGTTCTCGAGCACCTCGCCGCGCGCCAGCCGGCGTTCGGCGCCCACCAGCTCGATTTCCGCGTACGGGTCCGAACCGCTGCCGTAGGCCGCCACCGTCACGCCGGGCGGCGCGCGCTCTCCGGGGCCGGGCACCGGCCGCATGCGGGCGATGACCAGCCACCCGTCCTGTTCCACGGCAATCCAGCCGCGCGCCGAGTCGGTGCCGACCCGGTGATCCCCCCCGAGGCCCGGGCGGAAGACGACCGCGTCGCCCACGGCCCGCACCGCGTAGGCGGGCGGCGGCTTGAAGGAAAGCGGCGTGAAGCCCGCCGGCCAGGCGGAGTCCGCCGCGCGGGGCAGCACGATGCGCCGCGGCCGGTCGACCTGGCTGATGCTCCACGCGGCGACGGGCAGCGAGGCGGGGCCGACGGCCTCGATGCGTTGCCGCACGTCGAGGGTGGCGGTGATCCCGCCCAGCCGTACGAGGCGGGTCGCGCGCACGTTCAGCGGCGGTCCGTACGTGCGCGACAGCAGGCAGACCTGGGCGCCGTCGCCGGCGATCCAGGCCCGGCCCTCCCAGCCGCGGCCGGCCAGCAGGGCCGTCGGCGAGGGCCCGCCGGGCGGCAGCTCGGCCCAGCGCGCCTGCGCGAGCGGCCAGAGCCAGTCGCCGCCGTAGTTCGCCCAGCGCCGCCGCCCGGCCCGCGCGTCCGGGGCCCGGCCGAGCAGGGCGGCGGAGAGGTGCAGCACGTTGCTGCCGCCCAGCGGGACGAAGGCGGCGATCCGGCCGATGGCCGGCACGACGACGGCCTCGGCGACCCGGTTCCTGAGCAGGAAGGCCCCGGACCATCCCTCGAAGACCACGGGGTCGATGGGCGCCACCGGCACGTCGTCGGGTCCGGGCGACGCGCAGGCCGCGCAGGCCGCCGCCAGCAGCCCCGCCACCCACCGCCCGCCCCTGTTGGCGCCGTGCATCGGCCCACGCTATCCCGCCGCGCGGGGCGAGGCGAGCGCATTCCGCGGAACCCCCGCCCGGCGTCAAAAGCATTGCCGCGGGCCCCCGCGGTGCCGCACTATCGGGCATCCGCAAGGCAGGGGGTGTGCACGTGGATCTCTCCGTCGTCGTTCCGGTTTTCAACGAGGAAGAAAGCGTCGAGCCCCTGTGCGCCCGCCTGCACGAGGTGCTGCCGGCCCTGGGCCGGACGTACGAGATCGTGCTCGTCGACGACGGGAGCCGCGACGGGACGTGGCCGAAGCTGGTCGAGCTGTCCCGCCGGTTCCCCCGCCTGCGGCTCGTGCGCTTCCGCCGCAACTTCGGCCAGACGGCCGCCATGAGCGCGGGCTTCGACCACGCGCGCGGCGAGTTCATCGTCACGATGGACGCCGACCTGCAGAACGACCCGGCGGACATCCCGAAGCTGCTCGAGCACATGACCCCGGAGGTCGACGTCGTCAGCGGCTGGCGCAAGGACCGCAAGGACCCGTTCATCAACCGCCGGCTGCCCTCGATGCTCGCCAACGGCCTCATCAGCCGGATCACCGGCGTGCGCCTGCACGACTACGGCTGCACGCTGAAGGCCTACCGGCGCGAGGTGATCAGCCACCTCCGGCTCTACGGCGAGATGCACCGGTTCATCCCCGCCCTCGCCAGCTGGGTCGGCGGCGGCGTGGCCGAGGTCGTCGTGACGCACCACCCGCGGCGCTTCGGGACCTCGAAGTACGGGATCTCGCGCACGTTCCGCGTCGTCCTGGACCTGATGACGGTCAAGTTCCTGCTGCGCTACAGCATGGGCCCGATGCAGATGTTCGGCAAGGTGGCCGCGGCCTTCTTCACGCCCGCGGCGGCCATCCTCGTGCTGCTGGCGGTCGACCGCGTCTTCGGCCTCTTCTCGCCGTACCTGGTCAAGCGGCCCTTCTGGGTCATCACCCCGCTCATGATGCTGTCCTTCTGCATGCAGTTCATCAGCATGGGCCTGCTGGCCGAGGTCCAGACCCGCACCTACCACGAGTCGCAGGACAAGCCGACGTACGTCGTGCGCGAGGTCGTGGAGTCGCCGGACGGCCCGGCGGCGGGCTGATGCCCGCGGCGGCGCCAGCGGGCGCGGCCGCCGAGGCCTGGCCGACGCCCTACGCGGAGCTCGCGCCGGACCCCTCCTCGGCGTGGCCGGCGGTCCTGGTGACGGCGGCGCTCGCCCTGGCCGGGCTGGTCTGCGCCGGCGTGCTGCTCGCGCGGTTCGCGCGGCGGCCCCCGGACCTGGCGGCGCGGGTCCGCCTGCTCCTCTGGCGGCCGTGGCTGGAGCGGGACGGCCTGCGCCTGGGGCTGGCGCTGGCGGCGCTGCAGCTGGCCGCCCTGTTCCTCCTGCGGCACGGCGCGGCCCGGTACGGCGAGGCGCGCGCCGCGGCGGCGGGCCTGCTCGTCCAGGGCCTGCTCTTCCACGGCGTCGTGCTGGCCGCCGTCACCGCGTGGCTGCGCCGCCGGCGCGTCTCGTGGCGCTCCGCGTTCGGGTGGCGCGCGCGGAGGCTGCTGCCCGATGCGGCGCGCGGGCTGGCGGCCTACCTCGCGCTGCTGCCGCTCGTGCTGGTGTACTCGGTCGCGTACCAGCAGGTGCTGGTGCGCCTGGGCGTGCGGCCCGAGCCGCAGCCGGTCTTCCTCCTGCTGCGGGAGGCGGCGCCCTGGCTGCGCGGCTACGTGCTGTTCGTGGGGGTCGCGCTCGCCCCGCTGGCCGAGGAGGTGCTCTTCCGGGGGCTGGCGCTGCCGCTCGCGGCGCGCCGTTTCGGCACGGCGCCGGCCGTCGTGCTCGTGTCGGCGGTCTTCGCCCTGCTGCACTTCCACCTGCCGTCGTTCGCCCCGCTCTTCGTGCTCGGCGTCGGCTTCTCGCTCGCCTACCTCCTCACGGGGTCGCTCGCCGTGCCCGTCGCCATGCACGCCTTCTTCAACGGGGTCAACCTGGCTATACTGCACGGGCTCGGCTGAGGCGGCCGGGCGCGCGAGGAGACCCGTCGATGCCGCACGAACCGGTCGAAACCATCGCCTGGGTGCCCGACCGCCCGGGCCGGCCGCGGCCCGGCCGGATCCGGCTGATCGACCAGACCCGCCTGCCCGGCGAGCTGGCGTACCTGGAGACCGCGGACCTGCGCGAGGTGTGGCGGGCCATACGCACCCTGCAGGTGCGCGGCGCGCCGGCCATCGGCGTGGCGGCCGCCATGGGCGTCGCGGCGGCCGTGCAGGGCGACGGCGCGGCCGGCGGGGACGCGCTGCTCGCCGCGGTCGGGCGCGCCGCGGCCTTCCTCGCCACCGCCCGGCCCACGGCGGTCAACCTCTTCTGGGCGCTCGACCGCATGACGGCCTGCGCCCGCCGGCACGCGGGCGGCGGGGTCGAGGCGATGAAGGACCGCCTCGTCGAGGAGGCGGTCGCCATCGCCCGGGAGGACGCCGCGATGTGCCGCGCCATCGGGCGGCACGGCGCCGCCCTGATCGGCGACGGCCAGGCGGTGCTCACCCACTGCAACGCCGGCGGCCTGGCCACGGCCGGCTACGGCACCGCCCTCGCCCCCGTGTACTGCGCCGCCGCGGAGGGCCGGCGCGTGCGGGTCTACGCCGACGAGACCCGCCCGCTGCTGCAGGGCGCCCGGCTGACGGCCTGGGAACTGATGCAGGCGGGCGTCGACGTCACGCTGATCTGCGACAACATGGCCGCGCAGGTCATGCGCGAGGGCCGGGTCGACGCTCGTCCTGGTCGGGGCGGACCGCATCGCGGCCAACGGCGACGCGGCCAACAAGATCGGCACCTACGGCGTGGCCGTGCTGGCCCGGGCGCACGGCGTCCCCTTCTACGTCCTCGCCCCCTCCAGCACGTTCGACCCCTCGCTGCCCGACGGCTCGGGCATCCCGATCGAGGAGCGCGACCCGCGCGAGGTCACCGAGGGGTTCGGCCGGCGCACCGCCCCCGAGGGCGTCGCGGTCTACGCGCCGGCCTTCGACGTCACCCCGGCGGAGCTCGTGACCGCCATCGTCTGCGAGCACGGCGTGCTGCGGCCGCCCTTCGGGCCGGCGATCGCCCGGGTGATCGGGGCGGGACGCGGCGACGCGGGGGACGGGGCGCCGTGACCGCCGGACCCACGCTGGGCGACCTGGGCGAGATCGAGGCCCTGCGCCGCCTCCTCGGCCGGCTGGCCCCGGGCCGGGACGTCGCGACGGGACCGGGCGACGACTGCGCGATCGTGCGCGCCGGCGACGGCGCGTGGGACTGGGCGCTGACGACGGATCCGCTGATCGAAGGCGTGCACTTCCCGCCCGGCGCGCCGCCCGCCGCCGTGGGGCACAAGGCGGTGGGGCGGGTGCTGAGCGACCTCGCCGCGACCGGCGCGGAGCCGTGCTGGCTGCTGGTGGACCTCGTCGCCCCGCCCGGCACGCCGGTGGCGCGGCTCGAGCGGTGCTACGAGGGGGCCGGCGCGCTCGCCGCGCGGCACGGCGCGGCCATCGTGGGCGGCGACCTCGCGCGCGGCCCCGCGCTGGAGTTGCACGTGTTCGGCGTGGGCCGCGTCCCGCGCGGCACGGCGGTGCTGCGCTCGGGCGCGCGGCCGGGCGACCTGCTCTACGTGACCGGCGCCCTCGGCGGCCGCGCCGCCGGCGGCGACCCGGCCTTCGAACCGCGCGTGCGGGAAGGCGCCTGGCTCCGCGAGGGCGGCTGGGCGGGGGCGATGATGGACGTGAGCGACGGGATCGGCACGGACCTTCCGCGGATGGCGCGCGCCTCCGGGACCGGGGCGGAGGTGGACGGGCCGGCGGTGCCCGTCTCCGGCGCCGCGCGCGCGGCGGCCGGCGCCCGCACGCCGCTCGAGCGCGCGCTGCGCGACGGCGAGGACTTCGAGCTGCTGTTCACCGTCCGGCCGGACCGCCGCGCGGCCTTCGAGCGGGCGTGGCGCGCGGCCTTCGAGCTGGCCTGCACCCGCATCGGCCGTGTCACGGACCGCGCAGGCGAGGTCCTGCTCGTCGATGCCGCGGGTGCGCGCGGGCCCCTCGGCGGCGGCTACGAGCACTTCGCCCCGCCGGCCGCGTGAGGCGCGGGCGGCGGCGGCCGGGCCGGGGGCATGAACGCGTGGCGTCCGGGCCGGATAGCGGCTAGAGTGACCCGCGCCATGACGACGACGCCCGCGGAAGAACTGGTGACGCGCGGTCCCCCGGAGACGTGGGCCTTCGCCGGACGGCTGGCGGAACGGCTCGGACCCGGCTCGGTCGTCGCGCTCCACGGGCCGCTCGGCTCGGGCAAGACCTGTCTCGTCCAGGGCCTGGGCCGCGCGCTGGGCGTGGCCGGGCCCGTCAGCAGCCCCACCTTCACGCTCGTCAACGAGTACCGCGGCCCGCTTCCGCTCTACCACTTCGACCTCTACCGCCTCGAGCGGCCCGCGGAGATTCTCGCCCTCGAGTGGGACGAGTACCTCGACGGCGACGGCGTGACCGTGGTCGAGTGGGCGGAGCGGGCCGCGGGGCTGCTGCCGCCGCGCACGGTGCACGTGCACCTGGAGATGGGCCGCGCGCCGGAGGAGCGGCGTTTGCGCGTCTGGACGGGGGAGGCCTGAGGTGGCGGAACGGATGCTGGCGGTGGAGCTGTCGACGGCGGAGGGCAGCCTGGCCCTGTTCGAGGGGGCGGCGCCCGTCGCGGCGCGCACATGGCGCGAGGAGCGCCGCGCCCAGCGGTCGGTGTTCCGCGCGCTGCGCGCCGCCCTCGAGGAGGCCGGCTGGACCCCGGACGCCGTCGACCGCTTCGCCGTGGGGCGCGGGCCGGGCGTTTACTCGGGCCTGCGCGTGGCGATGACCCTCGCGCGGGGGCTCGCGCTGCCGGCGGGGCGCGACGTGTACGCCGTGGCCAGCGGCGCGGCGCTCGCCGCCGAACTGGCGGCCGAAGGGCGCGGCGGGCCGGTCGCGATCGTGGGCGACGCGCGGCGCGGGCACCTGTGGCTGGGTCTGTTCGAGCCGGCGCCCGGGGCCGGCGTGCGGCAGGCGGGGGACTGGCAGCTCGTCGCGCCCGCGGCGCTGGCCGGGCGTCTCCCCGCGGGCGCCACGGCGGCCACCTCCGAGTGGGCGCGCGTCGGGCCGCACGCGGCGGCGCACCCGGCGCCGGGCGTGCGCTGGATCGAGGGCGACCGGTTCCCCCGCGCGGAGTGGGTCGGGCGCCTCGCCCTCGAGCGGCGGGCGGCGGGGGAGCCGTCCGAGCCGCTTGCCCCCCTGTACCTGCATCCCGCCGTCGGGTGAGGCGCCGGGACCGGCCGGCACCCGTCAGCCCGGCCAGTCGGGCAGGTCCGCGCCGTCGTCGTCCAGCCCCGGCAGCCCGCGGTCCTTCGCGGAGAGCAGCGGCTCCCGGACCGGCCAGTCGATGCCGATGCGCGGGTCGTTCCAGCGCACGCCGCGGTCGTCGGCCGGGTCGTAGAAGTCGGAGCACTTGTAGACGACGTCGGCCTCTTCGCTCAGCACGCAGAACCCGTGCGCGAACCCCCCGGGGATGTAGAGCTGCCGCCCGTTGTCGCGCGAGAGGATGGAGCCGACCCACCGGCCGAAGGTCGGGGAGCCCCGCCGAATGTCGACCGCGACGTCGTAGACCGCGCCGCGCAGGACCGAGACCAGTTTCGCCTGGGGGTGCCGCAGCTGGTAGTGCATCCCGCGCAGCGTGCCCTGCCGCGAGTGCGAGAAGTTGTCCTGCACGAACGGCCCCGGGATGCCCGCCTCCGCGTAGGTCCGCCCGTGGTAGGTCTCGACGAAGAACCCGCGCGGGTCGCGCAGGAAGTGCAGTTCGCAGAGCAGCACGCCCGGCAGGTCGGTGGCCTGGACGGTGACGCCCACGGCCTACTCCGCGCCCCCGTCGAGCACCTGCAGCAGGTACTGCCCGTACTCGTTCTTCCTGCCGAAGCCCTCCGCCAGGCGGCGGACCTGCCCGGCGTCGATGTAGCCCATGCGGTAGGCGATCTCCTCGAGGCAGGCGATCTTCAGGCCCTGCCGCGCCTCGATCGTCTGCACGAAGTTCGAGGCCTGCAGCAGGGAGTCGTGCGTGCCGGTGTCGAGCCACGCGAGGCCGCGGCCCAGCCGCTCGACCCGGAGCCGGCCCGCGCGGAGGTAGGCAAGGTTCACGTCCGTGATCTCCAGCTCGCCGCGCGGCGAGGGGCGCAGGTCCGCGGCGATGCGCACGACGTCGTTGTCGTAGAAGTAGAGGCCGGGCACGGCGTAGTTCGACCGGGGCCGCTCCGGCTTCTCCTCGATGCTCAGGGCGCGCCCCGACGCGTCGAACTCCACCACGCCGTAGCGCTCCGGGTCCCGGACGGGGTAGCCGAAGACGAGCCCGCCCGAGGTCGTTTCGCCGGCGCGCCGGAGCGTCTGCATCAGCCCCTGCCCGTAGAAGATGTTGTCGCCCAGCACGAGGGCGACCGGGTCGTCCCCGACGAACGGGGCGCCGATCACGAACGCCTGCGCCAGGCCCTCGGGCCGGGGCTGTTCCGCGTAGGCGAAGCGGACGCCGAACGAACGGCCGTCGCCGAGCAGCGCTCGGAACCGCGGCAGGTCTTCGGGGGTGGAGATGACGAGGATCTCGCGGATGCCGGCCAGCAAGAGCACGGAGAGGGGGTAGTAGATCATCGGCTTGTCGTACACCGGGAGCAGCTGCTTGCTCACGGACCGGGTGATGGGGTACAGCCGCGTACCCGACCCGCCCGCCAGTACGATGCCCTTCATGCCTGCGCCCTCCCTCTTTCCCCGCGGCCCTGTATAGCCGCAGGGCGGGCCCGGCGCCAGCCCGGAAACGGGCCACGCCGCGCCTCTTGACACCGGGAGCCCGCCGCGTAAGGTAACCGCGCGACAGGCGGGGCGAGCCGGCCGCGGCGGTCATACCGCGCGCAGACCGGCGTTTGTTTTTTGGGGCGGCCGGCCCCGCCGGGAGGATCAGCCATGCAGGTGTTCGTGCCCAGGGAAACCGACGCGGCGGAACGGCGCGCGGCGCTCGTGCCCGCCACGGTCCAGAAGCTCGTCAAGCTCGGCGCCGGCGTCGACGTCGAAGCCGGGCTCGGCCGGGGCCTTCCCGTCGAGGACGCCGCCTACGAGGCGGCCGGCGCGCGGGTGCGCACCGACCGCGACGCGGCCCTCGAAGGGGCCGACCTCGTCATCCGCCTGCGGCCGCCCGACGCCGCGGAGGCGGCGAAGCAGAAGCGGGGCGCCCTGCACCTCGGTTACCTGGACCCCTTCCGCCGCGGCGACCTCGTGGCGGCCTTCGCGGCGGCGGGCGTCACCGCGATCAGCATGGAGATGATCCCGCGCACCACGCATCGCCCAGAAGATGGACGCGCTCAGCTCGCAGGCCAACCTCGCCGGCTACGTGGCGGTGATCCTCGCCGCGGAGCGCGCTGCGACAAGATCCTCCCCATGATGATGACGCCCGCCGGCACGATCGCGCCGGCGCGGGTGTTCATCATCGGCGCCGGCGTGGCCGGCCTGCAGGCCATCGCCACGGCCAAGCGCCTGGGCGCGCGCGTCGAGGCCTTCGACACCCGGCCCGTGGTCGAGGAGCAGGTCCAGTCGCTCGGCGCCCGGTTCGTCAAGGTCGACCTCGGCGAGACCGGCCAGACCAAGGACGGCTACGCCAAGGCGCTGACCGAGGAGCAGCTCGAGAAGCAGCGCGAGGCGCATGGCCAAGCACTGCGCGCAGCGCCGACATCGTCATCACCACCGCCCAGGTCTTCGGCCGCAAGGCGCCGCGTCATCGTCACCGCCGACATGGTCGCGGGCATGAAGCCCGGCAGCGTGGTCGTCGACCTGGCCGTGGAGACCGGCGGCAACGTCGAAGGCTCGCAGCTGGACGAGGAAGTGCGACGTCAACGGCGTCACGCATCATCGGGCTCGGCAACCTGCCGGGCCGCGTGGCCGCTCGACGCCAGCCAGATGTACTCCAGCAACCTCGTCAACCTCGTCGAGCACTTCTGGGACAAGGAAGCCAAGACGCTTCAACCTGCGACCGGGAGGACGAAATCATGCAGGGCTGCCTGGTCACGCACGACGGCGAGATCGTGCAACGAGACGATCAGCGAACGCTGAACGCGTAAGGAACGGAATCGACATGGATCCTGCTGTTCTTCGTCTTCGTGCTGGCCATCTTCCTGGGCTTCGAGCTGATCGCCAAGGTTCCCTCCCAGCTGCACACGCCGCTGATGTCGGGCTCCAACGCCATCTCGGGCATCACCATCGTCGGCGCGCTGCTCGCGGCCGGGCAGCGACGACGGCTCGCGGCTGACCGTGTTCTGGGCACGCTGGCGCGTGGCCTTGCCATGATCAACGTGGTGGGCGGCTACCTGGTCACCGACCGCATGCTGGGCATGTTCAAGAACAAGGACGGAGAGCAAGTCATGAACCTGCGAACGCTCATCGCCTTCGGCTACATCGTCGCCTCCGTCCTGTTCATCTTCGGCCTGAAGATGCTGAGCTCGGCGCACGACGGCCCGGCGCGGGCAACCTGGTCTCGGCCGTCGGCATGCTGCTCGCCATCGTCGCCACGCTGCTGCTACAAGGGCATGTCCTTCCAGTGGATCCTCGTCGGCGCTGATCGTCGGGTCGCGTCGATCGGCGGCGCTGGCCGCGCGGCTGGTCAAGATGACCGCCATGCCGGAGATGGTCGGCCTGTTCAACGGCTTCGGCGGCCTGGCCAGCCTGCTGGTCGGCTGGGCGGAATACCACACGGGCACTCACGGCCGGCGCCCGACAGCGCCGCTGTTCACCGCTGGTGGCGATCTTCCTGACGGTCCTGATCGGCGGCGTCACCTTCTCCGGCAGCATGATCGCCTTTGCCAAGCTGGCGGAGAAGATCACGGGCAAGCCGATCCTCTTCAAGGGCCAGCAGCTCGTCAACGCGCTGCATCCTGCTGGTCGCTCGCTGGTCGCGGCGTGGTCTTCGTGCATGCAGCCCGGACGCCACGCTACGCCGTGCTTCTGGTCGCCGTGGTCGTGTCGCGCTGGTCCTCGGCGTGCTGGCGGTCATCCCCATCGGCGGCGCGGACATGCCGGTGGTGATCTGCGCTGCTGAACAGCTACTCCGGCCTGGCGGCCTGCGCGGCCGGCTTCGTGATCCTGAACAACGTGCTGATCGTGGCCGGCGCGCTGGTCGGGCGCCAGCGGCCTGATCCTGACCAGCATCATGTGCAAGGCCATGAACCGCTCGCTGGCCAACGTGCTGTTCAGCGGGTTCGGCGCCACCGCCAGCGGCCGGCGGCGGCGGCTACCAGGGCGAGGCCAAGCCCGTCTCCGCCGAGGACGCCTACTTCATCCTGGAGGCGGCCGCGCTCGGTGGTCTTCGTGCCCGGCTACGGCATGGCCGTGGCCCAGGCCCAGCACGTGGTGCGCGAACTGGGCGAGCTGCTCGAAGCCAACGGCGCGGAAGTGCAGTACTGCATCCACCCGGTGGCCGGCCGCATGCCCGGGCACATGAACGTGCTGCTGGCCGAGGCCAATGTGCCCTACGAGCAGCTCGTCGAGCCGGGCGACGTCAACCCGACCATGGCCGACCGTCGACGTCGCCATCGTCATCGGCGCCAACGACGTGGTCAACCCGGCCGCGCGCGAGGACGAGAGCAGCCCGCTCTACGGCATGCCGATCATCGACGTGGACCAGGCCCGGACCTGCATCGTGCTCAAGCGCAGCCTGAACCCGGGCTTCGCCGGCGTCGACAACCCGCTGTTCTTCAAGGAGAACACGCGCATGCTCTTCGGCGACGCCAAGGCCAGCATCTCCGCGCTCGTCGCGGAGTTCAAGGAGGACTGAGCGGCGCGCGGCGGACCGGTCAGGTCCGCCACGGCGGGGCGCGGGGCAGCAGGGCCTCGAACGCGGCGGCCTCCCGCTGCTCGTAGGCGCCGGCGAAGGCGCCGTCCAGGAAGCGCCCGAAGGCCTCCCCGCGCAGGTGCCGCCACGAGGCCGCCTCGGCGCCCGGGCGGACCGGGAAGAACGCCGCGCCCGCCTCGCGCGCGGCCGCGAGGTCGCCCGGCGCGTCGCCCACCACCAGGACCCGGCCCGGCGCGTACTTCCCGGCCGAGGCCAGCCGGAGATGCTCGGCCTTCGTGCCCAGCTCCTGGCCGGCGATGAACCGCACGAGGCCGTCCAGCCCGTGCAGCCGCCACTCCTTCACGAGGGCCTCCTCCGGGGTCTGGGAGACGACGATCACGTCGGCGTCGGCCCGCATCCGCTCCAGCGCCTCGCGCGCGCCGGGGAAGGGCGGGACCGGGCCGAGGTCCCGGTCGATGTCGCGGTTGACCGCCAGGCTCCACGCGAGCACGCGCGCGAGCTCCGGGTCGCCGGTCCGCTCGGCCTCCGCGCGCAGGGACGGGTGGCCGAGCGGGAGCCCGGAGCGGACGTAGGCCTCGAGGGCCGAGGTGTCCGGCAGCGCCGCGCCGGCGCCGGCCGCCTCCGGCCATTCGCGAAGCAGGTCGAACAGCTTCAGCAGCGCGACGAAACGGTTCGAGCCGCGCCACGTCGAGCGCAGGTTGACGAACTCGGCGGCGGCGCGGACCTGCGGCCCGATGCGCTCCAGCCCCCAGGCCGAGAGGATCCGGGGGTGGAAGAAGCGCCGCTGCTTCGCCTCCATCGTGTCGAACACGCAGCCGTCGGAATCGACCCCGACGAGGAAGGGCTTCGACGGCTCGAGCCCGGCCAGGTCGCTTCGGCTGTAGGCCGCCACCGGCGCACGCCCTCTCACACGCCCGAGTAGGCGGAGAACCCCCCGTCGACCGGCACGACGATGCCGGTGACGAACGCCGACGCGGGCGACACCAGCCAGAGCAGGGCGCCGAGCAGGTCGCCGGGGTCGCCGAAACGCCCCATGGGGGTGTGCTCGACGATCTGGCGGCCGCGCGCGGTCAGGGTGCCGCCCGCCTCCTCCCGCAGCAGGAACCGGTTCTGCGCGGTCTCGAAGAAGCCCGGCGCAATGGCGTTGACGCGGATGCGCGGCGAGTGGTTCTGCGCCATGTGCACGGCCAGCCACTGGGTGAAGTTGTTGATCGCCGCCTTCGCCGCGGAGTAGCCCGCTATGCGCGTCAGGGGGCGGAACGCGTTCATCGAGGAGATGTTGACGATCACGCCCTCGCCCTGGCCGGCCATCGCGCGGCCGAAGACCTGCGAGGGCAGCACCGTGCCGAGCAGGTTGAGCTCCACCACGAAGCGGAGCGCGTCGGCCGGGAGGTCGAAGAAGGAGAGCTCCCCGGAGGCGGTGGCGTCCTTGCGGTTGCCGCCCGCGCCGTTCACCAGGATGTCGACGCGGCCCCGGGTCTCCCGCACGCGCTCGAGCGCCCGCCCGAGGCTGTCGCGGTCCAGCACGTCGCAGAGGATCGCGTCGGCCTCGCCGCCGGCGTCCTTCACCTCCCGCGCGATGCGCGCCGCGCCCTCCGCGACGCGGTCCAGGAGCACGACGCGCGCCCCGCGCCGCGCCAGCTCGCGGGCCATGGCCCCGACCAGCACGCCGCCCCCGCCGGTCAGCACGGCCACGCGGCCCTCGATGTCGAACAACGGGTCGCTCATGCCTGTCGCGCCTCCTCCCCGCGCCCGGCGCGCGGTACTACACCACGTAGGTGCTGGCCGAGGTCGTGCCGCCGCGGCCGGTCCAGTTCGTGTGGAAGAACTCGCCGCGCGGCTTGTCCACGCGCTCGTAGGTGTGGGCCCCGAAGTAGTCGCGCTGCGCCTGCAGCAGGTTCGCCGGCAGGCGGCCGCAGCGGTAGCCGTCGTAGTAGGCCAGCGCCGCGCCGATCGCGGGCATCGGGATGCCGAGCCGGACCGCCGTGGAGACCACGCGCCGCCAGGCGTCCTGGGCGCCGGTGACCGCGCGCCGGAAGAACGGGTCGAGCAGCAGGTTGTCCAGCTTCGGGTTCGCGCTCGAACGCCTCCTTGATCTTGCCGAGGAACACCGAGCGGATGATGCAGCCGCCCCGCCACATCAGGGCGATGCCGCCGTAGTTGAGGTTCCATCCGTACGTCGGCCGCCGCCGCGCGCATGAGCTGGTAGCCCTGGGCGTAGGAGACGATCTTGGAGGCGTAGAGCGCCGCCTGCAGGTCCTTGAGCAGCCGTGCGCGGTCGCCCCGGAACCGGCCCCCCGGGCCCTTGAGCCGCTTCGCGGCCGCCACGCGCTCCTCCTTGATCGCCGAGAGGCAGCGCGCGAAGACCGCCTCGCCGATGAGCGTGAGCGGCATGCCCTCGTCGAGCGCCGCGATGGCGGTCCACTTGCCCGTGCCCTTCTGCCCGGCGGTGTCGAGGATGAGGTCGATGACCTCGCGGCCCTCCTCGTCCCGGTAGCCGAGGATGTCGCGCGTGATCTCGATGAGGTAGCTGTCGAGCTTGCCGCGGTTCCACGCGGCGAAGATCTTGTGCATCTCCGCGTTGGTCATCCCGAGACCGTCCTTCATCACCTGGTAGGTCTCGCAGATCATCTGCATGTCGCCGTACTCGATGCCGTTGTGGACCATCTTCACGAAGTGGCCCGCGCCGTTCTCTCCCACCCAGTCGCAGCAGGGCTCGCCGGCCTCGGTGTGCGCGGCGATCTTCTGGAAGATCGGCTTCACGTGCGGCCACGCCTTCGGCGAGCCGCCCGGCATGATCGAGGGCCCCTTCAGCGCGCCCTCCTCGCCGCCGGACACGCCGGTGCCGACGTACAGCTTGCCCCGGGCCTCGACGTAGGCGGTGCGGCGCGTGGTGTCGGGGAAGTGCGAGTTGCCGCCGTCGATCAGGATGTCGCCCTTCTTGAGCAGCGGCAGGAACAGGTCGATGAACTGGTCGACCGGCTTGCCCGCCTTGACCATCAGCATGACCTTGCGGGGCGCCTTGAGGCTCGCGACCAGCTCGGCGGGGCTGCGGCAGCCGATGATGCTTTTCCCCTTCGCCCGGCCGTTGACGAAGTCGTCGACCTTGCTCACGGTGCGGTTGAAGCAGGCGACCGTGAAGCCCTTGCTCTCCATGTTGAGGATCAGGTTCTCGCCCATCACCGCGAGACCGACCACGCCGATGTCCGCCTTCCGGGTCTTCTTCGTTCGCTTCGTCTGCCTGGCCATGTCCTTCCCTTTCGTCTGCGCCCCGTGCCGCGCGGCCGCGCGCGCCTTCCGGCGGCGGGCGGCCATCTTCCAACGGCCCGCCCCGTCCGTCAAGGCGCGCCGGGGGGCCGGCCGCAGAACACCCCGCTCGCGGGGTCCATCCGCAGGAAGCGGCACCGGCCCCGGGCCAGGTCGAACACCGCCACGGAGGGCTCGGCGGTGCGGTAGACCGCCCCCGGGTTGATCCACCGGGCGGCGCCCTCGCGGCCGTCGTGGCGGACGTGGCTGTGCCCCGAGAACACGACGTCGCAGGAAGCCAGTGCCCGGCGCAGGGCGCCGGCGTCGTCGCCGTGCAGCAGGGCGACGGACCGCCCGCCGAGAACGGTTCGGAACACCCCCGCGCGATGGACCCGCACCCCCGCTTCCGCGGGGAAACCGGCCACGTCCTCCGCGAAGCGGTCCATGTTGCCGGGGACAACCTCCACCGGCACGCCGAGCGGGCCGAAGACCGCGGCCAGCTCGGCCAGCACGGCCCCCGAGCCCACGTCGCCCGCATGCAGGACCACGTCCACGCCCGCCGCGGCCAGGGCCGCGGCCGCCGCGCGCGTGCGCGCCGCGTGGCCGTGCGTGTCGGATAGAACGCCCGCTTTCACCCGCCGCGCCGCCCGTGCCGCCGGTCCCGCCGCATCGCGCCCCTCCCCGCGGGCGGTGTACACTCCCCGCCCGCCGTGGTACTGTAAACGGTATGGCGCGGCGCGGCGAACGCGCGGCGCGGACAGGGGAAGCCCATGAACGGCGAGACGCGCAGACGCTCCTCCATCGGCTACTGGCTGGTCATCCTCTTTCTCGGCCTGGTGCTCGCGCTCAGCGTGCTGCTCAACGCCGGCCTGGCCGCCGGGCTCCTCTTCAAGAGCGCGCACCGCGCGGGCCCGCGCGGCCGCGGGGAGGACGAGTACCCGTCGTTCACCGAGCGGCACTCCTACGGGCGGGGCGCGGTGAAGGTCGTGCGCATTCCCGTCACCGGCGTCATCACGCGGCAGGTCGACGGCGGCCTCTTCGGCACCCCCTTCGACATGACCGAGTCCGTGCTCCGCCAGGTCCGGGCGGCCACCCACGACGACGACGTGGGCGGCCTGCTCGTCGAGGTCGATTCGCCCGGCGGGGCCATCACCCCGACCGACGAGATCTACGAGGCGCTGCTCGCGTTCCGCGAGAGCCGCGACGACCGGCGCGTCGTCGTCTTCGTCCGCGACATGGCCGCCTCGGGCGGCTACTACGTCGCAATGGCCGGCGATCACGTCGTCGCCGAGCCGACCGCCCTGGTGGGCTCCATCAGCGTGCTGGTCCAGGCCCTGAACTGGCACACGCTCAGCGAGAAGATCGGCATCTCGGACACGACGATCAAGTCGGGCCGGAACAAGGACCTGCTGAACCCCTTCCGCGAGGTCAACCCGGAGCACGTCGCCGTGCTGCAGGGCGTGGTCGACGAGATGCACGAGCAGTTCGTCGCGATCGTGGCCGCCTCCCGCGAGCTTGGAGAGGACGACGCGAAGCGGCTGACCGACGGCAGCGTGTTCACGGCGAACCGGGCGTTCGAGGAAGGCCTCGTGGACGAGGTGGGCTACTGGGAAGACGCCATGGACGCGATCGGGGAGCTGCTGGGGCGGGACGAGGTCCGCATCGTGCGCTACGAGCGCCCGCAGCGGCTCGTGGACCTCTTCGCGCAGCTCCGCAACCCGCTCGCGGCGCCCACCGCCCTGTTCCGGCCGCAACCCGCGCGCCTCATGTACCTCTGGCGGCCCTGATGGGGCTTCACGCGGCCGCCGCGCTCCGCTACCTTCATCGGCCTTGCGGACAGGAGCCACCACCCGGCAGGAGACCGATCCGATGAAGCACCCACCCACCCTCGTCGTCATGGCCGCCGGCATCGGGAGCCGCTACGGCGGGCTCAAGCAGATCGATCCCGTCGGGCCGTCCGGCGAGATCGTGATCGACTACTCCGTCTACGACGCCATCCGGGCCGGCTTCGGCAAGGCGGTGTTCATCATCCGCCGCGAGATCGAGTCGGCGTTCAAGGAGATCGCCGAAACCCACTTCCGCGGCCGGATCGAGCTGGACTACGCCTTCCAGGAGCTGGACCGCCTGCCCGCGGGCTTCCGGGTGCCCGAGGGCCGGACGAAGCCGTGGGGCACGGGGCACGCGATCCTCATGGCGAAGGACGCCGTCCGGGAGCCTTTCGCGGTGATCAATGCCGACGACTTCTACGGCCGGCAGTCCTTCGAGGTGCTCGCCCGCGCCCTCGAAGGGCAGGATCCCGGCGAAGCCCGCTACCAGCTCGTCGGGTTCGTCCTCCGCAACACCCTCTCGGAACACGGCGCGGTGGCGCGCGCGCTCTGCGAGAGCGACAGGCAGGGCCGCCTCACCCGGATCGTGGAACGCATGCGGGTGGAGAAGCAGGGCCGCGGCGCCCGCTACCTCGACGGCGAAACGTGGACGGACCTGACCGGCGACGAGCTCTGCTCGATGAACATGTTCGGCTTCACCCCCACCCTCTTCGGCCACCTGGAACGCGGGCTGCGCGCCTTCCTCGAGCGGGCGGGCGGCGAGCGGAAGGCCGAGTACCTGATCCCCACGGCGATCGGCGACCTGCTCGCCGAAGACGCCGCGGAGGTCGAGGTGCTCGCCTCGAACGAGAAGTGGCTCGGCGTCACCTACCCGCAGGACAAGCCGGCCGTCGTGGCCGGCGTCCGGCGCCTCATCGACGCCGGGGTCTACCCGGAAAGCCTGTGGGGCCGCTGACCCGCCTTCCCCGCCGGGGGTGAGCCCGATCCCCGGGGCCGCGGTGTGCCCGCCGGGCGGGCGCAAACGCGGCTCAGCCCCCGCCGGGAACCGGGCCCGGGCCGGCGGCGAACGGCACGACCAGCCCGTGCAGGTACAGCTGCGTGACCAGTTTCACGTCCAGGGCGTGGCCCGCCTTGTAGGACGTGACGCGGCCGACGAACCGGCCTTCCTCCACCAGCGCCAGCGCGGCGAGCAGGTCGAGCGCCGCCCGGTGCCACACGGCCTCCAGCGACTTGCCCCCGTGCACGAGGCGGGGCTCGTTCACGTAGCGGCGCCGGCCCGCGACGAGCAGGTTCTCGTGCGTGTAGCCCAGGTGGCGCACGTCGGCGAACACGCGCCCCACCGTCTGGCAGTAGAGCTTCCTGGTGTGCGTGGTGTTCGTGCGCGCCACGGCGCCCTCGACGAACCGGTCCCGGTCGAGGCGGAAACGGATCCGCTGCTTCCCGATCGCGTTGTCGAAATCGACCGCCGCGTCGATGAGCAGTTCCGGCTCCGGCCCGGGGCAGGGTTCGAGCACGAGGAACGCGCCGGCCGGGGAGCAGACCGCCACCGGCTCCCGCACGGTCACGTACGGGACGGGCCGGTCCGTCTCGCGGAAGCCCGCGGACTCGATCGCCTCGACCAGGTCGAGCGAGCCGCGCACGAACAGCGGCGGGTCGCCCGAGTCGATCCGAATCATGAGGTCGTTGATCCCGAGGCCCAGCCGCAGCGCGGCGATGTGCTCGACCATGCGGATGTAGTTGTTCGGCGCCCCGCTGCGCAGGACGATGTTGCTGACGATGCGGCCCGTCGTCCACACGTTGCGCACGGAAACACGCGTGGGCAGGCTGTCGGGCAGGTCCGTGCGGTCGATCCACCAGCCCTCGCCGTCGAACGGCTCCACGATGATGGACCGCATCGCCTTGCCGAAGAACGTGCCGGGGCCGCGCACCGTGGCCGGGCGGGCCACCGTGCGCCGCCGCGCCGGGTAGGCCGTGTCCGGTTCGCCCGCGAGGTCGCGGTCCACCGGCTGGGCCGCCCACAGCGCGCGGGCCCGGCGCAGGTCCTCGACCCGTCCGTCCAGCAACCGTCCGCCGAAGTCGTCGTTCATGATCCCTTCCCCGTGGCGCCCCGCACCGGACGGCGTGCGATCATGGCGGCTTTGCCCCGCGCCCGCAAGCCGCCGGCGCACCCGCGCCGAAAGGGGACGGCGGGGGGGACCTCACGCGGGCTCGCCCGGGGGCGGCGGGGCAGCGCAGATACGGAGGTCGGAGATCGGCCGGACCGTCGGTCGGTCGGTCGGTGCGTCGGCCATGCGGACGTCGGAGTTCAGAGGTCGCAAAACGATGCCCCTCCAAACGGTGCCTCCAAACGGTGCCAGCTAACAGATCTTCTTCACGGCCAAGGGGCTGTGACTTAATTAAATTCTCACAGGCTGCCCCGCGCCGAAGGCGCGCCGCGCGAACGGCGGACGGCGGGTGTCGGGCGGGTACGTTCTTGTCCGGATCGGTCTTCCGCTGACATGGACCCGGTGAACCCGGATGCCGCCCGCATCGCGTGGGGCGCGCCCTATTCGGCCAGGCCGGCCAGGCGCCACATCGGGCGCAGGTCCTCGACCTGGCCGGAGGCCATCGCACGGTCGATGCCGAAGGCGGCGAACGCGGCCCGCAGCCCCTCGTCCAACCCGGCGGGCAGCTCCGCACCCCGCACGATCGCCTCGGCGAGCGCGGCGCCGAGCACGGGGTCGCCCTGCCCGTGCCCGCCGGAGGCGACGGTGGACCGGTCCTGGAGCGGGGTGTCGAAGCCGATGCGCCGCACCTGGATGCCGCCGCTCAGCACGTCCGCCCGGAGGGTGCCCTCGGTGCCGCACAGATAGAACCGGCGCTCGGGGATCGCGGTGACGCAATTGGTGTGGAACGTCGCCCTGGCGCCGTTCGCGTACCGCAGGATGGCGACCTGGTTGTCGACGATGTCCTTGTCGTCGGTGAAGGGGTTGCCCGTGTTGCCGAGCACCCGGCCCTGCGCCAGCCGGCCCGCCGTCATCGCCCCGAAGGCTTCCACCCCGTCACCGCGCGGGCCGACGCGCGCGGCCTCGTCGCCGTGGGCCGCGGTGAAGAAGTCGCACCCGCCGAACGAGGCCGCGAGCACGGGGTGTGAACCGAGGATCCAGTTCGCGACGTCCAGGTCGTGGCAGCATTTCTCCAGCACGTGGCTGCCGGCCCAGGCGGTCTTTCGCCGCCAGTCGGCGTGGATGAACCCGCCATGATTGAAGTCCAGCGTCTCGTTGAACTCGAAGGACAGGACCCGGCCGATCTCCCCCGCCTCCACGATCTCCCGGATGCGGCGGTAGTGCGGGCTGTAGCGGAGCGTGAAGCCGATGCCGAAGCGCTTCCCGCTCGCCCGCCAGGCTTCGCGCACTGCCAGGCAGTCCTCGACGGTGGTGGCCAGGGGCTTCTCCAGGAAGACGTGCTTGCCCGCCTCGAAGGCCGCCTCGGCATGCTCGCGGTGCAGCCGGTTCCAGCTGCCGATGAAGACCCACTCGATGTCCGGCCGGTCGCACAGGCCGCGGCAGGTCTCATGCACTGCGGCGTCGGGGTTGAACTCCTCCCGCGCGGCCCGGACCGAGTCCGGGTTCGGGTCGCAGAGCGCGCGCACGTCCACCCGGTCGGTCGCGGCGAACACGTGCCGCACCACGTCGCGCAGCCGGCTCCCGCAGCCGACCAGGCCGATGCCGATCCGTTCCACGGCTCAGCCCTCCTCCACCAGCAGCGCGACGCCGAGCAGCGGGTCGGGCGCGACCTCGAACCAGCTCTCCGCCCCGGCCTCCACCCTGCCGCCGCCGAAGAGATCGGCCAGCCCGGAGGGCGCCCCGCCCGCGAACCGCAGGCGCGCGGTCCCCTCGGCCGCGCGGATGACGAAAGCGGCGCGCCGGCCCTCCAGCGTGCCGGCCTTCACGTACGTGTACCCCTCACCCTGCACTTCGACCGGCGGGACGACCCCCGCGCGGAGCGCCACGTCGGCGACGAATCGTTCGAACTCCCCGGCGTATTCCCGCCCCTCCGGCGCGCCGGCTAGGTCCGCCCCGCAGTAGGGGTCGGCGGCGAAGCAGGCGAGCTGGATGACCTGTCCCTTGCCGACCGGCGTCGCCGCGAGCCGCGGGCCGTCCTTCTCGCCCGCCCGGCGGCCGAGGGGTTCGAGCCACTGGACGGAGGGCAGCTCGTACGCGCGGCCGTCCAGTTCGACCCGGGTCGCGGCGCCGTCGAGCGGCCGACGGCCGACCTCCACGCACCCGGTCAGCCGCGCCGGCAAGCGCTCCTCCGGGTAGCGGAAGAGGCCGCGGGTATCGAACGCGCCGGTGCCCGGCTCGCACACCAGCGTGCCGCCGCCGCGCACGAAGGCCTCCAGCCGCTCGCACAGGGGCTCGTCCATCACGGCGGTGCGCGGCAGGAACAGCACCTTCAGGCCTTCCAGACCCTCGAGGTGGCGTTCCTCGACCGGCCGGAACGGGATGTGCCGCTTGAGGAGCGCCCGGCCGACGCCCTGCAGCGCCATCTGCGCCTTGCCGCCCCTGCCCTCGCAGGCCCAGTAGAGGTAGTAGCTCTCGGGCGAGAAGAGCGCGCCCGCCTCTTCGGGCGCGGGGCGGAAGGCGGCGACCGCCCCGGCGTGCCGCGACAGGACCCCGGCGGTTCGGCGCATCGCCTCGGCGCGTTCGGGGAAGAAGCCGTCGTTGCCGCTGAAACCGAACCCGCCGGCCTCGATCGTGAAGACCTCATCGCGCCAGCACCAGAAGAGCACCGCGTCGGCGCCGTTGGCGAAACCGGTCCAGAGCCAGGTCTGCTGCTGGCGCGCCGGCACGGAGGGCATGAGCTCCATGCCCCAGGAGGCCTGTGCGCCCTGCACCTCGCTCAGCCAGACCCGTTTGCCCCGGGCCGCCGCGGGCAGCGACTCGATGCGCGCGGAGAAGTCCGGCGGGTCGGTGAGCCCCCATAACGGGAAGCTCGAACAGCCGATGCCGTCCACCCGGTCGGCGTAGTCCCAGTCGTTGCCCCGGTCGAGCGGCGAGGCGGAAGGGCCGCCGCCCTTGAGGAACGAGGGCGAGTCGCCGTGCACGGTGGCGGGGCGGGTGCCGTCGAGGCGCCGGAAGATCTCGTAGCGGCGCGCGGCGTGCGCGGCGCAGCGCCGGCTGATGAACCGGGCGTAGGCCATCGCCTCGGTGAAGGGGCGGCCGGTGCCGATGGCGGGGTGGACATCTTCCCAGTCCGCGTAGCGGCGGTTCCAGGCCTGGTTGAGGCCGTCGAGGCTGCCGTGCTCGCGCTCGAGCCCGGCGCGGAAGGCCGCCAGCGTGTGCGGGCAGTAGCAGACCAGCTCGTCGGCAAAGACGTTCCAGCGCAGCTCGTTCCAGATGTCCCACCCGTACAGGTGCCCGGCATCCTTGTACCGCAGCACCACCTGCTCGATGAACGCGGCCATGCGCGCCCAGACCTCCGGGTGGTCGAAGCATCCGCCCGGGGTCACGCCGAAATGGCACTCGTTCCGGTTGCCCGAGCGCACCTTGTGCCCGCGGCAGTCGACCAGCTCGCTGTCCGGAACGACCCGGTGGATCCAGTGCGGCTGCAGCTCGGGGATGACGCTGAGCACGACGTCGAGGCCGTTCTGCCCGGCGAGTTCCACCAGCCGGTCGTAGTCCTCGAACGCAAACCGGCCCGGCGTCGCCTCCACCCAGCTCCAGAGCACCCAGAGCTGGACCGTGTTGAAGCCGCTGTCCGCGATCCGCGCGAGGTCCTCCTCCCAGCGCCGGTCCTCCGGGAAGGGCGGCCGGTAGTACTGCACGCCGATGCGGGGCGCTGCCGCTGCCGCCTGTTGGCCGTTCCTGCTCATGCCGGTTCTGCCTCCGTGTTTCGGGCGCAGCCGCCCGGGCGTCTCACGCCATACGCGTCCGGACCGCGGCGGCGCAAGGCGCGCGTTGCGTTACCCGGCAGCGTATCCTGCCTGTCGCCCGTTTCGGTGTCCACCGTTTCGCACCGCCTTTCGCGAGATCCTGCCCGGGCACGGAAGAACCCGGAGGCGTCACGGGAGGAAGAGGGGGAAACGGAGGGGGTCCGGAAGACCGGAGGGAGCTCACGCCCGCCCCCCCCGTTGCAGCGGGGCACCCGCTGTCTCACGGGGCTCGCCCGGACCGTCGGACCGTGGGTCGGCTTGCCCTACGAAGCCCTCGGCGGAGCAGGGTCGGTCCGTCGGAAGGTGGCCCGCCGTCGCCCCCTGGGGCCAGGGGGAGGACAGGCCCCCGACGGGCGCGGGCAAAGGGGCGGGTCGGGCTCCCGCGAGACCAAGTTCAGAGCGGCACGCCGCGGGCGAGCAGGGCGGCGCGGACCTCGCACCCGTCCACCGCGCCGAAGCCGACCCCTTGCGCGTGGGCCAGGGCCGCGGCGGTCCCGGCCGCCTCGGAGAGCGAGAAGCAGGTGCCGATGACCCGCAGCGAGGCCATCGCCTTGTGGTCCGCCGACACGGAGCGCCCCGAGACGATCAGGTTGTCCACGGCGGGCGGGGTCATGGTCCGGTAGGGAATCTCGTAGAAGGTGCCCGGGGGCAGCATGCGGTCCTCGTTCAGCGACTCGAAGTGCTCGTTGCGGATGACGCACCCGCCGGGCATCTCGCACTCCCGGTCGCAGCACCAGGACGTGCTGCAGACCTTGCCCATCGGGCAGTGGATGTCGAAGAACCACGACCCGCGCGCGATGCCGTCCTCGAAGCGGGCCGCGCCGCGCACGTCGTCGGCGGTCAGCGTGTAGGCCCCGCCGACCTGCCGGGTCTCCCTCACGCCGATCTGCGCGGGCGTCTCCATGAGGTAGCAGTTCTCGTAGCCGGGGATGCGCTCGCGGCAGAACGCGACGATCTTGAGCGTGTCGGCGCGCAGCTTGATCTCGTTGCGGGTGAGGTCCCGGGCGCTGGTGCCGTCGCCGCGCGCCCGCGTGCAGGTGGGCGTTTCCTCGTTGGGACGCACCGTCGCGCCGAACTCGCTCACCTCGTCGACGAAGGAGTGGTACGCGGGCAGCTCCCCCGCGTCGATGGCCTCGTTGAACAGGCGCCGGTTGCGGTCCCGCTCGGCCTCGGAGAACTTGCGCACGCCGCCCAACCGGAACTTCGTGCCCATCGACTGCGTGAGGTGGTCGACCGGGCGGCCCTTGGTGAACGCGCAGCCGGCGAAGGCGGCCACGTCGCCGTCGCCCGTCGCGTCGATGAACAGCCGCCCGCGCACGGCCCCGCGCCCGGACTTGTTCTCCACGAAGACCGCGTCCAACCGGCCCTCCTGCCGGTGCACGCCCACCGCGTGGGTATGCAGCAGGAACGTCACGCCCGCGTTCACGGCCAGGCGTTCGAGGGCGTGTTTCATCATCTCGGGCTCGAAGGGGACGCCGAACCATCGCAGGTCGCCCTGCTGCGGGGCGCCGCCGAGCGCCTGCAGTTCGCGGACGATCTCCAGCGGGATGCCGCCCAGGATCAACTCGTCGGTCCACGCGGAGTTGTAGCCGAAGAGCGGACCGATCATGCCCGCGCTGGCCAGCCCGCCCAGGAAGCCGTAGTGCTCCACCACCAGGACCGACAGGCCCTGCCGCGCCGCGGCCACGGCGGCCGGCACCCCGCCGGGTCCGCCGCCGATGACGACCACGTCGGCCTCGGCCACCACGGGTACGCGGCGGGCGGGCTCCTCGATATGACGCTCGGTGCTCATGATCCTCTCCCCCGACGTCCCGGGCTTCTTCGCCCGGCCACGTCATGCCCACACGGTAGGGACCACCCCGCGCCGGACGAATGGCGTGGCCTCCTTTTCGCATGTCGTATACTCTTGTCCACATGACTGGAGAACCTGATGCGGTGGGCCGCCTGCTGGAGCATCGTCTCTCCGTGCGCCTGCTCGACACCTGGCGCGTGGTGGCGGATGCGGCCCACTTCGGCGACGAGTCGGCCTTTCCCCACACCGTGCTCTGCCGCCTGGTGAGGGGCCGGCTGGAGACCCGCTTCGCGGACGCTACGGTGGCGTGGGGCCCCGGCGAGGTGTTGCACCTGCAGCCGGGGCAGCGGCGCCGCACCCGCCTGGCGGCGGGGACCCGGGCGGAGATCGAGGGGATCACGATCGCCTGCGAGACGCTGGGCGGGCTCGACCCGCTGTCGTTCTTCGACGTCCCGCCTCGTTTCGGCGGCGCCGCGGGCCGCGAGCTGGCGGCGTGCATCCGCGCCCTGTGCGCGGCGGACGCGGGGTCGAGCGGCGGGGCGCCCGCCCGCACGGTGCGGCGGCAGGCGCTCTGCTTCCGCGTTCTCGACCGGCTCGTGTCCGCCTCGCGGCTGCGGGCCGGCATGGCGGCGCGCATCCGGGGGCTCGACCGGATGGGCGGGGTGCTCGACCTCATCGCGCGCGACTTCCGGCGCCCGCTCACGATCGACGCGCTCGCCCGGCACGCTTCGCTCTCGCGCTCGCGCTTTCACGCCCTGTTCCGGGAGCTGGTCGGGCAGTCGCCCGTCGCCTTCGTGCGCCGCCTGAGGATGGAGGAGGCGCGCGGCCTGCTCCTGGGCACGGAGCGGACCGTCGCGGAGATCGGCGCGGCGGTCGGCTGGGAGGATCCCTTCCACTTCAGCCGCCTTTTCAAGGCCTTCCACGGGGTGTCCCCCCTCGTCTTCCGCCGCCGGGGCGGCGTCGCCGGCTGGCTGTAGCGCAAGGCTCCGGCGGGAAACGCGCAACGCCGGTCGCCGCCCCGGCGGCGCCGGCGCGCCGCCTTTCCGATTGCCGCGACGGGGGCGGGCGGGCAGAGTGCGGTGCGGCCGTGAGGAGACGCACCGGATGAGCCCGACCCCGCCGAACCTGCTCCTGATCACCACCGACCAGCAGCGCTGGGATACCTGCGGGCCGGCCGCGCCGGCCTTTCTCCGCACGCCGCACCTCGACCAGCTCGGCCACGAGGGCATCCGCTACCGGTCGGCCTACGCGGACTGCCCGGTCTGCGTGCCCGCGCGCGTCTCGCTCATGACGGGGCAGTACGCGACCACGCACGGCATGATCGGCAACGGCCGGTCCTCGGCCGTCATGGGCCGCGACGACACCCTGCCCGGTTGTCTCCGCCGTTGCGGCTACCAGACCGCGGCGATCGGCAAGATGCATTTCGGGCCCCAGCGCGCGCGCCACGGTTTCGACGAGATGATTCTGCCCGAGGACTACTACCGGTGGATGGGGCGCTCGGGCTATCCGCTGCAGCCCATGCGGCACGGGCTGGGGCAGAACGAGCTCTACCCTTCGCTCGCCACCGTGCCCGAGGCGCTCACGCTGACGTCGTGGACGGCCGAGCAGTGCGTGGACTACCTGCGCGAACGGCGCGACCCGACGGCGCCGTTCTTCCTCTGGTGCTCCTTCGCCAAGCCGCATCCCCCGCTGGACCCGCCGGAGCCCTACTACTCGATGTACCGCGGCAGCGACATCCCGCCCTGCGCGGACGGGGACTGGACCGGCGACGACGCCTGCCCCGCGGTCTTCGCCCAGACCCGCAAGGGCATGAAGCACGACCTCCTCCCCGCCGGGGTGTGGCGTGACGCGCGCGCCGCGTACTACGGGCTGGTCACGCAGATCGATTACCAGATCGGACGCGTGCTGGGCGCACTGGCCGACGCCGGGCTCTACCGCGACACGGTGATCCTGTTCACGTCGGACCACGGAGAGCTGCTCGGCGACCACCGGGCCGGCGGGAAGTGCTATTTCCACGAAGGCTCGGCACACGTGCCGTTCCTCCTTCGCCTGCCGTGGGACCGGCCCGGCCGTCGCGCGGGCACCGGGGTCGACACGCCCGTCACGCACGCGGACATCCTGCCCACGCTGGTGGGCCTGGCGGGCGGCACGCCGCCGGGCGGGGTCGACGGGGTCGATCTCCTCGCCCCGGGCGGCATCGCGCGAGAGTACGTGGTGGGCGTGGGCGGCGCCAACGTGCGGCAGGCCGCCATCACCGACGGGCGCTGGAAGTACTTCTGGTTCCCGCAGGGCGCGTGCGAGCAGTTGTTCGACCTGGCGGAGGATCCCCTCGAGGAGCGGAACCTGGCGGCCCTCCCCGCCGCACGGGGCGAGCGCGACCGGCTGCGCGACGCGCTCACCGCGGAGCTGCGCGCACGCGGATCGGATTACGCCGGCGACAGCGGCCTCGTCGCCGAACCCGTCCCGGACCTGGCGGACCGGGACCTGCGCGCGGGCTGCGGCAACGGGTTCATGACCGAGTACCGGCCCGTGGACACGCGGCACTGACGGCTGCCGGCGCCCGTCCCGGTTCGAGCCCTCCACCCACCACGGCCCGTCCTGCTCGTCTTTCTCGCGGTGCCAGCTAACAGATCCTATTCGCTGCCAAGGGGCTGTGACTTAATTATACTCTTCGTGGCACATTGGGGTGGCGGGCGTATTTGCCCGGGTCTTGACGACATGCGCCGCCGACGGGCCCTGTGAGCGCGGATCTTCTCTCGCGACCACCGGTCGCGGCTACAGGCCCTGTACGAATCAAGCCCTTTTTTGGTGCCAGCAAACAGAACATACTCGCTGCCAATGGGCTATGACTTAATTATACTCTGGAGTGCTTAGCAGGACCGCGGCCGGCTACGGCCTCGAGGCGGTGAAACGCACCCGTCCGGGCAGCGGGAGGGGCGAGCCCCCCGCGGGACCGCGGCCGGGCCCGGCGCTTCATCCTATGCCCGTGCCGCGCGGTTCAGCCGCGGGTCAGTTTCAGGCCGCGCACGTCGTGCGTCTTGAGCGGGAAGCGCAACCGGCCGTCCGCGTCCGGCGTCACGGGTTCGCCGGTTTCCATGTCGCGCGCCGCGAAGCCGGCCCCGAACCCGAGGGCGGCCGCGTCCACGGTGAGCGCGACCTCGCTTTCGGCCTCGCGGTAGCTGGTCACGATCACGAACGTCTCCTCGCCGGGCCGCGCGTAGACGATACAGGGCAGGTCGCGGTCGCCCGCGGAAACGGGCTGGGGCCGCTCGTCCCAGTAGCGGTACACCTCCGTCCGGCCGGGCCGGCGCAGCATCTCCAGGATCGGCTCGCGCAGGGCGGCGAAGAGACGGTTCCAGTGCGTGTCGCCGCCGGCGGGGTAGTACATGTCCCAGACGTAGGGATCCACGATGATCTCGTGCACGAGCGTCGCGCCGAACCAGGTGCGCTCGGTCCACGCGTCGCCCAGCAGGCGCCCCTGCTCGTAGAGCACCACGGGCCATGCGCCGACGTGCTCGCCGCTGGAGATGACCTGCAGGTACTCGCGGGTGAACCGGTTGTGCACGTCGCCCTCGGAGTGCCGGTGCTCCCAGTCGTACTGCACGGTGTAGAAGCTGTTGACCGGCAGGATCTCCACCGTGGTCATGTGCACCATCGTGAAGGGGAACATCCCGAGCTCGTTCATGAGCTGGAACTGGCGCCGGGCCAGTTCGCGCAGTCCCCAGAGGCCGGTCGAGGGCGCGACCGTGCCGTCCTCCCGCCGGTAGGCGGAGGTCATGAAGGTGTTGGCGCTGCAGACGAAGTAGTTGTTGTCGACGTAGATGCCGGTGTTCGCGCCGCGTTCGAAGCTCAGCTTGTACCACCACGCGGCGAAGTCGCCGTAGCTGCGGGTGGGCACGATCTTGACCTCGTGGCGCAGGTCAAGGCCGCGGCGGTCGCTGAACTCCCCGATGCCCCATTCGTCGAGGAAGGTCTGGAACTCCTCGATGCAGGGCGACGAGCTGCGGTCAAAGTAGTACACGAGTTTTCCGCCCGCGCATTCCTGCAGCGTGAGCCGGGCCACGCGCTCGAAATCACGGGTGATGCGCTCGCCGTAGGGCTCGAACACGCCCCGGTGCAGGGCGACGAAGGCGTCGACCTCGGCGTCGGTGAACGGCCGTTCGTTGGCCCGCCGGATGGCGTCCCACAACCGCAGGTCCTTGCGCGCCGGGTAAACCGACCCGCAGCAGCCGAGCGCGAACCAGTGGATGTCGGTCCCGACCTGCGTGACGCGGTCGGTCCAGTACGCGTGCCGCCAGGCACCGAGGCGCGGCTTCACGGGCGAGGCCTGGAGCCCGAAGGTGAGCGTGCGCGGCGCGCCGGCCCGCGGGGGCCGGTTGACGAGGTGCACGAGCAGCCGCAGCGCGCCGTCCTCGCGCACGAGCTCGAGGTTGGGCGTGTCGGGGTCCCAGGCCCAACCCGCGTCGTTCTCCGCGAACCACGCGAGCCCGCGCACGGCGTCGCCGAGCCAGAGGTAGGTGCAGAAGCCGGGCATGCCGGTGACCGACTCGAGGCACTCGGCGCCCCAGACGCGGCCCGCGCCGCCGGGCGTGCGCCCGGTGAAGACGGGATAGCGGAGGCCGTCGATCATGGCGTGCATCATCGGGCAGGCTTCGTCGCGCAGGGGCACTTCCAGCGTGAGGGCGTCGAGCGATGCCCCCCCGCCGGCGGGCGGCAGCTCAAGGTCGTAGCGCCAGAGCCCGTCCACTTCCAGCCGCGAGCGCAGCCGCGCGGACAGGCCCCCGAACGTGAGGTCGGCTTCCCAGTCGGCGCGGTCGGGCGACGTCTCGACGGCCCGCAGGCCGCGGGCCTCGACCGTCGCGTCCGCGCCGTCCACCCGCGCGCGGAGGACGACCGGCCCCGCCAGCAGCGGCCGCGCCGCCCGGCCCTCGACGTCTTTCGCCGTCACCTGCGCGGGCAGCCCGGTAGCGTCGAGCGCGTACTCCCGCAGCACGACGCGCGCGGTGCGCCCTTCGACGGCCACCGGCTCGAACGGGGGGTAGACCGTGCGGGAGAGCCCCAGCGTGTTGCCTTCCCACTCGAAGCGGTGCCGCTCGAAGCGCTGTACGAGCGGGTCGGCGGGCACGTCCGGCCCTTCCGGCAGCGCGCACAGCTCGTAGTCGCCGTCGAGCGGCGGCAGGGTGAAGTCGCCCCGCCACCGCCCGCCGGGCGCTACGTCCGCCGCCGCCCGCGCGGTCCACACCGGCTCGCCGCCCCCGGCGGGCCGCACCTCGAGTTGCGCCCCCTCCAACCGCGCGCCGCCGGGCAGGCCGGCCGCATCGAGCTCGACGCGGAGGGTGTCGATCGAGGGGTAGTAGGCCATGCGCAGCGCGACGGGCGGCCGGGGCTTGACGCCGGCCTCCCAGCGCGGGACGTCCGTCGGCCCCCAGCGCATCGAGCGGGAGAAGAGCGTGCGGCCGTCGCGCGGGTCGCGCACCCGGGCGAACAGCTCGAAGCGCTCGCTCACGAGGTCCTCGAGCGCGATGCGGACCGCGCCCGTTTCGCCCGGGCCGAGCCGGAGCCGCCCGTGCTCGTGCACCGGGGGCATGCGGTCGCGCCGCAGCAGGAGGTCCGCCTCCGCCTCGAGCGTGTCCGCGCCCGGGTGGAAGACCTCGAGGGTGACGTCGAGGTCGCGCTCGAACGGTTTGCCGCAGTCGATCAGCCGGCCCGCCGCCGCGCCCGCGCCGCCGAACTCGAAGCGCAGCCACGGGCTGGGAAAGTACTTGCCGCGGCCGAGGCAGGAGAACTGCCAGGGCCGCTTCCAGTTGCGGCACAGGTTCAGGCCCCACGGCGCGGAGGTCGCGTCGGTGCCCGGCCGCACGCGCTCGACGGGAATCTCCGCGAGCGCGTGCCAGAAGCCCTCGTGCATCGCGTGGGTGATCCGGTAGCCGCCCTTCCATCCGTAGTAGGCTTCCCGCCCGCGCTCGCCCCGCACGTGCGCCTCGTAGGCCGAGTGCCCCGCCGCGTTGGCCAGCGCCTGGAAGGTCACCCCGGGCACGTCGCCGCAGCCGGGGTCGACCCAGACCTCCACGCTGTCGTCGAAGGCGATACGGTTCGTGTCGCGGTCCACCTCGGTGAGCAGCCCGGCGCCGCCGGGCGGCAGCTCGGACACGACGGCGGCGTAGAGGTGCGTGCGCGTCGCGCCGATCCACGCGGTCGCGTTCCGCTCGCGCCGCCACCCGTTCTCCAGGGTCAGTCCGTCGAGGCGGGCGGCGCAGGCCCACTCCTCCGGCCGCAGCGGCCCGCCGAGCGTGGGCGCCGCGGGCAGGAGCGGCAGGCGGTACACGTCCTCCGGCTGGAAGCCGGGGAGCTCGGAAGGTGCGGTGTCGAACGAATCTCCGGGCATGGGTTGTTCCTCTCCTCCCGCATCCGTGGCGACCGCGGCAGGCGGGTCAGGCGAGGAAAGTACGTGCAACGCGCGCGGGGATCAATACAGTTGCACGCCTCCAGGCGCCGCGGCGGGCGCCCCGGGAGGGGGACGGGATGCGCGACGAGGGGGCGGAGGGCGGCGCGGGCGCGGAGGCGGCGCGCCGGGCGGAACGGACGGCCCGGCTCCGGCAGGGCACGCTGCGCGTGCGCGCGGCGCCCGGCGCCACGGTGCGGGTGCGGCAGCTCCGCCACGGGTTCGAGTTCGGATCCCCGTTCTCCTCCCGCACCTTCGATGACGAGCGGGAAACGGAGCTCGTCCGCCGCTGGTTCAACGCCGGGGTGATTCCCGTGAAGTGGCAGGAGCTGGAGGCGGCGCCCGGACGCCGCACGTGGGCGGAGGCGGAGGCGGTCCTCGACGCCTGCGACCGGCTCGGGTTCGCGCGCCGCGCGCACTGCCTGTTCTACGCGCACCGCCTTCACGTGCCGCCGTGGGTCCGCGCGCTGCCGGCCGGCGATGCGCTGGCGGCCATGGAACGCCACGCGCGCGAGGCGGCCCGGCGCCTGCGCGGCCGCGTGGCGGAGTACGACCTGTGCAACGAGCTGCTCGACGGCTCCTGGTACGAGGAGCGGTTCGGCCCGGATATCCTCCGCCGCATGGCCGACTGGGTGCTGGAGGAGGACCCCGACGCGGTGCTCTGCGTGAACGAGCACGACATCCTCACCGGCGGCGACATCGACCGCTACGTCGCGCTCATCGACCGCCTGTTGTCCGACGGCGTGCCGCTGGGCGGCATCGGCTGCCAGGGCCACCTCGACCCGCCCTTCCGGCTCGGGCACGTCGAGCCCGCGCTCGACCGGCTCGCCGCCTTCGGCCTGCCCGTGAAGATCACCGAGGCGGACTCCGGCATCCGCCTGAAGCAGGAGCGCTACCGCGGCGTGCCCTGGATCGACGGCGCGGAGCGCTTCCGGGACCCCGCCCGGTTCCGGCGGATCCTGGCGGCGCTGCCCGCCGATTTCGAGGAGCGCAAGGCGCGCGCGGTCGAGGGCCTGTTCCGCCGCGCCTTCGCCCACCCCGCCGTGCGGGCCCTCTACGTGTGGGGCTACCGCGAGGGGCGCCACTGGCGCACGCGCGGCGAGCTCGTACGCCGCGACCTCTCCCTGCTGCCCGCCGGGGCGGCCCTGGACGGGCTGGTGCGCGGCGCGTGGTGGACGGAGGCGACCGCGGTGGCCGGCCCGGACGGCTTCTGCGCCGTGCGCGCCTTCCACGGCCGGCACGCGGTCGAGAGCCGCGGGGTGGTGCGCGAGGCGGAATTGACGCCGGCGCGGCGTACGGTCATCGTGGAGGTAGCGGCGCCCGGCGCCGACGCACGCCCCGGGCGGGCGCCGCGCCCCGGCGAAGGAGCAGCATGACCTCAGAGTGGACACCGCCCACACCCCGGCACCGGCCCGTCCTCGACCCGGGCTTCGTCCCCGCGGCGCTGTGGAACCGCGCCTACCGCGACGCGTGTGCGGCGTGCCCCGCGGCCCGCCCCCTGCGCATCGCGCTCTCGCGGCCCGACGGAACGGTCTTCCTGCGCGACACGCTCGTCCTGCCCCACGAGGGCCCCCGCGCGGCGCTGAACGAGCGGTACGTCGAACGCCTGGTCAAGGGCATGCTGTGGCGGCACGGCGGCTCCACCGTCACCCTCGCCGGCTGCGACGCGCTCGCGGCCGCGGTGCGCGCGGCGTACGGGCCCGGCGGGCCCCGCGCCTTCGACGCGGACCTCATGGGCCGGCGCATCTACCACGCCCCGTTCGAGGTGCGGTCCTGCGCGCTCGACGACGCGCCCGCCGCGCGGGACGCCGACCGCCCGCTCGGCGGGCACCTGGACGGCTGCCGCGTGGGGTTCGACCTCGGCGGCAGCGACCGGAAGGCCGCGGCCGTCGTGGACGGCAAGGTGGTCTTCTCCGAGGAGGTGCCCTGGAACCCGTACTTCGAGCGGGATCCGCGGTACCACGCCGAAGGCATCCGCGCCTCGGTCCGCCGCGCCGCGGACCACCTGCCGCGCGTGGACGCCATCGGCGGCAGCGCCGCCGGCGTCTACGTCGACAACGAGGTGCGGGTGGCCTCGCTCTTCCGGGGCGTACCCGAGGACGTCTTCGATCGCGACGTGCGCGGGCTGTTCGGCCGCCTGCGCGCGGAGTGGGGCGGTGTGCCCTTCGAGGTGGTGAACGACGGCGAGGTCACCGCGCTGGCCGGCGCCATGTCGCTGCGGGACGGCGCGGTGCTGGGCGTTTCCATGGGCACGAGCCTGGCGGCGGGCTACTGCAACGACGCCGGCCACGTCACTTCGTGGCTCAACGAGCTGGCGTTCGCGCCGGTCGACTACCGCGACGGGGCGCCGGTCGACGAGTGGTCGGGCGACGCGGGCTGCGGCGTGCAGTACTTCTCGCAGCAGGCCGTGGCGCGGCTGCTTCCGGCGGCGGGCATCGCGGTGCCCGGCGACCTGCCGCCGCCCGCGCGGCTCGAGCGGCTCCAGGAACGGATGGCGGCGGGCGACGCGGGCGCGCGGCGCGTCTACGAGACGATCGGCACCTGCTTCGGCTACGCGATCGCGGACTACGCGGAGTACTACGCCCTGCGGCACGTGCTCCTGCTCGGGCGGGCGACAACGGGGCCGGGCGGCGAAGTCCTCGTCGCGGCCGCCGACCGGGTGCTCGCTTCCGAGTTCCCGGAGCTGCGCGGAGCGGGTGCGGCATCGTCACGCCGGACGAACGGCTCAAGCGGCACGGGCAGGCCATCGCGGCGGCCAGCCTGCCGCGCACCGCGGGGAGGAGGGCGGACACGATGAAGCTGAACCGCACGGACGCGGATGTCTTCGTGCCCGACGGCGCGCCGTGGCCGGAGGCGCTGGCCCGGACCACGCACCTCTGCGTCGGCGCGCACCAGGACGACCAGGAGTTCATGGCCTACCACGGCATCGCCGCCTGCTTCGGCCGGACCGACCGCTGGTTCACCGGCGTCTGCCTGACCGACGGCTCCGGCAGCTCCGCGCACGGGGCCCTACGCCGAGTACACGGCCGGAGGCGATGAAGGCGGTACGGCGCACGGAGCAGCGCAAGGCCGCGGCCGTCGGCGGGTACGCCTGCGAGGTGCAGCTCGCCTACCCGAGTGCGACGGTGAAGGACCCCGCCTGCACGGGGGTCGTCGACGACCTCCGCCGGATCCTGGACCGCGCGCGCCCGGAGGTGGTCTACCTGCACAACCCCGCCGACAAGCACGACACCCACGTGGCCGCCGCCCTGCGGGCGCTGGCCGCCCTGCGCGCGCTGCCCGACGGCGCGCGGCCGGCGAAGGTCTACGGCTGCGAGGTCTGGCGCACCCTCGACTGGCTCGACGACGGGGACAAGGTCGTGCTGCGCGTGGACGACCGGCCCAACCTGGCGGCGGCGCTCTCGGGCGTCTTCGACTCGCAGATAGCGGGCGGCAAGCGCTACGACACGGCCGTGGCGGGGCGGCGCGCCGCCAACGCGACCTTCTTCGAGTCGCACGCAACCGACAACGCGACGGCCCTCTCCTGGGCCATGGACCTCACCCCGCTGGTCGAACGCCCCGGCGACGACCCCGCGGCTTACGCGGCGGCCTTCACGGCCCGCTTCGCCGCGGACGTGACCGCCCGCATCGGCCGCCTGGCCGGCACGGTCTGACCCCCCTCCCCCCGCTCCGCCTTCGGCCGGGGCGGACGGGCGCTTCCTGCGGGCTTGGCCGCGCGCGCGCCGCGCCGTATGCTTGCCGTCGAGAACCGCGCGGCGACGCGGTCCCCGGGGAGACGACCATGGGAAGACCTGACGAGACCGTCAACATGGCGCGTGTTCTGCGATTTCGAGAACATCGCGCTCGGCGTGCGCGACGCGAAGTACGCGAAGTTCGACATCGCGCAAGGTGCTCGAGCGGCTGCTGCTCAAGGGCAACATCGTGGTCAAGAAGGCCTACTGCGACTGGGAGCGCTACAAGGAGTTCAAGGCCGTCGATGCACGAGGCCGCCTTCGAGCTGATCGAGATCCCGCACGTGCGCCAGTCGGGCAAGAACTCCGCCGACATCCGCATGGTCGTGGACGCGCTCGACCTCTGCTACACGAAGGAGCACGTCGACACCTTCGTCATCATCAGCGGCGACTCGGACTTCTCGCCGCTGGTCAGCAAGCTGCGCGAGAACAACAAGACCGTGATCGGCGTCGGCGTCAAGAACTCGACCTCCGACCTGCTGATCGCCAACTGCGACGAGTTCATCTTCTACGACGACCTCGTGCGCGAGAAGCCGCCCGCGCGGCGCGCGCGCAAGCCCGCCGCGGCCAAGCCCGCGGCCGGCAGCGCGGCCGCCAAGGCGAAACCGGCCGCCGCCAAGGCCGCGGCGGAGGACGAGGACCGCACGCAGGAGGCGCTCGACCTGATCGTCGAGACCTACGAGGCCCTCGCGGAGGAGCGCGGGCGACGAGGAGAAGATCTGGGGCTCGATGATCAAGCAGACCCTCAAGCGCCGCAACCCGGGCTTCAACGAGTCCTACTACGGCTTCCGCTCCTTCAACCAGCCTGCTCGAGGAGGCGGCGACGCGCGGGCTCCTGAAGCTCGAGCCCGACGAGAAGTCCGGCGGCTACATCATCCGCGACTTCGGCGGGGAGTGAGCCCGCGCGGCAAGCCGGGAGGGGCGGACATGGCGGAGCAGTACGCGACGGCGGCCACCACGCTGGCCAGGGACGACCGGATTGTCATCGCGGGGGCGGGCGGCTTCATCGGCGGCTCGCTGGCGCGTTACTTCCGGGACCAGGGCTTCACGCGCCTGCGCGCCGTGGACAAGAAGCCGCTGGAGGACTGGTACCAGGCGCTGCCGGAAGCCGAGAACCTCCGGCTGGACCTCCGCGAACCCGGCGCCTGCGCGCGAGCCTGCGAGGGCGCGGCCGAGGTGTACGATTTCGCCGCGGACATGGGCGGGATGGGCTTCATCGAGCGGTTCCGCGTCGAGTGCCTCCGCAGCGTGCTGATCAACACGCACCTCATCGAGGCCGCCCACCGCGCCGGGGCCGGGCGCTACCTCTTCGCCTCCTCCGCCTGCGTCTACAACACGGCCCTGCAGCAGGATCCCGCCTCGCGCGCCCTGAAGGAATCGGACGCCTATCCCGCCATGGCGGAGCGCGGCTACGGGTGGGAGAAGCTGTTCGGCGAGATGGTCTGCCGCGAGTACTGGGAGGAGCGCGGGCTGAAGACCTTCACGCCGCGTTTTCACAACGTCTACGGCCCCTGGGGCACGTGGGACGGCGGCCGGGAGAAGGCGCCGGCGGCGATCTGCCGGAAGGTGATCGAGGCCAAGGCGTCGAACCGGCGCGAGATCGTCATCTGGGGCGACGGCACGCAGACGCGCAGCTTCATGTACATCGACGACTGCGTGAAGGGCATCGACCGGATCGCCCACCACGAGGAGCTGGTGGCGACGCCCATCAACCTCGGCTCCTCGGAACTGGTCTCCATCAACGAGCTCGTGTCGATGGTCGAGGCGGTCGGCGGCGTCCGCCTCGAGCGCCGCTACGACCCCGACGCCCCGCGCGGGGTCGCGGGCCGCAACAGCGACAACACGATGATCCGCCGCGTGCTGGGGTGGGAGCCGGCGACCCCGCTGCAGGACGGCCTCGCGACGACCTACGCATGGATCGAACAGCAGTACGCCGACCGGCGGGCCGGCCGGCGCACCGTGCGCGATCCCGTCCCGGGCGCGTGACCCGCGTCCGCCGCCGCGCGCCCGTTTCCAACCCCTGGAAACCGCGGCCTTCCGCGCGTCCAACCCCTGGACCCGCCGGCGCGGCCGCGCCGCCTACGGCGTGGCGGGCGGCCCTTCAGAGGGCGCGTCCCCGTCCCCCTGGTGCGGCGGGGTCTCCGGCACGGTCTCCGGCGGCGGGTCCGCCGGGTCCGGCACGGCGCCGGGCGCTTCGCCCGGCGGCGGGTCCGGAGCCGCCTCCCGCGCGCGTTCCGCGGCCGGTTCACTGGGCGGCGCGGCTTCCGGCGGCACGGGTTCCGGCGCCGGGGGCGGCGCGGCCGGTTCCTCCGCCTCCGGCGGGGCGGGCGGCACGTCGGACACCCGGAGCCATCCGAAGCCGAGGATCAGGGCGAACTCCACGGCGAGGATCAACGCGACGGAGGCGTACGCGAGCCACTGCATCTTGCTCCGGCGCCTGGCCGGCGTGGCGGCCGTGGGCTGTGCGCGCAGGAAGGACATCTCGAACGAACCGATGAGAAGGCGGTCGCCCGGCTCGAGGACCTGTTCCTCCACCGGGCGGCCGTTGACCCGCACGGGGTAGGCGCGGCTGAGCGTCCGCACCCGCACCACCGGCCCCGTCTCCTCCAGCTGCGCGTGGTGCTGGGCCAGCCCCTCCCCCGACAGCCGGATGGGGCAGTCCATGGCGCAGCCGATCACCACCGTGCCCTCTCGCACGGTGACGCGCCGCCCCTTCATGGAGCCGCTGAGGAAGGTGAGCCGGTACATCGTCTTTCGGAACCCCCGCCGCATTCCACACCGGCCGCGCGGCGGCGGCAAGTCTTTAGACCGGGTGGCGGCGGGGGGGCTTGCGCGGCGGGCCGCCGCGTTGACGCGGCGGGCGCCGGGCGTCAGAGTCCCGCGCCATGGACCCGGTCCGGCCAGGGGAAGACGAAGCGCTGGTCCACGACGCGGCCGCCCGCCGCTGGCTTCGGTTCGCGGCGCCGCGCCGCGTCCTGGCTCCCCGCACTCCCGCCGCCCTGCGCGACACCCTCGACGCGGTCGAACGGGCCGTGGAAACCGAAGGGCTCTGGGTGGCGGGCTTTCTCTCCTACGAGGCGGCGCCGGCCCTGGACACGGCCCTGTCGGTCCGCCCGGACCCGGGCTTTCCCCTGGCGTGGTTCGGCCTTTACGCCGACGCGGTCCCCGTCGAGCTGCCCGAACCGCGCGCGGCCGAAGGCGACCCCCCGGCGTGGACCGCGGACCTGGCCGGCGACGCGTGGCGGGCGGCCTTCGAGCGCGTGCGCGACTACATCGCGGCGGGGGACACGTACCAGGTTAACCTGACGACCCGGCTCCGGGCGCGGCTGGAGGAGGATCCCTGGGGGCTGTTTCTCCGGATGACGGCGGCCCAACGCGCGCCGTACGGCGCCTACGTAGCCACCGCGGACTGGATCGTCTGCAGCGCCTCGCCGGAGCTGTTCCTCCTGCGCGACGGCGAGCGGGTCGAGTCGCGCCCGATGAAGGGGACGGCCGCCCGCGGGCGCTGGCCGGAGGAGGACGGGGAGCACGCCGCCGCCCTGCGCGCCTCGCCCAAGGAGCGGGCGGAGAACGTGATGATCACCGACATGGTGCGCAACGACCTGGGACGCGTCGCCGTGCCGGGCACCGTGGAGGCGCCCGAGCTTTTCATGGTCGAACGCTACCCGACCCTCTGGCAGATGACCTCGACCGTGCGCGCGCGAAGCCGCGCGGGGCTCGCCGGGCTGCTGGCCGCGGCCTTTCCCCCGGCCTCGGTGACGGGCGCGCCGAAACGGCGGACGATGGAGATCCTCGCCGGCCTCGAGACGTCGCCGCGGCGGGTCTACTGCGGCGCCGTAGGCTTCGCGGCGCCCGGCGGCCGCGCGCAATTCAACGTCGCGATCCGCACGGCCCTGGTCGAGCGGGCCACGGGGCGGGCGGCATACGGCGTCGGCAGCGGCATCGTGTGGGATTCGACCTGCGCGGGCGAGGCCGCGGAGTGGGAAACGAAGACCCGCGTGCTGCGCGAGGCCCCGCGGCGCTTCGAACTGCTCGAGACGCTGCGGTGGACCCCGGAGGAGGGGTACGCGCTGCGCGGCCGGCACCTCGACCGGATGGAGGCTTCCGCGCGCTACTTCGACTTCCCGCCGGTGCGCGAGGCGGCCGGGCGCGCCCTGGACGCGGCCGCTGCCGCCTTCCCGGCCGCGCCGCGGCGGGTGCGGCTGCTGGCCGACCGCGCGGGCCGCTGCCGGTGCGAGGCGGCCCCCCTCGGCGCGGTTCCGCCGCGCGGGCGGCCCCGCGTGGCCTTCGCCGCCGGGCCGGTCGACGAGCGCGACGTGTTTCTCTACCACAAGACCACGGTGCGCGACGCCTACGAGCGGGCGCGCGCCGGGCGGCCGGACGTCGACGACGTGCTGCTGTGGAACCGCCGCGGCGAGGTGACCGAGTCGACCCTCGCCAACGTCGTGGCCGAGATCGGCGGGGCGGCCTGCACGCCGCCCGTTTCCTGCGGCCTGCTGGCGGGGACGGCGCGGGCGGAGGCGCTCGCGCGCGGCGAGCTGCGCGAGCGGGTCCTCACGCGCGGCGACCTGCGGCGCGCCGGGCGGCTCTGGCTCCTGAACTCCGTGCGCGGCCGCTACGAGGTCGAGCGGACGGCCGATGCGGCGCCCGCCTGACCACGGGGGCGGCGGCCCGGCCCCTTCGCGCGGCGCCCGGTAAATAAGAAGGGCGTCATGCGCCAAGGAGGTCTGGGTGGGGAACCCTTAATACTAGCGCACAGCGCCCATTCTTATATTCTTCTGCGGTCCGCCGCAGTGAGCCCATGGGGCCAGCTTGCCATCCCTTGTAGCTAGCGCCGTGCCAAGGAACGCCGCAAAGGTTGCCTTGCGTTCCGCGCCAAGGGGTTACGTTTTTCGGCGCGGGCGGGGGGAGGCCCGGGCCTTCCCGGAGGTGAGAAAGCCGGCGGAAGTGAGAAGACGGCCGGGCGGCCTACCGGCCGGCGCTCAGAGACCCACTTCGCGGAACGTGCGGTCGATGTCGCGGAAGTGGCGCGCCAGGTCGAAGAGCGCGTCGAGTTCGGCGGTGTCGAGCCGCTTCGCCACGTCCGGGTCGGCGCCGAGCAGCGTCCGGAAGTCCGCGTCCGTCGTCCACACCTTGAGCGCGTTGCGCTGCACCACGCGGTAGGCGTCCTCGCGGCTCATGCCCTTCTCGGTGAGCGCGAGCATGACCTGCTGGGAGTGCACGAGCCCCCGCATGAGCCGCAGGTTTTTTTCCATCTGCTTCGGGAAGACCTGCAGCCGCTCCACGAGCGGCGCGAGCTTCGCGAGCATGTAGTCGAGCGCGATGGTGGCGTCGGGCAGGATGACCCGCTCCGCGGAGGAGTGCGAGATGTCGCGCTCGTGCCACAGCGGGACGTTTTCCATGGCCGTGAGGGCGTAGCCGCGCAGCAGCCGGGCCATGCCGCAGAGCCGCTCGCCCACGATGGGGTTCTTCTTGTGGGGCATGGCCGACGAGCCCTTCTGCCCCTTGCCGAAAAACTCCTCGACCTCGTGGACCTCCGTGCGCTGCAGGTGGCGGAACTCCTGCGCCCAGCGCTCGACCGAGGCGCCGACGAGCGCGATCGCGGAGAGGTATTCCGCGTGCCGGTCGCGCTGCAGCACCTGGGTCGAGATGGCCGCGGGGCGCAGCTTCAGCTGGCGGCAGACGTACCGCTCCACGGAGGGGTCGAGGTGCGCGTGCGTGCCGACGGCGCCCGAGAGCTGGCCGACCCGGACCGTCTCGCGCGCGGTCTGGAGCCGCCGCAGCGCCCGGCCGAACTCGTCGTACATCAGCGCCATCTTCAGGCCGAAGGTGATCGGCTCGGCGTGCACGCCGTGGGACCGGCCGATCATCGGCGTGCGGCGGTAGCGGCGCGCCTTCTTCGCGGCGGCGCGGCGAACGGCCTTCACGCCGGCGATCAGCAGGTCGGCGGCCTGCACCATCTGCACCGCGAGCGCGGTGTCGAGAATGTCGGAGCTGGTGAGCCCGCGGTGGATGAAGCGGGCCGACGGGCCGACGTGCTCGGCCACGCTGGTGAGGAACGCGATCACGTCGTGCCGGGTGACGGCCTCGATCTCGTCGATCCGCTTCACGTCGAACGCGGCCCGGCGCTGGATGGAGCGGAGGTCCTTCGCCGGCACCTCGCCGAGCCGGTGCATCGCCTCGCAGGCCAGCACCTCGATGCGCAGCCAGGCGGCGTACTTGTTCTCGTCGGTCCAGATCGCGCCCATCTCGGGCCGCGTGTAGCGTGCAATCATGGCGTTCCCGCTCCTCCCCGGGCGCCCCGTCGCGTCCGGCCCGCGGACCCTACCACGCCCGCCCGCGGCCCGCCAAGGGCGGGCGTTGACCGGCCGCGGGGGGGTCGCTACATTGGCACGGCCGACGAGGGGGCGAGGGGATCGCCCCGGCGGCGCGCGAAGGACATCAACGTGGCCGGGAAACCAGGGGCCGCGGCGCCGGGGCTCTCGCTTGCGGTGCCGCTCTACAACGAGGAAGCGAACGTCGAGCGGGTCGCGGGCGGCTTGTGCGAAGCCTTCCAGGCGGCCGGCATCGACTACGAGCTGCTGCTCGTCGACAACGGGTCCGTCGACGGAACGGGCGCGCGCATCGACGCGCTCGCGGCCGCCCGCCCGCGCATCCGCCCGCTCCACCTCCGGCGCAACGGCGGTTACGGCGGCGGCATCCTCGCCGGCCTGCGGGCCGCGCGGGGGCGGGCGGTCGGCTACACCTGGGGCGACGACCAGGTGCGGCCCGCCGACCATGTGAAGGTGTACCGCGCGCTGGCGGACGGGGACGCCGGCCTCGCGAAGGCCTGCCGCGTCGAGCGGCACGACGGCGCCAGCCGCCGCGTCGTCACCCGGGTCTACAACCGCGTCTTCCCCTGGCTCTTCGGCGTCCCCTGCCGGGACATCAACGGCTGCCCGAAGATCATGCGCCGCGAGGTGTTCGAGGCGCTCGACGCGCGGTCGACCGACTGGTTCATCGACGCGGAGATCATGATCAAGGCCCACCGCGCCGGCCACCGCTTCGTCGAGGTGCCGGTCGTCTTCCACGCCCGGGAGCACGGGGCGTCCAACGTGAACTGGCGGACCGTGCTCGAGTTCGTCCGCAACATGCTGCACTATCGGCTGACGGGCCGCGTGAGCGGCGCGAAGGGAGATCCCGCACCATGAAGGCCGTTATTCTCTGCGGCGGCCGGGGTACCCGGCTGCGCGAGGAGACCGAGTACCGCCCCAAGCCCATGGTGCCCGTGGGCGGGCGGCCCATCCTCTGGCACATCCTGCGCAGCTACGCCCACTACGGCTGCCGCGACTTCGTGCTCTGCCTCGGGTACAAGGGCGAGATCATCCGGGACTACTTCCTGAACTACGAGTACCTCAACAGCGACATCACCGTCACGCTGGGCCGGTGCAAGGGCGTGAAGATCCACGACGGGGCGAACGACGCGTGCGACTGGACGGTCACCCTCGCCGACACGGGCGCCGAGACGATGACCGGCGGCCGGCTCAAGCGGGTCGAACCCCACCTCGACGAGGACGACTTCTTCATGACCTACGGCGACGGGCTGGCCGACGTGCGGCTGGACGAGCTGCTCGCCTACCACCGCCGCATGGGCCGCATCGCCACCGTCACGGGCCTGCACCCGCTCTCGCGCTTCGGGGTGCTGGAGGTCGACGGCAAGGGGCTGGTGACGCGCTTCCGCGAGAAGCCGCAACTCGACGGGCTCATCAACGGGGGCTTCTTCGTCTTCAAGCGGGCGGTCTTCGACTACCTCGACGCGGACTGCGTCCTGGAGCGGGAGCCGATGCGGCGCCTCGCCGAGGACGGCCAGATGGCCGTGTTCGAACACCGCGGCTTCTGGAAGTCCATGGACACCTACCGCGACTACCTCGACTTCAACACGCTCTGGGACGGCGGCCAAACGCCGTGGAAGGTCTGGTGACCCATGCCCGCCGAGCCCCCCCCTCCTTCTGGCGTGACCGCCGCGTGTTCGTGACCGGCGCCACGGGCCTGCTCGGCTCGTGGCTGACCCTGCGGCTCGTCGGGGCGGGGGCGCACGTCGTCGCCCTCGTGCGCGACTGGGTGCCCCGCTCGCGGACGCTCCGCGAGGACGCCTTCGCCGACGTGACGATCGTGCGCGGCGAGCTGGAGGACTTCGACCTGCTCCTCCGCGCCCTCAACGAGTACGAGGTGGAGACCTGTTTCCACCTGGCGGCACAGACGATCGTCTCCATCGCCAACCGCGCGCCGCGCGGCACCTTCGAGACCAACGTGCGCGGCACCTGGAACCTGCTCGAGGCGGCCCGGCAGACCCCCACCCTCGGCCGCCTGGTCGTGGCCTCCAGCGACAAGGCGTACGGCGACCAGCCCGAGCTGCCCTACCGGGAGGACGCGCCGCTGCGCGGCCTGCACCCCTACGACGTCTCCAAGAGCTGCGCCGACCTGATCGCCCAGGCCTACGCGCGGACGTACCGCCTGCCCCTGTGCGTGAGCCGGTGCGGAAACCTCTACGGGGGCGGCGACCTGAACTTCAACCGCCTCGTCCCCGGCACCATGCGCTCGGTGTACCGCGGCGAGCGGCCGGTCATCCGCAGCGACGGCTCCCCGCTTCGCGACTACCTCTACGTCGACGACGCCGCGGCCGCGTACCTCGCGCTCGCGGAGGCGATGGACCGCGAGGAGGTGCGCGGCGAGGCGTTCAACTTCGGACCCCAACGTCCCGTGACCGTCCGCGAGGCGGTCGACGCCATCCTGCGGGTCGCCGGCCGCGAGGACCTCGAGCCCCGCGTCCTCGGCCGCGGACGGCTCCCGGGGGAGATCCAGGACCAGTACCTGGACGGCTCGAAGGCGCAGCGCCTCCTCGGCTGGACGCCCGCCCGCACGCTCGAGGACGGGCTGCGGCCGACGTGGGCCTGGTACCGCGAACACCTGGAGGGGCCGGCGTGAGCGGTGCCGCGGAGGCTCCGCCCGGGGCCTGGCGGGGCGTGCCCGTCCTCGTCACCGGCGCGGCCGGATTCATCGGCTCGCACCTCGTGCGCCGCCTGCTCGCCGAGGGCGCGCGCGTCCACGCGCTCGACCGCCCGGGCGCGCCCCGCGACCGCCTCGCGGGGGCGCCGGGCGACCTCTCGTGGCACGGCCTCGACCTCGCCGAGCGCGCGGCCGTCGCCGAGCGCGTCCGGCGCATCCGGCCGCGCTGCCTCTTCCACCTCGCGGCGCACACGCAGGTGGCGCGCGGCTTCGAGCCGCTCGACGACGCGCTCGGCGACCTGCGGGCCGCGCTGGACCTCGCCCGGCTGGCCGCGGAGACGGGCGCCGGGCGGTTCGTGTACACCGGCACCTGCGAGGAGTACGGCGACCTCCCCGCGCCCTTCGTGGAAACGCAGCCGCCGAACCCCGTCTCCGCCTACTCCGCCGCGAAGGCGGCCGGCACGCTGTTCTGCCGCATGTTCCACCGCACCGCCGGCCTGCCCGTCGTGATCGTCCGCCCCTTCCTCACCTACGGCCCGGGCCAGGACCCGGGCCGCTTCCTCTCCCGGTGCTTCGAGGCGGCCCTGACCGGCACGCCCTTCGCCATGACGCGCGGCGAACAGACCCGCGAGTTCAACTACGTGGACGACATCGTCGACGGCTTCGTGCGCGCCGCCGCCGCGCCCGGCGCGGCGGGCGAGATCATCAACCTGGGCAACGGCGTGGAGGTCACGCTGCGCGAGGCCGTCGAGCGGGTGGGGCGCGCGACGGGGCGCACCGTGCCCGCGCAGCTCGGCGCCCTGCCCTACCGGCCGGGCGAGACGATGCACTTCTACTGCGACGCCTCGAAGGCGCGGCGGCTGCTGGGGTGGGCGCCCCGCGTCGGGCTCGACGAGGGGCTGCGCAGGACCTGGGCCTGGTACGCGCGGGCGGGCCGGCCCGCGGGGGAAGGAGGCGCGCCGTGAACGTCCGCATCGTGCGCCCGCCGCGGTTCGCCGACGCGCGGGGCTGGCTGCTGAAGGCCGTCGAACAGGCCGAGGTCCCCGCGGGCGCCGCGTTCGGCGAGATCTACCTCACCCGGACCGAGCCGGGCGCCCGCCGCGGCGGCCACTACCACGAGAAGACCACCGAGTGGTTCTGCCCGGTCGCCGGCCGCGCGCGGCTGCTGCTCCTCGACCGCGCCACCGGCGAGCGGCGGGACGTCGCGCTCGACGAGGCCGACCCCGTCCTCGCGGTCCTTCCGGCCGGGCTAGCCCACGCCGTGGTCAACGACGGCGACGCCCCCTTCCACCTGCTCTCGTATGCCGACCGGCCCTACGACCCCGCCGACCGGGACACCTTCCCCGCCGCCTTCTGACCCGGCCGGCCGGCCGCGCCGCGGCCTCCACCCTTGTCCGGCCGCCCGGCGTGGCCTATCTTGCCGTGCTGCGCCGGGCGGGGCCCGGCCGGAAACCGGTTCATGGCAGCCTTTCCCAGCATCAGGGCCGCGGGCGCACTGCTTCGCGACGCCGCGCGCTCGAAGCGCGGCCTGCGCGGCGGCGCGGACGTGCTGTGGAACTACCTGCGCTACCGGCTGGACCGCCGCCGGCCCGGCCGGGTCGGCTACGACCCCGTCTTCCTGCAGGTGGAGCCCACGTCGCGGTGCAACCTGCGCTGCCCGATGTGCATGCGGGACAAGGTGGGCGCGGCCTACGGCGACATGCCCTTCGAGGCGTACCGCGGGCTGGTCGACCAGCTCCCCCGCCTCTACCGGCTGCACCTCCAGGGCAACGGCGAGCCCTTCCTGCACCCCGAGCTCTCCCGCTTCGTCCGCTACGCGCGCGACCGCGGCGTCCGCGTCACCGTGATCACCAACGGGACGCTGGTCAACGAGGCCCGCGCCCGCGAGGCGGTCGGGGCCGGCCTCAACGAGATCCAGTTCTCCGTGGACTCGCTCGACCCCGCGACATTCGAGGCCCTGCGCCCGGGGACCACGCTCGAACACGTGCTCGGCAACCTGCGCGCGACGCTGCGCGTCCGGCGCGCGACGCGGGCCCCGCTCGCCGTCTCCATGACCGTCGTCATCCAGCGCGACAACCTCGAGGCGCTCGAGTCGTTCGTCCGCTGGGCCGCGGCGGAGGGGGTCGACCGGGTGAGCTTCCAGTTCCTGGAGCCGAAGCACGGCGAGCGCTACCCGGCGGGCTACCTCGCCGGGCACTCGCCCTTCGGCGGCGGCGCGGACGCGGACGCCGGGCTGGAGCGCGTCGCGGCGCTGGCCGCGCGGCTGGGCGTCGGGTGCGATTTCGTCAACCGCCGCCACCGCGGCGGCTGCCGCTGGCCGTGGGAGGGCCTGTACGTCACGTGGGACGGCCGCGTCACCCCCTGCTGCCTCATCTTCGACCGCTTCGTGGGCGACACGCGGCGCGACGCCCTGCGGTCCATCTGGAACGGCGACGCGCTGCGCGCGTTCCGCGAGGAGCTGCGCGGGCCGCGGGTGCCGCCGTCGTGCGCCGGGTGCTGCCACCTCGGGCGGGACCGCGCGCGATGAGCACGGGCCCCCTGCCGAACTTCCTCGTCGCCGGCGCCGCCAAGTGCGGCACCACCTCGCTCTTCCGCTACCTCGCGCAACATCCCGACGTGTTCGTGCCCGCCGAGAAGGAGACGTTCCATTTCCTCGCGCCGCTCTACGCGCGCATCCCGGACGCGGACCCCCACGGCGCGGTGATCCGCGGCCGCACGGTGGCCGACGGCGCGGCCTACGCCGCGCTGTTCGCGGGCGCGGGCGGTTGCCGCGCCGTGGGCGAGGTGGCCACCTTTTACGCCTACCACCACGATACCGCGATCCCGGCCATCCGGCGCGAGCTGGGCGACGCGCGCATCCTCCTCGTGCTGCGCCACCCGGTCGAGCGCGCCTACTCCGCGTGGAACCACTTCCGCGGGTACGGCCTCGAGCCGCTCGACTTCGAGGGCGGCCTCGCCGCGGAGTCGCGCCGGCGCGCGGAGGGCTGGTACAGCATGTGGCACTACGCGGCCGCCGGCCGCTACGCCGGGCAGGTCCGCGCCTTCCGCGCCGCGTTTCCCGAGGTGCTCGTGCTGCTGCAGGACGACCTCCTGCACGGCGCCGCGGACGCGATGCGCCGGGTCTTCGCGTTCCTGGGCGTCGATGACCGGTTCCGGCCCGACGTCACGCTCAAGTACATGGTCTCCGGCCGGCCGCGGCGGCCGTGGCTCGGCCCGGCGGCCGCCGCCGCCCGCCGGGCCGCCCGGCCCCTGCTGCACCGCGTGACCACCCCCGAACAGCGCTACCGCGCGCTGAGCTGGGTTCGCATGCGCGGGCTCCACAAGCCCGCCATGGCGCCCGCCACGCGCGCGGCGCTGCTGGAACGGTTCACCCCGGACGTCGACGCGCTGGAGCGCGAGCTGGAGCGCGACCTCTCCGCCTGGCGCACCTGAGCCGCGCCGGCCCGCCCGCCCGTCTGGCCTTCGGACGGCACGCGGGATAGGATGGCGCCCGCATGAAACTACCGACCTTCCTGATCGCGGGAGCCGCCAAGAGCGGCACGACCTCCGTGTGGCACTACCTCCGCCAGCACCCCGGGGTCTTCATGCCCGTGAACAAGGAGCCGCTCTTCATGGTGGCGCCCTACTACGAGCGGCTGAACCGCGACGACCCGAAATGGGAATTGCTCACGCGGCACCTGGTGCGCGATTTCGACGCCTACCGCGCGCTCTTCGCCGCGGCCCGGGAAGACCAGGCCGTCGGCGAGGCCACGCAGCCGTACCTCTACCACTACGAGCTGTCCATCGAGCGCATCCTCCGCTTCCTCGGCCAGGTGAAGATCGTCATCCTCCTGCGCAACCCCGTCGAGCGCGCCGTGTCGGCCTACACCTACCTCCTGCGCGACGGCGAGGAGCCGCATTCGCTCGACCGCTGCCTCGACCTGGAAGAGACGCGCCGCCGGGCGCACTGGTCCATGAGCCACTTCTACCTCGGCGCCGGCCTGTACCACGAGCCGGTCAAGGCGTACCTCGACGCCTTCCGGGAGGTGCGCGTGTACCTCTACGAGGACCTGTGCGCCGACGCGCCCGGCCTCGTCCGGGACCTCTACGGCTTCCTCGGGGTGGACGACGCCTTCCTGCCGGACGTCACCACCCGCCACAACGTCTCCGGCGTGCCGACCAACGCCGCCGTCCACCGTCTCCTCAGCAAGCCCAACCTCCTCGTGCGCGCGGCGCGCCCGCTCGTGAGGGCCCTCACCACCGAACGGCTGCGCCGCCGGCTCGTCGAGGGGGTGCGCACGCGCTACCTCGAGAAGCCGGCGATCCCGGAGGCTACGCTCGGGCGGCTGCGGGGCCTCTTCCGCGAGGACCTCCTCCGGCTCCAGGACCTGCTCGGGCGCGACCTCTCCGCCTGGCTCTGAAGCGCGGGCGGCCCGCGGGTCGGCTCTTGCAAATCGGACGCGTCTTTCTATCGTGCACCGCATGACCCCTCGCCGCCTGCCGCTGCTGCTCGCCGCCGCCTGGGTCGTCCTGGCCCTGGCCGTGCTGGCCGCCGGGTTCTCCGGCGTATCGGGCGACGACTTCTTCAAGGCGCTCACGGTGCACGAGTGGCTCAAGCGGCCGGCCTTCCACGCCGGCGCGCTGCCGCACATCGCGATCCTCTGGCTGCCCGCTCCCGTCTGGCTCGCGGGCGCCCTGTGCGCCCTGACCGGCGGGCTGCTGCTCCCGATGACGCTCCTCAGCCTCGCGGCGGGGGCCGCCGCGCTGTTCGCGCTCTTCCGGCTCGCCGAGGGGCTCTTCGGGCGAACCGCGGGCATCCTGGCCGTGCTGCTCGCCGGCCTGCTCCCGGCCTTCACGTGGCTCGGCGTTTCGACCACGGAAATGACGCTCTACTACGCCGCGCTGCTCGGCGGCGTGCTGGGCCTCACGCGGTGGGACCGGGACCGCCGGCCCGCCGCGCTGTGGGGCGGCGCCGTCTCTTTCCTGCTCGCCACGATGTTCCGCACCGAGGCCTGGGTGCCGGCCGCCTTCTTCTCGGCCTGGATCGGGCTGCCCGCCCTCGCGCGCGGCCTGCGCCCGGCGGACCGCGCGGCGCGCCTGGGCGCCGCCGCACTCCCGATGCTCTTCGCCGCCGCGTGGCTGGCGCGCAACCAGATCGACTACGGCCACCCGCTGTACTTCCTCCGCTTCAGCCGCGCCATCACGCAGGACCACGCGGGCATCGGCGGCCTGCCCCGCTGGATGCAGGCCGGCCACGGCGTGTTCCTGCTGTTCATCGTTTCCCCGCTGCTCTTCGCGCTCTCGGCGGCGGGCGTGCTCGCCGGGTGGCGGCGGCGCGGCCGGGCGGCGTGGCTCGTCCTCGCCGTGGCCGGGGTCCAGTTCGCCGCGCTGCTGGCCGCCTCGGCCTACGGGGCCGGCACCAAGGCGTTCCCGCAACGGTACGTGCTGGCCGACGTCCTCCTGCTCGTCCCCTTCGCCGCCGGGCTGCTTGCGCGCGGCGCGGCCTCCCGCCGCGCGCGGCCCGCGGTCGCGGCGTTCCTGGTCCTCTACACGGCCGTGCACGGCGCCCGGCTGTTCCGCTTCCCGACGCGCTACCGGGACGTGGCGGCCGCGGGCCGGTTCGTTGCGCGCGGCAGGGCGACCCCCGGGCCCGTGTGTTCCGAGCTCGGTTTCCGCAAGCTGCTCGGCGAGCGGCTCGACGCGGAAACCGACTTCCTCGTCCTGGCCAGCTCGCACGTCGCCCTGATGGTCACCTGCGGCGCGCCCGAGGCAGTCCTGTTCGGCGCGGGCCTGGTGCAGGCGGACGAAAAGGCCGCTTGGCTCGCGCCCGGCCCGGCGGGCGGAACCGTCGACGGCCCGGCGCTCGACGCGCGATTGCGGGCGCACGGCGTGACGACGCTGGTGCTCGAACGGCGCGAGTCGATGGCCCGCGTGCCGGCGCGGTACCGGCTGGCCGAGCTGCGGGACGGCGCGGCGGTCTTCGAGACGGACGCCCGCGCGGGGCCGCGCCCGCGCCTTTCGACGGCGGCCCGCATCCGGCCGCTCCGCGCGGAGGTGCTGCCCGGCCTCGCGCTCGCGGGCGCCGGCACGACGCGCGGGCCGTTCCCCGACGTGCTGGCGCTGGCCTGGCGGGTCGATCCCGGGGCCGCGCGGCCCGCGGGCCTTCGGCTCCGCCTGCGCTTCCGGCCGGCCGGCCGGCCGGACCGCGCCTTCGAGCGCGAGGTGCCCTCGGTCCTGGCGTGGATCGGGCCGGACGCGGCGACCGCGGAGGGCCTCGTGCCCGATCCCGTGGGGCTGTCCCTTCCCGCGGGCTTCCCGCCGGGCCGTTACCGGGTCGGCCTCTCGGTCGCGGCGGACGGCGGGCCCGCCCCGGGCTCCGCGCCCATCGACCTCGGCGAGGTGACGCTTCTGGGCACCAAGCGCGAGGCCCTCGTCGCCGCGCTCCGCGGCCGCCTGCGCGACCCGGCGCTGCTCGCCCACCTCCTGCTCTCGCTGTAGCGCGGCGGGCCGGGCGGGCCCCGCCGGCCGCCGCCCCTCAGTAGGCGCCCCGGCCCGTCAGCACCACGGGGACCGTGCGGATGAGGATGCTGAGGTCGAGCAGCAGCGACTGGTTCTTGATGTAGTAGAAGTCGTACTCGAGGCTCTCGTGCAGCGGCAGGTCCTTGCGGCCCATGATCTGCCAGAGCCCCGTGATGCCCGGCTTCACGCTCAACCGCTGCCGCTGCCAGTCCGTGTAGCGCTCGACCAGGAAGGGCATCTCGGGGCGGGGCCCCACGAGGCTCATCTCGCCCCGCAGCACGTTGCAGAACTGGGGGAACTCGTCGAGGCTGGTCCTGCGCAGGAAGCGGCCCACGCGCGTGATCCGCCGGTCGTCGGCGCGGGAGGGGGAGAGGTCGAACCGGGGGGTATCCGCGTACATGGTGCGGAACTTGTAGATGCGGAACGGCCGGCCGCTCCTGCCCGCGCGCTCCTGGCGGAAGAGCGCGGGCCCGTCGGTCTCGAGCTTGATCGCGGCCATGATCAGCAGCCAGAACGGGAGGCTCAGCAGCAGCACCGCCGCCGAGACGGCGACGTCGAAGGCGCGCTTGATCAACACCTGGAGCACCGCCAGGTTCTCGTTGCGCAGGTACGTCGTCGGGATCGTGCCGTGCTCGGACATGTCGACCTCCGCCGCGATCAGGTCGAACGTGTTCGCGACCACGTGGAAGTGGACCCCCTCGCGCCGGCTGTGGCGGCTGACGAGGTCGAGGACCTCCCGTTGCGGCATCATCGGGAGCGCCACGAACACTTCATCGATCCGCTGGCCCTCGATCAGTTCGCTCAACTCGTCCACGCGGCCCACCACGCTGCGCCCGCCGACGCGGCCGCCGACCTCCGCGGGGTCGAGGGTCACGTGGCCGAGGACCGTGACGTCGGCGCCGAAGACGCCTTCCAGTCTCGCGGCGATCAACCGGGAGAGTTCCTGCGTGCCGACGATGAGCACCCGGCTGTGCCCCTCGGCGGACTCGGGGTCGCCCGTGCGCCGGAGCAGGGCGCGCGCGACCCCCCGCGCCGCCGGCACGAGCACGAGCACGAGCAGCAGGGTCAGCGCCAGGGCGGTCTTGGAGTAGGTGACGTCGGCGATGAAGATGAGCACGATCGCCGTGACCGCGGCCGTGAAGACCGCCTTGGTGAGGACGACGAACTCGTTGACCAGGGAGATGCCCCGGCGGGGCCGGTACAGGCCGGAGAGGAAGAACAGGCCCATCAGGAACACCGCGAAGATCGGCACGAACCGCATGTGGTTGCCGATGCGGTAGAAGGCCTCCGGCGCGAACAGGCGGTAGATCCCGTCGGTCGCGTAGTCCGCCGCGAGGCAGGCGGTCACCACGGCGGCCGCGTCGGCGAGCACCAGGGTCAGCAGCGTGGTGAACCGGGCCTGGCCCGAGCGGTGCGCCGGCAGCCCCCAGAGCGTGCCCAGCCCCATGACCAGGCCCCTCAGCAGGAGCAGCACCAGGGAGGCCGCGGCCATGCCCGGCCGCGTGCGGGCGAGCCGGCGCAGGAGCCGGGCGAGGCCCCGGCTCGGCGCAGCGCGGCCGAGCGCGCGGACGGCGCGCACCAGGCCCCGCGCCGCGCCCGCCGCCAGCCGCAGCGGCAGGCGGACCAGCCAGCCGAGGACGGAGGCGGCGCCGAGGAACAGGCCGCGGAAGAAGGCCCGGACGCCGCGCGCGAGGGTGCGCAGCACGCGGCGCACACGCGGCGCGCGCACGACGGCGCGCACCGCTTGCAACGGCGGCCGCAACAGCGACGCCGCGAGGCGCCCGGCGCCGAGGGCGGCGGCCCGCCCGGCCCGTCGCACGGCGCGGCGCGCCTCGCACCCGGCCACCCGCCGCCACGCCCGCCCGAGCGCCGCGGTCCGGCGGTTCATCCACGGCCAGTCCAGCACGAGCAGCAGGAACGGGACGGCCGTCAGCCCGAACAGCGCCAGGACCGGCAGCGTCCAGCGGAGCAGGCCGCGGCGCCAGACCGCCAGGCCGGCCAGGAGCGCGAGCGCCAGCGCGAAGAGGATCTGCAGCTTCAGCGTCTGCGGCGTGTACGAATCGGACACCATCTTCTCGGGAAACGCCTTGTAGACCGCCATCCTCCAGTAGGCGCGGCCGAACTTGGTCTTGAGGTAGGCGCGCAGCGTGGCCGGGTGCCGGTGGTACACCACGGCCCGGGGATTGAACACCATGCGGTGGCCGTGCGCGGCCATCCGGTAGGAGAACTCCACGTCCTCGTTGTTGGCGAGGGGGAAGCGCGTGTCGAAGCCGCCGAGGCCCAGGAAGACGTCGCGCAGGAAGGCGCCGGCGTACGTGTCCACGAAGTCGACGGATTCGGCGCCGTCCATCCGCCGGTACCGCGACTCGAACTCCTTCTGCGCGAAGCGCGCGACGACGCTGTCCTGGCGCGTGGCGTACGCGCCTTTCACGGCCGCCACGCGGCCGGCCGGGTCGTCGAACGGCGCCAGCATCTCGCGCAGCCAGTCGGCCCGGGGTTCGCAGTCGTCGTCGGTGAACACGACGACCCGGCCCCGCGCCTCGCGGGCGCCGCGGTTGCGGGCCGCGGCCGGGCCGCGGCGCGGCTGGCGGAACAGGCGGACCGCGGGGGAGGTCGCCGACGCGGTCCACGCGCGCACGGCGTCCTCGGTGCCGTCGGCGGACCCGTCGTCCACGACCACGACCTCGAACGCGCCGGCGGGCAGATCCTGCGCGGCCAGGGCCCGGAGCCCCTGCAGCAGCAGGTCGGCGCGGTTGTAGGTCGGGATGACGACCGAGGCGCGCAGGCCGCCGTCCGGGCCGCCCGGCCGGTCCTCGAGCCCCTTGCCTTCCCCTGGTCCGTCCACGCGCGGGCCCTCCCCGGCCTCTTCCCCGTCCATCTCGGTGATGGGCGACAAAAACTAGCATGATATAGTGCGCCGCGCACGCCCAAGGCGTTACGGGGACCGGCGCCGGTCTCCCGCGCCGCGGCGGCGGACCGGCATGGAGCGGGGAGACACAGACGGCGGGGCGGGGGGGCGGGGGCGGTGGCTCCGGCGGCTCCCCGCGCGCCTCCGCGCCGACCCTCTCGGCATGGAGATCTACGCGGGTTCCGCGCTCTCCCTCGCGCTCCGCCTCCTCGGGATGGCCGCGGGGTACGTCTTCGTCTTGGCGGCGTCGCGCCGCTACGGCGCGCGCGGCATGGGCGTCTTCGGCCTGTCCCTCACGGTGCTCACGCTGGCCGGGGTGCCGGCGGGCCTCGGTTTCGGGCCCGCGCTCCTGCGCCTCGTGCCGCAGCACATCGCGGAGGGCCGCGCGGGGCGGCTGCGCGGGATCTACCGGCGCGCCGTCTCGCTCGTCCTGCCCGCGGCGCTGGCCGCCGCCCTGGCCCTCGGCCTGCTGGCGCCGTGGGCGGCGCGCCGGGTCTTCGCCGACCCCGACCTGCTGCCGGGGCTCGTGCTCGCCGCGTTCCTCCTGCCCCTCTTCGTCTTCCTGCGGCTGCACGTGGAGATCATCCGGGGGCTCAAGCACCTGCGCCTCTCCGAGTACCTGCGGCAGCCGAACGCGATGCTGGCGGGCGCGGTGCTGCTGCTTGTTGTGCCGGCCGGGCGCGCCGGCCTTGCCAGCCCCTTCGCGGCCTTCGCCGCCGGCGTCGCGCTCTCGCTCGCCGCCGCGGTGTACTACGTCCGGAGGCGGCTGCGCACCCTGCCCCCGGAGGAACCGTCGGGCTGGACGCGCGGCCGGCTGGTCGGGCTCTCGTCGTCCCTGCTGTTCGCCGAGTTCATGACCCTGTACCTCGGCCGCATCGAGACGTTCATGATCGGCTGGCGCTCGACCACGGAGGCGGTGGGCGTCTACGAGGTCGCCTTCAAGCTGGCGGCGGGCACGAGCCTGCTGCTCGGTGCGGTCAACACGATCATGGCCCCCAAGCTCTCGGAGCTGTTCTGGTCGGGCCGCCGCGAGGAGCTGGCCCGCACGCTGCAGGTCGGCGCCCGCCTGATGTTCTGGACGTCGGCTCCCGTGCTGGCGGCGCTCGTCGCGGCGCCGCGCTTCTGGCTGGGCCTCTTCGGGCCCGAGTTCACCTCCGGCGCGCGCGCGCTGGTGCTGATCGCCGCGGGCCAGTTCGTCAACAGCGCCACGGGCTCCGTGGGCGCCTTCCTCAACATGACGGGCCGGCAGCGCATCCTGCGCAACTTCATCGCGGTCGCCCTGGCCCTGAACGTGGCAGCCGGCTACGTCTTCATCCCGCGGTTCGGCATCGACGCGGCCGCGGCGGCCTGCATGCTCACGCTGGCCGGCGTCAACGTCGCTTCCGCGGTCTACGTGCGGCTCGCGTTCGGCCTCCGCACCTACTACCTGCCCTTCCTTCCCCCGCCCCCCCCGCCCGGGCCCCGCGCCTGAGACGGAGCCCGCGCCCCCCGGCGCACCCCGTCCCGCCCCTTTCGGCGGGGCGCCGCTTGTGGGACGCGGCCACGGCGGTGTAGGATCGCGGTTTTGACGGCGGCGGGGCGACGACATGGCTTTTCGCATAGAGATAGGACTCCGGCGGGGCGTGCGGGACCCGCGGGGCGAGGGGGTGACGGAGCGGGCCCGGCGCTTTCTGCACCTGCCCGTGCGCGCCTGCCGCACGCGCGACGCGTACAAGGTGGATGCCGACCTGCCGGCGGCGCAACAGCGGGCGGTCCGCGACGCCTTCGCCGACCCGGTCGTCGCCCGCGCAGCGCTCGGGCGCCTGGCCCCGCCCCGGTTCGACTGGCTGGTCGAGGCCGGGTTCAAGCCGGGCGTGACCGACAACGTCGGGCGGACCGCCGCCACGGTCGTGCGGGACGTCCTCGACCTGCCCCCCGGGGCGGTGGGCGGCGTGTACACTTCCGTGCAGTACTTCCTCTCCGGCGCCGGGCTGACCCGCGCGGACGCGGCGCACCTGGGCCGCGACCTGCTGGGCAACGAGCTCATCCAGACCCTGCGCGTGGTCGCGCCCGCCGAGTGGCGCGGGACGCCGGTCGACCTCGAGCTGCCCGTCGTCCGCGACGCGTCCGCACCGCGCGCGGAGCCCGTGGACCTCTCGGGGCCCGACGCGGAGCTGGAGCGCATCAGCCGCGAGGGCATCCTCTCGCTCAGCCTCGAGGAGATGCACGCCATCCGCGACCACTTCGCGCGGCCGGACGTCCGCGCGCGGCGCGCGGCGGCTCGGCCTGCCCGACGCACCCGACCGACGTGGAGCTGGAGTGCGTCGCGCAGACCTGGTCCGAGCACTGCAAGCACAAGATCTTCGCCGCCCGCATCCGCTACGTGGACGAGACGGGCCGGGAGCGAGCGGATCGACTCGCTCTTCAAGACCTTCATCCGCGGCGCGACCGAGCGCATCGCGCGCGGCACGGACTGGCTGGTCTCCGTCTTCACCGACAACGCGGGCATCGTCCGCTTCAACGACCGCTACCACGTGGCCTACAAGGTCGAGACGCACAACAGCCCCTCCGCGCTCGATCCCTACGGCGGCGCGATCACCGGCATCGTCGGCGTGAACCGCGACCCGATGGGCACGGGCATGGGCTGCGAGCTGCTCTACAACGTGTGGGGCTACTGCCTCGGCTCCCCGTTCCACGAGGGCGACCTGCCGGAGGGGCTCATGCACCCGCGCCGCATCCGCGACGGCGTGCACCAGGGCGTGATCGACGGCGGCAACCAGAGCGGCATTCCCTGGGCGCGCGGGTTCGAGCGTTTCGACGACCGCTACCTCGGCAAGCCGCTGGTCTACTGCGGCACCGTCGGCCGCATCCCGCTGCCGCGTGGGCGGGCACCCCTCCGAGCGAGAAGGAGATCCAGCCCGGCGACGCGATCGTCATGGTCGGCGGCCGCATCGGGAAGGACGGCATCCACGGCGCCACCTTCTCCTCGGAGGAGCTGCGCCAGGAATCCCCGGCGCAGGCCGTGCAGATCGGCGACCCCATCACGCAGCGCAAGATGTACGAGTTCCTGGTCGAGGCGCGCGACCTGGGGCTGTACCGCGCGCATCACGGACAACGGCGCCGGCGGCCTGAGTTCGTCCGGTCGGCGAGATGAGCCGGCTGAGCGGCGGCGCCGACCTCGACCTGGCCACGCGCCCCGCTGAAGTACGAGGGGCTGCAGCCGTGGGAGATCCTGCTCTCCGAGGCCCAGGAGCGCATGTCGCTCGCCGTGCCGCCGGAGCAGGTGGACGCGCTTCGTCGCCCTCGCCGAGCGCCGCGAGGTCGAGGCGAGCGTGCTGGGCACCTTCACCGCCAGCGGCTCGTTCGTGGTGCGCCACGGCGACCGGGTCGTCGCCGACCTCGACCTCGAGTTCCTCCACGAGGGCTGCCCCCGCCTGGAGCTGGAGGCCCGGTGGACGCCGCCGCGGGTCGCCGCGCCCGCGCCGCGGCGCGCCGGGCCGCGCAACGGCACGCTGCTGGCCCTGCTCGGCTCGCTCAACGTCTGTTCCAGGGAGTACCAAGTCGCGCCAGTACGACGGCGAAGTGAAGGGGCTCAGCGTGGTCAAGCCCTTCGTGGGCGTCCGCCGCGACGTGCCGTCCGACGCCACCGTGCTGCTCGTCGAGCACGGCGCGCGCGACGGGCTCGCGCTCGCCGAGGGCATCAACCCGTTCTACTCGGACCTCGACACCTACGCGATGATGGCCTCCGTGATCGACGAGGCCGTGCGCCGCGTCGTGAGCGTCGGCGCCCCGCTCGACGGCATCGCGGGCCTGGACAACTTCTGCTGGCCCGACCCGGTCGAGTCGGACAAGACGCCCGACGGCCGCTACAAGCTGGCCCAGCTCGTCCGCGCCAACCAGGCCCTGTACGACCTGACCACGGCCTACGGCGTGCCCTGCATCTCGGGCAAGGACAGCATGAAGAACGACTCCGTGCGGGGCGGGCGCAAGATCTCCATCCCGCCCACGGTCCTCTTCTCGACCCTCGCGCGGATCGAGGACGTCGGGCGCGTCGTATCGATGGACTTCAAGCGGCCCGGCGACGCGGTCTTCGCCGTGGGGCTCACGCGGGCCGAGCTCGGCGCCTCCGAGTACCACCGCGGGCTCGCCCGCGAGCAGGGCACGCCGGAGGCGTTCGGCGGCGCGGTGCCGGCCGTCGACGCGGACCGCGCCCTGGCGACCTACCGGGCGATGAACGAGGCCGCGGCGCGGGGGCTCCTGCGCTCGTCGCACACCCCGACGCTGGGCGGGTGGGCCGTGGCGCTGGCGCTCGCCTGCCTGGGCGGGGACCTCGGGGCCGAGATCGACCTTTCGGCGTTCCCCTGCGACGGGCCGCTCTCCGACGACGAGCGGCTCTTCTCGGAATCCAACAGCCGGTTCCTCGTCACCTGCGCCCCGGAGCGGGCGGGCGAGGCGGCCGCGCTCTTCGCGCGGGTGCCCTGCGCGCGGGTGGGCACCGTGACGCCCGGCCCGGCCCTGCGCGTGCACAACGCCGCGGACCGCCTCCGGATCGACCTTCCCCTGGAACGCCTGCGCCGGGCCTTCACGCGCACGCTGCACGGCCTGTAGGGGCGGCCGCGCCGCCCGGCCCGCGGGGGCCGGACGCGGAAGCGGCTTGCCGTAGTCCTTCCCCCCGCGGGAGAATTCCGCTACGTTGGCGGCCGGGCTCGCCGCGGTCCGTCCGCGCGCGGGCGAAAAGGAGACGTCATGTTCGAAGGCGCGTACACGGCGCTGGTCACCCCGTTCGAGCGCGGCGGCGCGGTCGATTACGGCCGGCTGCGCGAGCTGGTCGAGTGGCAGATCGGCTCCGGCGTCGACGGGCTCGTGCCCGTCGGTACGACGGGCGAATCGCCCACGCTGGACTTCGCGGAGCACGACCGCGTGATCCGGGAGGTCGTCGGCGCGGCCAACGGTCGCGTGAAGGTCGTCGCCGGCACGGGCGCGAACGCCACCGCCGAGGCCGTCGAGCTGACCCGGCGCGCGATGGATGCGGGTGCGGACGGCACGCTGCAGGTCACCCCCTACTACAACAAGCCCATGCAGGCGGGGCTCATGAAGCACTTTTCGGCCGTCGCGGACCTCGGCCTGCCCGTCGTGCTCTACAACGTCCCGGGCCGGACCGGCTGCGAGATCGCCGTGGAAACGGTCGTGGAGCTCGCGAAGCATCCGAACGTCGCCGCCGTCAAGGAGGCCGCGGGCCGCGTGGACCGGGTCGGCGCGATCCTGGACCGTTGCCGCATCGAGGTGCTTTCGGGCGACGACGCGCTCACCCTGCCGATGATGGTGTGCGGGGCCGTCGGCGTGATCAGCGTGGCGACGAACGTGGCGCCCGCACCCGTGTCCGACCTGGTCCACGCCGCGCTGGCGGGCGACTGGGAACGGGCCCGCGCACTGCACCGCCGGTTCCTGCCGCTCTTCGAGAGCCTCTTCGTCGAGACCAACCCGGTCCCGGCCAAGGCGGCGCTGGCGATGATGGGGCGGATCGAGGAAGTCTACCGGCTGCCTCTCTGCGAGCTGGCACCCGCCAGCCGCGAGCGGGTCGCCGCCTGCCTGAAGACGCTCGGCCTCCTGTGAGCCGCGCGCCCGGGGAAAGGAGCCGTTCATGACGAAAGTGGTCCTCGTGGGCGCCTGCGGGCGCATGGGGCGGATTCTGGCCCGCTGCCTGCTCGGCGGCGCGGAGCCCGGCCTGGAGCTGGCGGGCGCGGTCGACCTGTGGGACGCCCCGGAGCAGGGCGCCGACATCGGCCCGCTGGCCGGGTCGGCGCCCTGCGGCGTGCGCGTGACCGCGGACCTGGCGGCCGTCGCGCCGGCCGCCGACGTGGTGATCGATTTCAGCGGCCACCACGGCGCGGCGGGTAACGCGGCGCGCTGCGCGGAATGGGGCAAGGCGCTGGTGATCGGCACGACCGGGCTCGACCCGGAGGAAACGGAGGCCGTGCGCGGCGCGGCGAAGGCCGTACCCGTGGTGTTCGCGCCCAACATGAGCCGCGGCATCAGCCTGCTGCTGTCGCTCGTCGAACAGGCCGCCCGGGCGTTGAAGGGCCAGGGCTACGACGTGGAGCTCATCGAGCGCCACCACCGCCGCAAGAAGGACGCGCCCAGCGGCACGGCGCTGGCGCTGGGCGAGGCGGCGGCGCGCGGCAGCGGGTGGTCCCTCGAGCGCGTGGCGCAGCACGGCCGTTCGGGCCTGGCGGCGGGCGACCGGCCCGAAGAGCAGATCGGTTTCCACGCCGTGCGCGGCGGCGATTTCGTGGGCGACCACACCGTGCTCTTCGCCGCCGAGGGCGAGTGCCTGGAGTTCACGCACCGCGCCACGAGCCGCGACACCTTCGCGCGCGGCGCGCTGCGGGCCGCGGTGTGGGCGGCCGGGCGCGCGCCCGGCCTCTACGGCATGCGCGACGTGCTCGGCCTCGGGTAGCGTAGCGGCCCGGCGCGGCCGCCGCCGGGCGGGTCAGGGCGCGCCGTCCTCGCGCGCGACGACGGCGCCCAGCTCGCGGAGCCGTTCGTCGATGCGCTCGTAGCCCCGGTCGATCATCTGCGCGTTCTCGATCACCGTTTCGCCGCGGGCGCACAGCGCGGCGATCAGCAGCGCCATCCCGGCCCGTATGTCGGGGCTGCTGACCAGGCCGCCGTGCAGCCGGGCGGGGCCGGTGACGACGACCCGGTGCGGGTCGCAGGCGATGATGCGCGCGCCCATTTCGATCAGCCGGTCGACGAAGTACATCCGGCTCTCGAACATCTTCTCGAAGAACAGCACGGAACCGCGCGACTGCGTGGCGAGCAGGATCATCACGCTCATGAGATCCGACGGGAAGGCCGGCCAGGGCCCGTCCTCGATCTTCGGCGTGGCGCCGTGCAGGTCGGCGCCGGTCCGGCGCGCCTGTTTGGCCGGCAGGTGCAGCCCCGCGGGCTCCTCCTCCCACGCGATGCCCAGCCGCCGGAAGGCGCGCCGGACCACGCCGAGGGTCACGGGATCCGGCAGCCCCTCCACGCGCAGTTCCCCGCGCGTCGCCGCCGCCGCCGCCACGAAGCTGCCCCACTCGATGTAGTCCGGGCCCGCTTCGGCCTCGGCGCCGTGCAACCGCTCCGCCCCCCGCACGGTGAGCCGGTTGGTGCCGAGCCCCTCGATCGACGCCCCCATCCGCCGGAGCAGGCGGCCGAGGTCCTGCACGTGCGGCTCGCAGGCCGCGTTGAACACCGTCGTGGTCCCCGGCGCCAGCGACGCGGCCATCAGGAGGTTCTCCGTGGCGGTGACGCTGGCCTCGTCCAGCACGATGTCCGCTCCCCGCAGGGCGCGGCGCCGGAAGGTGTAGTGCTCCCCCCCGTCTCGACCTCGATCCCAAGCGCGGCCAGCCCGAGCACGTGCGTGTCGAGCCGGCGGCGGCCGATCACGTCGCCGCCCGGGGGCGGGAGGACGGCGCGGCCGTGGCGCGCCGCGAGGGGGCCGGCCAGGAGGATCGAGGAGCGCACGCGGCGGCAGAGGGCCGGGTCCGGCCGCCGGCGGCGCAGCCCGCCCGCGCGCAGGGTGATCCGGCGCCCGTTGCGCTCGACCGCCACGCCGAGGGACGCGAGCAGGTCGAGCATCACGCGCACGTCGAGGATGTCCGGCACGTTGCCGACGGTCACCGGCGCGTCGGTCAGCAGCGAGGCCGCCAGCATCGGCAACACGGCGTTCTTGTTGCCGAGCGGCCGGTACGTCCCCCGGAGCCGGTGCTGCCCTTCGACGATGAAACGCGCCACGGCCGATTCCTCCCACGCGGGGGCGAGTCTACCCTGCCGCGCCGGGGGGTGCGAGGGGCGAGTGGCGGGGGGCACAGGCCGGGGTGGCGCGCGACGCGCCCGGCCTGCTAAGGTGGCGGTTTCCGGGGGCGCCGAGCCGATGACGATGAACCACCTGGCCTTCTTCTTCAGCACGTGGGCGAAGTTCTTCTTCCTGTTCACGCCGTTTTTCGCGCTGACGATGTTCCTGAGCGTCACGGTGAGCTACTCGGAAGCGCAGCGGCGCCGGCTGGCGCTCCAGGTCACCCGCGCCGCGGGGATCCTGTGCCTGGCCCTGTTCTTCGGCGGCCGCCTGGTCTTCGCCCTCTTCGGCATCACGCTGAACGCCTTCCGGGTGGGCGCGGGCGCCCTGCTGTTCCTGTCCGCCGTCCGGCTGGTGCACGGGGGCGGCGCACCCGCCGCCCCGGACGCCGGCGAGGACATCGCGGTCGTGCCCCTGGCCATGCCGGTGGTGGTCGGGCCGGCGACGACGGGCGCCCTGCTGGTGCTCGGCGGGGAGATGTCCACCGCGGCGGAACGGGCGGCGGGGTGCCTGGCGCTGGCCGTGGCCGTGGCGTGCCTGGGGCTCCTCCTGTTTCTCGGCTCCGCCGTCGAGCGGGCGCTGGGCCGGCGCGGCCTGTCCATCCTGAGCAAGGTCACCGGGCTGTTCCTCGCCGCGCTGGCCGCTCAGATGGTGCTGACCGGCGTGCGGGATGTCGTCGCCGGCGGCTGAACCCGCCGGTCCGCCGGCCGCGAGCGGACCGCTCGTTGGGGTCGCGCCGGGACACCCGGTGGCGGTAGAGTGTGCCCATGAACCCCGTGGCGTTCGAGATCGGCAGCCGGCCCATCTACTGGTACGGGATCATGGTGGCGCTGGGTTTCATAGCCGCCATGTTCCACTGGACGCGCCTGGCGCGCCGGTCGGGCCTCGCCCCCGAGCTGGGGGCGGACCTGGCGATGTGGACGCTGGTGGGCGGCGTGGCCGGCGCGCGGCTGGCCTACGTGGCGGCCCACGCGTCCCACTACCTCGCGCATCCCGTCGAGATCCTGCGCGTCGACCAGGGGGGCCTGATCTTCTACGGCGGCCTGCTCGGCGGGATGCTGGCCGTCGCCTGGCTGGGGCGCCGCCGCAAGCTGCCGGCCGGCCGGTTCGCCGACTACGCGATCACGGGCGTCCCGCTCGGCCACGCCTTCGGCCGGGTCGGCTGTTTCCTGAACGCCTGCTGCTACGGCGCGCCGACCTCCGGCCCGCTCGGCTTCCACGCCGCCGGGGCGCACCGGCACCCCGTGCAGCTGTACGAGGCGACGCTCAATGTCCTGTTGTACCTCGCGCTGCTGCGCTACCATGGCCGCCGGGGGAGGAGCGGGCGCGTCCTGGCGCTCTACCTGGCGGGCTACGGAACGATCCGTTTCGGGCTCGAGTTCCTCCGGGGGGACGAACGCGCCGAGTGGCTCGGCTTCGTCGTGGCGCAGGAGATCAGCCTGGCGCTCGTGGCGGCGGGCGGGGTGCTGTGGGGGCTGCTCTCCGCGCGCGGCGCAGGGGGGAAAGCGACCGCCGATGCCGAAACGAACGGTACCCGCGGGTGATGCGGGCGAGCGGCTCGACGCCTGGCTCGCGCGGACGGAGCCGCACCATTCCCGCGCGCGCTGGCAGCAGCTGATCCGGGACGGCCGCGTCCTCGTCGCGGGCGCGGCCCGCAAGGGCAGCCACCCCGTCGGAGGGGGCGAGGAGGTGAGCTGGGAGGAGCCGCCGCCCGCGCCCGTCGCCCTCGTGCCCGAGGCGCGCGCCCTCGCGGTGCTGTACGAGGACGCCGACCTCCTCGTGCTCGACAAGCCGCCCGGCCTGGTCGTGCACCCCGCGCCCGGCCACGCCACGGGCACGCTCGTCCACGCGCTGCTGCACCACTGCGGCCCCACCCTGGCCGGCATCGGCGGCGAGCGGCGGCCCGGCATCGTGCACCGGCTGGACCGCGATACGAGCGGGGTCATGGTCGTGGCCAAGACCGAGCGCGCGATGCGCGGGCTCGTGGAGCAGTTCCGCCGGCACACGGTAGGCAAGACCTACCTGGCCCTGGCGTGGGGGGAGCCGGTCCCCCCCACCGGGCGGATCGAGACGCTCGTGGGCCGCCACCCGGTGCAGCGCCAGCGGATGAGCACGGCGCCGGCTACGGGGCGCCGGGCCGTGTCCACGTACGAGCGGGTCGAGGCGTACGGCGAGGCATCGCTGCTGCGCGTGCGGATCGAGACGGGCCGCACGCACCAGATCCGCGTGCACCTGGCCCACATCGGGCATCCCGTGGTCGGCGACCGCGTCTACGGGCGGGCGCGGGGCCGCCTGCCGCCCGGCCCCGCGCCGAGGCAGATGCTGCACGCGGCGGAGCTGGCGTTCGTGCACCCCGCGACCGGGCAGGAGATGGAATTCGTCGCGCCGACGCCGCCGGACATGCGCGCGCTGATCCGCGCGTGGAGGGAGAACCGCCATGTGGATTGAGTTCCTCGTGCTCGCCTCGGTCATCCTGCAGGCGCTCGCCTCGGTGCTCGCGGTGCAGTTCGTTCGCGTCTCCGGTTGGCGGGCCCCCTGGCTGCTGGTGTCGGCGGCGCTGATCGCCATGACCCTGCAGCGCGCTTCCGTGCTCGGCCGGGTCCTGGCGGGCGGGGCCGGGGCCCCCGCCGGGGCGGCCCAGGAGGCCGTGGCGCTGCTGGTGTCTGGGCTTCTCCTTGCCGGGATCGGCTGGGCAGGGCCCCTGATGCGCCGCGCGCGGCGGGCCCGCGCGGCCGCCGAGCACGAGCGGGACAACGCGGAACAGCTGCTCGACTCCATGCAGGACATCGTGATCGTCGCCGACCGCGAGGGCCGGTTCCTGCGCGCCAACCGTCAGCTGGAAGACCAGCTCGGGTTCCCGGCATCGGAGAGGGTGGGCCGGCCCGTCGCCGACCTGCATCCCGCCCGGGCGCGCGCGGCGTTCCGGGACCACCTGCGCCGCCTGCAGGAGGGCGATACGCGCCCCTTACGGCTGCCCATCCGCACGCGGGACGGCGGGGAACGGATGCTCGAACTGACCGTCTCCGCGGGCACGTGGGACCGGCGACCGGTGTTCATCGGCATCGGGCGCGACATCACGGAGCGCCTCGAGAGAGAACAGCGGCAGCGGGACACCGGGGAGCACCTGCGCAAGATGCAGAAGCTGGACAGCCTCGGGGTGCTCGCCGCCGGGGTCGCCCACGACTTCAACAACCTGCTGACCGGGATCCTGGGCCACGCCGAACTCGCCAGGTCCTCCGTGGGCGAGCACGCGCCCGCCGCGGACCACCTCGCCGAGATCGAGAAGGTCTCGATGCGCGCCGCGGACCTCTGCCGCCAGCTCCTGGCCTACGCCGGCCGGGGGGCCTACGCCCGGCGGCCGGTGCGCCTCTCCGCGCTCGTGCGCGACCTGGCGCCGTTCCTCGGCATGAACCTTCCGGAGGCCGCCCGGGCGCACCTGGTTATCGAGGCGGACGAGGAGGTGCCGCCGGTGCTGGGCGACGCCTCGCAGCTGAGCCAGGTGGTGCTGAACCTCGTCCTGAACGCGGGGGAGGCCCTCGGCGGCAGCGAGGGCCCGGTCGCGGTGCGCGTGGGCACGGACCGGTGCGACGCCGAACGCATCCGGCAACTCGACGTGCACGAGAACATGGCGCCCGGCACGTATGTCTTCCTCGAGGTCGAGGACCCGGGCGCCGGCATGAGCGAGGCGGTGAAGGCGCGCCTCTTCGAGCCGTTCTTCTCCACCCGGTTCACGGGGCGCGGGCTCGGCATGGCCGCCGTGCTGGGTATCGTGCGCGCCATGGGCGGCGGCATCCGGGTGCGCACGGCGCCGGGCCGGGGGACCGCCGTTCGCCTCTTCCTTCCCGTCTGCGGCGAGGCGCAGGAGCCCGGCCCGCCGGGCGGTCCGCGCCCGCCCGCCGGCGGGGGACGGGCGGTCCTGCTGGTCGACGACGACGAGACGGTGCGCAGCGTGGGCCGCGGCATGCTGGAGGGCCTGGGCCGCCACCCCCTGGAGGCCGCCGACGGCGCGGAGGCCGTCCGGATCCTGCGCGAGCACCGCGACGCGGTCGGCTGCGTGCTGCTCGACCTGACCATGCCGGGCACCGATACCGACGAGACCTTCCGCCTCCTGAAGGAAGCCGCGCCCCGCGTGCCGGTCGTTCTCTGCAGCGGCTACCTCCGCGAAGAGGCCCTGGCGCGCTTCGCCCGCCGCGACGTGGCCGGCTTCCTCCCGAAGCCCTTCGTGCGGGCCGACCTGGCGCGCGTGCTCGTCGAGGCGGAGGCCGGGGCGGAGGCGTTCACGGACGCGGATCGGCCAGGCGGCCCGCAAAGAGGATCGCCCGGGTCTGCTGATCGCGGATGAAGAAGAGGAACGGCCGGTCGGCCCGGAAGACCGGCACCTCCGGAGGCTCGGGCGTGACCGAGGTCACGCCGACGACCACGGCCGTCGCCGCCGCGGCCTCGCTGCCCTCCTCGTCGACTTCCAGGAAGGCCTTGTGCAGCACGGCGGAGAGGTACAGCCCGCTGCCGGGCCCCGCCATGCCGGAGAAGTCGGCCTCCGTCTCGCTGAACGCGTCGCGCATGCCGAGCGAGATCAGCGGCGTGGAAAGGCGGAAGGAGGACTCGGCGCGGAACCGCGGGAGGTAGGCGTCCACTTCGCGCGGGTACACGCGGGCGCAGCAGCGTTGCAGGCCCTCCACGGTCAGGGCCGCCTCGGTCTCCGCGATGGGCCCCGCCTTCTTGGGGAGCAGCACCACCATGGCCAGCTCCCCGCCGACGTAAGGCATCTCCAGGACCTGGAACTCCTCGCTCTCCGCGTAGCCGAACGTCCCCCGGCGGTGCATGGTGGGCACGGCAACCGTCTCCCCGCCCGGCAGCCGGAAGGGGGCCGGGCCGGTCGCGTTCCGGTCGAACCGTTCGAGCCAGGTCCCCTTGAAGTAGATGGCGCTCGCCAGCACGAGCCGGGTCCTCCTCGTGAGCGCCCCCGGCGGAACCAGGCCGCGGATCCTGTCGCGCGTGGCCGCGGCGGCCCACGCGCTGATCTCGCGCGCGCACGCGTCGGGGTCGGCGCGGTAGTCCAGCGACGCGGGCGTGACGCCGTAATCCGCGCGGCACCGCGCCACGAACCCGTCCTCGAGCGGGAAGCCCGCCTGCGGCCACACGGTGTTCGCCGTCACCAGTTCAACGTGCCCCGCGGCCGCCACGGCCGCCAGCCGTTCCCGCAGGGCGCGGGCCGACGCGTGAAATCCCGCGGCGTCCTGCGCGTGCAGCACCCCGGCCATCTCCTCCGCGGTCCGGCCCCCGGCCCCCGCGAACGTCATGGCCAGGGCCTCGGTGATGCCGTAGGGCGAGAGGACCAGGTTGCCTTCCTGCTTGTGCAGCTTCTGGTAGAGCGCGAGCACGAAGGTCGACTGCCCCTCGACGAACGCGGGCAGGTCGGCGGCCCGGGCGGGCGCGGCGGCCAGGGTCAGGGCAACGGCCGCCGCAAGCCGGGACAACCGGCGGGCGCGGCGATGTTCCCTGCCGGGGCTCTCCCCGCAGGATGGTGGCGGCCGGGTGGGCACGCCGGTCACTGTGAACGCGCCCCTCCCCCGGGGCAAGCCCGAACGGGCGGCCGCCCTGGCGGCGCGGCGGCCCCGCTCAGCCCTCCCGCGGCGCGCGCGGCGGCGGGGGCAAGGCGAGGTCCAGGAACGCGCGCACCGCCGCGAGGCCCTCTTCGCACGCCGCGGCGCCGCCGTCGTTGTGCCCCCCGCGCAGTTCCACGAACCGTTTCGGTTCACGGGCCGCGTCGTACAGGGCCCGGGCCTGCTCGAACGGCACCACCTCGTCCCCGCGCCCGTGCGCGACCAGCACCGGGCAGCCCACCCGGGGCATCTTGGACAGCGAATCGTACCGGTAGCGGCAAAAGCTTTCGACCGGAAGCGAAGGGAAAAGCGCGCGTCCGATGGCGACGGTGGAGGCAAAGGCGCTTTCGACGACCAGGCCGCGGAGCGGCCGGTCGAGCGCGAGCTGCACGACCACCGCCCCGCCGAGCGAGCGGCCCCACGCGATGACGGGCGGACGTTCCTCGTCGCCGTAGCGGGAGCGGACGCACTCGTAGGCGGCCCGCGCATCGCGGTAAGTGCCCTGTTCGGTGGGCACGCCGCGGCTGCGACCGTAGCCCCGGTAATCGAAGAGGAACACCGAGAGGCCGAGCCCGTGCAGCGCCCTGGCCGTATCGACCAGGTGCCCGATGTTCTCGCCGTTGCCGTGGCAGAACACCACCGCCCCGCGCGCCCGCGGGTGCGGGATCCACCAGCCGTGCAGCGTCGTGTCGTCTTCCGCCACGAAGGAAACCTCTTCGTAGGCCAGCCCCGCGGACTCGGGCGTGGCCGCCAGTGCCCGAACCGGGTGGTACAGGTTGGACCACTCGAAGTAGCGGACAGCCCCGTACAGGACGGCCGCCGCCGCCAGGGCCAGGACCAGGATGGTGACGCTCCCGTGCATGCGGTGCCGTGGTTCCTCCGCCCTCAAGGGATCACCAGCCGCTTCGGCTGGCGCGCGAGATAGGCCCAGCCGTCGCGCGTAACGCTCACCGTGTCCTCGATGCGCATGCCGCCGACCCCGGGGTAGTAAAGCCCGGGCTCGACGGTGACCACGTGCCCGGCACGCAGCCTCGCGGTGGCTCCGGGCCGCAGGGCCGGCGCCTCGTGGATGTCGAGCCCCACGCCGTGGCCCGTGCCGTGGATGAACCCCTCGGGGCGGCCCCGCCGCCGGCCGGTGGGGAAGCCCCGCGCCCGGAGCACGTCCGCGGCCGCCCGGTGCACCTCGCCCGCTTCGCGGCCCGGGGCGATGCGCGCCAGGGCCGCGCGCTGCGCGGCCAGCACCGCGCGGTACATCCGCACGACCCCGGGCGGCGCCGCACCCTTCACGACGGTGCGCGTGATGTCGCCCCAGTAGCCGTGCCCCCGGTGGCGCGGGAAGATGTCGATCACGATGGGCTCGCCCGCGCGCAGGGCGCCGTGCCCCCGTTCGTGCGGGTTCGCCCCCTGCTTCCCGCCGGCGATGATCGTGTCCTCACACGCGCAGTCGCGCTCAAGGAGTACGCGGTCGGACACGGCGCGAAGCCGTTCGGAGGTGAGGGTGCGCCCGCCCAGAACGAGCCGGCCGCCCGGTCCGACCTCGGCGTCGCGCAGCGCGGCCAGCACCGCGCGCACGGCCGCCGCCGCCACGCGCTGGACGCCGGCGATGCAGCGGCGCTCCGCGTCGCTCTTGACCGCGCGGCGCGGAAACATCGGCCCATCCTCCACCTCCACGCGCAGGCCGCGCTGCTGCAGGCGGCGAACCATCCGCACGGGGAACCACGGCGACACCCGTACGCGGCGGATCTTCTCCTGCCGCAGCAGGGCCAGCACTGCGTCCTGCACCCCCTGCGCCGCGCCACCCGTCGCGGCGTCGGGCGTCACCACGCGGCACCCCTTGGCCGCGGCGCGTGCGCGCCCTGCTTCCAGTTCGCTGACGATCAGCGTCCGCCTGCGGCCCCGCCCCAGGAGAAACACGGCGTCGGGCGCGCGAAAGCCCGTAAGATACTGAATGTCGGTTGGATCGGACGGGGGTCCCACGAGGAGAAAAGCGTCTGTTAGCTTCTTTTCCATGAGCCCTCCGTGTCCGCGCAGTCGCACATGTTTAGGTTACTGATTCCTAACATGTTATCTTCTTTTCCGCCTTCGCGCCACCAGAAGCCCTGCCGGGCGGCTTTTCCCCTGCCCCACCAACCGGCCCCACATGTTGGTATCATGGATCACGCCTATCCTATATCCGGTATTACCGCCTTTTTCGTGCAGTTTCTTCGTCTTTTTGCCTTGCGGCCCCCCGGGATGGCCGCTAACCTCGACGGCGTGCAAGCGAGGGAACAGGGCAGGGTGTTGATAACTTGTGGATAACCTGTGAAAGTCAACCCTCTTTCCGTCTTCTTTCGCGTCTTTTGTTCGGGTGCCCCCGGCGCGGCCGCCTGGCGCCCGTATGCTGGGGAAGGTAACGATCTTGGTATGCGCGGCGGGTGCGGGCAAGGGGGCATTCCGCTGCGCGGTTGCGGGCGTGACCGGAGGGGTCGGGCCGCTTCCATCATCTTGTGACGAAGGTCCGTGTTTTCCCGGCGGGTTCCCTGTCCCGCGAACAACGTAAGGGACGGTCATGCAAGGCAACCGCGTTGGGTCGCTGTGGGGCAAGGCGTGCCGCCATCTCAAGTCCACCCTCTCCAAGGACATCTACGAGCGTTGGATCGCGGTGATCCATCCCGTGGACCTCGACGGGGCGCGGCTCACCCTCGCGGTAGCCAATGACTTCTATCTCACGTGGCTCGAAGACAACTACGTGCCGCTCATCCGCGCGGCCCTGGCCGCCGCCGGGGGGCAGGACTACGAACTCATGCTCACCGTCGACCCGGGCCTGCCGAAGGCCGAGGCGGCGCCTCCCGTCCAGGCGAAGACGGTCGCGCCCGCCGGACGCGCGGCGAAGACCTTTGCCGTGCCGGTGCTTAATCCGAAGCTGACGTTCGACTCCTTCGTCGTCGGCCCCTCCAACAACTTCGCTCACGCGGCCGCACTCGCTGTGGCGCAGTCCCCCGCGAAGGCCTACAACCCGCTTCTCATCTACGGCGGCGTCGGGCTCGGCAAGACCCACCTGATGCAGGCCATCGGCCACTCGGTGTTGAAATCCGCCCGCAGGGCCCGTGTCGCGTACCTCTCGTCGGAAGCCTTTGTCAACGAGTACATCGACGCCCTCCGGGAGCAAAAACTCGTTCATTTCCGGAGAAAATACCGGCATACCGACCTGCTGCTCATCGACGACATCCACTTTCTCGCAGGCAAGGACCGGATGAAGGAAGAGTTCTTCCACACGTTCAATGCGCTCTTCGACAGCCACAAGCAGATCGTGCTCACCTGCGACCGGCCGGCCAGCGAAGTCCCCGGGCTCAACCACCGTCTCGTGTCCCGTTTCGAGTGGGGCCTGGTCACGGAGATGGAGACCCCCGACCTCGAGACGCGCATCGCCATCCTGCGCAAGAAGCAGGAGGTGATGGCGCTGAAGCTCCCCGACAGCGCGATCACTTTCATTGCGGAGAACATCCGTTCGAACATCCGGCGGCTGGAAGGCGCCCTGACCCGCGTGGCCGCCCACGCCTCCCTGACCAGCCAGGCGCTCTCGGTGGAGAAACTCGAGACGCTGCTTCGCGACACCCTCGACAACCAGCTGACCGAGTCGCCCAGCATGGAGGTCATACAGCGCGCCGTGGCGGAGCAGTTCGATATCCGCCTGGCCGACATGTCCAGCAAGCGCCGTCCGCAGTCCGTGGCGCTGCCGCGCCAGGTGGCGATGTTCCTCTGTCGCTCCCTCACGACCCATTCCCTGCCTGCCATCGGGGAGGCGTTCGGGCGAAACCACACCACGGTCATCCATGCGTGCCGCACCGTGGGCACACGCATCCGGTCGGACAGCCAGCTGCGCCAGACCGTCGCGGCCCTGCGCCACAAACTGGGGGCGGACTGATGCCCGGCGCCTACTGCTTACCGTCCCCGTTGGGCGGCCGGACAGGCCTTCCCGGGGCGGCCCGCCGGCGGCCGGGCGCCCTCTCCCGTTACCCTGTGCGTTGCCTGTTGGTAACCTGCGGACGGGCGTGTTCACGGTGTGCCCCTTTGGGCAGCTCCGTGTATAACCCGGGGATTATCCCCTGCTTACCGACAGGCTGATGAGGTTATAACTTGTTCGAGCGGAATAGGTATTCTATAAATAGGCGGGTTGTTAACAGGACTAATACGAAGAGCTTTATTGATGGGTAAGATATATTCATCTAAACAGAGCCCGCGCGTCGGTAGGATGGAGGTGGTCCCATGAAATTGAAGGTCGAAAGGGAACAGTTGATGGGCGGACTGCAGAAGGTGCAGTCGGTCGTTACCTCGAGGAGCACGCTGCCCGTTCTGGCGAACATACTGTTCCGAGCCGAGGAGGGCCGCCTCTGGCTCACGGCGAGCGACCTGGACCTCTCGGTACGGGTCTCCGTTCCGGCGGAGATCGGCAAGGAGGGGGCCACCACGCTGCCGGCGAAGCGGGCCGTGAGCATTTTCCGCGAAACCCCGGGCAGCGAGGTCGAGATCGATCTCTCCGACCGGGACGTGGCCTCCATCCGGTCGGGATCCGCGTTTTTCCGTCTCAACGGCATTTCGGCCGAGGATTTTCCGCCGCTCCCCGCGTTCGAGGCCGCCCACGCCTACACGCTGGAGCAGCCGGTCCTTAGGGCGATGCTTCAACGGACGGGGTACGCGGCGTCGACGGACGAAACGCGACAGATTCTCAACGGGGTGCTGCTGAGTTTTCGCGACGACAAGCTGACCGTGGTGGCGACGGACGGGCGCCGGCTCGCCCTCGTCGAGCAGGAGCTCGAGTTTCCCAAGGAAGCGGAGACGGACCTCGTCCTTCCGACGAAGACGGTCAACGAGATCATCCGCCTCATGGCCGACGAGGGCACGGTGCGCGTGCGGGCCACGACGAACCAGGCGGCCTTCGAGGCGGGAGACACGATCGTCGTGTCCAAGCTCATCGAAGGGAGCTACCCGAACTACCGCACGGTGATTCCCGGCGAGTGCGAAGGCCGCATCCCGCTGGAGCGCGAACTGCTTCAGAACGCCGTGCGGCGCGTGGCGCTGCTCACGAGCGAGCAGAGCAGCTCGATCAAGATGACGTTCGGGGGCAACCGGCTGGACATCACCGCCGCGTCGCCGGATATCGGCGAGGCGCGGGAAACGCTGGCTATCAAGTACAGCGGCAAGGAGATATCCGTCTCCTTCAACCCGGAGTTCGTCACCGATCCGCTCCGCGCCCTGGTCGTGGACGAGGTCTACTTCGAGCTCACCGACGACGTCAGCCCCGCGGTCCTCAAGACCGACGACCCCTTCCTCTACGTGCTCATGCCGATGCGCGTATCGTAGGAAGGAAGCCTGGGCGCCGCGGTGTGCGCGCCCCGCGGGCCCCGTCCGCGACGGGGCCTGGTTGCCGGACTAGGACTCGAACCTAGACAAACAGATCCAGAGTCTGTTGTGCTACCATTACACCATCCGGCAACGGCGTGAGCGCGAACGTAATGGAATCCGGCGGGCAAGTCAACGGGGCGGGCCTGTAGCTCAGTTGGTCAGAGCAGGGGACTCATAATCCTTTGGTCGGGGGTTCAAATCCCTCCGGGCCCACCATCTCGGGGAACGCGCCGCGCCGCCGGCAACGCTTCCCTTGACGGGGGGGGCGGACATCGGATACTGACGGGCGCGTGTAGCGAGGCGGAGAAGGCATGCGGGGATGAGTACCATGGGCCAGAGCCTGACCGTGCGGAGGGTGACGGGCCTGGCGGCCGTTGTCTTCGCGTTGCTGTTACCGGGGTGCCGCAGCACGCCGGGGCCGCGCGGGGCCGGGCAGGCCGCGCCGGGACCGCTGGTGGTCAACGGAGCGTTCGAGACCTACACGATTCGTGCCGGAGACGTGCTGGGCCTGGCGGTCTACGGGCGCACCCAGCTTGCACCGCTCTTCACCCAGCCGTCGCTGCGGGTGTCCCCCTCGGGCGAGGTCGTGCTGCCGGTCGCCGGGCCCCTGAACGTGCAGGGGCTTACGCAGCGCGAGTGCACGGAGGCGGTGCGCCGGGCCCTGGCGGCGGAACTGAAGAACCCCGTCGTGCAGCTGACGATCGAGCAGCGCACCGGGGCCCGGTTCCACATCCTCGGTGAGGTTCGCTCCCCCGGGACGTACGAACTCGCCCAGCGGACCACCTCCACCGAGGCGATGCTGATGGCCGGCGGCTTCACGCAGGATGCGGCGCGGGACCGCGTGGTGCTCGTCCGGGCGGGGCAGCGTGCGGCCGACGGAGAGGAGGCAGGGCAGCCCGCGCCTAGTGCGCGCCTGGACTTCGAGGAGTTGTTGGCCAAGGCGGACATGCGGGCGGACGTCGAGTTGTGCCCGGGCGACATCCTCTACGTGCCCCCGACGCGCATCGCGCGCTCCGCGCGGTTTCACCAGCATGTTCAGAGCATCATGTCGCCGTACCTCTCGGTGCTGCGCCTGGCGGGGGACGTGCTCCTGATCAATCAGGCCCTCGGCGGGGAGTAGCCGGTGCGCCCGGACCCGACGCGGGAGAAGGGGATGGACGGAGCATGAACCTTCGCGAACTTGTTCAGGCCCTACGCGGCGCCTGGCGATCGATTGCCCTGACCGCACTCCTTGCCGGCGCTTTCGCTTTCCTGGGCGGCTTGTTCCTGGTCCGTTACGAGGCGAAGGGTTCGGTGACCGTGCATCCGCTGGGCGCGCAGACGGAGGATTCGCTGGCCGTGCCCGTCGTGGGGATGGTCTATGCCCCCGAGCTGTCGATCCTCCAGAACCAGGGACAGAGCTACCTGGGGATCCTAACGAGCCGGATTCTCGTGGAGGACGTCGTGGACCGCCTCGGCCTGGAGGCGCGCTACGCGAAGGGGGCGCAGGGCCGTGCCGGCCGTCTCCTCGAGGCGGTCAAGCAACCGATCCGCCTGGTGTTGTACGGGCGCCTGCCGACGCATAAGCCGACGCCGCGCGATCGCGCGATCGAGAAGACGCAGCGCGCCGTGTCCGTCAGCCTCGTGCCCTCGAGCAACATCATCCAGGTCTCGGCCCGCCACCGCCACGGGGCCGTCGCGCGGGACATCGTGAACACGCTCGTCGAAGCGTTCGTGACCTTCGGGCAGCAGCGGGGCCAGGAGGAGGCGGACCGCGCCGTCGCGTTCATCCGCCTGCAACTGGAAGCCGCGAGGGCACAGCAGGGGGCGCTGCGCGAGGCGCAGCAGGAAACGAACGAACAGGCGGGCCTGCTTTCGTTCGACGACCTCGTGCAGCGCATGACGCAGCGGCAGCAGAAGCTGGAGGACGTCGAGGATCTGCTCGAGGAGCACGACGACCGGCAGCCCGCCCTGGCCGAAGAGCTGCGCGTCCTCGGCGAGAGGCTTTCCGAGGTGCCGGACTACGAGCGGCTTTCCTACGCCCTGGCGCGCAACCCCGTGCTGGAAAGGATCCAGCAGGACATCCTCAACCTGCAGGTCGAGCTGAAGACCCTGGAGGCGGACTACCAGCCCGGCAGCGCGCCCGTCGCCGTACGGCGCCGCCAGATGGACATCCTGGAGGCGGCCGCGGAGGCGGAAACGGACCGGGTCCTGCAGAACGAGGCCTTCGAGGTGGACCCCCGCCGGCGCACGCTGCTCGCCGACCAGGCCGCCCTGCTGAGAGAGCAGCGGCTGGCCCCGCTGGCCCGGCAGGTGCTGGTGGATCGCCTCGGGCGCTACCGCGCGCGGCTGGCCGAACTGGAGAGCCTGCACGCGCGGGTGGCGGAGGTACAGCGCGCGCTGAAGGTGCTGGAGCAGCGGGAGGAGGACCTGGTGCTCTCCGTGCGGCGCGCGGAGGCGGCGGCCAGCCGGATCGCCAACGAGGTCCGGGTGCTGGACCGCGCCCCGCTGCCCCGCTACCCCAGCTTCAAGGGGACCCCCCTGCTGGGCTTCGTGCTCCTCGCCGTGGCCGGGGCGGGGGTAATCGCCTGTGCGGTGGTGGTGTACCGGGCCTAGGACGGGCGTGCCGCATGCCTAGCGTGTCCCTCGCACCACCGCACAGCGCCGGGTCCCTCCTTCGCTGCGCGGCCGCCGCCGCCCTCCTGGCCGCGTGCCTGCTGCCGTGCGCGTTCGCCGGCGGCGCCTGGGGCGTTGCCGGCGGCGTGATCCTGCTGCTGGCGCTCGTGCTGATCGTGCCCCGGCCGGCCGCCGCCTTCGGCCTGTTCCTGTGTTTTCTCCCGCACCTCGGGGAGCCGGAGGCGCAAGCCGTGCTGATGACCGTATGGGTGCCGCCCTACCTGCTGCTGGCGGCGGCCTGGGGCCTGGCCGCGGTGACCCGGCCCGGGGAGGTGCGCATCGACGCGCCCCTGCTGGTGCTCTACCTGCTGCTGGTCACGACCTGCGCCTGGTCGCTGCGCGTGGGGCTCGACCTGTTCGCCCGCGGCGAAGCCCCGGCCGCGGACGCCGCCCGCGCGGGCGCACGGGTGCGGGAGGCCCTCATGGCGAGTTCCCTGATGGTGTTCGCCCTCTCGGCGTTTCGCGACGAGCGGGGGCTCCGGCGCCTGTTCCAGGTCGTGATGCTTTCCGGCGTGCCGTACGCGGTCACGCTGTTCTTCTTCGGGCCGGAGGTGGAGCTCGGCGGCCACATCAACCGGTACAAGGGGTTCTACACCAGCGGGCACGCGGCCGCACTCCACATGATCGTGTGTTCCGTGTTGGCCGTGAGCCTGCTGCGCCTCGAGCGCGGGCGGCGCCGACTGGTCCCGGCCGCCTGCCTGGTCCTCTTCCTCGCCACGCACGCCGCCACGAACATCCGCACGGCGCAGGCGGTCATGCCCCTGCTCGTGTTCTGCGCGCTGGCGATGGAGCGCCGGGCGCGCACGGTGGCGCTGGCCGCCGTCGTGGCCGCCGGCCTCCTTGCCGCCGCGTTTCCCTTCCTTCCCCGCGGCCTGCAGTCGAACGTGACCACCATCGTCTCGGCCGTTACCGGGTCGGGCGGCGGCGGCATCCAGGCCTACTCGGCGGGCGGTGCGAAACTCAGCACGTTCCAGCTGCGGGTCGAGCACGTGCGGCAGGGGTTGGCGCTCGCCGCGAGCCACCCGGGGTTCGGCGTCGGCCTGGGCCGGCACGGCTGGGCCGTCGTGGTGAGCCAGGTATCCCAACTGCACAACTACTACGTCATCGTGCTGGCCGAGACGGGCCTGGCGGGGTTTCTCCTCTACGCGTCGATCGTGGCGTACGGGCTCGCCGTGGGCGGGCGGTTGCTGCGCCTCGCCCGCGAGGCGGGACGCCGCGAGACGTTCTTGCTGGCGCAGGGCCTGCTGTTGAGCCTCGTGGCCGTCCTGGTCATGTTCATGACCCTGCCCGGCAACACGGTCGGCGAACGATACCTGTGGCCGTTCCTGGGCCTGCTGGTGGCGCTGTATCACCACGTGCGCGCACAGGCCGGCCCCGGGGGCGCCGTCACGGCACACGTGCCGTGACGGCGGCGGTCCACCCTTTTCCCGTTGCCCGGCAGGGGGCTTCGTGGTTCGATCGTGGCCCGTGTTCAGCCCCCCGCACAGGACCTCCGGAGCGCGCCTCGCGGCCCTGACCCTCGTCGTGGCCGTGGCAGGGATCGTCGCCCGTCCCGCCTCCGGGGAGGTGACGCGCGGACGCTTCCGCGGCGCCTCGTGGCACATCGACGAGCGGCACGTGCTGTGGTGGAATGACCGGCCCAGCATACCGTTCCACGTCAACCAACTCTGGATCGACCGCGATCGTTTCCGGGCCGGCGAGGCCGAGGAGCACCGCGCCGCCCTGAACCGGCTCACGGACCTGCTCACGGCGCGCGGCGAGACCTATTTCGTGCTGTTCCTCACGCATCCCGAGGTGGAAAGCGTCGCGGAACTGGAGCGCCCAGACATCCGTCGCGCCTTCCAGGAGCAGTGGGCGTTCTACGCGCCCGCCGTCGCCAAGGACGGGCTGCGGGCGATGACGTTCTTTAACGAGATCAACGTGCTGCGGACGGGCCGCGACAGCCGGGCGGCGGACGTGGCGGGCACGCTCAACGCCTACGCGGCGGCGATGAAGAGGACCGTCGGCGACGCGCCCGTGGTGCTGAAGATCGTGGGCGACTGGAACTGCGAGCCCTTCCTGGAGGCGGTCTGCGGCCCGCAGATCGACGGCCTGGGGGGCGACTTCTTCTCGGCCGACGCCGACGCGCGGCTGCGCGGGATGATGCGCACGCCCGTGGCGGCCCTGAAGCGGGCCCCGCGAACGAAGCTGTTCTGGATCACGGAGTTCAGCCGCCAGACGGGCGAGGAACCCCGGGTGCAGTGGCCGGCCTTCGAGAGCCGGGGCCAGATGGAGCGCTTTCTTTCCCTGTTCGCCGAGGCCGGCGCCACGGGCTTCCTGTATTTCCCCCGGCGCGAGGGGTCGCGGGCCTGGCAGGGGGCCGGCGGCTACGCGCGCGTCACCCCCGAGACGCTCGCCTGGTTCCACGAACTGGCCGTTCCGGTCACGGCGCGCATCCTCGCGCCGTACGGACCGGACGTCGTGGAGGCCGCCCGCCCGCCGGGCACCGTGCCGCCCCCCTGGTCGCTGCTGCCCGAGGAGCGGCCCGGGGCGGGCGCCCGGGACGCCGGGCCCCCGGACGGGGCCCGGCTGGGGGCGGAAGCGGCCGCGGCCGCCGCGCGCGCCGACCCCCGCGTGCGGAACCGCCTGCTCCGGCGGTTTCCGCAGGCGCGGCTCGACGCCGCGTACCGGGCGGAATACAGCGTGTGGGAAGTGCGGGTACGGGACGCGGAGGCGGTCCGGGCGCGGGTCTTCGTAAGCGACGCGACCGGCCGGGTCACGGAGCTGGAGGAGGGCCCGTAGACCCGTGACACCACGTATCCTTCACCTGCGCAACGCGCGCGGGATCACGACGCTTACCGGGCCGGAGACCTACCTGCTCGATCTCCTGCCCGGCCTGGCCGCCGCGGGCTTCGACGCGCACCTGCTCTGCCAGGTGCGGCGCGACGATCCCGCGCACCCGTTTCTCGCCACGCTCCGCGAAAGGGGGGTCTCCTTCGAGGCCCTCGTGCCCCGCAGCCGCTGGGACCCGGGCGACGTGGGCCAGACCGCCCGCGCCCTGCGCGCGCGCGGCGCGGCCGTCCTGCACACGCACGACGCGCGCTCCGACGTCGTCGGCGGCGTCGCCGCGCGGCGTGCCGGCGCCAAGTGGATCACCTTCGCCCACGGGTGGGTGAACTGGACGCGCCCCGGCACCAAGGAGTGGCTCTATGCCCGCCTCGAGGCGCGCGCCGTCGCCCGCTCCGACCGGGTCGTCGTCGCCTCCGCGGACATGCGGCGCGACCTGCTCGGGCGCGGCGTGCCCGCCGCGCGCATCACGCGCATCCCCTACGGGATCGACACGGGGCGCTTCCGCCCCCTGCCGGACGAGGGGCGCCGCGTGCGCGCCGAGCTGGGCGTGGCCCCGGACGCCCTCGTCTTCGGGACCGTCGGCCGCTTCCACCCGTGGAAGGGGCACCGCCACCTCGTCGAGGCCGCGGCCCGCGTGGTGCGCGAACGGCCGGAGGCGCGGTTCGTCCTGGCGGGCGACGCCGTCTTCGGCGCGCAGCGCGGGTTCCGCGAGGAGCTCGCGGCCCGCATCCGCGGCGCGGGCCTGGAGAGCCGCTTCGTGCTGGCCGGCACGCGCACGGACATGCCCGCCGTCATGAACGCCTTCGACGTCGTGGTGCAGCCGTCGCTCCGGGAACCGTTCGGGATCGTGCTCATCGAGGGGGCGGCCTGCGGCCGCCCGGTGGTCGGGACGCGCGTGGGCGGCATTCCCGAGACGATGGAGGAAGGGACCGGCGGCCTCCTCGTGCCGCCGGCCGACCCGGAGGCGCTGGCCGCGGCCCTGCTCGAGCTCGCGCGCGATCCCGCGCGGCGCGCGGCCATGGGCCGCGCCGGGCGGGGCTTCGTCGAGCGGCGGTACTCGAAGGACGCCATGGTGGCCGCCACCGCGCGCCTCTACCGCGAAGTGGCCGCGGAGTAGACAGCCGCCATGCCTGTGCGATAGTTACTTCCCGTTGCCATGAAGATCGTTTTCGTCAATCCGCCGGTAACGAAGGAAGAGCGCTACGGCTCCCTGGCCGCCGCCGGCTCCTACGCGCCGCCCCTGGCGCTCTGTTCCCTGGCCGCCGTCGCCCGGCGCGACGGCCACGAACCGTTCATCGTCGACGCCCCGGTGGCCGGGTTGGACCCCGAAGCCGCGGTGCGTCGCGTGCTGGCGTTCGAGCCGGACCTGGTGGGGATCACCTCCACCACCGCCACCTTCCCCCGCGCAGCGGAACTCGCGCGCGGCCTCAAGGACGCGCGGCCCGGCCTGCCCGTCGTGGCCGGGGGCGTACACGTGTCCGCCCTGCCGCACGAGTCGCTCCGGGACCACCCGGCGCTGGACCTGCTCGTCATCGGCGAGGGCGAGGACACCCTCGCCGAGCTGCTGCCGGCGCTGGCGGACGGGCGCCCGCTCGACGCGATACGCGGCATCGCCTTCCGCCGCGAGGGCGAGGCCGTCGTCAACCCGGACCGCCCGCTGATGGAAGACCTCGACCGGCTCCCCTACCCCGCGTGGGACCTGCTCGACGGGTTCCCCGGCGCCTACAACGTCCAGGTGCAGAGCATCGCCCACTCGCCGTCCACCTCCGTCTGCACCTCGCGCGGCTGCACGGGCAAGTGCGTCTTCTGCGACCGGCGCATCTTCGGCCACAAGCTGCGCGCGCACGGCGCCGACTACGTGCTCGGGATGATCGACGAGCTGTACCACCGCTACGGCATCCGCGACATCCAGTTCGAAGACGACAACTTCATGCTCTTCCGCAAGCGGCTCCTCGCGGTCTGCGAAGGCCTCCGCGACCGCCGGCTCGACCTGACCTGGTCCTGCCAGGCCCGCGTCGACATGGTGCGGCCCGACACCCTCGCCACGATGCGGGAGGCGGGCTGCTGGATGATCCTGTACGGGATCGAAAGCGCGAGCCAGGAGATCCTGGACGCGATGCACAAGGGCATCACGATCGGGGAAATCGAACGCGCGATCGAGATGACCCACGCGACGGGCATCCGGTGCAAGGGCTTCTTCATCACCGGGTTCTTCCGGGAAACGAGGCAGACGCTGAAGGCCACCTACGACTTCATCGCGCGCTGCCGGCTCGACGACATCAGCAACCACTACTTCAACCCGTTTCCCGGCAGCGGGGCGTACGAGATCGCCCCGCTTTTCGGCGAGATGCGCGGGACGTACCGCGACATGACCTACTACCGCCCCGTGTTCCTGCCGAAGGGGTTGGGCGAAGACGACCTGGTCCGCCACACGAAGGCGTGCTACCGCCGCTTCTACCTGCGGCCGCGCATTCTCTGGGGCTACGTGCGGCGGGTGCGGCGCCGGTCGGACCTGGTGCACTTCCTGCGCAGCGGGTGGGCGCTTCTCGCCTACGTCTTCAGGAAGAGGAAGGAATAGGCGGCCACCTCGATGCACGACCCGGACACGAAACACCGTCTCACGCCCTCCCCCCGCGCGGCCCTGCTGCTCTTCGCGGTCACGGTGCGCATCGTCTACGCCCTCGTGCTGAGGACCGCCTTCCACCCGCTGCCCGACGAGGAATTTTACGACGAGATCGCCCGCAACCTGCTCGCCGGGCAGGGTTACGTCATCCACGCCGGCGACGCGCCGAGCCTGTACCGGCCGCCCGGCTACCCGCTGCTGCTCGCCGGCGTGTTCGCCGTGTCCGGCGGCGCCTACGCCCCGGTCTACGTCCTGCAAACCCTCTTCGACCTGCTCACCCTCGCCGCCGTCTACACGCTGGGCCGCGGGATGTTCGGCGAACGGACGGCCCGGCTGGCCGTCGCCCTCTGTGCCCTGTACCCGTTCTTCTCGTACTACTCCGTGCGCCTGCTCACGGAGTCCGGCTTCACGCTGCTGCTGGCCGCGGGGCTCCTGGCCTGGTGGTCGGCCACCCGGTCCGGCCGCCTCGCGAGCGCGGTCGCCGCGGGGATCGCCCTCGGGGCCGCGACGCTCTTTCGCTTCTCGCTGTTCCCCTTCCTCCTCCCGGCGGCGCTCGCCCCCTTCGTGCGGGGGCCCGGCGCGCGGCCCTCCCCCGTCGCGACCGGCCGACGCATCGCGTGTTCGCTGGCGATGCCCGCCGCCGCGCTCGCCGTCCTGCTGCCGTGGACCGCCAGGAACTGCGCCGTGACGGGGCGCGCGGTCCTGCTCGGCACCGGCAGCGCCTACAACCTGTGGCTGGGCAACCACGTGGAGACCGGGGGACGGGACAACGACGAACTGACCGGGCCGGCGCTGCGCCGGCTGCAGGAGGACATCGCCGGCGTCACCGCCGGGCGGGGCGACGCCTTCACGCTCGAGAACGAGCGGCGTTTCGCGGCGGCGGCGCGCGAGGAGTTGTTCGCGCACCCGGGTGCCACCGCGGGGCTGGTGCTCCGGAAGGCCGGCCGGTTCTGGTTCTCCGTCTTCCAGCCCGGCAACCGCTGGCTGGAGCGCGTGCTGGTCCCCCTGCAGGCCGGCCTGCTCGCGCTGGCCGCCGCGGGGGCGTGGCTCGCATGGCGCCGGGGCCGTCCGGCCGGCCTGGCGGCGCTGGCCGTGCTCTACTTCAACGGCGTCCACGCCCTCTCGGTGGCCACGTACCGCTACTGTCTTCCCGTGATGCCCGTGGTGCTCCTCTTCGGCGCCTACGCCGCCGTCGCCCTCGCGGAGCGCACGCGCGCCGCCGGGCCGCCGTCTCCCGCGGAGGCGCACCATGCCTGACGCCCGCCGGCCTGCTCTCCTCGCCCGGGTCGACGGGCGGCTGGCGGCCCTGACGCCCGCCGCCCGCCTCCTCCTGGCGGCCGCCGTCCTGCTGGCCGGGCACCTGCTCGCCCTCACCGTGCTGCGGGCCGCCGGCCAGCTCGACACCGGCACCGTCGAGTACGAGCGGCTCGCGCGGCAGGTCGCGGGCGGGCACGGCTTCCGCCTGCACCCCGGGGAGGCCCCGATCCTCTGGCGGCCGCCGCTGTACGTCTACCTCCTCGCCTCGCTCTTCACCCTGGGCCGCGAACCGGTCGCGGCCGTCCTGCTCCTGCAGATGCTTTTCCATGCCGGGGCGGCCATGCTCGTCTACCGCATGGGCGAGCGCTGGTTCGGTCCGCGCACGGCCCTGCTCGGCGTGGCCGCGCTCTCGGTGTACCCGCTCTTCGCGGTCAACGCCGGCCGCATGATGCCCGAATCGCTCTACGTGCTGGAGGTGGCGGCCCTCGCCGCGGTGCTGGTGCGGCACCGCGAGCGGCCGGGCTGGCGCCACGCGGCCGCCCTCGGCGCGCTGACGGGCGTGGCGGCGCTCACCAAGGCGTCCATCCAGTTCTTCCCGCTGTTTCTCCTCGCGTGGGAGCTGCTCGTCCGCCGCCGCGTCCTGCCGGCCCGCCGCGCCCTCGCGCACGGGGCGGTGGCGATCGGCGTGGCCGCGGCCGTCGTGGCGCCGTGGACCCTGCGCAACTACCGCGTTTCCGGCGAGTTCATCCCCATCGACACCTCCGGCGGCTACACCTTCTGGATCGGGAACCGTCTCGCGTCCGACGGGCACGACGACGACCCGCTGCCCCCGGAGCAGCGCGAAGGGATCAAGCGCGACCTGGCGCGCGTGCTCGGCGTCCCCTACACCCCCGACTTCAACATCGCGACGACCGCCTGGGCGAGCGCGGCCGCCAGCGGCCGGCTCTACCGCGAGGGGCTGCGCGGCCTCCTCGCGCGGCCCCTGCCCTCGGCGTGGCTCGCGCTGCGCAAGCTGGGCCGCTTCTGGTTCTCCTACGTCGGGGAACGTCGCGGCGCGGCCGCGGCCGTGTTCCTGCTGCAGGCCCTCCTGCTGGCGCCGGCGGTCTGGGGCAGCGTGCGCGCGGTGCGGCGCGGGATCCCGGTAGGCCGCCTCGCGCCGCTGGTGGTCTACTTCCCGCTGCTTCACGCCGCCGCCACCTCCAGCGCGCGCTACGCCGTGCCGCTGCTCCCCTTCGCCTGCCTCTTCGCCGCCTACGGGCTGTTCGGCGGCCGGGCCGGACCCGGCGTCGAGCCGGGGGCGGGCCCGTGATCGAGCTCCACGCGCACCTGCTGCCCGGCCTCGACGATGGCCCCGCCGACGGGCCCGCCGCCCCGTGCCGGCGGCCTTCCCGGAACGGCTCTTCCGGCTGCGCTCCATGGGCGTGCTCCCGATCCTCACCCATCCCGAGCGGCACGGGTCGTTCCAGGGCCGGGAGGACCGGCTGCAGGAGTTCATCCGCCTGGGCGCTTTCGTGCAGATCACGGCCGGCCGCCTGACGGGCCGCTTCGGCGCGGCGGCGCGGCGCAGCGCGGTCCGGACGCTGCGCGCCGGCCTGGTCCACAGCGTGGCGACCGACGCCCACTCGCTGCGCGCCCGACCGCCGTGCCTGGCCGAGGGCGTGGACGCCGCCGCCCGCCTCGTGGGCGAGCGGGTCGCGATGCGGCTGGTCACGGACGTGCCGGACGCCGTGCTGCGCGGCGAGCCGATCGACACCGGGGCGCTGCGCGCCCGGAGCCGGTGCGCCGCCGGCGGCCCTTCCGGCGGCGCCGCTGACCCCGCGGCGGCCCGGTTCAGGGGGTCAGCCAGGACGGGCCCAGCAGGCTCGTGCGGGGAGGCGAAGCCGCCGGCCGGATGTCCGAGGGCGTGGCCGGCGGCGTCATCGAGGGGGTCGACCACGAGGGCGCGTTGACCTGGTAGAGCGGCGAGGTCATGCGGCCGCCGGGCCGGTTCAGTATGCCGCCGCCCGCCGGGGCCGGGGAGAAAGACGTGGTGCGAAATCCCGGGGCGAAGATGGCGCCCCGTTCGCCGTACGTCGACGGCAGCGGGGAAGGTACCGAGAGGCCGGCCGACGGGGAACGCCATGCGGCCCCGCCGGGTGTTCGGGGGGACGACGGCGAGAGGCTCGCCGCCCCGGGCGTGCGCGCCGCGGCGGCCCCGTCGCGCTGCACCGGGGTGAAGACCGGCGGCCGGGCCGCGGGGAGGTCGCGTTCGGGCATCAGGGCGTCCATCCGGGGCATCGGGCGCTCGTCGGCCCGGGGCGCCGGAGGCCTCGTGTCCGAGCTGAACCGGTCGCCGGCCGTGCCGCGCGGCAGGCCGTCCGGTCCGATCGGGCCCGCCGGCCCGCCCGAAACGCTTCGCTCCGGAAGCAGCCCGGCCGACTCGAAGCGATCCCCCGGCAACACGCGGGAACCCGCCGCGTCCACCGGGGCTTCCGACAGGCGAAGATGCACCCCGGTCAACGGGGACGACGGTTCCGTGACGAGGCCGGTAAGCGCCGACGGCGCCTCCCCCTGGATGAGCCCTTCCATGCCCCCCTCGCCTTCCTCCTCTTCCGCCACCTCCGCGGCCGCTTCGGCGGCCGCCGTCCGGTTGGACTGGATCTGGTCGGCCAGCCAGCCCCAGCCGGTCGTTACATTGGTCGCCGACGAGACCCCCATCACCTCCTCCACGGAGGACATGATCCACGCGGAGGAGTCCTCCTCACGCTCCCGGGGACGCAAGGGGCCCGTCATCGGCATCGGCGGGGGGGGCGACAGGCCGCCGGACTGCAGCAACCCCTCCACGCGCGGGCCGCGCCCTGCACCTTCCGCACCCGGGGGCGGATCGCGTTCCTGCGCCGGCACGCGGGCGCCGGGCGCCATCTGGTGCCACTCGATCTGCCGGTCGTAGAGCCGCCGGCCCCGGTACCGGCGCGCCACGTTCGTGGACGGCCCGTCCTGCCGGTCCGCCGGGGACTGTGCAACGGCCCACGGCCCGCCCAGAAGAAGCAGGCCGGCGAGCACTCCCCGGCATGGACGAATGGCACGCATACGTATGGCCGCGGGGCGCCGCGAAGCGCCCACCCCGCCCTGTAGCCTAGGCGCGGTGCGCCGAGCCATCAAGGAGTTCCTGCTGCGCCCCGGGATGCCGATGCGGTAAGGTGTGCCGCCATGAAGGCGGCGGGACGGCGGAACGAGGCGGATACGATCGCGGCCATCGCCACGGCCCCCGGCGAAGCGGCCGTGGCCGTCGTGCGCCTAACGGGCCCCGACAGCCTGCGCGTGGCCGACGCCCTGTTCCGGTGCGTGCCGCCCCGGCCCTCCGCGCGTCCCTCGCATACGGTGACGCACGGCCGGGTGCGCGGGCCGGACGGCCGCGACATCGACGACGCGCTGCTGGTGATCCTGCGCGCTCCGCGCACCGTCACCGGGGAGGACGTGTGCGAATTCCAGTGCCACGGCGGCCGCGTGGCCGCGCGGCGCGTGCTGCGCGAGACGCTCCGGCAAGGGTGCCGTGCGGCGGAACCGGGCGAGTTCGCCCGTCGCGCCTTTTACCACGGGAAGATGGACCTGGTGCAGGCCGAGGGCATCCTCGATCTCGTTCGCGCGCGTTCCGACCGGGCGGCCGCCGCGGCGCTGGAGCAACTGGAGGGAACCCTCAGCGCACAGTTCAACGAGATCTACGACCAACTGGTCTCCCTGGCGGCGGACACGGAGGCCACGCTCGACTTCCCCGCGGACGAGCTGCCCCCACAGGCAGGCGCCGACCGCCGGGCGCGCCTCCGGCAGCTGTCGGGCCGGATGGAGGCGGTCCTCGCCACCTGGGAGGAAGGGCGCGTGCTCCGGGAGGGTCTTCGGGTCGCCTTGCTCGGGCGTCCCAACGCCGGCAAGTCCACCCTGTTCAACCTCCTCCTGGGCCACGACCGCGCCATCGTCTCCGAGCTGCCGGGCACTACGCGCGACACGATCGAGGAAGACTTTGTCCTCCAAGGGGTTCCCCTGCGGCTGATCGATACCGCCGGGCTGCGGGACGTGGACTGCGCCGTCGAACGCGAGGGCGTATCAAGGAGCCGCCACCAAATGGCCCGGGCCGACCTGGTCCTCTACCTTCTCGACGGATCCCTGCCGCTTTCCGGCGACGATGCGGAACGCCTGGACCAGCTGGCCCCGGGATCCACCCTCGTGCTCATCACGCGCGCCGACAAGGACATAAAACTTGACAGAACCAGCAAGCGGTTTACTTATGCATTTATGGTCAATTTGTTAGACAAATCATGCCTTTCCGAAATACGGCGGCGCATGGTACAGATGATCGAGGGGTGTGCCCCCTTCGCGGCCGAGCCCCATGCGGTCATCTCGGAGCGGCACCGGGCGGTGCTCTCTGCCGCGCGGGAAGAACTGCTGGCCGCCGAAACCGAGGAGGGTGAGAGCGAGGCGGCAGGCGTCGATGCCTCTTTCCAGGTCGCAGCTCGGCTTCGCAGCGCCGCCGGGCAACTGGGGAGCCTCACGGGAAGAGTCTACAGCGCGGAACTCCTCGACGGCATATTCTCCCGCTTCTGCATCGGCAAGTGACCGGATCCGCTCCACTCGATGTGCTGGTCGTAGGCGCGGGGCACGCCGGATGCGAAGCGGCCCTGGCCGCGACGCGCATGGGCTGCCGAACGGCCCTGCTCACCCTGCTACCGGGCGAGGCCGCGAGGATGCCCTGCAATCCTTCGGTCGGCGGCATCGCCAAGTCCCAGATCGTGGCCGAACTCGATGCCCTGGGCGGCGTGATGGCGGAGAACGCGGACTTCACCGGCATTCAGTTCCGTACGCTCAACACGAGCAAGGGCCCCGCTGTTCGCGCCACCCGGGTGCAGTGCGACAAGCGCCGCTACACCGAGCGCATGGCGGCCGTCCTGTCGGGCCAGCCCGGCCTGACCCTGCTGAACGGAGAAGCGAGCTTCGTAGTGCGTTCCGGAGGTTGCATTTGCGGGATGGTGCTGTCGGATGGCCGCGTGCTGAATGCCTCGTGCGTGATCCTTTGCTGCGGCACCTTTCTGCGCGGCAGGATCTTCGTAGGAACGACCTGCACCGAGGGCGGCCGGTACGGAACCCCCGCCTCCGACTCGCTCGGGGAGTCGCTCGTTTCCCTGGGGCATAGGCGGGAGAGAATGAAGACCGGGACGCCGCCGCGGCTGCATCGCGATACGGTGAACTATGCCTCCTTGCAGCTCCAGCCCGGCGAGGAGCCCGCCCCGCTCTTTTCCACCGCCGCAAGGGAGGCGCGCGGTATGTTCCACGTGGAACACGCGGAGGCGGGAGCAGCCGCGTTTCACGCGAGACATGCGGGGAGGCCCCAACTCCCCTGGCCGCCGGGCGAAGCGCAGTTGCCGTGCTTTATCACGCACACCACGGCCCGAACCCACGACATCATTCGGCGACACCTGGGCGATAGCGCGCTGTATGGCGGCGCCATCGAGGGGGTCGGGGTGCGCTACTGTCCCTCGGTGGAGGACAAGGTGGTCAGATTTCCCGAAAAGGAGATGCACCACGTCTTTGTGGAGCCGGAGGGCCGAGACAACGTGTGCATCTATCCTAACGGGCTCTCGAACTCGCTGCCGGAAAGAGTGCAGGAGGAGATGATGCAGTCGATTCCGGGCCTGGAGAGCGCCCGCATGCTTCGCGCCGGCTATGCGATCGAGTATGACTACTTTGATCCGCGCGACTTGACGGCATCCCTCGAGTCGAAGCGGCTGCAAGGGCTCTTCCTGGCCGGACAGGTGAACGGCACCACAGGGTACGAGGAAGCGGCCGGCCAGGGCTTCCTGGCCGGGGTGAACGCGGCGCGCCGTGTGAGAGGCGAATCACCGTGGGTCCTGGGAAGAGACGAGGCCTACATCGGGGTGTTGGTGGATGACCTCGTCACGCGGGGGACGGACGAACCGTACCGCATGTTCACCTCCCGGGCGGAGCACCGGCTCACGCTCCGGCAGGGCAACGCGTGGCTGCGCCTGCTCGAACGCGCCGGGCAACTGGGCATCGTGCCCGCCCGGCGCCTGGCCGGGCGGCGAGCGGACAGGGCGCAACTGGAGGAAGAGCTCCGGAGGCTCACGTCGGTCCGCCACGAAGGCACGAGCCTGGCCGAGATGCTACGGCGACACGGTGTCCGCTACGTGGACCTTGCCGGGGCAAGCCGGGGGCTGGCGGAACGGGTGGTCGAGGAGATCGAGACCTCCTGCCGCTATGCCGGGTACATCGAGATCGAGCAGCGCGCCATACGGCGCATGCAGGACAGTGAGAACTTCAACATACCTGAAAGTATTGTTTACGAACACATTACGACACTGAGAAGCGAGTCAATAGAAAAGTTATCTAAAGTGCGGCCGGCGACGCTCGGGCAGGCGGGGAGGATTCCGGGCGTGAATCCGACCGACGTAGTGATCCTGTCGCTCTGGCTCGAGAAGCAGCGCCGGGCGTGCGGGACGCGGACGAGGTAAAGGGCGTCCCGCTCAGCGGGGCGGCTCGGAAGGTGGCTCGTACGGGGTTTCGTCCGGCGCGGAGGGCAGGAAGGCGGTCCGCGCGACGAGCAGGCCCGGCGGGTCAGCGTCGAGACGGTACCAGCGGCCACCGGCCGGGTGGGCGGGCGATGGGAGGCGAAGGCCGGTCCACTGCCAGGCGCCGGGCCGGAGCGGGACGCGGGACGTCGCCCCGGATTCCGCGGGCCGGACCCGCACGGAGCCTTCCGCGCCGGCGGATCGGACGCCGGGGTGGACGAGCACAAGCAGGAACCGGGCAGCGGGTTCGAATGCGGGCATGTACACCGCCCCGGCCGCGTCGGCGGTACGGGTCGACAACGCGTGAACCCGGGACGCGTCCCCGGCGGGGAGAAACATGCCGCGTGGATCGCCGTGGCGGAATAGGACGGCGCCGTGCAGGAGGAAGGGCGCCAGGGCCTCCGCTTCCAAGCGGTCCGGCGGGGCAGGCCCCGGACGGAGGGGCCGCACGGCGCGCCATCCGCCACCGAGATCGTGCGTTTCCGTCTCCAGCGTCCGCCCGGCGCCGTCCCGCAGGAGGAGGGGAGCGCCGTCGGTTTCGGCCAGGCCCAGGAGCACCACGGCTTCCGCCGGAGGCTCGCCGGCCAGGTCCCACCGGTGGATGCCGCCCGGTCCGAGCGGCAGGACATCCACCCGGACCTGCCGGTGCCGCGCACCCGGCACGAAGCCGCGCAGGCCCATGTTTCCGTCGTCCATGGTCCGTCCGGGGCGCGCCGGGAAGGGCGCGGCGGCGGTGCGTCGCACCATGCGGTAAAGCCGCCAGCGCACGGGGACCCGGCGCACGCCCGCGGGAAGCAGGTTCGCTCCCGGTACCGCTACGGTGTCGGTGAAGACGTGCTCGGCCACCGGGTCGAGAGCAAAACCTTCCGGCGCAAAGGATTCATAGGGAGTGAGAAAGAAGGCCTGCCGTCCGGGCGTCCGCTCCATGAGGGCGGCCCACGCGTCCAGGGCCTTGGTGTAGTCGTTCCGGCGCTCCGCATCCACCGCCAGCACGTCCAGCCCCATGAAGTGATCCAGCGGGGCGGCCATGCGCGGGTACTCGCAGAGCAGCATGCCGTCGGCGGCCTGCACGGGGGCCGCCAGCCGGGTGACGCAGCGGAGCAGGCCGCGTCGCTCGACGGTCGTGTAGAGGCGGCCGTGTCCGCGGGCCATCAGGACGACGAGCACCAGGAGGGCCGCGGCGCGGCCCCGTCGTCCGCGCGGCGTGTCCGCCGGCCACGCCAGGAGCAGGCCGCCGAGCGCGAGGCTGGCGAGCGGGACGAGCGTGACGAGCAGGTAGCGCGTCATGAAGAGATCGTGCAGGCGCCCGAAGAACAGCGTGGCCGGCACGAGGACGAGCACCACGCCGAGCCGCCGTCCGCGGCCTTCCACGGGACGGACAAGCATCACGGCAAGGCCCGCCAGTGCGAGCAGGGCCACGGCGGGCGATACGAGGGTGACGAAAGCCCGGATGTCACTTGTCGCGGCATAGCGGTACACGCGAACAGCCTGTGCAACACGCTCTGTAATAGGCGGATAAGACAGGAAGGCGAGCAGGTAAGCGGCCGCCAGTCCGAGCCCTACGCACCAGGCGAACCGGGAGGGCGGGCAGGGGAGCGGGCGGGGGCGCCGCCGGTGGAGGAGGGCGGCGGCCAAACCCCCGGCCAGGACGACAGCGCCGAGGGCGGAGAGGGTGGCCGCGCTCAGCCCGAAGCGCTCGAGGTACCCGAACGAGCGGCCGAGATGGTAGGTGTCCGTGATGTCTCTCGCCTGGGCCAGGAACAGGAGGGCGGCCGCCCCGGCGGTGGCGTGGAAGAGGAGTGCCGCGGGCCGGCCTCGCCAGGCGAGCGCGTAGAGCACGAAGGCGGCGCCCAGCGGCACGTAGGCGGCGGTGATGTGAAAGAAGGGGGCGACGCAGAGGGCGGCGGAGCCGAGCAGCAGGTCCGGCACGCCGCGGCGGCCCGGCCGTGCCAGGCCGTCCAGCAGCAGGGCCGCCCCGGCCAGCAGGAAGAAGGAGGCGATGACCTCCGGGCGCGCGTGCCGCCCGTGCCACGCGAGAAGGGGCTGCGCCAGGTGGAGGGCGGCCACGGCGAGGGCGGCCCCGGCCCGGCGCCAGAGCCGGAAGGCGAGGGCCCCGGCGGCCAGGGCCGATGCGAGCGCGAAGAAGGGCACCACGTAGAGCGTGGTGCGCGGGGCGAGGCGGTAGGGCAGGGCGGCCATGAGGGGGTAGGCGGGCTGGAAGTGGAGGCCCACGCGCGCGTCGTCGCGGGCCCTCATCCAGACGCACACGTCCTTGGTCGGCGCGGGGTGGCGGTGCCCGCGGTAGAGAAACTCGCGCCGGGCCCGCGGCGCCACGCGCGCCAGCAGGGGGTCCGTGTAGCGGAAGGCGCCTTCGCGGGCCAGCACCGCCGCGCCGTTGAGGTAGGCGCCCGCGTCCTCGCCGCCGAGCACCTCTTCGTGCGGCCGCGCGTACAGGAAGGCGCCGGCCAGCAGCAGCAGCGCCCACGCGGCGCACCGCGCGCGCGAGCGACGGTCGGCGCGGGCCACGGGCCACAGCACCCGCGCCAGGACGAGCAGCGCCAGCGCCCACAGGCCGACCCCCCAGAACACGATCATGCGGTATTAGAAACACACCCGGCCGCCTCGCGCAAAGGCCGCGTTGGCCGCGGCGCGCCCGCGCGCCGCCTTTTTGCGGTGGGCCCAGCCGGACCCCGTGCTATGCTGCGCGGGGTCATGGGGGAACAGACCAGCCAGCCGTCCGCCGACGCGGTGCCCGGGATCTCGGTCGTTATCCCGTGCCTCGACGAGGCGTCGTCGATCGGCGCAGTGATCGACGCCGCGCTCGCGGGGACGGCGAAGGCCGGGGCCGTCGGGGAGGTGCTCGTCGTCGACAACGGCAGCACGGACCGGTCCGCCGAGATCGCGCGCGCCCACGGCGCCCGCGTGGTGGCCGAGAAGCAGCGCGGCTACGGCGCCGCGCTCCGGCGGGGCTTCCGCGAGGCGCGCGGCGTGATCCTGGTCATGGCCGACGGCGACCTGACCTACGACCTGTCGCGCCTCGACGAACTGGTCGAGCCGATCCGCCGCGGGGAGGCCGACTTCGTCATCGGCAACCGCATGCACAACATCCGGCCCGGCTCGATGCCGCGCCTGCACCGCTACGTCGGCAACCCGGTGCTCTCGCTCGCGCTGCGCATGATGTTCCACAGCAACGCGGTTCGCGACGCGCACTGCGGCATGCGGGCGATCCGCCGCGAGGCCTACCTGCGGCTGCGCTGCGTCACCACGGGCATGGAGTTCGCCAGCGAGATGGTGGTGCGGGCCCTGCACGCGGGCCTGCGCATCGCCGAGCGGGACATCATCTACCACGCGCGGGTGGGCGATTCAAAGCTGCACTCCTTCCGAGACGGCTGGCGGCACCTGCGGTTTCTCATGCTGCACAGCCCGACCACGATGCTCCTGTGGCCCGGGGCGCTCTGCTGGCTGCTCGGCCTCGCGATGACCGTGCCCCTCGCCCTGGGCCGCGTGGTCTTCGGAACCCGCTACCTGGGCATCCACTTCATGCTCGTCGGCGGGCTGCTCAACATCATCAGCATGCAGGCCATCACCATGGGCCTGCTCTCCAAGGCCTACGCGTACCTCAGCGGGCTGCGCGACGACCCCGTGATCGCCTGGCTCTACCGGCACTACACCTTCGAGAAGGCCGTGGCGCTGGCCGTCCCCGTCGTGCTCCTCGGGCTGGGGCTGGTCGCGCGGATCATCTACGCGTGGGTGCGCGCGGGGTACGGGGACCTGGACGCGGCGCGGCCGATGTTCTTCGGCATCCTGTGCCTCGTCAACGGCGTGCAGCTCGCCTCCGCGTCCTACCTGTTCAGCATCATGGCCCTGCCGCGCCACGTCGACCGCTCGCCGGTCGATCCCGGGCGCCCGGAGCCGCCCGCGGCATGACGCCGCCCGCCGAGGGCCCCGCCGGCGACGTCTCCGTCGTCATCCCGGTGCTGAACGCCGCGCGCCACCTTCCCGCGCTGCTGTCCGCCCTCCGGGCGCAGCGGCCCGCCGCGCCGCGGGAGGTGATCCTCGTCGATTCCGGTTCCACCGACGGCACGCCCGGGCTTGCCGCGGCGCACCCGGAGGCGCGCGTCGTGCCGATCGCCGACTTCTCCCACGGCCGCGCGCGCAACCTGGGCGCGCGCGAGGCGAAGGGCGCGATCGTCGCGCTGCTCACGCAGGACGCCCTGCCGTCGGACCCCTCGTGGCTGGCCCGGCTGCTGGAGCCGTTCGCCGACGCGTCGGTTGCCGCCGCGTACTCGCGGCAGGTTCCCCGGGAGGATGCGACGCCGATGGAGCGGTTCTTTCTCCTGACGCGTTTCCCGCCGGGCGAGCCCGTCCGGCGCGAGCGGCGGGGCGACGCCCCTCCGGGCCTGGAGGACGTGTTCTTCTCCAACGTGGCGGCCGCCGTGCGGCGGGACGTGCTGCTCGCGCACCCGTTCGACGAGGCACTGATCATGAGCGAGGACCAGCAGTTCGCGCGCGACGTCCTGCAGGCGGGCTACGCCACCGTGTACCAGCCGGCCTCCGTCGTCGTGCACTCGCACCGGTACGGCCTGGGGACGGTCTTCCGCCGCTACTTCGACAGCGTCTACTCGCTCACGGAGATCTTCCCCGGCACGGGGTGGGCGCGAGCGCATCGATCGGGCTCTCCTACCTCGCGCGCGAGGCGCGCTTCATGGCGCGGCGCTATCCGCTGTGGCTGCCGTACTACCTGCTCTACACCCTCGCGAAGTCCGGCGGGACGCTGGCGGGCCACTTTGCGCCGCATCTGCCCGGGTGGCTGCTGCGCCGGCTCAGCCTGCACAGCTACCACTGGCGCGCGGCATGAGCGGCGGCCCGGACAAGGCGGCCGCGCCGGCCCCCGGGCTTGAGGCCCCTCTTCGGGTCGGCTAGGATGCGCCCGGCGTGGCGGCCGCGGGCCGCGGCCGCCGAAGGGAGGCACATGGCATCGTCCGCTGAGCAGGGGCCGCCCCCGCGTATTCCCTTCAACCGCCCCTTCGTAGCGGGGCGCGAGCTGTTCTACATCGCGCAGGCCGTGGAACAGGGCCACCTCGCGGGCGACGGGGCGTTCAGCCTGCGTTGCTGCGCCTGGATGGAACGGCGCTTCGGCACGCCCCGCGCCATGCTGACGCCCTCCTGCACCGCCGCCCTCGAGATGGCGGCGCTGCTCTGCGAGGTGGGCCCCGGCGACGAGGTGATCCTGCCCTCGTTCACCTTCGTGTCGACGGCCAACGCGTTCTGTCTCCGCGGCGCCCGCCCGGTCTTCGTCGACATCCGCGAGGACACGCTCAACCTCGACGAGCGCCTGCTCGAGGCCGCGGTCACGGAACGCACACGGGTCGTCGTGCCCGTGCACTACGCGGGCGTGGCGTGCGAGATGGAGCCGATCCTCGACCTCGCCCGCCGCCGCGGCCTGTTCGTCGTCGAAGACGCCGCGCAGGCCATGGACTCGCGCCTCGACGGACGCTTTCTCGGGACGCTCGGCGACCTCGGCTGCCTCAGCTTCCACGAGACCAAGAACGTCATCACGGGCGAGGGCGGCGCGCTGCTCGTGAACAACGAGCGGATGATCCGGCGGGCGGAGGTGATCCGCGAGAAGGGGACGGACCGCAAGGCGTTCTTCCGGGGCGAGGTCGACAAGTACACGTGGGTCGACGTGGGCTCGTCCTACCTGCCCTCGGAGCTCGTCGGCGCCTTCCTGGCCGGCCAGCTGGACGCGTTCGACGCGATCACGAAGCGCCGCCGCGAGATCTTCGCCTACTACGCCCGGCACCTGGCGCCCCTGGAGCGCGACGGTTGCGCGCGCCTGCCCCGCGTCCCCGGCGCCTGCCTTCACAACGGCCACCTCTTCTACCTTCTGCTGGCCGACGAGGCCGCGCGCAACAGCCTGCTCGAGCACCTGCGCAGCGAGAACATCGGGTCGGTGTTCCACTACGTGCCGCTGCACACCTCGCCGATGGGCCGCCGGCTCGGCTACGCGCCCGGCGACTTGCCCGTCACGGAGTCGGCCTCGGCGCGCCTGCTCCGGCTGCCCTGCTTCTTCGGCCTGGAGGAGGCGCAGCAGGAGCGCGTCGTCGAGTCGGTGCTCCGGTGGGCGCGGGAGACGTGCGGCCGACCCTGAACAACAGGAGCAACCACCATGAAGGATGCCGCCACGCCCACACCCCCGGAGGAAACGAACCGTGACGTCCCGGGGCTCTCGGTCGTTATCCCCGTGTATCGCGCAGCGTCCACGCTCCGCGAGCTGCATCGTCGGTTGAGCGCCGTCCTGTCCGAGCTGGGCACGCCGTACGAAATCATCGCCGTCGACGACGCCTCGCCCGACGACAGCTGGACCGTCCTGTGCGAGCTGGCGGGGCAGGACCGGCACGTTCGAGCCATCCAGTTGATGCGCAACACCGGCCAGGCGCAGACCACGTTGTGCGGCCTGAACGCCGCCAGGGGGGATATCGTCGTCACCCTGGACGACGACCTGGAGCAACCCCCGGAAGCGATCCCCCGGCTCGTTTCCGTTCTCCTGCAGCGCGAAGAGGTAGACGGCGTGCTGGCCGTGCTCACGGCGCGCCGGCACGCGCGCTACCGGAACTGGGGATCCCGGCTGATGCAGGTGGTTCACGCGCGGGTGTTCGGGTTGCCCCGGGACCTACGGACGTCGAGTTTCCGGGCCCTGCGTCGATCGACGGTAGCGGCGCTCCTGCAGCACGACACCAGCAACCCGGTGATCTCGGCGCTGATCTTCAGCACGACGACAAGAATCGCCAACGTGCCCGTCGAGCATGCTCCCCGGCGCGCCGGACGCTCCGGCTACTCCCTGGGAAGGCAGTTCTCGCTGGCGTTCGACAGCCTGTGCAGCTTCACCGTGCTCCCTCTCCGGATCATCACGGCCATGGGGTTCCTGCTCTTCCTGTTCAGCGTCGTCTTAAGTGTGTCCCTGCTGGCGCGCTACTTCCTGGGACGGATCGGCGTGCCGGGCTGGACCACCGTCGCCCTGCTCCAGACCTCGTTTTCGGGCGTGATCCTGCTGGCCCTGGGCGTGATCGGTGAATACCTCGTGCGGATCACCCGCGAGGTCCGTGGCAGCCCCCGCCACCTGGAGCGGCGGCGAATAGGCTTCGAAGCATGAGCGACGCCCGGCCAAAACGGAAGCTGATGGTCGTCGGCGCGGGGGTCTGCCAGGTACCCATCATCCGCAAGGCTCGCGCCAGGGGGTACGCCGTGCTGGCCGTCAGCGCCCCCGGCGACTACCCGGGTCTTCGGCTCGCGGACCGGGCGTTCGAGATCGACGTCCGCGAGACGGAAGCGATCGGTGCCGTCGCCCGGGCGGAAGGGATCCGGGGCATCCTGACCGATCAAACCGACCTGCCCGTCCCGACGGTGGCCCGGGTGGCCGAGCGGCTGGGGCTGCCCGGCATCGATCCGGATTGCGCCGTGCGCTTCACCCACAAGGCCGCCATGCGGGAAGCCTGTGAAGCCATCGGCGTGCCGGTGCCGCGGCACGGCACCGCCGCGACCCTTGCGGAGGCCGGGCAAGCGGGCGAAGCCATCGGGTATCCCCTTGTCGTCAAGCCCGTCGACAGCCAGGGCAGCCGCGGTGTCCGGCGTATCCGGGACCCCGCCGGCCTGGCCGCCGGCTTCCACGAAGCCCTGGCGCATTCCGCCGCCGGTGCCGTCATCCTGGAAGAACTCGTGCCGGGTCGCGAGATCGTGGTGGAGGGCTTCTTCTCCGGCGGCGTCTTCGCCAACCTCGCGGTCGGCGACCGCGTGTACTTCAAGCTGCCGGACGTGTTCATCCCGAAGGCCACGCTCTTCCCCGCGCGGCTGCCGCCCGCGCTGGAAGAAAAGGTCCGCCGGCTGAACCGCCGGCTGGTCACGGCGCTGGCGCCGCGTTTCGCCATCACGCACAGCGAATTCCTGGTGGACGAACGCACGGGCGACGTGCGACTCGTCGAGACCGCCGCCCGCGGCGGCGGGGTCTTCATCTCCTCGGACCTGATCCCCCTCGCCAGCGGATTCGACGCCAACGAGGCCCTGATCGAACTGGCGTGCGGGGAACGGGACGCGCTGGCCGTCGACGAGGCCCGCCTTTCCGGGAAAGCGGCCGGCTACCTGTGCTTCACGGTCCCGGCGGGCATCGTAGAGGAGGTGCGGGGCGCCGACGAACTGCGGTCCCTTCCCGGCGTCCACGCCGCCCACCTGGACGGCCTGGAACCGGGAACGCCCACGACGCCCATGCGGGACAAGACCATGCGCAGGGGGCCCATCCTGTTGCGGGGCGATACCCGGGAGGAGCTTGATCGCACCATGGAACAGGTGCGGGAGACGCTCCGCGTCCGCGTCAAGACCTCTCGGGGCACGGAAGGAATACGCTGGTAATGCTCGACGAACCGCGAGCCCTCCTCCGCGTGCTGCGCACCGGCCGCCGGCACGGGGCGCCGCTCCGGCGGCGGGTCCACGGCGAACTGCAGCGCGTCCTGGTCTCCGCGTTCGAGGCGGTCCCCTACTACCGCGATCTCATGCACCGCATCGGGTACGACCCCCGCGCATCGTTCGCGGGCGTCGACGATCTGCAGCGGTTCCCCGTGCTCACCAAGGCGATGATCCAGGAGCACGGATCCTGCGCGTTCCGCCGCGAGGACGTCCCGACCTCGCGGTGTCACGTCGACAACACGTCCGGGTCGACGGGACATCCGCTGACGGTGTACCGGTCGAAACCCGCACGGGCCGTACAGGTTGCGAAGTGGCTGCGCGTACTCTTCCTGAACGGCTACTCGGTCTTCGACAAGGTCCTCTCGCCCGTGGCCCCGCACCGTGTCCGGGAAGGCCGAAGCCCCCTCCAGCGCTTGGGCCTGTTCCGGCGCCTGGCGCTCGACTACGTGGCCTGTCCCCCGGGGGCCCTGCTCGATGCGCTGCTCGAATACAGGCCCGACGTTGTTTACGGCCTCCGCTCGCACCTGGAGCTGGTGGCCATGGAGATGAAGCGGCGGAACGTGACGTACCGCGGCCTGAAGCTCCTGGTGGTCACCGGCGAGGTCATCCCCGAAGCGTTCCGGGAGCTCTGCCGCGAGGGCTTCGGCATCGAGCCGACGGAGACGTACGGGTCCGTCGAGCTGGGCGTGATGGCCTACGACGTGCCGGACCGGCAGGGGCTCAAGCTGGCCGAGGACCTGTCGTTCTTCGAATTCCTGGACCGGGACGGTGCGCCGGTGAAGCCGGGCGAGGCCGGACGGGTGGTGGTCACCGATCTCACGAACGAGGTGATGCCTTTCATCCGCTACGACCAGGGCGACCTGGCCGTCTTCAGGACCGTGGAACGGGCGGACGGCGTCAGCGAACGTCGCCTCGTGGAGATCCTGGGTCGCCAGAACGATTTCATCGTCATGCCGGACGGTTCCCGTCGGGGGGCGACCGAAGCCTACCGGCTCGTGAGCGGATTCCCCGGCATCCGGCAGTTCCGCATCGAGCAGGAAACCGTGCACCGCTTCACCGTGCGGTTGGCGGGGGAGGCCGCCGCCATGCAGGCGCTCCAGGGCCCCATCGAGACCGGCTTCCGAGACCGGTTCGGGCCGGCTACCTCGGTGCGGGTCGAGAGCGTGGATGCCCTGGGGCCCGACCCGAGCGGGAAACGCCGCGTCTTCCTGTCCAAGGTGAAGCCGTGAACCCCGGCCCCGCCACGGCTCGACAGGGCGGGACGCCCGGAAGGCGGCGGGATCGCGCCGCCGCGGACGGCCCGCGGAGCGCCGTGCCCTGACATGACCGCAACCGGAAAGAAGACCTCGACGTCCCTGAAGCGCCGGCTGTACCTGGCCTTTCGCTGGGGCACCCCGATCGTCATCCTGGCGCTGATCTTCCAGCGCATCGACCTGCTCAAGCTCAAGACCATCGTGAGACAGGTGGACCCCGCGTTGGCCGTCCTGGGGTTGCTGCTTTTCCCGCTGCTGATCACGCTCGGGGCGTTTCGATGGCATGTCCTGCTGGCCCACGACCAGCCCGCCCGGGTCCCCGTTCGGTTCACGCAGCAGCACTACTGGATCGGGTTGGCCCTCGGCTTCTTCGCGCCCGGCTCGCTCGGATGGGATGCCTACCGGGTCGTGGCCGGCGGACGCCGCTTCGGCGGGTATCCGCGGAACGTCATGGTCATCCTGTCCGAAAAGCTGATGGCGGCACTCGCCTGCATGGGCCTGTTGGTTTGCCTGTACCCGCACGTCCCGCTCAGAACCGATCCGCGCGCCACGGCGCTGCTCAACGGGGTCTACGCCCTGCTCGTGCTCTCGATCGGGGGCCTGGTGGCGGTCAACCTCGTGCACCGTCTGCGGAGTCTCGACCGGCTGAAAGCCGCCGCGGAAAGACACTTCCTGAAACTGCAGGACCGCATCCTGAAACGGCTCGGCGCGGGGGCACAGGCCCACCGCGTGTCCATGCGCGACGTGTTCCGCCTCCTGACCTCTCCCTCCACCTTCGGCTCGGCCCTGGCCTTGTCCCTGGCCATCCAGGTCGTCAACGCCGTCAAGAGCCAGCTGTTCTTTCGTTCGCTGGGCTATGACCTGCCGCTGGTCGTGAACCTCTTCGTCGGCCCGGCCATCTACTTCATCTTCCTGCTGCCCGTGTCGTTCGGCAGCATCGGCATTCGCGAAGGGGTCTTCATCGTGATGTACGGGCTGTTCGGGGTTCCGCCGGAAGTGGCGCTGCTGGTCAGTTTCATGGGGTTGACGGGCCTGCTGTTCAACAGCCTGATCGGCGGGGTCGTCATGTTGCTCCCGCGGCCGCAGGCTTCGGCCGCCCCCCCCGGTTCGTAGCGTTCGGTCCGCCCGGCCGCAAGACGGCGGGAGCGGGTGCCGCGGGCTACCCGCCGCGCGGGCCGGCAAGTCGGCGGCGCCCTGCCGCGGCGAGGCACGCGGCCAGCGCGGCACCGCTGGCGAGCAGGCCCGCCCGGCGGCCGGGCGCGCGGAAGCGCAGCTCGATCGCGTGCCCGCCGGCGCCGATTTGTGCGCCGGTCATGCCGCGGTTGAGCTCGAAGAGCGGGAGCGGCGCGCCGTCGCACGTCGCGCGCCAGCCCCGGTTGAAGGGCAGCGAGAGGCACAGGACGCGGGGTCCGGCCGCGCGGAGGCGGCCGCGGAGGCGGGACGGCGACACGGCCTCGGGGTCGAACGGCTCCGCCGCGCGGCGCGCCAGGGCCGCGCGCGCCGAGGCGTCGTCCGGCCCGTCCGGCGGCGGACTCCACGCCGCAAGCCCCCGCGCGGCCGCCCGCGCGGCGGGCGTGTCGGCCACGCAGGCGTGGGCCAGGGCGCGGTCGCGCGCCTCCGGCGCCAGCGCGTCGAAGGCGGCGGGCGCCATCCGGGCGTCGTAGGTGAAGCCGAACGGCAGCGCGAGGCGGTCGCGGTAGATGCGCCAGGGCCCCGCCGACCCGGCGGGCTCCAGCCCCTCGCGCTCCACGGGGCCCGGAGAGAGCAGGTACTTCACGCCGAAGAGGGCCGACAGGAAGGGCCGTTCGCCGAGCCCGTTCACGTAGTTGGCGGGCGTCGCGGGCTTCAGCCAGGGCACCCCGAGCGCCGCGAGAAAGCGCAGGTAGGCCGGCTCGTTGACCGAGAGGTAGGAACGCGTGCCGCGGTAGTCCTGGAACGCGGCGTCGCAGAGGAAAACCGACCAGCGGGTCTTCTCGATGCGGAAGAACGAGCGGTCCTCCGCCTGCAGCCTCGCGACGGCGTCCGCCGAGTCGTCGTAGTAGCCGCGTCCGCCGCCGACATAGGAGCGCGGCAGGATCTTGCGGGCGTTGAGCACCGCGTCGGTGCCCGTCGCCAGCTCGGCCGCGGCGAGCACGGCCAGCGCGGCGGTGACGGCACGGCCCCGGCCGGGCCGCCACGCCAGCAGCAGCGCCGCGTAGAGCGCCAGGAAGAACCCGGCCCGCAGCGCGGTGGCCGAGGCGGTAGGCAGCAGGGCGGGCGCACGGAGCCGCACGACGGCCAGCGCCGCGGCCAGGGCGCCCGCCGCGAGCGCGAGGCCCGCGAAGAGCGGCCCGCGCGGCACGCGGCCGCGCGCTTCGGTCGTCGCCAGTCCCCGCGCGGCGAAGAACAGGACGAGTACGACGACGAGGAAGCTCGGTCGGGCGTTGACGGCCGCGAAGCCGTTGAACATCCAGGCCGCGGCGGGCCAGGCGGCCAGGGCGGCGCCGACGAGCAGCGCGAGGACGCCGGCGAGGCGGACGCGGCGCCCGGCGCCGGCCGCGCCGAGCGGCACAAGCAGCCAGGGCAGCGTGCCGACGAACAGCAACGGCACCTCGTAGTAGTTGTCCGGGCCCGCGTAGTGGAGGGCGTCGCCGAACGGGTGGTTTCCGGCCGCGTGCAGCACGGCGGATGCCGCCCGCAGGGCGGAGAAGCCGAGGGCGGCCCGGGGCGCGGCGCCCGGCGCGAGCCGGGGGTGGCCCGCCAGCTGCAGGGCCGTCGGCAGGAGCTGCCACGCGGCGAGCAGGGCGCCGAGGACGACGGCGACGGCGGCGCGTCCGCCGGCGGCCCGCGCCGCCGCGCCGGGCGCCCCGCGTTGCAGCAGGCGCATCATGACGTAGGCGGGCAGGAAGAGCGCCACCATGAAGCCGTAGTAGTAGCTCCAGGCGAAGAGCCACGCGAACATCGCGACTGCCGGCCATGCCCGGCGTCCGTCCATCAACGGCTCGAGGGACGCCAGCAGGAGCGGCAGGATCGTGAACAGGAACCCCAGGTGCGCATGCTGGCCCCAGCGCACGAGGTAGGCGTTCAGGCCGAAGCACAGGGGCAGGAGCACGGCGGCCGAGCCGCGCACGCCCGCGGCGCGGAGGTACAGACGCCACGCGGCGGCCGCGGCGAGCAGCTCGAGTGCCGCCTTCCAGGCCAGCGCGCCCGGGTAGGCGTCCGGCGGCAGCAGGAAGAGCGCGAGCTTGAACGGGTTGAGCGCCGGCCGCAGCACGTCGAACTGCGTGCCGACGCCCAGCTCGAAGGACCACGCGCCCCACGCGCCCGCGAGCAGGCGGCGCGCCGCGAGGCGGTCGCGGGGCCAATACTGCACGAAGCTGTCCGAGCCGATGTCCCGGAACACGTAGAGCCAGTCCCGGAAGAGGTAGTTGCGGAACAGCAGGAGCACGGCGGTCACGAGCACCGCCCAGAGCACCCAGGCGGGCAGCTCCGCCCGCCGGCCGCGCGCTGCCTCCGTGTCCGTCTCCACGCTGTCCGGTTCCCCGTGTGCGCCCGGCCCGGGCTTCCGCTCCCCGCCGCTTCCCCGCCGCGGGCACACCGGCGACGAGCCTGCCGCCGGGCACGCCGCGCGGGACGACGGTGCCCGCGGTGCGGACCCGCCCCCGCCGCGGAGAGTGTAGCGCAGGCGCGCGGAAGGTCGAACGGTGAATCGCGGGGCCGCGGGTGCCGGTCAGGCCGCCGCCCGCGCCCGCGCGCGGCGTGCCGCCGCCGCCGCGAGAACCAGCCACCCGGCGAGCCCGGCCAGGCTGAAGCGCGTGCCGGCGCGCACCGCGGCGGAGCGGTAGGCCAGTTCGACCCGGTGCGACCCGGCCTCCAGCGGCAGGCCCAGGAACCCGATGTTCACGCGAACGGGCGCGACCGGCCGGCCGTCGATCCAAGCCTGCCAGCCGGCGTCATAGGGGATGGACAGGAAGAGCAGGCCCGGTGCGTCCGTGTTGACATCGCCCGCGAGGCGGTCCTCCCGGAAGGCGGTCACCCGGAACGGGGGCGCGCCGGCGGCGGCCGTTTGGTCGGGCGGGCGCGGGGGGAGCGAAGCGGGCCCGGCTTCCGTTACGCCGGGCGGCAGCGGCGCACCGTCGGGCCACACCATCGCCTCGTGCAGCAGGCGGTCGCGCGCGGCCGGGGGGAGGGCGTCGAACGCCGTGCGCCGCACGGCGCGCCGGTACACGAAGCCGAGCGGGCGTGCGGCGCGGTTGCGGAGGACGCGAAAGGCGTCGATCTCGCCGTCGTCGTCGTAGCCCTCCGGCGTGCCGGGGTCCTTGGACAGCAGGTAACGGACGGCGAGCAGCCCCTGGAGCCACGGCCGGCCGGTCCCCACGCCGTGGATGCAGTTCTCGTTGCCGCGGGTGCAGTAGTCAACGTCCAGCGCGCGGTAGAAGGCGATCGTGTGCGGGTTGGGCAGGGACAGGAAGCCCCCGGTCGTGAAGAAGCGCTCCAGCAGCAACGGCTCGGTCTCTCCGTAGATGTTCGAGGCGAAGTCCTTGTGCATCCGGAAGAAGGACGGTCCGCGCCGGCCGAGCGCGGACGTCACCGCGTCGAGGCGCGCCGTGTAGGCGCGCTGCCCGGCGAAGAAGCCCGGCTCGACGCGGTCGCGGTCGGCGACGAGCGGCCGGCAGAAGACGACGGCTTCCAGGGCCACGAGCCCCACGAACACGGTTCGGGCGCCGCGACGCGCGGGGCGCCGCGCCAGCCAGGCCAGGGCCGCGCCGTGCGCCGCCGCAAAGAGGGCGATGCGCCCCGCCACGGCCAGGGGCGGGTGGAAGCCGCGGCCCTGTTGCGCGGCGAAGGCGGCGCACAGCAGGCAGACCACGAGGCCCGCCGCCGCGACGGCCGCGGCGGCCACGGCCAGGAGCGCGCGCCGGCCCGCGCCCCGCAGCAGCGTGTCGATCCCCGCGGCCGCGTGCCATGCCGCGAAGGGCATCAGCACGAACATCCACCGGTAGTCGACCCGCGCGAAGCCGCTCAGCGCCCAGGCAACCACCTGGTAGGTCAGCGCCGCGTACACGGCCAGCCCCCCCGCCACGTAGGCCGGCCGCTGCGCGGTCCGCAACCCGGCGAACACCTGGGGCGCCAGCACGAGGGCCGCCAGCCCCGCGTAGAGGTGCGGATAGTCGTAGACGTTCCACCAGTCGCTGGGGTTGAGGCGCGCGCGCCAGGAAACGTCCTCGGCCAGGATGCGGGCCGCCGCGGCCAGGAAGTAGTCCAGGCCGTGGAAGAGGCCCAGGCCGTTGCGTCCGGCCAGGCGCGCGAGGGGGCGCTGCAGGAGAAGCGCGGCGGCGGGCGCGGCGAGGCCCGCTACGACGAGGGCCGCCCCCGCGCGCGCGCGCCGCCCGGGCGGCAGGGCGGTCCAGCGGTCCGACAGGGCGACGAACGCGCGGCGCCCGAGCCACCCGAGCGCCGCCGCCGCCGCGCCCGCCGCCGCGAGGCCCGCGAGGAGCGAGGGCAGGTGGCCGCGCGCGAGCCAGTCGGCCGCCGCGCCCTGCACCCGCGGGCTGCGCGCGATGCCGAGCAGCGAGGGGAGGAAGAACATCCCGCCGAGCGCGACGCCCAGCGCGTAGAGGCCGGCGAGGCCGAACCACCGGGGAAGCCGGTCGCGCCCCGGGCCGGGGCCCGCGCCGCGCATCACCGCGTACAGCCCCAGCACGGGCGTGACCACGTAGAGACGGTAGAAGGAGAAGGCGGTCCAGGCCACGGCCAAGGGGAAAAGCAGCGTCGCGCCGCGCCGCCGGAAGCGCTCGAAGCCCCAGAGGACGAGCGGAAGGCACAGCAGCGACGTGCCGAGGTGGTAGTGCTGGCCGGCCAGCACGAAGTAGCCGTTGAACGCGTAGAGCAGCGCGCCGGCGCGCGCCGCGAAGCGGCTCGCTCGCACCGCGCGCAGAAAGCGGTAGGCGATCCACGCCGCCAGCAGCGCCTTGAGCGCGGTGAGCCACACCATCGCGGCGGGGATGAGCGACGGCCGGCGGGCGGCGACGAGCACCGCGTAGAACGGGTCGGCGAGCGCGGGGCGAAGGGACACCTCGAGCCCGTTGCCCAGCACCTGCCGGAAGGTCCACGCCGGGCGGCCGTCGGTCTGCCATTGCCCCGCGAGGTACGCCAGGCGCGGCAGGTACTGGTTGATCGTGTCCGCCCCGCTGTCGCGGTAGGCATAGACGTAGCGGCCCGCCAGGAACTCGCCGTAGACCAGGGCGAAGACCAGGGCCACGAGCAGCGCGAGGACCGCGGCCGAGCGGCGCGCCGTCAAGCGGCGGGGCCGCGGCCGCCCCTGGTCCGGCGCCCTCAAGGGACCGCCGGGCCCCCGGCATCGGCGTGCAGCGCCAGGGCCGCGTCGAGCAGGGCTTCCGCGTCCACGCGCTCCGCGAGCCGCGCGCGGGGGTAGCGCCGCAGCCGCTCGGCGGGGGCGCCCAGGTCGAAGGCCGCGATCGGCAGCCGCATGTGCATCAGCTCCTCGGCCACCCGCGAGAAGGTCTCGGGCCAGACCGAGGGAAACACGGCCACGTTGACGCCGTGCCGCTCGACGAGGTCGGGCAGCCGCTCGCGCCGGTAGGGTCCCGTGACGCGGATCCGGCGCGACACGGGGCGCGCGGTGACGCCGATGACGGTGATGCGCGCGTCGAGTCCGCGGCGCCGGACCGCGGCGGCCATCGCCTCGATCACCTCCAGGCCCTTCGCGTGGTTCACCCCGCCCACGATGCCCACGTGCAGCGGACCGCCGGCGCGCACGCGCGGCACGCGCACCCCGGCGGGCTCCAGCTCGTGCGGCTCGATGCGGAAGCGGGGCTTCTCCCCGAGGTCCGGGTACGCGCGCCGCACCCACTTCGCGGAGTCCTCCGAGAAGCACACCACCTCGTCCGCGTCCGCGAGCACCGCGCCCCAGGCGTCGCGCCAGGCGTCGATGTCGCGGGGCACGTCGCCCTCGGTGAACGGGTTGCCGGGCAGGCACGCGCGGCACGCCGCACGGTCGGGCACGCCGCAGAAACGCCCGTCGCGGTCGAGCAGGTCGAACGAGGGACAGAGCGGGAAGAAGTCCTCGACGGCCACGATGAGTTTCGCCGCAGCGCCCCGCCGCCACGCGCGGAGGCGGGCGGCCAGGTCGAGCGGGTCCGGGAAGGTGACGGCGCAGTTGTACCAGGCCTCGGCCGGGCGCAGCCCGCCCAGGACGCGGAAGACGGCGTCGAGATCCGCCGCCCACAGGACCGCCTCGAGGGCGCCGCGGCGCAGGGCGAGCCGGTAGGCCCGCTCGCGCGCGGCGTACAGCAGCGCCACGACCGTGTCGCCCGCGTCCGCGTGGCGCCGGATCCACTCGTCGCGGTAGGCGTTCGCGCCCCCGCCCATGTCGTGGTCGACGATCACGCGGAGCCGGTCCCCCGCGCGTTCCGCGAGGAGCCGGAAGAGCAGGAAGCGGCGCAGCACGCCCGGCGGGTCGAGCCGGAAAAAGTCGCCCGTGAGCCGGTCGTACCCCGGGTGCCGGCGCCGCAGCACGGCGAGGTTGCGCTCGAGCAGGGCCTGCTTCTCCCGGCCGAAACTGCCGGTGTGCGCGTGGTGGACGAAGAGGTTCGGGACGAGCAGGTGCGTGTAGCCGGCGGCCCGCGCGCGCAGGCACCAGTCGTTTTCCTCGGCGTACCCGCGGCCGAAGGCCTCCTCGTCGAACCGCCCGATCGCGCGCACCGCCTCGGCGCGGAAGCCCATGCAGAAGCCCATGCCCGTGGGGGCCTCGATGCGGAGGCGCGCCGCGTCGACGCGGCGGAAGACCGCGTCGACCTCGCCGGGCGTCGCGCCGTCGGGCAGCTCGTTGTCGCGGCCGATTTCCGGAAACGCGTTCAGCGTGCCGCCGTCGGTGAAGGGCGTGGCGCTGGCGACGAGGGGGTCGCGCAGGATCGGCGCCATGAGCCGTTCGAGCCAGCCCCCCGGCAACTCGACGTCGGTGTTCACGATGGCGAAGTGGCCGCGCGCGCGGCGCGCGCCCTCGTTCACGGAGGCGACGAAGCCGCGGTTGACGTCGTGGCGAAGGAGTACGGTGCCCGGACGCCCTTTGCAAAAGGCCTCCAGGAGCGGGAGGACCGCGGGGTCGGTGCTGGCGTCCTCCACGAGGATGACGCGGTGCCGCGGGCCGGTGTGGGCCCGGAGGCTCTCCAGGAACCGCGGCAGGAACGCCGCGCCGTTGTAGACCGGCACGATCACGTCGAACCCGCCGTCCGCGGCGGCCGGGGCCGTTCCGGTCTCCCACGCGTCGAGCACGCGCGCGAGCTCGCCGGTTTCCGCGCGGCGGTCGGGCACGTGCGCGAGGCGGCGCACCTCCGCCGCCACCAGGCCCGGCTTGCCCTGCAGCAGCCAGAGCACGGCCTTGCCGGCGCGCGCGGGCGTGACGGCGGCCAGGGTGGCGGCGAGGCGCCCGGCGCGCAGGCGGGCCGGCCGGGGCAGCCGCAGCGAGAGCGAGGTGTCCCCGGCCTCCAGCTCCAGGCGGGGTGCGCCGGGCGACGCCTCGAGGGGCGCGCTGCCTACGAGGCCGCTGCGGGCGGCGGAGGCGAACCGGGGATGGACGTCGGCGACGTCGCCGCGCGGGCGGCCCCAGGCCAGGGCCGTGCGGGCGGCGCCGTGCGCGAGGACGGCGCGGCGCGCCGCGCCCCGCTCGTGGAAGGCCCAGCCATCCAGGCGCAGGCGGCCGGCGCCGGTCGCGAAGTCCTCCAGCGCGACGTGCCAGCCGCGGCCGCGGTAGACCCGGACGTAGGGGAAGAGGGCGCGCACCCGCGCCAGGCCCGGCAGGCGCGCCAGCGGGCTGCCCGCGCGCCGCGCAGAAGGCGGGCGGCCGCCGTCGGGCGGGGCGGCCGGCTCGCGGTGCCTGGCGCGTTCGCCGGCGTCGAAGGCGAGGTGGCAGATGCCCTCGAAGTGGCGCTCGAAAAGGGGGCGGTGGCGCCGGATGCAGGCGTCGAGGAGGGCGTGGAGCTGCTCCGGCGTGTAGTGCCGCGACATGCTCGCGGCCGTGCGCCGGTAGTGGAAGAGCGTTTCGTCGAGCCGGTGCACCGCGGCGCCGCGCTCGAGGAGCGACAGCCACAGATCGTGGTCCTCGAGGCCCGAGCGCATCGTTTCGCAGTACCCGCCCGCGGCCTCCCAGTCCGACCGGCGGAACAGGGCCGACGCGAAGATGCACGGCGAAACGAGCCCGTCCGGCAGGCGGAACGGCGGCAGCGCCCACGGACCCTCCTCGTCGCCGAACAACTCCGCCCGGCAGTAGACGATGCCCGTGCCGGGCGAGGCGTCGAGCACCGCCGCGGCCTGCTCGACGTACGTCGGCGCGATCCGGTCGTCGGCGTCGAGCGGGAGGAGGTACGCGCCGCGGCTCTCGCGGATGCCCAGGTTGCGCGCGCCCGGCAGGCCGAGGTTCGGGGTGTGCACCACGCGCGTCTTCGGCCGCTCGTAGGCGGCGAGCTTCGCGACCGTAGCGGGGTCGGTCGAGCCGTCGTCGACGACCACGATCTCCAGGTCCTCGAAGGTCTGGGCGAGGACCGAGTCCACGGCCTCGTCGAGGTAGGCGCCCTGGTTGAAACAGGGGATGATGACGGAAACCTTCGGCACCGTTCCGGTCGTCCCGCGCCGCTGCGCCCGCCCCTCACCCGGAAGCGCGGCCGCGACAGCCGAACCCTAGCGCAACACGTCCGAAGCGGTCGAGCGCGCGGTGCGGCGCACGGCCTGCGGGCTGGCCGCGGGCAGGCGCAACCGCTAGGCTCACGGGCGCGCGAAGGGAGGGCGAGGGATGACGGAGCGGGACGGGACGCACGGGAAGCGCGCGGCGGCTGCCGCCGCACCGCTGCTGCTCGCCGCGCTTTCGGCCGCCGCGCTCGCCCCGGCCTGGGACCCGGGCGTGCGGGTGCAAGCCGTCGGGTGGAGCCTGCCGGTCCTCGCGGCGGCATGGCTGGCCGCCTGGCGGCTCGCGACCGCCGGGACCCCGTCGCCGCGCCTGCGCGACGCGACCGCTCTTGCCCTCGCCCTGGCCGCCGGCCTTTTCTGGTGGTCGGTCTTCCACCCGGCGGTCATGACGGCGGATTCGATCGGCACCTGGCGGCAGGCCCTGGAGGGCCGCTACGGCACGTGGCATCCGCCGGCGACGGCGCTGCTCATGCACCTGTTCCAGCAGGTGTCCGACGGGCCCGGAGGCTTCGCCGCCGTGCAGGCGGTCGTCTTCTGGTTTGCCCTGTTCCGGGCCGCGCTGTGGGTGACCGGCGGACCCCGCCGGGGACTGGCCGCGTGCGCCCTGTGCGCGGCGAACCCGGTGCTCTGGGTCTACCCGGTTACCCTCTGGAAGGACGTGTGGACCGCGACGTGCGTGGTGGCGGCCCTACCCTTCCTCGCGGAGGCCTGGCGCCGGCGCGCCGGGCGGCCGCTTGTCCCGGCCACGCTGCTGATGACCGCTGCGTCGTGCTTCCGGCACAACGCGTTGAGCGCGGCCGTGGTATCGGCGTGCGCCGCCTGGCGCGCGGCCCCGGGCCGGGCCCGGTGGCGGCGCGCGCTCGGCCCCGCGGCGGTCCTGCTGCTCGCGGCGGCGGCCCCGCGGCTGGTCGAGCGGCACCCCGCCGTGCGCCCCACGCCTTCGGCCCACATCTATCTCGTCACCCAGTACCTCGGCGTCGTGGATCGGCTCGACCGCGGCTCGGACGAGTTCCGGGCGGAGCGCGCGGCGTTCGACCGCCGCTTCGGCGACGGCAAGCTCGAGGAGGTGCTCTCCACCTTCGACGTGGCCTCCGGGCATTTCATCGGCCGCATCATCTTTGCGTCCCCGCCGCAGATCTCCGTGAAAGAGCTCGAGCGGCACCGCGCGTTCATCCGCTCGGCGGCCGTCCGCATGGCGGTGCGCCACCCGTGGGCCTACGCGCGCCACAAGGCCCTCGTGCTCGTGTACGCGGTGGGCCTGCGCCCGTCGCGCTCCGACCACTACTACGACGCCATCATCGACAACGACCTCGGCCTGTCGGTCTCGTCGCGGCTGCCCGGCCTGCGCCACCGGGCGACCGGGTGGCTGGAGCGAAGCAGAAGGACCGCGCTGTGGTGGGCGTGGCCGGCCCTCGCCTGTAGCGCGGCCGGGCTGCTGCTGGGCTGGCGCCTGAAGCGCCCGGCGGCGGGCGTCGCCTCCGCGCTGGCCCTCGCGTATGCCGCCGCGTTCGCGCTACCCGACGTCGCGCCCCAGTTCCGGTACCTGCTGCCGTCGTACCTGTGCGCCCTGCTGGGGTGGCTCAGCCTCGCGCTCGGACCGCCGGCGGAGGAGGGCCCCCCCGCGTGAAACTGATCATCCAGGTGCCGTGCTACAACGAGGCGGATACGCTGCCGGCGGCGCTGGCCGACCTGCCCCGCGAGGTGGCGGGGTTCGACCGCGTGGAGTGGCTGGTGGTCGACGACGGAAGCAGCGACGGCACCGCGGAGGTCGCCCGGCGCCACGGGGCCGACCACGTCGTGCGCCACCCGGTGAACCTCGGGCTCGCCCGGGCCTTCTGCACCGGGCTGGAGGCCTGCCTCGCGCGCGGCGCGGACGTGATCGTCAACACGGACGGCGACAACCAGTACTGCGCGGCCGACGTGCCCGCGCTGGTCGCGCCCATCCTGGCCGGCGAGGCGGAGCTGGTGGTCGGAACGCGTCCGATCGGGGACATCGAACACTTTTCTCCCGTCAAGAAGCTGCTGCAGCGGCTGGGCTCCCGCGTCGTGCGCAAGGCGAGCCGCACGGAGGTCGGCGACGCGCCGAGCGGTTTCCGCGCCTTCAGCCGCCGGGCGGCCATGCAGCTGAACGTCTTCGGCGAGTACACCTACACGCTCGAAACCCTCATCCAAGCGGGACAGAAGGGCATCGCGGTCGTCTCCGTGCCGGTGCGCGTGAACGCCCCGCTGCGGCCCTCGCGGCTGGTACGGAGCGTGCCGGACTACCTGCGCCGCTCGGGGTTCACCATCGGCCGGATCTTCATGACCTACCGCCCCATGCGGTTCTTCCTCGCGCTGGGGGCGGTGCCGTTCGCGGCGGGGGTCGGCCTTGGCGCGCGCTTTCTGGTCTTCTACGCGGCGGGGCACGGGGCGGGGAAGATCCAGTCGCTCATCCTCGCCTCGCTCCTCATGAGCCTCGGCTTCCTGCTCTTCGTGCTGGCGCTGCTGGCCGACCTGATCGCGGTGAACCGCAAGCTGCTGGAGAAGCTCGACTGGCGAATCCGGCAGGCGGAGGAGCGGTTCAAGGGGGGCGCCCCGCATGACGCGCCGTGAGGCCCCCTTCGAGAACGGCGGGCCGGCGGGCAACTACGGCGACAAGCACGGTTCCGCGAACCCGGTGACGCGCCGGCTGATGGCGCGCTTCTACCGGGCGCTGCTCGGGCTGGCCGCGGAGACCGGCGTGCGCGACGTGCACGAGGTCGGCTGCGGGGAGGGCCACCTGGCGCGCCGCCTCGCGGCGGCGGGTTACCGCGTGCGCGGCAGCGACGTCTCGCCAGCGATCATCGGGGAGGCCCGCGCCCTGTCCCTGGCGGCCGGCGACGCGACGCCGTTCACGGTGCGCAGCCTTTACGAGCTCGGGGAGGCCGACGCCGCGCCGCTGGTCGTCTGCTGCGAGGCGCTGGAACACCTCGCCCGCCCGGAGGAGGCGCGGGCGCGGCTCGCCGCCGCGGCGCGCCCGTACCTGGTCGCCAGCGTGCCCGCCGAACCGCTCTGGCGGATGCTGAACATGGCCCGCGGGACTTACCTCGCCCGCCTCGGCAACACGCCGGGCCACCTGCAGCACTGGTCGCCGCGCGGCTTCGTGCGGTGGATCGCGCGGGACTTCGACGTGCTGCGCGTGCTACACCCCGTGCCATGGACGATGGTGCTGGCCCGAAGCCGCGGCGTCCCGGCCTGAAGCGCGCGGCGGTTCGCGCCGCCGGGCTTGCGGCGCTCGCCGTCTCGGCGGTCTTCCTCGCGGGGCGCCTCCGCTCGAGCTGGGACGCGGTGGCCGCGCTCGAACCGGGCCGCGCCGCCGCCACGGCCGGGCAGGCCGCCCTGGCGTACGGGGTGCTCTGTCTCGCGCTCGGCACGGGCTGGCGGCGGCTGCTCCAGGCCGCCTCCGGCCGCGCGGTCGCATGGGGCACGGCGCACCGGATGTACGCGCGCTCGCAGGTGGCCAAATACCTTCCGGGCAACGTGCTGCACTTCGGCGGACGCCACGCGCTGGGCGTCGCCGCCGGGTTCGCGCACGGCGCGCTGGCGCAGGCCGCGCTGCTCGAGGCGGCGAGCCTGCTGCTGGCGTCGGCCGCGGTCGCGGCCGGCGGGGCCGCCTTCTTCGTTCACCTGCCCGGACGGGTTTCCGCCGTCCGCCTGGCCGCCCTGCTGCTCGGCGCGGCGGCGGCGCCCTTCGCGCTCAACGCCGTCGCGCGCCGCGCGGACCGCCTGCGCCGGTGGGGCTGGCGGCCGCTGGACACGGGGGCGCTGGCGCGCGACGTGCTGCCGGCGCTGGCCGTGCACGCCGCCTTCTTCCTCGGCGCGGGCCTCGTGCTGCTGGGGATCGTTTCGCGTACCGCGCCGGGCGCCGCCGGCGGCATCGCCGTGACCGGCCGCGTGCTGGCCGCGTTCGCCCTCGCGTGGATCCTGGGCTACGTGACGCCCGGCGCGCCCGCCGGGCTCGGCGTGCGCGAGGCCGTGCTGACCGCCGCGCTGGCCCCCGCGCTCGGCGACGCCGCGGCGCTCGAGAGCGCGCTCCTGCTGCGCGTCGCCACCGTGATGGGCGACGCGGTCTACTTCGCGACCTCGGCCGCCGCGCGGTAGACCGGCTCGAGGGCGGCGGCCATGGTGAGGTGGTTCTGGCGTTCGCGCACCCGGCGTGCGCCGGCGGCGCCGAGCCGGGCGCGGAACGGGTCGTCGGCCATGAGCCGGCCGAGCGCCGCCCGCAGGTCGTGCACGGAGCCGGGCTCGACCAGCCAGCCGTCCACGCCGTGCTCCACGGTTTCCGGCACGCCGCCGGTCCGGCAGCCGACCACCGCCTTCCCGTACTGCATCGCCTCGTGGTAGATCAGGCCGAAGGACTCGAAGCGTGACGGTGCGACGAACAGGTCGCAGCGGCGGTAGGCCTCGCGCAGCGCCGCGTCGTGCACCTCGCCGCGGAACCGCACGCGCCGCGCCCAGCCCCGGCGGCCGTGCCGCTTTCGGAAGGCCGCCGCCCGCGTCTCGCCCGCCGCGTTCTCCGGGTCGCGCCCGACGAGTTCGACGTCCCAGTCGGGGAAACGCGGGAGGAGGTCCGGCAGGGCCTCGAGCAGGTCGTCGATCCCCTTGCGCCGCTCGAAGCGGCCGACGTAGAGCAGCGTCCTGCGGCGGCCGCGCGGCGGCAGCGGCCCCGCCGGGTCGAACGCGACGCCGAGCGGCACGATGCGCGGCGCGTAGTCGCCGCCGGGGACCAGGCCCATGTGCTCGCGGTAGCTCTCCAGCACGCCGCCGGACGGCGCGCAGACGGCGCCGGCGTGCAGCACCTGCCAGCGGTCCAGTGCGACGCAGCGGGCCAGGTCCTCCGTCTTCTCCCACCCCTCGGCGGCGATCGTCTGAGCGAGCGGCGTCACCAGCATGAGGACCGTGGGGGCCGCCCGCGTGCGGAGCACGGCGGCGGCCTCGGCATCCCAGTTCGTGGCGTGCACCACGTCGATCGCGGTCCCGGCCGCCCGCAGGGCGGCGAGCTTGCGGGCGACGGCCATGGCGTAGCGGAGGTTCTTCGCGAGGACGGGCGCGTTACCGCCGATGGCGGGCCCCAGGTCCCGTTCCGCGATGCCGTGCACGAGGAAGCCGAGGCTCTCGCGGCGCAGCGGCTGCTCGCTGCGGCAGAGGACGTGCACCTCGTGGCCCCGCTCGTGAAGACCGCGCGCGAGGTCGAAGGTGTAGCGGCCGATGCCGCCGTAGCCTGGCTGCCCGGGCACGGTGCGGGTCAGCAGCGCGATGCGCAGCGGCGGCGCCTCCGCCGCCGGGGGCCCGAACGGGCGGAAGGCGGGCGGGGCGGGGAAACGGGCGGGCGTCCGCGGCCGGAACAGGCCGGCCAGCGTGCCGCGCGCGGTGCCGCGCGCGCAGCGCAGTGTCATGCGGCACCAGGCGGCCGTGCCAAGCAGGCCGGCCCGGCGCGCGCCGGCCAGCTCCGCCACGTAGTGCTTGCGGGCGGCGGCGCGCAGCGCGCGGACCAGGCGCAGGGGCTGGGGATCCCCGCCGTTCTTCACGGCGAAGTAGGCGTCGCTTGCCGCGATGACGGACCAGTCGCGCACGTACGGCGACCGGCCGCCGGCGGCGCGGGCCGGGTAGTGCCGCACGGCGAACCCCGGCACCGTCTCCACGCGGTACCCGGCGCGCCCCAGGCGCAGCGAGAGGTCCGACTCGTCGTGGTAGTAGCGGTAGAACGGGTCGAACCCGCCCAGTTCGGCGAGCACCGTGCGCCGGAAGGCGGCGTTGCCGCCGCAGACCCGCGGCAGCCAGCGGCCGCCCGGCGGCGCGTCGGCGCGGAACAGCTGGAAGCCGTAGTCGTCGGTCCAGACCCCGCGGAACTCGTACGCGTCGGTGTCCGCGCGGCGGACCTCGCCGGTGACGGCCCCGAGGCGCCCGTCCGGATCGCCGGCGAAGGCGGCCAGCGCGCGGGCCACCCAGCGCCCGTCCTCCGGCAGCGCGTCGTCGTCGATGAACAGGACGATGTCGCCCGCGGCGGCGGCGATGCCGAGGTTGCGCGACAGCGAGAGGTTGCGCTCCGGGCAGTCGACCACCTTGATCCGCGCCCCCCAGCCCCGCAGGTACTCCGCCGTGCCGTCGGCGGAGGGCCCGTTGACGACGACGGCCTCGAAGTCGGCGCCGCGCTGGCGTTCCAGCGCGGGCAGGAGCCGCCGCAGGTGCGGCAGGCGGTCGCAGGTGTTGATGACGACGGAGGCGCGCACGGTCAGCCCCCCGGCCCCACGGTCTCGAAGTACGCGCTCGGCGTGCCCCCGGAGAGAAAGGCGGCGGCTGCGGCGAGGCGCCGTTCCGCCTCCGCCGCGCCGAACCGCTCCAGGTTCGCGCGCTGGCCCGCGAGGATCCGCGCCCGCAGCCCCGCGTCGCTCTCCAGCAGGGCCGCGAGCTCGACGAGCCGGGGCGCGTCCCACGAGCGCGCCAGGATGCCGGCCGCGCCCATCGTCTCGGGCACGGCGGCGGCGGCGAAGGCGATCACGGGCACGCCGTACGCCATCGCCTCGACGAGCGGCAGGCCGAACCCCTCGTGCTCCGAGGCGCACACGAAAAGGGATGCCGCCCGGTAGTAGGCGCGGAGCGAGCGGTCGCCCACCGGCCCCGTGAACAGGATCCGCCGGCCGGAAGGCAGGGCCCGGCGGAGCGCTTCGAGCCCGGCGCGGTAGGCGGGATCCTGCGTATCGTTGCCCACGAGCCACAGGCGCGCCGCCGGGTCGACCGCGCGCGCGTAGCGGTCGAACAGGGTCATGACGCGCTCCTGGCGCTTGTTGCGCGCGACGCGGCCAACGAAAAGCCAGCGGGCGCCGGGCCCGCGGCGCAGGCGGCGGACGAGGTCCCCCTCGAACGGCCCGGCGCGCAGCGCCTCCGCGTCCACGACCGGGTGGACGACCAGCCCCGGGCGCGGCGTCCGGAGGAAGCGGCCGAAGTCCTCGAGATTGTGGCGCGAGTCGGCGACAACGAGGTCGAACGCGTCCGCGATGCGCCGCAACTGGGCCAGGCCCCGCTCCGTCGCTTCGCGCGTGGCCGTGCCGGGCGCGAAGAACTCCGGCGGGGTGACGTTGTGGTAGTACACGGCCTTCCGCCCGCGCACCTTCGGCAAGATCCACGCGTCGGGGTTGTAGTTCCAGAAGTGCATCAGCACCGACACGTCCGGGTCGCGAAGGATGCGGCGGACGGGCTCGGTTGCCCGGCGCGCGCCCGGGTGCGCGTGGTGCACGAGCACGGTCTCGTCGTGGCCGAGCCGGCCGAGCACGCGCGCGGCGTGTTGCGTGATGGCGCTGACGGCGTCGCCCGTGTCGAGCGCGTGCATGACCTGCCGCACGGGCCACCGCGCGGGGACCGGCCGCGCGGCGCGGGTCTCGAGCACCTGCCCGTAGAAGCGGAGCGTGGCGTCGGCCATGTGCGCGGCGGTGAAGGCCGCCTCGTAGCGGGCCCGGCCGGCGGCGCCGAGCCGCTCGCGGAGCGCGCGGTCGTCCAGCAGCCGCGAGACCGCCGCGGCGAACGCGCGGCCGTCGCCGGGCGGCACGAGCAGCGCCCCGTGTTCCTCGCCGCGCTCGAACACCTCGCTTGCGCCGCCCGCTGCAAACGTCGCCACGGGGAGGCGCGAGCGCATGGCCTCGAGGTAGATGAGGCCGAAGGACTCGTAGCGCGAGGGGACGAGCAGGAGGTCGGCGTCGCGGTAGCGGGCCTCGAGGTCGCCGTCCGGCAGGTAGCCCTCGAAGCGCACGCGCGCGGCCGCCTCCGGGTGCCGGCGGCGGAAGCTGTCGGCGTAGGTGCGGCCGTGCCGCGCGAACCAGCCGTCGTTGCGGCTGTTGTCGGTCCCGACGAAGCGCACGCGGAGCCCGGGGTGCCGGCGGAGCAGGCGGGGCAGGATCCGCAGCAGCAGCGGCGTGCCCTTGCGCGCCTCGAGCCGGCCGACGACCAGGGCCTCGGCGCCGTCGCGCGGCGCGCCCCCCGCGCGGGGGGCGGGCCGGTGTCCGGCAGCCCGAGGTAGGCAATGCCGGCGGCCGCCCCCGGGCGCAACCCGTAGTCGGCGGTCACCGAGTCGAGCGCGGCGCGCGAGTCGGACAGCCAACCGTCGGCCTGCTCCAGGAACCGGCGTTCCATGCGCACGAGGGGCAGGCTCTCCCGCCGGAGCCGTCCCCCGTTGATGCGCAGGAGCTGGAGGCTCGTCGTCTGCAGCCAGGCGACGACGGGCACGGGGGCCCGCTCGGCGGCGACGAAACCGGGCACGGACCACAACGGCGCATCGACCAGGTCGAACGGCTCGGCCCGGTGGTCGGCGGCGAAGCCCTCGTACAGCGCCTGGGCGGAGGAGAGCGCCGCGTTGGCCGCGGCGCGGCGCGGAAAGCACGTGCGCTCCTCGGAAGGGAGCGGGACGACGCGGACGCGGACGCCGTCGTGCTCGAAGCGCGCGGCGCGGCCGCCGCAGGTGATGACGCGCACGTCGTGGCCCCGGCGGGCCAGCTCCACGGCCAGGGCGTGCCGCTGGCGCGGGATGCCCTCCGTGCTGGCGGGCGGGTAGTGCGTGCTCAGCAGGCCGACACGCATGGTGTTCAGGGCCCGGCCGGGTCCGTGCCGCGCGGTTCCGCCGCCCGGCGGAGGGCTTCCAGTTCGAGCTCGAGGGCCTCCTGCTTCCGCTGGACGAGGCGGATCCAGTCCTCGAGTCCGCACGCGTCGCGCCGCCGCATCCGGCCTTCCTGCTCCGCGTCCGCGTGAAGGGCCAGCCACTGCTCGAGCAGCCGGAGCAGGTCCTCGTTGAAACGGCGCTGCTTGCGGCCGAAGACCCGCAGGGGCAGGTTCAGCACGGCGGCCACGGCGCCGGGGACCCTGCCGCCGAGTACGAAGTACGGCGCGCGCAGCGCGCGCAGCGCCGCTAGCCGCGCGCGGAGGCCGTCGAACGGCCCCTCCGGTTCCGCGGCGGGCGGCTCCGGATCGAGGACCGGGCGCAGGGCCAGGTTCTCCTCCACGCGCTGCAGCACGGTCTCCAGTTCGTCGTCCGGCAGGCGGATACGGAAGGCGGTACCGCGGCTCTTGCCCATCGCTTCGACCCTCCCCGTGGACACCGGGGCGGCCGTAGCGCGCCGCCCGGGTGACGACAGGCTGCAGTCTAGCGCGGACCGGGCGCGGGGGGCCACCGCAGACTCGGGGGCGCGCGGGCGGGCCAGGACCCGGGGCGGGGCGCGCCGGCCGCGCGCGGGCGCCCGCCGTACCAGAGCCCCTCGAACGGGCGGGGGACCACGGAGAAGAAGAAGTCGAGATCGCGCGGCTCGAAGAGGCGCGGCCACCCGCCCGCCCCGCCGGCGCCCGGCGCCAGGCCGACGGGCCGCTCGCCCGTGTAGCGGCGCGCGGGCGGGCGGAGGCCGAACGCGGCCTCGATGCGCCGCAGCGCGCCCTCGGGGTCGGCGACCAGCTCCTCGTAGCGCACGCGGAACGCGCCGCTCGCCAGCCACGCGCTGACCGACCGGTACCAGTGCTCGGCGAGGGTCATCTCCGGTTCGGCCCGCTGGTCCGGCGCCTCGAACCAGTCGATCGGCTTGCGCAGGAAGCGGGAGAAGGACAGCGCCCCGTCGGCGCGGCCGCGGAAGTGCGGCGTGCGGTAGACCGACGCCGCCACGTCGCGCCCGTCGCGGAAGACGTAGATCGTGCCCCCGGTGTCCGGCGGCGGTAGAAAGCGATGGCCCCCGAAAAGCCCGTGCCAGGCCACGAAGCGGTTGGAGTCCGTGCCGGTGAACAGCGCGTCGTGGGTGCCCGGGTTGTCCCAGTGGCCGAGCTGCTCCGCGCGGTGCGCCAGGTCGCGGCGCTCCTTGTAGTAGTTCTCGTAGAGCAGGCTCAGGAGAAAGTGCGTGCCCGACCGCACGTGGGAGCACACCCGCACGACGGGGTTCACGGCTCGCCGGTCTCCGCGGAAACCCGCACGGTGACCGGCTCGTGGAAGGCGTACCAGACCGGCCGCGCGGGATCGAAGCCGACCCGGAACACGCAGGCGAGGTCGACGTGATGCAGCGTGGTCTTGCGGGGGAGGTTCTCGCTTCCCTCGACGAAGGCGGCGAGGACGGAGTAGGAGCCGGGCCCGAGCCGCACCGTGAAGGCGAACTCGGCCACGAAGCGGCGCGCCCGCGCGTCCACCCGCACATGCTCGGAGGCCGTGGTGGCGCCGAACAGGTCGATGCGGTTCGCGTCCCGCACGATGAACGAGAAGCTGACCTCCGGTCCGAGGTCCCCGAGGCGTTCGGCGTGGATCCGCAGCCGGACGCGCCGGCCGAAGGCCAGTTCGGTGACCGGCTCGAGGGAGGCGTAGTCGAGCAGCTCGACCGCGGTGATGCGGCCCCGCGCCGTGCCGTACGACCCGACCTCGTCCTCCGCCCGAGGGGCGGGATCCCGCCGGAAGGCCGGCGGCGCCGCGCCGTGTTCCACGCGTCCGCCCAGCCAGGTCAGCGCGTCGGCCGGGTCGCCCGCGGGGAGCGGCCGCAGCGAGAGCACGTGTCGTCCGGGCGCCGTGGCCAGGGTGAAGGGATGGAGCCCCGGGCCGGCGGGATCGCGCAGGTCGAGCGGGTGTTCCCGGCCGTCGAGCGCGACCACGGCGCGCCGGGCCCCGGGGCCGCGCCGGAAGAGCAGCTCGACGCGGTCGCCCTCGAACCGGAACGCCGCGAGCGCCGCGTCGTCGGAGGTCTCGCGCCTGACCGTGCCCGGTGCGGCGCCCGGCGCCTCGCGCCACGCGCCGCGCACGAAGAGGCGCTCGTCGGAGAGGTCGATGTCGCCGGCGACCGGCAGGAGCGCCCCGTCCTCCGACTCCGCCGGCGCGGCGGCGCGCGCGAGGGCCGCCGGGGCGTCGGCCGGCGCCTGCGCCCCCGCTTCGCGCATGCGGATGAAGCCGAGGTACTTCTCCACGCCCACGCCCGCGGGGCCGAAGAACCGGGTCTCGCCGCCGTCCAGCCAGAGGCAGCGGCGGCAGAAGCGCTTCACGGTGTCCGTCGCGTGCGAGACGTAGAGCACGGCGGTGCCGCCGTCGACCAGTTGCGCGATGCGCCGCATGCACCGGTGCTGAAACGGCAGGTCCCCGACCGCGAGGGCCTCGTCGACGATGAGCACGTCCGGTTCCAGGAACGCCTGCACGGCGAAGGCCAGCCGGACCATCATGCCGCTGCTGTAGATTTTCACCGGCTGGTCGATGAACGCGCCGATGTCCGCGAAGGCGGCGATCGCGTCGAAGTGCTCCCGGACCTCCCGTTCGCCGAGGCCGAGGATGGTGCCGTTGAGGAAGACGTTCTCCCGGCCGGTGAACTCGGGGTTGAACCCGCTGCCCAGCTCCAGCAGGGCGGCGACCCGGCCGGCGACGTCGACCTCGCCCGCGGTGGGGCGGAGCACCCCGGCGATGATCTGCAGCAGGGTGCTCTTGCCCGCGCCGTTGCGCCCGATGATGCCGACCGTCTCGCCGCGCCGGACCTCGAGGGAGACGTCCTTCAGGGCGTGGAAGTCGCGGAAGTACGACGCCGCCCGCGCGTGCAGGCGGCGGCGCGCGGCGGGCGAGGGGACGGCGTTCGCCAGGGCCGCCAGGGCCGGCGCCTTGAACCGGGCCGCGGGATCGGCCCATATGCGGTACACCTTCGTGAGGCCGCGGGCGGCGATGACTGCGTCGCCCGGCGGGGAGGACGCGTCAGAGCACATCGGCGAATGCCCTCCGCGTGCGCATGAAGAAGGCGTATCCCGTGAGCAGCACCGCCAGGCCGGCCGCGGCCCACGCCGTCCATTCCTGCCAGGCCGGCCAGCGGCCCCACAGCAGCGTCTCGCGGAACGCCTCGACCGCGAAGGCCAGCGGGTTGAGCCGCAGCAGGGGGCGCAGCGGTTCCGGCACGGCGGAGAGGGGATAGAAGATCGGCGTGACGAAGAAGAGCATCGTGATCAGGAGCCCTACCGCCTGCTGCAGGTCCCGGAAGAAGACCCCGAGGCTGGCGAGGTACCAGCCGAGACCGAGCGAGAGCGCGAGCAGCGGGAGCACCGCGAGCGGGGCGGCCAGCGCCGTGAGCGGCACGCGGCCGAGGACCAGCACCTGCGCGCCCAGCAGGATCAGCACGTTGACCGCCGCGTGGAACAGGGACGCGCCGAGCGAGCACACGGGCAGGATCTCCAGCGGGAAGACCACCTTCTTGACGTAGTTGGGCACCCCGGTGACCAGGAACGGGGCGCGGCCGAGGCACTCGCTGAAGAGCTGGAACACGACAAGGCCGGCAAAGAGGGTGACGGAGAACTCCGCGAGGCTTTCGGTCTGCGCGCCGGGCCACCGCGCCCGGAACACCAGCCCGAAGACGAACGTGTAGATGAGGAGCATGACCAGCGGCTGCACGAAGACCCAGAGCATGCCGAGGCGCGCCCCGCGGTACCGCCCCCGGATCTCGCGGCGCGTGAACTGGCGCAGCAGGTCGCGCCGCCGCCACAGGCCGCGAACGAGGGCCGCGGGGTCGAGATGCGGCGCGAAGGCGGGACTCCCGGCGGTGATGTGGCGGCGCTCCATGTCTCGGCCCGGATGATCGGCGTCTCCCGCCCGCGCTGTCAAGGAACGGCCCCCGGCCCCGCCCCGGCGCGGCGGCTTCAGGCCGGTTGGAGGCGGACGAGGGCCTCGAAGCGGGCGGTGCGCGGGAACAGGTCGAAGAGCCGGGCGTGGCGCGGAGCGAACCCCGCGGCGGCGAGCCGCTTGAGATCGCGGGCTAGGGTGTCGGGGGCGCAGGACACGTAGAGCAGCTCCTCGGGCCGCGCGGCGGCGAGGGCTTCGACCGCGGCCGGGGAAAGGCCGGCGCGCGGGGGGTCCGCCACCACCGCGAGACGGCCCGGGCGCAGCGCCGCCGAGGCGCGGGCCAGGTGCGCGGCGGCGTCCCCGCGTTCGAACCGCACGCGGCCGGCCAGGTGGAGGTGCCCGGCGTTGCGCCGGGCCGCGGCCACGGCGGAAGCGTCCGACTCGATGCCCACGGCCCGTCCGATACCGGCGCGCAAGGCGGCGAAGGCGAAGAGCCCGACGCCGCCGTACGCGTCCAGCACCGCGTCGGGCGCGGCCCGGGTCAACAGGGCGGTCACCGCCTCCACCAGCAGGTTCGCGGCCGCCGGGTTCACCTGGAAGAAGGCGCCGCGCGGGACGAGGAGCGTGCCCGCCGGCGTCGCCTCCGCGAGCCAGGGCGCGCGGTGCGAGGGCGCGCCGACCCAGTGCACGGCGCCGTCGCGGCCCGTGAAGCGGAGCGTGACCCGGGCGTTCGGGGGCAGGCCCGCCAGCCAGCCCTCCGTCCCCCGCAGCCGCGCGAGCAGGGCGTTGAGCGCCGGGTGCGCGAGCGGGCAGGCCGCGAGATCGATCACGGTGCGGCGGTCGGCCGCGGTGTAGCCGAGGCGCCGCCCGTCCGGGCCGTCCTGCACGCGGAGCACGAGCTTGTTGCGGTAGCCGAGCGGGGCGGGGGCGGGGACAGGCGCGTCGGCGAGCCCGGGGTCGCAGCCGCCGAGGCGGGCGAGCAGGTCCCCGAACTGGCGCTGCTTGAGCTCCACCTCGCGCGCGTAGGCCGCGTGCTGGTAGGCGCAGCCGGGACACGCCGGCGCGGGGGCGCCGGGATCGTCCGCGGGCCGAAGCGCGAGCGGGCAGGCCGGCGGCACGCGGTCGGGCGAGGGCGTGAGCACCGACAACAGCTCCGCCCGGGCGAACGCCTTGCGGTCGGACACGAGGCGGGCGCGCACGCGCTCACCCGCGAGCGTTCCGGGCACGAAGACCACCTTGCCCCCGTCGCGGGCGACCCCGTCCCCCCCGTAGGCCGTGTCCACGACGTCGAGCTCCCGCGCGGGTCCCGGCCCGGCGGCGGCGCCGGCCGGGAGCGCCGGGTCGCGCCGCGCGCTCCCCGCCGTATCCCGCCCGTCTTCCGGTGGCGCGTGTTCCATGGCGCGGCCTGTATACCGCAGATGGGCGGGGGTGAACAGGCGCGGGGCGAACCGGCCCGGGGCGGTCAGTCCCGCGTGACGGTCTCGATCCACGCGTCGGCGATCAGGGCCGCGCCGGCGGGACTCGGATGGACGCCGTCGGGGAGCCACACGGCCGCTTCGCGGCGGCAGGCCGCGGCGGCGAAGACACCGTCGAGCGGCACGAGGGCGGCGCCCGCTTCGACGGCGACCTCCCGCACCGCGGCCAGGCGGGGGTCGAGGTCCTCGCGCCACGCGCGCCGGTCCTCGGGCACGGGCAACAGGAAGGGCTCCATGAGCACGAGCCGCGGGCGCCACCGTTCGCGCAGCGTGGCGGTGACGCGGCGCAGGGTATCGGCAAACGCGGGGACCGGGGACACCGCCTGCCGGTCGTAGCGGCGCCACGTGTCGTTGATGCCGACCAGGACGGAGACCAGCGTGGGCGCGAGCGACCGCACGTCGTCGTCCCCGAGCCGGGCCTCCAGGTCGCACGCGCGGTGCGCGCTCACGCCCCGGTTGGCGAAGGACAGGTTCCAGGCGGGAAAACGCGCCCGCAGCCGCTCGGCACAGAGCCGGACGTATCCGCGGCCCAGCCGGTCGGGCGCCGCGTCCGGCGCCCGGCTGCCCGCGTCGGTGATGCTGTCGCCCAGGAACAGCACCGCGTCGTCCTGCTGCAGGATCATGGCCGCCCTTCCCTTCTCCCTGCCCCGCCCGGCGCACCGATTCCGGCGGAGCCTAGCGTCCCGGGCCGCGCGCCACAAGCGGCCGCCGCGCCCCCGTCGCTTGCCGCGCGGGGGGCGCTGCGCCTATAAAGGGCGGCGCCCGTGCGCCGGGGGGCGGGACGGAGTGAACGAAACCGGACACATCCTGCTGATCGACGACGAGCAGCACATCGCCGACGTGGTCGTCTACATGCTCGAGGAGCACGGGTTCCGGGTGCGCACGGCGCTCCGAGGCGACGACGGCCTGCGCGCGTTCGAGGCGGACCCGCCCGACCTGGTCCTGCTCGATCTCAACCTGCCCGGCCTGCCGGGCCTCGACCTGTTCCGCGAGATCCGGCGCCGCGCGCCCCGGGTGCCCGTCATCATCCTCACCTGCCGGGCCGACGAGGCGGACCGCGTGCTCGGACTGGAACTGGGCGCGGACGACTACGTCACGAAGCCTTTCAGCGTCCGCGAGCTGGCCGCGCGCGTGAAGGCCGTGCTGCGCCGCGGGCGCCCCGCGGGCGGCGCGGCGGAGGGCCTCGTCCGTTTCGGGCCGCTGACGCTGGATCCCGCCGCCTGGTCGGCCCGCTACGCCGGGCGGGACGTGGCGCTCACGCGCGGGGAATTCGAGCTGCTCCGGGCGCTGGCCGGACAGCCCGCCCGCGTCTTCAGCCGCGACGCGCTCATACGGCGCATCTACGACGACGGCCATCCCGTAACGGACCGCACGATCGATGCCTGCGTGAAGCGCGTCCGGCGCAAGCTGGCCCGCGTGCGGGCGGCGCCCGACCCCATCCAGACGGTCTACGGCGTCGGCTACAAGATGAACCCGGCGCTCGAGAGCGGCCCGGCATGAGCCTTCGCTGGAAGATCGCCGCGATGTGCATGCTGGTGGTCTTCCTGCCCGTCTACTTCCTGAACCGCCACGCGGTGGCCTTCTTTGACCGGTTCACGCGCACCGAGCTGGAGCGGCGCATGATCGACCACGCCTTCCTGGCGGGGGAGCTCTACGTTGCGTACCTCGAGCGCGCGGGGGAACCCGCCGCCCCTGCGCGCTTTCGCGAACAGCTGGAGCGCTTCGGCCGGGAGGTCGAGACGCGCCTGCGCATCGTCGCCCCCGACGGCGCGGTGCTGTTCGATTCCGACCCGGAGCGGGGACCCGACCTCGCGCCCGGTCCGCCCGCGGGCGAGCGCCCCGAGATCCGCCTTGCTCTCGGGGGCCGCTACGGCGCGCGCTCGGCGCTGACGCCCGGGCGCCGCCTCATGGTGTACTTCGCCGCGCTGCCCGTGCGCGCGGGCGGCGAGGTGGTGGCCGCCGCCTACGCGGCGCGACACACCCGCCCCATCCTCCGCGCCATCCGCGAGCTGCACGCGGACCAGCTCACGGCCACGCGGCTTGCCCTGGCGGCCTCGGCCGCTTTCGCCCTCCTCTTCGCGCAGACGCTCACCCGCCGCCTGCGCCGCCTCGCGCGCCGGGCGCGCGAGTTCGCGAGCGGCGACCGCCGCTTCGACTACCGCGCTCGCGGACACGACGAGATCGCTGAACTCGGCCGGGACGTCGGCCGGATGGCGGAGGAGATCGAGCAGAAGAACACCTACAACCGCGACTTTTTGGCCGCGACGCTTCACGAGCTCAAGACGCCCGTGACGGCGATCCGCGGCGCCACGGAGGTGCTCGAGGCCGGCGCGGCGGAGAAGCCCGACCGCCGCGCGAAGTTCCTCGGCAACATCCGCTTCGAGGCGGACCGGCTCGTGCGCATGGTCGAGCAGCTCGCCGCGCTCACGCGGCTCGACGCCGAGGAGTGGCGCGCGCGCAAGGAGGAGGTCGACTACACGGAGGCGCTGCGGGGCATCGTGTCGCGGCTCGAGCCCTCCTGGCCCTCGCCGCGGGCCCGCTTCGCCCTGGCGCTGCCGGAGGCGCCGCTCCCGGCCAGGATCGTCCCGGCCCGGATCGAGCAGGTCGTGGCCAACCTGCTCGAGAACGCCTTCCGCTACACGCCGCCGGAGGGACGGGTGGAGCTGCGCGCGGAAGGCCGCGGCGACGAGGTGGTCACCACGGTGCGGGATTCCGGCCGCGGCATCGCCGCCGCGGACCTGCCGAAGGTGTTCGACCGCTTCTTCACCACCGAGCCGAAGGCCCAGGCGCGGGAGTACGGGAGCGGACTGGGCCTGTCGATTGCGCGAAGCATCGTGGAGCACCACGGCGGCCGGATGGAGGCGGAGAGCGCCCCGGGAGAGGGCGCGACGTTCCGCTTCTTTCTGCCCCGGGCGGGCGAGCCCCGGGGCTGACCCGCCCGGTGGCGGCAGGCGGGTGCGCGTGCTATACTCTGGAACGGGCACCGCGGTACGGTTCCGCAGGTCCGCGGGAGAAACAGGTATGAAGCATTCCATCGGTACGGCCGTCCTCGTGCTCGCCGTCGCGGCGGGAGCCGCCTGGGCGGGTATGTCGGTCAGCGTCACGAGCGCGGAGGCCCCGGCGGTCGCCGCCCCGCAGCCGCAGACGCTCTGCGGCAAGTGCGGCGATATCAAGGGATCGGAAGGCTGTTGCGCCAAGGATGCGGCCGTGTGCGAGAAGTGCGGGCTGCACAAGGGCTCGCCGGGTTGCTGCAAGATGAAGGCCGGCGAGGACGCGGCCCTCTGCCCCAAGTGCGGGCAGATCGCAGGTGCCGACGCCTGCTGCAAGCCGAAGGCCGCGTGCGCCATGCGCGGCACCGGGTCCTGCAAGTGCAAGCGGGAGAAGGCGACCGACTGACGCGTCGGTGGGCGCCGTCGCGACACCCCGAAACGGGCAGGAGCCCGTTCCGGGGTGTCCTGTTCCTGGTGCGGGCGCCGGCGCGGCGCGGCCCGGGTTGACCCGCGGGCGGCGGGGACGGCATGCTGGGCGCATGACCGGCCGGGAACCCGCCGCGCGGCTCCGCTGGCTGCCGAACGCGCTCACCCTGGCGCGGCTGGCCGCCCTGCCGCTCGCCATCGCCTGCCTGCGGCGCGGCCGGCCCGGGGCCGCGGCGGCCGTGTTCCTCGCCGCGATGCTCACCGACGTCGCCGACGGGTGGCTGGCGCGGCGCCTGCGCGCGCAGACCGCGCTCGGGCTCTACCTCGATCCCGCCGTCGACAAGATCGTGATCCTCGGCTTTCTCTACGAGCTCGCCGCGGCCGGCCGCTGGCCGATGGCCGCGGCCCACCTCTTCCTCGCCCGCGAGCTGCTCCAGGGCGGACTGCGCGCGGCGGGCGCGGTCCGGGGCGAGGCGATCGGAGCCAACCGCATGGGCAAGACGAAGGCCTTGCTCCAATCGGCGCTCATCACGGCGGGCCTGCTGCCCGGCGTCCCCGCCGCCCCGCTTCGCGCGGCGGCGTGGGCCGTGCTCGCGCTCGCGTGGTGGTTCTTCGGCGTCTTCGCCTTCCGCCACCGCGGCGTGCTGCGGGCCTGACGGCGCCCGGCGCGCCGAGGTTCTTCACACCGCTGCCGCAATCCTGCCGCATTCCCGCGCGACAACGGGGCCGCGGGCCGGTACCGGCCCGCAGGGGAGGGAGCGGGTATGCCAATGCGTCACGTCATGCGCGGGAACCGGTGGTTCGTCCTCGCGGTGTTGTTCCTGTTGGTCAACACGTGGGGCGTGGTGAAGTGGACGTCGCGCCCGCGCGCCGGCGTGCGGTACGTCGCAGCGACGTTCCTCCCCGGCGAGAACGCCACGCTGACCGGCCGGACCGAAGCGGTGAGCTGGGAGTTCTCCGAGGCGATGGTGCCCGCCGCGGCGCTGGGCCCCGTGGCGGACGCCGCGCCGGTCGCCCTTTCGCCCGCGGTGCCGGGCGTCTTCGCGTGGGAACGCCCCGACCGCCTGGTCTTCCGCCCCGCCGGGGAGTGGCCCGAGTGCAGCCGCTTCACCGCGACCCTCGACCGGGAGCGGCGCAGCCTCGCCGGCGCGCGCATGGCGCCGCCCGCGAGCTTCTCGTTCCGTTCGGCGCCGCTCCGGCTGCTGCGGGCCGACCAGCGCGAGTTTCTCCCCGACGGCTCCGTCGTGCTCCAGCTCCGCTTCAGTGCGCCGGTTTCGCCGGCCGCGCTGGAGCACGCGATGCGTCTTGTTTCCCCCGGCGGGGAGCACATCCCCTTCCGTGTCACGGGCGAGGCCACGGCGGCCGACCTGCTCGTGCGGACCGGCCCGGTGCCGCGCGACGAAGGGGAGTTGCGGATCGCCGCGGGCCTGTGCAGCGCGGCGGGGCCCGAGCCCCTCGAGACGGAGGTGCGCCGGCCGATCCGCTTCTACAGCGTGCTGACCCTCATCGACATCGAGCCCGTCAGCCGGGCCTTCGAGAAGGGCTACCTGGAGGCGCGCTTTTCCGGGCCCGTCTCCGTGGACCGCGCGGCGGCCTTTGTCGACGTGCAACCGGCCACGCGGCTGACGGTCGAGCAGGCGCACCGGTGGGACGGTCCGCGGTACCGGTTCTACGGCGACTTCCGGCCGGGGCGCACCTACACCGTCACGTTCCGCCGGGGTCTGCCCGGGGAACAGGGCCACGCGCTGCAGGAGCACGTGACCCGCCAGGTCGCCTTCCCCGACCGCCCCGCCTCGCTCGCCTTCCGCGCCGCGGGCCGCTACCTCTCGTCGGCGGGCCGGCGCGCGGTCACGCTCTCCGCGGTGAACGTGCCGCGCGCCGGGGTGACGCTCCGGGAAGTCCTGCCGGAGAACCTGGTGGCCTTCGCCATGCGCGAACACGGCCGCTACCACCACTTCTACGGCCGCCCGGAGGACGGGCTCGGCCGGGTGCTGGCCACCGGCACGGTCGCGTGCGTCGCGGAGCCGAACACCGAGGCCGCCGCCGCGGTCCGCCTGGACGACCTGCTCGGCAGCCGCCGCTCCGGCGCCTTCCGGTTGACGGCCTCCGTGCCGAAGGGCCCTTCCGCGGACCACTTCGTCGTGCTGACCGACCTCGGCCTCGCCGCCAAGGTCTCCCACGGCGAGGTGCTGGTGTGGGCCAACTCGATCCGCACCCTCGAGCCGGCCGCCGGGGCCGAGATCCGCGTCTACTCCGGGGAGAACGAGCTGCTGGCGAGCGGGCGCACGGACGCCGACGGCCTCGCGCGCGTCGCGCGGCCCAAAGGCTCCGAGCCGTTCCTCGTCACGGCCCGCGCCGGCGACGACCTCTCCTACGTCTGCCTGGCAGGCGGGCCCGTGGGGCTGGGCGACACGGGGGGGCGGCCGTGGCTGGCGCGGGGCCACGAGGCCTTCGTCCACACCGACCGCGGGATCTACCGGCCCGGCGAGACCGCGCACGTGCGCGCGGTGGTGCGCGGGCCGGGCGGCGCGGCGCCGGAACCGTTCCCGGTGGCCCTGCGCGCGGTGCGGCCCGACGGCAGGACGCTGCTCGAGCGCACGGTGGTGCTCTCCGCGCTCGGAACGGCCGGATTCGAGGTGGCCTGGGGCGAGACGGACCCCACCGGCCGCTACATGCTGCAACTCCGGGTGCCCGGCCGAGAGGCGCCGATCGGGCAGGCCGCCGTCGCGCTCGAGTCGTTCGTCCCGCCCCGGATGACGGTTGCCGCCTCCGCCGACCGCGAGCGGGCAACCGCCGGCGAGACGGTGCGGCTCACCGCCTCCGCGCGGCACCTCTTCGGAGCGCCCGCGGGCGGGCTGCCCGCCAGCGCGCGCGTCGAGTTCGTGCCCGTCGATTTCGAGCACGACGCGTGGCGCGGCTTCGTCTTCCGCGACGGCGAGAAGACGTTCCGCAACACCTGGCGCAACGCGGGCAAGGGCACGACCGACGCGGAGGGCGGCGCGCTCTTCAACGTGGGCACCGACGCCGCCTGGCGGCCGCCCTCGGCGGTCAAGGCCGTGCTCGGGGTCACCGTGAACGAGCTCGGCGGGCGCGGGGTCAGCGCCTACACGTCCTGCCTCGTCGACTGCTACCCCTTCTACGCCGGGCTCAAGCGCGAGACCGGCGGCGCGGCGCGCACGGGGGAACCGCTCCGCTTCGAGGTCGCGGCCGTGCGGCCCGACGGGACCCCCGCGGACGCGGACACGCTGCACGTGTCCCTCTGCCTCGCCTCGTGGTCCAGCGCCCTGCGCAAGGAGCCCGACGGGCGCTTCGTGTACCGGTCGGAGCGGCGCCTCACGCCCGTGCACGAGGCGGACGTGGTCCTGCGCGGCGGCCGCGGGCGGCACGAATTCACGCCCGGCATCGCGGGCCCCTGCGTGCTGATCGTGTCGGACCTCCGGAGCGGGGCGTCGGCCTCCGAGCCCGTGTACGTCGGCTCGCCCGATGCGCAGTGGCTCGCGTCGTCCCTCGAGCGTCCCGACCGCGTCGAACTGGTCCTCGACAAGCCGAGCTACCGCCCGGGGGAGGAGGCGGTCCTCGCGATCCGCTCGCCGTTCGCGGGCCGGGCGCTGGTCACGGTGGAATCCGACCGCGTGCACGTCACCCGCGTCGTGCGCATGGAGAAGAACACGGCGGAAGTGCGGCTGCCGGTCGAGGCGGCCTGGGCGCCCAACGCGTGGTGCGCGGTCAGCGTCATCCGGGAGGTGCGCGCGGGCGACGAGATCGCCGCGCACCGCGCGGCGGGCGCGGTGCCGCTGGTGCTGGACCGGGAGGCCGCGCGGCTGGCGGTGGCCGTCGGAGCGCCGGAGGTCTGCCGCCCGCGCGCCGCGCTGGAGGTCAGGCTGGACGTGCGCGACGCCGCGGGCGCGGGGGTCGAGGCGGAGGTGGCCGTCGCGGTCGTGGACGAAGGCATCTGCCTGCTCACCGGGTTTCGCACGCCGGACCCCTGGTCGTTCTTCTTCGGTCGCCGCGCGCTGGCCGTGGCCCTGCACGACCTCTACGGCGAGTTGCTGCCTGAGGCGGACGCGGCGCCGTCGGTCGGGTCGGCGCCCGGGGGCGGCGAGGCGGCGGTCTCGCTGCGCGGGCGCCTCAACCCCGTGCGCGCGCGCCGGTTCCGGCCGCTGGCCCTCTGGCAGGGCGCCGTGCGCACCGGGCCGGACGGCCGGGCGGTCTGCCGGTTCGAGCTGCCGGAGTTCACGGGGCGCGTGCGCGTCATGGCGGTGGCGGTCGACGCCGCGCGGTGCGGGGCCGGCGAGGCCGCGGTCGCGGTGCGGCGTCCGCTCGTCGTGCAGTCCTCGCTGCCGCGCTTCCTGGCGCCGGGCGACCGGTGCCGCCTGCCGGTCGAGCTGTTCAACCGGACCGGCGCGGGCGGCGAGGCGCGCGTGCGCGTGTCGACCCGCGGCCCCCTGTCCGTGGCGGCGGAGCCCGGGGCGGGCGCGGCGGTTTCGCTGGCCGACGGGGCGAGCGCGCGGTTGGGCTACGACCTGGAGGCCGCCTCGCGGGCCGGGGTCGGCATCGTGCGCATCGAGGCGGAGCTGGGCGGCGAACGCTACGAGGAGGAGTTCGAGCTGGCGGTGCGCCCCGCCGCGCCCCGGATCGTGCGCGCCCGCACGGGCACCGTCGCCCCCGGCGCCGCGGTGCGCATCGAGCTGCCCTCCGGCTGGCTGCCGGGCACGGGCGCCTACCGCGTGCTCGCTTCCGGCATGCCCGCGGTGCAGCTGGCGGGCAGCCTTGACTACCTGCTTCACTACCCGTACGGGTGCGTGGAGCAGACCGTCTCCTCCACCTTCCCGCTGCTCTACCTCCCGGAGCTGTACGCGGCCGCGCGCCGCGGCCGCCGCGTGCTCGTCGACCTGGAACCGATGGTGCGGCGCGGCATCCTGCAGCTGCTCTCGATGCAGACCTCCAGCGGCGCCTTCGCCTACTGGCCCAACTCGCGCGACGCGTACCCGTGGGGCTCGCTCTACGCGACGCTCTTCCTGCTGGAGGCCGGGAAGGCGGGCCACGAGGTGCCCGCGGAGCGCCTGGCGATGGCGCTGGACTACGCGGCCTCGCTGCTTGCGCGCAACCCCCCGAAGGCGGGCGACCTCGCCAGCCGCGCCTGGCGCGACGACCTCTGCCTGCGCTCCTACGCCTGTCTCGTGCTCGCCGCGGGCGGCCGGCCCGACCCCGGGTGGATGGCCCGTATCGAGGAGCAGCTCGACCTCGGCGACTTCCCCGTGCGCCTCCACCTCGCGTCGGCCTACGCCGCCGCCGGCCGGCGCCGCGACGCCCTGCGCCTGCTCGAGGCCTGGGGGCCCGTCGCCCTGCCGCCCTCGCCCCGGGAGGTCGACGGCAACCTCAACTCGCCCACGCGCAGCGAGGCGCTCCTGCTGTCCGCCTGGCTCGACCTGGACCCCGGCGCCGGCATCGTCCCGCAGCTCGCGCGGCGGCTGGAGGGCGCGCGCGTCGAGGGCCGCTGGCACACGACGCAGGAGAACGCCATGGCGCTGATGGCCCTGGGCAAGTACAGCCGCCGGCGCGCCGCCGCCGCGCAGCCGTTCACGGGCACCGCCCGGCGCGCAGGCGAGCCGGCGGCGCGCTTCGACGCGAAGGGCGGCCTGGATCTCGCGTTCGACGAGCCGGGCGACGGGGGGGTCGTCCTGGAGAACGACGGGCCCGGGACGATGTACTACACGTGGTCCGCCGCCGGCGTACCCGCGGAGGCCGCGGAGGCGCAGGAGGGGGACCACCTCGTGCGCCTGCGCCGCCGGTTCCTCGACGCCGAAGGCCGCCCGCTGGAAGGCCGCCCCGTGCGGCAGGGCGAGATGCTCGTCGTGGAGTGGGTCCTGGCGGCCGCGGGCGACCCGACCTCGAACCTCGTGGTCGAGGACCTGCTGCCCGCGGGGCTGGAGATCGAGAACGCGAACCTGAAGACCTCCGAGGCCGTGCCCTGGGCGCGCGGGAAGTCGACGCTGCCCGTGCGGCACGTCGACGGCCGCGACGACCGGATGATCGCCTTCACGGGCGTCTTCGGGGGAGAGCGGCGCTTCTTCTACGCCGTGCGCGCCGTCACGCAGGGCCGGTTCGCCGTGCCGCCCGCGCTCGCGGAGGGGATGTACCAGCCCGAACAGCGCAGCCTGCACGGCCGCGGGGTACTGGAGGTGACGCCGTGAGACGCGCCGCGCCCAGCGCGCGGCCCGCGCCGGGCCGCCGGGCCCGGCGGGCGGCATGGCGGGGGGCGGCGGCCGGCGCCGCGGGCTTCGCCCTGCTGTGGGCGGCGGTCCCGTGGCACGCGGACCGCGTGGCGCGCTACCCCGCCTCGCTGGAACTGCTGGACCGCGGCGGCCGTCCCCTGCGCGTGCGGCTCGGCCCGGGCGGCCTCGACTGCCGGCCGGTCGCGCTGGCCGACGCCGGGGAATGGACCGCGAAGGCGCTCGTGGCCGTCGAGGACCGCCGCTTCTTCCTCCACCCGGGCGTGGACCCGCTGGCCGTGCTGCGCGCCGCGGGGCAGAACCTCCTCGGCGGGCGTATCGTCTCCGGCGCCTCGACCCTTTCCAGCCAGGTCATCCGCATGACCGACCCCGCGCCGCGCACGGTGCGGACGAAGATCGCGGAGTTCGTCCGCGCGCTGAAGATGGAACGCCTCCTCGGCAAGGAGGCGATCCTGGAGCAGTACCTCAACCGCGCCCCGCAGGGCGGGAACCTCGTCGGCGTCGAGGCCGCCGCGCGCCGCTACTTCGGCAAGGCGGCGCGCGACCTCAGCGCCGCGGAAGCGGCGCTGCTGATGGGGCTGCCGCAGTCGCCCGCGCGGTACCGCCCGGACCGCCATTTCGCCCGGGCCCGCGCCCGCCAGCTCCACGTGCTCGAGCGCATGGAGGCGTGCGGTTTCCTCACGCCGGAGGAGCGGCGGCGGGCCGCGGCGCAGCCGGTCCGCGGCCGCCGCGATCCCCTTCCGTTCGCCGCGCCGCACTTCTGCGAGCTGGTGCTCGCGCGCACCGGCCGCCCGGCGGGCGGCACGGCGCTGCGCACCACGCTCGACGCCGCCCTGCAGGCGGTGGTCGAGGAGCGGGTCGCCCTGCGCGGGCCCGCGCTTGCGGCCGACGGCATCGACGGCTGCGCGGTGGTCGTGCTCGAGGTGGATACCGGCGCGGTGCGCGCGCTCGTCGGGTCCCCCGACTACCGCGGGTCGCCCGCGGGCCAGGTGAACGCCGCCGCGGCGCGGCGGTCGCCGGGCTCCGCGCTGAAGCCCTTCCTCTACGCGCGCGCCTTCGACGAGGGGCTCCTGGCGCCCGACAGCATCGTGCGCGACGAGCCTGTGCGGTACCCGGGTTACGAGCCGCGGAACTTCGACGAGTCGTTCCTCGGCCCCGTCACGGCGCGCGACGCGCTCGTGCTCTCGCTCAACATCCCCGCCGTCCGCCTCGTGCAGCAGCTCGGGCTGCCGCGCGTGGTCGGCGAACTGCGCGGCCTCGGCCTGGCCACGCTCGACCGGCCGGCGGAGACGTACGGCGTCGCGCTCGCGGTCGGAAGCGGCGAGGTGACGCCGCTCGATCTCGCCAACGCCTACGCGGGGCTGGCGCGGCTCGGGCTCTGGCGGCCCTGCCGGATCCTGGAGACCACCGCGGCCGGCGCGGCCCGCCGCGTGCTCTCGCCGGAGGCCGCGTTCCTGGTGGCCGACATCCTCGGCGGCGAGGAGCGGGCGCTGGACCTGGCGGGCCACGTGGCCGACGCGCGCATGCCGCGCGCGGCCTGGAAGACCGGGACGTCTGCGGGGCACCGCGACGCGTGGACCGTGCTCTACAACCCCGAGTGGGTGGTCGCCGTCTGGCTGGGGCGCACCGACGGCCGCGGCGTGGCGGGCCTGGCCGGCAGCCGGGCCACGCCGCTGGCCTACGACGTGCTGCGGGCGCTGTATCCCGGTGGCGAAGGGCCCTGGTTCGACCCGCCGCCGGGCCTGCGGCGGCGCGCGCTCGCCGCGGGGGTGGCGGGCCGCTCGCGCGCGTGGGACTACGCGATCCCCGGCGTGTCGCCGCCGCCGGCCGGCGCGTCGGGGGCCGCGCGCGTCCGTGAAACGCCGCCCCCGCTCGCGATCGAGGACCCGCGGGACGGCGCCGTCTTCCGCCGGCTCCCGGACGCGCCGGGAATCCGCCAGGAGCTGCCTCTCCGCGCGCGGGGCGCGACGGGCCGGGTCTGGTGGTTCGCCGACGGCGCGCCGCTCGGCTCCGCCGCGCCGGGCGAAACGCTGTTCTGGCCCCTCGCGCCCGGCGCGGTCACCCTGGCCTGCGCCGACGCCGCCGGCCGCCGCGCCTGCGTGGGCGTGCGGGTCGAGTAGCCGGGCCGCCGGGGCTACTCGCGGAAGGCGATCACGCCGTCGAGGGACGGGGCGTCGGCCAGGAGCATGGCGAGGCGGTCGAAGCCCAGCGCGACCCCGCCCGCGGGCGGCATCCGGGCCAGCGCGGCGAGGAAGGCCTCGTCGAGCGGGTAGGCCGGCTTGCCCGCCGCCGCGCGCGCCTGCGCGCAGGCCGCGAAGCGCGCCCGCTGCTCCGCCGGGTCCGTCAGCTCGGTGTACGCGTTGGCCAGCTCGATGCCCGCGACGTACAGCTCCCAACGCTCCGCGCGCAGGGCGTCGCCCGGCTTGAGGCGGGCGAGCGCGGCGGCCGGGGCCGGGTAGTCGATCAGGACCGCCGGCGCGTCGCGCGGGAGCGCCGGTTCCACCTTGTCCACCAGGTCCACGTCGAACCGGTCCTCGTCCCATGCCTCCGCCGGGTCCCATCCCGCGTGGCGGCGGAACGCCTCCGAGACGGGCACGACCTCCCACGGCGGCGCCAGGCGGACCGTGCGGCCGCGGTAGACGAACGTCTCGCCGGCCGCGCGGCGGAGCAGGCGCGCGGCGTCCTCCAGCATATCGAGGTAGCCGGCGCCGGCCCGGTACCACTCCAGCATCGTGTACTCGGGGTGGTGGTGCGCGCCGCGCTCGCCCGCGCGGAAACAGGGGCCGAGCTGGAAGATCCGGTCGCAGCCGGCGGCGAGCAGCCGCTTCATGTGCAGCTCGGGCGAGGTGCGCAGCCAGCGGGAGCCGGAGGGTTCCGCGTCGATGTGCCGTTCCGTCGCGGGGGCGGCCACCCGGACCGGCGTCTCCACCTCCAGGAAGCCCCCGTCGCGGAAGAACGCGCGCACGGCGCCGGCGAGGCGGGCGCGGCGTTCCATCGCGGGCCGCTTCGCGCGGAGCGCTTCGGCCGCCGTGTCGGCGCCGTGCACGGCCCCGCGCCTCAGCCCTTGCTCACGCGGTCGCTGTAGAGCCCCGTCCGCGTGTCGATGCGCACCCAGTCGCCCTCGTTGATGAAGAGCGGGACGCGGATCTCGTAGCCGTTGTCGAGCGTGGCCGGCTTGGTGACGTTGGTGGCCGTGTCGCCGCGCACGCCCGGCTCGGTGTGGATGATCTGCTTCTCGATGAAGAACGGGAGCGTCACGTCGATCGGGCGCCCGTTGAAGAGCAGGATGTCGACGTGGATGTCCTCGGTGAGGAAGAAGCGGCGGTTGCCCAGCACGTCGGAACCGATGCGGATCTCCTCGTAGGTGTCCTCGTCGATGAACACGCACCACGCCCCGTCGGCGTAGCTGTAGTGGCCGGAGCGCTGGTCGAGGTCCGGCTTGCCGATCTTGTCCACCTCGCGGAAGGTGCGCTCGGTGACGGCGCCGCTCAGCAGGTTCTTGATGCGGCACTTGTACATCGCCTGGCCCTTGCCGGGCTTGACGAAGTTGAAGTCGACGATGTCGTACGGCACGCCGTCGATCTCGATCTTCAGGTTTTTGCGCAGGTCGGACGCGTTCAGCATGTCGGCACCCTCCTCCCGGGGGCGGCCCGCGGCCACGGTGGCGCAGGGGCCGAAAAAGGGCCGCACACTATGCCACCGGGCCCGCGCGGCGCCAAGCGGATTGTTCGCCGTGTTGACCCCGCGCCGCGGGGCCCTACAATGACGTGGTCCGCGGCCCCTCGCGCGCCGCGCACGGAAGGAGAAGACATGACGACATCCGCACGGACCCGGATCGCCGGGCTGGCCGTAGCGTGCGCGGCGGCGTCCGCCGCCCTCGCCGAGGACTCCGGGTACCCGTTCTGCCCCGTGGTCGACCAGGTGACCGAGCCGCTGGCCGCGCTCGAACTCGGCTTCGTCGGGCGGGGCGCGGTCGAGCGGGCCGCGGGCGATTTCGGTTTCGTCGAGGAGCGGGCCCACGCGGAGATCGGCTACTACCGGACCGGTATCGGCGACTTCCAGTTCACGGGGTTCCTCCGCACGTGGCTCACCACCGGCGGCGAGATCGCCGGGCTGCCGGACCAGTTCGGGCAGTTCGGCCTGCGCGCGCGGTGGGACCTTCGCACCTACCAGGCGTTCACCTTCCGCGCCGACGTGATGCCGGGCCTGTACAGCGATTTCGAGGACGCCGGGACCGACGACATCGCCTTCCCCTTCGCGCTGTCCGCCATCCAGGCCCTCAGCGATCGCGTCGCCGTGCAGGCGGGCGTCTCGGTCTACCCGGGCTTCGACCGGGTGGCCGACCCCCTCGTCGGCATCCGGTGGATCGCGACCGACGGCCTGCTGTTCGATCTCTACTACCCCGAGTCGCGGATGCTGTGGCAGCTCGCCCCCGCCTGGTCGGCCGCGCTCGGTGTCGCCGTCCACCGCGCATGGGAGTTCCAGCTGGAAGACGCCGACCCGCGCGACCGCTTCCGCTACGAGGACACCCGCGCCTACGCCGGCGTCCACCGCCTGCTGGGGGACACCGTCGAGGTGACCTTCCGGCTCGGCGTGACGTTCGACCGCCGGATCGAGTTCACCGGCGGCGGGGCGGGCGAGCAGGACGTCGACGACGCGCTGTTCCTCGCCTTCGGGCTGGCCGCCCTGCTGTAGCCCGGGAGAGGCCATGCGCCTCGCGGTACTCTCCGACATCCACGTGCTGGGGCCCTCCGAGCGCGAGCGCGCCCACGCCATCGCGCACGACCTCGGGTCCGGCGCCGGCCGCCTGCGGCGGTGGTGGCGGCGCGGCCTGCACCGCGCCCGGGGCCGGTTCTGGACCTCGCACCCCGAGTCCCGCCACGCGTGCTTCCTGCGCGCGCTGGACGAGATCGGCCGGTTCGACCCCGACTGGGTGGTCGCGAACGGCGATTACGGCGGCGACGCGCACGGCGTCGGGCTGAGCGACGCGCGCACGTTCGAGAGCGTGGCGGGCGTGCTCGACCTCGTGCGCGCCACCTTCCCGGGCCGCGCGCGGTTCGTCTTCGGCGACCACGAGTTGGGCAAGTACAGCACCGAGCTGCGGCAGGGCGGCATCCGGCTCGACAGCCTCACGCGGGGCGAGGAGGCGCTCGGTCTCCGGTCGTTCTGGCACGAGCGCGCGGAGCCCTTTCACCTGATCGGGATCAACTCGACGCTGTTCACGCTCGACCTCTTCCTTCCCGAGGCCCTGCCGGACGAGGTGTCCCGCTGGCTCGCCTGCCGCCGGCGCCACGAGGAGGAGGTCGACGCGGCCTTCGAGGGCCTGCCCGCCGGCGCGCGGGTGCTCCTGTTCTGCCACGACCCGAGCGCCCTGGCCGCGCTGCACGCGCGGCCGGCGGTGCGCGCGCGGCTGGCCGCAATCGAGCGGACCGTGCTCGGGCACCTGCACGCGCCCCGGCTCCTCCACGTCAACCGCCTCATGGGGCGGCTGCCCCGCGTGTCGCCGAAGTATCCCGTGGCCCGCATCATCGCGCACGGCAGCCGCGGGGCGGCCACGTGGGAGGCCTTCAAGCCGGTCGTGTGCCCCAGCACCTTCGGCGCCGGGCGCCACGTTGCGGGGGGGCTGCTGTTCCTGGAGACCGGCCCCGGTGGCGCGCTGACCGTCCGCCGCCGGCGCCTGGGGGGCTGAGCCGCGCGACGAGCGGCGCGGTCAGGGCGCCGGACCGCCCGCGGCCCGGTCCGCCTCAGCGCCGGCGAGGACCCCGAGCGCCTGCAGCCGGGCGGTGACCGGCGGGTGATCGTACTCGAGCGCGACCTTGAACGGGTGCGGGGTGAGGTTGGCCAGCTGGTCCACGGAGAGCCGCCGCAGGGCGTCGGCCAGCGCGGCCGCATCCCCGGTCGACCGCGCTGCGAAGGCGTCGGCGGCGTACTCGAAGCGGCGCGAGGCGGCGTGCACCGCCAGCCCGAGCACGAAGGCGACCGGCGCGTAGAGAAACCCGAAGAAGGTCATGCCGGCGTAGATCGGCGGCCGGCCGCCCACGGGGTCGAACGACACGCCGAACGCGGCATAGAGGCCCGGGCGCGCGAGGAACAGGGAAAGCAGGAAGAGCAGCAGGCCCGTGGAGAGCAGCGAGGCCAGCAGCAGCCGGCGCACGTGGCCGAGGCGGTGGTGCCCGATCTCGTGCGCGAGCACGGCCAGCAGCTCGCGCACCGGGTGCTTCTCCACGAGCGTGTCGTAGAGCGCGATGCGCTTCGTCCGCCCGAACCCCGTGAAGTAGGCGTTGCCGCGCGACGAGCGGCGCGACCCGTCGATCGAGAAGATGCCGCCGAGGCGGAACCCCTGGGCTTGGGCGTAGCGCTCGATCGCGCCGCGCAGCTCGCCCTCCTCCAGCGGCGTGAACCGGTTGAACAGGGGCAGGATCCACACGGGGGCGAGGTAGGCCAGCGCGAGCTGCACCGCGGCCACCGCCGCCCACGCCCACACCCAGCCGCCGGCGCCCGCCCGGTCGAAGAACGCCAGGAGGACGGCGAAGAGGGGGGCGCCGATCAGCGCCGTGAGCAGCCACGCCTTCAGCCGGTCCAGCGCGAAGGTGCGCGGGGTGGTGCGGTTGAACCCGTAGCGCGCCTCCAGCACGAAGGTGTCGTAGGCGTCGAACGGAAGCTGCAGCAGGTCGGCCAGCAGCAGGGCCATGCCGGTGAAGGCGAGCCCCGTGCCCGCCAGGCCCCAGCCCGCGGCGCGGGCCGCGCGGTCCAGCAGGCCGAAGCCGCCGGACAGGATGAAGGCCAGCGTGAGCGCGAGGGCCGCGGCGGATTCGATCGCCCCCAGCCGCGTGGACTCCCGCAGGTAGCGCTGCGACCGCGCGTAGCGGCCGGCGTCGATCCATCCAGCGAATGCCGCCGGCATCTCGGGGCTCGCGCAGCGCAGGTTGAGCAGGTCCGCCACCGCCCCCGCCAGCCAGCGCGCGACCAGCAGGACCACGACCGCTGCCAGGTACCCGTTCATCCCGCCCATCATCCCCGCGCCCGGCCCTTTGCGCAACCCGGCTTCCAAGCCCCGGACGGCGCGGCGGCGGACGGTTCCCACCCTTGGAAAAGCGGCGGGCCCGGCGCAGAATGGCCGCGGGGCGCCGCAGGGGGACGGCGCCCCGGGGAGACCGCGCATGAGCGCACCGCCGCGCGACGAGGGCCGCGACTTTCTGAAGGACAGCCGGCGCAAGGAGACGGACTTCTCCCGCACGGACCAGCACCGGGGCGTGCCGCCGCCGCCCCTCGAGAAGCCGTTCGACCCCCTGCGTCCCCGCGTCGACCTGCCCCGGCCGGGACGGTGGCGGGGCCTCGGCGGCCTGGGCGTGGCCGACGCGATCCGGCGGCGGCGGAGCCGCCGGACGTTCGGTCCCGGCGCGCTGCGCCTCGACGAGCTCGCGTTCCTGCTGTGGGCGACGCAGGGCGTACGCCGCGTCGCCGGCCCGGCCGTCGGGTTGCGGACCGTGCCCTCCGCCGGTGCGCGCCACGCGCTGGAGACCTACCTGCTCGTCTTCCGCGTCGACGGCCTGCGGGCCCACGCGGTCTACCGCTACCTGCCGCTCGAACACCAGCTCCTGCACGAGCACGACACGGAGCGGCTCCCGGAACGCGCGGCGGCCGCGGCGTTCGGCCAGGCGTTCGCGGGGGAGGCGGCGGTGACGTTCGCTTGGACGGCGGTGCCGTACCGCATGGAGTGGCGCTACGGGCCCTGCGCGTACAAGGTGCTCGCCCTCGACGCCGGGCACGTCTGCCAGAACCTGTACCTCGCCTGCGAAGCGGTGGGCGCGGGGACCTGCGCCGTCGCGGCGTACGACCAGGACGCCATGGACGCGCTGCTCGGCGTCGACGGCCGCGACGAGTTCACGGTCTACCTGGCGCCGGTGGGGAGAGCGGCGCGATGAGCGGCCGCGAACGGCACGTCGTGTTCGTCGGCGCCGGCCACGCGCACCTGTACGCCCTCGCGCACCTCGACGCCTTCACCCGCCGCGGCCACCGCGTGACGGTGGTCGCGCCCGGGCCGTTCCACTACTCCGGCATGGGGCCGGGCCTGCTGTCGGGGCGGCGAACGCTCGAGGAGGACCGCGTGGACGTCGAGCGGCTGGTCGCGTCGCGCGGGGGACGGTTCGTACGGGACGAGGCGGTGTCGGTCGACGCGGCCGCCCGGCGGGTCCGCCTGCGCGGCGGAGGCTCGGTCGATTACCACCTGCTCTCGCTCAACACGGGCAGCCGCGTCCCGCTGGAAACGGTGCGCGGCGCGGCGCGCCACGCCGTGCCCGCCAAGCCGGTCGAGGGCCTCGCCGCCCTTCGCCGCCGGTTGCTGCAGGTCGACGCGGCGGGCGCACCGGTGCGCGCGGTGGTCGCCGGCGGGGGGCCGGCGGGGTGCGAGCTGGCCGCCAGCCTGGGCGCCCTGCTGCGGCCGCGCGCGGCGCGGCACCGCGTCACCCTTTACGCCGCGTCCGCGCGGCTGTTGCCCGCGCACCCCCCGGCCGCCGCCGCCCGTGCCCGCGCCGCGCTCGAGGGCGCGGGGGTCGCCGTGCGGACGGGCGAGCGGCTGGAGGAGGTCGGGGTGGCCTCCGTGCGGCTCGCCTCCGGCGGGCAGGCCGCCGCCGACGTGGCGCTGTTGGCGACCGGCGTGACGCCCGCGCCCCTGCTGTCCGGATCGTGGCTGGCCGCCACGGCCGGGGGCGCGCTGCGCGTGGACGCCTTTCTCCGCAGCGTGAGCCACGCGGAGGTGTTCGGGGGCGGCGACGGGATCGCGCTGGAGGGCGCCGCGCTCGACCGTGTCGGCGTGTACGCCGTGCGCCAGGGGCCCGTGCTGTGGCACAACCTGCTGGCCGCCGCGGAGGGCCGGCCTGCGCCGCGGCCGTTCCGGCCGCCGCGGCGCTACCTGCTGATCCTGGACCTCGGCGACGGCACGGGCCTGTTCCTGTGGCACGGCGCCGCGTGGCGCGGCCGGTGGGCCCTGCGGTTCAAGGACCTGCTCGACCTCCGCTTCATGCGCCGCTACCAGGCCGCGCAGGGGCCGGCCCGCTAGCCGGGATGGTTCGCGAGGGTGCGAATAGGCCGCCGCTTCGCGGCCGCCACGTGAGTTACGTACCACCGCGTGAAGGCTACGTTGCCGCGGCCTGACGCGGCTCACGCGGCGTGACAACGTGGTCACGCGACGAGGTGCCCGCGGTGCGGGCACCAACGGGGCCGGCAGGCTGTCGGCCGCCGGCCGGGCGCCGGGCTACGCCGGGTAGCGCCCGTCGAAGACGAACGCCTTGCGCGGTTCGGCCATGGCGTCGGCCACCGCGTCGCGCCAGGCCCGGTAGTGCGCCGTTTCCTTGTGCGCCACGGCGTCCGCCGCGGTGGCGTAGGCCTCGTAGAGCACGAACCACGCGGGATCCTCGCGCGAGTGCAGGACGTCGAACCGCCGGTTGCCCGGTTCCGCCGTCGAGGCCTCGTGGTTCGCGCGCGTCGCCGCGAGGAACGCGTCCGCCCGGCCCGGCTTCACGTGCACGTGGACCCTCGTTACGTACATGGCGTGTCCCTCCTTCCGCGGGCAGCTTACCGCGCGCGGGCCGCCCGCTCCACGCCCGCCCGCGCCGGTTGCGTTCCGGGCCGGGCCGTGCAGAATGGGGCGTCGGCGCGCACCCCGCGGCGGGAGGGCTCACCATGGCGGACGAACAGGCGAAAGCCCGCGGTTCCTGGCGAACGGTGTTCACCGGCAACGTGCTCGCGATGGGGCTGGTCAGCCTGTTCACCGACTTTTCCAGCGAGATGATGAACCCGCTGCTGCCGCTGTTCATCGCCGGGCTCGCGCCCGCCGGCGCGGCGGCCCTGTGGGTGGGCCTGAGCGAGGGCGTCGCGGAAGCGACGGCCAGCCTCCTCAAGCTGGTCTCCGGCGGGTTGAGCGACCGGCTTGGCCGCCGCAAGGCGCTCGTGCTGGCGGGGTACGGGATCTCCTCGGCGGCCCGGCCGTTCCTGGCGCTCGCGGGCGCGGCGTGGCACGTCGTGGCCCTCAAGTTCGCCGACCGGGTCGGCAAGGGCGTCCGCACGGCGCCGCGCGACGCGCTGATCGGGGACTCGGTGGACGCCGGGCGCCGCGGGCTCGCCTTCAGTTTCCACCGGGCGATGGACCACGCCGGCGCCGTGCTCGGCCCGCTCGCCGCGGTGCTGGTGCTGTGGCTCCTGCTCGGGCGCTTCGGGTGGGGCGGCGCGGCCGGGGCGGCGCCGGACGCGGCCGAGATGCGCGCCCTGCGCGTGCTTTTCGCCTTCGCGGTGCTGCCGGGGCTGGCGGCCATGGCGGTGCTCGCGTTCCGCGTGCGCGAGATCGCGCCGCCGCCCGCGGCGCCCGCGGCGGCCGGGCCGCGCGCGGCCGCCTGGCGGGGACTGCCCCGGCGATTCCGCGCCTTCGCCGGCATCGCCGCGGTGTTCGCGCTGGGCAACAGCTCCGACCTCTTCCTGCTGCTCTACGCGCGGGAACGGTTCGGTTTCTCGCTCTTCGCGGTCGTCGGCCTGTGGGTCGCGCTGCACCTCTCGAAGATCGCGTTCAGCCTGCCCGGCGGCCTGCTCTCCGACCGCTTCGGGCGGCGGCCGGTCATCCTGGCGGGCTGGGGCCTCTACGCCCTGGTCTACCTCGGCATGGCCGTTGTGAGCGACGCCGCGCATTTCTGGGCGCTCTTCCTCGCCTACGGCGCGTACTACGGCCTGACCGAGGGCGTGGAGAAGGCGCTTGTCGCCGATCTCGTGCCACCGGAACGGCGTGGGGCCGCCTTCGGCCTGTACCACGGACTGGTCGGGCTCGCCGCCCTGCCCGCGAGCCTCGTGTTCGGCGTCTTCTGGACGGCGATCGGCCCCGCCGCGGCCTTCCGGCTGGGCGCTGCCTTCGCCGGCGCCGCCGCGGTGCTGTTCACGGTCTTCCTTTCCACGGACCGGCGCCCGGCCGCGACGCGCGGGTGAGCCGCGCCCCGCGGCGCTCCGCGGCGGCCGGCGGCGCGCCTCCTGGTTTTTCGTTGAACGCCCGGGGCCGTCCGCTAGTCTTACGCCCTTCAGTTTCCGGGCCGTTCATCGCGGCACGAGGGGGTTCCCCATGATCCAGGCAAGCGAGCTCGTGAAGACCTTCGACGGCCGGCCGGCCGTGCGAGGCGTGTCCTTCGAGGTCCGGCCGGGCGAGGTGCTCGGCTTCCTCGGCCCCAACGGCGCCGGCAAGACGACGACGATGCGCATGCTGACGGGGTTCCTGCCCCCCGATGCCGGGCGCGCGACGGTGCGCGGGTTCGATGTCGCCGCGCAGCCGGTCGAGGCGCGCTGCGCGATCGGCTACCTCCCCGAGAACGCGCCCGCCTACGGCGACATGACCGTGGAGGCGTTCCTCCGCTTCGCCGCCGAGATGCGCGGGTTCCGCGGCGCCGAGCGCCGGGCGCGCACCGACGCGGCGGTGGAGCGGTGCCTGCTCGGCTCGGTGCGCCGCCAGCCGATCGACACCCTCTCCAAAGGGTACCGCCAGCGCACGTGCTTCGCCCAGGCGATCCTGCACGACCCCCCGGTCCTGATCATGGACGAGCCGACCGAGGGGCTCGACCCCAACCAGAAGCAGGTGGTGCGGGAGATGATCCGCAGCATGGGCCGCGAGAAGGTCATCGTCCTGTCCACGCACATCCTCGAGGAGGTCGAGGCCATCTGCACGCGGGCGCTGATCATCAGCAACGGCGTGATCGTTGCCGACGGCGCCCCCGGCGAACTGAAGAAGCGGAGCGCGGACTACCGGGTCGTGACCGTCACGCTGCACGCGCCCGCCGCCGAGGCGGCCGAGGCGATCCGCGGCACGGCCGACGTGGGCCGCGTGGAGCGACTGGCGGAGGACGGCGGGCGGTGCTCGCTGCGGGTCGTTCCGCGGGCCGGCCGCATGGCCCTCGACGCCGTGGTCGGCGTCGCGCGCGCCCGGGGATGGGTGATCGACGACATCCGCAGTTCGGACGGGCGGCTCGACGACGTGTTCCGCAGCCTGACCACGACGGCCGACGTGGCGGGCGCGGGCGGGAAGGAGGCGGCGTAACATGGGCGCATGGGCCGGGAGCCGGGCGGTGGCGAAGCGGGAGTGGGCGGCCTACTTCAACTCGCCGGTCGCGTACGTGTTCATCATCATCTTCCTGGCGCTGGCCGGGTTCTTCACCTTCGCGGTGGGCCGCTTCTACGAGAGCGGCCAGGCCGACCTGCGGGGCTTCTTCTTCTGGCACCCGTGGCTGTACCTGATCCTGGTGCCGGCGGTCGCGATGCGGCTGTGGTCCGAGGAGCGCCGCTCCGGGACGCTCGAGCTGCTCCTCACGATGCCGATCACCACGTGGCAGGCGATCGCGGGGAAGTTCGTCGCCGCGTGGCTGTTCCTGCTGCTCGCGCTGGCGCTCACCTTCCCCGTGGTGGCGACGGCCTGGTTCCTCGGCCGGCCCGACGCGGGCGTGGTGGTGTCCGGCTACCTCGGCAGCGCGCTGCTGGCCGGCGCGTACCTCGCCGTCGGCATGCTCACCTCCGCGCTCACGCGCAACCAGGTCATCAGCTTCATCCTCGCGGTCGTCGTGAGCCTCTTCTTCCTGCTCGCGGGGTTCCCGCCGGTGACCGACCTGTTGGGCCGGTTCGCGGCGGCGTGGCTCGTGAACGGCGTCGCCGCCTTCAGCTTCATCACGCACTTCAACGCCCTGCAGCGGGGCGTCGTGGACGTGCGCGACCTCGTGTACTTCGCCAGCGTGATCGCGTTCATGCTGTTCGCGACGCACGTGGTGATCGAGGGGCGCAGCAAGAGGTAGGCGGGGGCCGCCGCGGCGCGACCCGCTTCTCACCGTGGGAGCCAAGACGATGAAACCGATTCTCCGAACCCGGGCCCGGGGGCTGCTGGGTGTCCTGCTCTTCGGTGCGCTGCTCGTGGGGGTCAACGCCCTCGTGGCCGGCCTGCCGTGGCGGGCCGACCTCACCGAGGAACACCTCTACACGCTGTCGGCGGGGACGAAGCAGCTCCTCGCGGGGCTCGACCGCCCGGTCGTGCTCACGTTCTACGCGACGACGGGCGACCAGGTGCCGATCCCCGTCCGCCAGTACGCCAAACGGATCGAGGACCTGCTTCGCGAGTACGTCCTGCACGGCGGCGGCAACGTGAAGCTGGAGGTGGAGGACCCGCAGCCCGACTCGGATGCCGAGGAGTGGGCGCAGAAGTTCGGCCTGCAGGCCGCGCCGATGGCCCTGCTGGGCGGCGGCCCTGACCTCTACCTCGGCCTCGCGGCCGTGTCGGGGCCGCGCGACGCCTCGATTCCCTTTCTCTCGCCCGACGCCGAGCCGCAGCTCGAGTACCTCGTCACGCGTCTCGTCCACGAGGTCTCCCTCGCCGCGCGGCCGAAGGTGGGGCTCCTCAGTTCGCTGCCGGTCACCGGCCGGCCGCCGGCCACGCCCTTCGGGCCGCCGCAGGGCGGCGGGAAGCCGTGGGCCGCGGTCGAGGAGCTGAAGAAGCTCTACGAGGTGGTCGAGGTCGAGCCCGGCGCGGAGACGATCCCCGAAGAGGTCACCGCCCTGGTGATCATCCACCCGCGCGACCTCTCCGGGAAGACCCTCTTCGCCATAGACCAGTTCGTCCTGCAGGGCGGGCGGCTGCTGGCCTTCGTCGATCCCGCCTGCCTCGCGCAGATGGAGAGCGAGGCGCAGAACCCCTACCGCAACATGATGGGCATGAGCAGCTCGTCCTCGGACCTCAACCGCCTCACGTCGGCGTGGGGCCTGCGCCTGGACGCGGAGCGCATGGCGGCGGACCCGATGGCGGCCACGCCCGTGCGCTCCGGCGAGGGCCGCGTCAAGCGCAACGCCTCGTGGCTCTCCCTTCGGGGGGAGAACGTCGACCGCGGCGACGTGGCGATCAGCGGGCTGGAGTTCCTCATGCTGCCTTTCGCGGGCGCCTTCGAGGGCGGGCCCGCGGAGGGGCTCACGATGACGCCGCTGCTCTTCACGTCGAAGGAGGCCGGCCTCACCGAAACCATGCAGGTGATGCTCCCCGGCGCGGCCTCCGCGCCGCCGCCGGCCGCGGGCAAGGCGCTGCCGGTGGCCGTCCGGTTGACCGGGCTGTTCAAGACCGCCTTCCCCGAAGGGGCCCCCGCGGAGCCGCCCGCGGGCGGGGAGGGCGACGAGGGGGCGTCCGGGGAGACGGAGAAGCCCGAGCCCCCCGCGGGCGACGTCCTGGCCGCCGGCACCGCGCCGGGCGTGGTCGTGCTCGTGGCCGACGTCGACCTGCTCTACGACCGTTTCGCCGTCGAGCCGGTCAACTTCTTCGGCTACCAGGGTTACCAGATGGCGAACGACAACATCGGGTTCCTTCTCAACATGGTGGAGCAGCTGGCCGGGAGCGAGGTGCTCATCGGGCTGCGCAGCCGCGGCACCTACGACCGGCCCTTCACGCGCGTGCTCGAGATCGAGCAGCAGGCCGCGGCGCGCTGGCGCCGCGAGGAGCAGCGCCTGCAGGCGCGGCTCGACGAGACGCGCCGCCGGCTCGAGGAACTGCAGGCCAGCCGCGACCCGGGCCAGAAGCTGATCCTCACCGACGAGCAGCGGGCGGAGATCGAGCAATTCCGCGACGAGCAATTCCGCACGCAGCGCGAACTCAAGAACGTGCGCAAGGACATGCGCCGCGACATCGAGCGGCTGGGGTGGCTGCTCAAGCTCGTGAACATGGCGGCCGTGCCCGTGCTGGTGGCCGCCTTCGGTCTCTACCACGGCGCCGCGCGGCGCCGCCGCGCCGGCGGCTGAGCCGCGGCGCGTGAACCCGGGAGGCACAGCATGAAGACCAGGAACCTCGTCCTGCTTGCGGTGGGGGTCGCCGTCGTGGCGGCGCTGGCGGTCCTGCGCCGGCGGGAAGGCGGTCCGTCTTCCGCCGGCGCCGCGGCCGCGGGGCGGCCGCTGGCCGCCTTCGACCCCAACGCGGTGGCGCGCATCGAGGCCGCCGGCCCGGAGGGCACCGCGGTCGTCGCCCGTGCCGAGGCGGGCTGGAAGGTCGAGACGCTCTACGGGTACCCGGCCGATTTCGACAAGGTGGCCTCGGGGCTCCTCCGCCTCGCCGAGACGAAGACCGGCCAGGTCATGCCCGGCGGGACGTCCTACCTCGCCGACTTCGGGCTGGCGCCCTCCGCGGAGGGCCAGGCGCCGACCGTGGTCACGCTGTCGGATGCCGCGGGCGCCCCCGTGCTCGTGCTCCGGCTCGGCAGCGAACGCATGGCGCCGGGCGGCGGCTACCCCGACGGCCAGTACGTGCGGGCCGGTGACGGTCCGGTGGTGCTCCTCGCCGGCGCGGTGCGCGACTTCCCCGCCGCCGGCGCCGAGTGGATCGAAAAGCAGCTGGTCTCCGTCAGCTCGGGCGACGCCGAGACGGTGGCCGGCTCCGTGTCGAACACCACGTGGCGGCTCCGCGTGAAGGGCTACAGCGACTACGAGCTCGAGGGGCTGCCCGGGGGCGGGCAGGTCGACCCCGACAGCGCCCGCCGCGCGGCCGGCGCGCTTTCCTACCTCAACCTCAGCGGCGTGGCCGATCCCGCGAAGGCCGACGCCGACACGGGCCTGGACGCCCCGTCCGTCTTCACGCTGCGCACGAAGGAGGGCTTCAGCTACACCGTGCACATAGGCGCCGCGGTCGAGGGCGGCGACGGCCGCTACGTGCGCCTCGCCGTCGCCTACGACAAGCCCGCCCCGCCCGTGAAGCCCGAGCCCGCGGCCCCGGCCGGGGGCGGGGCGCCGGACACGAACGCTATGGCCGAGGCCGAGGCGGCGTACCGCGCGGACCTCGCGACGTGGGAGAAGGAGACCGGTGAGAACGAGAAGAAGGCCGCCGAACAACAGGCGCTCTTGGGGTCCTGGACCTACATCGTCCCGTCGTACGCGGCCGAGAGCATGCTGCTTGCGCGCGAGGGGCTGATCAAGAAGCCGGAGCCGCCGCCGGCGGAACCGGAGCCGCCGGCCGCCGGGGACGTCGCGCCCGCGGGCGAGGCGTCGCCCGGGTCCGCGCAGGAACCCGGCGCGGAAGACCCCGGCGCGGCGGTCCCCGCGGAAACGCCGCCCGCCGAGCCGGCGCCGGGCGCCTGACCCGGGGCGGAGGGAGGAAGCACGGCCATGGAGCGGAACCTCGTGGACCGAGCGCGCGCGATCGCGCGACTGCTCGATTTCCTGGCCGTCGAGGGGCAGAGCGGGCGGGAGGGCACGATCGCCCGCCGCGTGCGCGACGCGCTGCTCGCCGCCGGCTGCAAGGCGGCGTGGATGCGCCACGACGCCGCGCACCGCAGGCTGGGCAAAGGCTTCGAGGTCGGCAACCTCGTCGTGCGCCTGCCCGGGACCGCTAGGGGCGCGCGGCGCATGTTCGTCGGGCACATGGACACCGTGCCGTTGTGCCGGGGCGCCGCGCCGGTCCGCAGGGGGAACCGGGTCGTCGCCCGCGGGGACACCGGACTCGGCGCGGATAACCGCACCGCCGTCGCCTGCCTGGTGACGCTGGCCGAAACGCTGCTGGCCCACCGCCTGCCGCACCCGCCGCTCACGCTGCTGTTCACGATCGCCGAGGAGACCGGCCTGCACGGGGCCAAGGCCGTGCGGCCCGCCGACCTCGGGTCACCCCGCCCTGGCGTTCAACATCGACAGCGGCGCGCCGGCGGCGCTGGCCGTCGGCGCCATCGGCGCGACCCGCTGGGAGGCGCACGTGCACGGACGCTCCGCCCACGCGGGCATGCACCCCGAGCAGGGCGTTTCGGCGATGCTCGCGGCCGCGCGCGCGATCGAGCGTGTTGCCGCGCAGGGCTGGTTCGGCCGCATCGAGAAGGGACGCCGCCGCGGCACGGCCAACGTCGGGGGGATCCGCGGCGGCGAGGCGACCAACCAGGTGACCGGCCACGTGTACGTGAAGGGCGAGTGCCGCAGCCACAGCCCCGCGTTCCTGCGTGCGATCACCGCGGCGTACCGCCGCGCCTTCGAGCAGGCGGCACGCTCCGTGCGTGCCGCCGACGGGACCCCCGCCCGGGTCGCGTTCACGGCGGCCGACGACTACCGGGCGTTCCGCCTCCCGGCCCGCCACCCCGCCGTTCGGCTCGCCTGCGCCGCGGCGCGCGAGGCCGGGTTCGAACCCACGCTCCACGTTCTCGACGGGGGGCTCGACGCGAACCCGCTGACGGCGGCCGGCATACCGACGGTGACCTTCGGCGCCGGGCAGCACGGCGCGCACAGCCTGGAGGAATACGTCGACCTGCGCGAGTTCCTCGGAGGCTGCCGGCTCGCCGTCGCGGCGGCGACCGTCCCCGCGCGCGGCTGAACCGCGCCGCCTCCCCCGTGCGGACGGTGCGGTCTTGCCACCGGAAGGGGGCTCGCCTACCGTCGCCTGGTACGCGCGGCGCCGCGCGCACGGAAGGACGGGTACCCGTGAGCGATGCCAGGCGGCCTAACCTGATCGTGATCCTCGCCGACGACCACGGCTACGGCGACCTGTCGGCCCACGGCGGACCGGGCGTGCGGACGCCCCACCTCGACGCGCTCGGCGCGGCGGGCATGCGGTTCAGCCGTTTCTACGCGAACTCGTGCGTCTGCTCGCCCAGCCGGGCGGCCCTCCTGACCGGGCGCTACCCCGACCGCGTCGGCGTGCCGGGCGTTATCCGCCAGACGCCGGAGGACAGCTGGGGCTACTTCGATCCCGCGGCCGTCACCCTTCCGGACATGCTGCGCCGGGCGGGCTACCACACGATGCACATCGGCAAGTGGCATCTCGGCATGGAAGACGAAAACCACCCCTGCGCCCGCGGGTTCGACGAGTACCTCGGCTTCCTCGACGACATGATGGACGACTACTGGACGCACCGCCGTTTCGGCCGCAACGGGATGCGGCACAACCGCGAGGTCATCGATCCGGCAGGGCACGCGACGGACCTCTTCAGCGGCTGGGCCGCGGACTACCTCCGGGGGCGGGCGGGCCGGGACGACCCCTTCTTCCTGTACCTGGCCTACAACGCTCCGCACATTCCGATCCAGCCGCCGGAGGAATGGCTGGAGCGGGTGCGTGCGCGCGAGCCCGGGCTGGACGACCGGCGCGCGAAGTACAGCGCCCTCGTGGAGCACATGGACGACGGCATCGGCCGGGTGCTCGCGGCGCTGGACGAAGCGGACCTGGCGGAGGACACGCTGGTCATCTACGCCTCCGACAACGGCGGCCAGCTCTCCGCCGGCGCCTGGAACGGCCCGCTGCGAGGCGCCAAGGGCGACATGTACGAGGGGGGCATCCGCATCCCGTTCCTCGCCCGCTGGCCCGGGCGCATCGCCCCGGGGGGCGCGTCGGACCGGGTGGCGATGCTGATGGACGTTTTCCCGACGCTGGCGGAGTTGGCCGGGATCGACGTGACGCACCGCATCGAGGGACGCTCCATCCTGCCGCTGCTGCTCGGCGGGGAAGCCGACGCCGCGGACCGCACCTTCTACTGGGTCCGCCGGGAGGGATGGTGGAAGGGGCGCCGCTACGTGGGCCAGGACTACCACGCCGTGCGGCGCGGCGACCTCAAGCTGCTGCACAACGACGCGTTCGCCCCGCTGGAGATGTACGACCTGGCGGGGGACGAGGGGGAAGAACACGACCGGGCGGGCGAAGACCACCCGGCGCGTGACGAACTCTGCAAGGCGATGCAGGAGCACATCCGGCAGGCCGGGTCGGTTCCGTGGCAGAAGCGGGCGCCCGGGTAGTCCGCCCGGTCCCGGTCGCACGGGGACGCGCGGAACCGGTCCGGCCGGTCGTGTACAAAAGAAAGGGGGGGGCATGCTGAACGGGAAAGACGTTGCCATCGTGCGGGACCTGGCGGGCCGCGTGGCGGAAATCGCCGCGCGGCCGGAGCAGGAGGAGAAGCGGCGCCTGTGGCGCGCCCTCAACGCGCGCAAACCCGCGCGCCCGATGGTGATGATCGACCAGGTGTGCTGGAACGAGCTGTCGTCCGCCGGCGACCTTGCCCCGCGGTGCGCGGACGCGGACTGCCGCGGCTACGAGGAGGTGCTCCGCCGCACGCTCTACCAGGTGAAGCACTTCCCCGTGGACAGGGCGGTCGAGTCCTTCGTGCGCGTGCCCAAGGCCGTCCGCGTCACGGGCTTCGGGATCGCGGTGCGCCAGCAGACCGCCGTCGGCGACCCGGCCAACGACGTGGTGGGGCACCGGTACGAGAACCAGTTCAAGACGGAAGCCGACCTGGAGAGGATCAAAACGCCGCGGGTCCGCCACGACGAGGAGGAAACCGAACGCCGGCTGGCCGTGGCAGCGGAGCTGTTCGACGGCCTGCTGGAGGTACGGCCGGAGGGGGTCGACCCCTACGTGTCCCTGTGGGACCCGATCACGACGTGGATGAGCGTCGAAGAGGTGCTGTTCGCCCTGGTGGACCGGCCGGACTACGTGCACCGCCTGCTGGCCCGCATGACGGAAGGCTACCTCTCCCTGCTCGACCAGCTCGAGGAGCAGGGGCTGCTCTGCGGTCCGCAGAGCACGATCCACTGCACCGGGGCCTTCACCGACGAGCTGCCCGCGCCGGGCTACGACCCGCGCGCGCCGCGCACGAGGGACCTGTGGATGTTCGGCCTGGCCCAGGTGTTCTCCTCGGTGTCGCCCGCCATGTTCAAGGAGTTCGAGGTGGACTACACCCGGCGCCTCTGCGAGCGGTTCGGGCTGGTGTACTACGGCTGCTGCGATCCGCTGGACGGAAAGATGGCCGAGGTGCGCCTGCTGCCGAACGTGCGCAAGATCTCCATGAGCCCCTGGGTCGACCAGGAGCGCGGGGCGAAGGAGATCGGCGGCGACTTCGTGTTCTCCCGCAAGCCGAGCCCCGCGCTCGTGGCGGCGGACCGGTTCGACGCGGACGCGGTGCGCGCGGACCTCGCCGGCACGCGGGCGGTCTGCGAGCGGCACGGCTGCCCGCTGGAGATCATCCTCAAGGACATCAGCACGGTCCGCTACGAGCCGGCCCGCCTCTCCGAATGGGCGCGCATCGCCATGGAGGTCGTGGAGGCGTGATGCCGCCCGCGGGCTGCCGCGGCCCGCGGTCCGGCGCGAACGGGGAAACGCGGCCGGACCCCGGGCTAAGGAGGCGGCCATGGCGAAAAGGGAGGCGGCGCGCCGCAGGCGGCCGTACCGGGTCCTGAGTCTGGACGGCGGCGGCATCCGGGGGCTGCTCACCCTCGTGCTGCTCGAGCGCCTCGAGGCCGCCTGCCCGGGCTGGCTGGCCAAGGCCGACCTGATCGCGGGCACGTCCACCGGCGGCATCCTTGCGCTCGGCCTGGCCCACGGCCTCTCCCTCGCGGACCTGCGCGCCCTCTACGAGAAGCGCGGCCGCGCCATCTTCCGCGACTCGGCGCTCGACGACGTGCGCGACCTGGGCAACGCGCTCGGCGCCCAGTACGACAACCGCGCCCTGTCCCGCGAACTGCGGACCGTGTTCGGGAACGCGCGGCTGCGCGACCTGCGCCGGCGCGTGCTCATCCCCGCGTTCGACCTCGACAACGAGGACCCCGACCCCGCGAAGCGGCGCTGGGCGCCGAAGTTCTTCCACAACTTCCCCGGCGCGGATACCGACGCGGAGTGCCCGGTCTACAAGGTGGCCCTCTACACCAGCGCGGCGCCGACGTACTTTCCGTCGGTCGATGGGTACATCGACGGCGGCGTGGTGGCCAACAACCCGGCCATGGCGGCGCTGGCGCAGACGCAGGACCGCCGCGCCGCGGCGCGGCCGCCGCGTCTTGAACGGGTCGCGCTGCTCTCGCTCGGGACCGGCACGCCGCTGCTCCGCCGCCCGGAGCGGCGCATCGCCTGGGGCTGGGTGCGCTGGGGCCGGCCGATCATCGACCTGATGCTGGACGGCGTGGCCGGGGTGGCGGACTACCAGTGCCGTCAACTCCTGCGCGACCGCTATCACCGCCTCGCGCCCGCCTTTCCGCCCGGGAAGAACATCGCGCTCGACGCCGTCGACCGGACCGGGGAACTGGTCGCTTTCGCGGAGCGTGTCGACGTGGGACCGGCCGCGGCGTGGCTGCGGGCGCACTGGCGGACGCCGGGGCGGCTTGGCCGCTCGGGGGGGCTCTGGTAGGCTGCGGCCACGGTGATCGTCAGCCTCGACATCCAGCCGGCGCTTGCGCAGCGGGCGGGCGTCGGCCGCTACACCCGGATGCTGGCCGCGCACCTTCCGGCGCACGCGGGAGGGGACGCGGTCCGGCTGTTCTGCTTCGATTTCCAGCGGCGCGGCGTTCCCGAAGGGCTGCCCGGGGGCGCCTCGCTGCGCACCGTGCGCTGGGTGCCCGGCCGCCTCGTGCAGCAGGCGTGGAAAACGGCGGGATGGCCGCCCTACGAGTGGTTCGCCGGCCGGGCCGGCGTGTACCATTTTCCCAACTTCGTCCGCCCGCCCCTCCGCAGGGGGCGTTCGGTCGTGACGCTGCACGACGTCTCGTTTCTCCGCTTCCCCGAGGCCGCGGAACCCCGCAACCTGCGCTACCTTCACGCCCGCGTGCCCGCGACCGTGCGGCGGGCCGATGCGGTCATCACGGATTCGCAGGCGATGGCGCGGGACATCGAGGAGCTTCTCGGTGTGCCGAGCGAGCGGATCTTCCCGATCCCCCTCGGCCTGCCGGCGGACCTGCGCCGTCCGCCGCCGGACGAGGTCGGGGCCTTCCGCCGGCGTGTTGGGCTCGACCGGCCCTACCTCCTGATGGTCGGCACGCTGGAGCCGCGCAAGAACCACGCCTTTCTCGTGGAGGTCTTCGAGCGGCTGGCGGACTTCGGCGGTCTGCTCGTGCTGGCCGGCATGCGGGGATGGAAGGTCGAACCCATCCTGGACCGGATCCGCCGCTCGCCGCGCGCCGGCCGCATACGGCATCTCGACTACGTGGCCGACGAAGACCTGCCCGCGCTGTATGCCGGCGCGGAACTGGTCGTCTTCCCGTCGCTCTACGAGGGGTTCGGGTTCCCCCCGCTGGAGGCCATGGCCTGCGGTACGCCCGTGGTCTGTTCCGCCGGGGGCGCGCTCCGGGAGGTGGCCGGCGCGGCGGCGGAGGTGATCGACACGTACGACGCGGACCGGTGGGCGGAATGCGTGCGCGGGCTGCTGGGCGATGCGGGGGCCCGCGCCCGGCTCGTCGAACGGGGTCGCGCCCACGCGGCCGGGTTCACGTGGGACGAGACGGCGCGCCGGACGTGGGACGTGTACCGCGCCGTGGCAGGCTGAACGGCGTCAGGGGTTCTCGCGCAGCCAGGCGCGCACCGATCCGGCCAGCGGGTCCGAGGGCGCCAGGCCGACAAACCGCTCGAAGGACGGCCTGGCCCGCTGCCGCGTCCCCTCGTCCTCGGCGTACACCAGGCCCAGGAGGTAGTGGGCGGGCGCGTACTCCGGTGCGCGCCCCAGCGCCTCGCGCAGCTGCGCGACGGCGCCCTCCCGGTCGCCGGCGCCGTGGAGCAGGATGGCCAGGTTGTAGCGGGCCTCCGTGCTGCCGGGGTTCATCTCCAGCACCTTTGCGTAGGCGGACCGCGCCAGGTCGAGCTCGCCCCGGTCGCGGTACACCGTGGCCAGGTTGAACAGCGCCGTGGCGAAGCGGTTGTCGAGTTCGACGGCACGCTTGTAGAAGTAGATGGCGCGGTCGAGGTCGCCCCGCTGCTGGTGATCGGTTCCGCGGTTGAATGCCTCGATGGCCGCCTGCCGGTCGCGGCGGGACTCGCCGCTCCAGATCACCTCGCGGGCGGGGGGCGAAGCGGACGCGTCGTCCGGCGCGCCGCCCTCCGGCGCCAGGCCGGCGAGCCGTTCCCTCGCGTCGGCGGCGCGCGTATCGACCGCGAAACGTTCCGTGAAGGTGCGGTACACCGCGGCGGCCTCCGCGGGCAGGTCGAGCGTCTCGTCGTACAGCCGGGCCAGGGACCACCACGCCTCCGCGTCGCCGGGCGCCTGCCGCGTGAGGCGCCTGAGCGCGACGAGCGCCGTGTCGTGTTCGCCCGCGCGCTGCGCCGCCTCCGCCAGGCGGCGCAGGGCCTCCGGGTCGTCGGGCGCCAGGCGCACCGCGTCCTTGAAGGCGTCGAGCGCTTCGGGCCAGCGGTCCTGCCCGGCGCGGTAGGCGCCGAAGGCAAGGGCGGCGGCGGGCAGCGCGGGCGCCACGCGCCGCGCTTCCTGGAAGGCGCGCTCGCGGGCGGCCGCGTCCCCCCCGGAGGCCGCCAGGCGGGCCGCGCGCAGGCAGAGGGCGAGCGCCGCCTCCGGCACCCCCTGGCGGCCGCGCGCCCGGGCCTGCTCGAGGAGGCGTTCGGGCGTGTCCCTCGGCGGCTCGGGCGGAGGAGCCGGGGGCGCGGCGGGGCCGGATGCCGGGCGGCGCACCGCGGTTTCGGCGCCGCCGGACCCCACGGCGGCCGCCCGCAGCCGGGCGCTGACCTCGTCCGCCCGCACGGACCGGCCGGCCGCCTCGAGAAACCGCTCGCCGTACGGCCGCGCCTGCAGCGGGTCGTTCATCCAGCGGTCGTGGATGGCGAAGAGGTTGTAGAGCGCGGGCGCGTAGCCGGCGTCCTTCTCGAGGGCGCGCATCAGGCGCAGTACCGCGGCCGGGGCCCCGCGGGTGTGCAACTCGGCCGCCGCGAGCGCGGTCGCGGCGCGGGCGGACTCGGGGGCCCGCCGGACGGCGTCTTCCAGGACGCCGCGCGCGGCCGCCCACTGGCCTTGCTCCGCCAGGATGGCCCCCAGGAACTCCAGCGGCCGCGGGTCGGCGGGGGCCGCCAGGGCCGCTTCCTCGAACAGGGCCGATGCGCGCAGCGCGTCGCCCTGCCGGTAGAGCGTGACGCCGAGGTTGTAGATGGGGTCGAGCAGGTCGGGGTCCTGCCGCTGGCTCTCCTTGAACGCCTCCGCGGCCTGCCCGGCCTCGCCGAGATGCCAGCAGGCCAGGCCGAGGAGGTTGCGGGCCCGGGCGCTCTCCGCGCGGCCGAGGGGACGGGTCAGGGCCCGCTCCAGGTACGTCTTCGCGCGCACGTGCTGGCCGCGCTGCAGCGCGCGCTGTCCCGCCTGCAGTTCGCGCTCGCCCGGCCGGCCGCAGCCGGCCGGCGCCAGCAAGGCGGCGGCGAACAAGACCGGCAAGATGGCCCTCGAGCGCATTCGTGACCTCGCCCTTTGCGTGCGTGAGAAAGCCCCCCCATCGTAGGGCGGAGCGGGGCGGGCGCGCAAGCGAAAGGCGCCCGGAACGGCCTTGCCCGCCGCCCCGCCGTGCGGTCTACTGGCCGTGCCGCGCCGGCGTGTTCGCGGCAGGAGGCGGTGTGAAAGCGTTCGCGTTAGGTTGTCTGGCCCTGCTGCTGGCGGCGGTCCTCCTCCTCGGGGCGTGCGTCTGGTACGTCTTCCTCCGGGAGGAGCCCCGGCTGGAGGCCCGGCTCGCCGCGCCCCCGACCGTGGTGTCCGGCGAGCCCTTCGACCTGGCGGTCGTCGCCGTGAACCCGAACCGGGGCCCGGTGACGCTGGACAGCATCGACATCGACGACGCGTTCCTGGAGGGCTTCCAGGTTCTCGGCGTCGATCCGCACGCGCGTTCCACCCGCCACGTGCCGCTGCTGGAGCAGCGCACCTGGGCGTTTGGATTCCCTGTAGCGCCCGGCGGGGAGCGGACCGTGACCTACCGGCTGCGCCCCGTCCGCGCGGGCCGCTTCGCCGGCAGCATCGACGTGTGCAACCCGGCGCAGGATTTCGTGAGCCTGTATGCCGACATCATCGTCGGCGAGTAGCCGCGCGCCCGGGCGCCGCGCCGCCGTCCGACGGGGGGACCGGGCCATGCCCGACATCGAGGAAGAGCGCATCCGCAACCTGAACGGGCTCGGCGAGCGCCCGGGCGGACGCTACGTGGCGTACTGGATGCAGCAGGCGCAGCGCACGCGGGTCAACGACGCGCTGGATGTCGCCGTGCGGCACGCGAACCGGCTGCGGCAGGGGGTCTGCGTCGTCTTCGGCCTCGACGAGGGCTACCCGGAGGCGAACCTCCGCCACTTCGCCTTCCTGGTGGACGGGCTGCGCGACGTCGAAGCCGCGCTCGCCGCGCGCCGCATCCCCTTCGTCGTGTTGCGCGAGCCGCCGCCCGACGCCGCCCTGCGCCTGGCCGAAGACGCCTCGCTCGTCGTCTGCGACCGCGGCTACCTGCGCCACCAGCGCGCGTGGCGGCGCCGCGTGGCCGCGCGCGCGCGCTGCCGTGTCGTGGAGGTGGAGGCCGACGCGGTGGTGCCTGTCGAGACCGTGTCGGGGAAGGCGGAATACGCCGCGCGCACGATCCGCCCCAGGGTGCTCCGCCACCTGGACCGGTTCCTCGTGCGGCGGCGCGCACCCGCGCTCCGCCGCCCCCTGCCGGCCGCGCCCACCCTGCCCGGCGCCCCGCGGGTCGAGCTCGGGACCGTGCTCGGACGGCTCCGCGTGGACCGGTCGGTCGGACCCGTAGGGGCCTGGTTCCGGGGCGGGCAGGAGGAAGCCCGACGGCGGCTGCGCCGGTTCCTCGCCGGGGGGCTGTCCCGCTACGCGGCCCACCGCAACCGGCCGGAAACCGACGACGTGTCGGGCATGGCGATGTACCTGCACTTCGGGCACCTTTCGCCCGTCGAGTTCGCCTGCCGCGTGCGGGAAGCCGGCGGACCCGCCGCGCCGCGCGAGGCCCTGCTCGAGGAGCTGTGCGTGCGCCGCGAGCTGGCGAACAACTTCGCGCACTACCACGCGGACTACGACCGGTACGCGGCGCTGCCGGACTGGGCGCGCGGGACGCTCGGGCGGCACGCCGCCGACCCGCGCCCGCACCGCTACGGGCCGGCGCGGTTGGATGCGGGCGATACGCACGACCGGTACTGGAACGCGGCGATGGAGGAGATGCGCGAGACGGGCTACATGCACAACTACATGCGCATGTACTGGGGCAAGAAGATCCTCGAGTGGAGCGACTCCCCCGAGGAGGCGTTCGCGACCGCGCTCGAGATGAACAACCGGTACTTCCTCGACGGGAGGGACCCGAGCTCCTATGCCGGCGTGGGCTGGGTCTTCGGCCTGCACGACCGGCCCTGGGCCCGCCGGCCCGTCTTCGGCACCGTGCGCTACATGGCCGCGTCCGGCCTCGAGCGCAAGTGCGACATCGAGGGCTATGTCCGCAAGGTGGCGCGCCGCTGCGGGCACGCGCCGCCGCCCTAGCCTTGCCTGCCGCCGCCCCCCCCTGGCTTCGCCCCCGGCGCGGGCGCTTCGCCGCCCCGGCGGGATGCAGTGGGCCGCGCGCGGGGGTATAGTGGGACCCCGGACGGGTCCGGGCGGGAAAGGAGAGGAACCATGGACGTATTCGAAGCGATCGGCGCGCGGCGCGCGGTGAAGCATTTCGACCCGCAACACCGGTTCACGGAGGACGAGGAGCGCCGGCTCTTCGACGCGGCACGGCTCGCCCCTACGGCCTTCAACATCCAGAACGCGCGGTTCGTGATCGCGCGGGATCCCGGGCTGCGCGCCCGCATCCGGGCGGTGGCGTGGGACCAGGCGCAGGTGACCGAGGCCTCGCTGCTCGTCGTGCTCTGCGCCGACCTGAAGGCCTGGGAGAAGGACCCCGCCCGCTACTGGCGGTTGGCGCCGCAGCCGGTGCAGGACTTCCTGCTGCCCGCGATCGACCGCTACTACCGGGGACGGGAACAGGTCCAGCGCGATGAGGCGATGCGCTCCTGCGGCATCGCGGCGCAGACGCTGATGCTGGCGGCGAAGGCCATGGGCTACGACTCGTGCCCGATGGACGGCTTCGACTTCGACGCGGTCGGCAAGCTCCTCCGCCTCCCCGACGATCACGTGGTCGCCCTGTTCGTGGCCATCGGAAAGGCCACCGCGCCCGCCCAGCCGCGCAGCGGTCCGCTGGAACCGTCCGACGTGCTGGTCGAAAACGGGTTCTGAAAGGGGCCGCGCGGCGCGCGGCGGGGCAACGCCCGGCCGCGCCGGCGGGACGGGCGGGGCTTGCGGCGCGCGGCGCCGGGCCGTAGGCTCCGGGGCCTGTGAGGAGCCGGGACCAGGCGGGCGCGGCGGCACGCGGCGGGGCAGCCCGCCTGCCCGACGCGGTGCTGTTCGATTTCGACGGCGTGATCGTCGACACCGAGCCGTTGCACTTCCGCGCCTTCGCCGAGGTCTTCGCCCCGATGGGTATCCCCGTCTCGTGGGAGGAGTACCTCGACACGTACGTCGGATTCGACGACCGCGGCGTGTTCGCCGGGGCCCTGCGCCGGGCGGGCCGCACGGCCGGCGGGGAGGAGGTCGGCCGGTTCCTCGCCGCCAAGGCCGAAGCGTTCGCGCGCGCCGCGCGCGAGAGCGGCCTGCGTCCGTATCCGGGCGTGGCGGAACTGCTCGCCGAGATCGGCGGGCGGGGCGTGCCCTGCGGACTCTGCAGCGGGGCCTTGCCGGGCGATATCGGCCCGATCCTCGAAGCCACCGCGCTGGCCGGCGCGTTCGAAGTCATCGTGACCGCAGCCGACGTGCCGGCGAGCAAGCCGGATCCCGCGTGCTACCGCCTGGCGATCGACCGGCTGAGGACGCACCACGCCGGTCGGACGATCCGCGCGGCCCGCTCGCTCGCCATCGAGGACACGGCCGCGGGTATCGAGGCCGCGCGGGGTGCGGGACTGCGCGTCGCCGCCGTCGCGACGACGTGCGGGCGCGACGCCCTGGCCGGGGCCGCGGTCGTGCTGCGTTCGCTCGACAGGACGGACCTCCAGCAGCTATGGAATAGGGCATGCGCAGCCTGACGAGAGCCCGTGCCGGCGCCGCCGCCCGGATGGCCGCCGCCTTCCTGTGGGCCTCCGCGGCGCGCGGCGAGGTGTTCTATCTCAACGGCATGGCCGTGGACGACCTTGCGCCGACGTCCGGGGCGCCGTCGTTCCGGTCGGGTATCCCTTCGTTCGACGAGGTGAGACAGCGTCTCGTCCGCAGGGGCGACAACCCGTACAGCGTCAACGAGCGCCCGCGCACCCTGACCGAGCAGCAGCTGGCCGCCCAACACCTGAAGCGGGCGGAGAACTACCTGCGAGCGAACGACCTTCCCAAGGCCCTCCTCGAACTGCGCGACGGGCTGGCCTACGACCCCAACCAGCCCCAGTTGCTCAGCCGGGCGGCCGTCCTTACCGCCAGCCGGCAGGAGTTCAGCCGCTCCGCCTACTACTACCGGCGTTTCCTCGAGCAGCGGCCCGAGGACGTCTTTCACCTGGCCGGCTACGCCGCCGTGCTGCTGCGCCTGACGCGCCTGGACGAGATGGAGGAGGTCCTCCGGCGCGCGGAGGAGGTGAACCCGGACTACATGCCCACGCGCTTCAACCGGGCGTGTCTGGACCTGGTCAGGGAGCGCAGGAACCTGCCGAAAGACTACTGGAAGCGCTGCGCGCTCGAGGAAATCGAACTCGTGTCCGTCTGGCTGCGCTCTGACCGCGAAAGCCTCGAGCGGGTGATGGGGCAGGAGGATCTCCGCCTGCTTTGCGAAACCGTGCTGGGGCCCGGAACCTATGCCCGCCTCGACCAGATCGGGGAGACCTTCCGCGCCTACCGGGAGGCGCAGGCCGTGCCCGATCGCGATGCCATGGACCGGGCCCTGGCCGAGGTGCAGGAGGCCGGGGTGTTCGGGGCGGGCATCGACCTGGCGCGCGCGGAACTGGCGTACCAGAGCGGCCGGACCGGGGAAGCCATGGAGCGGTGGCAGGCGCTGCCCCGGCGCTTTCCCTCGTGGGCGGAGGCATGGCTGAGCCTGGGTCATGCGCTCTTGCGGATGGGGGAGTACCCCCGCGCCGTGGTCGCGATGGAGAAGGCGAACGAGTTGTCGCCGGACAACGTGCTCGGCAGGTTCCTGCTCGGATGCACGTACGCGATGGCCGGTGAGCCCCTCCTGGCGAAACCGCTTGTCGACGAGGTGGCTCTCGTGCATGCCGAAAGCATGCGGAAGTGGGTGGACGCCGAGCCGTTGCTCGACACGGCGCTGAAGAAACTCCCGAACTACAGCCTCCTCATGCGCCGCATGGGTATCCCGCCCGAGGCCGAATAGCGCGGCCGGGCGGCGCCGCGCATCACCCCGAGTCCGGCAGGTCGTACAGGGCCTGGATGTAGGGATGCGAGGGATCGTACTCCGTGAGCGGACGGCCTTCCGGAAGCCGTCCGATGGGTCGGCAGCCCGCGCCTTCCATGCCCAGCCCGCTGTCGCCCAGGTCGCGGCGGCAGGTCCCCGCCAGCCCCTCCAGCTCGCGCACCGCCTCGGGGTGCCGGGCCGCCACGTCGGTGGTCTCCGCCGTATCGGTCTGCAGGTCGTAGAGCGCGCGCGCGATGTCCGCGGGCGAGCCCGGGCGGTCCGAAGCAGCCGGCCGCCCCAGGTGGAGTTTCCAGCGCCCGGACCGGACGGCCGCCAGGCGTGAACCGGCGTAGTAGAAGAACGCCGCGTGGGGCGACCGGGCGCCGCTTTCGGCGAACCAGAGCGGCGTGATGTCGCGGCCGTCAAGGACGCGGTCGGCCGGCGGCCGGGTCCCGGCCAGCCGGGCGAAACTCGGCAGGAAATCCATCGAGGTGGCGATCTCGCCGCAGGTCGCGCCCGCGGGAATGCGGCCGGGCCACCAGGCAATAAGCGGCAGCCGCTGCCCGCCCTCCCACGTCGTGCCTTTCTTGCCGCGCAGCGGCGCGTTGCTGCCGCCCCGGTCGCCGCGCGAGCCGTTGTCCGAGGTGAAGAGCACGAGCGTGTTGCGGTCCAGGCCCAGGCGTCGCAGCTCGGCGAGCAGGGCGCCCACCGCCCAGTCGATGCACGCCACGCAGGCGCCGTAGCGGCCGTTGCGCGAGGCGCGCAGCATGTGCGCCGGCGCGTAGTGCGGGAGGTGCACGTGCAGGTCGGCGAAGTAGAGCAGGATCGGCTCGTCGCGGTGCTCGCGCAGAAAGCGCGTGGAATGCTCGACGTACCGCTCGGTCAGGCTGGCCTGGTCGGGTTGCTGCTGGATGACCGATTCGCCGTCCAGCAGCGGAAGCGGCGGCCGGTCCTCGTGGCTGCGCTGCCTGCCCATGTCGTTGCTGTAGGGGATGCCGAAGTAGCGGTCGAAGCCGTGGCGGGTCGGGAGGAAGTCCGGTTGGTCGCCGCAGTGCCACTTGCCCACGTGCAGGGTGGCGTAGCCGCGATCCTTCAGCACGCGCGCGAAGGTGATTTCCGCCGGGTCGAGACCGATGGGCTGGCCGGGGAACAGCACCCCCGCGCCGTCGAAGTCGCTGAAGCCTATGCGTGTCGGGTAGCAGCCGGTCAGCATGGCGCCGCGCGAGGGGCTGCAGATGGAGGAGGCCATGTAGAAGTCGGTGAAAAGCATGCCCTCGGAGGCCATGCGGTCGAGGTGCGGGGTGTCGTTCACCCTCGAGCCGTAGCAGCCGACGTCGCCGTACCCGAGGTCGTCGCAGTTGAACAGGATGATGTTCGGCCGGTCGTCTGCGTCGCGCACGGATCGCCTCCTGCCGGAAGCTCCCCGATCCGGCGGCGGCGAGTATAGTGCCCCGGCCTGCACCCCCGCAACACCCCCCGGCCGTGCGCCACCGCCTGCACCCGCCGCCTTTCCCCCGCGGCCGCCGGTAACCCACCGCTGCCGGTCCCGCGCGGCCGTCCCCCCGGTGCCCGCTGCACCTCGAACGCCCCGGGACATCCCCGGTAACCCGGCACTCCCCAGCTACCCTCCTGCTTCAACCGATAACGCGTATCTTCACGATCGTGAAGATATGCGTTATCCAGCAGTCAAGATATAGCCATGTCTTCCGGTCGGTTTTGTGAGGCCGGTCTCATGGGGCCGGGGGCCGGGTTCGGGGGGAAGGGCTCGTGGCAAGGGGCCGGGGAGGAGGGACGGCGTGCGGAGTCCGCAGCCAGGGGGAGGGGAGAGGCTGCGGCGACGGATCACGCCGGCAGGCGGCCGGCGTGAAGCCGGACGCGTGTCACGCTCACGCGGGATCCCCGGATGGACGCGATCGCACACACGGGCTGGCCGCGGCTTTCGACCAGTGCCGGGAGGGTGTAGTAGGTGATGCCGCCGAGCGCGCGGCGGCCGCCCGCGTGATCGTGCCCCTGGAAGACCGCGAGAACCCGGCCGCTGCGTTCCATCACCTGCCGCGCCGCGGGCGCATTGCGCACCGTGTGCGGGTTGCCGTCGAGGTCCAACCGCTGGTGCACGAAGACCACGGCCCGGTCCGGGCCGGCGGCCAGCTCGCGCTGCAGCCAGTCGAGTTGCCGGGGCGGAAGCCACGCCTCGTTCCAGGCGAAGCGGCCCCGCCGGTAGGGTTGGCCGCCGGGGGTGAAGTTGGCATCCAGCACGAGGAACCGGATACCGCCGAAATCGAAGCGGACGTATCCGCGCCCGCCGCCGCGCAGGACGCGGAGGACCTCGGCCTTCGACAGGCAGGCCAGGTCGTGGTTTCCCAGCACGTGCACGACAGGCCCGCGAAACGCGGCGAGGGCGCCGGCGCCCGCCCGCAGGTCGCGGAGCGCCCGAGGCGCCGCGCCGGGCCCGGGCACCCGGTCCTTCAGGTCGCCCAGCTGGACCAGGAAGTCCGCCCCCCGCGCCTCGATCGCGGAAGTTGCCCTCCGCAGCCGGACGAGGGCGGCCCGGTGCCGCCGCGTGCCCTCGTCCGGGCGGTCGGCGTAGTGCGCGTCGGCGACCAGGCCGAACCGCACGGGCCGGTCCTCCCCCGCACTCCGCTTCGGCTGCAGCGGCCCGGACATGCCGAGTCCCCCGAGCCCCCGCCACGGCCCGGCCTGCCGTATCCCGCTCAGCCCTCTTCCGCGGTCTCGAGCGTCTCGGGCGCGGTCCAGATCCGGTAGCGGATCTCGTAGCCCGCGGGGGCGTAGACGACGATGGGCAGCCGGCTGTTGTACGCGATATGAAGGCGGGGCCCGGTGACGAAGCGCTTGACCTTCGGCGCCCCCTCGGGCGGCGCCATGAGCGTGCTCATGACGAGCGGCGAACCGCCGACCTCGTAGAATGTGTAGCCCCAGCCCTTCAGCGGGCGCGGCTCCAGCGTGCAGGCGAGCCGCACGATGTTGACCCCGTCGGTGAGCATCTCCCGGCCGGCCACGAGTTCCACCCGGAACGCGTCTTCCTCCCCCCGCTCCTTGTGCGGCAGCACGATGACGAAGCGTTCCATGCCCTCCCCGGCGGGCGGGAACGCCTTGAGCTCCGGATGCGGCGGTGCGGCCGCGGCGTGCCCGGCCGCCGTCAGGCCCAGGGCCGCGGCCCAAACCAGGATCGACGTTGTCTTCCTTGCCGCGCGATGCGTCATAACCGTCTCCTCCCGGACGGGGGCCCGGCCGGACGTTTCCCGCGGTGCACCCCCCGCCGACAGCAGCGGAGTACCGCATCCGCGCGCCCGAGGCAAGCGCGGTTCGCGGCGGCGAAAGCATCGACAGGCGGGTCCGGTCTGGTAGACTCGCCCGCATGAGCGCGTCGGTATCCTACACGGCCCCGCTGGCCCGTGCGTGGGACCACATGAAGCGGCTGCTGTTCCGGCCCTTCGACCTCGGCCGGTGGTGCGCCATCGGGTTCACGGCGTGGATCGCGCAGTTCGGTCAGGGCGGCGGCCGCATCAACTTCAACGCGGGCGAGAGCCTGTCCAAGGGCAACGGCGGCGTGTCGTGGGACCAGGTGCGTTCGTTCCTCCAGGAGTACCTCTGGATCATCGTCGGGGTAGGGACGGTCCTGCTGCTCCTGGGCGTGGCTTTTTCGCTGCTGGTCCTGTGGCTGAGTTCGAGGGGCCGCTTCCTGTTCCTGGACAATGTCGTGCGCGAGCGGGCCGAGATCCGCGCGCCGTGGCGCGCCTATGCGCGGGAGGGCAACTCGCTCTTCGGCTGGCGGATCGTCTTCTCGGCGGTGTGCTTCATCACGGTGCTGCTGCTGGCGAGCGTCATCGCGGTGGCGGCGGTGGGGATCGCGACCCAGCCGTCCTTCCGGGCGGCGGGCATCCTGGCCATCGTGGCGGCGGCCCTCCTCCTGCTCGCCTTCTCGTTCGCGGCGGGCTACACCGCGCTTTTCCTGGACCACTTCGTGGTGCCGATCATGCACGGCTTCCGCGTGACGGCGCAGGAGGCCTGGCGGCGGTTCCTGCCGCTGTTGCGTGCGAGTCCGTGGTGTTTCATCGCCTACGGGCTTTTCTTCTTCGTGCTGTCGCTCGGCGCCGCGGCGGCCGTGCTGGCGACGTGCTGCTGTTGCTGCCTCGCGGCGATCCCGTACGTAGGGTCGGTCCTGCTGCTTCCGGTGACGGTGCTGTTCCGCGCGTACGGGGTGGCGTTCCTCGGACAGTTCCTCCCCGAAATCGACCTGCCCGGTCCGCCGGTTCCGGCGAAGGCGCCGGCGCCCGCCGCGCCGCCGCGGCTTCCGGAGGGCCCGGGGGCGGCGGCCGGCGCTGGGATGGGGATCTGAGCGGACGCGGCGAACCGGGCGTGGAGGCGTTCGGACCCGTCCGGGCCGCCGGCTATTCGCGCTCGTCCATTGGCACGAAGGTCCGCCGGCCCGGGCCGGTGTAGACCTGCCGGGGCCGGCCGATCTTCTGGGACGGGCTCGCTTTCATCTCGAGCCACTGCGCGATCCAGCCGGGCAGCCGTCCGATCGCGAAGAGCACCGTGAACATGTTGGTCGGGATGCCCATGGCGCGGTAGGCGATGCCCGTGTAGAAGTCCACGTTCGGGTAGAGGTTGCGTTCCTGGAAGTACGGGTCCGCCAGCGCCTTTTCCTCGAGTTGCACGGCCAGATCGAGGATCGGGTCGTGCACGCCGAGCCGGTCGAGCAGGGCCATGCAGGACGTCTTGGCGATCTTCGCCCGCGGGTCGTAGGTCTTGTAGACCCGGTGTCCGAAGCCCATCAGGCGGAACCGGGTATCCCGGTTCTTCGCGCGCTCGATCGCGTGGTCGATGTTGCCGCCGTCGCGTTCGATGCCCTCGAGCATTTCGATCACGGCCTGGTTCGCGCCGCCGTGCAGGGGGCCCCAGAGCGCGCAGATGCCCGCGGCGATCGAGGCATAGAGGTTGCTGCCCGCGCTGCCGACGAAGCGCACGACCGAGGTCGAGCAGTTCTGCTCGTGGTCGGCGTGCAGGACGAGGAACAGGTTCAGCGCCTGCACGAAGGCGTCGTCGATCCGGTAGTCCCGCACCGGGGAGGAGAACATCATGTTGAGGAAGTTCGCGCAGTAGCTGAGCCGGTGACTGGGATTGACGAACGGCTCGCCGACGGACTTCTTGTAGGAGAACGCCGCGATCGTGCGGAGCTTGGAGAGCAGGCGCGTCACCGTGAAGTCGATCGATTCCTTCCGGTTTTCCTCCTCGAGCTCGGGGTAGAAGGTCGAGAGGGAGACGACCATCGCGGAGAGCACCGCCATGGGGTGGGCGTGTTCCGGGTAGTTGCGGAAGAACGTCCGCATGTCCTCGTGGATCATCGAGTTCTTGTTCATCAGCTGCGAGAACCGCTCCCACTCGGCGCGGTTCGGGAGCTTGCCCGTGACCAGGAGGTAGGCGACCTCGAGGAAGGTGCAGTGCTCGGCCAGGTCCTCGATGTCGTAGCCCCTGTGGCGGAGAATCCCCTGCTCGCCGTCGATGTAGGTGATCTCGCTCTGGCAGGCGCCCGAGTTCACGAAACCCGGATCCAGCGTGATGAGGCCGGTTTCCTTCCGGAGCTTGACGATGTCGAGGGCCCGCTCGCCCTCGGTCCCTTCGTAGACCGGCAGCGAGAGCGTCTTGCCGAGCGCCTTCAGCTCGGCCGTTTCGATGCGCCGGAGAGTCGTCACGAGTGCCTCCTTGCCGATGCGCCTTGCGCCCCGCGGGGACGCGGCGGCCCAACCGCGGCGCCGGGGCGGGGGGGGCTGCCCCCGGAGGGGGTCAGGCCTTGACTACTTTGCCGCCCTTGAGGCAGGCCATGCAGACGGTGCGGGAGCGGATGCTGCCCTTCTCCAGTACACGCACCTTCTGCACGTTGGGAAGGAAACGGCGCCGGGTCACGCCCGTCGTGTGCAGTCCGATGCCGCCCTTCTTCTTCTCCAGGCCGTGCCGTATGATCCGGTTGCCGGTCATCGGGCCCTTGCCGCAGATGTCGCATACCCTGGCCATGTTCGTCTCCTAGCGGTGCCCCACGCAAAAGCGGGCCACTGTAGCACGCGCAGCGGACGGATCAAGGGGTTTTTGGCGAGGCGGTTCCGTGCGCGGGCGCCGCGCGGGGGGGGGGTGCCACGGCCTTCGCGCCCGGGGCCGTCATGCTGGCGGCGGGGGAGGGCGGCTAGAAGTAGTACCAGATCCTTTCGTACTCCTCCGGGTCCTCGCCGTCGCGTTCCAGGCGCCGCAGGTAGTCGAGGATGGGCGGCTCGCGCCCCACGTAGGAGCGCCGCTGCACGATATTCTTCTCCCAGGGGTGGAACTCGTAGACGCGTGCACCGTCCGGCAAGACCGCCACCAGGTCGCGGTGCTGGCCACCCCGCAGGTAGTTCTTCCCGAGGCCCGGCAGGTTGAAGACCGGCTCGTCCGTACGCCGCATGCCCGGCAGCAGCCGCGTCTCCTCCTTGCGCTCCTGCAGCAGGCGCGCGATGGGCACGCGGTAGTCCGCGGTCTCGCCCTTCCCCTTCGGCGCGAAGGTGTAGTAGGGGGCGATGCCGCAGCGCCGCAGCAGCATCCGCAGGCGGGCCGCCTCGAAACGTCGCGACACGAAGTACGTGAACACGAGCTGGTTGTAGACCGCGACCCCGCGGCGGCGCAGGCGGTCGACCGCCCCCGCCAGCTCGGGCGTGATCTCGTAGGGGTGCTCGATGTGCGTCACGACGGCGACCTCCCGCCGGCCCGGCTCGCGCAGCGCGCCGAGCCGGTCGGCGAGCGCGTCGGTGACGCGCATGGGCAGGGTCGCCGGCACCCGCGTGCCGATCCGGATGAAGTCCAGGCTGCGGATGCGCGCCGTGCGCTCCAGGATCGCACCCAGCGTCTCGTCGTCCATCCCCAGCGGGTCGCCCCCCGTGATGAGCAGTTCGCGGATTGCCGGGTGCTCCTCGATCCAGCGCAGCGCCGCCTCGATCTGCTCCGGGGGCGCGAGGGCGCCCGGCGCCATCGCCCGGTCGATCTCCCAGTTGCGCTGGCAGTAGACGCAAATCTGCGGGCAGGTGTTGAAGGGCTTGAGGATCGCCACCGAGGGATAGCGCCGCGTCACCAGGTCGACCGGGGACGTGTCCTGCTCGAGCATGAAGTCGCACGCGCGCCGCGCGGTGCCGCGCCGCGCGGCCATGCGGCGCACGTAGCCGGGCGGCGGCAGCACCTGCGCGCGCACGGCGCGGTCGCGGCCCGCCTCCGGGTCGTCGTCCATCAGCGAGGCGTAGTAGGGCGTGATGCCGAAGGGCAGCCCCGCGGCCCGGGCGCGGCGGACGGCCCGCGCCTCGCGCGGCCGCAGCCGGATCGTCCGCTCCAGCAGCGCGGGGGTGTCGAGGACGTGCCCCGTGTGCCAGCGCCAGTCGTCCCAGTCGGCCGGGGCGCCACCGAGCGCCTCGAGCACGGCCGCCCGCCGGGCGGCCCGCCGCGCCACCGCCTCCGCGGAGAGGCCGTCCGGGTAGCGGGCCATGCGCTGCTCCACGTTGTCCCAGAGCGCGTCGAGCTCGCCGGAGCGCGCGATCGCGGCCTCCCGCCCGTGCAGCTTCGCCGCCGTGAAGGCCGAGCGCAGCGGCTCCCTGCCGGGCGGCCGCCCCGCCACGCCCCGGAACAGGTGGATCATCTCCGCGCGGAAGCCCTCCCGGAGGTCCGGCCGCGGCCGGCGCCGGGCGAGGTCCCAGAGCGCGCGGGCGACGCTGAAGCCCGCCAGCCGATCCGAGCGGTGGGCGGTCAGCGTGTGCACGGCGCGGACGCAGTCGCGCCGCACGATGGCGGCGCGCCGCAGCATGCCGCCCCCCGCCTCCTCCTCGGCCGCGAACAGCGCGTCCTCGGCATACGTCCAGATCGCGCGCCGCGCCGCCTCCTCGTCGGCGCAGGAGGCCAGCCGCGCCAGGACCGGGGCGCACTCGGTCCGGAACAGGTCCTCGTCGTATGTCTTCATGTCGGTCTTCCGGTCGGCGCGGCCGCGAGGCGTGGCCGCCCCGGCGGCACGCGGCAGGGATCGCTGCGGGAGCGGGAGGGGCGCGGGGCCCGGCCTGCCGGACGGTTCCGCCGTGCCGCGCCCTGCCGGTCCTTCACCCGGTAGCGTACGCGGGCGGCCGGGTCAAGCGCGGCGGGCGCGCCGGAATCGGTTCTGGCTCCCCGGGGCCGGCTCCTCTATCTTCGCCCGCGGAAGGCACGACGCATGGGACACGTCCTACAGGCAGGGGGGGTGCGCATCGGGGGGACGGCCCCGCTGGTGCTGATCGCCGGGCCCTGCGTGATCGAGAGCCGGGAGGGCTGTCTCGATCTCGCCGGCCGGCTGGCCCGGCTCGCGCGCCGCGAGGGCATACCCCTGGTCTTCAAGGCTTCCTACGACAAGGCGAACCGGACGTCGCACCTGGCGTACCGCGGTCCCGGGCTCGAGGCGGGGCTCGCGGTGCTCGCCGAGGTCAAGGCGCGCTTCGGTCTGCCCGTCCTCACCGACGTGCACGCCCCGCAGGAGGTGGCGGCGGCGGCCCGCGTGGCGGACGTGCTGCAGGTTCCCGCCTTTCTCTCCCGGCAGACCGACCTGCTCCTGGCCGCCGGCGCGAGCGGGCGGGTGGTGAACATCAAGAAGGCGCAGTTCATGGCCCCGGAGGACATGCGGCACGTGATCGCGAAGGTCGAGAGCACGGGGAACCGGCGGATCCTGCTGACCGAGCGCGGGGCCAGTTTCGGTTACCACAACCTCGTGGCCGACATGCGCAGCCTGCTCGTGCTGAGGTCGTTCGGCCACCCGGTCGTCTTCGACGCCACCCACAGCGTGCAGCGCCCGGGCGGGGCGGGCGACCGTTCGGGCGGCGACGGGCGGTGGGCGCCCGCCCTGGCCCGCGCGGCCGTCGCGACCGGGTGCGACGGGGTTTTCGCCGAAACGCACGTGACCCCGGCCGAGGCCCTTTCGGACGCGGCCAACGCGCTTCCGTTCCGCTCCCTGCGGGCGCTCTGGCGGCAGCTTCGCGCGATTGACAGCGTGGTGGACGGCAGGGATAAGGGGGCGGGATGACACGGCGCGGAACCATCCGGGCGGCGGCCTGCCTGCTGGGCGCGGCGCTGGCGTGGTCCGCGCGGGCGCAGCTCGAGGAGGGCACCACCGTCGCCGGGTTCCGGATTCCGGAGTACGACGAGCAGGGGCGGATCAAGTCCCAGCTGTTCGGCGACTTCGCGAAGGCCGTTTCGGAGGACGTGGTGGAGATCACCAACCTGCGCATCGAGGTGTTCAAGGACGGGGCGATCGACATGCGGGTGGCGGCCCCGCACTGCCTCTACAACCGCCGCGAGAACACGGCCGCTTCGCCCTCGCAGGTGCGCGTGACGCGGAACAACCTCGTGATCACGGGCAAGGGATTCCGGTGGGAGGCGGGGGCTTCCCGCTTCGAGATTCACGAACAGGCGCGCGTGATCCTCAGGGGGGTCTCGCGCGGGCTGGCGACGGGAGCGACACCATGAAGAAGCGGCGGATTCGAACCGGGTGGGCCGGCCTGCTCACGATCCTCGCGGCGGCGGCGGCCTGCGCGCAGACGCCCGCCCTGCCGGAGGGCACGGTGGACGACATCGAGTCGGTCACCGACTACACCGTGATCACCTCCGACAAGCTGACCTACGACGCCCAGGCCTTCTTCGCGGTCTTCGAGGGCAACGTCGTCGTGAGCGACCCCTCGATGAAGATGAAATCCGAACGGCTCACCGTCCGCTTCAACGAAACGAACGAGGTCGAGAACATCCTCGCCGAGGGCCGCGTCGTGATGAGCCAGGCGGACAAGAGGGCCTGGGCGGCCAAGGCGACCTACGACCTGACCACCGGCAAGATCGTGCTGGAGGGCAGTCCCCGCGTGATGCGGGGCAAGGACCTGCTGCTGGGCGACACCATCACCTTCTGGCGCGACGAGAACCGCATGGTGTGCGAACCGCGGGCGCGCCTCATCATCTACCCCGAGAAGGGCGGCGCGCGGGAACGGATCACCGGGGGGCTGTGAGGTGGACGACGCCCCCTGCCTCGCGCGCACCGAGCAGCTCGTCAAGGCCTACCGGCAACGGCGGGTCGTGGACGGCGTGGACCTCACGGTCCGCCGCGGCGAGATCGTCGGGCTGCTGGGTCCCAACGGCGCGGGCAAGACCACCAGCTTCTACATGATCATCGGCCTGGTGCGCCCGACGGAGGGGCGCGTATTCTTCGAGGGCCGGGACGTCACGGCGATGCCGATGTACCAGCGGGCCCGTCTGGGCATGGGCTACCTCGCGCAGGAGCCCTCCATGTTCCGGCAGCTCACGGTGGACGAGAACGTGATGGCGATTCTCGAGACCCTGCCCGTTTCGCGCGACGAACGGGAGGCCCGGCTGGAGTACCTGCTCGACGAGCTCAAGATCAGCCACCTGGCCGGCCAGAAGGCCTATCACGCTGAGCGGCGGCGAGCGCCGCCGGCTGGAGATCACCCGCGCGCTGGTCACGAACCCCTCGCTCATCCTCCTCGACGAGCCGTTCAGCGGCGTCGACCCCCTGGCGGTCTACGATGTCCAGCAGATCATCGTGGAGCTCAAGAAGCGGGGCCTCGGCATCCTGATCACGGACCACAACGTGCGCGAGACGCTGGCCGTGGTGGACCGGGCGTACCTGATCTGCGAGGGCAAGGTGCTGCGCGAGGGCACCAGCGATTTCCTGATCAACGACGAGGTGAGCCGCGAGCTGTACCTCGGGCCGCGGTTCAGCATGTGAAGCGCCGTGAAGATGCGGGCGGGGACGCCCGAAGGGAGGAGCCATACCCATGGTGGTCAACGTAACGTGCAGGCACGTCGAGGTGACGGACGCGCTGCGGGAGCACGTCCACGAGAAGATCGAGCACGCCTTCTCCGATTTCCCCCGGACCGAAAGCGTGCACGTCATCCTGGGCCTCGAAAAGTACCGGCACCTCGCCGAGCTCGTGGTGCAGGCGCCCGGCCCCGGCCGCGTGGAGGCCCGGGAGGAGTCCGCCGACATGTACGCGTCGTTCGACCTGGCGGTGGAGAAGGCCGTGAAGCAGATGCGCCGGTGGCACGAGAAGGCGCAGGACCACGGCAAGGGGCACTGACGCGCCATGGCCGCGCCCCACGCCTTCCGCCCGGCTCACCGTTCGCGACTTCCTGGAGGCCGGCCGCGAGGAGCTGCGGCTGCGGGTCCTGGCCGGCGACCAGCACCTCGACCGCGTGATCCGGGAGGCCCGTCAACCGGCCGGGCCTGGCGCTGTCCGGCTTCTTCCACTACTTCGCCCACCGGCGCATCCAGGTCTTCGGCCTGGCGGAGATGACCTACCTCAAGAGCCTCGAGCCGGCCGGGCGGCGCGACCGCCTGCAGCGGCTGTTCGAGGCCCGCGTGCCCTGCGTCGTGGTCTCCCGCAACATGCGGCCCCTGCCCGGCATGCTGGAGCTGGCGGCCGCCGCGGACACGCCGGTGCTGCGCGCGAACATGATCACCGGGCAGCTCTCCAGCACGCGGCGCTGCTGATCGAGGACCTCGTGGCCCCGCGCCTGCGGCGTGCAGGGCACCATGGTCGACATCATGGGCATCGGCGTGCTGATCGAGGGCGCGCCCGGCATCGGCAAGAGCGAGACCGCGCTCGGCCTGATCACGCGCGGCGGGTGCAGCCTCGTGGCGGACGACGTCACCGAGCTGCAAGCGGGTCGGCAGCGGCTTCCTGCTCGCCTCGGCCGTGCGCGGTCACCCGCTACCACATGGAGATCCGCGGGCTGGGCATCATCCACGTGCCCAGCCTGTTCGGCGTGGCCTCGGTGCGGCGCGACCAAGCGGCTGGACCTGATCGTGCGGCTGGTTCGAGCCGGCGATGCCGCGGGGGAGGAACGCAGCGGGCTGGAGCGCGGAATCGGCCGACGTGCTGGGCGTGTCGGTCCCGCGGATCACGGTGCCGGTGGCGCCCGGGCGCGATGTCGCCAATATCGTCGAGGTGGCCGCCCTGAACTCCGGCTCAAGGAGCTGGGGCACGACGCGGCCAAGGAACTGGACGAGCAGCTGATGCAGACCCTGCTGCGGGAGCGACGGAGGGCGAGTGACTAGGCGGGCCCAGGGCGATGCGGCCGGCACGGGCACGACCCGCGACCTTCGAGATCCGCAACCAGTACGGGATCCACGCCCGGCCCGCCGCCCTGCTCGTGAAGACCGCGTCCGCGCTACCGGTCCGAGATCACCGTCGAGAAGGACGGCATGCGAGGTGTCGGGCAAGAGCATCATGGGCCTGCTGACCATCGAGGGGTACCAGGGCGTCCGGCTCGCGGTCACCGCGCGCGGGCCCGATGCGGAGCAGGCCCTGGACGCGATCGGCGAGCTGTTCGAGAAGAAGTTCTACGAGGACTGAGACGCCATGACCGACACGCGGAAAGAGCTGGTGTCTGCGCAGGGCATCGGGGTGTCCCCGGGCGTCGTCAGCGGGCCGGCGTTCCTGCTCACCACCGAGGACGTGCGCGTCGTCGAGCGCGACATCGCCGAGGAGGAGATCCCGCGCGAGATCGCCCGGTTCGAGGAAGCCCTGATCGCGACCCGCCAGCAGATCCACGAGATCCAGCGAAGGTCGAGCGAGGCCATCGAGCGGGAGAGCGCGAGCATCTTCGACGCGCACCTGCTGGTGGTGGACGACCGCGCGTTCGTCGAGGAGGTGATCCGCGGGCTCCACGCGCGCGGCACAAGAACGTGGAGGCGGTGCTGCGGGCGGTGGCCGAGCGGTACGTCGACGCCCTGGTCGCGGCTGGACGACGAGTACCTGCGCGAGCGCGCGGCCGACGTGAAGGACGTGGCCCGCCGCATCATGCGCAACCTGGCCGGGCAAGAGCGGCTCCGTCGCTCGCCGAGATGCGACCGCGCCTGCGTCCTCGTCGCCAGCGACCTGGCGCCGTCGGAGACGGCCGCGCTGGACCGCGACAAGGTGATCGGGCTTCGCCACGGACCTGGGCAGCCCGACCTCGCACACGGCGATCATGGCGCGCGCGCTCGAGATCCCGGCCGTCGTCGGGCTGCACGACGTCAGCGTGCGCGTCTCGCCGGGCGACAACGTGCTGATCGACGGCACCAGGGGCCTGCTGATCGTGCACCCCGACCGCGGAGACGCTGGAGCACTACGGCCAGCTCGCGCAGGAGCGCAGGACACGGTCCGCGCGCGGCTCGAAACGCCTCCGGGACGAGCCGGCCGAGACGCGCGACGGCTATCGATCTGCTGCTCTCGGCCAACATCGAGCTGCCCGCACGAGGTCGACGCCGTCGCTGCGGCACGGGGCGCGCGGCGTGGGCCTGTTCCGGTCGGAGTACCTGTTCCTCTCGCAGGACCACGTGCCGGGCGAGGAGGAGCAGGCCGCCGCGTACCGCGAGGTCGCCGAACGGCTCGCCCCGGCCCCGGTGATCATCCGGACCCTGGACATCGGCGGCGACAAGTTCCTCTCGGCCCTGAAGACGCCGGCCGAGATGAACCCGTTCCTGGGCTGGCGCTCCATCCGCTTCTGCCTGGCCCAGCCGGAGGTCTTCAAGACCCAGCTGCGCGCCATCCTGCGCGCCAGCGCGTCGGGCAACGTGAAGATCATGTATCCCATGATCAGCAACGTCGACGAGGTGATCCAGGCCAACGGGATGCTGGACCGAGGCCAAGCAGGAACTGCCGCGAAGCGGGCGCGGCCTTCGACGAGGACATCGAGGTCGGCGTGATGATCGAGATGCCCTCGGCCGCCCTGACGGCCGACCTGATCGCGCCCGCACGTGCGCTTCTTCAGCATCGGGACCAACGACCTGATCCAGTACACCCTGGCGGTGGACCGGGTGAACGAGCGGGTCGCCTACCTCTACGAGCCGACCCATCCGGCCGTCCTCAAGCTGATCAAGCACGACGATCGACGTGGCCCACGGCACGGCATCTGGACGGGCGTGTGCGGCGAGATGGCGGGCAACCCGGTGCTGGCGCCGCTGCTGCTGGGCCTGGGCGTGGACGAGCTGAGCGTGAGCCCGCCCTCGGTGCCGCTGGTCAAGGACGTCGTGCGCAGCGTGCGCTTCCCCGACGCGCAGGACCTGGCCGGACGAGGCGCTCCGCTCCGAGTCCGCCGACGGACGTCCTGGAACGGTGCCGGGCGTTGACACGCAGCGCGGCCCCGGAAATACTTGAACTCATCGGTTGAGCCGGCCCGCCGTCCGCGGGACACCCGGTTCACCGCCGAAAGGAACGGACGAACATGGCCGAGCACGTACTGCTTCACCTCCGAGTCCGTCACCGAGGACATCCCGACAAGGTCTGCGACGGCATTTCGGATGCCATCCTCGACGCCTGCCTGGCGCCAGGATCCACACGAGCCGCGTGGCCTGCGAGACCCTGGTCAAGACCGGCATGGTCGTGGTCGCCGGCGAGATCACCAGCCGGGCAACGATTCCCTACGCCGACCTCGTCCGCGACAAGGTCAGCCGCATCGGCTACGACGACTCGGCCATCGGCTTCGACGGCAGACACCTGCGCGGTGCTGGTGGCCGCTCGACCGCCAGTCGCCCGACATCTCGCAGGGCGTGACGCGCGGGCAGGGGCCTGTTCAAGGAGCAGGGCGCCGGCGACCAGGGCATGATGTTCGGCTACGCCTGCGACGAGACGCCGCGAGCTGATGCCGATGCCGATCATGTTCGCGCACCGGCTGACGCGCGCGCTGGCCAAGGCCGCGGCGCAGCGGCAAGCTGCCCGTTCCTGCGGCCCGACGGCAAGTCCCAGGTCTCGGTCGTGTACGAGGACGGCAAGCCGGTGCGCGTCGACACCGTGGTCGTCTCCACGCAGCACGACGCCGACGTCTCGCACAAGAAGCTCGACGCGAGGCGATCATCGAGGAGGTCGATCAAGAAGGCGATCCCCGCGCAAGCTGATCGACGCGCAAGACGCGCTATCCTCGTCAACCCGACCGGGCCGCTTCGTGGTCGGCGGGCCGCAGGGCGACTGCGGCCTGACCGGCCGCAAGATCATCGTGGACACCTACGGCGGCATGGGCCGCCACGGCGGCGGCGCCTTCTCGGGCAAGGACCCCTCCAAGGTGGACCGCAGCGCGGCCTACATGGCGCGCTACGTGGCCAAGAACATCGTGGCCGCGCAAGCTGGCGAAGCGCTGCGAAGTGCAGCTGGCCTACGCCATCGGCTACCCGGAGCCGGTGTCCGTGCTACGTGGACACCTTCGGCACCGGCGACGGTCGACGACGAGAAGATCGAGCGGGCCGTGCGCAAGGTCTTCGGGCTCAAGCCGGCGCGAGATCGTCAAGCAGCTCGACCTGCTGCGCCCGATCTACGAGCAGACCTCCGCCTACGGGCACTTCGGCCGGCGCCTCGCGAAGGACCTGAAGGCCTTCACGTGGGAGCGGACCGACAAGGCCGCCGCGCTGCGCGACGCGGTCGGTGCGTGACCGGCCGGGGCCGGGTCCCGGTTCAGGCGTCCGTCTCGTCCTCCGGCGCCGTGTCCGCGTCGCGCCGGGGCGCCAGGTCCTCGAACCCGTCGCGCCGGAGCAGGTACTCGCGCCAGGACTCGAAGAGCTGGCGTTCGCGTTCGCGCCGCAGCATCGCGGCCACCTGCGGCCGTAGGGCGGCCAGCGCCGCGGCGTCGCCCGGCTCGCGCGACACCACGACGGCCACCAGCACCGTGTCGGCGGAGACGGGCACGACGTCGGAGAGTTCCCCGGCGTTGAGGTGCAGCACGGCGCGCACGAGCGCGTCCGCGTAGGGCTCGTCGCCGAGTCCGTCCGCCGCGCTGAACGGCGCGGGCTCGCCCAGGGCCATGCCGAGCGCAGCGGCCGCCTCCCCGAAGGGTGCGCCCTCTTCGGTCACGCGGCGTTTCAGCTCGCCGGCCCGGTCGACCAGGGCCTCGGTGACCGCCTCCTCGAGCGCATCGGCGCGCACCCGCTCGGCCACTTCTTCCAAGGCGGGCACGCGCGCGGGGATCCGCTCGTTGAGGGCCGCGAGGTAGACGCCGTCCTCCCCGGTGACGGGAAGCGAGAAGTACTCGTCGGGACGGTCGCGAAGGCCGAACGCGGCCTCGTTGAAGTCGCTGCCCGCCGCCACGCCGGGCACCCGCTCCGTCTCGGCAAACGGCTCCGGGGTGTACACCTCCAGGCCCATCTCCCGGGCCGCGTCGTCGAAGGGCATCGGGTTGTCCTGGAAATAGGTGGAGAGTTTGCGGACCAACGCGTCCGCCTCCTCGCGCGCCCGCGCGCGGGCCCCTTCCACCCGGAGGCGCCGCTCGATCTCGCCGCGAACGGCCTCGAGCGGCTGCGTCACCCAGCGGGGCTCCGGGGCGGCGGCGGGTTCCCCGTCGCCGGCCGTCTCCACCGCCTCCGCGGCGTTCGTGGCGGGCTCGAGGACGCGGAACGCGTCCGCGTGATCGGCGTAGTAGTCCTCCACGTCGCGCGGGTCGGGGTCGGCCGTTTGGGAAAGGAACCGGTCCACGGGGAAGAAGACGAAGCGCACCGAGACGCGGGGCGGGAGTTCGTAGGCGGACGGATCGCGCTCGAAAAACGCCCTGACCTGCGCGTCGGTCACCTCGACCTCGTTGGTCACGTCGGCCCGCGTGGCGGTGGCGTAGCGGACGGTGACGCGGTCGCCGAGCGCCCGGAACACGCGTTCGACGTCGAGCGGAGGGACGAGCACGCTCTGCTGGACGAGCAGGCGGAGCTTCTGGAGCAGCAGTTCCTGGCGCACGTGCTCCTCGAAGAACCGCTCGGAGAGGCCGGCATCGCCCAGCGCCTGCGCGAGGAACCCGCGGTAGCGGGCGAGGCTGAAGGCGCCGTCCTCCTGGAACATCGGCTGGGAGCGGATCGCCTGCACCACCTCGCGGTCGGAGGCGGCGAGCCCGAGCCGCGCGCCCTCGCGCAGCGAGACCAGGCGGCGCCAGGCCGCCTCGCGGAGGAGCCGGTCCATCCGGTCGTTCACCTGGAAGCCGCGGCCGGCGGACAGCAGGAGCCCCACGTACTCGTTGCGGTACATCTCGCGGAGGGTCTCCTGCGGGACGAACTCGCCGTCCAGCTTGCCCGCCGCGGTCTGTTCGCGGTGCCGGCGCGCGCGCCCGGGGCTCTGCGAGCCCCAGATCACGAAGGAGAAGATGATGACGACGAGGAAGACGCCCCACAGGATCTTCGACTGGATCAGCTTGTGAAACCTGGAAATCATCATGGCCATGGCGCACGCGTCTCCTCGTTCGATGAACCCCGGACGGTAGTCGCCGCGAGGGGGCGGGGTCAACGCCGAAGCGGACCTACAGGATCTTCATCTTCGGCAGGTCCTGCAGGTCGACCAGGCCGGCCAGGCGGCCGTCCCCGTCCACCACGAGCAGGTCGTCGATGTCGTGGTGCTCGAAGACGGCGAGCACGTCGACCGCCAGCTGGTCGCAGCCGAGGACGACCGGGTCGCGCGTCATGACCTCGCGGATCGGCCGCCCGGCCACGTTGCCGGGACGCGTCATCTGTCGGCGGAGGTCGCCGTCGGTGAAGACGCCCGCCACGCGGTCGCCGGTCCCGAGCACGGCCACCGCGCCGGAACGGGCCCGCGTCATCTCCAGGACGGCATCCTTCACCGTGGCCGTGTCGCGGACCCGGGCGAGCCGGTCCCCGGTGCGCATGATGTCGGAGACGCGGAGCAGCAGGGTGCGCCCGATGGCCCCGCCGGGATGCAGCTTGGCGAAGTCGTCCTTGCCGAAGCCGCGTGCGGCCAGCAGCACCATGGCGAGCGCGTCGCCCACCGCGAGGGCGGCCGTCGTGCTCGCCGTCGGGGCGAGATTGAAGGGGCAGGCCTCCCGCTGCACCCGGACGAGGAGGAGGGCGTCGGCGAGCGCGGCGAGGGGGCTGTCCGGTTCGCCGGTGACGGCGATGAGCGTCACGCCGAGCCGCTTGAAGGCCGGGACGAGCGCGAGCAGCTCCTCGGAGGCGCCGCTGTAGCTCAGGGCCAGTACGACGTCGCGGCCGAGCACGATGCCCAGGTCGCCGTGCATCGCCCCGGAGGGGTCGAGCACGACGGCGGGCGCGCCGGTGCTGGTGAGCGTGGCCGCGATCTTCTGGGCGACGGGCAGGTTCTTGCCCACGCCGGTGAGGATCACCTTGCCGCCCCCCGCCAGGCCGCCAAGGATGAGCTCCACCGCGCGGTCGAACGCCTCGTCGAGGCTGTCGCAGACGCGCGACAACTCCTCGATCTCGATGCGGATCACCTCGCGCGCCCGCTCGACGTAGCTGCTCTCGGCCACCGCGTGCCCTCCCTTCACGGGCCGGAGCATCCCAGATCGCGCGCCGCGGCGGCCAGCCCTTTTTCTCAGGGCGCCTTCGCGCCGGCCGCCTCCGGCGCGAGGCTCTGTTCGGCGCCGGGCACGCCCCGCAGGATGACCGCCGCGTTGCCCAGCACCACCAGCGCCAGCAGGCCGAGCACGAGGCTCAGGCCCCCGACGAAGACGCTGCCCCTGCCGAACAGGTTCATCCACACCAGCTGGGCGAGCGCGGTGAGCGACGTGACGCTCATGAACAGCATCGGCGCCAGCACGTACCCCGCGCGGCGTCCGTGCCGGCGCAGCCAGGCGTAGACCACGACCAGGGCCAGTGCGGCCAGGAGCTGGTTGGTCGCGCCGAAGGCCGGCCACACCGCGCGCCAGGCCGGCATCAGGGTCCCGCCGGGTCCGGGCACCTCGCGGAAGACCACCAGCGCGGGCAGCGCGAGCACCGCCAGCGTGCTCAGCACGCGGGACGCCAGGCTGCTGCGGAGTGAGAACAGCTCCTGGAAGATGAAGCGGCTGAGCCGCGTGCAGGTGTCCAGCGTCGTGAGCAGGAACGTGCTCACCGCCATCATGCCGAACGTGACGCCCACGTCCGCCGGCAGGCCGAGCGCCCCCACGAAGCGGCCGATGCCGCCCGCGAAGACCTGCACCGGGTTGCCGCGCGCGCCGCGGGCCAGGAGCATGACCGTTGCGAGGGCGAGCAGCGCCAGGACCCCCTCGACCAGCATGCCCCCGTAGCCGACCTTGCGCGCCGCGCTCTCCCGGTCGAGTTGCTTGGCCGAGGTGCCGGAGGCCACGATGGCATGGAAGCCGCTCACCGCGCCGCACGCGACCGTCACGAACAGGGCGGGGAACAGGAAGCCCAGCTGCGGGTCGCGCCAGCCGATGAAGGCCGGGTAGGTTACCGCGGCGCCGCCCCGCCAGGCGGCCAGCAGCAGCCCCGCCGCGCCGCCGCCGAGGCAGGCGTAGAGGAGGAACGCCGAAAGGTAGTCGCGCGGCTGCAGCAGCACCCAGACCGGCAGGATCGACGCCACGAAACAGTAGCCCAGCAGCGCCAGCGTCCAGAAGTTCTTCACCGAGCCGAAGGCTTCCGGCAGGGCCGGGGCGGCCAGCGGAAAGCGGTGGCCCGCCCACAGGGCCGCGAACACCAGCGGGACGAACAGCATCGACGCGCGCCCCAGCCGCACCTTCAGCCGGTAGATCGTCAGGCCGAACACCGCCGCGATGGCGATGTAGAGCAGCGAGGCGGTGGCGACCGCGCCCCCCGCCGCACGGTGTCGGCCAGCGGCCCGGCCGCCGCGGCGCCGTGCCGGTACGCCGCGGGCGCGAAGCTCGCCGCGGTCAGGTCCAGGAACACGATGATGACGTAGATCAGCGTGAAGAGGATGAAGACCAGGAACAGGTAGTAGGTGGCCGGGCTCATCATCGAGCGGCAGATCTGCCCGATCGAGCGCGCCTTGTGCCGTAGGCTCACCACCATGGCCGTGAAGTCGTGCACGCCGCCGACGAACACCGCGCCGACCAGGATCCACAGCAGCGCGGGCCCCCACCCGAAGGCCAGGCCCGCGATCACCGGGCCGACGATCGGCCCCGCGCCCGCGATGGAACTGAAATGGTGGCCGAAGAGGATCGGCGTGGAGGTCGGGACGTAGTCGACCCCGTCGGTGAGCAGGTGCGAGGGGGTCGTGTTCGCGTCGGAGATCTCCAGCCGCCGCTCCAGGAATCGGCCGTAGGTGCGGTAGGCGACGAGCAACAGGCCCGCCGCGCCGAGAAAGAGGATGGCGATCATGGTTCTCCAGCTCCCGCGGCCCGCCGGAGGGCGGCGCCAGCGAAGACTGTACCGCGCCCCGGCCCGCCCTGCAATGCGGCGCCCGTGCTACTCCAGGTACTCGACGACCAGCGTCGGCCGCGCGGCCTCGCGGGGGGCGTCCGAGCTGTCGAAGTCGAGGCCGTCGCGGCCGCCGGGAAGGGGGGCGGCCAGCCATCCGAGGTTCGCCGCTCCCGCCTGCCAGGTCCGCAGGCTCGCGGTGACGTCCAGCTCCAGCGGCCCGCGGGGCACGGCGCGGGGCCGGATCCCGCCCGCTGCGGCCACCGGTTCGGTTTCGGCCTCGCGGCCGTCCGGCGCGACACCGCCGGCGAGGGCGTCCCACGTGGCGCGCTCGTCCCAGTCCGCGAGCATCGCGTGGAGGCGCAGGCCGTGTCCCTCGTTGGTCACCTCGAGCACCAGGCGCGCCCGCGCGATGCGCGCCTCCCGCGGCACGCGTCCCGGCCCCGCGCCGAACAGGTCGCCGAAGCGCAGCAGCACCTGGCTCGCTCCGCCGCTGCCCGGGGGATCGTCGGCGTCGACCGACAGGGAGGGTTCGGCGCCGCACGCGGCGCCGGGCGCCCGCTCCCTGAGCGCGGTATCGGCCGCGCCGTCGTAGCCGCCCAGCCCGCGCCGGAAACGCCGCGTGGAGGCGCCCGGCACGGCGTCCGGTTCCGGCCGGGCCGGGGGCGGCGCGATGTCGCCGCGCACGGCGACGGTCGTGCCCTCGAAGGCCACCTCGTAGGCGAAGCGGCTTTCCGCGTTGTCGCGCCAGGCGTCCCGCACGGGCGAGTAGGTCAGGACATCGAGGCGGTTCTGGTCCGGGGTGAACCGCAGGATGCGCAGCCATCCTCCCCGCCGGCGGGTTCGTTCTGGTAATCGCTGAGCATCTCGATCACCAGGCCGCCGGCGTCGTTCGTGGACACCTGGCGGTTCTCGCCGTGCGTGTGCCCGTTGAGCACGAGGAAGACCTGGGGGTTGCGGCGGACGAGGCGCGACCAGATCGCCTCGCCGCGGGCGGTCCGGCCCCGCAAGCCCAGGTAGTCGTGCGTGGAGAGCACGGTGGGAAGCCCCGGGTGGCACCCGATGACGCCCTGCGCCCAGTCCAACGCCTCCGCGTCGGGAGCATGCTGCAGGGCCAGGTGCAGGAACGGCGTGTCGCCGGCCCGGAAGCGCTGCGCGTGGCTGCGCCCGTTCGGGGAGCCGCCGACGTACCAGGGCCGGCCCGCGAAGCGCGCCGGGCCGAGGCGCGCGTCGTAGAGCCGGGCGCCGGCGTCGTGGTTGCCGAGGCAGACCGAGTAGGGGACCGCGCCGTCCAGCACCTCCAGCGCGCGCAGGGCGCGGGCCCACTCGTTCGTGGCGCCGGCGTGCTGCACGACGTCCCCCAGGTGCGTGACGAAGGCGATGCCCAGCCCGGCGCGGCGGCGCGCGATCCACGCGGTCTGGGCGAGGAAGGTCTCCGGGAACTTCTCGCTGTAGAACTGGGTGTCCGGCAGGGCGACGATGCAGAACGGCTCCGCCCCGCGGGCCGGGACGGCCGCGGCGCCCAGGAGGAGCGCGTAGGCGAGGCGGCAGGCGACCCGTCGCGCGGGGATCGGGCGGGCGAATCCCATCACAGGCTCCTTTCGTTCCGGGACCACGCGTAGCACGGCCGCACGGCCGGGGCCAGCCCGTTCAGCGGGAAGCCGGGCGCGAAACGCCCGCCCGCGAACCCGCAGCCGCCCGGTGAGGCGGGAGCGGGTCAGCCGGCGCGCCGGAAGCGGGCGATGAACATGCCCGTGCCGGGCCCCAGCCAGGGGGGAATCCAGTGCCGGCCCGCCGCGGGACCGGAACCCAGCGGGTGGGGGCAGGGCTCCGGCGTGAAGGCGGGGTGGGACGCCAGGAAGCGATCGGCCTGCCCGTCCGTCTCCGCGCGGGTCAGCGTGCACACGGCGTACACCAGCCGGCCGCCGGGCCGCACGGCCGCGGCCGCCGCGTCGAGGAGCGCCGCCTGGGCCGCGGCCGCGCGCGCGACGGCCTCGGGCCCCGTGCGCCAGCGGGCGTCCGGGTTGCGCGGCCACGTGCCGAGTCCCGAACAGGGCGCATCGACCAGCGCCCCGTCGCAGGTGCCGGCGCCGGGCCCGTTGGCCGCGGCGTCGCCCGGCCGCGCCTGCACCGCGCGGTCCCGGCCGGCGCGGCGGGCGCGGCGCGCCAGCTCGAGCAGGGCGGCGGGGCGCGGGTCCGTCGCGAGCAGGCGCAGGTCGCCGCCCGCGAGGTCGGCCAGGTGGAGCGTCTTGCCGCCGCCCCCCGCGCACGCGTCCCACCAGCGTTCGCCCGGCCGCGGCGCGCAGACGATACCCACGGCCTGGGCACCGAGGTCCTGCACTTCGAAGCAGGGCCCGGTGCGCTTCTCGAGCTCGGGCAGGTGGGGACGGCCCTCCACGCGGACGGCGTCCGGCAGGGCGGGATGCGGCCCGGCCGGGATGCCGCCCGCCGCGAGCGCTTCCGCGAGCCGGACCGCCGCGCCCGGGCCGCGGGCGCGCAGCCACAGCGGCGGCCGCGCCTGGAAGGCGGCGAGGCACCGCGCCGTGCCGGCCGCGCCGGAGCAGGGTCCGCCCAGCATGCCCGGTACCCACGCGGGGACGAGCGCCTCCAGGGGCAGCGGCGCGGGCCGGCCGCGCCAGGCCGCCGCGGCCGCCGCCTTCTCCGGGAGGCCGGCCCCGGCGGGGAGGGGCGGCGGCGTGGTGCCCGGACCCTGCAGCCCGGGGAGACGCAGCACGGCGGGGTCCGGCTCCGGCGTGTCCAGCAGGTGGGCGAAGAGCAGGGCGCGCGGACCTTCGGAACGGAGCGAACCGGACCAGCCGCGCCAACGGAAGAGGGCGAAAACCGCCTCCCCGTAGAGCCGGCGGTCGCGCGACCCGAACCCCGGGTTTGCGCGGAAGAGGGCGGAAAGCGCGCGGTCCGCCGGTTCCCCCGCCTCGACGCGGGCCTCGACGCGGCCGGCCGTCTCGAGCAGCCGCTCCGCCTTGCGGACGAGCCGCCGTTCCGGCTCAACCGCTCCCCGCGAAGGGGCGGCCGGCGGTCCCACCCGGGGCTTTTGGGGCTTGTGCAACGGGCCGCGTCTCCCTACCGTACGCCGAGCTTTTTTCACAGTATACGAGGGGCCTCCGCGATGGCGACCGAATTGGCATTTGCGCTGATCAATCCCTACTCGATCGCGAAGTCGAGGACCGGCGGCATCATCGGGCGCTTCATGAGCCGCACCGGCCTCGAGCTGGTCGCGGCCCGCATGTTCGGACCGGGCCGGGAACTCGCGGAGCGCTACGCGGCGCAGATCCGGGAAGACGCGGCCAAGGACGAGGCGATCCGCGACATCCTGGCCGATTACATCCTGCGGGCCTACGCGCCCGATCCCCGCTCGGGCCGGCGCCACCGCGTCATGATGCTGCTCTTCGAGGGCGAGGACGCCGTAGGAAAGGTCTACCGGGCCGCGGGCCCGCTCCACCCCGGCATGGAGGCCGGCGAGACGGTGCGCGACACCTTCGGGGACTTCATCCTCGGCGAGGACGGCAAGGTGCGCTACGTCGAACCCGCCGTGCTGGTCGGCGTGACGCCCGAGGGGACGCGGCGGACCCTGAAGCTGTGGGCGGAGTACGCGGACCGCGACGGCGGGATCATCGACGACGCCGCGGACGTCGCCGCCCGGCCGGACCTGCAGAAGACCCTCGTGCTGATCAAGCCGGATAACTTCCGCTTTCCCAGCGCCCGCCCCGGCAACATCATCGACATCTTCTCCCGGTCGGGCCTGCGCATCGTGGGGGCGAAGGTGCACCGCATGAGCGTGGCCGAGGCCGAGGCGTTCTACGGGCCCGTGCGCGAGGTGCTCCGGACCAAGCTCAACGGCCCGGTCGGGGAACGCGCGGGCCGCGCCCTCTCGGCCGAGCTGGGCTTCGAGATCCCCGCGGAGCTCCAGGCCCACCTGGGCGAGGAGCTGGGGCCGCACTACGGCGACCAGCAGTACTACCAGATCATCCATTTCATGACCGGCCGCTGGGCGAACCGGTGCAGCACGGCGCAGAAGACGGAGCCGGGCGAGGAGCGTTGCCTGGCCCTCGTCTACGCGGGCGCCGACGCCGTGGCGCGTATCCGCGGGATCCTGGGCCCCACCGATCCGCGCAAGGCCGAGCTGGGCTCGGTGCGCCGGGAATTCGGGCAGGACATCATGGTCAACGCCGCGCACGCGTCGGATTCCCCCGGGAACGCCGAGCGGGAGATGGGCATCGTGCGCGTGGCGGAGGACGCCACCCGCCGCTGGGTGGAGAAGTACTTCCCGGGCTGAGCCGGAAGGAGGTCGCCGAGATGTTCGAGCACGTGGTCCCCGCGCCCGCCGATTCCATCCTGGGCCTGACCGAGGCCTTCCGCGCCGACCCGAATCCCGACAAGGTGAACCTCGGCGTGGGGGTCTACCGGGACGACGAGGGCAGGACCCCCGTGCTGCGGGCCGTCAAGGCGGCCGAGGCCGCCCTGCTGGCCGACGAGCCGTCCAAGTCGTACCTTCCCATCGCCGGGGACCCCGCGTTCGCGGAGCAGGTGGAGGCCCTGGTCTTCGGCGACACCGGGGTGCACGGGTCGGGCCGCGCGGCGACGGCGCACACGCCGGGCGGCACCGGCGCGCTGCGGATGGGGGCCGACCTGCTGCACGCGGTCGGCGCAACGGGCGCCGCGTGGCTCAGCCGCCCCACCTGGGCCAACCACAAGGGCATCTTCGCCGGGGCGGGCTTCCCGCTCAGGGAGTACGCCTACTACGACCCCGGCACGCGGGCCGTGGCCTTCGACCGCATGCTGGCCGACCTGCGCGGCGTGCCGGCGGGCGACGTGGTGGTGCTGCACGCCTGCTGTCACAACCCGTCCGGCGCGGACCTCGCCCCGGAGCAGTGGGAACAGGTGGCGGCCGTGGCGGCCGAGCGGGGGTGGATGCCGTTCGTCGACGCGGCGTACCTCGGTTTCGGTGACGGGCTGGAGGCCGACCGCGCCGCCCTCCGCGCGCTCGCCGCCTCCGGCGCCGAGTTCCTGCTGGCCGTGTCCTTCTCGAAGAACCTCTCCCTGTACCGGGAGCGGACCGGCGCGCTGTCCTTGGTCGCGCGCACGCCCGAAGCCGCCCGCGCGGCGTTCACACACCTGCAGCGCGTGGTGCGGGTCACCTACTCGAACCCGCCCGCGCACGGGGGCCTGGTCGCGTCGCGCGTACTGGGCGACGCGGTGCTGCGGGCGATGTGGAACGACGAACTGCAGGCCATGTGCGCCCGCATCCACGACGTGCGCGGACGGCTCGCGGACGGGCTCTCGGCCGCGGGCGCGGGCACGGACTTTTCCTTCGTCCGCGCCCAGCAGGGGATCTTCTCCTTCAGCGGGCTGTCGGACGCGCAGGTCGAGTGGCTTCGCGCGGAGAAGAGCATCTACATCGTGGGAGGCGGACGCATCAACGTGGCGGGCGTCACCTCCCGGAACATCGACTACGTGTGCGCCTCGGTGGCCGAGGCGGTCCGGACCGTGTGAGGGCGTGCCCATGGCGGACAGGATCGGGAAGAGGACGCGGCGGCGGGCGATGGCGTGGGGGCTGCTCGCGCTCCTGCTTGCCGCCGGCTGCCGGACGGTGCCCCGCGCGGCGCGGCTGACCGTGGCCAACGCCACGGGGAAGCGCCTCACGGCGGTGGCGGTGGAGGTCGGCGGCGTGTCGGTCCTCCGGGCCGACGAGCTGCGCGCGGGGGCCGAGACCCCGCCCGCGCTGCTGGCCGGCGGCGCCCCGGCGCGCCTCGTCGTGCGGTGGCGCGGGACCTCGGGCGGGGAGGTGGTCCGGGAGGCCGCCCCGGGCGAAACGCCGCCGCGTCGTTTCGCCGGCACGGTATACGTGCGCATACGGGGGCCGGGCGAGGTGCGCGTGCTGCTGCTCTCGCCCGCGGAGCCCGAGTCCGACCTGCCCTGGAACGAGCGCCAGTCCTGGGAGGGCGTGCTGCCCATGCCCGGGCTCACTCCCTGAGCGGCGCGCGCCGCCCGCCGCCTTGCCGGGGCCCCGCGGCGGGGCCCGGTCCGGGTCAGGACCGCGCCATGGCGTCGAGCAGGCGGTCCATCCAGCGTCCCGCGCGCGCGAAGCGCGCAGCCTCGGCCAGCATCGCGCCCGGCGCCTGGACGAAGCGTCCCGGCCGCAGATCCTCGGCCGCGCGCCGGACCAGGCGGCGCGCGTCGGCGGGGCGCATCTCGAGGTGAAACTGCAGCGCAACCGCGCGGGGGCCCCAAGCGAACGCCTGCACCGGCGTCGCCTCGCTGGCGAACAGCGGCACCGCCCGGCGCGGGAGGTCGAAGCCCTCGCCGTGCCAGTGAAATACGTCCAGCTCGCCGGGCCAGCCGCGCAGGAGCGGGTGCCGGGCCGTTCCGGCCGGGCGCCGGACGGGAAACCACCCGATCTCGCGGTGGCCGTTCGGGCGGACCCGCGCGCCCAGGGCGGCGGCCATCAGCTGGGCGCCGAGGCAGATGCCGAGCACGTGCCGGCCCGCGCGCATCGCGTCGCGGAGGAGCCCCGTCTCGGCGCGCAGCCAGGGGTGGCGCGCGCGGTCGTGGACGCTCATCGGACCGCCCAGGGCGATGATCCAGTCGGCGGCGCCAGGGGGCGGGAAGGGGTCGCCCGCGTACAGGCGCGTCACGGCGAGGGGGTGCCCCCTCCGGCGGGCCCAGGTTTCGATCCTTCCGCTGCCCTCGAACGGGACGTGTTGCAGGACGTGCAGGCGCATGGGCCTCTCCGGTTCGCGCGGCGGCCTCACCCTCCGCGGCACCGCCGCAGGGCCGTTCGCACCAGCCGGGCGATCAGCGCGTCGTACGAGAGGCCCGCGCGGACGGCCGATTCGGACACTTCGTCGCCCATCGTGAGGTCGGGATTGGCGTTGGCCTCCAGGAAGACCGCCTCGCCGTCCTCGCGAAGGCGCACGTCGATGCGGGCATAGTCCCGGACCTGGAGCACCCGGAAGATGCGGCGGCAGAGCCGCGCGAGCCGGGCGTTCGTGTCCGCGTCGAGCAGAGCGTCCTCGTAGCGGATGCCCCACTTCTCGCGGTAGGCGGGGTCGCGCTTGACCCGCGCCGTCGCGATGAGCGGGCCGCCGTCGTCGGCCGTCCGGCCGAACCGCACCTCGCGGGCCGGCAGCACGAGCAGCCGCCGGTTGCCGAGCAGGGTCACGTACAGCTCCCGCCCCGGGATGAACTCCTCGCAGATGACCGGCTGCCCCATCCGTTCGTGGAGCTGGCCCGCGCGCTGCCGCAGCTCCTCCTCGCTGCGGACCAGCGACGCGCGGCTGATGCCGTCGGAGCCGTCCTCCAGCGCCGGCTTGACGACGGCGGGGTAGGACAGCGCGCGGGGGACCCGGAGCCGGCCCGGCGGGAGGATGACGAAGTCCGGGACCCGCACCCGGTGGTGGAGCAGGAGCCGCTTGCATAGCCCCTTGTCCCGGCAGAGCATCATGCCCTCCGGGCCGGTCCCGGTGTAAGGGACGCCGAGCATCTCCAGGAAAGCCACGATGTGCATGTCCATCCGCCGGTTGCCGCCGTAGTGCTCCGTCAGGTTGAACACGAGATCGGGGGGCGGGTCGCGGAGGCGGGCCGCGGTGGCCGCGAGGTCGGGCCCGAACGGCACGACCCGCGCCTCATGGCCCGCGTCGCGGAGCGTCTCGGTCACGTGGTACTCGACTTCCGTCACGGCATGCTCCGCCGCCGTCTCGAACTGGGGGTCGGAGGGCAGGACGGCCTCGGGATCGATGAGTACGACGACGTGCATGTCAGGTGGCGGCGGGGGCGCGCGCGGCCTCCTCCTCGCGCCGGTCGCAGATGACGCCGGCGAGGTAGATCGCCACGTGAAGCAGTGCCTCGTGCTCGGTGCCGCGAAGGTACAGGCCCAGCTCCCGGCTCCGGCCGGCCAGGCGGGCCACGACATTGTCGACGCTGTAGCGGCGCACGTGGGCCCACCGGCCCACCTCGCGCCGCAGGTGGGCGCGGTGCCGGCTCAGAAACCGGCCGGCCGGCACGGTGCCGGTCCGCGCGAACAGCCGCAGGAGGTCCGGGTCGTAGTACCCGGGGTACACGTCGCTCAGGTCGCGCCGCTTGCGCCGGTAGTAGGAGGCCAGGGTGGCGCGGACCTGCCGGGCGGGCCACAGCAGCGGGCCGTCCGCGACGGCGGGGGCGCGTTTGCCGACCGCGGCCACGAGGTGGTCGACGTACTCCAGCTTCCTGAGTGCGCCCCAGCCCCGGTACTTCGCGCGCCAGTCCAGGCCGGGGGTGAGCCACACGGCGAAGGTCTCCGCGAAGTCCTCGTCGGGGTGGGCCTGGGCGTAGTTGTCGGGCAGGTGCGTCACGTACTGGCGGCTGTAGGGGCGCGGGTAGTACGCGTGCACCTGGTACTCGGCGGAGAAGGGGCCGAACAGCTCGCGCCAGCGGGTGCGCCGGTAGAGGCGGTAGGCGTAGTTGAAGGCGTGCCCCGCCTCGTGGCGCAGCAGGCGCATGCCGCCCTCCTCGTCGCCGCCCTCCACCTCGAGCATCATGGACTGCTCGAGCTGCCGGAGCCGCGGGTGGGCGAGACAGAAGGGGATCCCGATCGCGGGCACCTTGTCGGGGCAGAGCCACTCGGTGGCCAGGTAGAAGCGGGGCCGGAAACGGAGCCCGCGCGCCTCCAGCTCGCTGCAGAGGCGGTCGACGGACGGCTCCACGGGCGACCCCTGCAGCCGCAGCCGCAGGTCGCAGACCCGGACGCGGAGCAGCTCCTCGTCGGGCAGCGCCGCCCAGGCCGGCGGCTCCGCTCCCGGCCCGCCCGCTCCCGTGGCGGCCGCACGCTGGCTGGTTTCGCCTTCCATGACGTTCCGGCGGACGCGGCCCGGCTCGCCCGCCCCCCGCCGCCGTGCATCCTACGCCCCGCCCCGGCGCCGGACAACCGCGGACGTCGCGGGCGGGGCCCGCGCGGGCGGCGGCCGGCGGGAATTGGCTGGCGTCCGCCGCCCGCGCCGCTAGCATCGGGCAGCGGAGGAGGTGCCGCATGTTCAAGACCCTCGATGATCACGTCTGGGCGTTCGACGCGGAATGGGTGCCGGATCCGAAGGCCGGCCGGGTGCTTTACGGGCTCCCGGACGACCTGCCGGACACCGAGGTCGTGCTCGAGATGTGGAAGCGCGGCGGGGCCACCGAGGAAGACCCGTTCCCGTTCCTGAAGACCGCGCTCTGCCGTGTCGTCTCGATCGCCGCCGTGCAGCGCCGCCGCCGCGGCGACCGCGTCGAGCTCAACCTGCTGTGGCTGCCCCGCGACACCGCCGACCCCGCCCAGCAGCGGGAAGCCGACGTCCTGGGCAAGTTCCTGCAGGCGGTGGGCCGGCACCGGCCGCAGGTCGTCGGCTTCAACTCGCACGCCGCGGACCTCAAGATCCTCGTCCAGCGCGCGGTCGTGCTGGGGCTCTCGATGCCCGACTTCTGCCGGCGGCCCAACAAGCCGTGGGAGGGCACCGACTACTTCGCGCGGGGCAGCGAGGCGAACATCGACCTCATGGAGCTCCTCGGCGGGTGGGGCCATCGCGCCGTGTCGCTCAACGAGATGGCCGCGCTCTCCGGCATCCCCGGCAAGTTCGAGACCGCCGGTGAGCAGGTCGCGCAGCTGTGGCTGGCCGGGCAGTGGGAGGCCATCGTGCAGTACAACTGCTTCGACGCGCTCACCACCTACCTCCTCTGGCTGCGCGTGGCGCACTTCGGCGGGTTCTTCGACGACGGGCAGTACGAGGAAGAGCAGGAGAACCTGCGCCAGATGATCATGGACCTGGCGGAACAGCCACAGGGGGAGTACCTCGGCCGCTACTTCGACGAGTGGCAGCGCCTGCAGGAAGCGACGGGCCAGCTGTGACCGCTTCCGGGCCCGGCGGCGCCGCGCGATACGAACGGTTCGAGCAGGTCGACTGGACCGCGTGGCGGCCCGCGCAGCGGGCCACCCTGCTCATCGTGCGCCGCGGCGGCCGCCTCCTGCTGATCCGCAAGAAACGCGGCCTGGGCGCCGGCAAGATCAACGGACCGGGAGGCCGCATCGAGCCGGGCGAGTCGCCGCGGGAGGCCGCGCTCCGCGAGGTGCGCGAGGAACTGCTCGTGTCCGCCACCGGGGTGTCCGAGCGCGGGCTGCTCCAGTTCCAGTTCGCCGACGGGTTCTCCATCGAGGCGACGGTCTTCGAGGCGTCGGGCTGCGACGGGGAACCCGGTGAGACCGGCGAGGCGGCGCCAAGGTGGGTGCCCGAGGACGCCATCCCCTACGACGAGATGTGGGCCGACGACCGCCTGTGGATGCCGCATTTCCTGGCGGGTCGCCCTTTTCACGGCCGGTTCCTGTTCGACGGCGACCGGCTGCTCGGCCACGAGCTGAGGGTCGACGGTTAGCCCGTCCTGTTCGCCGGGTGCGGGAAAGGCGCCCCTCCGGGGCCGTGACGCGCCCGCCCCGCGGGCCCCGTCAAGGCCGGGACCCCGGCCCCTCCGCCTCGCCGGCGCCGGCCCCGTCGGGGGGGAACCTGCGGCACGCCACGCCGCCTTCTTCCAGCAGCCCTCGCGCCTGCCCGGAGAAGCGGTAGTCCCGCTCGTAGACGACCTTCCGCAGGCCGGCGTTGATGATCATCCGCGAGCAGGCCAGGCAGGGGCTGTGGGTGCAGTAGAGCGTGCCGCCGCGCACGGCGATGCCGTGGTACGCCGCCTGCACGATGGCGTTCTCCTCGGCGTGCGCGCACACGCAGTCGCCCAGGTGCTCGCCGGAGGCCGACTCGCCCGCGCAGCGCGCGCACCCGCCCTCGAAGCAGTTGCGGATGCCGCGCGGGGTCCCGTTGTAGCCGGTCGACACGATGCGCCGCTCCCGGACGATCACCGCCGCCACGTGCCGCCGCCGGCAGTTGCTGCGCCGCGCGACGACGTGCGCGATGTCGAGGAAGTAGGTGTCCCAGCCGGGACGGGGTTCGTCGGGGGGTTTCATGGCCGGCAGTGTGCGGAGGGCCGCCGCGCGAGGTCAACCCCGCACACCGGCCGGCCCGGAAGCGGCCGCCCGGCCGGGGTATCGCGCCAGCAGGGCCGGCACGACGTCCGTCAGCGAGCGCACGCGCCGGCGCAGGGCCGGGGCCCCGCAGCCGCGGGCGACGAAGGGGACCGGCCCCGCGGTGTGCCGGCGCGAGGAGGGATCCTCGATGTTGCCGTGGTCGCTCGTCAGCACGAGCAGCCCGCGGCCCCGCGCGAAGGGCCGCAGCGCGCCCAGGAACCGGTCGAGACGGCGCAGCACCTCTTCGGCGCCGGCGCGGTCGCCCCGGTGCCCGGCGAGGTCGGTCTGGAAGAACTCGAAGAGGGTGAAATCGTGGGCGGCCGCGATCGCCAGCAGGTGGGCGGCCGACTCCTCGGGGGATACGGCGGGGCCGTCGTAGCCGCGGGCCCGCAGCGTGTGCCGCGTCAGGTCGTGATAGACCGCCTCGCCGCGGGCCATGGCCCGGCCGTCGCGCACGGCGCCGAAGGCGGCGAGCGTGGCGACGGTCGTCACCGACTGCCTTCGCCGCCGTGCGACCTCGTCGAGGTCGCCGGGGAAGTAGGCGTTGGCGAACGCCGCGCGGTAGCCGCGGCGGCGCAGCGACGAGAAGAGGTTGCGCCTGCGCACCAGGTCCCGTAGCCGCGGGCCCGGGTAGCCCTCGACGTGCCGCCCCGCGAGCCGCGCCGCGTTGACGCCGCAGAGGAGCGTCGCCTGCCCCGTGGCGCTCTGCGGCAGGCCGGGCACGCCCAGCGAGGCGTCGATGGGCCGGCCGCACCGCCGGACGAGGCGCAGCAGGTGGGGGCACACGTCGTCGCGCAGGGTCGTGTCCGCGGGCGGCGCCGGGGGCCAGCCGAGGCCGTCGACGAAGACCAGCAGCGTCCGGGGCGTCGGGATGGCGGGCGGCGGCATGCCCCACTGTCCCGCGCCGGGCGGCCGCCTGCAAGCCGGCCCGGGCGCGGGGGGGCTTGCGCGCCCGCCGCCGCCGCTTCATGCTCGGCGGCATGGCGCTCCGACCGGAAGGGCTCGAGGTGGTGGTCTTCGACTACGGCAACACCCTGGTCCAGTTCGCGGAGCCGCAGATCCGCGCGTGCGACGGCGCCCTCCGGGAACGGCTGGAAGGCCTGTACGGCCCCGTGGAGGTCGAGCTGCTGCGCGCGGTGCGCAACGAGGACCGCCGCGCCCCGTACCGGGCGCCGGCGTACCGCGAGAACCGCCTCCCCGAGTTGTGCGCCCGGCTCGTGCGGCGGCTGTACGGCGTGGAGCCCGACCCCGCGTGCGTCGAGGCGATGCTCCGTTGCCGCTTCGTGTCGTTCGTCGACGCGGTGCGGGTCGAACCCGGCGTGCTCGACGTGCTGGAGCGGTTGCGGCGCCGGTTCCGCCTGGCCCTGCTCTCGAACTACCCCGACGGGGACGCGATTCGGGCGAGCCTGCGGCGCACGGGCATCGGCCGGTTCCTGGACACGGTCGTCGTGTCGGCCGATGTCGGACGCGTGAAGCCGCATGCCGAGGTCTTCCGGACCCTGCTCGAGCGGGCGGGCGCGGAGCCCGCCGCGGCGGTGATGGTGGGGGACAACTGGCTGGCCGACATCCAGGGGGCCAAGCGCAACGGGCTTTCGGCCGTGCTGACCCGGCAGTGGGACACCCCGGAAGTCTTCGGCCGGCAGCCCGGGGATGCCGAGCCCGACGCCGAGATCGGCGACCTGGCGGAGCTGCCCGCCCTGCTGCATGCGTGAGGCGGCGGCCCTCAGCCTTTGCCGAGCGAGAGATCGCCGTGGATCTTGAACACCGACCCGTCGCGGGTGACCTCGAGGCGCCGGCCGGGGAACGCCTCCGGGAGCGTCTCGCGCAATCGCGCCACGACCCGCTCGAGGATCTCGCGGCGCACGGCGTCCGGCACCCGCTCGAGCGTGGCGAGGCGGACCTCCACCACGTAGCCGGAGCCGTGCTGCGAACCAAAACCGGGGGAGAAGACCGCGCCGATGTTGAACAGGCCGTCGGACTCGGGGTTCGGCGTGCTGCCCGGCTCCGGCCGTCCCGGCCGCAGCGGGTAGCGCGTGCCGTACCCGGCCTCCAGCTCCGCGTCGATGCGGTCGAACACGGCCTTCAGCTTGCGTTCCCACGCTTCCGCTTTTGGATGACGCATGGCCTGTTCCCCGGTTGACTATGGATGGCGCGCGGGCCTCGCGCCGCCTCGGTTCACGCGCCGGCCGCCCCCCGGTCCCTCAGGCGCCGCACGTGGTAGAGCGCGATCGCGCCCGACACCGCGGCATTGAGCGAACCGACCCGGCCCCGCATCGGCAGGCGCATGCCGCCGTCGCAGCGCGCGCGCACCAGCCGGCTCATGCCGCCGCCCTCGCTGCCGACCACCAGGCCGACGGGGCCGTCGAGCCGGACCTCGCTGTATAGGGGGGTTCCGGGCGTCGCGTCCAGTCCGTAGATCCAGACGCCGGCCCGCTTCAGCTCTCCCATGGCGTGAACGAGGTTCGCCACGCGCGCCACGAGAAGGTGCTCCGCGGCGCCCGACGAGGCGCGCGACACCGCCGGGGTAACCGGCGCGGCCCGGTCCTTCGGCAGCACGATGCCGTGCACCCCGGCGGCCTCCGCCGTCCGCATCAGCGAGCCCACGTTCTGCGGGTCTTCGATGTGGTCCAGCAGGAGCAGGAACGGCGGTTCGCCCGCCGACCGCGCCGCCTCCAGCGCGTCCGCAAGCTCCGCGTACGCGAACGGGCCGGCTTCGAGCACGAGGCCCTGGTGGTGCCCGCTGTGCGTTGCGCGGTCCAGGTCCCGCCGGTCCGCGGCCTCCACGCTCAGCCCCCGCGCCTGCGCCAGCCGCCGCGCCTCCGCCGCCGTGCCCGCGTCCCGCGCCCCGGCCGCCACGCGCAGGCGGTGCAGCGTGCGGCGCCCCGCCCGGAGGGCTTCCAGCACGACCTGCCGTCCGTAGAGGCTCTCCACCGGACCGTCTCCGGCGGCATTCCCGGTTGATGGTGTCCTGTGCATGCGATAGCATATGGGCCCATTCTCCATGGGTGGGGAAGCAGAAAGAAAGGCCCGGCCATGAGGAAGTTGCTCTTCGTACTGCCGCTGGCGGTCACGATGAGCACCGCGCGGGGAGAGGCCCCGCGTCTACCGGTCGGCCTCCCGCCGCCCGCCCCCGCGCCCGCGGCGCCCGCGCAGCCGCTCCCGGCCGTGCCCGCCGTCGAGGCTGCGCCTTCGTCGCCCGTGCCGGAAGCGGAACGGACCGGCCCCGGGGACCCCGCGGCGGAACACGCGGCCCGGGTCGATGCGCTGCGGCGGACGAACGAGGCCCTCCGCGCGCAACTGGCCGAGGCGCAGGCCCGGCTCCGCGCCGCCGCCGGCCCGGAAGCCGCGGCGGAGGCGGATCCCGCCGGTTCCGGACCGGTGACCGCAGACCGGTCCGCGCTCGTGCAGCGGCTCGGCGAGTGGCTGGCCTCGCGCGGGGCGGCCGGACCGCTCCCCGCCGCCGGCCCGGCGCCCCGCCCGGACGGGCACGCGCCGCCCGGGGCGGCTCCACCGCCGCACCGGCCGGGCCCGCCGGCCGGCGCGGAGGCGGCGGACGCCGCCGCGCGCTTCAGCCGAGCGCAGGCGCTCTTCGCCGGCGGCGACGCGGACGGCGCCTGGACCGAGGCGTCCGCCCTGCTTTCCCGCGGCGACGCCCCGCCCGGGCTGCGCGTGTTTCTCGGCAGCGTGGCGTCCGCCCGGGGCGACCACGGCGGGGCGGTGCGGCTCCTCGAGTCGGCCCTGCGCCGCCGGCCCGGGAGCCTGGAGGCGCGGCGCGAACTGGCGCTGGCCTACTACGGCCTCGGCCGGAAGGGCGGGGCGATACGCGTGTACCAGGAGCTCCTCGAGCTGGACCCGGAGGACGGGGAGTCGATGTTTAACCTTGCCGCGCTCATGGTGATGACGAAGCATCCGCAGCGCGACGTGGCGATCCGGTTGTACCGCCACGCGCTCCGGCTGGGGGAGAAGCCCGATGAAGCACTGGAAAGGGATCTGTTCAGGTAGCCGCCCGGCGTCCGCGCGCGGGGCGGCGTGTCGCGGCCGCCCCGGCGGGCGCCTCGCGCTGGCCCTGCTCTTCGGCGTGCTCGGCGCCGCCCCGGCGGCGCCGGCCGCCGCCCCGGAGGATGTCGAGCGGTCGGCCTACCGCGAGATGCTCCGCGCGGACAAGCTCGCCGGGGCCGACGGGCTCGCGGGCTCGGCCGCCGCGTACCGCCGCGCCCTCGAACGGTTCGAGCAGCTGCGGGCGGAGGCGCCCGGCTACAAGGCCGCGATCATCGAACGCCGGATCGACTACTGCCTCGGGCGGATCGGCGAGGCGGAAGCCGAGGCGGCCGGCCCCCGCGACGCCGAGCGGGTGGCCGCGCTGGAAACGGACCTGGCCGCCGCCCGCGGCGAAGCCGAGGCGGCCCGGCGGGAAGCCGCCGCCGCGTCGGAGCGGATCGCCGGTCTCGAGCGTGAGCTGGACGAAGCGAAGACCGGGGCCCGCGAGGCGGTGCTGGCGCGGGAGGCCGAGGCGGAACGGATTGCCGGCCTGGAGCGTGAGCTGGACGAAGCGAAGACCGGGGCCCGCGAGGCGGTGCTGGCGCGGGAGGCCGAGGCGGAACGGGCCGCCGGCTTGGAGCGCGAGCTGGACGAAGCGAAGACCGGGGCCCGCGAGGCGGTGCTGGCGCGGGAGGCCGAGGCGGAACGGGCCGCCGGCTTGGAGCGCGAACGGCAGTCCCTGGCCCGGATGGGTGTGCGGATGGAGGCGCTCCAGGCGCGCCTCGAGGCGAGCGAGGCGGCCGTGGACCTCCGCGAGGCCAGCCTGGCCGAGATGCGCCGGGCGATGGCCGAGGTGTCGCGCGGCCTCGAGCCGCTGCGCGACAAGAACGAGGAACTGGAAGAGCGCGCCAGGCGGGCCGAGGCCGGCCTGGCCGAGGCGGAAACCCGCCACGCCGCGGAGATGGAGTCGCTCCGTTCGAAACGGGATGCGGCCGAGGCGGCGCGGACCGAGGCGCACCGCGCGACGGAGGAGCAGCGGGACGCGCTGGCCGCGCAGGCGCGCGAGGCGGAGGCGCTGCGCCGCGAGGTGGGCCGTCTCGAGAAGCGGCTTGCCGGTGGGGTCGAGGCGGCCCGCAAGGCGGCCGAGGCGTGGGGGCGCGAGCGCGAGGCGCTGAGGGCCCGCCTGGCCGCTTCGAAGTCCGTGGCGCCGCCCCCGGCCGAGGCGGTTCCGGAAGAGACGTCGCCCGAGCTGATCGCCCAGGCGGAAGCCGCGCTCGGCGCGGGGGAAACCGAGAAGGCCGAGGCCCTGTTCCGGGCCGCCGCCGTGCAGCGGCCCGGGGACCCGGCGGCGCGTTTCGGGCTGGCGCGCATCCAGCTCGAACGCGGCGAGGTGACCGCCGCGCGGGAGGCCGCCGAACAGCTCACGCGCGACGCGCCCGGGGTGCCGGGCTACTGGCATTTCCTGGGCACCACGGCGGCACGCGCCAACGACCTGCGCGCCGCGGCGCGCGCCTTCGAGGAGTGCGCGAACCGGATGCCCGGCTACGGCCTTGCGTTCCGGGATCTCGCCGCCGCGTACTACGCGACGGGTCGCCGCGCCCAGGCGGTCGCGGCCTTCCGCAAGCTGCTCGAACTGGAACCCGAAGACGGCCGGAGCCATTTCAACCTGGCCGCACTGCTGCTCGGCGAGGGAGCCGGACACCGCGAGGAAGCCGTGGCGCACTACGAGCGCGCGCTGGCCCTCGGCGAGCCGCGCGACCGGGCGATGGAGAGGAAGCTCTATGAATAGCCTCACGGTGCGGGGGGTGGGCGCCGCCGCGGCCGCCGCGGTCCTGTGGGTCGCGGCGCCGCCGCGGCCGGCGCACGCGGCCGAGGAGCCGGAGAAGCCCGCGTACGTCGCGATGGTCATGGCCGACCAGGCACGCGACGCGCAGCAGTGGGAGACGGCGATCCGCCGCTACACGGAAGCCCTGCAGCTCTTCCGCCGGCTGCCGGACGACCTGCCGGACTACAAGCGCGAGGCGGTGCGCTACCGTGTCGCGTACTGCGAAGGCGAACTCGCGGCGGCGCGCCGCAACATCCCGCCGCCCGACCTTCCGAACGATTCGGCGCCCCCGCCGGTCGCGCCGGACGGGGAGGGGGCGGCCGGGTTGCGGGAGCGGGTGGCCGGGCTGGAGCGGCAACTTGCGGTGGCCGCCGACGAGGCGGCCCACGCGAAGGCCCTGCTGTCGCAGGCCCGTGGCGGCGACGCGGGGGAGGCGGCGGCGTGGGAGGAAGAACGCCGCCGCCTGGCGCGGCTGGCGGAAGAGGAGCAGGACGCCATGCTCATGATGCGACGCGCCCTGGAGCGGCAGATCGAGAACCTCCAGGCCGAGCTGGACCGCGTGCGGCGGGAGGGTGCGCGCGCGGAGGAAGGCGGCGCCGGCGTGCGCGAGGCCCCGCCCGGCTGGGAGAAGCATATGGAAGGCGTGCTCGCCGAGCGCCACCGGTTGCTCGCCCGGCAGGCCGCCATGGAGGCGCGGCTGGCGGACTACGGCGAGCTGAAGGTGCGGCTGGCCGCCGCGGAGGAGGCCCGGGCCGCCGCGGAGGAGGCGATGGCCCCCCTGGGCCGGCAGGCGTCCGAGGCCCGTCGCCAGGTGGAGGAACTCGCCGGGGCGCTGGCGCTGGCGCGCGAGGAGACCGCGGCACTGCGCGGGCAGGTGCAGGCGCTGGCCGGGGAGCGCGCGGAATGGCTGCACAGGTCCAAGGCGGAGGAGGGGACCAGGGCGCGCCTCGCCGAAGCGCAGGAGCGGCGCGCCGCCGCCGAGTCTCGACTGGCCGGGGCGGAACAGGCGCGGGCCGAGGCGGAGAAGGCCTTGCGGCGGGCCGGGGTGCAGGTGCGGGAGCTGTCCGACCAGCTGGCCGACTGCCGGGCCCGGCTCGAGAACGAGCAGGCCGGGACCGCCCGGTTGCGCGAAGAGCTGTTGGACGCGCGCCGGCAGATGCAGCAGGCGGGGCCGCGCCCGTAGCCGCCGGGCACGCGCGGCGCCCCGTTCGGCGCGGACCGTTCAGGCGGAAGCAAGCGCGTCGCCCGTGGCCGCGAGGAAACGCTCCATCTGCGCGTCGGTGCCGATGGTGATCCGCACGTGCGCTCCCGTGCGCGGCCCCGGGAAGTGGCGCACGAGGACCTTCCGCCCGCGCAGCGCCTCGAAGTAGGCGCGGGCCTCCATGCGCGGCGGCCGGACCCAGAGGAAGTTGGCTGCCGAGGGGCCCACCTCGAACCCCTGCCCGCGCAGCGCGTCCGCGGTCCGCTCGCGCGTGGCGACGATCCTTCGCACGTTGGCCTCCATCCACGCCCGGTCGCCCAGCGCCGCGAGGGCGAGGTCCTGCGCGAGACGGTCCACGTTGTAGGAATCCCGGAGCCGGTGCAGCGCGTCGATGAGCGGCCGCGGTCCGATCGCGTAGCCGAACCGGAGGCCCGCGAGGGAGTACGACTTGGACAGTGTGCGCGCGACGAGCACGTTGGGTTCCGTCCGCGCGAGGTGCGCGAAGGAGTGCGGCGAGAAGTCCGCGTAGGCCTCGTCCAGCAGCACGACACCCGGAAACGCCCGGCAGAAGGACTCGACGACCCGGGGGTCGTAGACACGGCCGGTGGGGGCGTTGGGCGTGGCGAGAAAGAAGAGCGAAGCCGCGTAACCCGGCGGCATGCGCCACCCGAAGTCGTCGCCGAGCGCCACGGGGCGGCCCTCGGCGCCGGCGATGCGGGCGAGGACCGGGTACAGCGAGTACGAGGGCTCGAACCAGCCGACCGGGTCCGGAGGTTCCACGAACGCGCGGCTGCAGAGCGCAAGCACCTCGTCGGACCCGTTGCCGGCGAGGACCTGCGAGGGCTCCACGCCGTGCCGCTCGGCGAGGCGCGCGCGCAGCCGGGTGCAGAGCGGATCGGGATACCGGCGCAGGACGGCGGGGTCCGCCGCGCGGAGCGCTTCGGCCACGGCGGGGGACGGCGGGTAGGGGTTCTCGTTGGTGTTGAGCTTCAGCACGCCGGGATCGGACGGCTGCTCGCCCGGCGTGTACGCTTCCAGGGCCGCCACCGACGCGCGCACGTAGCCGCTCATGCCCGTTCCAGCCTCGCGCGCGCGGAAAGGGCGTGGGCCGGCAGCCCCTCCACCTCGCTGAACGCCTCGATGGAGGGGAGGAGGTCCCGCAGGTCCGCCTTCGAGAGTTCCTGGACGCTCATGCGCCGCCGGAAGTCCTCGACCGTGAGGCCCGAGAAGCGGCGCGCGGACCCGCCCGTGGGCAGCACGTGGCTGGGTCCCGCCACGAAGTCGCCGGCGCTTTCCGGCGTCCACCGGCCGACGAACACCGCGCCGGCCGTCCGGATGCGGGCCAGCACCGCGCGCGGCCTGCGCACGAGCAACTCGAGGTGTTCCGGCGCAAAACGGTTGATGAGGTCCATCCCGTCGTCGAGGCCGTTCACGCGGACCAGCAGCGTCCGCTGCGCCAGGACCCGTTGCACCGTGGGGCGCCGGCCCGGCGTCTCGCGCACGAGCCGCGCCAGGCCGTCGCGCACCGCCTCGGCGAGGCCGGGCGCGTCGGTCACCAGCAGGGTTCGTTCGTAGCCGGTGCCGTGCTCGGCCTGCGAGAGCAGGTCCGCCGCGACGTGGGCGGGGTCGGCGCTCCGGTCGGCAAGGACCGCGATCTCGCTGGGTCCGGCCACCATGTCGATGGCCACGCCGCCGTAGACGAGGCGCTTTGCCGCGGCCACCACGGGGCCGCCGGGTCCGACGATCTTGTCGACCCGGGGCACGCCCGGCGTGCCGTAGGCCATCGCGCCGACGGCCTGCGCACCCCCGATGCGGTACACCTCGTCCGCCCCGCACAGGTCCAGGGCGAAGCGCACGTGCGGGTCGATCGTGCCCGACGGGCCGCCCGGCGCGCACACGCAGATCTCCGGCACGCCCGCGACGCGGGCGAGGGGCACGGTCATGAGGACCGTCGACGCGAGGGGCGCGGCGGCGGTCGGCACGTAGATGCCGACGCGCCCGATAGGTACGAAGCGCTCCCCGACGCGGCCCCCGCGGGGCGTGCGCATGGACCAGTCGGGCCGCCGCTGCGCCCGGGCGAAGGCGCGAACGCGCCGGAGCGCGTCGCGCGCCGCCCGGGCGAAGGCGGGCGAGACCTCGCGGCGGGCGGCGCGCAGCTCGGCGGCGGCCACGCGGAAGCCCGAGGCGGGCAGCGTGTAGCCGTCGAACCGCCGCGTGCAATCGGCGACCGCCGCGTCGCCGCGTCGCCGCACGTCCTCCAGCACGCGCCGTGCGGCCCGCTCGGCGCGCGGGTCGGTGGCCGGCTCCGCGAGGAATCGTTCCACGGGTCCGGCCCGGCGGCGCGGGTTCCACGTCACGACAGGTATCTTCATGCGCTATCTCCGGACCGCCTCGTTGAGCGCGCCGCACCGGGTGCATCCCGCCAGCGGCACGCGGCGGGGATCGGCGTAGACGTGGCCGCAGGCGGCGCAGCGGTAGATGCGCGCGCGCCCGCGGCGCGGTTGGCGCCTGCGCCGCCGTGCCTCGTAGCCTAGCGCGACGGCGAGCAGGGCGGCAAGGGCGGCGGCCACGGCCCCGGCCAGCAGGTGCTCCGCGCCGCCGCTCACGGGTCCTGGGTCCCGCCGGCCGTCGCGGACGCCGGCTCGTAGCGGACAAGGACCCGGCCTTCCGCGGGGGGCCGGGCCGGCGGGAGCCGCCAGGCGCGGAGCGCCCGTTCGAGGGCCGCGGCGACCTCGCCGGGCGCGGACGACTCCTCCACCAGCGCGTGGGCCGCTTCGCCGCGCGTGTTGAAGACCACCCGCACCGTACACGACCACGCCCGGTCGGACGCGGGAAGCGAGTCGATGCGCACGGGCGGCGGCCCGGCCGGCCGCCAGCCGTCGGCCGTCCGGACCTCGAGCCGGGCGGACGAGGGGGCGGGAAGCGTGAGCACCGGGGGGTCGTCGCCGGGCCGGGCGGCTATCGCCCGCAGCCGCGCGGCGGCGCTTTCCGCCGTCGTGCCGTGCCGGGCCACGGCGGGGCCGGGGGGCGGGCGGGGCGCCGCCGCGGCGAGGTAGCGTGCGGGGGGCGCCGGCGGGGTGAGCGGCGGTCGAAGCCGCTGCGACGCGTCGGTCGAGCGGCTGAAGCCCATGCGGTTGGGCAGCGAGAAGAGCACGGGGGACCAGACGTCGCGCACGACGCCCAGCGGCCCCGCCGCGCCGCCCGCCAGCGGGCGGAGCGTGGCGCGGGGCGGGCGCGGGGCGGGCGCGGCGTAGACGGGCCCCGGCGCCGCGCGCAGCGCGAACAGGAGCACGCCGTGCCAGAGCATCGCCAGGGCCGCGGCGATCGCCCAGCCGCGGCGCGCCCCCGCCCGGGGCGGCGTGACGGGTCCGGTCACGGCGCCTCTTCCTCCGCCGCCGCGAGGCGCGTGGCCAGCACCACCTCGCCGATCCCCGCTTCGGCCGCCATGCGGTAGACCTCCACGAGCGTGCGGTTCGGCACGCGGCCGTCCGCCTCGACGAGCAGCACCGCCTCGGGCCGTTCGTGGGCGGCCTGCTGGAAGGACGACCGGAGCCCGCCGAGGGTCGTGCGCTGGTCGTTGAAGAACACCATGCCTTCCTGGGAGAGCGTGACGACCAGCGTGCCGTAGGCGGTGCCGTCCTCGAACGGCGCGGCGGGAAGCCGGATGCGGATGCCCGGCTGCAGCACGAACGACGAACGCGCGACGAAGAAGAGGAAGATCAGCAGGACCACGTCCGCCAGCGGCACCGGGTCGGGCCAGGGGCGGCAGCGCGAGAGCCGCGTGAAGAAGCGCCGCCGGAAGAAGGCGCCGCCGCGGGTCGTGTCGATCCCCCGGATCACGTCCGGGTCTCCCGCAGGCGGCTCCGTTCCCTGGCCAGGTAGCCGGCGATCTCGCCGGAGGCGCGCTCCATGTCGAGCAGGATGGCCTCGACCCGTGCGACGAGCAGGTCGTAGCCGACGCGCGCCGCGATGGCCACGGCCAGGCCCGCGGCGGTCGTCACCAGGGCCTGGCGGAGACCGCCCGCCAGGTCGCCGGCGTGGACCAGGGGGCCCTGCTGCTGCAGCACGAGCAGCAGGCGGGCCATGCCCAGAACGGTGCCGAGCAGGCCCATCGCCGGGGCCGCGTGCGCGACGGTGCGCACGAGGGGCACGCGGTGTTCGAGGCGGGGGATCTCGGCCAGCCCCGCCTCCTCGATCGCGCGGCGGAGGTCGGCGGGATCGTCGTCGTAGTGCAGCAGCGCGGCGCGGACGATGCGGGCCACGGGGCCGGGCGCTTCGTCGCACAGGCTCACCGCCTCCGCGAGGTTGCCCGACCGGAGGACGGTGAAGATGCCCTCCAGGAAGTCGCGCGCGTGGATCTGGGCGCGGTGCAGGTGGAACAGACGTTCCAGGAACACCGCCATCCCGACGACGCTGGTGGCGCCGATCAGCACCATCATCGTTCCGCCTTCACGCAGTACCTGCCACATGGTCGATCCCCTCGGGCCGCGCGCGACGCGCCGGCTCCGCTACAGTCCCCACTGTTCCAGGCGTATCCGGTTGATGCGCTCCTGCGCCTCGACGGCGGCGGCCCCGCCCGCGGCGACGACCCGGCGGTAGATGCTCACCGCCTCGCGCCAGCCGCCTTCGCGCTCCTTGAGGGCGGCGGCGCCGAAGGCCGAGCGGACGAACCAGAGCGGGCTGCCTATGTCCCCGCGCTCCCGCGCCTCGAGGTGCCCGTAGACCACGTTCATGTAGTGGTCGAAGGCCTCCCCGGGCCGTGCCGCCCGTTCGGCGCAACGCCCCATCTTGTACTCCGCCTGGCGCTTCAGGTCGTCGGACGCCGACGGACTGGACCGCACCGTGCGGTAGCAGGCCAGTGCTTCCTCGTACCGCTCCGGCTCCTCGGTGCCCAGCGTGAAGTGGCAGTCGCCCTTGCGCCCCCACGCCAGGTCCGCGAGGTAGCTGCCCGGGTTCTGGCGGATGATCTCGTCGAAGGCGAGGATGGCGCCGGCGAACTCGCCGAGCTCGCTGAGCGCGTCGCCCTGCGCGAAGCGCGCGTCGGCCAGCCGGGGGCTTTTCGGGTAGTCGCGCGCGAGGCGGGTGAAGTGTTCGATCGCGCCCAGGTACTCCTTGCTGGCCGCGGCCGCCCGCCCGGCCCAGTACAGGGCCCGGTCGGCCAGCGGGCTTTCGGGGAAGCGGTCCGCCAGCTCGGTGAAGCTCGCGGCCGCCCGGGCGTAGTCCGCGCGGTTGTAGTGGTACTCGCCCAGCCAGAACTGGACCTCGGGCGCCCAGCGGGAACCGGGGAACCGCTTCACGAACGCGCGGCAGATGGCGAGCGCCTGCGCCTGGTCGCCCAGCAGGTACAGGCACCACCCGCGCATGAACGAGGCCTGCTCGGCGTGGGGCGAATCCTGGAACTCGGCGGTCAGCCGCTCGAAATCCGCGAGCGCCTCCCGGAACCCGCCGAGCCGGTAACGCACCAGGCCGGCCCCCAGCAGGGCGCGCGGGTAGGCCTCGCCGCGCGGGTAGGCCCGCATCATCCGCTCGTAGACGGACAGGGCCGCGTCCCACCGGCCCTGCGCCTCCTCCATGGCCGCCGTCTGCAGGGCGGCCTCCTGCGCGACGGGGTCCGCGGGCCACTCGGCCTCGACGCGGGCAAAGGCCTCCCGTGCGTCTTCGAAACGGTTCAGCCGCTCGAGGCAGATCCCGCCCTGCAACGCGGCCTGCTTCGCCAGGGCGCCGCCCGCGTAGCGCCGGCCGACCGCCCCGTACGCCTCCAGCGCCGCCTGCACCTGCCCGGCCGCGAGGTGCGCGTCGGCGCTCTTGACCAGGGCCTCCTCGCGCCGGCCGTCCGGCAGGTCCGCGGACTCCGCCGCGCGGGCGAAGGCGCCGGCCGCCTCCGCGTGCCGGCCCAGATCCCACAGGCTCCACCCCAGCCCGAGGAGCGCCGCGCCGGTGCCGGGCGCGTCGGGGAAGGCCTCGAGGCAGCGCTGGAACTCCTCGGCTGCCTCGGCGTGGCGGCCCGCCGCGTGCAGGTGCTCGGCGAGGTAGAGTTGCGCCGCCGCCGCGAGGGGGTCGCCGGCGCGCTCGGGGAGGACCGCCCGCAGCTCGGCGCGGCCCGCGTCGAGGTCGCCCGATGCGACCAGCAGCCGCGCGCGGTACAGGGCGATGCGGCCGGCGGACTCCGGCCGCTGGCAGGACGCGCGGGCGCCCTCCAGCGCGGCCAGCGCCTCGGCCGGCCGGCCGCCGGCCTCGCGCGCCTGCGCCAGCACCAGCCACGCCTCGCAGCGCAGCCCGGGTTCGCATCCCGCCTCGTCGGCCACCATCGGCGCCAGGACGGCCTCCGCGTCCGCCGGCTGCTGCTGCTCGATGCGGACGCGGGCCAGCCACAGCCGCGCGGCGTAACCGGCCGGGTCGGGGCCGAAGCGGGCGACGATCCGCTCGAGCGCCGCCGCGCCCGCCTCGCGGTCGCCGCCCTCCAGCAGCAGGGCGGCGCCGTCGAGCAGGTTGTCGGCCGCCTCCGGGTCGCCGGGATGCCGCGCGTCGAAGGCCGAGACGACCGCCAGCGCCTCGTCGTTCTTCGCCTGCGCCGCAAGGGTCCGGGCCAGCAGCCGCAGGAAGCGCGGCCCGGGTTCGCCGGTGCGCCACGCCTGGTGCACCGCGCGCTCCGCGTCCGCCAGCTGCCCGGCCTCGAAGTGTGCCCGCCCGAGCCAGTACCACAGGTCGGCGGGCACGCGGGCTTCCTCCAGCTCGCGCAGGCGCAGGCGCAGGACCTCCACCGCCCCGGCCGCCCGACGTCGGGCCAGGAGGGCGCGCGCGCGCCAGACGGCCGACTCGTCCTTCTCGGCCGGGGTGGCGTCGAGCGCCGCCGCCCCGGTGAACTGCGTCTCGGCGAAGGGGTACAGCCCGTCCTCCATCGCGGCGCGGCCGCGCTGCATCAGGATCTCTCGGGGCACGGCGGCCGCGGCCGCGGCCGCCGCCAGGACGGCGGCAAGACCCGTCCGCGGCAGGAGACGGATGAGGCGGGGGGTCATGGCGCGGGAAGTACCTCCCGCAGCGCGCGGCCCGTGTGAGACGCCGGGCACGCGGCGATCTCTTCCGGCGTTCCCGCGGCCACGAGCTGGCCGCCGCCGTCGCCGCCCTCGGGCCCCAGGTCGATCATGTAGTCCGCCGTCTTGATCACGTCCAGGTTGTGTTCGATCACCACCACCGTGTTGCCGGTCTCCGCAGCCGCTCCAGCACCTGCAGCAGCCGTTCGCACGTCGGCAAAATGCAGTCCCGTGGTCGGCTCGTCCAGCAGGTACAGCGTGCGGCCCGTCGCCTGCTTGCTCAGTTCCGCGGCCAGCTTGACCCGCTGGGCCTCGCCGCCCGACAGCGTCGTCGCCGGCTGGCCCAGCTGCAGGTAGCCCAAGCCCGACCTCCGACAGCGTCCGCAGCCGGCGCTCCAGCGCCGGGACGCTGCCGAAGAACTCCAGCGCCTCGTCGACGGTCATGTCCAGCACGTCGGCGATGTTCCGGCCCTTGTAGCGCACCTCCAGCGTCTCGCGGTTGTAGCGGCGTCCCGCGGCACTGCTCGCAGGTCACGTAGACGTCGGGCAGGAAGTGCATCTCGATCCTCAGGATGCCGTCGCCCTTGCACGTCTCGCAGCGCCCGCCCTTGACGTTGAAGCTGTACCGGCCCGGCCCGTAGCCGCGCACCCTCGAGGCGGGCAGCTTGGCGAACAGGTCGCGGATCAGGGTGAACGCGCCCGTGTAGGTCGCCGGGTTGCTGCGCGGCGTGCGGCCGATCGGCGACTGGTCGATCACGACCACCTTGTCGAGCTGCTCCAGCCCCGTCGATCCGCTCGTGCGCGCCCGGGCGCTCCTTGCGGCCCGTAGAACTGGCGGAACAGCGCGCGGCGCAGGATGTCGTCCACCAGCGTGCTCTTCCCGCTGCCCGACACGCCGGTCACGCAGACGAACAGCCCCAGCGGAATGCTCGACGTCGATGTCCTTCGAGGTTGTTCTCGCGGCGCGCCGACGACCCGCAGGCAGCGGCCGTCCGGCGGCCGGCGCCGGCGCGGCACCTCGATCGCCGAGGTCCCCGCGCAGGTAGCGCGCCGTCAGCGAACGCGCGTCGGCCGCCAGCAGCTCGGCACGCTGCCCTGCGAAGACCACCTCGCCGCCGTGCCGCCCGGCGCCCGGGCCCGAGGTCGATGACGTAGTCCGCCGCGCGGATCGTCTGCTCGTCGTGCTCGACGACCACCACGGTGTTGCCCAGGTCGCGCAGGCCGCTGCAGCGTGTCGATCAGCCGCTCGTTGTCGCGCTGGTGCAGGCCGATGGTCGGCTCGTCCAGCACGTAGAGCACGCCGACCAGCCCCGCGCCGATCTGCGTGGCCAGCCGGATGCGCTGCGCCTCGCCGCCGGACAGCGTCCCGCTCTCGCGGTCGAGCGTCAGGTAGTCCAGCCCGACGTCGGCCAGGAACCGCAGCCGCTGGCGGATCTCCTTGAGCACCTCGCGCGCGATCGTGCTCCTGGTGCGGCGTCAGGACGCAGGGCCTCGAAGAAGGCCAGCGCCTCCGTCGATGCGACAGGCCGGTGACCTCGACGATCGAGCGGCCGCCGACCGTGCAGGCCAGCGCCTCGGGCCGCAGCCGCGCGCCGCCGCACGCCGGGCAGCGCTGGCGGCTCATGTAGCCGCGCAGCCGCTGGCGCGTGTAGTCGCTCTCCGTCTCCTCGTAGCGCCGCTGCAGGTTCGGGAGCACGCCCTCGAACGGCTTGCGTGTACGTCCGCCAGGCGCCGCCGCGCCAGAAGCCGAAGCTCGAATCTCCTCGTCGCCCGAGCCGTGCAGCAGCATGCGCGCGGACGGCCGCGGGCAGGTCCTGCGAACGGCGTGTCGCCGGGTCCACGCCGTAGTGCTTGCGCCACCGCGCGCAGCAGCCGCTTGTAGTAGACGATCAGCCGCCGGCCGCCCCGCCGCCAGGCGTGGACGGCGCCGTCCTCCAGCGACAGCGCCGGGTCCGGCACCACCAGCTCCTCGTCGAACACCTCCATGCGTGCCCAGGCCCGTGGCAGGTCGGGCAGGCGCCGTAGGGGCTGTTGAAGGAGAAATGCCGCGGGGTCAGCTCCTCGAAGCTGATCCCGCAGTGCGGGCAGGCGTTCTTCTCGCGAAGACAGCGCTCCGCGCGGCCCGCCGTCCGGGCCGCCTGGCTCAGACGCTGACCAGACGCCCTCCCCCGTGCGCAGCGCCAGTTCCACCGAATCCGTCAGGCGCGAGCGCATCCTGTCGGTGACGACCAGCCGGTCCACCACCGCCTCGATCGGTGTGCTTGCGCTGCTTGTCCAGCTTCGGCAGGCCGCGTCCAGCTCGACGCATCGTCGCCGTCGACGCGCACGCGCACGAAGCCCTGCTTCGGACCAGCTCGTCCAGCACCTCCTCGTGCCGCCCCTTGCGGCCCGCACCAGCGGCGCCAGCAGCACCAGGCGCGTGCCCTCCGGGAACGCCAGGAGCTGGTCCACGATCTCCTCGGCGCGTCTGCCGCCCGACCGGCCGCCGCACCGCGGGCAGTGCGGCTGCCCGATCGCCGCGAAGAGCAGGCGCAGGTAGTCGTGGATCTCCGTCGTCGTGGCCACGATCGAGCGCGGATTCGAGCCCGGCCGTGCGCTGCTCGATGGCGATGGCGGGCGACAGCCCCTCGATGTGGTCCACGTCCGGCTTCTGCATCTGTTCGAGGAACTGGCGCGCGTAGGCCGAGAGGCTCTCCACGTACCGGCGCTGGCCCTCGGCGTAGAGCGTGTCGAAGGCCAGCGACGACTTGCCCGACCCGCTCAGCCCCGTGATCACCGTCAGGCGGTTGCGCGGGATGCGCACGGTGATGTCCTTCAGGTTGTGCTCGCGCGCCCCGACTACCGTGATGTGCCCGTCATCGCCCATCGCGTCTTCCCCGCCGGCCCCCGGCCGCTCGAACCCCTGAGTGTAGCCGGGACGCCGACGTCTGTCAGCGGGGACGGAGGGCCCGGCTCCGCGCGCAGGAGAGCCGCGAGGCCGGCCGCGGAAGACGCGGGAAGGCGGTCCTCCGGCATCGCCGGCCCCAGGCCCCGTCCGCCGGCCGCGCCCTCTCACACTTCGCGAAGGGGGAGAAAGCGCGGCCGGCGGGGCGGACCGTGGCGGGAGGGGTGCCGGGCGGAGCGGGGCGCCGTTGCGGGGCCGGGCGGGGACGTGCGATGCTCGGGGCGTGCACGCGGCGGGACAGTTCACGCGCCGGGCCGTCCACGCGGCGTGGCGAGCGGCGGGCGCGCGGGATGACCGCGCCTTCCGCGCGGCGTTGCGGCAACCCGCGGCGGCGCAGGCCCGCGTGCTCGACCGGCTCCTGCGGGCCGCCCGCCGCACCGCCTTCGGGCGGGAGCACGAGCTCGCTGCAGTGCGCGGCGCGGCCGCGTTCCGCGCCGCGGTGCCGCCGCGCACGTACGACGAGTTGCGCCCCTGGATCCTGCGCGCCGCGTCCGGCGAGCCGCGCGTGCTGACGCGCGCACGCGTCCTCCGCCTGCTGCCGACCAGCGGGTCGGCGGGCGCGGTCAAGCTCGTGCCCTGGACCGCGACCCTCTCCGCGGAGTTCCTCGCCGCCGTCCGGCCCTGGCTCGCCGCGGTCCACCGCCGCCACCCGGCGGCCCGCCGCGGCGCCGTGTACTGGTCGCTCTCGCCGCCGGGTCCCGCGCCGGCCGTTCCGGGCGCGGCCGTGCCGGTCGGCTTCGCGTCGGACGCGTCCTACCTCGGGACGCTGGGCCGCTTTGCCTTCCGCCGCCTGCAGGCCGTGCCCCCGCAGACGCTCGCGGCGCCGGACCCCGCGGGCTTCTGGCGCGCGACCGCCCTGCGGTTGCTGGCCGCGTGCGACCTGGCCTTCGTCTCGGTCTGGAGCCCGACGTTCCTGTCCGTGTTGCTGGCGGAGGTCCGCGGCGCGTGGCTGGAGCTGCTCGGACCCCTCGCAGCCGAAAACGCGGCGGGCCGCGCGCGCGCCGCCGCGCTGCGCCGCGCGTTCGGCGCGTCGGGGCCGGGTCCGGGCACCTGGCGCGCCGTGTGGCCCGGCCTGGCGGCCGTGAGCTGCTGGACCGACGGGCCCAGCGAAGGGCCCGCCCGCGCGCTCGCCGACGAACTGGGCGGTGTGCCGATCGATCCCAAGGGTCTGCTTTCGACCGAGGCCGTCGTGAGCCTCCCTTACGCCGCCGGCACCGACCCGGTGCCCGCGCTGCGGTCGCACTTCCTGGAGTTTCTCGAGGAGGGGGGCAACACCGCGCGCGGCGTGGAGGATCTGGAGGCCGGCGGTGTCTACGAGGCGGTCGTCACGACCGGCGGCGGCCTGTACCGCTACCGGACCGGCGACCTCGTCCGGGTCACGGGGCGGGCGGGCGCCGTGCCCACCCTGCGCTTCGCGGGGCGGGGCGGGGCGGTGAGCGATCTGTGCGGGGAGAAACTGACCGAGCCCTTCGCGCGGGAGGCGGTCGCCGCGGCCCTGCGCGACGCCGGGGCGGACGCCTCGTTCGCCCTGCTGGCTCCCGAGGGGGACGGCGCGTTCCGCTACGTCCTGTTCGTCGCCCCGGCCGCCCCGCTGTCCGGCGCGCAACCGCTCGCGGCGGCCCTCGATGCGCGGCTCCGCGCGGGGTTCCAGTACGACGTGGCGCGCCGGCTAGGACAACTCGGGGCGCCGCGCGTGTTCAGGATCGACACGGCGCGGTGCCGCCCGGACGCGGTGTTCCTCGCGGAGATGGAGCGCCGCGGCCGGCGCCGCGGCGACGCGAAGCCCGCAGCGCTCGACCGCGAGGGCGGCTGGCAGGACCGGTTCGCGGGGACGTGGCGGTGAAGGTGCTCTTCATCCGGCCGGCGCCGGGCGCGACGCAGAGCGCCGACGCGCTGGAGCCGGCGGCGTTCGCCGTCCTGCGCGCGCTCACGCCGGACGGCGTCGAGTGCGTCGTTCGCGATGAGCTGCTGGCGCCGCTGCCGGGGGACGAACCGGCCGACCTGGCGGCGATCACGGTATCGACCCTCACCGCGCGGCGCGCCTACCAGCTCGCCTCGGCGTTCCACGCGCGCGGCGTCCCCGTCGTGCTGGGCGGCTACCACCCGTCGCTGTGCCCGCGCGAGGCATCCGGCTACGCCGACGCGGTGGTGGTCGGCGACGCGGAGGACACCTGGCCGCGCGTGCTGGAGGACCTGCGCGCCGGGCGGCTCGCGCGGTTCTACCGCAGCGCGCTGCCGCCGCTGACCGCGTCCGCCTCCGACCGCCGCGTCTTCGCCGGGCTCCGCTACCCGCCGGCGACCCTGGTCGAATTCGGGCGCGGTTGTCCCGGCCGCTGCACCTTCTGCTCGGTCCACGGCGTGCACGGCGGACGCCTGCGCACGCGGGACCCGGTTACGGTGGCCGGCGAGATCCGGGAGGCCGGCCGCCGCCTCGTCGTCTTCGCGGACGACCACTTCGGCGCCGACCGCGAAGCGACGGCGCGGTTGCTCGACCTCCTGGAGCCGCTGCGCGTGCGCTGGGCCTGCCAGGCCGGCCTGGAGGCGGGCGACGACCCGGCCTTCCTGGCCCGGATGCGGCGCGCGGGTTGCCGCTGCGCCATGGTCGGCATCGAGTCGATCGACTCCTCCACCCGCCGGGCCCTCGGCAAGCCGTCGCAGGCACACCCTTCGCGAAGCGTCCGCGCGCGGTTGAAGGCGTTCCGGAAGGCGGGGCTGGCGGTGTACGGCAGCTTCGTGTTCGGCGCCGACGGCGACACGCCCGCGGTCTTCCGGCGCACGCTCGCCTTTGCGCGGCGCGAGGGGCTGGTGCTGGCCAACTTCAACCCCCTGCTGCCGATGCCGGGCACCCCGCTGTACACCCGGCTGCGCGGGGAGGGACGCCTGCTCTTCGACCGGTGGTGGCTCGCCCCATCGTTCCGCTACGGCCGGGCCGTCTTCCGGCCGCGCGGGATGACGCCGGGGCAGCTTGAAGACGGGTGCTGGGGCCTGCGCCGGGCCTTCAACCGGCCGGGTCCCATCCTGCGGCGGCTGGTCGGCGCGTGCGTGCCGTTCGCGTCGCCCGCGGTCGTGCGTCTCTTCCTCGCCGCCAACCTCGTCAACCGCCGCGAGGTTCTCCGCAAGCAGGGGCTCGAACTCGCCCCCGGTTCGCGGCCGCCGCCCTGGCAGCCGGAGGCCGACGCATGAGGCTGCTGCTCGTCAGGCCCAACCTCGGCGTCCGCGTGGACGGCCCCTACGTCGACGAGGGCCGCATGGAACCGCTCCAGCTCGGCCTGCTGGCGGCCATGGCGCCGCCGGGCGTCGAGGTCACCCTCGCCGACGACCGCTGCGAGCCGGTGCCGTTCGACGAACCCTTCGACCTCGTCGCCCTCACCGTCGAAACCTTCACGGCGCGCCGCGCCTACGAGATCGCCGACGCCTTTCGCGCGCGCGGCGTGCCGGTCGTGCTCGGCGGCTTCCACCCGACCCTCGCCCCCGCGGAGGCGGCCGCACACGCCGACGCCCTCGTCACCGGCGACGCCGAGTCGGCCTGGCCCGGCCTGCTGCGCGACGCGGCGGCCGGGGCCCTGCGCCCGCGCTACGAGGGCGTCCCCGGCGTGCCGCAGCCCGGGGGGCTGCGGCCGCGGCGCGACCTCTTCCGGGGCCGCGGCTACCTGCCCATCACGCTGCTGCAGTTCGGGCGCGGGTGCCGGAACGCGTGCTCGTACTGCGCCATCACGCGGTTCTTCGGCGCGACGCACCGCGGCCGGCCCGTCGGCGACGTGGTGGCCGAGATCGAGGCGCAGGAACGGCGGTTGCTGTTCTTCGTCGACGACCATATCGCCGCGGACCGCGACGCGGCGCTCGCGTTGTTCCGCGCGCTGGTGCCGCTCCGCGTGCGGTGGGTCAGCCAGGTCGGCGTGGAAGCGGCCGACGACCCCGAGCTGCTGGACGCCATGGCCGCGAGCGGCTGCCTCGGCAACGTGGTCGGCTTCGAGACGCTCGACCCGCGCGGCCTCGCCGAGTGGGGGAAGGCGACGAACCTGCGCGGCTTCGACCGCTACGGGCGGGCGGTCGCCCGTTTCAAGGCGCGCGGCCTGCTCACGTGGGCCGCCTTCCTGCTCGGGCACGACCACGAGACGCCCGGAAGCCTGCGCGAGACCCTCGCCTTCGCGCGGGCGCACCGGTTCACCTTCGCCGCGTTCAACGTGCTCACGCCGTATCCCGCGACCCCGCTGCACGGCCGCCTCGCCGCCGCGGGGCGCCTGCTCTACGGGGGGCGCTGGTGGACCCACCCGGACTACCGCTTCAACCATGCCGCCTTCCGGCCGGCCCGCATGGCGCCCGATGAACTGACCGCCCTCGCTTTCGAACTGCGCGCCGCGTGGAACCGCCCCGGCGCCATGCTGCACCGGTTTCTCGATCCCGCGACGCACCTGCGTTCGCCGTACCGCGCGGCCGCCTTCTGGGCCTACAACCCGCTCTTCCGCCGCGAGACGCTGCGCAAGCAGGACCTGCGATTCGGCTACCGGTGAACGCCGGTCACGTCGATGCCCCGAAGGCCGAAACGAGAGGCGCGGCCAGCCGTCGCCGGCCGGGCCGTCGGCAGAGAACCGCCGCCGCCGCGGCCGGCGCGGGTAGGACCGGCCTACTCGGCACGGATGCAGTAGAGCGCCTTGTGGCCGCGAAGGAAGAGGTCGCGGCCCACCGCCGCGGCGGAGGCGGTGAAGCCGTCGTCGAGGGTGTTGACGGCCAGCACCTCGAGGGTGGGGCCGGCCTTGAGCACCGCGGTGACGCCGTTGCGCCCGGTGACGTATACGCGGCCGGCCGCCTCGACCGGCGAGGCGTACGCGCCCTTCAGGCCCTCCAGGTCGGCGGCCTCGTAGCAGGGCGCGCCGCTCTCCGCGTCGACGCACGTGAGGACCGCGTTGTTGCCCTTGAGGTAGTAGAGCCGGCCGCCCGCGAGCAGGGGCGAGGGCACGTACGGCGTGTCCTTCGCCCGCTTCCAGGCGACGGCGTGCGCGTCCTCCGAGAGGTCGCCGGCCGCGCCCGCGAGGCGGACGGCGAGCAGCGCGCTGCCCCGGAAGCCGCTCATGCAGTAGACGCGGGTGCCGTCGCTCACGGGGCAAGGGACGACGTTTCCGGTCATGCCCGGGCAGGACCAGAGCTCGCGGCCGTCGGCCGGGTCGTAGGCGCGGATGCGGTTCGTCGCGCTGACGACCACCTGCGTGACGCCTCCCTGCACTACGACCAGGGGCGTGGACCACGAGGTGGGCTCGTCCCGCGGCACGCGCCATCGTTCCTCGCCGCTCCGGCGGTCGAAGGCCGCCAGGAACGAGGGGCCTTCCCCGTCCCAGTTCACCAGCAGCAGGTCGCCGCACGGCGCCGGGGAGGCCCCCTCGCCGAAGTGGGCGCGCGTCTTCATGACGCCGAGCTGTTTCGACCACTGCACCCCGCCGTCCAGGTCGAGGCCGTACAGGCCGTAGGACCCGAAGAAGGCATAGAGGCGCTCGCCGTCGGTGACGGGCGAACCCGACGCCCAGCTTCCGTCGGCGTGCGTGCCCGCGTGGGGGAGCCGCTCGCACACGGTGCGTTCCCACGCCACCCGGCCGTCACGCCGGTCGATCGCGACCACGGCGAACCGCACGGTCCGTGTGGGGACGCGCGCCCGGCCGCGCTGCCACGACGGCACGGCCGCCTCTGCCGCCTTCACCTGCTCGGGGTTCGCCGCCGCGTCGGTCGGCACGGCGGTGGTGACGTAGACGCGATCGCCCCAGACCACCGGGGTGGAGTGTCCGGTGCCGGGCAGGGCGGTCTTCCAGGCCACGTTCTCCGTCTCGCTCCACCGGAGCGGCGGGTCGGCGTCGGGCGCGACGCCCGAGGCCAGGGGACCGCGCCACGCCGGCCAGGGCGTCTCGGCGAGGGCACAGAACGGCAGGAGGGCAACCGCGAGCGCGCAGGCAAGGGGTCTCATGATCTTCCTCTCCCGTTGGGCCGAACCGGTAGCCGTGCCGATACTGGGCGGCGCCCGTTCCCGGGGCAAGGACGGTCGCGCCGCCTGCGGGCTCTGCCGCGGGCGGGACCGTGCCCCCGCAACCCGGCAGGCCGCGCCCTTCATGCGCCGGCCCTCCCCCGCGAAGACGGCCAAGCCCCGGCGCTCCGGGCGCCGTCTCCCGCGGCCGGCGAGTCAACCCGCGCGGCTCGCGGGGCAGCGGAGCGCGGTGCGGTCGAGCGGGCGGACGGGACCGGGATAGCGTGCCGCACGGGCGGCGCGCCACGCAGGCCGCGGCCCGACGCCCGGCGCGCAGCGCACGATCGGCGCGAGCGCCGCGACGAACGCGGCCGCGGCGGCCAGGAAGCGTCTGCGCGTCATCGCCACACCCCGGGAATGCCCGTGCCGCAGGCGGGGCACCGGCCGTCCAGGAGGCGGTTCTCGCACACCGTGAATCGCGTCCGGTGCAGAAGCGTCTCGCCGCAGCCCGGGCACAGGGTGTCTTCGCCCTTTTCCGTGGCGAGGTTGCCCACGTACACGAACCGCAGGCCCTCCGCGCGGGCGATGGCGCTCGCCCGTTCCAGCGTGTCCGCGGGGGTGGGCGGCAGGTGCTGCATGCGGTACTGCGGGAAGAAGCGGGAGAAGTGCAGCGGCGTGTCCGCCCCGAGGTGCTCCTTCACCCAGCGCGAGAGCGCGCGCAGGTCGGCTTCGGCGTCGTTGAGGGTCGGGATGACGAGGTGGGTCACCTCCAGCTCCACGCCGAGCGACTTCGCGAGCACCAGCACGTCGAGCACGGGCCGGAGCGTGCCGTCGCACACGTCGCGGTAGAAGTCGTCGGAGAGGGCCTTGAGGTCGATGTTGGCGGCATCGACCCAGCGGTAGAACTCCCGCGCCGGTTTCGGGTTCATGTAGCCCGCGGTTACGGCCGCGTTGCGCAGCCCGGCCTCGCGCGCGGCGCGGCAGGTATCGAGCGCGTACTCGTAGTAGATCGCGGGGTCGGTGTAGGTGTAGGCGATCGACGGGCAGCCGTGCCGCCGTGCGAGGTCGACCGCCGCGCCGGGCGGCAGGGCGACGGCGTCGACGTCCTCGGGGTTGCGCTGCGAGATCTCCCAGTTCTGGCAGTTCCTGCAGTGCAGGTTGCACCCGGCCGTCGCGATGGAGAGGATGTTCGAGCCGGGGAGGAAGTGAAAGAGCGGCTTCTTCTCCACGGGATCGACGTGCACGGAGCAGGGGAACCCGTAGGTGAGCGCGACGAGCCGTCCGTCGAGGTTCATGCGCGCGCGGCAGTTCCCCCGCTGGCCGTGCCGCAGCACGCAGCGTTTCGGGCAGAGTTCGCACTGGAGCGTCGCATCGTCCATGTCCGCACCGCGTCCAGTATACCCGCGCCGGGGGTTGGGCGCACGTGCTTCCAAGGCTTGGAACCGCCGCGCCGCGAGGCGTCCAAGGGTTGGAAGACCGGGCGGCGGGGCCGCCCGGGCCCGCCGCCGCGCCCGGCGCGGGCGCGACTGCGGGCTTGCCCGGAGACGCGGGTTGCGGCCATAAGGGCTCCGGGCGCCCCGGCCGGGGGCCGTGAGCGGGGGGATCGCACCATGGAACTCCTGTACATCCTGATGGCCGTTGCCTTCCTTGCCGGCCCGTGGGTGCTTTCCATCGTCGCCCTGGTCCTGGCCGTGAAGGCCCGGCGCGGCGAAGCGGCCCTGCGGCTCCGGGTCGAGGCCCCGACGCCCGCGGCCCGGCCGGCGCCGGTGCCGGCCGCGTCGCCCGCCGTGCCGGAGCGGCCGCCGCCGTTGCCGCCGGGTGCGGCGGCGCCCGCGCCGACGGCCGGCAAGCCCCGGCGCCCGGCGCACAGCCTGGAGCAGGCCATCGGCGGCCGCGTCGCCAGTTTCGTCGGGATCGGCGTGCTCGTGACCGGCATCGTGCTCCTCGTCGCCTACGCGATCCAGAACCGGTGGCTCGGCCCGCGCGCCCGGGTGGCGCTGGGGCTGGCCGTGGGCGCCGTGCTGGTGGCGCTCGGCCGCCTGGCGGAGCGGCGCGGGCCGCGGCTCCGGATCCTGGCGCGCGCGCTGACGGGCGGCGGCGGCGCGCTGTTCTACTTCTGCGTCTTCGCGGCGCACCGGCTCTACGCGCTGATCGGCGTCGCGGGGGCGGCCGTGGGGCTCACGGCGAGCGCGGCGGCGGTTCTCGGGCTCGCGTGGGTCTACGGCAGCCAGTCGGTGGCGCTGGTCGGGGTGCTCGGCGCGTTCCTCGCGCCCGTGCTGGCCGGCAGCGACATGGAGCGGGGTTTCTTCCCGCTGGCGTACGTGCTGGTGGTCAACCTGCCGGTCGTGTTCCTGGGGCTGCGCCGCGACTGGCAGGCGCTGTACAACACGGCGTTCCTTTTCACGGCCGCCTACGCCGTCTTCCAGCTGGAATGGCTGGCGTCGGCGCCCGCCTGGCAGGGCCTGTTGTTCGCCTGCGCGGCCTTCGCGGAGTTCGCCGCGCTCGGGCTGGTGAAGCTGCGCGGCGAGCGGTCGCCCGTCGCGTGCGGGACCGACATCGTGCGCCTCGGCCTGAACTCGCTGCTGCTGCTCGGCCTGCTGTACTGGGTGCTGGAGCGGCGGGGCCTGGAGGCCTGGCAGGGGGCCGGGTTCCTGCTCGCGGCCGCGGTGCACGTCGTGCTGGTCCGCGCGGGCCGGAGCCGGCTGCGTTCGTACGGGCGCGAGATTCTCGCGCTGCTGGTGGGCGCGCTCAGCTTCGCGGCGCTCGCGCTGCCGCTGCAGCTCGACGGCGCCTGGGTGTCGGCGGGGTGGAGCGTGGAGGGGGCGATCCTGGCGTGGTACGCCCTGCGCATCGGTTCGGCGCCGCTGCAGGCGGGTGCGCTGTTCCTCGGCCTGCTCGGGCTGGGCAAGACGATGCTCTTCGACGTTTCGCTCTACGACACCGCGCCCGCGCTCTTCCTCAACGCGCGGTTCGGGGCCGGGCTGGTCTCGGCCGGGCTGCTCGGCGTCCAGGCGTGGCTCTGCCGCCGCGCGGCGCCCGCCGCCGGCGGCGCCCCGCGCCGCGCCCTCCGCGAGGCGGTGCTGGCGTGGTGCGCCGTGGCGGGGCTGCTGGCCGTGCTCTACGCCGATGCGTTCTGGACGCTCGGCGCCGCCGAACCGCTCCCGTGGATGCTGACCAGCGCCTTCCTGCTCGCCGTGGCCGCCGCGGTCGCGCGCGGCGCACGCGGTTTCGCCCCGTTCCGGGTCATGGGGTGCGTGCTGTCGGGCCTCCTCGCCTTCAAGCTGATCCTCGTCGACCTGCCCGCCTGCTACGGGGGCGATGCGCTCGACGGGTGGGTCCTGTTCCGGAACGGCTTCATCGCGGTCCACGTCCTGCTCCTCGCCGGCCTGCTGGTCCTGGCCGCGCGGTTCGACCGCTGGGCCGGGCGGCCGGGCGCGATGCCGGCGGCCCTGGCGACGACGCTGCACATCGCGGGCATCTCGGGGCTCGTCGCCCTCTTCTCCGCGGAAGCCTACCGCGCGGGCCGCGTGTGGTCGGAGCCGGCGGTGACCGTCTGGTGGGCCGCCGTCGGGCTCGGGCTCGTCCTGCTCGGCCTGGCCCGCCGCGGCCGCGCGCACCGCTACCTCGGGCTCACGCTGATCGGGCTGGCGACCGTGAAGGTGTTGCTGGTGGACCTCGCCGAGCTGCGCGGCCTGCCGCGCGTCGGCGCCTTCGTCGGCGTCGGCCTGCTGCTGCTCCTGCTCTCGTTCGCCTACCAGCGCCTGGCCAGCCATTTCGCCGGGGAGCCCCGCCCATGACGATCCCGTTCCGCAGCGTCGCCATCGCCGTGCTGCTCGCCGCGGCCTGCGCCGTGCGCGCGGAGGACGCCGCGCGCGCCTTCGCGTGGCGCCGCGCCGTCTCGCCCGACCCGCAGGCGGGCCGCTTGTACCGGGGCGCCGTGCCGCCCGACGTCTTCGGGCGCTGCCGCCGCTTTCCGCACGACCTGCGCGTGATCGACGCCGCCGGCGGGCTCTGCCCGCTGTACCTGTACCGCCCCGCGTCCGGGTCGCGGATCGAGACGCTTCCGGCGGGGACGCTCAACCGCTCGCGGGTCGAGGGACCGGTGCCGTTTGAGCGCGTGGACGTTGCGCTTGCCGCCGGAGAGGGGGCCGCGGTCCGCCACGACCGCGTCCGCATCGTAACGGGCGGCGGCCCGTTCCTTCGCCGCGTCGAGGTGTTCGGCGCCGACGACGGGCAGCCCTGGGCCGTGCTCGCGCGCGGCTACCTCGTGGGCGCCGACGGCGCCGCGCGGGGCGCGCGCAACGACACGATCGCCTACCCCGTGTCCGCCTACCGCCGGCTCCGCGTGCACGTCTTCGCCGACGCGCGCAACGCGGAGGCGCCCTTCGCCGTGGGCGAGGTGAGCGTGCAGCGCGAGGCGGGCGCCCCCGCACCGCGCGAACCCGTCCCGCTCGCGCCCGTCGCCGACCCCGGCCCGCCGGACCCGCGCGCGCAGGTGCTGGTCTTCGACACGGGCCACGCGGCGCGGCCCGTGGACCGCATCGACGTCGATGCGGCCGACGCCGCGTTCGCCCGGCCCGTGCGGGTTTACGGGCGGGACGAGGCGGGCGGGCCGTGGCGCCTGCTCGCATGCGGGTCCGTCTACCGGCTGGGCGGCCGCGCGCAGCTCGGGGTGGACCTGCACGGTGCCGGGGCCCGCTTCCTGCGCGTCAAGCTGCAGCACTTCGACGACGAGCCGCTGGCGAACGTGACGGTGAGGGCCTCGGCGGTGCCGTGGTTCGCGGTGGTCGAGGGGCGCGGCGAGCCGGCGGCGCTGTACTACGGTTCGGAGTTCGCGGAGCCGGCGCGGTTCGACCTCGAGCGGCGGCACGGCCCCGCGGAGGCCGCCGGGGCCGACCCCGTCCGCTGGGGCGAGGCCGGGCCCAACCCCGCGTACCGGCCGCAGCGGGTGGAGGCTTCGCGGGTCGTCACGGTGGCCGTCGTGGCGCTGGCGAGCGCCGTCGTGCTCGGGGTCATCCTCTCGATGCTCCGCCGCCAGCCGGCCGCGCCGCCGCCGGCGGGCTGACGCGAGCCGGCCGCCGGTCCCGGGCGGTCACGGCGCGGCGGGGCCGCCGCCGGGCGGGCCGTCCAGCAGCGCGAGCGTCTCCGGCGAGGGCGTCCCGCGGAAGATAACGGCGAGGCCGACGGCCGCGTCGGCCGCGCCCGTCCAGGGGCGGGCCTCGAAGCGGCCGGCGGACCAGTCGACGTCGCGCAGCCCGGCGGGGGTGCGCACGAGGCCCTTGGCCCGGTAGACCGCGTCGCCCGCGGCCTCCAGGCGGTGTCGCAGCACCTCGAGATCGACGGGCGTCTCCATCGGCAGCGCCCGCGCCTCGTAGCCCGGGTCGCGGCACGGGGCCAGGTCCCCGTGGCGGCCCGCGCCGTGCGCGCCGAAGAGCCGCGCGAGGCCGATCTCCGCGCGGACCGCACGCACGATCTCGATGTCGGTGCGGATGCCGCGCAGCAGCCCCTCGGCCGCCTGCAGGGCGGCCTCGTCGTGCAGGTCGCACTTGTTGAGCACCGCGAGGTCCGCGGCTTCCACCTGCCGGCGCACGTTCGGCAGCGTGTGCAGCAGCTTCGGGAACGTGGCCGGGTCGATGAGGACGGTCACCGAGCGGACGGCGAAGGCGCCGGCGAGACCGCAGTCGCCCAGCAGGTCGTCGAGGGCCGAGGGGTTCGCCATGCCGCTGGCCTCGACGACCACCGCCTCCACGGGGGTCTCCGGCCGGTCGAAGTCCCCGGTCACGCGGCGGAGGCGGGCGACGAACTCGGTGACGAGGCAGCGGCAGAAGATGCTGCCGCCCGGGATCGAGACCACGTCGGCGCCCGTGTCGTGCAGCCGGCGCGTATCGACATCGACCGAGGCGAAGTCGTTCACGAGGTAGACGAAGCGCCGGTCGCGGAACGCCTCGATGACGCGGCGCAGCAGCGTGGTCTTGCCCGAGCCGAGGAAGCCGGTGACGAGCACGAGCGGGATCGGCGCGCCCGGGGGGCGCAGGCCGTGCGGCGGCGGGCCGGCCGCCGTTTCCGGTCCGGTCTTCATGCGCTCTTCTTGGCGATGGTCTCCGCGATGCGGGCGGCGAGCGTGTGGAGGTCGGGAATGATGGAGGAGAAGGCGACCTCGCCGTCGATGCAGATGGTGGGGATGTTCTTCACGCCGAGCCGCGCCATGAAGGCGAGGCCTTCCCGGGTGGCGATGCGGTGTTCGCGGACGCGGACGGGGTCGGGCAGGGTCTTCGCGGCGCGGTGCACGGCGTCCACCATGTACTGGCAGGGCGCGCAGGAGGCGGAGTCCAGGGTGATGACGTCGACGATCGCGCCCGGCTCCCGCGCGTAGTCGGGCAGCTCGACGTCCGAGGCGCTGCCCGCCGTCTTCGCGATGATGGTGCGCTTGGCGACCTCGCGGTGGTACGCGTCGCGGACCATTTCGGCGACGGCCTGCAGGTTGGCTTCCGGGACGCCGAAGGGCAGGTCGCAGCCGGGGGCGAGCACGAAGCCGCAGGAGCCCGCCGATGTCGATGCAGCGGATGGCGTCCAGCCGCGCGTCGTCCTCGTCGCCGAAGAGCAGGACGCTGGTCAGCTTGAGGTTGCCGCCGAAGGATTTCGAACGGCTGCGGGTGAGGTCGCGCACGCGTTCGAGGGGGATGTTCTCGTCGATCGATACGTTGTCGCAGTCCGTGCGCGCACATGGCGTCGAGGTTCCGCGTGGCGTCGCCGCACACGAAGAGCGAGGAGAGGCCGCCGCGGTCGCGGATCTCGTCGAAGACCTGGTTGACCGCGGGCGTGACGAACTCGGTGAAGTGCATCCGGGGCGATCTGGCTGGTCATGGGGTCGACGACCCCGACCACGTCGGCCCCGTGGGCGAGGTAGGCGGCGGCGGCCTTGCGCGAGACCGAGGCGCAGAAGCCGATGACCGCCTTCACGTAGTCGGGGTGGTCGAACATCTGGAGGAAGATGTTGTTGCCCATGAGGTGCAGGGCGAGGGTGAAGGGGCCGCACACGAGCCCGTACAGCGCGACCTCCGAGCCCATGTCGGCCTTGGCGCGGTCGAGGGCCTCGAGGGCGACGGGGAAGCGGCCCATGGCCGGGTCGAACACGGGCAGTTCGTCGAGGCGCACGCCGTCCTCGAGGGGATGGTGCACGACGGCGGGCGGGGTCTCGTCGGCCCACTTCAGCCGGCACCCGAGGGCTTCGGCCTCGATCTGCAGGTCGAACAGGACGGGCAGTCCGTCGGGCTGGTAGAGCTCGCGGGCGCGGCGGAGCCCTTCGACGATGCGGTCGGCGGACTGCAGGTAGTCGGACGCCGGGAGGCCGAGCAGCCGCGCGCCGTGCACGCCGACGAAGGGCAGCCAGGCGGGCCGGGGCGTGTTGCCGTTGCGCACCGCCGTCAGAAGGATGTCTCTGCCGTTCATCGTCCGTTCCCTTTCCCGGGTCCTTCCCGACCCTGTTCCTTCCCGAAGGCGCGCACCCTTACCCCGGCCGGGGCCCGTTGGCAAGAGCGGCGCGCGGGAAAATGCGCCTTTTTTCGCGGGGCGCGTCCGGGGATAATGCCGGCGGCGGTGGCGGGCCCGCGGCGGGGCGGCACGGGGGAGGGGCGATGGCGAAACGGGAAGTCTACCTGGCGGTCGATCTCGGCGCGGAGAGCGGCCGGGTGATGGCGGGGCTCTTTGACGGCGAGCGCATCGAGCTGAAGGAACTGCATCGGTTCGCCAACGGCCCCGTGTACCTGCCGGACGGGATGTACTGGGATGCGCTGCGTCTCTTCGGCGAGGTGAAGGCGGGGCTGGCCAAGGCGGGCCGCGCGTACGGGAAGGACGTGGTCAGCCTGGGCGTCGACACCTGGGGCGTCGATTTCGGCCTGCTCGACCGGCGGGGGGAGCTGCTGGGCAACCCCCGCCACTACCGCGACGGGCGCACGGAGGGTGTGCCGGAAAAGGCGTTCCGGAAGGTGCCGCGGGAGGCGCTCTACCGCAAGACCGGCATCCAGTTCATGCCGTTGAACACCGTGTTCCAGTTGCATGCCATGGCGCGGGAGCGGTCGCCCGCGCTCGCCGCCGCCAGGACGCTGCTGTTCATGCCCGACCTGGTCAACTTCTGGCTCACCGGCGTGCAGGCCAACGAGTGGACCATCGCCTCCACGAGCCAGTGCCTGGACCCGCGCCGCCGCGCCTGGGCCGCCGGCATGCTCCGCAAGCTGGGCATTCCCCCGTCGATCTTCGCTGACCTCGTCGACTCGGGCACCGTGCTCGGCCCGCTGCGGCCGCGGGTGGCGGAGGAGACGGGGCTGCGCCGGGCGCGGGTCGTCGCCCCGGGCTGCCACGACACGGCTTCCGCGGTGGCGGCCGTCCCCGCCCGTGATCCCGCGTTCGCCTTCCTGAGTTCCGGCACGTGGTCGCTGATGGGGGTGGAGACCGCCGCGCCGGTCATCAACGCCCGGACCCTCGCCTGCAACCTCACCAACGAGGGCGGCGTCTGCGGCACGATCCGGCTGCTGAAGAACATCGCCGGGCTCTGGATCCTGCAGGAGTGCCGCCGGACGTGGGCCGCGGGCGGCGAGGCGCTCACCTACGGCGGGATGGCCCGCATGGCGCGCGGCGCGCCGCCGTTCCGCGCGCTGGTGGACCCCGAGGACCCCCTGTTCCTCGCGCCGGGCGACATGCCCGCCCGTCTGCGGGCCTACTGCCGCCGCACCGGGCAGCGGGCGCCGTCCGACAAGGCGGGAACGGTCCGCATGGTGCTGGAGAGCCTGGCGCTCGCGTACCGGCGGGTGTTCGGGCAGGTCGGCGAGGTGACCGGCGGCCAACCCGCGGTACTCCACGTGATGGGCGGCGGGTCGAGGAACACGCTGCTGAACCGCATGACGGCCGATGCCCTCGGGGTGCCCGTGGAGGCCGGCCCGGTGGAAGCGACGGCGGCGGGGAACCTCCTCGTGCAGCTCCTCGCCCGGCGGCGGATCGGTTCGCTTGCCGAGGGCCGGCGCCTGGTGGCGGCCTCGTTCGAGACCGCGACCTACACCCCCCGGGGGGGCGAGGCCTGGGAGGGCGCCCGTGAGCGATTCGAGCGGCTGGCGCGCGCGTAGTCGCCCCCGCCGGCGCCGTGCCGGTTGGGCCCTGCTGGCCGCCGCCTGGGCGGCGGCCGCGGCGGCCCGCGGGGCGCCGCCGGCGCCCCGCATCGTGTGCGACGCCCCGGTTTGCCTCTTCGGCGAGCGATCCGACGACCGGGAGGACCTGCTCCACGTCTTCACGCTGTGCAACGAGGGGGAACTCACGCTGCGCATCGAGGGCGTGGACACGCACTGCGGCTGCACCGACCTGGCCCTTTCGCGCGAGGTGCTCCGGCCGGGCGAGACGGCGGAGCTCTCGGTTCGCCTCTCCCTTCGCGGGCAGCGCGGGGCCGTCGAGAAGTACCTCGTGGTGCGTTCGAACGACCCGGCGTGCCCCGCGTTGAAGCTGTCGTTCCGGGGACGGATCGAGCCGGAGGCCGAGGTGGTCCCGCGGAGCATCCTGCTGGGTGCGGTGGACCCGTTGCTCGCGGCCACGGGGCAGGTCAGCGTCGTCTTCCGGGCCCGTTCGCCCGACCGGGTCACCGGGGTGCGCAGCACCTCGCCCCTGTTCGAGGGCGGGTTCGACGTCGTCGAGACCGGCCGCCTCTACCGGGTGTGGGCGCGTACCCTCCCGCCCCTGGACGCGGCCGGCTCCTCCTTCGTGCGCGCCGAGCTCCGGGTGGCGACGGCCTCCGGCCGCTCGCCCGGCCTCCTCGTCCCCGTCGCGGCCTCCCTGCTGGACGCGCTCCTCGTCGCCCCGGCGGCGATCATCGTGCCCGGCGCGGGGGAAGAGGTGACGCGGTACGCCTCGGTGCGGCCGGGGCGCGTGAGGCGGTTTCGGGTCACCCGGGTCGAGCTGCCCGACCCGGCCATGCGCGCGACCGTCGAACCCCTCGGCGAGGGCGGGTGGCGCATCCGGATCGCCGGCATCCGCCCGCGCCCGGCGCTGGACGGCCTGCCCGTTCGGATTCATACCGACGCACCGGGGCGCCCGGTGTTCGCCCTGCCCCTGCGCGTCGTGCCGGACCCGCCCTGATTGGAACGAAACCTGCTGCCAAGGGCCGGGAACGGGCGGCAGCCCGTGGGGGAGACGCCGCGGATGGGCAGCAAGATCCTGATCATCGACGACGAGCCCGACAGCATCCGCACGCTGTCCGGGCTGCTTGACGCCTACCTTCCGGACGCGGAAGTCCACACGGCCGACACGGGGGCGGAAGGCATCGCCCTGGCGCGGGACGGGCTGCCCGACCTCGTCCTGCTGGACGTGAAGCTGCCCGACCTCTCGGGGTTCGAGGTGTGCGGCGCGCTCAAGGGCGGCCCGGACACGGCGGACACCCCGGTCCTGCTGATGTCCGGCATCCTGGTCGACACGGAGCACCGGGTGCGCGGGCTGGACGTCGGGGCCGACGGGTACCTCTGCAAGCCGTTCGAGCCGCCGGAGTTCATCGCGCAGGTGCGCTCCCTGCTGCGGCTGCAGCGCAGCACCCGGGCGCTGCGCGACCGCGAACGCTCGCTGGAGGCGGAGCTGGAGAAGCGGGCGGGCGACCTGCGCGAGAGCGAGGCGAAGTTCCGCACACTGGTGGAGTCGCTGCCGTTCGCGGTGGTCATCGTGCAGCAACGGCACATCGTCTTCGCGAACCGGGCCACGGCGGCCGTGTTCGGGCTGCGCAGCCCGGCCGAGATCATCGGGCAGGACCTGGTGACGTTCGTCGCGCCGGAGGCGCGGCCCCGGGTCGAGGCCTGGGCGTCGGACGGCGACGCGGGGACGACCGCCCCGCAGCACTACGAGGCGGACCTGTTGCGCGCCGACGGCACGTCGTTCCCCTCGGAGCAGTACGTGGCGGTGATCCCCTACCGGGGCCGCCCGGCGCAGCAGATCGTCGCGATCGACATCACCGCGCGCCGGGAGTCCGACGAGGCGTTGCGGGACCGGACCGAGGAACTCCGCCGGGCGCAGAAGATGGAGGCGCTCGGGCGCCTCGTCGGGGGCGTGGCGCACGACCTGAACAACCGGCTGACCACCGTGCTCGGCTACGGCCGCCTCCTCGAGGAGTCCGCGGCCGGGGACGAGGCGATGCGGGACGACGTCGCGCAGGTCCTCCGCGCGGGCGAGCAGGCCGGCGCGTTGAGCGCGCGTCTGCTGGCCTTCGGGCATGCCCCGTCCGCCGGGGCGGTTCCCCTGGACCTCAACGACGTCGTGCTGGACGCGGACCGGCTGCTGCGCCGCACGCTCGGCGAGCACATCGAGCTGGTGACGCTGCCCGGCGACGGGCCGGCCATGGTGGAAGCGGACGCGGGGGAGCTGGAGCAGGTGATCGTCAACCTGGCGACCAACGCGCGCGACGCCATGCCGCGCGGGGGCAAGCTGACCGTCCAGGTTGCCCGCGAGCACCTCGACGACGCCTTCTGCCGCACGCGCCCCGGGCTCGAACCGGGCGATCACGTCGTGCTGGAGGTCTCCGACACCGGCTGCGGGATGCCGCCGGAGGTGCTCGCGCGCGCCTTCGACCCGCTCTTCACGACGAAGGGGGAGGGCGGGGGTACGGGGCTCGGCCTGGCGTCTGTGCGCGACATCGTGCGGCGGGCGGGCGGCCACGCGGAACTGGAGAGCTGCCCCGGCGAGGGCACCCGCGTGTGGGTCGGTCTGCCCCCGGCGTCCCCACCCCGTCCGGCCCGGACGCCGCCGCCGGGCGGCCCGGACCTGCCGCAGGGCGCCGAGACGGTGCTGGTGGTGGAGGACGACGCCTCGGTGCGGCGCCTGGCGTCGCGGCTGCTCGCGTCCCTCGGCTACCGCACGCTCGAGGCCGGCAACGCGGGCGAGGCGCTGCTCTTGTTCGAGGAGCCGGGGCAGGCGATCGACCTGGTGCTCACCGACGTCGTCATGCCGCACCTCGGCGGCGCGGAGATGGTGCGGCGGTTCCGGAAGACGGGCCGCGCGTTCCGCACCCTCTACATGACGGGGTTCCCGCAGGAGGCCTTCGTGCGGCGCGGCGAGGAGGACCGCCGCGCCCCGATCCTGCTCAAGCCCTTCACCCGCGAGGAGTTGGCGGGCAAGGTGCGCGAGGCCCTCGACGGGTGAGGCGCGCGGCCAAGCGACCGGACAGATCACGTACCAACACCACCGGACAACTCACATGTTAGCGACAGGCCGTCGATGATCCGTTGACAAGCGCCCTGCTTTCTGGATGCTAGTACGCCCTGCGCGGGCGGTTCGTTCGCCGTACGCCGCGGGCGAGCGAGGAACATGAGCAAGGGCCCGAGCACGGATCTGGATACCCTGCGCCACAGCACGGCGCACGTGATGGCGGCGGCGGTGTGCCGGCTGTTCGACGACGTGCAGCTCGACATCGGGCCCGCCACGGACGACGGGTTCTACTACGATTTCGACCTTCCGCACCGGCTCGCGCCCGAGGACTTTCGCCGCGATCGAGGAGGAGATGGCGCCGGATCGTCGCGGAGGACCTGCCCTTCGAGCGCGTCGAGGTCGTCCGCGCGACGAGGCGCGAGCGGATGCTCGAGGAGCGGGGCCAGACGCTACAAGCTGGAGCGGCTGGCGGACATTCCCGGAGGGCGAGACCGATCACCTTCTACCGCTGCGGCGATTTCGTGGACCTGTGCCGCGGGCCCGCACGTCGAGAGCACCGGCGAGATCAGGGCCTTCAAGCTGATGTCCGTGGCGGGCTCCTACTTCCGCGGCATCGAGACCAACCCGATGCTGCAGCGCCTCTACGGCACCGCCGTTCGCGAACGACGAAGCAGCTGCGCCGTCTACCTCAAGCAGCTCGAGGAGGCCAAGAAGCGCGACCACCGCAAGCTGGGCAGCGAGCTGGACCTGTTCAGCATCCAGGAGGACGTGGGCCCGGGCCTGGTGCACTGGCATCCGCGAGGGCGCGCGCATCCGCTCGATCATCGAGGATTTCTGGCGCCGCGAGCATTTCCGCGACGGCTACGAGCTGCTCTACACGCCCGCACATCGGGCGCGGCCAGCTGTGGGAGACCTCGGGGCACCTCGAGTTCTACCGCGAGAACATGTACGCGCCGATGGACGATCGACGGGAACGAGTACTTCATCAAGCCGATGAACTGCCCGTTCCACATCCAGATCTACAAGACGCAGCAAGCGCTCCTACCGCGACCTGCCGCTGCGCTGGGCGGAGCTGGGCACGGTCTACCGCTACGAGAAGAGCGGGGTGCTGCACGGGCTGCTGCGCGTGCGCGGGTTCACCCAGGACGACGCGCACATCTTCTGCACGCCGGAGCAGATCGAGGACGAGATCGCGCGAGGCGATCCGTTTCGCCCTGCGGCATGCTGGCGCGCCTTCGGGTTCGAGGACATCACGGCCTACCTGGCCACCCGCCCGGAGAAGGCCGTGGGCGAGGAGGCGCGCTGGGAGCAGGCCACCGCGCTCGCTGGAAGCGGCGCTGCGAGGCCGAGGGCATCCCCTACGAGGTGGATCGAGGGCGGCGGCGCCTTCTACGGCCCGAAGATCGACCTGAAGATCAAGGACGCCCTCGGCCGCGAGTGGCAGATGAGCACGATCCAGTTCGACTTCAACCTGCCGGAGCGGTTCGACCTGACCTACATCGGCGAGGACGGCGAGGAGCACCGGCCCTACATGGTGCACCGCGCCCTGCTCGGCAGCCTGGAGCGGTTCTTCGGCATCCTGATCGAGCACTACGCCGGGGCGTTTCCCGCTCTGGCTGGCGCCCGAGCAGGTCCGCGTGCTGCCGCTGACCGACAAGCAGCTCGACTACGCCCGGGCCTGCGTGGCGCGGCTCCGCGCGGCGGGACCTGCGCGCGACGGTGGACGAGCGCTCCGAGAAGATCGGCGCGAAGATCCGCCAGGCGCAGCTCGAGAAGATTCCCTACATGCTCGTTGTCGGCCCCGGGAGGAGGAGACGGGCACGGTGGCGCTGCGCAGCCGCACCGCCGGGGACCAGGGGGCCTTCTCGCTGGAGGACGTCGAGCGGCGTCTCCGCGAGGAGGAGCAGCAGAAGGGCGCGGCGGGGCCGCGTCCGGCCGAGTAAGGACCACCAGCCGGGAGGGAGCTATCAGGACGTTCGTACGAACCAACCACCGCATCCGCGTGCCGGAAGTCCGGTGCATCGATGCCGACGGAGAGCAGGTCGGGGTCATACCGACCTCGCAGGCGCGCGCCATGGCCGAGCAGAAAGGGCTCGATCTCGTCGAGATCTCCCCGACCGCGCGGCCCGCCGGTGTGCCGGATCATGGACTACGGCAAGTTCCGGTACGACCAGGACAAGCGCGAGAAAGAGGCCCGCAAGAACCACAGTCCAGACCCGCGTCAAGGAGATCAAGTTCCACGCCAACGTGGAGGATCACGACTACCAGACGAAGCTCCGGCGCACGCGGGACTTCATTGGCGAGGGCCACCGGGTCAAGGTGTCGCTGTACTTCCGCGGCCGCGAGAACGCGCACCAGGAGCTCGGGTACGAGCTGCTCAACCGGTTCCTGAAGGACTGCGAGGACGTCGCGCAGCCGGACCAGGGGCCGCAGCGTGTGGGCCGGCAGCTGCAGATGCTGCTCTCGCCCCGGCGCAACCGCTGAACGCGGCGGCCCCGGCGCTCAGGGGTTGAGCGCGGCGAGGCGGTCGATAGCGGCGGTGATGTCGGCGGGTTCGCGGATGTCGTTCAGCCCCCGCCGCATCTCCAGCGAGCCGCGGTAGCCCGCGAGGTAGTGGACCAGGTGGCCCCGGAACTGCCGCGCGGCGGCGCCGGCGGCACCGACGGGGTCGGTGCGGGGCCGCCGGCCGCGGGCGGACGGGGCCTGCGCGATCAGCCCCGCCAGGTGTTCGAGGATCACGGGGCGCTTGTCGGCCAGGGAGGGCCCGGCCGCCTCGCCGCCCGCGAGCTGCGCGCGTACCTGCTGGAAGATCCAGGGGTTGCCCAGCGCCGCCCGCCCGATCATCACCGCGTCCACGCCCGTCTCGCGCCACCGCCGCACGGCGTCGGCCGCGCTGCGCACGCCCCCGTTGCCGAAGACCGCGATCCGGGCGGACTGCTTGACCTCCGCGATGCGGTCCCAGTCCGCCGGCCCGCTGTGGCGCTGCGCGGTCGGGCGCGCGTGGACGGCCAGGGCGGCGGCGCCCGCCTCCTCCACGGCGCGCAGCGTTTCGGAGATGTTCACCGAGCCGGCGCTCGGCCCGGTGCGCGTCTTCACCAACACGGGCAGCCCGGAGGCCCGGCGGACGGCCTGGACGATGTCGTGGAGCCGCTGCGGGTCCCGCATCAGGGCGGCGCCCGCCCCGCGGGCGACGACCCTGCGCACGGGGCAGCCGGCATTGATGTCGATCGCGTCGAACACGCCCCGTTGCCCGACGTACGCGGCCGCCTCGGCGAAGACCGCCGGGTCGTGCCCGTAGAGGTGGGCGGCCACGGGCCGCTCGTCGGGGGCGGTGGCCAGGGCGGCAAGGACCGTGCGAACGCCCCGCACCACGCCGTCGACGTTGACCATCTCGGTGTAGACGAGGGCGGCGCCGAAGCGCCGGCACAGGCGCCGGAACGGCAGGTGGGTGTAGCCCGCCATCGGCGCGAGCACGACCGGCGCCTCCAGCGCGGGCAGGGCGTGCCGCCCGCCGTCCGCTCCCGCCCCGCTGCCGTTCCCGTCCATGGCCCGTGGTGCCCCCGGCGCCCGCTTCGGCACGGCCGCGGGCCGGCCGCGATGCGGGCCTTGCCTTTTGGCATCGGGCCCCGCATAAATACAGCACTTTCTACGCCAGGGAGACGGCATGACCGAAGAACCCCACAGGACCGAGGACGCAGAGCAGCCGCCGGAGGCGGGGTCCGGCGACGCCGCCGCGCAGGACCTGTCGCGCTGGCTGAAGGACTACGGCCCGTCGACCCTTCTCGCCGTGGTCGTGGGGCTGGCCGTTTACTTCGGCATGGCGTGGATGCGGCACCGCAAGGCGGGCGCGGCCGCCGATGCTGCCGCCCTGCTCGAACGCGCGGGCACCCCCGAACAGCTCCAGGCCGTGGTCGACCGCTACCCCAAGACCCCCTCGGGGCCGGTCGCGCAGCTCGCCCTCGGCGCGCAGCGCTTCGCGGCCGGCGAGTACGCGGCGGCGCGCGAGGCGTTCGACGCGTTCATCACCCGTTACCCGCGCCACCCCTCGGCTGTCGCCGCGTCGCTCAACCGCCTGCAGTGCCTCGAGGCCGAGGGCCGGCCGGAAGAGGCCCTGGCGGGGTACCGGGCGTTCGCGGCGGACCACCCGGACCACTACCTCCGGCCGTTGGCATGGCTGGGCCAGGGCCGCTGCCAGGAACTCGGCGGCCGCCTGGAGGAGGCCCGCGCGACGTACGAGGACTTCATCGCGGAACACGCCGGCAGCGAATGGACGGCGCAGGCGCAGGCCGCGCTCGAATTCGTGAACCAGCAGCTGCGGGCCGCCCGGGCGCCCGCGGCGCCGCCCGCGGCGAGCCCGCCCGTGGAGCCGCCCCCGGCCGCCGGGCCGGACGCCCCGCCGACGGCCGGTCCCGCGGACTGACCGGCCCCGCGCGCGGCGCCGCGGGCTAGCCGGCGAGGAGGCGGCGGGCACTCACGCAGGGGCCCGGGAAGAGTTCCAGCAGCGCGGGCGTCTCCGCATCCTCGTCGAACATCTCGCAGAGCGCGCGGTACGCGTCGCGCCGGTAGCGCAGCATGCCCTCGAGGGCGCCCCCGGCGAGGTCCTGCACGACGAAGCACAGCTCCTCCTCCGTGGAGTCCTGCGCGTCGAAGAGCAGGTTCTTCGTGCGCGGGTCGAGCCGGCCCTCGTTGCGGGAGTAGACCAGGTACTTGACGTACTCGATCACGCGTTCGTCCAGTCCCGCCTCCAGCAGGAAGATCCGCTCCACCATCTCGACGCGCGAGAGCACGAGGTGCATCGCGGGCAGCTCGACCTCCCCCTCCGAGAGCCGCGCCATCGCGGAGGCGACCCGGTCGAAATAACCCACAGCGCGCTCGACGTCGCCGTCGCCCGCGGGGAGAAGGTGGACGATGAACTCGTGCCCGGGGTCCACGTACAGAAGGGGCATGTCGACGCGAAACGTGTGGCCGCAGGCCTTGCAGGTCACGACGTTCAGTCGGTTGCCGATCACCGCGTCCCGCAGTTCCGGGCGCGCCAGCGCGTCGATGGACTCGTAGAGTTCCACCTCCTGTTCCCGCCCGCACGGCGGGCATCGAATGGGATAGGTCCGTTTCTCGCACATGGTCGTCGGCCGCGGTTCCCCGCGGACCGCCTACCCTAGGGCACGACGGCGCGGGACGCAATTGACCTCTTGCCGCGCGCGGTGCGTTCCGGTAGGTTGCCCCCTCTTCCCCGCTCCCCCGGAACGCGGGGAGCCGGTACACAGGGGATCGCATGAGTGCATGGAACTGGTTGAAGTCCTTGTTCGGCGCGCCGCCGGCCCGCTCGTCCGAGCGGGTCTATATCGTCGACGCGGTGGACCTGCTGGGCGGGCGCCCCGGCCGGTCTTCGCCGCGCGACATGCTGACCCTGCTGCAGCGGCTGGGTCACTTCGCGCAGAAGGAGAAGATGGAGCTGCAGGCGGTGTTCCAGGGCGAGGAGCTGCGCAGGGCCCCGGACGGCGACGCGTTCAACGGCGTGACCGTCCATTACGCGGCCGACACCGCGTCGCGCCCGGCGTTCATCGCCGACCTCGTCCGGAAGACCGTCCGGCGCTCCTCCCGCGTCACCCTGATCGCCTCGGACCCGGAGCTTGAGCAGCGGGTCGTCGCGGCCGGCGGGCACGTGCTGCGCACGGCCACGTTCCGCAAGGCGCTCGACGGGGGTTCGGGCGGCGAAGGCGGCGGCCGGCGCGGCGAAGGCGGCGGCCGGCGCGGCGAGGGCGGCGGCCGGCGGGGCGAAGGCGGCGGGTCCGGCGGCCGGAGTTCGCGGCGGCGCGGCGGCCGGCGGGGCGGCCGCGGCCGTTCCGAGGCCGCGGCGCGCGGGGAGCCCGGCGGCGCGGAGCCCTCCGGGCCGAAGCCCGGCGGCGACGGGATCAGCGACCTGATCGACCTCGTCGAGTAGGGGCGGTTCAGGGCGCGGCGAGCCGCGCGAGGTAGGGCAGCTGGCGGTAGTGGCCGTCGCAGTCCAGCCCGTACCCGACGACGAACACGCCCGGCACTTCGAAACCCACGAAATCGGCCTGGAACGGCACCACGCGGCGCGAGGGCTTGTCGAGCAGCACGCAGCTGTGCACCGCCGCCGCGCGGCGCGCCAGCAGGTGGCGGCGGGCGAAGTCGAGCGTGCGGCCGGTGTCCAGGATGTCGTCCACCAGCACCACCGAGGCGCCCCGGACATCGAGCGCGAGGTCGTGCGCCAGCCGTACCGTCCCGCAGGACACCGTGCCCGCGCCGTAGCTCTCCAGGGTCATGAAGTCGATCCGGGCCGCCACGTCGTGGCGGTAGAGCTCCCGGACCAGGTCGGCGAGAAACATGAAGCTGCCGCGCAGGATGCCGACCAGGGCGAGCGGCCGGTCGCCGCACGCGCCCGCGACCTCCTCGGCGAGCGCCCGCACGCGGGCGCGGATCTGCTCCTCGGAGAAGAGCACCGCTTCGACCGCGGGGTACGCTGCGGACGGTTCGCTCACGCCGGTCCTCCGCCGCGCGGCCCCACGAAGAGCGTGACTCCCCGCGGGCGCCGCGCTAGGCTACCGCACCGAAGCACGGCACCAGGAGGCAGGATCATGGCCAACAAGTCCCCGGGGGGTCAACACCCCTTAACCCGCATCGCCCCGTTCCCCAAGGTCGGCATCCGCCCGACGATCGACGGGCGCCGCCTCGGCGTGCGCGAATCGCTCGAGCGGCAGACGATGGAGATGGCGCGCGCCGCCGCGGGGCTGCTCTCGAAGAACCTGCGCCACCCGGACGGCCGCCCCGTGGAGTGCGTCGTGGCCGACACCTGCATCGGCGGCGTGGCCGAGGCGGCCCGCTGCGCCGCGCAGTTCGCGCGCGAGGGGGTGGGGGTGTCGCTCACCGTGACGCCCTGCTGGTGCTACGGCAGCGAGACGATGGACATGGACCCCCTGATGCCCAAGGCGGTGTGGGGCTTCAACGGCACCGAGCGTCCGGGCGCCGTGTACCTGGCCGCGGTGCTCGCGGGGCACAACCAGAAGGGGCTTCCCGCGTTCGGCATCTACGGGCGCGACGTCCAGGACGCCGGCGACGCGAAGATTCCGTCCGACGTGCGCGAGAAGCTGCTGCGCTTCGCCCGTGCCGGGCTGGCCGCCGCGACGATGCGGGGCCGCTCCTACCTGTCGCTGGGCGGCGTGTCGATGGGCATCGCCGGCTCGATCGTCGACCAGGCCTTCTTCGAGAAGTATCTCGGGATGCGGGTCGAGTGCGTGGACATGACCGAGCTCGTGCGCCGCATCGACGAGGGCATCTTCGACCCGGCCGAGTTCAAGACCGCGCGGGCCTGGGTGGCGAAGCACTGCCGCGAGGGCGAGGACGTCAACCCCGCGAAGGCCCGCAAGAGCAAGGCCGGGAAGGCGGCGGACTGGGACACGGTCGTCAAGATGACGCTGATCGCCCGCGACCTCATGGTCGGCAACCCGCGGCTGGAGGACCTCGGCTTCGGCGAGGAGGCGTTGGGCCACAACGCGATCGCGGCGGGCTTCCAGGGGCAGCGCCAGTGGACGGACCATTTCCCCAACGGCGACTTCATGGAGGCGATACTCAACTCGTCGTTCGACTGGAACGGCATCCGCCCGCCCTACCTCATGGCGACGGAGAACGACTGCCTCAACGGCGTGGGCATGCTGTTCGGCTACCTGCTGACCAACACGGCGCAGATCTTCGCCGACGTGCGCACGTTCTGGAGCGCGCAGGCCGTGAAGCGGGTCACCGGTCACCGGCTGGCCGGCCGGCTGGCCGGGGGGCTCATTCACCTGATCAACTCGGGCGCCGCCACGCTGGACGGCACCGGCGAGCAGCGGCGCGGCGGCAAGCCGGCCATGAAGCCGTACTGGGAGATCACCGGGGCCGAGGCGGACCGGTGCCTCCGGGCGACCACCTGGCCCGCGGCGGTGCAGGAGTACTTTCGCGGCGGCGGGTTCTCCTCCTGCTACCTCTCGCGCGGCGGCATGCCCCTGACCATGTCGCGCCTCAGCCTGGTGGACGGGCTGGGCCCGGTGCTGCAGGTGGCGGAGGGCTGGTCGGTCACGCTGCCGCCGAAGGCGCACCGCGCCCTCGACGAGCGTACCAACCAGACGTGGCCCACGACGTGGTTCGTCCCGAACCTGACCGGGCGGGGACCGTTCCGCGACGTCTACAGCGTGATGAACGCGTGGAGCGCAAACCACGGCTCGATCAGCTACGGGCACATCGGCGCAGACCTGCTCGCGCTGGCCGCCGTGCTCCGGATCCCCGTCACGATGCACAACGTCGAGGACGGCTCGGTGTTCCGCCCCTCGGCGTGGAACCTGTGCGGCGCGATGGAGCCCGAGGCCGGCGATTTCCGCGCGTGCGCGAACTTCGGCCCGCTGTACGGCTAGCCCCGCCGGCGCCCGCGCGGCGGGCGCGTCACGCCCCGGGGGGCACGGCGGGCCGGCCGGCGCCGGTCCGCCGCGCCGGCGGACCGCAGTGCAGCGTGTGCAGCGTGAGTTCGGGTGGACAGCCGAAGCGGACCCCGACGGCGGAGACCCCCGCGCCGCGCGACGTGTAGCCCTGCAGGCCGCGGTACCTCCAGCGTCCGCGCGCGCACCGCCGCGGGCCGCGCGTGTTGAGGATGGGCGCGAAGCCGCCCGGCAGGCAGATCTGGCCGCCGTGCGTGTGGCCGCACAGCATCAGGTCCATCCCCAGGAACGAGGCGCTCCGGCCGATCTCGGGCGAGTGCGAGAGCAGCACCGTGAACGTGTCGGGCCCGGCCGCCTCGGCCGCCTTCTGCAGGTTGTCGCACCGGTAGTAGTGCGCGTCGTCGACGCCCGCGATGCAGAGGGATGCGTCCCCGCGCGTGAGGCGCACCGCCTCGTTGAGCAGGACGCGCATGCCGAGGGCCTCGAGTGCCGGGGCGAAGGCCAGCTCGTCGTGGTTGCCCAGCACCGCGAAGACGGGGCCGGCGAGGGCCTTGCGGAGGCGGCGCATGCCGGCCGTCACGCGGTCGAACGGGCCGAAGGTGAGTGCGCGGTAGTCGCCCGTGAGCACGCAGGCGTCGTAGCGCAGGTCCCGAACCGCCCGGAGCGTGGCTTCGGCGACCAGCTCGTCCGCGTCCAGGTGCAGGTCGCTGAGGTGCAGCAGCGTGTAGCCGTCGAAGGCGGCGGGCAGGCGCCGGAACCGCCAGCCGACCCGCTCGACCACGGGCCGGGCGGCGTTGCGCCGGCCCCGGCGGTAGAGGCCCGCGACGCGCAGTGCGGCCCCGAGCGCCAGGTGGAGCAGCAGCAGGTTCTCGATGTGGAAGCAGGTGAGCCCCTGTCCGAAGACCTGTGCGGAGTGGTGCTCCTCCACGCCGAGGCGCTGCTCGAGGTGCGCGCGCCCGATCCGCCGCTCGAGCGCGGCGCGTACTGTGGCATCCATGCCCATCCCGCGACAGTCTAGGCCGGGTGCCCCCGCGTCCGCCAGCACGGGCGCAAGGCGTTTTGCCCTTACATCACCCGCCGGTTCGGCTAGTATGCGGCCACGTTCAGGGCGCCCGCCCGCCGGGCGCCGGTTGAGCTGCGCATGGATCAGAACGATTTCATCGAGGCCGTCGCCGAGCAGGTACCCCGGCTCGCGTGCCGCTCGTGCGGCAAGACGTTCGACGTGTCGTCGGCCGGCATGTTCCAGGAGGTAACGTGCCCCGGTTGCGGCGCGGAGCAGACCGTCCCCGCGCGGCTCGGGCACTTCCTGCTCCTCAAGCCCCTCGGGCGCGGGGGCATGGCCGCCGTCCTCCAGGCCTACGACGAGAACCTGGGCCGGTTCGTGGCGATCAAGGTCATGCGGGCGGAGTTGCATGCCGACGAGAAGTTCGTGGAGAGCTTCCTGCGGGAGGCGCGCGCCGCCGCGCAGCTCAACCACCGCCACGTCGTGCAGATCTACAGCGTGAACGTCATGAAGGGCCGGCCCTACATCGTCATGGAGTTGCTCGACGGCGGCCGGCTCGACGAGATGATCGCCAAGGGCGGGCCGATCGGGGAGCAGCGGGCCCTCGAAATCGGCGCGGAGGTGGCCCAGGGCCTTGCGGCCGCCGCCGAGATCGGGCTCGTGCACGGCGACATCAAGCCCGCCAACATCTTGTTCGACCGGAACGGATCCGCGAAGGTCGCCGATTTCGGGCTCGCGCGCTTCCAGACGCAGCGCAAGATCAAGAAGGGCGAGATCTGGGGCACCCCGTACTACATCGCGCCCGAGAAGGTCCGGAGCCAGAAGGAGGACCAGCGCTCGGACATCTACAGCCTGGGCGCGACGCTGTACCACGCACTCGGCGGGAAGCCCCCCTTCGAGGGGGAGACCGCGACCGACGTGGTCCTCGCGCGGCTCAAGGAACCGCCGCTGAGCCTGCGGGACATCCAGCCGGGCATCCACCCGGCCACGGCCGCGCTCATCGGGCGGATGCTCGAGCCGGACCCGTTCCGCCGCTACCCGACGTACGCGTCGCTCCTGAGCGACCTGAACGACGCGCTCCGCGAGGTGCGGCAGCGGAAGGCGCCGCCCGCCCCGGCGCGGCGCAGGCGAGTCTGGCCGTGGTTCCTGCTCCTGGCCCTCTGCGCGGCCGGCGCGGCCGCTTTCTGGGCCGTGTCCCGCCTGCGGAACCGGACGCCCCCGCCCCCGCCGGCGCCCGATACCGGCGCCGCGGCCGCCGTCACGAACGCGGCGCCGGAGCCGGCGGAGCCGCCGGCCGAGCCGGCCGAGCCGCCCGAGCCGGCCGTCGCCGGGCCGCTGCCCGTGCAGCCGTTCGCCGCCGCGGAGCAGGAGGGCCTCGCCGCGGCGTTCCTCCTGACCGCGCAGGGCCGGCGGGTCCTGGCCGAGGAGAAGATGCTCGACCTCGAGGAGGCGCTCCCCCCCGGGCATGCGGGGCGTCCGTGGCTGGCTTGGGTCTATGCCGTGCCGCCCTGGCTCGAGCGCGACGCCCCGGAGGTGGAGCGCCGCCTGCGGAACCTCGACGAGGCCGTGTACGAGCCGCAGCCCGACGGCACGCCGAACCCCGCCCTGCTGCCTCAGGCCCTGGGGCGCGTGTTGCTGGGAAGGCCTTTCGCGGCGCCCGCCGCGAAGGCGGGCGAGAGCTGGCCCGCCTGGTTCACGGACCTGGCCGACTTCGTGCGGGGGTTTGACGCGCTGGCGAAGGGCGAGGCCGGGGAAGCGAAGGCCTGCTGGACCCGCTACCTGGCCGCCGGCGGGGGCGAGCCCGCCTGGCCCTACGCCTTCCAGCCCGTCGCCTCGAACTACCTCCGGCGCGCAGAGCAGTGGGACCGCCTGCGCGAGGGCGTGACCAACCGCGTGGCCAAGGGGCAGGGGCAGGCGGCGATAGGCGAGCTCGAGCGGCGTGCGGCGGACGCCGCGTGGGCGGTCTGGAAGGGGGAGATCGAGACCGCCCTGGCCGGCGCGCGGGCCGCCCAGGAGGCCCACCTCGCGCAGATCGACGCGGAGAAGGCGCGCGAGGCCGAAGGGCTGCGCCGGGAGAAGGTGCAGGCTGAACTGGACGCGCTCGACGCCGTGCGCGAACCCCTCGGGGCCGCCGTGGCCCGCAAGGAATTTGCGCGCGCCGCGGAGGTGCTCGGCGCGCTGCCCGCACCGGAGACGCGGGAGGCCGCGGAGGTGCTCGCGCTCATGCGGCGGGCGGTGGAGCGCATGGAGGTCCTGTTCGGCTTCCTCGGCGAATCGATGGCCGGGCGGCCCTTTTCGCAGGGGCGGCGGGAGCTGGGCGGCGCCGCCGTGGGCGCCACGGCGCGCGGCGTCACCGTCGCGCTGCCGGGCGGCGTGGGCAACGTCGAGAAGACGTGGGACCAGGTCAACCCCCGCCTGTTCGCGCAGATGGTGGCGTTCTACCTGCAGCCCGCGAGCGTTCCGGCGGAGGAGAGGGCGACGGTGTCGCTCGCGCTGGCGCTCTACCTTTACTACAGCGGCGCCGTCCGGCCCGCGGCCGAGTACGCCGCCGCCGCCGTGCGCGCCGACCCGGCAATCGAGACCGAGGTCCGCAGGCACATGCCGGGGCTCCTGTAGGCGCATGGCGGCCCGCCCGCGCGCCCGGGCGGCACGTAGGCGCGTACGGCATCCAGCGGCTTGCGTTGCTTCGGGCGCGGCGCGTCGTCGTCGGCCGGGTAGCCCGCGGCCAGTATCACGTCGATGCGAACCTCCCGGCCCAGGCCCAGCGCGCGCCGCGCGCGCCGCCCGTTCAGCCATCCGAGCCAGCAGGTGCCCAGGCCCTCCTCGGCGGCCTGCAGGCAGAAGTGCTCGCACGCGATGCCCACGTCGATGAGGGCGTAGCGCACGCCGCGAACGGCGCCCCCGAGGCGGGCCCATCCCCCCGATGTCCCGGTCAGCACGGCCACCAGCACCGGCGCGGCCGCCGCGAAGCGGTTGAAACCGTACCAGGGCCCGCCGAACGCGGCCTCGAACAGCGCGTCGCGCCGGTCCGGCTCGTCGCAGACGAGGAAGCGCCACGGCTGCGCGTTGCAGGCGGAGGGCGCCAGGCGCGCCGCCTCGAGGCAGCGGTCGAGCACGTCCCGCGGGACCGGGCGCGGCGCGTAGCGCCTCACGCTGCGGCGGGCGGCGGCCAGGTGCAAAAACGACCTCATGCCGGCGGCCCGGGCAGGCGCTCCCGCAGCAGCGCGACCAGGCCGTCCATGTCCGGCACGCGGTGGTCCGCGCGGGTCGGGTCGCCGCCGCCGACCCGTACGGTCGTTCCGCAACCCGCCCGGCGGCCCGCCTCGACGTCCCGCTCGCGGTCGCCGACCATCCAGGAGGCGGACACGTCGAGGCCGTGGCGCGCGGCGGCGTCGAGCAGCATGCCGGGGTTCGGCTTCCGGCGGGGGTCGGCGTCGTCGGTGGCCGTGCAGCTCTCGATCGCGGTGAGCGCGAGGCCCTGGCCCGCCAGTTCCGCGCGCAGTCTCCCGTGTATGTGCGCCAGGGCGTCGCAGGTCATGAGGCCGCGCCCGACGCCCCTCTGGTTCGTCACCACGACCGCCGCGTACCCGCGGTCCGTGGCGACGCGCAGCGCCTCGACGAAGGCGGGAAGCAGGTGGAAATCCTCGGGCCGTTCGACGTACCCCGCGCCCGGGTCGCGGTTCACGATCCCGTCGCGATCGAAGAAGACGCAAGGCCGTTTCCCGTGCGCGTTCACGGCCTCCCGGCCCCGATCGCCCGCGCGGTTTCCGCCCACCCGTCGCCGACGCGGACCTCGAGCGTCCCCGCCTGCGCCGCCGCGCCCGGCAGGCGGATCGGCGTGCCGGGCGTTCCCCGTCCTACGCACGCGGCGAGGCCGCGGAAACGGGCCGCGCGCCGGCCCGCGAGCAGGCCCGCCGTGCCCGGGAACGGTCGGCCGTCCGCGGGCCGGCGGGCGATCTCCTCGCCGTCCGCGCGGGCCACCAGGGCGCCGTCCTCGCGCCGCACCGAGACCCGGTACCACCTGCCCGCGCGCGCGGGCACGCCGTGGGTGACCAGGCCGTCCCGCTTGCCGTCGCGGTACGCCCCGAGCACCCACGCGCTCCGGTCGGCGGACAGGCCGGCGAACCCGAAGGTGCCGGGCGCCTCGAACCCGAAAACCAGCGCGGCCTCGCCGCTGCCCACGTCGGCGTCGGGCCGGCCGGGCAGGAAGAGGTCGACCGCGAGCGCATCGCCCCCGGCCGGGCCGCAGGGCGCCACGCTGTAGCGGTTCGTCGCGTTCGGCGTGAACTGCACGACGCCGCCGGTCCGCGGCACGAGCACGGCCCCCTCGGGCGCCTGCGCCCCGGCCGTTTCCAGGCCGCGCCAGCAGCCGGCGGAGAGCGCGTCGCCGTCGGCGTCCTTCGCCTCCACCTCGACGACGAGGTCCGGCCCCTCGGTTCGGGCGCGGGCGGCGACGACCTCCGGCGGGCGGTTCCGGGGCGCGAACCGGACACGTACGGGCGCACTTCGAACGGACGGCCCGCCGTCGTAGACGGCGAGGGCCTGGAGCGTCACGGGGCCCGCCCCCAGCGCCGCGGGATCCACGCGCAGGGAGACGGTGTCGGCCCCCGCCGCCCGGGCGACGAGGTGGCCGCCGCCGAACAGGCCGATCCCGGCGGGGCCACCCCGCGTTTCCACGCGCACCTCCAGCGGGCGCAGCAGGTCGAGGGCGTCGTTCGCCGCGGGGGCCGTGATGCGGACCCCGCGTTCCGGCGACGCGACCTCGAACCCCCTGGCGGCGAAGGCCTGGCGCCGAAGCGTCCCGCGGGTGTAGGCCGCGCAGCGCAGTTCGTGGTAGCCGGGCGACAGGCCTTCGGCGTCGAGCGTGACCTGCGGGGTGCCGGCGGGACCCGGCAGCGCGCGTCCGTCGAGGAAGAACACGTACTGCGCGCCCGCCGGGGGCTCGGCCGGGAACAACGTCCCGGCGAAGGTGCCCTTGCCCGACAGCGGCTCGTCGTCCAGCAGCACGAGCGTCATGGAGAGCGGGGGCGCCCAGGGCCGGGCGAGGGGGTCGCCCAGGGGGAGAATCTGCGTGGGGCTGGCGATGCCGAGATAGAGGCTCTCCAGCAGGGTGGCTCCGCTCGCGTAGTGCACGAAGCAGCGTGCCGAGGGGAACTTGGTCCAGAGCGCCAGGGGTTCGGTGACCGTGCCCGCCGAAGCCGTGGCGCCCGCGCGGAGCCAGGCCGTGGCCTTCGTCTGGTCGGCCGTGTCGAACACCGCCGCGAAGCTCGTGAGGTGTTCGGCGAAGGCGCCCGGCGCGAAGGACCGGACCGCGGCGGCGTCGATGCGCGGGAGGCCGGTCATGACGCCCGCCACGCTCGCGCGCCCGGCGGGGAAGTTCGACGACACCACGGCGCGCACGCCGAGTGCGCGCAGTTCCTCGGCGGCGGAGTCGAACTGCCAGTCGCGGCACCGGGAGCGGATGTCGGCCGTCTTGACGAAGTGGATCTCGCCGGCGGGCCGCGAGGCGTCCGACAGCCGGCCGTACTCCAGCGTGCGCAGGATCCCGGGCACCTCGAGGCCGCGCGCCCCGGCGTGGCCGAGCAGGATGGCCGGCAGCGGCATGCGCTCGCCGAGGGCGGCGCGCATCGTCTCGAAGCTGACCGGCGGTCCCGAGGGCCCGCCGGGGGCGGCGGGGCCGCGGAAGAGCGCCGAGGCGTACCGGCCGGTGGGGATGAGGCCGCCCTCCGGCAGCTCGTTGCGCAGGAAGGTGAGCCCCGTGAGCGAGACGGGCGGGGAGGTGTCGACGCGCACGGGGAAGTCGCAGGAGTAGGCCCACGCCAGGATGCGGTCCCCGAGACCCCGCTCGCTCACCGCCCGGTTCGCCGGCTCCCAGACCAGGCGCGTGAACGCCTCCGGCCCGATCGCGGCGGGCGATCCGCGGACCGAGTCCGGCAGGTCCAGCCGCACGACGTTTTCCTCGGGGATCCCCCTCCTGTGGCGGTAATGATTGGCCACCTCCAACGACGCGGCCGAGCGGCTGTTCACGAGCAGGAGCACTTCGTGCGGCCCGAGGGCGCGGGCGTCCAGGGCCGCGGCCAGGGCCAGCAGTGCCGCGCCGAGGACGGCGCCCGGGGCGGGCGACCCGGGTCGGCATGGTCGGGCGCTCATGCCCTTCACGACACCGCATGCGCTACGCGCTGTCAAGAGCCGCCTCGGCGGGCCGGCACCCGCCCGCGCGCGCGGCGCCTACTCGCCGATGGACAGGCCTCCCCGCTCGACGCGGATCGGCACGGTGGCCTGCCGCAGGAAGTCGCGCCCCGACGCGGGCCGTTGGGTGGCGGAGGCCGGCGCGACGCGCGCGAGAAGGTTCGCCAGCGCACCGCGGCAGGACGGTACGAGGCCCCGGAAGACGACGAGGATAGCGACCTCGTCGGGCAGCCGCAGCGAGGTGCGCAGGTACTCCGAGGGCGTGCTGACGCGGAAGCCCCTCCCGCATCGCACGCACCGGCCGCGCTTGCCGACGTCGCGGTCGTCGGCCAGCAGTTTCTGCCCGCACTCCCAGCAGCTGATCTTGAACTCGTGCTCGCCCGGATCCCGGAACAGAAAGACCGCGAGCGGCACACCGCAGGTCTCCCGGAGGCGCCGCTCGCAGCGGCCGAGGGCCTCCAGCGAGGCGGAATCGAGGTGCCGGGCGAGCAGCACGGCGGCGGAGAGCCCGGCGGTCTGCGCGGCCCATTCCCGGTCGTCCCCGGCCCCGGCGGCCACGGTGTGAAGCTCGACCTGGCCGCCCTGTACCACGGCCTGCCCCGAGGCGCAGGGCTGCGGACCGTCCAGCACCGCCTGCACGTAGGCGTGCGCCGTCGCGGTGTCGAGGGCCAGGACGGCGACCCGGAGCCGGGGTTCCGCGGCCGGCCCGGACGGTTGCTCCTCGCTCATGCCCACTGGATAGCCCCGCCTGGCCGCGCGGTCAAGCGCGCGCGGTCAGGGGGCGGGCGCCATCGCCGGCATCCACGGGGACAGGACGAGGAGCAGCAGGGCGGCGATGGCGCACGCGACCGCGGCGGAGAGCGCGCCGATCCGGACCCAGGCGCCGAACGTGACATGCACGCGCGCCTGCCGCTCCAGCATGCCGAGGGCCACGATGTTCGCCGTGCTGCCGATCAGCGTGATGTTGCCGCCGAAACAAGCGCCGAACAGCAACGCCCACCACAGCGGCATGGCGGGCACCGAGTGGCCGAGCTCCGCCACGACGGGAGAGAACGCCGCCACGAAGACCACGTTGTCCACGAAGGCCGAGCCCAAAGCGCTCACGACCAGGACGGCCGGCACCAGCATCCGGGGATGGCTCCCGAAGACCGCCGCGAAACGCTCCGCCGCCAGCACCGTCACGCCGGTGTACTCGAGCGTGCCCGCCACGGCGAACAGCAGCATGAAGAACAGCAGCGTCCACCAGTCGACCTCGCGCTCGACGTAGTGGCGCGCGCGGTCCCTCTTCCAGATCATGATCACGCCCGCGCAGGCGAGCGGGGCCACCAGCAGGACGCTGTTGCGCTCGAGGCCGAGCGCCGTTTCCAGGGCGTGGTGCGAGGCGATGAGCAGCAGGGTGAGGCCGAGGACGAGCAGGCCGCGGCGGTACGGCACCGCGATGCGGGGCACGAGGCTGAGGTGGCGGTCCATCCGATCGCGCAGCCGCCGGTCGAACTCGTCGAGGTCCCGGCGGAACCACAGGAGCGTGAGCCCCACGGTCGCCGCGAGCGCGACGAGCATCACGGGAAACGCCCACACGATGAAGTCGTGGAAGGTCAGGCCCGCCTGCGTGCCGATGAAGATGCCGACCGGGTTGCCCATCATCGTTCCCGCGCTGCCGACGTTGGTGCACAGCACGCACATGACGATGTAGGGGGTCGGGTTCAACTTCAGCCGGCCGCAAACCTGGAACACGAGGGCGGCGATGAAGATGATCGAGGTCACCTCGTCGACCGCGCAGGCCAGCAGGGCCGACGCGACGGCGGTCACCACCATGAACTTGCGGCCCGTGATGCGCGGGATGGACAGGATCCCCTGGACGACCCAGGTGAAGAAACCCAGGTCGCGCAGGGCGCCCACGACGATCATCATGCCCACGAGGAAAAGGATGACCGGAAGCGCCGCGGCCTCGACGAAGTGAGGCACGCTCATCGACCGGGTGAAGATGAGCAGCGTGAGGCCCAGGAAGGCGATCGAGAGGCGGAAGCTCCAGAAGAACAGCGTGCCCAGAATGATCGCGAGGAAGACCGCGCACGCGATGGCCTGGGGCGCGTCCAGCCCCACACGGAGCCCGGCGACGGCGACGGCCGCGCTGCCGCCCACGAGCGCCAGCAGGCGCCGGAGCAGCGCCCGGGTGTTCAGGGCGGTCCCCTCGGGTTCCTCCGGCATCGTCAGCGCGCCTCGCGGGTTCGCATGGTCATCCCCAGAAGATCTGGGCGATGAAACTCTGCAGGTTCACCGCGCCCAGCAGGCGGCGGCCGTCCAGCACGTAGATCTGCCGGACGCCGTGCACCGCGAACATCCTCGCCAGCTGGATCGCGGGGGTTTCGGGCGCGATCGAGCGGTACTCCTCCCGCATGAAATCGGCGACCCGCGTCTCCTGGTCGCGGCGGAGCAGCTCGGCGAAAGGCTGAAAGTCGAGGATGGGGGAGAGGTCCTCCATCCACAGCAGGTGCTCGGGCAGGCTGAGCCGGAGCAGGTCCTCGACCGAAACGACACCCCGCAGGTCCCCTTCCTCGTCGACGACGGGGAGGTCCGCAACGCGGTTCCGGCAGAAGGCGTCGATGGCGGCGGCGAGGGTGTCGCCTTCCTTCAGCGCCACCGGGGCGGGGTTCATCACGTTGCGCGCGCGGAGGTACCCCGGGAGCACGGTCTCCCGGCCCGAGAGCATCTCGAAGAGCTGGTCGCCGTGCCGGCACGCGAGCAGCCGACCGCGCACCTCGGCGTCGCCCAGCGTCTTGGAGACCGCGGCGACGACGCGCAGGTAGGCGCTGGGCTCCGAGCGGGGGGTGAGCACGAGGATGACCAGGTGCACGGGCGGCTCGGCGCGGTCGAAGACGATGCCGCCCGGCGACGTGCCGACCGCCACGCAGAGGCGGTCGATGTCGGCCAGCCGGGCGTGGGGCAGGGCGAGGCCGGGCGCGATGACGGTGGGGGCGACCTTTTCCCGGTCGATGGCCGCGGCGACCGCGCCCTCGAGGTCGAACCCGTCCTCCTGCTCGTGGACCAGCGTGACGAGCCGGCGCAGGGCCTCGTCCCGTGTCGCGGCGTCCATGCCGCACAGCACGTGCTCCCGGCGCAGGTACGTCGCCAACTGCAACTCTTCGGCGGGCATGGGCGGTTCCCCCCCCGGACGCTTCGCGGACACCGTGCGGGTCCGCGGCCGCAGTCTAGCAGACCGGGCGCCCGTGCCAAGGGCTCACCGCGTGCGGCCGGGGGCAGAGGCCGCGTTCGGCGCGCCGGCCCGCCCCGGCTGTTCCCGCGCCGTTCGAGGGCCCCCGTCCGGCGGCGGCGAGGACGCCGCGGGGGCGCGCGTGTCGGGCTATCTCGTGGCGCGGAGCTGGCGGTACACGCCGGCCATCATCTCGTGGATGACGTGCCGGCCGTGCTCGGTGAGCGTCACGGAGGACGAGGAGGCGCGGTCGGCGTGGTCGGCGCTCCACACCACCCTGCCGCTGGAGCAGTCGATCATGCGCGAGGAAACGCCGACGACCGGGAAGGTGCGGCCCCGCTGGGCGACGGACTCGTACTCGGAGACGGTGCCGATGATGATGCCCTCCGCGCCGATCACCTGGCCCATCTGCGCGGCGCGCGCGGCGCTCAGGCCGGCCATGGCCAGCTCAGTCTCGCCGAGGACGTTGGCCAGCTGGCTGCGCTCAACGAGTTCGTACTGCCCCGACCGCAGCAGCTCGGTCACCATCATGTCCGACACCGCCGTGCCGATGAGATCGGTGGCCGCCTTGAACGGCATCACGGCGACCTTGCGGATTTCGCGGTGCCCGGGTGCGACGTACACGTTGGCCGTCGTCGGCGTGTTCAGAAAGTAGGCCGCGTTGGGGTCGGCCGTCCCGCAGCCGGATCCGCCCCCCGCCACGCACGCCGCGCCGATGATGCCGAGTACCGCGCGTTTCACGCTCATCTCCGGTGTGCCTCCCGTTTCCGCAGTCGCTGCTCCATCTTCCTCGAGTCCGACCCGGCCCGCGAGACTTGATTTCCGAGACCGGCCGGGCGCTTCCCGGAGGGGCCTGAGGCGTCCCCCTCGCGGCCGGGCCCCTGGCGCGGGTTTCCCGCCTTCCCCGTTTCGTTCCCTGCAAGCGGCCCGCGGCAAGCCGCGGCTGGCGCCCGCGGGCTTCCGGGGGTAGGGTCGGTCGGCAACGGAGGACAGGCGCGATGGCGACGACCGGGGCGGTGGCGCGGCGGCTCGACCGGATGCTCGACGTGGAGGCGTTCCGCGACGACTCGCACAACGGGCTGCAGGTGGCCAACTCGGGCCGCCTGGACCGCGTAGTGTGCGGCGTGGACGCCTCGATGCCGTTGTTCGAGGAGGCGGCCCGGCGGGGTGCGGGCCTGGTGGTCTGCCACCACGGGTTGAGCTGGGGCGACTCGCTCAAGCGGATCACCGGCCTGAACTACAAGCGGGTCGGTTTTCTCCTCCGGCACGACATCGCGCTCTACGCCTGCCACCTGCCGCTCGACGCGCACCCGGTACTCGGCAACAACGCGCGGATGGCGAAGGCCCTCGGCGTCGTGAAGCTCGCGCCCTTCGGGGTCTACCACGGGCGGACCCTGGGGGTGCGCGGCGCGCTGCCGCGCGCGACCACCCTGGCCGCGTTTCGGCGCCGTGTCGGGAAGGTGGTTTCGCCCGCCGTGCGCGCGCTCGAGTTCGGGCCCGCGCGCGTGAAGACCGTGGGCATCGTGTCCGGCGGCGCCGCCTCCGGCGTGAGCGAGGCGGCCGAGGCGGGCCTGGACGTGTACCTGACGGGCGAGCCGTCGCTGGCCGGCGTCGTCGCGGCCGAGGACCTCGGCATGAACGTCCTGTTCGGGGGGCACTACGCCACCGAGCGGTTCGGCCCCGCGGCCCTCGCGGGTTGGATACGGACGGCCTTCCGCGTGGACGCGGAGTTCGTTGACCTGGATGTTCCCTACTGAGCGGGGGGCGCATGAGAGCCGTCGTGATCGTCCTGGATTCGGTGGGCATCGGCGAGGCGCCGGACGCGGAGGCCTACGGCGACCGCGGCGCGGCCACGCTGCCGCACCTGGCGGCGGCGGCCGGCGGGGTCCGCCTGCCCACGCTCGAGGCGATGGGCCTGGGCTGCATCCCCGGCCTGCTGCCCGGCGGCCTGCCCATCGCCGGGGTGGCGGCGGTGCCCGCGCCGACGGCGGGGTACGGGGCGATGCGGGAGGTGTCCGTCGGGAAGGACACCATCACCGGCCACTGGGAACTTGCGGGCCTGCACATCGACCCGGGGTTCCACCTCTTCCCGCACGGCCCCCCCTCGTTTCCGCCCGGGCTGGTCACGGCGTTCGAGCGCCGGACGGGCCGCGCGGTGATCGGCAACAAGGCCGCCAGCGGCACGGCGATCATCGAGGAGCTGGGCCCGGAGCACCTGCGCACCGGGGCCTGGATCTGCTACACGAGCGCCGACTCCGTCTTCCAGATCGCGGCGCACACCGACGTCATCCCCCTGGACGAGCTCTACCGGGGCTGTCTCGCGGCCCGTGCGCTGTGCGACCCGTACCGGGTGGGCCGCGTGATCGCGCGCCCCTTCCGCGGCGCGCCCGGTGCGTTCGAACGAACCGAGGACCGCCGCGACTACGTCTACGAGCCCGGCGAGCCGACCGTCCTGCAGCGGGTCTTCGACCGCGGGGTGCCGGTGTACGCGGTCGGCAAGATCGAGGACATCTACGCCCACCGCGGCATCACCGCCTCGGTGCACGCCGGCGACACCGGGGCGTCCGAGGAGGTGCTCGTCCGCTTCACCCGGGAGCACGGGCACGGTCTCTTCTTCGCGAACTTCATTGATTTCGACATGCTCTACGGCCACCGCCGCGACGCGGCGGGTTACGCGCGCGCCCTGGAGCGGACCGACGCCTTCTTCGCGCGCTACCTGCCGCTGCTCGCGCCGGGCGACCTGCTTGTCGTCACGGCCGACCACGGCAACGACCCGACCTTCCGCGGCACGGACCACACGCGCGAGTACGTGCCGCTGCTCGCGTTCCAGCCGGGCCGGCCTGGCCGGTGCCTCGGGATCCGGCAGGGCTTCTACGACGTGGCACAGACCCTGGCCGCCTTCTTCGGCATCCCGCCCCTGCCGCGCGGCGTGAGCGTCCTGTAGGGCGGCCGGTTCGCATGCCGCGCGGTTCGGGGCGGTCCCCGTCGGCGGCCGAGGGTCCCGGCCGCCTCCGCTTCGCCCCCTCTCCAGGGCCCGTTGCCCGGCGGAGAAGGGTCCCGGCGGGAGGGTCCGAGCGCGTATCGTTCCCCGACGCGCCTTGCTCGGTCGGGCGGTCCTCCGCGGCGGGTTCAACGCCGCTCCACGCCCCCCCCCCCCCCCCGGCCTCCCGCGTCCGCTAGCGGGGAACAAGCGGCTTCTCACACTTCGCGAAGTGTGAGAATATGCGGTCCATGGCTGCGAAGCTGGCGCCCACGCTCTGGAGGACGTGCCGCGTCCTGGCCAACGAGGCCCGCTTGCGCGTGTTGGCCGTGGTGCTGCGGGAAGGCCCGCTGTGCGTCTCGGCGGTGGCGGCGCGGGCGCGTCTTTCCGAGGCCCGGGCGAGCGCGGCGTTGCGAGGGCTGCAGGCGCGCGGGTTGCTGCGCGCCACGCGGTCCGGCCGGTGGGTTTGGTACGAAGCGCGTGCCGATCGCACCGTGACACACGCCGGCCCGTTGCTGGCGGCCGTGGGCGGGGAACTCGACGGGGGCGGTGCCTCGCGGCGTGCCGTGATCCGGCTGGTCACCGCGTTCACGCATCCCCGGCGGCTCCGCGTGGTCCGTCACCTGGCCCCCGGCGCGGGGTTGCGCGCGAACGACTTGGCCCGGGCGGCCGGCATGCCGCTCCAAGCGCTGTACCGGCACCTCGACAAACTGGCCCGCCGCGGCTTCGTCAGGCGGCGCGGTCCGGCCTGGTGCCTGACGTGCCCGCCCGGCCCCCTCGCCGCCCAACTGCTTCGCGAGGCGTGCCGGGTCTCCACCGGGCCGCGTCCGCCCCGTCGCCGACCGCCCCCTCCCTCGCAGGCCCTGCGCCGGCAGGGGGCGCGCCCGGCCGCGGGGCGCGGGAAGAGCGGGGCGTGCCGCGCGGGATAGGAGGTCGAACCATGCCGGTGCCGCAGTGGATCATCGAGAAGAAGCGCGACGGGCTGCCGCTGGACGCGGAGGAGATCGGGTTCTTTCTCCGCGGCTACACCGACGGAAGCATCCCGGACTACCAGGCGGCGGCCTTCGCCATGGCCGTCTACTTCCAGGGCATGTCGCCCGGGGAGACCGCCGCCCTCGCCGAGGCCATGCTGCGCTCCGGCGACCAGGTCGACACCTCGTCGATCCCGCTGCCGAAGGTCGACAAGCACTCCACCGGGGGCATCGGCGACAAGGTCTCGCTCGTGCTCGCGCCCGCGCTCGCGGCCTGCGGGGTCGCCGTGCCGATGATCTCGGGGCGCGGGCTCGGCATCACGGGCGGCACGCTCGACAAGCTCGAGGCCATACCCGGCTTCCGCACGCAGCTCGCCGAGGACCGCTTCCTCGACGTCGTGCGCGCCTGCGGGTGCGCCATCGCCGGCCAGACCGAGCGGCTAGCCCCCGCGGACCGCAAGCTCTACGCGCTGCGGGACGTCACCGGCACCGTGCCCTCCATCCCGCTCATCACCGCCAGCATCATGTCCAAGAAGCTGGCGGAGGGCATCGACCACCTCGTCCTCGACGTGAAGTTCGGCCGGGGCGCCTTCATGAAGACCCGCGCCCGGGCGCGCGAGCTGGCCGGGAGCCTGGCACAGGTCGGCCGCGGCATGGGCAAGGGCGTGGCGGCGCTGCTGACGGACATGAACCAGCCGCTCGGCCGAACGGTCGGCAACGCGCTCGAGGTGGTCGAGGCCGTCGAGACCCTGCGCGGCCGCGGCCCCGGCGACCTGGTCGAGCTAACGGCGGCCCTCGGCGCCGAGGCGCTGGTCCTGGCGGGCGCGCGGCCGGACCGCGACGCGGCGGCCGCGGCCGTGCGCGCGGCGCTCGCGGACGGCACCGCGCTGGAGCGGTTCCGCCGGATGGTCGAGGCGCAGGGCGGCGACGCCGGCGCTCTCGACGGCGACGGCGAGCGGCTGCCCCGCGCGTCGATCCGCGCCCCGCTCTCCGCCCCCGCCGCGGGCTTCCTGGCGGAGGTCCACGCGGACCGGGTCGGCCGCGCCTGCCTGCTCCTCGGGGCGGGCCGGCGCAAGACCGATGACCGGGTCGACCCGGCCGTGGGCGTGTCCGGCCTGGCCAAGGCGGGGGAGCGGGTGGAGAAGGGGCAGCTGCTCGCCACGGTGCACGCCAACGGCGAAGGGCCCCTCGAGGAGGCCGTCCGGCTGCTGCGCGAGGCGTTCGTGCTATCCGACGGTCCCGTCGACCCGCCCCCCCTCGTCGCGGAGCGCATCGCGACGTAGTCGCGCCGCCCGGCCGCGGCGGTTCCGCACCGCGTGCGCGACCTGGCCGACGGCCCAGGGCACCAGGCTCGCGCCCAGCGCGAGGGCCCAGCCGCGCGCGCCCGGAGGCGTGAGGGAGAGCACCCGCGCGAACGGCGGCACGTGCACGGCCGCGACCAGTAGGGCGGCGCACAGCGCGACCGCGCCCCACACGTAGCGGTTGCGCGTGATGTCGTTGCGGAGGAAGCCGGTGCCGCGGTCCCGCAGGTTGAACACCATCCACAGTTGCGAGAACGCCAGGACGAGGAAGGCGATGGTGACCGCTTCGGGCACGGACGCCCGGAACCGGAGCAGGGCCGCGGCGAACGCGCCGAGGGTGCCGACGGTGATGAGGCCGCCGTAGAGCGCGGCCGCCAGCCAGTGCCGGCGCGCCAGGACCGGCTCGCCGGCCGGCCGGGGCGGCTGCCTCATGGCGGCGGGGTCCGCTTCGCCCATCCCGAGGGCGAGGGCCGGGAAGACGTCCGTGACGAGGTTCAGGAAGAGGATCTGGATGGGCCGGATCGGCAGCGGGGCGTTGACGGCGGACGCGAGGCCGACGACGAAGATCTCGCTCAGGTTGCAGGCCATGAGAAAAAGGACCAGCTTGCGGATGTTGCCGAAGATGGCCCGCCCTTCCTCGATGGCCGCCACGATCGTCGAGAAGGCATCGTCCTGCAGGACCATGTCGGCCGCCTCGCGGGCCACCTCCGTGCCGCGCAGGCCCATGGCGATGCCGATGTCGGCCTGCTTCAGCGCCGGCGCGTCGTTCACGCCGTCGCCCGTCATGGCGATCACGGCCCCCGCCGCCTGGTGGGCGGCGATGATGTCGAGTTTCTGCGCCGGGCTGACGCGCGCGAACACCCGCACGGCGCGGATCGCCTCCTGCCCGGCCCCGGAGGGCGACCCGGCCTCGCCGAGGTCCCGCCCGGACAGCGCCCGCGGCTCCCTGCCGCCCGCCAGGTCCAGCACCCGTGCCACGTTCAGCGCCGTCGCCGCCTGGTCGCCCGTCGCCATCACGACGGTGACCCCGGCCTCGCGGCACCGCGCCAGCGCCTCGCGCACGTCCTCCCGCGGCGGGTCGAGCAGGCCGAGCAGCCCCGCGAAGACCAACTCCCGGTAGGGTTCGCCGCCGGCGGCCGCGTCCGGGTTTTCGGCCGCCGCGATCACGCGCAGGCCGCCCGACGCCATGTCGCGGTTGGCCTGCAGCCACTGTTCGCGTTCGCCGCCGGACAGGGCGACGACGGACGCGCCCTCGTACCGGCGCGTGCAGGCCTCCAGCACCGGCTCGGCGGCGCCCTTGACGGCGACGCGCTGCCCGGCGCCGGTCCGGTGGAAGGTGGCCATCATCTTCGTGTCCGAATCGAACGCGACCTCGCGTTCCCTGGGCGCCGCGGCCCGGAGCGCCGCGGGGTCGATCCCGGCGTCCCGCGCGGCCCGCAGCAGCGCGACCTCGAGCGGGTCGCCGAGGGTGTGGTCGTCGCCTTCCCCCTCGACGGCGAGGGCGGCGTTGTTGCACAGGGCGCCGATTTCCAGCACGCGCCGCACCGGTTCGCCGGGTGGTCCGCCGCGCGCCCCGCCGAGCAGGGCGAGGCCCCCGTCGGTCGCCACCCGCTCGACGGTCATGCGGTTCTCGGTCAGCGTGCCGGTCTTGTCGGTGCAGATCACGCTCGTGGCGCCCAGCGTCTCGACCGAGGAGAGCCGGTTGACCAGGGCGTTGCGCCGCGCCATGCGTCGCATCCCGCGAGCCAGCGCCATCGTCGCGACCACCGGAAGCCCCTCGGGAATGGCGGCCACCGCGAGGGCGATGCCCGTCTCCACCATCAGCAGGACCTCCTTGCCGGCCGCGATGCCGGCGAGCGCGGCGAGGGCCGCGACGGCCAACGTGACCCCTACGAGCCGCCGGCCCAGCGCCGCGAGCCGCTTCTCCAGCGGGGTCGTCTCGTCCTCGGCCTCCGCGACCAGGCGCGATATCCGGCCGACCTCGGTGCGCATGCCCGTCGCCGTGACGACCGCCTCGCCCGCCCCCCGCGTCACCGCCGTGCCCTTGAACAGCATGCAGCCCCGCTCCGCCAGCGGGGCCCCGGCCCCGGCCGGGTCCGGGTTCTTCGACACCGGAACGGATTCGCCCGTCAGCATGGACTCGTCGGCCTCGAGGGTGGCCGCCGACGTGATCCGCGCGTCGGCCGCGAGGACGTCGCCGCCCTCGAGAAGCAGGATGTCGCCGGGCACCACCTCCCCGGCGGGGATCCGCAGCGCCCGGCCGTCGCGGCGCACCTTGGCGGACACCCTGCCGAGCCGGCGCAGCGCCTCCATGGAGCGCACGGCCCGCAGCTCGGTGAAGAAGCCGATCAGCGCGTTGAGCACGAGCACCCCGACCACGGCGAACCCCTCGATCCAGTCGCCGAAGACGAAGGAAAGGGCGGCCGCTACCGCCAGCAGCAGCACGATCAGGCTCCGGAACTGGTCGAGCAGGATGGCCGCCGCGCGCTTGGGCTGGACCCCGCGAAGCGTGTTCGGGCCGAACCGGCGCCGCCGCTCCGCGGCCGCGCCGCGGTCGAGTCCCGCCTCCGGCCGGACGCCGAGCCCCCGGAGCACGGCGTCCGCGGTCTCCGCCCAAGGCTGTTCCGGCAGGATGGCGTCCGGCACGATGGCTCTCCTCTCGCCGCCGCACGGCGCGGCGCACCGCATCCTAGCGGCCCGGCGGCGCGCTGTCACCCTGCCGGGTCCGCCGCGCGGTTGACGCGCGTGCCGGAGGGGGGGAGGATGAGCCGGTGCAGCTCGAGGGAACAGGCGGAACGGGGCTGGGCGGCCGGGTGCTGGCGGCCGCCGAGGACCTCCTCGACCCGAACTTCGCGCGCACGGTGGTCTTCCTGGTCGAACACCACGCGCACGGCGCCCTGGGCGTGGTGCTGAACCGGCCGCTGGGCAAGACGATGGCCGACGTCGTCGTGCACCCCGACCGGCTGGCCGCGCCCCTCCTGGGCGTACCGGTCCTGCAGGGCGGCCCCGTGCAGCCGGAAGGCCTGCTGCTGGGCGTGTTCGAGCGGGGCGAGAGCGACGAGGACATCCGCGCCCGGATCGACCTCGCCCCGGACGAGGTCGCGGGCCACGTGAACCGCGAGGGTTCCTGGGTGTGCGCCTTCATGGGCTACGCGGGGTGGGGCGAGGGCCAGCTGGACGGCGAGATGGCCGCGCGGGCGTGGCGGGTCTGCGCCCCCCACCCGGTGCTTTTCGATCCGCTGCATGCCGCCACCGTGTGGCAGCTTCTCGCGGCCGGCGACAACCGGTGGCGGCGGCTCTACACGCGCATGCCGCGGGAGCCCGGCCGCAACTGAACCCCGCGCGGCCGGCCCTTGCCCCGAACGCGCGCCCGCGGTATGGTCCGCGCGCCCGCACGGGTGCACCGGGGCCGCGGAGGGCCCGGGGGCGCCGCACCGGCGGGCGGAGGAGGAACCCGCGTGAAGTCATGGAAAAGGCTGTGCCTGGGAGTACTGATCATGAGCGCCATCGGTGCAGGGGCTGAAGAGGCCGGCGGGGCGTCGCCCGTCCGGGTGATGTTGAAGACCAGCGAGGGCAACGTGACCATCGAGCTGGCGGAGAAGGAGGCGCCCGTCACGGTGTCCAATTTCCTCGCGTACGTGGACGCCCGGTTCTACGACGAGACCCTCTTCCACCGGGTGATCGACGGCTTCATGATCCAGGGTGGGGGGTTCACGGTGCGCATGGAGCGCAAGACCACCCGCGGCCCGATCCGCAACGAAGCGGCCAACGGGCTCAAGAACGTGCGCGGCACGGTCGCCATGGCCCGGACGTCGGACGTGGACAGCGCGACGGCCCAGTTCTTCATCAACGTGTCCGACAACGCCTTCCTCGACCACCGGTCGCCCGATCCCGCGGGCTTCGGCTACTGTGTGTTCGGCCGGGTGGTGGAGGGCATGGACACGGTCGACCGGATCAAGGCGGTCCGCACCGGCGTCGCCGGCGGCATGAAGGACGTGCCGGTCAAGCCGGTGACGATCCTGGAAGCCAGCCGCGTCCCGGCGGCGCGGGACTGAACCGGCTCCCCGGCCCGCGCGCCTCCGCCTCCCCGCGCTCCCGCGGGGGCTAGGGCGTGCCGGCCTTCAGCTTCTTGAGCTTCGGCGCGATCACCATGCGGCAGTAGGCCGCGTCGGGGTTCCGGCGGAAGTAGTCCTGGTGGTAGGCCTCGGCGGGGTAGAAGGCCGTGGCGGCGGTGATGTCCGTCACGATCGGGTCCGCCAGGCGTTCCTGCGCGCGCTCCCGCGAGGCCTCCGCGGCGCGCTGCTGCTCCGCGGAATGGTAGAAAACGGCCGAGCGGTACTGCGTGCCCCGGTCCGCCCCCTGGCGGTTGAGCGTGGTGGGATCGTGCATACGCCAGAACAGGTCGAGCAGGTCGTCGTAGCCCACCACGGCGGGGTCGAACACGATCTGCGACACCTCCGCGTGGCCCGTGCGGCCCGTGCACACCTGCTTGTAGGACGGGTTCTCCACCGTGCCGCCCATGTAGCCGGAGGCGACGGACCGCACGCCCGGCACCCCCTCGAACACGGCCTCGGTGCACCAGAAGCAGCCCGCGCCGAACGTCGCGGTCTCCGTAGCGTCATCCTTCACGACAGCCTCCCCCGCGCCGTGCGCGGCCAGCGCCGCCATCGCGACAGCCATCCAAGGGTGTTTCATGTCCCACTATAGGCCCGCGTCGCCGCCCGCGCAAAGGGAGGGGCCCGCAGCTGCCGCCGCCCCGCCCCGCGCCGGTGCGGGCTTTACACGGTCCGGCGCGGCGTCACACTGGTGCGATGAACCCCGCGGAGCTGCTCGGCCGCTCGTTCGCCTGCGCCTGCGGGCGCACCCACGCGGCCGGCCTGGAGCAGGTGCTCTACGCGGAGCGGGCCGCGGAGCGGCTGCCGGCGCTGCTCGCCCCGCGCCGACGGCGGGGCGCGGTGCACCTCGTGGCCGACGCCCGCACCTGGGAGGCCGCCGGCGCGGAGGCCGAGGCCGCGCTGCGGGGGGCCGGCTGGCGGGTGGCCCCGCACGTGCTCCGCGACCCGCCCCGCGGCGACCCGGTCTGCGACGACGCGACGCGCGCGGTCCTCGACGCCTCGCTCGGGAACCGGCCGGCCGACGTCCTGCTGGCCGTGGGAAGCGGGGTCGTCAACGACCTGGTCAAGTGGATCGCCCACGAGCGGCGCACGCCGTACGCCGTGCTGGCCACCGCGGCCTCGATGAACGGTTACGCCTCGGCCAACATCGCGCCCGCGGTCCGGGGCGTGAAGCGGATCCTCGGCGGCACGGTCGCCTTCGCCGTGGCGGCCGACCCCGCGGTCGTCGGGGCCGCGCCGCCCGCCCTCACCGCCGCCGGGCTCGGCGACGTGCTCGCCAAGCCCGTCAGCACCCTCGACTGGCACGTCAACCACCTCCTGTTCGGCGACTACCACTGCGCGCTCTGCGCCGGCCTCCTCCGGGACCTCGAGCCGCGGTACCTGGAGCATCCCGCGGACCTGCGCGCCCGCCGGCCCGCGGCCGTCCGCGCGCTGTTCGAGGGGCTGGTCTACTCCGGGCTGGCGATGACCCTGGCCGGCACCTCCTTCCCCGCCTCCGGCGGCGAGCACCTCGTCTCGCACGTGCTGGACATGAAGGCCCTCGCGGAGGGGGGCGCCCACGACCTCCACGGCAGGCAGGTGGGCCTGGGCGTGATCGTGTCCGCCGCGCTCTACGAGCGGCTCGCCGCGCTGGAGCGGCCCGTGTTCCGGTACGGGGAAGAGCCGACCGACGGCGTCTACTGGGGCGCGCTCGCCCCCGCGGTGGAGGAGGAGCACGCGGGCAAGCGGCGGGCGGCGGCGCGGGCGGTCGAACGCCTGCGCGCTCCCGGCGTGTGGGACCGGGTGCGCGGGCGGATTGCGGAGTGCGCGGTCCCGGCCGCGCGCCTGAAGGCGTGCCTGCGCGACGCGGGCGCGGCCCACACGGTCGCGGACATCGGCGTCACGGCGCGGGACTTCGCCGCCGCCCTGCGGCGCTGTCACCAGGTCCGGGCGCGCTACACCGTGATCGACCTCGCCCGCGCGGCGGGCGTGCTGCCCGGCGCGGCGGACGAGCTGGTGGCGGACTGGCTCCTGCGCTGAGCGGCGCCCGGCGCGGCGGCGGCCCGTTGACAGCGCGCGGCGTATTCACTACCTTCTGCGCGTTTCTCCCCGCGGCGGAAGCGGGCCCGGGCCCGGCGCCGGGGCCCCGTCGTGCGCGGGGCGCCGCGCGCGCAGCGAGAGCCAACGTAGCTCAGTTGGTAGAGCACCGCATTCGTAATGCGACGGTCGTCGGTTCGACTCCGACCGTTGGCTCCAGTTTCCGCCCCGCGTTCCCCCGGGCGCATGCCCGGCAGCCCCGCCGCGGGCTTGAACCCCCCGGGCCGCGCGGGGTACAGTACGCGGCTTTCACCCGCCCGCTCAGCGAGCGGCGGCGGGTCGCGGGGAGACGCACATGGGCGAAGAACTGCAGCACCTCATCGACCGCATCCGCACCGAGGCCCTCTCCGAGGCCGAGACGGAAGGCGGCCGCATCGTGGCCGAGGCGCGGGAGAAGGCCGCGGCGACCGTGAAGGACGCCGAGGCGAAGGCGAAAGCCCTGCTCGCGAAAGCGGACCGCGACGCCAAGGTGTTCGTCGAGCGCGGCGAACGAACGCTGGAACAGGCGGCCCGCGACCTGCTGATCACCGTGGGGCAGGGCGTGGAGCACGTCGTGGAGGACATCGTCGGCGAGGCGCTCGACGAGGCGATGGACATCGGGCTGCTCCAGCAGATGCTGCTCAAGATCGCCGAGGGGTACTGCCGGCACCAGGGCACGGAGAGCCGGATCGAGTACCTGATCGGCAAGGAGGACCAGGCGGCGGTCGTGAAGTTCTTCGCGTCGCAGTACCGCCGGCACCTGCTCCAGGGCGTCAGCATCCACACCGACGACGGGATCCTCAAGGGGTTCCGCATGGCCCTCCGGGACGACCACGCCTACCACGACTTCACGAAGCCCGCGATCGCCGAGGCGCTCGGCAACTTCCTCCGTCCGCACCTGGCGGAGATCGTTCACCGCGCGGCCCGCGAGGCCGGCGGCGACGAGGAAGCGCCCGCGAAGGACCAGGCCGGGGCATCATGAGCCACGAGTACCTCGTCTCGAGCCTGCCCCTGCTCTTCTTCGGCGACCCGCCCCCGTTCACCGTGGAGGTCTTCCGCGCGCGGTGCGCCGGGCCGCTGGGGCCGGACGAACGGCGGGTGCTGGACCGGGTGACGGAAGGGCGGGCGGAGGAAGCGGCTCACCCGTTCGCCCAGGCCTGGGTCCGGGCGGAGACGCAGCTGCGGAACGAGGCCGCCCGCGTGCGCGCGGCCCGCCGGGGCGTGGACGCCGCGCCGTTCCAGCGGTCCCACGCCGGCTACTCGATGGCGATCCACCAGGCCGTCTCCGACGCCTTCGAGAAGCCCGACCCGCTCGAACGGGAACAGACGCTGGACCGGGGCCGGTGGGCCCTCCTCGACGAGCTCGTCGGGCAGGACCGCTTCGGCCTGGGGGCCGTGCTCGCGTACGCGCTCAAGCTGCGGATCGCGGAACGGTGGGCGGGCATGACCGGGGAAGCGGGCGCGGCGCGGCTCGAGGAGCTCCTCGCGGCCGCGGTGGACGGCGGGGCCGGGGCGGTGCCGGCCGCCGACGCTTCCGGGGCGGGGGAAGAGGGGGCGGGAGCCAGGCAACCATGAGCGAGAACACCGGGAAGATCGTCGGCGTCAACGGCAACCTGATGACGGTGGAATTCGAGAAGCCGGTCACCCAGAACGAGGTGGCCTATGCCGTGCATCGGCGACCTGCGGCTCAAGGCGGAGGTCATCCGCATCCGCGGCCGGTACGCCGAGCTGCAGGTCTTCGAGGACACCGCCGGGCTGCAAGGTGGGCGACCCGGTCGAGTTCACCGGCGAGCTGCTGTCGGTCGAGCTGGGCCCGGGCCTGCTGGCCCAGGTCTATCGACGGCCTGCAGAACCCGCTGCCGGAACTGGCCGAGGAGTGCGGCTTCTTCCTGCAGCGCGGCACGTACCTCGCAGCCGCTGGACCGCGAGCGGACGTGGGCCTTCACGCCCGACGCGCGAAGCCGGGCGACCGGGTGACGGCCGGCGATACGCTCGGCACGCGTGCCCGAAGGCATTTTCGACGCACCGGATCATGGTGCCGTTCGGGCTGCGCGGGCACGCTGGACGGTGCGAGGAAGTCGCCGCGGCGGGCGACTACACGCGTCGAGCACGTCGTCGCCACGCTCGAAGGACGAGCGACGGGCGCACGCACGAGGTCTGCCATGGTGCAGCGCTGGCCGGTCAAGGTGCCGATCAAGGCCTACGCCGAGCGCCTGCGCCCGACCGAGCCGCTGGTCACCAAGGTCCGCATCGTCGACACCTTCTTCCCGGTGGCCCGCGGCGGCACCTACTGCATTCCCGGGCCCGTTCGGCGCGGGCAAGACCGTGCTGCAGCAGATCACCAGCCGCCATGCCGACGTGGACATCGTGATCGTCGCGGCCTGCGGCGAGCGCGCCGGCGAGGTGGTGGAGACCCTGCGCGAGTTTCCCGAGCTGACCGATCCGCGCACCGGGCAAGAGCCTGATGGAGCGCACGCTGATCATCTGCAACACCAGCTCCATGCCGGTGGCCGCGCGCGAGGCGTCGGTCTACACGGCGGTCACGATCGCCGAGTACTACCGCCAGATGGGCCTCAACGTCCTGCTGCTGGCCGACTCCACCTCGCGCTGGGCGCAGGCGCTGCGCGAGATGTCCGGCCGCCTGGAGGAGATCCCCGGCGAGGAGGCCTTCCCGGCCTACCTCGAGTCGGTGATCGCCGCCTTCTACGAGCGCGGCGGCCTGGTGCGGCTGCAACGACGGCTCGACCGGGCTCGGTCACCATCGGCGGCACGGTCAGCCCGGCCGGCGGCAACTTCGAGGAGCCGGTCACCCAGAGCACGCTCAAGGTGGTGGGCGCGTTCCACGGCCTGTCGCGCGAGCGCTCCGATGCCCGCCGCTACCCGGCGATCGATCCGCTGGAGAGCTGGAGCAAGTACGCCGGCGTGGTGTCGACGCCGACGAGGTCGCCATGGCGCGCGGCAGTGCTGCGCGACGGCAACGAGGTCGACCAGATGATGAAGGTGGTCGGCGAGGAGGGCACCTCGCTCGAGGACTTCGTCGTCTACCTGAAGGCCGAGTTCCTCGATGCCGTCTACCTGCAGCAGGACGCCTTCCACGAGGTCGATGCGCGCCACGCCGGCCGAGCGGCAGCAGTACGTCTTCGGCGAGATCGCACGAGATCCTGGCGACGAAGATGCGCTTCGACGGACAAGGACGAGGCGCGGCGGTTCTTCCAGCGCCTCACGCAGACGACGCAGGGACTGGAACCGCGTCGCCGATGGACGAGCGACGAGTTCAAGCAGCTCGAAGAGCAGCATCGAGCAAGATGCTCGCGGAGGTCGCGGAGTATGCATAAGGTCTACCACCGCATCGAACAGATCGCGGGCAACGTCATCACGGTCCAGGCCGACGACGTGTCGCTACCGCGAACTGGCCCAGGTGACCGTCCGCGCGCGGCACCTCGCTGGCCCAGGTGATCCGCCTCGAGGGCGACCGCGTCTCCCTGCAGGTCTTCGCCGGCAGCCGCGGCATCGCCGACCGACGCCCAGGTCCGCTTCCTCGGACGCACCGATGCAGGTGCCCGTTCTCCGACGCCCTGCTGGGCCGGGTCTTCACCGGCAGCGGCGAGCCGCGCGACCGCGGGCCCGCGCATCGACGAGAACCTGATCGACATCGGCGGTCCCTCGGTCAACCCGGCCAAGCGCATCATCCCGCGCAACATGGTCCGCACCGGCATCCCGATGATCGACGTGTTCAACACGCTGGTCGAATCGCAGAAGCTGCCGATCTTCTCGGTGGCGGGCGAGCCCTACAACCCGCTGCTGGCGCGCATCGCGCTGCAGGCCGAGGTCGACATCATCATCCTCGGCGGCATGGGGCTGAAGCACGACGACTACCTGTTCTTCCGCGACACGCTGGAGGAGCAGGGCGCGCTGTCGCGCTCGGTGCTCTTCGTCCACACCGCCGCCGACCCGACGGTGGAGTGCCTGCTGGTGCCGGACATCGTGCCTGGCCGTGGCCGAGCAGTTCGCGCTGCGAGGACAAGCGCGTGCTGGTGCTGCTCACCGACATGACCAACTTCGCCGACGCGCTCAAGGAAATCGCCATCACCATGGAGCAGATCCCGTCCAACCGCGGCTATCCCGGCGACCTCTACAGCCAGCTGGCCGCGCGCTACGAGAAGGCGGTCGACTTCGACGCCGCCGGCTCGATCACGATCCTCGCCGTCACCACGATGCCCGGGCGACGACGTGACCCACCCGGTGCCGGACAACACCGGCTACATCACCGAGGGCCAGTTCTACCTGCGCAACGGGCGCATCGAGCCGTTCGGCTCGCTCAGCCGCCTGAAGCAGCTGGTCAACGGCAAGCACCCGCGACGACCACCGCACGATCATGAACACCATGATCCAGCTCTACGCCGCCTACAGCGAGACGCTCGAGAAGCAGTCCATGGGCTTCCGGATGAGCGCGTGGGACGAGAAGCTGCTGAAGTACGGCGAGCGGTTCGAGAAGCGAGATGATGGACCTGTCGGTCAACATCCCGCTCGAGGAGGCGCTCGATCTCGGCTGGAGCTCCTGGCCGACTGCTTCGAGCCGGAGGAGACCGGCATCCCCTCGAAGCTGACGGACGCGTTCTGGCCGAAGGACGCGCCCCCGGCGGCCGAGGCCTCCGAGCCGGCCCCGGGGAGAAGCCGAAGGAGCTGGCGGAGGCCGTGGCGCCGGCCCCGGGGAGCAGCCGAAGGAGCCGGCGGAGGCCGCGGGGCCGGCCCCCGGGGAGGTGCCGAAGGCGCCGGCCCCGGAAGAGAAGCGGCAGGAACCGGAGGGCCCCGCGGGGGACGCCGCGGGGAGGCCCGGCGCCCGGCGCGTGAGCCCGGGGACGGACGATGGCCAAGGTCAAACACACCAAGAACGAGCTCAAGACGCAGCGCGACGCGCTGAAGCGCTTCGAGCGCTACCTGCCCACGCTGCAGCTCAAGAAGCAGCAGCTGCAGCTCGAGGTGCGGCAGCTCGAGGCGCAGGTGCGCGAGCGCGAGGAGGCGTACCGCGAACGGCGCGCGGGCGTCGATGCGTGGGTCGCGCCTGTTCGCCGAGCCGGTGGACCTGGGCGCCTGCCTGCGCGTCGGCGCCGTCGAGGAGGAGACGGGCAACGTCGCCGGCGTGACCCTCCCCGTGCTCAAGGACGTGCGGTTCGAGCGCACCGCCCCGGACCTCTTCCAGACCCCGCCGTGGGTGGACGACGGGCTCGACGCCCTGGCCGACCTGCTCCGGCTGGGCATCGAGCTGCGTATCCTGCGACGAGCAGCTGCGGCGGCTCGCCGAGGAGCTGCGCACCACCACGCCAGCGCGTCAACCTGTTCGAGAAGGTCAAGATCCCCGAGGCGACGGAGAACATCCGGGTCATCCGCATCTTCCTCGGCGACCAGATGACCGCCGAGGTCGCGCGCTCGAAGATCGCCAAGAGCAAGTCCGTGGAGAAGAGCCATGCCGCCTGACGCGAACCCCACCCGCCCGGCCGGGAAAGAGGGGCGCGGGGGCGGGGCCGGACCGACATGATCGTGCCGATGAACAAGGTGACGGTGCTCTGCATGGAGCGCGACCGGGAGGCGACGCTCGAGCGCCTGCGCGCGCTCGGCATCCTGCACCTGCACCCCGTGCGGCCGCCGGAGAACGCCGGCGTCGACCGGGCGCGCCGCGACCTCGAGTACGTGCAGCGCGCGCTGGACACGCTCCCGCACCGGCCGCACGTGCCGCCCTCCGGCCGCACGCCCGTGCAGGTGGTCCGGGCGCTGTGGGACCTGATCCACGCCCGCAAGGCGCTCGACGAGGAGGCGGAGGCGTTGCGCCACGAGGAGCAGCGCATCGAGCCGTTCGGCTCGTTCGACCCCGCGGCCGCGCGCGAGCTGGAGGCGCGGGGGATCCGCGTGCGCCTCTTCCGGAGCGACCCCGGCCGGGAGCCGGCGGCGCCCGCGGACCACGTGCTCCAGGTACTCGGCCGCACGAAGTCGGCGGTCCACTTCGCGGTCCTGGGCCGGGGCCTCCCGAAGGTGGAGGGCCTCGAGGTGCGGATGCCCGCGCAGGGGCTCGACGCGGTGCGTTCGCGCCTGGCCGAGATCGCCGCGGAGCGGGAGCGGCTGGAGCGGGAGCTGGAGCGGTACGGCGGCGACTACCCGACCGTGGCGCGCATGCGCGCCGAGGCCGGGGACTACCTGCGGTTCGAGGAGGCGCGCGCCGGCATGGGCGGCGGGCAGGCGGTCGCCTACCTGGTCGGCTTCTGCCCCGCCGCCGAGACCGGCCGTCTCCGCGACGCGGCGGGCGAAGGGGGCTGGGGCCTGCTCCTCGAGGAGCCCGGCGGGGACGACCCCGTGCCCACCCTGGTCCGCAGCCCGCGCTGGGTGCGGCCCATCCAGGCCGTGTTCCGCATGATCGGCATCCTTCCGGGCTACCGCGAGATCGACATCAGCGTCTTCTTCCTGCTCTTCTTCAGCCTCTTCTTCGCGATGCTCGTCGGCGACGCGGGCTACGGCGCGATCTTCCTGGGCCTGACCTTCTGGGGCCGCAGGAAGTGGCCCGCGGCGTCCCGGGAGCCGTTCGCGCTGCTGCACGATCATGAGCCTCTGCACCATCGTGTGGGGCGTGCTGACCGGCACGTACTTCGGGATCGGGTCACTGCCCGCGCCGCTCAAGGCGTTAAGGGTGGCGTGGCTCACCGGGGACCAGGCGGAGAACAACGTCATGCTGCTGTGCTTCCTGATCGGGGCGGTGCAGCTCACCATCGCCCACGTGTGGAACGCGCTGCGGATGCGGCGCTCGCCTGCGGCCGCTCGCCCAACTCGGGTGGCTCGGCATGACGTGGACCATGTTTTTCGCGGCCCGGACGATGGTGCTCGGCTACCCCTTTCCGCCGGCGATGACCTTCGTGCTCGCCGCGAGCCTCGCCCTCGTCGTGCTGTTCATGACGCCGGTACGCCGGCTCAAGGCCGAGTGGTTCAACCACGTGATGCTGCCGCTCAACGTGGTGAGCAACTTCGTCGATGTCGTCTCCTACGTGCGCCTGTTCGCCGTGGGCACGGCGTCCTTCGCCGTCGCCTAGGCCTTCAACGAGATGGCGGCGGGGATGGGACACGGCGTGGCCGGCACGCTCGCCGCCGCGCTCGTGCTCTTCTTCGGCCACACGCTCAACATCCTGCTCGCGGCCATGGGCGTGCTCGTGCACGGCATCCGCCTCAACACGCTGGAATTCTCCGGGCACCTGGGCATGCAGTGGATCGGGCCGCCCGTACCGGCCCTTCGCGCGCGGCACGGGAGAGCGCCCGGCGGGGACTTGACCCGGCGCCCACGCGGACGCCGGAACGTGCGGGAACGAAAGGAAGGAGCAGCAAGATGGACGCAGCAACGATGGCAGCACTCGGCAAGGCGGGCGGCGCGGCCGCCCTCGGCCTGGCGGCCGTGGGCTCCGCCCTCGGCACCGGCACGGCGGGCATGGCCGCGATCGGCGCGTGGAAGAAGTGCTACGCGCAGAGCAAGGCGGCGCCCTTCATCCTCGTCACGTTCATCGGCGCGCCGCTGTCGCAGACGATCTACGGCATGATCCTGATGAACGCCATGGTGCGCGCCGCCTCGACCGCCGCCGGCGCCGGGAACTGGGCCGCCATGCTGGGCGCGGGCGTCTTCGGCGGGCTGGGCATCGGGGCCTCGGCCTGGTTCCAGGGCAAGGCCGGCGCGGCCGGCGCCGACGCGCTCGCCGAAACGGGCCAGGGCTTCGGCAACTACCTGATGACCCTCGGCATCGTCGAGACCGTCGCCCTCTTCGTCATGGTCTTCATCCAGGCCGTCTTCAAGGCCACCGCGGGCTGAGCCCCCGGCGCCGCGGTCCTTCCCCTTTTTTTTGAACGCCGCCCCGGCGCCGCGGTCTCACCTCGCATGAACTCTGCATCGGAAAGCACTTTGCGTGGCACGTGGCCTTCCGGCGCGGGGGGCGGGCGGTGACGGCCGGGCACCTGCTCGACGCGCTGGCCCAGGTGGAACGGCTGCGCGAGGTGATTCTCGAGCGCCGCGCGTTCCGCGGGTTCTCCGGCGAGGCGCGCTGGGTGGCGGGGGCGGCGGCCGTCGCCGGGGCCGCGCTGCTGGCCGGGCCGTGGCTGCCGCGTACGCCGGGGGCGCACCTCGCGGCGTGGGGCGTCGTGCTCGCCGCGGCCGTCGCCGCGAACTACGCGGCGCTCGTGGCCTGGTTCCTCCACGACCCGGCTTCGCGGCGCGACCTGCTCTCGCTCAAGCCGGCGGTGGACGTCATCCCTGCGCTCGCCGTCGGCGGCCTGCTTAGCGTCGTGCTGGTGCGGGCGGGGCTCCATGACCGGCTCTTCGGCACCTGGATGTGCTGCTACGGCCTCGCGCACGCGTGCTGCCGCGTTTCGTTGCCCCGCGCGAACTACACGCTCGGGCTGGCCTACCTCGCCTGCGGCGCCGCGCTCCTGCTCGCGCCCGGGGTGCGCTTCCTCGCGCCCTGGCCCATGGGGCTGGTCTTCGGGGCGGGGGAGGCGGCCGGGGGATGGATACTGACCGACGACCGGCGGCGCGCCGCGCGCGCGGCGCGGGAGGAGGACGATGAAGGCACCTGACCCCACGGCCTGCGAGGCGCTCGAGCGTCTCTTCCACGAGCCCCACCGGCTCGCCATCGCCTCGGCGCTGACCGCGGCGGACGGCCCCGTGCCCTTCGTGGCGCTGCGGGACGGCTGCGGCCTGACCGACGGCAACCTCAACCGGCACCTCCGGGTGCTCGACGAGGCGGGGGTGGTCCGGCTGCGCAAGCACATCCGGGGAAACCGGCCCCTCACCACCGTGCAGCTCACCGACCGGGGGCTGCGCCGCTTCGGCGAGTACATCGAAGCCCTCGGCAAGGTGCTCGAGGCCGCCCGCGCGTCGCTCGCGGCCGATCCCGCCGCCGCCCCCTCCGCCGCCCGCCGGGCGCGGGCCTAGCCCATGACGGCCCACGGCATGCCCCCCGCCGCCCCCATAAACTTGGCCGGAGAGAGTACTTTGCGGATCGGCACGAGCGGCGGGCCGCCGCCGGCTGGGACCCCCCTCCGGCATCATTTCGGCCTGCTGTGGATCCTGTCCCGGCCCGCGCTCTACGGGGCCGTGATGCCCGATGCCGAACCGCCGCCCGCACCCGCCGCCCCCCGCCGGACACGGGGGGCCTGAAGCCGTGCACGTCAAGCTCGTCAGCCCGAAGCTCTCCATGCGGCCGATGGACTCGGCCTGGAAGGTGCGCATGTCCCCGCCGCTTTCGCTCCTCGTGCTCGGCGCGCTCACGCCCGCGAGGCACCGGGTCACGCTGGCGGACGAGAACGTGGGCCGGATCCGTCTCGACGACCGGCCCGGCCTGGTCGGCCTCACGGTGAAGGCCGACACGTTCGAGCGGTCCTGCCGGATCGCCCGCGCCTACCGGCGGCGCGGCGTGCCCGTCGTGATGGGAGGCATCCATCCCACGGCCTGCCCGGAGGACTGTGCGCCGCACGCCGACGCGGTCGTCGTCGGCGAGGCCGAACCGACGTGGGCGCGCCTGCTCGGGGACGCGGAGGCCGGCCGGCTGCGGCCGCTGTACCGCCCCGCGGGGCCGGTGGACCCCGCGGCCATCCCCGTGCCGCGGTGGGACCTGCTGCTGCCGGACCGCTACCTCTTCACGAACACCGTCCGCGTCGGGCGCGGGTGCCCGTGGCGGTGCGACTTCTGCTACAACAGCTCGCCGAACCTCGACGCGCGCTACCGCATCAAGCCGCTCGACCGGATCGTCTCCGAGATCGAGTCGCTTGGAACCCGGCACGTCCTGTTCATCGACGACAACTTCATCGGGTGCCCCGCCCGCGTGCGCGCGCTCCTGCCCGTGCTGCGCGGGATGGGCCTCACGTGGCACGCCGCGGTGTCGGCCGACATCGGGCGGCGCGAGGGCCTGCTGGACGCGATGGCCGGGGCCGGCTGCCGGAGCCTGTTCATCGGTTTCGAGACGGTGAACGAAGAGAACCTCCAGCGCTGCCACAAGGTGCAGAACCGGATTGGGCAGTACGGCCGGACGATCGCCCGCATCCACGCGCGCGGGATCATGGTGAACGCCAGCGTCGTGTTCGGCTTCGACGCCGACGACGAGACGGTCTTCGACCGCACGGTCGACTGGCTGACGGCCCGGCGGGTGGCCACGATGACGGCGCACATCCTCACGCCCTACCCGGGCACGCGCCTGCACCGGCGGCTGGAGGCCGCCGGGCGCCTTCTGCACCGCGACCTCTCGCGCTACAACACCGCGTACGCCGTCTTCCGGCCCGCCCGGATGAGCCCGGCGGCGCTGGAGGCCGGCTACCGCCGGGCCTACGCGCGCTTCTACAGCTGGGCCAACATCCTCCGCCGCCGGCCCGAAAGCCCGGCCCAGCGCGCGGCCTTCCTGGCGTTCAACCTCGTGTACCGCAAGTTCGGTAAGCTGACCTGCGGGGCCGGGAAGCTCGTCGGCATGCGCCGCGCCGCCCGCTGGGCGAGGGCGCTGGCCTACCCCGAGCGGCGCGCCGCCGGCACAATGGATCACGATCCTGCCGCACGCCTGCCGCATTCCGGGTCCACCCTTCGCGCGCCGGCCGCGCTCCGCCCGCTTTTCGCGCGGGCGGAACCGGCCGGCGGGGAGTACAAACAAAGCGGGCCCGCCGTGCCCGCAGGAGAAACGACATGACCGCACCCGTCCCGCCGCCCGTCCCGCCGCGTCCCGTGCCGCCCCGCGCCACCCGCTCGTTCGGCGTGCTGGTCAGGATGGCCACCGTGTTCCTCCTCGTCCTGCTGCTGCTCATCCCGCTGGGCCTGATCCGCTCCGTGCTCCGCGAGCGGCTCCAGCGGCGCGACGAGGCCGTGGCCGGGATCACCTCCACGTGGGGCGGCAACCAGGTGCTCGTCGGCCCCGTGCTCGTGGTGCCGTACCGGTACACGCAGAAGACGCTGAAGGACCGGGTCGTCAATGGCCGCGTGGAGCGCGTCGAGGCGGAGGAGCCCGCGACCGCGCGCGCCTTCTTTCTGCCCGCCTCGCTCACCGTCACGGGCACGCTGGGCGCGCGGGAACTGCACCGGGGCATCTACGACACGGTGGTCTACGACGGGGCCTTCGAACTGACCGCCTCCTTCGAGCCTCCGGCCTTCGACGGCTGGGGCGTGGCGCCCGGCGACGTGCAGTGGGCCGACGCCTCGATCCACCTGTCCGTGACCGACCTGCGCGGCACGAAGGAGGCCCTCGTCCTCCTGGCCGGCGACCGCGCGTTCGACTTCGTTCCCGGCACCCGGCTGCCCGGCTTCTCCTCCGGCGTGCACGCGCGGACGCCGGACCTCTTCGACGCGCAGGAGGCGGTGACCTGCCGGGTCGCCGTCACGCTCAACGGCAGCGCGGGGCTGCGGATCGCTCCCGTCGGCCGCGACAACGCGGTCGAGCTGGCTTCCGGCTGGCCGCATCCCAGCTTCCAGGGCGCGTTCCTCCCCGAGTCGCGCGAAGTGCGCCCCGACGGCTTCGACGCGCGTTGGCGCGTCTCCTACTACGGCCGCTCGTTCCCGCAGCAGTGGACGGACCGGCGCGAGGCGGCCGGCCTCGACCCCGCGGCGGTGCACGGTGCGCTTTTCGGGGTCGACCTGGCCTCGACGGTCGACGCCTACCGATCCGTCGAGCGCTCCATCAAGTACGGCATCCTGTTCGTCGTGCTCGTGTTCACGGCGTTCTTCCTCTTCGAGGTGCTGGCCCGGGTGCGCGTGCACCCCTTCCAGTACGCGCTGGTCGGGGTGGCGCTCTGCCTCTTCTACCTGGGGCTGCTTTCCCTCTCCGAGTTCGTGGCGTTCGGCCGCGCCTACGCGGCGGCCGCGGCGGCCTCTTCGCTGCTCGTGACGCTCTACTCCGCCAAGGCCCTGCGCAGCGGCCGCCGCAGCGTGCTGGTCGCGGCGATCCTCGCGGGCATCTACGGGTTCCTGTTCGTGACGCTGCGGCTGCAGGACTACTCCCTGCTGATGGGTACGGCCGGCCTGTTCGCCGTGCTGGGCATCGTGATGTACGTGACGCGCAACATCGACTGGTACGAGGAGGGGGGGGCGGTGAGGTGACGCCCCGCCTGCGCCGCGCGACGGAAGGGGCGCTCCTGGCGGCCGCCCTGCTCGGCCTGCCGCTGCTGGGCGCGCGGGCGGCGGGGCGGCCGGCGTCGCGCTACCTCGAGTTCCCGCCGCGCACGGTCTACGTCGATCCCGCGCCCTTTTCCTGGCCGGTGTTCCTCGGCCTGGCCGCGGGGATCGCGGCGGCCGTGGTGCCCTTCGCGCGGCGCGTGGCGCGGGGGACGGAGGTCCGGGACCGGGGACCGGAAGACGAAGCGCGGCGGCCGGCGGACAGGCCTCGACCCGGGCGGCTTCTTCCCCGATCTCCTTTCGCCTTCCCGCGCTGGGGCTGGGCGGGGGTCGTGCTGGGCACGGCGGCCTGGGCGGCGGCCTGGCGTCCGGGGCTGCTGCCCGAAACGCTCCGCCGCCACACGTTCGCGCCGCTGTGGCTGGGGTACATCGCCGTCGTCAACGGCCTGGCGTTCCGCCGCTCGGGCCGCTGCCCGCTGACCGAACGGCCGCGCGCCTACCTGGCGCTCTTCCCCGCGAGCGCCGTCTTCTGGTGGTTCTTCGAGTACCTCAACCGCTTCGTGCAGAACTGGCACTACGAAGGCATCGGGACGATGGGCGCGGCGGAGTACGCCCTCTACGCGACGCTGCCGTTCGCGACGGTCCTGCCCGCGGTGGCCGCCACGGCGGCATGGCTCGGCACGTACCCGCGTCTCTCGGAGGGGCTCGGTTCCTTCGCCCCGCTGCCCGCGCTGCGCCGGCCCGCGGGCTGCACGATGCTGGCGGTCGCGGCCTTCGGCCTGTTCGGCATCGGCCGGTGGCCCGGCGCGCTCTTCCCGGTGGTGTGGCTCGCTCCGCTGCTGCTGCTCGCCGGCGCCGACGCGCTCGCGGGCCGCCCGCACATCCTCTCCCCCGCGGAAGGGGGCGATTGGCGCCGGATCGCGCGCTGGGCGCTGGCCGCGCTGGTGTGCGGTTTCTTCTGGGAGATGTGGAACGCGGGCAGCGCGGCCCGCTGGGTCTACGCCGTGCCGTGGGTGAACCGGTTCCGCCTGTTCGAGATGCCCCTGCTGGGCTACGCCGGCTACCTGCCCTTCGGCCTCGCGTGCGCCGCGGTCGCGGACCGCGTCGCCGGCGGCCCGCCGCAAAGCCCCGGCCCCGCCGGCCCGCCTGCGCGTTAGGAGTCGCCTCCGCGCCGCGGATGCCGTATGAACCGCGGACGATGCAACGGATCGGACTGGCACTGGGCGGGGGCGGGGTGCGCGGGCTCGCGCACATCCCCGTGCTCGAAGCGCTCGACGGGATGGGGCGGCGCCCCGCGTGCCTCGCCGGCACGAGCATGGGCGCGATCGTCGCCGCGCTCTACGCCTCGGGCCGCTCCGGCCGCGACCTGCGCGCGCAGGTCGAGGCCATGATGCCCTCGCGAGACGACGGCTTCCGCGAGGCGCTCGACAAGGGCGGCGAGCTGCTCCGGTGGGTCGGCGGACTCGCCCTCCACGCGGGCCACGGCGGCCTCGTGCGCGCGGACCGCTTTCTCGAGCGGCTCGTCTCGCGGCTCGGCGCGGAAACCTTCGAGGAGCTGTCCCTCCCGCTGCGCGTCGTGGCGACGGACTACTGGCGGCGGGAGGAGGTGGTCTTCGACGGCGGCCCGCTCCTGCCCGCGCTGAAGGCCAGCATGGCCGTGCCCGGCGTCTTCGCCCCCGTGGTGATCGACGGCCGCGTGCTGGTCGACGGCGGCGTGACCAACCAGGTGCCCTACGACCTGCTGCGCGGCGAGGCCGACGTGGTCGTGGCGGTGGACGTGGTCGGCACCCGCTCGCCGCGCCGCCACGGGACGCCGAACGCGGTCGAGGCGTTGCTCGGCGCGTTCGAGATCATGCAGGAGGCGGCGCTGGGCGAGAAGCTCCGCACCGCGAAACCCGATCTACTCGTCCGGCCCGACCTGCGCAACATCGAGGTGCTGGACTTCGCGAAGGCCGCCGAGGTGCTCGAGCAGGCCGGCTCCGCGGCCGCGGTCCTGCGCAGGGAGCTGCCGGCCCTGCTCTCGTCCGCGCCCTGACCGGCGCGCCGGCCGCGGGGTCCGGCGCGCTTCCCCTCCCCGGGGGACGGCGGGCGCGGGACGCCCGGGGGTTGGAGGCGCCCGGGGCCGGCGGTCACGTCACGGGGTAGCGCGCGCCCAGCAGCCGCGACAGGGCGCGGTGCAGAAAACGGCGCTCCTCGCGCGCGAGGCGCGCGGCCTCGCCGGCCCGCGCCGCGAGCAAGTCGAAGTCCAGGCCCGCCGGCGCGCCCAGGTGACGCTTGGCCGCGAGGGCCGCCGCCGGATCGGCGTCCTCCAGTTCGGCGAGGTGCGCCTTCACGTCGTGGTAGGCGTCGCGGAAGGGCATGCCGCCCGCCACCCGCTCGAGGACGCGGTCGGTCGCGAACACCTCCGGACCGAAGCCGGCCGCCAGCGCGCCGGGGTGCACGCGGGTGTGCCGGACCAGCGGGAGCAGGATGCGCAGCGAGGCGCGGGCCGTGTCCATGCCCTCGAAGAACAGCTCCTTGGTCTCCTGCACGTCGCGGTTGTACCCCGCGGGCGAGGCGCGGAGGATTTCCTGGACGGCGGCCCCGCAGGCCAGCACGCGCGCGGCCCGCGCGCGGACCAGCTCGAGCACGTCCGGGTTGTTCTTCTGCGGCATGATGCTGCTGCCCGTGCCGAACGCCGCGGGGAAGGAAAAGTAGCCGAACTCCGGCATCGAGAAGAGGATCAGGTCCTGCGCCAGGCGCGACAGGGTCACCATGGCCTGGCCGAGGGCCGCGAGGATGGCCGCCTCGATCTTGCCCCGCGTGTGCGTAGCGTAGAGGACGTTGTGGGTGGGCCGGCTGAAGCCGAGCAGGTCGGCGGTCAGCTGCCGGTCAATCGGAAGCGGCACGCCGTAGCCGGCCGCCGCGCCCAGCGGGCACTGGTCGTTGAGCTCGTAGGCCGCCAGCAGCAGGCCGAGGTCGTCGAGCAGGCTTTCCGCGTGGGCGGACGCCCAGAGCCCCACGCTGGAGGGCATGGCCCGCTGCTGGTGGGTGCGGCCGACCATGGGCACCGCCCGGTGCCGCCGCGCGAAGGCGACGAGGCCTTTCGCCAGGGCGGCGCCCTCTTCGAGGGCGTCGAGCAGTTGCTCCTTCGCGTACAACCGCAGGTCGAGCGCGACCTGGTCGTTGCGGCTCCGAGCGGTGTGGATTTTCCGGCCGGGTTCGCCGAGCTGTTCGGTCAGCATCCGCTCCACGGCGAGGTGCACGTCCTGGTCCCCGGCGCGGATGCGGAAACGGCCCTGCGCCGCCAGGCGCAGGATGCCCACCAGCGCAGCCTTGATCCTCGCGACGTCCCCGGCCGTGAACAGCGGCGGCTTGAGCGGCATCCGTGAGAGCATCACGGCATGCGCCGCCGAGCCCACGCAGTCGGCCCCGACGAGCCGCCGGTCGAGTTCGACGTCGCGGCCCGCCGTGAAGGCGAGGACCTCGGCGTCGATCGCGCCGACCGTGGTCTTCCTGGGCTGGGGTTTCGCTGAGGCCATGGTCTTACTCCCTCGTGGGCCCCGGGGCCGGCAAGGCGAGACGGCCCTCGAGGGTGTCCAGATAGTGAAGGAGGCGGGCCCGCTCTTCAATGCTCGGCTCGGGTGCCCCCCCGCCCCCGGCCGCGCCCGGGGCGGGGGGGGCGTCGGCCCGGGCCTCCACTTCGTCGAGGTAGCGCTCCCGCAGGTCGAGCCCGCGCGCCAGCTCGGTCACGGCGTCGTCGGCGGCCCCCAGGCGCCCGCGCAGGCGCTCCGCGTCCGGCGGCCCGCGGAACCACCGCGCCAGCCGGGTTTGCGGCGGCGGCCGGGCGAGTTCGCTGAGCACCCGGTCGTACCCCGCGGCGGCCGCGCGGACGGCCGGCGTCCGGCCGCGGGCCGCGCGCGCGAGGGCCAGGCGCATCCGTCGCGCGGCGGCGGGGACCCAGTCCTCCCCGGCATGGTCGACCAGGGTGTCGGGGGTCAGGACGGCGGGCAGCGCGAGGCCCGCGGTCTCGGGCAGGGCGGCGGCCGGGAGGCGGAGGCGCGCGCGCAGGGCGCGCGCCGCGTCCGCGTCCGCTTCGCCGGGAAAGGAGAGCGCCGCGGTGCGGGCCGCGATCCACAGGTCCCACTCCATGACCGCCCGGCGGGCGTCGGGCAGCCCGAGGTCGGCGGCCAACCGGCCGGGGGTCAGCCGCTCGCCGCGCGCCCAACGCTTCGTCCACGCGGCCGTGAGCGCCGGCAGGCGGCCCCGGCTGCGCAGCCAGTCCACGAGCAGGCCGCAGGCGTCCGGGTCCATGTCGGCGCCGTCGCGCGGGTCGTCCGCCCCGAGCAGCTCGCCGAGGCCGGCCGAGGCGCCGCCCTGCCAGCGGGCCAGGAAGGCGTCCACGCGAAGCGGGCGCCGGCCCGGCAGGATGGACTGCGCGAGGCCCGCGGCGAACCAGTCCGGGGCCTGCGAGGGGGCCTCGCGCCGTGCGGCGGGCGGTTGCCGTGCGAGGACGAGCCGGTCGACGAGAAGGGCGACGAGGGCGGCGTGTACGTCTTCCGGGCGCACGCGGTCCGGGTTCCACAGGAGCACCCGCTGGCTCATGCCGCCCGGCTGCAGCACCTGCCTGCGGAGTACGCCGCCGTCGAGCCGTTCCGGTTCGTCGCGCAGCAGGAACCGCAGGGGGTATCCGGGCGCGAACGGCCAGTCCACGCCGAGCGCGTTGCCCAGCCGGTCGGCCGTTTCCTCGGCCCAGATCAGCAGGCCCACGTTCTCGGCCACGGTCCGTCCGTGGGCCACGAAACGGCCGCTGGCGCTGGCCGTCACGACGCCCTGCGGCGCGAGGGCCGCGGGAAGCCGCCCCGTCGCGGGCTCGAGGGCCGCCGCGCGGCGCGCCGGGGCGGCGGCGGCCAGCAGGGCGGCGAGCGCCGCCGCCGTCCCGGTTCGCGCGGGGCCGTGCATGGCCACCATAGTCCGGCCCGCCGCGGACGGCCGCAAGGCGAAACGGCGGCCCGTTGACAGGGCGTTCCCGCGTCGCCTATGCTGCTTCCCCTTTGGCAGCGGCGGATCGAGGATGCGGGGCGATGCCGACGTACGAGTACGAATGCCTTAAGTGTGGCCATGCCTTCGAGGCCTTTCAGCGCATGACCGACGAGCCGCTCAAGCGCTGCCCGTCGTGCCGCGGCAAGGTGCGCCGCGCCATCAGCGGCGGTGCGGGGTTCCTCTTCAAGGGGTCCGGCTTTTACGCCACCGACTACCGCAGCGAGGGGTACCGCAGCGCGGCCAAGGCCGACCGGGCGCCCGCCGCGGCGGGCGACGGCAAGAAAGACGCGCCGGCGGCGGGGAAGAGCGAGGCGGCCAAGCCGTCCGCCGCGGCGCCGAAGCCGCCCGCGGGGGGGAAGGACCGGGCATGAGCATCGATCTCGTCTGTCCCCAGTGCGGTCATCACAACCGGGTGGTGGGCGTGTTCTGCGCCAAGTGCGGGGCGCGCATGGGCACGCCCGAGATCGAGACCCGCGCGGAGCGCGCCTCGGCGGCCGGCCTGCTCGGCGGCCTCGTCCGGCTGCTCTTCGCCCTCGCCGTGCTCGGCGTCGTAGGGCTGCTGCTGTGGCCGGTCCGGGTGCCCGTGGCGCCTGCCGGCGAGGGGCAGGTCGAGAGCTACCTGGGAAAACTGGCCGGCCTGCGTGACGCGATCGAGGCGGGGCACCTGACCGCCGAGGTCTTCACCGAAGCCGAGATCAACGGGTTCCTCGCGAAACGCCTGGCCGGGACCGCCGGGGCGGGCGAGGCCCGGGGCCTGCGCCTGGCGCTGCACGCGCTGCACGTCAACGTGTCCGACCGGCTCGTCACCGTGACGGTTCTTGCCGGGTACGGCCCCGTTCGCCTTTCCTACCAGGTCAGCGGACAGCCCGTCATCGGGACCCGGCAGGTCACGTTTCCCCTCGCCTCCGCGCGGGTCGGGCACCTCCCGTTCCCCGGGCCGGCCGGCAACTGGGTGGCGTCGAAGGTGATGCAGGCCTTCACCGGGCTCGAGGAAGAACGCTTCGTGCTGGACCACGTGGAGCAGTGCGACCTGGCCGTGGGCCGTTTGCGGCTGGTCACGCCGTCCTCCGCCCCCTAGGATACGACGCATCGGCACAGGAGGGGACCGCAGACCATGAGAGACAAGCGCGAGTTCGACGCCATACTCAAGAGCATAGACGGCAAGGATCCCTCGCAGTACGCGGCCCTCACGGGGGATTTCGACTTCACGCGGTTCGTGCTCCACAACATCAAGATCGCGGACTACACCGGCGCGCACCTGGACACGCTCTTCGTCATCCACGTCCCGCAGCTCATCGCGGGGTTCCCGCCGAAGCTCTTCGACACGGCGATACGGCGCACGGCGCTCGAAGACTTCCTCGCGCGCAAGGTGTCCGCCGCCATCGAGGGCCTGGCCGCCGGGCGGAGCGACGGCCCGACCCGCCGCAGCATCCGCGTCAGCCGCCCCGGGGCCGAGATCCTTCCCCGTTCCTCCCTCATCGTGGCCCACGACTACGTGGAAGCGCGCATCACGATTCGGCTGCCGGTCCGCGAAGGGGTCATCAGCGGCGCCGAGGCGGAGCAGATCTTCTTCGACGAGCTGCCTGCCGTGGTCAACCAGTCGCTGATCTTCTGCTACCTGGACGAGGAGGACATCGCGGGGTTCGTGAACGCGATGGAGGACGCCGACGCGATTCGCCGTTCGCTCCTCAAGCGGGGCATGGTGGGCTTCCTCGCCGACGGCACCGACCTCGGGGCCGGGCGCAAGCTCGCCGTGGCCGAGGACCGGCTCACCACGATGGATGCCCCCAACGCGGGCAGCGTGGGGGGCCTGGGCCTCCCCGCGGGCGTCACCCTCGTCGTCGGCGACGCGTACTCCGGCCGCACGGAGCTGGTCGACCTGCTCGCCGCCGGCATCTACAACCACCCGCCCGGGGACGGCCGCGAGTTCAGCGTCGCGGTGCCCGACGCGGTGCAGGTCGTGGCCGAGCCCCGCCGGCCCGTGCACCGGCTGGACCTCAGCCCGTTCCTCGGCGCCCGCGCCGGGTGCGACCCCGCCCGCTTCACGAGCGCCTCCGCCTCGCCCGCCGAGTCGCAGATGGCCTCCACGGTCGAGGCGCTCCAGGTCGGCGCGCAGGTCCTGCTGTTCGACGAGGCGAGCTCGGACGCCTCGTTCCTCGTTTCGGACGACCGCCTCTCGGCGCTGAAGCCCGGGCTGGGCAGCCGGGTGACGCCGCTGTGCCTGCGCGCGCGGAAGATGGCCGACGAACTGCGCGTGTCCATCGTCGTCGGCGCCTCGGCCTGCGCCGCCGAGTTCGTGCCGGCGGCGGACGCCGTCCTTTTCATCGAGGACGGCCGCGTGACGGACATCACCCGCGAGGCCAAGGAACTCGGCATCAAGCCCCCGGCGCACGGCGCGCCGACCGCGCCGATCCCGGCCGCGGGGCAGCGCTCCCGCTGGATCGTGCCCAGCAGCATCGACTCCAGCCTCGGCAAGGAGGACGCCGCCATCCGCGCCGTGGACCGGTCGCACCTGCAGTTCGGCCGTTCCGTCATCGACCTTTCGGGCGTGCGCCAGCTGCTCGACAAGCAGCAGACGACGGCCATCGGCCTGATCCTGTACTACGCCAAGCTGCACTATCTCGACGAGAGCCGTTCGGTGGCCGAGGTCATGGACCTCATCGACCAGGACCTGGCGTCCGAGGGGCTGGACATGCTCTCCCGCGAGCTGCGGGGCGACCTCGCGCGGCCCCGCCGCTTCGAGATCGCCGCGGCGCTGAACCGGCTCGACACGCTGCGGGTCACGGACGCCGCGGACAAGCTCTTGAAGGGGTGAGAGCCGTCGTTCAGCGCGTGCGGCGCGCGCGCGTGACGGTGGGCGACCGGGCCGTAGCGGACATCGGCGCCGGCGCGGTGGTCCTGCTGGGCGTGGCGCGAGGCGACACGCCGTCCGACGCGGCCCGTCTTGCCGCCAAGGTGTCCGCCCTCCGCATCTTCGACGGCGCGGACGGGCGTCTCGACGAGCCGATCCCCGCCCGCGACGCCTCGTTCCTTGTCGTGAGCCAGTTCACGCTCTACGGGGACTGCCGCAGGGGAAACCGGCCGAGCTACGTGCGCGCGGCGCCGCCCGGCGAGGCCGGCCCGCTCTACGAGGCCTTCGTCGCGGCCCTTCGCGGCCGCGGTCACGACGTGGCCACGGGCGCCTTTGGCGAACACATGGTGGTCGCGTTGGAGAACGACGGCCCGGTCACCGTGCTGCTCGAGACCGCGTCCGGCGCTGTCTCCGAGCCGCTGGCATGACGGGCGGCGGATAGCAGGCCACGGGCGCCGCCGCCTCGGATCCGGAGGATCCCAGGGTGCCGCCGGCGGAAAACGGAGAGCCCCCGGGCGAACCCGGGGGCTCTCGCTGCTGCGGTGCAGCTCTTCTCAGAGGGTGCCGGACGGCGGGGGCGGCGGGGGCGCGTCCCCGCCGAGCGCCGTCAGGGCCCGCAGGGCCGCGTGCCACTCCCCGGGGGCGAGCACGCCGTCGCCGTCGGCGTCGAAGAGCGACAGGAGCTTCCCGTGCATGGCGGTCCGGATCCCCGCGATCTTCTCCTGCCTCGCGGTCCGGGCGGCCATGGCGGCCTGCCTCTCCTCGGGGGAGAGCGTACCGTCGCCGTCGGCGTCGAACTTCTGCTTGATCGCCTGGCGGCGGGTCTGCAGCGCGTCCCGCATGGCCTGCTTCTCCTCGGGCGAGAGCGTGCCGTCACCGTCGGTGTCGAACTTCTTGTGCAGGCGCTGCCGCATCGCGCGTCCGGCCATGCCGGGTCCGCCGTGTCCCTGTCCCTGCCCGCCCTGTCTGCGGAACCCCGCGCCGGGTCCGCCCGGAGGAGGGCCCATGGGGCCGGCGCCGCCGCCCGCACCCGGGCCGCCGCGTCCGCCGCGCCGGGCCTGGAAGGCCTGCCATTCGTCGGGCGTGACGGCGCCGTCGCCGTTCTGGTCCACGTGGTTGAACATATCGCCGCGCGGCCGGCCCTGCCCCCTGCCGCCGGGTCCCTGCGGCCCTGCCGGCGCGCCGGGGTCCTGGGCCAGGGCGACCGTAGCCGCCGTGCCCGCCGCCAACATCCACAGTATGCCGAGTGCCTTCATGGTCTCCGTCCTTTCGCGTGGTCGCCGTGGTGCCCATCCCTCCCACGGTCACGGCCATTCAACGGGGCGGCGTGCCGTTTATTGCAGCGGGGGCGGACGGGCCGCGCTCAGACCGTGTGCCGCTTCCATCGGCCGGTCTCGAACCAGGCGGTGACGAGCAGGCCGTGGACGCTCATCGCGATGGCCATGGCCCGCCAGATGCCGTCCAGGCTGCCGCCCGGCGGCCGCGACCACCACCAGGCCAGGGGCACCTGCAGGCCCCAGAGGGAGAGGATGGTGATGAACATGGGCCACAGGGTGTCCCCGGCGCCGGCGAGCCCGCGGCCGAGCACGATGGCGAGGGCGGCGAAGACGAAGGACGGCGCGACGATGCGCAGGTAGCGGGTGCCCGCCGCCACGACCTCCGGCTCGCCGTTGAACAGGCGGATGCAGTGCGGCGCCCAGGTCATCAGCGCGGCGGCGGCCGACGCCATGAGCACCACGTCCATGCCCGCCGCGACCCAGGCGGCGTGCCGGGCGCGGTCGGGCCGCCCCGCGCCGAGGTTCTGCCCGACCATCGTGGAGGCGGCGCCCCCCAGCACGAAGGCCGGCATCAGCAGGATCATGAACAGCCGCCACCCGGTGCCGTAGGCGGCGACCGCCGCGGTGCCGAACCCGGCCACCAGCCGCATGAACACCAGGGCCATGAGGCTGCGCGAGAGCATCTGGCCGGAGCCGGGCAGGCCGATGCGCAGCAGCCGTCGCATCAGGGCCGGGTTCGGCCGCCATCCCGCCCCGTGCAGGCGCAGGCGGGTCTTCCCGCCCAGCAGGAACCGCAGGGACACGCCCGCGGCCGCCGCCTGCGCGATCACCGTGGCCCAGGCCGCCCCGACGACCCCCAGCCGGGGGAACGGCCCCCAGCCGAAGATCAGGAGCGGGTCGAGCGTGAGGTTGACCGCGTTGGCCACGACCATGAACACCATCGGCCGGCGCGTGTCGCCCGCGCCCTGCAGCCCGTAGTTGCCGATGAACAGCAGGTTCATCGTGAAGCTGCCCGCGAGCAGCACGCGCAGGTAGCCCGTGCCCTCGGCGAGGACCGCGGGCCCTGCCACGAGCAGGGTCAGCAGCGGGCGGGCGACGTGCCAGCCGACCAGGCCGGACACGAGGCCCAGCGCGAGGGCGAGCAGCATCGACTGCGCCGCCGCGGCCCCCGCCTCCCCGTCGTTCCCCGCGCCCGTCGCGCGCGAAACCAGCGCCAGCGTGCCCATGGCGACCCCGAGTACCGCGGGGAACAGCTGCATCATGACCGTGCCGCCCATGGCCACGGCCGCCATCGAGGTCGGCCCCAGCCGGCCCACCCAGAACAGGTCGATCAGGCTCTGCGCGTTCTGCAGGAGCGCGCTGACCATCATGGGGCCCGACAGGCGGAGGAGCGCCCGCGCGATCGGCCCGTCGGTCAGCTCGTTGAACGACCGCCGCGCCGCCGCGCCGGGCCCGGGCTCGTCGGCGCCGGGCATGGTCAGTTCACCGCCGCGTCGGGGGCCCGGCGCATGCCGGCGTCTTCGAGCTCGAAGTACTCCTCGCGGCGGAAGCCGAAAAGGGCGGCGACGAGGTTGGAGGGGAACACGTCGATCCGCGTGTTCAGGTCGCGGACGTTCGCATTGAAGAAGCGGCGCGCCGCCTGGATGCGGTCCTCGGTGTCGGCCAGCTCGCGCTGCAGGGCGAGGAAGTGCCGGTCGGCCTTGAGGGAAGGGTAGTGCTCGGCCACGGCGACCAGGTCCCGGATGGACGCCACGAGAAGGTTCTCGTCGCGGGCCTGGCTGGAGGGCGTGCCGGCCGAGGCCATGGCGGTGCGCCTCGCCTCGATGACCTCCAGGAGCACGCCGCGCTCGTGCGCGGCGTAGCCCCTCACCGTTTCCACGACGTTGGGGATCAGCTCGTAGCGGCGCTTCAGTTCGGTGTCGATGCCCGACCAGGCCTCGCGGCACTGGTTGCGCAGCCGCACGAGGGCGTTGTAGGTCGCGGCGGCCCACGCGAACGGCAGCCCCAGGATGACCAGCAGCACCAGGATCGGCATGGCTATCTCGCTAGGCCCGCGGCGCCGGGGCCGCTCCCTCCGTCCGTTCCTTCACCAGGTAGCCGGGCAGGGCGTCGAGCAGCCCGGCCAGCAGGTCCGCCGCCTCCTGGAACGCCCCGGGCGGGAACCGGTCCGAACGGTAGGCCAGAACCGCATGGCGGGCAAACTCGATCCGGAACACGGGGGCGCGCAGGAGCCGTTCCATCGCGCGGGGGTGGAGCACGGCGTAGGCCCACTTGCGGTCGGGCGCGCGCACGAAGAACCGGCGGCTGAACTCGGCCGACTCGAAATCGATGTCGTCGAAGCCGAAGAACTCCGTCACCTTGTCGAAGAAGCGCTCGGGGCGGATGGACAGCGGCTTGAGCGGCACGGGGCTGGAGAGCAGGAGCCCGGAGAACCGGTGGTGATGCGTCCGGCGTCGCCCCTTGGAGTCCGTGGTGTGGGTCTCGTAGTGGTAGTCGAAGCCGCACAGGGAGCGCCCGCCCCACGGGCCTTCGACGAGGTGGTGTGCGTAGCGGTGGTCGCCCCGGCGCAGGCAGCCGAACGCGGGGTAGCGGTACGCGAACCCCGCGTCGCGCGCCGGGGAGAAGGTCAGCCCGCGGGCCGCCGCCCAGGCCGCGAGCGCTTCGCGGCGCTTCTTCTCCGCCAGGTGGCCCAGGACGGCCGCCGCGACCGCGAGACCCACGACGGCGATGATCACGAGCAGCGGCATGTCCGGCGCAGTATGGCCCGCCGGGCCCCGCGGCTCAAGCGGCAGCCGCGCCCGGCGCCGCCCGCCTTTTTCGCTTTCGCATCCTCCCCGGGGCGCTATCGTTATCCCCTTTGCCGCGGGAGAGGGAGGGACGGGCGATGAAGATCGTGCTGGCGTATTCGGGCGGGTTGGACACCTCGGTGATCCTGACGTGGCTGCGGGAGCGCTACAAGGCCGAGGTCATCGCCTTCTGCGCCGATGTCGGGCAGGAGGACGAACTGGCCGGGCTGGAGGAGAAGGCGCGGGCGACCGGCGCCTCCAAGGTCTACATCGAGGATCTGCGCGCCGTGTTCGCGCGCGACTTCGTCTTCCCGGTGCTGCGGGCCGGGGCGGTCTACGAGTCGGGCTACCTGCTGGGCACCTCCATCGCGCGGCCGCTGATTGCCCGCCGGATGATCGAGATCGCCCGCGAGAACGGCGCGGAGGCCATCGCCCACGGGGCGACCGGCAAGGGCAACGACCAGGTGCGCTTCGAGCTCACCGCCTACGCGCTCGAGCCCGACATCCGGATCATCGCGCCCTGGCGCGAGTGGAAGCTCGCGTCGCGCAGCGACTGCATCCGCTACGCGAAGAAGCGCGGCATCCCCGTGCCCGTCACGGCGGCCAAGCCCTACAGCATGGACCGCAACCTCCTGCACATCAGCTTCGAGGGCGGCGTGCTCGAGGACCCGTGGGTCGAGCCGCCCGCGGACATGTTCAAGCTCACCGTCGCCCCCGAGCAGGCCCCCGGCACGCCCGAGTACGTGGAGATCGACTTCCGGGCCGGGAACCCGGTGGCCGTGAACGGCCGCCGCATGAGCCCGCTGCGCATCATGCTCGCGCTCAACACGCTCGCCGGTCGGCACGGGGTGGGGCGGATCGACCTCGTGGAGAACCGGTACGTCGGCATGAAGAGCCGCGGCGTCTACGAGACGCCGGCCGGCACGGTGCTGCACCGGGCGCGGGAAGCCGTGGAACAGGTGACGATGGACCGCGAGGTCCTGCACCTGCGCGACGAGCTCGTGCCGCGCTACGCCGAGATGGTCTACTACGGGTACTGGTTCGCGCCCGAACGGGAGATGCTGCAGAAGGCGATGGACGAGGCCGCCTCCTGCGTGACCGGCACGGCGCGGGTGAAGCTCTACAGGGGCAGCTGCACCGTCGTCGGGCGGAAGGCGCCGCGGTCGCTTTACGACCCGCAGATCGCGACGTTCGAGGCCGAGAAGGTCTACGACCAGAAGGACGCCGGCGGCTTCATCAAGCTCAACGCCCTCCGCCTGCGGCAGCGCGCGCGCGCCCGGGAGCCCGCCGCGAAGCGCCGCGGGTCCCGGCCGTGACCGCGACGACGCTCCGCGCCGGGGCCTCCCGCCTCACCCTCGACGAGCGCGGGCGGCTGGTCTTCCGGCTCGACGGGCGGCGGACGTGGAGCGGCGGCGCCCTCTGCGTGGTGCACTACTACGACCGCCAGCATCCGCGGGCGCAGCGCATGCCGGTGCCGTGGGACCACGAACAGGCGCTGGGCACGCCTTCGCTCAGCGCGTTCAGCGCGATCGACCTCCGCCGGATCGACGCGCGCACCGCCTCGGCGACGGTGACCCTGAAGGCCGCCGGCATCCGCCTCGCGCTGCGCCTCGAGATGGCCGCCGGCGGCGACGGCTTCGACCTCGCCGTGGCGGCCGACGGCGTCGGCGAGTCCTCGCCCGGGCTGTACCGCCTCCTCGGGGTCGAGATTCTTCCCGGGCTGGGCGCCGCGCGCACGGGGGAGCAGGGGTACCTGACACTGCCCAACTGGTACGGCTGCCAGACCTTCTTCGACCGGGCCTACCCCCGCGAGGTGTGGCAGACGATCTACAGCTCGGGCGACCAGTGGGAGAACGTCTGCAACGCGCCGGTGTTCGGCATCACCCGCGCCCAGGGCACGCTCTGCGGGCTGGTGGCGGAGGGCGACGCGGACGCGCAGCTCGTCTGCCGGCGCCACTGGGAGGCGGAGCAGGCCAACGGCGTGCACCCCTTCCTGGTGTGGCGCTGGGCGCAGGAGGACGGGCCCGTGCCCGGGCCGCGCCGGGTGCGCTACCGCTTCGCGCACCCGGACGACCCGTCGGGCGAGGGGTACGCGTTCGTCGGCCGGCAGTACCGACAATTCCTGCGCGCGTCGCGCGGCGTGCGGCCCTGGGCCGCCAAGGCGGCCGAACGGCCGGAGGCGGCGGACTTCGCCGGGCGGTTCCTGCTCAAGCTCTTCATGGGCTACAAGGAGCCGCACCCGGAGGGCCGGGGCGCGTACCACGCCACCTGCACCTGCGACGAGGCGGGAGAGATCCTCCGCCAGTGCCGCGCCCGCGGGATGGAGAAGCTCACGGCCGTCCTGGTCGGCTGGGGGCAGGAGGGCCACGACGGGAAGTGCCCCACGTACCTGCCGGCGGACGACCGCGTCGGGGGCGAAGCGCGGATGAAGGCGCTCATCGCCTGGTGCCGGGCGCACGACATCCTGCTGGGCGTGCACACCTGCCACAACGCGTCGTACCGGTGCAGCGACGAGTTCGACGAGGACGACCTGGTCCGCCACCGCAGCGGGGAGTACTGGGCGGGCCTCGTGTGGAGCGGGGGCCAGTCGCACCGGGTCTGCCCGCGCGTATCGTTGGACACCTTCGTCCGGCGGGACCTGGCCGCGCTGGCCCGCCTGGGCTTCCACGGGCACCACCACTTCGACGCGGTCGGCTCCTTCATGCCCTGCCACTCGCCGCGGCATCCCGTGACGCGGGCGGAGCACCTCGACCTGGTGCGCGAGGAGTTCCGGGTGGCGCTCGGCCACATGGGGAGCGTGTCGACCGAGATGCCCTTCGGCCCGTACTTCGGGGTGGTGGACGGGTTCTTCCACTCCTACAGCCAACCGTTCGCCCACCTTCGCGCCGGGGCCCTGGGGCGGTACTTCCTGGACCGCAGCGTGCCGATGCTGGGGGTGGCCCTGCACGGCAGCCACCGGTGCGGCGAGGCGGTCGGCCGCGGCGACCAGCGCCTGCGCATGCTGGAACTGCTCGACCTGGGCCTCGCCCCCCAGGGCGAGGTCGGCATGCGGCCCTCGCCGGTCTTCGGCATCCCCTCCTACGCCGAGTGCGCCGGCGCGCTCGAGGAGGCGTACCGCCTGGCCTACGGCCCCGGGGGGTACGCGGCACGGCTCGGCCTGCTGGACATCGAGGGCCGCTGGGAGCCGGCGCCCGGGGTGAGCCGCACGCGGTACGGCGACGGCACGACGGTGCTGGTGAACCGCGGCGACGAGGATGCGGAGGACGTGCCCGCCCGCAGCTTCCGGTTCCTCGCGTGACGGCGCCGCGCCGCGCCGCGGGTCAGCCGAAGCGGCCGGTGATGTAGTCCTCGGTCTGCTTCTCGCGCGGCTTCGTGAAGAGCTGCTGCGTGGCGCCGAACTCGACCAGCACCCCCTCGTACAGGAAGGCGGTGAAGTCGGAGACCCGCGCGGCCTGCTGCATGTTGTGGGTGACGATGATGATCGTGTAGTCGCCGCGCAGCTCGCCGATCAGGTCCTCGATGCGGTCGGTGGCCTTCGGGTCGAGCGCCGAGGTCGGCTCGTCCATCAGCAGGATCTCCGGGTTCACCGCCAGGGCCCGGGCGATGCAGAGCCGCTGCTGCTGGCCGCCGGAGAGGCCGAGCGCGTTCTGGTCGAGCCGGTCCTTCACCTCGTCCCACAGCGCGGCGCCGACCAGGCTGCGCTCGACGATCTCGGCCAGCTCGGCGCGGCCGCAGCTGCCCGTGGAGCCGCGGCCCGTAGGCCACGTTGTCGAAGATCGACTTCGGAAACGGGTTGGGCTTCTGGAACACCATGCCGACCCGCCGGCGCAGGGCCACGACGTCGACCTGCGGGCCGTAGACGTCGTCGCCGTCGAACAGCAGCTGCCCGCGCGTACGGCAGCCGGGGATCAGGTCGTTCATGCGGTTGATGGCGCGCAGGAAGGTGCTCTTGCCGCATCCGCTGGGCCCGATGATGGCGGTCACGCGGCCGGCGGGGATGTCCACGTCAGCTGCGTTGCACCGCCTCGTTCGCGCCGTAGAAGACGGAGAAGTCGTCGGCGCGGACGTGCGCGCCCCGGTCGGGCGATCCGCTCGGGCGCCCGGAAGCCTCGCGGTTCACGGTGCGCACGGCCGGCGGGGCCGCGGTCGTCTGCGTGGGCTGTGTGTTCACGATGCCGTCCTCCGCGAGGCCGGGCCGCGCCCGCCCGCCTTGCCGTCGATGTCCGTGTGGCGCGCATGCGTACTCCGTCCTAGCCTCTCAGCTGCCGTTGATCCGCGCCCGCATGAGAATGGCGGCCAGGTTCAGCAGCAGGACCATGACGACGAGCGTGGCGACCATGCCGTACTGGACGTGGCGGATCTCGTCGACCGCCTCGTGTTCGGTGGCACAGGTTGTAGATGTTCCAGGGCAGGGCCGGCGTGGGCTGGGAGAAGGCCTGCCAGCAGCGTGAGCGGCGGAGCCCACGCTGACGGCCGCGGTGAAGATGATCGGCGCCGTTTCGCCGGCGGCGCGCCCCATGCTGATGACGATGCCGGTCAGGATGCCGGGCAGCGCGGCCGGCAGGATGACCGTGAGGTCACGGTGTGCCACGTGCCGGCGCCGAGGCTGAGGGCCGCCTCCTTGTAGGTGCGCGGCACGGCGCGGATGGCCTCTTCGGAGGCGCGGATCACGGTGGGCAGGATCAGCAGCGCCAGGGTCAGCGACCGGCCAGCACGCTCTTGGAGTCGGACACGTGCATGGTGTTGATGAAGAACGCCAGGCCGAACAGCCCGAAGACGATGCTCGGCACGCCGGCCAGCGTGCTGATGCAGGTGCGCAGGAGGCTGACGAGCCGGCTCTCGCTTCGGCGTACTCGACCAGGTAGATGGCGGCGATGACGCCCATGGGCACGGCGAAGAGCATGGCGCCGAGCGTCAGGTAGAGGGTGCCGAGGATCTCGGGCCAGATGCCGCCGAAGAAGTGGGCGTCGAAGGAGGGGTCGGTCAGGAAGCGCCAGTAGAATGTCCAGCCGCGGCCGCAGCATGTCCTCCGATGTGCTCGCTCGACGTACGCGAAGAGCGGTTCGAGCGCCGTGCCCTCGAAGGCCGTCCGCGCGGGGCACGCGACCGCTTGCGGCCCATGCTGCGTGGGGTCGCGAGTAGTCCCACTCCTCGGCGTAGAGCACGCGCTCGCAGCTTGTGGCAGCGCGCGGTCCCAGCGGGTCTGCGCCGTACTGGTTGCGCATGAGCAGCGCGGGCGCGGTCCCCCGGGCGGGGGCCGAGCAGCTCGCGCAGCGCTTCCTCCAGTTCCTCGAGCGGCGCGCGGTAGCTCGCGGCGTTCGGCGGCGGGCGCGTCGCTCCAGCTCGCGCCTCGAAGGCGTCCAGCATGTCGTAGACGGGCTGCGCGCGCGGCCGCGGACTTCTGCCTGCTCGGCTTTCGAACGCCGTCGCGGTCGCCCGCGGTCGAACCGCTCGAGCAGGAAGCGGCGGTGCTCGATCGTGCCCCGGAACACGAAGGCCCCCGCGCCCCGCACGAAGATCGGGGCCAGCATGACGACGAGGGCGCACGCCATCAGCACGATGGCGAACAGGCCCGTGCCCGGAGAAGGCCCGGTCGAGCAGCTTGCGCGTGGAGAGCCTGCATCTCATCCCCCCAGTTTCCTGCGCCGAGCGGCGCACGATCCACTCGCTGGCCAGGTTGCACACGAAGCAGATCACCAAGCAGACAGAGCGCCATGGCGAACAGCACGTGGTAGCGCGACGAGCCGGTCACCTGGTCCGCCTCGCCCATGTCGCCGGCGATGGTGGCGGTCAGGGTGCGGACCGGCTGGAGCAGGTTGAACCAGGGCGTGGGGATCTGCGCCGCGTTGCCCGAGGCCATCCAGACCACCATCGTTTCGCCGATGGCCCGCATGACGCCCAGGATGCACGGCGGCGCAGATGCCGCTGCCGGCGGCGGGCAGGATCGACGCGCAGCATCGTCTCCGCGCGCGTGGCGCCCAGGGCGTAGCTGCCCTCGCGCAGTTCGCGGCCGACGGCCTGCAGGGCGTCCTCCGACACGCTGACCACGGTCGGCAGCGCCATGATGCCGAGGATGATCGAGACGTTGAGCGCGTTCGTGCCGCTGCTGATCGGCAGCGCGGCCAGCGCGCCGGCGCCCGCGGCGAGCCCGTAGAGGCCGGCGGCGGCCATGGAGCAGGGCCAGGGCCGCGCGCCAGGTGTCCCGGCGGCGGCCCGGCACGCCGGCGGTCGCCAGGTCGCTGCCCACGAGCACCGCGAGGCCGAGCAGGGGGAGCCCGAACAGCCAGGCGCCCGCCGCGAGCAGGTGCCCGCCCTGCGCTGCAGCAGGGGGGCGAAGACGACCAGGGCGAAGAAGCCGTAGGCCACCGAGGGGATGGCGGCCAGGATCTCGATGACCGGCTTGACGACCTGGCGCAGGGAGAAGGGCAGCACGTCGCTCAGGCACATGGCGGCCGCGATGCCGAGGGGCACGGCGATGACCGCCGCGCCGAGCGTGACCAGGCCGCTGCCGACGAAGATGGCGAGGGCGCCGAACTCGGCGGGCTCGCCCGAGGGATACCAGTTGGTCGAGGTGAAGAACTCCGCGAAGCCCCGGAGCCGGAAGAACGGCAGCGCGTCGCGTGCGATGAAGAGAAACATGAAGAGGACGGCCAGCAGCGAGAGCGACGTGACCGAGAAGAGGAAACCGCGGCCGAGCCACGCGGCCGCGGCGTGCGCGGTCTGCACGCGGCGGCTGAACAGCAGCGCCGGCCGTGCCTGGGGACGTCTGGAGGTGGGGGCCTGCATGGGCCGGAAGGCCGGCCCCCCCGCGGGGGCCGGCCCTTCCTTCCCCGAAGCGGGGTCAGTCCGCCGCCACGAAGCCGGTGTCTTCCACGATCTCCTGGCCGTCGGCCGTCTTCGAGAGGCCGACGAACTTCGCCAGGTCCGTGCCGGCCGCGGGCTCGCCGTCGGTGTACATGTACAGCGGCCGCGCGATGGGGTACGTCTTGGCGATCACCGCCTCCGGCGTGGCCTCCACGCCCTCGATCGGCAGCGCCTTGACGCCCTCCACGAACGCCAGGCCCAGGTAGCCGATGGCCGCCGGGGTGTCCAGCACCCGCTGGCGCACGGCGCCGTTGCTGCCGACGTACTCGACCCGGTCAAACAGCTTGTCGCGCTTCATGACCAGGGTCTCGAAGCTCTCGTAGGTGCCGCTGTTCGTGTCGCGGCTGATCACGACGATCGGCAGGTCGGGTCCGCCCAGCTCCTTCCAGTTGCGGATCTTGCCCACGTAGATGTCGTGTACCTGGGCCAGGGTCAGGCCGCCGACGGGATTGCTCGTGTGCACGCCCACCGCCAGCCCGTCCATCGCGACGATATGCTCGCGGGCCTCGCGGCCGGCCGCCTTCATCGCGGCGACTTCCTTGTCCTTCATCGGGCGCGACATCGTGGCGACGTCGCACGCCGCGTTCATGAGGGCCTTGGCGCCGTTGCCGCTGCCCGATTCGCTGACCGTGATGTTCACACCCGGGTGGCGGGCCATGTAGTACTCGGCGAACGCCTTCGCGATCGGGCCCACGGTGGTGGAGCCTTCCACCACGATCTTGCCGCCGTCCGCGGCCCCTGCGGAGGCCCCGAGCAGGCACGCCGCCGCCGCTGCAATCCACTTCGTCTTCCCGTTGGTTCCGTTCACTGCTTCCCGTCCTTTCGTTGCCGTGGTGCCGGCACCTGCAAGCCCGGCGGCCGACCGGCCGCCTGAACACGGCTTACAGCAGGGGCACCCTCTCTTTCGCGGGTGAGACGCGCATTAGCCTATTGCTAGGGTTGCGTTAGTCCGGTGCCCGCGCCGGCGTATCGCGCCGGGCGCGAAGACCGCTTCCGGGCAGGCGGTTCGCGCGGACCGGCTGCACGGAAGACGGGACGCGGCGGCACGGCACCGCGAACGGGGCGGCCCCTCCTGCGCCCGCACGGCGGGCGCGGCACGCCCCCCTTAGCGGCGCGCGGCCCGCTCAGGCCCCGGCGGACGGGACCTGCTGGTGGCGCACGATCAGGCCCTCGGCGAGGTAGACGACCTCCTCGGCGATGTTGGTGGCGTAGTCGGCCACGCGCTCCAGGTGGCGCACGACCGACATGAGGTGCAGGCAGGTCTCCATCCGGTCCGGCTCCCGCACCATGATCTCCTTGATCTGGGCGACGCGCTCGCGCTTCATGGCATCGACTTCGTCGTCCGCGACGCGGACTTCGCGCGCCTTCGAGGCATCGACCCCCACCAGGGCGTCGAGGCTGCGTGCCAGCATGTCGGCGGTGCGGTCGGCCATCGCGCCCAGGTTCAGCGCGACCGGGGGGCCGCCGAGTTCCAGCAGGTCCAGCGTGCGGCGGGCGATCTTCACGGCGACGTCGCCGATCCGCTCGAGGTCGCCCGTCAGCCTCAGCACGGTGATCAGGAACCGCAGGTCGGTCGCCACGGGCTGGTGCAGGGCGAGGACCTTGAGGCACTCCTCCTCCAGGTCGACCTCGGCACGGTCGATGCGCGGGTCGGCATCGATCACGGCCCTGGCGGTGTCGCGGTCGCCGTCGTCGAGGGCCCTCACTGCCCCGCGGAAGGCCTCCTCGGCCAGGGCGCTGAGCCCGAGCAGCTGCTTCTTGAGGCTCTCCAGTTCGGCGTGAAAGGTGTGGCCCATGGCGTCATCTCCGTCTGCATCCGTCGAGGCGCGTAGCTTAGCTTGCGAGCGAGCGTGTGTCGAACCCGGGGCCGCGGCACGGGGTCCGCTGCCAGGCGAGCCGGCCGTCGCCCGGGCGGCGCAGCCGGTAGAAATCGAAAACGTTGCCGTCGTAACCCACCGGTCGCAGCCTTTCCACGCGGCCCGCGGCCACGGCGTCCTTCATGGCTTCCGCCACCCGGCCGGGCGACCGGCCCACCGCCGCGGCGAGGTCGTGCAGCGAGGCGACACCGCGCCGGGCGAGTTCGCCGATGACGCGGCGTGCGAAGGGGTCGGGTCCCCCGGATGCCGGGGAAGGGGCGGAGGCGGGATCGGCGGGGGGGGATGGCCGGTTCACGGGCGGTCCTTCACCTGCGGCCGGGAGGGGGAGGAGGCCCCCGGGGGCCTCCTCGCCTGCCCGGGGAGGGGCATCAGAACTTCGCCACGAGGTCCAGCTGCAACCGGTCGTAGTCCGTCCCGCCGCCCGAGAGGCCGATCTCGCTCTTGAAGTAGGTCGCGGCCAGCTGCCAGTTCGAGGCGACCTGGTAGGCGGCGCCGATCTTGTGGCCCTTGCCGTCGGTGCCGCCGCCGATGAAGTCGGAATCGCTGAAGGCGCCGACCACGGCGTTGGCCTCGAGCTCGCGGTAGTTGTAGCCGAACGCGAAGGAACCCGGCGCCTTGGCCTTGCCGAGGGTGAACCCGGCGAGGAAGCCCGAGCCGTCGCTGTCCGCCGCGCCGTTGCTGACGACCTGGCCGTAGACCGTTACCGGGACGCCCGCGTCGAGCGACAGCTTCGCGAAGCCTTCGACTTCCTCGAAGCCGCCGGCGTACTGCAGGGACGGGCTGTCGGCCGTGCCGACGTCGACCGTGTCGTTGCCGAAGCCGTCTTCGGCGTCGAACAGCGGGGCCTCGCCCTCGATGCGGTCCCAGTAGTACAGGCTGGCGCCCACGAGCAGCTTCGCGTTCTCGCCGAGTTCCATCTCGGCGGCGAGCTGGCCGCTGTAGAGCATCGTGTCGTCGCCGGCGCTGCGCTCCTCGGCCAGGAAGTAGCCCGCGTGGGCCATCAGCTTGACGCCCTCGCCCGCGCTGTAGTTGGCGGCGAGACCTTCCGGCGCCAGGTCGCCGTCCCAGACGAGGTCGGACACCGCGATCCACGGCTTGGACATCTTGCCGCCCTTCACCGCGAGGCCGTCGGCGGCCTTCCACGTGAAGTACGCCTGGTCGAGCCGGAAGTCCTTCGTGCCGAACCCGCCGTCCAGCGTCTGGTTCGTGGACACCGGGTCGTCGCTCCCGGAGGCGAGCCGCAGGGCGACGCTCACCGTCTCGTTGACTTCAGCGCTCATCTGCAGCCGCGCGCGGACCCGGTGACGCTCGCGCGTCTCCTTCCCCTGCTTGTCGATGTTCTCGTACCGGTAACGCAGGTCGCCCTTGAACTTCAGGCTGTCGGTCCACGACGCCCCGTCCTGCGCCGCGGCCAGGCTCGCGCCCGCCACCGCCACCATGGCCGCCATCCACATCCGCTTGCTCATGTGCTTCCTCTCCCCGGGGTACATCCCCTTGGTGCTTCACCTCGGCGCGTCCGCACCGCGCGGACCCCGGATCCGGCCGGGGGAGCGCGCCGCTCACGGGGGCCACGGAACACGCGGCGCATGAGCCGCCGGTGAGGGGGCCGTTAGGAATTCGTGAGATCGCTGTCGTGTCCGGCGGGTCAAGCCGCCGGCGCGGACGGCGGGTTCGCGGGGAGAAACAGCGAGAAGGTGCTGCCCCGGCCGGGTTCGCTCTCCACGCCGACGCGTCCGCCGTGGACGAGGGCGACGTGTTTGACGATGGCCAGGCCCAGCCCGGTGCCGCCCTCCGCCCGGCTGCGCGCCTTGTCGACGCGGTAGAAGCGGTCGAAGACGCGGTCCAGGTGCTTCCGCTCGATGCCGCAGCCGTGGTCCGCGACGCGGATACGCGTCTCGCCGTCCACCGTCCGGCCCGCCTCCACGAGCACCTCCGCGCCGGGTGCGCCGTACTTGACGGCGTTGTCCACCAGGTTGGCGACCGCGTGCTCGAGCAGCGCGGGCTGGAGGCGCGCCACGAGGTCCGCGGGGCAGGCGACGGCGATGCGGGTCCGCCGCTGCTCCGCGGCCAGGGCGCAGGACTCGACCGCGGCTGCCAGGACGGGGCGCAGCGGGTGTTCCGCGAGGTCCGCCTGCCGGGCGCCGCCGTCGGCCTCCAGCCGCGAGAGACTGAGCAGGTCGTCGATGATGGCCTCGAGCCTCGCGGCCTGCCGCGCCACCACCGCGAGGAACCGCTCCCGCTGTCCGGCCTCCGCGCCGCCCCCGTCCTGCAGCGCTTCCACGTACCCGCGGATGGAGGTGACGGGGGTCTTGAGCTCGTGCGAGACGTTGGCGACGAACTCGCGGCGCACCCCTTCCAGCCGGGTCAGGCGGGTCACGTCGTGCAGCACGAGGAGGACGCCGGCCGCGGCGCCGCCCGCCTCGCGCAGGGCTGTCGCATGGACGTGCAGGTGCGTGTCCCCCCCGCCCGCGGCCAGCACGAGCGTGTCCTCCACGGGCTCCGCGGACCCCGCCGCGCGGCGGGCCATGTCGTGCAGTTCGGGGTGGCGGACCACCTCCTGGAGCATGCGCCCGCGGGCCTGCTCCGCGTCGATGCCGAGCAGCCGCGCCGCCGCCCGGTTGCAGCTCACGACGTGTTCGTCGCCGTTTACCGCGAGCACCCCCTCGTCCATGCTGCCGAGCACGGCCTCCAGCTCGCCCCGCTGGCGGACGACGGAGCGGATGCGGTCCTCGAGTTGGGCGGCCATGTCGTTGAAGGCGCCCGCCACGGCCGCGGTCTCCTCGGGCCCGGCGACGGGCGCGCGCACGGCGAGCTCGCCGCCGGCGATGCGTTCGGCGGCCGCGCGCAGGGCGGCGAGGGGCCGGGCGATGCGGCGGCTGACCGCGATCGTGACCAGCGTGACCAGCACGGCCGTGACAAGGGCTCCCGTGAGCACGCGGCGGCGGACGGAGGCGGTCGCGTTCCCGATCCGGCGCAGCGGGGCGGCGGTGCGCAGGACGCCGACCGCGCGGCCGCCCGAGAGGACGGGCAGCGCCACGTACACCACCCTTTCGCGCAGGGTGTCGCTGAACCGGGTGGAACGGCCCGTGCCCCCGGCGAAGGCCTGCTGCACCTCGGGCCGGTCGGCGTGGTTGTCCATGCCGGCGGGATCGCGCTCGGAGTCCCCCGCCACGGCGCCGTCGGCGGCGATCAGCGTGAGGCGGGTGCCCGTGGCGGCGCCCAGCCGGCGGCACAGCGCCTGGGCTTCCGCCCGCCGGGCCGGGTCCGTGACGAGCCCGGGATCGAAATGCGTCTGCAGGAAGAGGGCGCCGGACGCGAGCTGTTCCTGCCGCTGGGCGAGGTGGAAGCGGTCCAGGACGCGCAGCGCGTACGCGCCCGAGAGGAACACGGCCGCGAGCGCCGTAGCGAGGTAGCCGGGGTACAGGTACCAGATCAGCCGTTTCGCGCGCATGCCGTTCCCCTCCCGCGTCACTCCCGGAGCCGGTAGCCCACGCCCCGCACCGTTTCGATGTAGTCGCTCGACGCCCCGAGCTTGCGCCGAAGGCCCACGACCTGCACGTCCACGGCGCGGTCGGTCACCGGGTAGTCCTCGCCGTGCACCGCGTCCACGATCTGCTCGCGCGTCATAACCCACCCGGGCCGCCGCGCCAGCACGTGCAGCAGGCGGAACTCGGTGTGCGTCAGCGCCAGGGGCTTGCCGTCGAGGAGGGCCTCGTGCCGCCCGGGGTGGATGACGAGCCGGTGCACGCGGACCACGGCGTCCTCGGCGGGCAGCCCGTCGCGGGCCCGGCGCAACGCCGCCTCCACGCGCGCCACGAGCACCTTGTTGCCGAACGGCTTGGTCACGTAGTCGTCGGCGCCCGCCTGCAGGCCGGCCACGATGTCGGCATCCTCCCCGCGGGCGGTGACCATGACGATCGGCACGCGGCGCGTCGACGGTTCCCTGCGCAGGCGGCGGCAGACCTCGAGCCCCTCCATGCCGGGCAGCATGAGGTCGAGCAGGACCAGGTCGGGCACGCGCGCCAGGGCGAGGCGCAGGCCGCGCGCGCCGTCCGTGGCAGCCGCCACCCGGAAGCCCTCGCGGGCCAGGTTGAACCGGACCAGTTCGAGGATGTCCTCGTCGTCCTCGATCACCAGGATGTCCGCCTTGCTCATCGCGTGCCGCCCCCCGTGCCGCCGTTCCCACCGGCATCCTAGCCTGCCGCCCGCGGATCCTTGAACGCGATTCTTGTTAGAAAACCGTTCGGGGGTCGCGAACTCCGGGTTGAGTCGCCGCCGGGTTCGTGCTTTGCTGCCTGTCCCGCCGCGGGCCGCCGCGGCGCCGGAAAGCGAGGGCAGCGGGGCATGACGGACGGCGCATTTACCTACCGGGACGGCGAGCTGTACGCCGAGGACGTGCGGGTGGCGGAGCTGGCGGAGCGGTACGGCACGCCCCTGTACGTGTACAGCCGCGGCCACCTGCTCGAGCAGTACCGCGCCCTCGCCGGCGCCTTCGCCCCCCTGCGGCCCCTGGTCCACTACGCGGTGAAGGCGAACAGCAACGCGGCGGTGATCGCGGCGCTGGCCTCGGCGGGCGCCGGGGCCGACGTGGTCTCGGGCGGGGAGCTGTTTCGCGCGCGCCGGGCCGGGGTCCCGGCCGACAGGATCGTCTTCGCGGGGGTCGGCAAGACGGCCGGGGAGATCGACTACGCGCTGCGCGAGGGGATCCTGTTCTTCACGGTCGAGTCCGAGCCCGAGCTCGAGCGCATCGCCGAGCGGGCGGCGGCGCTGGGGGCGGAGGCCCGCGTGGCGGTCCGCGTGAACCCCGACGTGGACCCCCGGACCCACCGGTACACGAGCACCGGGAAGAGGGAGAACAAGTTCGGCGTGGACCTCGAGCGCGCGGAGCGCGCCTGCGGGCTGGCCGCCTCCCTGCCCGGCCTCGCGATCGCCGGCCTGCACATGCACCTGGGTTCGCCGATCATGACCGTCGGGCCGTACGTCGAGGCGCTCGACAAGGTCGCCCCGCTCTGCGCGCGGCTGCGCGGGCGCCACGCCACGTTCCGGCACCTGGACCTCGGCGGCGGGTTCGGCATCCGCTACCGCCCCGACCAGGCCCCGTTCGATCTCGGGGCCCTGTCCCGCGAGGTCGTGCCCCGGCTCGAGTCGCTCGGGCTTTCCGTGGGGATCGAGCCGGGCCGGTACCTGGCGGGCAACGCCGGGGTGCTCGTCGGCCGCGTGCAGTACGTGAAGGACAGCCCGTTCAAGAAGTTCATCGTCGCGGACATCGGCATGAACGACCTGATCCGCCCCGCGCTCTACGAGGCGTACCACGAGGTGTGCGCGGTGCGCGCCTCCGCGCGGACCGAAAAGGCGGACCTCGTCGGTCCCGTGTGCGAGTCGGGCGATTTCATCGCGAAGGACCGGGAGCTGCCCGCGCTGGAGGCGGGCGACCTCGTCGCGGTCCTCGGCGCCGGGGCCTACGCCAGCGCGATGGGGTCGACGTACAACAGCCGCCCCCGTCCGGCGGAGGTCCTGGTGGCCGGCGCGCGCCACGCGATCGTGCGCGAACGCGAGACGCCGGAGGACCTCGTCCGAGGGGAGCGCCTCCCCGGGGGGTGGTAGCCCCGGCCGCCCCGGGTCCGGTTCAGCGCCAGAGGTGCTTCGGGTAACGGCGCTGGAGCTCCCGCTTCACCCCGGGGTACGTGTCGCGCCAGAAGCCCTCCATGTCCGCCGTCGTCTGCACGGGCCGGAAGTGGGGGCCGAGAACCTCCACGACGACGGGCACGCGGCCCATGGCGACACGCGGGGAGGCCCGCAGGCCGTAGAGGTCCTGCACCCGCTTGGAGATCTTCGGCGGGGCCCCGGCGGCGTACTGCACCCGGGCCCGGCCCCCGCCGGGCAGCGCGATCTCCGCGGGGGCGTGGCGGTCCACGAGCGGCGCCAGGGCCGGGCCCAGCCACGCGCGAACCGCCGGCAGCACGGGCCGCTCCTTCAGGTCCTTCGCGGACACCGCGCCCAGGCAGAGCTGCTGCACCAGGCGCCGGCGTTCCTCCGCGCCGACCGGCGCGAGGCCCAGCTCGGGACAGGCCTCCGCGAGGAGGTTCACGCGGAGGATCCACTGCTCGACGGCATGGTCCCAGCGGGGCAGGGCGGCGTCGCCCGCGAGGACCGCCGCGGCGAGCAGGCGTGCCGCCTCGTCGGCGGGGGGCGGCTCGAGCGGGCGGCTCGCCAGCACCAGGTCGCGGAAGCACAGCCGGCGCTCGGCGACGACCCGCCCGGCCGCGCGGTCGTAGACCGCCTCGACCCGCTCCGCGAAGGCGTCCGGGAAGTACGCGCGCAGCCACGCCTCCTCGACGGCGGTGGCGAGCGAAAGCTGCACGCTCACCTCCCGGCCCCCGATCTCGCGGACCTCGGCGGCGACGAACAGCGGCGCGCGCACGACGCTCTCCCGGGCGAGCCGTCCCGCCCGGCCGTGAACCATCCGGCACCGGAGCGTTCCCGCGTCGAGCCGCACCGCGAGCTGGTCGGAGAACGCCGCGAGGAGGCACTTCGCCAGGGCGTCGTCGTCATCGGGCCGCTCGTCGGCCGGCAGGCCCTGCGCGCGCGCGAGGGAAACGAACCGCTCGTAGAGCGGGCGCACCTGGCGCGCGGCGGCCGCGTGGATGCCCAGCCGGCGGCAGCGGCCGGGGTCGTACCCGCAGCGGTCGGCGTAGCGCCACGCGCGCATGAGCACGAGGAAGTCGGAGGCGGCCTCCCCGCCCAGCAGCTCCTCGCGCTCCTCCCGCTCGCCCCGGCCGGCGCGGCGCGCGAGGAGGTTCCTGCCCTGCGTCAGCGCCGCCAGCGAGGGCGGCCGCCCGCACGCAGCCCAGCTCGCCCGCCGCCAGCAGCATGCGCGCGTACCGGGGGTGGACGGGAAAGGCGAGCATGCGCCGGCCGGCGCCGGTCACGCCGCCGGTCTCCCCGACCGCGCCGAGGTCGCGCAGCAGCGTCTCGGCCCGCGCGAGGGCGCGCGGCTCGGGCCGCTCGATCCACGCGAAGGAGGCCGGGTCGTCCGCGCCGAGGGCGTGCAGCAGCAGCACCGCCTCGGCGAGGTCGACGCCGGCGCACCTCCGGCAGCGCCCCGAGGGCGCGGCCGCGATGGTCGCTGCGCGGTCCACAGCCGCAGGCAGCGGCCCGGCGCCGTGCGCCCGGCGCGGCCGGCCCGCTGGTCGGCCGAGGCCCGGCTGATCTTCTCCACCAGCAGCGTGTTGATGCCGCGGTGGGGTCGAAGCGCGCGATGCGCGCCAGCCCGCTGTCGATCACGGCGCGCACGCCCTCGATGGTGAGCGACGTCTCGGCCACGTTGGTCGAGACGATGACCTTGGGCCGCCCGCCCGGGCGCGACCGCGGCGTCCTGCTCGCCGGGCGGCAGTTCGCCGTGCAGGGGCAGCACCGCGTAGCCGGCCGACGCGCGCGAGCGGCGGATCGCGTCGACGGTGCGCCGGATCTCGTAGGCGCCCGGCATGAACACGAGCACGTCGCCCTCGTGTCCCCCGGACACGAGCCGCTCGAAGGCGGCCGCGGCGGTCTCCCAGGCGGGCTCGTTCGCCGGCGGCGCCCGGTCGAGGTACTCGATCGTCACCGGGTAGGTCCGCCCCTCCGACGCGAGCACCGCGCAGGGCGCGAGGCGTTCCCGGAGCGGCTCGACCGCGAGCGTGGCCGACATCACGACCAGCACGCAGGTCCGGCCGCCGCCGCTGCAGGTCGAGGGCGAGGGCGAGGGTGATGTCGCCGTAGAGGTGCCGCTCGTGGAACTCGTCGAAGAGCACCGCGCCGACGTCGTCGAGGCCGGGGTCTTCGAGCAGGCGGCGCAGCAGGATGCCCTCGGTCTCGTACAGGATGCGCGTGGCGTCCGAGCCCTCCGGTCCAGCCGCACCTGGTAGCCGACCTCGCCGCCCAGCGGCACGCCCCGCTCGTGCGCGACGCGCGCGGCCAGCAGGCGGGCGGCCAGGCGCCGCGGCTGGAGCACGACGATCTGCCGCCCGCTCGCCGCGCCCGCGTCCAGCAGCATCTGCGGCACCTGGGTCGACTTCCCCGAGCCGGTCGGCGCGCGGACGATGAAGCGCCGCTCGCCGCGCGCGGCGCGCACGAGCGGGGCCTCGATGTCGTAGATGGGCAGGCCGCGGGGGTCCATGGCCGCGCCCGCCTAGGAGGCGGCCGGGGTGCGCCGGCGCTCCCCGCCTTCCCGCGCGGCGCGCGCGAGCAGCTCGCGGGCGTGGCGCCGGCCGGTCTCGGAACGGGCGTCGCCCAGCATGCGGGCGATTTCCTCGATGCGGGTGCCGGGCCCGAGCGGCGCGACGCGCGAGTAGGTGCGGCCCCCGCGCACGTCCTTGGACACGGCCAGGTGCGTCGCGGCGTGCGCCGCCACCTGCGGGAGGTGGGTGATGCAGATCACCTGGTGGCGCTCCGCCACGCCCGCCAGCTCGCAGCCGACGGCGTCGCCCGTTTCGCCGCCGAGGTTGGCGTCGATCTCGTCGAACACCAGCACGGGGATCCGGTCGTGCTGCGCGAGCACGGCCTTGGTGGCGAGCATCACGCGTGAGATCTCGCCGCTGGAGGCGATGGCGCGCAGCGCGCGCATCGCCTCGCCGAGGTTCGGCGCGAAGCCGAACTCGACGGCGTCCATCCCGTCCGGGCGCGGCTCGCAGGGCTCGAGGCCCACGGCGAAGGCGCCGTCGGGGAAGCCGAGGAACCGCAGTTCGCCGGTGATCGCTTCGGCCAGCTGCCCGGCCGCCCGGGTCCGCCGGGCGCGCAGAGCGGCGCCCGGCCGATTCCAGTTCCTTGCGCACCCGGGCCGCCTCGGCGTCGAGTTCGGCGAGCTGCGCCTCCAGGGTCTCCAGGTCGTTCAGGCGCCGCTTCGAGTCCGCGAGGGTGTCCATCACCTCCGCCACCGTCGCGCCGTACTTGCGGTGCAGCGTCCGGTAGGTCTGCATCCGCCGGTCCAGCCACTCCAGGCGCGCCGGGTCGGCCTCGATGCGGCCCGCCTCGCCCTGGATCGACGCGCTGAGCTCCTGCGTGCGCGAGGCGAGCTCGGCCGCCTCCTCGCGCCACGCCTTCGCCGCCGGGAGCAGCCGCTCGAGTTCTGCGAGCGGGCGCTGCGCGGCGGCGAGCCCGTTGAAGGCCGCCTCGTCGGATTCGGAAAGGGCGTGGGCCGCGGCGGAGCCCAGCTCGAGCACGCGCTGGGCATGGCCGATCAGCTCGTGCTCCTGCCGGACCCGCTCCTCCTCGCCCTCCTCGGGCGCCGCCTGCTCGATCTCCTTCACGCGGTGGCGCAGCAGGTCGAGCTGCTCAGCGGCCTGCGCGCCGCCGGCCTCGAGCCGCGCCCGGCGCGCCTCCAGGTCGCGGAGGCGCCGGTGGGGACCGTCGTAGGCCGCCCGTTCCGAATCCACGCGGCCGAAGGCGTCGAGCACGGCGAGCTGCGCCTCCGTGCGGAAGAGGGACTGGTGGTCGTGCGGGCCGTGCAGGTCGACCAGGTGCTCGCCCAGCTCGCGCAGCACGGGCAGGGTGACCGACGCGTCGTTCACGAGGTTCTGCCCGCCCCCGGCGCGCACGACGCGCCGTGCCACGAGCTGCCCGTCCTCGCACGGCGGCAGCCCGCAGCGCGCCAGCACGGCATCGACCGCCGCGGCGTCGCCCAGTTCGAAGAGCGCCTCGGCCGCCCCGGCGCTCTCGCCCGAGCGGATCAGCGTCGTGTCCGCCCGTTCGCCTAGCAGCAGCGCGAGCGCGCCCACCAGCAGGGACTTGCCGGCCCCGGTCTCGCCGGTGACGGCGTTGAACCCCGCGCCGAACTCCACGGTGACGTTCTCGGCCAGGGCCAGGTTCCGTACTTTGAGTCGGCGCAGCATGGCTTCGCGGAAATGCGTACTTGGTAGCAGGTCGGGGAGCCTTCGGCAAGGCGCCCCGCCGTTTTCCGCCGCCGCCGCGCGCCGCTTCAGACCCGGTCGAGGGCCTGGTCGATATCGGCCAGGATGTCGTCGATGTGCTCGATGCCGATCGAGAGGCGCACGAGCCCGGGGGTGATGCCGCCGGCGCGCTGCTGCTCCTCGTTCATCTGCGAGTGCGTCGTCGAGGCCGGGTGGATGGCCAGGCTCTTCGCGTCGCCCACGTTGGCGAGGTGCGACAGCAGCCGGAGCGCGTCGATGAACGTTGCCCCCGCGGCGGCCCCGCCGCGGATGCCGAAGACCGCCATGGAGCCGCCCCGCCCGCGCAGGTACTTCTGCGCCTTGGCGTATTCCGGGTCGTCCGGCAGCCCCGGGTAGCGGACCCACTCGACCTTGGGATGGCCCCGGAGGTGCTTCGCCACGGCCAGCGTGTTCTCGCAGTGCCGTTCGACGCGCAGGGGGAGCGTCTCGATGCCCTGCAGGAAGAGCCACGCGTTGTCCGGCGCGAGGCAGGCGCCGAGGTTGCGCAGGGGCACCGTCCGCATGCGCAGGATGAAGGCGAGCGGGGCCAGCGGCTCGGGCAGGTCGTGGCCCCAGCGGAGCCCGTGGTACGAGGTGTCGGGCTCGTCGTAGAGCGGGTGGCGGCCCGCGCCCCAGGGGAACCGGCCCGAGTCGACCACGATCCCGCCGATGCCGGTGCCGTGTCCGCCCAGCCACTTCGTGAGCGAATGCACGACGACGTCGGCCCCGAAGGCGATCGGCTGCGTCAGGTAGGGCGTGGAGAAGGTGGAATCGATGATCAGCGGCAGGCCCCGGTCGTGCGCGATCGCGGCCACGGCCTCGATGTCGGTGATCTCGAGCGCCGGGTTCGACACCGTCTCGGCGAACAGCGCGCGGGTGTTCCCGTCGATGGCCCGCGCGAAGGACTCCGGGTCCTGCGAGTCCACGAACCGCACCGTGATCCCCAGCCTGGGCAGGAGGTCGCCGAACTGCGTGAATGTGCCCCCGTAGAGGTTGCGCGCGGACACGATGTTGTCGCCCGCCCGGGCCGCGTTGATGACCGAGTAGAACACGGCCGCGGTGCCCGACGCGACCCCTAGGCCGCCCGGTTCCGGCGCGCCCTCCAGGAGGGCGACGCGCTTCTCCAGCACGTCGGTCGTCGGGTTCATCAGGCGCGTGTAGATGTTGCCGAGCTCTTTCAGCGCGAACAGGTTCGCGGCGTGCTCCGTGTTGCGGAACACGTACGACGAGGTGCGGTACAGGGGCACCGCGCGCGAGAGCGTGGTGGGGTCGGGCTGCTGTCCGCCATGCAGGCAGAGGGTCTCCAGTTTCATCGGTCGCCGTCCTTCCGGTGGTTCGTACCGCGGGGCGGGGGTCGCGCCGAAGACCCGCCGGACCGGCCGGGTGTCATGACCCGAACCGCCTCACCGGCTCTTCTCTGAAGGCCTTCCGCACCCGTTCCCGCGGTGCAACGGTCCCAAGGTAGCACGGGTCGCGCCGCCTGCAATCCCCTCCCGCCAAAAATGTGTCATAAGGTGATCGGACGGGTAAGCATTGATAGCCGGGGGTCGTGGGGGTGTGCGGACGGCGTCTCGCGGGGGGGCGGAGCCGCTGCGACCGGATCAGGGGGGAGGTTCGGGCGGGGCGTCGTCGCGGCGGTCGAAAAGCGCGCGCGCCGGCGGGCGGGTGCGGCTGCGCATCCGGTCGAGAAACCACAGCACGTAGCTGGCGAAGAACAGGGCGAACATGGCGGCCAGGAGCGCGCCGCCCGCCGCGAGCCAGGGGGGACGGGCCTCCCAGGCTTGCCGCCTGCCGTACAGCAGCAGGACGGCGCCGCCGGTCCCCGCGAGGTAGCCGCCGAGCCGCAGAAAGGTGTAGAGCCGCTTCATGCCGCCGAGCGTGCCCTCCGGGCGGGAGGGGCGCCAGAACAAAGCGCGAGCGGGCCGGCCGGGCCCCGGTCAGCGCCCGTGGAGCCGCTGCCGCTCGGGCCGGCGCACCCGCAGGTAGATCAGCGCGCCGACCCAGTGGGTGAACACGATCACGAGAATCCAGACGAGCTTGTCGTTGCCTTCGTCGGGCTCCCTGGTCGCGCAGTCCACGATCATCCAGACCCAGAGCGCCGTGCCGCCGATCCCGAGCAGCACCGCGCCGAACACGAAGAACAGCCAGACCAGTAAGCCCAGCGCCATCGCCGCACCGCCCGCCGCCGGGGCCATCCGGCCGTCCCCCCGCGACCGCTACTTGCGGACGTGCACCTCGTAGCGGCCGCCGCCGCCGTCGCTGATGCGGAACCCGGTCACCATGACGCGTTCCGGCAGGTCGATGATGTGGTGTTCGCCTTTCGCCATCCTGCGTCCGACGGGGTAGGGCGTCTTGTTTCCGCCCTGCCGAACGACGAGGGTTTGGATGATCACCTCGCCGTCCTTGACCTTGATCAGGATGTGCTTGACCGACTGGTTGACCTCGACTTCCTTGGCGCCGCCGCTGGCCTGGAGCTTCTTGGCCACCGGGTCCCAGTCGTCTCCCGCGACCGCCGCCGTCGCCCACGCGGCCAGGCAAAGGGCCGCCAGTATCCCTGTCGTGCTTCTCATGGTTCGTCTCCTCCCGGGCGGCCGCCGCCGTCCTCCGGCTGCGACCCGTCCGGCGCGAACACGCGTTCGATCAGGCCGTAGAAGCGCTTGTCGCGCAGGAGGTCCAGCAGGCGGCTCCACGTCAACATACCCTCTTCCTCGAGCTGGCGCACGGTGGCGGCGGTCTCCGGGTCTTCGCGCAGCGCGCGGACCCGGCCGCCCAGCCGGGCGAGCTCTGTGCAGAGCTCATCGGGGAAGTCCGGCCGGCGGTAGTCGGACGGCACGAGGCCGAAGTGACTGAGCCGCTCCATGACCGGCTCGTCGGCGAGCAGGGCCTGGAGGTCCGGGTTGGCGAGGAGGCGCTCCTTCTCGCCGGAGAGGAAGTCCTGCAGGAAGGCCTGGCTCTGCAGCAGGCCGCGCAGCGACGGCTCGGCGAACAGCGCCTCCAGCTCCCGCAGGGTTTCGTCGGGCGAGCTGAGCATGCGGGCCAGCGCGGCCGCGCGCCGCTCGCTGCCGCCTCGCGCGCGGACGACCGCGTAGGTGCCCTCGCGGGCGATGGCCCGCGCCACCCGGGCGGTGTAGCTCCCGCTGATGTCCGGCAGGCGCCGGCCCCATGCCGTGAGACGCACCGCCTCGTAGCCCCAGCAGCACGCCGTGACCACCGCCAGGCCGACGACCAGCCCGAGGGCGGCGCCCGCGAGCCGGCTGTCCAGGGCCACGGGCGCCCGGCCCTCGGCGATGCGCGCCCGGCGCCTTCGCACGGCCCAGCGCGTGAGCAGCCAGACGGCGATACTCACCGCGAAGAAGGCGGCCGCGCCGGCGGCGAGGCGCGCGGCGAGGTGCGGGATGCCGAAGACCGACTCGGCCCACGGCCCGAGCACGGGCGAGAGCTGGTAAGCGGCCACGTAGGCCAGCGCGATGCCGCCGAGGTGGAGGAGACTGAGCAGCGCGCCCCGGCGGTAGCCGCTCCGCGCGGCGGACAGCACGGCGACCAGGGCCACGAGATCGACCAGTGCCTGCAAGCGCAACCTCCTCCCCGGCGGCCCGGGGCCCGTCCCCGCCGCGGCGGCCGGGCCGCGTGCCGCGTCCGTCGCGCCGGGAGGCCGCCGAAACCATGCTGGCAGAGCGTGTGCCCGCGCGCCAGTGCAAAACGGGTGCCGCCGCGCGGTCGCGCGACGCGGCGCAAAGAATCGGCTTGAGAACGGGGCGGGGCGCGCTACGGTGGGGCGGACGTGCGGGCGCGGCGGTGCGGGTCGGGCGGGACGCCGGGAGGACCGGCGGGAACCGGCGCGGCGCGCGGCGCGGCGCCGACCCCGGCGCCGGGCCGGGGTTCTTCGTTTCGGGAGCCGGGCGGATGCTGGCCAAACGGATCATACCCTGCCTGGACATGACGGGCGGCCGGGTCGTCAAGGGCGTGAAGTTCGTCGAGCTGCGCGACGCCGGCGATCCGGTCGAGGCCGCGCGCGCCTACGAGGCCCAGGGCGCCGACGAACTCACGTTCCTCGACATCACCGCCTCGCACGAGGGGCGCGACACCATGGTGGACGTGGTGCGGCCGGTCGCCCGCCAGGTCTTCATGCCCCTGACCGTGGGCGGCGGCATCCGCGTCGCCCGGCGGACATGCGCCAGCATGCTCCAGGCCGGGGCCGACAAGGTCTCGATCAACACCGCCGCGGTCCTGCCGACCCCGACATGCTCAACGAGACGTCCGACCAGTTCGGCAGCCAGTGCATCGTGCTGGCCATCGACGCCCGGCGGAATACCGGCGGGCGGCCGGGCTGGACCGTCTACACCCACGGCGGGCGCCAGCCCACGGAGCGCGACGCCGTGGCGTGGGCCCGCGAGGGCGTCGACCGCGGCGCGGGCGAGATCCTGCTCACCAGCATGGACCGCGACGGCACCAAGGACGGCTACGACCTCGAGCTGACCCGCGCGGTCTCCGAGGCCGTCGCCGTGCCCGTCATCGCCTCCGGCGGCGCCGGGACCCTGGAGCACCTGTACGAAGCGGTGACGGAGGCAAGGCCGACGCGGTGCTGGCCGCCTCGATCTTCCACTTCGGCGAGTTCACCATCGCCGCAGGCCAAGGACTATCTGCGGAGCGCGGGGTGGAGGTGCGCCTGTGAAGCCGCGACGCGCCGGGGCGGAGGATAGGAATGAACGAATGAACGAACGTGGAAGAAGGCACCGAGCTGCAGCTCGATTTCGACAAGCTGGCCAAGGCCGCCGCGGCTGCGGCGGGCGTGATCCCGGTGGCCGTGCAGCACGCGGACACCGGCGAGGTGATCCTGGTCGCCTACACCAACGAGCGCGCCTTGCGGAAGGCCCTGGCCGACCGACCGCCTGGTGCTTCTGGAGCACCTCGCGCAACGAGCTGTGGGAGAAGGGCAAGACCTCGGGCGAGACCTTCGACCTGCTCGAGGTCCGCGTCAACTGCGAGCAGAACTCCCTGCTCTACATGGTGCGGCCGCGCCGCGGCGGCATCTGCCACACGAAGAACCGCGCGCGGCGAGCCGCGCAACTGCTACTACCGCAGGCTGGACCTGGAGACGGGGAACTGGAGAACCTGGACCCGTGAGGCAGGGGGAGAACCATGGCGGCATCCGCGGGACGGCGGACGAAGGAGCGCCGCCGCGGACCCCGGCGGTCCCGGAGCCGGCGCCCGAAGAGGCCCGCCGCACGGGACCACCCGCCGACCGCCCGATCGCCGTGAACTGCTTCCCCGACAGGGACACCTTCCTGCGCCGGACCCGCGAGGGCAACCTGGTGCCGGTGTGGCGCGAATCTGCTCGCCGACCAGGAGACGCCGGTCTCCGCCTACGCCCGGATCCGCGACGCACCTGCGCGAACGGGACCACGCCTCCCACACGTTCCTGCTCGAGAGCGTGGAGGGCGGCGAGCAGTCGGGCGCTACTCGTTCATCGGCGGTACCCCGCGCGCCGTCTTCCGCAGCCTACGGCCGCCGCGTGGAGATCGACCGCGGCCGACGGCACCGTCACCGGCCGTGGAGGACGCGGACCCGCTCGACGCGCTCAAGGCCTACATGGCGCGCTTCCGGCCGGTGCCCGACCCGGACCTGCCGCGGTTCTTCGGCGGCGCGGTGGGCTACATGGGCTACGACGCGGTGCTCAGTCTTCGAACCGCGCGTGCCCGTGCGCACCGACCGCGCCCTGCGCGCGCCGGACATGGTGTTCATGGTCACCGACGCCCTCGTCGTGTTCGACCGCGTGCGCCACACGATCAAGGTGGTCGCCAACGCCTTCATCGAGGACGACCCGGAGGCGGCCTACGGCGAGGCCGTCGAGACCATCGACGCGACCTGTGCGGCGCCTGGACACGGCCGCACGCGGCCCGCCGGGCGATCCTCCACGGGGCACGTGGCGAGCTGCCGAACCCGCGTTCCAACGAGCGACCGGCGCGACGTTCGAGGCGCGGCGTCGAGCGGGCCAAGGAGTACATCCGGGCCGGCGACATCATCCAGGTGGTCCTCTCCCAGCGCTTCGAAGTCGACTGCGACGGCGACCCGCTCGACGTCTACCGCGCCCTGCGCGCCGTCAATCCCTCGCCCTACATGTTCTGCCTCGAACTCGGCGACAGCGCCATGGTCGGGTCCTCGCCCGGAGATCCACGTGCGGTGCGAGGACGGGCGCGGTGGAGGTGCGGCCCATCGCCGGCACGCGGCCCGCGCGCGGAGGACGCCGGAGGAGGACCGGCGCCTGGAGCGAGGAACTGCTGGCCGACCCCAAGGAACGCGCCGAGCACGTCATGCTGGTCGACCTGGGCCGCAACGACATCGGCCGCGTCTGCGAGTACGGGTCGGTGCACGTGCCGGAGCTGATGGTCATCGAGCGCTACAGCCACGTCATGCACATCGTCTCCGACGTGATGGGGCGGCTGCGCGCCGGCCACGACGCCTACGACGCTGATGCGGGCCACCTTCCCCGCGGGCACGGTCAGCGGCGCGCCCAAGATCCGGGCCATGGAGATCATCGCCGAGCTGGAACCGGCCCGCCGCGGGCCCTACGCCGGCGCGGTGGGCTACTTCGGCTTCGCCGGCAACCTGGACTCCTGCATCACCATCCGCACCATCGTGCTGGACGAGGGCAAGGCGTACGTGCAGGCCGGCGCCGGCATCGTGGCCGACTCCGACCCCGCCCGGGAATACGAGGAAACGCGCAACAAGGCGCGCGGCATGCTCAAGGCCCTCGCGCTGGCCGGACTTCGGCCCGCGGCGAGTTCGCCGGAGCGACGCGGACGCAGCGAGGCACGACAGCCATGATCCTCGTCATCGATAACTACGATTCGTTCACCTACAACCTCGTGCAGTACCTCGGCGAGCTGGGCGCGGAGCTGCGCGTGGTGCGCAACGACGCGGTCACGATCGAGGCGATCGCGCGCGATGGCGCCGGAGCGCATCGTCGATCAGCCCCGGTCCCTGCACGCCCAACGAGGCCGGGCATCTCCTGCGACGTGATCCGAGCGTTCGGCCCCGCGGTGCCCGCTGCTGGGCGTCTGCCTCGGCCACCAGTGCATCGGCCAGGTGTACGGCGGGCGCGTGGTGCGCGCCGAGCGCCTGATGCACGGCAAGACCTCGATGATCCAGCACGACGGCAACGGCGTGCTGGCGGGCATGCCGAACCCCTTCGAGGCCACCCGCTACCACTCGCTGCTCGTCGAGCGGGCCGGCCTGCCCGGACGTGCTCCGGATCACGGCCGAGACGGACGAGGGCGAGATCATGGGCCTGCGGCACGCGACGCACCCCGTCCACGGCGTGCAGTTCCACCCCGAGTCGATCCTCACGCGCAACGGCCGGCGCATCCTCGAGAACTTCCTGGCGTTGTGAAGCTGCTCGCCGCGACCCGCAACCCCGGCAAGCTCGCGGAGATCCGCGCGCTGTTCGACCTGCCCGGCATCCGGATCGTCGGGGCGGACGAGCTCGCCGGGCTGCCCGGCGTCGACGAGGACGGCGCCACGTTCGAGGCCAACGCCGTCAAGAAGGCCGTCACGCTCGCGCGCGCCGCGGGGCTCTGGGCGCTGGCGGACGACTCGGGCCTGGAGGTCGACGCCCTGGGCGGGGCGCCCGGCGTGCGCTCCGCGCGCTATGCCGGGGAAGCCGCCGACCCGCGCGCGAACAACCGCAAGCTGCTTGCCGCCCTCGCGGGCCGCGCCGACCGCGCCGCCCGTTTCCGCTGCGTGGTCGCCCTGAGCGACCCCGCGGGCGAAGTGCGTACCGCGGCGGGCGCCTGCGAGGGCCGCATCGTCGAGGCGCCGCGCGGCGCGCGCGGGTTCGGCTACGACCCGCTGTTCGCGCCCGCGGGCGAGACGCGCACGTTCGCGGAGATGCCGCCGGCCGAGAAGCACGCGCGCTCCCACCGGGGCGCCGCCCTGCGCGAGGCCGTGCGCCGCTGGTCGGCGCTGCTCCACGCGACGGCGGGGGCCTGAAGCGTTTCCAGGGGTTGGAGGCGCGCGGCCCGGCGGCTTCCAAGGGTTGGAAACCGGCGCGGGCCCCCTACGCGAAGGACACCTTCGGCGCCTCGCGCTGCGCCGGCTCCTCGATCTCGAAGAGCGCCGCGGGCTGGAACCCGAACAGGCCGGCGAGGAGCACCGTGGGGAAGACCTCGCGCGCCGTGTTGTAGCCCCGGACCGTGGCGTTGTACACCTGCCGCACGGCCGCGACGCGGTTCTCCGTCTGCGCGAGCTGCTGCTGGAGTTCGAGCATCGTCGAGTCGGCCTTCAGGTCGGGATAGGCCTCGGCGAGCGCGAAGAGCCGCCCGAGCATCCCGCCCAGCCGGCCTTCGGCGGCGCCCAGCGCCTTCATGGCGGCGGGGTCGCCCGGCCGGGCGGCCGCGGCGGTGGCGGCGTTGGCGGCCGCGCCCCGCGCGCGGACCACCTCCTCGAGCGTTTCCCGCTCGTGCCGGAGGTAGCCCTTCGCCGTCTCGACGAGGTTGGGGATGAGGTCGTAGCGGCGCTTCAGCTCGGTGTCGATCTGGGCGAAATCCGCCTTCACCGCGTTGCGGCGGCGCACGAGCCCGTTGTAGGCGCCCGCCATCCACAGGGCCAACACGGCGATCCCGGCCAGGGGCAACAGCAGCAGCGGCATGGCGTACCTCCTTCTCGTTCTCGTCGGCTCGCGCGCGCATCCTAGCGCGCCCTCCGCCGCCGGGGCAAGCGCCGCCGCGGTTCGGACCCGGCCGCGGGTGGCACGGCATGTGCTCTGTGATAGATTGTATGAAGGTGACGGGGGTGTCCCGTTCGCCCGACAGTGGAGGCCCGGCCTGGTGCGTGGCGGCTCAAGGCAGTTGGCGCTCGCGTGCGGCCTCGCCGCCGCCGCCGCCGCATGGTGGGCCGTGATGCGGCCGGCGACCCCCGCCCCCGCACCCCGCGCGCGCGCGGCCGCGGCCGCGCCGGCCTTCGCGGCTGTGGCGGCCCCCGGGGCGGCGGCGCTCCCCGGGCCGTCCCGGCCGGCGGCGGCCGAACCGGCCCCTCCGCTCCCGCCGGACGCGGGGCCGCAGCCTGCGGCCGCGCTCCCGGAGACCGCCGGGTGGCTCGAGCGCAGCGGGGCCGCGGACGCCGCCGTGTTCGGCGCGTTCGCGCGCTGGGCGGCGGCCGCCGCCGCCGGGGAGGCGGTCCCCGCGGGCGGCGCCGGCGCGGACCTGGCGCGGGCGCGCCGGGCGGCGATGAAGGCCCTGATCGAGACGGATCCGCGGCAGGCCCTCCGGCTGGCCGTACCCTACGAGGTGCGCCGCGCCCTGCCGGCGGACGTGGTGGCGCTGCTGGAACGGCCCGTGGACGCCGCCGCCGCGTACGAGGTGGCGGTGGCGTGCGGCCTCGGCAAGGAGGGCGCCCGCGACGCGACCGAGCGCACCGCCTTGATCGGCGGCGAACGGCTCGTCGTGCACGCGTACGGGCGCCGCCTGGACGTGACGACCAAGTACGGGCTCCCCGTGCACGGCGTGGCGCTCGACGGGCTCCTCGCCATGCACGAGAGCCCGGTCCGCGTGCTGGGCCCCGCCGAGCGGGCGGACCGCGCGGCCGGGGCGGGGGGCGTCGCCCTCGACGTCGGCAGCGGGGTGGTCGTGGTGGCGGGCGAAGCCGGCCGCGAGCAGCTCGAGCGGCGGCTGATCGAGGCCGAGCACCGCCTCGGCCCGCGGATGACGCCGCCCGTCCCCGCGGCGGACGTCCCGGCCGGGGGGGGCGGCGAGGCCGAACCGCCGGCGGCCGAGTCGCCTTGGACCGAGGGCGCGAAGACGATGCTGTACATCCGCGCCCGTTTCACGAACGACGACCCCGCCTCCGAGCCGCTGAGCCTGGCCGACGCGCAGGCCCACCAGGCCAAGGTCGACACCTTCTGGCGCAACGCGTCCTACGGCAGGACCTCGCTCGCCAGCACCTTTACCGGCGTGGTCGACCTGCCCCAGCCCTCGACGGCCTACTCCGGCAGCTTCGCCGCCGTGCTGAGCGCCGCGCGCGCGGCGGCCCTGGGCGCGAACCCGGCGTGGAACGCCGCCGACTACGACCTCTACGTCGTCGTCACGAGCGACAAGGACGACGCCTTCACCTACGCCGGCTCGGCCTACGTGGGCGCGGCCGGCGCGCACCTCGTCGTCCCCTACTACACCCTGCGCACCGCGGGCCACGAGTACGGCCACAACCTCGGCCTCCGGCACGCGAACTACTGGCGGACGGATTCGGAATCGCCCATCGGGCGCGACCGGGTGCCGGGCGGCTACGTCGCGGACACGAACAACGCCGAGTGGGTCGAGTACGGGCACTACTTCAGCCTGATGGGCGCGCAGTTCGACGCGCGCATGAACGACCCGGCCAAGCCCCACTACGCGGCCTTCGAGAAGAAGCGGCTGGACTGGCTCGGCGGCGCGGACCTCGTCGAGACGTCCACCGGCGGCGTGTACCGCCTGTACCGCCTCGACCACCCGTCCACCTCGGGCGCGCCCAAGGGCCTCCGCATCGCGCGGGCCGCGAGCGACTACACCGGCAACGCCCGCGAGTACTGGCTGCAGTACCGGCCCGCGTTCGGCGACGCGTGGTCGACCAACGGGCTCCAGGTCGACTGGGCGAAGACCACCTACGGCACCGATGGCGCCACGCAGCTCGACATGACGCCGTTCTCGCGGGACGACGCGTCGGGCGGCTCGTGGAGCGACGACAACACGGACAAGGAGGACGGTTTCCTCGTCGTCGGGCGGACGTACAGCGACGAGGAGGCCGGGATCCACGTCACGCCGACCGCGCGCGGCGGGACGGAGCCGGAACAGTACCTCGACGTGGTGATCCGGCTGGGCGCCTCGCCGGGCAACGCGCCGCCGACGGTCGCGGTGAGCGCCTCGACCCTCGATGCGGCGGCCGGCGAGGAGGTGCTCTTCGAGGCCTTCGCCTCCGACCCCGACGGCGACGCGCTCGCGTGGTGGTGGGACTTCAACACGAACACCCTCGACACGGCGGCGCTCAACACCGGCCAGGTCCGCAGGAGCTGGAGCGCGCCGGGCGTGTACCGGGTGCGCTGCGTCGCGAGCGACATGAAGGGCGGGGCGGCCTCCGATTCGGTCGTCGTGCGCGTCGGCGACCCGCCGGCCCGCCACACGGTCCGGGGCCGCGTGCTGCGCGGCGGCCTGCCGGTCGCCGACGCGCGGGTGTACACCGCGTCGGGCGCGCAGGCGCGCACCGACAGCGACGGCACCTACGCCCTCGTGGACCTCGCAGCCGGCAGCCACGTGCTCGCCTGCGACCGGCGGGGGCTCACCTTCGCGGCCCGGTTCGCCAACCCCGTGGCCGTCGCGGGCGGCGAGGACGTGTTCGGCTGCGATTTCGACGCGAACGAGCCGCCGGCCGGCGGCGGGACGGGGCGCGCGGTGTCGGGCCGCGTGACCGACGCGGGGGCGGGCCTGGCCGGCGTGGAGGTGCGCGGCGGGGGCAAGCGGGCGAGCACCGGCGCGGACGGCTACTTCGTCCTCGACGGTTTCGCCGACGGCACGTTCACGGCGCGCGTGTCGCGCGCGGGCTACACCTTCGCCCCGGAGGAGCGGGTGTTCGTGGTGGAGGGGGAGGACCGGGCCGGCGTCGATTTCGCCCGGCGCTACGTCACCGTGTCCGGTCTCGTTTATGCCTCGAGCCGGTGGCTCGCCCCCACGGTGAGCGACGGGCACCACGAAGCCCGGCTGTGGTCCTACAGCAACAGCGCCAAGGCGTACCCGTACACGTTGAGCGTGCCCGAGGGGACGTGGAACCTCTCCGTCTTCGTGGGCGATGCCGAGTGGAGTTTCGCGCCGTCCAACTTCACCAACCCGCTCACCGTCGCGGGCAACCTGGAGGAGGTTCACTTCGCGGGCCAGCCGGTCGCGGGCTGCTACGCGCGGGGCGATATCGCGGACGCGCACGGCCGCCCGGTGCCGGGCGTCGCCGTTTCGGCCGGCGCGGGGTCGGCCCTGACCGACACCCTCGGCCGCTACCATCTCGCCGGCCTGCCCCCCGGCGACACGACGCTCACGCCGCACCTTGCGGGCTGGTCGTTCACGCCTTCCGGCCGGACCGTGACCCTCGCGGCGAACACCGGCGGGCTGGACTTCGCCGCGGCCGGCCCCGACGCCGCGCCCACGATCACCGTGCCGGCCGCCGCCTCGCCCGCGTCGCTCGCGGGTCCCGGCGAGACGAGTCTTCTCACCGTGGCGGCCGACGACGACGGGGGCGCGTCGAACCTCGTCTACCGCTGGGCGGCGGTCGAGTCGCCCTGGCCCGTCTCCTTCTCGCCGAACGACGCGCCGGAGGCCGCCGCCGCGGTGGCGGCCTTCGGCGGACCGGGCCACTACGTCCTGGAGGTGCTCGCCGAGGACGCCGGGGGGCAGCGGGCCGCGAGCACGACCACGGTCTCCGTGGTCGCCGCGGGGCTGCCGCTCACCGTGTCGCCCTTCGAGGTCGCGGTGCCCGCCGGCGGCGCGGTGAGCTTCGAGGCGCGGGCCTGGGACGCGGCCGGGATGCCCTCGACCGTGACGCCGGCCTGGTCCGTTTCGGGCGGAGGGGTGATGACCGGCGGGGTGTTCAGCGCGGCCGGCCCCGCCGGGACCTACCGGGTGTCGGCGGTGTACGGGGGCTGCACGGGCACCGCGTCGGTTGCGGTGCAGGGCAGCCTGCCGGACTTCGACGGGGACGGGCTGCCGGACGTTCTCGATCCCGACGACGACAACGACGGACTGCCCGATGCCTGGGAGGACGCGAACGGCACCGACCCGTTCGACGCGACGGACGCCACGGGCGACCCCGACGGGGACGGGTTCACGGCGGAGCAGGAGTACCTGGCGGGCACCGCCGAACACGACGCCGCGTCGTACTTCCGCCTCGACGGGGCCGCGTCCGGTACCGCCCGCTCGGTCACCTTCTCCACGGCGACCGGGCGGCTCTACGCGGTGGAGTGGTCGGCGGATCTCCCGGCGGCGAACGGCTGGGGGGTGCTGACCAACGGCGTGCCGGGAACGGGGGCGCCCGTGACGGTGGAGGATCCCGCCGCGCCGCCCCCGCTGCGCCGCCACTACCGCGTCGGCGTGCGCTGGCCGTGAGGCGCGCCGCGCCGCGCGCAGCGGACGCGGGGGAGGGCAGGGGGACGGCACACCGGGAACAGACTGCGAGCGAGGAGTTGGCCAACGCGCTGACGCACGGGGCCGGGCTGGCGCTCAGCGCGGCCGCGCTCCCGTTCCTCGTGTGGACGGCCGCGGCGGGGCGCCGCCCGTGGCACGCGGCGGGATGCGCCGTCTACGGCGCGACGCTCGTGCTGCTGTACGCCGCTTCGACGCTCTACCACGCCCTGCCCGCGGGCCGGGCGAAACGGGTGTTCAACCTCCTCGACCACCTGTCGATCTACCTGCTCGTGGCGGGGACGTACACCCCGTTCCTGCTCGGGCCGCTGCGCGGGCCGTCGGGCTGGTGGATGTTCGGTGTCGTGTGGGGGCTGGCGGCCGCCGGCATCCTCTTCCAGGCGGTATGGATCGAGCGGTTCCGGCTCTTCTCCGTGCTGAGCTACCTCGCGATGGGCTGGATGGCGGTGTTCATGCTCCGGCCGCTGGCCCGCCTGCTGCCGCCGTGGGGCGTGGGCTGGGTCCTGCTCGGCGGCGCGTGCTACACCGCCGGCGTCGGGTTCTACGCGTGGCGGGGCCGCCGCTTCGCCCACGCGGTGTGGCACGTGTTCGTGCTGGCGGGCAGCCTGTGCCACTTCTTCGGCGTGATGCTCTCGGTCGCCCGCCGGTAGGTCCGGCGGCCGCGTGCGCGTGACCGGGCGGCCCGCGGGCCGGGCGGAAGCGAGGGCCGGGCGGCCCGTGCCTACCGCGCCGCCAAGGCTACGTCTGGGTCCCTTCGGGAGCGGCGGCGTCGGGGGTCCCGCCGCTGCGCTCCAGCTTGCGCTGCTTCTTCGCCTCCTTTTTGCGCTTCTTTTCCAGTTCGCGCCGTCTCTTCTCGTACTGATAATTCTGCCGCGCCACGGGTACTCCTTTCGGGTTGGCGCCAGCATAGCATACCGGTCCGCGCCGCGGCAGGGCCTCGGCCGAAAAAATGGAGCCGCGCGCGCGACGGCCCGGCGCGATCGGGGGTGGCCCCCGGCGCCGTTTTTTGCTACCGCTTTTCGCCGGGAGCGCTAACGGATGAACCGGCGGCTGGCGTGGGGAATCTTTTCGGGGACGGTCCTGGTGCTGGGCGTGCTCTTCCTCGTGCCGCTCGGCATGGTGGTGGGCGGGGGCTTCTTCTCCGGCGGCCGCTTCACCCTGCATTACCTCCTGGGCGTGTTCCGCAACCCCGTCTACGCCGAGGGCCTGCGCAACAGCGCGGCGCTGGCCGTCGGCACCACGACGCTGGTTACCCTGGTGGCCGTCCCCCTGGCCTGGCTGTCCAACCGCTACGAGTTCCCGGGCAAGCGGCTGCTCGGGGGCCTCGTGCTCGTGCCGATGATCCTGCCGCCGTTCGTCGGCGCGATCGGTTTGCAGCAGATCCTGGGCACCTACGGCGCGCTGAACGCGCTGCTGGGCCTGGGCCCGGTGGACTGGCTCGGGCGCGGCCGCTACTTCGGCGTGGTCCTGCTGCAGTCGCTGGGGCTCTATCCGATCCTGTACCTCAACGTCTCCGCGGCGCTGGCCAACATCGATCCGGCCATGGAAGAGGCCGCGGAGAACCTGGGCTGCCGCGGCCTGCGCAAGTTCGCGCGCATCACGCTGCCGCTGATCATGCCGGGCTTCTTTGCGGGCGGGGCCATCGTCTTCATCTGGAGCTTCACGGAGCTGGGCACGCCGCTGATCATGAACTACACGCGCTGCGCGCCCGTGCAGGTCTACGACGCGCTCAAGGAGATCGGGGCCAACCCCTTCCCGTACGCGCTCGTGTTCGTGATGCTCTGCGCGAGCGTCCTGCTCTACGCCACCGTGAAGCTCGCGTTCGGGCGGCGCGCCTACGCGATGCAGAGCAAGGCGACGACGGCCGCCGCGGTGCGCACGGTGGGCGGCGCGCGGGGCCTCCTCGTCGCCCTGCCGTTCGTGCTCGTCGTGGGGCTGGCCCTGCTGCCGCACATGGGCGTCGTGCTCACGAGCCTCGCGCGGCCCGGCAGCTGGTACCGCAGCGTGCTGCCGCGCGTCCTTCACCGCGGGCAACTACGTCGAGGCGCTCGGCCACGGCATGACGGTCAGCAGCATCCGCAACAGCCTCGCCTTCTCGTCGCTGGCCGTCATGCTCAACGCTCGTGCTCGGCATCGCCATCGCGTTCGTCGTCGTGCGCTCCGACCTGCGCTGCCGCGGCCTGCTGGACGCGCTGGCCATGCTGCCGCTGGCGGTGCCGGGCCTGGTCATGGCCTTCGGCTACCTGGCCATCAGCTCGCGGCTCAGCAACGCCGCCGTGGGTGAAGGACAGCCCGTTCTGGCAGCACGCTGCTCGACGTGCGGACCAACCCGACGCTGTTCCTCGTGCATCGCCTACGCCGTGCGACGGCTGCCCTACATGGTCCGTTCCGCCGTGGCGGGCCTGCAGCAGACCTCCGTCACGCTCGAGGAGGCCGCCGCGAACCTCGGCGCCCGGCCGCTCACGGCCTGGCGCCGCGGATCACCTTCCGCTGATCTCCGCGAACCTGATCGCCGGCGCGCTGCTGGCCTTCGCCTTCAGCATGCTCGAGGTGTCCGACAGCCTGATGCTCGCGCAGCGGCGGACTTCTATCCCGATCACCAAGACGATCTACGAGCTCTTCCAGCTCATCGGCACGGGCCAGTACGTCGCCTCCGCGCTCGGCGTGTGGGCCATGGTCTTCCTCGCCGTCACCATCGTCGGCGTGCAGCCTCCTCCTCGGCAGGCGGATGGGCGCGCTGTTCCGCATCTGACCGCGCGGTTCCCGCCCGGCCCGTCGACGCCGCGGCGGCTTTCGGGCATACTCCCGGGCCATGACGAGCGAACTCCCCCCGCGGCGCATCCTGCCGGACGACTGGCTCCGTCCGCTCGTGCTGGGGCACTGGTATCCGCACCCGGAGCGGCCGCTGGAGGTCGACGTCGGCAGCGGCAAGGGCCGGTTCCTGCTGGCCCGCGCCGCCCGGTTCCCGGGGGTGAACTTCCTCGGCATCGAGCGGCTGCTCGGCCGCCTGCGGAAGATCGACCGCAAGGCCTGCCGCGGGGGCCTGGCCAACGTGCGGCTGCTGCGCATGGACGCCTACTACGCGACGACCTACCTGCTGCCCGCCGCCAGCGTGAGCACCTTCTACGTGTTCTTCCCCGACCCCTGGCCCAAGGTGCGGCACCAGGCCCACCGGCTCTTCAACGAGGCCTTCCTGGAGGCCCTGGCCCGGACCCTGCGCCCCGGCGGCCGGGTGCACGTCGCCACCGACCACCTTCCCTATTTCGAGCAGGTTCGCGCCATCCTGGCCGGCGACGGGCGGTTCGAACCCGCCGCCCCCTTCGAGCCCGCGGAGGAGGAGCGGACGGACTTCGAGCTGCTCTACCTGCACGAGAAGCCGATCGGGCGGTGTTCGTTCGCCCGGGCCGGGGTCCCTGCGGGCCCGGCGCGGCGGCAAAAAACCCTTTGCGGTGGAGGGCGGGGCTGTCTACAGTAGGCGGTAAGCGTCGAGGAGAACGATACCATGGCCGAGGATCATGCACGCACAGGGGCTCCCGAGCCTTCCACGCCCGGCCCCGGGAACGGCGAGGACTCGCCCAAGACGGCCGAGGTGAAGAAGCCGGACAAGTCCGAGACGTCGCGCATCGAGCTCTCCGACGCCGAGTCCCCGGCTCCCGAGGCCCGCGGCGGCGAACCCGTGAGCGTCCGCGAGGTCCTCCTGGGCGAGACCGGCAAGCTGTCCACGGCGCGCATCACGCTCCAGGGGCCGGCGGGGGCCGGCGCCGAACCCGGGGACAAGTCCGCGACCTCGCGCATCGATCTCGACGCCGCGGAGAAGCCTTCCACGGAGGAGGCGGCCTCGATCGCCAAGGATTCCACGGTGCGCATGGACCTGACCGGCGCCGGCGCGGCCGTCCACGCGGCGCAGATGAACCGCACGGCCCGCATCCGCATCGAGGAAGAGCCGCTCGCCGACGCGCCACACGGCGCGACGGCCCGCATCGAACCCGAGGGGGTCGCCGTGCCCCCCGAGCCGCCCAAGACGCAGACGCCGCGCACCGTCCGCCTCCAGCGGCCCACGGCCATGCCGAAGACCGTCGTGCTCAGGAAGCCGGGTGACGCAGCGGCGGAGAGCGGCAAGAGCACCACCGCGAAAATCTCGGTGCCCGAGGGCGCCGCGGCGGCCGGCGCGTCGACCCAGCGCAAGACCATTCGCATCAAGCGTTCGGATGGCCCGTCCTCCTCGTCGAAGACCCTCACGATCGCCCGCCCGGGCGCCGCCTCGCCGTCGGCGGCCAGCGAGCAGCAGCTCCAGGAGATCCTCGGCGCGGTGCGCGAGGACGCGGGCCCGGCCTTCTCGGTGCTGGCGCTCGTGGCGCTGCTGGTCATGGCGGTCCTGGTCTACGTGCTGGCCGCGCAGACCGTGGCGCCGTCGCTGCCCTTCCCGGGCAGGGTCCTGTAGCCGCGCCGCCCGCGGACCCCGGCGCGCCCCGCGAAGCGGGATGCCGGAGGGGGCCGTGCGTCCCGAGGACTTCGCCTGCGCGGTCGTGCGGAAGATGTCCGGCCGCCTGCCTCACGATCACTCCGTCCACGCGCCTCCGCCGGTCGCGGAGGCCGTGCGCCGGGGTGCGCCGCGCTGCTTGAAGACGCCTGCGAAGTGACCTACCTTGTCGGGCAGGCAACGGCCGGAAGAGCGAAGAGCATGACCGACGAGCCCCTCCCCCAAGTGAGCGCGGCGTCCTGGGAGCAGCAGGTGCTGCGGGCCGGGCAGCCGGTGCTCGTCGAATTCAACGCGGCCTGGTGTGGACCGTGCCGGCTCCAGACCCGTGAGCTCGGCGAGCTGGCCTCCGACCTGGCCGGGCGCCTGGCGGTCGTGCAGGTGGATATCGACGGGGAGGAGGAACTCGCCCGGCGGTACGACGTGCGCGCGGTGCCCGCCCTGCTGCTCTTCCGGGGCGGGGAGGTGGTCGTGAGGATCAGCGGGCTCACGCAGGGCGACCCGTTGCGCGACCAGGTGCTGCCGCACCTGGACGGCTAGGCGCCCGGCGCCGGCGGCGGCAGGACCCCGGCCTGGGCCTCGGCCAGGCGGCGTATCCCCTGCCGGCCCAGGGCCAGCAGGCGGGCCAGGTCGTCCTCGGAGAAGGGGACGGTTTCGGCCGTGCCCTGGATCTCGACCAGCCGCCCTCCCGCCGTCATCACGAGGTTCATGTCCACTTCGGCGTCGCGGTCCTCCTCGTAGTCGAGATCCAGCATCGGCGTGCCGCCCACGATCCCGACGCTGACCGCGGCCACGGGCTCCGCCACGGGGTCCGCCGCCAGCACCCCGTCGGCCAGGAGCCGGTCCACCGCGAGGCGCAGGGCGACGAAGGCCCCCGTCACGGCGGCCGTGCGCGTGCCGCCGTCGGCGCGGACGACATCGCAGTCGATCCACAGCGTGCGGGGCCCCAGGGCGCGCAGGTCGACGACGGCGCGCAGGGACCGGCCGATCAGCCGCTGGATCTCCTGCGTGCGCCCGCCGAGGCGGCCGAGCGAGGCTTCCCGGGCGGTGCGGGACTGCGTGGCGTAGGGCAGCAGGGAGTACTCGGCCGTGAGCCAGCCGCCGGGCACGTTCTTCACGCGCATCCACCGCGGGACGGTCTCCGTCACGCTGGCGGCGCACAGCACCTGGGTCGCGCCCACCCGCACCATCACCGAACCGGGCGCCGCGGGGGCGGCGCCGGGATCGAACGACACGGGCCGCAGGGCGTCCGCCGCCCTGCCGTCCGCCCTCCGCCGCTCCTGCCCAGGGGTCGTCATCCCGTGCCTCCGCGCGGCGCCCGTCCGTCCGCCGCTGCAAGGCATGGCGGTAACAGGGCCGCCGCCCGGCGGCAAGCGCAAAGCGCCGCGGCGCGGCCCCGGCCGCCCGCCCCGGCCGCGCGGCGCCCGGCGGGGCGGGCCGGGAACCGGGCGTTGACAGGCCCCGGCGGTCTGGTAAGCTTGCGCGCTTTTGTTAACGGGAAGAGGGCGCATGAAGAGGACCTACCAGCCGTCGAAGAAGAAACGCCAGCGCAAGCACGGCTTCCGGAAGCTCATGTCGACGGTCAGCGGCCGCAAGACCATTACGCGCCGCCGCCGCAAGGGGCGCGCGCGCCTGAGCGTGTGAGGAGGGGACCATGCCGGAGCGTCCCGGTCCGCCCGAGACCCGCGGGCGCGGCGAGGGGCTTTCGCGCCGGCAGCGCCTGACCCGCGCGTCGGCGTTCCTCGAGGCGTACGGCCAGGGCCGCAAGCAGGTGGGACGCTACATGGTCATGTGGCTGCGTGCGGGCGAGGGCGCGTCGCTGAGACTGGGTGTGGTGAGCGGCAGGAAGGTCGGCGGCGCCGTGCAGCGCAACCGCGCGCGCCGGCGCCTCCGGGAGGTTTTCCGCCGCCACCGCCACCGGTGCTCGGGCCCGTGGGATGTCGTAATCGTGGCCCGCCGCGCGATCGTGGAGGCGCCGCACGCGGAGGTGACGGAGGACTTTCTTCGGCTGGCCCGCCGCGCGGGCCTGCTGGGCCGGGAGGAGGCCGGCGGATGAGGACCGTGCTCCTGGCGTTGATCCGGGTCTACCGGCTGCTGCTTTCGCCGCTGCTGGGCCCGTGCTGCCGTTTTGAGCCCAGTTGTTCGGTGTACGCCATGGAGGCGATCCGGCGCTTCGGCGCGGCGCGCGGCACGGGCCTCGCGGTGCGCCGGCTGCTGCGGTGTCACCCGTTCCGCCCCGGCGGGGCCGACCCCGTGCCCCGGGCGCTGGAAGCAAGGGAGAAGGCTTGATGAATCGCAAGGACCTGCCGCTGTTTATTGCGCTGATCGCGCTGCTGCTCGCCTGGCCGACGATCGACCGCCGGATCGTGCGGCCGCTCTTCCCGGAGCGGGCGGCCCCGCCGCCCGCGCCCGGGCCGGAGGGCGGGGAACCCGTGCCACCCGCCCTGGAGGCGCCCGGCGGCACGGCCGCCGGCGCCGCGGAGGACCCCCTGCCTGCAGCCGCCCCGCCCCGTTCCGCGGAAGCCGTTCCGCCGGAAGTTGAACCGCCGGCCAGGGGACCCGCGCGCACGGTGACGCTGCGCAACGACCGGCTCGAGCTCACGCTCAGCGCGCGCGGCGCCGCCGTGGAGTCCGCGCGGGTGCTCGACTATCTCCGGACGCGCGACCCCTCCAGCGGGCCCGTGACCCTCGACTTCTCCTCCGCGCCGGCCCTTGCCTACGAGGACGTGCCGGGGCTCGGCGCCGGCTACGATTTCGACCTGGAGGAAATCCACCCGGGCCGCGAAGTGCGTTTCGTCCGCGCGTCGGCCTCGGGGCGGCGCCTGGAGCGCACCTACCGGCTGGGCGACGCGTACCTCGTCGAGGTGAGCGACGTGTGGACCCCGCCCGCGGGCGAGGGCCTCGCCGTGCCCGCGCACGGCCTCCGCACGGGCACCATGCGCAACCTCCCCGGGGAAACGGCGATGCGCGGTATCGCCTACCTGGCGATCGACACCCTTTCGCCGGGCGGGGGCAAGGTGCGGCACTGGGGCAAGAAGGTGCCCCGCCTGTTCAAGGAGGCGCAGGGGGAGGCGGGCGGCGGCCGCCCGCCCGTGTCGATCCGCCGGCCCCTGCCGCTGGATGGCCCGGCGGACTGGGTCGCCGCCAAGAGCAAGTACTTCGTCCAGCTGCTGCGGCCCGGCGCCGCCGCGCGGGAGGTGGAGGTCGAGGCGCGCCGGGAAGTGACCGAGCGGGAGGCTTCCGACCCGCGCGCCAAGCCGCGCGTAACGGCCGAGGAGATCGCCGCGGTGCTGCGCTTCGACGCCGTCCCCGCGCCCGCGCCCGGCGGGTCCGTCACGCGCGAGTGGCACTACTACCTCGGCCCCAAGAAGTACTCCGAGCTCAGCGGTCTCGCCTACCACCAGGCCGACGTCATGGAGTTCGGCATGTGGGCGCCGATCGGCAAGGTGCTCCTGAAGATACTCAACGGCATCCACCGCGTCCTGCCGAACTACGGCATCGCCATCATGCTGCTCACCATCCTGATCCGCGTGATCTTCTGGCCGGTCACGCACAAGAGCACGCAGAGCATGAAGCGGATGCAGGAGATGCAGCCGCTGGTCGCGGCCATCCGGGCGAAGTTCAAGGACAACCCTCAGCGGCAGCAGAAGGAGATCATGGCGCTCTACAAGGAGCACAAGGTCAACCCCGTCGGCGGCTGCCTCCCCATGATCATCCAGATCCCCGTCTTCATCGCGCTGTTCGTGGTCCTGCGAAGCGCGATCGAACTGCGCTTCGCGCCGTTCCTCTGGGTGCGCGACCTGAGCGAGCCGGAGAACCTGCTCGCGGGCGTGCTGCCCCTGCCGCTGAACATCCTGCCCCTCGTGATGACGGGCATGCAGTTCCTTCAGCAGAAGCTCTCGCCCCAGGCCGGGGATCCCCAGCAGCAGAAGATGATGGCCTTCATGCCCATGATCATGCTCGTCTTCTTCTACAACTTCGCCTCGGGGCTGGTGCTTTACTGGACCACCAACACCGCGCTGATGGTCGTGCAACAGGTGCTGCAGCGCCGGCATGCGAGCCGCGGGACCAAGGCCGGGTGAGCCGGCAGGAGGACGCCATGAGCGCAGAAGACCTTTCCGACGCCGCACAGAAAGCCCGGGACCTGCTCGCGGGGCTGCTCGAGCGCATGGGGTTCGAGGCCACGGTCGAGGCCGGGCGGCAGGAAGAGGACGAGATCCTGCTTCGGGTCGCCACGCCGGAGGCCTCGCTCCTGATCGGGCGGGGGGCCGAGACGCTCGACGCCCTGCAGTGCGTCGTCAGCCGCATGGCGCTTCGCGGCGTCGGGGCGGGCTACCGGGTCCGCGTCGACGTGGAGGGGTACCGCGAGCGACGCCGGGAACGCCTGGTGTCGGACGCCCGGGAGGCGGCGGACGTCGTGCGCCGCACGGGCCGGGAAGTGGAGTTCCCCCCGATGCCGGCCGCGGAGCGCCGCATCGTGCACCAGGCGCTGCGCGACGAGCCGGGCCTGGAGACCGTTTCCCGCGGGGAGGACGAGCGCGGCCGCAAGAGCGTGGCGGTCGTGCCGACCGCGGCCCCGCCGCCCGCCGGCGCGCACGGCGAGGACGAGGCGGAGCCGGACGTGGACGACATCATCGAGCGCTGAGCCGGCCGCGGGCCGCGCCGCGGGCTCAGCCGCCCAGGGCGACGCATCGTTCGCGGTAGTGGAGGTAGTCCGCGAGCGGGACCTCCTCCGGCACGCCGTGGTCGCACGTCGGGGTGTAGCCGCCGCGCTCCCGCATGGCGGGGAGGATCCGGTCGAGCATCGCGTCGATGGCCGCCCGGCCCCGCGCCAGCACCCGCTTGTCGATGCCGCCCGTCAGGACGAGCCCCGGATAGGCCCGGCCGGTGCGCACGACGTCGCAGCCCGCGGCCACCTCGAACGGGCTCATCACGTCCAGGCCGATCGCTTCGCGGTAGACCGGGATGACCGGGTCGGCGAAGCCGTCGGTGTCGACCTGGACGAACAGGTGGCGGCCGCGGTCGAGCTGGCGGGCCTTCGCGCCGTCGACGAGGGCCCGGTAGTACGGGGTGAGGAACTCGCGCATCATGGCCGGTGAGATGAGCGGGCCGTGGTTGTAGCAGATGTCCTCGGCGAGGAAGATCTCGTCGAGCGTGACGTGCTGCTGGTGCCGCGCGATGACGGCGTCGGCGAGTTCAAGCCAGGTTTGCATGGCCTCGTGGACGAGCCCGGGGTCGTCGTGGACCATCAGGAGCGCGCCCTCCGGGCCCATGAGGCTGCGGAGGTACATCCAGCCCCCGACCAGGTTCTGCACGATCATCCGGCCCTCGGCCGCCGCCGCGCGGGCAGCGGCCATGCGCGCGTCCAGGTCCTCGTAGCGTTCCGGGCGCGCGGGGTCGAGCCGCCACTTCACGGCCTCCCGCCACGTGCGGCCGTCCTTGACGGGGTGGTCGAGGTACTCGGGCATGAAGCCGCTCCGCCGCCCCCGGAAGACCAGCACCTTGCGGCCCGCGTAGTCCTGCACGACCTCGTGTTCGCCGCGGTCCTCGACGACCTTCTCCTCGAAAGCCGGCCGGAAACACGCCTCGCACCAGCCCAGCTGGCCGAGGCCGTGCCGGGCGGGCGGGTCGAGGTGGAACCACGCGGCGAGGTCCGCGTCCGGGGGCAGCCCCTGGCGCCGCCATGCGTCGAGGCTGTAGAAGCCGAACTCCCGCCGGCAAAACGGCGCGCCCGGCGTGCGGGCGTACAGGTCGCGCATGCGCCGGACGTGCGGCGGCATCCGCTCGCGCGGGACCATGGCGTGCACGCCGTCGGCGGGAACGGGGGCGTCGGCCGTGTTCATGGCGGCGGAGCCTGGACCGTCCGTCGGGCGAAAGCAAGCCGCGGCGCCCTACGGCGCCTCCCCCCCGGGCCGGGGCGGCAGGGGGAGCACGGTGAGGACCGGCTCGCCGATGACCACGCCCACGGAGGCTCCCCGGAGGATCTCCTTCTGCTCCTCCGCGGACAGGTCCGTCCGCAGCATGGGCACCTCGACCAGGCTGTCGCGCTCGAGTACGACGCGCCGGGTGAGGGCGCGGTGGCCGGGCTTGGTCACGGTCAGCACGTGGTCGCCCCGGTACACCTCCAACGCCTCGACCGGGGTCGAGCCGACCAGGATCCCGTCGATCTCCACCAGGGCGGGGTCGTCCGAGGTCTTCACGGACAGCCGCACCGTTTCGCGCGCGCCCGCCCCGGCGGCCCGTTCCGCGAGGGCGGCGCGCAGGGGCGGCAGCGCGCGGCCCACCGCCTCGGAGAGCAGCCCGAGCCACTCGTCTTCGGAAAGCGCGGTGCGCACCGCGTCCGTCTGGCGCAGGCGTGTCTCGGCGGCGCCGTCGGACAGCGCGATAACGGTCCCGTCGCGCGTGTCGAGCGCCTCGAGGCCCACGCGCAGGGTCAGCCGGGTGAACTCGGTGCGGTAGCCGCCCTGGTCGACCGACTGCCTGCCTGCGGAGAGGCTCTGGAGGCGGCCGCGCAGCACCACGTCGGCCCGCACCGCCTGGGCCGCCCGCAGGAACGACACCCGGTCGCCGCCCGGGACGCGCTCGAGCCCGGCGAGGAAGTCGCGCCGGTCGATGAGCGTGCAGCCGCCCACCTCCGCCAGGGCCTTGCCGAGCACGAAGGGCCCGTTGGCGGCGAGGGCGGCCGGATCCGCCGCCCCTTCCGGGCCGGCCGCGCCGCGCGAGCCCGTCTGGTCCTCGAAATCCAGGATCGCCACCCGCAGGGGCTCCGCGCAGGCCGCGAGGGCCGCGCCGCACAGGACCGCCGTCCACCATGCCGTCTTCATGTTCCCGCCCTCCGTCCGGCCGCCGCGCCGCGGCCCGGCCGGCCCGGTGCACTATACACCCCGCCCGCCCGGGGTTCACGGGCGGCGCCGCGTTCGCGACGCGGTTCACACCGCGCCGCGTCCCCGTGAGGCGGGACGTTGTCCCCCCCACGGCGGGCTAGAGCAGCGACACGGCGTCGACGTCGACGGTGACCGTCACCCCCCGGGGCCGCCGGAGGGCGCCGAGCGCTTCGTCCAGGGCCGCGGTGAGCCGCCGCGTCGAGCGGCCGCGGAGGAGGACCTGGTAGCGGTAGGCGCCCCGGATGCGGGCGATGGGCGCCGGCGTGCCCTCCGACACGACGGCGGGCGGCGGCAGCCGGGCCTGCAGCGCCGCGGCGAGGCGGGCGGCGACGCGCGCGGTCTCGGCCTCGTCGGGGCCGCGCAGCGTGACGAGCACCAGGTGCGTGAACGGCGGGTAGTCCAGTTCCTTGCGGAACTCCAGCTCCTGGTCGCAGAAGCCCTCGTAGTCCATGCGTCGGGCGGCCTGGACCGCCGGGTGAAACGGCGTGAACGTCTGGACGATGACCTCGCCGGCTACGTCGCCGCGTCCCGCGCGGCCGGCCACCTGCGTCAGCAGCTGAAACGTGCGTTCGCCGGCGCGGAAATCGGGCATGTGCAGGCCGACGTCGGCGTAGACGACGCCCACGAGCGTCACGTTCGGGAAGTGCAGGCCCTTGGCGATCATCTGCGTGCCGACGAGGATGTCGATCCGGCCCACGCGGAAGTCGCCCAGCACCCGGCGGTAGTCCCCCTTGCGGGTCATCGTGTCCGAGTCCATCCGCTCGACCCGGGCGTGCCGGAAGCAGCGGCGAACGACCTCCTCCACGCGTTCCGTGCCGATGCCGGCGAGCCGGAAGGCGGGATCGCGGCACTCGGGATTGGGGCACTGCCCGGGCACGGGCCGCTCGCGCCCGCAGATGTGGCAGGTCAGGCGGCCCTGCCGCTTGTGGAAAGTCAGGGCGATGCTGCAGTCGTCGCACTCGGCCACGTAGCCGCACCGGGGGCAGATCAGGGAGGAGGCGAAGCCCCGGCGGTTCAGGAAGAGCATCGTCTGCTCGGCGCGCGCCAGCCGGTCGCCGATGGCATCGACGAGTTGCTTGGAGAGCACGTTCGGACGGCCCTCCCGCTCGGCCTCCACGCGCATGTCGACGATGTGCAGGGCGGGCATCTGCCGGTGGTCCACGCGGTGCGCCAGGCGGGCGAGGGCGTACTTCCCGGAGAGCGCGTTGCGGTACGACTCGAGCGAGGGCGTGGCGGAGCCCAGCACGACGGCGCAGTCCTCCATGCGGCCTCGCATCACGGCGACGTCGCGCGCGTGGTAGCGGGGCGCCTCCTCCTGCTTGTAGGTGTGCTCGTGTTCCTCGTCGACGACGATGAGCCCGAGGTTGCGCACGGGGGCGAAGAGCGCCGAGCGGGCGCCGACGGCGACGCGCGCGCGCCCGTCGTGGACGCGGTGCCACTCGTCGTGCCGCTCCCCGGCGGAGAGGTGGCTGTGCAGGACGGCGACGCAGTCGCCGAACCGGCTGCGGAACCGCTCCACCGTCTGCGGGGTGAGCGCGATCTCGGGCACCAGCACGATGGCGCCCCGGTCCCGGTCGAGCGCGTGCTGCATCGCCTGGAGGTACACCTCGGTCTTCCCGCTGCCGGTCACGCCGTGGAGCAGGACCACGGGGGGGCGGCGGTGGTCGATCGCCCGCTCGACCAGGGCCAGGGCCTCGGCCTGCTCCGGCATCAGCGCCAGGTGCCGGCTGGGCAGGACCTCCTGGCCGAGGAGCGGGTCGCGCTCGGCGATGCCGCCGGAGACGACCACGAAGCCTTTCCTCTCCAGCGCGCGCACCGCCTCGGGGGCCGCCCCCGCCGCCTTGGCCAGGTGCGAGAGGAAGACCTCCCCGGTGGTGGCCAGCGTGTCGAGCACTGCCGCCTGTTTCGGCGCCCGGCGCCGCAGGGCCGCGACCGCGGCCTCGTCGGAGGCGGGCGGTGCGGGCGTCACCATGAGCCGGCGCAGGGGGCCGGCGTCCCGCTTGCGCACCGCGCCGGGCAGCACGGTGCGCACGGCCGTTTCGATGGGCGCGGCGTAGTACCCGGCCATCCACCGGGCGAGCTCCAGGACCCGCCCGCCGATGAGCGGCTTCTTCCCGACCACCGACCGGATCGACTTGAGCTCGGCCCGTTCGGAGCCGCCGGCGGTCCCGACCACGAAGCCGCGCGTCTCGCTACGGCCGAAGGGCACGACGACCGCCGAGCCCACGCGTACGTCCGTGTCCAGTTCCGGCGGGATGAGGTAGTCGAACTCCCGGTTGAGCGAGAGGTGGACGACGACCTTGGCGACGCGTGGCATGGCGGGGGGCATTGTACGGGCAAACCCGGAATGCGAAACGAGGAATGCACACGCCGGTGCGTCCGGAAGGAATCCTTGCGGTTTTGCCCCGCTCCGCGGGGCCGACCCCCCGCACGGCGCCGCGCCAAAAGTCCGGCATGCCCCTTGACACGCCCGGGCGGGGTCCGCATATTCCCTGCCTTTCCGCCATACTAGGTGAACTGTGCCCGGACGCCGCCGGGAGAAGAGGGAGTCCATGGCCAGCAAGAGCGTAAAGACCAAGGCAGCAAGGAGTAAAAGCGCCAGGGCCGGTGGGCAGACCAAGCCGGCTCGCACGGCCCGCGTTGCCGGGGGGGCGAAGGCGAAGGCCGCCGCCCCCGCCCGGACCGCGAAGGCCAGGCGGCCGGCCGGAACGTCCGCGGCGAAGAAGACCGCCGCGCACAAGGCGGCGCCCGCGGCGCCGAAGCGGGCGGTTCCGGCGGCGAAGAAGACCGCTGCGCGCAAGGCGGCGCCCGCGGCGCCGAAGCGGGCGGTTCCGGCGGCGAAGAAGACCGCCGCGCGCAAGGCGGCGCCCGCGGCGCCGAAGAAGGCCGGGACCTCCCGGCGGAAGGCGAAGGCCGCGGAGACCGCCCCCGCCGCGGCGCCGCTCACGGCCGAGCAGCTGCGCGAAGCCGCCACGTCGAAGCCGCCGACCGGCGGCGCGCACGGCGAGATCGGGCGGCTGGACCGCGAGGGGCGGAACCAGAAGATCAAGGACCTGGTGGCGCTGGCGAGCGAGCAGAGCTACCTGACCTACGACGACATCAACGAGGCGCTGCCCGAGAGCGCCGTCAGCCCCGACGAGCTCGACAACATCCTCATCCTGCTTCGCGGCATGGAGATCGAGGTGATCGACGCCTCGGACGTCGACAAGTTCAAGAACCAGCTCGAGCAGGAGGAGCGCGCCAAGCAGGCGCAGCGGGTCGACGTGCTCGACGACCCCGTCCGCATGTACCTGAAACAGATGGGGCAGGTGCCGCTGCTCACGCGGGAGCAGGAGGTGGAGATCTCGATGCGGATCGAAGAGGCCGAGCTGCGCACGCGCGACCTGTTCCACCGGTTCGGTTTCGCCGTGGCCGTGTGCCTGCGCGTGCTGGACCGCCTCGAGAGCGGCAAGGAGCGGTTCGACCGCATCATCAACGACAAGCACGTCACCAACCGCGAGGAGTACTTCAAGACCGCCGTGCGCCTCCGCAACAACATCGCGCGGAACTACGCGGAGATGCAGAAGTGTTTCGCGGCATGCGGGAAGACGGGCGCAAGCCGGGCCGTGCAAACCCGCCGGGCCAAGGCGCTCGAGCGGGTGAACGGGCGCCTGGCCGGCCACCTCGACAAGCTGCACTACAAGCAGAAGGCCCTCGAGGACAACATCCCGGTCGCGGACGAGTGCTACCAGCGCTTCCGGGCGATGAGGCGCGAGATCGAGCGCCTGTCCCGGCACCGGAAAGGCGCGGCGCAGGCCCGGTCCCTGGCCGAGGCGGAGCGGAGCCTGCAGGCGTTCGAGATGGAAGCCTGCGTGTCCCGCGACGCCTTCGAGGAGCGCTACCAGGAACTGAAGGCCTGGCTCCGGAAGGGCCTGCGGGCGAAGTCCGAGATGGTCGAGGCGAACCTCCGCCTCGTGATCAGCATCGCCAAGAAGTACACCAACCGCGGCCTCTCGTTCCTCGACCTCATCCAGGAGGGGAACATGGGCCTCATGAAGGCCGTGGAGAAGTTCGAGTACCGGCGCGGCTACAAGTTCAGCACCTACGCCACGTGGTGGATCCGACAGGCCATCACTCGCTCCATCGCCGACCAGGCGCGCACGATCCGCATCCCCGTGCACATGATCGAGACCATCAACAAGCTGATGCGGATTCAGAAGCAGCTGATCCAGGAGTACGGCCGCGAGCCCACGCCCGAGGAGGTGGCGGAGGAACTCGGCCTGCCGGTCGACCGCGTGCGCGCGATCCTGAAGATCGCGCAGCAGCCGATCTCGCTGCACAGCCCGGTGGGCGACAGCGACGACACGAGCTTCGGCGACTTCATCCCGGACACGACGGCCGAGAACCCCTCGGACATGACGGCCCACGCGTTGCTCAAGGAGCGCCTCCGCGAGGTGCTCTACACGCTGACCGATCGCGAGCAGGAGGTCCTGACCTTGCGCTTCGGCCTGGCCGACGGCTACTCGCGGACGCTCGAGGAGGTCGGGCGGAAGTTCAACGTCACGCGCGAGCGCATCCGCCAGATCGAAGCGAAGGCACTGCGCAAGATGCGCCATCCGACCCGGATCCGGAAGCTGGAGGGCTTCCTGGAGGGCTCCGACTGAGGGGGAGGGGCATGCCCGGCCAGCTTAACCGGTCGATCATCAAGCGGGACGGCAACGAGGTCGCCTACGACCGCGAGCGCATAGCCACCGCCATCTTCAAGGCCGCCGCCTCGCTCGGCGGCACGGACCGCGGGCTGGCCTCGCGGCTGGCCCTCGAGGTGGAGCGCGCGCTGGTCGAGGCCTACGGGACCCGCGCGGTGCCCACGGTCGAAGACGTGCAGGACATCGTGGAGGCCGCCCTGGTCCGTCACGGCCATGCCCGCACCGCGCGGGCGTACATCATCTACCGCCACGAGCGCGCGAAGGCGCGCGAGGCTCGCGCCGCCGCCGTGGAGGCCACCGACAACGTCCCCTACCGCCGGATCTACGAGGTGCTGCGCTGGAACATGGACCACGGCTGCGAGACGGCGGAGGGCCTCAACCGGCTGGTCGAAGCGGGGGCGTTGCCGGGCCTGGTCGAGGCCGGCGACCGCCGCTACGACGAGGAGGTGCGCGCGGCGGCCGACCGCATCGTCGGCCGCCTGCCCGGGGTGCGCGTGGTCATCGTGGCGGGCCCGTCCTCCTCGGGGAAGACGACCACGACGATCAAGCTCAGCGAGCGGTTGCGCGAGGCGGGCAGGGAGCTGGTGGCCCTGACGGTGGACCACTACTTCTTCGACCTGGAGCAGCACCCGCGGGACGAGTTCGGCGACTACGACTACGAGACGCCGCACGCGCTGGACCTCGAGCGGATCAACCTCGACCTCGTCCGGCTGCTCGAGGGCCGCACGATTCGCACGCCGCACTACGACTTCAAGACCGGCAAGCGCACGCTCGACGCGCACGAGATGCGGCTCGAGCCGCACCAGGTGCTACTGATCGACAGCCTGCACGGCCTCTACGGCGGGATGACGCGCGGCGTGCCCGCCGAGTGCACGTTCCGGCTCTACGTCGAGACGCTCGGCCAGCTGCGCAACGCCGAGGGCGTTTTCATGCGCTGGGCCGACAACCGGCTGCTCCGGCGCATGATCCGCGACAGTTGGCACCGCAACCACCAGCCGATGGACACCCTGGCGCACTGGCACTACGTGCGGTCCAGCGAACTCCAGCACATCATCCCCTTCATCGGGTCCGTCGACGGCATCGTGAACAGCGCGCTGCCGTACGAGCTGCCGATCCTCAAGCCCAAGCTGTTCCACTACTTTCCCGCGGCCATGGAGCGCTTCCGGGCCGACCCGAAACGGCAGGACGCCTTCCTCCGCGCGAAGCGCGTGTACGAGTGGCTCGACGGGCTGACGCCCGTGGAGGACGACTCGGTGGTCCCCCCGGGCTCGCTGCTCCGCGAGTTCATCGGCGGCAGCGCCTACGCCTACTGAGCGCCCGCCCGCGGGCCGCGCCCCCGGGAAACCGCTTGGCACGCCACGGCGGAATCCGTCACCATGGCGCCGCGGCCGGGCGCGGGGCCCGGCGCGGCGGAGGGTCTGCCATGACGGAAGCCCGGGATACGGCATCGCTCCACGGATGGTTCCGCGAGACGGCGGCCGGGAACGCGGGGCGCACGGCGGTGGTGTGCGGCGACCGCCGCACGACCTTCGGCGAGCTCGACGCGCAGAGCGACGCGGTGGCCGCGTGGCTGGCCGGTCGCGGCGTGGCGAAGGGCGACCGGGTCGCGCTCTACGGGATCAACGCCGACACCTTCGTGGCCGCCTACTTCGGGATCCTGAAGGCGGGTGCGGTGGTGCTGCCGGTGAACCTGCTGCTCAACCCGAAAGAGATCGCGTGGATACTGGAGGACGCGGGCGCAGCGGGCCTGCTCTACCACGACGCGTTCGCCGGGGCCGTCGAGGCGATCGCCGTCGGGGCGCCGTCCCTCCGCTTCCGGGCCTGCCTCGGGGAGGGCGCCGCGGCGGGAGGCACCCCCTGGTCCGGGGTGCTCGCGTCCGGAGGCCCCGCGCCCCGGCCCGCCATCGACCCCGCCGCGGACCTCGCCGTGCTGCTCTACACCTCGGGCACGACGGGTTACCCCAAGGGCGCGATGCTGACGCACCGCAACCTGGTGAGCAACGTCCGCAGCACGCACCGGGCCATGCGGTTCGAGCCGGGGCGCGACGCCGTGCTCGTCGTGCTGCCCATGTTCCACGCCTTCGCCGCCACGGCCTGCATGCTGGCGCCGCTGCTGGCCGCGTGCCGGATCGTGCCGATGCCCCGGTTCGAGCCCGAGGCGGCCGCGCGGGCCATCGCCGCCGAGGGGGTCACGCTGCTGATGGCCGTGCCTAGCATGTACGCGGTGCTGCTGCGGCTCCCCGACGAGTGCGTCCCCATGCTGGCGTCGCTGCGCTGCGCGATATCCGGCGGGGCGGCCATGCCCGTGGAGGTCATGCGCCGTTTCGAGGAGCGGTTCGGCAAGGCGATCTACGAGGGGGACGGCCCGACGGAGTGCTCCCCCGTCACGTGCGTCAACCCCCTGGGCGGCCGGCGCAAGCCCGGCACCGTCGGGCTCCCCGTGCCCGACGTCGAGATGCGGATCCTCGACGAGGAGGGCGCCGAGCGGCCGCGCGGCGAGATCGGCGAGATCTGCGTGCGCGGGCCCAACGTGATGAAGGGCTACTGGAACCGGCCGGAGGACACGAAGGCGGCGTTCTTCGGCGAGTGGTTCCGCACGGGCGACCTCGGGACGGTGGACGAGGACGGCTACTTCTCCATCGTCGACCGCAAGAAGGACATGTTGATCACCAACGGCATGAACGTGTACCCGCGGATCGTGGAGGAGGTGCTCTACCGCCACCCGGCCGTGCGCGAGGCGGCGGTGGTGGGCGCGCCCGACGAGCGCCACGGCGAGGTGCCCGTGGCCTACGTCGCGCTGCAGCCCGGCGCCGAAGCCGACGCGGCCGCGCTGCGCGCCTTCTGCCGCGAGTCGCTCGGCCGCCACGAGGTCCCGCGCCGGGTCGTCTTCCTGCCGGACCTGCCGAAAAACGCGGCGGGCAAGATCCTGAAGCGCGCGCTGCGCACCGACGGCGAGCGCGAGCGCGGGATCGACCCCCGCGCGCCGTAGGGACGGCGCGGTCTCAGTACTCCCGGCCGCGGAGCGAGCGGCGGCCGAGCCGCAGGGGGATGACCGCGGCCGCGGCCGAGAGCGCCAGCACCCACGTGACCGCGGCCGCCGCCCAGCCGCGGAACGCGGCCGGGCCCAGCGGCAGCGTCTCGCGGAGGTGGAAGAGCGCGCCCACCGGCAGGATGGTCGCCACGAGCACGACGAGGTTCAGGATCAGGTTCAACGTGCCGCCGAAACCGGACACGATGGCCGCCGGGTTCTGGTGCCGCAGGTCGAGGAACACCGCGCCCAGGCCCACGGAGAGCCCGGAGACCGCGGCGGCGAGGGCCGCCGCGACCAGCAGGGCGAGCGCCCGGACCGCGCCGTCCGCCCCCAGCATGTGCGCGGAGAGCGCCGTCAGACCGAGGCTGATGGCCGTCAGCAGCGTCCAGGCCACGACAAACTTCGCGCGGAGCGCCCGCTCGATGCCCGCCGGCGAGAGGCCGAGGATCCAGATGGCGTGCCCTTCGAGGCTGAGCTGGGGAAAGACGAAGCGGGCGCCGAACGAGCACATCACCGCGGACACGCTGAAGACGTTGAGGAAGACGACGAGGTTGCGCCACACGGCGTCGAGCCGGTGGTAGTGCAGCGCGCGCAGGTTGAGGAAGTAGAAGCCCAGCAGGGCGAAGAAGACCAGGCCCTGTGACCACTGGACCGGGTCGCGCACGAACACGCGAAGGTCCTTCGCGGCGAGCGCGCGCAGGTCCGGGCGGCCGAGGCCGGGAAACGCCTCCGGCCAGCGGGAAAGCAGGGGCCGGCCCTTCCGGCGGCGCGCGGAGCCTTCCTGCGCGCGCAGCCACGCGGGGTGGAGCAGGCGGCGGCCCGCCGCCTCCACGAGGAGCCCCAGCACGAGGGCGCTCGTCACCAGCAGCGCGGCGAAGGCGGCGGCGCGGCCGGGCTGCCCCCGCGCCGTGGCCGAGAGCCCTTCCGCCAGCCACCAGCTTGGCCACCACGGGTTGGAGGCGAGGCGCAGGCCCGGCACGATCCGGCCGATCTGCAGCGCGCCGCCCGGGAACCCGGCGGCCTCCGGGGACGCGGCCTGCCCGAACACGCGCCGGGCCGCGGCCGCCAGCAGCAGCACGAAGGGCGCCGCGTACAGCAGGCGGGAACGCGGCATCCACCGCACGAACAGCAGGCAGCAGAGCAGGCCGATCCCCGCGCAGAGGAGCACGAAGGGCACGGAGAGCAGCAGGGCCCAGAACGGGAAGAGCAGGCCGATGCGCTCGTGCCACGCGTAGGCGCCCAGGAACGGCACGACAATGAAGAAGTAGGCCCACGAGGAAAGCACGCCGCACTCGACGTACTTGAAGAGCGCCGTGTCCGCTAGCCCCGCGGGCCGCACCAGGAGGTCCGCCGTCTCCCGCGAACGGAACAGGGCGGCGAAGGCGGTCACGAAGCCGGAGAGCACCATCATCACCCCCAGGCCCCAGAAGAACAGGCCCAGCATCCGGTGCACCAGCATCAGCCCGACGCCGCCCAGCGCGCCCAGGAACCGGAACCCCTCCAGGAAGAGGAAGAAGAGCCCCGTCGTCATGCCCCCGGCGAACAGGACGATGAAGCCCAGCTTGAGGCGCGACTGGCGGCGGAGGAGCCGGGCGCCGTTCCGGCCGCCGCGCACGTAGGCGCCCATCAGCGTGGCGAAACCCTTCACGGCGCGCCCCCGCCCGCGGGCGCCGGCGCGGCGGCCGCGGGTTCGGTCAGCCGGAGAAAGAGGTCTTCGAGTCCGCCGTCCATCTGCGTCTGCCGCCGCAGGTCCGGCAGGGAGCCCAGGGCCACGAGCCGGCCGCCGGACAGGATGCCCACCCGGTCGGCCAGGCCCTCGATCAGCGCCAGGATGTGGGTCGTGAGGAACACCGCGGCGCCCGCGCGCGCCTGCGCGCGCAGCAGCTCGTTGATCAGGCGGATGCTGTGGGGATCGAGCCCGACGAAAGGTTCGTCCACCAGCAGGACGCGGGGCTCGTGGAGGAACGTGACCGCGTAGGTCAGGCGCTGGCGCCACCCGTGCGAGAGGTCCCTCACCAGCGTGTCCGCGTAGGGCTCCAGGCCGAACAGGACGAACGCCTCCTCCTCCCGCCGCCGCACGGTCGCGCGCGGGATGCGGTAGAGGCTGCCCACGAAGGCGTAGAGCTCGTGGACGGTCAGGTGCTCGTAGAGGTACGGGGAGTCGGGCACGTAGCCGAGTACGGCCCGGATGCGGTCCATCTCGCGGCGCACGTCGTGCCCGTCGACCTCGATGCGGCCGGCCGTCGCCCTCAGCAGGCCGCACAGCATCTTGATCGTCGTCGTCTTGCCCGCGCCGTTCGGGCCGAGGAAGCAGAAGAACTCCCCGCGGGGCACCTCCAGGCACAGGTCGTCGACGGCCGTGAAAGAGCCGAAGCGCTTGGTCACGTGCTCGAGCTTGATCACGTCCGTTTCCTCCTCCCCGCGGGGCCCGCGCGCGCGAGGCGTTTCAGTTCCGTTCCAGCACCTCGGCGCGGAGGCGGCCCGCGACGGCCAGCAGCCGGAGCTGCCCCTCCAGTTCGCCTTCCGTCAGCGCCACGCGCGCGGCGTCGGCCGTGCGCTGCCCGAACGTCGGGTCGGCCTCGTGCCAGCGCCCGTCCACGAGCACCGCGGGCCACGCGTGGTAGTAGAAGGCGCCCTCGTTGTAGACGATCCCGGCGAGGATGCGCGCCGGCAGCCCCGCGGCCCGCGCGAGGGCCACGAACAGGTAGGTGTGCTCGTTGCAGTCGCCCTCGAGCGTGCGCAGCACGTCGAGGGCGGAGGGCAGGCTGACGGCCGGGTTCTTGCGCACGCTGCGGTGGACCCAGTCCGTGAGCCGGTCGGCCCGCTCGCGGGGCGTCGCGGCGTCCGCCACGATGCGGCGGGCGCGCTCCACGATGGCGGGGTCCCCGGCCTGCACGAACGTCGTCGCCGCCAGGTACGGCGCCGGGTCGGTGGGCGCGCCGCCGCGGGCCGCCGCCTCGGCCCGGATCTCCAGTTCGACGCTCTCGCCGTCCGCCGCGAGCACGCGCTGGCGGTCCGAGGCCAGGGCCAGGCCGGCGAGCCCGGCGCCGCCCGTCAGCCGCAGGCGGAGCCGCCGGCAGGCGCGCGGGTCGGCGATCGCGCCCTCGCACGGCACGGCCGAGGCGGCCAGCAGGTCGTCGGCGTCGCCGCCGTGCCGCGCCGCGTCGATCGCCTCCCGCGCCGTGCTCGCCTCCAGCGTCCACCCGAAGGGCGTTTCCTGGCGCAGCAGGCGGCCGTCGGGCGCCACCCAGGAGACGATCTCCATGCCGCGGTACTCGACGCGCACGCGCTGCGCTACCGTGTCCCGGCCCTCCGCCCTGATCGTCTCGCGGCCTTCGCCCTCCAGCCAGACCTCCGCGGAGGACAGCGAGAGGGGGTCGAAGGTCCGCAGCCGGACCCGGCGTCCCGGCTGGAGCGTGCCCAGCAGGGCCTCGGTCATCGGCGTGTAGAGGACCGCGTCTTCCGGGATGTCGATCTCCAGGCGGTCGGAGCCGGCGGGGGTGCGCAGGGTCACTTCGTGGCGCGTGCCGCGCAGGTGGCGGCCCTCGGCGTGGACACGGTACGGTTCGGAGTGCAGCTCGATGTCGAACGACCGCAGCCGGTAGGCGCCGTCGAGGACGGATTCCGCGCGGACGGTGACGCGGCGGGTTTCGCCGAGGATGCGCAGCGAGAGCACGGTCTGGTTCTCGATGCGGTACTCGTCGCGCCCCGGCTCCCCGGCCGATTCCACCAGCGTGTGGCTGAACCCCGCCGGCCGGCCATGGACGAGGATGCGCATCCAGGCGTCGGAGACCAGCGGGGCCTGGGCGAGCAGCGCGCGGTAGCCGTGCAGGGCGCGGGAGAAGAGGCCGGGCGCCGCCTCGTAGGCGACGAGCCAGCCGACGGCGGCCAGCCAGCCGGCCACGATGAGGGGGCGCACGAGCCGCTGCATGCGGCGACTATACACGCCCCCCGCGGCGGTCGCCATTTCACAGGTGTTCCGGCGGATGCCGTCGGCCCGCGCGGCCGGTGCGCCGCGGAGGCGTGCCGCGGGCGGAGCGGGTCGCGCCACCGCCGTCCGCCGGCCCCGTGACGGCAGTCGTTCGGAGCGGGCAACCCGGTTGCCGCCGGCCGGGGGAAGGACTACGCTTGGCGCATGGACAGCGCGCACACCACGGCCCGCGGCTATCCTCGCGCCGCCACGGAGGGGGCGATCCGGGGGATGCCGTCGCCCGGCAAGGCCGGCGCTGCCGTGCGGGCGCGCCGCCGCCGGGGCGCACCCCCGCCCCATGCCCCCCGAGGTGATGCGGAGAAGGAGAGCGCCGGCTTCCAGGCCGGGGCCGCACCCGGGCGCATCGCCCTCATCGCGGCCGCCTCCGGCCTGCGGCTCGAGGCGGACGTCCCGCGGGCCGCGGCGCTGGATACCGGGGTGTCGAAGCGCACCTTCCCCGGGCAGCTGACCTCGTCCGCTGCGAGCGGGCCTCCGGGAGAATTGGGGCCCTGGACGTTGCGGCGGCCTTGGAAGAACGCGACGGCTCCGAACGCGGGAAGGGCCCGTACCCCGGACCGCCGCGCGTGATCCGCGCCGTTGGGGCAGTGGACAGGGTGGAGAGCAGGGGAAACAACGAATGAAAAAAGCGAAACGGATCGGCGTGCTCGCGGCGGTCGTCCTGGGCGTCACGGTGATACTTCAGAACACGCAGCCCGTGGAAACCAGGCTCCTGTTCGTCAAGATCACCATGCCGAACGCCATACTGCTCGGGCTCACCCTGCTGATCGGCACGGCCCTGGGCATTCTCATCGCACTGGCCGTGTCGGGCCAGCGCGGCAGGCCGAAAGAATAGACCCCCCGGCAAAAGGCGCCGCCGGCCGCGGCCTCCCGCCCGCCGAACGGCCGCCGGGGTGCGTTCACGCCCTCCAGTTCACGCTGACGGCCTCCCCCGCGGCGGCCGAGGCCTGGATGGCGCCGATCAACTCGTCTACCTCGTAGCCCGTCCGTACGCTTTGCACGGCTTGGTGTCCGGCCTCGATGTCGGCACAGAACGCGGCGACGGCGCGCTCGAAGGGGGAGACGGGATCGAAGCAGAACTCGGTGCGGGTTCGTGTGGCCTCGTCGTAGTGAACGCACAATGCGGCCTTGGTGGCGAAACCGTTCCACTCGTTGGAGAGGATCTCCAGGCGTCCCGCGCTGCCAACGATCTCGACGCGTTCGTCCCATCCGTCCCGCAGGTACCCGGTACGGCTGTGTCCGTGCATCACCGCCTCCCAATGCGTGACGCCGTGGGGGCCGGTGAAGAGCGCCGCGGCCAGGCCGTCGACGTCGCTGCCGGGCGGGGTCAGCATGTGCGCGAAGACCGTGTCCGGCCGGCCGACCAGGTGGTTCATGAGGTCCAGAATGTGGCTGCCGCCGGCGAGGAGTATGCCGCCGCCCAGGCGCGACCGACAGGGCGACGGCCCGTCGTCACCGGGCAGGAGGAACGCGCCGGGCGCCGTCCAGACATCGCCCCAGGGCTGGTGCACGCGGATATGCGTGGTCAGGAGGCGGCCCAATCGCGGCAGGAGCTCCGCGGCCTTCTCCACCGCCGGCATGAACCGCTTCATGTACGAGGTGAACAACACCGTCCCCCGCGCATGGGCCGCCGTCACGATCTCCAGCGCGTCGTCCGGGTGGGTCGCCAGGGTCTTCTCGCACACCACCGCCTTGCCGGCGGCGATGGCGGCCAGGCAGATCTCGCGGTGGCTGGAGCTGAAGGTCAAGACCCAGACCGCGTCCACGCCGGGGTCCGCGAGGATATCCCGGAAGTCCGTGGTCTCCCGCGCGTTGAACTGCGCCGCCCAGGGGCGGGCCGCCTCTCCCCGGACGTCGCACACCCACCTCACGTCGGCGCCGGCCTTGGCCAGCCCGTCGAAGTGAAAACGGCTGATCGAACCGCATCCGATGACGCCCACGGCCAGCTTCATGTTGCCCCCTCCCCGTTTCGCATCACGCGTGCCAGGCAGCGCGCACGCCAATCGCCGGCCGCACCCCTTGCCGTGCGGCCGGACCGGCTGCCCGAATCGCGGCGTCTACAACAGGCGTCCGCGCCCGCTCACGGCATCACGACCACCTTCACGGCATCCCGGTCGTTCGCCGCCGTCTCGAGGGCCGCCGCGATGTCCGTGAGCGGGAACCGGTGCGAGATGAGCGCCTCCCCGTCGATGACGCCCTCCCTCAGATGCGTCAACGCCAGGGGCGTGAGCATGGCGGGCGCAGCGAACGAGGCCCGCAGTTGCAGCTTCTTGAAGTGAAACGGGTTCGCGTCGAAAGAGCAGACGGCCTTCTCCCCTTCGCCCAGGCCGATGAACGTCACGATGCCGCCCTTCGCGGCGACGTCGAAGGTCCCGGGCAACGTGGACGGCGGCGAGGTGACGATGATCCGGTCGATCGGGCAGCCGTACTCGAATTCCGCGACCGGCATGGCGGCGGTGTCGAACGCATCGTCGGCGCCCAAGCGCCGCGCCTGTTCGAGCCGTTGCGGCTGGCGCGCATGGCCGGCCACGAAGACGCGGCGCGCGCCGTGCCGTCTGACCAGCTGCAGGATCATGAGTCCGATCGGGCCGGGGCCGAGGATCAGGACGTTCGAGTCGATGGAGACGTCCGCCACGCGAACCGTGTCGAGGGCGACGGCCAGGGGTTCGCTCAGGCAGGCGATGTCGGGCCCCATGCCCTCGTAGGGCACGGCGCACCGGGCCGGGGCGATCATCTCCTCCGCAAAGCCCTGGACCGGCCTGTCCCCGAACCCGCGCACGTCGGTGCACAGTTCCTGGCGCATGTTCCGGCACGCCGCGCACCGGCCGCACGCGCTGGAGGATTCCAGGACCACGGCCTGGCCGACCTTGAGGTGGGTGACCGCGCGGCCGGTCTCCAGCACGACGCCGGCGACCTCGTGCCCGAACGGTGACTCCCTGGCGGGCCGGCTGTGCCAGCGCAGGTCCGTCCCGCAGACGCCGCACGCCGCCACGCGCAGGCGCACCGCGTCGGACTCGAGCGCGGGCAGGGTCACTTCCTTGAGGGATACCTTCTCGTCTTTCCTGAACGCGGCCTTCATCGGTGGCGCTCCCCCCTTCGGTGCGGCTCCTTCGCGAAGATAGCCTGTCGCGCGCGGAATGACACGCACGGGCAGGAGGCGCTTCCGGGGGGGGGGCGGACCCTTCGCGATGGCGCGGGGTGTCCCCGGAAAAAGCCCCCCGCGCACGCCGTGCGCGGCGGGCGCCGCCGAGACCCGCCAGGGGGCGCGCCTTCGGTGAGAGGCGCCGTCGCCGCCCTGCTGCCGGCGGCCCCGTGGCGGCTCAGGCGCGGATCAGCGCGAGGAGCTCGTCGCGCCGGGCGGCCATCTCCTCCTCCGTGCGGGCTTCCAGGTTCAGCCGGACGAGGGCTTCGGTGTTGGAGGCGCGCACGTTGAACCACCAGTGTCGAACTCGACGCTCAAGCCGTCCAGCCGCGTCACGCGGCCGCCGGGGCAGTGCTCCTCCAGCCGGCGGAACACCGCCTCCTTGTCCTCCACCTCGGAATTGATCTCGCCGCTCGCGTAGTAGCGCCGGAGGGGACGAACGATCTCCGAGAGCGGCGCGTCGGACCGGCTCACGCATGTTGGCCACCAGCAGGACGGCCAGGGAGGAACTTTCCGTGAAGTAGTTCTCCCGGAAGTAATAGTGCCCGGACAGCTCGCCGGCGAAAAGGGCGTTCGCCTCGCGCATCTGCTGCTTGATGAAGGCGTGGCCCACGCGGGACATCACGGGGCGGCCGCCGCTTTCCTCGATGACCTCCTTCACCGCCCAGCTGCTGCGCAGGTCGTAGAAGATCGCCGCGCCGGGCTCGGCAGGGAGCATGTCCCGCGCGATCAGGGCGGTGATCATGTCCATCGGGATGATCTCGCCCTGCTCGTCGACGAAGCCGGCGCGGTCCGCGTCGCCGTCGAAGGCGACGCCGAAATCGTAGCCGCCGCCGCGCAGGATCGCCTGAAGCGCCTCGAGGGTTTCCGCCTTGAGCGGGTTGGCCTCGTGGTTGGGGAAGGTGCCGTCCAGCTCGTCGAAGAGCGGGTCGACATCGAGCACGCCGTCGAGCACCCGGCCCTCCACGATGCCCATGGCGTTGGCGTAGTCGACGGCCACCCGCAGCGGCCGCGCCAGGTCGGCGAACGAGCGGATGTGCCGCACGTAGGCCTCGGCGATCTCGTGGCGGGAGACGCGGCCGGGCCCGGCCGCGGCCGGGGCGAAGGCCGCCTCGGCGACGATGCGCTCGATGTCCCCGATGCCGGTCGGCCCGCTGAGGGGGATGGCCTGGTCGCGGCACAGCTTGAACCCGTTCCATTCCCCCGGGTTGTGCGAGGCGGTGATCATGACGCTCGCGTCCGCGCCGAGGCTGCCGTTGGCGTAGTAGGACATGGGGGTGCTGCACACGCCCAGGTCGACGACGTCGGCGCCCTGCCGCGTCAACCCGCGCGCGAGGGCCTCGAACAGCGGCGTGGAGTGCGGCCGCATGTCGCGTCCGACGACGACCTTGCGGCACGGCAGGAACGTGGCGAAGGCCCGCCCGATGCGGTGCGCGATGTCCTCGGTCAGGGTGTCGCCGTAGATGCCGCGGATGTCGTACGCCTTGAATATGCCTGCCATGGCCGGTTCTCCTTGCCGCGTTCCGCCGGACGCGTTCCCCGCCGCCGTGGCGGTCGGGGGTCGCGCGGCGCACCATCGCACAGGGGAATTCGCGTGTCCACTCCGTGCCATTGCGTTTGACGCGGCCGCGCGGCGGGGCCATCTTGCGGGCCGGTGGATGGGGGCTGCCCCGCGCGGGGCGGAGGGGCCGGGAGGCACGAATGGGTACCGAAACGCCGGCGCGCCGCGCGCCGCTCTACATCTGGTTCGACACCGAGTTCACGACCCTGGACCTGGAGCAGGCCCGGGTGCTGCAGGTGGCGGTGCTGGCGACCGACGCCGGCCTGCGGCCCGTCGGCGGGGAGGGCGGCCGGCTCCGGGCCTGCGTGCGCCTGCCCGACGACCACCCGGTCAGCCCCTGGGTGGCGAAGCACCTGGCGGAGCTGCTGAGCGCCTGCCGGGCGGAGAGCGCCCGGCCGGCGCCGGAGCTGGACGACGAACTCGTGCGCTGGATCGAGCGGCTGGCGGGGCCGCCCGAGGGGCCGCCCGAGGACTACCCCGTGCTGGCGGGCAACAGCCTGCACAACGACTGGTGGCTGGCCCGCCGCTGGTTCCCGCGGTTCACGGCGAGGGTCAGCTACCGGCACCTGGACGTCACGACCCTGAAGCTGCTGTGGCTGGCCGGCGGCGGCGAGGAGTTCGACAAGGACCGGCCCGGGCTGATCCGCGCGCACTTTCCCGGGGCCGACCTGTCCGGCGGGCCGCACGACGCCTGGTACGACGTGCAGGCGTCCGTCGCGGAGCTGGCGTTCTACCGGTCGCGGATGCCGGGGGTGTGAGGCGGCAAACGCCGTGGCGCAAGGGGCGGGAACGGGCTAGAGTGACGCGCATGGCCAGCCAGTTCGAGGAGCTGAGGGCGTCGGAGCTGTTCTGCCCGAAGTGCCGCGAGGCGCAGCCGGTGCGCGAGCGGCTCCTGCTCGTGCTCCCGCACGCGGAACTGCACGAGTACCGGTGCGCCGTCTGCGGGTCGTCCGCCGGAACCCGCGAGGTAAGGCAGCCGCCGGTGGCGGCAGTCCGGGCCGGGGGGCCGCCGGTCCGCGCGGGGAGGCGGCGGGAGAGGATGCCGTGAGGCCCCGGGATGACGGCGGGGAGGGGCGGGGATGAAGGTGCTCGTCGTCTCGCCGAGGCTGCCCCACGCGCGGGCGATCAGCGGGCACGTGATCGTGCACCAGCGGATCCGGCGGCTCGTGGCCCGGGGGCACCGCGTCGGGCTGGCGGCCTTTCTCGACCCCGCCGACGCGCCCTACGTCGAGGAGCTCCGGCCCCACCTGGCCGACCTGCGTACCGTGCCCGACCCCTCGGTCGGTCGGGCGGCCGGTGCGTGGCGCGGGCGGGGGTCGGGCGTGCCGTGGCCGTTTCGCGCGTGGGCTTCCGGGGAGATGCGGCGCGTCGCCGGCGATCTCGTCGAGCGCGGCCGGTACGACGTCGTCCTCGCCGAGTTCTCGGCCATGGGCCAGTTCGTCTGCCGCAACCCCTACCTGCCCGCCGTGCGCCGGGTCCTCTCGTGCCACCAGTGCGCCACCGTGGCCAGCCAGACGCGCGCCACGGTGCTCGGGTACACCGTGGCCGGCCTGCGCGAGCGGCTGCGCCGCGAGCGGCTCCAGCGGTACGAGTTCGATCTCTACCACCGGATGGACCTGGTGCTGACCCTCACGGCGCACGAACGCTACCAGCTGCTCAGCTACCGGCCGGACCTGCACACGGCGGTCGTGCCCAGCGGCGTGGACACCGCCTACTTCACGCCGGCCCCGCCCGGGACCGGGCGGGACGGCCTCGTCTACACCGGCCACTACTCCGCCGAGCCGAACCGCGACGCGGTGAGGTGGTTCGCGTCGCGCGTCTGGCCCCGCCTGCGCGACGCCCATCCCCGGCTGACGTTCTTCGTGGTGGGCCCCTTCCCGACGCCGGAGTTCCACGAGATGAGCCGTCGCGACCCGCGGATCGTCGTCACCGGGGCCGTGGAAGACGTGCGGCCGTTCCTCCATCGCGCCCTGGCCTTCGTGTGCCCGGTGCGGCTCGGTTCCGGCATGCGGCACAAGATCCTCGAGGCGATGGCCTGCGAGGCGCCCGTCGTATCGACCTCCCTCGGCACGGAGGGCATCCCGGCCCACTCGGGGGAAAACTGCCTGCTGGCCGACGACGCGACGATCATGGCCCGCCAGCTCGAGCTGCTGCTGGCCGATCCTCCGCTGGCCCGCGCGCTGGCGGCCAAGGCCCGCAGGATGGTGACCGAACGGCTGTCGTGGGAGCGGAGCGTCGACCAGCTCGAGGAAGCCCTGGAGGGCATGCTCTCCACGGCGCGGACGCCGGGCGGACACTGACGCGTCCGCTCAGGAAGGGCCGCCCAGGACCACGCCGGCCGGCACGGGCGTCTCGAGCACGTCTTCGGCCTGGTCCGGGCCGCCGGGCAGCACCGCGCGAAGGCGGACCGCGGCGGGGAACGGCAGCCCGCCGCCGCCGGCCGGCCACCGGTCGTGCCACGCGCGGCCGTCGAAGCACGCCACCTCCCACACGGGCGTGGCGGCCAGCAGCACGTTCGTGGTCGCGCCGGCCGCTGCGCCCGCGCCGCGCAGCGGTTCGCGCACGCGCCGCACGGTCCAGCCGCCGGCCGCGAGCGGCTCGGCGCGGTACGTGATCCGCTCGACCGCGTACCGGTCCGCCCCGGCGACGCCCGCGGGCCGCAGGGCGGCGGTGAAGCGCAGCTCGTAGCCGTCGTCCGTGGCCCGGGCGAGGAAGGGCGCCCGGTCGCCGGGAAGGGCCATGCCCGCGCGCAACTCGTCGGCCAGCCCGTGCCATGCCCGGCGCGCATCCTCCGCGGCCGACCGGGCCGCCTGGGCGCGCAGCGCGCGCAGGACGGTGCGGTGGGCCGAGAAGAGCAGGGCGAGCACGAGCGCCGACAGCGCGAGGGCCAGCAGCAGTTCGACCAGGGTCAGGCCGGCCCGGGGCCCCCGTGCGCGCCCGGCCGCCGCCGCCGGGACCGCGGTCAGGACGCCAGCAGGAGCTTGAACACGACAATGCCGACCCCGGCGAGCGCCAGGAGGCCGACCACGATGATCAGGGTGTACCACAGGGCCATGTTCTCTTTGCGTCGCGGCCCGAACGGGGAGATGCTGCCAAAAGAGATCGGGGTGGAGGCCGGTTTGTTCGAGACCGTGATCGGGGCCCTGGCGTGGGCGTGCGAATCCGTCGTGGCTTCGTCCTCCGAGTCGAACATGAACTCCACCGACCCGACCTGCACCAGGTCCTTCGCCGAGAGCGGCGCCTCGGTGATTTCCTCGGAATTGACGCGCGTTCCGTTGGTCGAGCCGAGATCGACGATGCTGTACCGCTTGCCCTCGCGGTGAATGCAGCAGTGGCTCCCCGAAACCGTGGCGTGTTCGATGACGATGAGGTTGGTCGCGTTCCGACCGATCGTCACCTTGTCGCGGGCGATCTCGTAGTTGCAGCCCTTTACCTCGGAAGACATCCCGATGAGAACGGCCATGGTCCCGGCACCTCCACTTTCAGGCGCATACTGCTGGATGCCCCCCGCCGGTGTCAACGTCTTTGGGGTGCGCCGTACGTCCCCGGGCGGCCCGGGCCGCCCGGGCGTGCGGCCCTCTGCGCCGGCGCCGTTTCAGCGCCCGCCGCGGCCGGCATGCCGGCCCCGCGAGCGGGCGAAACGGCCCTGGGGGCGCCCGCCCCGCCGGCCGCCGCCCTGGCCGCGGCCGAACCGGGAGGGGGGAGGCATGGTGGACCGGTACGCCGCGTCGCAGTGGTAGGCGTGTTCCATCTCGGGCGGCACCGGGGTGCCCAGCAACCGCTCGATGTCCCGCAGGTAGGACCGGTCCTCGGCGCAGCAGAACGAGATGGCGTCGCCGTCCGCCCCCGCCCGCGCGGTGCGCCCGATGCGGTGCACGTACGTCTCCGCCTCCATGGGCAGGTCGTAGTTGATGACGTGGGATATGTCGTCCACGTCCAGCCCGCGGGCGGCCACGTCGGTGGCCACCAGCACGCGGAAACGGCCCCGCTTGAAGCCGTCGAGCGCCCGGGTGCGTGCCGCCTGGCTCTTGTTGCCGTGGATGGCGGTGCCCTGGATGCCCGCGGCGGACAACGTCGCCACCACGCGGTTGGCGGCGTGCTTCATCTGCGTGAAGACGAGGGCCTTGTTGATCCGCGGATCGTCCAGCAGCGAGATCAGCAGGGCGTCCTTGTTCTTCTTGCCGACGAACAGCACCTTCTGCGCGATGCCCTCGACCGTCGGGCGCTCGGGCGTGATCGACACGCGCACCGGGTCGCGGACCATCGTGCTGCGCCAGCTCCGCCACTTTCGGGGCCATGGTGGCCGAGAAGAACAGCGTCTGGCGTTTCGCGGGGATCAGGCCCAGCACCCGCTTGACGTCGGGCAGGAAGCCCATGTCGAGCATCCGGTCCACCTCGTCGAGGATGAAGACCTCCACCTCGTCCAGGCGGACGAAGCCCTGCTGCACCAGGTCGAGCAGCCGCCCGGGCGTCGCCACGAGGATATCCACGCCGCGCTCCAGCGCCCTGACCTGGTGGTGCTGGCTGACCCCGCCGAAGATCACGGTGTGGTCCGAGGCGGAGGAACCGCCCGTACGTGTGGATGCTGTCCCCGATCTGCGCCGCGAGTTCGCGGGTGGGAGCGAGGACGAGGGCCCGCGGGGCGTCCCCGCCGCGGGCGGCGGGCCCGGGCGGCCAGCCGCTGCAGGAGCGGCAGGGCGAACGCCGCGGTCTTGCCGGTTCCGGTCTGGGCGGTGCCCAGCAGGTCCCGGCCCTCCAGCAGGTGCGGGATGCACTGCTCCTGGATCGGCGTGGGGGCGGCGTAGCCCTCGGCGGTCACGGCCCGCCGGAGTTCCGGGATCAGCGCGCCGAAAGCGCTTTCCGGTTCGGGGGGCGCGGCGGTCGGGGCGGAGCGGTCGGGGCGCGCGCAGGGCGCCGTGGCGGTCGTATGCATGTCTTTTCCCGGTCCGGGTTACTGCCTATCTCTACCCGCCGGACGCGTGGGAAAGAAGGGCCGCCATCCTGGCGGCGGAAGGAGGATGCGCTTCGTGCGCGGTCGCTCCACACCAAGGCCCCGCCCTCCGGGGCGACGCCATCGCGGTGGACCCTACACCCTCCACCGCCCGGAAGGCAAGCCGCCAGGCGGACTTTCTTCAGCCCGCCGGCCGCCGTGACGCTAGCGCAGCGGGGGCCGGTACACGACGACCTGGTTGACCGGCACCGGCCCGTCGCCGTTGGGCACGATCTCCAGCGTGTGCCGGCCGTTCGCCAGGCCCTGGGCCACGGTGACCGGGGCCCATGCCGGCCAGGGCCCGCGCGGCTTGCGCCGCGCCGCCTCGGCCGGGTCCTGTCCCGGCGGGGGCGCCGGCGCGTAGGTGTCCCGGAAGGTGCCCGCGACACGCCACGTGATCTCGTGGCCGGGCGGCACGGCCGAGCCCAGCACCGCGTGGGCGTGGGCGATCGCCCAGTCCCGCGGCTCGATCACCACCCGGCCCGAACGCGAGACGAAGAGGGCGTCGCTCGAGCCCTCGCCGTCCGGTCCCGTCTGCGACCCCTCGACGCGGAACGTGAACGACCGGTGGTCCGCGGAGATCGTGAGGATCCGGGCCGTCCAGTCCTCCTCGACCAGCGGCTGCCGGTGCGCGACGCGCCGGATGGCGGGCCACCACGAGCCGGGTACGATGCTGGTGCGCGTGAACGCGTAGACCCCCGGGTCGGCCGAGGGCGGGCGCCCGTCGATGAGCACCCGCGCCGTGCCCGCCGCGCGGTCGAAGCTCCCCGGGCACACGTCCACGCGGTTGCCTTCGAAGACCAGCTTCAGGCGCGTGTCCGGCGAGCGGCCGATGACCCCGGGGTAGGGCCGCGCGCCGTACCGGTCCGGCTCGACCAGGTCCCACGCCCCGCCGGTGAACACGATCTCGTCGGACAGGCCCTCGTCCGGCTCGCGCTTGGCCTCGTAGGTCCGCACGAGGTCGAACCAGCCGCCCGGCGCGGTGGTGTTCAGCCGGAAGTGCCGCGCGACGAGCTGGGCGAGCAGGTGGTTGCCCAGGTCGTTCGGGTGGACCGTGTCGGCCAGCAGGTCCTTCTCCCCGAGGCCCCGGGTCGCAAGGTAGTCGGCCCACGCCTCCCGCGCGTCCACCAGCTCCGCGCCGTACGCCTGGGCGAGGTAGCGCCAGTACGCGGCCGAATCGCCGGTCTGCACGCTGCCGAGATGCGAGCGGTGCGTGAAGACCACGATCTCCGCCGTCGTCTGCCGGCGGACGTTCGCTAGGAACCGTTCAAGCTCCCCGGTCCGGTGGCCCCCGTAGACGTGGAAGAGCACCAGGTCGGGGTAGGCCGGGTAGACGTCCGCCGCGGCGGTCCGGATCAGGACGGGCGCGCCGTAGCCGCCCAGGGCGCGGTTCTCGAACGTCAGGTCCGCGTCCGGGAAGCGCTCGCGGAGGTCTTCCTCCAGCTGCCGCCACCAGGCGCTGCCGACGATCGACTGGCCGTAGAGCAGGATCTTCACGCGGTTCCGGCGCGCCGGCGTGCTCGTGGCCAGCAGCGTCATCGTCCGCCGGATCCGCGCCCCGAGCGCGGAGGGGTCGGGCGGCGGAGTGGGCGGGGGCAGGACCTGCCCGGCCATCGGCACCGGGGCCTGTGCGGCGACGCGCGCATGGAGATCCCCGTACGCACCGGGCGGCAGGGGGTACGGCACGGTCGCCTCGCCTTGCGCCCAGCCCGCGCGGGTCTCCAGCACGCCGTTCGCCAGGGCCGCCCCGCCGCCGGCGATCTCGAAGCCGGCCCCGTCGAGGTCCGGCGGGCCCAGCAGGCGGAACCGGACCGACCGCACGCCGAGCCGCAGGGAGGCGGCCGTCCGCACCGGTGCGGACGGCGCGGCCGCGAGCCGTACGCGGTGCATCGCCAGGGTGTTCTTGAAGGTGCCGAGCGCCGGGTACCACGGCGCGTGGTAGAGGGGCCCCTCGCCGTCGCGGTCGGCGAGGAACAGCTGCACGCCGATCTCGCGGCCGGCTTCGGGCGCGACGCCGAGGCAGGCCCAGGGCAGACGCATTTCGAGCGTGAACGCGTCGCCGTCCCGGGTCCGCACGGCCTCGACCGCGGCCGGCACGGCCTTCAGCGCCGCGCTCTTGCGGTGGTCGAAGACGCGGTACCGCAGCGACGGCCGGCCCTCTTCCATGCCCGGGGCGACGATCAGCTGCACCATGTCGCGGCCGCCCCGCCGGTCGGCCGCGTAGAACTCGACCGCGTCGCCTTCGCCCAGCCGGGCTTCCTCCTCCGCCTCCACGTGGCGGTCGTCCCGCACGGTGACCAGCGCCAGCAGCCCGTCCCCGTCCCAGCCGAGCCGGAACCGCCCCGAAAGATCGTCCGGCGGGCGGAGGTCCTCGGCGAGCGTGCCGAGGAGGTCCACGCGGAAGCCGCCGTCGCCCCAGTCGTCCGCGCGGCCGTCCACGACCACGCCCTCGATCCGCGGCGCGTCGTACACGGGCGCGTCGCCGCCGGCCTTCGCGCCCGGCCCGTCCGCCCGCCCGGCGTACGGCGCCGCCGCCAGGCAACATCCCGCCGCGAGCGCCCGCGCGATGCGGCGCCGCCCTGGTGTCCGGTTCCCGTGTCGCTTCATGCCCGGCTTCCCCCCGATGTGTTCCGCCCGCCTTCCCGCGGGGCTCACCCCTTGATCGCCCCGCTCATGATCCCGCGCACGAACGTGCGTTGCATCACGACGAACAACAGCACCGTCGGCAGGAAGGCCAGCACGACGACGGCGCAGAGCAGGTGCATCTCGAACATGCCGAACTGGTTCTTGAGCAGGGAGATGCCCACGGTGATGGTCTGCGCGTTGCGGGTCCTGGTCACGACCAGCGGCAGCCCGAAGTCGTTCCACGCGCCCAGGAAGGTCAGCACGCAGACCGAAGCGATGCCGGACCAGGCGTTGGGCAGGATCACGTGCTTCAGCACGCCCAGCGTGCCGCAGCCGTCGATGCGGCCCGCGTCCTCCAGGTCGCGAGGGATGGCCTCGAAGACCCCGCGCAGGATGAAGATCGACACCGCGAGGGCCCCGGCTGTCATGGGCAGGACCAGGCCGGTCTTCGTGTCGAGCAGCCCGAGTTGCGTCAGCATCTCGTACCGCGAGACGAGCACCGCCTCGCCCGGCACCATCATCACGCCGATGAACAGGAGGAACACCGCCTCGCGGCCGGGGAAGCGGAAGCGGGCGATGGCAAACGCGCCCAGCACGGAGCACGCGAGCATGCCGGCGATGGTCGCGGCGGTGACGACCAGGGAGTTGCGGAAGTAGTAGTGCAGGTCGCTGTCGCCCGTCAGGACCCGCCTGAAGTTGTGCAGCGTGGGCGCACGGGGCAGGAAGGTCCGCTCCTCGCGCGGCGTGTAGAACTCGCGGTCGCCCTTCAGGGCGTTGGTGGCGACCCATACGAACGGCAGCAGCGCACCGCACAGGAAGATCGACGCCACGAAGGCGCTCAGGGTGGTGATGCGGGCGGGGGTTCTCACGGCAGCGCGGCCCTCCGGCTGACCCGCAGCACGACCAGGCTGACCGCCAGCAGCCCGACGGCGTAGACGAACGACATCGCGCTGCCGTAGCCGAGGTCCATCGGCGAGGTGAGGAACGCGGTGCGGTAGATCAGGTAGGTGTAGGTCTGCGTCGCCCCCGCCGGTCCGCCGTTGGTGATGATGAACGGGTACTGGAAGTCGCGCATGGCCCCGAGCATCACCAGCATGAGGATCACCCCGGTGGTCTTGGAGACGCCGGGCAGCGTGATGTGCCGCGTGCGGGCCAGGGGCCCGGCGCCGTCCACCGCGGCCGCCTCGTAGAGCTGCTCGGGGATCCCGTCGAGCGCGACCGTGTACAGCAGCGTGCCGAAGGCGACGCTGCCCCAGGTGTGCGCCATCGCCACGGAGAACAGCGCGAGCCGGGCCCCCAGCCACTGGGGAGGGTCCGCCATGCCCAGGGACGCCAGCGCCCAGTTGAACAGGCCCCGGCTCCCGTCGAAGATGGAATACCAGATCGAGCCGATGATGGGGCCCGCCACCACCATCGGCAGCAGCACCACCGGGCGGAACCACCTGGCGGCCCGGCCCAGCTTGTGCAGGCTCAGCGCGCAGGCGAAGGAGAGCAGCACGGCCGCCGGCACGATCATCAGCGTGTAGCGGATCGAGATCAGCGCGTCGCGGCCGGCCTCGGGATCGCGGAACAGCCGCCGGTAGTTCGAGAGGCCCGCCCAGGCGGGCCGTCTGAGCGAGTCGAGCTTGTAGTCCTCCAGGCTGATCAGCGCCCCGCGGATGACGGGGTAGGCCGAGAAGCTCAGGTACAGGGCCATGGCCGGAAGCAGCAGCCACGGCACCAGGCGGGCATGGGTTCGTCCGGGTTTCATCGGGAACCGAACGGCGCCTCAGCCGGCGGGCGGGGCGAGGGCCGCGTCCTCCCGGGCGGATTCGGCCGCCTTGCGTCGCACCTCCTCCTTGACCCGGGCCATGAGCGCCATCGCTTCCTTCGGGGTGAACTGGCCCGTGACGATGCCCTGGATGGCGTCGTTCATGGCCAGCTCCAGCTCGTAGATGTTGAACCGCGACAGGCCGCCGACGTAGCCGTTCTCCATCGCCTCGCGCAGGGGGAACATCCACCCGGGGAGGTTGCCCTGCTCGTAGTCCTTGCGGAGCACGCCCATCTTGCCCGAGGTGTAGATCGCCTGCTGCATCGTGTCGCTCAGCAGCTCGTCGACCATCCACCGCACGGCGAGGCCCGGGTCGGCGGCGAAGACGGGCACGGTGCCCCCGTGGAAGCTGATGAGCGTCTTGCCGGGCAGGGGGGCCACGGCGATGACGTCGTCGCCCAGCACGCGCCGGGCCCAGGACCCGTGACTGGCCCAGCAGATGTAGTAGACCGCGTCCCCCGAGCGGAACATGTCGTCCGGCCGGCTGTCGACCTTGTTGGCGTACCCCTTGTCCACCCACCGCTTGAGCATGACGAGGGCCTGTTCGACCTCCGGGCCGTCGGTCAGCGGGAGCTCATCGTCGCCGTGCGCCGTGCCCTTCAGGGCCAGGAGGAGCGGTGTCAGCCAGTACACGCTGGCGTGGTTGTAGGTCCGCACGCCGACGGGCAGCTTCGTGGGCAGCCGCTGCCGGATGATCTCCGCCTGCCGCTCCAGCTCCTCGAACGTCCGGGCCGGGCCCTCGATGCCGGCTTCGCGCAGCAGCACGCGGTTGTAGTTGAGGACCATCACCTCGCCGAGATAGGGCAGCACGCCGCGGTAGGCGCCGAAGCGGCCGGCGGCGGCCTGCGCGGGGCCGATGAGCCGGCCCCAGACCTCCGGGGCGACCGCTTGGCCGAGGTCCTCCGCGGCGCGGATCTTCATCACGGAAAACAGGTCCGAGCCCAGGCCGCCGGCGAGAATGACGTCCTGTTCGGTCCGCTGCTGCCGGAACTGCAGGAGATACTGGGGCGGCGGCTCGGTGAACTTGTCGTACCGGACCCGCACCCCTTCATGGCGGTCCTGGAAATCCCGCTTCATGGCGTCCAGGGCGGCCGAGAAGTCCCGGAACATCCACGAGGGCGTGGCGACCCGGACCAAGCCGGGGTCCTCCTTCCCGCGGCCCGAACAGCCCGCGGTGCCCGACAACGCAAGGCAGACGGCAGCCCCGGCCAGGGCGCCCGACACGGCTCGTTTCATCTTGTTCCCCCCGGCGGGCACCCGGCAGGGCGACCGCGGTCGGATCGCGTTCGGAACGGCTCGCATGCTACGGCACGCGGTGCGGGGCGGTCAACGGCGGCGGGCCGCGCGCACAGGGGAGCGGGCCGATGAGGCGCCGCGTAGTCGGCGTGGAATCGGTGTTCGTGCCGGCCGCCGCGTTGCTGCCGCCCGGGTCGCCCGCGACCTCCATCGGCGTCGGACTCGACGGGCGGTTAAACGTGCTGGAGTTCACGGCGCCGGAGGCCGAACGGGCGAGCCTGCTCACGGTGGACGCGTGGCCCTGGGAGCGCGGAAGACAGGGCGGCCGCGGCGTCACGCGGGGCGTCGTCATCGCCCCGGCCCGCGCCGCGGCGGTCCCGCCGTCTCACGCCCCCGGCGGGAGCCCGGGCGTGGTGGGCGTTACTGGACTTGAACCAGTGACCTCTTGCATGTGAGGCAAGCGCTCTGCCAGCTGAGCTAAACGCCCCCGAAGGGAGAGGCGCATCGTATACGGCCGGGCCGTCCTGTCAAGGGGCCGGCGCCGGGGCCCGCCCCGCGCCGGCTCAATCGAACGAGACGCTGATCGTCTTGGACGGGTCCTCGAGCTTCACGCCCGGGAGGTCCATCCCGAGCAGCTTCTTCTGCATGTTGGGATCCTTCGAGGTCATGAGCTGGAGGGCCTGCGGGTTGCCCATCAGCTTCTCGACCGGCAGGTCCATCACGACGACCGTGTTGCGGTCGGGGATGCTGTGGCGGGCGTTGGTCTCCACGATCGCGCCGTCCACCTGGACGAGAAACGTCATCCGCAAGCCCTTGATCATCGGGGCCATCATCGCCGTCATCTGGCCGCCCATGTCCGCCACCTCGGTGGCTTCTTCTGCGACGGCCGCTTCCTGCTCCGCGGACGGCGACTTGTTGGGGACGATGTCCAGCTTGGCGGGCGATCCCGGCGTGAAGGCGAAGCGGAAGCCCGCCGGCCCGTCCTCGGCGTCCGCATCCCCCTCGCCGATGCCGAGGTTGAGCTTGTTGATGTCGGGGAAGGCGTACGTGGCGAGAAACCCCTTCCACCCGGCCGCGTTCGTCACGTCCTCGCGGTGGGTGATCGTCACGCCCGGGCCCATCAGGGCAGCCTTCTTCTCGATGCTGTCCTTGAAGAGGTCGACCGCGGCGGGCGCGGCCTCCGCGCCTTCCGCGCCGTCGGGCACGATGCCCTGCACCATGCCCGCCATGCCGTCCATCATCTGGGTGAGCTGGGGCGAGTAGAATTCGCGGACGGTCACGGTGCCGCTGCCGTCCTTGCCGACCTTGAGCAGGGTGGTGCTCTCGATGCAGCCGGAAACAAGCGGCAGGGCCAGGGCGGCGGCCAGCAGGCGGAACGTGCGTTGCATGGTTCGACTCCTTATCGGCGGCCGGTCCCCGCGTTTGCGTCTTCGCGGGCGGCACGGCGGCCTCCCGGACTCTAGAACAAGGCCGGGGTGGGCGACAAGGCCGCGCTGCCGCTGCGGGGCGTCCCGCGGCGTCCCGCGGGCATCGCGGGGGCGGCCGTGCCGCGGTCCCGCGCGCTGGCCGGGGCGGCCCCGTTCATGTAGTTTCTCCACCGTGAAAGAGCCGACGCTCTACGCCTGCTGCCCCAGTTATGCGTTGCGCGGTCCCTCCGAGAAGGCCGGGAACCTGGCGGCGGCCCGCGGCCTCGCGCGGCGCATGGGCTGGCGCGTGGTCGCCTCGCCCCTGCTCGACCGGTACCCGGGGGCCGGCGCGTGGATCGAGTCGGGCGCGCGCGAGGCCGACATCGGGCGGGCCCTCCGCCACGACGTCGTGTGGGCCTGCCGGGGCGGCTACGGCGCGGTGCATCTCACCGGGGCCGTGCTGGCCGCCCAACCGCGCAAACGCCCGCTGCTCATCGGCTACAGCGACGCCACGGTGCTCCACACCCTCTGGTGGACGCGCCGGTGGGGCGAGGGTTACTACGGCGCCCTGCCGGCCGACCTCGCGCGGACGCGCGCCGGGACGTCGCTGCTGGCCCTGCTGCGCGGCGGCGCGCTGGCGCGCGCGCCGTGCACGGACGCGTCCGTGCGGGTGCTGCGGGCGGGGGAGGCGGAAGGGCCGTGTTTCGCCGCCTGCGTGTCGGTGCTCGCGGGCTTGTGCGGGACGCCGGCCCAGCCCGACCTGGCCGGGGCCGTACTGGCGGTCGAGGACATCGAGGAGAGCCCGTACCGGGTGGACTTCGCCCTGGCGCAGCTGCAGGCCTCGGGCGCCCTGCGCGGCGTGCGGGCCCTCGTCGGCGGGGCCTTCCCTCACAAGCAGCCGGACGACTACCAGGGTCCGACGGTCGACGAGATCCTCGCCGGGTGGGGCGAGCGGCTGGGGGTGCCCGTGCTGGCGCGCCTGCCGTTCGGCCACATGCACGACGGGCTGTTCCTGCCGGTGGGCCGCGCGGTGCGCCTTCGCGCCGGCGCGGACGGGAGCTGGGAGCTGGCGTTTCGCCCCCGCCGGGCGTCGCCGGGAAAGGAAAGAGCATGCGCCAAGTCGTCTGGATAGCCGTGGCCCTGCTGGTGGGCCTTGTCGCGGGATCGTGGGGTCCGCGGGCGGAGGTGCGCGACCTGCGCGCCCGCCTGGGCGAACAGGAAACCGCCGCGCGCCCGGCCCAACCGGAAGGGGCGGACCTGGAGGGCGTCGTGCGCATGCTCCGCATACCCGCCGGGCCGCCCGCGGCGCCTCCCCCGGACGAGGTCCCCGAGGAGCCCCCCGCCGCGGACCCGGACGCGCCGCCGGGCCCCGCTGCCGCGGCGGACGGCGAGCCCGGCGAGACAGCCCCCGCGCCGCCGCGCCCGGAACCGCCCCCCAGGGAACCGGGTGACATGCAGGCCGACATCGACGCCGCGATCGAGGTGTTCCGCGTGCGGGCCGAGGCGTCCCGCAACGCCTTCGTGGCCAACGCGGAGCTTTCGCGGCAGCAGGCCGCCGATTTCGACGTGCTGGTGGCGGCCATGAACGTGCGGCTGGCACAGAAGATCGAGGACTGGGCCCGGCGCCTGCAGACGGCCGACGACCTCTCGATGCCCGAGACCGGCGCGCGCATGATCAACGACCTCAGCAGCGCCCTGGTCGTCACGTACGACGAGCTGGACCGGAAGATGCCCTCCGACTGGCGGCAGAACCCCTCGGGCGCGGCGTCGGGCTTCGACCTCGCGGACTTCATCGACCCCTCGGTGGCCCTCCCGCTGGTCGGGGTGCAGGACCGGCTCCGGGAAGCGGGCCGCCGCAGGAACCGCCGGCCGTGACCGCTTCGCTCCGCGACATCGGCCTCATCATGCGGCACGAGCTGGCCGATGCGCTGCGCAGCCGGCGCGCCGCCCTGGTGCTGGCGCTCTACCTCGGCACCGCCGTGCTTTTCATGAACGTGTTCATCAACGTCCTCCACCGGCTCGAGGGCGAGCTGTCCGAGATGCTGCGCATCCCGGCGTCCGCCTCGGCGGGCACCGTGGCCGACGCCCTGTGGGGCTCCCAGCGGCTGCGGCGCATGATCGGCCATCTCGTCGGCGACCCCTCGCTGGTCGACGGCCTGATGCGCTGGCCGCCGATCGTGCTGCTCTACGGGTGGGTCGTGTTCCTGTTCACGCCGCTGCTCGTCCTGCTCAGCTCGGCAGGGCGCATCGCGGAGGAACTGGGATCCGGTTCCGTGCGCTACATCGCGTTCCGCACCGACCGGCTCTCGTGGTCGATCGGCAAGTTCGGCGGGCAGGCGCTGCAGACCCTCGTCGCCCTGCTCCTGGGCGCCGTCGCGGCATGGACCGTGGCCCGTTTCCGGCTGCACGCGATGGACGCCTGGACGGTGGCCTACGGCATGGGGGTCTTCGCCCTGCGCGGGTGGCTCTACGCGCTGCCCTTCCTCGGCCTGGCGCTCGGCCTTTCCCAGGTGACGCGCTCGGACCCGAAGGCGACGGTGCTCTCCTTCGTCGCGTTCGCGACGCAGCTCGTGCTCTACGGGATCGCGCGGCACTTCCGCGGGGACGGGCTGCGCGCCGCCTGGGACGTGCTGCTCACGCTGCTGCCGCAGGGGCACTACATGGACCTGTGGCGCATGGACCTGCCGCACCTGGTCACCGCGTCCGCCTACCTGGCGGCGCTCGCGGCCCTGCCCCTGCTGGCGGGGCACGCCGCGCTCGCGGGGAGGGACCTGTGAGGGCGGCCCTGGCGCTGCGGGGGGTGGTCAAGCGCTACGGGCGGATCGCCGCCCTCGACGGGGCGAGCTTCTCCGTGCCGCGCGGCTCCATCTGCGGGCTGGTCGGCTGCAACGGCGCGGGCAAGACGACGGCCTTCGGCTGCATCGGCGGCTACCTGCGCATCCAGGCCGGACGCGTGGACCTGCTGGGCGAGGGCCCGTTCGATCCGCGCCGCCACGCGGGCCGTGTCACGCTGCTGCCGCAGGACGCCGAGCCGCCGCGCTACGCGCGCGCGGGTGACCTGCTGCGCTACTACGGCCGCCTGCAGGGCCTGTCCCGGGAGGACGCGGTGCGCAGCGCGGCGGAGGTGCTGGCCTGGGTGCACCTCGCCGACCGGGCGGAGGCGCCCGTGCGGACGCTCTCCCACGGCATGCGACGCCGCCTGCTCATGGCGCAGGCCTTCCTCGGCGCGCCGGAGCTCGTGCTGCTGGACGAGCCCCTGAGCGGGCTGGACCCGCGCGAGGTCGTGCGGGTGCGCGGGCATATCGCCGCCCGCCGCGGCCGGCAGACGATCGTCGTCAGCTCCCACAACCTGCACGAGATCGAACGCATCTGCGACCAGGTCGTCTTCCTGGACGCCGGCCGCACCGTGCGCGCGGGCAGCCTCGAGTCGATGACCGAGCGGCGCCGCTGCGTCCGCGTGCGCTTCACCGGGGGCCCCGCGCCCCTGGAGGCCCTCGCCGCCGCGCTGCCGGGCCTGCAGTTCGAGCCGGAGGGGGAGGGGCTGCTCGTGGCCCGCTACGCGGAGTCGGCCGGGGAGCCGGACCGGCTCACCGCCGGGGTGCTGCGCGTGCTGCTCGACGCGGGGCGGGGCATCACGGCCGTCGAGCCCGGCATGGCGCTCGAGGAGGCCTACCTGCGCGGCGGACACGCCGGGCCGCCGTGAACCTGATCCTGCTCGAGCCGGGCGAGGCGGGGGCGGACGGGACGGCCGTGCTGCGGGGCCGCCGCGCCCGCCACGCGCGCGAGGTGCTGCGCGCCGCGCCCGGGCAGGTCCTGCGGGTCGGCGTCATCGACGGTCCGCGCGGCGAGGGCACCGTGCTCGAGGCCGCCGCGGACACCCTCGCGCTCGCGTGCCGGTTCGCCGCCGCCGCTCCGCCCGTGCCCGCGGCGGACCTGCTGCTCGCGCTGCCGCGCCCCAAGGTGCTCCGCCGGCTGTACGCCCCGCTGGCGATGCTCGGGATCGGCCGCCTCCTGCTCGCCAACGCGGAGAAGGTCGAGCGGATGTACTTCGACACGCACGTCCTCGATCCCGCGTTCCGGCGCGCACGGCTGCTCGAGGGGCTCGAACAGGCTGGCGACACGCGGCTGCCCCGCGTCACCGTGCACCGGAGGCTGAAGGTGCTGGTGGAGGACGAGCTCGACGCGCTCTGCCCCGCCCCGCTCCGGCTGTTCGGCGAGCCCGGCGCCGCGCCGCCGCCGCGCGGAGAGGCCGGCGCGGCCCCCGCGCGCCGCACCCTGCTGGCCGTGGGCCCCGAAGGCGGGTGGACCCCCTACGAACGCGACCTGCTGCGCGCGCACGGGTTCGCGCCCGCGGGGGTCGGCGAACGCGTACTGCGCAGCGACGTCGCCTGCCTCGCGCTGTTGACGCTGGTGCACGCCGCGCTGCGCGCCGACCCGCCCGCCCCGCTCAACGCTTCGGGATGAGCACCTCGAAGGCGGTGCCCTTGCCCGGCTCGCTTTCCACGGCGATCTCCAGGTGCAGGTTGCGGGCCACCTGCCGCACGATGGCCAACCCGAGGCCCGTGGAGGCCGGGTTGTGCGCGGCCGCCTCCGGCGCGCGGAAGAAGTCCTCGAAGATCCGCGACAGGGCCTTCTCGCCGATGCCGATGCCGTGGTCGGCGACGCGGAGGCGCACGCGGGCGGCCTCGTCGCGGACCGCGAGGTCCACGGCCCCCCCGCGGTGCGAATAGGTCACGGCGTTCGAGACCAGGTTCGACAACAGCATCCGGAGCTGCGCGGGGTCGCTGCGGACGCGGGCGTCGCCGGCCTCGAGCCGGAGCGACACCTCCTTGTCCGCCGCCAGGCCCTGCAGCTCCTGCAGGACGGATTCCGCCAGGCCGCGCAGGCCCACCTCTTCGGCGTCCCGCTTCGCCGCCTGGTCGGACCGGAGGCCGCCCAGGGTCAGGATGTCGCCGATCCGCGCGCGCAGCGCCGCGGACCGCACGTCGATCTTGTCGATGATCCGGCGGACGCCTTCGGGCAGCTCGTCCCCGTGCGTGTGCTTCAGGACCATGATGTGGTTTTCGATCCCGGAGAAGGGCGCCTTGAGGTCGTGCGTAATGCGCAGCATCTGCCGGTTCATCTCCCGGTCCGCGCGCGTGATCCGCTGGTTGGCCGCGTCCAGCTCGCGGTCCCGCCGCCGCACGGCCTCCGAGATCGACGACACGAGGTACCACACGACGAGCCACACGAACACGGTGGGCACGGCGAAGAACGCCGCGGGCGCGAAGCCGGGCGCCGCCGGCGCCGCCGAAGACAGGAGGTTCGCGCGCGCGAGCACGCCGAGGCCTTCCAGCGTCGCGGTGCCCAGGAAGAGCGCCGCGCTCAGCAGGGTGACGAGCAGGCTGTCCCGGCGGCCGAAGAAGATGCAGGCCAGCGTGATGTGAAGGAGGTACGCGGAAGGGATGAACGTGCTGGTCGTGCCCACCCGGTGCACCAGTACGGTCAGCACGGCGAGGTCGGAGACGATCTGGAACCAGACGACCGCGGCGATGCGGTGCCACGGCTGCCGGGCGGAGAGACGCCGGACGGCCCCGATCGACACGAGGTTGAGCGCCGCTAGGATGCCGGCCATGTGCAGCGGCCACGGCCCCGCGGCGTTCAGCCCGAACCGGCCCAGGAAGGCGGGGTCGAGCAGGGCGGATGCCGCGCCGAATCCCGCCAGCGCGACGACCACCATCCACCGGATCCGGGTGAACCACCGGGCGTTCTGCAGCAGGGCCGCACTGGTCAGTCCGTCCGCCCGGCCGGTGGGCGAGGGGGCTTCGTCCGGGGCGGCTTCGGGCTGGAGTCGAAAGGTGCTCATGGCCTTGCGCGGACCGCGTCGCGACCGTACCGCGGGGCGGCCCGCCCGCGCCAGCCCCAACCGTCCGGGCCCCGCGGTCCGCGCGGCGGTTCCGCCACGCGCGGCGGGAGCGCCGCGGCTTCCGGCGGAACCGGCGGGCGGGCAGGGGACGTCAGGCGGTCTTCACCTTGCGGGGCTTGCAGACCTTGCCTTTCTTGCTGGCGACCGCGCCGCACTTCTTGCATTCGAAGCGGCCCTTCTTCCCGGCGTGCGTCGACTGGCCCTTTAGGCATCCCACGGGGCCCCCTTCAGCGCAGCCGGTCGCCGAGGCAGGTGTCGACCGCGAGGGCCGTGCGGATCCACGGGTGGTCCGGCGGCACCGTCCGGGTGCGGCCGGCGACCTTCTCGAGCGGAACGGCCACGCACGCGGTCTGGCGGACGCCCACCATCACGTTGTAGCGGCCTGCCGCCAGCAGTTCGCCCGCCTTCGCGCCGAGCCGCGTGCAGAGCAGGCGGTCCGTCGCCGTGGGGGTCCCGCCCCGCTGGACGTGGCCCAGCGAGGTGAACCGGACCTCGATGCCGGCCGCCTCCTCGATCTCGCGGGCCAGTCGCGCGGCCGCTGTCGCGGCCCCGGGCGGCGCGCCGGTCTTTCCGCCGCGGGACTTCCCCTTGCCGCCCGCCTTTCCCCGCGGCTTCGGGGCCGCGCCTTCGGCGACCGCGATGATGGAGAAACGCTTGCTGTGATGGCGCCGCGCCAGCAGGTGTTCGACGACGACATCGATGTCGTAGGGGATTTCCGGAAGGAGGATGACGTCCGCCCCGCCGGCGATGCCGGCGCCGAGCGCCAGCCAGCCGGCACGGTGCCCCATGATTTCGCAGACGATGGCGCGGTGATGGCTGCTGGCGGTCGTGTGCAGGCGGTCGATGGCTTCCGTGGCGATCGTCATCGAGGAGTCGAACCCGAAGGTGACGTCCGTTTCCGCCACGTCGTTGTCGATGGTCTTGGGGAGCGTGAGGACGTCGAGGCCCGCCTCGTGCAACCGCATGGCGTTCTTCTGCGTGCCGTTGCCCCCCAGGCAGACCAGGCAGTCGATGTGCTGCTGGCGGGCGTTGTCGACCGCGACCCGGGTCATGTCCATGACCTTGCCGCCCATCGTCATCCGGTGCGGCTTGTCGCGGCTCGACCCGAGGAACGTGCCGCCCTGGGTCAGGATGCCGCTCACGTCCTGGTCCTCGAGGCGCGCCATCCGGTTCTCGACGAGGCCCCGGAACCCGTCGTGGATGCCGTAGACCCGGGTGCCCTGGGCCAGGACCGCCTTGGCGACGCCGCGAATGGCCGCGTTCAGGCCCGGGCAATCCCCGCCGGACGTCAGTATCCCGATGCACTTCGTCTTGTTCTCGGCCATGCGCGGTCCCTCCGCCCGCATCCTATCCGCCGGGTTGCCGCGGCGCAACGTGCCCGCCGCCGCACGGTCCGTCAAACAGCCCCTGCTTCGTCCGGCGCCGCGCTTGGGCTGCGTAGAACCTACTTCGCTCTCCGCGAGGCTTCTTTCCAGGACTGGCTTGCCATGCGTAGCTCGGAGCCCTGCTTCGCCAAGGCTACGCAGGGCATGCTTCGCTCGTTTGAACCGTACCCCCAACTGGTGGCGCCCATCGTGGCCTTCTTTGACGATCCAACGCTGCCGTGGATGGCGATGATCGGCCACCTGATTCGATCAGCGGCGTAACCCCCGGCGTTTCACCACAGATGGCGATTGGCGAAAGCGTGGCCGGAACCGTGTTTCAGGTAGCGCTCAAAGGCCGCAGCCTTTTCGCGGCTTTCCAAGGCCACAAAGGCCATCAGCCGCCACGGCCGGTACTTCGCCGTGTGGGGATTTGCGCCAGAGTTGTGACTGGCCAGCCGGGCCTGCACGTCATCGGTCAGGCCGATGTACCGCTGCAGCGGCTCGGATTCGCTTCGAATCAGATACACGTAGTGCATGGGTACGTCCAACAGCCGGCTTGCCATGCGTAGCTCGGAGCCCTGCTTCGCCAAGGCTACGCAGGGCATGCTTCGCTCGTCGCAGGGCTCCGAGCGAAGCATGGTCGGGGTGGTGGGATTCGAACCCACGACTTCCAGCTCCCAAAGCTGGCGCTCTGCCAAGCTGAGCTACACCCCGCCGACAAGCGCGGCGCCCGGGGACGGGGCCGGCACGGGGAGGGTCGATGGCGCGCGAACGCGGCGCAAGGACGAAGTTGCGCGCCTAGGGGTAGATCCGGCCCATCAGCCGCGGGAAGGGGATGGTCTCGCGGATGTGGCGCAGGCCGCAGATCCAGGCCACGGTCCGCTCGATGCCCAGCCCGAAGCCGCCGTGGGGCACGCTGCCGTAGCGGCGCAGGTCCAGGTACCACTCGTAGGGACCGCGCGGCATGCCCTCGGCGTCCATGCGCGCCGTCAGGGCGTCGAGATCGTCCTCGCGCTGGCTCCCGCCGATGATCTCGCCGTACCCCTCGGGGGCCAGCACGTCCATGTTGAGCACCACGCGCGGATCGTCGGGCGAAGGCTTCATGTAGAAGGCCTTCGCCTCGCGCGGGTAGCGCGTCACGATGACCGGCCGGTCGAACTGCCGCGTGAGCATCGTCTCCTCGTCGCCCCCGAGATCGTCGCCCCACCGGAAACCGCGGGCGCCCTCGATGTGCGCGGGGCGGTTCTCGAGCTCAGCCTGCCGCTCGGCCAGGTCCTCGCGCAGCGCCGCTACCTCGCGGTCGAGCTTCTCCTGCTGCCACTTCTTGCGCGCGCCGGCGCGCTGCCGTTCCAGGTCTTCGAGCCGGGCGGCGTCCTCCCGCAGGCGCGCGCGGTCGGCCTCGAGCTCGGCCTGTAGCCGCGCGTGCAGCGCCTCGTCGTGCAGCAGGTCCACGGCCTCGGTGTAGGTCAGGCGAGGGAACGGCGCGCGCACGACCTCCAGCGGGGCGGGGTCGCGGCCGAGCGCGGCCAGGTCGTCGCGGTGGCGCTCGAGCGCCGCGCGGACGAGGCGGCACACCAGGCCTTCGGCCAGGTCCATGAGCTCGGGCAGCTCGGCGAAGGCGACCTCGGGCTCGATCATCCAGAACTCGGTGAGGTGGCGGCGGGTCTTGGACTTCTCGGCGCGGAAGGTGGGGCCGAAGCAGTAGACCTGGCCCAGCGCCATCGCGGCGGCCTCGAGGTAGAGTTGGCCGGTCTGCGCGAGGGAGACCGGTTCGCCGAAGTAGTCCACCTCGAACAGCGTGCCCGCCCCCTCCGCCGCGCCGGGCGAGAGGATGGGCGTGTCGACGAGCGTGAAGCCCCCCTCGTCGAAAAACGCCCGCGCCTCGCGGATGAGCGTGTGGCGGACGCGCAGGATCGACACCTGGCGCGGCGAGCGCAGCCAGAGGTGGCGGTGGTTCATCAGGAAGTCGACGCCGTGGGCCTTGCGGGAAATCGGGTAATCGCTCCCGGGCGCCTGGAGCACGCGCACGGCCGTGGCGGTGATCTCGGCGCCGCCCGGCGCGCGCTCGTCGAGCCGCACCTCGCCTTCCAGCTCCAGCGAGGCCTCCTGCGCGAGGGTCCCGGCGGCCGCGAAGGCTTCGGCCCGGGCCGCTTCCACGACACACTGGCACAGGCCGGTCCCGTCGCGGACGAGTAGGAAGGCGATCTTCCCGCTCGAGCGCTTGCCGTAGAGCCAGCCGCGCAGCCGGACGGCCGCCCCGGCGTGCGCCTTGAGATCCCGAATCGCCACCGTGGTACTCATGCGCGCCACGCTACCCGCGCCGCGCCCCGATGGAAAGCGCGCACCTCGCGGCGGCGCGGTGCCGCCGGACGGCACAGGGGCGTTTTGCCTTGCGGCGGGGGGCGGCGCCTGCATCATGCCGGCCGGCCTCGGGGGGGGAGACGAAGCGATGCCGTGGAACGTGCTGGCAGAGAGAATCGCGGGCGCCGCCGTGTACGGCGCGGGCGGGTTCTGCGCGTTTCTCCTGTTCTACATGCGCGTGCTGAACCGCATGCGGACCCGCCGCCTCAAGCGGGTGCTCGCGCTCTCGGCCTTCGCGGGGCTGCCCTGCGCCGGCGCCGCGGCGGGGGCGGCGCTCGGGTGGGGGCCCTGGGCGGCCGTCCCGCTGCTCGCCGTCGCCTGGCACGCCGCCATGGAGGCGGCCGCCGCGCGCGCCGAGCGGCGGCTGCGGGGCGCGCCGCCCGTGGAGGAAACGGCGCCCGCGCGCCCGGGCCGCTGGATCACCAACCGCGACCTCCGCTGCCTCCGCTACGAGCTGGCCGCCCCGCCGGGCTTCCCCGCGCGGCTGCGGATCGCGCACCTCAGCGACCTGCACATCAACGACCGGATGCCCGCGGCCTACTACCGCGACCTGGCCGCCCGGGTGGCGGAAGCCCGGCCCGACGTGGTCTTCTTCACCGGGGATTTCGGCTACAGCCAGCTGGACAGCCGGCTGCTGGACGAGACCCTGGACGGGATGCCCGCGCGCCTCGCCCGGTTCGCCGTGCTGGGCAACCACGATGTCGCGGCGGGCGCGGAGGCCATGGCGGACCAGATCGCCGCCCGCGGGATCCGCGTGCTGCGCAACGGCTGCGAGACGCTCGCGCTGCCGGGCGGCGCGCGCGCCCTCGTCTGCGGCGACGACACGCCCTGGTGCCCGCCGGAGGACCCGGCACCGCCCGCCCGCGGGGAGGCCGTGCTCTTCGGGCTCACCCACTCCCCCGACAACGCGCCCCGCTTCGCCCGGGCCGGCGCGTTCGCCGTCTTCGCGGGACACTTCCACGGCGGCCAGCTCCGCTGGCCGTGGATCGGCCCCGCCGCCGTGCCCTCGCGGTTCGGCCGCCGGCTCACGCACGGCCACTACGAGCTGGACGGCACGCACGTGTTCCTCTCCGCCGGCGTCGGCCTCACGTTCCCGCCGTTCCGCCTGCGCTGCCCGCCCGACTGGTTCCTCGTCGACCTCGTCGCCCGCCGCCCCGGCGAGGGCGGACGCGCGCCCGCCGGCTGAGCCACGCGCGGCCGCTCCCCGCCGCGCGGACCCGGCGGGAGGCTTGCCTTGGCCCCCCCGCCTGGCGCATACGTGGGGGCGCGCCGGCGGCGCGGAGGAGGTGCGGATGAAGACGATCCTGTGCATCGGCGCGGGCTACGTGGGCGGGCCGACGATGGCGGTCATCGCCGCGAAGTGCCCCGACCTCAAGGTGCTCGTCGCCGACATCAACGAGGCGCGCGTGCGCGCGTGGCAGGGCGACGAGCTGCCGATCTACGAGCCCGGCCTGCTCGACGTGGTCCGGCAGGCGCGCGACCGGAACCTGTTCTTCACGACGGACGTCGACGCCGGCATTCGCGAGGCCGACATCATCTTCGTCAGCGTCAACACCCCCACGAAGACCTTCGGCGAAGGCGCCGGCCGGGCGGCGGACCTCCAGTACTGGGAGAAGACGGCGCGCCAGATCCGCGCCGCGTCCGACCGCGGGAAGATCGTCGTGGAGAAGAGCACCGTGCCCGTTCGCACGGCCGAGGCGATGGAGTACATCCTCAACTCGGGCCCCGGCAACATGCACTTCGAGGTGCTGTCCAACCCGGAGTTCCTGGCGGAGGGCACGGCCATCGACGACCTGCAGCAGCCCGACCGCATCCTGATCGGGGGGAAAGACACCGAGAGCGGCCGCGCGCGCGGTCGCAGGCCCTGGCCGGCGTCTACGCCCACTGGGTGCCGCGAGGAGCGCATCCTGACGACGAGCGTGTGGTCCAGCGAGTTGTCGAAACTGGCGGCCAACGCCTTCCTCGCACAGCGGATCAGCTCGATCAACGCCCTGGCGGGCCTGTGCGAGGTGTCCGGCGCGGACGTGACCGAGGTGGCGCGCGCCATCGGCATGGACGCGCGGGTCGGACCGCGCTTCCTGCAGGCCGGCGTCGGTTTCGGCGGCTCCTGCTTCCGGAAGGACATCCTGAACCTGGTCTACCTCTGCGACTTCTACGGGCTCAAGCACGCCGCGCGCTACTGGGAGCAGGTCGTCGAGATGAACGACTACCAGCACCACCGGTTCGTGCGCAACATGGTCGACCGGATGTTCAACACGGTCGTGGGCAAACGGATCGCGCTCTTCGGTTTCGCGTTCAAGGCCGATACCGGCGACACGCGGGAAAGCCCGGCCATCCACGTGTGCCGCCGCCTCGTGGAGGAGCGCGCCGAGGTGGTCGTGACGGACCCCCGCGCCCTGGACAACGCCCGGCGCGATCTGGCCGACCTCGGCGGCGCCGTCGCCTTCGAGCCCGATCCCTACCGGGCGGCGGAGGGCGCGCACGCGGTGGCGCTGCTGACCGGGTGGGCGGATTACCGCGGGCTCGATTACCGCCGCATCCACGAGAGCATGGAGAAGCCCGCGTGTTGCTTCGACGGGCGCAACCAGCTCGACCACGCGGAGCTTTTCGGGATCGGCTTCAACGTGTTCGCCGTCGGCAAGCCGCCGAGGGTCCACTAGCCGGGGTGCTTCCCGCCGGCCGGTTCGCGCGGGCGGTCCGCCCGGAAGGCGCGGCGCGGTGTCGCGCGGCGCCGCGAACGGGGCGGCGGCCGGCCTTCCGCCGCCCGCTCCCCCTGGAGCCGCCCCTACAGGTCGACGTAGAAACCCGCCTCGGCCTCGATGCGGGAGGCGATGGCACCGAGCAGTTCGTCGGGCACGCCGGCGTTGACCTTGAGGATCGCCAGCGACGTCTTGCCGGTCGAGTCGTGCGGGTTGCGGATATCGTCGATGTTGATGTCGGCCGCCGCCAGCGCGGCGCCGATCTGGCCGAGCACGCCCGGGCGGTCGCGGTAGACGAACCCGACGATGTGGCCCCGGGGCTCGAAGTACAGCTTGTCGAAGTCGTTGATGCGGGCGACCATGAGGTTGCCCTCGGCCACCGTGCCCCGCATGCTCGTCCGCCGCAGGGCGTCCCCGCCCGCGCCGACCACGAGGTCGACGGTGATCGAGTTCCGGAACCCCTTCGTGTCGTCCGTCTCGCGGTCGGCGTAGTCGACGCCGCACTCCCGGAGGAAGGTCCTGGCGGCCCGCGCGTCCATCGAGCGGTCGAAGTCCTTGTTGAGCGCGGCGACGATCGGCACGAGCAGCCACTCGCCGAAGGGCTTGAGCGTCCCGTAGAAGCTTGTCTCGACCAGTTCGAGCTGCGCCTGCGTGCCCGCCATGGCGCGGCACAGCCGCGAGAGCGTGTAGGCCAGGTCCGCGAACTCGCGGGACAGCCCCTCGGGGATGTCGCGGTTGACGATGTAGGAGGTGATGCCCTTCTCGTCGAACTCGACCAGCTGTTCCGCCGCCCGGCGCGCGGCGTTCTCGTTGGCTTCCCTCGTGCTGGCGCCGAGGTGGGGGAGCATGAGGTCGGCGAGGTCGGCCACGCTCTTCGGCCCGGCCCCGTCCTTCGGGTACACGTCGTTCAAGAAGCGCAGCGTCTTCGCGGCCCGGGCCGCCCGCAGGTCGGCCTCGTCGACGATCCCGGCGCGCGCGCAGTTGACGAGCGTCGCGCCGTCCTTCATCCGCCCGAGCAGCGCGGCGTTCACGAGGCCGCGGGTCTCGTCGTTCTCGGGCAGGTGCAGGGTCACGTAGTCGGACTCGGCGAAGAGCGAAGGCAGGTCGGTCATGCGGATGCCGAGCGCCTCGGCGCGCTCCTCGGCGAGGAAGGGATCGTAGCCCAGCAGCCGGCAGTCGAAACCGCCGAGGCGGCGCGCGACCAGCCGCCCGATGGCGCCGAGCCCCACGATGCCGACCGTCTTGCCGGTGATTTCGCGGCCCATGAACGACTTCTTCTCCCAGGCGCCCGAGCGGCAGGAGGGGTCGGCGGCCACGACGTGGCGCGCGTCGGCCAGCATCATCGCCACGACCTCCTCGGCGACCGCGTTGGCGTTCGCGCCGGGGGTGTTCATGACGTCGATCCCCCGCTTCCGGGCGTGGCGCGTGTCGATGGTGTTGAACCCGGCCCCGGCCCGGATGACGACCTTCAGCGAGGGCAGGGCGTCGAGGACCGCCGCGTCGACCTGCTCGCTGCGGACCACGAGCGCATAGGTGTCGGGGTGGGCCGCCACCAGTTCGGCCGCCGGGGTCTTGTCGTCCTGGACGACGGTGTAGGCGCCGTTCGCCTCCAGCAGCTGCCTGCAGGCGCCGTCGAGCTTGGTCGGGATCAGTACCTTCTTCATGTCTCTCGCCTCGCGTCTTCGGATGAGGGTTCCGTGGGCCCGGCCATTCTTCCAGATGCCGCGGCGCGGGGGTAGCACAAACCGCGCGAGGGCCGGCGCGACCCGTCCCTTTTCGGTGTCGCCGCCGGCGGCGGGTCGCGTACGATGGGCGCGTGACGGAACGCATGCACACGGTGGCCGGCGCCGAGGCGGGGCACGAGCTCGACCGGTTCCTGTGCGCGCGCCGCGGGGTGTCGCGCAAGCAGGCCAAGCGGCTGCTCGACGCGCGGGTGGTCTTCGTGAACGGCCGGCGGGTGTGGATGGCGCGGCACCGCCTGCGGGCGGGGGACCGCGTGGAGGTGCAGTCGGCGTCGGTCCGGCCCGCCGCGGGCGGGACGCTGGGCGTGCTTCACGAGGACGGGCGGTACGTCATCGCGGACAAGCCGGCCGGGCTCGTATCCAACGTGTCGCCCGGGAGCGCCGAGGCGCGGCTGCGGGCGCAGCGCGGGGAGCCGGGGCTGGAGGCGGTCCACCGTCTCGACCGCGACACGACCGGCTGCCTGCTCTTCGCGCGCACGCCCGCCGCGCGGGAGGACGCCGTCGGCGTCTTCCGCGAGCGCGCCGTGGAGAAGGTGTACGAGGCGATCGTCATCGGGAAGCTGGAGGGTCCGCCGCGCACGGTCGAGGAACCGCTCGACGGCCGCCCGGCGAGGACCGAGGTGCACCCGCTGCGCGCGGGGCCCGACGCGAGCCGGGTGCGCCTGGTGCTGCACACCGGCCGCACGCACCAGGTCCGCCGGCACCTGCTCGAGCTGGGCTTTCCGCTGGCGGGGGACAAGCAGTACGGGACGGGGCGGGCGCTGCCGGACGCGCTGCGCGAGGTGCCGCGCCAGATGCTGCACGCCGCCTCCCTCGCGTTCGACGACCCGGCGACCGGGCGGCGCGTCGCCGCGCGGGCGCCGCTGCCGGCGGACTTCCTCGAAGCGGAGCGGCGGCTGGGGCTGGGCCGGCGGCGGCCCGGCCGGCCGGTCAGACGCGGTGGCGGTAGGTGATGCGCGCCTTGGTCAGGTCGTAGGGCGAGATCTCCACGGTGACGCGATCGCCCGTGGTGATGCGGATGAAGTGCTTGCGCATCTTTCCGGAGATGTGAGCGAGCACCTCGTGGCCGTTGGGCAGCTTGACGCGGTACATGGTCGCCGGCAGCACCTTGGCCACCACGCCGTCCACCTGGATGCAGTCTTCTTTTTCTTTCGCCATAAGGAAGCCGCCCGAGCACGAAACGAGCACGAAACGGGAGACTCTAGTCCCGCTTTCGCGCGGGGCGCAACCCCAAAAGCCTGCGCGCCTTGAGCCCGGGGCCGGTTTGGTGTAACGGTGGGCGGATGCGCATTCTCGTGGTCGAGCCCGGCGGGTATGCCGGAACCTTTCAGTACGCCCACAACCTGGCCGACGCGCTCGCGCAGCGCGGGCACGAGGTCGGGCTGGCGACGGGCGTCGCCTTCGAGACCCGCGCGTACCCTCGCCGCTACGAGGCGATCGAGGCGTTCGACCGCTTTCTTCCGCGTCCGGGGCGGATGCTCGCCCTGGCGCGGTGGGTGCGCCGGCACCGGCCCGAGATCGTGCACATCCAGGGGCACCTGCACCCCACGAGCTACCTGGCCCTGCGCGGGCTTTTCCGCAGGCTCTGCCGGGCGCACTACGTCTACACCGCGCAGGACGTCTTTCCCAAGCGGCTCAAGCTCCACCACCGCTGGACGCTGCCGCGGCTGTACCGCGAGATGGAGCACATCTTCGTCAACGCCGAGCAGAACCGCCGCTCGCTCCTCGACCGGTTCCCGGTCGACCCGGCCAAGGTCAGCGCCATCCCGCTGGCGGACCTCACGCACTTCGTCCACCGGGAGGGCGCCGCGCGCTCGCCCGAGGTGCCGCCCGGCCGGCCCGTCGCGCTGTTCTTCGGCATTCTCGAACCGCGCAAGGGCCTGGCGCCGCTGATCGAGGCCTTCGCGCTGGCGCGCGAGCGGGTGCCGGGGGCGTTCCTGCTCGTGGCCGGCAAGCCGTTCGAGGACGTCGCGCCCTACGAGGAGGCCGTGCGCCGCGTCGATCCGGGCGGGGAACACATCCGTTTCCGGCCCGGCTACCTCCCGCTCGACCAGGTCCCCGGCGTGCTCGGGCACGTGCGCGTCGTCGTGCTGCCCTACACCCAGGGATGGAACAGCGCCGTCATCGCCACGGCCTACGCGTACGGCCAGCCGGTCATTGCCAGCGACCTCGGCGGGTTCCGCGAGGTGGTCGATGACGGCGGGACGGGCCTGCTGGTCCCGCCCGGCGACGTGCCGGCGCTGGCGGACGCGATGGCGCGGGTGCTGGGCGACGACGCCCTGCGGTCGCGCCTGTCCGCCGGGGCCCTGGCCCGCGCGCGGGCCCACGGCTGGCCGCAGATTGCGGAGCGCGTCGAAGCGGTGTACCGGCGCCTGCGGGGGGAGGGCTGAACGCGTGGAGTACGCCGAACTGGGCCGCACGGGGGTGTGCGTCTCGCGCCTGGGCGCGGGCTGCAGCCAGGTCGCCTCGCTCTCCACGCGGCATGCCTTCGCCGAGGTGCGCGCGACGCTACGGGCCGCCTTCGAGTGCGGCGTGACGCTGTTCGACACGGCGGACGTGTACGGCCAGGGCGACAGCGAACGCCTGCTGGCGCGGCTCTTCGGCGGCCGGCGCGACGAGGTGTGCTACTGCACCAAGGCCGGCCTCCGCGTGGGCCCGTACGCGCCCGCCGTCCGCCTCGTCAAGCCGCTGGCCCAGCCGCTCCTGCGCCGGCTGCGCCGGGCGCGCCGCGGCGTCGTCGACGCGCGCCGCGCCGTGGAAGGGCGGTGTTTCGAGCCGGGCCGGTTGCGGCGGCGGCTCGAGGACAGCCTCCGGCGGCTCCGCACCGACCGCGTGGACGTGTTCCTGCTGCACGGGCCGCCGCCGGAGCTCCTGGGCGAGGACGGCCTGTTCGAGACGCTCGAGGCCTTCGTCCGCGAGGGCAAGGCCCGGGCCTGCGGGGTTTCGTGCGGCGCGGCGGCCGATGCGGCCTTGTGTGCGGGGCGGCGCGGCGTATCCTGCGTCGAACTGCCCGCCGGCCCCCACGCGCCGGGGGGCCGGCGCGCGGCGGCGGAGGCCGGGCGCGCCGGGCTCGGCGTGATCGTGAGGGAGGTCTTTGCGGGCGGCGCGGCGGTGGCCGCGCCCGCGGACGCGGCGCGGCTCCTGCGCTCGGCGCTCGGCGCCGAGGGCGTCACCAGCGTGCTGGTCGGGATGACGTGCCGCGATCACCTCGCGGAGAACCTGCGGGCCGCCGGCGCGGCGCCGGCGGGGCCGGGCGACGGGGAAGGAAGGCGGGCGGGATGATCGGGGATGCGCGGAAGGTGGCGGACGGCACGGTGATCGACGCGGACGTCTGCGTCGTGGGCGCGGGGGCGGCGGGCATCACCGCGGCGCTCGAGCTCGCGCGCGCCGGCCGTTCCGTGGTCCTGCTCGAAGCGGGCGGGCGCCACCGGGCGGGCCGCAGCCAGGACCTCTACCGGGGCACGCTGGCCGACCCGGAGCTGCACCTGCCGCTCGACAAGGACCGCTACCGCCAGCTCGGCGGCACCACCTCGCTGTGGGGCGGCCGGTGCCTGCCGTTCGATCCCATCGACTTCGAGGCGCGGCCGTACGTGCCGCTCAGCGGCTGGCCGATCGGGGCCGCCGACGTGGAGCCGTTCTACCCGCGGGCCCACGCGTGGCTCGAGTGCGGGCGCTACGCGTACGACAGCCGCACGGCGCTGCCCGGCGCGGCGCGCGACATGATCGGGGGATTCCGCGACGGCGAACTGGTCACGACCAGCATCGAGCGGTGGAGTCCGCCCACGCACTTCGGCAAGCGGTACGCGTCCGACCTCGAGTCGACGCCGAACCTGCGCGTGTTTTTGCACGCCGTGGCGGTGAGCCTGGATGTCGGGGCGGACGGGCGGCGGGTTGAGACGGTCACCGTGGCGGGGTTCCGCCGCGGCCGGTTCCGCGTCCGCGCCGCCCGCGTCGTGCTGGCGGGCGGCGGGTTCGAGTGCACCCGCCTGCTCATGGCCTCCAACCGGGTGCACCGCGCCGGGATCGGCAACGCGTCCGACTGGCTCGGCCGGTGCTACATGTGCCACCTCAGCGGCGTCGTCGCGCGGGTGAAGTTCGCGCCCGGCGTGCCGGTGATCTACGCCTACGAGAAGGACCCGGACGACGTGTACGTGCGCCGCCGCTTCTGGGTCGCGCCCGGGGCCCAGCGCGCGCACGGCCTGCTCAACACGCACGTCCTGCTCGACCGCCCGCTGGTTGCCGATCCCGAGCACGGCAGCGGGGTGCTCTCGCTCGCGTTCCTCGCCAAGCACCTTGCGCAGGGCAAGCGGCACATCCTGCCGGGCCGGGGCAAGTACGGCATCTACTGGTCGCACGCGCTGAACATCCTGAAGGGCTCGCCGGAGATCATGTCCTTCCTGCCCATGTTCTGCCGCGACCGGTTCCTCCAGGGCCGCCGGGTGCCGTCCCTGCTGCTCCGCTCGCGGTCGAACAGCTACCACCTCTACTACCACAGCGAGCAGGTTCCGCTGCGGGAGAACCGCGTGACGCTCTCGACGGAGCGCGATGCGCTGGGCATGCCGCGCCTGCACCTGGACTACCGGCTGGCCGAGTCCGACGTGGAGAGCATCTACGGCGTGCACGAGCTGATCGACCGGGAGCTGCGCCGCGCGGGGTGCGGCGAACTGGTCTTCAACGAGGCGGACCCCCGGGAGGCGATCCGCCGCCACCAGGCCGTGCTGGGCCACCATGTCGGCACGACGCGCATGGCCGCGGACCCGGCCCGGGGCGTGGTCGACGCGGACTGCCGCGTGCACGGCATCGACAACCTGTACGTCGCGAGCAGTTCGGTCTTCCCCACCAGCGGGCAGGCCAATCCCACGCTGCTGCTGGTCGCGCTGGCGCTGCGGCTGTGCGACCACCTGCGCGGCCGGCCCGCCTGAGCCGGTCGCCCGACTGGCGCGGGCGCCGCGCCGGGGTATGTTCTCCTTGGCGTCCGCCCCGCCGCGACGGGGGGGCGGACGGGGAGGACCGGCACGATGAGACACACCCAGTGGGCCGTGTGCGCCGCCGCGTGGCTGGCGCTTGCACCGTTTGCCCGGGCGCACTGCGAGATCCCCTGCGGGATCTACGGCGACCGCCTGCGGATCGAGCAACTACGCGAGGACGTGGCGACCCTCGAGAAGTCCGCGGTCGAGATCGTCCGTCTCTCGGGCGAGGAGCGCCCGGACCACCACCAGCTCGTCCGCTGGGTGACGAACAAGGAAGCGCACGCGACGAAGCTGCAGGACACGGTTTCGCGGTACTTCCTGCACCAGCGGATCAAGCCGGTGGAGCCCGGCGCCCCCGGCCGCGAGGCGTACGTGCGGCAGCTGACCCTGCTGCACGGGATCCTGTTGCAGGCGATGAAGGCCAAGCAGACGACGGCGGCCGCGCCGGTCGCCGAACTCCGGGAGCTGATCGATGCGTTCGAGGCCGCCTATTTCGGCCCGGCGGCGCGGGAGCACCTGGAGGACGGCCACGCGCACTGACCGCGGTCCTTTCTTCCAGGGGGTGGAAGCCCGGGCGCGCCGGAGGTCCAAGGGTTGGAACGTCGGGCGGAAGGGTTTCAGGGCGTCCACCGGCGCGCGGGGTCGGTGACGCGGCCGCCTCGCACGGGGACGCCTTCGGCCCGCAGCAGGGCGGCCTTGCGGGCGATCGGCGCGCCGGTGCGTGCGCCCGCGAAACCGCCGAGCGAGAGGTCCGCGGCCACGACGCGATGGCAGGGCACGCGCGGCGCGAAGGGGTTGCGTTTCAGCGCCTGGCCGACCGCACGCGGCGAGGCGTGCAGCGCGCGGGCGATCGCGCCGTAGGTCGTTACGCGGCCGCGCGGGACGCGTCCGAGCAGGTCGTAGACCGCCCGTTCGAAGCAGGTCGGCGGCCGCGGCTGATCCGTTCCGGCCATAGTCGGTCACCCTGGTCCGCCCTGCCGCCCGGGTCAAGGCCTCGCGCCCGCCGGTCCTTTCCAACCTTTCCCCCGTCCCGACCTGTACGGCATTTCACACCTTGCAAGGTGTGGAAAATGAATTCTAGGAGAATGGGTATTACTCGCTTTGCAAAAAGACGTTAGAGTAGTAAGGATGGTCTGAGGGGCCGGGGTGAAAAGGTAGGTACGGGATGCAGGAACGGGTGTTGCATCCGACGCTCTGGAGGACCTGCCGGGCGCTCGCGAACCGGCGCCGGCTGGCCGTGCTGCGCCACCTGGCCCGGCACGGTCGCTCGCAGGTGTCGGAGGTGCAGGAAGCCCTCGGCCTGGGATCGGGCGAAGCGAGCGCGTGCCTCCGGCGCCTGAACGCCCGGGGCGTGCTGCGGGTTCGGCGGTGGTCCCGGTACGTGTACTACGAGATCGGGGCCGACCCCCAGGTGCCGGACGCCGCCCCGCTGGTCGAGGCCCTGCGGGCCGCGCTGGGGTCCCGGCGCGACCCGTCCGCCCGGATCCACCGCGCGCTCACCGCGCTCACGCACCCGCGCCGGACCGCCCTGCTGGCGCTGATGGGCACACAGGCGTGGACGCCCGATGCCCTTCGCCGGGTCTCCGGCATCTCCGGTCCCGCCCTGAGCCGGCACCTCCGCAAACTCCGCGACCGGGGATGGGCCCGGCCTCACGGGGGAACCTGGCGCCTCACGCGGCCGGCCGCGCCGTTCGCCCGGTGCCTCTTCGATCTCGCCCGGGCCCGCCTGCCGGGCGGCCCGGCCGGGGAGCACCCGCCGCGCCGCCCGCCCGCCTGCCCCGGCACCGCGACGCTTGCCGGACACCGCGCCCCGCGGCTATCTTCAGCCCGCCCATGACCGACACGCTCGTCATCGTGCCGACGTTCAACGAGAAGGAGAACGTGTGCGCGCTCCGCGAGGCGGTGCTCGGCGCCGCGCCGGGGGCCCACCTGCTCTTCGTGGACGACAACTCGCCGGACGGGACCGGCGCTATCATCGACGACATGGCCGGGGGCGACGAGCGGGTCCACGTCCTGCACCGTGCGGGCAAACAGGGGCTGGGCCGCGCGTACGTCGCGGGCTTCCGCTGGGCGCTCGAACGGGCGTACCGCTTCGTCTTCGAGATGGACGCGGACTTCTCGCACGACCCGGCCGACCTCCCCCGGCTCCGGAGCGCCGCGGACACGGCCGACCTCGTGCTCGGCTCGCGCTTCGCCGGCGGCATCCGCGTCATCAACTGGCCGCTCTCGCGGCTCGTGCTCAGCAAGGCCGCCGCCCTGTACGTGCGCGTGATCACCGGCCTGCCGTTCGCCGACCCGACGGGCGGGTTCAAGTGCTACCGCCGCGAGGTGCTCGAATCCCTCGCGCTCGAACGCATCGCGTCGAACGGCTACTCGTTCCAGGTCGAAACGCTTCACGGGGCGTGGATGGGCGGGTTCCGCGTCATCGAAGTGCCCATCACCTTCGAGGAACGGCGGCTGGGCCAGTCGAAAATGAACGGCGCCATCGTGAGGGAGGCCTTCTGGATGGTGTGGAAGCTGCTGTTCCGCTCGGGGTTGCGCCGCAGGCCGCGCCCCGCGCACCCGCGCAGCCTGGCGGCCGGGGGGGCGCCGTGACGGGCTTGCGCGCCGCGGACTGGGCGGCCGCCCTCCGGCTGCGACAGTGGACGAAGAACACCGTGGTGCTCGCCGCCTTCGTCTTCGCCCTCGGCGATCCCGCCCAGCACGTGGGCTGGGCGAGCGCGTGGCGCGCGCTGGCGGCCGCGGGCGTCTTCTGCCTGCTCTCGAGCGGGGTCTACCTGGTGAACGACGTGCGGGACCGCGCCCGCGACCGGCTGCACCCCGTGAAGTGCCGCCGGCCGGTGGCCGACGGCCGCCTCGCGGCAGGGACGGCCCTGGCCGCGGCCGCGGCACTCTGGACCGCCGCGTTCGCCGCCGCCCTGCTGCTCTCCGCGCGCTTCGCCGCCGTCGCCGTCGGCTACGTCGCACTCCAGGCCGCCTACACGCTGGGCCTGAAGCAACTGCCCCTGCTCGACGTCCTCGCGATCGCCGCCGGTTTCGTGCTGCGCGCCCTCGCCGGGGCCGTGGCGCTGGCGGTGCGGATCTCGCCCTGGCTGCTCGTCTGCGCGATGCTCCTCGCCCTGTTCCTCGCGCTCTGTAAGCGGCGCCACGAGAAGCTTTCCTCGACCGGCGCGGACGGCGCCACCCGGCCCGTGCTCGCGCGCTACAGCGAGAAGACGCTCGACCGGCTCATCGCCGCGGCCGTCGCCGCGACGCTCGCGTGCTACTCGGTCTACGCCCTCTCGCCGGCCACGGTGCGGAAGTTCGGCACCCACGCCCTGGGCTTCACCATCCCGTTCGTCGCGTTCGGCCTGTTCCGCTACCTGGACCTGGTGTACCGCCGGGAACTCGGCGACCGGCCGGAACAGGTCCTGCTGACCGACGTGCCGCTGCTGCTGGACCTGGCGCTGTACGCCGCCGCGGTGCTACTCGTCTTCGGTCTCAGCTGACCCGCCGCCTCACCGCCCGGGGGCCGCCGGCTCCCCCCGCGCCGGGAGGTCCGCGCGCAGGGCCGCCACCTCCTCGCGCCAGCCGCGGCCCGCGGCCGCCGCGTGCGCGACGAGCAGCACGCCGCCGAACAGGCTCCACACCGCCCCGGCCGCGTACCCCAGGAGCGAGAGCAGCATGGCCCGCTCCGGGTCGACCCCCGCGGCGCCGAACAGAGCGACGGCCATCTGCTCGCGCACGCCGAGCCCGCCCGGCGTGAGGGGGACGGCGGCCACCAGGTTCACGACCGGGAAGAAGGTGAAGTAGTCCCGCAGCGGGAGGGCCAGGCCGAGGGCCCGCCCGAAGGCCACGCAGGAACCGGTGAGCAGCAGCAGGCTGAGCAGCGAGTAGCCGACCGCCGGGGGCGCCAGTCGCGCCCGGCCCCGGTAACGGAACAGGGCGTCGTAGAGGTGCCGCGCGTGAAGCGGCAGCGCGTGGCGCCGGCTCCACCGGTCCAGCGCCGGCCGGCCCGCGAACACGTCGCGGCGGAAGAAGGCCCACAGGCCCAGCGCGCAGGCCGCGGGCAGGGCCAGGAGCAGCAACCCCGGCGCGCGGATGCCGGGGGCGGCGCCGAAAACGGACCAGCGGGCCGCGACCATGGCGCCGCAGAAGAGGATCATGACGACCAGCCCCGTGGCGCGGTCCACGAGGACCGTGCTGACCGCCTCGGCGCGCCGGCCGGGCCGCTCGCGCGCGACGAGGTAGGCCCGGGCCATGTCCCCGCCGCAGGCGCCGAGCAGGAAGGCGTTGAAGAACTGCCCGACGAAGAAGAAACGGAAGACGCGCGGGGCGGGCAGGTCGAGGCCCTCCGCGCGCAGCAGCAGGCGCCACCGCAGCATCCCGGCGCACAGGCTCAGGAACAGCAGGCCCGTACCCGACAGCAGCAGGCCGGCGTGACCGGTGGCGCCGCGCAGGGCGTCCAGCAGGCCCGCCGTGCCGGTGCGGCGCACGAGCACGCCCAGCAGCAGGGCCGCCGCCCCCGCCCGGGCGAGCGCGACGAGCCGCCGCCGCAGCCTGCCGGCCTTGCCCTGTTGCATCCCGCGCCGCTCCTCCCCCGGCCGCCGCTCAGCTCTTCTGGGCCAGGTTCCCGGTCGCCGGCCCCAGCAGAAGGGACAGGCCCGCGCGCGCGAAGTTCTTCACGCGGGTCGGACTGCGCACCTGCCGCGCCAGATTGAACCACGTGCGCGGCCGGAAGTAGAAGGCATTCCAGCAGCGGCGGTAGTACCGCTCCACCGTCTCGCGCGCCAGGCCGCCGTGGTACCGCGGGATCTCGTCGGTCTCCAGCCGCAGGAACGGGAGCCACGGGTCGGGCGCGCCCGTCTCCGCCAGCCACGCCTCGAGGGCCGGGGTGGCGGGGAGCGGTTCGAACATGTTGAACGAGCAGAAATCCGTCTCGAGGCCGCGCGAAAAGGCGAGCGTGAGCGCGAGGTCCGCCTCGGTCTCGCCCGGGAAGCCGACGATGAAATAGGAAACGGTCTCGAGGCCGAGGCGCCGGCAGGCGCGCAGCGCCTCGCGCGCCTGCGCGGTGGTGATCCGCTTGTTCATCAGGCCCAGGGACCGGTCGCTGCCGGACTCGACCCCGAAGTAGAGCCGGCGGCAGCCGGCGCCCTTCATTGCGGTGAGCAGCTCCCCGTCGACACAGTCCACCCGCGCGCGCACCGACCACACGAGGTCCAGCCGCGCCCCGGCGAGCGCGCGGCAGAAATCCAGCACGCGGCGCCGGTTCACCGTGAACAGGTCGTCGAAGAAGTTGATCTCGCGGTAGCCGAGCGAGCGCAACAGGCGCATCTCCTCGACCAGCCTGCCCGCGCTGCGGTAGCGCACCTTGCGCGATCCCGGCACCCGCCCGCAGAACCGGCAGGCGTAGGGGCAGCCCCGGGAGGCGATCATGGACGTGTAGGGCTCGCGGCACGCGGCGAAGTAGCGGTAGCGGCCGCGCAGGAGGTGGTGCGCGGGCAGGGGCAGCGCGTCGAGGTCGGGGGGCATCGGGTAGCCGGGGTTGACCGTGATCCCGCCCGCGCGGCGGTGCGCGAGGCCCTCGATGGACCGGTCGGCGCGGCCGGCGGCGAGCGACGCGACAAAGGCGGGGAAGGTCAGGTCGCACTCGCCGCGCATCGCCCAGTCGAAACAGGCGTGCCGCATCGTCTCCCCGGGGTAGATGTCGACGTTGGGCCCGCCGGCCACCGTGACCGCCCCGGGCCGCGCGCTCTTCACGAACCGCGCCGCCTCGACGCCCTCGCGGATGTTGAAGGTGGCCAGGTAGAAGCCGACCAGGTCGGGCGCGAACGCCCCCAGCAGGTCCTCCAGTTCCCCGCGCGTGGGGGACTCGACGCGCATGTCCAGCACCCGTACCGCGTGCCCCGCGGCCTCGAGCGGCGCGGCGAGGGTGACCAGTCCCAGCGGGGGCGAATCGCCGCCGTGGATGCCCGCCCGGTGGAGTAGAAGCCGCAGCCTGTCCGCGCCGTTCCGGGGGAAGGGGCCGGGGCTGACCAGCAGGATGTTCAACGGATCAGTCCTTCGAGACCGCCGGGGAGCCGGAGCGGGCGCGCCGGGGCGGGGGGCGACACGAGGCGCTGGAACTCCGGGCGCCCGCGTACCGCGTCAAAGCGGTCGTCGCCGCGGAGCCGGGCGCGGACGGGCTCGCCGCCGCGCTCGACGGCGGCGCGGAGGGTCTCGAACGCCGCGTCGGTCCGCCGGAGGGCCACCTGGGCGGCGGCCAGATCGACGGCGATGAGGCCGTCATCCGGCTGGCGCTGCAGGGCGCGGGTGAGCGCCGGCTCGACGAGGTCGAGCCGCCGCATCTCGGCGCCCATCCGGGCGATCTGCACGTACACGTCCACCGGCATCCCGGTGTCCGACAGCAGGCCGCCCACGAGCCGGTCGAAGGCGTCCATCTGGCCCAGGCGGCGGTAGAGGTCCGCCAGCTCCAGCGCGAGGCGCACCTCGATGCGGCCGGTGGCCACCAGCCCCTCCAGCTCCGCGCGCCGCGCCATCGAGGCGGCGAGGCCCCGGAGCTGCGCGAGGAACTCGGCGGCCTTGTCGTTGCGCGGGTCCTGCTCGAGGAAGGCCTCCATGAGCGCCGTCGCCTCCTCGTACTTCGCCGCCCGCATGAACGCGTCGGCGAGGCGGAAGTTGGCCTCGGGGCTGAGCGGGTAGAGTTCGATGGCCTGGCGGAAGGCGTATTCCGCCTCGTCGATGAGCCCGCGGTAGGCGTAGAGGCCGGCGATGGCGCTGCGCAGCTTGGAGAAGGACTTGCGGGCGACGACGTCGCGGAGGAAGCGCGGGTTGCCCATGAGCCGCCGGGTGTACCAGTCCCAGAAGTCCCGGTCGTTGCGCACCGCCTCCCCGGTAAGCTGGATGGGTTCGGGGTGCATCTTCATGATCAGCCCGTGCGGCTCGAGGTAGGGGTACATCCACGGGATGACGTAGCTCTCCTCGACGTAGAAGTCGTGCCGGGACTTGTTGTGCTCGAAGATCTGGCGGCAGAGGATGCCGTTGATCTCCATCACGCCCTGCACGCCCTGCACCTGACGCGGCCGTCCTCGATAGCGACGTCGGCGCCCGCGGCGCTCCGGCCCGCCTGGACCTCGTCGACGTACTGCTGGAAGGCGCGGTTGCTGTCGGGCTGCGACGGGATCCAGATGCGGTCGCCGTAGAGGTCGCGCATGACGTTCATGTACGTGTTGTCGGCCAGCGCGTTCTGGGTGATCAGGTAGACGTCGGGCCGCACGTCGGCCGAGTAGATCATGTAGGTCGGCACGAAGCGGCCGGGATCGGTGCCGCCGAAGAAGATCGCGCCGGGGGCCATCGCGGGGGGGTAGGCGGGGTTCGGGTAGGCCGCGCGCTCCTCCGGCGCGATCTCTTCCAGGATGGCCTCGGCCCCGCGCAGCTGGTAGTTGCCGAACTGCCAGCCGAAGTCGTGCCCGTTCTGCTCGGCCCCGCCCAGGATGCGCACCTGCTCCGTGTCGTAGGCGTTGCGCAACAGCAGCACGCCGGGCAGCAGCAGCGCCAGGACGAGGCCGGCGGCCGGCACCGCGCGGCGCCGGCCCGCGAGCAGGTGCAGGAAGGTCAGCGCCAGGAGCAGCCCGTAGCCCAGCCACAGCGCGTACAACGCGTGGGAGGCGATGAACTGCACGCGCCCGATGAACTGGGTCTGGATGTCGAGCGAGTGGTTGAGGAACATGACGAAGATGACGCTCAGCGCGACAAAGCCCGCGAGGGTCGTGACGAGCCAGGTCTGGTGCTCGGTGCCGGCCTCGAAGGCCAGCGCGCGGGGCCCCCGCGCCAGGCGGTGCACCGCCGCGGCGAGCAGGGGCGGGCCCAGCACGAGGGCCAGCAGCGCCAGTGCGGCGCCCGCGCCGGCACCGCCCGCGAGAACGGTGCGCAGGAGCATGACGTCCACGTAGAGGAGGGCGAGGCCGATCGCGCCGAGAAGCAGCGCGCCCGAAAGCCGCGTCGCGCGCTCCCGGAGCAGCCCGGCGACGAAGGTATGCACCGTGAGCGTGAAGCCGACGGTCGCCAGGGCCGCGATGGCGAACATGAGGCCCCGGTACACCGCCACGATCGCGGCGAGCAGCGCGGGCGCCGAGCCGGACCGCTCGAGCAGGGCCTCCGGGATCACCAGCAGGGCGGCGAGCGCGGCGAGGGCCAGGGCCGCTCCGAACGCGCTCGCGCGGCGGCCGGCGACGGTGACGCGCCACGCGGAGAAGGGCAGCAGCCCGATCAGCAGGACCGGCAGCGTGAACTGGCGGCGCAGGTCGAACAGGTACGCGCCGAGCTGGAGCACGAACTTGCGCGTGAACACGTCGCTGGGGGTGATGCGCTCGTACTGGCCGCGCCCGATCGCGTGCAGGAAGCCCTCCCACGTGCGGGGATACCCCCAGTTCATCGGGGGGTTCTGCTCGGAGGCCAGCGGCAGGTAGAGGTAGAAGCACAGGCCCAGCCCGAGCAGCAGGAAGGCCACGCAGACGGTCCGGCCGTTGGGCAGCAGGAACGCGCCCAGCACGGGCAGCAGGACCGCGAGGGCCGTGAAGACCCAGAACGCGGGCGCCGCGGGGCCCTGCGACCAGAGCAGCCCGGTGCGGCCGAACGCGGCGGCCTTCACGTTGAACACAACGAGCAGCGCGAGGCCCAGGCCGACGATCGCGAAATCGCGGAACAGCGACCGGTCGCGCACGAGCACGGCCACCGCCAGCGCCAGGCCCAGGAACAGCAGCGTCTGGTGGTTCGTGAGGCCCAGCCCGAAGAAGAAGGCGACGGCGTAGAGCGCGCGCGTCTCCTTCGGGCGGCACATCCACCGGTAGAGCAGCAGCACGACGAGCAGCTCGAAGAAGGCGTTGAGCGCGTAGACCTCCACGATCACCGACTGCGACCACATCGCCGGGCTGAAGCCGAAAAGCAGGCCGCCGCTCACGGCGGCCGCCCAGCAGATGCGGTTCTCGCTGCGCAGGCCCACCGCGGCGTTGAACCGCGGCACGCTGCGCAGCAGCGCCGCCCCCGAGCGGCTGATCAGCAGCGCCAGGATCGCACAGGACAGGGCGCCGAACAGGGCGGAGGACAGGCCGACCCCCCACGCGGGATTGGGATACCCGTGCAGGCCCTCCGCGCCCAGCAACTCGCGGAGGGACTTGGCGAGCAGGCCGAAGGAGGAGTCGGGCTGCCCGTAGTACTTCACCCAGTGGAAGACCCACTGGAAGAACCACGTCACGAGGGTCCACACGGGATAGCCCGGCGGGTGCGGCACGCCGAGGTAGTCGGACGCGACGGCCAGTTCGCCCGAGTCCTCCAGCGTGACCGTCGGGGCGAGGGTCACGAAATAGACGGCGAAGACCAGGGCGAAGACGGTCCAGAACGCGCTCCAGTCCATGCGGTGGAAGAAGGCGACGGCCGGGCCGTCCGGCAGGGGGCCCTCGAACGCATCCGGGCTGTCGGCGGGCTGTACGGGAAGGGCATCCGTCGTCATGTGCGCACTCCGCGGCCCGGCCCGTTCCCCGGGGCGGCCGGCCGCGGTGCATTGATAGGCGCTTGCCGCCGCCGCGGTCAAGGAGCCCGGCGGGGCGGGCCGCTACTCGCCGATCGCGTACAGGCCGCGGCGGCCGCGGAGGTACAGGCGGCGGCCCGTGAAGACGAGGCTGCCGCGGAACGGTTCGAGCCGGTGCTCGGCGACCTGCTCGAAGACGCGCCCCGGCCGGAACACGATCGTGTTGCCCTGTTCGCCGCTGGCAAGCAGGAGGCCGCCGGCGTACGACAGGCTCGCGTACACGGTGCCCCGCAGCGGAAGCTTGCGGCTGTAGACCACGGAGCCGTCCGCGGCGTCGATCGCGCTCAGGACCCCCTTCTGCTGGACGGCGTAGAGCAGGCCGCCCACCCGGACGGCGGAGGCGTAGTAGCGCTCCTTCGGCGGGGTTGTGCTCCAGAGCACCTCCGGGGCGAACGGCTCCCGGGCGGCGCCGGGCAGCCGCACGGCCTTGCCGCCGTGCTCGATGAAGTAGACCGTGTCGCCGTCGGCGAGCGGGGAGGCGTACTCGAGCGACGAGACGTTCGCGGCCAGCTTGAGGCCGTCGCGCGCCCGCACGAAATCGCCCGACGGCGTCACGACGACCGGTTCGCCGCCGACGTCCACGACCACCGGCGAGCCCCAGCGCGGGGCGGAGTCGGTCGCCCACCGCGTCTCGCCGGTCGCGCCGTCGAGGGCGGTCAGCCTGCGGATGTGCACGATCAGCCTGTCGCCGGCCCAGACGGGCGACGCGCTGTGCCCCCAGCCGCGCGGCGGCCGTTCCAGGATGCGCGCCCAGAGGCGCCGGCCCTCGCCGTCGAAGCAGGCGGCCACGCCGTTGCCGAACACGACCCCCACGCGGCGGCCGTCCCAGGCCGGCGTGGGCGAGGCGTAGCCGGTCACGGTGTGCGCGCCGGGCAGGGAGTACGCCTCGAGGCCCTTCATCGGCGCCCGGACCTCGCCCAGCCGCCGCTGCAAACCGGCCACCCGCTCCTTGAGCGCCTCGTCGTCCGGCGCCTGCTTCAGCCGGTTGCGGGCGTTGCGCAGCTCCTTCTCCAGCGGCTTCGCGGCGGCTTCCACGGTGCGCCGCGTCTCCCGCGCCGCCGGGATCTTCGCCGCCTCCTCCGGCGGCAGGACGTCCTCGTAGCCGAGCGCGCGCGTCCAGAGGATCGAGCCGTCCCGCGCCGACACGCACAGCAGCGAGTGGGGTTCGGAGGTCACGAACACGCGGTCCCCCGCGGGGACCGGCGTGGCGTTCGACCACGACGGCAGCCCGGTCTTCCAGGCGAACGGGCCGTCGGCCGACCACGCGGCCGGCGGGTCCGCCTCCGGGTACAGGCCCGTGCCGTCCGTGCGCCAGCCGGTCGAGGAACTCGCGCCGGCCGCGCCGGCGAGCAGCAGGATCAGGGGCAGGGCGGTTCGGATCACGGCAGGCTCCCTTTCGTTTCGCGCGGCCGGGCACCGCGCCCCGGCGCCCGCGCAAGCTGGCCGTACAGGATGGGCGGCGCGCCGGGAATGTCAACTTGTCTTGCCCGCGGCGGGGGCGTACCAATGCCGGCGTGGACGCACCCGCAAAGTGGACCGTGGCCCGGATCCGGGCGCAGAAGGGGAAGGGGCGGATCGCCTGCCTCACGGCCTACGACTTCGCCTTCGCCCGCCTGCTCGACGAGGCGGGCATTCCGCTCCTGCTCGTGGGGGATTCGGTCGGCATGACCGTGCTCGGCTACGAGACGACCCTCCCGGTGACCGTGGCCGACATGGTCCACCATACCGCCGCCGTCACCCGCGGCGTGCGGCGGGCGCTCGTCGTGGCCGACATGCCGTTTCTTTCCTACCAGGCCTCCACGGAGCGGGCCGTGTCCAACGCCGGGCGTCTCCTCAAGCGGGGCGGGGCCGACGCCGTCAAGCTCGAGGGCGGCGCGATGCGGGCCGAGGTCGTGCGCACGCTCGTATCCAACGGCATCCCCGTCATGGGGCACATCGGCCTGCTGCCCCAGAACGTGCGCGCGATGGGCGGCTACAAGGTGCAGGGGCGCGACGCCGCCGCGGCGGACCGGATCCGCGCCGACGCCCGCGCGCTCGCCGAGGCGGGTGCTTTCGCGATCGTCCTGGAGGGGATGCCCGCCCCCCTCGCCGCCGCGATCACCGGCGAAGTGCCCGTGCCCACCATCGGCATCGGCGCGGGGGCGGCGTGCGACGGGCAGATCCTCGTGCTGCACGACCTGCTCGGGCTCTCCGGCGCGTTGCGGCCCCGGTTCGTGAAACGGTACGCCGACCTGGGCGCCTCCGTGCGCGAAGCCGCGGGCGCGTACCGCGCCGACGTCGAGAACGGCGCCTTCCCGGGGCCGGAGCACACCTACTGAGCCGCGTCCGCGGTTGCGGCCGCCGGGGCCGGACCGTACGATGGCCGCGGAGATTCGCCCCATGCGCACCATCCGGACTAGCGGCGACATGCAGGCGGCCGCCCTGGCCTGGCGCCGCGAAGGCCGCCGCGTGGGGCTCGTGCCCACCATGGGCGCCCTGCACGACGGGCACGTCTCCCTCGTGCGCCTCGCCCGCGGGTTGTCGGACACGGTCGTCGTGAGCGTCTTCGTCAACCCGGCGCAGTTCGGGCCCGGCGAGGACTTCGCGCGGTACCCCCGCGATGTCGAGCGGGACGAGCGGCTCTGCCGCGACGCGGGGGCCGACGTGGTCTTCCACCCGCCGGCCGGGGCCCTGTACGCCCCCGGCCACAGCGTCTTCGTCTCGGAGGAGGCGCTCTCGCGGGGACTGTGCGGCGCGGCCCGGCCCGGGCACTTCCGCGGCGTGTGCACCGTCGTGGCCAAGCTCTTCCACCTGGTGCTGCCGGACCTGGCCGTTTTCGGGGAGAAGGACGCGCAGCAGCTGCGCGTGATCCGGCGCATGGTCCGGGACCTGGACTTCCCGGTGCGAATCGTGGCCGGCCCGATCGTGCGCGAGCCCGACGGCCTGGCCATGAGCTCCCGCAACGCGCACCTCTCGCCCGACGAGCGGCGGGAGGCCCTCTGCCTGCGCCGCGCGCTCGACGCGGCGGAGCGCGCGTTCGCGGACGGCGAGCGCTCCGCGCGCGTCCTGCGCGAACGCATGGCGCGCGAGGCGGCCTCGGCCCCCTCGGCGCGGGTGGATTATGCCGAGGTGGTTGACGACGAGACGCTCGAGCCGGTCGAATGGATCGAACGCCCGGCGCTGGCGGCCCTGGCGGTCTTCGTGGGCCGCACGCGGCTCATCGACAACACCCGGCTCCCCCCGCCGGCGGGCGGTTGACAGGGTCGCGGCGGGTACTATAGTCGGAGGCTCTTCCCGCGGCGGGATAGCTCAGTTGGTAGAGCAAAGGACTCATAAGCCTTGGGTCGTGGGTTCGAATCCCACTCCCGCCACCAGCCCGGCGGCGGTCAGGCGCGGCGCTGCCGCCGCACGAGGGCGAAGAACCGGTCCTCGTATTCCTCGAACCGCTTCAGCGCGCGGAGCCGCTCGGCCAGGGCGGCGGTGCGGGCGGGGTCGCGGGACGCCTCGCGGAAGGCCGCCTCGATCTCGTGCCGCTCGCCCCGCGGGTCGGCCCGCAGTTCCCTGGCCTGGTGCGGCGCGGACCGCTGCACCATCTCGACGGCCAGCTTCACGAGGCAGACCTCCCAGGGCTCGTCGACCCCGCGGACGAGGGCGGCCAGCGGGTTCTTCCGGGCGGCCAGTTCCGTGCGCACTCGTTCGATCACGGTTTCGATGCGATCGGTCACCACGTGCTCGGTCAGGCTCTCCTTGCGCAGCTTGAAACCGTACCTGAGCATCAGCAGCTCGCTCTCGTGGCCCTGGAGCCACTCCATGTACTTCGCCGCCGCTTCCTCGCTGAAGCCCTCGAGCAGGCTCTCCGCCCAGCGCTGCGGCGTGACGATCTCCGGCCGGTACGCGTGCAGCCGCCCCTCGCGGACCCGGACCCGGTCCACCGAGTCCATGAGCTCGCAGACGAGGTGGTAGTCGATCGTCGTGGCCCCGAACGTTTCCAGGCGGCGCGGCGGCACGACCAGCACCTCCGTGTTGTTGACCGCGAACCAGAAATCAAAAGCGTCGCCACCCGGCATGATGCGTTCTCCCGTGCGCCCCAACCTACCCCATCCCGGCCCCGTCACCAAGCGGCCGGGGGGGTGGACGAAGCAGCCCGGGCCGTTCAGGGGGCCAGGGAAGCCTGGCGGGGACGACGGGACTCGAACCCGCAACACCCAGATCGACAATCTGGTACTCTAACCAATTGAGCTACGTCCCCGCTCGAAGGCGGCCCATCCGCGCGGGATGAGGGTCGCGCATCTTACGGCATGCCGCCCGGCGTGCAACCGAAAAATGACCCCGCGGAGCAGTCACAGCCAGTGCTTGCGGCGGAAGAAGGCGAGCATGATCCCGGCCACGGCCGCCATGACCAGCCACACGGCGGGATAGCCCGCCTTCCACTGCAGCTCGGGCATGAACCGGAAGTTCATGCCGTAGATCCCGGCGATGAAGGTCAGGGGGATGAAGATCGTCGCGATGATCGTCAGGACCTTCATGACCTCGTTCATCCGGTTGCTCAGGCTCGAAAGGTAGATGTCGATCATGCCCGACACCATGTCGCGCATCGCCTCGACGGTCTCCATGACCTGGATCGTGTGGTCGTAGAGGTCGCGCAGGTAGGGCAGGGTCCCCTCCGCGATCAGCGGGCTGCCGTCGCGGTAGAGCGAGCCGATGGTCTCGCGCAGCGGCCACACGCACTTGCGCAGGAAGATCATCTCGCGCTTCAGGTCGTGGATGCGGTGCAGCGTGCCCGGGACGGGGCGCGCGACGACCTGGTCCTCGATGGTCTCCACCTCCTCGCCGACGTTCTCGAGGACGATGAAGTAGTTGTCCACGATGGCGTCGATCAGGGCGTAGGCGAGGTAGTCGGGTCCGCCGCGCCGCATGCGGCCCTTGTCCTTGCGGATCCGGGCGCGCACGGGCTCGAAGACGTCCCCGGGGCGTTCCTGGAAGGAGAGGACGAAGTGCGCGCCGAGCACGAGGCTCACCTGCTCCGAGGCCAGCCGCCGGCGGGCGGTGTCGTAGGTCAGCATCTTGACCACGAGAAACAGGTAGCCGTCGGTCTGCTCCGCCTTGGGGCGCTGGGTGGTGTTGGCGATGTCCTCGAGGACGAGGGGATGCAGCCCGTAGCTGCGGCCGACGCGCTCCAGGATGTCGAGGTCGTGAATGCCGTCGATGTTGACCCACGTGACCGTGGGCGTCTCGCCGAAACCGAGGCAGTCCTCGACCCGTTCGGCCGTCCGCTCCTCGGCCCGCCCGGCGTCGTAATCGAACACGGTGATGCGCGGGATCTCCGTGCGTTGTTCGCCGACGTGCACGAGCGTGCCCGGCGCCGCGCTCGCCGTCGAGCCGCCCATCCGGTACAGCTTCGAGACCATGGCCACCTCCCCCTGTCGCGGCCGCGGCGCGCATCCCCCCCCGCGGGGGCGCGCGGCGCTGAGCGCCACGGGCGGGATACCAGAAAGCGGTGCGTCCGGCAAGGCGCGCCCGGGGGGGCGGGACCCGCGGGGCGGGCCGGCGGGGCGGTTGACAGGCCGCGCCGCCCCGCCTATAGTCTGCACGTCACACGTCATGAAACGGAGAGTCGTCCATACCGCGAGGTGCACCGGGGTCTTCGTCCTGCCCCGGAGTCTGCTCCCGGGCCGTCGCACCTGCCGCGCGGGGGGGGCGGTCCGCGGCTAGCGGCCTGCCCGGAACGAGACGGAACCCACCGCGCAGGCGGTGGGTTTTTTGTTTCCCTTTCCGTCTCGCCCGGCCGTTCAACCGATGGAGCAGAAGAAGATGAGCAACGCCCCGAAGTACGTCGCGCCCGCCGCGGTCGACCTGCCCGACAGGCAGTGGCCGTCGCGCCAGCTGACCCGCAGCCCGGCTTGGTGCTCGGTCGACCTGCGGGACGGCAACCAGGCCCTGCCCAACCCCATGGACCCCGACCAGAAGCTGGAGTACTTCCGGCTGCTGTGCGGCGTCGGCTTCAAGCAGATCGAGGTCGCCTTCCCCTCGGCCAGCAAGGACGACTTCGGCTTCACGCGGCGGCTCATCGAGGAGGGGCACATCCCCGACGGGGTCTTCATCATGGGGCTGACCCAGTGCCGAAGCCACCTCGTGGAGCGCACGATGGAGGCGCTGCAGGGCATCCCGCGCGGGATCGTGCACGCCTACATCGCCAGTTCGGACCTGCACATCGAACAGGTGTTCCAAATGGACCGGGCCCGGACCCTCGAGACGGCCGTGCAGGCGACCCGGCAGGTCCGCGCGGCGGCCGACGGGATGGCGGGCAGCGATATCCGCTACGAGTTCTCGCCGGAGGAGTTCACCGACACCGACCCGGACTTCGCGCTCGAGCTGTGCACGGCGGTCTTCGAGGCGTGGGGGGCGGCGACCGCCGCCCGCCCGATGATCCTGAACCTCCCGGCCACCGTCGAGCGCCGCCCGCCCAACCACTACGCCGACCTCGTCGAGCGCTTCATCGCCCGGTTCCCGTACCGCGACCGGGTACACGTGTCCCTCCACGTGCACAACGACCAGGGCATGGCCGTCGCCGCCACGGAGATGGGGTTGCTGGCGGGGGCGGACCGCGTGGAAGGCACGCTGTTCGGCCACGGGGAGCGCACCGGGAACGTCGACCTGGTCACCGTCGCCAATAACCTGCGCTCGCGCGGCATGGAAACAGGCCTGGACTTTGGCGACCTGGCCGCCGTCGCCGCCGAGGTGGAGCGGCTGACCGGGATGCCCGTCTACTACCGCCAGCCCTACTCGGGCGAGCTCGTGTTCACGGCGTTTTCGGGTTCGCACCAGGACGCCATCAACAAGGGCCTGCACCGGCTCGCCGAGGCCCCCGACCGGTTCGGCATGCGGTGGAAGGTGCCGTACCTTCACATCGACCCCGCCGACCTCGGCCGGCGCTTCGAGCGGCTGATCCGCATCAACTCCCAGTCGGGCAAGGGCGGCGTGGCCTGGGTCCTGGGCAAGGACTTCGGCATCGAGGTGCCCCGGGCGATGCAGCCCGAGCTGAGCACGGCCGTGCAGGTTTACAGCGACGAGGTCGGCCGCGAGATCAGCGGCACGGAGGTGCACGAGCTGTTCCGGCGCGAGTTCGTCAGCCCGCCGGGCCCCTACCGCCTGGTGGCGTACTGGCCGAGGCCGGACGACCGGGACCCGACGCACATCCACGGCGAGGTCCGCGTGGAGGTCGAGGGCGTCGAGCGCACCGTGCGTGCCGAGGGCAACGGCCCCGTTTCGGCCTTCGTGCGCGCCGTGGCGCCGCTGCTCGACGTGCCCTTCTCGGTGGACGACTACCACGAGCAGGCGATCGGCAAGGGGGCGGAGGCGCAGGCGATGGCCTACGTCCCGCTCCGGCGGGCCGACGGCTCGATGGTTTTCGGGGTCGGGACCGACTCGAACATTGATCAGGCCGCCGTGCGGGCTATCATGGCGGGCATGAACCGGATCGCGACCCGTACCCGGAGCGGCTGAACGCCGCATGGTCCCCGGCGGCCATACGCGGTGCTTCGCCGTGCTGGGACATCCGGTTGGGCACACCCTTTCGCCCGCGATGCACAACGCGGCGCTGGCGGCGCTGGGGTGGGACGCGGTCTACCTCGCGTTCGACGTCGGGCGCGCGGACCTGATGAACGTGCTCCCCGCCATGGCGCGCATGGGCTTCGGCGGCGTGAACCTCACCGTGCCGCTCAAGGAGACGGCCTTCGGCGGCCTCCGGCGGCTGGACGCGTCCGCGCGGCTGGTCGGGTCCGTCAACACCGTGCAGTTCGACGGGGCGGAACCGGTCGGGCACAGCACCGACGGATTCGGTTTCCTCCGCGCGGTGTCGGAGGCGTTCGGCTTCGCGCCGGAGGGGCGGTCGGTCTTCGTGCTCGGCACGGGCGGGGCGGGCCGGGCGGTCGCCCTCGTCTGTGCCCGCGCGGGCGCCGCGTCGGTCGCGCTGGCCGATGCCGACGCCCCCCGCGCGGAACGCGTGCGCGGCGAGATCCTCGCCCTCGGCGCCGGGGCGGAGGCGCGGGTGGTGGCCGCCGTGCCGGGCGAGCGCGAGAAAGCGGCGCGCGCCGCGGACCTCGTCGTGCAGGCCACGCCCGTGGGGATGCGGGCCGGCGACCCCAGCCCGCTGTCCGCCGCCGGCTTCCGGGCCGGCCAGTGCGCGATCGACCTGGTGTACATGCACCCGCAGACGGCGTTCATGGCCGCGGCGCGGGCGGGCGGCGCGCGCGCGGTCAACGGGCTCGACATGCTCCTTCACCAGGGGGCACGCTCCTTCGCGATCTGGACGGGCGAGGCGCCGCCCGTGGAGCCGATGCGCGCGGCCCTGGAACGGGCCGTGTACGGCGGGACGTGAGCGGCGCGGGCGCGCGGCGCGCCGGGAAGGGGGGCGTATGGCTTTCTGGGAGATGTACTGGACGATCATGTCGTTCCTGCTCGGCGCCTGCGTGGGCAGCTTCCTGAACGTCTGCATCCACCGCATTCCCCGCGAGGAATCCGTCGTCCGCCCCCGCTCGCACTGTCCCCACTGCGGGAAGCCGATCGCCTGGTACGACAACGTGCCCCTCGTGAGCTGGCTGGCGCTGCGGGCGCGCTGCCGGCACTGCGGCGGGCCCATCTCCGCCCGCTACGTGCTCGTCGAACTGCTCGTGGCAGTGCTGTTCCTCGCCGTGTGGCGGTTCTACGGGTTCGACGTCAGGACCCCGGTCTACTGGCTGATGGTCGGCGGCCTCGTGCTGGGCACCTTCGTGGACTTCGAGCACATGATCATCCCGGACCGGGTCACGCTCGGCGGCATCGCCGCCGGGCTGCTCCTCAGCGCCGCGTTCCCCGCCCTCCACGCCGCGACGACGTGGTGGCACGGCCTGCGCGCCGCGGCGATCGGGGCCGCGGCCGGCGCGGGCCTGCTGTGGGGGGTGGCCGCGGCGGGCAAGCTCATCTTCCGGAAGGACGCCATGGGCCTGGGCGACGTGAAACTGCTCGGGGCCATCGGCGCGTTCCTCGGCTGGCACGCCGTGCTGTTCAACGTCGTCGTGTCCTCGCTCTTCGGCTCCCTGGTCGGCGTGGCGTTCGTGTGCTCGCGCCGCAAGGAGTGGCAGAGCCGCATCCCTTACGGCCCCTACATCGCGTTGGCCGCCGTGCTCTGGATCCTGGGCGGGCAGCACGGGTGGGAGGCCTACCTCCGGTGGATGACCCGCCCGCCCATGCCCTGAACCCGCCCCGCCGCGCCCGCCGGCGGCCACCGCCCCGGGCGGACGGTCAGCGGACGCGCTCCGCATCGACCCGTCCGGCCGCCTCGTCCCACGCGACCGACCACGCGTTCGGCCCGCCGGCCCGCACCGACAGCTCGCCCGTGGCCGCGCCCCCGCCGGGCCTCGAGAGGGCGAGCCGGTAGCGGCCGTGGAAACCCCGGAAGGCGGCGCGGCCGTCGCGGCCGGTGACGAGCGAGGTCCGCGTACGCCAGCGGTTCCGCACCAGGTCGCGCAACGCGAAGAAGGCCGGCTTCGGCTCGCCGCGCCCGTCCAGCAGGCCCGCCCCGCGGATCCACTCGCCGGGCCCCATGCCCCAGATGTTGATCGCGTCGACGGCCGGGTGGCTGAAACAGACGGTGTAGATCCGCCGGTAGTATTCCGCCTGCAGGTCGCGGTTCCACGTGCCGTCGCGCAGGTCGCCCTCGACGGGCCCCGCGTCCTTCACGCCCAGCTCCGACACGTGAAGGCGCACGCCCTCGCGGGCGAAGGCGTCGAAGGCCTCGTAGACGGCGCCCGCCCCGGCCCACAGGCCGAAGGGGCGGTGCCCGTGGAAGCCGAAGAAGTCGACCGGCGTGCCCTGCTCGCGCAGCCACCGCACCTCCCGCAGCCCCCGCATCAGGTCCCGCTCGCGGCGCGGCCCGTCGCGCTGGGGGGACCAGAACCGCGCGCAGTCGGAAATCCCCAGCCCGGCGTCCGGCTGCAGTTCGCGCAGGCGCCGGATCACGGCGGGGGCGTCCTGGAGGAGGATCTTCTCGTTCACGACCTGCCAGAAGCGGATCCGGTCGCCGTAGCGCTCCGCGAGCTGCTCCGCGCGCCGCACGAAGAGCCGGGCGGTCTCCTCCCGGCCCCGCCGCTTCGCCCAGGCGGGCACGTACCCGCTCACGAAGTGGAATTCCACCGCCACGCCGTGGCGCGTGCACCAGTCCACGTAGCGGTCGAATTCCGCCCAGGCCGGTTCCCCCTCGCGGGGCTCCATCACGACCCACTTGCCCGAGTAGCCCGGCAGGGTGAAATTGAAGAGTTCCAGGAAGCGATCGAGTTCGTTCGGGGTCACGATCGAGGCGCGGAAGCCCGGTGCGCGCGCGGCGGGCTCCTCGAAGTAGGGCAGCGCGCTGCCGAACAGGAACGCGCTGTCGATCTGCCGCAGCTCGCAGCGCACCCCCGCCATCGGCCGCCCGGCCCCATCAACGACGCGCAGCTCCGCGCCGCTCTTGCGGTACCGCTCGATATTGGGTTGCACGACGTCGCGCAGGAAGCGCTCGTCCTCCGCCCAGCTCAGCAGGTCGCGCACGTTCGGAGCCACGGGCGGCAGGGGCGGCCGCCCCGCCTCGTAGAGCACCCAGTCGGCGTTGGCGTAGAGACGCCGGAAGGGGCGCGGCGCGTCGGCCGGAAGGACGAGGTGCGTCGCGCCGAGCCGCGCGGCCAGCGCCAGCTGTGTTTTGGCGTCGAGCCCGGCCAGCTTCGTGCCGCGCTCGAGCAGGCGCCGCCCCGCGGCGTCGTAGCGCATGCCGGGTTGCAGCGCCTCCATGCGCGACCACCACGCCGCGGCCACGTCGGGATCGAAGAACTGCTGGGTCCCGTCGCGCCACTCGCCGGCGACCGCGCGCTCGGCGTGCACGCGGAACCCGCCCGGCACCCGCGGGACGAGCAGCACGGCGCCGCGCGGCGCCAGGCGCCGCGCCGCGCGCTGGACCTCGCTCCACGCGGCGGCGTCCGGCTCGAACAGCACGGGCCGGAGCAGGGCGAGGGCCGCGGCAAAGACCGCGAGGGCGCCGGCGCGTACCGCCACGCGGGCGGCGGGGCGGCGGGCGAGCCGGGCGCCCGCCAGGGCCGCCGCCGCGCCGGCGCCGGCGAGCAGCGCCGCCCGTCCGGACGGTCCCACCGGCCACGCCGCCCGGCCGAGGGCGGCCGCCAGCCCGGCGGGTCCGGCGAAGAGCGGGAAGCCGGTCGTGCGCCACGCGACGACGCTGACCAGGCAGGCCGCGCCCGTCGCGGCGGCGGCCAGGGGGTGGAGCCGGCCGGCGGCGAGGGCGGCGAGCGACGCCGCCGCGAGAACCCACGGCAGCAGCGGGGCGAGACCGGGCAGGGCGAAGACGGCCAGGAGCCCCGCGGCCGCCGCGAGGGCGGCCGCGCGCCGGGCGGGCCGAGCGAGCGCGCTGCCGCGGGCCAGGGCGGTGGCCGCGTGGGCCACCAGGATCAGCGCGAGAAAGGCGGGGAGGAGGGACGAACGGAACAGCTGGGCGCGGAGCAGGAGCGGCGCGGGGAGCAGCCACGCCGCCGCGGAGCCGACGGCCCAGAGCGCCGCGGCCGCGGTGAACATGGCCAGCAGGCGGCGCCCGCGGCCGGCCGGCAGCGGCGCGGCGGTGGCGGCGAGCGCGGCGAACGCGAGCAGCGTCGCGAAACGCGGCACCTGCGCGCGGCCGTGGCTCCACCACGCCGCCGGGTCGACGTGGTGGGCGGACCGGATGAAGAGGAGCCGGAGCCACGCCGCGTCGAATCCGCCCGGCGCGCGGAGCACCAGGACCAGGGTCGGCGCCGCGGGCAGGAGGAACGCGGCCGCGGCCGTCGCCAGTCGGCGCGCGCCGGGCGGGCGCTCGCCCGCGAGGAGGCCGGCCCCGAGCAGCACGGCGGTGTAGGCCGCCGTCAGCGCGTGCACGTTGAAGAGCAGGCCGGCCACGGCGAAGGCCGCGACCGCGCGGCCGCGGAAGGACAGCGCCAGCGCCGCCAGCGCGAAGGGCAACGCGACCCACGTGTGGGTGAACGCGGCCGAGTACAGGTTCGACTCCGCCAGGGCGGCGTGGTGGCCGGCCAGGAGCAGGACCACGGCCGCGAACCCGGCGGCGTCGCGGCGGGCCAGGGCCCGCGCCAGCGAGAAGGCCGCGGCCAGCACGGCCCACGCGGTGACCAGGTGCAGCGCGGGGTAGACCGCCTCGACCCACGCGGGGGAGGGCAGCAGGGTGGCCAGCGCCCGGAAAAACAGCGTGGGGTAGCTGCGCAGGGAGGCCAGCAGGTAGTCGTGCGCGTAGAGCGAGGGATCGACCAGGTGCTTCAGGAAGGGAACCTGGATCGACTGGTTGCCGATGCCGAAACGGTAGCCGGCCCACGCCACCTGCGCCACGGCCAGCAGCGCGCACACCTCCAGCCACGGCAGCGGCGAGGCGCCGTTTCGGTCCGCCTTCGTCTCCATGGGCGTTTCCATGCGCGGCACGGTCTTGTACCATGGCGGGCGTGCCAACGGAGAGGTCATACCGCCGGGTGCCTTCGGCCGTCGTCCTGCTCCTCGCCGCGGCCGCGTGCTCGGCCTATGCCCTGCTTTCCGCGCCCCGCCCGGCGGGCGTCGCGGCGGCCGGCCCGGCCGCGGAGGCGGACGCCGCCGCGGCGGCCGCGCCCGGCGCCGCCGGGGTGCTGGGGGCGGCGGCCGGCCTGGAGCGCGAGGGCCGGTTCGCCGAGGCGGCCGCGTGCTACGAGCAGCTGCTCGCGCGCGAGCCGTACCACCGCGAGGCCCGGTTCCGCTGCGCGCTCGCCCTGGCCCGGGCGGGCGACCCCGACCGGCTTCACGCGTTCATGACCGCCCTCGTCTACGAGGAACCCCGGCTGGCGGCGGAGCTGTTCCGGCACCCCGCCCTGGCCGAAGCGGCCGCCCGGCCCGCATTCGGGGAACTCGCGGCCGAGGCGCGCGCCCAGGCGAACGACTGAGGCGCACCGCCCCCGGGGGCCGCCCGGAGCGGCGGCGAAAAAAGACGCAGGAACCCCTTTACATGCCCGGGGCGGCCACGTAGAGTCCGCGCCAACAACATAAAGGCAAAAAGAGAGAAGAGGTAGGGAAGAAGGTAAGAAGAGGGTATGGACAGCGACGCCAAAGCAACCATCAAGCAAGGCTACCAGTTGCACCAGCAGGACACGGGTTCCGTCGAGGTGCAGGTGGCGCTTCTGAGCGGCCGGATCAGCGAACTGACCGAGCACTTGAAGGTCCACAAGAAGGACCACAGCTCGCGCCGGGGCCTGATCATCCTGGTCAGCAAGCGACGCCGCCTGCTTGATTACGTGCGCCGGAAGGATGTCGGGCGGTACCAGGCACTGGTGCAGAAGCTCGGCCTCCGCCGCTGAACCGTATCCACCCCCCACGCCCGGCGGCCGCCGCAGCCATCCTGCGCATTCGCCGGAGCCGCCACGAACCCCGGTCGGGCGACCGGGAATCGTGAAGGCGAACCCCGGCCTGGAGCCGGACCGCGCGGCCCGTCCCGTCTCTCCACGCAGAGGAAACACCATGAAAGACACCATCGCAGTAGAAACCGAAATCGGCGGCAAGCCGTTCCGCATCGAAGCCGGGCTGCTGGCCCAGCAGGCCGCCGGCTCCTGCACCGTGCACCCTCGGCGACACCATCCTGTTCTCGGCCGTGACCTGCACCAGCAAGCCCCGCGAGGGCATCGACTACTTCCCGCTGCAGGTGGAGTACCGCGAGAAGTTCTACGCCGCGGGCCGCTTCCCGGGCGGGTTCTTCAAGCGCGAAGCGCGGCCCGCCGAGAAGGAGATCCTCACGGCCCGCGCTCACCGACCGCCCGATCCGCGCCGCTGTTCCCCGAGGGCTACCGCAACGACGTCCAGATCAACAACATGCTGCTCTCGGCCGACGGCGAGAACGACTCCGACATCCTCAGCATCGTCGCGGCCAGCGCCGCGCTGACGCTCTCCGAGATCCCGTTCCTCGGCCCCGATCGCCGGCGTGCGCGTCGGCCGCGTCGACGGCGAGTTCGTCGTCAACCCGACGCACGAGGAAATGCGACGAGAGCGACCTCGACCTGGTCTACGTCGGCACCCGCGACCTGCCGATGATGATCGAAGGCGACGGCCAAGGAGATCCCCGAAGCCGACCTGGTCGCGGCCATGAAGTTCGGCCACGAGAGCGTTGCGTCGAGCTCGTGCGACGCCCAGCTCGAGCTGCGCCGCAAGCTCGGGCCTGCCCGACAAGGTCGTCGAGGAAGTCCCGCCGAGGATCCCGAACTGGTGGCGAAGGCCCGCGAGCTGGCGGCGCCGACCTGGACGCGGCCCTGGTGATCGCCGGCAAGCTGGAGCGGCAGGAACGGGTCCGCGCGATCAGCGACGACCTGGACGCCAAGCTGCTCGAGGCGCGGTCCCGAGATGACCGAAGAACGAGTTCCGGGCTCGGCGTTCGACGAGCTCGAGATCGAGCGTCGTGCGCCGCAACGTGCTCGAGACGGGCAAGCGCATCGACGGCCGCGCGTCCGACGAGCTGCGCCCGCTGCCGGCCAGGTCGGCATGCTGCCGCGCACGCACGGTTCGGCGCCTCTTCAGCCGCGGCGAGACGCAGGCGCTGGCACGGTCACCCTCGGCACGCAAGTCCGACACGCAGTCCATGGACGCCGTCACCGGCGGCCCGGACGAGAAGCGGTTCATGCTGCACTACAACTTCCCGCCCTACAGCGTCGGCGAAGTCGGCCGCCTCGGCTTCACCGGCCGCCGCGAGATCGGGCACGGCGCCCTGGCCGAGCGCTCGCTGCGGCAGGTCATGCCGGACGACTACCCCTACACCGTTCGCCTCGTGTCCGACATCATGGGCTCCAACGGATCCTCCTCGATGGCCAGCGTCTGCGCGGGCACCCTCGCGCTGATGGACGCCGGCGTGCCGATCACGCAAGCCGGTCGCGGGCATCTCGATCGGCCTGTTCTCCGCGCCGGAGCAAGGCGGTGCTGGTGACCGATATCCTCGGCACCGAAGACCACTGCGGCGACATGGACTTCAAGGTCGCCGGCACGCGCGACGGCATCACCGGCTTCCAGGTCGACCTCAAGATCCGCGGGCCTGAGCTGGGACCTCGTCGAAGGCGCCTTCGAGAAGGCCCGCGACGCCCGCACCCGAGATCCTCGACTTCATGGACACCGTGATCGCCGCGCCGCGCGCCGGAGCTGTCCGCCGTACGCGCCGCGCATCGCAGGTGATGACGATCCCCACCGACAAGATCGGCGAGCTGATCGGCCCCGGCGGCAAGAACATCCGCCGCATCACGGAGACTCTCCGGCGCGCAGATCGACATCGAGGACGACGGCACGCGTCAGCATCTTCAGCACGCGACAAGGACGGCATGGACGCCGCGGTCCGCGAAGTCGAGGCGCTCACGGCCGAGGCCGAGGAAGGCAAGATCTACCAGGGCACGCGTCACGGGCGTCAAGGACTTCGGCTGCTTCGTCGAGATCCTGCCCGGCAAGGACGGCCTGGTGCACATCAGCGAGCTGGCCGACTTCCGCGTCAAGTCGGTCGACGACATCTGCAAGATGGGCGACCAGATGTGGGTCAAGTGCATCGGCGTCGACGACAACGGCAAGATCCGGCTCAGCCGCCGCGCCGCCCTCGAAGAGAAGGGCGAGGAAATGAAGCAGGACTGACGGCGCCGGCGCCCCCGCCGCCCCGGTCCGCCGGGGCGGCGGCCGCCGTACCGCCTTGCCCCTGCGCGAGCGGGGGGCAGGGGAGGGGAGACACCCGATGAAGGCGACCGCGGCGCTGAAGAAGCGCGCCGCCCGGGTGCTCGAGCTCCTGCGGAGGGAATACCCGGACGTCCGCTGCGAGCTGGACTTCGCCACGCCGCTCGAGCTGGCCGTCGCGGCGATCCTTTCCGCGCAGTGCACCGACCGGCGCGTCAACCAGGTGACGCCCGCGCTTTTCCGCAAGTACCGCACCGCGCGCGACTGGGCCGACACGCCGCAGGAGGTCCTGGAGGGGGAGATCCGTTCCACCGGCTTCTTCCGGAACAAGGCGAAGAACATCCGCGCCCTGATGCGGAGGCTCGACGAGGAGCACGGCGGCCGGCTCCCGGGCGATTTCGACGTGCTTTGCGGGCTGCCCGGCATCGGGCGGAAGACCGCGAACCTGCTGGTCGCCACGGTCTTCGGCGGCCAGGGCCTCATCGTCGACACCCATTGCAGACGCCTCTCGCGGCGGCTGGGCTTCACCCGGCACACCGACCCCGTGAAGATCGAGTTCGAGCTGCGCGCCGTCGTCCCGCAGCCGCACTGGACCGAGTGGTCGCACCTGATGGTCTTCCACGGGCGGTACGGCTGCCACGCGCGGAAGCCCGCGTGCGAACGCTGCCCGCTTGCCCGGCTCTGCCCGTACCGCGCGGCGGAGGCCGCGAAGGCGCGCGCCGGGACCCGGCCGTGAGCGCCTGCGGCTTTTGTCTTGCTCAAGCCCGCAGGTTTGCTAGCTTACCGCGCCCGCTGCGACCCCATCGTCCAGTGGCCTAGGACATCAGGTTTTCATCCTGAAAACACGGGTTCGATTCCCGTTGGGGTCGCCACGCGCCGGGCTTCTCCCCGGGGGCGGGTTCCGCCCGGCCGCCTGCGCCTGCGACCCCCCGGGCAGGCGCCGGCATCGGCGGCCGCCGGGGAGTCGGGTTTCCTGTGATCCGTCCTCCATGCCACCATGCCTCCGTCGGGGGGGGCGAGATGGACCATGGCCTGCTGCGCCGGAACCGGCTGTCCGGGTTTCACCCGCAACGTGCGGGAAAGAGCCGGCCGGGCTGGCCCGCCGATTCTCCCCGGGAGCAAGCGGATGTTTTGCCTGATCCGGCCCTTGCGCGGCCCGCGGCGGGCAGAGGCGCGCGAAGGGCGGCGGCGCGTGTCCACGCCGCCTCCGCCGCCGGGGAAGGGCATCGAGGGCGCTGGTCGGCTGTCGGACCATGCCCTTTCAGACGAACATACTGATTGCCGATGCCTTCCTGGACTTCTGGCCCGGCTTCTTGCTGGACAACTTGGATGCTGAGCACAGGCGGAGCCTCTCGATGGTGCAAGCGCCGGGTATCGAGACCCTTCACGCGTACGCGGAACGAGGTGCGCCCGACTTGATCAGGGTCACCCTGAACAACGTCTTCCTCGACAGGCGGCGAACGAGGCCGCGCCGTGCCGGTGGGCTCTGGGCGTGCGAGCTGCTCCGCGACCTGAAGCGAAGATATCGTTCGCCCGTTTTCGCGTTCGCCGGCTGGAGACCGGGACGGAACCGTAGGCTGGCTCGCATCGCCGGGGTCGACTTCTTCTCTGCTCGGCCCTTCGATCCTCCCGCCCTGAGAGCCGCGGTCGACCACCACGTCAACCACGCTCCGCGCTGAGACCCTGGCCCGGGGTCCGGCCGGGGTCGGATTACCGCACGTTGAGATTCACCCGGGCCGAAGCCGCCGCCCGGCCACGCACCCCGGGGTCAGACCGCAGGGCCGCAGGCCGCCGGTCAGGGCCGGGTGCGGGGGGAGGACGTCCGGCGGCGGCCGCGGCGCGGGCGGTAGAGGCGGGCGGCGGCCGCGTGTTCGTCCGCGAGGCGGCGGCGCAGGGCCGCGGGGCCCAGCACCTCGACGAGGGCGCCGAAGCCCAGGATCCACGGCACCAAATCGCGCAGCTCCGGCACGGGCAGCTCGAGGGTCAGCGAGCCGTCCCGCCCGCGGCGGAGGCGCTGTTCCGCGTGCCAGGACTTCTCCTCCACGTAGCCGGCCACCTCCGGCGCGAACCGAAGCCGCACGCGCTGCATCCTCCGCGTTCCGCCGTGCAGGGTCTTGCCGAAGCGGTCGTGCACCAGCGCCTGCGCATCGAAGGCGGCCGGCACCTCGAAGCGGCGGGCCGTCAGGCGGGCCGAGCGGATCCGGGAGACGGCGAACTGCCGCACGCCCTGCGCGGCGGGGTCGCGCGCCAGCACGTACCACTCGCCCTCGAGGTTGAGCAGGTGGTAGGGGCGCAGCGTGCGCGCACGGGCGGCCCCGTCGTGCGCGGCGCGGTACTCGACGTCGACCTCCCGCACGGTCATGAGGCCCCGCAGGAGACACTTCCAGGTCTCCGGGTCGATCCGGCGCGCGGGCGGTCCCACGAAGCTCACACGGTCGCAGACCAGCTCGGCGGGCAGGGAGATCCGTTCGGGGAGCAGGGCCGCCAGCTTGCGGTAGATGGCCCGCAGTTCCTCCGCGATGGGGGTGCCGCGGTACATCGCCGCGGCCTGCGTCCCGATCAGCAGGCCCAGGATGTCGCCCTCGCTCAGCACGATGCTCGGCAGGAACCAGGCGGGATCGGTGTAGCGGAACCCGTGCCGCACCGCGTCGTACTCGATCGGGGCGCCGAGCTCGTACTTGAGGTAGTCCAGGTCCCGCTGGATCGTGCGGGGGCTGACCTCCCAGCCCGCGGCCAGCGTCCGGCAGTTGGGGTAGGCGCCCCGGCGGAGTTCCTCGTCGATGAACAGCAGGCGCCGGTACTGCGGCTTGAACTTCGCCTCCGCCATGCGGCCGCCTCCCCTTCTTCCCCCGGCACGGGGCCTCTGACACTACCTGTCGTACCCCACCTCTTACGATAGGGACACAACCAAGTCCAGCGCGCATTGCCGGGCCGCGCCGGGCCGGCGCGGGGCGCGGACGGGGTGAAGGAGGGACCTCACATGAAGACACGGTGTCTGTTGGACTACGAACGGATCGCGAGGGAGAAGGAGCACGAGCTGAACCTGCTCGTGAAGCTGACGGCGCCGCCGGCGCCGCCGGCGCAGCGCAAGCCGCTGAACATCGCGGTCGTGCTGGACCGCAGCGGCTCCATGCACGGGGCCAAGCTCCAGCAGGCCCGCGCGGCGGTGCGCCTGCTGGCGAACCACCTGGGCGGGGAGGACCTGCTTTCGGTCGTCACGTTCGACGACCGCGTCGATGTCGTGCTGGAGCCAACGGCCCCGAAGAACAAGGCGCCCCTCTGCGCCCGGATCGACCGCATCGAGGCCGGCGGAAGCACGAACCTGAGCGGGGGCTGGAACAAGGGGCTCGAGCTGGCCGGGCGCCACGCGAACCCCGGGCGAGTGAACCGCGTCCTGCTGCTCACCGACGGCTGCGCCAACGCGGGCATCACCGAGCCCGGTCAGCTCGAGGCGCTGGGCGCCGCCGCGAGGAAGGACGAGGGAATCTCGACCACCACGCTGGGCTTCGGGAACGACTTCGAGGAGGACCTGCTGACCCGTATCGCCCGGGCCGCCGGCGGAGGGTTCCACTTCATGGAGACGGCCGACGACGCGCCCGCGGTATTCCGCGAGGAGCTGGAGGGGCTCCTCGCGCTGGTGGCGCAGAACATCGAGATCGACGTGGAGCCGTCCTCCGCGGTCGTGGTGGCGCAGCAGTGGACCGACCACCCGCAGGAGGTGCTGGACGGCTGCGTGCGGTTCCGCCTGGGCGACGCCTACGCGGGGGAGGAGAAGGCCCTGCTCCTCCAGTTCGCGGTACCGGGCATGGGACGCCTCGGCCCCCGGACGGTGGTCCGCCTGACGGTGCGCTACGCGGAGATCGCCGGCAGCGCGCTCTTATCGAAGAAGGTGACCGAGGAGGTGCGGGTGAACGTGACCCGGAGCGGGGAGGAGGCGGACGCGCCGCGGGTCGAGGTGCTCCGCGAACTCGCGCTGCAGCTGGCCGCGCGGGCCCGCCGGCAGGCGGTCCGGCTGGCGGATGGCGGGGACCCGGACGGCGCCCGCAAGACGCTGGAAGAGGCCGCGAAAGACCTGGCCTCGCTGCCCGGGGCCGGTGCCGGGCGCGTGCGGGAGGAGATCCGCGAACTGGAGGATCGCGCCGCGGCCTGGGACGGAACGGACTACGGGACGACCCGTAAGATGCTCTGCACCGACGCCTTTCACCTCTCCCGGTCCGACATGAACACGCTCGCCCGCGCGCGGCGGCGCCGCCGGTCGTCGGCGGAGAAGTGAGCGGGTGCATCGCGCGCGGCGCGTGCCCGGGGGGTGCGGACCGGCTTCAGGCGGGTTCCGCCACCAGGTCGTAGTCGAGGCGGCCCGTCACCCGGGCGCGGGTGAAATCGCCGGGCCGCAGGCGGCCCGCGCCCCGGCCGCCGAGGAAGGTCACCCCGTCGATCTCCGGCGCCTGGTGGCGGGTGCGGGCAATGCGCCGCGCGCCCTCCGGCGCCGCGTCGTGGCCCGCGGCCGGTCCGTCGACCAGCACGGTGTCCGTCTCTCCGAGCCGCTCCTCGAGCCGGCGGCGCGTCGCCGCCTGCTGGCGGCGCATGAGTTCGTCGTACCGCTGCGCCTTCACGCGCGCGGGCACGCGTCCCGGCATACGCGCCGACGGCGTTCCGGCTTCGGGGGAGTACGCGAAGACCCCGGCGTAGAGGAAGCGCCCCTCGTCGATGAAGCGGCAGAGGCCCTCGAAGTCCGCCTCGCTCTCCCCGGGATGGCCCACGATGAAGGCGCCGCGCAGGGCGACGCCGGGCAGGCGCGCCTCGATGCGGTCCAGCAGCCGAAGGGTCCGGTCGCGGCTCATGCCCCGGCCCATCGCGCGCAGCATCCGGTCGCTGACATGCTGCAGCGGCAGGTCGATGTAGGGGCAGAATCGCGGGTCGGAGGCCAACGCGCCGAGGACCGCGTCGTCGAGGAACCGGGGGTAGGCGTACATGAGCCGGAACCAGGCATCGCCGGCCACGCCCCCGGAGAGGGCGCGCAGCAGGTCGGGCAACCGGCGGGCGCCGTAGAGGTCGCGGCCGTAGCTCGTCGTGTCCTGTCCGATCAGGCACAGCTCCCGGGCCCCGGCGGCCACGAGCTGGTTGGCCTCCGTGACGATGTCTTCGACCGGCCGGCTGACCTGCGGGCCGCGGATGGCCGGGATGGTGCAGAAGCGGCAGGCGTTGGAGCACCCCTCGGACACCTTGACCGGCGCGGTGTGCGGGGCCCCTGTGAGCAGCCGCGGTAGCCGGTGGAACGCGGCGTCGAGCCTGCCGCCGGGCGTCGTCGCGCGGGCCCCGCCGGCCGGGGGGTCCAGCAGCGCCCGGCAGAGCGCGGGCAGGCGCATGTACTCGCCGAAGCCCGCCCGGGCGTCGGCGCCGGCCAGGAACGCGGCGCTCGGCCCGTGCTCTCTTGCGCGTTCCACGAGACAGCCCAGGGCGACGACGACGGGTCGGCCGGAGCGATCCCGGGAGGCGGCCAGCCCGGCCAGCACGGAGGCGGTTTCCTCGCGCGCGTCGGCGATGAACCCGCAGGTGTTGACCAGGCACACGTCGGCCTCGCGGGGGTCCTCGGCGATGAGGAACCCGTCCTGTACGAGCGCCGCCAGCAGGCGCTCGGAGTCCACCGTGTTCTTCGCGCAGCCGAGGCTCACGAAGGAGGCCACCGGCGGGCGGCGGGGCGCTGAGCGTCCGCCTTTCACGCCGCCCCCGGTCCGTGCGGGCGCACGGTGTGCCGCGCGGTCGGGGCGATGGAGCATGTGGACGTCATCGCGGGTTTCCTTCCTTCGGCGGTCACTATCGGGAAGCGGCCCCGTGCCGTCAATTCGCGCCGCGGGGGGTGGCGGCGGGACCCCCGCGCGTTCGCGCGGGCGGCGCCTTCCTTCTGGCCGGTATGCACGGCTGGACGGTAAGCTGCGCGCCGTGATGCCACGGACGGGGTGACGGACCGCCGCGGGAGGGATGGAACATGAACGCCTGGGCCGAGATCATGCGCATGCTGGGCGGGGACAAGGGGCTGCGCGAGCTGGTCATCGCGCCCAATGCCCCGCCGGTGAGTCCGCGGGCCGAAGGCCGCCGGGTACTCGGCACGCAGGTGTTTTCCGCGGCCGACGTGGCCGAGGCGCTGATGAGCGCATCGACCAAGGCCTCCGGCCGTCCGCCGGGCGAACTGGGCCCGGCGGGGGTCATGTGCCTGGGCGTGCGCGACGTGGGCCGCATCCGCATCTCCTATCTGACCCAGAGAGGAAGCCGCGTGCTTCGAATCGTCCGGGTGCCCTTCGACGTGCCGACCATCGAAGAAGTCTGCGCCGCCCCGCAGCAGGCGCGCGAACTCGTGAAGGCCGTCGGGGCGCGCCGCTTCAAGGCCATCCTGGTCTGCGGGCCGACCGACCTGGCCAACAGCCGGTTGATCTATGCCCTCCTGGGCGAGCTCAACAGGACGCACCGGGAAGTGATCTTCATTGCCGAGCGCATGCTCTCCTTCCTCCTGGCGCACGACGATTCGGTCGTGGTCCAGGTGGAGATCCCGACCGACGCCCCGTCGATGGAGGCCGCCATTCAGCACGCGCTTCTTCTCGAGCCGGATGTCGTTCACCTGGGAGATGTCAGGGTGACGGACGACCTGCCCAGCCTGCCCCAACTCGTCAGCGCGGACACGTGCACCATCCTGAGCGCTGTGTGCGATGACGCCTCGCTCCTTTTGGACCGGCTGCCCCGGTCGCTGCGCAGGGGTCTCGCGGAGCACGGTGCGGGCCTGCTGCTGAGTGTCCGGCCCGGGGACGGCGGCAGGCTGGCGCTTGACCTGCCGCCGTGGCCGTCCCCGGACGCGCCGGGGCCGGCAGGGTAGGACCGAGGGTATCGCCCGCCGGGGCGTGCTCGGCGGGAACCGCCGCCCGGGCGGAAGGCCGGGAAGAATCAGTTCCGCGGATCAAACACCCCGTCCATCGCCGTCTCGCTGTCGCCGCGGCCGCCGCGCAGCCGCAGCGTGACCCGCACCTGGGCGCCGTTGGTCGGGGCGGCGCCGAAGCTCACCAGCCAGTTCTCGATCACCTCGAACCCGCCGGGGTCGCGAATCAACTTGTCTCCAGCCTGGTAGACGGCGGCCGGAACATGGCGCACGGCGTTGGTGGCGAAATCGATGCGGTTGGAGTGGATGGCGATGTCGCTCACGGCGGATTCCCGGATGTCGCGGGAAAGCACGTTCATGGCCAGGCTGGCATCGGTCTGCATCTTGACGGCGTCCCGGTTCCGCGCCCACCCCATGTAGGCGTAGACCAGCACCGAGCCCGCGGTGAGCGCCATCACGGCGGAGGCGAGCATGGAGGCCAGTATCTCGACGAGGGTGAACCCCGCCCCCGGCGCGCGCTCGGGCATGCTAGCCTGGACTATTCACGAGGTCGTGAATAGTCCACCGCTCCGCGGCCGTGATGTGCCCGCCTTGCGGGCACAAACGGGGCGTCGCCACGTTCGCGACGCAGTGAACACCGCGTCGCGTCACGTCCTGGCACGCGGGTTGCATCGCAGCCCCGCGTGCCAGGTGCCCTATTCATGAACGCCTTGCGTTCATGAATAAGGCAGGCTAGATGGCATCCTCTTCCTCGACGTACTCGTCTTCAGGAATCGTCTGCTGAATCCCCAGCCGGCTCGGCGGTTCGAGCGCGGGGGGCGTGTACACCGGCACGGACTCTTCGGCCGGCGCCGCCGCTTCGACGGGTGTCCGGGACACCGCGCGGAAGGAATAGACAACCAGCGCCGCACAGAGCGCCGCCAGGAAGAGGACGCACCCCAGGACAAACACGCTCAACGACCGGCTGGGGTCGGCGCTCTCGTTCACGGCACGTCCTCCCACGCGCCAAAAGCATAGGCGGAGTAAGGCATGCCCGGCGGCGGCGTGCCGGAGAACCTCACGTCGTAGGCGTAGTTCTTCCAGTACCCCCCCCATTCCGGGACGCCCTGGTAGTAGCCGATCCGGTGTCCCACCACCCCCCGGCGATACTGGCTGATGCTCCCGTAGAGGTTGATATAGGGCTTGTACCCGTTCTTCCGGAGGTTGTCGTTACGGTCCAGGGTGCCGAATCCCGGGTTGAAGTTGGCCGTGTCATAGGAATCCGGCGGCTGCATGGCCATGACCGCGGCGTGGAGGTTCGCATCGCGCCCGACCGGCTGGTCGTAGTTGATGCCGACCTTGAGGCGCGCCAGCAGCGCCAGTGCCTCGCTCGCCGCCGGCCCGGTCGTCCAGTTCGCGTGGTTACGCCCCGTATCGTCGTTGGCCGAGCCCGACTTGGAGGTGTAGACCACGCCGTCGGTGACATAGATGGACTGCTCCGAAAGCACGGCGGCCTGGCCGCCGACCACTCCGTGGACGAAGGCGTTCCCCTGCTCGAGGTAGATGATGAAGCCGTCGCCGCCGGTGATGGAGTTGGTCTGGGGTGTGCCGATCGGCACGCGGTTGCTCTGCGGGGACCGCGTCCTGTCGCCGCGTTCCGTCCGGTAGCGGATCCGCATCTTGGTGGTGATGACCTGGGTGTCTTCGAACTGCACCTCGTAATCGCCCGCGGGCAGCGACAGGTCCGCATGGGAAGCGGACGCCGCGATGTGGTCGACCTCGCTTCCGAAATCGAGGGCCGACGCGTTGAACTTGATCCCGCCCCGGAAGATACCGGTGTCCGGGTCCATGTCTTCGGGAGGAGGCACCTGGTCGACGTAGTTCCGGCCCGACGAGTCGGTGTAGTAGCGGATGCTGTCGTGCCCCGTCCTCAGCTGGGCGTTGAAGACGGGGTGCTGGCCGCCGTACTCGTAGACGTTGAACTGGTCGTTGCTGTAGAAGATCTCGCTCCCGACCCGGCTGGGACTGCCCAGGATGTCCTCCAGGCCGAAATTGATGTCGTTTCCCCGGCTGGTCTGCTCCCAGTTGGTGGCCCAGGCATAGCGCGCAAACGTATCGATGTCGGCGCGCATTCTCACGGTATGCTGCGGGCCGCCCCGGGTGGTCCCCGTCGAGGTGACCATGTACCTCTTCGCGCGATGCAGGGCGTTGTCCCAGGCCGGGTCATCCACGATGTTCACCGAGTAGCTTCCCGTCGGCAGGGTCCCGGAGAGCGCGACCGTGCCGGGTCCGACCGTGAAGCCGATGCGCCAGTGGTTGAAGGGAAGGCGGTAGGCAGGCAGGCTGACCGCGGCACGCACCTCGGCCAGCCCGGCCTCGGCCAGCCAGAAGGCTTGTGCGTCGGCCTGCACGGCCACGGCTTGCAGGGCCTCGCGGTCGGCCAGGTTCATCAAGCCCAGGCCGAGCACGGACATGACGAACACCAGCAGGACCACGATCAGCAGCACGCCGCCCGCGCGGCGTCGCGTCCTTCCCTGCTCAGGGCGGGCGGGCATGGCCGTCGTCCCCCTTCCTACGGCGCCAGGCGGGTGGATAGTCCGACCGGGTCGTCCTCCGCCTGGTACTGCACCTGGACAACAACTTCCTTGAGCGGGCGGGAGGGGCTTCCCGTTTCGGTCACCACCGTGATCACTTTTCGGGTCCAGCCGTTCACCATTGCGGTGGTTTCGCGTGTTCCCGTCGGAACCATGTGGAACGCGGTTGTCCGCAACTGCTCGATGTGCTGGTTGGCCACTTCCAAGGCGACCCGCCGATGGTTCTGGTGTGCGATGATGCGGCTGGAATGGAAAAGGGCCGCGGCGCCACCCAGCGTCAACACGGTCAGAACCAGCATGGCCACCATGACCTCGATCAACGAGAACCCGGCCCGGTGCCCCGGCCCTATGTCCCTTGCGCCCGGCCGGATCCCCGGAGGAGACGGCGTGGGCTGGCGAACATACGGGCGCGAAACGGACATGAGCGTGCCTCCATCAGGCCGCACGCCGATAACGCCAAAGCGAAGTTTTGCACCCCCATCACGCCGAGGTTAAGCTCGCAACCCGGCGTGCGGCGAGTGGAGGGCTCAACATGGCGGGCACCGGAGGGAAAGTCCGGGGGCGTGGCGGGACGTGGGCCCGGAAGGGACGACACCCGGGTAGAAAGAGTCACGGGCCGGAATCGTCGGCGGGTTCCTGGCGACCGCGCGGCGTTGTTGCGAGGCGCCCCGGCCGGGCTTGGGGTCGAACGGGCCGCCGGGCGGGCGGTGCGCCTGGGGCGGGACGGCCGGGCGGCGGAGTTTGCGCGTCGGACATTCGGGTGGGGTGGATGACGGGACTTGAACCCGCGACCCCCAGGGCCACAACCTGGTGCTCTGCCGACTGAGCTACATCCACCGTCCGTGCCGCCGCGGTCCGTCCCGGCGCGACCGGAAGGCGAGGATTATCTCCCTGCCGCAGCACAGTGCAAGGAAAAGCGGGGAACGCCGCCGCACGGCGCGCAGGGGTTCGTTCACGCACCTAGGCATAGCCATGGAGCAGGCTGCCGAGCTTCGGCAGCAGGTTCACGAGCAGGAAGGTGACCAGGAGCGAAGCGTAGCCCAGCAGGTGGGCCAGGTCGGCATACCGGCGCAGGTCGGGCCGGTTCCACGCGTGCAGGTAGATCGCGTAGAACATCCACATGATGAGCGACCACGTTTCCTTCGGGTCCCATGACCAGTACCGGCCCCACGCCTGCTCCGCCCAGAGTGCGCCGGAGAGCATCCCGAAGGTGAGGAACGGGAACGCGAAGCGGAGCACCGCGTGCGCGGCCGCATCGTTGCGTTGCGCCGCCCCGGCGTTCCGGCGCCGTATCCATTTCGCCGCCAGCAGGGCCGCCGCCGCCGTGGCCAGCGAGTACGCGATCATGTACGCCAGCACATGCGGGACAAACCAGGCCGACTGGAGGGCGGGCATGCGGCGCCACAGCGTGTCCTTCCGCATGAAGAACGCGCCGGCGAGGGGCACGACCGCGAGCAGGGTGAAGTACGGCGCGGCCCAGCCGAGCCTCTCCCGCTGTGACAGCAGCAGGAACAGCGGCGCGAAACAGGCGGCGAGGAACGTGACCACCTGGTACATGTTCCCAAGCGGGGGGCCTCGCACGACAAGCCCGTTGAGGACAACGAGGACGGCCGTCCCCGCCCACCCGGCTCCGGTGAGGACCCAGCCCGCGCGCCGTCGGCGCCACGCGAAGGCCGCCCCGCCCGCGGCGCAGCACAGCGCGGAGCACCCGATCAGGACCCGTGCGGCGATTTCGAACCGGTTCACGTCGGCCTCCGCGGCCGGCGGAAGCACAGCCCCGCGGTGCCGGCCATCACCAGCCAGATGCCGCCCAGCGCCGCCGGCAGACCCGGGTCGCGCTTGACGGCGACGACGACGAAACGGCCGGCGCGCGCGTCGTAGGACTGCAGGTGGAACCACCACCCGCCGTGGTGCACCGGGCGGTTGACCGCGAGCCCGGCCGCCCTGGGCGGGGCCTCCCCCTCGTAGAACTCCAGGCCGGCCTCGTAGTGTTTCGGCACGCGGGCGAGCACCTCGAGCCGCGCTCCGCCGGGCAGGGCGTGGCGGGGGAGCCAGCCCTGCACGCCCGGCAGCTTCAGTTCGGAGACGGCCAGCGTACCGTACTCGCCGAGGTCCAGCACGCCGCCTTCCCGAACGGGGAATTCCCCCAGCGTCCGGGCGCCGCGCAGCAGCCGGTACACGGGATCGTAGAACTCGACCGAGAGCCGGGTCACGGACACCGCGAAGCCGAGCGGGCGTGCCGTGCCGTCGGGCAACCGCAGGTTCACGGCGCGGTGACGCCGCGTCACGGGTATCGTGGCTTCGTACGTCTCGCCCCGTGCCAGCCTGACCAGGGCCCCGGCCATGACCAGGACCACGCCGAGATGGCAGAGCACGAAGGGCAGCTGCCGGAGCCGGCTCCGCCTGAGCGCGCAGGCGAGCAACGACACCGCCAGGCCGGCGGCGGCGACCACGAAGACGGGCGAGGAGAAGATCGCCGTCTGCGAACCCGACCGGACCGGAACGGCGCCGACGATCATGAAAAGCGCCAGGACCGCCATCAGGATGAGTCCGGTCCGCATGGGAGGAATATGCACCCGCGAGATCCGCGCCGCAAGCGGCCGCCGGGGCCGGTCGCCGCGGGTTCCCCCGGGGGGGTCAGGGTTCCCGGACGCGCACGCGGTAGAAGGCGTTCGGCGTATCGTTGGTGTGGAAGAGGACCATGCGGTCCTCGATGCCGGCGCGATCCGGCGGCAGGTTGCTCCAAACCCCGTCCGCCAGGTTCGTCGTGCATGCGATGTTGTACAGGCGGGCCAGGCGCGAGGTGAAGCCCATGCCGAAGACGGAGCCCTCCCGCTGCATGTCGATCCGGAAGACCGAGCCCGCGTCCCAGGGCAGGGTCAGCGCGAGGTATTCGCCGAGCTCGTTGAGCCCGTCGAAATCGCTGTCGGCCGTCGGGTTGGCGTTGGTCGGGCCGCCGAAGTGAAGGTCCTCCCAGTAGGCCGGTATGCCGTCGCCGTCGGTGTCGCTGACGTCGAGTTGCACGTAGGTGTTCGTCATCAGCACCGGCGCGGCGCCGGGCACGCCCTTGTTGTGCTCCCAGAGCTGCCAGATCGTGTCGCCCCACGCGGCGAGGCCGGAGAACCACGGGTCGGTCTGGACGATATAGGGCGGGTCGCCCCCGGCCCCGGTGCCCGTCAGCGTGCCGCCGGTGCCGTTGATCTCGTCGCGCAGGAACTCGATGAATTCGCGGCTGGTCGTCTGGTAGTAGAGCGCGGCCTCGATCCGTTCCGTACCCGCCGGGAGCTGGACCTGCACCTCGTCGTAGCCGCCGGCGTACTCGGCCGCGGTGAAGTAGTTGGTGTCCGCCGTGCCGTGCCAGACGGGTTCGCACAGGCGGGCGGGCGCGTCCCCGATGCGGAACCCGCGCGGCGGAATGCGGTTGTCCTTGTAGCGTCCGTCGGACAACACCATGTGGAAGGTCTCCGCCTCGCCGGTGTAGGAACTGGAGGGATGCATCTCGTAGACCAGCTCGTCACGGTACACTTCGTGGGGGGCGAGGGCGGGGCTGCCGGCGGCATGGGGCAGGCCCTTGAGCGTGCCGGCCCCGGCGTCGTAGGGGTTGATTTCGTAGATGAGCACGTCGTTCGCGTAGGCCTTGACGTTGAGGAACATGCGGCGTCCCTCGGGGAACCCGGAAATCACCTTGTGCGGCGTGTGGTTCTGCAGCCGCAAGGTGAACACGTTGCTGACCAGCGAGAAGTTCGGCGCATCCATGGAGATGGCGTCCTGGAGCATGTCGTGCGCGAGCGCGGCCGTCTCCAGCAGCAGGAACGGGTCGAGGGCCTCTCCCTGCGAAAAGTCCAGCGTCAGCGCCGCGGGCCCCTGGGTCAGCAGGGCCGCGTTGGTCGCGTCGTAGTTGGGCGAAGAGGGCACGCTGCTGGCGAGCACCCACGGCACCCAGGCGTTGCCGCCGATCATGCGGTGCTCCGGCAGTCCGCTGAGCGGGTGTTCGCTGGAGTCGTCGGGCCGCACCACGCCCGAGTTGCCCCCCTTCTGGCCGAGCAGGTCGCGGAAGTGGCAGTCCTGGCAGGTGGCGATCTTGTTGCCGGCGTGCGAGGTCTTGAAGAGGCTGGGGAGGTAGGGGCCGGTGCCGTCCGCTCCGCCGGTGGCGCCGTACGCGGAGAGCTTGAACTCCGAGAAGGTGCGCTCGATGTGGAAGTAGCTGTGCGCGGGCTGCAGTTCCGAAGGCAGCGGCGCGCTCCCGCCGGAGCCCAGGTTGGCCAGCGCGGGATTGGAGACGTCGTGGCACGTGCCGCACAGGTCGATGCTCTTGTGGTAACGGCTGTAGAGCATCTCGTGCTTCGCGTTCGCGTCGGCGAAGGACGCCCGCTTCGCGTCGCGGTCGCCGGTGGCGAGGTTGTCGGTGACGATGAAGTACTGCCCCCCGCCGTTCTCGTCGTACGCTGCGCTGAACGGCGCGTCGTTGGTGAAGAACGCCCCGCCGTCGAACCGCCTGATCGTGGCCGCAGCCGCAGCATCGGCCGCATACGTGGCGTCCGCCCCGGGTTGCGAGAGCGGGCCGGCCTCGTCCCAGTAGTTCACCCAGTCCGCGCCCTCGCGCGTGCCGGCGTAGGCGTCCTTGAAATGGGGGTTGTACATGTAGTGGCAGATCTTGCAGCTGACGCCCTCGTAGTCCTCGCCGCGCATGAGGGTGGCGTTGGGCGGGTCCGAACGGCCGTCGAGCCAGCCCATCGGGAAGTGGCAGCGCAAGCACAGGTCGGCGGCGTTCGGGTTCCCGAGCACCCAGATGGAATCCTGGGCGGCCACGGTCATCGCGGCCCAGAAGATCGGGTCGCGTGAGGCCTGGGCCATCATCGAGCCCCTCCAGTGGTCCATCTCGAAGCCACCGTGGCAGCTGAGGCACTGCTTGTCGGATTCGAGGTCGGCGACCTGGCCGGGCTGGGTGCCGGGCATGCGCACGGCGAGGTCGTTGGTCACCGCGACGGGAGTCCACGCGCGGGCGGGAACAGCGGCAGCCAGCATCACCGCGGCGCCCGCGGCAAGACCTCTGCGGGGCAACTTCCCTTTCATACCCCCGGGCCTTTCCCCCGACCCCCGTCGCGCGCCCGTGCAGCGTTGCTGCCTGCAACCGGTGCGCCTCGCACCACACGCATTATGCCATCGTGTTGTTGGCGGGAGCAAGTCCAAAGTGCGGCCGGGCCTGACAACGCGGTGCCGGAGGGGTATGCTTCCGGCATGAAAGAGTGGGTCAAGGCCGTGGTGCTGGACGACGAGACCGAGGCGCGGCTGGTCGAGGGCGTCCTGCGCGAGCAGGGCGTACCGTTCGTGCTGCGCTCGTACCATGACAGCGCGCTCGACGGGCTTTTCCAGTCCACGCGCGGCTGGGGCCACGTGGAGACGCCCCCGGAAGAGGTCGACCGCGTGAAGCGGATCGTCAGCGACCTGCAGCGTCCCCCCTCCGCCGGTGCGGGCGGCTGATTCCGACGGCCGTTTCCGGGGCGGGCGCGCGGGGCCGGAAGGCGGCGCGGGGCGCTCGACCGGGCGGCGTGTACGGCTCACTCCGGCTGGAAGCGGCGCAGGATCAGCTGCCGGCCGACCGGGTCGATCTGGAACTGGAAGGCCCCGAGGAAGCTCATACCGAGCAGCCCGTCGAGCCCGTCGTCGTCCGAGGCGGGAAGCACGATGGCGGGTACGTCGTCGAGGGCCATGCCGTGCACCTCGATGCGCTTCAGCACCGCCCGCCGGGCGCCCATCGTTCCGCCTCCCGCCAGCCGGAGCGTGATGTCCGGCGCGGTCGAAAGGCTGAGCCCGAGGCGGGCGGCCAGCCCCTCGGAAACGGCGACCATCTCCGCGCCGGTATCGAGCAGCAGGCGGGCGTCGGCCATGCCGTTGACCCGCGCGACGACGATCAGCTGGTTCTCCCGCTGCTCGTACGAAACCGTCTCGGTCGCCACCTCGCGCGAGAGGGGTTTGAGCCCCTTCCTGAGCCGTGCGAGGAAGACCGCCTCCCCGCTGTCCGCCGGCGCCTCCGCCTGGCGGGCCTCGGCCTCGCGGACGCGTGTTTCGAAGGCCTCGAGCCTGCCGAGGTAGTCCGCCGCGGCCCGGCGCTGCTGACCGATCTCCTCCGCGGCCCGGCGCACCTGGTCGTGCAGCGAGGAGACCCGGGCCGAGAGGGCATTGGAGCGGGCGACTTTCCGGTTGTACGCCAGGGCGTCCGCGTCGGGCGTGGCCCGCTGGAGGGCGCGGGCCGCCTCCTCGAGCTGGGGGTGCAGCGTGGCCAGCTCGTCGCGCAGGTGCGCGGCGCGTTCCTCCGCCCGCGCGATCCGTCCGACGGCCGCGACCGCGGCGCGCCGCGAGGACTCGAGCGCCAGGAACGAGGCCGCCAGGGGGCGCAGCGTCTCGGGCGCGAACCGGGGGGTGGCGAAGTACGCCTCCTCCCACGCGGTCCGGATGCGCGCGTTGTCCTCTTCGCCTCCCTGCTCGACGGATGCGATCGCCTCGCGCCGCAGCGTGATGGAGCCGGCCCCGATGCTGAGCACGACTTCGGCGGGCGTCTCCGAAAGGACCAGCCCCTCGAGCTCGCCGCCGTTGCGCAGCCTGACCACGTCGGCGGCCGCCGGGGCGCAGGCCGTCAGCAGAAGCAGGATCCGGACGGCGTCCCGCCGGACCCGTGTCATGGGGTGAGGCGCAGGCATCGGCTCCGAGCAGACCACCCCCGGCGGCGTGCCGTCAAGTCCCCGGGCCGAGGGGCGCACCTTGCGTTGCGCGGGGGACGCCCGTACGATGGCGGGCCATGAGCAGGACGCTTTTTCAGAAGGTGTGGGACCGGCATGTCGTCGAGACGTTGCCGGGGGGAGACGTGCTGCTGTACATCGACCGGCAGTTGGTGCACGAGGTGACCAGCCCGCAGGCCTTCGAGGGGCTGCGCCTCGCCGGCCGCGCGGTGCGGCGCCCCGAGCTGACCTTCGCGACCATGGACCACAACGTGCCGACGGACAACCAGTCGGAGATCCGGGATTCCGTCGCGCGCATCCAGATCGAGGCCCTCGAGAGCAACTGCCGGGAGTTCGGCATACGGCTCTTCGGACTGCAGTCGGGCCGTAACGGGGTCGTGCACATCATCGGGCCGGAGCTGGGCATCACGCTGCCGGGCACGACCATCGTGTGCGGCGATTCGCACACGGCCACGCACGGCGCGTTCGGGGCGCTCGCTTTCGGCATCGGCACTTCCGAGGTCGAGCACGTGCTGGCGACCCAGACGCTGCGGCAGAAGCCACCGAAGACCTTCCGCATCGAGTTCACGGGGTCGCCCGGCCCCGGCGTGTCGTCCAAGGACATGGTCCTGCATCTCATCGGGCGGATCGGGACCGCCGGCGGCACGGGGTATGTGCTCGAGTACGCGGGGGAGGCCGTCCGCGCGCTGTCCATGGAAGCGCGCATGACGATCTGCAACATGAGCATCGAGGCCGGGGCGCGCGCGGGCATGATCGCCCCCGACGAGACGACCTTCGCCTACCTGGCCGCGGGGGACCGCCCCTTTGCGCCGCGCGGCGAGGCATGGGACCGCGCCCTGTCCGCCTGGCGCGGGCTTCCCTCCGACCCCGGGGCCCGTTTCGACCGGGAGCTGTCGATCGACGCTTCGGGGATCGCGCCGCAAGTGACGTGGGGCACGAGCCCCGGCATGGTCGCCGACATCGACGGCGCGGTGCCGGGTCCCGGCGAGGTGCCCGGCTACAGCCGCAGGGACGTGGAGCAGGCGCTGGCCTACATGGGGCTCACGCCCGGCACGCGCCTGACCGACATCGCGGTGGACACCGTCTTCATCGGCAGTTGCACCAACGGCCGCATCGAGGACTTGCGGCAGGCCGCCGCGGTGATGAAGGGGCGGAAGGCGGCGCCCGGTGTGCGGGTCCTGGTCGTGCCCGGCTCGCAGGCCGTGCGGCGCCAGGCCGAGGCCGAGGGACTGGACCGGGTCTTTCTCGAGGCCGGCGCGGAATGGCGTTTCGCGGGGTGCAGCATGTGCCTGGCCATGAACCCGGACCGTCTCGCCGCGGGCGAGCGCTGTGCCGCCACCTCGAACCGCAACTTCGAAGGACGGCAGGGCAAGGGGGGCCGGACGCACCTGGTGAGCCCGGCGATGGCGGCGGCCGCGGCCGTCGAGGGGCACTTCGCGGACATCAGGCGCCGGGCGTAGCGCGCCACCGGCGGGCCTGGGCGGGGGGGTAACGGATGGAAGCTTTCACGAGACACACCGGGCTCGCGGCGTTGCTGGACCGCGCCAACGTCGACACCGACCAGATCATTCCCAAGCAGTTCCTCAAGTCCATCAAGCGAACCGGTTTCGGTGAGAGCCTGTTTTTCGATTGGCGGTACCTGCCGGACGGCTCGCCCGATCCTGCGTTCGAGTTGAATGCGCCGCGTTTTCGGGGCGCGTCGGTGCTCGTCACGCGGAACAATTTCGGCTGCGGATCGAGTCGTGAGCACGCCGTGTGGGCGGTCTTGCAGTACGGTTTCCGGGTGGTGATCGCCCCGTGGGAGCAGCGGGGGGACACGCGCGTTCCCGCTTTTGCCGACATCTTCCGCAACAACGCCGTCAAGAACGGGCTGCTTCCGGTCGAGTTGTCCGGGTTCGAGGTGGAGGAGCTCTTCGAGGCGGCTGCCGCGCGGGAGGGGCTGGAGGTGACCGTCGACCTGGAGCGGCAGACCGTCACCGCGGAGGGTGCGGTGCCGCTGCGGTATGCGTTCGAGATCGACGCCGCCTCGCGCGAGCAGTTGGTGAAGGGGCAGGACGACATCGCGCTCACCCTCGGGTACGACGCGGAGATCGGCCGCTTCGAACGGCAACACGACGTGCAGATGCCGGCCGCCTGACCCCGCCTGCGCCTGCCCGGCCGGCCGGTTCGCGGCGCGGGCTCCGGCGTTCCCGGGTGGGCGTGCCGCACCGGTTCGCGGGGGCCATGCCGGCGCCGTCCGCCCCGCCGCCTTGTTCCCGCCGTCCGCCGTTCCATCCCCTGGCGTTCCCTGAAACGCCTATGACACACTTTCGAAAGTACGTCATAGTCGTCGGGAGGGGCGCAGAGGCCGCGGGGCGGCGAGGGGCACCCGCGCGGCCGGGGTTCCCCGAAAAGGCCGCGGCTTGTGCGGCAAGGGGCCGCCGCGTATAAGTCTCCCGCGGGAAGCCCGCAGGGGCCACCGACGGGAGGGAGGCCGCCGCCAGGATGACGAGCCCTTGCACGCCCGGGACGGGAGCGGCCCGGCACGCGCCGCGCGGCCGCGCCGGGCCGGTGTGCCCGTGAGCGCCGGCGGCACCGCGGCAGCGCCCCCCGCCGCGTGGTTCCGGGAGCCGCTCCTGCGGCACAGCGCCCTGCTGATCGCCGCCTCGCAGGCAGGCAACGTCTGCAACCTCCTGTTCCAGGTGGCCATGATGCGCCGCCTCGGCACCGCGGAGTACGGCGTGCTGTCGGCGCTGCTCGCCCTCGTCCTCGTGGTCGGCGCCCCCTCCGACGCCCTGCGCACCGCGGTGGCACACGTGACGGCCCGGCTCCTGCGCGCCGGGCGACCCGGCGAACTGCGCCCGGCGCTGGCGGCCTGGGTCCGGCTGGTCGCCGTGACGGCCGCCGCGCTCTTCGCGGCGGTGGCGGCGGGCAGCCCCTGGATCGCCGCCTACCTGCGGATCGACCGAAGCGAACTCGTCGTGCTCACCGCCCTGGTCATGGCGGCTTCGCTCTTCGTCCCGTTCGTCGTCGGCACGCTCCAGGGCCTGGAGCGGTTCGGGCCCGTGGCCCTGCTCGGCCAGCTGCCCGCCGCCGTCCGGCTCGGCGGCGGCCTGGCCCTGGTCGTCTGGGCGGGCGCGGGCGCGGGGGGGGCGCTGGCCGCGCAGGCGGCGGGCCTGGGCGTGTTCCTGGTCGCGGCCTGGCGGGTCGTGCCCCGGGCCCTCCCGCCCGGCGCCGCCACCGGCGGGGAACGCCCCGCCGCCGCCTACTTCGCCCGCTCGCTCCTCCTTCTGCTGGCGTTCGGCATCCTGATGAACGCCGACGTCTCGCTCGTGAAGCACTACTTTCCCCCCGACCAGGCCGGCGTCTACGCGCGGGCGGCCACGATGGCCCGCGCGATCGTGTTTCTCCCGGCCCCGATCGCCCTCGCGCTGTTCCCCAAGGTCGTCTCGACAGGCGCGCGCAGCACAGAGGCGACGCGGTTGCTCGCCCGCGCCGCGCTCTACGTGGCGGGGCTCATCCTCGCGGCCGCAACGGCCGGCACCCTGTTGGCCCCCTGGATCTGGCGCGCCTTCACGGGCGCGGCGCCCGGCCCGGAAGCCGTCCCCCTCCTGCGCTGCGCGCTCTGGGCCATGGCCCCGATCGGCCTGGTGCACCTGCTGATGAACTTCGAGATGGCACAGAACCGGTTCGCGGGCCCGCTGGCGCTGCTTCCCGCCGCCGCGCTCTACCTCGCGGGCGTGGCCCTGCACCACGGCCGGCTCACGGACGTGCTCGCCGTCCTGGCGGCCGTAAACGTCTTGGCCGTGGCCGCGCTGGCCGCGGGCATCCGGCCCGCCCGCGCGCGGCCCGGGTGACCCCGCCGGCGGCTACGGAGCGGGCGGTTCGCGGAAGACCGCCGAACGCCGCACCCCCCACCGCGCCAGCAGGTACGAGCACAGGGTCGCGAGGGTCGCGAACCCGTAGCGCAGGCTGCGGCGGAAGTTGATCGAGGACGCCTCCCGGAAATACCGCACGGGCATCGGGGCGTCGCCGATGCGAAAGCCGAAGTAGACGCACTGGGCCAACATCTGGGTGTCGAAGACGAAGTCGTCTGAATTCGCCTCCAGCGGGAGTCGCTCCAGCACCTCGCGGGTGAACGCGCGGAAACCGGAGTGGAAATCGCCGAGGTTCTGGCCGAGCACGATGTTCTCGGTGATCGTGAGCACCCGGTTGCTGAGGTACTTCCAGACCGGCATGCCGCCCTCGAGCGCCTCGCGGCGCGAACGGATGCGCGAGCCCAGCATGACGTCGCACAGCCCCGTGCCCAGGAAATGCACGAAGGCGGGTATGAGCCGCGGGTCGTACTGGTAGTCCGGGTGCAGCATCACCACGATGTCCGGATCCAGGCCCAGCGCGATGCGGTAGCACGTCTTCTGGTTGCCGCCGTAGCCCAGGTTGCGCGCGTGCCGCTCGCAGCGCAGCCCGAGCCGCCGCGCGACCTCCATCGTCTCGTCCGCGCTGTGGTCGTCGACCAGCACGATCTCGTCGACCACGCCGCGGTCGATCTCGGCCACGGTCCGCTCGAGGGTGCGCGCCGCGTTGTAGGCGGGCAGCACCACCACGACCCTGGGCTTCCGCTTCCCCGCCTCTCCCATCGGCCCCCGTCCCCTCCCGTCGCGCGGGCAGCATGGCAGAGGCGGACCGTCCCCGTCCAGCCTGCCGCCGCGCCGCCCGCGCCCCGGCGCTTCGCCGCGCAGTGCGCGCTGGACGCCGCCCCCCCCGCTCGCGGACACTGGCCGCATGGCAACGGACACCACGGCGGCATCCGGCGCGCCGGCCGCGGGCACGGCGGCCGCCCCGCCCGTTTCCTGCGTCATCCCGACGCTCAACTCCGCGCGGCTGCTTGAACGGTGCCTCGCGTCCCTCCGCGCCCAGGTCCCGGGCGGGCCCGCCTGCGAGATCCTCGTGGCCGACGGCGGCTCGAGCGACGGCACGCCGGACGTGGCCCGCCGGTTCGGGGCGACGGTGCTCGACGCCGGGGGCCTGCTGGCGGAAGAGGCCAAGAAGATGGCCTTCTCGCGGGCGCGCGGCACCTACGTGGCGCTGCTCGACGCCGACAACGAGGTCGTCGGGACCGACTGGCTCCGCCGCGCACTCGCGGCGCTGGAGCGCCATCCCGACGCCCTGGGTTTCGAGTCCTACTACCTCAAGGCGCCCGAGCACACGCGCCTGAACCGCTACCTGACCGGCTGCCTCCAGATCAGCGACCCCTGTGCCTGGCTCGTTGCCGGGCGGCCGCGCCTCCTCGCCGAGGAGCCCGACGGGTGCCGCGTCTTCCGGCTGCCCGCCGACGGCTCCTACGCGACGGGGGCCAACGGGTTCCTCTTCCGGCGCGAGCTGATCGGGCGCCTCGGCGGCGAGGCCTACCACGAGGCGGTGTTCTTCCCGTCGCTCATGCGCGGCGGGCTGCGCACGCTGCTCAAGATCCCCGGCTGCGGCGTGCGACACCACTACGTGACCACCTGGCGCGACTTCTTCCGCAAGCGCCAGCGCGCCATGATCATCTACATGCTCCGCGCGGCCGACTCGACCGCCACCTGGGACCGCGGGCGGGCGGGCTCGCTCCGCAAGCTGGCGGCGCTGCTCTACTTCGGCACCGTCGCCGGGCCGGCGCTCGAGGGCGCCGCGCGCGCCCTGGCCGCGCGCGACCCCGACTGGCTGCTGCACCCCGCCGCGGGCGTCGTTTCGACGCTCGGCAACGCGCTCGGCGTGCTCCGCTTCCGGCTCCGCCCCGACCGGGCCGCGCAGCGCTCCGCCAGCAAGGCCCTCCACAACCGGCAGCACGGTTCGGCCCCGCGCGGTCGCTGAGCCGCCGCGGGGTCTGCGCGCCGGGCGATGGCGCAGGCCGCGCGCCTGTGCTACAAGACCGGGCATGGAGCTCGGCGATTTCGCACCCGACAGCCTGCCGGTCCGACTGGACCGGGAAGTCATCGCGCGGGCCATGGACACGGCCCGGCAGCGGAACAGCTGGGTGCTGGCTTTCGTGATCGGCACCAAGCCCTGCTTCAACAAGGTCTACGGTTCGGTCATGGCCTGCGCGGCGCGCGGGATGCCCCTGTTCGTGATCGACGCGAACCAGCACTACGACGACGTGCTCACGTACGGCCTCAAGGAGTTCGGTTTCGAAGCGCACGTGGGGGTCAACCTCCAGCTGCGGGGCGACCTCGTGCAGAAGGCGGGCGAGCTGTTCTTCAAGACCGCCCGCGTGGCGCGCTGGCTGCGGGAGAACTGGCCCGGCGTGACGGTCGTGCCCGTCGTCAATGGCGACACCGTGCTGTGCCCGATCGTGCCCGCGGCGTGGATGTTCAGCCGGGGCGAGAAGGCCGTGCAGAACGAGGCCGGCCTGCGGTCGATGTCGCCCGACCTCTTCGCCGGCCTGCCCGCCGACATCCCGCTCGACGCGTTCATGGCACGGCAGGCCGAGGGCGGCTGGCGCCTGATGCGGACCGAGCCGTTCCCCGAGCAGTGGGACACGTACGTCGCAGCCGCCGGGGCCGAGCACCACATGGCGCCGGTCGCGCTGAACCGCGAGCACCTGCTGCGCGAAGGGTACCCGGAGGACCACATCCACCTCATAGGCGGCGTGGTGGTCGACGCGCTCCGCCTCAAGCAGCGCGAGCCGCCGGCCCGCAGCGTGTTCGCGGACTACCCCGCGCTCGCGGAAGGCGCCTGGATCCGGCTCGACATCCACCGCAAGGAGAACCTCGGTGAACGGCGTTTCACCGCGATCTTCGAAGCCATGGAGCGCCTGGTCGCGCGCGGCCACCGGCTGACGCTGGTGCTGATGAACGCGACGCGCCACGCGATCGCGCGCTGGGGACTCGAGGCGCGGCTCGACGCGCTGGGCCGCGCGCCCTACTTCCTGGCGACGGACGTATGGCCCGAGTACGGGCAGGTGGTGGAGTTCTACGCCTCGGACCACTGCCTCGCGGCGTGGACCGACAGCGGCGGCGTGCAGGAGGACATGAACCTGCTCGGCAAGCCGTGTCTCACCTGCCGGTTCAACACCGACCGGCCCGAGACGGTGATGGGCGGCCACGGCAACCTGCTGGTGCCCCCGGTCAGCGCGGCGTTCCTGGAACGGATCGTCGCCGGCGTGGTCGAGGAGCCGGCGCGGCTCGCGCGGCTCGCCGGCGCGGAACCGCTCTACGGCGAGCGCGTCGGCGAGAAGTTCGCCGGGGCGATCCATCCGTACGCGTCGGCCAACGCTCCGCCGCACCGATGGAGCCCCGACCTGCTGGGCTTCGGGCGCGACGAGTCGCACCTGGCCCGCACGTTCTAGCCCGCCTTGTTCATGAATGCTGCGGCCGCCCCGTTGGTGCCCGCACGGCGGGCACCTCATCACGTGACCGCGTGGTCACGCCACGTGGGCCGCGTGAGGCCGCGACGGCCCGGGCCCCCGGTTCGGGCTGCGGCAGAAGGGGAAGATGCCGCCCCGGGGGCGGCACATCGGGCGCCGGTCCCTGCACGGGCCGGACGCCGCGACGGGCGCCGGCTTGCGCGAAGCGGCGCGGTTCTGTCATGGTCTTGCCGCGCGGGCCGCGGGCGCGCAGCGCGCCGCCCGGCTTGATTTCGACGTGAAACGCCTGCTCCAGCGTATCCTCGGCACCCGGTGGGCCTGGCGGCTGTCCGGGCTGACCTACGCCACGGCGGTCGTGGCCACCAAGGGCTCGTGGCGCGCCGTGCCCGACTACCTGGCCGGCTGCCGCGAGGAGAGCGCGTACCTGCTGCCCCTGCTGAGCGCATCCGCACGCGTGCTCGAGTTCGGCTGCGGGCTCGGCGGCAACACCCTCGCGCTCGCCGGCTCGGTGCGAGAGGCCGTCGGCCTGGACATCAACCCGCTCTTCGTGCGCATCGCGCGCCGCCTGGCGCGGCGCGCCGGGGCCGGCAACGCCGCCTTCGTGTCCTACGACGGCGGCGCGCTGCCGTTTCCCGCGGGCCGGTTCGACCTGGTGTTCAGCATCGGCGTCTTCGAGCGGATCCCGAAGGAGGCCGTGGCGCGCTACCTCGCGGAGTGCCGGCGCTGTCTCGCGCCCGGCGGCCGCTCGGCGCAGTACTTCCTTGGGCCGCGCGCTCGGGAGACGGCCTTCGCCTCCCGGCTGGGCGCCGACGCGTACGTCTACTTCGGCCGCGACGAACTGCCCGGGCTGCACGCGCGCTGCGGCCTCGCGGTGCGCGAGATCGTGCCCTGGCCCGCAGGGCACGCGGTCGTGTCGGAGCCCGCCGCGGCGGGGGAGGGGGCGGCGTGAAGGACCTCACCATGACCCTGCGGCCCGATTGCCGGCACTTCACGGGCAGCCGGCCTTGCCGGTTCAATAAGGACGAGGGGCGGACGTGCGCGGCGTGCACCGATTTCGCGCCGCGCCGCCCGCGGATCCTGGTCACCAAGCTCGACGCGCTGGGCGACGTGCTGCGCACCACTGCGATCCTGCCCGCGCTGCACGGGCGGTATCCCGGCGCATACGTCGTGTGGCTCACGCGCGAGCGCGTGCGGCCGCTGTTCGGGGGGAACCCGTACGTCGACGAGCTGTGGTCCGTCGAGGGCGAGGCCGCCGCGCGGCTCGGGGTCGAGGCGTTCGACCTCGTGCTCAACCCCGACGCCGACCGGTGGACCGCCGCGCTCGCGACGCGGGCGCGGGCGGAAGAGCGGCTCGGTTTCGTGCTGGACGCCGGCGGCAGCGTGCGGCCCGCGAACCCGGAGGCCGTCGAGTGGCTCGAGATCGGGGCGTTCGACCAGCGGAAGCGGGCCAACACGAAGACCTACCAGCGCATCCTGCACGAGATGTTCCGGCTGCCGGCGGGCGAGGCCCCGATCGTGCTGCGGTTGGACGACGCGGAACGCGCGGCGGCGCGCGCGCGGCTCGCCGCGGCCGGCCGCCGCGAGGGGCGGCCGCTGGTGGGCCTGAACCTCGGCGGCGGAGGGCGCTGGCGCCGCAAGGTATGGGCGGAAGAGCGGGTCGCGGCCTTTTGCCGGGCCGTGCAGGAGAAGGACGCGTGGGACCTCCTGCTGTTGGGCGGCCCGTCCGAGCGCGACCTGCTCCCGCGGGTCGCGGCGCGGCTGGCGCGGCCGACGCTGGTGTCCGGCTGCGACCTCCCGCTGCGCGACTTCGCCGCGCTGCTGGGCTGCTGCGACGCGCTCGTGACCGGCGATACCCTCGCCCTGCACGTGGCCGCGGCGCTCGGGGTGCCCGTCGTGGCCCTCTTCGGTCCGACCAGCGCCGCCGAGATCGAGCTCTACGGCCGCGGCGCGAAGATCGTCTCCCCCGCCGCATGTTGCCTGTGCTACCGCATGGCCTGCGACCGCGAGCCCGATTGCATGGCCCTGATCGCGGAGGACACAGTGCTGACCGCCGTGGCGGATCAAGTGCGCGGCCCGTGAGGCGCCGGTACGCCCCGCGGGGCGAACCGCTCGAAGGGCTCAGGCCTCGCGGCGCCCGCCCGGATCCAGGGGCGCCAACTCGCCCACCAGGATGGCGTTGGCACACCAGTAGGGCTGGCCCGGCCTCGCGCCCCGCACCTCGTTCCGCTCCGCGGGCCGCCAGGTGCGGGGCCCCGTCCGCTTCAGGTACCACGCCCTGGAGACGGGCAGGCGCTCCCCGTAGATCGCCGCGTCCAGGTAGTCGTTCCAGCCCAACGGCACCGTGAAGACGGCCCGCCCGCCGGGCGCCAGCAGTTCGCGTATCCGCGAGACCGCCGCGTCGAACTTGGCCGGCACGCGCGGTGTCTCGTCCCAGCCGACGTGCTCGAGCGTCGACACGCTGAGCACGAGATCATAGCGCCGCTCCGTCGTGAAGGTGACGATGTCCTCGTTCCGCACGCCGGGCGCCCGTTCGTACTTGTCCACCGTGTCGTGGGGAAACCGCACGTAGTGGTTGAGGACGTTGCCGACCTCCAGCACGCTCTGGCCGTTGCGGATGAAGGAGAGGGCGATGGGTATTTCCACGCACCGCTCCGTGCGGTAGGTGCCGTGGTACCCGTGCACGAAGTACGGCAACAGCCGCCCGTCGAACTCGAACAGCCGCCTCGGCAGGAAGAGGTCCTGCAGCGCGGCCAGCGGTTCTCCCCATGGTGGACGCATGAAACGCTCCCGGTGCAGCCGTCCGTCGCGAGAGGGATCATGCTAGGGCGGCTCACGGGAACCGCAAGCGGCAAAGCCCACCGCCCGCCCGCCCGGGCCGGCCGGCAGAAGACGCTTCCCTCGCCCCGCCCGCGCCCTAAGATGTTGCCGGAGCCCGGGCGGCGACACCTCTTCGGCCCCCCGGCGCAGCACGGACGGCGTGAACGAGAAACGGTCCATCCTGGTCCTGAACAACGGCTACGTCTGCGGCGTGCCCAGCGGCGGCGACAAGCACGTGCTGGACGTGGCGGGGGCCTGGAGCCGCGAGGCCGATGTCACCTTCGTGATGCCGTCGTTTGTGTCGGGGCTGGCGCCGGCGGGAGCGAAGGTGGTTGCCTGCCCGGCGCGGCCGCTGGGGGGCCTGGTCTCCATGCTCTTCGGCTACGCGGCCCGCATGTTCCGCGTCCTGCGCCTGCAGCGGCGTCTGCCGGCCGACCTCGTCGTCGCGTCGCCGGCGCTCTACGACCTGCTGCCCGCCCTGAAGCACAAGCGCCGGTTCGGGTCCGTCTGTGCGGTGTACCTGTTCCACCTGGCGCCCCGGCGCGCGGCCGCCTCGCCCGTGCTCCGCGTGCAATACGCCCTGGCGGCCGCTGCGCAGTACGTGTCCACCCTGTGGTTGCGGCGGGCGGACGTGGTCTTCGTCGACAATCCCGGCGTCGGGCAGGCCCTGCTCGAGCGGGGGCTGGACCCGCGGCAACTCGTACGGCACCGGCCCGCGGTCAACGTGGCCGGGGTGCAGTCGGCCGCGCCCGTCCCGCGCTTCGACGCGTTGTTCGTCGGACGCCTCATGCGCAGCAAGGGCGTGTACGACCTGCTGGACGCCTTCGCGGACCTTCCGTGGTCGCTTGGCATCGTGGGCGACGGCCAGGAGCGGAAGGGCCTGGCGCGCGAGATCGGGCGGCGCGGGCTGTCGGACCGGGTGACCCTGACGGGGCCGCTCCCGGAGGCGGAGGTCTACGGCCTCCTTCGGGGCTGCCGTGTCTTCGTCTTTCCCAGCCGCGAGGAAGGATACGGGATCGCGGTGGCCGAGGCGCTCGTGGCCGGCAAGCCGGTCGTGGCGTACGACCTCGACGCGTACCGCACGGCGTTTCCCGGCGGCCTGCGGGTCGTGGCGCCGGGCGACACCCTCGCGCTGGCCCGGGCGGTCCGCGCCGTGCTCGGGGAGGAGTCCGGCGCGGGGCGGGGGGGCCCGCCGGGCGCGGCGCTGGAGATCCTCGACGCGGAGCAGGCGGCCGCGCACGAACTCGCCGCGCTCCGGCGGGCCCTGCAGCGCCCCGGGCGCGGCCGCCGCGCCTGATGGCGGCGGGCCGGGCCCGTCAGGACGGTAACGCCAGGGCGCGGCGGAAGGCCTGCGCCGTCCGGTCGAAGGTGCGGTCCGCCGCGGCGGCCAGGGCGGCGCGGCGCCAACCGCGGTAGCGATCGGGCTCGTCGCGAACCATGCGGTAGACCTCCTCGAGCGCGTCCGCCGCGGCACGCGGGGCCGGGCGGCACAGGACGCCGTTGCCGAACTGCAGCGCGTCCCGCAGGCCGGGCACGTCGTAGGCGACCACCGGCGTGCCCATGGCGTTGGCCTCGATGACGACCAGGCCCCAGCCTTCCCGGACCGACGCCGCGGCGAGCACGTGCACGCGCTGCAGGAGGCGGTCCCGCTCGACGCGGCTCACCCGCCCGAGGAAGTGCACGTCGCGCACGCCCCGGCGCGCCGCGTACCGGCGCAGCGGCATTTCCTCCTCGCCCCAGCCCGCCACCCAGAGCACCGCTTCGGGGACGCGCCGCTTGAGCCGCTCGAAGGCGCGGAGCACGTGCAAGGGGCGTTTCATCCGGCGCAGGCCGAGGGTCAGCACGGTGAAGCGCTCCTCCTTCGGCGCGGAGGCCTCCAGGCCGGGGAGCGGAACGGCGTCGGACGCCTCGGGCAGCAGGCGGATCCGGCGGCTCCGGAAACCCAGGCGCCGCAGGCAGGCGGCGCTGGACGGCGACACCGTGAGGACCGGCACGCGGGACGCGGCGGCGAGGAAGGCGAGCTGCAGGGCCTCCATGGCGAGGCCCGCCGCGTTGATGAGCGGCATCAGCGGGCGCGGCACGCCGTAGAAGCTCCGCTGGTGGAGCCAGACAGGCCCCTGGACGTGGTGCACCAGGAGACACCGTACCGCCGGGCCCGGCAGCAGGCAGGCCAGGCTGCCGAAGCAGTTGAAGACATCGACCAGCACGTCGGTTTCGGCGCGGAGCCGTCGGCGGTAGAACGCGCCCAGCCGCGCGAAGGAGAAGATGCCCCGGCCGACGCGGATCACCCGGACCCCGTCGAGGTCCTCCCCGGCCGGCGCGCCCGGGAAACCGGGGACCAGGTGCGTCACGGCATGACCGTCCCGCACGAGCCGCCGGGAGAGCTCGTGGTGTACGATCTCCGCGCCGCCCGCGCAGGGGTGGCGGAGATCCTTCCAGGCTATGAAGAGGATCCGCGCCACGCGAAGACCTTTCCGTGCCGGCGGGTCACGCCCGGTCCCCGTCCGCCGCAGCCCGGCCCCGGGTCCGGCGCCGCGCGATCTCGACCGCCAGCAGACCGAGCAGGGCGAGGCGCGTGGCGGCGGCGACCCGGAACGCCGCCAGCGACGGGCGGTAGGAAAAGGCGACGCGATGGCGCCCGGCGGGCACGCGGACGGCCTGGAAGAGGTAGTTCGCGCGCTCCAGCTCCGCCGGCTCGCCGTCGATCTCGACCCGCCAGTCGGGATCGTACTTCACGGACCGAACGAGCAGGCCGTCGCCGTCCGACTCCGTCTCGACCACGGCGTCGACCGGGTTGGCCGCCGCGACCCGCGCCGTGCCCGCCGCGAACGCGGTGTCCTCCGCCGCGCCGTGAAGCAGCACCTCGCGGGCGAGCTCGAAGGCCGGGTCCGCCAGCCGCGCGAGCGCCGCGCGGTCGCCCGCCTCGCCGTCCGGCACCGCCCGGCCCTGGGCGACGAAGCGGTAGACGGGCAGCGCGCCCGCGAACTCGAGCAGGCGCAGGGGCCGCTGGTCGGGCGGCGCGTGCGCGGTCGGAACGTAGCTGTCGTTGACGATCGTCACGCCGGCGGCGAGCCGTTCCGCGAACCGCCCGCGGCGGCCGTCGAGCTGCTCGAGCTGCTCGATCCCGCCCGGCAGCGTCAGGAAGAAACGGAGGCTGCCGAGTTCCCAGAGGCGGACCGGCTGGCGCCCCAGCGCGCCGAAGAGCGCGGCGTAGTCGTTCGGCATCCGGGCCACGCTGATCGGCTCGAACAGGTCGTAGCCCTTCAGCATCAGCTGGGTCAGGCGCAGGTTGTTGAGCAGGGGGTGGCGGGGTGGCAGGAGCTTGAGGCGTCCCTCGAAGCGGTGCGCGTCGAGGTAGTCGGTGAGCGCGTTGGGCCGCAGGAACTGCGCGAAGCGGTGGCCGCTCACGTAGAACGCGTTCGTATACAGCAGGTCGCCGAGCGAGAGGGCCGCGAGCGCGGGCAGGACGAGGCGCCGCAGCGCCGGCCCCGGCCGCCGCGGCGCGAGGGCGGCGGCCGCGAGGGCGGCGAACGCGCCGGCGAGCAGCAGGACCTTCCACGAGACGGCGAGCGCGTGGCGCCAGGCGGCGACCGCCGCTTCCGCGTAGCCCTCCCCGGCCAGCCGCTCGACGAAGGCCGCGCGTCCGGACCCCGTGCCGAGGAGCACGGCGGCGGCGACCGCGCCGAGGACGGCGGCGGAGGCGAGGAGCGCGGTGCGGGTTCTGCGCCGCGCGCGCTCGTCCCGCGGCCCGTCGAGGCAGGCGAGCAGCTGTTCGACGACGATCGCGAGCCCGAAGGCGGCGAACAGGGTGAAGGGCCCGTTCCACTTCTCCGGGTTGCGCATCGTGCTGAAGAACGGCAGGGCGTAGAGCAGGCGGTAGGCGGGGAAGTACTTGCCCCAGGAGAGCGCGAGCGCGCCCGCGCAGCCCGCCGCGGCCATCCAGGCGAGCGGGCGCCGTCCGGTCCCGGCGCCCAGCGCGCCCGACGCGGCCACCGGGACCAGGGCGAGAAGCAGCAGCGCGGGAACGGCCCCCATGCCCCATCCCGTGAGCGTGAAGTTGCGGAAACCCTGGCCGGCCTGGTCCCACTGCGCGTCGCGGCCCACCCGGCCCCAGTAGGGCGCGCGCGCCGAGTGCATCGTGGAGCCGAAGTAGGTGCCCGACACCATCGACCATGTTTCGGCCTTGGGCAGGCTCCACTGCGTGGCCCACGCGTAGCGGGCGGCCGGGTCGTCGTCCGCGCCCTGCGTAACGCCCTGCACGTTCGTCGCCAAGACGTTGTGAACGGCCTGGTAGGACACCGCGCCGCTGGCCGCCACGAAGGCCGCCAGCATCAGGGCCCTGTACGCCCGGGCCCGGGGGCGGCGGTCCGGTCCGGCCGCGTGCGTGAAGACGAGCACCGCGCCCGCGGCCACCGCGTAGAGGGCGCCGACGTCGGGCACCTCCGCGACGCCCAGGCCCAGCACCCCGCCGCCCAGCACGTAGGGCAGCAGGCGCCTCGCCCGGCGGCCGCGCTCGGCGAGCCCGAGCGCCGCGGCGGCGCAGCCGAGGGCTACGGGCCGCGCGGGCAGTCCGACCATGGCGTAGTGGAAGGACGCGGCGGCCAGCATCGTCGCCGCCGCGCAGAAGAACGAAGGCCGGTGTCCGAAGCGGTGCTGGCGCAGCATCCAGTAGACGCCGAGACCCGCGGCGGCGAGCACGACGCCCATGAACTCGCGCCGGAAGCGGTAGGGACCGGCCAGGGTCTCGCCGAGGGCGTGGAACGACAGCGGGTACTGCCGCGCGCCCGTCCCGAAGAAGAACTGGTTGTCCCAGACCCGGAGCATGGGCCGGGGCCACGGGAAGAGGGGCGACAGGGCGCTCTCGATGCTGTTGTCGTTGAAGGCGAGCACGGTGCCGGGCTTGAGCAGCACTGCGGCGTAGCCGGCCCAGGCCAGCAGGAGCAGGACGACGAAGACCCGCAGCCCCTCCGGCACCCGCGGCCGGCGCGTGCCGCGCGGGGCGGCGGGCGGCGCGGGCTTTTCCGGTGAACCCGGTGTGTTTCCGGCAGGCGCCATGCCGCGAGAGTACGGTCCCCCGGACGGGGCGGCAAGGGCGCGGCGCAGCCGCCGTTTGCCTGCGCGGGGGCGCGGGGGTACGATGACGGTGCGAGGGGAGCCTATGAAGCGGCGCGGTGGCGGCGTCGCGCGCGCGGTGTGCGCGGCGGCATGTGTGGCGGCGTGGCACGCGGCGGGGGCGGCCGCGGCCGGCGGCGGCGGCGCGTTGCGCCCGTTGCGCAGCCGCGTGGAGGCGCTCGGGCACGGGTACGTCTCCCCGGACGAGTGGGAGCGTTTGGCCGGCGAGATCGAGGCCGTGCGCCGCGCGGCCGAGGCGGCGGGGGACGGGGACGCCGCCGCGGAAGCGGCGTGGCTGCTCGCGCGGGGCTGGTCGCTCCTGCGCGGTGATACCGGCCGCGCGCTGGCTCTGTTGCGCGAGGCGCGCAGCCGGCGGGAGGGGCAGAGGCCGGAGGCCATGCGCCGCCTCTTCCTGCTGGAGGCGGAACTGCTGGCCGAGCAGGGCGACGAGTCCGGGCTGCGCCTCCTGGTCGCCGAGTACCGGAGCGGTCCGTGGTACCGGCCCGAGCCGTTTCTCTACCGCGGGGGCCAGGGCCGTGACGTGCCGCTCGAGGTGACGCGTCCGCGTGCGCGCGGCGGCGGAGAGGACCTGGCCCTGGTCGCGATGCGGCGCTTCCTCGCCCAGGCGGGCGCGGCGGCCGGCCGGCGGTTCCCGGCCTTCTCGGTGCGCGATGTCGCGGGCCGCGAGTGGACCGTGGCGGGGCTGGCGGGGCACGTCGTGCTCGTCGATTGCTGGGTGTCGGGGTGGACCCCCTGGCACGAGCGACTGCCCGGCCTCGAGGGCGTCTACCGGCGGCACCGGGAGCAGGGGTTCCTGGTGCTGGGCATCTGCCAGAACCTGTCCGGGACCAGCCTGCTCGACTTCGCGGCGGGCGACACCGCACCGGCATGGCCCCAGGTGCCGGGGTCGGCCGCGCGCGACCTGCTGCGGGCGCTCGGCGTGTACGGCGACGCGACGAACTTCCTGCTCGACCGCGAGGGCCGCATCGTGGGCCGGGACCTGCACGGCGTCGACCTGGAGCGCGCCGTGGCCGCGGCGCTCGAGTAGCGGCGTTCCGGCCGCGCCGGCGCGGCTACTCCCCGCGGTTCACCAGGTTATCGAACATCCGCGCGACGGCGGCCTGGGCCTGCCGCCACCACGAGGCGGCCCGCGGCCTGGCGTAGGGCGGCGGGCCGACCACGATCTCGTCGCTGTCGATCGTGTAGGCCGGGCCCTGCCGCGCTCCCGTGCGGGACAGGCGGGCTTCGGCCAGCACCGTGCGGTACTCGGCCCCCGCGGCCTGGTAGACGAATACGGCGATGGCGATGTTCAGCAGGCTGAAACGGAACAGCAGGCTCCAGAGGCCGAACGCGACGGCCAGCGTCCGGCCGACCTTCGCGGCGCGCCGCGTGGCCTCGATGCGTCCGACGAAGGGCGTCAGCCACGCGCGGAAGATGCGGCCCCCGTCCATCGGGAACGACGGGATCAGGTTGAAGACCGCCAGGCCGATGTTGACCCGCCCGAGCAGCAGCGCGACCAGGGCCGGCGCGGGGAGGCCCGCGGCGTCCAGCCCCGCCGAGGCCTGGCCGGCGGCCAGTCCGAGGAGCAGGCTCACGGCCGGGCCGGCCGCCGCCACGAGAACCTCGTCGCGGGGCGACGAGGGCAACCGGTCCATGCGAGCGAGCCCGCCGATCGGGAGCAGCAGGATGTGGCTCACGCGGCAGCCCTTGCGCATCGCCACGAGGGAATGGCCGAGCTCGTGGAGGGCGACGCTGGCAAAGAGCCCGGCCATCCCCACGAGGCCCCACGCCCACCAGGCGGGCGGCAGCTGGAGCAGGACGAACGGCAGCAGGAAGAGCAGGGTGACATGCACCTGCACGGGAATCCCGGCGACGCGGGCGATCTGGTAGGCGGTCTTCATGGCGGTCGGGCCTACACATAGCCCATGCAGGCGGTGGGGCACAACCCGGCACGGGCCGTGCGCGGGCCGCCGTGCCGGTTGCAGCCGCGCCCCGCCGCGTGTACAAAGGTCGGGCGGGCCCGGCCCCGCGGAACATGACGGCGCGACACACCATCTGGATCGCCGTGCTGGCGGCCGTTCTGGCCGGCGGGGCGGTTTACCGGCTGCGTTCCGGCCGCGCGGCCCCCGCCCTGCCCCGGGCCGCGGCGAGCCCGGCGGCGGGGGCGCGGGCGGACGGTGTCGCGCCCGCGCCGGCGGGCGGCCCGGTCCCGGAGCCGGCGGACGGGGCGCGCGCGGACGCCCCGGCGGAGGAGCCGGCGGGGTGGCCCGCCGAGCGCGAGCTGCTGCTCGCCGAGAACGGGCAGCTGCGCGAGCAGCTCGACGACCTGCTGAACTGGATGCTGACCCATTTCAAGGGCCGCTATCCCGTTCCCGAAAGCCTGATGGGGCGGTTGCAGCTTGCCAGCGCCGGCGAGGACTACCGCCTCAGCCCGGAGACCGTCGCCTTCCTCCGGATCTCGCCCGAGGAGGAGGCGCGCATCGGCGAGGCGTTCCGCTATGCGCGCGCGCTGGTCGAGCTGGCCGAGCAGCGGGTCATGCGGGTCGAGCTGAACGAGGCCGACAAGGCGGTCGTGCACGTGCCCGCCTTCGCCGAGGCGGGCGAGGCCGTGCGCGAGTGGCTGATGGAGGCCTTCGAGACCACCCTGGGTTCCGCTCGCTCCTCGCGCTTGGCCACGGTATCCCGGGACAGCCTGGCGGAACGGTTCGGCCATTTCGGCGCGGCGGAGCGAACGATACGGTTCGAGCTCACGCCCGGGCCCGACGGCCCGCAGTTGAAGATTCACGACGAGTGGCGCCTGCCGGGGGATCTGCCCGGCGGGTACCGCATCGCCGCGACCGAGCAGGTGGTCGACGGTCTGCCCGACCGGTATCTTCCCTACCTGTCCCGGCTCGCCGAAACGACGGAGGTGACACGGTGAACGCTCTGGACGTCCTGATGAAGCGCCGCACGATACGAACGTACCGGCCGGACCCCGTTCCGGGGCCGCAGGTCGACACGCTGCTGCGTGTCCTCCTGCATTCGCCGTCCGCGGCGGACGCGCGGCCCTGGCAGTTCGTCGTGATCGACCGCAAGCCGCTGCTCGAGGAACTGGGGCGGCGGATGGAGCACTGCGAGATGCTGCTCCAGGCGCCGCTGGGCCTGCTCGTCTGCGCGGAACCCGCGCGGGAGAAGATCCCGGGGTTCTGGCCCCAGGACTGCGCGGCGGCGACGCAGAACCTGCTGGTGGCCGTCACGGCACTGGGCCTGGGCGGCTGCTGGGTGGGCCTGCATCCCGTGCCCGACCGGGAGGCCGCGGTGCGCGAGGTGCTGGGCATCCCGGACGGCATCGTTCCGTTTGCGCTGGCGGCCGTGGGGCGTCCCGCGGAGGACCCGGGTCGCGACGAGCGGTACGACGCGGCGCGGGTGCACCGGAATGGATGGTGAGCGGGAGGCCGGCGCGGCACCGGCCGCCGCCGGGGGGCAGGCGCCGCCGGACGCGGCCGACGCCCCGCGGGCGGCCGCGGGCGGAGAGGACGGGAGTTCGGGCCGGTTCGGCCGCCGCGAGCGCGCGGCGCTGGACGCCTTGCGCACCTTGTTGCGCGACCTGGAGACGGCCCACTTCGGCGTGCGTCCCGACCCCGTGCCGGAAGCCGAGCTGCACCTGAGACTGCGCGTCCGTCCGTCCGACGCCTGGGCGCTCTGGTTCGATCCGCCGCTGGCCGAGCAGGTGCTGGAGCAGGCGGGTGACTGGCTCGCGCGGTGTGGGGTGTTTCGGCCCGGCGCGGTGTACTGCTACAAGTGCGGGAGCGCCGCGTGCGCGCATGCCTGCCCGCCCGGCCCGATGAGCGTCTTCGGCGGCTACGACCCCATGGGGCTCGCGGAGTGGCGGGAGCTCGCGCAGGTGCTTATCGAGGAGCGCGACGAGCGGATCGACCGGCTTTTCGCCGAGCCGCCGCGGATGCTGGCCCGCGCGCAGGCCGGGCGGCAGCTCCGCATGCGGCAGCTCGGTTCGTTCGGCCGCCGTTCGCGCTCCTACGCGATTCTCGGCCAGGTCGTGGCCGGGCCGCTGGCCTGCGACCCGGCGCCGCGCGCCGGGCGCACGCCCCGGGCTCGCATGGCGCTGACCTTCCACATCGTGGAGACGCGCGACGAGCGGGGCGCGTGGCGCCTGCGGCTGAACACGCTCGGGGCGTTGCCCGGGCGGGGTGAGCTCGGCGAGTTCCTCGACTCGGGGGAAGCGGCGTGGGTGACGCGCGCCCGGGACGCCGCGCGGGAGGCGGTGGCCGGCATCGAGGCGCGGGTGATCGAGGGGCGCGGGCGCGGCGACGCGGAACGGGTGCGGCGCGAGCTGGCCGGTGTGCCGGTGGTGCTGCGGCGGCTGGCGCAGTCCCTCGAGCGGGGCGACCGGCAGGACCGGCGGCGCACGCCGCATGCCCGGCAGCGGCGGCAGGAGCAGCGTCCCGTGCACAAGGCCGTGGAGGATGCGCGGTGCGCGCGGCCCGACGCGTGGTTCTTCGACGAGAAGACCCTGGGGTTCGTGGTATGCGGGCCGCACGGCCGGGCGCACGTGTTCGCGGCGGACGGCCGGCATGTGACCAGCATGACCCTTTCGCCCGGCGCGGCGGCGTTCCGGGTTCGCACGCGCCGCTGGCGTCCGGCGGAACCGGGGGAGGTGTGCGGCGTGGTGCGCGCGCTCGCGGAACCGGAGGACGGGGGGTGAGCGCCCCGCGGCCTCGCCCCTCGCTGCATCCCACGCTGTGGCGGACGGCGCGTGTGCTCGCGCATGGCGGGCGGCTGTGCCTGCTCGAGGCGGTCTTGCGCCGTCCGGGCATGACGGTGACGCAGCTCGCCGACGCGACGGGGCTGGCCCTGCCCGCTGCGAGTATGCACCTGCGCGCCCTGCATGCCCGCGGTCTGCTCCGCGCCGAGCGGTCGGGGAGCCGGGTGCGCTACCGTGCGGCGGCCGACCCCGACATTCGTTTCGCGGCGCCGCTGCTGGCGGCCTTCCGGCGCGCGCTGCTCGTGGCGGGCCGTTCGCCGGGGGACATCGTGCGGGTGGCGACCGGTTTTACTCATCCGCGGCGGCTCGCCGTCTGGCGGCGCCTGTGCGCGGGTCCCGCCGGCGTGGCCGAGCTGTCGAGGTCGACGCGCATCGGCCGCCGGGCGCTCCACCGCCATCTGGACAAGCTGGTGCGTCACGGTCTCGTGGAGACCACCCCGGGCGGCTACCGGCCCGTCTCGCCGCCCGACCCCCTGGCCGCCGCCTTCATCAAGGCCCTCTAGCGGCCTGCCGGCCGGTGCGGTCGGATCGGTCCGCCCGCGGCGCGTCGGCCCGTTGTTGGGCGTTCGGCCTTCCCCGCGTGCCGTGTCCCCCGGCGATTCCGGCCCCGCGCCCCGCGGTCCCCGGGAAAGGCTATGACGGACTTTCGAAAGTGTGTCATAGGCGGTACGGGAGGTGGCATGGGGTTGGACGGGGCAGGGGGGGCGCGGGTGCGGGCGGGTGCCCCGGGACGCACGAGGAGGCCGACCGGCCCGAAGGGTTGACGCCGGGGAGGTAAGCGGGGCGCCGGGGAGGAGGCGGACCGCGAGGGATGCCCGGCGGCCGGCAGGGACGCCCGCCCCGGCGGCGCGATCTTTCCGCCCCGCTCCCTTGCCACCGCCCACGCCCGGCCGCTAGTATGATCCGTTTGGAGAAGGAAGGAACGCATCATGAGCAGCGCGCATCAGCCCACGGCGGAGGAACTCACGGCCAAGGCGGAACAGCCCTCGCGCGACGCGATGGCGCTCCACCCGTTCTACCGGGGCAAGGTGGAAACGGCGCTCAAGTGCTGCGTTCGTGACTTCGACGACTTCGCGATCTGGTACTCGCCCGGCGTCGCCGCGCCCTGCAAGGCCATCCAGGCCGACCCCGACCGGGTCTACGAGCACACCAACAAGTGGAATACCGTTGCCGTCATCAGCAACGGCACGCGCGTCCTCGGCCTCGGCGATATCGGGCCGAAAGCCGGCCTGCCCGTCATGGAAGGCAAGGCGCTCCTCTACAAGTACCTCGGCGGCATCGACGGCCAGGCGATCATGCTCGACACGAAGGACCCCGACGAGTTCATCCGCATCTGCCTCGCGCTGCAGCCCTCGTTCGGCGGCATCAACCTGGAGGATATCGCGCAGCCGGGCTGCTTCCGTATCCTCGACGAACTGCGCAAGAAGGCGGAAATCCCCGTCTGGCACGACGACCAACAGGGCACCGCTACGGTCACGCTCGCCGGCCTGATCAACGCGCTCCAGGTCGTCGGCAAGGAGATCGGCCGGGTCCGGATCGCCTTCATAGGCAGCGGGGCCTCCAACGTCGCCTGCTCGCGCCTGGCCTTCGGCCGGGGGGCCGACCCCGCGCGCTGCGTCGTGGTCGACAGCCGGGGCCTCCTCGGTCCGTGGCGGACGGACATCGAGGCGAAACAGGCCGACTACGCGGCCAAGTGGAACCTCTGCCGCACCACGAACGGCCGCGGGGAACGGGGCGGCATCGCCGAGGCCCTCGCGGGGTCGGACGTGGTCGTCGCCCTCTCCAAGCCGGGCCCCGGCGTCATCCGCCCCGAGTGGGTCGCGACCATGCGCGAGAAGGCCGTCGTCTTCACCTGCTCCAACCCGGTCCCGGAAATCTGGCCGTGGGAGGCGAAGCAGGCCGGCGCCGCGATCGTCGCCACGGGCCGCTCGGACTTCCCGAACCAGGTGAACAACTCCCTCGGCTTCCCCGGCATCTTCCGCGGCGCGCTCGACGTGCGCGCCCGCACGATCACCGACGAGATGTGCTTTGCCGCCGCCGAGGCCATGGCCTCGCACCTCGCCGACCCCGACCCGGAACACATCCTGCCGACGATGGACGACTGGGAGGTCTTCCCGCGCGAAGCCGTGGCGGTGGGCCTCAAGGCGCAGGAGCAGGGCGTCGCGCGCGTGACGCGCTCCGCGGAGGAACTGCGCGGGACGGCCGAGCGGCTCATCCGCCGGTCCCGCGACCTGACCGCCGCGATGATGCGCGACGGATTCATCCCGCCCGCGCCCGCCTGAGCCCTCCCCCCGGCCCCCCGCCTCCCGAGGACGCGGCCCGCACGCGGCGTTCCCGCTTGCCCCGCCACCGCCGGCAGGGGAGTATCGCCGCGCGTCGCGGACGGCGGCGGCGGAGGGGCACGGGATGAAACGAAGGCTGCGCATGGGCATGGTCGGCGGCGGGGCGGGGTCGTTCATCGGACCGGTCCACCGCATGGCCGCCACGCTGGACGGCGAGGCGGAACTGGTGGCGGGGGCCTTCTCCTCCGATGCCGCGAAATCGAAGGCCGCCGGGCGGGCGCTGCTGCTCGACCCCGCGCGCGTGTACGGGTCCTACCGGGAGATGGCGCGCCGCGAGGCCGCGCGGCCCGCCGGCGAGCGGCTCGACTTCGTCGCCGTCGTGGTGCCCAACGCGGGGCACTTCGACGCGGCGAAGACCTTCCTCGAGAGCGGCTTCAACGTCGTCTGCGACAAGCCGGCCACCGTTACGCTGGCCGAGGCCCGGGCGCTGAGGCAGCTCGTCAAGAAGACCGGCAAGGTCTTCGCCCTGACGCACAACTACACCGGCTACCCGATGGTCAAGCAGGCGCGCTACCTGTGCCGCAAGGGCCAGCTCGGCCGGATCAACAAGGTCGTCGTCGAGTACCCGCAGGGCTGGATGGCGGGCTTCATCGACCACCCGAAACAGGCGATCGGCATGTGGCGGATGGACCCCGACGGTCGCCGGCGGGTCCTGCTGCATGGGCGACCTCGGCACGCACGCGGAAAACCTCGTGCGCTATATCACCGGCCTCGAGATCGATGTGCTGTGCGCGGACCTGACGAGCTTCGTGGGCATCAACCGGCTCGAGGACGACGGCAACCTGCTCGTCCACTACAAGGGCGGCGCGCGCGGCATTCTCTACGCCTCGCAGATCTCCGCGGGCGAGGAGAACCCGCTCGCGATCCGCGTGTACGGCACGAAACGCGGCCTCGAGTGGCGGCAGGAGGACCCGAACTACCTGTGGGTCAAGGACCCCGCCGGCCTCGTGACGCGCTAGTCGAAGGGCAACGCCAACCTGTGCCCCGAGGCCCGCGCGGCGGCCCGGCTGATCTGGGGGCACCCGGACGGTTTCATCGAGGCGTTCGCCAACATCTACCGCGAAGCGTACCGGGCCATCCGCGCGGAGGTCGCCGGGCGCCAACCGCCGAAAGCCGACTTCCCGACCGTCGAGGACGGCGTCACCGGGATGGCCTTCATCGAGACGGTGCTGGCCAGCCACCGCTCGAAGGCGAAGTGGACGAAGATGGTCAGGTAGAGGTCCGGGCCGGGCCCGGATGCGTCGTGAACGCGGGGCCGGCCAACGCGCACCACGGGCACGGTGCACCCGGTGGCGGGCCCGGCGCTCGGGGGCCGCTCTCCGCTCGACACCCGCTGCGCGGGACGCGAGATTCGGGTCCGCACACAGGCAGGAGGTAACCCCATGGCACGGAAGATCGGCATCATCGGCGCGGGCGGCATGGCGAACTACCACATCCCGGGCTTCCGGGCGGCAGGGGCGGAGGTGGTGGCCGTGGCCGACGTGAACCGGGAGGCTGCCGGGCGCGTGGCGGCGACGTTCGGCATCGACGACGTGTACGGTTCGGCGGCGCGCATGCTGGCGAAGCGTAGGGACGTCGAGGCGGTGTCGATCATCACGCCGAACAAGTTCCACAAGCCGCTGGCGCTGCAGGCGCTCGCCGCGGGCAAGCACGTCTTCTGCGAGAAGCCGCCGCGCGCTCAACGCGGCCGAGGCGAAGGCCATGCGCGATGCCGCGGCGCGGAAGCACCGCGTGCTGATGTTCAACTTCAACAACCGGGCGCGGCCCGAGGCCTACGCCATGCGCGACTACATCCAGCGCGGTCAGGTCGGGCGCATCGACTCGGCCCAGGCCCTCTGGATCCGGCGCACCGGCATCCCCGGCTTCGGTGGCTGGTTCACCACGAAGCGCGCTCTCGGGCGGCGGGCCCGTGATCGACCTGCTGCACATGATCGACCTCGCGCTGCACCTGATGGACTACCCCGAGCCCGCGTGGGTGCTCGCGGCGACGTTCAACGACTTCATCGGCGACAAGGCCTTCAAGGGGCCGTGGGGCATTCCCGACGTCGCACGCGGCGTCACGGACGTCGAGGCCGCGGCGCACGGCTTCGTGCGCTTCAAGACCGGGCAGGTGCTTTTCCTGCGCAACGCATGGGCGGAGATGAACCGGCGCGAGGAAGTGTCGGTGACCTTCCAGGGGTCGAAGGCCGGCGGCATGGTCCGGCGGTTGTTCGGACGGGACGGCATCGACGACACCGCGATCGACGACTGCGAGCTCTACGTGCAGGAGCACGGCCGGTCGGTGAACCGCACGATCGTCGTCGAGCCCGACCCGACCATGGGCCGGCTGCGCTCGGCGGAGAACTTCGTCCGCGCGCTGGCGGGCGAGGAGCCGCCGCTGAACACCGCCGACGAGGCTGTGACCCTGATGAAGGTCATCGACGCGGTCTACGCGTCCGCGAAGGGCGGAAAGCCCGTGAAGGTGGGGTAGTCGCGCGTCCGGCGCGCGGCGGGAGGCCGGAGGCCGGCGTTCGGGAGGCGTGCCTGGCGTCAGGGCCGTCGCCGCCGCGCTTGCCCCGTCCGCGCGGGCGGATGGTCGCCCGTGCGGCGCGGCAAGACATCGGAAGACGTTTCGCTGGAGGAGAAGGATGAAGAAGTTGAAGAAGTTGCGGGTCGGCGTGATCGGGCTGGGCATCGGGCGCGGGCACATCCGCGGCTACCAGGGACACCGCGCGGCGGAGGTGGCCGCCCTCGCGGACACCGACGAGGCGCGGCTGGCGGAGGTCGGCGAGGAGGCGGGTGTGGCCGCGCGCTATGCCGACGCGGTCGAGATGTTGAAGAAGGAGGACCTCGACGTCGTCAGCGTCGCCACGCCGAACCGGTTCCACGCGCCCCTGGCGATCGCGGCGCTCCGGGCGGGCGCGCACGTCCTCTGCGAGAAGCCGATGGCGATGAACGCCCGCGAGGCGGCGCGGATGAACGCGGTCGCGCGCGAGGCGAAGCGGCGCATCATGATCAACTTCTCCTACCGCTTTTCCGCGCCCTCGCAGGCGTTGCGCAGGGTGGTCGACAAGGGCGTGCTCGGCGAGGTGTACTTCGGGCGCACGATCTGGCACCGGCGGCGCGGCATGCCCAGGTTCGGCGGGTGGTTCGGGCAGAAGGCCCTCTCGGGCGGCGGGCCGCTGATCGACCTGGGCGTGCACCGGCTCGACCTGGCCCTGTGGCTCATGGGCTACCCGGAGCCGGAGTGGGTGCTCGGCAACACCTACGACCGGATCGCGTCGCGCCTCGCCCGCGAGCAGCACAAGGCCTTCGACGTCGAGGACCTCGCCTCGGCGATGATCCGTTTCCGCGGCGGCGCCTCGCTGGTCGTCGAGGCCTCGTGGGCAGCGAACATCGCGGAGCCGGAACTGATGGAGACCCGGCTGCTCGGGACGAAGGGCGGCCTCCACCAGTTCAACCTCGAAGGGACCTACAAGTTCGGCGCCCGGTACTACACGGAGCGCAGGGGCGTGCTGGCCGACCACGACGTGGTGCCCCCGAAGCGGTTGATCCCGGACGCCTGCTGGCACTTCATCGACTGCATCGTGAAGGACAAGCCCCACCTGGCCACCGGCGAGGAAGGGGCGACGGTGATGAAGCTCCTGGACGCCATCTACCTCAGCGCCGCCCGCGGCCGCCCGGTGCGCGTGGGGTGAGGGGCTACCGCGGTCCGGCAGGTGCCGTGGCCGGCGGCGCAGCTGCTCGCGGCACGTCCCCCGGCGGAAGGGGCCCGGGCCTTGGCCAGGAACGTGCCGTTTGGCGCTTGAACCGCGGTGACCCGCGACCCAGACTGCCCGGTAAACCAAGGGGAGAAGGAGGCAACCATGGCACGACCCGTAACCCTGTTCACCGGCCAGTGGGCCGACCTCGCGCTGGAAGACCTTTGCGCGAAGGCGAGGGAGTTCGGCTACGACGGACTGGAGCTCGCCTGCTGGGGTGACCACTTCGAGGTGACGAAGGCGACGAACGCGCTCTGCGAGCAGAAGCGGGCCCTGCTCGGGCAGTACGGGCTGCGCGTCTTCGCCGTCTCGAGCCACCTCGTCGGCCAGGCCGTGTGCGACCGGATCGACGAGCGGCACCGCGCCATCCTGCCCGCGCGCATCTGGGGCGACGGCCGGGCCGAGGGCGTCCGCCGGCGCGCCGCCGCGGAGATGGTCCGGACCGCCCAGGCCGCGCGCCGGCTCGGCGTCGGCGTGGTTAACGGCTTCACGGGCAGCTCGATATGGCCGCTGCTCTACGCGTTCCCGCCCACGCCGCAGGCGATGATCGACGAGGGGTTCCGCGATTTCGGCAGGCGGTGGACGCCGATCCTGGACGCCTTCCAGCACGCCGGCGTGAAGTTCGCGCTCGAGGTGCACCCGACCGAGATCGCCTTCGACATCGTGACCGCGGAGCGCGCGATCGACGCCGTCGGCGGCCACCCGGCCTTCGGGTTCAACTACGACCCCAGCCACCTGGGCTACCAGGGCGTGGACTACGTGGAGTTCATCCGCCGGTTCGCGAAGCGGATCTTCCACGTGCACGTGAAGGACGTGGCGTGGGCGGACGGCCCGCGGCTCTCGGGCGTCTTCGGCGGGCACCTGCCCTTCGGCGACCCGCGCCGGTTCTGGGAGTTCCGGTCCCCCGGCCGCGGCGACATCGACTTCGAGCGCGTCCTGCGCGCACTGAACGACACCGGCTACGACGGCCCGCTCTCGGTGGAGTGGGAGGACGCCGGCATGGACCGCGAACACGGGGCCCGGGAGGCCTGCGCGTTCGTGAAGGACGCCGACTTCGCGCCCTCGGGCACGGCCTTTGACGCGGCGTTCGAGAAGCGGTAGCGCAGCGCCCGGCTTGGCGGGACGATGCAGGGGCGGCCTCCCCGGGAGGGGAGCCGCCGCCCCGCGGCGTAACGGCGGGCTGCGGGGCCCCCGGAGGAAAGCAACGGAATGAAGCGGTACGGCAAGGCGGCGGACATCAGGGTGGGCGTCATCGGGTACGGCGGCGCCTTCAACATGGGCAAGAGCCACCTCGTTCAGATGCAGGAGGCCGGGATGACCCCGGCGGCCGTCGCCGAGATCGACCCGTCGCGGCTCGAGGTGGCGAAGAAGACTTCCCGGGCATCGAGACCTACCCCTCGGCCGCGGCCATGCTGAAGAAGTCCGACGTGAACCTGGTGGCGATCATCACGCCGCACAACACCCACGCCGCGCTGGCCGTGCAGTGCCTGCGGGCGGGCCGCCACGTCGTGTGCGAGAAGCCGCTCGCCATCACCACCGCGGAGTGCGACCGGATGATCGCCGAGGCGAAAAGGGCCGGCGTCGTGCTCTCCACCTACCACAACCGCCACTGGGACGGCTGCATCCTGGAGGCGGTCGACCGCGTGCTGGGGCACGGGGCGGTCGGCGACGTCTTCCGGATCGAGGCGCACATGGGCGCCTACGGCAAGCCGGGCGACTGGTGGCGCAGCAGCCGAGCATCTCCGGCGGCATCCTCTACGACTGGGGCGTGCACCTGCTGGAGTACGCGCTGCAGCTCCTGGGTCCGGAGGCGAAGATGACGGAGGTGACCGGTTTCGCGAAGACCGGCTTCTGGGGGCCGAAGACGAAGTGGAAGGACGACGCCAACGAGGACGAGGCGCAGGCCGTGGCGCGGTTCGCCGACGGGCGCTGGCTCACGCTCTCCCTGTCCTCGATCGACGCGCACGACAAGGGCGACCGCGGCCTGCTGGAAATCACCGGCACGCGGGGCACCTACCACGTGCACCTCGACCGCTTCGAGATCATCACGAAGAGGGCCAACGGCACCGAGCAGGTCGTGCGGGGCCCTAACCGGAAGGGCCGGCCGGAGCGGTACTACCGGAACATCGCCGACCACCTGGTGAAGGGCGCCCCGCTGGTCATCACGCCGGAGTGGTCGCGGCGTCCGATCCACATCCTGGACCTCGCCTGCCGAAGCGCCGCGGCCGGCCGGGCGATGAAGGCGAAGTACGCGTAGGGCGGCCGCGGGCCTCCGGCCCGCGGCGGACGCGAGGGGAGGGCGGTCCATGCGCAGGGCACTGGTGGTATGGGGGGGCTGGGAGGGGCACACGCCGCGGGCGGCGGTGGACGTGTTCATCCCGTGGCTCGGCACGCAGGGGTTCGAGGTCGATGTCGCGGACACGCTCGACGCCTACACGGACCCGGAACGCGTCCGCGTGGACCTCGTGGTTCCCTGCTGGACCATGGGGCAGATCACCGGGGAGCAGTTTGCGGGGCTCAGCGCGGCCGTCGAGGCCGGCACGGGGCTGGCGGGCTGGCACGGGGGGCTGCTTGACGCCTTCCGCATGAACACCGAGTACCAGTGGATGACGGGCGCGCAGTGGGTGTCGCATCCGGGGAATTGCATCCCCTCCTACGGGGTGAAGGTCGTCGACCCGGACCACGAGATCACGAAGGGCATCGGCGACTTCACGCTGAAGGACACGGAGCAGTACTACTGCCACTTCGATCCCGCCAACCACGTGCTCTGCACGACGACCTTCAGCGGCGAGCACGAGCCCCGGGGCCGCTACGCGCCGGGCACGGTCCTGCCCTACGCCTACACGAAGACGTGGGGCGGGGGCCGGGTCTTCGCCGCCTGCTGGGGGCACACGTTCAAGGACTTCGAGGTGCCCGGGGCGAAGGAGATCGTGCAGCGGGGCATGCTCTGGGCGGCGCGCGGGTAGCGTCCCCGGCCGGCGGCCGGGCCGGCCTCAGCGTCCCGCCGCGAGCCCGACCAGCAGCACCAGCGAGAGCCCCAGGGTGGCCCCCACCTTGACGAGCACCACCGCGACCCGGGCGAGCACGGCGCCCCACGCCACGTGGGCGGCCTGTTCCCGGCCCTTCTGACGGTGCCGCTCGGCGAGGAAGGCGCCCAGGAAGCTGAAGGCGGCCATGCCGACGAGGCTGCCTACGAGGGGCACGGGAACGAGCCCGCCCGCGAACAGGCCGACCAGGCCCCCCAGCGTCGCGGCCACCCCCGACCAGCGGGACCCGCCCCGCCGCGTGACGCCCAGGAAAGAGGCCGCGAACTCGAAACCCTCCACGGCCGCCGCCACGAGGGCGAAGGCCAGGATCGTGCCCCCGCCCGGGAACGGCTGGTCGCGGTACAGCGCGGCCACGGCGGCGGCCGCGACGACGAGCCAGGTGCCCGAGAGCGTCAGCGCGGAAAGCAGCAGGCCGGCGGCGCACAGCAGGACGACCAGCCCGTACACCGCCACCGCCCCGGCGGCCGTTGTCCAGGCGGAAAGGTCCATCGCCCGCCCGTCCTCCTTCAGCGCTTCCGCGTGTAGAGACCGCCCCGCGGCCGGACGAAGAGCGTCGAGGCGCCCAGCGCCCGCACGACGAAACCCAGGCCGCGGCGCGAGCCCGGACGGAGGCGGGCGTTCAGCGCCGCGTGCACGGCCTCGCAGTGCACCGGGGGTCCGGGCGGAACGGCGTCCGCCAGCAGGACCGCCACGTGCCCCACGTGGAGAAAGGACCCGTCCGCCAGGGCGAGGACGTCCGGCATCCGCTCCAGCACCCGCGCCAGGGCCTCGTCGGTCATGCCGTCGGGGATTCGGCCGGGGCCCTGGGCCGCGCGCAGCGCGGCCGCCGGAACGGGCCCCCGCGTCCTGCGCAGCCGGTCGAGGGCCTGCGCCTCGATCCGGTGCAGCACGCCGGCGCCGTAGAGGCTGAAGCCGTCGCGGTGCTGGATCCACTCGTCCGGCCGGAGGTCGGCGAGCAGCAGCATCAGCGCGCAGGGGTTCAGGCCGCCGGCCGTCCCGTCCCCCGGCCACTCGGCGAACGATGCGAAATCGGCCACGCCGCCCCGCGCCTCGAGGAAAGCCCGCCCGCCGGCGCGCCAGGCCCCGAGGCAGGCCTCCGCGAAGCGGGAGGCGAGCCGCTTCAGGGCGAGGGCCTCGACCTGCCGCACCCGTTCCCGGGTCAGGTTGGTCCGGTTGCCGATCTCCTGCAGCGTGTAGAAGTCGCGGGAGGCCCGAAGCTCCTCCCGCAACAGGCCGTAGCGAGAGCGGATGACGTCCCACTGCGGCCCGTTGAGCAGTTCGCCCGCCAGCTCGTTGGCGTCGCGGAAGACCAGCTGGCCCGCCGCGATGCGGTCGCACTGACGGAGGAACCGCCGGAGGTGCCGCAGCGACGTGACGCCGAAGTGCCGGAGCGCGAGCACATCCTCCGCCCGGGCCGCCCGCAGGTCGGCCACGGTCTTCATGCCGGCGCGGGCCGCGCAGGTCGTCACGCGGACCGACAGGCCGGACCCGGCGATCGGCCACTGGTCGATGGCGCGGCGGTCTATGGCGGGGACGCGTATCATGCGGACTCGACCTCCCGGTCGCCCGGCGTATCCGGGCAAAGGCGAGCAAACATAATCGGGGCCCGTCCCTTGTCAAGAAGTAGGTCCAATTTTGAACCGGGGGCGCGATTCCCTGTCGAAAGACCCCAGTGCGGGGGAAGGAGCCGGGAAGGACACCATGGAAGCCGATATCGGAGCACGGAACGAGCGCGTCAGGGAAGAAGGCATCTTCCTGGGTCCGCTTCGCGCCGAGATAGGCAAGGCGGTGATCGGCCAGCCCTACCTCGTGGAGCGGCTGCTGCTCGGCCTGCTGGCCAACGGCCACGTGCTGCTGGAAGGCGTGCCGGGGCTGGCCAAGACCCTGGCGGTGCGCACGCTGGCCGCCGCCCTCGACACGACGTTCCAGCGGATCCAGTTCACCCCCGACCTGCTGCCGGCCGACCTGACCGGCACCCAGATCTACAACCCGAAGGACGGCGCCTTCACCACCAGCAAGGGCCCGGTGTTCGCCAACATCATCCTGGCCGACGAGATCAACCGCGCCCCCGCCAAGGTCCAGAGCGCGCTGCTGGAGGCCATGCAGGAGCGCCAGGTGACCATCGGCGAGCAGACCTTTCCCCTCCCGGAGCCCTTCCTGGTGCTGGCCACCCAGAACCCCATCGAGCAGGAGGGCACCTACCCCCTCCCGGAGGCCCAGGTCGACCGCTTCATGCTCAAGCTCCGCATCGGCTACCCGACGCGGGAGGAGGAGCGGGTCATCCTGGACGCCAACGCGCTGACCCGCGTTCGGCGCGACATCCGTCCCGTCGTGACACCGGCGGCCATCCTGCGGGCCCGCGGCGTCGTAGACGAGGTCTACGTGGACGACAAGATCAAGGACTACATGCTGTCGCTCGTCTTCGCCACGCGCGAGCCGGAGTCCTTCGGCCTGGGCATCAGGGAGTTCATCCGGTACGGGGCCTCGCCGCGCGCGACGATCTACCTGACCCTCGCCGCCAAGGCGCAGGCCTTCCTGCAGGGCCGGGGCTACGTGACGCCCCAGGACGTCAAGACCGTGGCCCCCGACGTGCTGCGCCACCGGATCATCGTGACCTACGAGGCCGAGGCCGAGGAGAAGACCAGCGACGATCTCGTGGCCCGGCTTCTCAGCGAGTTGCCCGTCCCGTAGGGGGGCCGGGAGCGGGCGTGAGCCGGCCCGCCCGCGCGGCGGGCCGAAGGAACGAAAGAGAGCGCACATGATACAGCATCAAGTGATTGAAACGGCCCGCCACTTCGCGGGCAGAATGACGGAGCTGATCGACGTCCTGCCACAGGATTTTCACGGCAAGGTGATCAGCGAACAGCTCCGGCAGGCGGGCGCGCAGCTCCGCCTGAACGCGGAGCCGACCGCGGAAGGGGCGCTGCTCTCCGGCGCGCGCCTCGGCGCGGTGGAGCGCTACTCCGGGGAATGCGCCCACCTCATCCACCTGGCGATCATGGCCAACCTCGTGCGAAGCCAGCGCGCCGACGACCTCGTCCAGGAGGCCCGCGACCTGTCGGCCCTCGCCCTGACGTCGCGCAAGGCGCTGCGCAAGAAGGCCGGGGCGGCCTGATCTTCCGCCTCACCTCGGGCGGCGGGGGAAGGGGATCGTGATCCCAAGGGACGTCATCCGGAAGATCCGGCATATCGAGATCCGGACCCGCCACCGCGTCAACGACGTCTTCGCCGGCCAGTACCACAGCGTCTTCAAGGGGCGCGGGATGGAGTTCCAGGAGGTCCGCGAGTACGTGCCCGGGGACGACATCCGCACCATCGACTGGAACGTCACCGCGCGCACGGGGCACCCCTTCGTGAAGAAGTTCACGGAGGAGCGGGAACTGACCGTCATGGTGCTGGCCGACGTGAGCGCGTCGCACCGTTTCGGCAGCGCCGGCCAGCTCAAGAAGGACCTCGTCGCCGAGCTCGCCGCGGTGCTCGCCTTCTCCGCCATCCGCAACAACGACCGGGTCGGCCTCGTCCTCTTTGCCGAGGACGTCGAGTGTTTCGTGCCCCCCGGCAAGGGGCCCTCGCACGTGCTGCGCGTGATCCGCGACGCCCTCTACCACGAGCCGCACGGCCGCGGCACGCGGGTCACGCCCGCGCTGGATTTCCTCAACCGGGTCACCACCCGCCGCACGGTCACGTTCCTCGTGAGCGACTTCCTGTTCGAGGAGGACTACGCGCGGGCACTCGCCGTGTCCGCCCGCCGCCACGACCTCGTCGCCGTCGCCGTCGGCGACCGCCGCGAGCAGGCGTGGCCCGCCGTGGGGCTCGTGTCGTGGGAGGACACCGAGACGGGCCGCCGGTTCCTGGTGGACACGTCCGACGCCGCCACGCGCCGGCGTTTCACCGCGGAGCAGTCGCGGCGCCGGAGCGAACGGCTGGACACGCTGCGGCGCGCCGGCGTCGACCAGGTGGAGGTGACGACGGGCGAGCCGTACGAACGGGCGCTGCTGCGCTTCTTCCGCGAGCGAGGGCGGCGCCTGCGGACCTGATCCGGCCGGGCGCGGGCGCGAACGATGAACGACCGAGGGCACAACGCGATCCGGACCGGCTTCCAAGCCTTGGACGCCCGCGCCGCCTGCGGTTCCAAGGGTTGGAGAACGGCGGCCGCGGCGCTGGCCCCGGCCGTGCTGCTGCTCGCCCTGTCCGCCTGCCGCCGGCCGGACGGGTTCGATCCCGGGCGGGCGGGAGCGCCCCCCGCGGCGGCGGCCGACCTGGCCCCCCGCGTGGCGCACGTCGGCGAACCGGTCACGCTCGTGGTGCGCGCGGGGCACGACCGCGCCGCGTCGGTGGACCTGCCGGCGCCGTGTTCGGGCGGTCCGCTGGCACTGCGCGCCGGGTCGCCCCGCACCGAGGCGGCCGGTCCGGGCCGGGAGGTGACGCGCGCCGGGCACACCGTGACGGCGTTCGAGGTCGGCTCCCACACCGTGCTCACCGGCGCCGTCGCCGTGACCGGCGCGGACGGCGTGAGGGTCGAGTGCCCCGTCGGGCCGGTGGTGCTGGAGGTCGTCTCCGTCCTCGAGTCGCCCGCCGCGCCGCCGCGCGGGCCCAAGGAGGCGGTCCGGTGGCCCGCCGCCGTGCCGCGCTGGGTCTGGGTGCTCCCGCTGGTCGCCCTGCTCGCGGCCGCCGTCGGCTTGCTGGCCGCGCGCCGGGTCCGGCGCCGCGCGGCCGCGCCGCCTCCGCCGCCTCCCGCGCCCGACGCTGTCGCGCTGGCCGCGCTGGACCGGCTCGCGTCATCGCGCGGGGCCGACCCGGACCGGTTCTTCACGGCGCTCTCGTCCATCGTCCGGCGCTACCTTGAGGACCGCTTCGGGCTGCGCGCGCCGGAGTCGACGACCGAGGAATTCCTGCGCGAGGCCGGCCGGTCCGAGGCCCTCACGCCCGCGCAGCGGGCGCGCACCGGCGAGTTCCTCGTGCTGAGCGACCTGGTGAAGTTCGCCCGGCACCGGCCGGGGCCGGACGACCTGCGCGCGGCGCTCGCGTCCGCCCGCCGGCTGGTCGAGGAGACGCGGCCCGGCGCGTCGGGCGCGGACGGCCCGTCCGGCGGCGGGGAGGCCCCGGCGTGACCCTGCACGCACCCCATCCTGCTGTTCCTGCTGGTCCTGGTGCCGCCGCTGGCGTCGGTGGCGCCACCGCGCCGCGCGCCGCCCCGCGCTTCCCTTCGGCGACGGCGCCGCGCTGCGCCGCCTCCCGGTGTCGTGGGCGGTCCGCGTGCACCGCGCGCGGCCCTTCCTGTACGCGCTCGGGCTCGCGGCGCTCGTCGTGGCCCTCGCGCGTCCCCGCCGGGGCCTCGAGGAGAGCCGCGTGCGGACCGAGGCGGTCGACATCGTGCTGCTGGCCGACGTCTCCACCTCCATGCGGGCCGAGGACTTCTCCACGCGCACCGAACGGCTCAACCGGCTCGATGCCGCGCGGCGGGTGATGGCGCGCTTCGTCGAGGCGCGAACGCAGGACCGGGTCGGCCTCATCGCGTTCGCGGCGCTCCCGTACACCGTTTCCCCGCTCACGCTGGACCACGCGTGGCTGGTCCGCCGCATGGAGGATCTCCAGACCGGCATGCTCGAGGACGGGACCGCCATCGGTTCCGCCCTGGCCTCCGCCGTGAACCGCCTTCGCGACAGCCGCGCGAAGAGCAAGGTCGTGGTGCTGCTGACCGACGGCGTCAACAACGCGGGGAGCATCTCGCCGGAGAACGCCGCGCAGGCGGCGAAGGCGCTCGGCATCAAGGTGTACACGATCGGGGCCGGCACGACCGGGCTTGCGCCCTACCCGGTGAAGGACCCCTTCACGGGCCGCTCGTTCTACCGCCGGGCGCGCGTGGAACTCGACGAGGCCATGCTCCGGCGCATGGCGGACATCACCGGCGCGCTCTACTTCCGCGCCACCGACCTCGGGTCGCTCGAGCGGGTCTACGAACAGATCGACCGGCTCGAGAAGACCGGGATGGACGTGGAGCAGTACACGCGGTTCGAGGAGCGTTTCGCGCCGTGGCTGTTCGCCGGGCTCGGCCTGCTCGGCCTGGAGCGGCTGCTTGCCCTCACGCGGTTCGGAGGGCACCCGGCATGATCCGCTGGGCCCATCCCGCGCTGCTCTGGGCGCCTCGCCGCGCTGGTCCCCCTGGCGTTCGCGATGGGCCTGCTGGCCCGCCGCCGGCAGCGGCAGCTGGAGCGGCTGGCCGACGCGGCCCTGCTGCCCGTCCTGCTCCCGCGCCGTTCGCCCCGGCGCCGCCGGGCGCGGCAGGCGCTGTGGCTCGCCGCCGCGGCCTGCGCGCTCGCGGCCGCCGCGCGGCCGCAGTGGGGTTTCCGGTGGGAGGAAGTGCGCCGGCGCGGGCTGGACCTCGTCGTCGTCCTCGACACCTCCAACAGCATGCTGGCCGACGACATCCGGCCGAACCGCTTCGAGCAGGCCCGGTGGGGGCTGCGCGACCTCGTGCGGCGCCTGCGGGGCGACCGCGTGGCGCTGGTGGCGTTCGCGGGCAGCTGTTTCGTGTCGTGCCCCCTCACGGTCGACTACGCGGCGTTCATGCTGACGCTGGACGACCTGTACGTGGGCATCATCCCGCGGGGCGGCACCGCCGTCGGGCAGGCCCTGAAGGAGGCGGCCGAGCTCCTCGGGCGGGAGCCGGGCGGGGCCGACCGGGCCATCGTGCTCGTCACCGACGGCGAGGACCACGAGGGCGACCCCGCCGCGCTGGCGCCGATGCTGCGGGAGAAGGGCATCCACGTCTACGCCGTCGGGGTCGGCACCGCCGAGGGCGGGCTGATCCCGCTCCGGACCGAGGTCGGGGAGAGCTACCTGAAGAACCGCGAGGGCGAGGTCGTGAAGGCCGCGCTGCGCGAGGACGCGCTCGAGCGGCTGGCGATCGGCACGGGCGGGGCGTACGTGCGCGCGGCGCCCGGGGATTTCGGGCTCGAGCGGCTCTACGACGAAGGCATAGCGCGGCTGAAGCGCGCGGAGCGGGAGAGCCGCATGGCCCGGCAGTACGAGGAACGCTACCAGGGGCTGCTCGGCCTCGCGCTGCTGCTCTTCGGCGTCGAGGCGCTGCTCGCGGCGGAGGGGCGTCGCCCATGAAACGGCCCGTTTTCGCGCTCATCGTGGGGCTCGGCCTGGCGGCGGCGTCCGCCTCCGCGGCGGGCGGGGCCCGCCGCGCGATGACCGAGGGGCTCCGCGCGCTGGAGCGGGGGGACGCCGCCGGCGCGGACACGGCCTTCGGGCAGGCCGTCGAGCAGGCGCCGTACGCGTCGCTCGATCCCGCCGCCGCCCGCTACAACCAGGCGCTCGCCCTCGCGCGGGCGGGCCGGGACGAAGAGGCCGCGCTCGCGATGCAGGACGCGCGCCGCACCACGGACCTCGACGTCCAGTTCCGCGCGCTCTACGGCGAGGCGTGGCTGCGGTACCGCGCGGGGGAGGCGGCGATGGCGACCAACGGCGCGGCGCGCGCCCTGCAGGACTGGGAGGTGGCGCGGACCCTGCTGCGCCAGGCCATGGTCCTCGACCCGGCCGACCGGGATGCGAAGGCGAACTTCGAGCTGGCCGGGCTGCGCGCAGCCGAGGTGCGCGGCGCGGCGGCCGAGGCCGAGGCCGTCGTCCGGCGCGCGAAGGAAGCCGTGGCGGCCGGGCGGTTCGACGAGGCCCTGCGCCTGCTCGCCGACGAGCCGGAGCACCGCGCGTGGGCCTTCGCGCTGCGGCCCGACCTGGAGAAGAAGTTCGCCGACATGACCCGGCGGGTCGGGGAGCTGGCCGGCATCCGGACGGGGGCCCCGGCCCCGGGAGGCGCGCCGTGAGCGCGCTGTCCAGGCGGTCCTGTCTCGCGGCGCTGTGCGCGGCCGGGCTCGCGCGCGCGGCGCGCCGCCGCCGGCCACGCCGGAAGCGTCCTTCCACGCCGCCGGGGCGGAGTACGCCGACGCCCGCGAGGACGTTGCGTCCAACCTCGTCGCCCGGGCGCTGGCCCGCTTCCCCGGCGATCGCGAGCTTTTGGCGTTGAAAACGCTGCTCGAGCGTCCCCCGGAGCAGGAGCCGCGGGAGCAGGAGCAGCCGCCCGAACCGCAGGAGCCGGAGCCGTCGCCCGGCGGCGGCGAGCCGGGCGAGGCGCCCCCCCCGGACACGCCGCCGCCCGGCGGCGACGAGCCGCCGCCGCAGGGCGGCGGGGAGCGCCCGGCGCAGGAGCGGGACGCGAGCGGGGACGGGACCGCCCGCCCCGGCGACGCGCAGGAGATGACCCCGGAGGAGGCGCGCATGCTGCTCGACGCCATGCGGGAGGAGGAGGCCGCCCGCCGCGAAGGCATGCGGCTGCGGCTGGGCGCCCCCGTGCCCGTGGAGAAGGACTGGTGAACCCGCGCCTCCGCCTGCTGCCGTCCGCTCCCGGCGCGACGCCCGCGCCGCGTCCGGCGGCGCCGCCCCGCCGCGAGGTTCGCGTTGACCCGCGCGGCCCGCTTCGTACGCTGGACCCGCTTTCTCCCGCGGTCCTCCGCGCGGGCGGGCGCCCGGCGGCGGACCCGCGGTTGCACCGGGAGGGAAACGGGAGGGGCGTCCGGCGGGAACGACCATCATGAGGCGGACCGAACAGGCGAGGCCGGCAGGGAAGCGCGCGCGCGGCCGCGCGCTCGCCCGGGCCGCGCTCGTGCTGCTCGTCGCCGCCGGGGCGCCCGCCGGGGCGCGGGCCGCCCTCGACGTGCAGTTCCGGCTGCAGCCCGACGTGCTGCAGGCCGGGGAAGCCGGCACCGCCGCCGTCACCGTGCGCGGCGTGCTGCGCGCGCCGGAACCGTCACTCCCCGAGGTCGACGGGCTCGTCATCCGGCTCGCCGGCACCGAGCGGCGCCTCGCCATGGGTTCGGGCGGCGGCGACAGCGCGGTCATCTTCCGCTACGCGCTGACGCCGCTGCGCGAGGGCGATTTCCGCATCGGCCCGTTCCGGTACGCGGCCGGACGGGAGTCGGTGGAGGTGCCCGCGGTGACGCTCAAGGTCATCGGGGCCGCGGCGGGCGCCGCCGGCGGCCCGGGCGACCTTGTCTTCGCGCGGCTCGAGGCCGCCCGCACGAACGTCTTCCTGCAGGCGACCTTCGACGTGGACCTCGTGCTGGGGTACCGGCAGATGAACCTGGCCCGCGAGATCAGCCTGATGCATCTCCCCGCGGCGGGCCTGGAGCTTCAGCCCTTCCAGGAACTGCCGGCCGGGCGCGAGGTCGTGGACGGGGCGGTATACGAGGTGCGGCGGTTCCGGGCGCGGACCCGCGCGCTCACGGCCGGCACGTTCCGCCTCGCGCCCGTCCTCCGGCTCCAGGCCCTCGTGCGCTCCCGGGGCGGAGCGGGGCGGATGCCGGGCGATCCCCTGTTCGAGCGGCTCTTCGGGTCGAGCCCGTTCTTCGGCGGCACCGAGCGCCGGCCGTTCGACGTGCCGGTGTCCCCGGTGGATCTCGTGGTGCGGCCGCTTCCGGAGGAGGACCGCCCTCCTTCCTTCTCGGGCGCGGTGGGCCGCTTCGAGTTCAAGGTCGACGTCAAGCCCCGCGAGGTGAACGTGGGCGACCCGGTCACCGTGACGATGACCGTGACCGGCCGGGGCAATCCCGACCTCGTCGCCGCGCCCGCGATCGGGGTGGACGACCGCTTCCGGGCGTACGAGGCGAAGCTGGCCGCCCGGGACATCGACGAGGCGCGCGGCCTGGGCAGCAAGCGCTTTGAACAGGTGCTGCTGCCGCGCGACGAGCGGGCGACCGAGGTGCCGGCCGTGTCGTTCTCCTATTTCGACCCCGAGGCCGCCGCGTACCGCACCCTCACGCGCGGCCCGTTCCCGCTCGTGGTGCACCCCTCGACCAACGGCGGCATGCGCATCGTGATGGCCGCGCCCGGGCCGGCGCCGGCCGGGCCGGCCGTGCGGGGCGAGGACATCGTCTATCTCAAGCCCGCGCCCTCCCGGTGGGAGCGCGCCGGGCCGGCGGGCTCCCCGCCCGGTGTCCGACTGCTGGTCCTTCATCTCGCCGGCCTGGCGGCGCTGCTCGCTCTCTACGCGGGCGTGCGGAGGCGCGAGCGGCTCCTCGGCGACGAGGCGCGGCGCCGGAGGGAGCGCGCCCCCCGCGCGGCGCGGGCCGCGCTGCGCCGCGCCGATGCGGCGGCCGCGGACGACGCGGCGGCGTTCCACGACGCGCTCTGGGCCGCCCTGCGCGACTACTTCGGCGACCGGCTCAACCTGCCCCCCGGGGACGTGACGGCCGGGGGCGTCGCGCGCGCGATGCGCGCGGCCAAGGCGCCGCCCGACCTGGCGGACGAGGCCGTCGCGCTCTTCGACCTCTGCGAGCGGGAGCGGTTCGCGCGCGGCCCGTCCGGCGAGGCGCCGGCCGACGCGCGCGCGGCGAGCCGCGAGCGTGTCGGCCGGCTGCTCCGCCGGTGCGAGAGGTACCGGCTGGCATGAGCACGCGCCGTACAGCCCCCGTCCTTGCGGCCGCCGCCTGGCTGGCGCTGCTCGCGGCCTTTCGTCCCGCCCCAGCGCGCGCGGACGGGGCGCCGGACGCCGTGTTCGCGGCCGCGAGGGAGGCGTACGACGCCGACCGCCTGGAGGAGGCCGCGGCGCTCTACCGTTCGCTCGAGGACGCGGGCTGGCAGGGGCCCGAGGTGCGGTTCAACCTCGGCAACGCCCTCTTCCGTCTCGGCCGCGTGGGGGAGGCGGTGCGCGCGTACCGGCAGGCGCAGTACGCGAGGCCGCGCGATCCCGACGTGCGGGCCAACCTGGCCTTTGCGTGGCAGCACGGCGGGGCGACCCCGCCGCGGGAGACCTGGTGGCGCGCGGCGCTCCTGCGGGTCAGCCGCGCGGAGTGGCGCGTCGCGGCGGTCGCCGCCTACTGGCTCGCGTGGTTGGCCCTTGCCGGGTGGATCCTGCACCGGCGCGGCCGGTCGGGCTGGGCCCGCGCCGCCGCCGCCGCGGGGGCGGCCCTGGCCGTCGCGCTGGCCGGGCTCCAGGCCTGGCGCGCGTACGACGCCAGGCCGGAGGCCGTCGTGCTGGGGCCGGCGGCGGAGATCCGCTTCGCCCCCCTGCCGGGCGCCGTGATCCACTTCGTCGCCCCGCCGGGCACCGTCCTGCGCATTGAAGGAAAGGACGGGGACTGGTACAAGGTAAGGTTGAACGAGCGTGAAGGGTGGATGCCCGCGCGGGGTCTCGGCATCGTCGATGCGGCGGGCCGGCCCCGGACCGGGGCAGGGGACACGAACCGATGACGTTCTGGAAGAAGCCGGCTCCCTCGCTGACGGCCTGGCTGTGGTGGCTCGCGCTGTTCCTGCTCGCGAGCGGCGCCGCCTCCGCCTACCTCTTCCACCTCCGCGTTCCCGAGCCGGGCGCCCTGCGCGCCGCGCGCCTCAGCATCGCCGTCGCGTCCGTGCTGGCGGGCGTGTGCGTGATCAGCGCGACCGCCAAGTCCTGGATGCGCCGCTAGCGCAACGCGCCCGCGGGGCGGCGGGACAGGCGTCCCTCCGCGCCCGCCCCCCGCGTCCCGCCCGCCGGCGCCACCCGCCGGCGCCACCTGACCTCCCCAGCACGCACCGAGCCAACAGAAATGCAACATGCGGCTATGTAACATACAAAGATGTAGCAAGCGCAGGGCCCGTGCATGGAGTCTGGTGTTTTGTGAAATGAAAGGAAATATCGCTACTGCAATGACTTAAAACACAACGGGTGCCGGGCTTGTCTCGTGTTGGCATGCCGGATGCTTGGTGCCGCAGCATAGCGCGGGCAGGGGGCTTGTGCGCGGGTGACGGGGAAGGAGGAGGGAGCGATGAAGCGACGGGTGTGGTTGGCGTTGATGTTCTTGCTGGCGGGTGCGGCGGGGGCTTTCGGGCAAGAGGTGGCGGAGCCGGCGGCTGCCGCGGAGCCGGCGGTGACGGTCGAGATGTTCACGGTGAACAACCTGTGGATGATGGTGGCGACGTTCCTGGTGTTCGTCATGCACCTGGGGTTCGCGACGGTGGAGTCGGGGCTGACGCGGGCGAAGAACACGGTGAACATCCTGTTCAAGAACACGGTGATCGTCGCGATCGGGCTGCTGACCTACGCGCTGGTCGGGTTCAACCTGATGTATCCGGGCGACCACTGGATACTGGGCAAGGTGTTCGGGTTCGCCGGATGGGGCATTTCGCTGCCCGAGGGCGGGGCGACGAGCGCATACAACGCCGGCTACACCTACTGGACGGACTTCCTGTTCCAGGGCATGTTTGCGGCCACGGCGGCCACGATCGTGTCGGGCGCGGTGGCCGAGCGCATCAAGCTGGCCAGCTTCCTGGTCTTCTCCGCTGCTCTACGTCGCCCTGGTGTATCCCATCGTCGGCTCCTGGAACTGGGGCGGCGGCTGGCTGGCGGCGCGGGACTTCCACGACTTCGCCGGCTCGACGCTGGTGCACTCGGTGGGCGGCTGGGGCGCCCTGGCCGGCGTGATCATCCTCGGGCCGCGGATCGGCAAGTACGTCAACGGCGGCAGCATCAAGCCGATCATGGGGCACAACATGCCGCTGGTGACGATCGGCGTGTTCCTGCTCTGGCTGGGCTGGTTCGGGTTCAACGGCGGCTCGGTGCTGTCGGCCGACGCCGGGGCCGTGTCGTACGTGCTGGTCACGACCTCGCCTGGCGGCGGCGGCGGCGATGGTCGGCCTCCATGGCGACGTCCTGGATCGTGCAGAAGAAGCCGGACCTCTCGATGGTGCTCAACGGCTGCCTGGCCGGCCTGGTCGGCATCACGGCCGGCGCGGACGTGGTGTCGGTCTTCGTCGGCCGTCCTCATCGGCGCGCGTGGCCGGCGTGCTGGTGGTGCTCGTCGGTGCTGTTCTTCGACCGGATGCAGATCGACGACCCGGTCGGCGCGATCTCCGTGCACCTGGTGTGCGGCATCTGGGGCACGCTGGCCGTCGGCCTGTTCAGCACCGACCCCGCGTACACGTTCGGCACGCAGTTGCTCGGCGTGGCGGCCTACGGGGTGGTCTGCTTCCTGGCGGCGGCCGCGATCTTCGCTGGTCCTGAAGGCGACGATGGGCATCCGCGTCAGCCAGGAGGAGGAGCTGCGCGGGCTCGACATCGGCGAGCACGGCATGGAGGCCTACAGCGGCTTCCAGATCTTCCTGAACCAGTAACCGGACGGCGCGAAAAGAAGGAGAGCGAACGATGAAACTGATCATTGCCTACATTCAGCCGGAGAAGCTGAACGCCGTGAAGCAGGCGCTCTACGAGCGGAAGGTGCTACAAGATGTCGGTCACCAACGCGCTCGGGCTGCGGCCAGCAGATGGGCTACCACGAGACCTACCGCGGCGTGGACATCGAGGTGAACCTGCTCAAGAAGGTCCGCCTGGAGATCGCGGTGAACGAAGACGTTCGTCGCAGCCGACGATCGAGGCCATCATCACAGGGCGCGCGGACCGGCAACATCGGGGACGGCAAGATCTTCGTCCTCGACCTGCCGGAGTGCATCCGCATCCGGACGGGCGAGCGCGGCGGGGAGGCGGTGGGCTGACCCCCGCGGCGGTGTCGCGGCGAGGGCGGGCGTCCCGGCGGCGGGGCGCCCGCCGGCGCGCCGGGTACGGACGGGGGGCGCGGCTCACTCGAGGCTGTAGCGTCCCGGGGCGAGGATGCCTTTCGGGTCGAAGACCCGCTTGAGGCCGGCGGCGAGCTGCCAGAAGCGGTCTGCGGGATCGACCAGCAGGTCCATCGACTCGATGCCCAGCCGGTACGGGGGGTACCCCGTTTCCACGAACCGCCGCTGCAGCGAGCGCATCGCGGCGTGCGCGCGTTCGACCGCGGCGGCGTCACGCCGGTCGAACGCGATGCTCATCACGCACTCGAAGGCGCGCGGGTCCATCAGGTTCAGCGTCGTGGCCGGTTCGAACCCCGCCGCCCGAAGCCGCGCATGGGCGTCGGCAAGCGCTCCGGAGGCGGTCGCGCCGTCGGCCGGCAGGACGGGGAGGCTGTAGAGGAGGCCCGCGTGCGACGCGTCCGGGTTGCTCTCGGCCGGGGGGTACGCGCCCTCGACGGGCCAGAACACGCTCTTGAGCGCCGCATCCGTCGGCACGCCCCGGGTCAGGTTGTAGAGGGGGCGGACGGCTTCCAGGAGCATGCCCTGCCGGCGGGCATAGGGCAGGGCGGAGGCGAGCCGCGCCGCCGCCGCGGCGGTCCGGACGAGGGGGTCGGTCAGGAAGACGACGCGGGCCACGCCGCGCAGCGCGCGGCGGATTTCGCGCCGCGCGCTGCGCAGGTGGCCGGGCGGGCCCAGCAGGCCGCCCACGGCGCTCCACGGCCCGAACCCGGACCGGTCGAGCAGGCGCTCGGCCGCGTCGCGAGCGGCCGCGTCGTCCAGGCCGGCCGCGCGGAACTGGTCGTAGAGCAGCGGGGCCAGCGTGATGCGGGACCGCTCGCGGTTGCCCACGTGCACGACGGTCTGGAAGACCTCGTCGCGACGCAGCCCGACCAGGCGGTCCAGCAGGACCGCCAGGTCCTCCTCGCGGGCGACCCGCGCCACGAAGGCGGCGTGCGCCCGCGGCGCGGGCAGCAGGTCGACGCCCGCGGCGGTCACGATGCCGAAATTGGACTGGGCGAAGAGCCCGTCCATGGAGGGGCCCACGCCCGGGCGGAAGAGCTGGCTCGTGGCGGCTCCCTCGACGTGCCCGAAACCCAGCCGCACCCGTTCGCCCGAGCCCAGCACCACCTCCATGGCCGTGAGCGATTCGCCGCGCGGGCGGAAGTAGCCCACGCCGCGGTCGAGGGCGTTGCCGACCGCGCTCGTGTCCCGGCTCGACCCCGTGACGTTGATCCAGAGGGGCAGGCCCTGTTCGCGAAGGTGGTCGTAGAGCTGGCCCTGCGTGACCCCGGCCTCGACGACGGCATAGTGGAAGGGGACGTTCACTTCGCGGATGCGGTTCAGCCCCGAGAGGTCCACCACGGCGCAGCCGTCCCGCGCGGGCAGGCGGGAGCCCATGCCCCAGTTGCGGCCGCGGCTGACGGGGTAGACGGGCGCGCCGTATTCGCCGGCCACCCGCACGACGGCGCAGACCTCCTCCACCGTGCGGGGCCGCAGCACGCAGGCGATGCCGCGGACCACGCCGCCCACGTTGCACAGGTACGGCGCGATGCCGGCGTCGGTATCCAGCACCGCGCCGTCGCGCCCGAGCGCCGCGCGCCAGGCGGACCGGGCGGAGGTCCAGTCGGCTCCCATGAGGGCGCAGTATGCCGTGGTCCCGCCGTGGCGCGTCGAGGGAAAAAGGGCGGCCCCGCGTCCGGGTGGGGGCGTCGGCCCCCGCGCTGCCGCGGGGGAGGACCCGGGGGAAACCGGGTCGCTGACCGCCCGTCTCTACTTCACGAACCGACGGCGGGCTGCTTCGGAAGCTGCACCCGCACCGTTGTGCCTTCGCCGAGCCGGCTGTAGATATCGATCTTTCCGCCGTGGTCCTTGATGATGGTGGCCGCGATGAACAGGCCCAGGCCCGTGCCCTTGCGGCCTTTCTTGGACGTAAAGAACGGGTCGAAGACCTGCTGGATCTGGGCGGGGTCGATCCCGCACCCGTTGTCCTGCACGTCGACGGTCACCGTGTCCGCGTCGGCCTTGCAGCGCACCAGCACGCACCCGGTTTCCGGTGCGACTGCCTGGGCCGCGTTCACGACGATGTTGCGCAGCGCGCGGCCGATCTGGAGGGCGTCGCCGACGCTCTCCAGCGCGGCGCTGCCGGGGTCGACGACCCGGCGCACGTCCGCGTGCGGCTGCAGCCGGCGCACCTCGGTGACGATTTCCTCGACGGCCTCGAGGAGATCCACCTTGCCGATCCGGCGATCGTCCGCGCGCCCCATCGATTGCCACACCTCGATCAGCTCGGTGCAGCGCTGCAGGTTGCGCTCCATCTTCTCGAGGTAATCGGACAGGTCGGGGGGGAGGGCCCCGTTCGCGCCCGCCCGCTGCCTCAGCTCCAGGCTGAGCAGCTCGAGGTAGCCCTGCGCGACCGAGATCGGGTTGCGCAGGTCGTGCACGAGTTCCGAGGAGGCCAGCCCGAGCGAGGCCATGCGGTTCATGACCGCCAGTTGGCCGTTCACGCGCTGCGAGAGGCTCTGCAGCCGGCTCTCGGCGTCCGTCCGCCGCCGCTCCGCGTGCGTCGAGGACACGTGACGCCGGATGAGCTTCAGCATTTCCTGGGTATCGAAGGGCTTGCGGAGGTAGTCGCTTGCCCCCAGGCGGATCGCGTCCTGCGCGGTCTCGAGCGAGCCGTGTCCCGTCAGCATGATCACCGACACGTTGCCGTCCAGGTTGCGGATCTCGCGCAGGCCGTCGATGCCGTTCTTCCCCGGCATGCGGATGTCCATCACGATGGCCGAGGGCCGCTCCCGCTGCAGCATCTCCACCCCCTCGTCGACGGACGCGGCGCACAGCACCGAGAAGTCGTTCTTGAGCAGGATGCGCAGGCTCTCGCGGGGCCCCCGGTCATCGTCGATGATGAGTACCTTGTCCTGGGCCAGTTCTTCGGTGGCGACCATGAGGGGGCTCCCCTAGAAGGTGTAGGTGTAGGTGAGACCGACGAGGTCGGGCGTGACTTCGTAGGTGCCGTTGTAGGCCGGGTTCACGTTGTCGCGCACCTCGCGGTCGTCGGCGAAGCTGAGCGCCAGCGCGGTATCGACGCGGTGGGCCCCGCGGGCGAAGCCGAGCCCCAGCGTGAGCAGGTGGCGGTCGGCGTCGGACAGGATCGGCGTGTAGGTGGCGTCGGGCACCGGGCTTTCCAGGAACGCGTAGCCCGCCCGCAGCGACCACTCGGGCGCGACGCGCCAGTCGGCGCCCACCTGGAACGTCCAGGTGTCCTCCCAGTCGTAGCGGAGGGTGTCCTCCGGGAGCAGGGGCTGGTTGCGGCCGATATCCAGCTTGAGCTCCTCCTGCCGCGACCAGTCGAGCCACTCGACCATGGCCTCGACGCGTACGGCGTCGGTGAGTTCCACCCCCCAGCCGAGTGCGACGATGTTCGGGAAGTCCACCTCGGTCGAGAAGCCGGACTTCGGGCGGAAGGGCGAGGGCCCCGGCGCCGGCGGCATGCCGGTCAGTTCGAAGTCGCCGTCGTACTCGACCGTCACGGCGCTGCGGTAGGTCAGCGCCACGCGGTGCGCCGCGACGGGCTCCCAGGTCACGCCGAGGTGGGCGCCTACGCCCGCGCCCTCCGCGTCGAACGTCGCGCGGCCGTCGGGCAGACCGGGCATGCCGGTCGACACGGACCACGGGTACACCTGCTTGAACTCCAGCGTGGAGAGCAGCACGTCGAGGCCGCCTCCCACCGCCACCCGCTCGCTGGCGCGGAACGCCACCGAGGGGTTCACGTTCACGACGCGCATCTCGGCGAAGTAGGGCGCCGTGTAGCGGAACAGGCCGTCGCGGTCCCACTCGGCGGACTGGCCGTACGGCGTGCTGACGCCGACGCCGGCGGTCCACCCCGTGTCCCTGACCGGCCAGGCGGCGAACGCCGCGGGGAGCACCTGCCAGGGATCCTCCGAGGTCGCCTTGCCCATCGGGGTGCGGACCTCCGTCTGCGACCGGGCGAAGTTCACGCCCAGCCCGGCCTCGGCCTGCTCGAGCCCGGCCATGCCGGCCGCGTTGTAGAGCACCGCCTCGGCGCCTTCGGCCTGCGCGGCGATCGCGCCCGCCCGGCCCAGCCCGGCCGCCGTCGGCGGCGGATTGCGGAAACCGTCGGCCCACACGGTGCTGCCGGCCAGCACCAGCGCCACGCCGTACACCCATCCCCTGGTCGTTGTGCTCATCGTCCCGCTCCTCCATGTGCCGCCGCGCGGAATGTGCAGCGGTCGGCCCCGTTCGAGTTAGCAGGAACAGTGCCATGACAAAAGAGTGCAACATGATGGGTTTTGTCTTGCCAGCAGCCCCACAGGTTGATTGACTGTGTCGCACAAAGTTGCACACGTACGAGGAACGTGTTCCTTTTTGTACGGCGCGGAGGGGGGGTGGCCTTTCCGTAAGGGGTGGTGGTACCTGCGCGGGCGGGCGCGCGCGGCCCGTGTCCCCGAGGGGTGGAGGCTTCATGTCGGCTCGCAGGCCGGTCATATCAGGTCTGGGCATCCTGGCCGCGAACGGAACCGGCAAGGAGGCCTTCTGGCGGTCCCTGCTGGAGGGCCGCAGCGGGGTGGGGCCGATCACCCTCTGTGAAGCCGGGGGCTTGAGTTCGCGCGTGGCGGGCGAGGTCAAGGACTTCGATCCGGACCGGTACCTGGACGGCAGGGTCCGCGCGAAGCGGATCACGCGCACGGTGCAGCTCGGCGTGGCGGCGAGCCGGCTGGCGCTCGAGGACGCGGGCCTGTCGCGGGCCGACCTGCTGCGCGCGCCGCCCCTGGCGATCGAGTTGGGCGTCAGCATGTCCGGTTTCGACTTCATCGAGCGGGAGATCCGCCGCATTGCCCAGCGCGGGATCACGCACATGCATCCCTCGGTGGTGGGCTGCATCGCCATCGCGGCCGCGGCGACGGTGGCCGACGTGCTGGCCGTGCCGACGCGGATTTCCACCCTGTCGAACAGCTGTGTCGGCGGGCTCGACGCGCTGGCCTCGGCCGCCGGGCGGGTGCGCGCGGGGGAAGTGGACATCGCGCTCGCGGGCGCGACCGACGCCCCCGTCGTGACCTGCCTCGCGTCCGGCTTCTGCGCGGCGGGCATGCTCAGCACGTGGCAGGGCGAGCCGCACCGGGCGAGCCGCCCCTTCGACCTCCACCACGAGCGCGGCGTGCTCGCGGAGGGCAGCGCGGTCGCGGTGGTCGAGACGTACGCGCACGCGCGGGCACGCGGCGCCGTGCCGTACGCGGAGATCCTGGGGTACGGGTCGGCGAGCGACCCCGATCCCGAGGCGGGCAGCGGGCTGCGGAACAGCATGCGGCTGGCCCTGGCGGACGCCGCGCTCGTGGGGGGGGACCTGTCCCATATCGCCGCCCACGGGCCGAGCGACGTCGAGGTCGACCGGGCCGAGGTGGCCGCCATCAAGAAGGTGCTGGGCCGCGGCGCCTACCGGATTCCCGTGTCCTCCATCAAGGGGGCGACCGGCAACCCGTTGGCCGCCGGCGCGGTGATGCAGGTGGTCGCCGCGTGCCTCGCCTTCCGCGAGGGCTGCCTGCCCCCCACGGTGAACCTCGAAACGCCCGACCCGCTCTGCGACCTGGACTTCGTGACCGGCGCCCCGCGCCGCGCCGAGCCGGGGCGGATCCTGGTCAATTCCCACGGCAGCGGCCGGGTCAACTCGTCCATGGTGCTGGGGAGGCTGGTTCCCCGATGACCGTACTGGCGGTATGGCTGCTTGTCGCCCTGCTGCTCGACCTCGCGCTCGGGGTCGTCGTGTACCTCGCGCACACGCGCCGGACGGTCAACCGGCACTACCTCACGCTCTCCATGGTGGTGGGCGCCTGGCTGGTCGCCAACTGGCACGTCCTGCACGCGGAAAGCGAGCCGGCCGCCGGGATGTGGATCCGGATCGCCACGGCCGCCGCCTCGATGATCCCCGTGTGCTGCAACGTCCTGCGCATCTGCGTGGCGCAGCCCGGCCTGGACTGGGCGGGCGCCCTGCGGCGGACACGGAGGCTGTGGGCGCTGAACGCGGCCGTCATCGCCGTCTGCTTCCTTCCCCCGTTCCTGCGGGGGGTCCGCATGCCCGTGCCGCCGAACGTCGTGGCCGACCCGGTCTACGGGCCCGCCTTCGTGCTGTTCGTGCTCTACTTCGTCGGCGTGCTCGTGTACCTGGCCTTCGCGTTCTTCCGCGAACGGCGCCACGCGGTGGGCGCCCAGCGGGCGGAGCTGGACTTCCTCATCCTGGGCTCGATCTCGGCGCTCCTGGTCGGCACGGTGTTCTCGCTGCTGCTCGCCGTGACGACGGGCTCCTCCCGCGCGGTGCCCCTCGCCAACGCGCTCAGCATCATCGCGCTGACGGCGATCGTCGGGTACGGCGTGGCCGTGAAGCGCATCATGCCCCTCGCGGAGCTGCTCCGCCGGGTCACGGTCCACGTCCTCCTGGCCATGTACGCGCTGCTGGTGTACCTCGCCGTGTGGTTCGTCACCGACCGCACCGGCGCGTACCTCGTGGGCGGCGTGGGCGCGCGCTTCCTGCCGCACCTGCTGGCGGCCGTTGCGGCCGCCCTCGCGGTGCGGCCCCTGCACGGCAGCACGCACGAGCTGGCGGAACGGCTGTTCCGGCGCAGTGCCGGCTCCACCCTCACGGGCGCGCTGCAGGGCGCCAGCCGCATGCTCCAGTCGGTCACGACGGTCGACTCCCTCGTCGCGCACCTGCGGGCGTTCGTCCGGGAGGCGGTGTCCACCGACCGCTGCCTCGTCCTGCTGCGGGAGCCCGGGGGCTACGTCAACCGCGGGGGCGAAGACGCGGGGGAGTGCGTGCGCCTCGAGGAGGAGGCCCCGCTGGTCGCACGCATGGAGAACCGGCGGGAGCCGCTGGTGATGGACACCCTGACGCGCCGGCGGATCTCGGCCGCGGACCAGGCGGCCGCCGCGCAGCTGGTGTCCGTGGGCGGCCAGTTCGCGCTGGGCATCTACAGCAAGACGGACCTGGAGGGCATCCTCCTGCTGGGGCCCCGCCGCCGCGGCCAGCTCTACGGGCCCCTCGAGCAGGACGCGCTCCAGATCCTGGCCAACCAGGCCGCCGTGGCGCTGGAGAACGCCGCGCTCTACACCCGGATCCAGCGGGAGAAGGACGAGACCGCCCACCTGCTCGACAACCTCATGGGCGGGGTCATCGCCGTCGACGGAACGGGCCGGACGACCGTGTTCAACCGCGAGGCGAGGCGCATCACCGCCGCCGGGGACACGCGCTACATCGGCCGCCCCGCGTCCGAGCTCCCGGCGCCCTTCGCCAAGCTGGCGCGGACGCTCGTGGACACCTGCGCGCCGTGGCAGGACCACGAGACGAGCGTGCCCCGTCCGGGGCAGGCGCCCGTCGTGGTGCGCATGAGCGGGGCCTTCTTCCGCGGGGAGGTGCATGAGGGCGGCATGGCGTTGCTCGTCTTCCGCGACGTCACCCGCCTCAAGGAGCTGGAGAACCAGGTGCGGCGCACCGACCGGCTGGCCAGCATGGGCACGCTGTCCGCCGGCATGGCGCACGAGATCCGCAACCCGCTGGTCAGCATCAAGACCTTCGCCCAGCTGCTGCCCTCGCGCTACGAGGATCCCGATTTCCGCGACACGTTCACGCCCATTATCGCCCACGAGGTCGAGCGGCTGGAGGGGCTCGTCAAGCAGCTGCTCGACTTCGCCCGGCCCCGCGAGCCCGAACTCGTGCCGATGGGCCTCCACGGGGTGCTGCGCGAGAGCGTCAACCTCGCGCGGCACAAGCTGCGCCCCGACCGGGTCGAGGTCGTGGAGGCGTTCGAGGCCGGCCGGGACTCGATCCTCGGCGACGCGGGCCTGCTCGAACAGGGGTTCGTCAACCTCTTCCTGAACGCGGGCGACGCGATGGAGGGGGAGGGACGCCTCACGCTGCGCACCGCGAACAAGCCGGCCGGCAGCATCCGGGTCGACGTGATCGACACCGGGCAGGGCATCCGGCCGGAAGACCTCGGCCGCGTCTTCGACCCGTTCTTCACGACCAAGCCCTCCGGGACGGGGCTCGGGCTCTCCGTCGTCCACGGCATCATCGATGAACACCACGCCCGGATCGACGTCGACAGCCGCGTCGGCGAGGGCACCACCTTCACCCTGCTGTTCCGTCTCGCTTCCGCGGAGAACCCGGCATGAACGAGTGGCCTGCCGCCGTGCTGTACAGCCGCGACCCGGACGTGTCGCGCCGGCTCGGCGCCTTCCTGGAGGAGCTGGCCGACGTCCGGTCGGCCGCCTCGGCGCCGCAGCTGATGGAGGCGGTGGAGCAGGACGCGGCCGTGGTGGTCGTGGCCGACCTCCGGAGCGAAGCGCCCGGCGAGCTGGCGCAGGAGGTGATGCGTCGCTTCCCCGCGTGCGTGTTCGTGGGGCTTGCCGAGCCGCGGTCCCGCCCCGCCCTGCGCGCCGAGGCGGCCGGGGCCTTCGCGGTGCTGCCGCTCGACGGCGACGACGCGACCTGCCAAAGCACCCTCCAACAGGCCTTCGCCTTCCTGCGGCTCAAGCGGGAGAACGCCTGGCTGCGCGAGGAGGCCGCCCGGCGCCCGTCGGAAGCGGTCCCTTCCGCGCCGCCGGCTGCCGGCCGCGCGGCGGTGGCCCGCCCGGTGTGGCACTTCTTCCGCGCCCTGCGCAGCCTCGGCCAGGGCCCCGCCTGCCTCCGCGAACTCGCCGAGGGGGTGGCGGCCTCGTTCGCCGCGAGCCGGGCGGGCCTCTTCGTGCTGCGCGGCGGCGCCTACCGGTTCGCCGGCGGCATCGGCTGCCTCGCGGCGAGCGAGCGGCTCACCTTCGCGGCCGATGACCTGCTGGCGCGGTGGCTGCAGCGCGAGGCGCACCTCGTCAGCCGGAGCACGCTCGACCTCGTGGCGGATCCCGGCGACCGCCAGCGGCTCGCACGCTTCCTCGACCTGCTCGGCGCCGAGGTCCTCGTGCCCCTCCTCGCCCGCGGCCACCTGCTGGGCTGGCTCTTCGTCGGGCGTCGCGCCGGCGGGCTGCCGTTCGCCTACGCGGACCTGGAGGAACTGGCGGGGCTGGGCGACCCGGTGGGCGCGACCGTCGAGAACACCCTGCTCTACGAGGAAGTGGCGGCGCAGAAGACGTTCGCCGAGACCGTCCTGCAGGCCATGCCCACCGCGGTCGTGACGACGGACGCGCAGGGCCTCGTGCGGTGGTTCAACCAGGCCGCCGCCACGCTGTGGGGCGAGCGCCTCGCCGGCGCGGTGGGCCAGCCGGCGGAGACGGTCGACAGCCGCGTGGCCGGTGCGCTGCGCGCCGCGCTGGCCGGCGCGCCCCCCGGGGACCACGCCGCCTGGCGCGACGAGCTCTCGGGCCGTGTCCTGTCCCTGCGCGTCCACCGGCTCGGGCGGGAAGGGGACGCGTTCGGGGCCGTGGCGCTGATCGAGGACGAGACCGAGGCCCGCGCCTCCGCGCAGCGCGAGGGGCAGGCGCACCGCGCCGCCTTCTGGCAGGACCTGGCCGCCGGCATGTCGCACGAGGTGCGCAACCCGCTGGTGGCCATCAAGACCTTCGCCCAGCTCCTCCCGGAGCGCTACAAGGACGCGGAGTTCCGCGGCGAGTTCCAGCGGCTGGTGACGGAGGAAGTGGGCCGGCTGACGGCCATGGTCGAGCAGCTCGCCGCGTTCGCGAGCCCGCCCGCCCCCGCGTCCGTGCGCTACGCGCCGGGCCGGGTCCTGGAGCGCGTCGCCGCCGAGTGCGCGAAATCGTTCGAGGGCACGCCGCTGGACGTCGCGGTCGCCGCGGGCCTCCCGGAGGTGGTGGGCGACGAACGGACCCTCGCCGAGGCGGTCCGGCACCTGCTGGTCAACGCGTTGGAGGCCGTGGCCGACCGGGACGGGGGCCGCGTCCGGCTCGCCGCGGAGCCGATGGAGACCGCCGACGGCCGCGCCTGGGTCACCGTCGCGGTCCGCGACAACGGGCCCGGCGTGCCGCCCGGGCTTCGCGACAAGGTGTTTTCGCCGTTCTGCACCTCGAAGGCCCAGGGCATGGGCTTCGGCCTGCCCGTCGCGCGGCGCGCCGCGCTGGACCACGGGGGCGACCTGCAACTCGTCACGGGGGAGACCGGCACCGTGCTCCTGCTGCGCCTGCCGGCCGCGCCCGAAGGGAGGAGCCCGTGAATCACCTGCTGATCGTGGACGACGAACGGGGCAGCCGCGAATCCCTCAAGGCGGTCTTCTCGGACACGTTCCGCTGCTCGGTCGCCGACCGCGCGGACGAGGCCGCGGCGGTGCTCGACCGCGAGGCGGTGGACCTCATGCTGCTGGACGTCATGATGCCGGACCGCGACGGGGTCCGGTTCCTGCAGGACGTCCGCGCGCGCCATCCCGACCTGCCCGTGATCATGGTCAGCGCGGCGCAGTCCGTGCGGCACGTCGTCGACGCGATCCAGGCGGGCGCCGTGGACTACGTGACGAAGCCGTGGGACATCGAGGAGATGCGCTCGATGGTGCACCGCGCCCTCGAGAGCAGCCGCCTGCGCCGCCGCGTCGAGATCCTCCAGTCCGAGATGGCCCGGCAGTTCCCCGTGCACGGGATCGTCGGCGAGGCGCCCAGCTTCTCCCGCGCCCTGCTCGACGCGCGCAAGGCCGCCGAGACGGATGCGACCGTGCTCATCCAGGGCGAGAGCGGCACCGGCAAGGAACTGCTCGCCCGGCTCGTGCACACGCTCAGCGCCCGGCGGGAGGAGCCCTTCGTGGCCGTGCACTGCGCGGCGCTGCCCGAAACGCTCATGGAGAGCGAGCTGTTCGGCCACGAGAAGGGCGCCTTCACCGGCGCCGACCGACGCCGCCAGGGCCGCTTCGAGATGGCGTCCTCGGGCACCCTCTTCTTCGACGAGGTGGCCGAGATGCCGGCGGCGACGCAGGTGAAGCTGCTGCGCGTGCTGCAGGAAAAGGAGTTCACCCGCATCGGCGGCTCGCAGGTCATCCCCACCAACGCCCGCATCGTCGCCGCGAGCGCCAAGACGCTGAAGGAAGAGGTGGCGGCGGGCCGTTTTCGCGACGACCTCTTCTACCGGCTGCACGTCGTGCCCATCCACCTGCCCCCGCTCCGGGACCGCCGGCCCGACATTCCGCTGCTGGCCAACCACTTCCTCGAGTACTTCCGCGCGAGCATGAATGTCGGCACGCGCCGGTTCGCACCCGATGCCATGGACCGGCTCCTCGCCTATGCCTGGCCCGGCAACGTGCGCGAGCTCCGCAACATCATAGAGCGCACCCTGGTGCTGCACGGGCGGGAGGAGGAGCTGACCCTCGCCCACCTGCCGACCGACCTGCGCGAGAGCCCGGAAGCCGCCGCCGCGCCGGCCGTGCCGGGCGCGCCGCCCGCGGACGGGACGCCGCGCCTCGCGGAAGCCGTGGACGCGTTCGAGCGGCAGCTCGTGACGCGCGCGCTCGAGGAGGCGGGCGGCGTGCAGACGCGCGCCGCCGAGCGGCTGGGCACCACGCGCCGCATCCTCAAGTACCGCATGGAGAAGCTGGGCATCTCCGTCAACGGCGGGGCGCGCGGCGCATGAGCGGCGGCGGCGAGGGGGGGCGCCCGGCGGGGGCGGACCCCGGCCCGGCGCCGCCGCCCGCCGGCCGCCTGCTCGACTGGGCGGGCGGCATGCTGGCCCTCTTCTGGGGCATCGCGTTCAGCCTGCTGGGTTTTTTCGGCGCCGTGCGCATCGCCTTCCTGGACCAGTGGGGCGCGCCCTGCTACCTGGTCGGCATCGGCCTGATGGCCTGGGGGCTGCACCGGCTCCGCGGCCGGCGCGGCGGCCCCGCCGATCTCACCAAGCCGGTCCTGCGCGCGGCGCTGCCCGTCGGCCTCGCCATGTACTTCGGGCCCTTCGTCTACTGGTGGCGCCGGGTGCCCCAGGAGGACTACTTCATCGGCCACCTCGGCGTCCTGGCCCTCGTCGCGCTCTGGGTGCTGCACGAGATCAACCGGCTGGCGGCGGAGACGGCGGACCGGGTCGGGCGCGAGTCCTTCGCGGTGGAGGCCCGGGTCTCCGGCCTGCTCTGCCTGCTTGCCCTGCCGCCGGCGGCGGCGTTCCTCGTCTACGGGATAGGGGCGGCGCGGGCGGCGAACGTGAGCCTGTACGCCAAGTTCTTCACGCTCGCCTACCACCTGCCCCGCCCCCTGCTGGCCCTCGCGCTGGTGCCGTTCACTCTCACCATGGCCTGCGCGTGGCGGGCGCGCGCGGTGTGCCTGTCGGCCCTGCGGGACCGCGCGCCGCCGTGAGAGCGGACCGGACGACGCGCTTTCGGTTTCACGCCGGCCCGGCCCGCGCCGTATAGTGGCCGCGTGAAGACCCCGCTGTACGACCTGCACGTCGCGTCCGGCGCCCGCATGGCCCCCTTCGCGGGGTGGGACCTGCCGATCCAGTACGCCGGCATCCTCGCCGAACACTGCCGGACCCGCGCGGCCTGCTCCGTTTTCGACACCTGCCACATGGGCGAGCTGGAGCTGGAAGGCCCCTCGGCGTGCGCCGACCTCGACCGGCTGCTCACCTGCGACGTCGCCTCCCTGGCGGTGGGACAGTGCCGCTACGGCTACCTGCTCGACGAGCGCGGCGGCGTGCTCGACGACCTCACCTGCTACCGGGTGGCCCCCGACCGCTACTGGCTCGTCGTGAATGCCGGCACGCACGCGCAGGACGCGGCGTGGGCGCGCGCGCGCCTCTCCGGGACCACGCGGTTCGAGGACCTCTCGGCGCGCACGGCCAAGCTCGACGTCCAGGGCCCGGCGTCCCGCGAGGCGGTCGAGCGGGCCTTCGGCGCGCCGCTCCCGGACCTCGGCTACTTCCGGTTCGCCGAGCTGGAGCTGGCCGGCCGGCCGTGCGTGGTGAGCCGCACGGGCTACACGGGCGAGTGGGGCTACGAGCTCTACTTCGACGCGGAGGCCGCGGCCGGTTTCTGGAAGCGGTTGACCGGGCCGGGCGGCGCGCCGCCGGCCGGCCTGGGCGCGCGCGACACGCTGCGCCTCGAGATGGGGTACCCGCTGTACGGCCACGAGCTGTCCGCCGCGCGCACGCCGGTGGCGGCGGCGGGCGGCGCGTTCATCTCGCTCGGGAAAGACTTCACGGGGCGGGCCGCCGTGGAGCGCGACCTGCAAGCGGGCCCCGCGCAGCGGCTTGTCGGGCTGCGGCTCGCGACCCGCCGCGCCGCGCGCCCGCCCGCCGCCGTGCGCTCCGGCGGGCGCCGGGTCGGCGTGGTGACCAGCGGCTCGTTCGCCCCCAGCCTCGGTACGGCCGTCGCCCTGGCCTACGTGGCGGCGGCGGTGGCGCGGCCCGGCACGCGGCTCTCGGTGGACGCGGGCGCGGCGCAGGCGGAGGCCGAGGTCGTCGCCCTGCCGTTCTACCGCGAGGGCACCGCCCGCCGGCCGGCGAGCAGGGGGTAGAACAGTACGCGGGGCAGGACGAAGACCGCCACGAGCAGCATGGCCGCGTTGACCGCGCCCCGCGGGCCGAGCGCGATGCCCAGGCGGTCGATCAGCAGCGGCGGGACCGCGCCGGCGAGCATCCACAGGTTGAGCAGCCCGCGCGCGCGCGGGCCGGCCCAGCGGCCGAACGCCTGCGGCCAGTTGAAGCAGGCGTCGAAGACGGCGTGCTCGAGCAGCGCGCCCCGCTCCCCGAAGACCGGCACCGCGTGCACCGCGCCCGTCGCCCACCGCGCCGCCATGAAACGGGCGAGCGCCGGGTAGGTCGTCGTCATCTGCAGCGGGAAGGCCAGGTAGCCGAGGTACTTGAGGAACGAGACCGGCGCCGCGACGACGTAGTCGCGCAGGTTGCGTTCGCGGAGCATGAGGTACACGACGAACCCGCCGCGGCAGAGCGAACCGGGGGACACGGGCAGGACCTGGAACGCGACGAGGACGAGCCCGAAGGCCGCCGCGGCGTGCCCCGGGCCGCGCCCGGCGGCGAGCATCCAGCCCGCCGCCGCGGCGCCCACCGCCACGCTGACGACCTGCGTGACCGGCAGCGTGGCAAAGTGAACGCCCAGGCACTTGAGGTACTTCGCGATGAACGGGTCGCGCGCGCAGTCGCGAATGCGCTCCGCCTCGGCGTCGCTCAGCATGCCGTCGCGCCGCCCCGCCTCGATCGTGTCCAGGAACCACCGTTCGCGGAACGCGGCGGATACGAGGAACGAGCGCAGGAAGCGGTAGCCTTCGCGGAGGCGGCGCGCGACGCGGGCGGGCTGCGCCAGCGCGCGGTGCACGGCCGGGAACGGCACCCAGCCCACGAGCAGCCGTTCCAGCCAGAAGCGCCACGGGCGGGCGGCCAGCCGGCGGGCGTGGGCCTCGTCGGCGCGGCCGGCGCGGCACCAGGCGAGCAGCTCCCACGCCGCGCGCGAGCGCAGGGCGCGGCCCCGGTAGGCGCGGGAGCGCAGCAGGCGGCCGAGGTGCGCGCGGCGGGCGGGCTCGCCCCAGAGCCGGCGCAGCCGCCGGCCGGCGAAGGGCAGGGCGCCCAGCAGGTAGAACGCGGCGAAGCGGCCGGGCCGCGCGGCGAGGCCGTCGGCAAAAGCCGGGTCGGCCAGCCCGGCGGCGACGTACCCGTCCGCCAGGCCGCGGCGCACCGCGCGCCGGCGCGCGGGATCGACGAGCAGCCGCCAGCCGGTCCGCGTCAGGTCCGGCAGGGAGCGGCGGTAGGCCGCCTCCTGCCCGCGCAGGTCGGCGAGCAGCGGGGCCATGTCCGCGAAGGCCGCGGCGTGCGCGGCGACGAACCGCTCGAAGCGGCGCGGGTCCGGCCGGTCGAACTGCACGAGGGCGCCCCGCCGGAACAGGCCCTCCGGGACCAGGCGGAGGTCCGCCGGGCTCATGGGCAGGAACGGCAGCAGCGCCAGCCCGGCACGGAAGTCGATGGCGCAGAGCCCGTGCTCGGGATGGGGCGTGCCGCGGTCGGTCCGCAGCAGCACGTTGGGCTGGCTCTTCATGGTCCACCATTCGAACTGCCGCGCCAGCTCCGCCGCGCCCATCTCGCGGAGCAGGCCGACGAGGCCGGCCATGAAGCGGCGCTTGCCGAGGTACTCGGGGCTGCCCGTCCCGGACGGGTCGCCGCGCCGCCAGCCCCGGCGCCGCGCGGGGTGCGGGTCGGACTCCAGGCGCCAGGTGCGGCCCTCCACCCACTCGGTCACCTCGCCCCAGGTCCGGAGGCGCGCGTCGTAGACGGTCGCGTACACGTCCTTCACGGCGTCCTCGCGACCCAGCCGCGCGCCGGCCGCGCGCCGGATGACCTTCTGCCAGAGCGCGCCGGCGCGGCAGGCGGCCCGGCTGGCCTGCGCGCTGAAAGGTCCCTGGTAGGCGAGGTGGAAGAGCAGGTTGCGAAACGCGCGGCGGAAGCCCGAGGGAGGCACGAGCAGCTTCAGGGCGTACACGCCGCCGGCCTCGAGGCCCGGGATGCCGTCCGGCCCCGCCTCGAGCTGCTCGAGCCGCGCGCGGTAGACCTGTCCCGCGAAGCCGCCGCCGAGAAACCGCTCCAGCCGCCAGGTGCTCTCCCCGCGCACGGGCGGGTGCAGGCCCTCCACCGGCAGGGTGAGCCGCTCGCCCGCCTCGTAGCGGACCGGGTCGCGGCGGATGGCGAGGGCCGGGTCGAACGCCGTCTCCGCGAGTTCGCGGTACAGCGCCGGGGAGTAGAAGGTGCGTGCCATGTCGGGGCCGGGCGGGTCCTACGCCGTGAGCCTCCTGCCGCCCTGCTTCGCCTCGGGCGGGCGCGCGGCGCGCGCGGGCAGGTGCAGGCCGAACACGGCCATGTCGTCCCGGTACAGCTTGTGCCGCCGCCCCTGGCGGAGCGCGTGCTCGACCAGCACGCCGGCCAGCTGTTCCCACGTCGCCTGCCGGCGGCGCGGCCCGAGGTCGGCCGTGACGGCCAGCAGGTTCTCCATCCACGTTTCCAGGTAGTAGCTCGCGCGCGACAGGCGGAAGTTCGTCACGTCCAGCATCGCGCGCGCCAGGGGGAGGTAGAAGCCGTCCGTCGCCAGAAGCAGGCAGTCGTCGTCGGTCAGCACCGTGTCGGCGACGTGCTCCTCCAGCTGCCCGCGCACCCGCGCTTCCTCGTCGCAGCCCAGGTAGCACACGAGGTGCCGGCCCAGGGAAAGCAGGTCGTTGCGGAACAGGGCGACCTCCTCCTGCTTTTCGACGAGCGCGCCCAGCTCGTTCTGGTCCCGCGTCAGGCAGCGCACGCTGAAGGGGGACTGCCCGGGCTTCGGCCGGGGATGCCGCCGGATCCGGTAGGCGCGGCAGTCGCCCAGCCACAGGACGCGGCACCGCTTGCCGTGCACGGCCGCGAAGCACGAGCAGAAACCGAACGCCTCCCGGTCGTGCTGCCGCCGGAGCTCGCCGATGATGCCGTTGTGCCGCAGGAGCTCGTCCCGGAGCGTCCCGACCAGGCCCGGCAGGGTGCCCGGCCGCTCGCGGTCCATGCGCTGCTGCATCTGGCGCTGGGCCGTGCGCATGTAGTTGCGCCACGTGAGGCGCCGGGGCCGCCCGATCATGTCCGTCACGCCGTACACGGCGCCGAGCGGCCCCTCGGCGGGCGACTCGGCCGCGAAGCAGAAGTCCGACGACCGGCGCGGGTGGGTGAAGGTGAAGTATTCGAGATCGACGTCGTCAGGGGGCATGGCGGTGTCCGGTGCTCCGTTCGCGGCGGCGCTATCTCATCTCCTGGCCGCCGGTCACGTTGACGGCCTGGCCGGTCATGTAGGACGCCGCCCCGGAGGCCAGGAAGACCAGCACGTTGCACACGTCCTCGTAGGTGCAGCCCCGGCGCATCGGGACCTGGTTCACGTAGGCCTTCCGCACGTCGTCCACCGTCCGCGCGCCGGGCACCTTGCCCGCCTCGAGGTACTGGACGAAGAGGCCCCTGCCCGGATCGGTCCACAGGGGCGAGTCGAGCAGGTTGCCCGGGCAGATCGCGTTGACGCGCACGCCGAAGGGCGCCATTTCCAGCGCCGCGCTCTGGACCAGCCCGATGCCGCCGAACTTGCTCGCGGCGTACGCGGAGTTCGCGGCGCTGCCCTTCTTGCCGGACTTGGAGTTGATCTGCACGACGGCGCCGGCCCGCTGCGCCTTCATGAGCCGGCAGGCGTGCTTCAGGACGAGGAAGTTGCCGAAGAGGTTCACGTCGATCACCGCGCGCCACGACGCCGCGTCGGCGGAGTCGATCGGCCCGGCGACGAGGATCGCCGCGTTGGAGACGACGAGGTCCACCCGCCCGAACGCGGCCTGCGCGCCGTCGAAGAGCGCCCGCACGTCGTCCTCGCTCGTCACGTCGCAGCGCGCCGCGGTGACGCGGCGCCCCGTCGCGGCCGCGATCCGCCCGGCCGCGGCCTCCGCGCCCTCCTGCCGGACGTCGCCGATCACCAGGTCGCACCCCTCCCGCGCGAGCCGCTCGCAGATGGCTTCGCCGAGGCCCTGCGCCCCGCCCGTCACCACCGCCCTACCGTCTTCCAGTGGACCGCCCATCGTGTTTCGCGCCCCCGTCGGGTTTTCCCCTCGTTCCCCGCGCCCGCTCACCCCGCGTAGCGGGCCAGCAGGGCGTCCTCCGCCTCGCGTGTCCAGACCCCGTCGCAGAGCGCGGCGGCCGCCTCCGGCGCTGCCTCGGCGAGGTCCTCGAGCCGCGTGAGGCCGAGACCGCGGCAGGCCGGGTAGACCATGATCTTGCCGGGCACGAGCTGCTTCTCCACCGCGCGGATGCCCTCCACCGCCCCGTCCAGGCCCGAGACGGCGGCGACGGAGACGTTCGTGTCGAGCCGCCCGGCGGCCACCTTTTCGAGCACGATCCGCATGTCGCTCATTTCCGACCCGCTGGTGCCGACGAGGTAGGCGCCCTGCCGCACGTAGCGGTCCAGGTCCAGCTCGCCGCCGACGCCGACCGGGATCCCCGCGAAGAGGTTGATGATCGCGCGCGGTCCCGCGTGCGCCACGGCGGCGGCCACCAGCGAGGGGACCGGCGCCATGACGACGCTGTACGTGAACGGGCCCGGGTCCGGTTCGCGCGGGGAGTGGCAGGAGCGGTAGGGGACGCCGTGGTGCGCCGCGACCGGCCCGGCGAGGCGGTCGAGCGCCGCCAGCCGCTCGTCGCTCAGGTCGGCGGCGACCAGCCGGATACCCTTCACGCCCTGGCAGAGGTTGCGGATGACGTGCATGACCCCCATCGGCCCCCCGGCGCCGACGACGTGCACCGTGTCGCCTTCGCGGAGCTCGCCGCCGGCGGGCACGGTCGCCAGGGCCGCGGCGGGATCGGCCGTCGGCGTCCCCGCGAGGCGGACCCCGCGGTAGTGCACCGCGCCGAGGGCCACGGGGGCCGGCCGGCCGAAGGCGCCGCCGCAGGCGGCCAGCAGGATCAGGGCGCCGGGCGCCGCCGCCTCGAAGAGCGCCGGCAGGCGGCCGGGGTCCGACCCGAAGTAGAGCAGGTCGTCGAACGGCCCTTGCGCGGCGGCGGGGTCGGGTGCGCGAACCGCCCCGCGCAGCGCCGCCGGCGGGGGCCGGCCGGCCGAGACCCACGTCACCGAGGCCGGTGGCGGCTGCTCCGCCCGCAGGGCCGCCAGCGCCGCCTCGTCGGGCGCGGCGTCCGCGACGACCAGCAGCCGGCCGCCCGCCTTCAGCGTCCGCCGCTCGCGGACCTGGTAGGACTGCTCGACGCAGGCCCACGGTTCGACCAGGGCGAAGGCCGCGGCGGAGCGGCGGCCCCGGGGCGCGGGCAGCAGCATCGACTCGCCGTCCGGGGCGGTGACGACCCGTTCGTCCAGGAGCAGGTATTCCTGGAGGGCGCCCTCGAAGTTGTAGCCCAGGGCGCCGTTCGACTGCGCCGCGGTGCGCAGCCATCGCCAGTCGGCCTGGATGAAGTAGCGCTCGCCCGGACGGACGCCTGTGACCCCGGGTCCGGCCTCGACCACCTCGACGACCGGCTCGTGGCCCGGCACCGTGGGGCGGTCTCCCGGCGCGTACGTGGGCAGGCCGGCCAGCACCTCCGGGTCGATGCCCGAGGCGACCTTCGCCTTGCGCACGTGGTTCGAGAACTGCTTCAGCAGCTTGAGGTCCGAGAAGCAGAGGCCCACCACCACGACCCGGCAGAGGAACTGGTGCGGCCCGGGCCGGAGGACCTCCTTGTCCGCGTTGAGGACGAGCCGGTCCGGTCCGACGAGTTGAACCGCGCGCTGTCGTTCCGGCAGGTCCGGCTGGGTGCTCATCCGGGGGCGTCCTTTCGTTCCGATGGCCGAGCGTCCGACTCTACCCGCCGGCCCTCCGCGCCGCAAGCGCCGCGCGGCCGCCCGGCCCGCGAAAACCCGGGCTTGCCTTCCCCGGGGGATTCGGTAGGGTATGCCGCTCCTACCGTCGGGGTGTAGCTCAGTTTGGCAGAGCGCTTGGTTCGGGACCAAGAGGTCGCTGGTTCAAATCCAGTCGCCCCGACCATACTTCGCTCGCAGCGCAGCGGAGAGCGAAGTATGCCCTACGTAGCACGGCGGAACGCCGGGCGAAGTAGGGCCTGTGTGATGGAATGCGCTGCGAGCTGCGTATGGCAAGCCACCGATCGCCGTCAGGCACGGGTATTGCAGCCTGCGGACGGGTAACAGCCGCGGCGGTCCGGTCCCGGACCGGAGGGTGCGCAGACTGTCAACACGTGGCATCCATAGCGTCCGTGCTTCGAACACGTGATCTTGAGCGGGGCCCGGGCGCGGACAGATCTGTTTGCCAAGCATTGGGGCCTTTGGCACATTTCCCCGGGTGCTCATCACACGGGGCATTCAATTCAATTGCCTGATGAAAAGGGAGCAGATCATGAAACAGCGAGCGACGGCCCTGTCCCTGGTTCTATTGGTTTCGTCTTCATCCATGGTCTGTGCGGCGGAGACTCCAATCGCAGGGGATGCCGAAGCCGCGAGGCATGGGTTCGAGGCCGCGGATGTGCGGGTCATTCACGAGGATGATTCCGCGGGCCTGGTCTTTCGTCAGTTCGAGCTCGCCGTGCTTTCGCACTACTCCTACCTGGTCGGCAGCGGCGGCGAAGCGCTGGTCGTGGATCCTGCACGCGACGTCGACGTTTACGTCAAGACCGCAAAGGACCTTGGCCTAAAGATTACGGGGATCTACCTCACCCACTCCCACGCAGACTTCGTGGCAGGTCACATGGAGTTGGCGAAGGTGACCGGCGCGCCCATCTATATCAATGAGCTGAGCGAGGTCGGGTATGATCATCAACCGGTGACCGACCACTACGAGATCAACGTTGGCGACGCGCGTTGCGTGGTCCGCCTCACGCCCGGCCATACGCCGGATGGCACCTGCCTCTTCGTGCACCACCCCGCCGATGCGCCCGAACCGAAGCTCTGCTTCACCGGGGACACGCTCTTCATCGGAAGCGTGGGACGGCCGGACCTGATGGGCGGATCGTGGTCCGCGGCTCAGCTCGCGGAGATGATCTTCCACACGTGGCAGAACATCCTTTCCAAGGTTCCCGACGCGACCCAGGTCTACCCCGCGCACGGCGCCGGTTCCCTGTGCGGAGCCAACCTGAGCGATGCCAACGTCTCCACGTTCGGTGAGCAGAAGCAAACCAACCCGTACGCGAAGTACGAGGACCTGGCCACCTTCACGATGGCGGTCCTGGATGGCTTGCCGAAGGCCCCACAGTACTTCGGCAAGAATGCCGCCATGAACAAGGCAGGCCCCCCGCTGGTCGACTGGTCCGAGGAGCTGCCCGCCGCACTCTCGCCCGCGGACGTCGAGACCAAGACCGCGGCGGGTGCCTGGATCGTCGATGTGCGGGAGGCCGCCGAGTTTGCCGAAGGGCATGTGCCGGGATCGATGAGTATCCCGATCCGCGGTCGCTTTGAAACCTGGACGGGCATCATGGTGCCCTGGGGCACGCCCGTGGTGTTGGTCGGTTCCGACGAGCAGGTCAGGGAGGCGTCCTTCCGCCTGCACCGTATCGGGTACGACGATCCGGCGGGGTATCTGCAGGGCGGCGTCGCTGCTTGGACCTCGGCGGGAAAGCCCGTGAAGACCGTGGCGCTCGTCAAGCCGCAAGACTTGCAGGCACAGATGCAGGCAGGCAAGGCGCCCATCCTGGTTGACGTGAGACTCCCCAAGGAATGGATGGCGCTGCGCATTGCGAAGCAGCTCCTCAATATGCCGATCGACGAGCTCGATGAGCATGCTGCCAAGCTGAACCCACAGATGCCGGTGATGACGATCTGCAACTCGGCTTACCGGTCCAGTATGGGTGCCAGTGTTCTGCTGAAGGCCGGCTTCGAAGACGTGCGTAACCTGGAAGGGGGTAGCCAGGCATGGATTGAGGCGGGACTGCCGACGTACAGCGCGAAGCCCAAGGCGGGCGGCGATGCGGCCGAGACCGTGTACCTGGACATCCCGGAGCCCATCGGGCCCCGGGATCTCGCCCGGAGAATGATGGATCTTCCCGGTTCGATGCAGGTCGTCGACATTCGGCCCGCCTGGCAGTTCGAGGAATACCACATCGACGGCGCGGCCAACACAACGCCTTCGGACGTGCTCAATAACGCCGCCTACCTGGTGGGTAAGACGCCGCTGGTGATCGTCTGCCGAGACGGCTCGCTGTCCGCCGCAATCGGTGGAACGCTCTCACCGAAGACCGAGCGATCGATTCGCTACGTGGCGGGCGGGATGGTTCGCTACTGGGAGGAGCTGATGCGCCCGGCGGGAGTGATCAGCGACAAGGCGGCAGCGCCCATGCAGCCCAAGGCCGGTTCTCCCAAGGCGCCCGCGGCTCAAAGGCCGCCGCCGCCGCCCGCCAAGCCTGCCAGGAAGCGTGTCAGCGCCGGCTGCTAGACGGAGGGATGTCCGCCGTGTCAGACCAACAGAACAAGGACCCTTCTCCTGATCCGAAGCCCTACTGGTCTCCCTACCTGGCCGGCTTTGGGCTCGGGCTGACGCTGCTGGCGTCATTCTGGCTCTTGGGAACCGGCCTGGGGGCTTCAGGCGGCCTGGCCCGCTGCGCCGCGTGGTGCGAGCACCTGTTCCTGCGCGGGCACGTCGAGAGTTCGGCGTACTTCGGGAAGTGGTTCGGCGAGGGTTCGCCGCATGTCCTGAAGTACTACCTGGTATTCATGGGGTTGGGCGTATTCGTCGGCGGACTCATCTCCGCCCGGCGGGGCCGCCGTGTGGTGCCCGAAGTGGAACGTGGCCCGCACATCTCGCCGCGGGTACGGCTGGCACTGGCCCTGAGCGGCGGTGTCCTTGCCGGTTTTGCCAGCCGGCTGGCACGTGGATGCACGTCGGGCCAAGCACTCACGCGGGGCCGCCATGCTGTTCACGGGCAGCGTGGTCTTCATGGTCTGTCTCTTCATCGGCGCCTATGCCGCGGCGTACTTCGTCAGAAGGGAGTGGCTCTGATGAACACTCTCTACTCCCTCGGCGAGCTCAATTCGCATATCGGCCTGGTTCTGGCGCTGGCCATCGGTTTCTTCTTCGGCTGGTTCCTGGAGAAGGCGGGCTTCGGCAGCAGCCGCAAGCTGACGGCCATCTTCTACTTCCGGGACATGGCGGTCCTGAAGGTCATGTTCACGGCCGTGGTTACGGCCCTGGTAGGCTACCGCTACCTGCTGGCCCTGGGCTGGCTGCAGCAGGACGCCATGTACATGCTCGACACCTACTGGGGTGCCCAGATCGTGGGTGGGCTGCTCTTCGGTGTCGGATTCGTCATGGGTGGCTGGTGCCCGGGCACAGCCTTGGTCGGCCTCGCCAGCGCGAAGTGGGACGCACTGGTCTTTCTCGTCGGCGCCGGGATCGGCAGCATCCTGTTCAATGAGCTGTTCGCCCTGGTCCGGCCTCTCTATGAAGGCAGCCATGCGGGCGTGCTGTTCCTGCCCGAGGGGCTCGGGATCTCCTGGCGCTTGTTCCCGCTTCTGTTCTGCGTCATCGCGGTGGGTGCGTTCGCCGGTAGCACTCGGCTCGAACGCAGGCACGGCCAAGCTGCCGATGGCGACGCAAGGCCGAACCCGCGGAACCGGGCGGGCGCCGCGGTTCTCCTGGTGGCGGCGGCCGTACTGCTCTTCGTCCCCATCCACGGAAAAAACGAGGCTGCAGCACCCACGGCCGTGGCGCCCAACGTACTCGCCGAAGTGGCCGAGGCGTCCGAGCATATCGAGCCGGAAGAACTGGCGGACCGCCTGATGGCGGGTGCGCCTGAACTCCTCGTCGTGGACCTTCGTGGGCCCGAGGAGTATGCCGGATTCCACATCCGAGGTGCTGTCAACATCCCGCTGGCGGAACTGCAGGCCGGATCGGCATCGCTGCCGACCGACCGAACGCTCGTCTTCTACTCCAACGGCACGACGCACGCAGCCCAGGCATGGCTGATGATGCGACAGTGGGGCTGGACGGGCGCGCTGGTCCTCACGGACGGGCTGCTCGGCTTCTGGCGGTGCTGCCTGACGCCACCCTCGCTTGGCGGCGTGTCCGATCCGGGCTCCGCACGGTCGGCCGGCGCCACCTTCCGTGCGCGGCGGGTATTCTTCGTCGATGACAGGGACGAGCCGCTACCGGTGCGCGCCGGGACGGGTTCCGCGAAGGCTTCCCTACTGACGCCGCCGGGTCTTGAGAGCCACCTCGTCTCGACGGAATGGCTTGCGGAGCACTTGGGGAACCGCGGGGTCAAGGTGATCGACGCCCGCACCAAGAGCAAATCGTACAGCACCGCCCATCTTCCGGGCGCGCTCTACCTCAACGTCGAGAACCTCCGAACGACGGTCAACGGCTACCACTCCATGCTGGCCCCGGCTGACGACATCGCAACGGCATTGGGCCGACTCGGAATCAGTCGCGGCGATACGGTGATCGTCTACGATGATCGGCTACGCGACGCCACGCTCATGGCCGTCGCCCTCGAACGCGTGGGGCACGAGTCCTTTGCCGTGCTCCACGGCGGCTATCCGCAGTGGGTCGAGGAAGGCCGTCCTGTTACGTCGGAGGTGCCTGCGGTAAGGAGCGTCCGGTACAAGGCAGGCGGCCGAGACCGGTTCACGATCGACACCGACGACGTGCACAAGGCGGTCAAGGAGGGCAAGGCAACGGTCCTGGATGTGCGCCCGGCAGCCTACTTCTTGGGCGAGAAGAGCGACGAGGCCCGGCCCGGCCGCATCCCGGGTGCCGTGAACCGGCCGTACGAGTCCGACGTCGCGCCGGGCCGCGCCGCATGGCTCGACAAAGCGACGCTGCGCGATGCCTACGCCAAGCTGGGCGTTGAGAAAGACCAACCGGTCATCGTACACTGCCGCACGGGCCACCAGGCCAGCCAGACGTACTTCCTCCTGAAGCATGTCCTGGGATACCGGGACGTCGAATGGTTCGACGCCTCGTGGATGACGTGGGCCGCCCGCGGCGACCTCCCCGCGGAAGCCGGACGGTTGTCTGATTAGTCTCCCCGTCCGCCCCCCGCATTTCACGGGCCGGCTTGGGTTTCTCGGCAAGCATTCCGGCAGTGTCCAAGTGCTGTTTCGCAGCGAACACGACGGACGGGATACCTGTACGCCTGTACACAATCGGGCAAGCCGGTTTTCCGCCAGTCAATCGCCGCCTGGCCGGCCAATACGCTGGACGAGGACACGCTCCCCCTCTCCTGCGTCCGCCCCGCCCTCGCCATCACCCTCTTCGATCTCTATCTCCTCCTCCCCGACGATGCGGAGGTGGATAGGCGGGGGCAAACGCATGCAGCACGTTGGTGCCGTCGGGGGCCACGAGGGCGAGGTACTCGCCGTCGGAGGAGAGCCGGAAGTTCGTGTGCAACTCGCTTCCGGTGACGCGCCGGTCCTTGTCCGATGCGAAAACCACGAGGTGCCCGCCGGGCGCCAGCGTGACCGCCGGAAACGTCCACTTCGTAGGGTAGTCCTCCTCGTCGGTGAGGTGGCAGCCGGCGAGATCGACGGTGGTGGTCTCGGCGTTGCAGATCTCTATCCAGTCCGGCGACTGGCCGTCCTCGTCCTCGAGCCCCCCTGGTTGCTGGCCATGAACTCGGAGATGAACAGGTGGCCGGCCCGGCCACAGGGGGCGCAGGCGAGGGCGAGGACCGGCAGGAGAAGGACCCGGTTGTGACGGCGCGGCGTCATGTTATCGTGCCTTCGAACAGCCCCCGGGTGTCCCGTCGGGCACCGCGCCCGGGACATGACGGGCCGCCGGGGAGAAGAGTCCCCACCCCTGCGCCCTGCATCCCGGTCCTTTCCAGGTATTTCGCCCGGGGCCGCGGGCGTCAAGCGAGACGGGTTCAGTCCGCCCTGCGTGCAGCGCTTTCTTCGGGCGTCGGCGCAGGCAAGGGGCAACGCCGTCCTGCACCCATGGGCGGACGGCCCCCCTTGCTTCTTGAATCCCAGGAAGACCTGTGAACAATTCCCCCCCGAGACATCGCTCCCTCCCGGGCCCCGGAATTGCTTTTCCGGCCGCTCGCGCCGAACGGGAACGGGGTCTCCTGCTCTGCGCGCCGAATTCGCGAAAGAGCCGGACACGACATGAACCGGAGGTGAATCACCGTGAACCGTCCTGCCGACCGCCCCATCCGACGCCGCCTGATCCCGTCCGCCCTGCTGGCCGTTGCCGCCACGGCGGCAGCCGCCCGCGCGGAGGGTTTCTCGTACAAGGACGGCGTGTCCGAGGAGTACCGGGTGCCGCTGGCGGCAAACGCGCCCACGCTTGACGGACACATCGAGCCCGAGGAGTGGCGCGGGGCCGTACAGATCGACGGCTTCAGCGACGACCAGCGCCGGGTGCGCGGCTATGTCCTGGCCACCGAGGACGCCTTCTACCTCGCCGTCCGCTCGCAGCTGCCGGACCAGGGCGACCTCCGGGTGAACGTCGACCGGGACAACACGTCCGAGATGGTCCGCGACGACAGCGTCGAGCTGTGGCTGGCGCCGCCGAGGCCGGGCATGAAGGGCAGCCAGAAGTTCCAGTTCATGACCAATCCCAACGCCCGGCGCTGGGCGCGCATCCACGGTTCGGGCGGCGTGGACGGCGAGGCCAACTGGGAGGCGGAGTGGGAGACCGAAAGCGCCTTGCGCGAGGACGGATACTGGCATTGCGAGTCGCGCATTCCGGTGGACCAGATGACCACCCTGCCCGTCACGGCCGGGCCCTGGACGGTCAATCTCTGGCGCAACTGGAAGAACCCGTGGCTACAGACCTTCATGATCGGGCGCATGTTCGACTTCATCGGCAGCCGCTGGCATGTCACCGAGGCGCCGGCGCCGGCGACGCACCTGCGGGAGCGGGCCGACCGCTTCTCCGGCGACATCGACCTGGCCCTCGAACTGCACAACCCGTCCGACACGGCGCTGACCGTGAAGGCCACCCTCCGCCTTGAACGCGACGGCGGCGGCGACGCGGTGGAGACGCGGACCGTGACGCTGGCGCCCGGCGCAAGCGAGACGGTCGCCCTCGCCCTGAACGACGAGGATTCCAGCACCTGCCGCCTCACGGCGGAGGCCGTCGATGCCGGGGACGGCACCGTCTATTTCCGGCATAACTCACTCTGGAAGATCGGTGCGGTCATCCCGTGGGAGACGCCCCTGTACGCGCCGAAGACCGTCCTGGGGTTCCGTTGCGGCTACTTCCCGTACGCCAACACGCTGAAGGTCCTCGCCGACCTCCGCGGCATGCCCGAGGACGCCCGGGTGGAGCGTGTCGCGGTGCAGGTACGCAAGCAGAAGACCGGCCAGGTCATCCTCTCCAAGACGCTGGACGCCTTCGAAGAAGGCCGCCAGGAGGCGGAGTGGGACATGCCGGCGGACATCCACGGATTCTACGAGGTCGTCGCGAAGGCCGAGGGCGAGAACGTTCCCGACGAGACGATCGTCGCCCGGATCAAGCGTGAACGCTTTGCCTGGGAGCACAACCGGCTGGGGATCACCGACGAGGTGTTCCCGCCGTTCGAGCCGCTCGAGGCCGAGGGCAGCACGGTGTCGCCGGTGCTGCGCACCTACCGCATGAACGAGCAGGGGCTCTGGGACAGCGTGGTGGCCAAGGGCCGGGAAATGCTGGCGGCACCCATGCGCTACGCCGCCTACGACCGGCAGGGACGCGAGCTGGACTGGACCGGCGCGGTGTCGCTCGAGAGCGCCGCGCCGCACGAGGTGGTCTACCGCTCGCGCGCCGCCTGCGCCGCCGTGGCCATCGAAGCCGAATCCAGGATCGAGATGGACGGCTTCATGCGGGTCACGCTCAAGCTCGACCCGGTGGAGAACCCCGCGCCGCTCCGGCGCCTGTCGCTCGAGATACCGCTGGTGGAGGAGGAGTGCTACCTCATGCACCAGGTCCACGACGCCATCCGCCAGAACTATGCCGGGCGCGTGCCGGACGGCGAAGGCGAGATCTGGAACAGCAAGCAGATCTACGTGCAAGGCCCATGGCTCAACGCCTTCAACGGCTACCTCTGGCTGGGCGGCGGCGAGCGGGGCTTGTGCTGGCTCGCGGAGAACGACAAGGGATGGATCACCGCCAAGAACCACGACGAGCCGCTCCAGCGTGTCACCCGCGAGGACGGCAGACTGGTCCTGCGCGTGGACCTGGTGAACGTGCCCGGCGCCATCACCGAGCCCACCGAACTGGTCTTCGGCGTCCAGGCCTCGCCCACGCGGCCGCCGCTGCCGCACCGCAAGCTCTTCGCCGGCAAGGCGCACGGCTTCTCGCCGGTCATGGCCTGGGGCGGCATGGGGGAGTGCAACTGGAAGCAACCCTGGGGCAACCGCTGGGAGGTCATCGACAAACTGCTCGAGAGCAAGGTGACCGGCACCATGGACCGGGAGTGGTTCCAGGCCTTCGAGCAGGAGCACGACATCCCGCGTATCCGGGAAGGTCGTCGCTGGTCGGACTTCCACGTCGGCATCTTCGAACGCATGACCCGCGGCGCCGGCGAGGACGGACCGGTGCACGTCTACTTCGAGGAAACCAAGACGATGAACAAGGCCATGCCCGAATACCACGTCTTCCAGGACGCCTGGAAGGCCAAGGCCGGCGAACCGCGCGACTACGCGAGCATGGAGGCCTACCGCACGTACCAGGATGTGGGCGGTGGTCCCGGCGTGGCCCTGACCACGTGGCCCAAGAGCGAACTCGACTACCTGCTCTCGCTCATGAACGAATGGTTCCGGCGGGGCGTCGCGGTCAAGTACGACAACTACTTTCCCTGCGCGTCGGACCATCCCTGGACCAGCGCGGCGTACGAGGCCGAGGACGGGCGCGTCCAGCCGGCGATCTCGTTCTGGCAGCAACGCCGCTACCTGCAGCGCGCCTGGAACCTGCTCAACCACTGGAGGCGCGTGGGGACCACCCGGCCCCTGGACATCCACACGCACATGAGCACCACCCAGGTGATCCCGTGGTTCTCCTGGTCCACGATCAACTGCGACCTGGAGTACTCGCCTGACGCCTACGCCCAGCTCTGGCCGGATCGTTTCAACACGGGCGAACCCTACGATCCGGACTTCCTGCTCACCGAAACCGCCGGGCGGCAGGTCGGCGTCTTCCCTTACAGCTTCCCCCTGTTCGAGGCGACGGCCTATCCGCCGGAGGTGCTCGGCGTGGCGCCGGGCGCCATCGAGGCCCGGCGCCGCGAGTGGGGCATGAAGGCCGTGCATGAAATCGTCGGAACGGAACGGCAACCCATGCGGGCTTTCGGGTACGGCATGGGCTTCGACTACCACGGCGACCGCATCAAGGTCTGGAACTACTGGGGCGACGATCCGCCGTGCCGCGTGGACAACGACCGCGTGCGCTGGCTGCTGCTGGGACGGCCCGAGGACGAGAAGCTGCTGCTGGTGCTCCAGTCCTGGGAGAACAAGCCGGTCGACGTCGAGGTGACGTTGCTCCCGGAACGAATCGGCTTCACGCCCGGCAGCCACGCCTACGAGGCGTTCGACAACCGGCGCTGGAAGGTGGGCGGGCGGACCATGGCCCTGCGCTTCGACTTCCCCTTCCAGACGCAGGTCATCGAGTTCAGCCACCGGGCGCCGGCCGAAGGCCTGCTCTTCGCCGACGACTTCGACGACCGGTTCGACTTCGGATGGGACTACTACCGCGCGTGGCGCTACAAGGCGCCGCGCCATGACGAGGAACAGGGCGCCCTCCGCTTCGCCGAGCGGGAAGAACGCGTGTTCAAGTTCATGAACCTGCCCGATTTCGGCGATGCGGCCCTGTCGTTCAGCGTCCGGCTCGACCGCGCACCGACGGAAGACGCCACCCTCCTCTCCGTCGCCTTCCCCGCGTTCGCGCCGAAACCGACCGTGACCGGGAAGGCACACGGCCTGCTGCAAGACGATCTGCACAAACAGTTCGTGCGTGGCGGCGCGCGCCTCGAACTGATCGCGGAGGACGGGCAGCTCGCCCTGCGCGCGACGGTCGACGGCGACCGGCAAGGCCCGGCGGCTAACGTGGGGCGCATCGGCGACAAGGCACACAACGTGCGCGTCTTCTCCGGCGCGGACGGGCGCTACACGGTGAGCGTGGACGGACGCGACATCCTATCGGTGGATGGCGTATCCCCTCCCTCGGGCAACGCGTTCGGCTTCATGGCCGGGAGCGATGTGGGCCGGAAGGTCGACGGAGTCTGGCTCGACGACGTGCTTTTGCAGGCCGGAACCGTCGATCCCACCCGGCTCGAAACCGCTCGCCGCGAGGCGATCCAGCGCACGGCGGAACACAACGCGGCCCTGCGCGACGACCTGCTCGAAGGGGCCCGGGACGCCTTCGGCCCCGACGGCTCCAAGGCCTTGCGCGGACTGGCCTACTTCAACCGCGCCGAGGAGAACGTCGCGGCCCTGCTGGACCGGCTGGCCGGGGCGCAGACGGACGCACAGCGTCTCGTGCTTCTCCGCATGCTGGCCCGATTGCCCGAGCAGCAGCAGGCGCACGTCGAGACCATGCGCGGTATCGGTCAACCCGCCGAGCGGGTGCCGGAATTCCGCAGGGCGCGCGCCGCCGCCCGGAAGGGGGTGAACGGACTGATGTCCACGCTCGACGACGCGTCGCGGGAATTCGCCGCCTCGCTCGTCGCCGACCTCTACGGCGACTGAGCAGGGCGAAGAACGGGGGTCCGTCCCCGCCTGCGTGCAGCGCTTTCTTCGGGCGTCGGCGCGGGCGGTCGCCCGGGCTTCGATACGCCCGCGCCGCGCGGGTCGCATTCGTTCTCGAACCCGTGTCCACAACGGGTCCACGCCTCGCCCGCCACCGTTCGGCTCTTGCTGGGCCGGGCCACGCCCTGTTCTGCCGGGTCCGTCTGCCGGCGGCTTCTCCGCTCGGCCAGGCTTCCGTCCGTGCTCGCCCGGGGCCGTCTTCAGCAACCCGCCCGCTTCCCGCCCATCATGCCGCCGCATGCCGGTCGAGACGCATGAAGCCCGGCGCTTGCCCCGCACCGGTTCATCCATACGGCGAGGGCAACGCCCGGCGGCGATGCAGCGGTTGCCCGGGACGTCGTCCCGGGCGGTCCAGGGCGGGATATCCCGTCCCGGCCGCTGGCCGCTGAACGTCCACCCGGACTGCGAGGGAGGGCGCTCGAAGTCCTCGTGCAACAGCACGCGGGGCTCGGCGGCGGCCGCGGAGGAGAGCAGCAGGCCCGGCAGGACCGGGCGCGTCGGCAGGCGGGTGGACCACGTCACGGGCGTTTCTCCGGCGGTTGCAGGCGCCGGCAGCGGCGCTATCTTGAACCGGGACGCCCCCGGCGGCCTTGCATCGATGACCGAGATCGACCTTCCCGGCAAGTAGCTCGCCGGCCGGCCTGCCGGCAAGCGTGTTCCGTTCCGCGGCGTGCGCCCGCCCAGGCCGCGAACCGTTGCGGCGGCCTGTCCGGGAACGAGACGCGCAGGCGGGCGGTCCCCGCGCCGCCCGCCCGGTTTCCAAGCCTTGGAAGCCGGGCGGCGAAGACGTTCCAAGCCTTGGAAGCCGGGTCGCGCCGTCGGTTTTGCGGGTTGCACGCGGTGCGGGGACAGGCTTGGATGGTCCGCGGTTGCGCGGGAAGGAGGCGGCCCATGGCCCTGGCGCGGTTCGGCGTATCGCTCGACGAGGACCTGGTGCGGCAGTTCGACGCACGGATCCGGGAGGACGGCTGCCCCACGCGGTCGAAGGCGCTGGGGGATCTCATCCGCGCCAGCCTCGTGCAGGGGGAATGGCAGCGGGGGGAGGAGATCGCGGGCGCCATCGTGCTGGTGTACGACCACCACCGGCGGGATATCGTGGGCCGGCTGACCGACGTGCAGCACGACTGCCACGGCGCCATCATCTCCACGCAGCACGTCCATCTCGACCACGACAACTGCCTGGAGATCGTGGCCGTGCGCGGCAAGCCGCGGCAGATCGACGCGCTCGTGCGGCGCCTCAAGGCCCTCAAGGGCCTCAAGCACGTCGCCCTCGCCGCGGGCACCACGGGGTGCCGCCTCCGCTGAACCCGGCGCCGGGCGCGGGCCGCCGGCCCGCGCTACGCGCCGGGCGGGCCGAGCCGGCCGTCCCGGAGCTCCAGGCACCGGTCGGTGACCGCCTCGAGGAACGCCCGGTCGTGCGACACGACCAGCATCGCCTGCGGCAGGCCCACGAGCAGATCGCGGATCCGCCCGTACGCCTCGCGGTCGAGCCCGTTCTGCGGCTCGTCCAGCAGCAGCACCTCGGGCTCCATGGCGAGCACCGTCGCCAGGGCCACCAGCCGTTTCTCGCCCCCCGAAAGCCGGTACGTGATGCGTTGCTCGAACCCGTCGAGCCCGACCCGCGCGAGGGCGCCGGCGGCCGCCTGCCGCGCGGCCGCGACGGTCGCGCCGAGGTTCAACGGCCCGAAGGCGACGTCCTCCAGCACCGTGGGACAGAAGAGCTGGTCGTCCGCGTCCTGGAAGACCAGGCCCGCGCGCCGGCGCACCTCGGCGAAATCCGCCTCCGTGCGGCGGGCCCGGCCGAAGGCGCACACCGTGCCCGCCTGCGGCTTCACCAGGCCCACCGCGAGGTGCAGCAGGGTGGTCTTGCCGGAACCCATCGCGCCGGCCAGGCCCAGCTTCTGCCCCGCGCCGAGCGACAGGTCGAGGCCGGCCAGCACGGGGCGGTCGCCGTAGGCGAAGCGCACGCCGCGGAAGGAGAGCAGCGCGCTCACGGGCCCCACTCCAGGAAGCCGACCGCCAGCGCGGCCGCCGCGGCCGCCGCGCCGAACAGCGCGTCGCGTCGGCCGGGCGCGGACACGGCCAGCGAGTAGAGCCGCCCGCGGAAGCCGCGGCACTTCATCGCCTCCAGGACGCGGTCGGAGCGGTCGACGCTCCGCACGAACAGCATCCCCAGCAGGTAGCCGAGGCTGCGCAGCGCGTGGCGGCTGCAGCGCGGCCGGAAGGCGCGCAGGCTCATGGCGTTCCGCAGCCGGTGGTACTCCTCGTGTACGACGTCGAGGTAGCGGATGCAGAAGAACAGCGCGTGCGCCAGCTTGGCGGGAACCCGGAGCCGGTACAGCGCGTGGGCGAGGTCGGAGGGCTCCATGGCCGCGAGCAGCGTGCCCGCGAGCAGCATGACGAGGTTGGCCTTCGCGCCGATCCGCAGCGCGGCCAGCGCGCCCTCGGCGCTCCAGTACCAGGCGCCGAGGCGGAGCACCGGCGTGCCGGGCACCGAGAGGGGCATGAAGACGAGCAGGAAGAGGGTGAAGAGGTTGAGCTCCACGAGCCGGCGCAGGGCGGCGCGCCCGAAGGCGCGGGAGCCGGCGGCGAGCGCCAGCACCGCCGCGGCCGCGGCGCCCAGCGCAGTCCACCGGTCGAGCAGGACGAGCAGCAGGGCGCCCGCCCCCGCGGCCGCCACGCGTACGCGCGGGTCGAGCCGCGACAGGGGGCTGCCTCGCGATTCCGTGTCGAACAGGCGCATGGGTTCCGGCCGGTCCTCCTAGTTTCCCCTGCGCCGCGCGCCCAGGAAGAAGAACGCCGCGCCCGCGAGCCCCGCGAGGTAACCGAGCCCCGCCACCGCGTCCTGGACGCGCTGCCGCCCGCGGAATTCGGCGAGTTCCCGGCGCAGCGGGGCGACCTCGCGGCTCACCGCGCGGCGCAGGGCCGCCTCCCACCCCGGCGCCTCAGGCGGCGCCGGCTCGCAGCCCGCGCCGCCGGGCAGCGGCGCGGGGGAGGCGGGCGCGACCGCCCCGGCCGGGCGCAGCCCGGCGGGCAGGTCCTCCGCGCGCACCGTGAACCGCGCCGCGTGGCCCTCGCCCGCCTCGACGACGACTTCGTGGCCGCATTCGCGGACGGGGACGAACGAGAACGCGCCGTCTTCGTCCGTCACGCCCTCGTGCAGGACCTCCCCGCCGGGAGCGAGCACCCGGTAGGGCACGTTCCGCGCCGGCTCGCCGCGGCCCATCCACGCGTAGCCGGACACGGCGTCGCCGTCGGCGGCGGCGAAGCACGACACGCGGTGCGCCGCTGCCGGGGCGGCGGCGGCGAGAACGAGGCCCGCTGCGACGACGAAGCGGAGTACGCGTTTCATGCCGGCTCCCCGTGGGTCGCGCCCCCCGCCGGGCGCGTCGCGGCCGGCGCATCCAGCAGGTCCGGGCGCACCTTGCGCAGGAAGGCTGCCGCCGCGCCCGTCACGGCCGCCTCGAGGGCGACGACCGGGAGGTGTGCGACGACCAGCGCCCGGACGGCGGCCGCGTAGGCCTGCGGGTCGCTGAGGTGCAGGAGCAGGGCCAGCGCCGCGCAGGTCAGCAGCAGCGAGAGGGCGCCCGCCGCGGCGCCCGGCGCCAGGGCACGGCGCGGCGGCGTTGCGCGACGGCAGGGTCCCGAAAAGAGTCGGCCGGCGGCCACCGCCGGCAGGCCCATGCACAGGACGTTCGCGCCGAGCGCGCTGAGCCCGCCGAACCCGAGCAGGACACTCTGGAGAAAGAGGGCGACGGCGAGCGCGGGAAGCGCCGCCCACCCGAGCAGCAGCCCGAGCAGGCCGTTGAGGACGAGGTGGACGCTGGACGGGCCGACGGCGACGTGAACGAAGGAGGCCATGAAGAAGACCGCGGCCAGCAGCCCGATGCGCGGCACCCGCTCGTAATCGATGCGGCGTAGGCAGCCGGCCGTCGCCGCCGCGGCGAGCACGTTCGTCGCGACCATCACCGGCGTGCTGAGTGCTCCGTCCGCGATATGCATGCGATGCGCTTCCCGCCCCCTCGCGTGTCCGGCCCGGCGCCGGCGCGCGCGGTCCTCACTTCATGTCGACACAACGCACCCAGATCAGGGCGCCGAGTTCCACGCCGGCGGGGCGGCCCGCGGGATCGTTCATCGGCTGTTCGCCGTCGAGCAGCGCGGCGAACGCCCACCAGCCGGCCCGCGGCATCGTGTAGGCGAACACCCCGTTCGCGTCGGTCTTGACGAGCTGGGTAACGAAGGCGGGCGCGGGCGGTTTCACGGCTCCGTCGCGGTTCAGGTACTCGACCTCGACCTCGGCGAAGGGCACCGGCTTGCCGTTGCGCCGCACGATGCCGCGGAACGTGTTGCCCGTCCACAGGCCGTACGGGCGCACGAGCGGCTCGATTTCCACCGGGAACCCCACCATCGCGTCCCAGCCGTCCTCCGCGCCGAAGGCGTTCACCACGGTCTTGGTGTAGTGCACGATCATCTTGCGTTCGGCGGGTTCCCAGTAGGGTGCCGGCTCGAGGTAGAAGACGTGGTCGCCCGGCCGCCGGAACGTGTAGGCCGCCTCGTAGGCCGTCTTGCCCTGCCGCCGGAGGGGGTTGAGGCTGCCGTCCAGGTCGGTCTTCGCCCCGCCCGCCAGCACCCCGAAGCGGACGGGCCGGTCCATCGCCATCACGGGTCCGTTCTCCATCGGGTGCGTGAAGCGGAGATCGAACGTCACCTCGCTCGCGTCCGCGCCCGCCAGGTCGGTGCCCGGCACCAGCACCAGGAAATGGGCCGGGGCGCGCGGCACGCCGAGCGCGAGCAGGGCGGCGGCGGCGACGGCGGTGGTGCGGCTGTTCATGTCCGGGTCTCCTTCCACGGGGCCTTGTCCCCGCGGGCACGGCGCGCGACGCCCCGTGTCCGTGCTACGCAATCCAGATTCGTAGCATGATCCCAGCGGGCGGCGGGCCTGTCAAGCGCCCGGCCGGGCGCGGATGCGCGGGGCCCCGGGGGGCGGGCGTCCGACGGTGGGGTGCGGGCGTTGGGTGGCGGGCGGGGCGGGGCCGGGCGACGCGCCACAGGCCTCGCGGGTCGCGTGTGATCTCACCCCCTCCGCGGTGTTGCCGCGTGGGGTGCGGACACGAGTCCAGCACCCCCCGCGCCGCCTTGCGGCCGCGGGGCAAGCTGACCCGCTCCCGCTCGGGCCCCTCGAAGACTCGGGCCACCTGTGGCGCGTCGCAGAGCGCCGTCCGGGCAGGGCGGAGGCCCTGCCCGGACCCCGGAGCGTGTTGCGGCGGGGGGGCCAGGGGTGCAACGACGCGGGCAAGCCGGGTGTCCGGTGGCGGGCGGCGGCGGGGCCGGGCGACGCGCCACAGGCCTCGCGGGTCGCGTGTGATCTCACCCCCTCCGCGGTGTTGCCGCGTGGGGTGCGGACACGAGTCCAGCACCCCCCGCGCCGCCTTGCGGCCGCGGGGCAAGCTGACCCGCTCCCGCTCGGGCCCCTCGAAGACTCGGGGCCACCTGTGGCGCGTCGCAGAGCGCCGTCCGGGCAGGGCGGAGGCCCTGCCCGGACCCCGGAGCGTGTTGCGGCGGGGGGGCCAGGGGTGCAGACGCGGGCAAGCCGGGTGTCCGGTGGCGGGGGCGGCGGGGCCGGGCGACGCGCCACAGGCCTCGCGGGTCGCGTGTGATCTCACCCCCTCCGCGGTGTTGCCGCGTGGGGTGCGGACACGAGTCCAGCACCCCCCGCGCCGCCTTGCGGCCGCGGGGCAAGCTGACCCGCTCCCGCTCGGGCCCCTCGAAGACTCGGGGCCACCTGTGGCGCGTCGCAGGGCGCCGTCCGGGCAGGGCGGAGGCCCTGCCCGGACCCGGAGCGTGTTGCGGCGGGGGGGGCAGGGGTGCAACGACGCGGGCAAGCCGGGTGTCCGGTGGCGGGTGGCGGCGGGGGTCGGGCGACGCGCCACAGGCCTCGCGGGTCGCGTGTGATCTCACCCCCTCCGCGGTGTTGCCGCGTGGGGTGCGGACACGAGTCCAGCACCCCCCGCGCCGCCTTGCGGCCGCGGGGCAAGCTGACCCGCTCCCGCTCGGGCCCCTCGAAGACTCGGGGCCACCTGTGGCGCGTCGCAGAGCGCCGTCCGGGCAGGGCGGAGGCCCTGCCCGGACCCCGGAGGCCGCATCGGCGGGCAGGGGCCAGGGGTGCAGGGATGCGGGCAAGCCGGGTGTGGGGGTCGCGTCGGCGGGCGGTGCGTTGTTTCGCGGCACGGGGCGGGGTAGAGTGGATAGATGTCTAACCGGCGCTACACCGGGTGGCGGAAGGGGGCGGTCCTGGCGGCGGCGTGTGCCCTGGCGGGGTTCCTCGCCGCGCGGCTTCCGTACCTGCACGCCCGCCCGGCCCGGCCGGCCGCCGGCACGTGGGAACGGGTCGACGCGTGGGAGGAGGCGCGCGGCACGGGCGGCCGCGCGGTGCGCCTGGCGATGGTGAAGGAGCGCCAGTCCGCCACGGGCGACGTGCGCACGCGCCGGCTGGCGCCCGCGGCCGGGGCGGGGGCCGCGGACGGCACGGCGCCGCCGCGCGACCGGCTGCACCCGCGCTTGCGCGAGCGATATGACGCGCTGCGCGCCGCGGGGCGGGCGGACGAACCGCTCGACGTGATCGTGTGGCTCAAGCTGCCCCCCGCCGAGCGCGAGGGGCTCCAGGCCCTGCTGCTCGAGCAGGGCGAGGAGTTCGAGCCCCCGGCGCGGCTCGCGGCGGACCGATCCGCCCCGGCGCGCCGCGCCGCCGGGGTCCGCCGCGCGGAGGCGGTATCCGTCGCGCGCCGCGCGCGTATCGCCGCCGCCATGGGCCGGGCCATCGACGGCTTCCTGGCCGCCGCCGCCCTGCCGGCGGACCGGGTCGTGCGACGCTTCGCGCTGGGCCCGGGCCTGGTGGTCCGGCTGACCGCGGCCGAATGCGAACGGTTCGGCCGGCAGGAGGGCGTCAACTACCTCTTTCCCGACGAGACCGCCGCCAAGGAACTGGACCTCGCGGTACCGGCCACCAAGGGGCCGACGGCGTGGGCCATGGGATACGACGGCAGCGGGGTTACCGTCGCCCACATCGAGCCCGAGCCGGGCCGCATGGAGACCGACAACCCGTACCTGGCCGCCACCGTGTTCCGCCCGTCCGGCGGCGTGGACTCCCATGCCACGGAGATCGGCGGGCTCATCGCCTCCACCCACAGCGAATACCGCGGCCTCGCCCCGGGGTGCACGCTGCTCAACGCGAACGCCGAGTCCACCAACGAGGCGGCGCTCGACGCCGCGGCCGACTGGGCGCTGACCAACGGCGCCTCGGTCGTCAACCTGAGCTTCGGCCTGAGCACCAGTGCGGACGGCGCCCTGCACTGGTCCGATATCTACTTCGACTACCTCGTCCACTACGGGCGCGCGCTGTTCACCAAGTCCGCGGGCAACGAGGGCGAAGGGACGGGGGTGGTGACCTCGCCGGGCCGGGGCTACAACTCGCTGGCGGTCGGCAACGTCAACGGCATGGGCGATGCGCCGTGGCTGAACGACGCGATGCGCGCGAGCAGCAGCTACGTGAATCCCGTCACGGGCACGGAGAAGCCGGAGATCGCGGCATACGGCACCGACATCTACACGACCTCCACCTCCACGCCGTGGGTCGACGGGCCCTACGTCGGCACGAGCTACGCCGCGCCGCTGGTGGCGGCGATCGCGGCGCTGTGCATCGACCGGACCCCCTCGCTCGCGGACGAGCCCGAGGCACTCAAGGCCAAGATCATGGCGTCGGGCCTCGCGCACAACATCGAGGGCGACGGACGGCTGAGCGGGCGCGACGGCGCGGGCAAGGCGGTGGCCACGGCGGTCAACGCGGGGTCCTATGCCGTCACGTTGACCGAGGCGTCGTTCGACGGGAGCGGCTACTTCGAGGTGCCGGTCTCCATCCCGCTCGTCTCCAACGACACCGAGCGCATCGTGCTGGCGTGGAGCTACCCGCCGGCGGCGGAGGACGCCACGCCCGACGCGTCCTCGTACCTGAAGGCGGACCTGGACCTGCACGTCTTCGTCGGCGGCACGGAAGTCGCCTCCTCCGTCTTCGGCGTCCAGAACCCGTTCGAGGTCGTCGACTACGCGCCGGCTGCCTCCACGACGGCCACGGTGCGCATCCGCAAGGCGGCCTGGACCAACGGGCTCACGGCCTTGCGTGTCGGGCTGGCCTACGTGGCGCAAAGCGCGCTCGGCACCGGCGCCGATCCCGTCGGCGCGCCCGAGGGGCCCGGAGGCGTGGCGGCGTACGACGGCACGGCCTACGGCGATGCGCGCGTGACGTGGGACCCCGTATCCGGCGCCGAGGGCTATGTCATCTGGTACACCGACGACGAGATGGCGACCACGTACACGCCCATCCACGACGGCCTGCCCGCCTCGGGCGAGAACATCGGGCAGGTCACCGGGGTCACCGTGCGGGGGCTGGCCCCGGGCACGGTCTACTACTTCGCCGTCGGCTCCTCCAACGTCTATGGCGAGGGCCCGCTCTCGACCGAGGTCACGGCCACGTCGGGCAGCAACCTGGTCGACCGCTTCGCGCGGACCGGTACGCCCGAGCTTGACGGCGCGGCGACCAACGCGGCGACGCTGGCGGGAGGCGCCGCGCTGGACGGGTCGTTCCCGTACGAGGCGTACAACGCCGTGTCGAACGCCGCCGTGGTGGCCGTCGTCGGGATGGTGGACCCGTCGGGCGCGTCGGTCGGCGGCGTGCCGCAGGCCGTGTACGCGGGCACGCCTCCCCGGACCGGCACCACGGGCGTCGCCTCGTGGACGGCCCTGCAGGTGCCGACGACGGCCGGCGTCGCGTACCTTCGCTACCGCGCCTACTGGACCGACAGCGAGGCGGCGGCGGTGGCGGCGTTCCTGGCCGCGCCCCCGACCAACGACACCGGGTCGGCCGAGGGCCTCGTGGCGACGGTGACGACCACCTACGACGCGGACGCCGACGGGCTGCCCGACTGGTGGGAGCGGGTCTACAGCGGAACGCCCACGGGCCTCGTGGCCACGGTGGACAACGACGGCGACGGGCCGGACAACACGGCCGAGTGGTGGGCGTTGACCGATCCGACCAACGGCGCCTCCTTCCTGCGGCTGACCTTCGTGACCGCGGACGACGCGGGCCGGCCCGTGCTGCGGTGGCCGGCCGCGTCGAACCGCGTCTACGGCGTGTGGCGCGGCACGAACCTGGGCGGCGCCGCCCCGTTCAGCGCCGTGGCCTCCAACCTCGCGGCGACCCTGCCCGAGAACGTATTCACGGATACGGTGAACGGCACGGAGGAGGCCGGCGCCTACTACCGGATCGGCGTGCGAGAGCCCTGACGCGGCCCGCCCCCGGGCCGGGCGGGCGCGGGCGCCTGCGCGCGCGGCACGCGCTTTCCCTTGCGGTCGCGGCGGGACGCCGTAGGATGGAGCCCCGGCGGTTGCGGGGGCGCCAGGCCGCCGGGAGGAGGAAGCCATGCGCAAGGGATTCGTGGGTCTGCTGCTCGCCTTCGGGATGGCCCTGCAGGCATCGGGCCAGCTCAAGGGACTGCCGGTGGGGGATACCGCCGCGCCCGAAGAGGGAGGGCCGTACCGGGTGTCGGTGTCGGCGACCTCCGTCGACGCGGGGTATGCCGTCGGCGTCCGGTGCGGTGTCGCGCTGACACAGGACGTGCGGCTGTTCGCCGGCGCGGGCGCCGTGCGGCCGGAAAACGCGGACGACACGCCCGGGCTGCAGCTCGGCGCGCTCTACTGCGTTCCGCTGCAGTTGCCCGTCGATCTCGCGCTGCGCGCGGCGCTCTACTACGTGGACGACTACCGCACGGCGAAGGAGGACGTCAGCGAGTTCGGTTTCAGCCTGATGGTCCTGAGCAGCGGCCGGTTCCGCGACCTCGACCCGAATCTGCAGGGCTACTGCGGGATCGGCCTCAGCCGCGCGGAGACCGACCGGTCCGCGCGGCGGCCGGGGGGCGGCGACCGGTCCGGGGGGGAGACCGACCCGACGTTCGTGGGCGGCCTGCTGTACCAGGTGGGGGCCGCCGTCTCCGTCTACGCCGAGCTGGGCTACCAGGACCAGCTCGCGGCGGGCATCGGACTGCGGTTCGACCTGTAGCCCCGCGTCAGGGCGCCTCCGGCGGAACGGGCAGGCCGGCGGGCGACGGCGCGAGGATCCGCTGTTTGCGAAGCCGCTCCTGCAGGGCCAGCGCGCCGCGGAAAAAGCGGAGCGTGGCCGTGATGTCGGCCCGCTCGTCGTCGTCCTCCGCCAGGCCGGCCGCGCGTGCCTGCAGGTCGATCGCTTCCGCGAGCATGCCGGCGTGGAAGTACACCCGCGCCATCGTGTCGAGCACGTCGGGATCCCGCCCGCCGGTGAGCGCGACCGCCGCGTCCGCCGCGGACCACGCCGCCTCCAGGTCCCGGAAGGACAGGGGCACGGGGGAGGGCGCGACGATCATCCAGGCGACCTGGTTCAGCGCCTCGGCGTCCTTGGCGAAGATCTCCACCATGTTGCGGTAGTGCGCCGAGAGCGCCTCCGCGTCGGCCTGCTGCAGCAGGATGCCCGCCTTCATCTGGTAGGCCTCGAGGTCCCGCGGGCTCGCCGCGATGAGCTCGTCGATCAGCGCGCCCGCCCGGTCAAAGTCTCCCCGCTGCAGCGCGGTCATGAGCCCTTCCCGCTTCTCCTGAAGCGCCCTCGCCGCGGCCGCGTCGAACGTGCCGGCCACGACCGCGCCCAGCGCTTCGTCGAGCCCGTCGAGCGGGTGGCCCTGCCAGGCGATTTTGCCGTCGCGGCCCACAAGGAACGCGTGCGGTATGCCCTCGATCCCCTTCATGTAGGTGTCGTCCGTGGAGCCCTTCTCGTCGAGCGCGACGCGGTAGCGCATCGGCACCTGTTCCATGAAGGGTTTCACGACCGCTTCCGTCTCGGAGGTCACGCCGACCACCACGACGCCGCGATCCTTGTACGTCGCCTGCAGGCCGTCGAGGTGCGGGATCGTCTGCCGGCAGGGCGGGCACCAGGTCGCCCAGAACTCGACCACGTACACGGTCTTTCCGTCCGGCTCGGCCGGGTCGACCGCGTCGCCGTTCATCCACCCGGACACGCCCGACAGGGTGGGGGCGGGGTCGCCGATATCCAGGGCGAGGCCCCGGACGGCGAGGGCCGACGCGAACAGCAGCGGCAGAAGGGCGGTGCGTTTCATGGTTTCCTTTCCTCCGGGCCGGCGCCCGGCGGGCGCGGCGTGCACGGCCATGAGAACAGAACGCCGTCCGCCGCGCAATCCCGGCGGCGCCCGCGCGCCGGCCCTGCCCGGCCACCTCCTCCGGAGATGGACCGGCCGCCAAGGGGTGAGGGCGCACGGAGCACCCTTCGCCCGGCAAGCAGCCCGCGGGTGACGACATATTTCTCACGATAGCGAAAACACTTGCGGGACAAAACGATGTGCTTGCATTCCGGCGTCGCTGGCCGCGGATCTTCTTTTCCCCTTGCCGCGGCGGCGTGGGCGGTGCGACCCTCGCGGCATCCTGCGGCGGCGCCGTGTCCCGCCGCGTTGCGAATATGGCGCGCTGTATTGTTCCAGAAGCCGATGCGTTACTCGACAAGGCGTTTCCCGTCTTGGACCGGGGGTTCGTGCGCTTGGTGGACTACCTCGGCGGCGATGCGCGGATCGTGCAGACCGCGCGCGTTTCCTACGGCGACGGGACCAAGTCGGCGCGCGAGGATGCCGCGCTGATCGACTACCTGATGCGGCACCAGCACACTTCGCCCTTCGAGCACGTCGTCCTCGAGTTCCACTGCAAGATGCCGATCTTCGTGGCGCGCCAGTGGGTGCGGCACCGTTCCGCGCGCCTCAACGAGATGTCGGCCCGCTACAGCATCATGCGGGACGAGTTCTATCTTCCGGCGCCGGAGCAGGTGCAGCGTCAGGCGCGCGACAACAAGCAGGGCCGCGCGGACAACGAGGTGCCGCCGGAGCTGCAGCAGCGGGTGATCGACCTGTTGCGGCGCGACCAGGAAGCCGGCTACGCGACCTACCGGGAGATGCTGAAGGACGACGTGGCGCGGGAGTTGGCGCGCATCAACCTGCCCGTTTCCCTCTACACCGAGTGGTTCTGGCAGATGGACCTCCACAACCTGTTCCGTTTCCTGGCGCTGCGCCTGGACCCGCACGCGCAGTGGGAGATCCGGGAATATGCGCAGGTCATCGCGCGCATCGTGAAGGTCGTCACCCCGATGGCGTTCGCCTCGTTCGAGCGGCACCAGCTGCGGGGACGCCGCTTCTCGGGCGAGGAGATGGCGGCGCTGCGCACGATGTTGCAGGGCGGCGCGAACCCGCTGAGCGGCCGTCGCCTCGCGGAGTTCGACGCCAAGCTGGCGCCGTCCGGGGAGCCGCGGATCTCACCGCGCGGCCGCGGCCGCCGCCGCGGGACGCGTGCCGCCGCGCGGGCAGGGGCCGGGGCACGCCCGGCCCGCGGCGGGGCGGCGCCGCCCGCCGCGCCGGCGGCCGAGCCGCAGGCGACGCCCAGCGGTTTCCCCTCGATCATATCGCGCGAGGCGGTGAACCACCTGCCGCTGCGGCACTTCGAGGGGACCATCCACCTGGTGCAGGACGACGGGCAGCTCGGGGCGATGCTCAAGCAGGTGGCCAAGGAGAAGGTGCTCGGTTTCGACACCGAGAGCCGCCCGTCCTTCCAGCGGGGCGAGAACTACCCGGTGGCGATCGTGCAGCTGAGCACGGACGACGAGGCGTGGGTCATCCAGCTGCGCGGGATCGGGGACCTCTCGCCGCTGGTGAAAAAGTTCTCCGACGCGGGCGTGCTGAAGGTGGGCGTGGCGCTCGACCAGGACCTGGCGAAACTGCGCGAGCTCTGCGCGTTCACGCCGGCGGGGTTTTTCGATCTCGGTCCCGCCACGAGCAAGCTGGGCATCCAGAACAACGGCCTGCGCGCGCTCGCGGCCATCGTGCTGGGCTTCCGCATATCCAAGAGCATGCAGCGCACCAACTGGGCCCGGGAGGTACTGAGCCAGCGCCAGCTCGTCTACGCGGCCACCGATGCGTGGGCCGGGCTCAAGATCTACAACGCCCTCCACGAACGCCGGCTCGTCTGACCGCCCGGCCGCGGCCCGGCCGCGGCCGTGCCGGCCGGCCTACCCCGGGGGGGCGGCCTGTTCGGGTTCCCGGGTCTCCTGCCGCATTTCGGGGGCCTGGACCCGGCGCGGCACCAGGTCGACGGGGCTGCCCGGGGGAATGGTCTTGGCAGCGTCCGCGGCCTGCAGTTCCCGGAAGCGGCGTGCGCTGACGAACACGCGCGTCTCGAGCGATCTTACGGCCCGGTTGTAGCTTTCGACCGCGTTGCCCAGGCCTTTGCCGAGGCTGACGAAATGCTCCCCGAGCACGGCCAGCCGGTCGTACAGCTCGCGGCCCAGCTCGCTGATTTCCTTCGCGTGTTCCTCGAGCCGCTCCTGCCTCCAGCCGTACGCGACGGCCTTGAGCAGCGCGATGAGCGTGGTGGGCGCGGCCAGTAGCACGCCCTGCTCGACCCCCTGGTCGATCAGCGTCGCGTCCTCCTGGAGCGCCGCGGCGTAGAAGACCTCGCCGGGCACGAAGAGCACGACGAAATCGGGGGTGGGCCGGAACTGGCTCCAGTAGGCCTTCTGGCTGAGCTTCTTCACGTGGTCCCGCACCTGCCGCGCGTGGTCGGCGAAGTGCGAGCGCCGGGTGTCCTCGTCCTGCGCCTCCATGGCCCGGAGGTACGCGTCGAGGGGCACCTTGGCGTCGACGACGATATGGTGGCCGTTGGGCGTGTGCACGATGAGGTCGGGGCGTTGGCGGCCGTCCTCGGTGGCGACCGACGTTTGCTCCTCGAAATCGCAGTGTTCGAGCATCCCGGCCATCTCGACCACGCGCCGGAGCTGGAGTTCCCCCACCGTCCGCGCACCCGGGGGGTACCGAGCGCCTGGACGAGGTTCTGCGCCTGCGTCTTGAGCTGGTCTTCGCTGGCGAGCAGCGCGCGGACCTGTTCTCGCAACTCCTTGTAGGCGCCGACACGCTCCTTCTCCATATCTTGTACATGGCCCTCGAACCGCTGGAGCGATTCGCGCACCGGTTTGACGAGTTGGTCGATGGCCTGCTGCCGCTTGTCGAGGTCGCCGCGCGCCGATGTCTGGAAGCGTTCCAGCGTGGAGCCGGCCAGTTCGAGGAAGGCCGCGTTGTTGCTCTTCAGCGCCTCGGCCGAGAGGGCCTTGAAGGCGTCGGAGAGTTTCTGCTCCGCCTGCCGGAGCACCTCCAGCTTGTCCTTCGCGGCCTCGCGTTCCTCGCGCAGCGTCGCCTGCAGGCCGGCCAGTTGCGCCTGCGCTTCCGTGTCGCGCCGGCGGAGTTCCTCCTCGCGGGCCCGCGAGGCGGCGCCCTCGGCCTCGAGCTGTTCGACGCGCCGGGAGCGATCCTCGAGCTGTGCGCTCAGCGCGGCTTCGCCCGCCCGGGGCCGCCGCGCCAGCAGCCACGCGAGGGCGCCGGCGAGCGCGCAGCCGGCGAGGAAGGTGAGCAGGGGAATGAGCGTCTCCATGCGGGCCATTCTGCGCGGGATCGGCCCCGCGCTCAACGCCGGAGTGCGGCGACGGGGCGGCGCGCGGTCGTTGCAGGACGCTGAACCCGGGATGCCCCGCCGGGCCGGCGAGTCGCTCCTCCCGCGTGAGGAAGCGTAACTCGTCGTCTACATGCGGCCGGAAGTAGAGGGCCGTGGCGGCGTGCAGGGCGTCAAGCGCGCGGCAGCGGGACCGTCGCCCGTCGGCCTTGCCGGCGGCCGCCGCGGCGCGGCGCCGTACCACCGCGCATTCGGCCCGCGTCGGCAGCGATGACACCCGCACCGGCTCCGAGCGCCATGGATCGTCGAAGGCCGCGAGGTCCACGTCCCCCGGCACGCCTGCCGGCAGCCGGCTCGGTTTGATGTAGGCCGGCACGGTCTCCGTCCCCGCGCGTCTCGTCGAGGAGCGCCTGGACGTCGGCCGGCGACCTCTTCCGCCCGACCGCCGCGAGCGAAGCCGGTCCGGGGCCGTCGGTCAGTGCCGCGGGCATGACGGCGCCCGCCCGCGGCGTCTTCGATCGCAGGGCGGCCCTTGCCGTGTACCTCCCGGCGGGATCGCGCGGGGCGGCACGTCGCGCAGGGACCGGGCGGCGGGCTGACCGCGCCGCGCACCGGCGGCAAGCGCATCCGCGGAAAAGGCTCGCGCAACGCGGCGGCGCGTCCCCAGACTGTGGTCATGTCCACGACGGCCAGCGAGAGGCCCCTGCGCGGCCTCACCGGTTGCTTGGCGCGCCGGTTCACGCCGCGGGGCGCGCCGCCCGGGAGTGCGGCGGGGCGCACGGCGCTGGGCGAGATGCAGGCTTACGTGAGCATGGGGTTCAGCGCGGTGCTCTCCGTGGTGAAGGCGCTGCTCGGCACGCTGTCCGGAAGCGTTTCGCTGCTGGCCGACGCGGTGAACAACCTGGCCGACGTCGGCAGCAGCCTGATCATCGCGCTCAGCTTCCGCGTCTCGCGAAAGCCGCGCGACCGCGAACACCCTTTCGGCCACGGCCGCGCGGAGACCGTGGCCACGCTGGTGCTGGCGATCTTCCTCGTGGGCGTGGCCTTCGAGGTGGCCCGGTCCGGCTTCCGCCGGCTCCTGCATCCGGTGGCCGTCGACGCGCCCTGGTGGCTCACCGCGGCCGTCCTGGTGACGGTCCTGCTCAAGGGCTGGCTGGCCGTGTTCTCCCTGGCGCTGGCGCGGCACACGCGGTCGAAGACCCTGGAGGCCGATGCCTGGAACCACCTTGCCGACATCGCGTCGACCGCCCTGGTGGTCGTGGCCCTCGTCGGGGCCCGCACCGGCGCGGTGCGCCTGGACGGGTACGCGGCGCTGGGCGTGTCGCTGTTCATCGGCTACACGGGCTACCGCTACATCCGGGAGGCGGTCGACACGCTGATCGGGGAGGCGCCTTCGGCAGAGGACCTCGAGCGGCTGCGGGCCGTCGCCGCCTCGATGCCGGGGGTGCGCGGCGTGCACGACGCGATCGTGCACAGCTACGGGGATCTCCGGATGATGTCGCTGCACATCGAGGTGGACGCCGAGCTCTCGGTGCTCGCGGCTCACGGGCTGGCCGAACGCGTGGAGCAGCGCATCGCGGAGGCCGAGGGGCTCAAGGCCATCGTGCACGTCGACCCGGTCGACCGGACCCACCCGGCCTACGCCCGGGCCGAGAAGACGATGAACGGGATCGTGGAAGCGCACCCCGAGATGGTCGGGTTTCACGACCTGCGGTTGCACGGGGAGGAGACGGCGTTCGAGCTGGCCGTCGATCTCGTCGTGCACGCCGGCGTGCTGCCGGAGGCCTTTCCGTCGATTCTCGCGGACGTGCGCGACCGGCTGCATGCGCGGCTGCCCGGCTGCGGGCCGGTCGATCTCGGCGTGGAGACCGAGTACGCGACCGACCGCGAGCATCGCCGCCGGTTCACCCTCCCGCCCGGGGAGGGCGCGAGGAGGGGGCCGCATGGTCCCTGAGCGCCAGGGGGTCCGTCCGGGCGGGGCGGTGGCCGGCGACCGGCTGCTCGCGCAGTTCGTCCGCCACCTGCGCGCGGAGAAGAACGCGTCCGAGCACACCGTTGCCGCCTACGTCCGGGACATCGGGCAGTTTGCGGCGGTGACGTGGGGCGAGGGGGCGGCGCCGCCGTTCCCGTGGAAGACGTGCGAGCGGCTGGCCGCGCGCCGCTTCCTGGTCCACTGGCAGAAGGAGGGGTACGCGCCGGCGACGACGGGGCGGAAGGCGTCGAGCCTGCGTTCCTTCTTCCGCTTCCTCCAGCGGGAGGGTGCGGTGTCGTCGAACCCGTTCTCCGGCGTGGCGCGTCCGAGGCGGGACCGCAGGCTGCCCCGCGTGCTGAGCGTGGCCGAGGTGGGCCGCCTGCTGGACGCGCCGGCGCGGCAGGCGGAGGAGCGGGCGCGCCGTGCGGGCGACCGGCGCGGCGGGTCCGCGTGGGCCGCCTACGCGGCGAAGCGCGACGCGGCGATTCTCGAGGTGCTGTACAGCACGGGCATGCGCGTGAGCGAGTGCGCGGCGTTGAGCGAGGATCGCGTGGACTTCCTGTCGGGGGTGGCGCGGGTGGCGGGCAAGGGCAAGAAGGAGCGGCTCTGTCCCCTGGGCCGTCACGCCGTGCGGGCCTTGCGCGTCGCCCTGGCGGCGCGCGACGCCCTGCCCCTTGCCCGCCCGGTCGGCGGGCCCCGTCCCCTTTTCCTGGGGCACGGCGGCGGGCGGCTCACCGTGCGTTCGATCCAGCGCCTGCTCAAGCGGTACCTGGGGCTGGCCCGCCTGAACCCGGCGCTTTCGCCGCACGCCCTGCGCCACAGTTTCGCGACCCACCTGATGGAGGCCGGCGCGGACCTGCGCAGCGTGCAGGAGCTGCTCGGCCACGCCAGTCTTTCCACGACGCAGATCTACACCCACGTGTCCGTCGAGAAGATGAAAGAGGTCTACGACCGGGCCCATCCGCGGCCCTGAACCGCGCCGCCCGGAGGGTGGCGGCGCGGCGGCGGCGCGGGGCCCGGCGCCGGCCGCCGAAAAAAAAGACGGAGAAAGATGGCGTCGGGGGGTTGACACCCCGGGTGCCCCCCTATAGAGTGCGCGTTCGATTTTGCCGCGGGATGCCGCGGACGGGGGGACGAGGCCGGCGGACGGCCCGTGTCTCCGGGCTCTTTCAAGGAGGTTGCCGCGTCGCGGCCGGAACCCGGACGGAATATGCGTCCGGGGGATTGACACGACCCGCGCGGCACCGTAGACTGGCTCGAGATGGATCGGGAAGCCGGCCTTTCAGAGGTCGGCCTATCCAAGCAAATTAGCGCTGACTGGCCGTCCCTGCGTCCAGTAGGGCTCCGGTGGGAGCGGCGCTGCTTTGCGTGTCCGAGTTCTTTGACAATGGAATAACGAACGAACGACTGCTTCGAATCAGAAGTGGTGTGATTCGGCAAGCTTGTGCGTTTTTACCCCGATCGTAAGTGCGATTGGTGACAGGACGTGGGCTGGTCCTTAGCCGGGCTGGCCTGCAGCACTTCGTTTGATTCAGAAACGAATTAATACGGAGAGTTTGATTCTGGCTCAGAACGAACGCTGGCAGCGTGGATTAGGCATGCAAGTCGAACGGGAAGCCGTTGATTCAATTCTTCGGAGAGAGTGATTCGGTGGAGAGTGGCGAAAGGGTGAGTAACGCGTGGGTAATCTGCCCTCTAAGTTGGGGATAACCTCCCGAAAGGCGGGGCTAATACCGAATGTGGTCGTCCCGTCGCATGCGGGACTGATCTAAAGGTGGGGATCCTTCGGGACCTGCCGCTTGGGGAGGGGCCCGCGTCCTATCAGCTTGTTGGTGAGGTAACGGCTCACCAAGGCTTACGGGTAGCTGGTCTGAGAGGATGGTCAGCCACACTGGGACTGAGACACTGCCCAGACTCCTACGGGAGGCTGCAGTCGAGGATCATTCGCAATGCGCGAAAGCGTGACGATGCGACGCTGCGTGGAGGATGAAGGCCTTCGGGTTGTAAACTCCTGTCATGAGGGAAAAATGGCTCGGGTGTTAATACCGCTCGGGCTTGATGGTACCTCAAGAGGAAGCCACGGCTAACTCTGTGCCAGCAGCCGCGGTAATACAGAGGTGGCGAGCGTTGTTCGGATTTACTGGGCGTAAAGGGTGCGTAGGCGGTTTCGTGTGTCGGATGTGAAAGCCCACGGCTCAACCGTGGAACTGCATTCGAAACTGCGGGACTAGAGTACAGGAGGGGAGAGCGGAATTCTTGGTGTAGCGGTGAAATGCGTTGATATCAAGAAGAACACCGGTGGCGAAGGCGGCTCTCTGGAATGTTACTGACGCTGAGGCACGAAAGCTGGGGGAGCAAACAGGATTAGATACCCTGGTAGTCCCAGCCGTAAACGGTGTGCACTTGGTGTGGGAGGTATTGACCCCTTCCGTGCCGGAGCTAACGCGTTAAGTGCACCGCCTGGGGAGTACGGCCGCAAGGCTAAAACTCAAAGAAATTGACGGGGGCCCGCACAAGCGGAGGAGCATGTGGCTTAATTCGATGCAACGCGAAGAACCTTACCAGGGCTTGACATGCAACTGCACGCCTCCGTGAAAGCGGAGGAGGCCTTCGAGGGTGCTACACAGGTGCTGCATGGCTGTCGTCAGTTCGTGCCGTGAGGTGTTGGGTTAAGTCCCGCAACGAACGCAACCCCTGTGTTTAGTTGCCACCGTCAGTGATAAGCCGGAGAGCACTCTAGCCAGACTGCCTGTGACAAGCAGGAGGAAGGTGGGGATGACGTCAAGTCAGTATGGCCCTTATGCCCTGGGCTGCACACGTGCTACAATGGCCGGTACAGAGGGATGCAATACCGCGAGGTGGAGCAAATCCCCAAAACCGGCCCCAGTTCGGATTGGAGTCTGCAACTCGACTCCATGAAGTTGGATTCGCTAGTAACGGCGTATCAGCTACGACGCCGTGAATACGTTCCCGGGCCTTGTACACACCGCCCGTCACATCATGAAAGCCGTCTGCACCCGAAGTCGCTGAGCCAACCCGCAAGGGAGGCAGGTGCCGAAGGTGTGGGTGGTGATTGGGATGAAGTCGTAACAAGGTAGCCGTAGGGGAACCTGTGGCTGGATCACCTCCTTTCTAAGGAGTAGCCGCGGTCCGAGGCGCCTGGCGCCGCGGTCCAAGGAGAGGTTAAGCCTTTCGGTCCTCGCTTCGGGAGGGTTGCGAAAGGCAACCGCGCAGGCGACACCGAGTCACACCATTTCTGATCCGAAGCAGTACCGCACGAGCGGTTCAGTTCGCACCATTCCATACGGCGAATGGCTGATGCAAGGGTCATTCGGGCACCGGCCCGCGCGGATCCGGGGCGGCGGGTATCGGACCATCAATTGGCGCGTGCCGATTACGCGAGAGCGGGGGCATAGCTCAGTTGGTAGAGCACGAGCTTTGCAAGCTTGGGGTCACCGGTTCGAACCCGGTTGCCTCCACCAACCTTCGCTCGACGCGTCAGCGAGGCGTGTAGCTCAGTTGGTTAGAGCGCATCCGCTGATACGGATGAAGTCCCTGGTTCGAATCCAGGTACGCCCGCCATGCCGATGCGGCGATGCGGGCGTGTAGCTCAGTTGGTTAGAGCGCATCCCTGATAAGGATGAGGTCCCTGGTTCGATTCCAGGCACGCCCACCAGCGATCGCGGAGCGGTCTTGGACAACGCGAGGTGGATCGACAGCATCGCGACATCAGCCGATTTACGCCGCGCTATGCGGGGCTGTTCTTTGACAATTGCATAGAGAAGGGCAGAACAACTTGCGCCGAGTCGAGTATGTCAGGCGCAGTTGACCAATTTAATTTGGTCAAGCTAGTAAGGGCGCACGATGGATGCCTTGGCATCAGAAGGCGATGAAGGACGTGGTAAGCTGCGATAAGCCTCGGGGAGCGGCAAACACGCTTTGATCCGGAGATTTCCGAATGGGGAAACCCGATCCCGGTCATGCGGGATCACTGCGAGTCTGAATACATAGGGCTTCAGAGCGACACCAGGGGAAGTGAAACATCTCAGTACCCTGAGGAAAAGAAAACAACAGTGATTCCGTAAGTAGTGGCGAGCGAACGCGGAACAGCCTAAACCATCCCGCTTGCGGGATGGGGTTGCGGGACCTCGATATGGGATCCTGGACGGATAGCGGAACGGTCTGGAAAGTCCGACCATAGAGGGTGAAAGTCCCGTACGCGAAATCCTGACAGAGCCCTAGAGGTATCCCAAGTAGGACGGGACACGTGAAACCCTGTCTGAATCCGGGAGGCCCACCTCCCAAGGCTAAATACTACACTGATGACCGATAGTGAACTAGTACCGCGAGGGAAAGGTGAAAAGTACCCCTGTTAGGGGAGTGAAATAGTACCTGAAACCGTGTGCCTACAAACTGTGGGAGTCCTGCGCTTGTGCGGGGTGACCGCATGCCTTTTGCATAATGAGTCCGCGAGTTACCGTATGTGGCAAGGTTAAGCCCGTATGAGGGAGGAGCCGAAGCGAAAGCGAGTGCGAAATGTGCGATTCAGTCGCATGCTGTAGACCAGAAGCCGGGTGAGCTACCCATGGCCAGGCTGAAGCTTCTGTAACAGGAAGTGGAGGGCCGAACCAGTGCATGTTGAAAAACGCTTGGATGAGCTGTGGGTTGGAGTGAAAGGCTTATCAAACTCGGTGATAGCTGGTTCTCCTCGAAATAGCTTTAGGGCTAGCCTGCGCGAATGCTCGGAATGGAGGTAGAGCACTGACTGGATGAGGGCCCTTACCAGGGTACTGACGCCAATCAAACTCCGAATGCCGTTCCAGTCACGCGTGGAGTCAGACTGCGGGGGATAAGCTTCGTAGTCGAAAGGGAAACAGCCCAGACCGCCAGCTAAGGCCCCTAAAGTCGGTTAAGTGACTAAGGATGTGGGATTGCATAGACAGCTAGGATGTTGGCTTAGAGGCAGCCATCATTTAAACAGTGCGTAACAGCTGACTAGTCGAGTGATCTCTGCGCCGAAAATGATCGGGACTAAACTGACTGCCGAAGCTGCGGATTCTCCCGGACCTCCGGGGGAGTGGTAGAGGAGCGTTCCATGCGGGTTGAAGCGGGAGGGTAACCGACCGTGGACTGCATGGAAGTGATTATGCGGACATGAGTAACGAAAAGCAGGGTGAGAATCCTTGCCGCCGAAATCCTAAGGTTTCCTGGGGAAGGTTCGTCCGCCCAGGGTTAGTCGGCCCCTAAGCCGAGGCCGAAAGGCGTAGGTGATGGGCAACAGGTTTAATATTCCTGTACTGCCTGTTCGGCGTTTGAGCGATGGAGTGACGCAGGAAGCTAGGTCAGCCACCGATTGGAAGTGGTGGTCTAAGCCCGTAGGAGGTCTCGGCAGGTAAATCCACCGGGACAACTCCTGAAAAGTGATGGGACGTGGAGCCTTCGGGTGAAGCGGATTGGTTGATGCTATGCTGCCAAGAAAAGCTTCTAGCGAGTCGGATAGGTGACCGTACCGTAAACCGACACAGGTGGGATGGTAGAGTATACCAAGGCGCGCGAGAGAAACCTCGTTAAGGAACTCGGCAATCTAGCCCCGTAACTTCGGGAGAAGGGGTCCTCTCTGGGGTGAGCTTAATCGTGAAGCTCCAGGGAGGCGCAGTGAAAGGGCCCAGGCGACTGTTTACCAAAAACATAGCACTCTGCTAACTCGTAAGAGGACGTATAGAGTGTGACACGTGACCAATGCCGAAAGGTTAAGGCAAGGGGTTAGTCCCTTCGGGACGAAGCTCTGACCCGAAGCCCCGGTGAATGTCGGCCGTAACTATAACGGTCCTAAGGTAGCGAAATTCCTTGTCGGGTAAGTTCCGACCTGCACGAATCGTGTAACGATCTGGGCGCTGTCTCAACGAGGATCTCGGTGAAGTTGTAATTCCGGTGAAGATGCCGGATACCCGCAGTAGGACGGAAAGACCCCGTGAACCTTTACTGTATTCTGATATTGGCGTTTGGTTTGTCATGTGTAGCATAGCTGGGAGGCTTTGAAGCCGCCTCGTCAGGGGCGGTGGAGTCATCAGTGAAATACCAGTCTTGATTAATCGGAATTCTAACCCTGGCCCGTGAATCCGGGTGGGGGACAGTGTCAGAGGGTCAGTTTGACTGGGGCGGTTTCCTCCCAAAATAGTAACGGAGGAGTTCGAAGGTTCCCTCAGCATGGTCGGCAATCATGCGTAGAGCGCAATGGTATATAGGGAGCTTAACTGCGAGACCTACAAGTCGAGCAGATGCGAAAGCAGGACATAAGTGATCCGGTGGTTGCTTGTGGTAGCGCCATCGCTCATCGGACAAAAGGTACTCCGGGGATAACAGGCTGATCGCTGCCGAGAGTTCACATCGACGCAGCGGTTTGGCACCTCGATGTCGGCTCATCGCATCCTGGGGCTGGAGAAGGTCCCAAGGGTTTGGCTGTTCGCCAATTAAAGCGGTACGCGAGCTGGGTTCAGAACGTCGTGAGACAGTTCGGTCCTTATCCACTGTGGGCGTAGGAGATTTGAGGAGAACATTCCTTAGTACGAGAGGACCGGGAATGACGTACCTCTGGTGTTCCAGTTGTCGCGCCAGGGGCATCGCTGGGTAGCTATGTACGGAAAGGATAAGCGCTGAAAGCATCTAAGCGCCAAGCCTCCTCCAAGATTAGATCTCCCTTCCCGCTTCGGCGGGACTGAAGGCAGGTTGAAGACTACGACCTTGATAGGCCGGGTGTGTAAGCGCAGCGATGTGTTTAGCTAACCGGTACTAATCAGCCGTGAGGCTTGACCATTATTTTAGTCCGCGGGGACCCGGTCTCCGGGTCGCCCGCGGCACTCCACGCTCTCTGTGCAGATGATTTTTCCCGGTGACCATAGCGAGGAGGTAACACCCGTTCCCATCCCGAACACGGAAGTGAAGCGCCTCAGCGGCGATGGTACTGCGGCGTCAGGCCGTGGGAGAGTAGCACGTTGCCGGGATTCCCCTTGCGAGCCCCGCCCCGATCCGTTCGGGGCGGGGCTTTCGGCGTCCGGACCCGCGCGGGAAACGCCGCTTGTCACCGCCCCGTCGGCTGAACATACTCGTCTGCGACGCGCCGGACCGGGATTCCGCCCGCGGCGGCCGCAAGGAGACGCCCGACGACCATGAATACCGCATCCCTCCTGGCGGTGACGGCGCTGCTGGCCGCGGCGGCGGTGCCCGCCCAAGCCCAGCGGCTCGCGCCCGCGACCCGCGCTGCCGTCACCCTCGCGTCCCCCGAGCGGCTGAACCTCGGCGCCTGGGTGCGCTTCGGCGGGCGCGAGTTCCAGACCTCGCAGGATGTGCTGGAATGCGACCAGACGCACTACGTGCTGCGCCTGGGTTTCCGCGCGCTGGACTTCGCCCACCTGTGGGCCGAGCTCGGCATGTCGGAAGCCCGGACCCGGCGGGACGAGGGGGAGATGGGGCTCGAGGCCGCCGCAGGCGCCGGCCTGCGCCTGCTCGAACTCGTCCTCGCGGGCAACGACATCGAGCCGCGCAAGGAGTGCCTCGCCATCGAGTTCGACGCGTCGTTCCGGACGGTGGAGTCGAACTTCGGTGATCGCGACTTCCACTACCAGGAGCTGCGCCTCTCCCCCGCGGTGGTCTACTCGCTCAGCCGCGAGGACGAGGCCCGGTGGCGCCGGTTCGACCCGGTCGGCGCCGACTTCCGGCTCGGCGCCGTGTTCGCGCAGGCGGACGGGGAGTTCGGGGACGAAACGATCGAGCAGAACCACGACTTCGGCGCGCAGCTCGGCGGGGGACTGCTGCTGCCCGGAGGCTGGACGCTGGCGCTGGACGCGGTGCTCTTCGGCGGCGCGGACCGCGAGTTCGCGGTGGGCTTTTCGCGCATCTTCTAGGGGGACGACATGAAGTTTCTTCGCCCGTGGGGCTTGGCCGCGGCGGTCGCGGCGTGCGGGATAGGGATCGCGGCGGGCGGCTGCGAACGGAACGCCGACACGCAACCGGACGGCGGCGGGGGCACGTCCAGTTCGTTCGTGCTGTTCCCGGGCGGCATCACGGTGGGGACCAACCAGGCGTACGCGGCCTTCCAGGCGAGGGGCGGCGTGCTGCCCTACCGGTGGAGCGTCGCCAACACCAACCTCGGCAGCCTGCAGGGGGTCGTGCTGGACACGCCGATCCGCGTGAAGACGGTCACGTACCTCCCCGCGGCCTCCACGGGCGCGGGGATCAACACCCTGCAGGTCACCGACGCCCGCGGATGGCAGGCCACCGCCTCCGTCATCCACGAGTAGCGCGCCGCACCGGGGCCTTCAGCGGGGTTTCTTCGGCGCCCGCACCTTCAGCGTACGGGTCCGCGGCAGCGCGGGTTGGGCCCGGGCGGGCGCCTCGGCGCCGGCATCCGGCGCCGGGCCGGCCGCCGCCGGCGCGTCGTCGACGATCTCGCGCATCAGCGTGGAGTACCCCTTGCCCCCGGCCATCTCGTGCTCCACTTCCCGGAGCACGGTCTGCGTGCCCTTGCCCGGTTCCGGTTCGAAGGAAAACACGGTCGCGCCGACCTGCACGCGGTCGCCCTGGCTGAGCTTCACCATGTCGATCTTCTGACCGTTCACGCGGGTGCCGTTCTTGCTCTTGAGGTCCTTGATGTAGAACTCGCCGTCCCACAGCCGGATGCCGCAGTGCAGGCGCGAGGCCTTCTCGTCGAGGAGGACCAGGTCGGCCTCCGGGCTCCGGCCGATGGTGACCGGGCGGTCGCCCAGCTCGAACTCCATCTGCACGCCGTCCTTCTTCTTGTAGCGCAAAATCACAGGGTGCCCTCCGCTCCGCCCGCCAAGGGCAGCGTCCGTGGACCGCAGCCCGCCGGGAAAGGCCACGCTATCACGCCAGGCGGCCCTCGGCAAGGAGCGTCTGGAAGTAGGCGATCGCGGCGCACAGCCCTTCCTCGAGCGGCACCTTCGGGGCCCATCCCAGCCGTTCGCGCGCCTGCGTGATGTCCGGCTGGCGGACCTTCGGGTCGTCCACCGGCAGCGGCTGGTGCACGATGGGCACGTCCCGGCCGGCGAGTTCGCGTATCTTCACGGCGAAATCGAGGATCGTCATCTCCGCCGGGTTGCCGATGTTCACGGGATCGTGCAGCGGGCTGTTGACCAGCCGGAAGATGCCGTCGACGAGGTCCGACACGAAACAGAAGCTCCGTGTCTGGCCGCCGTCGCCGAAGACGGTGAGCGGCTCGCCCCGCAGCGCCTGGGAGATGAAGGCCGGCACCACGCGCCCGTCCCGCGGCCGCATGCGCGGCCCGTAGGTGTTGAAGATGCGCACGATCTTGGTGTCCACCCCATGGTAGCGATGGTAGGCCATCGTCATGGCTTCGGCGAACCGCTTGGCCTCGTCGTAGACGCCGCGGGGCCCGATGGGGTTCACGTTGCCCCAGTAGCTCTCCGGCTGCGGATGCACCAGCGGATCGCCGTAGACCTCGGAGGTCGAGGCCAGCAGGAACCGGGCGCCCTTGGCGCGTGCGAGCCCCAGGGCCTTGTGGGTGCCCAGGGCCCCGACCTTGAGGGTCTGGATCGGGAACTCGAGGTAGTCGATCGGGCTGGCCGGCGAGGCGAAGTGAAAGACGTAGTCCACCGCCCCGGGCAGGAACAGGTAGTCGGTCACGTCCTGCTTGATGAAGCGAAACCGCCCGTTGCCGGCCAGGTGCTCGATGTTCGCGACGTTCCCGGTAAGGAGATTGTCCAGCGCAATGACGCGGTGGCCCTCCGCCAGCAGCCGGTCGCAGAGGTGCGACCCCAGGAAGCCCGCCCCGCCCGTCACCACGCTCGTCGGTGTCCCGCCCATCTGGTCCCCCTTTCCGGAGGGGGGTAGTCTGCGGACGCCCGGCCCGCATGGCAACAGGCAACTCGCCCCGTCCCCCCGGGGCTTTCTCCTGTAGCCGCGCGGCGGCCTGCGCTACGATCCCGTGCCTTGAAAACGATTCCCCTGCTGGACGAAACGGCCTGGCTGGCCGGCCACCGCGCGGGGCGGGGCGGGGCGGGCGTTCCCCTCCACGCCATGTACTCCAGCGTGGCCGGCGGCATCACGACCGACCCGGCGCTGATGCTCGTGCCGGTGGACGACCACCTGGTGCACCGCGGCGACGGGGTCTTCGAGACGATCAAGTGTGTCGGGGGCGCCCTCTACGGCCTGGACCGGCACCTCGGCCGCCTCGAGCGGTCGGCCGCCGGGATCGGGCTCGCCCTCCCCTGGGGGCGGCCGGCCCTGCACCGGGTCGTCGCCGCGACCGTGCGCGCCGGAGGGCGGGCCGACGCCCTCGTGCGCGTGTTGGCCGCGCGCGGCCCCGGCGGCATGGGCGTGAACTCCTCCGAGTGCCCGGCCCCGCAGCTCTACGTCGTCGCCTACCGCCTGCCGCCGCCCTTCATGGCCGCGCACCCCGGCGGGGCGCGCGCGGCATCGAGCTCGATCCCGGTCAAGCCGGGCCCGCTGGCGACGATCAAGACCTGCAACTACCTCCCCAACGTCCTCATGAAGCAGGAGGCCGTCGACCGGGGCGTGGACTTCGTCTTCGCGTTTGACGAGGAGGGCTTACTCGCCGAGAGCGCGACCGAGAACGCGGGTATCGTGACGGGGGACGGCGCGCTCCTCGTGCCCGAGGAGGGCCGCATCCTGCCCGGCGTGACCATGGGACGGGTGCTCGAGCTGGCGGCGCCCGTCGCCGGCCGCCCGCCGCTCAAGGCGGTGCGCCGCGCGCGCATCGACCGCGCCGCGGTGGCGGCCGCGGCCGAGATCCTCGTCTTCGGGACCACCCCCGACGTGACGGCCGTGGTGGCCTACGACGGACGCCCCGTCGGCGCCGGCAGCCCGGGGCCCGCCTGGTCCCTGCTCAGCGGGCTGCTGCTCCGCGACATCGCGGAGGGCACGGAGCTGCTCACCCGGGTGATGTGAACCCGGCGCGCGGCCGGGTCAGGAGGCCGGCGGTCGGCCGCCCCGCAGGGTGTCCTCGCCGTAACCCCAGCCCTTGCAGGAGGGCAGGTCGATCAACACCCACTCGGCATCCTCCTGCGCCTCGATCTCCAGCGGTTCCTCCACGTCGGCGCGCGCCTGGTCCTTCGGCCCGAGCCGGCAGCCGTTGACCGCGAGGCGCCCCCGCGTGACGTAGAGGAAGAGGCGCCGCCCGGCGGTTTCCGCGTAGGCCGCGCGGCGGCCGGCCTCCAGCGACGCGAGGCAGAGGGTGGCGTCGGTGTGAAACGTCACCACGCCGGGCAGGCCCCGGCCGGAGGCGACGGGTAGGATGCGGTTGTGCCACGCGGCGGGGTCGAACGACCGCTGGTCGTAGGACGGTTCGAGCCGCGGCGCGTCGGGAAGGATCCAGACCTGGTAGAAGCGCGCGGGGCGGTCGGCCAGGTTGAACTCCGAGTGCGTCAGCCCCGTGCCGGCCGACATGCGCTGGACGTCGCCGGCCCGGATCACCGTCCGGTTCCCCATGCTGTCCGCGTGCGTCACCTCTCCGTCGAGGACCAGCGTGACGATTTCCATCTCCTCGTGCGGATGCGTCGGGAAACCGGTGCCGGGCTGGACGACGTCGTCGTTGAAGACCCGCAGCGCGCCGAACTGCATGTTGCGCGGGTCGAAGTAGCTCGAGAAGGAGAACAGCCAGTACGTCTGCAGCCACCCGAAGTCGCTAAAGTGCCGTTGCTCCGCCCGTAGGACCTCGATCATGGTTCGCCTCCCTCCCGGCGCCCCCGCCCCCGCGGGCACCCTACGTCCTTTTCGCGCGGGCGCAAGGTCCGTGCGGGAGGCCCGCAGCCCGGGGTTCAGGAGGCGCAGGCGGCCGTCAACCCCTCCGCGCCGGAGGCGGTGACGCGGACGCGGACGAACGACCCGGCCCGCGCGCCGCCCGCGGGGAAGCGGACGGGGAGGTAGCGAGCCGAGTAGCCCGCCGCCGTCCCGTCCTCGCCGACCCGTTCGACGAGCACCTCGAGCGTGTCGCCGGCGAACGCGCCGTGGAAGGCCGCGGCGAGGCGGCCGCCGAGGTCGCGCAGGCGCCGGGCCCGGTCCCGCACCTCCGACGGCGCCACGGCGTCCGGCCGGTCCGCGGCGGCGGTGCCGGGCCGCGCGGAGAAGGGGAAGACGTGCAGGCGCGAAAAGCCGGCCGCGCGGCACACCCGCTCGGTGGCGGCGTGGTCCTCTCCGGTCTCGCCGGGGAAGCCGGCGATCACGTCGGTGCTCAGGGCCGGCCGGTCCAGCGCGGCGCGCAGCCGGTCGGCGGCGCGCAGGAAGGCGTCCGCGGTGTAGCCCCGCCGCATGGCGCGCAGGATGCGGTCGGACCCGGACTGCAGCGGCAGGTGCGCGTGGGGGGCGATCTTGGGCGTCTCGGACCAGGCGGCCAGGAGGTCCGGCGTGAGTTCGGCCGGGTGCAGGCTGGACAGGCGCAGCCGGTGCACGGCGGGGATCGCGGCGAGTTCGCGCATCACGCGGGACAGGGGGGGCGTCCCCGGTCCGCGGCGTCCGTACAGGCCGACGCAGACGCCGGTCACCACGAGTTCCGCGTGGCCGTGGTCCGCGAGCGCGCGGGCCTCGTCCAGCAGCGCGCGCAGCGGCTTGTCGCGGGGTCCCTTCCGGAGGCTCGGGACGATGCAGTAGGCGCACGAGAGGTCGCAGCCGTCCTGGATCTTGAGGTACGCGCGCGTCTGCCCCGTGAAGCGTTCCAGCGCGGGCCCGCCGCCGGCCGCGGTCCGCGTTCCGCGCGGGCCGGGCAGCGGGAGCGTGTCGAGCACGGCGTCGAAGGCCGCGGCCCAGCCGGGCCCGGGCGCGACGGACGGCACGTCACGGGGCGGTTCGAGGAGTCCGGGCTCCGCCGCGCACCCGCTCAGGACGATCCGCGCGGCCGGGTGGGCGCGGCGGGCGCGGCGCAGCGCCTGCGCCGACTGGCGCGCCGCCTCGCCCGTGACCGCGCAGGTGTGCAGGACGAGCACGTCGGGAGACGTTCCGGGCGGGGCCGGGGCCAGGCCGGCACGGTCCAGCATCGAAGCGGCCTGGCGCGCCTCGTACTGGTTCACCTTGCAGCCGAGCACGGAGACCGCGTAGGTGCGCGCGGGGTCCGGGCCGGGCGCCTGGGGGGCTTCGCTCACGGCGCGTCGGCGAACACGAACACCACGGGGAACCGGTCGCGCACGGGCGCCACGTACCGGAGCACGTCCGCGTAAGCCGTCGTGCGGGGCGCGAAGACGAGCAGCACGGGCAGGTCCGGGCCGTCCGCGGACAGCGCCGGCATCTCCGACGGGTCGGCGACGGGCCGCGCGATCTCCACCGGCTCCCCGTAGCTCCCGTCGTCCTCGTTGTACGGGGTGTCCAGGCGTGCCAGGCGGGCCGGGGGCGCGGCGCCGGCAGGTGCGAGGTGCAGTTCCCAGGGCTGCGAGGGCCGCCGCTCGCGGTCGCGGAAGTTCGGGTCGGGCTCAAAGGCCTGGTAGAAGAGGTGGTCGCCCTCCGGCGGCTCGACGCGCAGGTCGTCTACGTGGACGCACCGGTCCAGGTCCGCGGCGAAGGGGACCAGCGCGCCGACCGTGACCTCCGGCGCCGGCCGGACCCGGGCATACACGTCGAACCCCGCGGCGCGGAGTTCGCCGACCGCCGCGCGCAGTTCCCCGATCCCGCCGCGGCGCGGGTCGCGTCCGGCGACCTCGAACGACAGGACCGGCGGGTCGCCGGGGGTCGGCCCCGGATGGACCCCGATCGTCACGTCCACGTTCCGCGAGGGCCCGCCGTCCCAGGCCTCGGGGCGAAGCAGCACCGTCACCGCGGCGCCCTCGGGCAGGTTGCGGGCGGGGTTGATGACCTGGTAGTCGTAGAGCTCGCCCTTGCGGCCGAGGCGGGGGATGTCGAGTACGGTCGTGGGCTCGTTGAAGAGGGTGACGATGGCATTGGGCTCGAGGAGGTCGGCGGCGTAGCCCTTCAGGCCGGGCACGTCGTCCTCCTCCAGGAACACGGAGCCGACAAAGGCGAAGCCGACCGGCGGCAGGGTCCGGCCCGTGCGCGTGTCGAGGACGGCCTCCTCGGCGCGGAAGCGGACGGGCGCCTCCGGCGCCGCGGGCAGCGGTTCGCCTTCCCGGGCGGGGAGGAAGGGCGCCGAGGTCTCGATCTCGACGAGGACCCGCTCGCCGCGGGGCCAGAAGACCAGCCGCCGCGGATCGATGGGGCGGCCGGGCCGGAGCCCGACGAACACCAGCGCCTCGTGCACGTCGCTCGGCATGGCCCGGGTCACCGCGTAGGCCTCGTAGTCGTGGCCGCCTTTCTCGTTGACCAGCAGGAACTCGCGCTGGCGCCCGCTCTGGCGCCCCGTGGCCCGGGCCTCCACCCGCACGGTCCGCGTGGCGCGGTCGGCGGTGACGAAGGGCCGCGTGAAGCGCGGCTCCGGCTCTCCGCCCGGCGGCGACGGCGCGGCGGCGCCCCGCGCCGCCGGCGCGGCGAGCAGCGCGGCGGCCAGCAGGAGCGGCCCGGTTCCCTGGCGGCGCTTGGCCTTCATGGGGCCGCAGTATACCGTTCCGTCCGCGGGGGGGGAAGCGGCTACGCGCCGCGGGCGCGGGCGGCGCGGCGCGGGAAAGGGCAGGAGGCCGGGACCGTGAAGGAACGAGAGGTCGAGCGCCTGAAGGCCGCCGTCCTGGAGGCGGGGTTCGACTTCGCGGGCCTGTCGCCGCCGGGCCGGTCGCCCCGCGCCGGCGCGTTTCTCTCGTGGCTCGCCGAGGGCCGCCACGCGGACATGGCGTGGCTGGCGCGCGACCCCGAACGCCGCCTGGACCCGGCCCGGCTCGCGCCCGGCACGGGGACCGTGCTGGTCGCGGGCGTCAGCTACTTCGTCCGCCTGCCGCCGCCCGCCCTGCTGGCGGACCCGCGGCGCGGGCGCATCGCCGCGTACGCCTGGGGGCCGGACTACCACGACGTGCTCGGCGGGCGCCTGGCGGCGGCCGCGGCGGCGGTGCGCGGCATCCTGGGGCCCTCCGCGGTGCTGGGCTGTTTCGCGGATACGCGGCCGCTGCTGGAGCGCGACGCCGCGGAGCGCGCGGGGCTCGGTTTCACGGGCCGCCACACGCAGTTCATCCGCCCCGGTGCGGGGTCGATGTGCTTCCTCGGCGGGCTCCTGCTCGGCCCGGCGCTGCCCCCCGGCCGTCCCCGCGGCGCGGAGGACCCGGCCGGCTGCGGGACCTGCACGCGCTGCCTGGCCGCCTGTCCGACGCGCGCGCTGGATGCGCCCTACCGGATCGACAGCCGCCGCTGCGTGTCGTATTTGACCGTCGAGCACCGGGGCGCGATTCCGCCCGGCCTGCGGCCCGGCCTTGGCCGCCGGCTCTTCGGCTGCGATGCGTGCCAGGAGGTCTGCCCGTGGGTGCGCCGCTTCTCGCGGCCCGCGGCGCGGCCGTTCCTGGCGTTCGAAGAGGAGCGGGATGCGCCGCGGCTGGAGGAGGCGGCGACCCTCGACCGCGCGGCGTTCCGGCAGCGCTACCGGGGTACGCCCGTGTGGCGGGCCACGTGGGCCGGGTTCCGGCGAAACGCCGCGGTCGCGATGGGCAACAGCGGCCTGCCGGAGTTCGCGGGGGTGCTCTCGGATCTCGCGCGGGACCGCGAGCCGCTGGTGGCGGAGCACGCGCAATGGGCCCTGGACCGGCTCGCCGCGGATCGCGCGGCGGGCGGGCCGGCGGCTCCAACGGAGGTGGGGGCATGAACATGGCGAAACATTTCCTCGTGAGGCCCGGCGCGCGGGTGAAGCTCAGGGACCGCGACGCCGCGTTCACGGGCGGCCTGGACAAGGGCCGCACGCTGCGCACCGCGGAGAAGCGGATCGCCGACCTGCCGGACCTGCAGCTGCGCCTCTACGCCGAGGGGCGCAGGGCCCTGCTCATCGTGCTGCAGGCCATGGACGCGGGCGGCAAGGACGGCACCATCCGGAAGGTCATGTCGATCCTCAACCCCCAGGGCTGCCGCGTGACCTCCTTCAAGACCCCCACGCCCGAGGAGTTGGCGCACGACTTCCTCTGGCGCATTCACCGCGCCGTGCCGCGGGCGGGGGAGATCGGCATCTTCAACCGCTCCCACTACGAGGACGTGCTCATCGTCCGCGTCCACGGGCTCGTCCCGAAGAAGACCTGGTCGGGCCGCTACGAGCACATCAACCGCTTCGAGAAGCTGCTCGCCGACAGCGGGGTGACGATCCTCAAGTTCTTCCTGCACATCGGCAAGGACGAGCAGCGCAAGCGCTTCCAGGCCCGGCTCGACGACCCGCAGAAGCACTGGAAGGCGAACCCCGCCGACTTCGAGGAGCGGCGGCGCTGGGACGACTACCACGACGCCTACGAGGCCGCGCTCCGCCGCTGCAGCACCCCCTGGGCGCCGTGGTACGTGATTCCGGCCGACCACAAGTGGTTCCGGAACCTGGCCGTCGCCACCGTCATCCGCGACACCCTCCGGCGCATGAACCCGCGCTTCCCGCCCCCGCCGGAAGGACTCGACTCGGTGCGCATACCCTGAGGCGCCGCCGCCCCCCGGCGCCCGGCTTCCGCCGGCGGCACCGGGGCGGGCCGCCGGGACCGGTTGACAGCGCGTCGCGGCGGGCGCATGCTGACGGCAACAGGAGGGGGAGAAATGAAGGCTACACGGACGCGGACGGTCGGTTGGGTAGCGGTCCTGGGCGCGGTCGCCTGCGTGGCGCAGGCGGCGTCCACGGGAAACACGGGTTCGCGGGGAAGCCTCGTGGCGTCCGAATCCCTGGCGCCCTTCAGCGTCGGCGCGGACTTCGAGCAGGTCAACCGCGACGTGAAGGCCGGGGGCGCCGGCCACACGCTGAAGGCGCGCAGCTACACCGCCTACGTGGGGTTCGACGTGGCCCGGTGGCTCACCGTGTACGGCACCGTGGGCCAGGTCGAGGCCCAGCTGCTGGGCGGCCGATACGACGACGGCGACCTGGCCTGGTCGGTGGGGGTGGACGCCAGCCTGTGGCACATCGACCTGATCGACCCGTCCTTCCTGGAGGGGCGCCTTTCACTGCGCGCCGTGGCCGAGTACGCCGAGGCCTCCGCGCAGGAAGGGGGCGACGACCTGTCCTGGCAAGAAGTCTTCACCGCGCTGACGCTGAACTACGAGATCTTCGTGGACGAGCCCAAGGCGATGGAGCGCACGCCCTACAGCCTGGTGCTCTACACGGGGCCGTTGCACTCCGTGATCGACGGCGACCAGGACGCGGCCGGGGTGAGCGTCGAGGAGGACTCCCGGTTGGGCTTCGTGCTGGGCGCGGACCTGTTCCTCGCGCATAACCTCGCCCTCGGTTTCAGCCTGCAGCAGTTCGACCATACCTCCTACCGGGGCGGCCTCCGCTACCACTTCTGAGGCCCCGCCGCGCGGTGGGCCGCGGGGAGGCCGGGCGCCGGGCGACGGCGCGCGCGGGGGCGGGCGGTCCGCCCCGCGCGGGGCCGGGCCCGGGCAGCCGTTTGCGCCGTTCCGTCCGCCGCGATACCGTACCGCGCCGACAGCAAGGGGAGAACGTGACCATGACGCAGCGCCGCAGCAAGACGAACCGGGGCCGGCTCGACGAGGGCAGGGACTACGTGGTGCGGGACCTCGGCCTGGCGGCGTTCGGCCGCAAGGAGATGGAGCTGGCCGAGCACGAGATGCCCGGCCTGATGGCGCTGCGCGAGAAGTACGGCAAGGACAAGCCGCTGAAGGGCGCGCGGATCAGCCGGCTCGCTGCACATGACGATCCAGACGGCGGTGCTGATCGAGACGCTGCAGGCGCTGGGCGCGAAGGTCCGCTGGGCGAGCTGCAACATCTTCTCCACGCAGGACCACGCCGCGGCCGCCATCGCGGCCGCCGGGCACCCCGGTCTTCGCCTACAAGGGCGAGTCGCTCGAGGAGTACTGGGAGTACACCGACCGCATCCTGGACTGGGGCAACGGGCAGGGGCCCGAACATGATCCTGGACGACGGCGGCGACGCGACGCTCTTCGTGCACCTCGGCTACCAGGCCGAGGAGGATCCCGCCGTCCTGGACCGCAAGCCGGAGAGCGAGGAGGAGGCGGTGCTGCTCGCCCAGGTGCGGCAAGTCGCTCAAGCGCGACCCGCAGCGCTTCCACCGGATCGCGCAAGGACATCCGCGGCGTCAGCGAGGAGACCACCACCGGCGTGCACCGCCTCTACCAGATGCACGAGCGCGGCGAGCTGCTGTTCCCCGCGTTCAACGTCAACGACTCGGTCACGAAGTCGAAGTTCGACAACCTCTACGGCTGCCGCCACTCGCTGGTCGACGGCATCATGCGCGCGACGGACGTGATGCTCGCCGGCAAGGTGGCGGTCGTGGCCGGCTACGGCGACGTGGGCAAGGGCTGCTGCCAGTCGCTGCGCGGGCAGGGCGCGCGCGTGATCGTGACCGAGATCGACCCGATCTGCGCGCTGCAGGCGGCGATGGAGGGCTACGAGGTCATGACGATGGACGAGGCCTGCCGCGATCGGCGACATCTTCGTCACCGCGACCGGCTGCTGCGACGTGATCACCGAGCGGCACATGCGGCGGATGAAGGACCATGGCGATCGTCTGCAACATCGGGCACTTCGACAGCGAGATCCAGGTCGAGCCAAGCTGCGCAAGTACCGCTGGGAGGAGATCAAGCCGCAGGTGCGACCAGATCACGTTCCCGAGCGGGCGGAGCATCCTCCTGCTGGCCGAGGGCCGGCTGGTGAACCTCGGCTGCGCCACCGGGCACCCGAGTTTCGTGATGTCGAACAGCTTCACGAACCAGGTGCTGGCGCAGATGGAGCTGTTCTGCAACGTCCGGGCACGCTACCCGGTCGGCGTTCACACGCTGCCCAAGCACCTCGACGAGGAGGTCGCCCGGCTGCACCTCGAACGGCTCGGCGTCGGGCTCGAGCAGCTCACGGCGAAGCAGGCCCGCTACCTCGGCGTGCCGCGCCACGGCCCCTTCAAGCCGGACCACTACCGCTACTAGCCCGGCTTATTCATGAACGCGACCGCGTTCATGAATAAGCCGCCTGGCACGCAGGGCTGCGGAGCAGCCTGCGCGCCAGGACGTGACGCGACGCGGTGTGAGCCGCGTCGCGAACGTGGCGATGCCCCGTTTGTGCCCGCAGGGCGGGCACATCACGGCCGCGGAGCGGCGCATTATTCACGTTTCGTGAATAATGCGGGCTAGCGCGGCGGCGCCGCCCGGCCCGCGGCCATGTCCGCGCGCACCGCGCGCAGGGCGGCGGCGGGATCGGGGGCCTCGACGATCGGGCGTCCGACGACCAGGTGCGTCGCCCCCGCCCGCACGGCGTCCGCCGGCGTGGCGACCCGCTTCTGGTCGGCCGCCTCGCCGCCCGGCAGGCGGAGGCCCGGCGTCACGATGAGCGCTTCGGGCCCGAGCGCATCGCGCAGCGACGCCGCCTCCCGGGCGGAACACACGACCCCGTCGATCCCCGCGTCCACCGCCATCCGGGCGAGCGCGCGCGCCTGGTCCGCCGGGCCGGCCGCGATGCCCAGCTCCGCGAGGTCGCCGGCGTCCAGGCTCGTCAGCACCGTGACGGCGACCAGGCGGGGGCGGTTGGCGCCCAGGGCGCGCGCGGCCCCGGCGGCGGCTTCGAGCATGGCGCGCCCGCCGAAGGCGTGCACCGTGAGCAGCTCCGCCCCGTGCGCCGCGGCGCTTCGCACCGCGCGCCCGACCGTGCGCGGGATGTCGTGCAGCTTGAGGTCCAGGAACACGTGCCGGCCGCGCTCGCGGAGCGGCGCCAGGCAGGAGGGGCCCTCCGCGCAGAACAGCTCGAGCCCGACCTTGAACCATGCCGCGTCCGGCGGCAGGCGGTCGAGCAGGGCGGGCACCGCCGCCGCGGACGGCACGTCGAGGGCCACGATCAGTTCGGCTTCGGGTCGCATGCGGTTTTCCTCCCCTTCGCGCGGGCGCGCGGCACTTATAGCCTGCCCGCCGCCGGCGTTCAACGGCCCCGGCGGCGGCCGGCTCCCGGGTCCCCGGCGCCGGCGGGCGCCCGCGGCCGCGGGAACGGCGCATTAGGTGCTTGTCTTTCCGCCGCCCATTTCGCAACAGTCGATCAGGCTGTTGCGCGAGGGTGCGCGGGCGCGTTCGTCAACCGGGGCCGGGGCGGGGAAGCCAGCCATGAACCACGACGAAGGGGACATGATTTTTCACCTGGGTGAGGGGTGCATGGAGCACGGCGACGAGCCCATGCGCGAGTGCCTCAAGTGCGGCGTCGAGTTCTGCACCCGGTGTTTCCCCCGTTCCCCGATCTGTTCGGAGTGCTCCGGGGCGGCGGACGAGGACGACGAGTTCGCCGACCTTCTCGGGGAGGACGCGGAGGACGAAGGGGAGGAAGAGCAGGAGGATTCGCAGCCCCGCTAGTCCGCCTGCTCCGGGTGCGCGGCCGGGTCCCGCCGAAGGAGAGCGGCGGGCGGACCGCGACACGCCATGACCGAACCGACCACCCCGATGATGGCGCAGTACCGGCGGCTGCGCGCCGGCCTGCCGGCCGACACGATCCTGTTCTTCCGGCTGGGCGACTTCTACGAGATGTTCTTCGAGGACGCGCACGAGGCGTCGCGCATCCTGGACATCGCCCTGACCCGCCGCCAGAAGGTGCCCATGTGCGGCGTGCCGTACCACGCGGCCGACGGGTACCTGGCGCAAGCCTGATCCGCGCGGGCAAGAAGGTGGCCGTCTGCGACCAGGTCGAGGACGCGGCGGCGGCGAAGGGCATCGTCCGCCGCGAGGTGACCCGGATCGTCACGCCGGGAACGGTTCTCGACGAGCAGCGTCCTCGACGCGGCCCGCAACAACTTCCTCGCCGGCCTGTGCCACGGGCGGGGCGCCTACGGGCTCGCCATGCTGGAGCTCTCGACGGGCGCGTTCTGGATCGAGGAAAGCGGGCGACGCGGCGTCGCTGCGCGACGTGCTGCTCAAGTACGCGCCGTCCGAGTGCCTCGTGCCCGGGGAGGACCGGGCGCGGCCGGAACTGGCGCGGGTGCTGGACGCCCTGGGGGCGTCGACGGTCACCGCCGTGCGAGGACTGGACGTTCGAGCAGGACGCCGCCGTGCGAGCTGCTCTGGCCGCCATTTCGGCGTGCATTCGCTGGAGGGGCTTCGGCTGCGAGGGCAGCGGCCGCCGGCGTCGGGCGCGGCGGGCGCGGTGCTCCACTACGTGACGCGACGAGCTGCGGCGCGACGTCGGGCACGTGCGCCGGCTGCAGCGTGCGGCAGCCCGTCCGACTTCCTGCTGCTCGACGAGGCCACGTGTCGCGAACCTCGAGCTGGTGTCCTCCCGCGGCGCGCCGCGCACCGGGGCGGCCACGACGCTGCTCGCGGTGCTGGACGCGACCGTGACGGCCATGGGCAGCCGCCTGCTGCGCGATGGCTCCTGCGGCCGCTGGCGAGGCCGCGCGCATCCGGGCGCGGCACGACGCCGTGGAGGCGTTCTGCGCCGACCGCGCGCTGCTGCGCGGGCTGCGGGAGGCGCTGGGTCGCGCGTGCGCGACCTCGAACGCCTGATCGCCCGCCTCGGCGCGGGCGGCGGCAACGCGCGGGACCTGCGCGCGGTGGCGCGAATCGCTGGCGCGCGCTGCCGGGCGTGCGCCGCCGCGTGGAGGGCCACCGCGCCGCGCGGCTGGCCGCGCTGGCCGGCTCGCTCGAGCCCGCTGCCGGACCTGGTCGAGCTGCATCGACCGCGCGATCGTCGACGAGCCGCCCGCGACGGTGCGCGAGGGCGGGATCATCCGGGCGGGCTACCACGCGGAGCTGGACGAGCTGCGGGACGCGGCGACGGAAGGCCGCAGCTGGCTGGCGCGAGTTCCAGGCGGCGGAGCAGGAGCGGACGGGGATCAAGTCGCTGAAGGTGCGCCACAACAAGGTGTTCGGCTACTACATCGAGGTCACCAAGGCGCAACCTGGCCGAGGTGCCCGACGGACTACGTCCGCAAGCAGACGCTCGTGAACGCCGAGCGGTTCATCACGCCCGAGCTGAAGGAATACGAGAACCGCATCCTCGGCGCGCAGGAGCGGGCGGTCGCGCTGGAGTACGAGCTGTTCCAGGAGGTGCGCGAGGCCGTGCGTCGACACGGACCGACGCCATCCAGGGCACGGCCGCCGCGCTGGCGGCAACTCGACGTGCTGGCCGCGCTCGCCGAGCGCGCGCTCGCCCTGCGGCTACGTCCGGCCGGCGATCGACGGAGGGCGACCGGCTGCGAGATCCGCGACGGGCGCCACCCGGTGATCGAGCAGATGCCCGACGCCGAGCGGTTCGTTCCGAACGACACGCTGCTCGACGGCGGACGACCACCAGCTGGTCATCATCACCGGCCCGAACATGGCGGGCAAGTCGACCTACATCCGGCAGGTGGCGCTGATCGTGATCATGGCGCAGATGGGATCGTTCGTGCCCGCCGCCGAGGCCGAGATCGGGCTCGTCGACCGCGTCTTCACCCGCGTGGGCGCCAGCGACGACCTGGCCCGCGGGCGCAGCACGTTCATGGTGGAGATGCAGGAGACGGCCAACATCCTGAACAACGCCACGCCGCGCAGCCTGATCGTGCTCGACGAGATCGGGCGCGGCACCAGCACGTTCGACGGCATCAGCATCGCGTGGGCGGTGGCGGAGTACCTCCACAACAACGCACGCGGTGAAGGCGCAAGACGCTGTTCGCCACGCACTACCACGAGCTGACCGACCTGGCGCTGACGCTGCCGGGCGTGAAGAACTACAACGTGCTGGTGCGGGAGAGCGGGCGACCGCGTCGTCTTCCTGCGCAAGATCGTCCCGGGCGCGGCGGACAAGAGCTACGGCATCCAGGTGGCGCGCCTGGCCGGGATGCCGGACGCGGTCGTCGATCGCGCGAAGGAGATCCTGGCGAACCTCGAGGAGGGCGAGTTCGGCGAGGCGGGCCAGCCGAAAATCGCCCGCCACCGCCGCCGGGGCCGCCCCGGGGACGGGCGGCAGATGACGCTGCTGTGAGGCGGCGCGGGCCGGGGAGCGGCGGGCCGCGCGCCCGCTCCCGCGCGGCGGGCGGTGTCCAACACGCGGGGTCGGGGGGAAGAGGGAACCGGAGGCCGGTACGGCACATGACGATCATCGAACCGCATATCCACATGTACTCGCGGACCACGGACGACTACACGGCGATGTACCGCGAAGGGATCCGGGCCTGCGTCGAGCCGTCGTTCTGGCTCGGGGCGAACCGCCGCTACGCGGGCACGTTCTGGGACTACTACCGCCTGATCCTCGACTTCGAGGCGACCCGCGCGGAACGCTACGGCATCGACCACTTCGCGTGCGTCTCCGTCAACCCGAAGGAAGCGGAGGACCTCGCCCTCGCGCACGAGGTGCTCGACGGCATGGGCCCCTACCTCGACCACCCCCGCTGCGTCGCGCTCGGCGAGATCGGCTTCAACCGCATCACGCCGAACGAGGAGGAGGTGTTCCAGCGCCAGCTCGAGATGGCCAAGGCGCGCGGCCTGCCGATCGTGGTCCACACCCCCCACGACACGCCGGAGGTCAGCAAGAGGAAGGGCACGGAGCGCATCCTGGCCATCCTGCGCGAACTGGGTTACGACCCCGGGCGCATCCTCGTGGACCACAACACCGAGGACACGATGGACCTGACGCGGAAGACCGGGGTCTGGGCGGGCATGACCGTCTACCCGTACTCGAAGCTCAATCCCGAGCGCGTCGTGAACCTGCTGCGGCGCTGGGGGCTCGAGCGGGTGATGGTCAACAGCTCCGCCGACTGGGGCGTCTCGGACCCGTGCTCGCTGCCCAAGGTGGCGCGCCACATGAAGGAGCAGGGTTTCGCGGCCTCGCAGGTCGGCCTGCTGCTGGGCGAGAACCCGCTGGCCTTCTACCGGCAGAGCGGCCGCTTCCGCCCGCGGCTGGACCTGCCCTACATCGACCCCTCGCAGTACCAGCGCTGACGGGCCGCCATGCAGGCAACCGGGACGCACGAAACGGCGGCCGGCCGCGCCGGCGCGCCGGCGCGCCGGCGCGCGTGGCTCGAGCTGCTCCGCGCGCCCAACCTGCTGACCGTGCCGGGCGACCCGGCGGCGGGCGCGCTGCTGGCCGGCGCGGGGGCCGCGGCGTGGCCCGCGGTCGCGACGGCCTGCGCCGCCGCGCTCGCGCTCTACGCGTCGGGCCTGCTGCTCAACGACGTGGCCGACCGGGAGGAGGACCGGCGGGACCGGCCCGGGCGCCCGCTGCCCTCGGGCCGGGTCAGCGTCCGCGCCGCCCGCCGCGCGGCGTGCTTCGCGTGGGGGCTGGGGGTCGCCTGCGCGTGGGCCGCCTCGCGCGCCGCCGGGGCCGTCGCCCTCGTGCTGGGCGCGGCGCTCGTCGCGTACGACCTGGGGGCGAAACGCACCGCCGCGGGGCCGTGGCTCATGGGCGCCTGCCGCGGGCTGAGCGTGCTGCTCGGGGCCGCGGCGGCCGTTGGGCCGCGCATCGGCCCCGCCCCGGCCGCGGGGGCGCTCGCGGTGGCGCTCTACGTCGCCGCGGTCACCGCGGCGGCGCGGCGCGAGATGGATCCGGGGCGCCCGCCGCGCGGGGCCGCCGCGCCGCTGCTTGCCGCCGCCGCCGGCGCGGGGCTGGCTCTCGCGTTCGTTCCGCCCGCGCGCGGGGTGGCGGCGCTCGCCTGGCTCCCGGCGCTTGCCGCGGCGGGCGCCGGTTCGCGGCGGTGGGCGCGCGCGGACACGCCCCGGCCCGAGGTGGTCGGGCGGTGGCTCGGCAACCTGCCGTGGCTGCAGGCCGCCCTGGCGGCCTCGTCCGGCCGGGTCCCGGAAGGCCCCGTCCTCGCGGCGGCGCTCGCCTGCGCCTGGTGGTTCCACCGGGTGCTCTCCCGCCGCGTCGCCGCGAGCTGACCCCCTCCGCCGCGCCGGCGCGCCGGCTGCCGCGGAGCCCCCTCGCGGCCGCCCCGGAAACTTCGCACGCCGTGACAGCGTCGTGACACGGGGGTGGCAGGGTGTGCGCGGAGGCCGGGGGGAAGAAGGGGAGGACCGCGATGAATATTCTGCTGCTGTATCCCGAGTTCCCCGACACGTTCTGGAGTTTCAAGCATGCCCTCACCTTCGTGGGCAAGAAGGCCTCGTTGCCGCCGCTCGGCCTGCTGACCGTCGCCGCGATGCTGCCGGCCGGACTGGGCGAAGCGGCTGGTGGACCTCAACGTGCGCGACCTGACGGACGCGGATCTGGCCTGGGCCGACTGCGTGTTCATCAGCGCCATGACCGTCCAGCGCGACGCGGCGCACCGCCTCGTCGCCCGCTGCAAGGCGGCGGGGCTGCGCGTCGTGGCCGGCGGCCCGCTGTTCCAGGGCGAGCACGAGGCGTTCGCGGACGTCGACCACTTCGTGCTGAACGAGGCCGAGCTGACGCTGCCGCGCTTCCTGCGGGACCTGGCGGCACGGCTCGGCGCAAGCGGGTCTACACGGCGGCGGGCGTTCCCGGACCTGCGCGGCACGCCGCGCCCCGATGTGGGAGCTGCTGGACCTGAAGCGCTACGGCAACATGAGCATCCAGTTCTCGCGCGGCTGCCCGTTCAACTGCGACTTCTGCAACGTCACCGCCCTGCTTCGGGCACCGCGCGCGGACCAAGACCTCGGCGCAGGTCATCGCCGAGCTGGACGGCCTGTACGCGCTGGGCTGGCGCGGCGACGTCTTCTTCGTCGACGACAACTTCATCGGCAAGAAGGCGTTCCTGAAGACCGACCTGCTGCCGGCCCTGATCGCGTGGCGGAAGGGACAAGACCGGCAACACGTTCTTCACCGAGGCGTCCATCAACCTGGCCGACGACCCGGACCTGATGGAGCTGATGGCCGAGGCCGGGTTCACGCGGGTCTTCATCGGCATCGAGACGCCGGACGAGGGCGCCCTGGCCGAGTGCAGCAAGATGCAGAACAGCAACCGCGACCTGGTCGCGGACGTGAAGCGCATCCAGCGGGCCGGGCTGCAGGTGCAGGGCGGGTTCATCGTCGGCTTCGACAACGACGACCCGTCCATCTTCCAGCGGCAGATCGACTTCATCCAGAAGAGCGGCATCGTGACGGCCATGGTCGGGCTGCTCCAGGCGCCGCCCGGGCACGCGGCTCTTCGAGCGCATGAAGCAGGCGGGCCGCCTTCGCGGGGCATCCTCGGGCGACAACGTGGACGGCACGACGAACATCGTGCCCGCCATGGACCTCGACGCGCTGCGTGACGGGCTACAGGGAGATCCTGGAGCACATCTACGCGCCCGAGCACTACTACGCGCGCGTCAGGACCTTCCTCCGCGAGTACCGCCCCCCGCGCGTGCGCGGTCACCTGCAGTGGTCGCACGTCGCTGGCGCTCCTGCGCTCCGTCTACCGGCTGGGCATCGTCGGGGCAGGAACGGCTCCACTACTGGAAGCTGATGCTCTGGACCCAGTTCCGCCGTACCCGGCTGTTCCCCGAGGCCGTCATCCTCAGCATCTACGGGTACCACTTCCGCAAGGTCTGCGAGCTGCATGTCTTCCCGAAGGCGCGGCCGTCCGCGCCGTAGGCGCCCGGCCGTTCCGTCCCGCGGCAGGGACGGCCTCCCGCGGCGGCGCACCCGCGCGCGAGATCGGCATTGAGCTTCGGCGCGCCATCCGTCAGCCTGTCGGCGAAAGGCGGACGGCATGAAGCGTCTCCAGCTCAACCTGGACCTCACGGGCGTCATCGTCATCATCGCGGTCGGCGTGCTGCTGCCGGTCATGCTGTCGACGGCCGTGGGCATCGTGGCGCTGGTGATCGCCCGGGACGCGGGCGGCATCGTCACCGGCGTGCTGGTGATCTCGTTCGCCGTGACCGCGCTGGGCAGCGCCCTGATCACGGTCGTGCTGACCGGCAGGAAGGCGCGCCTCGCCCGCCGGCAGGCGGATTTCGTGGCCAACGTCTCGCACGAGTTCCGGACGCCGCTGAGCGCCATCCGGCTCTACGCCCAGACGCTCCAGTCGGGCAAGCTGGCGGGCGACCCCGCACGGGACGGCCGAGTGCCTGGCGACGATCCTGCGCGAGACCGAGTGGCTGGACGTCATGATCGACCGGGTCCTGACCTGGCGGGCGTCCTCCGGCGACATGATGCGGCTCGACATGGAAACGTGCCCGGTGACGGATGCCGTGCACGCGGCCGTCGGGCGGTTCCGGACCATGGTCGCGCCGGAGGAGCTGGACTTCTCGGCGTCCGTCGACAGCCGCCTGCCCGTGCGGCACGACCGCGAAGGCGCTGAAGGCCGTGGTCCTGAACCTGCTCACCAACGCCTACAAGTACACCGGGCAACGACAAGCGGATCGGCGTGTGCGTGCGGGACGAGGACGACCGGGTCGTCATCGAGGTCCGCGACAACGGCATCGGCCTCGCGCCGGCGGAGGCCAAGCGGGTCTTCCAGCCCTTCTACCGCGTGAGGGACGCGAAGCGGGGCGCCACGGGCGGCGTCGGGCTGGGCCTGGCCATCGCGCGGTACCTGGTGACCCGGCACGGCGGCACGATCGACGTGCAGAGCGAGAAGGGGCAGGGCTCGACCTTCACCATCCGCCTGCCGGCGGCGCAGGAGGCCTCATGAGCGGCGGCCCGCCCACCCGGGCCGGCGGCAAGCCGGTCCTCCTGGTCGTCGAGGACGACCGGTCCCTGCGCGAGGGGCTGGCCATGAACCTGCGCATGGAAGGCTACGAGGTGCTCACCGCCGCGGACGGCGAAGAGGGTATGCGCCTGGCCTTCGACGCGCGGCCGGACCTCATCGTGCTCGACATCATGATGCCGGGCTGGAGTCCGGGCTGGACATTCTCGAGGAGCTCCGCAAGCGCGGCGACGAGGTGCCGGTGCTGATTCTCTCGGCGCGGCGTACCACGCGCGACAAGGTCGAGGGGCTGAACCTGGGCGCGGACGACTACATGGCCAAGCCGTTCGACCTGCCCGAGCTGCTCGCCCGGGTCGAGGCCATGCTGCGGAGGCACGAGACCGACGAGAGGGGCCGGCCGCCCCTGGCGTTCGGCGACGTGCGCGATCGACCGCGCGGACGCGGCGCGTGCAGGTGCGCGGCAAGCCGGTCGAGCCTGTCCGCCAAGGAGTTCGACCTGCTCTGCCTCCTCGCCGCCTCGCCGGGCCAGGTGTTCACCCGGGAGACGATCCTCGAGCGGGTGTGGGGGTGGGACTACGAAGGCACGGCGCGCACGGTCGACAACTTCGTGGCCAGCCTGCGCAAGAAGCTCGGCCGCGGGCGGCGTGCCGGGCGGTACATCCGCACCGTGCCCCGCGTCGGCTACAAGCTGGAGGACGGGTAGACGGCGCCCGGCCGCGCGCCCCGGCGTCGCGGGAAGACGGACGGGCAGGCGACGGGCGGCGTGCAGGAGCCCGAACCTGTGGTAGGGTGAAGCCGGGCAGGAAAACGGAAAGGAGCAAGGGCAAGATGGCCTTCACACTGGATATCGGACAAGCGGCCCCGGACTTCCGCCTTCCGGCCACCGACGGGAAGACCTACGAACTCGCGGACTTCGCCGACGCCGCGGCGCTGGTGGTGTTCTTCACCTGCAACCACTGTCCCTTCGTGATGGGGTCCGACGAGGACACGCGGGCACTCGCGGAGCGGTTCGCGCCGCGGGGCGTGCGTTTCGCGGCCGTCAATTCCAACAGCGCCAACACGTACCCCGAGGACGATTTCGACCACATGGTCGAGCGCATGGCGGAGCACCGGTTCCCGTGGGTGTACCTTCACGACGTCTCCCAGGACGTCGCGCGCGCCTACGGCGCGCTGCGCACGCCGCACTTCTTCGTCTTCGATGCCGGCCGCCGGCTGGTCTACACCGGCCGGGCCGTCGACACCCCGCGCGACGCCTCCAAGGCCACGGTGCACGACCTCGAGCGCGCCCTCGAGGAACACCTCGCCGGCAAGCCCGTCAGCGTGCCGAAGACCAACCCGGTCGGCTGCAACGTGAAGTGGGACGGCAAGGACGCGCACTGGATGCCGGCGGAGGCCTGCGACCTGGTCTAGCCCAGCTTATTCATGAACGCGACGGCGTTCATGAACAAGCCGCCTGGCACGCAGGGCTGCGGAGCAGCCTGCGCGCCAGGACGTGACGCGACGCGGTGTGAACCGCGTCGCGAACGTGGCGATGCCCCGTTTGTGCCCGCAGGGCGGGCACATCACGGCCGCGGAGCGGCGCATTATTCACGTTTCGTGAACAATGCGGGCTAGGCGCCGCCCGGCCCCCCGGGCGCGGCCGTGCGGAACGGGGCGTCGTGGACCACGCGCCCCGCGCACAGGACGAACACGGCGCGGCCCCGCAGCGCGCGCCCCGCGAAAGGCGTGTTGCGCGACCGCGAGCGGAAGCGCCGCGGATCGACCGTCCACTCGGACTCGAGATCGAGCAGCGCCAGGTCCGCGGGCGCCCCTTCGGCGAGGGAGGGGGGAGGGAGGCCCAGCACCGCGCAGGGCGCCGTGGTCCAGCGGCGCACCCACGCGGGCAGCGGCATGCGGCCGGACCGCACCAGCAGCGTGTACGAGACGCCGACCGCGGTCTCGAGGCCCACGACGCCGAAGGGCGCCTCCAGGAACCCCGCCGCCTTCGCCGCCGCGGGGTGCGGGGCATGGTCCGTCGCCAGGCAGGAGATGTCCCCGGCGCACACGGCATCGACGAGGGCGCCGCGATCGGCGGCGGAGCGCAGCGGGGGGTTCATCTTGTAGTTCGCGTCGGCGGGATCCACGTCGTCGTCGCAGAGCGCGAGGTGGTGAGGGGTCGCTTCGGCGCTGACCGGCAGGCCTTCCCGGCGCGCGGCGCGCACGAGGTCCACGCCCCGGGCGGAGGTGAGGTGTTGCACGTGCAGGGCGCAACCCGTCTCGCGGGCGAGCCGGATGTCGCGCTCGATGACGCGCGCTTCCGCATCGGCAGGGATGCCCGGCAGGCCGAACCGCCGCGAGGCGGCGCCCTCGTGCATCACGCCCGCCCGCTCGGCCGCGGTATCCTGCGCGTGGTCCATCACGACCCGGCCCAGCCGGCGCGCTCCGTCCATGCAGGCCCGCATGACGGCGTCGTCGGCCACGGTGGCGCCGTCGTCGGTGAAGCAGGCGGCGCCCGCCTCCGCCAGCGCGGCCAGGTCCGACGGTTCGCGCCCGGACCGCGCCCGCGTCAGGCAGGCGGAGGGCAGCACCCGCGCGTGCCCCGCACGGGCCGCGCGGCGCAGGGTGTCGCGCAGCCGGTCCGGCGCGTCGGCGGGGGGCTCGGTGTTGGGCATCGCGACGACCCGCGTGAAGCCGCCCGCCGCCGCCGCGGCCGTGCCCGTGGCGACCGTCTCCGCCTCCTCGCGGCCGGGCTCGCGCAGGTGCACGTGCAGGTCCACGAAACCCGGCACGAGGACCAGGCCGGCCGCGTCGATCACCCGCGCGCCCCGCGGGAGCGGGCCGCCCGCCCGGGCGACGAGCCCGTCCCGGACCAGCAGGTCCCGCCCGGCCGCCGACCCGTCCGACGGATCGACCGCCAGCGCGCCGCGGATCAGGATGGTGTGCGCTTCGGCCATCGTGGTCACCGCCCTTGCCGCGCGAACCTACGCCGCGGGTCCGGTTCTTTCCACCCCCATTTCTGCTTGAGCGCGGCCCTCGGCAGGGCGTAGAACCGCGGCGGTTGCGCCGCGCGGGACCGGGTCGCGGGCCCCGGCGGCTCCCTCACCGTCTGAGCACCGCGACCGGGGAAGAAAGCGCCTATGAACCTGTTCGTTGGCAACCTCTCCTACCAGGCGACCGACGCAGACCTGCGCACGGTGTTCGAAACGTACGGACGGGTGGCCTCGGCCAAGGTCATCCTGGACCGGGAGACCGGCCGGTCGCGCGGCTTCGGCTTCGTCGAGATGCCGGCCCCCGGGGAGGCGCAGGCGGCGATCGCGGCGCTGGACGGTTCCGACCTCGCCGGCCGCCCGATCCGCGTCAACGAGGCCCGTCCCCGCGAGGCCCGGCCGGCCCCCGGGGGCGGCGGTTCCGAAGGCTAGTCCGCGGGGCCGACGGGGGGGGCCGGCGGATCGGCTTCCTTCCGCTTCTCGAACTGCGGGCAGGTGTCCGTCGCCTCCACCTCGCGGCGGTGCAGGCCGCACCACTGCCGGAACGGGTTGACGGTGTAGTGGGCGCAGTGGCGGCAGAGGCGCCCCCGCGGCTCGTCGGCGAAGATCTCCACGCGGGCCGGCTGGTCATCCTCGGTGAAGACCCTCGGCTTCGTGTCGTGCCCGGGGGCGACCTCCGCCTCCGGCGCGATCTCTTCCCCGCACAGGGAGCACCGTTGTTCCTCGCCGACGCGCGTGAAGCCGTCGTACCTCGGCTTGCGGATCAGCAGCGCCTCGCGGCCGCAGTGGGGGCAGACGATCTCCACGGGACGCTCCCCGCTCACGGCGTGTTCCCCCCGCCCGGCCGGTCCGCGCCGAGCGCGCGGCGCCGCGCCCGGGCGCCCCGCTCGGGCGCCTCGCGCACGCACGTGCCGAGGAGGCGCAGGGAGCGGGCGAACGGCCTGAACCTCCCGGGCCGCCATCCGCCCGCGTCGTCCGCCCCGAGCTCGCTCCAGCCCCGCGCCGCCACGTCGTCGGGCGGCAGGGCGAGGGCCTCCCAGTGCCGGAAGAGACGGCCCCACGGGCTGTCCATGACGTCCAGGATCCGCCGCCGGTGGGTCGGGTACCAGAAGGTGTCGTGGTAGAGCACGCTGGCCAGGTACGCCCAGGGGGCGAGCGCGGTCTTCAGGGTCCACTCGACCGGCTTCTTGAGCCGGCCCCAGTAGATGGCGTGCTGCATGCGGCTCGCGAAGGTCATCTTCCGGAAGGGCCCCGTGAAATGCCAGTTCTCCTTCGCCGTGTCCGTGTCGCCCACGAGGTCGATGTCCCGCGGGTCGCCGCACCCGAGCCCGGCCTCGTGGGCGAGCCGCACGTACTTCAGGTCCCGGAGCGGGTCGAACCCCATGAGCCGCGCGGCGACCGCGTCGATGGCCACCTGGTCCGCGGAAGCGAGGAGCACGTTCTTCACGTGCGGCACCATGCAGCGGGGCCCCGGCCCGTCGCCGGCGAACGTGCCGTCCATGACCGCGAACACGCCGCTGTGGATCCGCTGCTGGATCCGCAGCAGGTCGACGAGCGTCTCGTGGATGACCGGGTGGGTCCAGTGGCGGCGCTCGTTGAGCAGGCCGCCGAAGGCGTTCTTCATGGCGCCGGTCGTCGTGGTGAAGACGTGGGTCTTCACGGTCGGCAGGTGGATGATGTTTTCCCCGACGAAGCGTTTCGGGACCAGGAACCCGTCGGGGTACACGTCGTTGAGGCACAGGAAGCGGTCGCAGAGATCGCCCGCCGCCTCGCGGATGTGGATCCATTCGACCCCGGGCTCGTAGAGGTGGCAGTTCTCCAGGCCGTGGGCGCTCACGACGTTCAGGTGCTTGTTCTCCCGCTCGCCGAGGCGGGCGTCGATGACGACGGTCCGGTTGTGGCAGGCGTGGAGGCGCGCGGGCTCGTACCCGTCGCGGCGCAGGGCGCGGATGACGCCGTCGAGCTGCCAGGGGGTGGTCGAACTGCCCGGGTAGAAGAAGTGCCAGCTGATGTTGATCTTCAGCGCCGTGTCGCGGTCTCGCGGCAGCGCGTCCTGGTAACCGGCCAGGTTCATCACGCGGTGCACGTCCTCGAGCACCGTCGCCGGGGACGTGCGCAGGACGGCCACGCGCGGCCTGGTGGAAGCGGGTTGCATACCGGCCAAGGACGTTACCACACGGCCGTCCGCGCGTCACCGTTCCGCCCGGCGGCGGCCGCCCCTTGCCGGGAGGGGCCGGCGCCGTCTACCATGCGCCGCGGAACCAGCGGGAGAGGGACGCATGCCGATCTACGAGTACCGGTGCGGGAAGTGCGGGCGGGTGTCGAGCTTCCTCGTGCGCCTGGCGGCCTCGCACGCGATCCCGGCGTGCCCGCGGTGCGGGCACGCGAAGACCGAGCGGGTGTTCTCCCGGTTCGCCGCCGTGGCGGCGAAGAAGGCCCCGCGCGCGCCCGCCTCCGCCTCCGGCGGGGAGAACGGGCCCGGGGAAGAGGCCGGGCTCCCGGGCGCGGGACCCGGCGGCCCGGAGCCGGACCTCGCCGGGATGGAGCGGCTGCTGGACGGGGTCGACGAGAACGATCCCCGCAGCATGGGCCGCGTGCTCCGCTCGCTGTCGGAACAGTCCGGCGAGTCCATGGACACGGAGATGGAGGAAGTCGTTCGCCGCCTCGAGGAGGGCGAGGATCCCGAGCGCATCGAGGAGAAGATGGGCGACGCGCCGGGCGGGGCGGACGCCGGCTCCGACGACGCCCTGTTCGACGGCTGACGCGCCGGCGGCGGGCGGCCCTCCCGCTCAGTCGGCGCGCAGGACGGCGCCCGTGTTGGCGCTGGTCGCCATCCTGGCGTAGCGGGCCAGCCACCCGCTCGTGAAGCGCGGCGCGGGCGGTGTCCATGCCGCGCGGCGTTCCGCGAGTACGGCTTCCGGCACGTCCATGGCCAGGGTGCGGGCCGGGATGTCGATGCGGATCGGATCGCCGTCGCGCAGCAGGCCGATCGGGCCGCCCTCGGCCGCCTCCGGCGAGACGTGGCCGATGCAGGCGCCGCGCGTGCCGCCGGAGAAGCGGCCGTCGGTGATCAGCGCCACCTTGTCGCCCAGGCCCTGGCCCATGATGTAGGTGGTCGGCGCCAGCATTTCCTGCATGCCCGGCCCGCCCTTCGGGCCTTCGTAGCGGATGACCACCACGTCGCCCGGCCTTGACCCGGCCGGCGAGGATGCCCTCGCAGGCGTCCTCCTGGGACTCGAAGATGACGGCGGGCCCCCTGTGGCGCAGCATCTTCGGGTCGACGCCGGCGGTCTTCACCACGGCGCCCGTCCGGGGCGAGGTTGCCGCACAGGATGGCCAGCCCGCCCTCGGCGGCTGTAGGCGTTCTCCACGCGGCCGGATGCAGGCCTCGTCGCCCGTCCCGCGCCCGCGCATGATCTCGCCCCGAGCGTCTTGCCGGTCACGGTCGTGCAGTCGCAGGTGCAGCAGCCCCTCGACCCGGCTCATCTCCTGCAGGATGGCGCTGATGCCGCCCGCGCGGTCGACGTCCTCGATGTGGTAGGCCGAGGAGGGCGACACCTTGCAGATGTTCGGGCATGCGCCGGGAGAGGCTGTTGATGCGCTCCAGGTCGTACGCGACGCCGGCCTCGTGGGCGATGGCCAGGGTGTGCAGCACGGTGTTGGTGCTGCCGCCCATGGCCATGTCGAGGACGAAGGCGTTGTCGATGGCGTCGCGCGTGACGATCTCGCGCGGCAGGGGCCCGCCCTCGAGGGCCATCTTCGACCGATGCGCCGCGCGGCCTTGCGGTAGAGCTTCTTCCGCTCCGGGTCCGTCGGCCAGGATGCGTGCCGTTGCCGGGCAGGGCCATGCCCGAGCGCCTCGCAGAGGCAGTTCATGGAGTTGGCCGTGAACATGCCGGAGCAGGAGCCGCAGGCCCGGGCAGGCGTGCTCCTCGAGCCGCTCGAGTTCCGCCTCGTCGACTCGTGCCCGTCTTGTAGCGCGCCGACGCCTTCGAAGACGCTGATCAGGTCCACCGCCCGGCCGTCGGCGGTGCGCCCGGCGGCCATGGGCCCGCCGCTGACGAAGATCGTCGGGATGTTGCAGCGCAGCGCGCCCATGAGCATGCCGGGCACGATCTTGTCGCAGTTGGGGATGCAGATCATGCGCGTCGAAACAGTGCGCCTTGACCATGGTTTCCACGCTGTCGGCGATCAGCTCGCGGCTGGGCAGCGAGTACTTCATGCCCGTGTGGCCCATGGCGATGCCGTCGCAGATGCCGATGGTGTTGAACTCGAAGGGCACGCCGCCCGCCCGCACGATGGCCTTCTTGACGAAGTCGCCGACCTTGTCTGAGGTGCACGTGGCCCGGGATGATGTCCGTGTAGGAGTTGCAGACCGCGATGAACGGCTTGCCGAAATCGCCTCCGCGTCGAGGCCCGTCGCCCGCAGCAGGCTGCGGTGCGGGGCCCGCTCGAAACCGCTCTTGACCGTGTCGCTTCTCATGTCGTCCGCTCCCCTCGTTCCCGTTGCCACGCGGACCGCATCGTACCCGTGCGGCCGCGGGGTTGACCACGCGAAACCGCGCGGGCCGCGCCGCCGGGCGGCCGGCCGCAATGCGCGCTTGGCGCGGAGGGGTTTGCGGGGTAGAAGGATGCACATGACGACGGTGCCGCTCCTGGACCTCAAGGCGCAGTACGACTCGATACGCGACGAGATCGAGCCGGCCGTCCGGCAGGTGGTCGAGTCGCAGTACTTCATTCTCGGCCCCGAGGTGGAGGCGTGCGAGCAGGCGGTCGCCGCGTACTGCGGCTGCGCGCACGCGGTCGGCATGTCCTCGGGAACCGACGCCCTGCTGGCCGCCCTCATGGTCGAGGGCATCGGCCCGGGCGACGAGGTGATCACCACGCCGTACACCTTCTTCGCCACCGCCGGTTCGATCGCCCGCACCGGCGCGCGGCCCGTGTTCGTGGACATCGACCCGGTGACGTTCAACCTCGACCCGGCGGGCCTCGAGGCCGCCGTCACGCCGCGCACCCGGGCGGTCATGCCCGTGCACCTCTTCGGGCAGTGCGCCGACATGGACCCCGTGCTCGAGACGGCCGCCCGGCACGGCCTCGCGGTGATCGAGGACGCGTGCCAGGCCATCGGCGCCGGGTACCGCGGGCGGCGCGCCGGCGCGATGGGCGACTACGGCTGCTTCTCCTTCTTCCCCTCCAAGAACCTGGGCGGGTTCGGCGACGGCGGCATGGTCGTCACGAACGACGCGGAGCGCGCCGGGCGCCTCCGCGCCTGCCGGATGCACGGGTCGAGCGTCAAGTACCGCCACGACACGGTCGGCGGGAACTTCCGCCTCGACGCCCTGCAGGCCGCCGTGGTGCGCGTGAAGCTCGGGCACCTCGACCGGTGGACCGCCGGCCGCCAGGCGAACGCGGCGCGCTACGGCGCCCTGCTCGAGGAGGCGGGACTCGTGTCGCGCGGCCTCGTGCGGCCGCCCCGGATCGTGGCCGAGCGCCACGTGTTCAACCAGTACGTGCTGCGTGCCGCCGCGCGCGACGACCTCGTGTCGTGGCTGCGCGAACACGGCGTGGGGTGCGACATCTACTACCCGCTCGCCCTGCACCGGCAGGCCTGTTTTCAGCATCTTGGTTACGCGGAAGGCGCGTTTCCCGAGAGCGAGCGGGCGGCCCGCGAGACGGTCGCCGTGCCGGTTTACGCGGAACTGACCGCGGAGCAGCAGCGCCACGTCGGCGCCGCGATCGCCGCCTTCTACGGGCGCTGACCGCGGGCGGGCGCGGCGCGCCGGACCATGATGAAGGAGACGTCAGAGGGCACGGGGGGAAGCGCCGTTCCGCGCGTCCGGGTGCCCGTTGCGCGCACGGGCCTGGCCCTCCTGCTCGGGGCGGGCCTGGTCCTGGGCCTCTACACGACCGGGCAGGTGCTGGTGAAGAAGTGGCTTGCGTGCGCGGTGCCGCTGCTCCCCGTCTGCGTGCTCGTGGTCCTGTTCTGGCGGGCGCGCGGCCGGCCCGCCGGGTGGCTGCTCCGCAGGCACCTGCCGGAACTCGTCCTGGTGGGCGCCCTCTTCCTCTTCCTGTTCTCGAGCGTTGTCCGGCACCCGTGGTTCTACTTCCTGCAGTGGGCCCCCGACCCGGACCGCCCGTACACGGCGGGCATGGCGCGGTTCGTCGTGTGGACGGCGCTCGCGACCCCGCTGTTCCTCCGCCCGCTGCGGCGCGTGTGGGTGCTCGTGCTGCTCGTGCTGCTGGGCGCCCAGTTCCTCTGCGTGCGCGACTTCCTCGCCATGGCCCAGGGGAAGGTGTTGTACCGGACGGATCACCCCTCGTTCATGTTCCGGCTCTGGGAGTTCGCGCACACCTTCCCGCAGCTCGTGAACTACAACCCCTACTGGAACGCGGGCACGCTGCACTACGTCGGCGTGACGTCCGGCGCCCACGGGCCCGGCTTCCTGCTTTGGCCCTGGCTGCGCCTGTTCCCCGTGCACGAGGTCTACAACGCCGGGCTGCTTGCGCTGTTCGTCTTCTTCGTGCCGTGGACGGCCGTGGCCTCGGTGCGTGCCCTCGGCGGGGACCGCACCGCCGCGCTCGCCGGCGGCGTCCTCGCCCTCGGCGTGAGCCAGCACTTCTTCCTGTGGATGCTCCACTTCGGCACGATCGGCGCGGCGCTCAGCTCGGCCATGACCCTCCCGGTCGTCGCGCTGGGCTTCCGCGTCGTCTGGCGCCGCCGCACCGACCCCGCCACCGGCGTCGCGCTGGTGCTCGCCTCGTTCCTGCTCCTGTTGTGGCCCGCGGCCGCGCTGGCCGGGGTGGCGGTGGGCGCCGGGGCGCTCGCGAGCTGCACGCGGTGGCGGCGCCGCACCGTCGGTTTCCTGGCCGTGTGCGCGGTCGTGGTCGCGGCGCTGTACGCGCGCCGGCTGGCGGTCATCGCGGGCGTGGGTTCGGGCGTGGTCGGCCACGTGATGCAGGACGGCACCCCCGGCGGGGCGGGCGCGTTCGCCTGGCTCACGCCTGCGGCGGCCCGCGCGGGCCTGCTGCGGCTCGCGGCGCACCTGCAGGAATTCCACCCGCTGCTGCTCTTTCTCGGCCTGGGCGGCGCTTGCGCCGCGCGCGACCGGAGCCTGCGCCGCTGGTTCGTGCCGGTCTTCGTGGTGCTGCTGCTCGTCACGGGATGGAGCCGGGAGTGGAAGCCGCGTTCCCAGCTCGACCGCATGGCCATCCCGCTCGCGTTCGCCGCGGTCGCGCCCGCCGCCGTGTTCGCCGGCCGGCTCCTGCGCGCGCGCGACCCGCGGCTGGCCCCGGTGCGCGCCGGGCTGTTCGTCCTGCTCGCGCTGGGCGGCTACGGCACGTCCCTGATCTACCGCAACCGGGGCCTCGCGCGCTACACGACCCTGCCGCCGCCGGTCGAGGAGCTCGTCGGTTGGCTGCGCGAGCACGTGCCCGAGGGCGGCCGGGTCTGCTTCGCGGGGCCCTGCCTCCACGCCTACGGGCGCGGCAACGTGGCCTACCTCCCCGTGCTCGTCGGGCGCGAGATGATGGCCGACGACTACTACGGCTTCCCGCTGGGCACGATCGAGTACAACTACCCGCCGCCCGCCTTCCGCTACCCGGCCGCGGCGCTCATGCGGTTCGCCCGCGCCTACAACGTCACGCACCTTTTGACCTACAAGGAGAACTGGAAGACCTTCCTGCGCGCGCACCCGGAGTGCTTCCGCGAGGAGCTGTCCATCTTCTCGATCAACCTGGAGATCGCCGTGTTCACGGTCCTGCGCGATCCCGCCGTGTTCCTCGAGGGGGGCGGGACGGCGCGCGCGGACTTCAACCGCATCGAGCTCACGTTCGACGACCCCTCGCGCGAGGCCGCGATCGCCTACAACTGGGTCGAGGGCCTGCGGGCGGACCGTGGCGTCGAGCTGTTCCCCTACCGCTTCGAGGAGGGGATCACGCTCATCGGGGCGCGCCCGCACGGCGCGCCGTCCTGCACGGTCACCTTCCGGCCGCCGCGGCGGGCGGCGGGAGGGGAGTGACGCGTGGGTCCGGGCGCGTCCACCCCGGACGGGTCCGGTGCGCGCACTGCGCGGACCGGTCACCGGGTGCTCGTCGTCCTGCTGCTGGCGCTGGCCGCCGCGGCCCGCGTCTACGGCGCCTGGGCGATGCGCTACATCACCGACGCGGACAGCACGGTGGTCGCCCTGATGGCCCGCCACATGGCGCGCGGCGCCCCCTGGCCGGTCTTCTTCTACGGCCAGGCCTACATGGGATCCCTCGAGCCGGCGGCCAGCGCGCTGCTCGTCCGGCTCCTCGGGGAGAACGGGTTCGCGGTTTGTCTCGGCCCGGTGCTGTTCGCGATCGCGGTCCTGCCGTTGGTCTACGCCTGGGCGCGTGACGCGGGCGGCCGCGCGGCCGGGATCGCCGCGCTCGCGTTCGTGGCGCTCGGGCCCCGCGTGTTCTTCCTCTTCCAGTTCGCGCCGCGCGGCGGCTACGTTTCGACGCTGTTCTTCGCGACCGCGGTGCTGTGGATGGGCGCGCGCATGGCCGCGCGGGAAGCGCGGGGCGAGCCGGCCCCGCGCGCCGCGTACCTGCTGCTCGGCCTGCTGGCCGGCCTGGGCTGGTGGTGCAGCCAGATGGTCACCTCGGCGCTGCTCGTCGCCGCGGTGCTGCTCGCCCTCGGCCTGCGCGGCCGCCTCGGCCGCGCCGGCGTGGCGCTCGGCCTGGCCGGCTTCCTCGCGGGCGGGGCGCCGTTCTGGTGGTGGAACCTGCGCCACGGGTTCGAGAGCTTCGCGATGGCGTCGCAGCTGGGCGCCCTGCCGCTCGGGCGGGGCTGGCGGCTGGCCGCCGCGCGCTACGACACCTTCCTCGGCCTGCCCGCGTGGCTGGGGCCGGCGCAGCCCGCCGTCGCCGCGGCGATCGCGCTCTGGATCGCGGCGGGCGCCCTTTTGGCGCTCGCCCGGTTCGCCCGCGCGCCGCGCGGGCCCGCGGCCTTCGCGGGCCTGGCGGCGGCGCTGCACGCGGGGCTCTCGCTCGCGGTCTACCTCGGCTCGCGGCAGGTGGCGATGAACACGGGCCGCTACTTCATCCCCATGGTGCCCTCGTTCGCCGTGCTGGCGGGACTGGCCGCGGCGGCCCTGGGCCGGCGCGCGGGGCCGTGGGCCGCCGCCGCGCCCGTCGCCGCCGCCGTGGTCCTGCAACTGCCCGTGCTCGGCGAGCTGCGCGCCGTGCAGCGGGACCGACCGGCGCGGCAGCGGATGGACCGGGAACTACTCGCGGCCGCGGCGGGCGCCACGGAGGCGGTGTACGCCCATCTCCATCACTACGAGCTGAACTGGAACGGCGGCGGGCGGGTTGTGGTCACCCCCTTCCGCGGGGAGCGGCACCCGCCCCACGCGCAGCGGGCCGAAACGGCGCGGCGCGTCGGCGTGATCGACAACTACGGCGGGATCCGCGAACTGCTCGCGCTGTCCGGCGGCAAAGCGGACGGCTCGGTCTTCGGCCGCCACACCCTGCATACGGCCTTCCGTGCGCCCGCGGACGCGCTCGCGCCCGTTCCCCCCGGGGCGTGGTCCTCCGTGCGCGACGCGGGCGGCGCGGACCTGGCACCGCGCGTCGCCGACCGGAACATGGACACCGTGTGGGCGCCCCCCTCGGGGGCGGACCGCGCGTCGGTCGAAATCCGGTTCGCCCGCCCGGTCCGCCTGGCGCAGGTGCGGCTGTGGGCGACCGGGCCCCATGCCTGGCCGCCCGCGCTGCGCGTCGAGACGAGCGCGGCGGATGACGGCCCGTGGCGCGAAGTCCGCGCGGAGACGCCGCTGCCCCTGTACCACTGGTCGGGTCCGCGCCCCTACTGGATCGGTCGCCGGCACCGCCTGGCACTGCGCCTCGGCGGGGAGCCGGTCCGGGCCGTACGGCTTTCCTGCGCGGACCTGGAAAGCGGACACCGGCCCCCGTGGCGGCTCTGCGAAATCGACTGCTTCGAGGCCGCGGAGGGGGACGCGGGGGCCGGCGGGCCGCCGCACCCGGAGGAAGCGGCCGCGCCCGCGCTCGCCCGCGCCCTGCTCGACGGGGGCGCGCACGCGGTCTACGCGGACCGCTGGCTGAGCGAGCAGCTCGCCCGGCTGACCGACGGGGCCCTGCGGGTCGAACGGGAACCGCGCGCCTTCCCCGAAAACGCCTGGCCGCGGGACGGCCGCGTGGAGCTGGACGCCGCCACCGCCGTCGTCGTGCTCCGCGCCGACGCGCCCGTGACCGCGGCGACGCTCGAGCGGCAGGGGATCGGCCACACCCGGTCGGCATCGGGCCCGTGGACGGTGTTCTCGCGCTTCCGCGACGTGCCCGCCGGGCCGCTCCCCCTGTACTGGACGGGCTGCCATCTCCTGGCGGGACACGGCCCGGACTGCGCGGCGGCCTTCCTGTCGCGCGCATCGGAGGCGCTTGCCGCCGTTCGGCCCGACGAAGCGGCGGCCGCCACGCGCAGGGCCCTCGCCCTCTTCCCCGGCGCGATCACGGACGCCGGCGACCTGCTCGCCGCCTTCGAACGCTTGGCGCCCGGCCACCTCGACCCCGCCTGGCGCGCGGCCTACCGGGAGGCCGCCGTGCCCGACCTGGCCGTGCCCGCCCGCTTCGCGGGAGGCATCGAGCTGCTGGGCCTGGAGATACGGCCCCGGGAGGTCCTCCCCTCCGGCCGGCTTCGCGTGCGCTACTTCTGGCGGCTGCCCGCCGGCGCGTCGAACGCGCGCGCGGTGGTGTTCGTGCACCTGCGCGGGGCCGACGGCCGGATGATCGCGCAGGACGACCATGCCCTGCCCGCCGTCCTCCGGGCCCCCGCGCCGCGCCGGGGCCGGGGCCTCTGCGTGGAGACCCGCGAGATCGAGCTGGCGGCCGACGCCGCGGAAGGCCCCTGCCGGCTGCAGATCGGCCTGTGGGAGCCCGCCGGCGGAAAGCGTTGGAGGGTCAATACGCGACTGGATTCCCGCGATCGTGCGGTTATAGTGGACGACGTCTTCCGCGTGGTTCCGGCCGGCCGCCGCGATGCGCGGGAGGGAGGGCCTTCGGCATGAGCATGTTTCGGGGCGACAGGCGAATTCTCGCGGCAGGTGCGGCCTGTCTTTCCGCGGCCCTTCTCCTGGCGGGGTGCGACGACGGCGGAGGCGGAGGCGGGGGCGGCGACGTCGGCGACAACGACCGCAACGTCGTGGTAGCGCTCGGCGACAGCCTGACCGCCGGCGGCGTGCCGGGCGGGGTGACGCCCTATCCTTCGATCCTCGCCTCGATGACCGGCAAGCGCGTGGTCAACGCGGGCGTGCGCGGCGAGACGTCCGACGGGGCGGCCTCCCGCGTGAGCGGCCTGCTCGCGCGGCACAAGCCGGGCTACCTCGTGGTGCTCACGGGTTCGAACGACGCGATCCACCTCTTCTCGCCCTCGTTCACGGCGCGCAGCATCGCGGCCATCGTGGGCGCCGCCAAGGCCAACAAGACGATCGTCATCGTGGCGACGCTTCCGGCCGTCACCGGCGACCACAAGGTCTATGCCTCCCACATCGCCGCGACCAGCTCCGCCGTCGCCTCGCAGGCCCGCCAGTCGGGCGCGCGCGTGGTGCGGCTGAGCCTTGGCGTTTCCGACCTTTCCGGCGACGGGCTGCACCCGACCCAGGCGGGCCAGCAGAAAATCGCCCGGGCGTTCGCCAACGCGCTGTGACCACCGGCCGCTGCGCCGGCCGTTGCGCCGGCCGGACGCGGGGCAGGGGAGAAGGCCTTCGGATGAAGGAGAAGGGCCTGCTGGGGTTGGCCTGTTGCGTCATGTGCCTTGCGGCCGCAGGGCCGGCGCGGTCGGAGCCGGCGGCGGACGCGCCGCCCGGTACGCCGCGCGCGGAGCCCGCCCCGGACCCGGTCCCGGACGCCGCCGACCTGCATCTCCCGGTGCCGCGGGGCGGCGCCCCGCACGGGGGCGTGTCGCCGGCGCACTGGGCCGCGTGGGCGCGCGAACACCTCGACGTGGGCACGCGCGTAACGCGGTTCACGCTCGACGACGCCCGCGGCACGGTCGTCGGCACGATCAACCGCCTCGAAGAGCAGCAGTCCCTTCTCCCCGTGAAGGCGTTTGCCGACGTGTGGTTCGGCCGCTACGCGGGCCTGCAGTTCGCGTGGGACAGCGTGCGCGCCGAGACCTCCACGGCGTTCGACGGGCACAGCGACGGGGACTTCGCCGCCGGGGGCCCGGTCGCGGCGGTGATAGCGCGCTGGCGGAACCGGTCCCGCGTCACGCCCTATGCCGGGGTGGGCTACGCGTGGTTCGGCGGCTCGTTCGAAGCCGCGACGTGGTGGGAACTGGGCTACGCAACCTACGGCGACTGGGTGTCGCTCGGCCGGCCGGGCACGCCCCGCAACAGCCGGCGCCGCGAGATCGCCGTGGACGACCCCTCGGGGCCCGTCTACCTGCTCGGGCTCGACGTGCGGGTGAAGGAGCCCTGGAGCATCGACCTGCTCGTGCGGCATGCCGAGCTCGACCTGGCCGGCCGCTACCGCATCACGCAGCGGGGGGCGACGCTGGACGACCGCGGCGCCTTCACCGTGTCTCTTTCGCACACGGCTTACGGGCTGGGCGTGCGGTACGGCTTCTGAGCCCCCCGGCGCTCACCCTTCCGCCAGCCGCGCGTAGCACGCCGCCAGCCGGCGCGAGAACAGCTCGAAGTTGTGCTCCTCGCGCAGGAGGCGCGCGCCGGCGGCCGCCAGCCGCCCGCGGCGGGCCGGGTCGCCGGCGAGTTCGATGACGGCGTCCGCGAAAGCCCGCGGGTCGGGCCGGGCGAGCACGGCGGTATCGTCGTCGAGGATCAACCGGTTGGCCGGGTGATCCGTGGCCGCGATCGCGCGCTCCGCCTTGAGGTAATCCAGCAGCTTCAGCGGTGTGTTCGACCCGGCCACCCGGGGGGAGAGCAGGATGTCCGCCGCGCGCAGGTGGCTCGGCAGCTCGTCGGGAGGAATCTTGCCCGCGAACGTCACCGCCGCCCCGCACCCCGCGCGCGTCATCTCGGCCCGGCGCGCCGCGATCTCCTGTTCGGTCCCCCCCACGATGACGAAGCGCACCGCCGCCAGCCGCTCGCAGACGAGCGGCAGGCTCCGGAAGAGCAGGTCGATGCCCTGGTAGACGGCGAAGGATCCCACGTAGAGCGCCACGACCTCCCCGCCCGAGGGCCGCCAGGCCCTCGCGATGTCCCGCGTGCGCGCGGAATCGGCCTCCGCCAGCGAACTCGGGATATCCCCGATCAGGTACACCGGCTTGCGCGGGTCGATCTGCCGCACCTGCTCGACCAGCGCCGGGCCGGTGCCGATCACGGCGTCGGCCTTGCGGATCGAGAAACGCTCGACCTGCCGGTACAGCCACATGACCGCGTTGCGCAGCGCGCCGCCGTGGTACGACACCGGGTCGGAATGCTTCTCGAAGACGACCCGCGCCCCGCACCGCCGCGCGGCCAGCCAGGCGATGGGGCCGGCGTCCTCCACGCCGTGCACGACGGCATAGCGGTGCCCGGCGGCCAGCCGGAGCGCCTTCCCCAGCAGGAACAGGTCCATCACCGCCTTGCCCGGCGACGGGCCGATCGGGATGGCCGGGATCCGCAGCGGGTTGGGGGCCCGCAGGATGCGCACGCCGGGTATCGCGCGGTCCTCGCCGTAGGGCATGACGAGCAGGTCGACCTCGAAACCCTGCCGCACGAGCGCCATCGCGTCGAACCCCACGCGGATGGGCGATCCCCGCCATTGGAAAAAGGGCTGGGGCGCGATGAACAGCACGCGCCGCGCGCCTTGCCGGGGAATGGCCCGCAGGTCACCCACCGCGCTTTTCCCTGTGGTGCGCGGCCAGCCGCGCGGCCACCGTGAACGGCCCGCCGCGCGCCCCCGCGGCCGCGACCGGCGCCGCCCGGTCCCCGCACCGCTCGCGGAACGAGGCCGCGGGCCGCCCGGGGTCGAGCGCGCCCTCCAGCACGGAGACGTAGCTCCCGACGCGCGCCGCCTCGGCGGGCGGCGGCAGGGGGTCGGACCCCGCGAGCACGCGGAAGCCGCGGGCCCGCGCCGTCCGCATGAGCCGCGGGGTCGGCCAGCTCGTCGGGCGCAGCGACGTGTCGCCCAGGAACACCCGCCCGGGATCGGCGTCCGCGAGGAACGCCCGGAGCAGGCGGCCGCGGCGGAAGAACCACTTGCCCGGGGCCCAGCTCAGAACGGCCACGGCGTCCGCGTGCAGCACCCGCCCGACCGTCTCGCCGAGCGGCAGGCCGTCGGGCACCCCGGGGTCCCCCGCCAGGGCGAGGACCTCGATGCGTTCGGCGGTCACGACCTGGCGGCCCTCGAGCACGACCAGCGGCACGCTTCCGCCGTCCTCGATGTGCAGGGCCTGCGGGTCTTCCGTGGGCCGGGGCCGGACCCCCGGGGCCGCCTCGCGGTTCGCGGCGGCGGCCTCGCGAAGGACGTCGAAGTAGCGGCACGACGCGGATTCGGCGAGGGCGAGCACGTGGGCGCCCGGCTCCCCGCGCCCCGCGGCGCAAAGCTCCCGCCCGCGCGCGGCGAGGGCGGCGCGCGCCGCGCGGAAGAACACCGCGCGGTCATACCCCGGGTACACGTGCACGTGCGCGTCGACGACGATCACCCGCTCCTCCCTTCGTGAAGCGCGGCCATACTAGGCGCGCACGCGCCCGCGCACAAGGCGCGCACCCGCCCCGCGCGGGCGGGGGGCGGCGGTTGCCAAGGGCGCGGCGATCGGGGACACTGCTTCGTCGGCCCGGCCGGGCGCCGGGTGTCCGGGGGTCCGCGGGCAAGGGGGAGGGCGGCGGCGTGCCACAGGATCGCGACGAGTGGCTGGCGGCGGAAGCGGCGTGCGCGTTCGAGGAGAAGGCGGACATCCACACCTCCTCCGACGAGTACGCGGCACGCTTCGCGGGCGCATCGGGCGCGTGGATGCTCGACGTCCAGGAACGCCTCGCGCGTCGGCTGCTGCACGGCGTTCCGCCCGGCGCCGCGCTGCTCGACGTCGGCGGCGGACACGGCCAGCTTGCCGTTCCGCTGTCCTGCGCGGGCTACCGCGTGACGGTGCTCGGCAGCTCGGCGTTCTGCCGCAAGCGCGTCGCGGCCGCCGTCGACGGCGGCGCGGCCCGCTTTGTCGCGGGCGACGTGCTCCGCCTGCCCTTCGAGGACGGCGCCTTCGACGCCGTGCTGGCCTTCCGCATGCTCACCCACTGCGGGCAGTGGCCCGCGCTGGTCGGCGAGCTGTGCCGGTGCGCGAAGCGCGCGGTGGTCGTCGACTACCCGACCAGCCAGGGCCTCAACGCCGTGGCGCCCGCGCTCTTCGAGGCCAAGAAGAGGGTGGAAAACAACACGCGGTACTGGCGGCTGTTCCGCCACGCCGAGGTCCGGTCCGCCTTCGCGGCGAACGGCTGGCGGCCCGCCGGCCGGCTCGGCCAGTTCTTCCTTCCGATGGTGCTGCACCGGATGCTGAAGTCGCGGGGCCTGTCCGCCGGCCTGGAAGCCCTCTGCCGCGCCGCCGGTCTCACCCGGCTGTGGGGTTCGCCCGCGGTCTCGCGCTGGGAGCCCGCGGCGTAGCCGCCCCTGCCGGTTGGACGCCGCGGCGCGCGCGGGCTAGACTCGCCGCATGCGATGGCTGGCGGCGAGACGGTTCCTCCTGGGCACGGCGGCCGCGGCGGCGTGCGCGGCCGGCTCCGCGAGCGGGCGCGCGGGCGCGGTGCGCGTGCCGATCCTCATGTACCACAAGGTGGGCGACGCCGGCGCCGACAAGTGGTGGGTCTCCCGCGCGGTCTTCGAGGAGCAGCTCGACTTCCTGCGCGCGGAGGGGTACGCGACGGTGCTGCCGGGCGAGCTGGCCGAGGCGGTGGAGCGGGGCGCCCCGCTGCCGCCCCGGCCGCTGGTTATCACGTTCGACGACGGCTACCGCAACCTGCTCACGGACGTGGAGCCCCTGCTCGCCGCGCGCGGCTTCCGGGCGATCGCCTTCCTGCCTACCGCCTTCATCGGCCCGGACGACGCCGGCCGCCGCGACCTGGAGGGAACCCCCTGCCTGACCTGGGAGGAGGTGCGGCTCCTGCTCGGCCGCGGCACCCTCGCGTTCGGGTCGCACGGCCGCGCCCACCGCGACCTGCGCTTCGTTGCCGATGCCGGCGCCGACCTCCGCGGCAGCCGCGAGGATTTCGTCGCCGGCTGCGGCCGGGCGCCCGACGCCTTCTGCTACCCCTTCGGGCGTTACCGCGAGGACACCGTGCGCGCCGTGCGCGCCGCGGGGTTCCGGACCGCCGTCACGTGCGACGAAGCGGTGGCGGAAGCCGGGCCGGGCGCCGACCTGCTCCGGCTGCCCCGCGTGCACGTGGTCGGCGGCCCGCACGCCTTCGCCCTGCGCGGTGCGCCGCCCGGCGCGGCGCCTGGCAGCGCGCCCGCCCTGCGCCTGGCCTACCGCGGGCCGGGCTTGCGGGCGGACGCGCGGCTGCGCGGCACGGCGGGCGAGGAAGGATGGGCGTGGACGGGGCCTCTCGACCTGGTCGCCGGGCGCGACACCATGCTCTCCTGGCCGGCTTCCCGGGGCGCGCCGCCGCCGGGTGCGCCGGTCGAGGTATGGGACCGCCACCGCGTGCTGCGCTTCTGGCGCGGGGCGGTGCCCGGGAACGGGCACCGGTGAGCCCGGCGGATACAGCCCGGCCCGTCCGCGCCCGCCGGCGCGCCGGCATCGCGCTGGGCGCGGTGCTGCTGGCGGCGCTGCTGCTGCGTTTCGCGGGGCTGGACTGGCCCGCGGGCCTGCACCCCGACGAGGGGAAGATCGTCTCGTGGCTCGCGGTGACGCGCGTGCACACCCGTATCGAGGAGGCGGCCTATCCCTGCGGCTACTTCACGCTCATGCGCCCGGTGCAGCGCCTCGCGCGCGCCGCGGCGATGCAGCGCGGCCGCTGGGCGCGCTTCACCGGCGCCCGCGAGGCCCTTCCGGCCCCGGCGGTGGACCTGCTGCGGCTCGCCCGGCGCGCGAACGCGTGGCTCGGCGCCCTCACCTGCCTGCTGGTCTACCGGCTCGCCCGCGGCCTGCGTCTCGGGCGCGGGGCGGCCGTCCTGGCCGCCGCCCTCGCCGCCTGCGCGCCGCAGGCCGTGGAGCACGCGCACTATGCGGAAACGGACGTCGCCGCAGTGGCGGTGCTGACCCTGGCCCTGGTGCTCTGGTGTGCGGCCGCGCGGCGCGACACCGTGGCGCGCTGCGCCGCGGCGGGTCTCGCGACCGGCTTTGCGCTGGGCACCAAGTACACGCTGCTGCCCCTGCTGGCGCTTGCGGCGGCCTTCGTCGCCCGACCGGGCGGCGGCCCGCCGCGGCGCCGCGCGGGCCGGGCCGCGCTGCTGCTGCTTGCCGTGTGCGGCGGCTTCGCGTGGGCGCACCCCGGCGTACTGCGCCCGGCCTGGTTCCTGGAAGCCACGCGGGCGTACGGGGCGCACGTGGCGGCGGAGGGCCGCGAGTGGCTCGGCGCGGCCGGGTCCTCGTGGTACGCCGCCGCGTGGGCGCGGGGGCTCGCCGCGGCCCGGTTCGCAAGGCCGCTGGGCGGCGCGTGGCTCGCGGCGGCGGCGGCGGGCCTCGGCCTGCTCGCGTGGCGCCCGGCGGCCCGCGGCGCGCGCCTCCTGCCCCTCTTTGCCACGGCGTTTCTCGCGTACGCCGCGCTGCTGAGCCCGTGGGTCCGCGCCCAGGAGGTGATGCCGCTGGTGCCCGTGTTCGCGGTGGCCGCGGCCGCCGCCGTGGCGCGGGTTGCGCGGGGCGGCGGGCGGGTGCGCCGCGCGGCGGCGTACGGCCTCGCCGCGGCCGCGCTGCTGCCGGCGGCGGCCGGGGCGGTCTACGTCGCCGCGGCCTTCATCGCGCAGGAGCCGCGCACGGCCGCGGGGCGCTGGCTCGCGCGGCACGCACCCGACGACGGGGCGGCCGGGTACGAGGGGCGGCTCTACCTCGGCCGCGTGTTCGCGGATACGCGCATGCCCACGCTCGAGACGGGCAAGGTCGAGGCGGCCCCGCCGGGCGCGATCGACCCGACGTCGCTGTGCTGCGTGCTGCGCGACGCCTCGACGGAAGTCCGCGGCCTGCGCGATCCGCGAACGGGGCGGCGGCGGCCCGGGTATGCGGCGGGCTGGTCGCGGTTCACGTCGAGCTGGAGCCGGGTCGCGGCGTGGGGACCCGCGCCCGGTCCCCGCCCGACCTTCGCCGCCCGCGGGGTGGAACTCTACACGCCGCGCGCGCACGGCCCGCGGACGGTGCTGGAGCTGCCGCTCCCCCGGCCCGCGCGGCTGACCGACGGCCGGGAGCGCGAGCTGCTGCCGTGGCCGCCGCCGCCGGTGGGCGCCGAGACCGTGCTGCTCGTGGACCGGCGGCCCAAGGCGCTCGCGCTGGCCGCACCCGACGGCGGCGCGGTGGACGGGTTCGCCGTGCTGGTGACGGGCGAGCGGCCGGCGCGGATCGTCCTGCGGGCCGGCGCCGTCCGCCGGCGCAGCGTCCTGGCCGCCTTCGACCTCGCCGCCCTGCCGTTCGGCCCGGCCTCGCCGCACCCCTTCCGCCTGCCGTACGGGCGGCTTGCCGCGCGGGCCGAACCCCGGCCGCACGAGGAATACCTGCCCTGCTACCTGCACCCCGTGGCGGACGCGGCCGCCGCCGCCGCCTGGTGCCTTGCCTGGGGGCACGACGCCGAAGCGGAGGCGCGGCTGGCGGCCCCCGCGACCGACGGGGCGGCCGCCCTGTGCGCCGTCGCCGCCGGGGCCCGCGCCGCAGACCTGCCCGGGGCGACGCGGGCGCGGGCGCGCCGGTTCCTGGAGCGGCTCGACGAGGCGCTCGACCGGCCGGAGCGCGTCGACTGGAATGGCGTGCCGATGGGCACGCTGGACGATTTCGCGCGGCTGCGGCTCGACGTGTCCCGGGCCGTCGCGGTGCGCGTCGCGCGCGCCCCCTCGGCCACGGCCGACCGCCCGATCGACGGGGTGTGGCCCGTGCCCTGCGTGCTGCCGCCCGGGGCCTGGGACCTGGCCCTCGACCTCGCCGCCGCCGGGGAGGAAGGCGAGCGGCCGCCGCTGCTCCCGGTGGACCTGCTGGATGCCGACGGGGCGGTGCTGGCCGCGCTGCGGCCGGAACCCGGCGCGCATCGGACCGCCGTCCGGTTCCGGTTCGAGAACCGCGCGGCGGTTCGCCCGCACTGGCGCTTCGCCGGCGCCCCGCAGTGGATCGAGATCCGGGCCGCCACCGTGCGCTGGCGGCCGGCCGGGCAACTGGAACGCTTCAGGGACCGGCTCCGCGCGGCGCTCGGCCGCGCGGCGGGGGATGCGGATTGACCCGCCGCCCCCGGCCGCTACGATAGCCGGTTCCATCCGGAGGGGAGCAGATCATGTGCGGCATCGCGGGGATCATGGCGCCGGGACACCGGGAGCGCATCGTGCCGGTGACCCGCCTGATGGCGCACCGCGGGCCGGACGAAGAGGGCTTCTTCCACGACGACCGGTTGTCGCTCGGCCAGCGGCGGCTCAGCATCATCGATCTCGGCGGCGGCCACCAGCCGATGGCCAACGAGACCGGCCGGCTGCAGCTCGTGTGCAACGGCGAGATCTACAACAGCCCCGAGCTGCGCCGCGGGCTGCAGGCGCGCGGCCACACGTTCCGGACCTCGACCGACGTCGAGGTGATCCTCCACCTCTACGAGGAGAAGGGCCGCGACTGCGTCAAGGACCTGCGCGGCATGTTCGCGTTCGCCGTGTGGGACCCGGACCGCGACGTGCTGTTCCTCGCCCGCGACCACATGGGGCAGAAGCCGCTCTTCTACGCGCAGCGCGACGGGGCTTTCGCCTTCGCCTCCGAGGTGAAGAGCGTGCTGGCCTCCGGGATGCTGGAGGCCGAGCCCGACCTGAACGGGCTCTGGCACTACATCTCGCTGCGCTACCTGCCCGACGACTACACCCTGTTCAGCGGCATCCACAAGCTGCCGGCCGCGAGCACGTTGTGGCTCGAGGGCGGCCGGGTTTCGGTGGAGCGGTACTGGTCGCTCGACTTCCGGAGCAAGCGGGCCGGCACCGAGGCGCAGTGCGTGGAGGAACTCGACGAGCTGCTTCGCGACACCGTGCGCCTGCACCTGCTCAGCGACGTGCCCGTGGGCAGCTTCCTGAGCGGGGGCATCGACTCCAGCGTCATCACCGCGATGATGGCGAAGGCCACGGGCGAACCGTTCCCCACCTTCTCCATCGGCGTGAAGGAGCAGCGCTTCAACGAGCTGCCGTACGCCCGCATGGTGTCCTCGCGCTACGGGCTGCAAGCCCGCGAGCGCGTCGTGGAGGCGGACCTGATCCACCTCGTCCCCTCCATGATCCACCACATGGACGAGCCCTCCGATCCCTTCGGCGTGGGGGTGTACCTCGTGTCGCAGGTGGCCGCCGAGGAGGTCAAGGTCGTGCTGAGCGGGGACGGCGGCGACGAGAACTTCGCCGGCTACGACCGGTTCGCGGGGCAGCGGATGGTCGACTTCTACGCCTGGCTGCCGGCGGCCTTCCGCCGCACCGTCATGAAGCGGCTGCTCTCGCTGGTCCCCGAGTCCTTCCAGTACAAGAGCCTGGCGCAGAAGCTGGCCTGGGTGAACGACATGTCCTTCTACGGCCACGGCGAGCGCTACGCGCGCAGCATGAGCTTCCTGCGCTTCACCGACGAGCAGAAGAGGTCGCTGTTCACCGCGCCGGCGCGCGCCCGCATCGGGGACGCCGATTCCACCGCGAAGATCCTGGCCTGGTTCGAGTCGGACGGCGTGGACGAGCTGGTGGACCGCATGCTCTACACCGACCTGATGACGCGCATGCCCGACCACCTGCTGGCCATCGCCGACCGCATGTCCATGGCCCACTCGCTGGAGGTTCGCCCCCCGCTGATCGACCACCGGGTATGCGAGTTCGCGGCGTCCCTTCCCGGCCGCATGAAGCTGCGCGGGCGCAACCTGAAGCACATCCTCAAGCGGGTGGCCTCGCGGTACCTGCCGCAGGAGCTGATCTACCGGCAGAAGCAGGGATTCGGCTTCCCGATCGGCATCTGGCTGCGCACCGACCTGCGCCGCTTCGTGGACCGCCTCTTCGCCCAGTCGCGCTTCGTCGAGCTCGGGCTCTTCGACCGGGCGTTCGTCGAGGGCATGATCCGCGAGCACATGGACGGGGTCCGGGACCACAACTACCGGCTGTGGATCCTCATCAATCTCGAGCTCTGGTACCGGCTCTACTTCGAGGGGCAGGGGGTGGACGACCTCCGGGAACTCACCGACTCGCTCCTCTGAGCCGGGCCGGGCGAGGGCGGCGCGTGACAGCCCCCCCCGGCGCGGATAGACTGCGCACGCCATGCCGCGACGGCGGCCGGGGTCCGCCGCCCGCGGCGTACAGGCGGGCGCCCGCGAGGGGGGGGCGGGGGAGGTGCGTGTGGCCGGCGAAGCGCAGTTCAAGGTCCGTGCGGTGGCCGGCGGGCGGAAGCGCCCGGCCTGGAAGGCCTACCGCGAGTTGTGTTACGGCGACGTTTCCGCCGCGGCGGTCCTGCGCAACGAGCTGCTCGTGCTGCTGGTGTCCTGCCTGCCCGGCGCCGCGGGGCTGCTGCTCCGCGGCTGGCTATACCCGCGCCTGTTCCGCGCGTGCGGGAAGAAGGTGGTGTTCGGGCGGGGGATCACCCTGCGGCACCCGCACAAGATATCGCTCGGCGACCGCGTCATCATCGACGACGGGGCCGTCCTCGACGCGAAGGGGGAGGGGAACCGGGGCATCGACATCGGGTCGGACGTCTACGTGGGCCGCAACACGATCGTCTACACCAAGGACGGCAACATCACCGTGGGCGACCGCGTGAACCTCTCCTCCAACTGCCAGGTCTTCTCCTCGAACGAGCTCGCCGTCGGGCCCGACACGATGATCGGCGCCTACGCGTACCTCCTCAGCGGCGGCGAGTACGACCCGGCCGATCCGACCCCGTTCTCGCAGCAGGCGGGCACGCGGACGAAGGGGCCGCTGCAGATCGGGCCGAACAACTGGCTGGGCGCGCGCGTCACGGTGCTGGACGCGGCCTCGACGGGCGAGCACTGCGTCCTGGCCGCCGGCGCGGTGGTGACGCGGCCCGTGCCGCCCCACTCGCTCGCGGGGGGCGTGCCGGCCCGGGTGCTCAAGTCGCTCGCGCCGGGCGCGGCGCGGGACCGCCCGGAGCCGGCGACGTGAAACGCGCGAGGCGGTGGCTGCCCCTCCTGAAGCTGGCCGTAGGCGTCGGCCTGATGACGTGGCTCTATGCCCGGGCGGACCTCGGCGAGTTCCGCCGGGTCTTCCGCAGCCCCGCGCTGTGGCTCGTGGTTCCCATCTACGGCATCCTGTTTCTCAACACCGTGATCAGTGCGCTCAAGTGGCGCCTGCTGCTGCGCGCCGACGGGATCGACATCCGGTGGGGCACCCTGGTCCGCAGCTACCTGGTGGCCACGTTCTTCAACCTGTTCCTGCCGTCGAGCATCGGCGGGGACGCCTACCGGGTCTACGACGTGGCCCGGCGCAGTTCCCGTGCCGCGGAGGGATTCGCCTCGGTCTTCGCCGACCGGCTCACGGGCTTCTTCGCGGTCACGCTCTGGGGGCTGCTCTTCGCCCTCGTCGGGCTGTCGCGCCTGCCCAACCGCCGCATCCTCCTCGTGCCGGCCGCGGTCTTCGCGGCGATTGCCCTGCTCGTCGCGCTGCTGCTCCAGCGCCGGCTGCTGCGGTGGGGCCTGCGCGTGTTGCGGCTCGACCGCGTGCCCGGGCTCGGCGGTTTCGTCGAGAAGTTCCTCGGTTCCATCGCGCTGTACCGCCGCAACGCGCCGCTGCTCCGGCGCGCTCTCGGCATCTCGCTGGTCTTCCAGTTCCTCGCGATCTACGGCATCTACCTCATTTCGCGGCTGCTCACGCTGGACATCCCGCTGCTCTACTTCTGCGTGTTCATCCCGCTGATCACCCTCGTGGAGGCGCTGCCCATCTCGATCTTCGGACTCGGGATACGGGACGCGTCGTACGTCTTCTTCTTCTCGCAGGTGGGGGTCACGCGCGAGGCCGCGCTCTCGCTGGCGTTGCTGTACCTGGCGGTCACGGTGGTGTACGCGGCGGCCGGCGGGATCGTCTTCCTCCTGCGCGGGGCCCCGGGCCGGGCGCCGGCGGACCCGCCCGCCTGACCCGGCCCGCCGCGGGGCCTTGCCGCGCGCGGGCTTTCCCCCGATACTCGCGGGCATGAGACGTGCCGCGGCGCGGGTATTGCTGACAGCGGGGCTGGCCCTCGCCGCCGGGCTGCTGTTCACCTGGCCGCTCGCGCGGCACGCCTTCGAGGGCATCCCGTCCTCCTCCCAGAACGTGGAGCGCGGGCACGCGCGCACCCTGGTGCCGGGCGACCACCTGCAGCTGCTCTACCACTACTGGCTGTTCGCGGACTGGCTCGGCGGCGGGACGCCGTGGTTCCACAACCTCTACGAGTTCAACACGGGGGAGGACGCGGCGCGCCGCGAGCCCAGCGCGGGCTACCTGCCGTTTCCCCTCGTCTTTGCGCTCGGCCAGGCCGCCGGCGGACGCGCGTTCGGCTACAACCTCACGCTCTTCGCCTGCCTCTGGGGCACGCTGGTGTTCACCTGGCTGCTGGCCCGGCGCTACGCGACGGCGCCCGGGGCCGCCCTGGCGGCCACGGCGGCCGCGGTCTTCCTGCCGTTCCGGTGGGTGAACCTCCTCGGCGGGAGCCCCGCGGGGTTCGGCATGATGTGGATCCCGTTGCTGTTCTACGGCCTCGACGTGGCCGTGCGCGACGGGCGCCGGCGCGGGGGCGTGCTGGCCGGACTCGCCGCGGTCCTGCTGAGCTGGAGCGACACGCACGGGCTGTTCTTCGGGCTGCTCGCCGCGCCGGGCTGGTGTCTCCTCGCCCTGGCGGCGCGCGGGGGCTTCGCCTTCCGCGACGGCCGCACGTGGCGCCGGTGGGCCGGGGCCCTGGCCCCCTTCGTCCTGCTCGTCCTCGCGGCCGTGCTCTACAACCGGTTCTGGCATCGCCAGATCGGCGAGTCCGCCGCGGCCGGCGGACGCCGCTGGGGCGAGATCGCCCTGTTCTCGCCGGCGGCGGAGGGGCTCTGGCAGTGGCGACGGGAGGGCAAGGAGAGCCACGTCTACCTCGGCCTGCCCGTGCTGCTGGCGTGGTGCGCCGGCCTGGCCGCCCTCGCCTGGCGCGCGGCGCGCGACCGCGCGGAGCGGCGCCCGGCGTGGCTGGCGGCGCTGCTCACGCTCGCGCTGCTGGGGGTGACGGCCCTGGCGCTGGGCACGAACGGTCCCGCCGGGGCGGTTGCCCTGCGCGCCGCGCGCCGCCTCGTGCCGCCCTACGCCATGGTGAGACAGCCCGCCAAGGTGTTCACGCTCGTGCCGCCCCTGCTGGCCGCGGGCCTGGCCGTTGGGCTCTCCGGCCTGCTCCGCGCCGCTCCGCGCCGCGCGGGCCTTCTGCTCGCCGCCGCCGCGACGGCCGTGTTCACGCTGGACTACCGCGCGCAGGTGCGCCCCACCGTGTGCCTGCTGCCCGCGCGCCAGGCGGCCTATGCCGCCGCGGCGGAGGCGCCGCCGGGGGGCCTCCGCGCGCTCGCGGTGCCGCTGTGGCCGGGCGACTCGGACTACGGTTCCGTCTACGAGTACTACGCCTCCCTCCACCGGTTGCGCCTGCTCAACGGGTACAAGCCGGTCGTGGAGCGGCGGTATGTCGAGGAGATCTTCCGGGCCTTCGAGAGCGTGAACCAGGGGGGGCTGAGCGGGGAACAGGCCGACGCACTTGCCGGGCGGGGGGTGGGACACGTGCTGCTCCACGAGGACCTGTTCCCCGAGAAGGTGAGCCCGTTCCCGGTGGGCGTGACGCTCGGACGGCTGCTCGAGAACGAGCGGCTTCAGTTCGTGCGGCGCGAGGGCAGCGTGTGGTGCTTCCGCCTGCTCGAGGAGCCGCGCGCGGCGGTCCGCGCCGTGCCCGCCCGGGAGCGGGCCGGCTTCCTGCCCGCCTGGCAATGGCCGGCGCAGCGGTTGCGCAGGGAGGGCCCGCCCGGGCTCGCCGCCGGGGCGCCGGGCAAGGCGGTCCGCCTCGTGCCGGGGGCGGTCCTGTCGCTGCCCCGCCCGGTGACGGCGGCCCCCGCTCCCGGCCTGGCCTGGCAGGTCCGCCTGCGCGGGGCGGGAACGGTCGTCCTGCAGGACGGCGACGCCGGACCGGCCGTCCCGATCGACGTCGATACCGACGCGTGGGAGTGGGCCGAGGCGCCCTTGGCGGGGCACGCCGTGTTCGGGCCGCTCGCCCCGCGCCTGGAGGGGGCCCGGGGCGTGGTGGAGGTCGACCGGCTGGTCCTCACCGCGGGCGGCGCGGCCGCGCTGCCGCCCGGCGCGCGCACGTCCTGGCCGGCGGCCGCGTTCTTCCACGCGGGCCACACGGACGGGGCGCACCGGGACGTCTACCTGCGCGCCGCGTGGGAGCCGGACGGCCTCGTCTTCTACGGGCCCAAGCAGCGGCTGGCGGCGGGACGCTACCGGGTCGGGCTCCGTTTCCGGAGCGACGCCCCGCCGGACACCGCGCTCGGCCGCTTCAACGTGCGCCGCCGGAACCGGGACGAGGGGGACTGGGTCGACGTGCGCGCCGGCCGCGAGGCGTCGCGCGCGTTCGAGCAGCCGGAGGACGTGCCTTTCTTCCTCGCCTTTCACTACTACCGCGCCGCGGACATGGCCCTCGAGTCGGTCACGCTCGAACGGCTTCACTGAACGCCGTTTCCCGCCCGCGCGCAACTTAGGGCTTCACGCGCGGGCGGGAATGCGGCTTGATCGTTCCCGCATGCGCGCCCCGTCCAGACACGTGATCCGCCTCGTCGTATCCGGCGCGATCTCCCTCCTGGTGCTCGCGTTGCTGTTCCGCCTGGTTGGCGGGGGCGGGGGTGCCGTGGGACCGGCGGCCCTGCTGGGGGCGCTGCGGCGCCTGGCTTGGCCCCTGGTCGGGGTGTACCTGCTGGCCCAGCTGCTGCAGGCGTGGTTGCGGGCCGCGCGGTACCGGCTGCTGCTCCTGGGCAGCGGCGACGCCCAGGTGCCGGCGCCCCGGCATCTCTACCTCGTGACCCTCACGCGCAACATGTTCGTGGACCTGCTCCCGGCACGGGCCGGCGAGTTGAGTTACGTGGCGATGCTCAACAGGGGCTACCGTGTGCCGGCCGCGGCCTGCGTCTCGTCGCTCACGGTCAGCATGCTCTTCGACTTCGTGGCGCTGCTGCTGGTTCTCGTGCTCGCCCTGTCGGGCCTGGCCCGGCGCGCGGCGCCGCTCGCCGCGGCCGTGCTGCTGGTCGTGCTGGTCGGCGTGGGGTGGTGGGGGCTCTTTCGCGGGATCGCCTTCTTCGCGCGGCAGGCGCGGCGCCTGGCGCCGGCGCTTTGCGCCCGGCGGCCCGCCGCGGCCGTGCTCGGCTTCCTGGACCGGCTCGCGGCCGCCATCACGGCGGTTCGCCGCTCGGGCCGGCTGCCGGCGGTACTGGGGCTTTCCGCCGCGGTGCGGGCCGCCAAGTACGGGGGGCTGTACTTCCTGTTCCTCGGCGTCACCCGCGCGCTGTGGCCCGAGCTGGCGGGGGCGTCGCCCTGGGCGGTCATGGTGACGCTGATCGCCGCCGAGGGCGGCGCGAGCCTGCCGGTACCGGCCTTCATGAGTTTCGGAACCTACGAGGCGGGCGGGCTGGCGGCGCTGTCGGCGCTGGGCTTCCCGCCGGAGGACTCTGCCGTGGCCCTGATCGCCATGCACGTCGTAAGCCAGGCCGTCGACTACTCCCTCGGCGGGCTGGCCCTGGTGCTCTTCACGCTCACGACCGGTCGGCGCGCGCCGCGCCCGCCCGGTCCGCGGCCGTCGCGCGGGCGGTTCGTGGCCGTGGCGGCCCTCGCGGCGGCGGTGGTCGCCAGCGCGGCCGCGCTGGGGTGGGAGTGGCGCCGCGTGCGCCGGCTCGGCGCGTGGCGCCCCCCCGCGCGGGGCGCGCCGGTCGCCGACCCCCGGGGCGCGCGGCGGGCGGAAGACGCCACGGGCGGCATCGCCGGCTTCCTGGTCTGGAGCTCCAACCGCGAGGGCAACCACGAGATCCTGCGCATGGACTTCCCGGGCGGCGCCGTGCGGCGCCTGACCGACCACCCGCACGCCGACACGTTTCCGCGCGTCTCGCCCGACGGCCGCCGGGTCGTGTTCTGCCGCTCGCAGCTCGAGTGGGTCTCCCAGCGGGACCCCCTGCCGTGGGACGTCTACGCGCTCGACCTGGAGAGCGGCGCGGAGCGGCTCCTGGCCCGGGACGGCAACACGCCCACGTGGAGCGAGGACGGCGGCACGGTCTACTTCCAGCGGAACGGCGGCCGGTTCGTCGCCCACGAGACGGCGACGGGGACCGAGACCGTGCTGTTCGAAAGCGGCCGCGACCCCGTGCCCGCCGGGGTGCAGCTGCAGACCCCGGACTTCGACGCGCGGTCCGGCCGGCTGGCCGTGACCTGGCGCGGCGCGCGGCGCGCGGGCATGGTGCTCGGCACGGACGGGACGGCGCGGCGCATAGGCGGCGGCTGCCAGTGGGCGTGGTCGCCCGCGCGCGACTACCTCGCGGGCATCGGCCACGGCGGCCGGAGGCAGAACGCCGTCTACCGGGCCGACCCCGAAACGCTCGTCTCGCGCCCGTGGCTGGACTTGCCGGAACCTTACAGCCACGAGTACTTCCCGCGCGTCTCGAACGACGGGCGGTGGCTTGCGCTGGGCGCCGCCGCCGAGGGGCACGAGCACGACACGGCCGACTACGAGATCTTCCTGTGGCGGATCGGCACGCCGGCGGACGAGGCCGTGCGCGTCACGTTCCACACCGGCAACGACAACTGGCCCGACCTGTGGGTGGCGCCGGGGCGGTGAACCGGCGCGGGCGGCGCCTGCCGCCGCGGGGGCGAGGGGCCGGCCCGGGCGCCAGGCGTGCATTGCGGACCGGGCCGCTTTCCGGTATGAGGTAGGCCGCCGTCGGGGGGGGGCACGCATGCGCATTCTGGTCACGGGCGGGACGGGGTTCACGGGCAAGGCGCTCGTGAAACGGTTGCTGGACGACGGGCACCAGGTGGTCGCGCTCGACTACAAGGAGGGGCTCAAGACCCGGGAACTGCGCGAGTGGGGCGCCGAGGTGGTGATCGGCACGGTGACCGACCGCGACGTCGTGCGCCGCTGCATGGAGGGCGTGGACGTCGTACAGCACCTCGCCGCCGCCTTCCGCGAGCTCAACGTGCCCGAGCGGCACTACTGGGACGTCAACGTCGGGGGCACCCGCACCTGCCTCGAGGAGGCGACGACGGCGGGCGTGAAGAAGTTCGTCTACTGCAGCACCTGCGGCGTGCACGGCAACGTGAAGCAGCCGCCGACGGACGAGGACCACAACATCGCCCCCGCGGACTACTACCAGCAGACCAAGTACGAGGCGGAGCCTGTCGTGCAGGCGTTCTTCCGGGACGGTCTGCCGTCCGTCGTGCTGCGGCCCTCGGCGATCTACGGCCCCGGCGACCCCGAGCGTTTCTACCTTATTTTCAAGCGCGTCGCGAAGGGGCGCTTCCCGATGTTCGGCAGCGGCCGGACGCTGTACCACCCGGTGTACATCGACAACCTCGTGGACGGGTTCGTGAAGGCCATGGCGCCGGGGAAGGGCGACGGCAAGGTCTACCTGATCGCCGACGAGGAGTACGTCTCGATCGAGGACCTGGTGCGCCGCACGGGCAAGGCCATGGGCATGGACGTGAAGACGCCGCACTACCCGGTGTGGCCGGTGGTCGCCGCCGGGCACGTCTGCGAGAAGGTGTGCAAGCCGTTCAAGGTGACGCCGCCCATCTTCCCGCGCCGCGTCGACTGGTACCGCCAGAACCGCGCCTTCGACATCCGCCGCGCGAAGGGCGACCTCGGGTACGAGCCCCGGGTCGGGTTGGACGAGGGGCTTCGCCGCACCTTCGCGTGGTACCGGGCCGAGGGCCTGCTGTAGCGGGGCGCGGGCGCGCCCGCGGCTACCGCGGTTCCCCGAACACCACCGCTTCGAAGACCTCGAACCCGGCGCCTTCCTTCCACGCGTCGGGGGGGAGCCCCGCCTTGCGGGCCAGGTGGGTGAGCGTGGTTTCGATGTCCCAGCCCTGCTCGGCGGCGACCTGCGGCAGGAACACGGCGGAACGGCCCTGCTTGTGCAGGACCATGCCGTGTCGCCCGGCGGCGATCTCGCGCCACGAGTCGACGCGCACGGGCGGCGTCAGCACCGAGATCTCGATACGCAGCTCCGGCAGTTCGCCGCGCGTCACGGGCGCGAAGCGCGGGTCCTTCAGCGCGGCGTTCAGGGCGTGGTCCCGGACGACGTCGCAGAGGGCCCGCCGCGGGAAGATCTCCCCGATGCAGCCGCGCAGCGCCCCGCCCTCGTGCAGCGTGACGAACGCGCCCGCGACCTGCCGCATCCCCGCGGTGAGCCGGAGGCCGAGATCCCGCGGCTCCGGCCGGCGGCCGGTCTCCAGGTACCCCTCGAGGGTGCCGCGGGCGAGGGCGAGCAGCGCCTCCCGGTCTTCCCCGGTCAACGGCAGCTCCAGCGCGGCGCCTTCGGACTCCTTCGGGGCGGGCTTCCACGCGCCGGTGACGGCGGCCGCCACGTAGCTCACGCAGCGGCTCCAGTCGCCCGTGATGCGGCCCGAGGTGTCGTACGCCAGCAGCCGGACCTGCTGGGCGGGGTTAAGCATGGCCAGGAGGATCGACACGGGGTCGCGCCCGCAGATCGTGGCGCCCGTATCGGCCACGTAGGCGCGGAAGCCCTCCATGTCGCGGGCCTCGATCCGCGAGAACGCGCCGAGGTCCAGCCGGCGCAGGTTCGCCTCGACGTCCTCCTCGAACGGCACGTAGTCGAACGCGCGGCCGTAGTGGGTGAAGTCCGTGCTCGCGACCACGAGGGTCTCCTCGTCGATCTCCTCGAGGAGCGCGCCGGCCAGGCCGCGCGCGGCGGGCGCGTCGAGCCGGCCGACCACGATCGGGACCAGCGCGAACGAGCCGAGCGCGACCTGCAGCAGGGGCACCTGGATGCCGACGCTGTGTTCCCCGCCCTCCGCCGCGGGCGACAGCGCGAAGCCGCGGTGCCGTGCCAGCCGGGCGATGAAGGCCGTGTCCAGCGGCACGTCCCCGAGCGGGGTCTCGAGCGAGCCCGCCGCCGGCAGGGCCGCGGTATGCGGGAGGCGGGCGCGGTGCGCGGGGCCCATCACGACGACGCGCCGGAAGCGGTGCCCGCGCAGGGCGCGGGCGCCGGCCGCGGCGATGCGGCCGGAGTAGGCGTAGCCCGCGTGCGGCAGCACCAGCGCGCTGGGGCGCCCCGGGGGCGTTTCGTCCGCCTCCTCGAGATAGCCCTCGAGCTGCGCGCGCAGCGCGTCGGGGTCGCCGGTGTACCAGGTCCCGGCCAGGTCCGACACCAGCCGGCGCGAGGTGTCGATGGGATGCATGTCAGGTTCCTCCGGCGGGGACGCGACCGGGCCGCACGCCGCGAGCAGCAGCACGGCGCCCACGCCCGCGGCCCGCACGCGGCGGGCATGGCCTCGCGCGTCCGCCTTCATGACCGCATGATGAACCCGTGCCGCCCGCCCCGCCAGCGTTTTCGGAGACGCCGCGCCGGCGCCCGGCGGCACGGGGCCGCCGGCTCACCGGAGGCCGGCGCGCCGCAGGAGCAGGCGCCGCTGCTCCCGCGCGTCCGCGCGCAACCGGTCCTCGTCGATGCCTGTCAGCCGTCCGTTCTCGCAGAGCACCCGGCCCCCCGCCATCGTGAGCGCCACGTCGCCGCGCGTGCAGGCGTAGACGAGCGTGGCCGCGGGGTCGTCCGACGGCGTCACGTGCAGGTCGTCGAGCGAGACGACCACCAGGTCCGCGCGCTTGCCGGGCTCGAGCGTGCCGGTCTCGTCCGCCAGGCCGAGGGTCGCCGCGCCGCCCTCGGTGGCCATGCGCACGAGCTCGCGCGCCGGGAGGACCTGGGGGCCCAGCCGCGGCTTCTGCACCAGCCCGGCCATCCGCATCTCGGTGAGCATGTCCAGCCGGTTGTTGCACGCGGCGCCGTCCGCGCCCAGCGAGACGGTGAGACCGGCCTCGAGGTACTCGGGCACGGGCGCCGTGCCCGAGCCGAGCTTGAGGTTCGCGGAGGGACAGTGCAGGACGCGCGTGCCGGTGTCGGCGAGCAGGTCGATCTCGCGGGGGACCAGGTGCACGCAGTGCGCGAGGCACACGTCCGGGCCGGAGAGCCCCTGGGCGTGGAGGTACTCGAAGTTGTACATCCCGGTGCGTTCGTGCACCTGGGCGACCTCTTGCCGCTGCTCGGCACAGTGCGTGTGGAGCAGCAGGCCCCGGTCCCGGGCGTACTCGGCCGCGGCGCGCAGCTGCGCGGCCGACGAACTGAGGGCGAACCGGGGCGCCACGGCCAGCCCGAGGCCGTCGCGTCCGCCCCAGTTGTCCAGCAGCGCGTCGCAGTCGGCCAGGGCGTCATCGACCGGCACCGCCAGCGGCGGGTAGCCGCCCGTTTCGTCCATGAGGACGTGCGAGACGATGCCCCGCAGCCCGATGTCGGCGGCCGCCTCGAATACCGCGCCGGTATGGCGGACGGATTCGAAGGACAGGAAGGAGGTCGTGCCGCCTTTCACCAGCTCGGCGAAGGCGAGTCGGGCGGACACCCGGAGCGACTCGGGATCGTGCGCGGCCTCCAGCGGCCAGACGTAGCGCCGCAGCCAGGGCAGGAGGGCCACGTCCTCGGCCAGGCCCCGGAAGAGGGCCTGGCAGGCGTGCACGTGCGTCTGGACGAAACCGGGCAGGAGCAGGCCGCCCCCCGCGTCGATCACCTCGTCGGCCCGCGCCCGGAGGTGCGGGCCCACCGCCGCGACGAGACCGTCGCGCACGAGCACCCCGCCGTCTTCGATCAGGTCGGCGCCGGCCGCCGGCCAGACGCGCGCGTTGCGGATGAGCACCGCGTGGGACCTCGTCGCCTTCACGCAGCCCGGCATGCGCTTTCGGGGGCGCAAAGTCAAGGCGCGGCCCGGCGCGCAGCCCGTTTAGCCTTGAGATCGCGTCGCCGTTCCGCTAGGGACATGGGGCATGCCTCCGCACGCGCAGCGCATTGCCGTCCTGCTGGCCGCCGCCGGGCTCACGGCCCTGGCCGGCTGCACGACGTACTACGGCGCCGCGCAGCGCGAAGCCGCGCAGGAACGCGAGGACGTGCTCCTCCTCCGGGAGGACCTGAGGCGGGTGGCGGGCCGCGTCGAGGCGCTCGAGATGCAGAACGACCAGCTGCAGGCGGACCTGGAGGCCGTGCGCCGGAAGCAGGAGGCGTGGGCCGCCGCCGAACGCGAAACGACGCAGGCGAGGTTCACCGACCTGGAGCGGCGGATCGGCGCCGTGGACGCCGCCCGGGTCAAGGACCGGAAGGATGTCGTCGACTCCCTGAGCGCGAAGGTCAGCGAGCTGATCCGGAAGCTGGCGCCGGACCGCGGCGGCGGCGGCGGCGGCGCGCGGCGCGGGCCGGCGGGATCGGACTACGGCTACGAACACGTGGTGAAGGGCGGGGAGACGGTCTCCACGATCGCCGCCGCGTACGGCGTGCAGCCCTCGGCCATCGTCGAAGCGAACCATCTGAGGGACCCCGATGTCGTCCGGGTCGGGCAGGTCCTCTTTATCCCCGAACGGTGAACAGGCGAAACGGAACACGATGAGCGAAGACGGTCGCATCTGGTGGGTGAAGAAGGGCGACGGGGCGACGTACGGTCCGGTCGACCTGGCGAAGTTGTGCGCCTGGGCGCAGTCGGGCCGCATCGCGCCCGACGACGAGGTGTCCTCCGACGGCGAGGGCTGGGCCCCGGCGCCCGGCATGACGGAGCTCGAGATGGACTGGCTGATCGAGTTCCCCGGGGGCGAGACCTTCGGACCGCTGCACCGGCAGGTCATCGAGGACATGTCCAAGGACGGGACGCTCGAGGACGGCACCCACATGGTGCACCGGAGCACCGGCCAGCGGCGGCTGCTGGAGACGGGCCCGGCCGCGCCGGGCGCCGCGCCGGACGAGGGGGCCGGCGGCGCGCAGCCCCCCAGCTTCAAGACGCTGGCGCAGGAGCGGGACCAGTGGGAGCGCGAGGCCCAGCGGTGGAAGCGCCTGTACGAAGAAGAGCACTCGCAGTCGCGGCAGGCCGAGCAGGAAGCCGCGGACCGGCAGCGCGCGCTGCGGGACGAGGCCCTCGCCCTGCGCGCGGGGCTGGAAGCCGCGCAGCGCGACGTGGAACGGCTGCAGCAGTTCCAGGCGGAGGCCGGGGACGCGTCCGGCGACGCGGCCCTGGTGCAGGCGTACCACGAGATGTCGCGGGGGTTCGAGACCTTGAGCCGCAACTACAGCGCGAAGCTGGCCGAGATCCAGAACTCCCAGGACCGCGTGGAGGAGGCGCACCGGGATTACGAGGAGCGCATACGCTACCTGGACGACCAGCTGCGCCGTGAGCGCGAGGAGGCGAACGCGGCCCGCCGGAGACTGGCGGAGTTCGAGGAGTCATACCTCACCGTCGTGCACTCGCTTCGCGAGATGAACGACCGGTACATCCGCGTCCGGGAGAAGGCCGGCCCCTCCGCCGAGGAACTCGCCAGCGGGGCGTCCCGTCCGCCTGCGCCGTCGCACGAGCCGCTCGCACCCGCCGCTGCGCGGTCCGGTGACGAGTCGGCGCCGGGGCAGCCGCTTCCCAAGGGCTTCGAGCCGAAGCGCCAGGGCGGCCCGCGCATCCGCCTGCGCTGACTGCGGCGCGCCGCAGACGGATACGGAGCGGCGCGGGGGAGGGGGATCGCGGTTCGTCCCGCCCGGTCCGGCAACCCGCGCCCCACGCGAAAAAGACACACCCTTCTCCGCGGCTGGCGCGGAGAAGGGTGTGACCCTGAGCAGCCGTGGTCCGTACGGTTACGGGCGCAGCACGCGGTTCGTGATGCTGCTGCCGTCCGTGTTCACCCGGATGAACAGGTTCGTGAAGTTCTGCGTCTTCAAGTCATCCTTGAACAGCGCGAAACCCGAGCCGCCCTTCGTCACGAAGGAAAGACCCTTGCGGCCGAACGGCGCGACGTCCGCGAGCTGGTTGGGCACGCCCTTGGCCGCCGTGTCCGCCGTGATCGAGTCGTCCATCGAATCGAACGTCGTGCTGCCGCCGCCGAGGTTCTTCGTGAACAGCACCGCCGCGGTCTCCGGATAGGAGTCGATCACGTCGGCCGCGATGCACCATGCGTTGTTCACGTCCTTGAAGTCCGTGGGCCCCGTGGCCGGCACGATGCCGGGCGCCGAGAAGAAACTGAAGCTGACGTTCATCGTCTCGTTCGTCACCATCGCGCGGAAGAAGTCCGTCGAGTTGGCGAACTCGTTGTCCTCGGGCTTCGAGGGGCTGCCGTACTTGGGCCACCCGGACTCGGTGGTGCGGTAGATCGTCTCCGTTTCCTTCGCGAAGACCGACTGGATCAGGCTGCGACCGTTGGCCGTGGTGGCCGTGAGACGCCCACGGAAGAGCGCGCTGGTGATGGCCGGAAGGACAATGGCCACCAGGATCCCGATGATCGCGATAACCACAAGAAGTTCGACGAGGGTGAATCCCCTCTTACGCAACGAACGCCACGCCATGCTCATCCTCTGCTCCTTTCGCTGCGCCCAAGGCAACCCCGTCGCTCGCCCACACGGGCGACTCACGTCCCCGAACGCTACGGTGCGGTTCTAGTCCCTCAGGGCAAGGGGGTCAAGCACATTTGCAGAGCGCCCGCGGGAAAAGGCCGGCCGATCGCACGGGTTGGCAGAACCGCCCCGCGGGGGTACCATCGCCGCCCATGCCGAGGGACCGGAAGGAACGACGATGACGCTTGCCTCACAGGCCACGCTGGCGGGGATCCTGCACGCGGCGCTGGGCGCCTGGATGCTGCTGCGGCCGTCGGGGGCGCGGGAGGCGCTCGAGCGCTTCCCGCGGAGCCGCTGGCCGGCGTGGGTGCTCTGCGCGGTCGACCTGGCCTGGGTGCTCTGGATCGTCCACGGGGCCAGCTGGGGCCGGTTCACCGTGCTCAAGGTGCCCGCCTACGTGGCGGGGCCCCTGACGTGGCTGGCCTGCATCCGCTGGCTCGACGAGCTGCTGGCCCCGCGCATGCTGGGGGGCCTGCTGCTGCTGGCCGCCAACCCGCTGCTGGCGGCCGCGCGGTGGCATCCGTCGGCGTCGAGCCGGCTCGTTTCCGCCCTGGTCTATGCCTGGGTCATCGCGGGCCTCTTCCTGGTCACGAGCCCGTTCTGGTTCCGGCGCGCGGTCCGCTGGGCCTCGGCCCGGCCCGCCCGCTGGTGTGCCGCGGGGGTCGTGCTGGCCGGCGTCGGCCTCGCGGTGTGCGTCCTGGCGGGCACGGCCTGGCGATGAGCGCGCCCCTGCGCGTCCTGGTCCTGCGGGCCGGTGCGCTGGGCGACGTCCTCTTGACGGTGCCGCTGCTGGACGCGCTGCGCCGCCTGCGGCCGTCGCCGCGCCTCACGCTGGTCGCCCCGGGCGCGGTCGGGGAGCTGGCCCGCGCGGCGGGATGGGCGGACGCGGTGCTGCCCTTCGAGTCCGCCGCCCTGCGGTGGCTCTGGTCGGACACGCTCCCCGTGCCGGACGGCGCAGCCTGGCGGGTCGACGCGGCGATCGGCTGCCTGGACGACCCGGGCGGGCGGCTGGCGTCGCGGCTCCGCGCCGCCGGCGCGGCCCGCGTGGTGACGGTTTCGCCGCTGCGCCCGGCGCGCCACGTAGCGGACCTGCTGCTCGGCGCGCTGCCCGGCCTCGGCCTGGACCTCCCGCAGGCGCCGCCCCCTCCGCCGCCCCGCGGCGGCCGGACCGCCCTCGCACCGGAGGGCCCCCCCGGTGTGCCGGCCCCCCGTCTCGCGCTCCATCCCGGCAGCGGCAGCGCGGCGAAGAACTGGCCGCTGGACGGGTTCCTGGCGCTGGCCCGCGCGGCGCGCGCGATGGGGCTGCACCCCTTTTTCACGACGGGCGAGGCCGACGCGGCCCTCGAGGAACCGCTCCGCCCGGCCGCGGAGCGCGAAGGCTGGGCCGTGGTGCGGAACCCGCCGCTGACCGGGCTGGCCCGCCTGCTCCGCGGCGCCGCGGCCTACGTGGGGAACGACTCGGGCGTGACGCACCTGGCCGCCGTGCTCGGCGTGCCGACGCTGGCCCTGTTCGGTCCGACCGACCCCGCCCTGTGGGCGCCGAGGGGTCCGCGCGTGGCCGTGGCGCGCGCGGAGCCGGGCCGCGCCCTGGCGGAGCTGCCCGTGAGCCGCGTACGGGACGGGCTGGCCGCCCTGCTGGCGCGGGCCTGACGGCCGGCGGGCGTCCGTGTGACCACGGGGTGGGGAGCCCCGGCCGGCCGGGGCTCCGCTCCCGCTTCGCGCCCGCGGGCTACTTCTTGGCCCGCTTGCCGGGACGAGGCTTCGCGACCGCCGTGGCGTTGATGGCCGCCTGGGCGGCGGCCAGCCGGGCGATGGGCACGCGGTAGGGCGAGCAGCTCACGTAGTTCAGCCCGGTCTTGAAGCAGAAGTCGACCGAGGCCGGGTCGCCGCCCTGCTCGCCGCAGATGCCGACCTTCAGGTCCGGCCGCGTGGCGCGGCCCTTCTCGACCGCCATCTCGATCAACTGGCCGATGCCCTCCTGGTCGATCGTCTGGAACGGGTCGGCGTCCAGGATGCCTCTGGTCCAGGTAGTCGCTGCAGGAAGCCGCCGATGTCGTCGCGGCTGAAGCCGAAGCCCATCTGCGTCAGGTCGTTGGTGCCGAAGGAGAAGAACTCGGCCGTCTCGGCCATCTTGTCGGCCAGCAGGCGCGCCCGCGGAATCTCGATCATCGTGCCGTAGAGGCACGCGATCCTCGACGCCCGGCGCCTTGCTCGACCTCGGCCTTGACGCGTCGAAGATCGGCTTGACTGAAGTCGAGCTCGTTGACGTCGCAGGTGACCGGCACCATGATCTCCGGCTTGCGGGTCCTTGCCTCGCCTTGTTCAGCTCGGCGGCCGCCTCGAAGATGGCGCGGATCTGCATCTCGGTGAGCTCGGGGTAGGTGATGCCCAGCCGCACGCCGCGGTGGCCCATCATCGGGTTGACCTCGTGCAGGGCGTCGCCGCGCGCCTTGACCTCGTCGACCGTGATGCCCAGCGCCTTGGCCAGCTCGGCCTGCTTCTCGCTGCTCTGCGGCACGAACTCGTGCAGCGGCGGGTCGAGCAGGCGGATGGTCACCGGCAGGCCGTCCATCGCTTCCAGCGTGGCCTTGATGTCGCGCTTGACGAACGGGGCCAGCTCGTCGATGGCCGCGTTGCGCTCGCTCGTCGCTGCCGGCGTGAGGATCATCTTGCGCAGCACGAACAGCGGCTCGTCGCTGCCGCGCCGCCGTAGAACATGTGCTCGGTGCGGAACAGGCCGATGCCCTCGGCGCCGAAGTCGCGGGCGACCTTGGCGTCCTCGGGCGTGTCGGCGTTGGTGCGCACGCCCATCGTGCGGAACTTGTCGACCATCTTCATGAACTCCTGGAAGCGCGGGTTCTCGGTGGCGTCCATCATCTTCAGGTCGCCCTCGTAGACCAGGCCCTTGGTGCCGTTGAGCGTGATCACGTCGCCCTCCTTGAAGCGTCTTGCCGCCGACGGTCATCGTTCTTGGCGCGCGGCGTCGATCTTCGAGGTCGCCGGCGCCGACGATGCAGCACTTGCCCCAGCCGCGGGCGACCAGGGCCGCGTGGCTGGTCATGCCGCCGCGGGCGGTGAGGATGCCCTCGGCCGCGCGCATGCCTTCGACGTCCTCGGGGTTGGTCTCTTCGCGGACCAGGATGACACGTCTTGCCGGCCTTCTGGCCCAGGCCACGGCGTCGTCGGAGGTGAAGACGATCTCGCCGCAGGCGCCGCCCGGACCGGCCGGCAGGCCCTTGACGAACGGCTTCGCCGTCTTCTCGGCCGCGGGATCGACGATCGGGTGCAGCAGCTCGTCGAGCTGGGCCGGGCTCGACGCGCGTGACGGCCGTCTTCTCGTCGATCAGCTCCTCGTCGAGCATGTCCATGGCCATGTTCAGCGCGGCCGTGCCGGTCCGCTTGCCGCTGCGGCACTGGAGCATGTAGAGCTTGCCGTCCTGGATGGTGAACTCGATGTCCTGCATGTCGTGGTAGTGCTTCTCGAGCTTGTCGCGGATGTCGTGCGAGCTCCTTGTAGAGCTCGGGCCATGGCCTTCTCGAGCGACGGCAGGTGCTCGTTCTGCTCGTTCTTCGTCTCTTCGTTCAGCGGGCTGGGCGTGCGGATGCCGGCCACCACGTCCTCGCCCTGGGCGTTGACCAGCCACTCGCCGTAGAACTTGTTCTCGCCGGTGGCCGGGTTGCGGGTGAAGGCCACGCCGGTGGCCGAGCGTGTCGCCCATGTTGCCGAACACCATGCTCTGCACGTTGACGGCGGTGCCCCATTCGTCCGGGATGCCCTCGATGCGGCGGTAGGAGATGGCCCGCTTGCCGTTCCAGCTCTTGAACACGGCGCCGATGCCGCCCCAGAGCTGCTCCATCGGCGTCGTCGGGGAACTCGCTTGCCGAGGACCTCTTTGACCTTGGCCTTGTACTGCTCGCAGAGCGTCCTTCAGGTCGTCGGCCGTCAGGTCGGTGTCGGACTTGTAGCCCTTGGCTTCTCTTCATGGCGTCCATGATGCTTCTCGAGCTGCATGCGGATGCCCTGGCCTTCGGCGGGCTCGATGCCCTCGGCCTTCTCCATGACCACGTCGGAGTACATCGTGATCAGGCGGCGGTAGGCGTCGTAGACGAACCGCTCGTTGCCCGACTTCTTGACCAGGCCCGGGAATCGTCGTCGAGCAGAGGCCGACGTTGAGCACGGTCTCCATCATGCCGGGCATCGACTGGCGGGCGCCGGAGCGGCAGGAGACCAGCAGCGGGTTCTCCGGGTCGCCGTACTTCATGCCCATGGCCTCTTCGGTCTGCGTCAGGGCCGTCGGCGACCTGCGTCCTCGAGGCCGTCGGGGATACTTGCCGCCGTTCGTCGAAGTAGTCGGTGCAGCACTCGGTGGTGATGGTGAACCCGGCGGGGACGGGCAGCCCGAGGCTGGCCATCTCGGCCAGGTTGGCGCCCTTGCCGCCCAGCAGGTTCTTCATCTCCGCTTCGCCCTCGGCCCTTGCCGCCGAAGGAATAGACGTACTTCTTGGCCATGGGTGGATCTTCCCTTCCTTTTCTTCCCTGACGCGGGGGGCCGGCGGCAGTCCGCTGGCCTGGAAACCCGGCGACGGCAAAAACCCGGCGACCCTAGGCGATGGGCTGGGGGGTGTCAAGCGCCCCCCCGGGGGGGGGCGCGGGCGGCGGGGCGGGCGCGGCGGCCGCGCCGGTCCGTCAGCCGGGAGGGAGCGCCCGCGCGCCGGGCCGCGCCTCCACGACGGTGCGCGGGTTCGGGAGCGGGCCGGGTCAGCCGCGCTCGCCGGATCCGGCGGGAGCGCAGGCGGCGAGGAGCGGCGGGAGCGCACGCTCCAGCTCCTCCTCGCTGTCGCCGCACGCGCAGGGCAGCAGCCACCAGTCCTCCACGTGCGTGACCGAACCGCCCCCCGCGGGGAGCGGGCCCAGCGGGCCGATGGACTCGACTTCGAGCATCTCGGCGTTCGTGAAGGTTTCGAAATTGCAGCCGTGGTCGGGGTACGCGGCCCCGTCGACCGCCGGGAACCGCTTCACGAAGGCCTGGCCGTCCAGCAGGTAGGCCGCCCAGCCCTGCCGGTTCAGCAGGCCGAGCTTCTGCGGCGTGTCGCGTTCCGGGTCCTGCCGGAGCCGGATGAACCGGCGGCCCCAGCTCCAGCGCGGGTCGCTCATGTCCGTGTAGTGCCACAGGACCAGCGGACGCGCGGGCAACAGGTGCTCGGTGTGGGCCCGGTAGGGTTCCTGGGGGACCACGAGCCGACCGCCCGGCGCCATCACCGAGAGGGCCCACGGCGCGAGCGTCACATCCCACGGCCCGCGGTTGATCAGCCGGTGCACGACGCGCACGTGCGGCTGCCCGGGGTCGAGGGTGAGCTCGATCTCCTTCTGGATGCCGGTCGCGGCCTCCGTATCCTGGACCAGCTTGAGTGTCCGCCCGTCCCATTCGTGGGCGACCGCGGCGTTGTCGGGGGCGTAGGTGCGCGGCTTTTGCTCGGGGGCATGCCACAGGCGGTGGCCGCCGTAGATGCGCCACGCGTCGCCGCCCGTCCGTCCGAGCTGTTCGGAGAATGCCTTGAACAGGTTCGCGCCGCCCGGCGTCCCAAGCCGTATGACCCGGGGCCCGACGTCCGCGGTCACCACCAGTTCGAGCCGTTCGTGGCCGAGCCGCAGGCCGTGCTCCCACCCGCCGTAACGCACCTCTTCCATCATCCTCCGTCTCCCTGTCCGTAGCTCGCGTCCGGTCCGTGCTTGCGCCCGAAGTGCCGGTCGAGGAGGGCCCCGTCGATACCGTCCGCCTCCGGCCGGAGCGCACGCGTCGCGAGGCCCATGCGGGCCACTTCCTCGAGCACGACCGCCTGCACGACCGCCTGCGCGGGCGACGCACCCCACGCGAAGGGGCCGTGACCGTGCACCAGCACGCCGGGCACCTCCGCGGGGTCCAGCCCGCGCGACGCGAACGTCTCCACGATGACCGCGCCCGTCGCCGCCTCGTAGTCCGCGGCGATCTCGCCGGGCCGCAGCGGGCGCGTGACCGGCACTGCGCCCCGGAAATGGTCGGCGTGGGTGGTCCCGAGGCAGGGCAGGTCCCGCCCGGCCTGCGCCCAGGCCGTGGCGTGGCGCGAGTGGGTGTGGACCACGCCGCCCGCGCCGGCGAAGGCGCGGTAGAGCGCGAGGTGCGTCGGCGTGTCCGACGAGGGCCGGAGCGACCCCTCGACGACTTGGCCGTCCGCGAGGGCCACGACCACGATCTGCCCGGGCCGGAGCGCGTCGTACGCGACGCCGCTGGGCTTGATGGCCATGACGCCCGCGGCGCGGTCCACGCCGCTCGCGTTGCCCCACGTGAGCACCACCAGCCCGTGCCGGACGAGGTCGAGGTTGGCCCGCCAGACGTGCTCGCGCAGGGTGTCGTAGCTCATGCGCGCCATCATGCCCCGCCGCCCTCCTGCCGCACAAGCGAAAGCGCGGTCCGCCGCCCCGCCCCGGCCCGGCGCCGCTGATGCCTTGCGCCCGGGGCGGGTTTCGGGGAACATGGGGTCGCACCGGGCGCGGGGCCCGGGACGAAGGAGACCAGCGTGACCAAGGCTACATTGGGCGTGATCGTAGGCAACCGCGGCTTCTTCCCGTCGCACCTCTGCAAGACGGGCCGCAAGACCATCCTGGAGGTGCTCAAGGCCGAGGGCATCCGCGCCGTCATCGTCGGCGAGAAGGACACGCCCTTCGGCTCGATCGAGTCCTACGACGATGCGAAGAAGTGCGCCGCCCTCTTCAAGAAGAACCGCGACCGGATCGACGGCGTGCTCGTCACGCTGCCCAACTTCGGCGACGAGCGCGCGGTGGCCAATGCGCTGCGCCTGTCCGGGCTGGACGTACCCGTTCTCGTGCACGCCTTCGCCGACGCATCGAAGCGCATGACCGTGCGGCACCGCCGCGACAGTTTCTGCGGCAAGATGTCCGTCTGCAACAACCTCCGGCAGTACGGCTTCACCTTCTCGCTCACCGACCGGCACACCGTCGATCCCGAGACGGACGCGTTCCGCGAGGACCTGCGCCGGTTCGCCGCGGTCTGCCGCGTCGTGCGCGGCCTGCGCGGCGCGCGCGTCGGCGCCATCGGCGCCCGCCCGGCCGCCTTCAACACCGTGCGCTTCAGCGAGAAGCTGCTCGAGGCCCACGGGATTTCCGTGGAGACGATCGACCTCTCCGAGGTCTTCGGCCGGGCCGGCCGGCTCCGCGACGGCGACCCGAAGGTGAAGGCCAAGCTCGCGGCGATCCGGCGCTACACGAAGGTCAAGGGCGTGCCCGACGCCAGCCTCGTGCGCATGGCGAAGCTGGGCGCCGTGATCGACGGGTGGATGGAGGAGAACGAGCTGGTCGCCAGCGCCATCCAGTGCTGGACCTCCATGGAGGAGTTCTTCGGCGTTGTGCCCTGCACGGTCATGAGCATGATGTCCAACGCGCTGCGTCCCGAGCGCGTGCGAGACGGACATCGGCGGGCTGCTCGGCATGCTCGCGCTCCAGGCGGCCTCCGGCTCGCCCTCCGCCCTGCTCGACTGGAACAACAACTACGGCGACGACCCCGACAAGGGCGTCGTGTTCCACTGCTCCAACCTGCCGAAGCCGCCTTCTTCGCGGAGCAGCAGATGGACTACCAGGAGATCATCGCCGGCTCGGTGGGCAAGGAGAACACCTTCGGCACCATCGTGGGGCGCATCCGCCCCGGCCCCTTCACCTACTGCCGCGTGTCGACCGACGACATCGACGGCCGTATCGCGGGCTACGTCGGGGAGGGCGAGGTCACCGACGATCCCGCTGGACACCTTCGGCGGCTACGGCGTGATCGAGATCCCGGCGCTGCAGGACCTGCTGGCGTTCCATCTGCGAGAACGGCTTCGAGCACCACGTCGCCATGACGATGGCCGAGGTCGCCGACGCCGCCACCGAGGCGATGGTGAAGTACCTCGGCTGGGACATCTACCACCACGAGGGCTGACCGGCCGCCCCGCCGTCGCCCCCCTTTCGGCCCGCGCCCCTTGCGCGGGCCCCCGCGGCGCGTAGATTCTACCCGTGCGCGGGGGCGGACCCGCAGGGAGGGTGCCATGAAGACGGCGGCGGTCGTGCTGGCGGGGATGGGGCTGGCGGCCGGGGCCGGCGCGGCCGTGCGGGAGCGCGTCGTCGCCTACCCGGTGGCCGGCGTGGAGCACGTCGGCATGCTCGCCTGGGACGACGCACTCGACGGACCCCGCCCCGGGGTGCTGGTCGTGCACGAGTGGTACGGGCTGAACGCGTACGCGCGCCGCCGCGCGCGCGACCTCGCCGCGCTGGGCTATGCCGCCTTCGCCGCCGACCTGTACGGCGGCGGGAAGGTCGCCGCGACGGCGGCCGAGGCCGGCGCCCTCTCCTCGGCCATGAAGGGCGACCGCCCGCGCATGCGGCGCGCGGCCCGCGCCGCGCTCTCGGCGATGGAGGCGCAGCCCGAGACCCGCGCCGGGAATACCGCCGCGATCGGCTACTGCTTCGGCGGCACGGCGGTGCTCGAGCTTGCGCGCAGCGGCGCCGGCGTGAAGGGCGTGGTCAGTTTCCACGGCGGCCTCGACGCGGGCGCCGGCGTGCCCGCCGGCCCCGTCCGTGCCGCGGTGCTCGTGCTGCACGGCGGGGACGACCCGCACGCGCCCGACGCGCAGCTGGTCGCCTTCATCGAGGAGATGCGCGCGGCCAAGGCGGACTGGCAGGTCGTGGCCTACGGCGGCGCCGTGCACGCCTTCACCAGCCCGGCCGCGGGCAACGACCCCGCCCGCGGCGCGGCGTACGACGCGCGGGCCGACCGGCGGTCCTGGGCCGCCATGCGCGCCTTTCTCGACGAGGTCCTGGGGCCGCCGGCGGAGCCGGGCGCCCCGCCGGCCGCCGCCCCGGACGCCTGAGGAGGACCGCCCCGCGCGCGGCGGGCCGCCGGGGGCATGCGAAAAGGAGGATGCGATGAAGAGCACCCTGTGCGCCGCGGTGGGACTCGCGATCGCCGCGGCATCGGCGGCGGCGGAAACGACGGTCTATGATTTCGCCGACCCGAAGGGGGTCAACGCCATACAGTTCCTGCTCGATTCGCCGCTGGAGCCCATCGCGGGCATGGCGGACGGCGTGAAGGGGACGATCACGGTGGACCGCGGCGACGTCACCCGCTCGCGCGGCCGGATCGAGGTGGAGGTGGCCAGCATCGAGTTCGCCAACCCGCGGATGGCCGAGGTGCTCAGGAGCCCCGCCTGGCTCGACGCGGCGGCGCACCCGTTGATCTGGTTCGAGATCGACGAGGTGACCGGGGCGGAACGCCTGGAGGGGGACGCGGAGGACTACCGCGTGGCCGTGAAGGGCCGGTTCCACTGCAGGGGCGTGACGCGCCCGCTCGAGGCGGAGGGCCGGGTGACGCACCTGCCCGGGGCGCTCGGCGACCGCGTGAAGGGCGCGACGGGCGACCTGCTCGTGTTGCGCACGGCGTTCGTCATCCGCCGGGTCGACTTCGGTATCAAGCCCGACCTCGGCTTCACGAGCGTCGCGAACGACATCGAGGTGCGCGCGGCCCTCGTCGGCCAGGCCCCGGCGCCAGCGCCGTAGCCCCGCGCCGGCCCCGCGTGTGCGTGCGCCGCGTCCGGACCACCGGCTTGACGGGCGGGAGCGCGCCTGCTTGGGTGGGCGCGGAGGGCTCACCGTGAAGAGCTACCGCAAGGAACTGTGGTTCGAACTGCCGTCGCGGCGCGGGTTCGTGAACATCACGCCGGAGGTCGAGACCTGCCTCGCCGAGAGCGGCGTGCAGGAAGGGCTGTGCCTCGTCAACGCCATGCACATCACCGCGAGCGTGTTCATCAACGACGACGAGGGCGGCCTGCACGCGGACTTCGAGAAGTGGCTCGAGCGGCTGGCCCCCGAGAAGCCGCACGCGCAGTACGCCCACAACGGCTACGAGGACAACGCCGACGCGCACCTGAAGCGCACCGTCATGGGCCGCGAGGTCGTGGTGGCCGTCACCGGCGGGCGGCTCGACTTCGGGCCCTGGGAGCGGATCTTCTACGGCGAGTTCGACGGCAAGCGGCGCAAGCGCGTGCTCGTCAAGATCATCGGCGAGTGAGGCGGCGCGGGCCGGGCGGACCGGCCGGAACCCCTTCCAACCCTTGGAAGAAGAGGCGGGCGGGACGTCCAACCCCTGGAAGGAACGATGGGCCAAGAGCGCATGATCGAACGGGTGGAACGGGTGCGCCGGCGCATCGGCGAGGCGTGCGCCCGCTCGGGCCGCGACCCGGCGGACGTCACGCTGGTCGCCGTGAGCAAGACCCGCCCGCCCGAGGCCGTGCGCGAGGCCGCCGCCGCGGGGCTGGTCGTCTTCGGCGAGAACCGGGTGCGGGAGGCCGCGGCCAAGATTCCCCAGTGTCCCGGGCACCTTCGCTGGCACCTCGTCGGGCACCTGCAGGGCAACAAGGTGAGGGCGGCCGTGGAGTGGTTCGAGACGATTCACTCCATCGACTCGCTGCGGCGCCTGCGGCAGGTCGAGGCCGCGTGCGACGAGGCGGGCCGGTCCCTGCGCGTGCTGCTGCAGGTCAACGTCTCCGGCGAGGCGTCCAAGTTCGGCATGGCCCCGCCGGAGGCCGCCGGGGTCCTGGAGGCCGCCGCCGGGCTTTCGCGCGCGGAGGTCGTCGGGTTGATGACCATGCCCCCGTTCAGCGAGGACCCCGGCCGGGCCCGGCGCTTCTTCAGCGACCTGCGCGACCTGCGCGACCGGCTCCGCGCGGACACGGGCTTCGACCTGCCCGAGCTTTCGATGGGCATGTCGGCGGATTTCGAGGTGGCGATCGAAGAGGGCGCGACCATGGTGCGCGTGGGGACGGACCTGTTCGGCCCGCGCGGCGCGGCCTGAAGGACGTCCCGCGCCCGCCATGCGGCGTTACCTTTCCGGGGGAAGATGGTACCTTGCGGCCCATGAGCAGGCTCCGCGTAACCTTTATCGGCGGCGGCAACATGGCCGAAGCGCTCGTCAAGGGGCTCCTGGCCGGGGGCGTCGTCCCCGCGCACGCGGTCACGGTGGTCGACGTCGACGCCGGGCGGCTGGCCCGGTTCCGCGACCACTACGGCACGGTGACGGGCACCGACGCCGCGCGCGCGGCCGAGCGGGCCGACGTCGTCGTGCTGGCGGTGAAGCCGCAGGCGATGGAGGAGGTCCTGCGCGCGCTGGCCGGGTCGGCCGTTGCGTCGGCCCTCGTCGTGTCGATCGCGGCCGGCGTGACCACGACGCGGATCGAGGCGGCGCTCGGAGCAAACGTGCGCGTGGTCCGCGCCATGCCGAACACGCCGGCGCTCGTGGGCGCGGGGGTGTCGGCCGTCTGCGCGGGGAGGCGGGCCGCCGGGGCCGACCTCGACACCGCGGAGCGCCTGCTGGGCGCCGTCGGGCGTGTCGTGCGCGTGGAGGAGCCGATGATGGACGCGGTCACGGCCGTGAGCGGCAGCGGGCCCGCCTACGTGTTCCACCTCGCGGAGGCGCTGCTTGCCGCGGCGGAGGACCTGGGCCTCGCCCCCGACGTGGCGCGGATGCTGGTGGCCGGCACCCTCTTCGGGTCGGCGAAACTCCTGAGGGAGTCCGGGCTGGAAGCCGGCGAGTTGCGCCGTCGCGTGACGTCCAGGGGCGGCACGACCGAGGCGGCGCTGGGCGTGCTGGGTGAGCGCAAGGTGTCGGAGGCCCTGCGCGCGGCGGTCGCGGCCGCGCGCGACCGGTCGGCGGAACTTTCCGGCGGCGGGCCGGCGTAGCGCAGCGGCGCGGAGGTGACACGGGTGGGGCGAAGACGCAAACCGGGACGCGCGATGGAGGAGACGCCGGCCCCGTCCGGGCGCGGCGGCTGCCTGGGCAGCGCGCTGGCCACGGCGTGCATCGTGGCCGTCATCCTCTACGGCGCGCTGCTCGTGATCTCCCGCACGGAAGGGTTCCGCGTCTTCGTGCGGAAGAAACTGGCCGAGGCCGTGCCGATGACGTTCGAAATCGGCCGCTGCGCGTTGACCCCGTCTCTGGCGCTGCGGCTCGAGCGGGTGCGCGCCGTCGATACCGCCACGCCCGGTGCGCCGGAAGCGGCGGCGCGGCGCGTGCTGCTGCGCGGCCGGGTCGACGGCTGGCGGCGCGTGCGCCTCGTCCGGGCCGAGGTCGAGGACGGGCATATCGACTTCGTGCAGGCCGGCGAGGGGTCGTGGGCCCCGGGGCTCCTGGCCGAACCCGCGGCATGGCTCGTGCGCATGTGCGGTCTGGGCGGCGGCCTCTTCGACGGCGACCGCGCCGCACCGCCCCGCGGGGCGGCCGGCCCCGCGGCGTCCGGCGGCGGGGGGGCGCCGGCGGGCGGGACGGCCCTCTCCCTCGCCCTCGTTCTCCGCGACGTGAACGCGGCGTGGTGGGCCGCGGGAGACGGCGGCACGCCGCTGGCGCGCCTCGACGGCGTGTCGCTCGACGTGACCCCGCTGCGGGTACCGGGCCGCGACGTGGTCCACGTGCGGCTGGCTGCCGAACGGTTCGACGTCCGGGAAGGCGCCGCGCTCTCCGGCCTGGACGTGGAGTTCCTGCGCGCGGGCGACCGGCAACTCCTGCTCGAGATGCGCGTCGGGCGCGCTGGGGAGGCCGCCCTGCCCGTGGACTACGCGGTCGAGCCCGTGGTCTTCCTCGAGCGGGACGCCGGGGCGTCCCGTCCGCCGCCGCCCGTGCGGCCCGTCACCGCGCCCGACCGGCCGGAGGCGCCCCCCGCCGCTTCGAACACGGCGTCCGCGGGGGACGCCCGGGCCCTGCTGCAGGAGTTCCTGCGGGAACTGGGCGGTTCCCGGACCGCCAACCCGTGAGCGGCTGGCGCGGGCGGGCGCGCACGGCCCGCCCGCGCGCGCCCGCGGCCCGCCCGCCCGACCTTCGCGCCGGGCGGCGCGAAAGGTGCCTCTCCGGGGACGTGATGCGTCCTCCGTGCGGGCGCCAACGGGGTCAGAACCGGTAGCTCGCGGTGAGGCCCGCCACCAGGGCCGAATCATCTCCAAAGGCCTCCGCGGCGGCATCCCCGATCTCGCTGTCGAGGAACACCGAGTAGGACACGGCAACGGAAACCGAAACCGGGGCCGTGGCCGGCAACCCGATCCCGGCCGTCAGGGTCAGGTCGTTCAGCGCGCCGTCCGCCACGCCGAAGTAGCCCTCGTTGTACGCGCTGTCGCCGTACCCGACGGAAGCGCCGAGATCGAGCGTGAGCTCCCCGGGGAGCTCCACGCCGTGGCTCACGGAAGCCGAGGCGTAGAGGCCTTCGACGTCGTCGAAGTCGTAGTACAGCGAAAGGGCCGGCGCCAGGACCGTGTCCAGGCCCGCCGAAACGAACACCTCCCGCGTGCTGCTGCCGGCGAACGGAAACAGGTATTCGATGACGCCTAGTTCGACGGACAGCTTCCCTTCCAGCGGAAGCGCGTAGCCGACCGTCCAGTCCACCTCCGTGAATTCGCCCGCCGCGTCGCCGCCGCCCTCGGCGACCGTGCCGTCCGTCAGGTCGAGGTTGCCCCAGGTGTTGAGGGACAGGCCGTTCCCGGCCGACACCGTGACCGAGGGTTGCAGCACCGCCTCGTCGTTCACCACCTGCCCCCGCCACACGTACTTCGAAAGCACCGCGAGCTCCGCGCTCCCCTCCGCCGCCCTCGCCGTCCCGGACATCCCGGCGGCCAAACCCGCCGCCGCCACCCATCCTGCCACCACAGCCCTCTTCATCGCCTCGTCTCCTTCCGGCGCCTCGCGCCTGTCGATTCCCTCTCCGCCGCACCTGCCGCCCGGGCCGCGCAACCTGAACCACCGGTCCACCCGCCACCCGTACGGACAGCCCGCTCCCTTAGCATCCGGTGTGCCACATCCTTTCGCCGCTTGGGCTGCATGGCATGTAACCATTTACTGTCGAACCATATAGAAAATATAGCCGGCTATTGCTTTGAACTCGGAAACGTACAAATACGTATCGCTATTTAAGGTAACTTACAAATCAGAAGGCTTTAGCCGTATCGGGTTGGGGTATAGCGGGGTGAGCGCGGTGGGGACGGCGGGTCAGGGCGTGCCGGGGCGAGGGGCGGGGGTCATGCCGTGGGGGGGGCTGGGGCGGGCGGCGGCAGGGTCCGCGGGTACTCGCGGCGGACGGCGGCGAGGGTGAGGGCGCCGCCGCCGAGGACGACGACGCCGAAGGCGACGGGGCCGCCGAGTCCGGGCGCGAGGCCCAGGAGGTAGAGCGGGAGCAGGCCGATGCCCAGGGCGGCGGCGGTGGAACCGAAGGACTGCGGTCCGGACCGGCGCATCAGCAGGGCGCCGACCAGGATGCCGGCCACGGCCTGGGAGAACCAGGCCACGAGCGCGTAGGCCGCGCCGAGGGCGAAGGCCGCCGGGAGGCCCACGAGGGTGACGAGGCCGGCCACGACGAGCAGCGGCACGAAGCCGAAGGCCAGCGCGCCGGCGAGCCCGGCGCGCCACGGTTCGCGCCGGAGGCAGCGGACGGCCTCGCCGGTGTACCGGGGGAGCAGCCCGACGAAGGCGAGGCAGGAGAGCAGGGCCGCGAGGTAGAGGAACGCCTGGACCGCCAGGGCCGGGGTGGCGTCGCGGCGCGCGGGCGGTGCCGGCAGCCGCAGCAGGCGGCCGCCGAGCCGGACGCGGTCGTCGAGGGCCACGGGGTTGGCGGTCAGGTACGAGAGATCGCCGCCGATGACCGTCTTGGGCAGCACGACGAGGTCGTTGCACACCACCTCGACGTTGCCCTCCACGGTTCCCGCGAGGGTGGCGCTCCGGGCGGTGACGCGCAGGTTGCCGGTGATGGCGCCTTCGACGATGACGTCTTCCCCGGCGATCCACGCGTCCGCGCCGAGGCGCGCCCCGGGGCCGATCTTGACGGTGCCTCCACCGGCGGAGAGGCCCCGGGCGACGGCGCCGTCCACGAGGACGACCTTGCCCAGCAGCCGCGCGTGGTCTTCGCAGGTCCCGTCGAAGGTGACGCGGTCACCCGCGGCCCACACGTCGTTGCCGAAGGCGCCGCCGAGGCGCAGGCTCGTCCCGAAGGCGAAGAGGTCGTCCCCGGCCCCCGCGCGCAGGTCGATGTCGTCGCCGACCAGGAGGGTTTCGCCCGCGTAGGGGGGACCGGCTGGGTCCTGGGCGATGCGGCGGCCGCGCACGATCTCCCAGCCCGGCGCTTCCGCGGGGGCGAGCAGCCAGGCCAGCGCGGCCAGCAGGACCGGCGCGGCGCGCCTCATGGGGCGGCCACGTCCCCTGCGCCGCCGGGCGTGACCCCGGTCCCGTCGGCCGGCTGCACGACGATCCGGCTGCCGTGCACCTCGGTCACGCGCATCCGCGCCCCGGCTTCGATCCACACCCCCTCGGCGATGACGTCGTAGCGCTTGTCCCCGATGAGGGCGATGCCCGAGGGGCGCAGCGGGGACAGCGCCTCGCCCTCCTTGCCGACGAGCGTGTCGTACGTCGAGGCGCCGGCAGCCCTGCCGCCGCGGCCGTCGAGCGACAGCGTGAGCCGCCGCCCGGCCGCCGTGCGCGGGAAGTAGAAGATCCACAGCAGGAGCCCGAGGCCGCAGAGCAGGACGATGGCGACCGCGCTGTAGTAGCCGCCGCTGCCGGGAAAGGCCCTGAAGCCCACCACGACGGCCCCGACCAGGCAGATCGATCCGATCAGGCCCAGCACGCCGCCGGGCACGTAGATCTCGGCGCCCACGAGAATGACCCCGGCGAGGATGAGGACGATGTAGCTCTGCAGGAGGACGCCGCTCATGGTGCTGCTCCTTCGCGCGGCGGGAGGGGCCCGAGCGGTTCGACGACGACGCGGCTGCCGTGCACCGCGGTGACGCGCACCCGCCCGCCCGCCTCGATGAACGCGCCTCCCGTGAGAACATCGATCCGCCGGGTGCCGAAGCGCGCCGGCCCCGAGGGGCGCAGCGGGGCGAGCGCCACGCCCTCGGCGCCCATCAACCCGCCGCCGGGGGGGCGGCCGCGCGCCCGGCCCTGCCGTCCGAGGCCGTGTCCAGCACCATCCGGCGGAACGTGCGGCTGCGCGGCAAAAAGCGGCCGAGAATCGCGGCGGCGCAGGCCGTACCCACGAGGGTGACGGACAGCTTCGTGAGGGGGACCTGGATCCGCGGCCAGCCGGGCCACCAGGGTCCGCCGGGGGCGCTCTGGATCATCGCGAGCAGCAGGCCGGCGAGCATCAGCGCGATGCCGAGGGCGCCGACGAAGCCGAAGCCCGGGATGAAGAGCAGCTCGACGAGCAGCAGGGCGAACCCGGCCATGAAGACCAGCAGGTCTTCGCTGCCGGCCAATCCCGCCAGGTGGTGACCCCAGAAGAAGACCGCCAGGCAAGCGATGCCGAGGAGCCCGGGCAGGCCGAAGCCCGGGGTCTTGATTTCCAGGTAGATGCCGAGCAGGCCGCCGATCAGGAAGAGGGGGGCGAGCGCGGCCACGTAGCGGGCGATGCGCTCGGCGGACGTGACTTCGAGCGTCCTTACCGTGGCGCCCGGCATGCCGACCGCCTCGAGGAGGGCGTCCACGTCGCGCACGGTCCCCGCGGAGAGCAGCGGTCCCGCGGCGGGGTCGACGGTCTCGGCGGCCTCCTCGTTGGTCAGGGTCAGCAGCTGGCCGGCGGGGCTGATGACGCGGTCGCCTATCTTGAATTCCATCTCGCGCCGCACCATGGCTTCGGCGAGTTCCTTGTTGTGCCCGCCCTGTTCGGCGGCGGACCGGATCAGGGCCGACACGGCCGAGACGGTCTTCTCTTCGAGCCCCTCCGGCATGGCCTGCACGCCGCCCAGGGGGCTCATCATGATCGGCATGGCGTCGCCGATGACGCTGCCGGGCGCCATGTAGATGTGGTCGGTGGCCAGGGCGATGATCGCGCCCGCCGAGAAGGCGTTCTTCTCGACGAAGGTGTAGGTCGGCACGCCGACGTGCTGGATCGTGAAGACGATTTCGCGCGCGGCGTCGACCGTGCCCCCCGGCGTGTCCATCACGAAGACGATCGCGTCGGCGTGCTCCGCCTCCGCCTCGGCCACGCCGCGGCGCACGACGTAGAGCAGTGCCGGCTCGATCATCTTGCGGATCGGCAGGACGTACACCCGGGACGGCGCCGCGGCCACGGCGTCCTCCCGGGCGCGGGCGCCGGGCACGGCGAGGCCCGCGGCCACGGCCAGCAGGGCCGCCACCGCTCCGGGTAGACGGCGCGATCGCATGGGCGAAGGATAGGACACGCGCGCGGCGATTGCAATCGGCGCCGCGGTCTCCGGGGGGGGTGCGGGAGAGGCGGGCGGTCAGCCGAACAGGTCGGGGCCGGCGGTCGGCGGTTCGGCGCAGCGCGGTCCCTCGTGCGCGGGGGCGTTGACGTACGTCGAGACCTCGCGCGCGTCGAGGGCCGCGGCGGGGAAGGGGACCGCGCAGCGCGCCGCGAGGGCGGCGAACGGCACGTCCGGGTCCAGCCAGGCCGGTTCGTCGTCGGGGCGCAACAGGACGGGCATGCGGTCGTGGATCGGGCGCACGAGGTCGTTGGGTTCGGTGGTGAGGATCGCGAAGGAAAGCCGCGGACGTCCGTCGGCGTCCTCCCGGCGGTCCCACAGCCCCGCCAGGGCGAAGGGGGCGCGGTCGCGCCTCGCGATGAGGAAGGGGGTCCCGCGCCGGCCCGGGCGGGTCCTGCGCCACTCGTAGAACCCGTCGGCCGGGACGAGGCAGCGCTGCCGGTCCGCCAGGCGGCGGAAGAGCGGCGTGGCGGCCGCCCCCTCGATGCGCGCGTTGATCGGGCGGGGTCCGCGCCCCGGCTCCCGGCTCCAGGCGGGCACCAGCCCCCAGTCCATCGCGGCGAACCGGCGCGGGGCCGCGCCGGCGACGACCGGCGCCGCCTGGCCGGGCGCGATGTTGAAGCGCGGCTCGTGCTCCGGCGGTTCCGCCCCCGCCCCGAACCGTTCCGCCAGCGCCTTCTTCCGCAGGTTCAGCGAGTACCTGCCGCACATGGCCGCCGCCTCCCGTCCCTTCCCCGCGACCGCCCGCCCGGCCGGCGCGGCGCGCGCGCCGCCGGGGCTACGTCTCCAGGAAGTAGTTGAACGTCTCCGCCTCGCCCGAATCGATGATCTCGTGGATCTCCTCGGCCGTTCGCGCGCGGAAGACGCGTTCGCGCAGCCGCGCGTCGGAGAACATGCGCATCAGCGCCGAGATGACCTCGAGGTGCTTGCGGGTGGAGCGTTCCGGCGTCACCACCATGAGGACCAGCCGCGCGGGTTCGCCGTCGGGCGCGCCGAAATCGACGGGCGGGTCGAGGACGGCGAGGGCGCCGAGGATGTCCTTGCCCCGGGACACCTTCGCGTGGGGTACGGCGATGCCGTGGCCGATGCCGGTGGGCATGCTCTCCTCGCGCTCGCGCACCGCGCGGCGCACCTCGTCGACCGGCGTCGGCAGGGTCTGCGAGCCGGCGATGAAGTAGCTCAGCTTGTCGAGCACCTCCCACTTGTCGCGCGCGGCGAGCCGCGGGACGATGAATTCCTCCTGGAGGAACTCGATCAGGCGTGTGCGCGCGCGGAGCGCCTCGCCGGACCGCTCCAGGGCGCGCCCGCTCCAGTGCGCGCCGACCAGCTCGCTCAGGACGCAGGCGGACACGACGAGGGCGTCGATCACGGGGATGTACGGGGCGAAGGCCGACGTCTGCTCGAGGACGAAGAGCAGCGCCACCGCGAGCGCGCCCTGCGGCACCAGGATGGGCCCCGTGCAGCGCGTCACCCGCTCGGTCGAGCCGCTCAGCCGTCCGCCCAGCCAGCCCCCGCCGACCTTGCCGGCGAGCCGCGCGAAGAAGTAGACCAGCACGGCCGTGCCGGCCAGGGGCAGGGACGCCGGGTGGAGGTGGAGGCCCGCCATGACGAAGAAGCTCGTGAAAACGGCGTTTTCCAGCACGTCGAACAGCCCGAGCAGCTCCTCCTTGAACTGGCTGCGGTTGGCCAGAACGAGGCCGAGGATCATGTTGGCGAGGATGGGCGAAGGGTGCAGGCCGTGGCGGCCGAAGCGCTGGGTCAGGACCTCGCACAGGCCCGCCGTCATGCAGATGGCGACCACGAAACCGGTGAAGAGCGCGCCCTGGGCCATGTGCCGCGCGTAGTGGTCCTGCGGTTCGCCGGCCGCCCGCTCGGGCACGGCGCCCACCCGCCGGCAGTAGGCGTCGAGGCACCACCCGGCCAGGGCGCCGACGGCCACGGCGATCAGGACCCCGAGCCCCGCCAGCCCCGCGGCGCGGCCCCCGGCCGACGCCTCCGGCGCGAGGAGGGTGAGCGAGTAGGTGTTGAACACCTCGAACACGAGGATGGCCAGCAGGTTGTTGATGGCCACGACGCCGATCGCGGTCTTCACGACCAGGCCGCGCGCCCGCTTCTCCTTGATCATGTGGATCACCGCCACGGGCGAGGTGGAGGTGGCGAGCGAGGCGACGAGCAGGTGCACGGGCAGGCGCAGGCCCGCCCCGAGCCCGAGCGGATTCAGCGCCTGGAACAGGCCCAGCACCAGCGCGAAGGTGAGGGTCGTCTGCACCAGCGTGATCACCAGGATACGCTTGCGCGCGTTGTGCAGGCGCCGGAACTCGAGGTGGCCGCCGATCGTGACGGCGACCAGGCTCAGCGCGAAGGACGAGACGGGGCCCATCTGCAGCCGGCCGAGGCTCTCGCTTTCGGGCAGCAGCAGCGCGAGCAGCACGCCGGCCAGGATCTTGCCGGTGAGGGGCGGCAGCCGCAGCCGGGAGGCGAGGCTGCCCCCGGCCATGCCGACAACGATGAACAGGCCGAAGAAGAAAAGCGCTGACGAGCCCGAATCCAACCGGTGTCCCCCCCACGCACCCGCGCGTGCGCGCCCACCATACGGCGGCGGGCGGGGAGGCGGCAAACCGGAAGCGCCACGGGCCACCGCGGGCCGCGCGGCGGAAACCTGCGCGCGGCCGGAGGCCGCGCGGCGGGCGTCAGGGCATGACGGCCGGCCAGACCGAGGGCGGCTGCCGGTAGAAGTACATCTCCCACAGCTGCAGCGCCACCAGGGCCGCGCAGCAGAGGGTCACCAGGATCGCCAGGACGGCCATGACTTTCGAGGACATGCTCAGCTCCCCGGGTAGAAGACGACGTCGCCGGGCTCGATGGGCGCCCGCTGCCAGTCCACCGCGATGTCCGCGATGGCCATGTTGTCCTTCACGTCGCTGACGCGGACCTTGCCCAGGAACCGGTCGGCGCGGTGCACGAGCATCTCGGCGTTGGGCGCCAGGCCCACCTGGCTGCCGATGTCGAGCACCACGAAATTCCACTCCGGGTTGACGACGAGCACGCGGCCCGCGAGGCCGACCGGCACGTTGCGCGGCGTGCCGGGATCGTCCCGCTCGTAGCGGGCCACGATCTGCTCGAGGCGGATGATCTCGTCCTTCATGTCGCGCTTCTCGTCACCGAGCTTCGCGATCTGGGCGTTGAGCCCCTGGATGTTCTCCTCCAGGCCGGCGACCTGCTGCTCGAGGTCCGCGATCTGCTGGTTGGCCCGGGCCAACTCGGCCTGCTTCTCCTCGAGTCTCAAGGTCAGGCGGGCGACCTCGGCGCGGGCGTCCGCCAACTCCTGGCGGGTCTGCGCCAGCTGCAGGCGGGTGTCGGTCAGCTCGTCGGTGGTCTTCTTGAGGTCGTCGTGCGTGTTGAACAGCTCCTCGTAACGGTTTTCGGCGAGGGTGCGCAGCACGCCGAGCTGCCCGTCGATGCTTTCGTAGGCCATCAGGGCGTTGGCATCGATCTCCTGCTGGATCGCCTCGATGTAGGGGTCCCTGGCCGCCGTCAGCGTCCCGGCCACGGCCACCACCGCCTGTTCGAGTTTCTGCGTGCGGCCCTTCATCTGCTCGCGTTGCTGGAAGAGCATGATGCCGAGGGCCAGTGCAGCCAAACTGAACACCAGCAACAGCACGACGAATACCTTGAGTGCCTTGGCCATATAACCCCCGCAGCTAGAATTTCCTGAACCGCGCCAGCCCGAACCTGCACCCGGACGGTCCCTTCCGATACGCCGGGCTTGTGGAGCGGAGTATGGGCCATAGAATGAACGGCGGTCAAAGGAAAATGCGGACATGCCTGTTTCCCCACCCGATCCGGAGCCTGGCGTCGCGGAAAGGGGGCCCGGCCGGGCCCGCCGCCGGCCGCCTCGCGCGGAGGCCGGGGAGCCCTGAGGTGTGGGGCGGCGCGCCAGGCGGTTCCGGTGAGGCGGCGGCCCGGCCGCGGCGGCCCCTTGTCGGTCTCGCGCTCGCGCTGGTCGCCGGCATGCTGGCGGCCCGCCGGTTCCCGGTGCCCTTCGCGGCGGTGAGCGGCCTGGCGGCGGCGTTGCTGGCGGCGGCCGCGGCCGGCCGGAGAGGGCGGGCGGGCACGGCGGCGGCGCTGGCCGCGGTCTTCGCGCTGGGCGCCCTGCACGCGGAGCTCGACCTGCGTCCCGTCTCGGCGCGCCGCCTCGGCGCCCTGCAGGGCGGCCGGACCGAGACGGTCGACCTGGTCGGGCGCGTGGCGGGGGACCCGCGCGAGATCGAGTGGGAGCCGGGCGGCCGGCGGGAGCGCCGCTTCGTGGTGCGCCTCGAGGGCCTTCGCCGCACGCGCGGGGGCTGGCAGCGCGCGCGCGGCCGGGTGGCGCTTTCGGAGCGGCTCGGAGCGCCGGACGTTTCGCGGCTGGAGCACGGCGACCGCGTGCTCGCCTGCGGGCCCCTGCGGCCGCTGGGCCGCCGCGGCGCGCGGCCCGACGGGCGCATGCGCTGCGTGGGGCCCGTCCGCCGCCTGGCTCCGGGCGCGTGGTGGGACCCGGTCCGGGCCTGCTACCGGGCGCGGACCGCGGCGCGGCGGGTGCTCGCGCGGTCGCTCGAGGACTACCCCGCCGAGGCGGCGATCCTGCAGGCCCTCGTGCTCGGCCGGCGGGGGGGCTGCCGCGCGACGTCCGCGACGTGTTCCTCCGGACCGGCACGGTGCACGTGTTCGCGATCTCGGGCCTGCACGTCGGCCTCGCGGCCATGCTGCTGCTCTCGGCCCTGCGGTCGGCCGGCGTGTCGCGCACGCGCGCCGGGTTCTACCTCGTGCCGCTGCTGACGATCTACACCGTCATCACGGGTCTCGCGGCGAGCGCGGTGCGTGCGCTGGTCATGGCGGTGACCTACTGGACGGCCCCGCTGTTGGGCCGCCGTCCCGACGCGCGCAGCGCGCTGGCGGCCGCGGCGATCGTCCTGCTCGGCTTCCGTCCGGGCCAGCTCGCCGAGCCGGGGTTCGTCTACTCGTTCGTCATCGTCGCGGGCCTGCTGGCGCTGGGCGACCGGCTGGCGCGGCTCGCCGGCGGCCGGCCGCGCGCGGACCCGGCGGCCGCGGAGCCGCGCGGCGCGCGCGCCGCGCTCGGGCGGGTGGGGCGCGGGGCGGCGGGCCTCGCGGCGGGCAGCACGGCCGCGTGGATCGCGTCGGCGCCGCTCACCGCCCTGTTCGCGAACCTGGTGAGCCCGGTGGCGCTGGTCGCGAACCCGCTCGCCGTTCCCGCGGCGTTCCTCGTGGTGCTCTGCGGTGCGCTCTCGCTGGCCTTCGGGGCGGTGGCCCCCTGGTTCTCCGAGGTCTTCAACCACGCGGCGCGCGTGTTCATCGCCGCGCTGTCGGCGGCCCTGGGCGCGCTGGACCGCGTGCCCGGCGGGCACTTCTTCGTGGCGGCCCCGCCCGCGGCGTGGGTGGCGTGGTGGTACGCGTCGTGGGCCGGGGTGCTCCTGCTGCGGGGCCGGCGTCGCCTGGCGGTTCCGGCCGCGGCCGCCGCGGTCGCGGCGGCCGCGTGGTGGGCCGGTTGGCACGACGACCGCGTGCGCGTGGAGGTGTTCGCCGACACCGCCCCGCCGGCCGTGTTCGTGGACCTGCCGGGATCGGGCGACCTCCTCGTGGATCCCGGCCCGCCGCACCGGTCGGAGGCCCTCCTGCGGCGGTTGCGGGCGCGCGGCGTCGATCGGCTGGCGGCGATCGTGCTGACCTGCGCCGACGCGGACCACGCGGCCGCGACGACCCGCCTAGCGGAGCGGCTGCCCGTCGGCGCCCTGTGGACGGGGCCGGGGCGCGGCCGCTCGACGGTCTACCGGCGCGTGTGCGACGGGGCGGCGGCGGCGGGCGTGCCCGTGCGGCCATGGCGCTCGGGCGAACGGGCGCGGCTGCCGGGCGGGGTGGCCTGGGACGTCCTGCACCCCGCGGGCGCGAAGGCGCCCGATGCCGAGTCGGGGCGGCTGGTGTTCCGCGTGGCCCGCGACGGGTGGGCCGTCCTCTTCGCCGGCCGCGGCGCGCCGGGCCTGGCCGCCGGGCTGGACGCGGCCGCGTGCGACACGGCCGCGCCGGTGCTTCTCCTGGAGCGCGGGTACGCGTCGGCTGCCGCGTCGGACGCCGCGCTGCTCGGGCGCGTCCGTCCGCGGTGGGTCCTGATCCAGCCCGACCCGCGCGTCGGCGCGGAGGTGCAGGGCGCGGGCCGTCCCGCGGGCTGGGGCCGCGCACATCCCGTGGTGCTGGGCGGAGAGGTGTCCGCGGTCGTCGACTTCGGGCGGCGGGGCCGGCCCGGCAGCGGGGGCGTGCGGAGGATCACGTCGGCGGACGGCCCAGTTCCATGACGAGCGCCTGGAAATCCTCCTGCTCGCGCAGCAGGTCGAATTCCTTCTGGTTCAGCCGGGCGAGGGCCGTGCGCGGGTCCAGCAGGGCCACCGCCTTGCGGAGGGCGGCCAGGGCCGCGTCGGGCTTGCCGGCGTGGGCCAGCGCCTCGGCGAGCCGGAAGAACACGACCGGCACGTCCGGCGTGCGCTCGACATTCGCCTCGAGCACGGCCGCCGCTTCCGCCCAGCGGTCCAGCTTCATGAGGGCCATGGCGCGCATGTTTGCGATGTCTGCGTTCTGCGGGTCCAGGTCGGCGGCGCGGGCGAAGGTGTGCTCCGCGTCGGCCATCCGTTCCCCGCGGTACTGCAGCAGGCCGAGATTGTACTGAGCCGGCGCGTAGTCCGGGTCGCGTTCGGTGGCGCGCAGGAAGTTCGCCTCGGCGTCCGCGTACGCATCCTGCCCCATCTGGGCCACGCCGAGGTTGTTCAGCAGCGCCGCGGTTTCGCCGCCGTGCCGGATCTCCTCGCCAAAGCGTTCCGCGGCCTCGGCGTACTGCTCCAACCGCAGGTGGCAGAGACCCAGGCTGCCGGCGATGCCGTCGACCCCCGGCAGGATACGGGCCGCCTTGGTGTAGGAAGCGATGGCCTCGCGCCACCGATCGGAACGGTAGGCCGCTTCGCCGCGGTTGAGATGGTAGGCCGCCTGCTTCACCCACCCCGCCGTGAGCGGGATGTCACCCTCCTCGGGCAGCTTCTCGGGGACCAGGTCCTGGAACTCGTCGAAGAGCATGCGGTCCGACGCGTTGACCGCGACGCGCGCCGCGGGGGCGGGCACGGGCTGGATCGCCTCCGCCAGGGGGGCTGCCGCGGCCGCACGCTTGCGCGCGGCGCGGAGCATGCGCTGCTGGAACAGGATGATGGCGACGAGGATACCCAGGAAGACCAGGATGCCGACGATGAAGGAGGCGGTGGCGATCCGGTTGCGGCTCGTGCGCCGCAGCCACTCGTCCTGGTCCGGGAGGTCTCTCCCGCGCTCGAAATCGGAACGGTCCTTTTCGCGCAACCGGTAGATGTCCTGGGATGCGTCCGCCATGCGGGTCTTTCCCTCCACGCCTGCCGTGCGGGTGCGCGCAGGCCTGAACGAAGCCCGTGCACCGTAGCGAAGGTCCCGCGGGCGAGACAAGCGGAATGTGGCCTCCCGGCCCCTTGACAGGCCCCCCGCGGGTGGCCTTCAGTACGGCCCCGTGAACGTGCTGGGCATAGAGACGTCGTGCGACGAAACCGCGGCCGCCGTCGTGGCTGACGGCAGGCGGGTGCTTTCCGACGTACTCTTCAGCCAGGTGGCGCAGCACCGGCCCTTCGGCGGCGTCGTGCCCGAGCTGGCGTCGCGGAGCCACACGGAAGTGCTGCCCGGCATCGTGCGCCGCGCCGTCGGGGAGTCGGGCGTGGGCTGGGCGGGGATCGACGCGGTGGCGGCGACCCACGGTCCCGGCCTGGCCAGCTCGCTGCTGGTCGGGGTGGTGGCCGCCAAGGCGCTGGGCCTCGCGCTCCGCCGTCCGCTGCTCGCCGTGCACCACCTGGAGGCGCACCTGTACTCGGTCTACCTCGCCGACCCGCCTCCGGCGCGGGACGAGCCGCTGCTGGCCCTCGTGGTCTCCGGCGGGCACACCTGCCTGCTGGCCCTGGAGCCCGGCGCCGGGTACCGGCTGCTCGGCCAGACGCTCGACGACGCGGCCGGAGAGGCCCTCGACAAGGGGGCGAACCTGCTCGGGCTCGGGTATCCCGGCGGACCGGCGATCGAGCGGGCCGCCGAGGGAGGCGACCCCGGTTTCGTGGCCTTCCCGCGCGGGCAGGCCCCGGCGGGCCTGCCCGGCGCGGCGCCCTCGCTCGAGCGTGACCTGTGCTTCAGCTTCAGCGGGCTGAAGACGGCACTGCGCTACTACCTGAAGGACCACCCGGACCCGTCGGCACGCGGCACCCTCGCGCACGTGGCCGCCAGCTACCAGGAGGCGGTGGTGGAGGCGCTCGTCGAGCGGCTCCGGCGCGCGGCCGAACGGACCGGGGCCGACCGGATCGCCTGCGCGGGGGGCGTGGCCCGCAACCGGCGGCTGCGCGGTCGCCTCGAGGAAACCGCCCGGGCCCTCGGCGCCCGGCTGCACCTCGCGCCGCCCGCCTTCTGCACCGACAACGCGGCGATGGTCGCGGCCGCCGCCGGCGGCGGCTACGGCCGCCCCGTGGAGGATCCCGACGCCCTCGACATCCACCCCGGCCTGTCGCTCGGCTAGCCCGCCCGGGGCCGGCTCGACAGCGGGGGGGCGGCGTGCTACATGGGCCCGCGCGGATCATGCACACGGAAGAGGCAGAGCGCGAGGCGCTGAGGCGGGCCCGGCGCGTCGTGGTGAAGGTCGGCACGAGGCTGCTCGTCCGCGGCGACGGCCGGCCGTCGCCGGCCCGCCTCCGCGCCATCGTTCGCGACGTGGCCGCCGTGCACCGGGCCGGGCGCGAGGTCGTGCTGGTGAGTTCCGGCGCCATCGGCGCGGGCATGGAGGCCCTCGGGCTCGACCGCCGGCCGCGCAACCTGCCGGACCTGCAGATGGCCGCGGCCGTCGGGCAGACGAGCCTCATGGCGCGCTACAGCCGGCTGTTCGCCGCGCAGGGGTGCCGGGTCGGCCAGGTCCTGCTCACCCACGACGGGCTCAAGGCGCGCGCGCGCCACCTCAACGCGCGCAACGCGCTGCTCAACCTGCTGCGGCACCGGATCGTGCCGGTCGTGAACGAGAACGACGCGGTGGCGGTGGACGAGATCCGGTTCGGCGACAACGACCGGCTCGCGGCCCTCGTCGCGATCCTGCTCGACGCGGACCTGCTCGTGCTCCTGACCACCGTGGACGGGCTGCGCGCGCCCGCGGGCCGGGGCCGCACGCGGCGGGTCCCCAGCCTGGCCTCCGTGACCCGGCGCGAACGGGATCTCGTCTTCGGCGACCGCAACGAGCTGTCGACCGGCGGCATGGCCTCGAAGCTGCAGTCCGCGGACCTCTTCGCCCGCGTCGGGCGTCCCGCGGTCATCGCCGACGGCCGGCGGCGGGGCATCGTGGGCAGGGTGCTGGAGGGCGAGGACACGGGCACGGTGATCGGCGCGCTCGGCCGCGGCCGCGAGCGCGACTACCGGGGCCGCCGCCGCTGGATCGCCTTCTTCCACCGGAGCGAGGGGGCGGTGGTGGTCGACGACGGCGCGCGCCGGGCCCTGGAGCGGGGCGGCAAGAGCCTGCTGCCCATCGGGGTGCGCGAGGTCGAGGGGGACTTCGCGGAGGGCGCCGTGATCGACGTGCGCGGGCGGGACGGCCGGGTCTTCGCGCGCGGCCTGACCGGCTACGGGGCGGCCGACCTGCGGCGCATCCGCGGCAGGAAGTCCGGCGAGGTGGCCGGCGTGCTGGGCGCCTGCGCCTACGACGAGATCATTCACCGCGACAACCTCGTCGTCTTCGACGCGGACCGGGAGGAGCACGCATGAGCATCGACGAGACCATCCGGGCCATGGGCGAACGGGCCGTGCGGGCTTCCCGCGAACTCGCCGTACTGAGCACGCGCCGCAAGAACAAGGTCCTGGAAGCCATGGCCGACGAGCTGGACGCCCGCCGCCCGGGACTCGCCGAGGCGAACCGCCGCGACCTCGAGGCCGCCCGCGCCGCGGGGCTTGCCCCGGCGATGTGCGACCGGCTGGAGTTGACCGGCGGGCGGCTCGACGCCATGAGCAAGGGGCTGCGGAACCTCGTCGCCCTCAAGGACCCCGTGGGACAGACGATCAGCCGGTGGATCCGCCCCAACGGCCTCGTGATCCGCAAGGTGCGCGTTCCGATCGGGGTCATCGGCCATCATCTACGAGTCGCGCCCCAACGTGACGGCCGACGCGGCGGGGCTCTGCTTCAAGACCTCCAACGCGGTCATCCTGCGCGGCGGCAAGGAGGCGGCGTCACTCCAACCTCGCGATCGCGCGAGGCCCTGCAGGAGGGCGGCGCGCGGTGCGGCCTGCCCGACGGCGCCATCCAGCTGGTGCGAGACCACCGACCGCGACGCGGTGCGCGCGCTCGTGCAGCTCGAAGGGCAGGTCGACCTCGTCATCCCGCGCGGCGGCGAGGGCCTCATCCGCGCCGTGACCGAGGCGGCGCGCGTGCCGGTCATCAAGCACTACAAGGGCGTCTGCCACACCTACGTGGACGCGTCGGCCGACCCGGACATGGCCCTCGCCATCGCCGAGAACGCCAAGTGCCAGCGGCCCGGCGTGTGCAACGCGATGGAGACGCTGCTCGTGCACGAGGCGTTGGCCGCCGAGTTTCCTTCCCGAGCTGGCCGCGCGCCTGGCGGCGCGCGGCGTCGAGCTGCGCGGCGACGAGGCGGCCCGCCGCATCGTGCCCGCCATGCGCCCCGCCGCCGAGGAGGACTGGTACGCCGAGTACCTCGACCTGATCCTCGCCGTGCGCGTGGTGCGCGACGTGCAGGCCGCCGTCGATCACATCAACCGCTACGGCTCGCAGCACTCCGACGCCATCGTGGCGAGCGACGAACTGGCGCAGAAGGCGTTCGTGCAGCGCGTCGACTCGTCGTCGGTCTACGTCAACGCCTCGACGCGCTTCACCGACGGCGGCGAGTTCGGCATGGGCGCGGAGATCGGCATCAGCACCGACAAGCTTCATGCGCGCGGCCCGATGGGGCTCGAAGAGCTGACGACCTACAAGTACGTGATCGCCGGTACCGGCCAAGTGCGCGAGTAGGGCTCAGAGCCCTGCGAGCACCTCGGCGGCCGTGGCGGCCGTGCGCAGGAGGCCGGAGAGGTCCCGCCCGCTCTCGACGGCGCGCCGCGCGCCGGCACCCGGGTCCCCGCACCCGAGCAGGATCGCCCCGACCATCCGCTGGTCGCGGAAGACCAGCTGCGCGTAGGCCTCGTCGTCCCGGTCGCACAGCACGCGGTAGCTGCCGTCCGGCGGGGAGAACGTGCCGATGCTCATGAGGTCGATACCCAGCACCTTGAGGACGACCGAGCGGGGCATGCCGCCGAACGCGGTGTCGGTGCCGGCCGCGTTGCGGCCCGCGATCTGCCCCTGGTAGCGGGCCGGGTTCCACGTGCCGTAGAGCACGCCGCGGTGCTCCGCCACGTCGCCCGCCGCGTAGATGCCCGGCGCCGCGGTCGCGAGGCGGTCGTCCACCTCGACGCCGCCGCCCACGGCCAGCCCGGCCCGGCGGGCGAGGTGGGTGTTGGGGCGGACGCCCGTGGCCAGGATCGCGAAGGACGCGTCCAGTGTCCGCCCGTCCTCCAGGCGGAGGCGCACGCCCCCGCCGAGGTCCTCGATTGAACGCGTGACCGCGCGCTCCCACAACGCGATCCCGCGCGCCCGGGCGAAGGCGGCCAGCCGCCCGCCGGCTTCGGGGGTAAGCTGTCGCGGCATGAGCGACGCGTGGCTCTCCAGCAGCGTGACCTCTGCGCCGCGCCGCGCCAGGCCCCCCGCCGCCTCGAGGCCGAGCACGCCCCCGCCGATGACCGCGGCGCGTCCGCCGGCCTCGGCCAGGTCGATGATGCGCCCGGCGTCCGCCGCCGTGCGCAGCGTGAGCACCCGCTCGTGGGCGGCCCCTTCCACCGGCGGCACGAAGGGGTGGGAGCCGTTGGCGAGCACGAGCCGGTCGAACGCCAGGGCCCGCCCCGTCTCGAGCTCGATGCGCCGGGCCGCGGGATCGAGGGCGGCGGCCTTCACGCCGCGGCGCAGCTCGATGCGCTGCTCGTCGTACCACGACGCCGGGTGCAGGGGCAGCTCGGCGGCGGGGGTTTCGCCCGCGAGCACCCGGGTCAGGTTGATGCGGTAGTAGGGGAGGTCGTCCTCGGCGGAAAGCAGGATGATGTCCGCCTCGGGCAGCGCTTCGCGAAAGGCGGCCGCGGCGGACACGCCCGCTATGCCGGCGCCCGCCACCACCAGCCGGGCGTCCTTCGCCGCGGCGCGCGCCGCTTCCGCCGGCGGGGCGGCCTCGTCCGCGGCCGCCTCGAAGGCGTCGGTTGGCGCGCCGCACATCGGGCAGGCGCCGGGCGGGGCGTCCCCTTCGTGGACGTACCCGCAGACGCTGCAGACCCAGCGCGCCGCGGCGGCGGCGGAGGGGGCGGTCGCGGCGGTCGCGGCGTGCGGCTCGAAGGCTTCGGCGCCGGCGCCGCAGACCGGGCAGGTGCCGGGCGGCGCCTCGCCGGAGTGCACGTAACCGCAGACGGTGCAGACCCAGGTGCCGGTCGCCATCGCGCCGCTCCTTCCCGCCCGGCGCCGCCCGCCGCGGCCCGGGCCGCGGGGCCTACGCCACCTCGAAGAAACGGGCCTTCGGTGCGCCGCAGACGGGGCACGTATCGGGGGCATCGCCCTCGATGGTGCAGCCGCAGACGTCGCAGACCACGATCCGGGACGCGGGGAGGTCGTTGCCGGCCTTCACCGCTTCCAGGGCCTTCGTGTAGAGGCCGTGGTGGATGCCCTCGACGGCCAGGGCGTTCTTGAAACTCGCGAGCGCCGCCCGGTTGCCTTCCGCCTCGGCCTCCTTGACGAAGCCCGGGTACATGTTCCGGAACTCGTGGCCCTCCCCGGCCACCGCCTCGGCGAGGTTCGCTTCGGTGGAACCGATGCCGCCCATGACCCGCAGGTGGGCGTGGGCGTGCACCGTCTCCGCGGCGGCGGCGGCCCGGAAGAGCTTCGCGACCTGGGCGCGGCCCTCCTGGTCCGCCTTCTTCGCGAAGGCGAGGTACTTGCGGTTGGCCTGGCTCTCGCCCGCAAAGGCGTCCTTCAAGTTGTCGATCGTCGGCATGTCGTTTCTCCCCGGCAGGCGGCGCCGCCGCGCGGCCGCGCTTCGCGCTGCACGTCCCGCACCTTGCCGCGGTCGGGTCCGGGATTCAAGCCAGGATCGCGGCCGCGCCGGCGCCGGCCCGCGCGGACGCGGCCGGGGCTTGCCGCGCGCGGACGGACGCGCTAGATACGCGCATGCACCCGCCCGACCTGCTCGTGCCCGTCCGCCGCTGCGCCCGCCACGGCGGCGCGTACGCGTGGCCGGCCGCGCCGGTGCTCTCGGCGGCGCGCGGGGAGGACCTGCGTCCGCTCGGCGCGCTGGCCGCGGCCCTGCGCCGCGAGGCGCGGGTCCGCGCCCGCATCGTGCCGGGCGTCGTCGACGGCGCGTCCGTGCGGCTCGTCCGCGCGGGGAAGGGCGCGGCGGGGTCGTACACCCTGCGCGTGGAGCGGCACGGCGTCACGGCCTCGGCCGCGACGGCGGAAGGGATGTACTACGCCGTGCAGACGCTGCGGGAACTGGTGCGGCTGCACGGCGCGCGGCTGCCCTGCATGGACATCGGGGACGCGCCCGACTTCGCGCGCCGCGGCGTCTACCTGGACTGCTCGCGCGGCCGCGTGCCCACCGTGGAGACGGTGAAGGCCCTGGTCGAGTACCTCGCGTCGCTGAAGATCAACGAGCTGCAGCTCTACGTCGAGAACGTCTTCACCTTCCGGCGCCACCCGCTGATCGGGCGCGGGTTCAGCCCCTACACGCCCGCCGACCTGCTGGACCTGCAGGCCCACGCCCGACTGCACCACGTCCGGTTCGTGCCCTCGCTGGCGAGCTTCGGCCACGTCGAACGCATCCTGGCGCTGCCGCCCTACCGCGGGCTCGGAGAGAAGCCCGGGCACCTGGGCTACCCGGGCGGCACCACGCTGTGCCCGCTGGACCCGCGCTCGGTCCGGCTCGTCGCCGACCTCTACGACGAGTTCCTGCCGCTGTTCGACGCGGTGGACTTCAACGCGTGCGGCGACGAGCCGTGGGAGCTGGGCCAGGGCCGCAGCGCGGCGGCGGCGGCCCGCAGGGGCGCCGGCCGCATCTACCTCGGCTTCGTGCGGAAGCTGCACCGCCTGTGCGAGCGGCACGGCAAGCGCATGAACCTGTGGACCGACATCGTGCTCAACCACCCCGGCCTCCTCCCGGAGCTGCCGCCCGGTCTCGTGCTGCTGAACTGGGACTACGACGCCGCCGGCACGCGCATCCCCCAAACCCGCTCCCTGGCGGCCTCCCGTCACGCGTTCCTGGTCTGCCCGGGCACGCACGGCTGGCAGAGCCACGGGACGCGGCTCGGGGCGGCGGTCGCCAACGTGGCGGTCTTCGCCGCCGAGGGCCGGCGGTGCGGCGCGGAAGGCCTGCTCAATACCGACTGGGGCGACTTCGGCCACCGCAACCCGCTCGGCGTGAGCCTGCACGGTTTCGCGCACGGCGCCGCGCACGCGTGGCACGGCGCGGGCGTCGACGACCGGCGGTTCACCGAACGGTTCTGCCGGCACGTGTTCCGGCAGGACGACCGCCGGCTCGCCGCCGCGATCCGCACGCTCGGCGCGAGCGAGGAGCGCGCCGGCGCGAGCCTCTACCGGTCGTTCGAGGCGGCGGTCGCGCCGGGCGGCGACGCGTTCCGGGGCCTTCCCCGGATGTCGCCCGTGCGCGTTCCCGCCGCGCAGCGCCGGCACGGGTTCGGGGCCTACCGCGCGGCGGGTTGCGAGCGCGTGATCGCCGGGCTCGAACACGCCGGGCGGTGGAAGGCGTTCGCCGCGGGGCTGCCCGCCTTCGAGGCGCGCGCCGTCGAGGACCTCGCGCTCGCCGCGCGCCTGGACACGGCGGCGGCGCGCCGCGTGCTGATCGGGAAGGACCTGGCCGCAGGCCGGCGGCCGGGCGTGCGCGCCGTCCGCCGTTGCGCGGAGGAGACGGACGCGCTGGGCGTCGCGTTCGAGGCGAACTGGCGGGCGCGCTACCGGCCCTCCCGGCTCGCCGACAACCTGCGCGTGTTGCGCCGCATCGCCGGGGAACTGCGGGCACTCGGCTGACCCGGGTCCCGCCGCACGGAAAGGCACCTGATGAAACCTCTGCCCGCCGGATCCGGCCGCGATGCGCGCCGGGACGTCGCCGGGGCGCCCCGGCGCTTCATGGCGGCCGTCTACGCCGGGTTCCTGCTGCTCTTCGCGGGGTTCTGGGCCGCCTGTTTCCTGGCGCCGGCCTGGCACGGCGCGCGGGTCGTGGGCGAGGACCGGGCCGTCGAGTGGATCACCTTCGCCGGCTTCCTGGCAGCGTTCGGCCTGTGCGCCGCCGCGCTGCGCGCGTTCCGGCGCATGGACGCCTTCGGCCGCGCGTACATGGCGGGGCTGGCGCTTTTCTTCTTCATGTGCGCCGGCGAGGAGATCAGCTGGGGGCAGCGCGTGTTCGGCTTCGCCACCCCCGAGCGGGTGCTCCGGTACAACGAGCAGGGCGAATTCAACCTGCACAACCTCGACCTGCCCAACGTGCACCCGAAGGACCTCGTGTCCTGGTACATGAAGTCCACGGGCCTCCTGCTTCCCCTCGTTCTCCGGCGGCGGCTCCTTGACCCGTCCGCCCCCGCGCGGCGCTACCTGCCGCCCCCGGCGGTCGTGCCCTGCTTCGTCGTTCCCGAGGCGGTCAACCTCCTGGACCGCACCTTCGGCGGGTGGCTCCGCGGGCCGCACGGCGCGGAGGGCGGCCTGCGCCTGGGACGCCTGTGGGCCGAGGAGATGGTGGAGATGTACTGGGGACTGTGCGCGCTGCTCGTGGCGTGGTTCCTGTACCGCGCGTGGCGCCGCCCCGCCGCGCCGCGGCGGCCGTGAGGGAGCGGAAGGCCCCCCCCCCGCGGATTCAGGACCCGATGTACGCGCGGGGAACGGCCGCGTGGATGTTCGTGAGGATCTCGTAGGGGATCGTGCGGCAGAGCGTGGCCAGCTCGTCGGCCCAGATCTCCTGGTTGCCCTGGCGTCCGACCAGGACCGCCTCGTCGCCGGCCTCGACGTGGGCGTACGGGCCCGCGTCGACGGTGATCCAGTTCATGCTCACGCGGCCGACGACGCGGCAGCGGCGGCCGCCGATGAGCACGTGGGCCTTGTTGCTGAGCGTGCGCAGGTAGCCGTCGGCATAGCCCGCCGCCAGCACGGCCAGCGTGGTCGGCCCGCGGGTGACGTAGGTGCTGTAGTAGCCCACGGGGAAGCCGGCGGGCACGCGGCGCACCTGGGCCACGCTGGCCTTCCACTGCAGGACCGGACGCGTGAGCACGCGGCCCCCGGGGTCCGCCGCGCCGTAGCCGTAGGCGATGATGCCCGGCCGCACGGCGTCCAGGTCCCACTCGCCGTGCAGCAGCATGGCGCGGCTGCTGGAGACGTGCTTGAACAGGCGCCGTCCCGCGGCGTCCTCCAGGGCGGCGGCGGTGTCGGCGAAGCGGCGCATCTGTTCCCGCGCCGGGTCCTCCGCACCCTCTTCCACGCGCGCGAAGTGCGTGCAGAGCCCCTCGACCCGGAGGCCGTCCTCGGCCAGCAGCGCGCGGCCCGCCTCCGCCGCGTCGGGCCAGTGGATGCCGAGCCGGCCCATGCCGGTGTCGATCTTCACGTGCACGGGCAGGGGGCGCCCCGCGCGGCGCGCCTCGGCCGCGAGCGCCCGCCCGTGCCCGACGTCGACGACGATCGGCGTGATGCGGTGCTCGAGCAGGGCGGGCACCTCCGCGGGCTCCGCGACGCCGAGCACCGCGATGCGCGCGTCGCCCGCCGCGGGGCGGATCGCCAGCGCCTCCTGCACGTAGGCCACCGCGAACCAGGGGACCCCTTCGGCCACCGCGCGGCGCACGACGGGCACGGCGCCGTGCCCGTAGGCGTCGGCCTTCACCACGAGCATCAGGGCGGTCGAAGGGCCGAGCGTCGCGCGGAGGCGCCCCGCGTTTTCGGCGAGGGCGCCGAGATCGACCTCGACGCGGGAAGGCTTCATCTCAGTCCTTGCGGATGCGGCCGGTGCCCAGGCAGCCGGAGCAGAGGACCTCGCCCGATCCGCCGCATTCGGCGCAGGGCGCGTCCCGGTAGACGCCCGAGCCCCTGCAGGACCGGCAGGGCGTGTAGCCCATGCCCGTACACCGGGAGCAGACCGGGGTCGTGCCCCGGCCCTCGCAGGCGGAGCAGGCGACGGGGTTCTGCCCCTGGCAGGCGGAGCAGAGGAGGTAGCCCGTTCCGCTGCACACCGTGCACGTGCGCCGGCCGGTCGAGCGGCAGGTCTCGCACCGCGAGGTCAGGGTGCCGCTGCCCGAGACCCCGCGGACGCGGCCCCGGCCCTGGCAGTCGGGGCAGATCTCCACGCCCTGCATGCAGCGCGTGTTGGAGCAGGCGAGCTTGCCGGTGCCGCCGCAGGTCTCGCAGCCGGCGGAGCCGAAGCCGAGGCAGGCGGGGCACCAGGCGCCGAAGGCCTTGAGCATCGCCGCCTTGTCGCGCGCGCCCAGCGTGTCGGCCGTGCCGAAGGGCAGCCATACGCCCCGGTACGGGTCGAGCCCGCGGCGCCGCTGCTCGATGACGTAGAGCGACTCGACGCGCGTGAAGTCGCCGTTGCGCTCGGCGGCGCTGCTCGTCCCGCGCAGCATGCCGGTGCCGTTGCAGACCGGGCAGTGGGCGCCGGGCGCTTCCTGCTCGATCACCTCCCCCGAAAGCGTGACCGTCTGGATGGTCCGCCGCCCCGTGCCCTCGCAGACCGGGCACTCCCGGTCGGCGACGGCGAGGCCCGCGCGCGCCTGCCGCATCAGCAGGGCGGTCTCCGCGGCCATCTCGGCCCCTTCCGCGCCGTAGAGGGCCAGCAGCGCGAACCCGTTCCGCGCGAAGAGCAAGGCGGGCCAGTACGCCCCCTGCTCCAGGAACCTCCGCGCTGCCTGGAGTTGGCCGGCGATCACCGCGCGCGGCACCAGGCCCTCGGCGGGCCCGGCCGGCGGGGCGGGCGGCGCGGGCTCGGCCGGCGGTTCGGGGGGTTCCGCGGGCGGTTCCGGGGTTTCCGGAAGGGCCGCGCCGCAGTGCGAGCACACCTGCGCGTCCGGCGCGACCTCGTAGCCGCAGCTGCCGCAGATCCGCAGGGCCGCCCAGGCCAGCCCCGCGGCCAGCCCGCAGAGGATCACCGCCGCCCATACTGCGCTCTTCCCGGTGCGCATGGAGGAACTCCCGTCCGCGCGCCGCCTCCTGCCGTCCGGCGGCGCCCGCCTTCGCGCGTCGCGGCTCGAATTTTGCCGCTTGATGCAATACCTTACTATAGGTATGCGTTGGTGGGGTGGCAAGGGTATGCGGGACGCACAGGCGAGCGCGGCGCGCGGGGACGCCCGGAGCGGGCAGGCGATGCTCGAATTCATGGCGGTGCTCGGCGTGCTGGTGGCGATGGTCGCCGTACTGGCGCTCTTCCTGTACACGTTTCGCGAGCACGGCGGCCGGGTTCTGAGCCTGGTGGCCGCGGAGTACCCGTGAGGCGGGGTGAGGCGGCAGGGCCGCGCGGGCGGCCCGGGAGAAGGAAGATGAACATGCTACGCAAGAGAAAGAGCGGCCAGGCGATGACCGAGTACATCATCATCGTCGTCATCGTCGCCCTGGCCACCATCGCGATCCTGGCGATCTTCAGCGACACGATTCGCGCCAAGTTCGGCGGCGCGGTCGAGGAGCTCGGCGGCGATTCGGCCGCGAAGGACGCGGCGCTCAGCCAGGATTCGCACCAGTACCTGATGGATCTCGACAAGGACGGCGCGAACTAGACGGAAACCGCGCCGCCGGAGACCGATCGTGCCGCGTAACCGGTCAGCCAGGGCCGGGCAGTCGATGATCGAGGCGGCGGTCGTCATCGCGATCGCCTGCCTCATCTTCTTCGGCCTGGTCCAGGTGTCGCAGCTCTTCGCCGCCCGGGCGGTGACGACCTACGCGGCCGTCGCGGGCGTGCGGGCGCGCATGGTCGGGTTCAACACCTTCATGGTCTACAAGGTCGTCCGCGCCGCCTCGATCCCCAACGCGGGGGCGATGACCGAGCCGGGATACACGCGTTCCGGCGGCGGCGGGGTCTGGGGCACGGCGCGGCCCGGGAGCCTGTGGGACTTCGCCGTGCGCAGCGGGTCGCCGCGTTCGCCGCAGTACAGCGTGGAGCAGTCCCGCATCCCGCTCTACCTGGGCGCGGAGTACATCAACGACCTGGACGCGATCCTGGACTACGAGAACTGGGACGGCGTCAGCTTCAGCGAGACGACGATGGGGTCCGACATCGTGGGCATGCGCACGCGGCAGAGCTACCCGCTGGTCTTCCCGTTTCACCGGACGTTCTACCGCGGCGACGACGTCACCCTGTACAGCACCACGCGCGGCGAGGGCGCCCACGTCCTCCGCGAGGCGCACTACCCCTCGTACCTGGAATGACCGGGCCCTCCCATGCGCGGCGCGCGCGGCGCGCGGGCCAGGCCATGATCTTCCTCATGGCGCTGGTCGTGATCCTCGCGTTCGTCGTCCTCTGGAACTTCGACCTGCACAAGATCATCACCGTGAAGCTGCGCAGCCAGCACGGGGGCGACGCCGCCGCGCTGGCGGCCGCGCGCTGGCAGGGGCTCTCGCTCAACCTGATCGGCAACCTCAACGTGCTGCAGGCCGTCGCCATCGCCGACACGCTGGCGCGGGGCGACGGCGACTTCACGGCGGCCGCGGCGATCGCGGACCTGGAGGCGCGCCTCTGCTACTCGGGCCCGATGATGGCCTTCGCCGCCGCGCAGCAGGCCGCGAAGAACAACGGCCTCTACGCGAACAGCGCGTTCACGCTGGACGCGACCACGCACGCGCGGGAGGTGCTCGACGAGTACCCGGACCAGTTTCGCATCCACCCCTACACCAATGCCCCGTCGCCCCCCACCTGCTGGGACGACTACGGCGCCATGATCTACGCGGTGGCGGTGGACGGCGTCGCGGCGGCGCCGGACAACATCCGCTACTACGTGGATTTCTCCTCCCCGGGGCACGTGCTGCTCAACGCGAGTTTCTACGACGCCGTGTCCAGCGCCGACTGGTGCTGGTTCTACCACTCCGCCTACGCGCTGCTGCAGACGTACCGCGACTACCATGACTGGCCCCCCCTCCCGATGATCCGGGAGCCCGAGCCGGTCAACGCCGAGTACTTCGGGCTCGGCCTGCGGCGGGTCGACCGGCTGGAGAACCTGCCCGGGCAGGCGGCCCTCGTGCGGTCGGGCGACCTCGACGAGCTGATCGCCCTGCTGGGCGCCGAGGCGGGCAGGAGCCTCACCCAGGAGGTGGCGCGGGTCGACGCCGGCTGGTACTGCTACGACCCGCGCACGTGGCGCCCCTGGACCGACCTGATCCCGGAGGGGTTCCCCTTCCTGGGGTCGGTGAAGGCGCAGGCGGACTACGTCGGGGCCGATGCCGTGGTGAGGACCGAGGCGGTTTCCGGCCGGCTCTCGCCCGGTTCCGGCGGGGACGCGATCGTGTGGAGCGCGGCCGCCAAGGCGTTCGGCTACCTCGACGGGCCGGTGCCGCCGCACCGCTACGGGCTGGTGCTGCCGGCGTTCCGGGAGGTCAAACTGATCCCGGTGGACACGGCGACGGGCTCGTCGGGCGGCACGCGGCCGGGCTGGGCCGTTCACGCCTACGATCACCTCCCGCTCTACCTGGCCGACGGGCTCGACGGGCTGTCGCCGGGCTGCTGGTACTGCAACCAGCTGCGCACGTGGGAGAACGAGGGATTTCGCGCGGCCGGCATCGCCTGGCTCGAGCAGAACAGCAGCCTGTGCCGCCGCTCCACGGGGGGGGGCGGACCCTCGATCGGCTCGGGCGGATCCAGGAGGGGACACTGACGTGAAGCGCACGGGGAGAGGCGGCGACCCGCCGGCGGCGGCGGACCCGGCCCGTTCCGGGCAGGCCATCGTGGAGCTGACCGTAGCCCTGGTGGCGGTGATGGTGCTCGTCGCCGCGCTGCTGCAGATCGGCACGCTCTCGCGCGTCCACCTGGACACGATCAACAACGCCCGCGAGGAGGCGGCGATGTTCGCCGTGGCGTCGCAGTACGGTTCGGTGATCCCCGGTCCGGCGTACCTGGCGACGTGGACCGCCGGGCTGGACGGCGCGACCTACTCGCGCGACGACGCCCCGGTGAGCGGCAACGCGCAGGGCATACGGGACACGGTGCTCGACACCGCCCGGCCCGGCGCCCTGGCCGCGCTGCGGCCGGGCAACGCGGTTTCCGAGGCGGCGTTCCAGTCGCCGCTCGTGCAGCACTTCGACCTCGTGCACGGCAGGGACACGAGCCCGCCCCAGGCCCTTCTGCCGGTCGTCCGCAGCCTGCTCTACCGAAGGGACATCATCACCCTCGACGCGGACGCCTGGATGGTGTGGACGCAGGGCATCTACTGACGCGCCGCGCACCCCGACCGATGAGCACGCCTTCCTCCAGCCCGTCCTGGCCCGGCCGCCCGCGGCGGCGCGCGGCGCGCGCGGTCGCCGCCGCCGCCGTGCTGGCCGCCCTGCCCGCCGCGGCGCGCGTGTTCGAGCGGTGGGGGCGCGCGACGCACGGGCCGGTCTCGGCGGGCCAGCCGGGCTGGAACCTCGCCTACGAAACCACGCTGCGCATCAACGGGGGGGGCGGGCGCATGGAAGTCGTGGGCTGCGAACTCGAACTGGGCGAGGCGCTCCGCACGATGGACGAGGCCTACCGCGCGATGGGCGCGTCCACGTACCTGGTGCGCGGGCCGCGCATGGCGTGGGGGCTCGTGCTGCGGAGCGACACGGTCATCTCGCTGCTCGCGGTGGCCCTGACGCCCGCGAGGGAATGCGTGCTGTTCCGCATGGAGCAGACGCGCGAGGCGTTCCGGAACTCCGTCGCGCGTCCCGCGCGGCACCTGCTGCGCGAGGTGCCCGTTCCGCCCGGCGCGGAGCCCCGGCTGTACGTGGCCGACGAGGGCACGGACCTGGCGCTGGAGGTGTCGGCGACGGGGGCGCCCGCCGGCTCGGCCGCCTCGTTTCTCGAGTCGGCGCTCGTCTCCGAGGGCTGGACGCCGCTCATGCAGCCCGACCCGCGCGTGGGGGCGCACCCCGTGATCTTCTACGCGCGCGGCCGGGAGCTCTGCGCCTTCCGGGCCCGGGCGTCGGACGCCGGCACGGTCGTCACCCGCCTGCACAAGCGGCGCGAGTAGCCTCCGCTACGGCTCCAGGGCGGGTTTGACCCCGGGGAGCCGGGCGGCCTCTTCCGCGGACAGGATCGCGACATGCCCGTCGAGAAACGCCACGACGCGGTGGCCCAGCGGGGACGCACGCGTGTCGTAGAGCAGCGGGGTGGACGCGAGGTCCGCGCCGTCCGAAAGCCTCCCGCGCACTGCGAGCGCGTAGCCCGTGTCCGGCCCGTCGCCCGCCCAAGGGCTCCGAGGGAGCGGGTCGGAAAGGACGTCCTGTCCGGCCAGGTCCTCGAGGGCCGCCGGCAGCTCCCCGCCCGAGGCCTCCGCATAGGCCATGCAGGCCACGGCGTACTGGCGCGCGTGGGCCGCGCTGACCGCCTCCTGGGCCCGGCCGCGGGCCTGCACGAACGCGGGGACGGCGATGGCGGCCATCATCGGGAGCATCACCAGCGAGACGACGGTTGCGACGGCGCCCAGGATGAGCCCGGCCAGTGCCATGCCCGAACCCCGGAGCGCGGGCGCGGCGTCCCTGATCCGCGACAGGCCCATCGCGCCGCAGACGATGGCGGGCACACCCGTGAACGGGCCGAGCAGGCAGACCAGGCCCAGCAGTCCGAGCACCAGGCTCCAGACCGCCAGGGCGGAGAGGCGGGCGGCGGGTACGGGCGGGACCGGTGCGTCGTCGAGGGTCGTGGCCATGCGGGGCTCCTTTGGGTTCGGCTGCCGGTCCATCCTGGCGGGCGGCGCGCGCGGGTGCAAGCCCGCAGCGGGGGCTTTTGCCTTGTTGCGCCGGCGCGCCGTGAGATAGATTCGCGGCGCGGCCCGAGCCGCGGGGGAACCGACCGATGAAGCAGAAAGTCATTCTCGGCGTGGCCATACTGGTGGGCCTCCTCGCCTTCTGGCTCACCCACCGTTACCTGCAGGCCGAGCGCGACAAGCTCTACGCCGGCGCCGAGAAGGTGCGCACCATCGTCGCCGCGCGCGACCTCGCGGCCGACACGGTCCTGCGCGTCGAGGACCTCGGCACGAAGTCCGTCTACAAGACCGCCATCGGCGGGCAGGCGGTGCTGCCGGTCGATCTCGACCAGGTGCTGGGCAAGCGCCTGCGCTACGCCATCCGCCGCAGCGACCCGCTGCTCTGGTCGTACGTGGACATTCCCGAGCGGCTGCGGTCGGGCCTGGCGCCCATGATCAAGACCGGGATGCGCGCGATCTCGCTGTCCGTCGGCGGCGACGCGGCGGTGAGCAACCTCGTGCAGCCGAACGACCGGGTCGACATCCTCGGCACCTTCACCTTCCCCTCGCGCACGCAGGCGGGCCAGATGGAGACGGTGACGCTCACGATGCTGCAGGACGTGAGCGTGCTGGCCACGGGCCAGCGGCTGGCCAAGAGCGAGTCGATGGTGAACCCCGCGTTCGAGGGCCGCATGGGCGGGTACAGCACCGTGACGCTCGAGGTGACGCTCCGCGAGGCCGAGCTGCTGGTCTTCGCCCAGCACATGAAGGGGCAGATGACGCTCGCGCTGCGCAACCCGGAGGACGTCGGTTTCGAGCAAGACATTCCGGAAGTCAACTTCCAGCACATGGAAAGCAGCCTGCCCGAGATGAACATGTACCGGCAGCGCACGATCCGCCACAAGCGGGACCTCTGACCGTGCCGGAGCGCCTCTACCTCCACGTCAGCCGGCCCCACAAGCCGGACCACGTATTCGAGATCGAGCCGGGGGTGTATCCCATCGGCTCGGACAACGACAACCGGATCATCCTGCCGGACCCGTCGGTCGCGTGGCGGCACGCCATTCTCAGCGTCCTGGACGACGGGGTCTTCATCGAGGACCTGATGACCGAGTCCGGCGTGCTCGTCGAGGGCCGGCGCGTCAGCGGGCGGCACCCGCTTCCGGTCGGCGTTCCGGCCGCCATCGGGTGCTACGGCATCGCGGTGAGCCACGACGCCGAGGCGCCCGTTCCGCCGCCCGCGCCGCCGCCGCCCGCCCCGGAGCCGCCGGCCGGCCGCGCGCCGCGGGGCCGCAAGGCGCCGCCCGCGGCGCCACCCGCCCCGGAGCCCCCGCCGCCCCGTCCCGTGGAGCGCGAGCCGCACGCCGCGCAGCGTGCCGAGGAGGAACGCCGCCGCTCGGTGCGGCGCCAGGTCCAGCGCGAGCTGCTCCAGCGGCTGGACATCAAGCGGCTGGCGGCGGGCCACATCGACGAGAAGGACCTCCGGCGCCGCGCCCTGGAGAGCATCCAGGAGATCATCCGCGACGTCCGGGGCCGCCTGCCCCCCGAAATCGACCCCGACAAGATGGTCAAGGAGGTCTACGACGAGGCGGTGGGGCTCGGCCCGCTCGAGGACCTGCTCGCCGACTCCGAGATCACCGAGATCATGGTCAACGGCCCCGAGCAGGTCTACGTCGAGCGCCACGGCAAGCTCTTCCTCACCGGGAAGAGTTTCCTCGACGAGGATTCCGTGCTGGCCATCATCGAGCGGATCGTCTCGCCGGTCGGCCGCCGGATCGACGAGAGCCAGCCCTACGTCGACGCGCGCCTGCACGACGGGTCGCGCGTCAACGCCATCATCCACCCCCTCTCCCTGACCGGCCCCTGCCTCACGATCCGGAAGTTCTCCAAGGAGCCGTTCACGGTCGAGGACCTCCTCCGCTTCGGCACGTGGAACGACGACATCGTCGATTTCATCCACGCCTGCGTGCTGCTGCGCAAGAACATCATCATCTCCGGCGGCACCGGGTCGGGGAAGACCACGCTGCTGAACGTGCTGAGCGGGTTCCTCCCGCACGACGAGCGCATCGTCACGATCGAGGACGCGGCGGAGCTGCGGCTGGGCCAGCCGCACATCGTGCGCCTCGAGGCGCGGCCCCCGAACATCGAGGGGCGCGGGGCCATCGGCGTGCGCGACCTCGTCCGCAACGCGCTGCGCATGCGCCCCGACCGCATCGTCGTCGGCGAGTGCCGCGGCGGCGAGGCGCTGGACATGCTGCAGGCGATGAACACCGGCCACGAGGGGTCGCTGACCACCGTGCACGCGAACTCGCCGCGCGACGTGATCTCGCGGCTGGAGACGATGGTGCTGATGTCGGGCATGGACCTCCCGCTCAAGGCGATCCGCGAACAGATGGGCGCGGCGATCCACCTGATCGTGCACATCTCCCGCTTCAGCGACGGGACGCGCAAGGTGCAGCGGATCACCGAGGTCGTGGGCCTGGAGGGCGACCAGATCACCATGCAGGACATCTTCCTCTACGAACAGACGGGGGTTTCGGAGGACGGCAAGGTCGCGGGGCGGTTCGCGGCCACCGGCGCCGTGCCGACGTTCGTGGAGGACATGCGGGTGCGCGGCATCCGCATCCGGCACGAGATCTTCGACCCCGGGCGGGGGCAGGCGAGGTGACCGCCTACGGGCTCATCCTGGTGCCGGCGCTGTTCATGCTGTGCTTCGGCCTGCTGGCGTTCGCCCTGCTGCAGGCCCTGCGCGAGGGCATGGAGAACTACGGCTCGACGTACTCGCAGGCGACGGCGCGCCAGTACGAGGAGCTCTTCCTGTTCATTCCGGCCAAGCGCATCGCGGACCTCGCCCGGATCGCCGCGGTGTTCTCCTTCGTGGTGTTCTTCCTGCTGGTCGGCGATTTCGATTCGCGCGCCGGCCTCCTGGCCGGGGGCTTCTTCGGCGCGGTGGCCGCGGTGGCGGCCCTGTTCGCGCCGCGCGTCCTCCTGCGGATGCTCCGGAAGCGGAGGCTGAACCGTTTCAACCTCCAGCTCGTGGACGGGCTCATCTCGATGAGCAGCGCGCTGAAGGCGGGCTTCAGCATCATCCAGGCCTTCGAGAGCGTGGTGAAGCAGGCCCAGAACCCGATCGCCCAGGAGTTCGGCCTGTTCCTCCAGCAGATCCGGGTCGGCGTCCGGTTCGAGGACGCGCTGGCGAGCATGGAGGAGCGGGTCGGCAGCGAGGACCTCAGCCTGATGAACCAGTCGATCGAGATCGCGCGCCAGACGGGCGGCAACCTCACGGAGGTCTTCGAGAAGATCGCCACGACCATCCGCGAGCGCATGCGCCTCCAGGACCGCATCCGGTCGCTGACGGCCCAGGGCCGCCTGCAGGGCATCGTCGTCGGCGCCGTGCCCATCCTGCTGCTCTTTCTCATGACGATGCTCGACCCCGGCATGATGATGCCCTTCTTCACCTCGAAGGTGGGCATCGGCCTGCTGGCGCTCACCGCCCTGCTCGAACTCGGGGGCGCGCTCATCATCCGCAAGATCATCCGGATCGAGGTGTAGGCATGACGCTCCAGGGCGTGGCCATCGGATTGCTGTGGGCGCTGAGCGCGGGCGCCGTGGCCTGGTACTGCGCGCGGAGCTTCTCGCAGATCACCTACGTCACGCTGGCGGACGGGCGCCTCCAGCGCCGCCGGCTGCCCCCGGCCTACCGCCTGCTGCTGCCCTTCACGCCCAACGTGGCCCGGCTGGCCGGCCGGCCGTTCTTCGCCCCCATGCGCGCGGACTTCGACCGGCGCCTCGTGGCGGCCGGGTTCGAGGGCGTGATAAGCGGCAGGGAGCTGCTGGCCCTGCGCATCCTGATGCCGTTCGTGCTGGGCCCGGCCGTGATCGTCGCCGCGCACCTGCTCCTGGCCCGCCTGCCCGGCCGCGCCGGCCTGGCCCTGCAGCAGCGCGAGCCGCTCTTCGCCGCCCTGTTCCTGGCGTGGCTGTTCGTGCAGCCCAGCGTGTGGTTGCAGCGCGCCATGCGCGCCCGGCACCGGGTGATCGAGCGCGCGCTGCCCTTCGTGCTCGACCTGCTCACCCTCTCGGTCGAGGCGGGGCTCGATTTCATGACGGCAATCAAGCGGATCATCGACCGCCGCCCCGTCGACGCGCTCAACGAGGAGCTCATCCGCGTGTTCCGCGAGGTGCAGCTGGGCAAGACGCGGCGCGAGGCGCTGCGCGACTTCGCCGACCGCGTGCGGCAGGCCGACATTCGCTCCGTCACCAACGCGCTCGTGCAGGCCGACGAACTCGGCGTGAGCATCGGCGCGATCCTGAGGATCCAGTCCGACCAGATGCGCGTGCGCCGTTTCACGCGCGCGGAGAAGGTGGCGAACGAAGCGCCCGTGAAGATGCTCTTCCCGCTGCTCGGCTTCGTGTTCCCCGCCGTCTTCATCGTGCTGCTCGGCCCCATCATCCTTCAGTTCATGCGCCAGGGCGTGTGAACGAAGGCGCCGCGCACGCCCCGAAATAATTGCGCGAGTTTTTTCTTTTCGGGTGTTGACGCGCGGCGCACGCGGCGTGTATATATAGCTGCACGAGCTCGCGCTCGCCGCCACGAGGATGACTGCACCGGCGATGATGAACGTAAGGAACAGGGGGGTTCTCTATACCGCGACCGTCCGCGTCGCACCCTGCTTCCCCGCGCCGCCGCCCCGCTTCACGCACGCCACCGATCATGCGCGTCTTAAATAAACCGGGCAAGGTGCCCGGGTGGAAAGGGGGGAGACAGCATGCCAGTGAAGAAGAAAGCAGCGAAGAAGAAAGCGCCGGCGAAGAAGAAAGTAGCGAAGAAGAAGGTAGCGAAGAAGAAAGCGCCGGCGAAGAAGAAGGTCGTGAAGAAGGCGGCCAAGAAAGCCAAGAAGTAACATCTCCAGCCGGAACGCGTTTCCGGCTGTTCAGACTGCAAGGGCGATTCGCAGGCCTTCCGGCGGCGGTCGCCCTTTCAGTCGATTAAGGGCCGTTTCATCGACCGGGGGCCCTCCGGGGCCCCGGCCCTTCACGGGAGGTCCGGTATGCGTTGCCCCAAGTGCGCGTGCGAGGACGACAAGGTGATCGACAGCCGCTCGGTGCGCAGCGGCGCCGCCATCCGCCGCCGCCGCGTCTGCCTCCGCTGCGGGCACCGGTTCACGACGTACGAGGAGGTCGTCCGCACGAGCCTCCGGGTGATCAAGCACGACGGGCGCCACGAGGAGCTCGACCGTGCCAAGTTGATGGCCGGCGTGGAAACGGCCTGCGGGAAGCGGCCGATCAGCGTGCAGCAGATCGAGGTGCTCATCGACGGCGTGATCCAGGAACTCGAGTCGGAGTTCGACCGCGAGGTGCCGAGCACCGTCATCGGCCAGAAGGTCATGGACCGGCTCGAGTCGCTCGACGAAGTGGCCTACGTGCGGTTCGCGTCGGTCTACCGGCGGTTCCGGGACGTGAACCAGTTCCTCAGCGAGGTCCGGGGCCTCTCCGAACGCGAATGAGGCTTCCCGGCCAGCCGCGGGCCGCGCCCCCCGGGGCGTCGAGCCGGGCGTGGCGGGCGGAAATCGCCTCGCGGCTCGGCGCGTCGCGCGGCGGGGCGGTCGGCGAGGTGGTGACGGCCGTGGCCCTCTGGTGCGAGGCGGCGGGACCGTCGCGGGCCTGGCCGGACGAGGAACTGGACCGGCTGATCGTCCAGGCCTGTTGCGCGGTCGGCGAGCGGGAGGCGGCGGCCGGCCTGCTCGCGCGCCGCTACCCGGGCCGCGCGGCCCGCAACGCCCGGTGGCTGGACGCCGCCTCGACGCTGGGCGGGGCGCCGCGGCTGGCCGCCCTCGCGCGAAGCGGCCTGCTGGCCGCCGCCGCGCCGGTCACGGGGCGCGGCGGGGCGCGGGCCTGGCGCATCGACCTCGCCCGCCTCGCGGACCACACCGCCGGCGGCTGGGAACTGGCGGTGTGGCCCGCGCTCGCGCGGCTGCTGGACGCGCTCGCGGGATGGGCGGGCGGCGAGGGCGGGACGCTGACCGTGGGCCTGGCGGGCGCGCGGGTCCTGGCCCGGCGGTGGAGCGGCCGGCGCGGCGCGGGGGAGCGCGGCGTGCGTGCGTTCCGCGAGGAGTTGCGCGGCTTCTGCCGTTGCCGGCTCGCCCGGCGCACGGGCCGCGATGTCGAGGTCGTGCACCTCGATATCGCTCGATGAACGCCGCGCCGCGTGGTAAGCCCTCGCCGATGACCTCCGCGCGCGACGAACGGCCGCCCGCCCGCCCCGAGGAGTCGCTCGCGGGGCTGATCGAGCGCGTCACCTTTCACAGCGACGAGACGGGCTTCTCCGTGCTGCGCGTCAAGGCGCGGGGCCACCGCGACCTCGTGACCGTCGTGGGCACCACCGTCGAGCTCTCGCCCGGCGAGTGGATCGAGGCGCAGGGCGCGTGGCAGGTGGACCCGCGGCACGGGCCGCAGTTCAGGACGACCGGGATCCGGACGAGCCGGCCGGACACGCGGGAGGGCATCGAGAAGTACCTCGGCTCCGGGATGATCCGCGGCATCGGGCCCCACTTCGCCGCGAAACTCGTCCGCGCGTTCGGCGAGGAGGTCTTCGACGTCATCGAGAAGCGGTCCGCGCGGCTGCTCGAGGTGGAGGGCATCGGCCCCGGGCGGCGCGAGGCGATCAAGGCCGCGTGGAACGAGCAGCAGGCCGTCCGCGGCATCATGACGTTCCTGTTCAGCCACGGCGTGAGCGCGGCGCGGGCCCACCGCATCTACCGCACGTACGGCGAGGAGGCGGCGGAGAAGATACGGCTCGACCCCTACTGCCTGGCCCGCGACATCCGCGGCATCGGCTTCCAGACCGCCGACCGGATCGCCGAACGCGTCGGCATCGCGCGCGATGACGAACTGCGGGCGCGGGCGGGCGTGGAGTACGCGCTGCTCGAACTCGCCGGGTCCGGGCACTGCGCGTACCCGCGGGCGGACCTCGTCGAGACCGCGTCGCAGATGCTGGAGATCGAGCCCGCGCGCGTCGAGGAGGCCGTCCGGCACGGGCTGGACGAGCGGCGGCTCGCGCTCCGCGAGACCGGGCAGGGGCCGCTCGTGTACCTTGCGCCCCTCGACGCCAGCGAGGGGGAAACCGCGCGGCGGCTGGCGGACCTCGCCGCCGGGCCGCCCGTGCTCGGCGAGATCAACGTCGAGGCGGCACTCGACTGGGTGCAGCAGCGCATCGAGCTGCGGCTGGACCCGGGTCAGCGCGAGGCCGTCGCGCAGGCGCTTCGCTCCCGGGTGTCCGTCATCACGGGCGGGCCGGGCGTCGGCAAGACCACCCTCGTGCGGGCGCTCGTCCGGATCTACCGCGCCAAGCGCAAGCGGCTCCAGCTCGCCGCGCCGACGGGCCGCGCGGCGAAACGGCTGGCGGAGAGCACCGGCGCGGCCGCCCGGACCATCCACCGGATGCTCGTGTTCGAGCCCGCCACCGGGGAGTTCCGCTACCGCGCCGGGCACCCGCTCCCCGTGGACGTTCTGATCGTCGACGAGAGCAGCATGCTGGACATCGATCTCGCCTGCAAGCTGCTGCGCGCCGTGCCGCCGCACGCCGGGATCGTCTTCGTCGGCGACGTCGACCAGCTGCCGTCGGTCGGGCCGGGCTGCGTGCTGCGGGACGTCATCGACTCGGGTGCCGTCTCCGTCAGCCGGCTCACGCGCATCTTCCGCCAGGCGGAGCGCAGCCACATCGTGGCCAATGCCCACCGCATCAACGAGGGGGTGATGCCCGAGTTCCCCGAGCCGGTCCCCGGCGCCGAACCGGGCGACTTCTTCTTCGTGGGCGCGGAGGAGCCCGCCCGCGCGGTCGAGCGGATCGTGCAGCTCGTGCGGCGCGCGGTGCCGCGCCGCTTCCGGGTGGACCCGGTGCGCGACATCCAGGTGCTCACGCCCATGCAGCGCGGGGAGCTGGGCGCGCGCAACCTCAACCGCGTGCTACAGCAGGCCCTCAACCCCGAGGGCCCCGCCATCGAGCGGTTCGGCGTGCTCTACCGAGCGGGTGACAAGGTGATGCAGACGCAGAACGACTACGACAAGGACGTCTACAACGGCGACATCGGGGTGATCGCGCGGATCGACGAGGAGGGCCGGCAGGTGCACGTGCGGTTCGAGGGCCGCCCCGTGGTCTACGACTTCAGCGAGCTGGACGAGCTGATGCTCTCCTACGCCGTGACCATCCACAAGAGCCAGGGCAGCGAGTATCCCTGCGTCATCGTGCCCATGCACACGCAGCACTACGTCATGCTGCAGCGAAACCTGATCTACACCGCCGTCACCCGGGGCCGCCGGCTGGTCGTCGTCGTCGGCACGAAGAAAGCCGTCGCCATTGCCGTGCAGCGCGGCGAGGCCGGGCGGCGCGTCACGGCGCTGCGGGAGCGGCTCGCGGACGAGGCGCACCGCGCCGCGAAACGCCGCGGCGGCCTGTTCGCGTGACGGCGCGGCCGCCGGGCCGCCTCCCGCCTGCGCGGGGGACTCGGGCGGGGGAAATGCGGACCACGGCATGACGGCGAGGGACGCACCACGGGAGCGGGAGCCGGACGGCCCCGGGCCGAGCGAACGCGCCGTCGCGGAGCACCTGCTGCAAGCGGGATCGACGGGCGGCGCACGGGACGACGCGCTCGTGCTTCCCGGCGCTCGCGCCCTCGCCGCGTGGGCCGCCGGGGAGGGTTCGGAGGCGCTCGCTCGCCGGCCGGCCTGAACCGGGCCGGAGCCGCCGCCCAAACGGGGGCTGCGCCGTGCACGGCGATATTCCCTGCAGCTTGCCTAAAAGGCTGCGCGGCAAGTAGCTACAAGATGAATGGCGCCGCCCTTTTCGGCCCTTCGTTTCCGCTTCGCTTTCCTCGTTTCGCGTTGCCGTGAGACCCCGGTTCAGGGTACACTCGCGGGATAACATGGATGAGGAAAGAGCACACATGTCCGACCCGGTAGAAGCGGAAAAGAACGGCACGCCCGACAAGGACGCCGCCGCCCGTGCGGCCCTGCACGAGGGGGATGCCGACCGGATGGCAGGCAAGGGCGGCGCGAAGTACGACGCCACCAACATCACGGTGCTGGAGGGCATCGAGGCCGTCCGCAAGCGGCCCGCCATGTACATCGGCGACACCGCCGTGCGCGGGTCTGCACCACTGCGTCTACGAGGTCGTCGACAACAGCATCGACGAGGCCCTGGCCGGGCTACTGCACGCGCATCCAGGTCACGCATCAACGCCGACGGCTCGGTCACCGTCAACGACGACGGCCGCGGCATCCCGGTCGACATGCACGCCACCGAGAAGAAGCCGGCCGTGGAAGTCGTGCTGACCACGCTGCACGCCGGCGGCAAGTTCGACAACGACAGCTACAAGGTCTCCGGCGGCCTGCACGGCGTCGGCGTCTCCTGCGTCAACGCCCTGAGCGAATGGCTGGAGGTCGAGGTCCGCCGCGACGGCAAGGTCTACCACCAGCGCTTCGAGCGCGGGCATGCCGGTCACGACGCTGGAGACCATCGGCAAGACGCAAGGGCACCGGCACGAAGATCACCTTCTTCCCGACACCGACGATCTTCTCCGACGACCGAGTTCGAGTGGGACATCCTCGCCAACCGCCTGCGCGAGCTGGCCTTCCTGAACAAGGGCGTCGAGATCACGCTGACGCAGGAGGAGCCCGACGCGCGAGGAGATCTTCAAGTACGAGGGCGGCATCGTCGAGTTCGTCGCAGCACCTCAACCGCAACAAGAACGCCGCTGCACCCGAAGGTGATCTACTTCGAGAAGGAGACGGACGGCATCGAGGTCGAGATCGCGATGCAGTACACCGACGCCTACAACGAGAGCATCTTCTCCTTCGCCAACAACATCAACACGATCGAGGGCGGCACGCACCTCAGCGGCTTCCGCTCGGCGCTGACCCGCACGGTCAACGCCTACGCCACGGCCAACAAGCTGCTCAAGGACGACAAGGAGGCCATGACCGGCGACGACATCCGCGAAGGGCTGACCGCGGTCGTCAGCGTCAAGGTGCCCGACCCGCAGTTCGAGGGCCAGACCAAGACCAAGCTGGGCAACAGCGAGGTCCAGGGCATCGTCGAGTCGATCGTCAACGAGGAGCTCGGCACCTACCTCGAGGAGCACCCGTCCGTCGCGCGGCGCATCATCGACAAGGCCGTGCTGGCGGCGCGCGCGCGCGAGGCGGCGCGCAAGGCCCGCGACCTGACGCGGCGCAAGGGCGCGCTGGACAGCGCGGTCGCTGCCGGGCAAGCTGGCCGACTGCTCCGAGCGCGACCCGGCCAAGTGCGAACTGTTCATCGTGGAGGGCGACAGCGCCGGCGGCTCGGCCAAGCAGGGCCGCGACCGCGAGTTCCAGGCCATCCTGCCGCTGCGCGGCAAGGTCCTCAACGTCGAGAAGGCGCGCCTCGACAAGATCCTCAACAACAAGGAAATCCGCACCATGATCACCGCCATCGGCGCCGGCATCGGCGCGGACGACTTCGACATCGCCAAGGTCGCGCTACCACAAGATCATCATCATGACCGATGCCGACGTGGACGGCGCGCACATCCGCACGCTGCTGCTGACCTTCTTCTACCGCCAGATGCCGGAGCTGATCGAGCACGGGCTACATCTACCTCGCCCAGCCGCCGCTCTACAAGATCACGCGCAAGAAGCGCGAGGAGTACGTCGAGACCGACGACGCAGCTCACGCGCATGCTGCTCGAACTGGGCGCCGGAGGACGTCGAGCTGCATCGACGCCGGACGGCGACGACCCGTTCGAGGGCGAAGCAGCTCGGCGCAGGTCCTCGAGCACGCTCACGCGAGATCGAACAGATCGCGCGACAGCCTGCGCGCGCAAGGGCATCGACCTGCGAGGAGTTACCTCGGCCAGCGCGACCCCGAGACCGGGCAGTTCCCGCAGTACCGGGTGCACGATCGACGCCGACGGCGACGCCGGAGCATCACTACGTGTACACGGACGCCGAGCTGCAAGAGCCTGCTGCGAGGAGGCGGAGCGGCGGCTCGGCCGCCAGCTGGAGATCTTCACCGAGGACGAGCGTCGACGGAGCCGGCCGGGAGGCCGGCTTCCGCTGGATCGAGATCTACGCCGCCCGGCACCTGGCGCGGCTGGTCGCCGACGCTCGAGAAGACAGGGCTTCCACGGTCGAGCAGCTGCGTGCGCTCGGAGGAGCCGATCTTCTTGCTGTCGGCGACGGGGGCAGAAGCACGCCGGTCGCTCACTCGCTGCCGCGAGCTGCTGGACACGGTCCGCGAGCTGGGCCGCAAGGGGCTGACGATCCAGCGCTACAAGGGCCTGGGCGAAATGAACCCCGAGCAGCTGTGGGAACCACCATGGATCCCGAGAACGCGCAAGCTGCTGCAAGGTCGTGCTGGAAGACGCCGTCCAGGCCGACGAGATCTTCACCATCCTGATGGGCGACGAAGTCGAGCCGCGCCGCGCAGTTCATCGAGGAGAACGCCCTGAACGTCCGCAACCTGGACATCTGACGCCGCCACGCGCACCCGACGGACACCGCCGATACGCATGACACCGCAGACACGAACGAATCGAGACCGATCAACATCGAAGAGGAGATGCGGCGCGCCTACATCGACTACTCGATGAGCGTGATCGTCGGCCGCGCCCTGCCCGACGCCCGCGACGGGCTCAAGCCCGGCACCGCCGCATCCTCTTCGCCATGCGCGAGCTGGGCTGACACCCACAACCGGCCCTACAAGAAGTGCGCCACGGTCGTCGGCGATGTCATCGGCAAGTACCACCCGCACGGCGACTACGGCCGTCTACGACACCCTCGTGCGCATGGCCCAGGATTTCTCGATGCGCTACCTGCTCGTCGACGGCCAGGGCAACTTCGGCTCGCATCGACGGCGACCCGCCCGCGGCCATGCGGTACACCGAAGTGCCGCATGGACCGCGCTGGCCGAGGAACTGCTGGCGGACATCGACAAGGACACCGTCGACTTCGGCCCGAACTTCGACGAGATCGCTGCAGCAGCCGCTCGGTCCTGCCGGCCAAGGTGCCCGAACCTGCTGCTCAACGGCTCGCACCGGCATCGCCGTCGGCATGGCCACCAACATCCCGCCGCACAACCTGGGCGAACTGGTCGACGCCATCGTCCTGCTGATCGACAACCCGGACGCGCACGGTCGACGACCTGATGCAGCACGTCAAGGGCCCGGACTTCCCCACCGGCGGCATCGATCTGCGGCACCGCACGCCGATCCGCGAGATGTACAAGACCGGCCGCGGCCAGATGCGCGTGCGCGGCCGCGCCGGCATCGAGGAGGACCGCCAGGGCAAGGCAGCGCATCATCATCACCGAGATCCCCTACGCGGTGAACAAGGCCAACCTGATCGAGAACATCGCCGACCTGGTGCAGCGACAAGATGCTCGAAGGCATCTCCGACCTCCGCGACGAGTCCGACAAGGACGGCATCCGCATCGTCATCGAGCTCAAGCGCGGCGCGATGCCCAAGGTGGTGCTCAACAACATCTACAAGCACACCCAGCTCCAGACCACCTTCGGCGCCATCATGCTGGCGATCGACGACGGCCGGCCGCGGTGATGAACCTGAAGGAGCTGATGCAGTGCTTCATCGAGCACCGCTTCGAGGTCATCACCCGGCGCACCCAGTTCGACCTGGAGAAGGCCGAGGCGCGCGCCCACATCCTCGAAGGGCTGAAGATCGCCCTCGACAACCTCGACGAGGTGGTGCAAGACGATCCGCGAGTCGCACGAACCGCGACGAGGCGCGGACGCGAGCTGATGGCGCGCTTCGAGCTCTCCGAGATCCAGGCCAACGCCATCCTCGACATGCGGCTCTACCAGCTCACCGGGCTGGAACGCGACAAGATCGAGGCGGAATACCTCGAGCTGATCAAGCACATCGCCTACCTGCGCGACCTGCTGGCCAACGAGCACAAGATCTACGAGCTGATCAAGGAGGACCTGCTCGAGATCAAGGAGACAGTACGGCGACGCGCGCCGCACCGACATCGCGCCGCGACGAGGGCGAGATCAACATCGAGGACCTGATCGCCGACCGGGGCTGCATCATCACGATCAGCCACACCGGCTACATCAAGCGCGTGCCCGATCGAGCACCTACCGCGCAGCAGCGGCGCGGCGGCAAGGGCGTCGTCGGGCATGGCCACGAAGGACGAGGACTTCGTCGAGCACCTCTTCACGGCCTCCACGCACGACTACATCCTGTTCTTCACCGCAGGCGGGCCGCGTCTACTGGAAGAAGGTCTACGAGATCCCGGAGGCCGGCGCGCACCGCCCGGGGCAAGGCCATCGTCAACCTGCTGAACATCAGCAGCGACGAGAAGATCGCGGCCATGATCCGCGTCCGCGAGTTCGCCGAGGACGCAGCACCTGGTCATGGCCACGGAGCGGGGCATCGTCAAGAAGACCAACCTCTGCGGCTTACGCGAACGTCCGCGCGGACGGCATCATCGCCATCAACATCGACGAGGGCGACCGCCTGATCGGCGTCAAGCTGACCGACGGCGAAGACGAGATCATGCTCGACCACGCGCAGCGGCATGAGCATCCGCTTCCACGAGACCCAGCTGCGCGACCAGGGCCGCGCCACCCGCGGCGTGCGCGGCATCACGCTCGCGCAAGGGCGACCGCGTGGAGAGCATCGAGATCGTCGACGCCGAGCGCCACGCTTCCTGGTCATGCACCGAGAACGGCTACGGCAAGCGCACGGCGTTCGACGAGTACCGCGCGCAGAAGCGCGGCGGCAAGGGCATCATCACCATCCGGACCACGCGAGCGCAACGGCATGGTGGTCGGCGCCCACGCCGTGCGGCGACGACGACGCGCTGATGCTGATCACCGCGCAGCGGCAAGATGATCCGCATGGCGGTCAGCGACGTCCGCGTCATCGGCCGCACCACGCAGGGCGTGCGGCTGATCAACCTCGAGGAGGGCGACAAGCTCGTCTCGGCCACGACCGTCGAGCCCGTCGAGCCCGAGGAGGAGGCGGAGTAGTCTTGAGCGCGGTGGACGTGGTGATGCCCGTGCGCAACGCGGGGCCGCGGCTCGCCGCCGCCGTGGCGGACGTCCTCGCGCAGACCCACCGGGCGCTGCGCCTGTTGGCCGTCGACGACGCGTCCGAGGACGGGAGCGCCGCGGTGCTGCGCGCCGCGGCCGCCCGCGACGCGCGCGTCGCCGTGCTGGCATGCCGCGGCCGGGGGCTGGTCGACGCGCTCAACACCGGCCTCGCGGCGGCCACGGCCCCGCTGGTGGCGCGTTTCGACGCCGACGACCGCATGGACCCCCGCCGCCTCGCCGAGCAGGCGGCGGCCCTCGACGCGGACCCCGGGCTGGGCGCCGTGGGCTGCCGCGTGTGCTACGCCGGGCGCCGCGAGGGGTTCCGGGCGTACGTCGCGTGGTCGAACGCCCTGCTCACGTTCGACGAACTCCGGAGGAACCGCTTCGTTGAATCGCCGTTGGTGCACCCCACCGTCTGCTTCCGGCGCGGGCTGGTCGGGCGGCACGGGCCCTACCGCGGCGGGGAGTTCCCGGAGGACTACGAACTCTGGCTGCGGTGGTTCGAGGCGGGCGTGCGCATGCGCAAGCTTCCCGGCGAGCGGGTCACGTGGCGCGAGTCGCCCGGGCGGCTCACCCGGACGGACCCGCGCTACGCCGCCGACGCGTTCTTCCGCGCCAAGACCCCGTACCTGGCGCGGTGGCTGGAGCGGAACAACCCGCACCACCCGGCGGTCGTGGTCTGGGGCGCCGGGCGCCGGAGCCGGCTGCGGTTTCGCCTGCTGGAGGCGCACGGGGTGCGCGCGCAGGCCTTCATCGATATCAACCCGCGCAAGCTGGGCACCGCCGTGGGCGGCGTGCCCGTGCGGGGCCGCGACGGCCTGCCGCCGCCGGGCCGGGCCTTCGTCGTCTCGTACGTCAGCAACCGCGGCGCGCGCGAGGACATCCGCGGCTTCCTGCGGGCGCGGGGGTACGCGGAGGAACGCGACTTCCTCTGCGCCGCGTAGCCGCCGGCCGCGCGGCCGCGTTCACTCCAGGGCCATGCGCAGCAGCTCCGCCGCGTGGTGGGCGCGCCGGCCGGTGCCCTCGGCGATCTGGCGGCGGCAGCTCGTGCCCGGAGCGCACACGTACGCGCCGGGTGCGGCCCGGATCGCCGGGAACAGGATCAACTCGCCCACCTGCATGGAGAGTGCGTAGTGCTCCCGCTCGTAGCCGAACGAGCCCGCCATGCCGCAGCATCCGCTGGGCAGTTCGCGCACCTCCATCCCGGGGATGAGCCGCACGGCTTCCAGCGTGGGCCGGGTCCCGGCCAGCGCCTTCTGGTGGCAGTGGCCGTGGACCAGGATCGCGCGCGGTTCCAGGGGGTGCAGCCGGAGCCCGCCCAGCGCGCCCGCCGCGGCCCGCTCGGCCAGGAACTCCTCGAAAAGACGGGCCTGGCCGGCGACGCACCGGGCCGCCTCGCGGAGCGGCGGACGGACCAGGTCCGGAGCCTCGTCGCGAAAGCCGAGCAGCGCCGAGGGTTCGATGCCGACGATCGGCAGGCCGCGGCGCGCGTAGGGGGCGAGCCGCGCGACGGCCCGCTCCATGTGACGGCGCGCGCCGCGGAGGAACCCCTTGGAGAGCTGCGCGCGGCCCGATTCCAGCCCCAGCGGAAGCACGACCCGGTAGCCCGCCGCTTCGAGGACCTCCACGGCCGCGGCGCCGACTTCCGGGTCGGTGTAGTTGGTGAACTCGTCGTTGAAGAGCACCAGGTCGCCGGCGCGGCCCGCGCCGTCGCGCTCGCGGTGCATCCGGAACCAGGCCGCGAAGGTCTGCCGCGCGTAGGCCGGCACGCGGCGTTCCGGCGCGATGCCGAGCGCCCGCTTCACGGCCGGGAGGTTGACCGAGCGCGAGGCGAGGTCCGGCGCGAGGCGCGCGAGCCGGGCGAAGAACCCGTAGTGGCCCAGCAGCCGGCTGCGCAGGGACACGCCCTCGCGGTCCATCCGGTGCTGCAGGTACTCGGCCTTGAGCCGCGCCAGGTCGACGCTCGAGGGGCACTCCGTGGCGCACGCCTTGCAGGAGAGGCACGTGTCCATGACGGCCGCGAGGTCGGGATGGGTCCAGGCCGACTCCGTGCCCCCGCCGGTGAGCAACTGGCGGAGCACGTTGGCCCGCCCGCGCGTCGAGTAGGCCTCCTCGTTCGTGGCCATGTAGGAGGGACACATGGTGCCGCGCCCGCTGCCCTGGCGGCACTGGCCCACGCCGGTGCAGGCCTCCGCGGCCCGCGCGTAGCCCGCCGTACGGGACCAGTCGAAAACGGTGTCGACCTCCGGCGCGCGCGACCCGGCCGCGGCGCGCAGGTGGTCGGTCAGGGGAGGGGCCTCGACCACCTTGCCCGGGTTCAGGATGTGGAGGGGGTCGAAGGCGTCCTTCACCCGGACCAGCAGCCCGTAGACCTCGTCGGAAAGCATGCGCCGCAGGAACGGGGCGCGGATCCGTCCGTCGCCGTGCTCCCCCGAGAAGCTCCCGCCGAACCGCTTCACCAGGTCGGCGGCCTCGTCCAGGATGCGCCCGTAACGGTCCCGGTCGGCCGGGTCCTTGAGGTCGAGCATCGGGCGCAGGTGCAGCAGGCCCGCCCCGGCATGGCCGTAGCAGGCGCAGTCGCAGCCGTGGCGCCGGGTGAGCGCCACGATGCCCCGGTAATAGGCCGGCAGGTCGGCGGGCGCCACGGCCGCATCCTCGATGCCGGGCACGGCCTTGACGTCGCCCGGGATGCCCGTAAGCAGTCCCAGGCCCGCCTTGCGTAACGCCCAGACCCCGGGCAGGTCGGCCTCGGCGACGAGCGGGAAGGCGTAGCCGAGGCCCTGTTCCCGGAGGTCGGCGACCAGCGCGTCCGCCCGGCGGCGCAGGTCGGCCGCCCCGTCGCCGTGGAGCTCGACCGCCAGCACGGCGCCCGGCTCGCCTTCGATCCAGAACCGGTTCCGGGCCTGCTCGCGGTTGTGGCGGGTGGCCCGGAGGATGTGCCCGTCCATGAGTTCGATTGCCGCCGGCCGGTGGGCGAGCAGGGGCAGCGTGGCGCGGCAGGCCTCCTCCGTGTCGCGGAAGTGCGCGGCGACCAGCAGCCGGTGAGCCGGGAGGGGGACGAGGCGGAGCAGGGCCCCGGTGACGAAACACAGCGTGCCCTCGCTGCCGCAGACCAGCGCGGCGAGGTTGAACGGGGGCCCGTCCGGATTCCACGGTCGTCCCCGCGCCAGCGCGTCGAGCGCATAGCCCGTGTTGCGCCGGGTGATTTCCGGTTTCGGGTAGGCGGCGAGGAGGCGCTCGCGGTGCGCATCGATCACGCCGCACACCTCGCGGTAGATGCGGCCTTCCAGGGTGTCCAGGCGGCGCCTGGCGGCGAGTTCGCCTTCCTCGAGCGGGGCGAACCGCGCGGGGGAGCCGTCGCTCAGCACGACGTCGACCGCGAGCACGTGCTCGCGCGTCATGCCGTGCCGCATGGAGTACGCCCCGCCGGAGTTGTTGCCGATCATGCCGCCGATGACCGCCTGCCGCGACGTCGAGGTGTCGGGCGCGAACCGCAGTCCGTGGACCGCGGCCGCGTCGTTGAGGTCGTCCTGCACCACGCCGGGCTGCACGAGGCAGCGGCGTCCCGCGGCGTCGAGCTCGAGCACCCGGCGCAGGTGGCGGGACGTGTCGACGACCAGCCCGGCGCCGACGCACTGGCCGGCCAGGCTCGTTCCGCCGCCACGCGGGATGAGCGGCACGCGGTGCGCGGCGGCCCAGCTCACGATGCGCTCCACGTCGCCGGCGTCGGCGGGCCGCGCGACGCCGAGGGGCCGTTCCTCGTACGGCGAGGCGTCCTGGCTGTGGAGCCGCCGGGCGAGCGGGGAGAGGTCGAGCTCGCCGCGGAGCGTCCGGCGCAGCGCGTCGGCGCGGTCTTCCGGAAGCCCGGGGGGATCGCTGCGGCGCGTGGTCCTGGTTCGTCGGTCCGCTTCGTGCACGGTGCGCCACGCTACGCCCTGCGCGGCCGGGCGGCAAGCCCCCGCTGTCCCGGCCGCGGACGGCCCGGGGTCGCCGTCCCGCCCGCCCGCGCGTCGCTCCTCCCGCGGCGGGGGGCGGGCCGGACTGCGGACTCGCGCGGCATGGCGGCTTGCGCTTTAATCGGGGCCTATGACGCATGCCGCACCGGTTGCCGAGGGGAAGTCCGCACCGCCCGTGGTGGAGGCGGCGGGGCTGCGGAAGATCTTCAGGGACTTCTGGCGCCGCCCCCGCGTTCGCGCGGTGGACGGCCTCTCGTTCGAGGTGCGCCGCGGCGAGGTGTTCGGACTGCTCGGACCCAACGGGTCGGGCAAGAGCACGACGCTCAAGATGATCCTCGGCCTGCTGCACCCGACCCGCGGCCGGCTGCGGGTTCTCGGGCGTTCGCCGCGCGACGTGCGGGCGAAGGCGCGGATCGGCTACCTGCCCGAGGAGTCGTACCTCTACCCCTTCCTGACGCCGGAGGAGACGCTCGATTTCTACGGGCGGCTGTTCGACCTCGGGGCCGGCGAGCGCCGCCGGCGCGCGCGGGAGCTGATCGACATGGTCGGCCTCCAGCACGCGCGGCGCCGCACCGTGGGCGAGTTCTCCAAGGGCATGGCGCGCCGCATCGGGCTCGCCCAGGCGCTGATCAACGACCCCGAGCTTGTTCTCCTCGACGAGCCCACCTCGGGGCTCGACCCGCTCGGGTGCCGGCAGATCAAGGACCTGATCCTCGCGCTGGCCCGCCGCGGCAAGACGGTGCTGCTCTCGTCGCACCTGCTGGCCGACGTCGAGGACGTGTGCGACCGGATCGTGATTCTCTACGGCGGGCGGAGCCAGGCGTCCGGGCCCATCGGCGAGTTGCTCGAGGAGCGCAGCCGCTGCCGCATCACGCTGCCGGCGATGCCCCCGGACCGGCTCGGCGCGGTGCTCGAGGTTGCGCGCGCGGCGGGCGGGGCGGAGCCGGTGGTCGACCATCCGCGCCGGGACCTGGAGCAGTTTTTCCTCGAGGTCGTGGCGGCGGCCCAGCGCCAGGCCGCGTCATCCTCGGGCGTGCAGGGGGGCGGGGAGCTGGCGCGGTACCTGACGGCGGAGCGGCCGCCGGAGCCCGCCGCGCCGGGGCCGGCGCCCGGCGCGGGCGCCGACGAACGGCTGAGGCACCTGGTAGCCGGGGAGGCGAAGGGGACGAAACCCGCCGATGCGTAGGGTCCTCGCCATCGCGTCGATCAGCCTCCGCAACGCCGTTCGCTCGCGGGTGCTCGCGGTGCTGCTCGTCATGCTCGCGGTCGTCATCGTCGGCCTGCCGCTGACGGTGCGCGGCGACGGCACGCCGGCGGGGCACGTGCAGATCCTCCTGCGCTACACGCTGGGCTTCGTGGGGCTGCTCCTCTCCGTCTCGACCCTCTGGTCCGGCTGCGCGGCGGTCTCGACCGAGGTGCAGACCCGGCGGATCCACCTCGTGGTGACCAAGCCCGTCCATGTGGCCGAGGTCTGGCTCGGCAAGTGGCTGGGCCTGCTCGCGCTCAACGCGGTGCTGTTGGCATTCAGCGGCGCGGTGGTCTACGGGCTGCTGTGGCACGCGGTGCGCGGCGACGAGCTCGACGCCGGCGCCCGGCGGAACCTGGAGGAGGAGGTGCTCGTGGCGCGCGCCTCGTCCCGCCCCGTGCCGCCGGACGTGGACGCGGAGGCGCGCCGCCAGGTCGAACAGCGCCGGGCGGAGGGCGCGCTGCCCGGGGACGCGGACCCGCGGCAGGTGCTGGCCGTCGTGCGCCAGATGCTGCGGGCACAGGCCTTCGCCGTGCCCGCCGGCCGGTCGGCCGCGTGGACGATCCCCGTCCGGTTCCGGCCCCGGCTCGACCGGCAGCCGGTGCTGCAGTTCCGCTTTTCGAAGTCGCAGATGGACCTCGAACCGGTCCGGGGGCGGTGGGTTTTCGGCGAAGGCGGCGGCGCGGTCCGCGCCGCGAGCGAGGGCGCCTTCCGGCCGGAAGGCGTGCACACCGTGCCCGTCCCGGCGGAGGCGCTGGAAGGCGGCGTCCTCGCGCTGCGCTTCGAGAACCTGGACGAGCGCAACGCCACGGTGTTCTTCGATCCCGACGACGGCATCGAACTGCTCGTGATCCGGGGCGGCTTCCTCTCCAACTACGCGCGGGCGCTGCTCGTGCTCTTCGTCCGTCTCGCCTTCCTCGCGGCGGTGGGCCTCGCCGCGGGGTCCCTGTTCTCCCTCCCGGTGGCCGCCTTCGCGGCGCTCTCGTGCGTGACGGTCGTGGGGCTCGGCGCGTACGTGCGCGGGCTCGCGTCCCGCGGCGACTACCTCGGCGGCGCGTCGGCCACCTGGCTGCTGGTCGCCGTCAACCGCCTGCTCGGCCTGCTGTTCCGCGCCCTGGGCGCGCTCGTGCGCCCGCTGCAGATGCCCGACGTGCTGGACCTCCTGGCCGGCGGGCGGCTCGTGCCGTGGGCGCTCGTGGGCCGGCAGGCGTTCGTGCAGGGCGTGCTGTACGCGGGCGCGCTCGCCGCGCTGTGTTCCCTGCTGCTGCGCCGCCGCGAGATGGGGTTGCCCTCGTGAACCGGTGGGTCACCCTGGCCTACGCGCTGCTGGCGGCCGCGCTGCTGGCGGCCGCCGCGCGGGTCAACGAGTCGCTCGTGCGGCAGCGGCGCGGCCTCGGGCTCAACCAAGCCGACCCGCTGGAGAACGCCCCGCCCATGGTGGCGTTCACCGCCGTGGCGCTCGGCGGCTTCCGGGGCGTCCTGGTCGACATGCTCTGGATGCGCGCCTCCACGCTGCAGCAGGAGGGCAAGTACTTCGAGCTGGTCCAGCTCGCGGACTGGATCACCAAGCTCGAGCCGCGCTACGCCTCGATCTGGGCGTTCCACGCCTGGAACCTGGCCTACAACATCAGCGTGATGCTGGACGACTACGGCGACCGCTGGCGCTGGGTGCGGCAGGGCCTCTCGCTGATCCGGGACCGGGGCCTGCACTACAACCCCGGCAGCGCGCCGCTCTACCGCGAGCTCTCCTGGCTCTTCCTGCACAAGATGGCCATGGACCTGGACAACGCGCACGTCTACTACAAGCGGGCCTGGGCCCGCGAGATGACGGACACGCTGGGCGGCGGGCGGCCCGACTTCGACGCGCTGGCGCGCGACCCCGGGCGCCGCGCCGCGCTCGAGGCCCACCGCCTCGACCCCGCGCGCATGGAGGAAGTCGACGCCGTCTACGGGCCGCTCGACTGGCGGCTGCCGCAGGCGAGCGCGATCTACTGGGCCCACCTCGGCCTGCCTTTCGCGCGCACGGACTTCGAGCGGCTTTCCCTGCAGCGGAACATCTTCCAGGCCATGGCCGACGCCTTCCTGCGGGGCCGCCTCGTGTGGCGCCCCGGGCAGGACGTCTTCGTCCTCGCCCCCAACCTCGACCTGCTGACGCGCGTGCAGGCCGCGTACCTGGAGGCCTTGGCGCAGCGGCCCGGCGACGAGACCGTGCGCACCGCCTACACGAACTTCCTGGTCGACGCCACGGTCATCTCGTTTTCCTACAACCGCCTGGACGAGGCCCGGCGGCTGTACGCCGAGCTCGCCGGCCTGCGGCCGGACGAGCCGGCGGGGGGCGGCGTCGAGGCGTTCGTGGCCCGGACCTACTCGTCGTTCATGGACGCGATGTCGACGGGCGACGCGATGGCCGTGGTGGAAAGCGCCTTCTACCAGGCGTTCTTCTGGCGCGAACTGGGCGAGGACGACCAGGCCGACGGGTACGAGCAGCTGGCGCAGGCCTGCTGGCGGCGGTTCATGGCCGAGCGAGATACGCCGGAGTTCCGCGAACGCACCGGGCTGCCCGCCATCGAAACGATCCGAGCGCGCGCGCGGGACCGGGCGCGCGAGGCGCTGGCCGCCCGCCCGCCCGCGGCGCCGTGACCACGGGCCGCCCGCCGTCTCAGTCCGTCCCGTCCGCGGCGCCCCGCAGGCGCCGGGCCAGCAGCGCGTCCAGCACGGCGGCCGGCAGGCATCGCGCCATGAGCGCTCCGGCCGCCGCCGTCACCGTCACCGTGTACCGCCGTCTCGGCCGCCGGGACGCCACGGCGTGCAGGATGCGGGCGGCCACGCTTTCCGGCGGGAGGCGGAAGGGGTCGTGGCGCTCGTTGCGCGAGCCCAGCCGCCCGGCCTGCGCGCGGTAGGCGGCGGCGAAGGGGGACCGCGCGGTGTCCAGCGACCGGGCGGCCGCGGCGCGCGCGTTGTCGCCGAAGGCGGTGGCGATCGGGCCCGGCTCGACCAGCGACACGGCCACGCCCGAGCCGCGCAGTTCCACGCGCAGCGCGTCGGAGACGGCCTCCAGCGCGAACTTCGAGGCGGAGTAGATGCCCAGGGAAGGCAGGCTGAGGCGGCCCAGGACGGAACTCACGTTGACGATCCGGCCGCGGCCGAGCGCGCGGAACCGGGGGATGAAGGCGTTGGTCAGTTCCTGCAGGCCGAAGAGGTTGACTTCGAACTGCCGCCGCATGGCCTCGCGCGGGAGGTCCTCGATGGCGCCGGGCTGACCGTAGCCGGCGTTGTTCACGATCGCCCCCGGCGTTCCGTCCATGCGCTCGAGGGCCTCCGCGGCGGCGCGCCGGGTCGACGCGGCGTCCGCGAGGTCCAGCCCGACCGGCTCGAACCCCCCGGCGCGCAGGCGGGCCAGGTCCTCCTCCCCGCGCGCGGTGGGCCAGACGCGCCAGCCGGCCGCGCGCAGCGCGTGCGCCGCGGCCCGGCCGATACCGCTCGAGCATCCGGTCACGAGCACCTTCCGCTCCGTGACGTCCGGGAAACGCATGGCGTCCTCCTTCCCGCGCCGCGCACTTCACGCGGCGCCGCCCAGCTCCTCCAGCAGGGCGGCGGCCGCCCGGTCCGCCGCGCCGCCCCCGCCCATCCGCGCGGCGACCTCCTCGAACCCCGCCTGCATGGCCGCCCGCTCGGGCGTGTCGTCCAGCAGGGGCCGCAGGGCCCGCACGAGGGCGGCGGGGGAGGCCCCGCCCTGGATCCGCTCCGGGCAGAGCTCGCGGCCGGCCACGATATTGACCATCCCGATGTGAGGCACGCGGACCAGCGCCTTCGCGAGCCAGTAGGTGAGAGGGGCCGTGCGGTAGACGACGACGCTCGGACAGCGCAGCAGCGCGGCCTCGATCGTCGCCGTGCCGGACGTGACCCAGGCGGCCCGCGCCTGGCGCAACATCTGCCGGGTCTCGCCGGTGACCACGCGGCAGCCGTCCGGCACGCCGCCCGTCCGCGACAGGACCTCCTCGATGTGTGCGGCGAGTCGGGGCGACGGCGCCGCCACGAGGAAGCCGGCGTCGGGGCGCTCGGCCCGCAGCCTGCGCGCCGCTTCCGCGAGGACGGGCAGGATGCGGTCGATCTCCTGCACGCGGCTGCCCGGGAGCAGCGCCACGCGGCAGGGCCCGGGCCATGGCAGCGGCCGCTCGGGTTCCCCGCGCGCGGCGCGCAGCTCGTCCACGAGCGGGTGCCCCACGAAATCCACGCGCAGGTCCGTGTGCGCGAAGACCTCCTTCTCGAAGGGGAAGATCACCAGCAGGCGGTCCACGATCCGGGCCATGAGCCGGACGCGGGCGCGGTGCCACGCCCAGACCTGGGGGCAGACGTAGTAGATCACCTTCGGGCCGGTCCCGTGCACGGCGCGCGCGAAGCGGAGGTTGAACCCGGGGTAGTCCACCAGCACGACCGCGTCCGGCTTCCGTTCCCGCACCCGCGCCCGCATCTGGTCGAAGACGTGCCGGAAGAAGGCGTACTTGCGCAGCACCTCCGGGAGCCCCATGACGGCCATCTCGTGGACGTCGTGCAGCACCTCGACGCCCGCCGCGCGCAGGCCGTCGCCCCCGATGCCCCACGCGTCCACCCCGCCGGCGCGCCGGCGCACCGCCTCCACGAGGGCGGCGGCGTGCAGGTCCCCCGACACCTCGCCCGCGATGACCAGCAGCCGGGGGGGGGTCATGAAGGCCCTTCGCGCAGGCGCTCCAGGATGTGCACCGCCAGCATCAGCGCGTCGGCGGCCTCGCGCCCCCCCACGACGGGGCGGCCCCGGTTGCGGACGCAGCGCACGAAGGCCTCCAGCTCGCGGCGGAGCGGTTCGCCCTTCTCGATGGGCAGCGCCGTCCGCTCGATGCCCGAGGGCGTGCGGCGGTGCAGTTCGCCCGCCTGGTTCAGGTAGTCGAGCGACAGGTAGGCGTCGTCGTAGAAGACGCGGATCTTCCGCATCCGCTCGGGGCTGATGCGGCTGGCGGTGATGTTGGCGACGCAGCCGTTCTCGAAGACCAGCCGCACGTTGGCGATATCCTCCGTCGGGCTGAGCACCGGCACCCCCACGGCGTGAACCGCCGTCGCGCGGCCGCGGACGAGGTGCAGCATGATCTCCAGGTCGTGGATCATCAGGTCGAGCACGACGCTGACCTCGGTGCCGCGCGGCGCCGCGCCGTCGCGCGGCGGGGGGTAGGGGGCCAGGCGGTGCGCCTCGATGAACCGGGGCGCCCCGGCCCGTTCCTCGACGGCGGACAGCACCGGGTTGAAACGCTCGACGTGGCCGACCTGCAGGATGAGATCCCGCGACCGGGCGATGCCGACCAGCTCCTCCGCCTCCGTGCCCGTCGCGCTGATGGGCTTCTCCACGAGCAGGTGGAGCCCCGCCTCGAGCAGGCGGCCGCCCACGTCGCGGTGGCGGTCGGTGGGAACGACCACGCTGGCGGCCTGGACGCCTTCCGCGAGCGCCTCCAGCGAGTCGAACGCCCGGGTGCCGTGCCGCTCCGCGATCTGCCGGGCCCGCGCGAAGTCCGTGTCGAAGACGCCGACGAGTTCAGCACCGGGAAGGGCCCCGTAGATGCGCGCGTGGTGCTGCCCCAGGCTGCCCACCCCGAAAACCCCCACGCGGATGCGGTCCTTGCTCATCGGTCCACTATGCGTGAGCGCCGGTCCGGCGGCAAGGGGGACCTCGGCGCGGCGGCCGTCGCGGCGCGCGTCAGTCCCCGTGCGGCATGGCGACGGCCACCAGGGCGATGCCCGCCGCGTCGGCGCCGGAGGCGACGCGCCCGCGCTCCAGCAGGATGGTGCGGCCCGCTTCCACCGCCAGGCACGCGGCGCGGGCGCGGCGCAGCACCTTCAGCGTGCGCCGCCCGACGACCGGGATGTCGAAGCGCATGTCGTGTCCGCGTTTCGCGACCTTCACGACGACCGCCCCCGGCCCGCCGAGCCGCCCCGCGCGCCGGATCGCCGCGTCGGTGCCTTCGAAGGCCTCGACCGCCAGCACGACGCCCTGCTTGATGACGACCGTCTGGCCGATGTCGAGCCGGCTGGTGCCCTTCACGACGCGGCAGCCGAGCGCGATGTCCCGCTCCTCGGCCGCGTTCGGCGGGCGGCGGGTCAGCACCCCGGCGGCGGGCATCGAGGCCTCCATGAACAGGTGCGCGGGCCGCAGCGCGATGCCCTCGGCCGCCAGGCGCCCGGCCACGGCGCCGAAGATCGTCTCCGCGTTGCGTACCGCGAGCCCGCCGAGCAGTTCGCGCATGGGGCGGTCCATGCGGGCGCGGAAGAGCAGGGCGGGCTGGATCTGGCCGGCCATGACGGCCTCGCGCGCGCCGCCGTCCCGCAGGGCTCCGACGAGGGCCCCGAGCTCGCCGACCCGGATCCAGGCGATGCGGTCGACCCGTCCGCCGAGCGCGGGGTCGGTCTGGCCGCGAAAGGCCACGGCATGGATGCGGCGCACGCCCTGTTGCCGCGCCGAGGCGGCCAGCTCGAGCGGGTAGGCGCCCCGGCCCGCGATGAGCGCGAGGGTCTCGGGCGTGCCCGTCGCCGCGGGCGGGCCGGCGGGGATGGCGGGGTCGGTCACGCGAATCCCCTACCAGCTGAACTCGTTGCCGCGTCCGCCCATGAGTTCCTTTCGTGTCCGGCCCACGAGGCGCAGGGTCCGCTGCTCCGCGTCCACGATGCCGTACACGGTGCGCGTGCGGCTGAAGGGGTTCAGGACGGGCACCTCGCGGACGAAATCGAACCCGTCGCCGGGGAACTCCGCCAAGAGGAATCCGCCGTCGTCGCCCAGCTGCGTCCGGTAGGTGCCGGGGCCGGCCTCGGCGATGGCGCCGCGGAACGTGAACGAGACGCGGACCAGCCGGCCGTCCAGGCGCTCGAGCCGCGTGCGCAGCTCCCCCACGGTGAGACGCACGATGCGGCGGTCCGACACGTCCACGCCGGGCACGGCCGGTGGCGCCGGCGCCGGCGGTTCGGGCTCCGGGGGCTCGGCGACGGCGGGCGGCTTCGCCCGCTCCTCCGCGAGGGCCTGCTCGATCGCGTCCAGCTCGTCGCGCCGGAGCCAGGTGAACACGTCCGTCGCGCCGAGCACTTCGCGGGCGCGGTCGATGACCTCGACCGCCTGCCGGAAGCGGCTGTCCACCACCAGGGCGAGCAGGTCGTCGACGGCGCGCATCGCGGACAGGTTCCGCGCCGCGCGCTCCCACGCGTCGAGCCACGCCCGCACGTCGTCCGCGCCCGGCGCGCCGGCGGCCTCGGCGCGCTCGAGCTGGGCGTGCGCGGGGTCGAACTGCGTGCTCGCGGTGAGGAAGGCCGCGAAGCGCAGCGCGAAGCCCGGCGGGTCCGCGGCCCGCAGCAGCAGGGCGAAGTCCTGGTCGCTCAGGCGCGCGATCTCGACGCGCACCTCCGCGAACCCGTCGCCCAGCGGCCGGCGCAGGGTGACTTCGCCCTGGCCGACCCGGAGCACCGTGCCCGCGAAGCCGGGCGTGGCCTGGACCGCCGTGCCCGCCACCTCCGCGCTGCGCTCCTCCAGCAGGGCGCCGAGCTGCGCGATCCCGGCGAGCCGCCGCGCGTCCTGCGCGACCTGTTCCGCGTGGGCGTTGTCCGCATGGGCCTGCACCCAGGCCTCCGCCTCGCCGGCCGCCGCCGTGAAGTCGCGCCGCTGGGCCAGTGGCAGCACGGTCCCCATGCACGCGAGGTAGTCCCGCAGCTCCCGGGCGCGCCGCAGGCGGGCCGGCTCGACGGGCGGCACCGGTTCCGGCGCGGGCGGCGGCGGCAGGGGAGCGGGAGGCTCCGCCGGCGCGGGCGGCGGCGGCGGTTCGGGTTCCGGCTCCGGTGCGGGCGCGGGCGCCGGCGGCTCCGGCGGGGCGGGCGGCGGTTCCGGTACGGCGAGCGGGGCGATGTCGTCCGGGACGGGGTGCTCTTCCGGCGGGCGGCGCCGGGACAGGACCACCAGGGCCACGTCGAGGAGCAGCAGGGAAAGCGCGACGAGGAGCAGCCACAGCACCTTCTTCCGGCGCGGGCCCGGTCCGGCGGGTTCCGCGCGCCCGCGCGCGGCGTCCGGCCCGAAGAGGGGCGCCGCGGGGGCGTGCCGCGGCGCCAGCGGCGTGGTGCGCCGCAGCGTGCTGGCCCCCGCCGGGGGGGGGCGCCCGTCGGCCGGCGCCCGGACCGGACGCGCGCGATGTCGGTGAGCACCGCCGTCCAGTTCTCGTAGCGCCGCTGGCGGTCCTTCACCAGCATGCGCTCGAGCAGCAGGACGATGGACGGCGAGAGCGTCGCGTTGAGCTCCATCGGGTCGTCCAGGTGCCCCTCGGCCTGCAGGCGCATGGCCTCTTCCTCGGTCTGTCCGGCGAAGGGAAGCACGCCCGTGAGCAGGTGGTACATGACCGTGCCGAGCGCGTAGATGTCCACGCGGCAGTCGATCTCGGCCAGGCCGCGCACCTGCTCGGGCGCCATGTAGTTGGGCGTTCCGATCGTGACGTCGCCGAGGGCCTTCGCCTCGGGGCCCGTGTTGTCGCGGCTCAGTCCCGAAAAATCGGCCACCCGGATCACCCCGTCTTCATCGACGAGGAGGTTGTCCGGCTTGATGTCGCAGTGGATCAGCCCGGCCTTGTCCCAGGCGTACTGGAGGGCGCGCGCCACGGCGTCGGCCACGGTCAGCACGTCCGCCTCGGGGAGGGTCTTCTTCCGCTTGAGCCACTCGCCCACGCTGTAGGCCGAGATGTACTCCATCACGAAGTAGGGCAGCCCGGCCGCCTCGCCGGCCTCGTGGATCATCAGGATGTTCGGGTGCTTGAGATGGGCGACCGAGTTGGCCTCGAGCCGGAACTGGGCCACCGCGCTGGGGTCCTTCGCGCACTCGGGGCGAAGCACCTTGATGGCGACCGCGCGCCCGAGCGACAGTTGGCGGGCGCGGAAGACCACGCCCATGCCCCCTTCGCCTATCTTCTCCAGAACCTCGTAGCCTGGGATGGAGACGTTCACGCCGTACCGGTGCCGCGCGGACGGGGACGCCCCCCCCTCACGGGGTTCGCGCGGGCAGGGCGCCACTATAGGTTGCCGCGAGGCGCGCCTTCAACGCAAAAGGGCGTCCGCGGGCGCGTCCCCCCCGCGGCCGGCCGCGTCCACGGCCTCGCGGAGCGGGGCGGGCAGCGGGCCGTCCGCCGGGAAGACCGAGAGGTCGCGCCGCATCACCCGGCCGAAGTGCCGGAGGAGGCTCTCGCGGACGGCCTCCCGCGAGGGACAGGCGTCGCCGAGCAGCGAGCGGAAGGAGGCCACGGGCTGCCCCTCGAGGCCGCAGGGCACGATGGACGCGAAGCCCGCCAGGTCGACGTCCACGTTGACGCTCATGCCGTGCAGGGACACCCAGCGCTTGAGGTGGAACCCGATGGCCGCGAACTTGCCGCCCTCGGACCAGGCGCCGGACAGGCCCTCGCGCCGGAAGGCCTTCACGCCGAAATCGGCCGCGGTGCGCAGCGCGATCTCCTCCAGGTCGTGGAGGTAGCCGTGCGCGCCCGCCGCGGGGCCGCCGAGGCGGAGGATCGGGTAGAGCACCCACTGGCCGGGCCCGTGAAAGGTGACGTCGCCGCCGCGGGAAGCGGTGTGCAGCGCGATCCCGCGGGCCGCCAGGGCCCCGGGCACGACGAGCAGGTGCCGCGTGCGCCCACGGCGCCCGAGGGTCACCACCGGTTCGTGCTGCAGGAGGAGCAGGACGTCGGGCAGGAGGCCGGCCACGCGCGCCCGGTGGACGCTTTCCTGCAGGCGCAGGCCCCGGGCATAGGACACGGTGCCGCCGAACACGAGCGCCCAGGCGGGAGCCGCGGCGGCGCTGCCGCGCCCGCTCATTCCTCCTCGGGGAGCTGTTCCTCGTACTGGTCCGCGGTGAGCAGGTCGCGCGTCTCGTCGGCGTTGCCCATGCGGATCTTGAACAGCCAGCCCTCGCCGTAGGGGTCCGTGTTGACCCGGTCCGGCTGCGAGACCACGCGCTCGTTGATCTCCGCGATCGTGCCGCCCAGCGGCGCGTAGATGTCCGAGGCGGCCTTAACCGACTCGACGACCGCCACCTCCTCGTCCTTGGCCACCTCGTCGCCCGCCTCGGGCAGTTCCACGAAGGTGAGATCGGAGAGCTGCTGCTGGGCGAAATCCGTGATGCCCACGACGGCGATGTCGCCGCGCACGCGCACCCACTCGTGGGTCGTGGTGAAGTGAAGGTCCTTGGGCACGTTCATGGCGTTTCCTCCTCGGGCAACCGCGCGCGCTCCGCTCCCCCCCGGGCGACGGCCGCGCGCCGGCGGGGGACATCATGCTGGCGCGGCTTGTGGCATACTCCCCTGTTCATGGCAAACCCTTTTTCGCGCCGGGCGCCGGGCCCGGCGCGGTCACGGTTTCCGGCGGGCCGGTTCGCTGCCGCCCCCGTCTTCCCCGGGCCCCGGCTCCGTCTTCCGCAGCCCCCGGAGCCAGGGCAGGAAGCGGCGTTGCGCGGCGATCGTCCCGCCCACCAGGAAGAGCAGGGTCAGGACGGCGACGGCGAAGAAGGCGGGGGAGGGCCGCTTCACCATCTTGCCCCACGCGGCGTACATCAGCGTCGAGGGGATCATGCCCACGAACGTGGCCGCGAGGTAGGTGCGCAGGGGCACGCGGAGCGAGCCGGCGAGGAGGTTCGTGGCCACGAAGCTGGAGAGCGGGAAGGCCCGCAGGAAGAACAGGGCGAGGAAGACCCGTTCGCGGGGGATCTCGAGCCGGTCCATGCCGTAGCGGCGCAGCAGCCGCGCCGAGGCGGGCGCGAGCAGGGACCGGGCCACGAGGAAGTGCAGCCACGCGCCCGCCGTCGAGGCGACGTTGGCCAGCACGGCGCCCCCGGAGATCCCGTAGAGCAGGCCGGCCACGAACGCGATGGGCCAGCGGGGCAGCAGCAGCAGCGGCGTGAGCAGCCCCAGCAGGAAGAGCAGCAGCGGCCCCCAGGCGCCGAGCGCGCGGGACCAGGCGCCGATCTGCTCGACGCTGAAGAGACGCCGCGCGGGCGTGAACAGGCTCAACGCGACGAACAGCAGCGTCAGGCCGGCGAAGACGGCGAGGCGCCGGTAGACGCCCGCGCGGTCCTCGCGCCCCGTGGGCCGGGGGGGGCGTTCACGGCGCGCCCTCCGCCCCGCCGGGGAGGTGGTCCTCCAGGTAGCGTCTCACGGCGTCGGCCCGCCCGGCCACGGTGTCGCAGCGGACCGGCGCGTCCGCGAGGGCGTCCAGCAGCGGGTGGCGGGCGAGGTCCCTTCCGGTGGCCCGCAGGATCGCCCGGGGAAACTTGGCCGGGTGGGCCGTCGCGAGGCAGATCATCGGCTCGGTCTCCGAGAGGTGCGCGCCCGCGGCATGGACGCCCACGGCCGTGTGGGGGTCCAGCAGGTAGCCGTGCCGCTCGTGGAAGGCGCGGATCGTCCGCAGCACGTCCTCCGTTCCGCCCGTGCCCGGCGCGAACAGCCCGTCGGCCGGGTCCCCCTCCCGGCGGGGCGCCTCCAGCTCGCCCGCCGCCTCGAAACGGTCCATGGCGGCGCGCACCGCGGCCGGCTCGCGGCCCAGCCGGTAGAACAGGTACCGCTCGAAGTTGCTGGCCACCTGGATGTCCATGGACGGGCTGAGGGTGGGCACGACGTCCCGCGGCGCGGTATCGCCCGGTCGCGAAGAAGCGCGCCAGGATGTCGTTCTCGTTCGTGGCCAGCACCAGCCGCGATGCGGGCAGGCCCATGCGCGCGGCGTAGTAGCCGGCGAGCATGTCGCCGAAGTTGCCGGTGGGCACGGCGAAACGGACGCGCTCGGCGCCGGTCGCGCTCCCGCACGCGGAACGCCGCCTAGAAGTAGTAGACGATCTGCGCCAGCACGCGCGCCCAGTTGACGGAGTTCACCGCGCCGAGCCGGTGGCGCGTCTTGAACGCAGGTCGCCGAAGAGGGCCTTCATGATCCGCTGGCAGTCGTCGAACGTGCCCTCGACGGCGAGGTTGAAGACGTTGGGGTCCAGCACCGACGTCATCTGCCGTTCCTGCAGCGGACTCACCCGGCCCGTGCGGGTGCATCACGAAGATGCGGATGCGGTCGTGCCCGCGCACGCCGTGGATGGCCGCGCTGCCGGTGTCGCCGCTGGTGGCCGCGAGGATGTTCAGCCCGCGGCCGTCGCCGCTCCAGCAGGTGCTCGAACAGGTTGCCCAGGAACTGCAGCGCCACGTCCTTGAACGCCAGCGTCGGGCCGTGGAAGAGCTCGAGCAGGTGCACCGGCCCCGCGCGCACGACCGGCGCGACCTCCGGCACCCGGAACGCCGCGTAGCTGCTCTCGACGAGGCCGCGCAAGACGTCGTCGGGCAGGTCGACGAACGGGCGCATGACCTCGAAGGCGAGGTCCCGGTAGCCCAGGCGCGACCAGGCGTCGAGCCGCGGGCGGGCGTCGGGCAGCCGGGCGGGCACGTAGAGCCCGCCGTCCGGCGCGAGGCCCTCCAGGACGACGCGGGAGAAGCCCTCCTCGGGGGCTTCTCCTCGCGTGCTCACGTAGCGGATGGCCGGCTCGTTCATCGGGTACAGGCTCCGCGCATCCTTACGCCGGGCCCTCCCCGCGCCACAAGCGCAAAGGGCCGGCGCCGCCCGGACCGGTCCGCCCGGCCGCCGCGCCCGCCGCAACGCGCGCTTGGCTTCGGGCGCCCGGATGCGGTATCGCTTTCCAGGCGTTGGAAGGCGGGGCCGGCGGCCCCTTCGGGGGTGGGAAGGCGGCGCCCGCCGGCGGGAGGGGTGCGATGAGCGAGCAGGACGGCACGCAGGGGGTCAGGGTGCGCAGCGCGAGTTTCGCGGATGCGGCCGACATCTTCACGCTCGTCCGCAGCCACCCGGAGCAGCTCGTGCCGCGCTCCAAGAGTGATATCCTGCTGAACATCGACCGTTTCCTCGTCGCCGAGTGCGGCGGGCGCGTCGTGGGCGTGGTCTCCTGGGGCGTGCTGCCGGAGCTCGGTTCGGCGAAGCACCCCTCCGTCGAGGTCAAGTCCCTCGCCGTGGAGGCCCCCCTGCGCGGTCGGCGCGTGGGGCGGCAGCTGGTCGAGGCCGTGCTGGCCCGGATCGCCGAACTGCGCCCGGAGCAGGCGATCGCCCTCACCTTCGAGCCGGAGTTTTTCCGCCGCTTCGGCTTCCGGGAGGTGCCGAAGGAGCGGCTGATGCACAAGCTCTACACCGGGTGCGTGAACTGCACCCGTTACGACAACCCCTTCACGTGCCCCGAGATCGCCATGGCGAAGGAGATGAACCCGCCCGGCGCGGTGGACGGTCCCGCCCCGCCGGGGTAGACTCCGGGCCGGCGAAGGAGACAGGCGATGCAAAGCAGACGGCAGGCGTTCACGCTGATCGAATTGCTCGTCGTGGTGGGCATCATCGCCCTGCTGGTGGCGATGCTCGTGCCGGCGGTGGGGGCGGCCCGCGCCGCGGCCAACCGCGGCAAGGCCCTCGCGGAGGCCAAGGCCCTGGAGGCCGCGCTGCGGGCCTACATGAACGAGTACGCGCGGTTTCCCCGCGGCCTGGTGCCCGGCCAGGACGGCGCCGGGTCCAACATCGAGCTGAACGCGAGGGGCATCGAGGCCAAGGTCAACGTGGTGAAGATGCTCCGGGGCGGCCCGACCGAGAACGCGCGCTCGCGCGTGTTCATGGAGATCTCGGAAGCGTCGATCAACGAAACGGGTGATTTCGTCGACCCGTGGGACCAGCCCTACAAGTACATGTGCGACTACAACGCCGACAACACCGTCCTCGTGCAATTCTCGTCCGGCAGCACGAACCTGCCGGGCCGCACCGTGGCCGTGTGGTCCAAGGGCGCCAACACCCGCGACGCGAGCCCGGAGGACCGGCTCGACGACATCGTGAGCTGGTAGCCGGCCGCGGCGCCGGCCTTACGCGCGGCGCGCGCGCCGGGTGAGGGCGGCCAGCCCCGCCGCGCGCGCCTCCGTGAGCTGCTCCCAGCGGAAGCGCCACCGCCAGTTTCCGCTCGTCGTGCCCGGCACGTTCATCCGCGCCTCGGAGCCGAGGCCGAGCACGTCCTGCAGGGGCAGGATCGCCGTGCGGGCCGCCGAGCGGAGGGTGCGCTCGATCACCGCGCCGGCCAGGTCGGGGGCCGCGCCGGACGCGAGGACGCGGGCCGCTTCGCGGTCGGCCTCGCGCTGCGCGTCCGTACGCCGGTCGAACCGCGCGGGACCGCCCTCCAGCCAGCCCCGCAGCGTGTCGTTGTCGTGCGTTCCCGTGTAGATCACGAGGCGGCGCCGGCAGTGGGAGAGGCGCCGCGCCCCCTTCGCCCGGAGCGCGCCGGTTTCGAACTGGACGATCATCATGCCCGGAAGCCGGAACCGGTCGCGCAGTTTCTCCACCGGCGGCGTGATGACGCCGAGGTCCTCGGCGATGACGGGCAGCGAGCCGAGCGCCTCGCGCAGGGCCCCCAGCAGGGCGGCGCCCGGCCCGGGCACCCACCGCCCCCCCGCCGCGGTCGGCGCCGAGGCGGGAATCTCCCAGCAGGCCTCGAAGCCCCGGAAGTGGTCGAGGCGCACGGCGTCGACCTGCCCGAGCGCGCGCCGCATGCGCGCGATCCACCAGGCGTAGCCGCCGGCCGCGTGGCGGTCCCACCGGTACAGGGGGTTGCCCCAGCGCTGGCCCGTCTCGCTGAAGTAGTCCGGCGGCACGCCCGCCACGAGCGTCGGGCTGCCGCCGGCGTCCAGGTGAAACAGGTCGGGCCGCGCCCACACGTCGGCACTGTCGTGCGCCACGAACAGGGGCAGGTCGCCGACCAGGCCGATGCCGTGCCGGTGCGCGTACGCGCGGAGCGCGGACCAGTGGCGGTGGAAAAGGAACTGCCGGAGGCGAGCGGCCTCGACGCGGCCGGCCAGTTCGCGGGCCGCGCCGGCGAGGGCGGCCGGCTCCCGGGCCGCCAGCCCGGGGGCCCACTGTGTCCACGGCCGGAAGCCGTGGGCCTCCCGGGCCGCGGCGAACAGGGCGTAGTCCTCGAGCCACGCGGCGTGCCGGCGGCGGAAGGCCGCGTAGGCGGTCAGCGCCGAGGGCCGCGCGCGCGCCGCGAAGCGGTCGCAGGCCCGGTCCAGGAGCCGCCGCCGGCGTTCGATGACCGGGCCGAAGTCGATCGCGTCGCGCGGCAGGTCCCCGAACGCCGCCGCGGGATCGGCGTCGAGCAGGCCGTCCGCCGCCAGCCGCTCCAGGCTGATCAGCAGCGGATTGCCGGCGAAGGTGGAGAGCGACTGGTAGGGGGAGTCGCCGTACCCCGTGGGCCCCAGGGGAAGGATCTGCCACAGCCGCTGGCCCATGGCGCGCAGCGCGCGCACGAACCGGCGCGCGTCGCCGCCCAGCTCGCCCGCGCCGTACGGTCCCGGCAGGGAGGTCGGGTGCAGCAGGATGCCGCCTTGTCGCCGGTCGAGCAGGCCGTGCGGGTTCATGGCGCGCGACTCTAGCCTGCCCGACCCGCGGGCGCCAGCCGCCGTCGCGTCACGCCCCGGGGCCGCCGCTTCCGGGGCCTATGCTGCCCGGCCCGTAGCGGCGGCGCAGCTCGTCGACGAGCCGGCTCAGCCGCTCCCGCCGCGTCGTGTCCCGCGCGCGGTCCGAGAACAGGTCGAGCTGTTCGGCGGGCGCGTCGCGCAGCGCGCTCACGCCGAAGCCGACCAGCCGGACCGGCCGCGGGAGCGCGTGCGCCCGGAACAGGTCCCGTGCCGCGCGCCGCAGGCGGAAGTCGTCGCAGCAGGGCGGGTCGAGGCGCCGCTGCCGCGTGATCGTCTCGAAGTTCTCCCACCGCAGCTTGAGATGGGCCGTGCCGGCGTAGCGGTCGGCCCGCCGCAGGCGCCGGCCGACGTCCTCCGCGAGGCGGAGCAGCTCGTGCTCGACGCGCTGCGCGTCCCGGCAGTCGGTGTCGAACGTGAGCTCGCGCGAGAGGCTCTTCTCCGCGCGCGACGGCTGCACGGGCCGCCGGTCGAGGCCCCGCGCCAGGCGCTGCAGCCCGCGCGCGGGCCGGAGGCCGACGAGGCCGGCCAGGCGGTCCGGGTCGCACGCCTGCAGGTCGCCCAGCGTGAGCAGCCCCGCCCGTTCCAGGCGCGCGCACAGCACCGCGCCCGCTCCCCAGAGACGGCGCACCGGCAGCGGGGCGAGAAAGGCCAGGAGGTCCCCGGGGTCCTCCGGCACCACCGTCAGGCCGTCCGGCTTGTCCAGCTCGCTGGCCAGCTTGGCCAGGAACTTGTTGGGCGCGACGCCGACCGAGGCGGTCAGGCCGGTCTCCTCCCGGATGGCGGCGCGCAGCGAGCGGGCGATCTCCGGCCCGGCGCCGAACAGCGGCCGGGCCCCGGTGACGTCCAGGAACCCCTCGTCGATCGAGAGCGGCTCGACCAGGGGCGTGTAGCGCTCGAAGAGGCCGAAGACCTGCGCGGACACCTCGCGGTACCTGACCATGCGCACCGGCAGGAAGACGGCGTGCGGGCACCGCCGCCCCGCCTCGCGGGAGGGCATGGCCGAGCGGATGCCGAACGCCCGCGCCTCGTAGCTGGCGGCGGCGACGACCCCGCGCCGGTCCGGCAAGGACCCGACGACGACGGGGCGCCCCCGCAGCCCGGGGCGGTCGTGCTGCTCGACCGCCGCGAAGAAGGCGTCCATGTCGACGTGGAGTAGGGTCCGGTTCATCGGCCTGCGCCCGCCTTGGCCCCCCGCCCATGGTGCGCCCCGGGACGCCGCTCCGCAAGGGGCGCCCCGCGCCGCCGCGGCCGCGCCGGCCCGCCCGGGGCGTTGCCGCGAAGCCCGCGCGCGGGTAGAGTGCACCCGCATGGCCGAGGAACCCACCAGGCAGGCGCCCGCCGGGGCCGGCCGCCTCCGGGCGCTGCGCGCCGCGCTGCCGGCCCACCGCCGGGTGCTCATCGTGCCGCACGACTACCCGGATCCCGACGCGCTGGCCTCGGCGGCCGCGGTGCACCTGCTCCTGGACCGCGCCTTCGGCGTGCGCAGCCGCATCGTCTTCACGGGCATGGTGGCCCGCGCGGAGAACCGCGAGTTGCTCCGGCATTTCCGCTACCGGTGGCAACTGCTCGAGCACGCGCGGCTGCCGAAGCGCAGGCCCCAGCCGGCGATCTTCGTGGACTGCCGCCCGTGGTCGGGCAACGTGACGGTGCCCGCGATGGCCCGTCCGACCGCGGTCATCGACCACCACCCCGGACACCTGCCGAAGAACCGGCGGATCGCGTTCGAGGATATCCGGCCGGGGACCGGCGCGTCGGCGACGATCCTGTATGGCTACCTTCGCGAGGCGGACATCGCCGTCCCCACGTGGCTGGCGACCTGCATGGCCTACGCCATTTCGACCGAGACGATGGACTTCTCCCGGCCGTTCACCCCGGAGGACCTGAACGCCTACATCAAGCTCCTGTCGCGCTCCAACATGCGGACCCTCGGCGCGATCCGCAACGCCCCGCTGCCGGCGTCCTACTTCGCCGAGCTGCAGGAGGCGATCGTGAACGCGCGCGTCTACGGGCGGACGGCGTGGAGCCACCTGTCCGCACCCGGCCAGCCGGAGATCGTGCCGGAGATCGCCGACCGTCTCGTGCAGATCGAACGCATCACCTGGAGCTTCTGCACGGCGTTCCACGAGGGCAAGCTGATCGTCTCCCTGCGCAGCAACCGCAAGGAGGCGAACTGCGGTTCGCTCCTGCGCGCGGTGTTCCCCCGCGCCGGGTCCGCCGGCGGGCACGACCGGATGGCGGCGGGGCAGGTCGACCTGGGCGGCCAGGCCCCGGCGGAGAGGGAGAAGACCCGCCGCCATCTCGTCCAGCGGCTCGTGTCGCGCATCGATAAACGGGCGGCGAAGGCCGCGGAATCGGTGGAGGAGTTGTCGCGGTCCCTGGTGCGCGCGGCGCCGGCCCACGGGGCCCCGCCACCTGAACCCGCCCGGCCGCCCCCGGTCTCGGGGCCGCCCGGCGAGCGGGCCTGAACGCGCCCGGCGGCGACCGCGGTTCCGGCCTACCGGTCTGGAACCGGGGCCGCCCGGCGGGACGCCTGCCCGTTCATGCGGAACCGGTGCACCCGCCCCGTGTCCAGGTTCCTGACGTGGTACGTCCCGTCGGCGCCCGGCCCGAGGGCCCGGTACGGCACGCCGTCCACGACCGTCACGAGCCCGTCCATGAAGCGCGCGAGCGCCCCGTTGTGGAAGCGCGCCACGTAGGTCATGCGGTTGGCGATCGTCACCGCCCGCGTCACGCCGATCCCGCCCGTGTCCAGCATGGCGCCCACCTCGCGGGTCTCGAAGGCCGTCGGAACGGGGGGGCGCACGGCCGGCGTCACGCCGGTGGACGGTCCCGGGGGGCGGGCGGGAAGAAGCTGGTCCCCGACCTCCTGGGATTCGTACTCGGTCGGGTAGATGATTTCGCGGGTCGCCCGCAGCGACCCGCCTTCCACGCCGGCAGCGGTGAGGGACCCCGCGGCCAGCAGGGCCGCCGCCCACGTCCACGTCTTCATGTTCGTGTCCTCCGCCGGCCCGCGCCGCGTGGGCCCCGGCCGGTCTGCCCGACCATCGCCCCCGGTGCCGCGCCCGTCAAGGTCCGCCCCCGGCCCGGGCGGCCGCCGGCGCGCCGCGCGGATCGAGCAGGGAGCGCAGTTGCGCGTCGGCCAGCGTGGCGGGCACGGCCCGGTCCCCCAAGAGCTCCCACTCCTGCTCCAGCCACGCGGTGGCGCCCGGCGCGACGCGGCGAAGGGGGCCGACCTGCTCCATGCCCGCCAGCGGGCCGCCCCCGGTCTCGGCGAAGACCGCGCCGGTCGTGCCGCGCTCCGGGTAGAGCGCGGCCGCGTCCACGGCGATCGCGGCGCGCGCCGCCAGGCCGTCCCGCACGTAGGCGATCCAGCCGGCGGGGCCGGGCACGCCCAGCCGCAGGGTGCGCCCGCGGTACGAGGCGCTGAGGTCCAGGGTGAACCCGCGGTCGCCGATTTCGACGCCGGGCTGGTTCACGATCACGCCGTCCCAGACGTGCAGCTGGCCCGCCGGGCTGCGGCCGTCGCCGGCGAAGGGGACGAGCACGGTGCCCGCGCGCGGGAGCGCGGCCACGGCCCACACGGCCAGTTCGCGCTCCTCCGGGCCGAGGTTGGACACGCCGTGCCGCACCCGGAGCCGGGGGGCCCGCTCGTCGAGCAGCACGTGCATCTCGACGCGCAGCGCCAGCTCCGGGTCCGCCCGCGCGGCGAGCCGCGCTTCCAGCGGGCCGGCCCGGGTCAGTTCCGCCGGCCGGTTGGCCGGCCGCGCGGAGTCCGCCGTCTGGCCCGGCGCCTTCACCCAGGTCATGAGGCCCACGTACGGGTCGCGGTCGCCGCGCCGGAACGGCGAGACGCCGCCGCGCCGCCGGAAGACCGCGACGCGCGGGTACGGTTCCGCGGCGACGAACACCTCGGCCGTCGCGTTGGTCAGCCACACGCCGCCGAACCCCTCGAAGGGCTGGAGCACGGGTGCGGGGTCCGGCTCCGCGCCCGCGGCGCGCGCCGCGGCGAAAGCCAGCAGGAAGGCGGCCGCGGCGGCCGCCGGGTATCCCGGTCTCTTCATGCGCTTGCCTCCCGTCGGATGGGCAGCCAGCGGATCACGTCCGCGATGTGGCGGTCCCACCGGTCCCACGTGTGCGCCCCGCCGTCCTCCCGGTAGGCGAGGTCGAACCCCGCGGCGCGCGCGGCGTCGCGGAACTTCGTGTTGGCGCCGTACAGGGTGTCTTCCGTGCCGCAGTACTGGAAGAGGCGCGGTTTCGGGGCCGCGCCGCCGGCGGCGCGCCGGAGCAACTCGAAGAGGTCCGCGCCGGTGCCCTCGACCGCCGGGTCCGGGCCGAAGATCGCCTGCTGTTCGCGGCGCGCGTCGTCGTCGTCCTGCCCGGCGCGCTCCGCGACCACGGCGGCCAGGTCGAGCGCGCCCGACAGGCTCGCGGCCGCGGCGAAGCGGTCCGGGTGCGCGAGCGCGAGGCGGAAGGCGCCGTAGCCGCCCATCGAGAGGCCGGCGGCGAAGCCATCCTCCCGCGCATCCGAAACGGGAAAGAAGGAGCGCACCCGCCCGGGAAGCTCCTCGCCGAGAAATGTCCAGTAACGCGGGCCGGCCGCCATGTCCTGGAAGAAGCTGCGGCCGGCCGCCGGCATGACGACGGCGAGGTCCCGGGCGGCCGCGTGGCGTTCGATGGCGGTCTGCCGCGTCCAGGCGGTGTGGTCGTCGGACAGCCCGTGAAGCAGGTAGAGCACCGGGTGGGGCCGCCGCGGCCGGGCGGCGCCGCCGGGCCGGCGCGCGGCCTCCGGGAGCAGCACGTGCATCGCGCACGCCCGCTGCAGCGTGTCCGAGAAGAAGTGCACATCGAAGAACGCCATGCGGGGACCATAGGGGCTGCGGGTCGCGGGCTCCAAGCGTCAAGTTGGCCCGGGCCGCCCGCCGCGGGAGCGAAGCCCGGACTTGCCGGGGAGGCAAGCCCCGGGGGAGGATGCGCGGGCCGTCGGGGTGGCGGCGGGAAGGAGCGGCGGCGTGCCGGACGGCGGGCGGATCGACCTGGAGCGGGACCTGAACCCGGAGCAGCGGGCGGCCGTCGAGGCGCCCGACGGCCCGGTGCTGGTCATCGCGGCCGCCGGGACGGGCAAGACGCGCACGCTGACCTACCGGGTGGCGCACCTCGTCGAGCGCGGCGTCGATCCCCGGCGCATGCTGCTGCTCACCTTCACCAACCGCGCCGCGCGCGAGATGCTCGAGCGCGCCCGCCGGCTCGTCGGGGAGTCCGTCGGCGGCATCTGGGGCGGCACGTTCCACCACCTGGCCAACCGCATGCTCCGGCGCCACGCGAAGCGGGCGGGGTTCGGCTCCGACTACACGATTCTCGACGAGGACGACGCGCGCGGCCTCGTGCGGACCTGCGCGACGGAACTCGGCCTCCGGGACCGGCACTTCCCGAAGCCCGAGGTGCTGCTCGGTCTCTTCGGGCTTGCCAGCAGCCGGGAGCAGCCGCTCCTGGACACCGTGCTCGCCCACTTCCACGGCCCCCGCATCGACCCGGGCGACATCCAGCGCGTCCACGACGCCTACGCCGCCCGCAAGCAGGCCCTCAACGCCATGGACTTCGACGACCTGCTCGCGCACGCGCTGCGCCTGCTGCGCGAGCACCCCGACGTGCTCGCCGGCTACCAGGAGCGCTTCCTCCACGTGCTGGTCGACGAGTACCAGGACACCAACCCGATCCAGGCCGGGCTCGTGGACGCCCTGGCCGGCGGCCACCGCAACCTGCTGGTGGTGGGCGACGATTTCCAGAGCATCTACTCCTGGCGCGGCGCCGACTTCCAGAACATCCTGCACTTTCCCGACCGCTACCCCGACACCCGCGTCTTCAAGCTCGAGACCAACTACCGCAGCGTGCCGGGCATCCTGGAGGTGGCCAACGCCTGCATCGCGGGCAACCCGCGCCAGTTCCAGAAGACCCTGCGGGCCGTCCGGGAGGGCGCGCGGCGGCCCGTCGTCGCCGAGCTGCGCGACGGCCGCCAGCAGGCGCGCTACGTGGTCGAGCGCGTGTACACGCTGCTGCGCGAGGGCTACCGGGCGCCCGAGATCGCCGTGCTCTACCGCTCGCACTTCCACGCCATGGAGCTGCAGCTGGAACTGGCGCGGGAGGGCATCCCCTACGCCATCACCTCCGGCGTGCGCTTCTTCGAGCAGGCGCACATCAAGGATGTCTGCGCGATCCTCCGGCTCCTGCACAACCCGGGCGACGAGCTGGCCTTCAAGCGGCTGCTCTGTCTCCTGCCGCGCGTGGGCGAGCGGACGGCCGAACGGCTGTGGCGCGAGCTGGGCCAGCGGTTCAACCCGGGTCTCGCCGGGCACCGCCGGTTCCTTGGCGCGCGGCTCCCCGCGGCGGCGCGGAAGGACTGGAAAGAGATGGCCGCGGTGCTTTTCGAGACCGGGCCGGACGCCGGCATGGGAACGCCGGGGGAGATCCTGCACCGCTTCCGCATCGCCTACTACGAGAAGTACGCCGAGGAGGCCTTCGAGGACTTCGAGCGGCGGCTCGAGGACGTCAACGAGCTCGTCAACTACGCGGGGCGGTTCGGCTCGGTCGGCGATCTCCTGGGCGAGGTGGCGCTGATGACCAACCTCGACGTGACCGGGCAGGGCGGGCGCGACGACGAGGACGCCCTTCTCCTGAGCACCGTGCACCAGGCCAAGGGGCTCGAGTGGAAGGCGGTCATCGTGATCTGGCTGGCGGACCGGCTCTTCCCCTCCCAGCGCTCGGTGGACGAGGCGGGAGACGACGAGGAGGAGCGGCGTCTCTTCTACGTGGCCGTCACGCGGGCCCGGGACGTCCTCTACCTGTGCTGCCCCCGCATGCGCACCGGGCGCGACGGCCGGCCCCTCCACTACGCGCCGTCCCGCTTCGTGAAGGAGATCCCCGCGCAGCTGCTCGAGTACGACCGGATCAGCCACTTCGCCTGACCGGCCGCGCGGCCCGCGGGCCGGGCCGGGGATGGACGGGGCCGGCGGGGTCTGGTACCCTGCGCCGCATGAACAAGCACATCCTCGGTCCGGCCGTACTGGTCCTGTCGGTTTCCGTGTTGTCGGCCGCGGCGGCGGCGGCGGGCGGATCCTCGAGTGTCGTCGCCGGGGCGCGCTACCACGTGGCGAGCTCCGTGCTGCCCGACCTGCCGTACGACGACGGCGATGTCTCCGCCCTGGTGGGCCTCGAGTACGCCGACGAGGCCGCGTTCTGGCAGCTGGGGGTCGGCTACGCCTGGGACGCCGGGACCCCGGGCGACCCGGTCGACAAGGTCATCACCCCGCAGCTCAACCTGCTGTTCCTGGAGAACTCGTTCATGGCGGGTATCGGCCTGCTCAAGAGCTACGTGGAGACGGCAGCGGACAGCGAATGGTCCGACATCTACTTCCAGCTGCTCACGGGCCTGCGTTTTCAGCTCTCTCGCGCCGTGGCGCTCGAAGTCCTCGCGGTCTACCCCTTCGAGGACTGGGGCAAGCTCGGCGACTTCGACACGGGCGATCTCGAGGGCGTGGCCGCGCTCAGCCTGCGCTGGTGAGGCGCCGCCCGGCGCGCATCCGTCCGCGCCTTTCGCCTTGCCCGTCCGGTGCGCGGATGCTACATCCTCGCGCCTTATGTCCGCCCCCGCCCAGGCGAGTGCGCCGGCCTGCCCCGGCACGTGTACGACGTGCGGGGCCGCCCGGTCGGACCGGGCCGAGACGCCGCCGGAGCTGGCGGGCTGGCGCTTCGGCTGGGCGGCGGCGGGGGTCTTTCTCGTGCCGCTGGCGACGGCCTGGCTGGGCGCGTGGCGTGGCGGCGAGGACATGACGAAGCAGGCGCTGGGCGGCGTGGCGGGCCTGGCGGCGGGCGGCGCTCTCGCCGCGGTGGGCTACCGTGCCGCGCGCCGGTTGCGCCGCCGGGGCGGATCGCCCCGGGGACCGAAGAAGGCATGACGACGGCAACCCAGGAAGCCCCCGGCAGCCGGCGGTTCGCCCGCGGCGTCCACCCGGACGACCGCAAGGCGCTGTCGGCCGACGCCCGCATCGAGGTCCTCCCGGCGCCCGCGAACGTGCTCGTGCCGCTCCTGCAGCACACCGGGGCGCCCTGCGCGCCGCTCGTGAAGAGCCGGGACGCCGTCACCGCCGGGCAGAAGATCGGCGACAGCGAGGCGTTCGTGTCCGCGCCCGTGCACGCGCCGGCCGCCGGGGTGGCGAAGAAGGATTCCGTCGCGACGCTGCCCAACGGGCGGCACGTGAAGGCGATCCCGATCAAGCCTGCGCCGCGGAGCAGCCCGGCCCCGGCGAATGCTCGACGACCTGTTCGGCGGCGCGTGGCCCGTCGAGGGGCTCGACGCGCACGACCCGGCCGCGATCACGGCGGCCGTGCGCGAGGCCGGCATCGTGGGGCAGGGCGGCGCCGCTTTCCCGACCCACGTGAAGCTCGCGAGGCAACGAGAAGAAGCCGGTCGATACCCTGCTGGTCAACGGCTGCGAGTGCGAGCCGTACCTGACCGCCGACTACCGCGTGATGGTCGAGGCCCCCGCGCCGGTGGTTGCCGGCGCCCTGCTGGCCGCGCGGGCCTGCGGCGCGCCGCGCGGTCGTACGTGGCCGTCGAGGACAACAAGCCCGCGGCGGTCGAGGCCCTGCGCGAGGCGGCCGCGGGCACGCGCGTGTCGAGGTCGTCGATGGTCGACACCAAGTACCCGATGGGCGGCGAGAAGCAGACCATCCCCGCCGTGCTGGGCGCGACGTCCCGACCGGCGGCCTGCCGCTGGACGTCGGCGTGGTGGTCATCAACGTCGGCACCGCGGCCGCCGTCGCGCGCGCGGTGCTGCGCGGCAAGCCGCTGACCCACCGCGTCGTCACCGTCACCGGCGCGGGCATCCGCGCAGCCGAAGAACCTGCTCGTGCCCATCGGGGCGCAGCTACGGCGACCTGATCGACGCCTGCGGCGGCCTGACCGCCGGAGCCGCGCGCGTCGTCGCCGGCGGCCCCATGATGGGCTTCACGCTCGGGCGACCTCGACGCGCCGGTGACCAAGGGCACCAGCGGCGTGGTCGTCCTGACCGCCGACGACGTGGCGCGCGCGGACGAGACCCCCTGCGTGCGCTGCGGGCGCTGCGTGGACGTCTGCCCGCTGAACCTGGTGCCCACGCAGCTCGCGCTGGCGGCGCGGCACAAGGACTGGGAGCTGGCGAAGCGCTACCACATGACGGCCTGCATGGAGTGCGGCTGCTGCGCGCTACGTCTGCCCGGCCAGCATCCCGCTGGTGCAGCTGATCCGCATGGGCAAGGCGCAGATGCCGCAGGAAGCCCCGAGGTAGGGAGGGCGGCGGGCCCCGCAGCACCGCGGGTTCCGGAAGCCGGATGCGTGAGTCCAGGAAACGACGCAAAGCCCAGGACGTGGCGGACGGCGCCGCGGAGACCGCCCTGCCGGTGGCGCCCGAGCCCGCACCTGTTCGAGCGGCGCGCTGACCACGCGGCGGATGATGCTCGACGTGCTGATCGGCGCTGTTCCGCTGGTCGCGGTGGCGCTGTACGTGTTCCGCTGGTACGCCGTGTGCCAGGTCGGCGATCTGCACGGCGAGCTGCCTGGCCGCCGAGGCGGTGTTCACGGCCATGCGCCGGCAGGCCGCTGACGCCTGGGCGACTGCTCGGCCGCGGTGACCGGGGCTGATCCTGGCCTCTCGCTGCCGGCGGCCGCGCCCGTGGTACGTCGGGCGTCATCGGCTCGGTCGCGGCCATCGGCCTGGGCAAGGTCGTCTTCGGCGGCCTGGGCTACAACATCTTCAACCCGGCCATGGTCGGCCGGGCCTTCGTGATGATCGCTTCCCGGCCGCGCTCGGCGCGTCGGCCTACGTGCTCGCCCGACGCGGGCATCGACGCCGTCACGCAGGCCACGCCGCTGACCGGCGCTCAAGCAGGCTGGGCGAGACCGCGCCGCTCGTGGCCGCTCTTCCTGGGCAACACCAACGGCTCGCTCGGCGAGACCAGCGCGCTGGCCTGCCTGCTCGGCGGGCTGTACCTGTGCGTCGCGGCGCACGGCCTCGTGGGAGATCCCCGCCGGCGTCGTGGCCGCGGTGCGTCGTGGTGGGCGGCGCGTCGGAACCTGGCGCACCCGGACGCGGCGTGGACGGTGCTTGCACCACCTGTTCGGCGGCGCGCTGCTCTTCGGCGCCTTCTTCATCGCCACCGACCCGGTCTCCAGCCCGCTGACCCCGAGGGCAAGTTGATCTTCGGCGCCGGGATCGGCGCTGCTGGTGCTGCTGATCCGCTCGCTCAGCGGCTACCCGGAGGGCGTGATGTTCTCGGTGCTGCTGATGAACGCGCGTGGTGCCCCTGATCAACCGCTGGACCATCCCCGTGCCCGGTGGGCGGTCCCGTGCCGGTGACGCGCGCAGGACGTGGAGGCCGGAGATGAAGAACATCCTCATCTCGGACAGGCCTGGCTGGTGATCGCTGCTGGCGCTCGTGCTTCGGCGGCGCCCTGGCCGGCGTGCAGGTCGGCCTGCAGCCGCGGATCGAGGAGAACAAGCTCGGCCGAGACCCTCGGGCAGATCCCCGGACTGGTGCCCGGGCGCCGTGCGCGGCGAGGAGGCGCTGGCATCGACGGACCGCCGCGTGTACCGGGCCGCTGGACGCCGAGGGGCAGGCCGTCGGCTGGGTCGTGCCCGCCGAGCGGGCAGGGCTTCGCCGACCGGATCGAGCTGCTGATCGGCGTCGACGCCGCGGTCGGAACGCATCACCGGCCTCTACGTGCTCGACCAGAAGGAGACCCCGGGCCTGGGCAACAAGATCGTCGAGCCGGGCTGGCGCGCGCAGTTCGCGGGCAAGCCGGCGCGGGAGCCGCTGGTGGTCGTCAAGGCGAGCCGTCCGGCGCGACACGAGATCGCAGGCCGTCACCGGGGCCACGATCTCCTCGGACAGCGTCGTGCGACATCGTCAACCGCGACGGCTCGCACGGAGCTCGCGCCTCGCGGCCCGGCGCCGGACGCGGAGCAGGAGCGAGCGAAGCCATGAGCCAGCGACGGACCCACCCCCCTCGAGCGGTTCATCGAACGGCATCCTGCCGGAGAACCCGGTCTACCGCCAGTTCCTGGGCATGTGCCCGACGCTGGCGGTGACCAACGGCATGAAGCCGGCGATGACCATGGCCGGCGCGACGGCTGTTCGTGCTCATCTGCGCCAACATCCTGATCAGCCTGATCCGCAACCTGCTCAAGCCGCACCTGCGCATCCTGGTCTTCACGCTGACCATCGCCACGTTCGTGACCATCGCCGACCGGTTCCTGGCCGCGTTCATGTACGACATGAGCAAGCAGCTCGGCCCCTACGTCCCGCTGATCATCGTCAACTGCATCATCATCTGCCGCTGCGAGGTCTGCGCCTCCAAGCAGGGCGTCGGCACCGCGTTCTCCGACGCCGTCGGGCCAGTCGCTCGGCTTCGCCCTGGGCCTGGCGAGCATCGCCACGGTGCGCGAGATCCTGGGGTCCGGCACCTGGTTCGGACGTGGCTGGGTGCGCGTGATCCCGAGGCGTGCCCGCGTCTGGTCCGACTGGGTGGTCATGGTCCTGCCGCCGGGCGCGTTCCTCACCCTCGGGCTCCTGCTGGGCGCGGCGAACTGGATCGACGGCGTGCGCGCGCGAAGCAAGACGCGCAGCGGTGAGGCGATCGACCATGGACTACCTGCATCGCTCGATCCTGCTGATCGCCGTCAGCGCCGGCCCTGATCAACAACTTCGTGCTGCACTACTTCGTGGGCATCTGCCCGTTCATCGGCGTCTCCCGCAGGGTGGACATGGCCTTCGGGATGGGCTGCGCGGTGACCTTCGTGATCTCCATCGCCGCGATCCTGAGCTGGACTGTCACCTACTTCATCCTGCCAGCCCGGCGCGCCGCTGACGACGGCGCTCGTGGCGGCTCGTGCGGCCGGGCCGCGCCGCCGTGTCGGACCTGAGCATCCTCAACTACATCGTCTACATCTTCGTGATCGCCTCGGCGGTGCAGTTCGTGGAGATGTACGTGCGGAAGTTCTTCCCGCCGCTCTACAAGTCCTTCGGCGTCTTCCTGCCCGCTGATCACGACCAACTGCGCCATCCTCTTCGCCTGCCTCGAGATCATGAAGCACGTGTCGCGGCGTGGCGCGCCCGGGCGAGTCCGTGGGGCCTGGACAAGGCCGCTGATGCTGGCGGTCTTCGGCGGCGTCGGCTTCACCATCGCCATCGTGATCATGGCCGGGCATCCGCGAGGAGCTGGACCTCTGCGACGTGCCGGAGCCGCTGCGCGGCGCCGGGGATCACGCTGATCGTCGCCGGCATCCTGGCCCTGGCGTTCATGGGCTTCACGGGCATGGACAGCGGCCTGGCCCGCGTCCTGCAGCCCCCGCCCGCCGTCGAGGCCGCCGCCGCGGCCGCGGCGCCGTAACCCGGCGACCGGGGCGGCGAGGGCGCGGGCGGGGAGCGAAAGGAGGGGGGCAACCCCGGGGGGAGGGCATGGCCTACACCGAGCACGCCAACCTGGCCGCCGGGTGGCTGGGCTTCGTCCTGGGCACGGCGGCCGGGGCCGTGTCGGGCCTGTTCTTCCGGCGCGAACACTGGGCCGGCGGCTACGGCTCGTGGCGCCGCCGCCTCGTGCGGCTGGCGCATGTCTCCTTTTTCGGCATCGGGTGGCTGAACCTCTCCTACGCCTTCACCGTGCGGCTCGCGCCGGTCGACGCCGACCCCGTGACGGGGGGCCTGCTCCTGGCCGCCGCGGGGCTGATGCCCGCCGTGTGCTACCTCGCCGCCTGGCGGACCCGGCTGCGCCACCTCTTCCCCCTGCCCGTCGTCTGCGTTCTTGCCGCTTGCCTCCGGGTGGCGCATGATCTGCTCGGCAGATGAACGTCGGCCTCCTAGCCCTGAGCGGCATCCGCGCCTGTGACGCGGAACTGCTGCGGATGGGCCTTACGCTGCCCGGCTTCGTGGAGCGCAGCCGGACCATTGCCTCGCTCCCCAGCCTCGGCCTGCTCACGCTGGCCGGCATGGAGCGGGACCGGCACGCCTACCGCTACGTCGAGGTCGACGACCCCCGCGAACTGGACGGCTTGCCGGAGGGGCTGGACCTGGCAGGGATCTCGAGCTACAGCGCGCAGATCGGCGAGGCCTACGGGCTCGCCGACCGCTTCCGCGCCGCCGGCGTGCCGGTCGTGCTCGGCGGTCTGCACGCCAGTGTGCGCCCGATGGAGGCGCTCACCCATGCCGACGCGGTCGTGCTGGGGGAGGGCGAAGCGGTGTGGCCCGCCGTGCTGCGCGACGCCGAACGCGGCCGGCTGCAGCGGGTCTACGGCCGCCGCGACGCGCCCTTCGACCTGGCGCAGGCGCCCCTGCCGGCGCTCGACCTGCTCGAGCCGGACCGCTACAACCGGCTCACCGTGCAGACCAGCCGCGGCTGCCCGCACCGGTGCGAGTTCTGCGCCAGCTCGGTGCTGTTCGGCAGCCGCTACCGCACGAAGCCGGTCGACCGCGTCGTCGCGGAGATCGACGCCGTGCGGCGCCGGTGGGCCGAGCCCTTCATCGAGTTCGCCGACGACAACGCGCTGGTGGACCGGCGCTACTGGCACACGCTGATGGACGCGCTGCGCGGGGTCCGGTTCCGCTGGTTCGCCGAGACGGACCTCTCCGTGGCGAAGGACGAGCGGCTGCTGGACCGGCTGCGCGAGAGCGGCTGCGCCCAGCTGCTCATCGGCCTGGAGAGCCCCGACGCGGAGGACCTCCGCGGGATCGACCGGCGGTCCGACTGGAAACGGCGGCACCACCGCTTCGCACGGTCCGCCGTGCGCCGCATCCAGGAGCGCGGCATCACGGTGAACGGCTGTTTCATCCTCGGGCTGGACCGGCACGGGCCCGACTGCTTCCGCCGGGTGCTGGAGTTCGCCCGCGAAACCGAGCTCTACGAGGTGCAGGTCACGATCCTTACGCCCTTCCCGGGCACGCCGCTCTACGAGCGGCTGTCGCGGGAGGGCCGCCTCACGCACCCGCTCGCGTGGGAGCGGTGCACCCTGTTCGACCTCAACTTCGTGCCGGCGCGGATGAGCCCGGAGGACCTGGTACGGGGGTTCCGGGAGCTCGTGGCGGAACTCTACGGGGAGACGCTGACGGCCTGGCGCCGCGCGCGCTTCCGCGGGCGGCTTCGCGCGGTGGCCGCCGGGCGGCGGCGGGGAACGGGGACGGAAACGCGGCCGCGCCCGCGCGGCCGGGGGAGGAACGCATGAAAAGGTGCAACGGGATCGCGGTGCTCTTCCTCGTGTCGGCCGTGTACGACGCCCTCCTCGGCCTCGTCTTCCTGGCGGTGCCGGGTCGCCTCTTCGCCTTCGCGGGCGTCACGCCGCCGAACCACCCCGGCTACGTCCGGTTCCCCGCCCTGCTGCTGCTGGTGTTCGCCTGGATGTTCCTGCGGATCGCCGCGGCCCCCTCCGCCAACCGGAACCTGATGCCCTACGGCATCGGCCTGAAGTGCGCCTACAGCGGCACCGTGTTCGGCTACTGGTTCACGAGCGGTCTGCCCGCGATCTGGAAACCCTTCGCCGTGTACGACGTGTTCTTCGCGGCGGCGTTCGCCGCCGCCTACCTCCGTCTCGGTCGCGTGCCGCCTAAGCCCGTCGCGGCCTGACCTCCGGCGCCGCCTCGCGAGGCGCCATCCGTTTCTCCCGGGCGCCCACCCGCCGACCCGATAAACCGCCCTCTCCATCTTTTCGCCACTATTCTCTTGCCACGAGGTGGCCCGCCGGCAATACTTCGGCCCTAGGGCGGGCTGGTACCCGGAAAGACGGGGCAGAGGAGGGTACCGAGGTCCTGTCATGCCGGCGGCCCGCCCGAGCGTGGCTCCGAGGCCACGCGCACCGTAAGGAGGAAGGTGCGATGAAGGGCCTGAAAGCTGGCCTGATCGCGCTGCTGGTTCTCGGCAGCGCCGCCGCCCTGGCCGATTGGTCTCCGGGCGACCCTCACAAGATGCACTACCCGCAGCTGCCCGATCCGAACGGGTGGGACGTGAGGTTCCATGACTGGCAGCTGGCCGACGACTGGCAGTGCAGCCAGACCGGCCCCGTGGACGACATCCACATCTGGGTGTCCTACAAGGGCGAAAACGGGCAGGATCCGCCGTGGACCGTACTGAATCCCACGGTCATGATCTACTCGGACATCCCCGCGGGGCAGAGTCCGACGGGCTACAGCATGCCGGGCACGCCGCTCTGGCAACTCGGGTCGACGTACAACATCGTGACCCGGTACGAAAGTGCCGGTATGCAGGGCTGGTACGACCCGGCGGAGCCCGCGTGGATACCGAACGACCACTCGTCGTTTTTCCAGATCAACATCACGGGCATCGAGAACCCGTTCGTCCAGCAGCAGGGCACGATCTACTGGCTGGGGATCGGGGGGATGCCGCTGGCTCAGCCCGAGATCGGCTGGAAGAGCACGCAGGACGCGTTCAACGACGCGGCGGTGTGGCAGTCGGGCGGCGCGGCGCCGTGGTCCAAGCTGACCCATCCCGCGGGGCAGAATATGGACCTCGCCTTCGTGATTACGCCCGAGCCGACCACGTCGGCGCTGATCGTCGGCGTCGTGGCGGTCTGGGCCGCGAAGCGGAGGCTGCGTCTCTGACCCGTAGGCGGGCGGCGGCGGGATGGAGGACACCGCCGCTTGCTGCATGAAAGCCGGCGGATCGGAAAGGGAGGCCGGTCCGCCGGTGATGGGTCGCGCCCCCGCGCGGCCCCGTCAGGGCCTTCCGTCCGGCCCGCGGAACGAACGGGCGGGCGGGCGGAGGCGTTCCGCGCCCTGGACGGTGACCGGGTACCCCGCCTGGCGGAGGGCCTCCACCGCCGACGGCTGCACGGGGTAGGCGCGTGTGACGATCGGCCCGGCCGGCGCTTCGGCGGGCCGGATCACGACCGCCCGCGCATCGACGCGGAACGTGAGCCCCGCCGCCTCGCACACGTAGCGGAGCGCGTCGTAGAGCGACACGTTGCGGAGCCGCATCGTGATCCGGGGCGACGACGCGCCGGGATCCGCCACCAGGACCGCGGCCGGTTCCCCGCCCGCCGCTTCCGCGAGGCCGCGCAGCGCCTCGCCGGCGGACACGCCGCGAAGGTCGAGCTCGGACACCGTGACCGCGCGAAGCCGCGCCTCGAGGCCGGCCGCGCCCTCGTCCGCCCGCGCCGCGGCCGCCGCGAGCAGCACCGTCGCCAGGTACACCGCGCGTCTCACGCCACCAGCTTACCGCCCGAGGGCTGCCGCCGCAACGGCGGCCCCGGCGGCGAAGCTGGCGCCCGGCCGGGGCGGCGCGATAGGATAGCGGCCGTCGCACGGGAGGAAGCCGCATGGCCACGATGGTTGACGAGATCCGTTCCGCCCTGTCGGGCCGGCACCCGCTGGTCTACCTCCTCACGCCGGAAGAGGACCGCGCCCTGCGCGCGCTGGCCGAACTCGCGCCGTCGCTGGGCGAGGGGGCGGCGGTTCGCGCGTGGACGTGCGTCGACGGTCTCGCTGGCGCCGACGCGGCCGCCACGCGCGACCCCGTCGCGGGCCTCGCGGCGGCGCTCGCCGACCCACGCCCCGGTTTCTACGTGTTCAAGGACCTGCCGGCGTTCTTCGACGCCCCGGCCGTGGTCCGGGCCCTGCGCAACGCGTACTACGCCCTGGGGGCCACCCCCTCCCGGCGGCTCGTGATCCTCGCCTCCGCGCTGCGCCTTCCGGAGTCGATGCAGAAGGAGACCTGCCTCGTGGAGGTCGACCTGCCGGGACCGCGGGAACTGCTGGATCACGTCCTGCCGCTGCTCGGCGAGCATCCCGGCGCGCGGCTGCCGGAGGAGGTGCGCCCGGCCGTCGCCCTGGCGCTGCGCGGCCTGACGCTCAACGAGGCGGCGCACGTCATGCACCGCGTCTTCGCCCGGGGCGCGGTCGACACGGCCGGTGTGCTCAACGAGATCTTCCTCGAGAAGGAGATGATGCTGCGCAAGGACGGGTTCCTCGAGTTCGTGCCCAACCGCATCGCCGTGGACGACATCGGCGGGCTCGACGTGCTCAAGGACTGGGCGCTGAAGCGCGGGGACCTCTTCACGCAGGAAGCCATCGACGCCGGCCTGCCCGTGCCGCGCGGGCTGCTGGTCATGGGCATCAGCGGTTGCGGCAAGAGCATGTGCGCCAAGGCGATGGCGAGCCTGTGGAACGTGCCGCTGTTCCGGCTGGACATGAACCTGGTCTTCTCCGGCCTGTACGGCACGCCCGAGGCGGCCTTCCACCGCGCGCTGAAGGGCATCGAGTCGGTGGCGCCGGCCGTGCTCTGGATCGACGAGATAGAGAACGCGCTGGGCATGACCGTCGCCTCGAGCTCCGCCGAGCAGTCGCTCACCTTCTCCACGTTTCTCACCTGGATGCAGGAGCGCCCGCCGCTGGTCTTCGTCGCCGCGACGGCGAACCGCATCGAGTCGCTGCCCGCCGAGGTGATCCGCAAGGGCCGCTTCGACGAGGTGTTCTTCTGCGACCTGCCCGGGGAGGAGGAGCGGCGCGAGATCCTCGCGATTCATCTGCGGCGCAACGGGGTGCCCGCGGGCGCGATCGACCCCGGGCGGCTGCTCTACGCCACGCGCGGGTGGAGCGGCGCGGAGATCGAGCAGGCCGTCATCGCCGCGCGGATCGACGCCCACCAGCGGGGCCGGCCGATGCAGCTGGACGATATCCGCAACCACACCGCGCGCATGGTGCCGCTCTCGCGCACGATGGAGGAGCAGATCAAGGCCATCCGCGACTGGTCCTTCAACCGGGCCCAGCGCGCCTCGAAGGCCGCCCCGCGCTCGATGATCCCCGGGTCCGGGTAGACGCGCCGGTTCGCGCGGGGCGTCTCAGGCGAAACGCAGCGGGGCGAACCGGGCGGGCTGGTGGAAGTTGAGCGCCTCCCCGATCGGGGCCCACGAGCCCCAGTGCGGGTGCGAGGACCGGTCGGCGCACTTGTAGAAGTTGGCGCGCCAGCCGGCGCCGGGGACGGGGCCCAGCGGGCCCGCGTGGGCCTCGAACAGGGCGAAGGGCACGAAGTACTCGACCCACCACGCGGTCGCGGCGGGCTGCTCGGGGTCGACCCGGCGCGGGAGCGACGTGCGGATGCGGACGCGCCGGCCCCACGCCCGGGGGACCGGGCGCCAGCACCGGAACGCGCCGTTCACGCGTACCGGGTCGACGACGTGGGAGAGCAGCAGCGCGCCGCCGGCGTTGACCTCGAAGTTGAAGTAGCCGCGGCCCGGCACGGGCTCGACGAAGAACTCGACGCAGCTGTCGAGGCACACGGGCGACTGGTAGGCCGCGTGGCGGCAGACGACGTAGCGGTCCCGCACGCGGAAGAGGACGAAGAGCCCGTCGTCGTCGTAGACCAGCTTGGCCTCCGTGCGCGGGCGGTGCCGGCTGCCGCGCGGATGCCAGTGCGTGATCCGCAGCGCGGGAACGCCGCGCCACGCGGGCTCGGCCCAGCGTCCGCGCAGCGAGGGTTTCGCGGCGGCCCTGCGCACGGTGTAGCCGGGCGCGGTGCCGCCGGACGGCGGGGTACCGGGCTGCTGCTTGGTCTTCATGCGGCGGGGGATTCGACCACCTGCCGGCCCGGGCATCAAGACGGAACGCGCGCGGCGCGAAGGGGGAGGGAAGTCCCCCCCTGCCGCGCACGCCGCGCGCCGTGCCGGAACTCAGCGGCGCCGGCCCGTGCCGCGTCGCGCCGGCTTGCGCGGCGCGGCGCGGCCGCCCGTGGTCTGCCGCGAGCCCTCGAACCGGACGGTGCCCGTCGCCGGGTCCGCCGCCGCCTGCCCGTTCCGCGTCGTCTTCCACGTCGCGCCGCCGGGCGCGGTGCCCTGCGTGGCGGACTGCCACTGCCGCCCGCCGCCGGCCGCCTGGCCGGCGCCTTGCGTCGTGGATGTCCAGGTCCGGCCGCCGGGGGTCGTGCCGCTGCGGCTCACGTCCCACACCGCCCCGTCGGCGGTGCGCGTGAGGGTGCCCTGTCCGGCCAGGGTCGAGGTGCCGCGCGGGCCGGTCTGCGTGCCCTCGGTGCTCCAGGCGAGGCCGTCGGTCGTGCGGGTGACGGTGGTCTCGGCGTGCCGTGTGACGGTCCGGCCGTCGTCGAACGTCTTCGTGGCATCCCGGGACAGCACGGCCGTGCCATCGCCGTTCCGGACCTTGTTCCCCGAGCGGTCCACGGTCCACGAGCGGCCGGAGTCCGAGGCGCCCGTGGTCAGCGACTGCCAGGTGGCTCCGCCGGCCGTCTTCGTGGACTGCCCGTCCGTCCGGGCCGACCAGCCGCCGCGTGCCGTCGTGCCGGAGCGGTCGACGTACCACGCCCGGCCGCTATCGGTCTTCCAGCCCTGTCCCGTCCATTCCGCGCTGCCGCGGCCGCCCGGGCCGAAGAAGCGTTGCCAGGCGGCCGATCCGGGCCCGCCCGGCGCCGTGCCGCCGACCGCCGCGTCCTGGGCCGCGGCCGGAAGGGCCGCCGCCATGCAGAGTGCCATCAGGGTTTTCATGTCCGTGTTCCTCCCTTTCTCACTTCCCCGCCCACCGTGCCGTCCACGTACGGATAACGCTGCGTCGCCCCGCGTATTGCCCGCCATATTTGGGTGGCGCGGGCCGGGCCGGCGCGTACACTCGATTCCGCCGCGTGCCCCGGTAGCTCAGTTGGACAGAGCGACGGATTCCTAATCCGTAGGTCGTGGGTTCAATTCCCGCCCGGGGTACCAGCCGCCGCCCGGCGCGCACCGGGGCGCGAAGGGCGCCTCAAGCCCCGCCGGCCGGCGCCCGGCCGGGGGCGCCGCCCGCGGTGCCGTCCGGCGCGGGGGCGTCGGGCCCGTTTTCCAGGAGGCGTTCCAGCAGGGCAAGGGCGGCCTGCTTGTCGGGGATGCGGCCGCGGACGGCGGAGTCGAGGTCGGTCATGGCGAAGGCCGGCACGGCCGAGCCCACGCAGGAGGGGCAGCCGTCCTCGCAGGCGCAGTCGCGCGATCACCTCGCGCGACCGTGCCGAGCAGATCTCCTCGAACCGGTCGAGGCAGCGCCGCGCGTAGCCCATGCCGCCGGGATAGCGGTCGTGCAGGAAGAGGGCGTCCCGGCCGAGGTTCTTCGCGTCGACCACCGTGCCGATGTCCTGCGTGTCGCACATGACGAAGAGCGGCGCGACCTCCACCAGGACGTTGGCGATGCCGATCGAGCGCCTCGCCGACGATCAGGCCGCGCTCGAGCAGGGCGCCGCGCCGTCTCCTCGGGCGGCGCGAACCACAGCGCCACGGTCTCCAGCGCCTGCGGCGGCAGCTCGAGCTTCTCGAAGCCCAGGCTGTCGCGCGAGTGGAACCGGATCTTCTTGAACATGGGGATGGTGCGTGGTCACGGTCACGTCGCCGAAGCCCAGCAGCCCGCCCGCGCCAGTCTCGCTCGTCGTCCTCGTCTCGTCGATCCGGATCTCGCGAGGTCTGGACGGACTGCGTGTAGTAGTCCAGGTCGCGCCGCTCGACGAAGGCGATCTTCTGCTCGAGGTCCAGCCGGTTCACGAAGTAGGTGTCGGCGCCGTGCAGGTAGACGGCGTGGTCGTGCAGCTGCGACAGGGCGCTGATCTCGTCCAGCGTGCCGATGACGCGCTCGCCCTCGGCCTCGTCCTGGATGGTGTAGACCGGGCCCGGCGATGTTGCGCAGGTTCACGCCGGCCGCCGGGTACTCCGAGCTGGCCCAGTACCAGTGCCCGTCGATGTGCCGCACGCGCTCGTCCTCCTCGAGCAGTTCGAGCACGGCCGGCGCGTACGGGCCGAAGGCCTCCGCCTCGTCGTCGCCGAGCGGCAGCTCGTGGACGGCGCACTTGAGGTGGCCGACGACGATGTGCGGGTTGTCGGGGTCGACCACGGCCTGCTCGGGGTTCTGCGGCGAAGAGGTAGTCGGTGTGGGCCATCAGGTACTGGTCCATCGGCGCGTTCTGCGCCGAGCAGGAAGACGACCGCCTCCTCGCGCCCGCGGCCGGCGCGGCCGGCCTGCTGCCACAGGCTGGCGATCGTGCCGGGGTAGCCGACGAGGATGCAGGCGTCGAGGCTGCCGATGTCGATGCCCAGTTCCAGCGCGTTGGTGCTGGCGACGCCCAGGATCTCGCGGTCGGCCAGCCGCCGCTCGATCTCGCGCCGCTCCTCGGGCAGGTAGCCGCCGCGGTAGGCGTGGACCGACGTCGGCCAGCGTCGCGAGACGCGGCCGCAGCCGGTCGCGGCAGTCCTTGAAGATCAGCTCCGCGGCCAGGCGCGTGCGCACGAAGGCGATCGTCTGGATGCCCTCCTTGACCAGCGCGCGTCATCAGGTGCACGGCCTCGCCGAGCGGGCTGCGCCGGTCGCCGCCGACCCGCCAGTCGGCCGCGTCGCCGCTCGCCGCCGTCTCCAGCGGGCGGCGGGTTCCAGAGCACGAACCGCTTCGGCCCGCGCGGGGAGCCGTCGTTGTCGACCAGCTCCATGGCCACGCCGCAGATCCGCTCGGCGTGCTCGCGCGGGTTGGCGATCGTGGCCGAGGAGCAGATGAACTGCGGCGTCGGCGCCGTAGTGCCGGCAGATGCGCGCGAGGCGGCGCAGGACGTTGGCCAGGTGCGAGCCGAACACGCCGCGGTAGGCGTGCACCTCGTCGATGACGACGTAGCGCAGGTGGGTGAAGAACCGGTTCCAGCGGGCGTGCTGCGGCAGGATGCCCTGGTGCAGCATGTCGGGGTTGGTCAGGATGACGTTGGCCGCCGTCGCGCAGTCTTGCGGCGCAGGTTCTGCGGGCGTGTCGCCGTCGTAGGTGCCGGCCAGTGAAGTCGAGGCCCGCGTCCTCGGACCGGAAGCGCGGCGAGGCCGCGGAGCTGGTCCTGCGCCAGCGCCTTGGTGGGGTAGATGAAGAGCATGGTGGCCGTGTCGGATCGTCCAGCAGCGCCTCGAGCACGGGAATGCGTGTAGCAGAGCGTCTTGCCGCTGGCCGTGCCGGTGACGATCACGACGTTGCGGCCGGCGCGGACGCGTTCGATGGCGCGGGCCTGGTGGGCGTAGAGCCGCGCGATGCCGAGGCGGCGGAGCACGGTCTCCACGGGCGGGGCCAGGCCCCCGGCGACGTCGGCGTACTCGGGCTCGCGGGCGCCGAGCGACCGGGTGCCCACGACCTGGCCCTCGTAGTGCCGGTCGCGCTGCAACCGCGAAAGGAAGGTGGCCGCGTCCATGTCGGTCAGGGGGGCCCGGGCCGGGCCGGGGGCGCGCGCGGCCCGGCGAACCCGGATCCGAGCCGGGCCGCGAGCCGTGCGATCTCCGCGTCCCGCTCCCGCGCGGCCTCGCGCAGGGCGCGCACCGCGACGTCGGCTTCGGCGAGGAACGCGGGGTCGGGCGTGTGCCCCGAGAGGACCGTCCACGCGCGCGCCGCGGTGCCGGCCGCCGCTTCGACGCGCGGCCAGTCCGGCGGCTCCGCGCGGAGACCCACGCCCGCGTCCAGCATGGCGAGGTCGAACATCGTGAGGCCCGGCGGCGGGGCGAACGGGCCCGCGTCGACCGCCGCCGCGAGCACGCGGTAGAGCTGGAGCGCGGACCGTGCGGTCGCGTCCGGGCGCCCCTTCCCGCGCGCGGCGCGAAGGGCCGCCGCCGCGCGCTCGTACCGGGGCCGGGCGGCGGGGGAGAGCGCGGCCGCCACGCGCTGCGCCTGCCGGTCGCACGCGGCGAGGGCGGCCTCGGCGGCCTCGCCGCCATCCTCCAGCGCCGCGACGACGGCGGCGCGGACGCACCGGGCGGCCCCGAGCAGGACGCGGTCGGCTTCCGCCGGCGTGCTTCCGCGCGTCGCGCGCGTGCCCACGCAGCCCGGACACGCGGCGAGTCCCAGGAGGACCAGGCAGGCGCCCGCCGGCCTGAGGTATCGTCGGATCATCCCCTCGCTCTCCTTCCCGGCGACTATACCATGCCGCCCGGCGCGGGGCAGGGGGGTTTCGCGCGCCCCGGGGTCAGCCCGGTTCGTCCGCGGGCGGACGCCGCCGGAGGCGGCGCGCGCGCGCCGCGGTCCCGTCGCCGGCCGGGACCGCGCGGGAAACGGGGGGCGGCGGGGCGGCCGGGTCCCCTCCGCCGGTCCGCCCGGCCCGGTTCGCTCCGGCTCCGCCCGGCGCCTCGGCGGGCCGGCCTGCGGGCCGGCCCGGGAAGTCGGTGGGCTTGAGGTTGGGGGAAGGGGTTCGCATGCCGCGCGGGACCGGGGCCTTGGCGGCGTCGGGCCGGAGGCCGCCCAGGTCGAGTTTCTTGGCGAGGCGCTTGCGCCAGTCGCGGTCGAAGACCCGGCGCCGCGCGCCGCGCCGCTCCGCGTCGGTCTGCGCCAGGGACCCGGCGCCCTCGGCGCCGGGATAGCCCGTCTCGAGCGCGGGCCGCGGCGTGATGGGGTGGAAGACCTGCGGCTCGCGCAGGCGCTCCAGCCGCCGGCGCACGGCCTGTTCCAGGCGCTGCCCGGCGGCCTCCGCGCCGTCGGACAGCACGCGGGTCTCCGGCAGGCGCAGGGCGCCGGGATCGCCCAGCAGGCCCTCCAGGATCATGAGCGCGGCCGCCTTGCTCGGGATCGAGGCCTCCCACGCTCCACGTTCCACGTCGCGTACTGCCGCAGCGGCTTGCCCACGCAGCAGGGGCAGCCGGCCTCGCAGGGGCAGGCGCGCACGTGGTCCAGGACGGCGGCGAGGATCTCGTCCAGGCGTTCGTAGGCCTTTTCCGTGAACCCCAGGCCGTGGGGGTAGCGCTCGTAGACGAACACCGCCTTCCACGGCGAGTTGGCGCTGCCCACGGTGTGGGAGAAGTCCAGCGTGTCGCAGGTCAGGAAGAGCGGCAGCAGCATGCGCGTCGCGTAGCCGATGCCGCGCAGCCCGCTGTGCGCGTCCAGCCCCGCCGCGCGCACCCCGTCCAGCAGGGCCTCGGGCGGGACCAGCCAGAACGCCATGGTCTCGAGCACCAGGGTGGGCAGTTCGAGCGCGTGTTCGGAGACCGCGTCCAGCGAGTAGAAGCGGATCTTCTCGTAGCCGTAGGTGTTGAAATAGGCCGTCACCTCGCCCCATGCCGCCCGGCCCGGGCCGAAGGGCTTCTCGCGGAGCCGCTGGTCGATGTGGTGCACGTCCGTCCCGCCGAGCGGCTGGGTGTAGTAGTCGATCTCCACGCGCCGGACGAGCGCGAGGTTGCGCTCCAGGTCCAGCTCGCTGCACGCGGTACGTCTCGCCCAGGTGCATGTAGATCGCCTCGGGGTGCACGAGCGGCGGCGCGTCGTAGCGGTTGACCTCGCCCGAGCGCCGCGCCGGTTTCCTCGTCGTGGATGACGACGTTGGCCGCCGAGCTGCTGCGCAGGGAGACCTCGTGCTGCGGGACTTCGGTGGCGGCGTGGTACCAGCGTCCCTCCAGGCGCCGCACCTTGAGCTGGTCCTCGAGCACGCGCAGCACGAGCCCGGCATGGGGTCCGAAGCGCGCGACCTCGCGGTCCCCCAGCGGCAGCTCGTGCGCCGCGCAGCGCAGGTGCCCGGCGGCGACGTAGGGATTGTCCGGGTCGATGACGGCCTCCTCGATGCACCGCCCGAAGAGGTACTCCGGGTGGGTCATGATGTACTGGTTGATGCTCGTGTCGAGGCCGACGAGGAACACGAGGGCGTCGGTGCGCTTCCGCCCCGCCCGCCCGGCCTGCTGGAAGAAGGAGGCGAGGGTGCCGGGGTAGCCCACGAGGATGCCGGCGTCCAGCGTCCCGACGTCGATCCCGAGTTCGAGCGCGGCGGTGGAGCTCACGCCGAGCAGCTCGCCGGCGAAGAGCCGCCGCTCGATCTCGCGCCGTTCCTCGGGCAGGTAGCCGCCGCGGTAGGGGGTGACCCGCCCGGCGAGGGCCGGCGCCTCGCGGCGCAGGGTTTCGCCCACGTACCGGTGGATCATCTCCGCCGTCATCTTGGCCTTGGAGAAGGTGATCGTCGGCGCGCCCCGCTGCACGAGGCGGGCCATCAGTTCGTGCGCCTCCACGTTGGCGCTGCGGCGCGAGCGCCAGTCGGTCCGGCGCACGCGGGGCGGGTTCCAGAGGACGTAGACCCGCCGCCCCCGCGGGCTGTCGTCCCCGTCCACCACGTCGACCTCCCGCCCGGCGAGGCGCCGGGCGAGCTCCCCCGGGTTGGCGATCGTGGCGGAGCAGGCGAGCAGCTGGGGGCGCGACCCGTAGTGCGCGCAGACGCGGTCCAGCCGGCGTGAGCAGGGGGGCCATGTTGGACCCGAAGATGCCGCTGTAGACGTGCAGTTCGTCGAGCACGAGCAGGCGCAGGCGTGCCAGGAACCCGGCCCAGCGCGCGTGCTGCGGCATCAGGCCGGCGTGCAGCATGTCGGGGTTGCTGAACAGCACCGCGCCGCGATCGCGGAGCCGCCGGCGCAGGTCCGCAGGCGTGTCGCCGTCGTAGACGCCGGCCAGGCGGTCGCCGAGGCCGGCCGCCGCCAGCGCGGGTGCGAAGCGGCGGAACTGGTCCTGGCACAGGGCCTTCGTGGGGAAGAGGAGCAGCGCGCGGGCGCCGGGCTCGGCGGCCAGCCGTTCGAGCAGGGGCACGAGGTAGCAGAGCGACTTGCCGGACGCGGTGCCGGTGGCCACGACCACGTCGCGCCCCGCGAGGGCCGCCGCGACGGCGCGGGCCTGGTGCCGGTAGAGCCGCCCGATGCCCAGGGCGTCCAGCGCGCGGCGCGCCGGAGCGCCCAGCCCGGGCGGCCGGTCCGCCCACGCCGCCCCGCGGGCGGGCGCCTCGTGCACGTGCACCACCTGCCCGGCGTAGTCCGGCGCGGCGCGCAGCTCGTCGAGGAAGGCGTCGACGTTCACCCGTTCAGTGTACCCCGGGCGGTGCGGGCGGTCACGGCATCCGGGTCAGCAGGTCGGCGAGGGTGACCAGGTCGAGCAGGTTGTGCCGGAGGATCCCGACGAGGTCCCGCGCGTCGCCCGTGCGCACGAAGGCGTGGTAGGCCTCGGGGATCTCCGCGCCGGGCAGGTCGTCCTCCCGCACGCGCCCGCACACGTGCCGCTCGAGCGTCTGCAGGCGGCAGTCCGGCAGGTCGCCGCGCCAGGCGCGCCGCGCCGGGTAGAGCAGGTCGAGGTGGGGCCCGTCCCACCGGAACGGCAGCCGGTGCAGGACGGCCCGCATCCGGACGAAGGGCAGGTCGAAGCTCTTGCCGTTGAACGTCACGACGACCCGCGCGGCCTGCAGGCGCGCGAGGACGTCGGCCAGCATCGGCGCCTCCTCGGCGTAGGTGCGGGCGAGGTACTGCCGCACGACCAGCCCGCCCCGCTCCCGGAGCATGGCCCCCGCCAGGAAGAGCGGGGTCTGGCTGAGCCCCGCCGTCTCGAGGTCGAGAAACAGCAGGTCGTCGGGGCCGGCCCCCGCGGCGCCGGGGCAGGTGCCGAGGCAGCGGCGCAGGGCGGACCGTTCGTCGAGAAACTGGGCCTCGAACGCCGCCACCGCGCGGGACGCCCCCTCGACCGAGGCGGCGGGCGTATCGACCCGGTAGTAGCGGCCGAGGGGGCCCTCCACTTCCCGTCCGGCGACGGCCTCCTCCAGGCGCACGGGGGGGCCGTCCGGCGCGCGCCGTCGCGCCGGGGGCGGCGCCGGGCGCGCGGGCCGGGGCCGGTCGCGCCGGGCCACGAGCGGGGGGCGTTCCGGGGCCGCGCCCGCGGCCGCGACGTCCGGTGTTTCCCGCCGGGGGCGGCGCAGCATCCGCCGCAGTTCCTCGCCCGAGTACACCAGCGGGCGGCCCGCCCGGGAGAGGCCCATGCGCCGGCGGAGCTCGTCCGGTGTCGGCTTCGCGGCTGGGGCGGGCGGGTCCACGCACCCACTATAGCCGCTCCCCGCGGCGGGGGCGATGTCCGCGGCGTGGGCCGGCGGGGGCCCGTGGCCTCAGGTGGAGAGGATGCGGCGCGACTCGTCGAGGAAGATGCCGCGCAGGTTCATCCGCAGCGCCTCGGCGTTGCCGGCGTGCTTCATGCCCTGTTCCTCGGTGATGTCGCCGGCCTTGATCAGATCGAAGATCGCCTGGTTGAACGTCTGCATGCCGTCTTCGACGCCCGTCTCGATCGCGGCCGGCAGCTTGTCCAGCGCGTCCTTCGCGATCAGCTTGCGCGCCGTGGGGGTGTTGATGAGCACCTCCACGGCCGGCCGCACGCCGCCGTCCACCGAGGGGATGAGCCGCTGGCAGACGGCCGCCCGGAGGTTCGAGGCGAGGGCCATGCGCACCTGGTCGCGCTCGGCCGAGGGGAACAGGTCCATGATACGCGGCACCACCTGCGCGCCGGTGCCCGCGTGCAGCGTGCTGAACACCAGGTGCCCGGTCTCCGCGGCCGCCAGCGCGGCCGTGAAGCTTTCCGCGTCGCGCATTTCCCCGATCATGATCACGTCGGGGTCCTGGCGCAGTACGTGGCGCAGGGCCGAATGGAAGGAGCGCGTGTCGAGGCCCACTTCGCGCTGCGACACCACGGACTGCTTGTCGGAGAACACGTACTCGACCGGGTCCTCGATCGTGACGATGCGACGGCGGAGGTGCTGGTTGACGTGCTCGATCATCGCCGCCAGCGTGGTCGACTTGCCGCAGCCCGTCGTGCCCGAGGCCACCACGATGCCGCGGGGCGAAAGGGCCAGCTTCCGGAGGACGGCCGGCAGGTGCAGATCCTCGAACGACGGGATGCGGTCCTGGACGTGCCGGAACGCCATGGCCGGCAGCCCGGAACCGTGGAAGATGTTGACCCGGAACCGCCCCAGGCCCTCCTCGACGAGGGAGAAGTCCGCCTCGTGCTCCGAGCGGAACGTGTCCCGCAGGTGTTCGGGGAGAATCGCCTCCGCGATCTCCTGCAGCTCGGCGGGCGTCATGGGCTCGTCCGCGGCCGGCTCCAGTTCGGCGTGCACCCGCAGGAAGGGCTTTTCCCCGGCCTTGAGGTGCACGTCGGAGGCGTTCCGCTCGACGGCGGCGGCTAGAAGTTCTCGCAGTGGGGGCATAGGAAGCTGGAGTCCTCGGCGAGGCAGCGCAGGTTGGTTCGCACCGACTCGGGCACGTCGAGAAACGCCACCCACACCCGGTGCATCCCGCTCTGCGGTTCGAGTTGCGAGTACACGACCACGCCGGTGCAGTTTAACGAAGAGGTCTCCCCGCCGCTCCCGGGCAGCTGCAGGGACAGGTCCATCAACTCGTAGCTGGGCAGCTCCCGCTCGGTGTAGAACTGCAGCCCCAGCGGGCAGCACCGGAAGTCGTCCGGTTGCCGGACGCCTTCTCCCTCGCCGCAATAAACCAGCACGTCATTTGCCATGCCCGGCTGACACTCCCGCGCCCCGCGCCCCGCCGCCTCCCTCCTACCATAGCATCGGGGAGGCGGCTGTCAAACGGGGCGCGCGGGCGGCCGCGCCGGTCCGCGGTTGCAGTGCGCGCCGGGCTCTGCTATGGCTCGGCCCGCGGCCGCGGTTGGGGGGGGGGACGCGGGCGGGGCCGCCGCGGGAGCGCGGGAGGGGGGAAAGCGGGCATGGCCAGGAGGTTCCAGCGGGTCGCCGTGTTGATGGGGGGGCCGTCCGCCGAGCGCGAGGTGTCCCTCACGTCCGGCGCCGCCGTCGCCGCGGCCCTGCGCGGGGCGGGCTACGAGGTGAGCGCACTCGACGTGCGCTCGGAGACTTTCGAGCTGCCGGCGCGCGTGGAGGCCGTGTTCATCGCGCTGCACGGCGGGTTCGGGGAGGACGGGCGGCTGCAGCGGCGTCTTGACGGGGCGGGCCTGCCGTACACGGGGTCGGGGCCCGAGGCCAGCGCCCTGTGCATGGACAAGCGCCGGACGCGCGAGCGGCTCGCGGCGGCCGGTCTGCCGGTGGCGCCGGGCGTGGCGCTGCGCGAGGCGCCCGCCGCGCCTCCGCTTCCGCTGCCCGTGGTCGTGAAGCCGGTGCGCGAGGGGTCCAGCGTGGGCTGCCACCGGGTGTTCCGGCCCGGCGAGTGGGACGCCGCGGTGCGCGACGCGCTGGCGCACGGGGGCGAGGCGGTCTGCGAGGCGTTCATCCCGGGCCGCGAGCTCACGGTCGGCGTCGTGGGGGGGCGGGTGCTTCCGGCGGTGGAGATCCGCGCGCCGGGCGGGGAGTACAGCTACGCCGCGAAGTACACCGGGGGCCTGACCGAGTACCTGGCGCCCGCCCCGCTGGAGCCGGCGGAGGCCGCCGGGGCGGCGCGGATCGGCGGCGAGGCCTTCCGGGTGCTCGGCTGCCGCGGCATGGGGCGCGTCGACCTGAGGATGGACCCGCGGGGGCGCCTGTTCGTGCTCGAGCTCAACACCATCCCCGGCTTCACCGTCACGAGCCTGCTGCCCAAGGCGGCGGCCTGCGCCGGCATGGATTTCGCGGCGCTTTGCGATTGCGTCTTGAACCTGGCCGGCAACGGCGGGTAGAGTCGCCGGCAGAATCGGGCACGGCTCGGAGGCGCACGGTGGGTATTCTTCTGGATGTTCCGTCACGCAGGACGACCCGGCGGCGGGGCAATCGGCGCCGCGGCCGGCGCGACCGCGACGGCCTGTTCGTCGAGGCCCGCCTGACCGAGAAACGCAGCGAGCGGCTGCACCGCGCCGGCGCCCTCCTGCTGGCGGCGGCGGCGCTCGCGGCGGCCGGCTGGTTCCTGCTGAAGGGCACGCGGTTCGCGGGGCGGGCGCTGTTCGCGGAGAACGACCTCTTCGCACTGCGCGGCTACGACCTCGTCTCCGACGGCCGCATCCAGCCGCACCACATCCGCGAGTACGCCTCGCTGCCCGACCGGGCCAACCTTTTCGCGATCGACATCGGCCGCGTGTGCGCCGACCTCGCCAGCGTGCCCCTGGTCAAGAGCGTGACCGTCACGCGGCGCCTGCCCGGCACCCTGGCCGTCCGCGTGCACGAACGCATTCCCGTGGGGCGCGTGGCCCTGCCCGGCGCCGGCTTCACCCTGGCGGTCGACGCCGAGGGCCGCCTGCTGGGGCCCAGCGTCTCGCGCGAACCCCTGCCGCTGATCGAGGGCCTGCAGCAGGTCGGCCTGCGGCCGGGGGCCGACCTCGCCGACCCCGCGGCGGGCGACGCGCTCGCGCTGCTCGAGCTCTGCGACACGACCCGGCTCTTTCCGCACGTGCGCATCCGCCGGATCCGGCTCGACGGGGCCGACGCGATGGACCTCGTGCTCGCCGAGGGCGAGCAGGTCCGCATGCCGCGCCGCGACATGGAGCCCAAGCTCCGCCGCCTGGCCGCGATCCTGAAGACCATCCGCGACCGCGGCCTGGCCTCGCGCCCCGACCGCGTGCGTATCGACATGACCACGGACGTCAATTTCCCGGTGGCCGGGCTCGACGGGTAACCGGGGGCGCCTGGCGAAACCATGGCCCTGCCGCCCATCGTCGCCCTCGAGATCGGCACCGCTCGCGTGCGCGCGCTGGTAGGGGAGGCACGCGAGGACGGGCACCTCATGGTCACCGCCATCGGCGAGGTCCGCTCGATCGGCGTGCGCAAGAGCGAGGTGATCGACTTCGACCAGGCGCTCAACGGCGTCCGCCACGCGCTCCACCTCGCCGAGGAGCAGAGCGACGTGGCCGTGCGCCGCGTGCACCTCGTGCTCTCGGGCGCGCGCATGCGCAGCGACGTGAACCGGGGCACGGTGCACGTGCTGAACGAGGACCGCGAGGTGACCCCGGAGCTGATGGAGCAGGCGGCGGAAGCGGCGCGCACGGTGAACCTGCCGCCGGACCGCGAGATCCTCCACAGCATCAGCCAGCAGTACTACGTGGACGCGCAGGAGGGCGTGATCAACCCCGAGGGCATGGAAGGCGGGCAGCTCTCGCTGGACATGCTCATCGTGCACGGCCAGGGCAACACCCTGCGCAACACCGTCAAGGTCGCCCGCAGCGCGGGGGTGGACGTGGAGGACGTGGCCTTCGGCGGGCTCTGCTCGGCGCTCGCCGTGCTCACCCCGGAGCAGAAGAAGAGCGGCGCCCTGGTGCTCGACCTGGGCGCGGGCACGACCGACTACCTCGCGTACGCGCACCAGGGCGTGGCCGCGGCCGGTTCCCTCGCCGTCGGCGGCGAGCACGTCACCAACGACATCGCCATCGGGCTGCGCATCCCTCACGCGCAGGCGGAGAAGCTGAAGCTCCAGCACGGCAGCGCCGTTCCGCCCGCCGGCCCGCAGGCCCCGCAGGCGGTGTCGCTGCCCGCGGAGGGCGGGTTCCAGGGCCGCATGGTCCGGCTGGCCGACCTCCACACCATCATCCACGCGCGCCAGGAGGAGCTGCTCGAGCGGGTGCAGGCCGAGCTGCGGGAGCGGGGCCTGCAGCACCACCTCGGCGCGGGGGTTGTCCTCACGGGCGGCGGCGCCCTCCTGGCGGGAATGACGGACCTCGTCGAACGGGTCTTCAACGTGCCCTGCGCCGACGGGCGGCCGCGCGCCGTCAGCGGCCTGGCGTCCGTGACGGGCGGCCCGGAATACGCCGCCGCCGTCGGCATGCTGCGTTACGGCATGCTCACGGCGCCGCGCGACGGCGAGGGCGGCCTGACGCGCATGTTCAAGAAGCTGCTGGGCCGGACATGAGCGCGCGCGGCTCCATGCTGCTGGTGGGGGTGGGCGGCGCGGGCTGCCACGCGCTGGGCCGCCTGCGCGAGCGGTGGTCCGAGGCGCCGTCCTGCCTCGCGGTGCATACCGACGCGCAGGTGCTCGGCGCGTGCGGCATCGACGAGCAGCTCCCGCTCGGCGGCCAGGCGGTGCGGGGCCTGAGCACCGGGGGCGACCCCGAGGCGGGCGGCCGGGCCGCCGAGGCGTCGGCGGAGGCCCTGCGGGAGCGCATCGCGGGGCACGACCTCGCCGTGGTGCTCGCGGGGCTCGGCGGCGGCACGGGGGGCGGCGCCGGCCCAGTGGTCGCCGCCGCCGCGCGCGACGCCGGGGCGCTCACCCTGGCGTTCTGTACGATGCCGTTCTTCTTCGAGGGCCCGCAGCGGCGCCTGCGCGCCGAGGCGGCGCTGGAGCGCATCCGGGAGGCGGCCGACGCCGTGATGGTGCTGCCCAACCAGCGGATCCTCGAATGGATCGACGACCGCGCCGGCCCCGAGCACGCCTTCCGGCTCGCCGATGACATCGTCGGCTCGAGCCTGCGCGCGGTGTGGCGGCTGCTCGCGCACACGGGGCTGATCAACCTCGATTTCGCCGACCTGCGCCGGCTCGTCGAGCGCAGCGGCGGCACGCTGTGCATGGCGACCGCGGAGGCCGAGGGCGCCAGCCGCGAGAAGGACGTCGTGGACCGCCTCGCGGCCTCGCCGCTGCTCGACCACGGCAACGTGATCGCCCGGGCCGACGGCCTGCTGGTCGGGCTGGTCGGGGGGCCGGACATGACCCTGTTCGAACTCGAGCACACGATGGCCCGCGTCACCGCCCTCGCGCGGCCGGACATCGATCTGCACCTGGGCATGGCCGTCGATCCCGAGTACGCCGGGCGGCTCGCGCTCACGCTCGTCGCGACGGAGGCGCGCGGCGCGGGGACGCCGGCGCGCGGCACGGCGTCCGCCGAGGGGCCGGTCCCGGCCGCCGCGCAGGAGGAGGCGCCCGTCGCGCCGCCCGCGCGCCCGCCGCGCCGCCGGGCGGGCCGCCCCGTGCAGGCCGACCTGCCGTTCGAGCGGGCCGGCAAGGGCCGGTTCAAGGACGTAGAGCCCACGATCCACGGGGGGCAGGACCTGGACGTGCCGACCTTCCTGCGCCGCGGGCTCCGCCTGTCCCGCCCGTAACGGGCGCCGCGGCCGCGTGCGCGGGCGGGCGGGCCGAGACCGACGCCGCGCCGCACCCGCCCGCCTCCGCGCGGGCGGTTGACAGCGCGGGGGGGCCGCGGCGAGAGTCTGCGCATGCGGGACGCGGTGCCTTTCGGGACGCTCAATACCGTCGTGCTCGCCGTCTACCTGGCCGGCCTGCTGGCGATCGGCTGGCGGCTCGCGCGCCGGCAGCGCACGACCGAGGACTTCTTCCTCGCGGGCCGGAACCTGCCCTGGTGGCCCGTGGCGATGAGCATGTACGCCTCGGTCACCAGTGCCATGACCTTCCTCGGTCTCCCGGGCATGGCGTACGCGGAGAACGCGTCGCTGCTGGTGGTCGGGCTCGTTAGCCCGCTGGTCGCCCCGCTGCTGATCGTCCTGTTCTACCCGGTCTACCGGCGCATGGGCGTCGCGACCTCCTACGAGTACATCGCCCGCCGCTTCGGTCCGGGCGCGAGGTACGCGGTGTCGCTGCTGTTCCTCCTCACCCGCATGTGCTGGCTCGGCACGGTGGTCTACGCGCCCGCGATGGCCCTGTCCGTCGTGACGGGCATGCCGCTGTGGGCGGCCATCCTGCTCATGGGCGTGCTGGCCACGGCGTACACCGCCCTCGGCGGGCTCTCGGCGGTGGTGTGGACCGACGTGGTGCAGTTCGTCCTGATGATCGGCGGCGCGGCCTGGATGGCCGTGGCGCTGATCCGCTTCGTGCCCGGCGGGGCGCCGGCCATCCTCGCCCACGCCCGCGCGGCGGGCCACCTGCAGCCCGGCGACTGGCGTTTCAACCCGCTCGCCATGACCAGCCTGGCCGTCTCCATCTCCTACTTCCTCCTCCTGCTCCACGACTACGGCGTCGACCAGGTGACGGTGCAGCGGCTGCTGGCGGTCCGGTCGGACCGGGGCGTGACCCGGGCCATCGTCTTCAACGCCTGCACCGATTTCCTCATCGTGGGCACGCTCCTGTTCATCGGGCTCGGCCTGCTCGCCTACTACGCGGCGTATCCCGGGCAGCTGCCCGAGGGGCTCTCGGGCGACCGGGTGATGCCCTACTTCATCCTGCACCGACTGCCGGCCGGCGTGTCCGGGCTCGTCCTGACCGCCGTCTTCGCGGCGGCGATGTCGAGCATGGACTCGGGCATCAACTCCGTCGCCGCCGTGATCGTCAACGACCTCGCCGGGCCGCTCCGCCGCGGCGCGGCGCCGTCCGCGGGCGCGACGGTGGGCGCCGCCCGCGCCCTGACCGTCCTGCTCGGGGGGCTGGCGACAGGCCTGGCCTTCTTCGCGCAGCGCATCGGAGGCATCGTGAAGACGTTCCTGACCTTCATGGGCCTGTTCGCCGCCCCCGTGCTGGCTCTGTTCCTCCTGGGGATGCTGCTCCGCCGCGCGCGCTTCGCGCCGTGGCTCGCGGGGACCCTGGCGGCCGTCCCGCTCACCTGGGCGGCACAGCGCTACGGCTGGATGCACGAGATCTGGCTCTTCCCGTTCTCGTTCTCCCTCACCTTTACCGCGGGCGCCCTGGGCAGCGCCTTCGCCCCGCGCCGGGCGCGCCCGGCCGGGGCGGGCTGAACCGCCCCGCGGGGGCCCGGACGTGGCGGGGCCGCGCGCGCTGTGGTAACGTGCCGCCCGGAACCCGCTCCGGCGCCGCGGCGGCGCCGGCGCGGTTCTTCCGGCCCGGTGACCTATGCCCCCCGCGCGGATCGTCATACGCAACGCCCGGCAGAACAACCTGAAGGGCCTCGACCTCGACCTGCCGCTCAACGAGCTGATCGTGGTCACCGGCGTCAGCGGTTCGGGCAAGTCGTCGCTGGCCTTCGACACGATCTACGCCGAGGGGCAGCGCCGCTACGTCGAGACCTTCTCGCCCTACGCCCGGCAGTTCCTCGACCGCATGGACAAGCCGCAGGTCGACCGCATCGAGGGCATCCCGCCGGCCATCGCCATCGACCAGACCAACCCGGTGCGCACGTCCCGCTCCACGGTCGGCACGATGACCGAGCTGAACGACCACCTGAAGCTGCTCTTCGCCCGCGCGGCGCGCCTGTACTGCCGCGGGTGCGGCCAGCCGGTGCGGCGCGACACGCCGGACAGCGATCGACCGGCGACTCGCTGGCGGGCCGCGGGCGACGGCGGCCGCGGGCGCTGCTCGATCACCTTCCCGGTCGCCGTGCCGGCGAACTTCACCGAGGAGGAGGTCCGGGCGCTGCTGGCCAAGCAGGGCTACGACCGGATCCTCGAGCGCGACGGCCGACGCGCTGGAGGTGATCCAGGACCGGGTGCGCCTCGGCGCCGCGGCGCCGGGCGCGGATCGTCGAGGCCTGGAGGCGGCGCTGCAAGCACGGGCACGGCCGCGTCGCGGTCTACGCGCTGGACGCGCGGCGCGGACGCCGCCGACGCCGCTGCGCTTCTCCTCCGACCTGCACTGCGCGGACTGCGACATCCACTACCGCGACCCGTGCCCGAACCTCTTCTCGTTCAACTCGCCCGATCGGCGCCTGCGAGACCTGCCGCGGGTTCGGGCGCGTCATCGGCATCGACTACGGCCTGGTGGTGCCGGACGAGACGCTGACCCTGCCGGCGGGCGCGGTCAAGCCCTGGCAGACGCGAGAGCTACAGCGAATGCCAGGACGACCTGCTGCGCTTCGCGCGGCGGCGCGGCGATCCCGACCGACGTGCCCTGGAGCGAGCTCGACCGAAGCGCAGCGCGCGTGGGTGCTGGAGGGCGAGGGCGACTGGGAGGACGGCGTCTGGTACGGGGTCGCAGCGCTTCTTCGACTGGCTGGAGACCAAGAGCTACCGGATGCACATCCGGGTGCTGCTCTCGAAGTACCGCGCCTACCGCGCCTGCCCGGCCTGCGGCGGGCGCGCGGCTGAAGCCGGAGGCGCTGCTGTGGCGCCTCGGGCCGGGCGCGGGCTGCACGCTGCACGATGTCGATGCTGCTGCCGATCGAGCGCGTGCCGCGACTTCTTCGAGCGACCTGCAGCTGCCCGGCGCCGCTGGACGAGGCCGCGGACCTGCTGCTCGGCGAGATCCGCTCGCGGCTGCGTACCTGTCGACGTCGGGCTGGGCTACCTGACCCTCGACCGGCAGTCCCGCACGCTCAGCGGCGGCGAGGTGCAGCGCATCAACCTCACCACCGCGCTCGGCACCTCGCTGGTCAACACGCTGTTCGTGCTCGACGAGCCGAGCATCGGCCTGCACCCGCGCGACATCGACCGGCTGGTCGGCGTGCTGCACCGCCTGCGCGACGCGGGCAACACGCTGCTGGTCGTGGAGCACGATCCCGGACGTCATCCGCGCCGCCGACCGCGTGCTCGACATGGGGCCGGGCCCGGGCGAGCGCGGCGGCGAGGTCGTCTTCTTCGGGCACGCTGCGCGGAGCTGCTGCGCGTCGCGGCGCTCGCTGACCGGCCGACTACCTGTCCGGCCGGCGCGACGGTCGGCGGCGGCGCGGCGGCCGCGCCCGTCGACCCGGCGACGCGGCCCGCGCTCGAGATCCGGGGCGCCGCCGAGCACAACCTGAAGCGGGATCGACGTGCGCATCCCGCTCGGACCGCCTGGTCTGCGTCACGCGGCGTCAGCGGTTCCGGGCAAGTCGACGCTGGTGCAGGACGTGCTGCTACAACGCGCTGCGCAAGCTCAAGCACCAGCCCGTCGGAGCCGCCCGGGCCGCCACCGCGCGATCGCGCGGCCACGAGCTCGATCGACGACGTGGTGCTGGTCGACCAGTCGCCGATCGGCAAGACCGCCCGCTCGAATCCCGGCCAGCTACGTCGGGCGCGTTCGACGCGATCCGCAAGCTCTTCGCCGCCGACGCCGCTGGCCGCGGGAGCGCGGCTACACGGCCGGGCACCTTCAGCTTCAACTCCGGCAACGGCCGCTGCCCGACCTGCGGCGGCAACGGCTTCGAGCACGTCGAGATGCAGTTCCTGAGCGACGTCTACCTGCGCTGCCCGGACTGCGACGGCAGGCGCTACCGCGCCGAGGTGCTGGAGGTCCGGATCGCCGGCGCGCGGACGGCGGGCCGCCGCGGCCGTCCATCGCCGACGTGCTCGAGATGACCGTGGCCGAGGCGCTGCGCGTTCTTCGCCGACCGCGCGCGACGTGCTCGAGCGCGCCTCGAGCCGCTGCGGGCCGTGGGGCTCGGACTACCTCCGGCTCGGCCAGCCGGTGCCCACGCTGAGCGGCGGCGAGGCGCAGCGGCTGAAGCTGGCGGGCACCTGGCCGCGCGCCGCGCCGCGCGGGGCGCGGGCGAGGCGGCACGCTGTTCCTGTTCGACGAGCCCACCACCGGGCTGCACTTCGACGACATCGCCGACGCTGCTGCGGGCGTTGCGGCGAGCTGCTCGACGGCGGGCCACTCGGTGGTCGTGATCGAGCACAACCTCGACGTGATCCGCGCCGCGGACTGGATCATCGACCTCGGGCCCGGAGGGCGGCGACGCCGGCGGGCGAGGTCGTGTGCGCGGGCACGCCGCGCAGACGTGGCGCGTGCCGCGCGCAGCCACACCGGGCGGCCGCTGCGCGCGCGACGCCGGCGCCGCGGCGACGCCGGCGCGGCGCCGCGCCGCGCCGGGCGCGGCGACGGCCGGCGCGGCGACCGCGGCGATCCGTGATCCGCAACGCGCGCGAGCACAACCTGCAGGAACGTCGACGTCCGCATCCCGCGCGACCGCGTTCACCGTGATCACCGGGGTCAGCGGCAGCGGCAAGAGCACGGTGGCGTTCGACATCCTGTTCGCCGAGGGGCAGCGCCGGTACCTGGAATCGCTCAACGCCTACGCGCGCCAGTTCGTGCAGCCGGCCGCGCGGCCCGACGTGGACGCGATCTCCGGCATTCCGCCGACCGTGGCCATCGAGCAGCGCACCAGCCGCGGCGGGCGCAAGAGCACGGTGGCCACGGTGACCGAGATCTACCACTTCCTGCGCCTGCTGTTCGTCAAGCTGGGCACGCAGCACTGCCCGGACTGCGACGTGCCGATCGAGCCGCAGACGCCCGGAGGCGATCGTGGCGCGGCTGCTGCGCGAGCTACCGCGGGCCGGCGCGTCGCGCCTGCTGGCGCCGCTGGTGGTGGCGCGCAAGGGCTACTACACCGACCTGGCGACATGGGCGGCCGGCAAGGGCTTCGCGCACCTGCGCGTGGACGGCGCATGGACGCCCACGGACGCCTGGCCGCGGCTGGACCGCTTCAAGGAGCACGACATCGAGCTGCCGGTGGGCGAGCTGCGCGTGTCGCGCCGGAGGCGGAGCGGGCGCTGCGCGACGCTGCTCGACCGCGCGCTGGACGTTCGGCAAGGGCGTGGTGCACGTCGTCCCGCCGCGACGGGCCGCGGCGCGGCGCGGCACGTCGTCTTCTCGACGCGACGGGCCTGCCCGCGCTGCGGCCGCAGTTTCGCGGAGCTCGACCCGCGCCTGTTCTCCTTCAACTCGCAAGCACGGCTGGTGCCCGCGCTGCTACGGCACCGGCCTGCGCATGACGGGGTTCGACGAGGAGCAGACGGGCGAGGAGACCTGGTGGAACGACTGGTGGGAGGGCGCGGAGCGCCTGTGCCCGGCCTGCGGCGGGCAGCCGGCTGCGCCCGGAGGCGCTGGCGGTGCGCTTCCGCGGACCGGATCGATCGCCGAGTTCACGGCGCTGCCGGTGGACGAGGCCGCGCGAGCTGCTTCCGCGCGCTGCGGCTGCAGGGCCGCGAGGCGCGAGATCGCGCGCGACATCCTGTGCCGAGCTGCGCGTCGCGGCTCGCGTTTCTCTGGCGAGGTCGGGCTGCCGCTACCTGTCGCTGGACCGCGCCGCGCCGACGCTGAGCGGCGGCGAGGCGCAGCGCATCCGGCTGGCCGCCCAGCTCGGCTCGAACCTGCGCGGCGTGTGCTACATCCTGGACGAGCCCACCATCGGCCTGCACGCGCGGGACAACCGCATGCTGCTGGACACGCTGCGCGAGCTGCAGCGACAAGGGCAACACGGTGGTCGTGGTGGAGCACGACGAGGACACCATCCGCGCGCGCCGAGCACGTGATCGACCTGGGCCCGGGCGGCGGCGTGCACGGGCGGGCGCGTGGTGGCCGCAGGGCACGCGTGGAGCGCGTGCTGCGCAACCCGCGCGTCGGTCACCGGCCGGTTCCTGCGCCAGCCCGCTGCGCCATCCCGCTGGTCGACCGGCGCCGACGCCGGCCGCGGCCGCGACGGGCCGGAGGGCCGCCTGCGGATGCGCGGCGCCACGCCTGCACAACCTGAAGAACCTCGACGTCGCGCGTGCCGCTGGGGCGGCTGGTCTGCGTGACCGGCGTCAGCGGCAGCGGCAAGAGCACGCTGGTGCGCGACATCCTGCACGACAACCTGCGCGGCTGCTGCGCCGGCGGCGCGCGCGCGCCGGCACGAGGCGCGGCCTGGGCGCGGCTGCCGCGCGATCGACGGGGCCGAGCACGCTCGCGGCGGGTGCTGGAAGTCGACCAGACGCCGATCGGCAAGACGCCGCGCTCCTGCCCGGCGACCTACGTCGGGTTCTGGGACGACATCCGCCGCCTGTTCGCGGCCACGCCGGAGGCGCGGCTGCGCGGCTACACGCGCGAGCCGTTTCTCGTTCAACGTGCGCGGGCGGCCGCTGCGAGGCCTGCGAGGGGCAGGGGGTGCAGCAGATCGAGATGAGCTTCCTGCCCGACGTGACGGTGCCCTGCGAGGCCTGCGGCGGGCGCGCGCTTCAACGCCGGAGACGCTGGCCGTGCGCTACAGGGACAAGACGATCGCCGAGGTGCTGGCCATGAGCGTGGACGAGGCGGCGGCGTTCTTCGCCGCGCACGCGGCGCATCCATCGCGCCGCTGCGCCTGCTGCAGGACGTGGGCCTGGGCTACCTGACCCTGGGCCAGCAGAGCCCGACCCTGAGCGGCGGCGAGGCGCAGCGCATCAAGCTGGTCACCGAGCTGGCCAAGGCGCGCGCGCGGAGACGCGGTCGGCCGCGCGGCGCGCGGGCGCGCCGGCACGCTGTACGTGCTGGACGAACCGACGATCGGCCTGCACATGGCGGACGTGGAGAAGCTGATCCGCGTGCTGCACCGGCTGGTGGACGCCGGGCACACGCGTGGTCGTGATCGAGCACAACCTCGACGTCATCGCCGAGGCCGACTGGGTCATCGACCTCGGGCCCGAGGGCGGCGACGCAGGGGGCCGGATCGTGGCGCAGGGCCCGCCCGAGCGGTTGGCCGCCGAGCCCGCGCGTTCGCACACGTCGCGCGCGCTCGCCGCCTTCCTCGCGGCCCGCAGCGCGCCGGCCCGGCCCGCCGGCGCGGGGGCCGGGAAGGCCACGGCGGGCGGGCGCCGCGCCCGGCGCGCGCGCCGCGGCTGAACGCCGCCCGCCGCGGCTCAGCGCGGCGGCGGGTCGCCGGCGTCGTCCTCCCCGCCGCCCAGCAGCGTGTCGAGCCCGGCGAAGGGGTTGGCGATGGGCGGCCCGTCGGGCCCGACGGGGGTCGCGGGGCCCCCGCCGTGGCCGGCCCGCGCGAACTTCTCGTGCTCGTGGTCGTGGCAGTAGAGGCAGAGCAGCTCCCAGTTGCTGCCGTCCGGCGGGTTGTTGTTGTGGTTGTGGTCGCGGTGGTGGACCGTGAGTTCGCGCAGGCGCCGGCCCTCGAACTCCCGGCCGCAGCTGGCGCAGAGGTGCGGGAAGAGGCGCAACGCCCGCTCCCGGTAGCCCTTTTCCCGCTGCGCGCGTTCGCGCCACAGGTCCGCGTGAAGCTGTTCCCGCTTCCGCGCTTCGGGGGAGGTGCCCTCGCCGCTCATGCCCGTGGTCTAGCGCAACGCGGCGGCCGGGGCAAGCGCCGGCGGCGGCGCGCCCGCGCGCGGGGGGCGGGGCGCGCGGCAACGGGCTGCCCGGGGCCGGCGGCTTGGCGGGGGGGAGGCGATCTGCTACAAGGGGCGACCGGGCATGGGCACGAACGCAGACGCCGCCACGCAGGTGCGGGCGCTCCTCGCACGGGGCGTGCGCATGCCGCTGCCCGCCACCGTCCACGTGGCGCCCGAGATCGACCCCGGGCGCATCGCGCCGGGCGTGATCCTGCACCCGGGGACGCGCCTGCTCGGCGCGGCCACCCTCGTCGGCCCCGGCTCGGAGGTCGGGGCGGAGGCGCCGGCGACGATCGACGCCTGCCGCCTGGGGCGCGGCGTGTCGCTCCGGGGCGGTTTCTTCGCCGGCTCGACCTTTCTCGACGGGGTTTCCGTCGGCAGCGGCGCCCACGTCCGGCCCGGCACGCTCCTCGAGGAGCAGTCCGCGGCGGCGCACGCGGTGGGCTTCAAGCAGACCGTGCTCATGCCCTTCGTGGCCGTCGGCAGCCTGGTCAACCTCTGCGACTGCCTCGTGGCGGGCGGGACCGGCCCGGAGGACTACAGCGAGGTCGGTTCCTCCTACGTGCACTTCAACTTCACGCCGCGCGGCGACAAGGCCACCGCCTCGCTGATCGGGGACGTGCCCTTCGGCGTACGGCTCGACCAGCCGCGCATCTTCCTCGGCGGGCAGGGGGGGCTGGTGGGTCCCGCCCGGATCGCCTACGGCGCGGTCATCGCGGCGGGCGTCGTGCAACGCCGCGACGTGACCGGGCCGGGCGCTCCCGGCGCCGCGCCCGCCCCGCGCGCGCCGCGGGCCGTCCGCCCGGGGGCGTACGGTTCGGTGGACCGCCTCGTCCGCGCCGGCCTGGCGTACATCGGCCACCTCGCGGCGCTGCGCGCGTGGTACGACCGCGCGCGGCGCCCGGCCGCGGCGGGCGACCCGTGGCGCGCGGCGTGCGTCGAGGGCGCCCTGGCCGGCCTCGACCTCTGCGTGGCCGAGCGCATCCGGCAGCTGGGCGAGCTGGCCGGGAAGATGCCGCGGTCGCTCGAGCTGGCGCGGGCGGAGCACGGCGTCCCGCTGCCCGGGCGGCCCTACGCGGAGCAGCGGCGCCTGGCCGCGCGGTGGCCGGCGATGCGCGAGGCGCTGGAGGGCGCGGTGCGCGGGGACGCCGGGGGCCCGGACCGCGAGGCGTTCCTGGCGGCGTGGGCCGCGTGCGCGCGGGGGCGGGGGCACGTAGAGGCGGTGCGGGCGCTGCCGGCGGAGGCGCGAGAGGCGGCCACGCGGTGGCTGCAGGCCGTCGTCGCGTCGGTCGAGCGCCTGGCGAAGGGGCGCTCGCGCGGCGCCGGGGCGGGGCCATGACCCGCGGCCCGGAGCGCGGGCGGAAGCCCGCGGGCGGAACGGCCCGGCGGGGAGGCGCCGGGAGGGCCCTGGTCCTGGCGGCCGCGGTCGCGGTGTCCGGCCCGGCGGCCCGCGCCTCGTCCCCGTTCCTCTTCGATCTCGGCTGCCTCGCCAGCCGGCAGGTCGATGTGGACGGCCGCGTCCGCACGCGGGCGCTGGGGCCGCTCGTCGAGTGGACGAGCGGGAAGGACGGGTACGCGCTGAAGGCCGTCCGCCCCCTGTTCGCCGCCTCGGAGCACCCGGAGACCGGGTGGCGCCGCTGGGAGTTCGCGTGGCCGGTCGCCACGGCGAAGCGTCTCGAGGACAAGGAGCGGAGCTGGAGGGTGCTGCTCGCGTACGGCTACCGCTTCGACCTCGCGTCGCCCGCCGGCCGCCGTCGCCTCTGGGTGCTGCCCTTCTACTTCCAGGGGCGCGACCTCCACGGCCGCCGCTACCTCGCGGTGTTCCCCCTGGGCGGCCGCATCCGCGAGTTTCTCTGGCAGGACACCATCGATTTCGCCCTCTTCCCCCTGTGGATGCGCTCGCAGGTGAACGACGTGGTCACGCACGATGTGCTGTGGCCGTTCCTCTCGCGCACGCGCGGCGGCGGGGTGCGGCGGCACCGGGTGCTCCCGTTCTACGGCTACTCGTACCGGCCCGGCCGCTTCGAGAAACGCTTCGTCCTCTGGCCGGTCTTCACCTCCGCGACGTACCTCCCGCCCGGGGCCGAGGGCCGGGCCTTCATGGTGTTCCCCCTGTGGGCCCGCGTCCGGCTGACCGGCCAGTCCACCTGGGCGGTGCTGCCGCCGTTCTTCCGCGTGGACCGCAACCAGCGGCTCCGCAGCGTGGCGGCCCCCTGGCCCTTCCTCCGCTACAGCTCGGGCGAAGTCGACCAGTTCCACCTCTGGCCGCTGTTCGGCCGGAAGCGCCGGCAGGGGATCCAGAACAGCTTCCTGCTGTGGCCGCTGGGCTGGCGCGAGAAGATCGACCGCGGCCCGTGGGTGCTGCGGCGCTACAAGGTGCTCCCCTTCTACCAGTACGAGGTGCAGCGCGCCCGCCGTGCCGGGCCCGGCGGGGAGCGGGCGGTCCGGTCGCGGGACGTGCACGTCTGGCCGCTGGGCTCCTACCGGCGGGTCGAGGACCGGCGCCGCCTGCGCGTGCTCGACCTGTGGCCCGTGAAGAACCAGGCCCCGGTCGAGCGGAACTGGGCGCCGTTGTGGACGCTGTTCGAGCACCGCGCGCGGGGCGCCGACAGCGAGACCGAGCTGCTCTGGGGCCTGTACCGCCGCAGCCGGCGGGAGGGGGGTACCTCCGCACGTCGCTCTTCCCCCTCGTCGAGTGGGACCGGGACCCGCGCGGGGGGACGGAGCGCCGGTCGTGGTCGCTGCTGAAAGGGCTTGTCGGGCACCGGCGCGACGGTACTAATAGCACCTATCGCCTGCTGTATTTCCTGCGCTGGGATACCGCGGAGACGGCGCCATCATCACGCGAGAACCAGACTACTTCGAACCCCCGCTGAACGTTTTCGGCGGCATCGGCCGCAGGATCCTGCTCACCTGCCGCAACGCCGGGCGCGCCCTGTTCATGCTGGGCGAGGCGCTCGTGATGATGCGGTTCGCCTTCTCGCGGCGGAACCGGAACGAGGTGATCCACCAGCTGTTCGTCACCGGGATCAAGAGCCTCGGCGTGATCACCGTCGTGGCGCTCTTCACGGGCATGATCCTGGCGCTGCAGACCGGGCTCGAGCTGCGGCGCTTCGGCCAGGAAGTCAACATCGGCACCGCGGTCACGGTCGTGCTCGTGCGGGAGATGGGGCCCTTCATGACCGGGCTGATCCTCGCGGCCAGCGTCGGGTCGGCCATCGCGGCCCAGCTCGGCACGATGGTGGTCTCCGAGGAGGTCGCCGCGCTCGAGGTCATGTCGATCAACCCGGTGCGCTTCCTCGTCATGCCCCGGCTCGTGGCCCTGATGGTCATGATGCCGCTGCTGACGGTCTACACGAACGTGATCGGCGTGACGGGCGGCGCGATCGTCGGCCAGACGCAGCTCGGCGTCGGCATGCCCGCCTACTTCGACAACGCGCTGCAGTTCGTCGAGAACAAGGACCTGTACGTCGGGCTGTTCAAGGCCCTGCTGTTCGGGATGATCATCGCCACGGTGGCGTGCCACCAGGGGTTCTCGACCACGGAAGGCGCCGTGGGCGTCGGCCAGGCGACGCGCCGCACCGTCATCATCTCCTTCCTCTCCATCCTGGTCGTCGGCTACGTCGTCACCCGGGTGTTGTACGCATGAGCGCCATCCGCTTCGAGCACGTGACGAAGCGGCTGGGCGGGCGCACCGTCCTCGACCGGTTCGACCTCGAGATGCAACGGGGCGAGACCTTCGTGCTCCTCGGCGCGTCGGGGGCGGGCAAGAGCGTGACGCTCAAGCACATGGTCCGCCTGCTCACGCCCGACGAGGGCAGCGTGTGGGTCGGGGGCGACGACATCTCGGCCGCTCAGGGCGCGGAGCTCGAGCGGATCCGCGACCGCTTCGGCGTCCTGTTCCAGGGCGCCGCCCTGCTGCAGTGGATGAGCGTGGAGGAGAACGTGGCCCTTCCGCTGCGGGAGAAGACGGCCCTTTCGGAGGAGGAGATCGAGGAGAAGGTCATGGCCCGCCTCCGGCTCCTCGGCCTCGAGGACGCCCGCGCCAAGATGCCCGCCGACCTCTCGGGCGGCATGCAGAAGCGCGTGGGCCTGGCCCGCGCCATCGTGACCGAGCCGGAGATCATCCTCTACGACGAGCCGACCTCCGGCCTCGACCCGGTCACGTCCCGCCACATCGACGCGACTGATCGACGGGTTGCGCGAGCAGTTGGGCGTCACCAGCGTCGTCGTGACGCACGACCTGCACAGCGCGCTCGGCATCGGCACGCGCATCGGGGTGATCGACGGGGGACGGCTCGTCGAGACCGCGGCGCCCGCGGCCTTCATCGAGTCCGGCCATCCGATCGTCCGGCGCTTCCTGGAAGCGCAGTACATTACCCGCGCAGGGGCATGGGAAGGGGCAAGCCGATGAAGTACGAGCCGTATCCGGGAGATGTCGATGGAGGTCACCGTGGGGGCCTTCATGTTCATGGTCCTGCTCGCGCTCGGGGTGTTCACCATCGTGCTCAGCCGGCAGAGCCTGTTCACCACGACGTACTACATGGACATCCGCTTCCCCGAGGTCCTCGGCGTCCGCGAGGGCGACAACGTCTACCTGCGCGGGGTCGCCGTCGGCAAGGTCCGCCGCATCCAGGCCCTGGAGGACGTGCGCGAGGTCGTCGTCGCCGTGGCCCTCAACCAGAAGGTGACGCTGCGGGAGGACTACCGGGTCGACATCCTGCCCTCCTCGGTCCTGGGCGGCCGCTACGTGAACATCTTCGAAGGAACCGACCAGGCCCCGCCCCGGCCCCCGGGCGCGCCCGTGCACGGGGAGCGGCCCGTGGACCTCGTCGACCAGGCCACGCGGACGGTCGAGATGATCCGCTCCGCCCTCGACGAGGGCGGCCTGCTCAACGACATGCGCGTCGCGATGGCGAACGTCAACGAGGTCACGACCCGCCTCAAGCAGGGCCAGGGCACGATCGGCCGGCTCCTGGCCGACGACGCGGTGTACCGGGACCTGGAGGCGGTGGCGGCGAACCTCAAGCGGGTCAGCGACGACCTCGCCGGGGGGCGCGGGACGCTCGGGCGCTTGCTCGCCGACGACGGCACCGTCTACGAGGACGTCCGCGCGGCGGCGGCGGACCTGCGGACGGTCAGCGCGCGGCTCGCGGAAGGCAAGGGGCTGGCGGGCAAGCTGCTCTCGGACTCGGACGACGACACGTTCTACGAGGACCTCCGGGCCGTCGCGCGCTCCCTGCGCACCCTCTCCGCGCGGCTCGAGCGCGGCGAGGGCACCCTGGGGCGGCTGCTGAGCGACCCCGGGCTCTACGAGGAGGCGAACCTGCTGGTGCGCGAGGCGCGCGCCACGGTGGACGACCTGCGGGAAACGGCGCCGATCACCACGCTCACGAGCGTGCTCTTCGGCGCGTTCTGACGCCGCCGCCGCCGCGCCGGGTCCGGCTCAGCCGGCCGCCTTCACGAGACAGGCGGCGTAGGCGCCGTCGGTGCGCGTCTTCGGCGGCAGGAGCTTGCGGGCCTTCGTCCGCCGGAAGCCGGGGTGGCGCGCGAGCCACGAGGCCACGCGCAACTCGTTTTCCTCGGGCTCCAGGCTGCACGTGCTGTAGACCACGCGGCCGCCGGGCTTCACGCAGGGCGCGGCGGCATCGAGCAGCGCCTCCTGCAGCCCCGCCAGCCGCGCCAGGCGCATCTCGCTCCAGTTCCAGCGGACGTCGGGCCGGCGGCGGATCACCCCCGTGTTGGTGCAGGGCACGTCGAGCAGGATGCCGTCGAACCCGTCCTGCACCCCGGGCAGGTCGGAGAAGCGGTCCAGGCTCAGCCGCGTCGCGTCGCCCGTCCCGACCGCCACCTGCCGGGCGCCCGCCCGCCGCAGGTTGTCGCGCAGCGGCTCCAGCCGCTCCTCGCGGCGGTCCATGGCGGCCAGCACCCCTTCGCCCCGCATGCGCTCGAAGAGGGCCAGGGTCTTTCCGCCCGGCGCGGCGCAGGCGTCGAGGATGCGCTCTCCGGGACGGGGGTCGAGCAGGTCGACCGCCGCGGACGTCGCGGGGTCCTGCACGTGGAACGCGCCCTCCGCGAAGCCGGGCAGCCCCCGGACCGGCGCGCCGTGGGGCAGGGTGAGGAAGGCCGCGGGCGCGAACGGGTGCGGTTCGGCCGCCACCCCGGCTTCGCGGAACCGGGCGAGCAGCGCCTCGAGCGGGGTCCGCATGGCGTCGACCCGCACGGTGACGCGGGGCCGGCGGTTGTTCCACTCGCACAGCTGGAGCATGGTGCGCTGCCCGTAGAGCCGGCGCCAGCGTTGCAGCATCACGAGCGGGTGGGAGAGCCGCACGTGCTCGGGCTGGCGGGTGAGCCCGTCGCGGATCTCCGCCGCCTCGCGCTGGACGCGGCGGAGGAGGGCGTTGACCAGCGCCGCGCCGCGTTCGCCGCCGGCGTCGCGCGCCGCCTCGACCGTCTCGTGCACGGCGGCGAACTCGGCCACCTGGTCGAGGTAGAGCAGCTGGTAGAACCCGACGTGGCACAGGGCGCTCACGGGCGGGGGCGGGGGGTGGCGCGTGAGCTGCCGCAGGATCCAGTCGAGCGGGCCGAACCAGCGCACGACGCCGAACACCACCTCCATGACGAAGGCGTGGTCGCGCTCGACGCGCTCGAGCGCGTGGTCGGGGAAGGCGCCGCCGGCCAGCCAGTCGGCGAGGATCCGGCCCGCGGCCGCGCGGCTGTTGCGGGGCGGCGGCGGACCCGCCGGCGCGCGGCGCGGCCGGGGAACCGCCCCCGCCGGCCGGCGCGGCCCCCGCGGGCGCCCGCGCGGCCCCCCGGGCGGACCGCGCCGCCCGCCCCCGGATCGTTCGTCGTGCCTCATGGCCGGCGCACCCTACGGCGGCGGCCGTCCGGCGTCAACGCCCGCCGGCCGCGGCGCTGACAGCGGCCGCGCAATCTGGTAAACAGCCCCACCCGCGGGAAGGCCGCGGGCGGGGGGGGCGGAGCGCGATGAGACGCATGGGGCTGCTGGTTTGCCTGCTGACCGGCCTCGCGGCCGCGCCGGCGGCGCGCGCGGAGGCGGCGCGCGCGGACGGGGGCGCGGCGCCGCACGGACTCGGCGCACGGCTCGCCTCCGCGCTGCGGGAGCGCGGCCTCCCGGAAGAGGTCGTCGTGGCCGTCATCGCGACGCTGCCGATCGTGGAGCTGCGCGGCGCGATCCCCGTGGGGAACAACTTCCTGGGCATGCGGGACCGGTGGTGGATCACCTACCTGGTGGCCGTCGCGGGCAACATGCTGCCGGTCCCGTTCATCCTCCTCCTGCTCGGGCCGCTTTCGCGCTTCTTCATGCGCTTCGCGTGGGGCCGGCGGTTCTTCGAGTGGCTGTTCGCGCGGACCCGGCGCAAGACGGCCGAGATCGAGAAGTACGAGACGCTGGGCCTCGCCGTGTTCGTGGCCATCCCGCTGCCCGCGACGGGCGGGTGGACCGGCGCGATGGCCGCGTTCCTCATGGGGATCGGGTTCCGCCACGCGATGTGGTCCATCCTGCTCGGCGTCCTGATCGCCGGCGTCGTCATCACGGTGCTCTCGCTGCTGGGCTGGTGGGGGGCGCTCCTCGCCGGCGGCGTCCTGCTGGCGCTGGCCGTGGGCGGGCTGCTCCAGCTGTTCAAGCGCGAGGCGGGGAAGGCCTGAGCCCGTGGAGCGGCTCCGCGTCATCGGGGGCGGGCTCGCCGGCTGCGAGGCCGCGTGGCAGGCCGCGGAGCGGGGGGTCGGCGTGGACCTCTTCGAGATGCGCCCCGCCCGGCAGACGGGCGCCCACCGCACGGGCGGGCTCGCCGAGCTGGTCTGCTCCAATTCCTTCGGTTCCCGCCTGCCCGACCGGGCCTCCGGCGTGCTGATGGGCGAGCTGCGCCTCGCCGGCTCGCTGCTGCTGCGCTGCGCGGAGGCCGCCGCGCTGCCGGCCGGCGGCGCGCTGGCGGTGGACCGCGAGGGGTTCAGCCGCCGCGTGGGCGAGGCGCTCGAAGCGCACCCGCTCGTCCGCGTGCGGCGGGAGGAGGCCGCGGAGCTGCCGCCGGGCCCGTGCGTGGTCGCGTCGGGTCCCCTGACTTCCGCGCGGCTCTCCGGGGCGCTGGCCGGGCTGCTGGGGGAGGAGCACCTCTACTTCTTCGACGCGCTCGCGCCGATCGTCCGCGCGGACAGCATCGACCGCTCGGTCGCGTTCCGGGCCTCGCGCTACGGACGGGGCACCGAGGCCGGCGGCGACTACCTCAACTGCCCCTTCTCCCGGGAGGCGTACGACACCTTCGTGCGCGCCCTGCGCGAGGCGGAGTGCCATCCGCTCCGCGCCTTCGAGGAGGCGATTCCCGGCGGCGTGCGCGCGGGCGCGGGGCCGTACTTCGAGGGCTGCCTGCCCGTCGAGGTCCTCGCCGCCCGCGGCGAGCGGGCCCTGGCCTTCGGCCCGATGCGGCCGGTGGGCCTGCACGATCCCCGCACCGGCCGCCGGCCGCACGCGGTCCTGCAGCTGCGCCGCGACGACGCGGCGGGCGAGCTGTACAACCTCGTCGGCTTCCAGACCAACCTGCGCCGCGACGAGCAGGACCGCGTGTTCCGGCTGGTGCCCGGCCTGGCGCGCGCGGTGTTCGTGCGGTACGGCGAGATGCACCGCAACACCTTCCTCAACGCGCCCCGGTGCCTGCGGGATACGCTGCAGCTGCGGGCGCGCGGGGACGCGTGGGTGGCGGGCCAGCTCAGCGGCGTCGAGGGCTACCTCGGCAACGTCGCCACCGGCCTGGTGGCGGGCGTCAACGCGGCGCGCGCCGCGCGGGGTGCGCCGACCCTCGCCTGGCCGCCGGAGACGATGACCGGCGCGCTTTGCCGGTACGTGGCGTCCGCGCCGCCCGCGCACTTCCAGCCCATGAAGGCCAACCTCGGGCTCCTGCCGGACCTCGGGGAAGGCGCGCCGCGCGGCGGCCGGGACCGGGCCGCGGCGCACGCGGCGCGCGCGCTCGCCGCGGCGCGGGGCGCCCTCGAGGCGGCCGGCGAACCGCGGCACGGGGAAGCGTGAGGGCCGCCGCGCCGCGGGGGGCTACGAGCGGTAGTTCGGCGCTTCCTTCGTGATCTTCACGTCGTGCGGGTGCGCCTCGCGGATGCCCGGCGAGGCTCACGCGGACGAAGCGGCCGCGGGCGCGCAGCTCGTCCAGCGTCCGGCAGCCGCAGTAGCCGAGCGAAGCCTGCAGCCCGCCGCAGAACTGCGTCATCACCTTCTCCACGGTGCCCGCGTAGGGCACGATGCCCTCGATGCCCTGCGGCACGAGTTCGTCCTCGCTCACGCCGCCCTGCCCGTAGCGCTCGCGGCTGCCCTCGCGGGCCTTCATGGCGTCGAGGCTGCCCATGCCGCGGTAGATGACGTACTGCCGGCCCTGGTTGATGATCTTCTCGCCGGGGCTCTCGTTCGGTGCCCGCCAGCACGGCGCCCATCATCACCGAACCGGCGCCCGCGACGATGGCCTTGGGCACGTCGCCCGAGTGGCGGATGCCGCCGTCGGCGATGACCGGGATGCTGCCGTCCAGTGCCCGGGCGCAGGCGTAGATCGCGGTGATCTGCGGGACGCCGACGCCGCCACGACGCGCGTGGTGCAGATCGAGCCGGGTCCGATGCCGACCTTGACCGCGTCGGCGCCGGCGTCGCGCAGCGCCACGGCGGCCTCGCCGGTGGCGATGTTGCCCGCGATGACGTCGATGTCCGGGTAATGCTGCTTGATCCACCGGGTCATCGCGATGCACGCCCTCGCTGTGGCCGTGCGCGGTGTCGACCACGAGGACGTCGACCTCCTTCGAGGCGAGGACCTCCACGCGCGCGTGGTCGCCGGGCCCCACGGCGGCGCCCACCCGCAGGCGGTACTGCGGCGTCGCGGTTGTAGAGCGGCTTCACGTTGTCGATCAGCGTGGACACGTCCGCGAAGCTGTAGAGGCCGACCAGCTTGCCCGTCCTCGACGAGCGGCAGCTTGCCGATCCGGTCCCGCTGCATGATCTCGTAGGCCTGCTCCAGGGTCGTGCCGGGCGGGGCGGTGACCACGTCTTGCGTCATCACGTCGGCGACGGGGGCGTCCTGCTCGCGCGGCGAACTCGAACGTCGCGCGAGGTCAGGATGCCCACCAGCCGGTCGTCGTCGTCCAGGACGGGGAAGCCGGAAAACCCGTAGCCGCGCGCGATCCGCGTGGTCCGCACCTCGTCGAGCGTCTGGTCGGCGCGGAAGGTGACGGGGCGGGCGATGAGGCCGTTCAGGTGGTGCTTCACCGTGGCCACCATCTCCGCCTGCTGCTCGGGGCCGAGGTTCTTGTGGACGATGCCGATGCCGCCGAGCATCGCCATGGCGATCGCCATGGGCGCCTCGGTCACGGTGTCCATCGCCGCGCTGACGAACGGGATGTTCAGGCCGATGCGTGTGGTGAGCTGCGTCGCGATGGAGGCCTCGGGCGGCAGGAAGTCGCTGTAGGCGGTCACCAGCGAGACGTCGTCGAAGGTCAACGCCTCCTGGGGGAACTGGGACATGAACTCGTCGACGTGCGCGCTGCGACTCATGGTGGAACCCCTTTTGGGCGCCGCATGCTACGCCGCCGCACCCGGCGGGTCAAGGCTGCCGGCCGCGGCGGGCGCGGTCGCGGAGCGCGAGCAGGTCTTTCATGACGCTTTGCAGCGCGCCGCCCGGCGCGCCGAAGGCGTCGTGGAGCCGGCGGTACTGCGCGTACAGGTCCCGGTAGACCGCGCGGGCCCCGCGGTCGGGGCGGAAGACCCGCTCCTTGCGTCCCGTCATGGCCCGCTGCGCCGCGGGGAAGGACCGGTAACCGCCGGCCCGCGGGCCGGCCGCCACGGCGCCGACGATGGCGGCGCCCAGGGCGCAGGTCTGTGCGGACCGCGAGACCTTCATCGGCCGCCCGCTCACGTCGGCGTACATCTGCATGACCAGGGGGTTCTTCTCGGCGATGCCGCCGCAGTTGACCACCTCGCGTACGCGCACGCCGTATTCCTCGAAGCGCTCGATGATGCGGAGCATGCCGAAGGCGGTGGCCTCGATCAGCGCGCGGTAGATCTCGGCGGGCGTGGTGTAGAGCGTCTGGCCCGCGAGCAGGCCCGTGAGCCGCGGGTCGACCAGCACCGTGCGGTTGCCGTGGTTCCAGTCGAGGGCCACGAGGCCCGAGGCGCCGGGCGCGAGCCGCGCGGCCCCGGCCGTGAGCTCGGCGTGCGAGCCGGCCTTCCGGCCGCCGGGGCGGAGGTAGTCGACGAACCAGTTGTAGATGTCGCCGACGGCCGACTGGCCGGCCTCCAGGCCGGAGTAGCCGGGGAGGATGCTGCCCGGGACGATGCCGCACAGGCCGGGGATGTCGGGCACCTCGCGCGAGGCGGGCGCGATCATCATGTCGCAGGAGCTGGTGCCGATGATCTGCACGAGCGTGCCGGGCCGGATCCCGGCGCCCACGGCGCCGAGGTGCGCGTCGAAGGCGCCGATGCCGACGGGGATGCCGGCCGGCAGGCCGGTGGCGCGCGCCCACGCGTCCGTGAGGACGCCCGCGGCGCGGTCGACCGGGTACGCGCGGGCGGGGAGGCGGGCCCGCAGCTCGGCGAGGCGCGGGTCGAGGCGGCGCAGGAACCTCGCGTCGGGATAGCCGCCCCACGCGTCGGCGTACATGGCCTTGTGGCCGGCGGCGCAGATGCCGGCCGCGAGCTCGCCGGGGCGGTCGCGCCCCGTGAGCACGGCGGGGATCCAGTCCGCGAGCTCGACCCAGGTCCAGGCCGCGTCCGCCACGCGGGGGCTGGTGCGCAGGGCGTGGAGCACCTTGCTCCAGAACCACTCGCTGCTGTAGGTGCCGCCGCACTTGGCGAGGTAGTGGCCGCGCAGGCGGCCGGCGAGGGCGGTGATCTCCTCCGCCTCGGCGATGGCGGTGTGGTCCTTCCAGAGCCAGGCCAGCGCGGCGGGCTCGGCGGCGAAGTCGGGCTTGAGCGCGAGCGGACAGCCGTCGCGGTCCACGGGCATCGGGGTGCTGCCGGTGGTGTCGACGCCGATCCCGATGACCTGGCCGGCCCGGAAGCCGCGGACCGTGCGGCGGGCGGCGGCGAGGACGGACCGGAGCGTGCGCCGGGCGCCTTCCAGGTAGTCCGCCGGGTGTTGCCGCGCGAGATGCGGGTCGCCGGAAAGCACGACCCCCTTGTGGCCGTGCCGGTAGTTCCAGACGGCCGTGGCGATTTCCCTCCCGTCCCGCACCCGGACCAGGAGGGCCCTGACCGAGTTCGTGCCGTAGTCCAGTCCGATCGTGTAACGGGGTGCCATCTCGTGTCTCCCTGCCGGCCACGACCGGTGCGGCGCGCCGGGCCCCCACTCTAGCACCCCGCCCGCCCGGGGCAAGCGCCGGGGCCCCGCGGGCCGCGCAGGATTTCCTTGTCATGCCGATTGACGGTGCGGCGGAAGGCTCCCTATACTGCCGCCCATAGCCCCGGTTCGACGCGGGGGGACGAAACGCGCCGGGGGGAGGAGAAGTCGTCATGAAACAGGTATGCTGGCGATGGTTTGCTGCCCTGGTGCCCGCCGCACTGCTCCTCCTCGCCCCGGACCGGGCGTCGGGGCAGGGCTCGCGCGACATGAAGGTGCGCAAGCTCGACGCGTCGACCGAGAAGACCCCCGAGTACCGGACGGGCGGCAACTACGGCTCCGAGCGGCGCCGCGACTGGCTGAAGCTGGAATGCCTCTACGAGACGGACCCGGACTGGATGGACGACCTGGAGTTCACGTACTTCGTGCTTCTGCGCACCGAAGACAGCCGGGAGCCTTTCGTGCTGCTGAAGGGGACGCTGACGTACGTGAACGTCAGGAAGGGCAAGCACCTGAGCGTGGCCTACGTGCACCCGTCCGTGCTGGACCGCTACGGCCGGTACGACGGCATGGCGGTCGAGGTGCGGCAGAGCGGCCGGCCCGTGGCCGCGGAGTCCACCTCGCCGCAGTACCGGCGCTGGGTGGAGCAGCTGGCCGCGCGCGAAGGGGCGGTCCTCCCCCCGGCGCAGACGCCGTTCGCGATGATCGGTTTCGACAACTACGAGATGGTGAAGCCCGCCGCGCCGTAACCGCAGGGAGAACCAATCCACATGTTCCGATCTGAAAGCATCCTGGCGCTGGATATCGGCGCCGGCAGCGTCAAGATGGGCCGTTTCGCGCCGGTCAAGGGCGGCGGCATCGAACTGGTTCAGTACGCCGTTCGTTCGCTGGAGGCCGAGTATACCGACGAGGCGAGCCGGCTGGCGGCCATCACCGCGGCCCTCGGGGACATCGTGGCGGAGCAGCACCTCGGCGGGTCGTCCGTGCTGTTGAGCGTGCCCGGCCAGGCGGTGTTCTCGCGGTTCGTTAAGCTCCCGCCCGTCAGCCGCGACAAGGTGCTGCAGATCGTGCAGTACGAGGCGCAGCAGAACGTGCCGTTCCCCATCAACGAGGTGGTGTGGGACTACCAGCTGATCGGAAGCGGCGAGGGCGAGCTGGACGTGATGCTGGCGGCCATCAAGGCCGAGATCATCGAGCAGCTCACCGACGCGGTCGAGGCGGCGGGGCTGACCCCCGGCCTGGTGGACGTGGCGCCCATGGCCGTCTACAACGCGGTCCGCTACAACTACGCGGAGCTGCCCCCCTGCACGCTGGTGATCGATATCGGCGCGCGGTCGACCGACCTGATCTTCATCGAGGAGGACCGGGTCTTCAACCGCAGCATTCCCGTGGGCGGCAACACGATCACCCAGCAGGTGATGCGGGAGTTCGACCTGTCGCACGAGGACGCGGAGAAGCTGAAGCGGGCGCATGCCTTCGTGGCGCTGGGCGGGGCCTACGAGGCGCCTTCGAGCGAGACCGCCGACAAGGTCTCCAAGAGCGTGCGCTCGGTGATGACGCGCCTGCACGCGGAGATCAACCGCTCGATCAACTTCTACCGCACGCAGCAGTCGGGCGAGATGCCCGGACTGGTGCTGCTCACGGGCGGCAGTTCGGTCATCGCCCATGCCGACACGTTTCTCAACGAGAAGCTGGGGGTCGAGGTCGACTACCTCAACCCCTTCCTCAACGTGGCGGTCAATCCCTCGATCGATGCCGGGGAGATCGGGGCGCAGGCGCAGCTGATGGGCGAGGTGGTGGGCCTGGCGCTCCGCCGCGTGCTGACCTGCCCGATCGAGATCAACCTGCTGCCCGCGAAGATCATCCGGGAGAAGGCCGCGCGGCGCAAGCAGCCGTTCTTCGTGGTCTCCATGTTCTTCTTCGCGCTGATCCTCTTCGTGTGGTGCGGGTACTTCGCGAAGCTGTCCCTGCTGGGCGAGAAGCGGCTGGAAGTCGTCGGCGGCCGCGTGCGGAGCCTGGAGGCGGTAGAACGCCGGCTGAGCGCCGCCGAGTCGCGCGTGCGGGAGGTCGAGGAGAAGACCGCCGTGCTCAATGCCCTCCCGGCCGAGAGCACGCAGTGGCTGCGCCTGCTGGACGCGGTGCGGCAGGCGCTGCCCGACGGGATGTGGGTGACGCACCTGCGGCCGGTCCTGGACGGCGACGAGACGGACGGGGCGCCGGCGCTCGACGGCCCGGAGGGCGGCATGGCGTACCTGGGCGGCCCCGGCGACGGCGGCCCGCCCGAGGCGGCCGAGGTCAAGGCCCTGGACCTCACGGCGTACGGCTACCGCGACAAGGTGGGTTCGGCCGGCGCCATCCGGCTGAGGGATGCGCTTCGCGAGTCGGAGCACTTCACGGAGGAGACCGACATCACCGAGCAGCCGGTACCCGGGAACGAGGACGTCACCATGGAGTTCACGATGCGCGTCGTGCTCCGCAACCCGATCGAGCTATGAACCTGCGAAAAAATATGGTCCTGTTGGTGAGCGCCGCCGTCACGCTCGTGCTGGTCGTGGTGGCCGTGGTCTTTCTCGTCCGTTTCCAGGGGCGGTACAGCCGGGTCGCCGGTTCGCTGCAGGACCAGCTCGCGCAGCTGGACCGGCTGCGCTCCCGCGATCCCTTCCCGAACACGGACAACGTCGCGCTGGCCGAGGAAAACCACCGGCGGGTGGAGGCCGCGTTCGACTCGCTCATGGGCGCCCTGTCGAGCGACCAGTTCGAGGCCCCGGACATGGAGCCGGCGCAGTTCCCCCTGCTGCTGCAGCGGGTGCTCGGGGGGCTGAACGCGGTCGCCGTCACCAACCAGGTCGCGGTCCCGCCCCGCTTTCCGTACGGCTTCGAACGCTACGCCCGCCAGTTGCCGAAAAAGCAGCACATCCCGCGGCTGGCCTCGCAGCTCAACTTCATTGAGGCCGTATGCCGCGCGCTGTTCGCCACGCAGGTCCGCGACCTGACCGCCGTGAAGCGCTACGTGTTCGAGGACGCCGAGGGCGCGGACCTGGACGGGGCCGGCGGCGGTCCCTTCGCCATGCAGGGGGCGGACCCGTTCGCCGTCCGCCCGGACACCGCCGCCGGCCCGGCGCCGGGCGCGGCCGGCGCGGCCCTCGGCCCCGGCTACGTGGAGGAAGCCCACGGGCTCTACACCGCGGAGCGGATGGTCTTCAGTTTCTCCACCGGGGAGATCGGCGTCTGGGACGCGCTCAACGCCCTCGCGTCCATGGATACCTTCTGCAGGGTGACCCGCCTGGAAATCAAGAGCGAGGCCCCCACGGCGTCGCCGGCCTCCCTGCCGGGCGGGCCGGGGCCCGCGGGCCCGATGGGCGCGCCCGTCGGGGCCGTGCCCGGGATGTGGCCGATGGAACCGGGCGGCATGATGCCCGGGATGGCCGGGGGTACGAACGCGCCGGTCCGGATCACCAGCCGCGAGGAACGGGTGATGGCGGGCAAGTCGGAGCTCGTCAGCGTCGAGCTGGAAGTAGAGCTGTTCCATTTCGGGCCGCCGCCCTCCGTAACGAACGAGGAGAACGCCCTGTGAGTGCCTCCCCCCAAGTCCGGATCTCCTGGACCAAGCAGAACTACGAGAAGATCATCCTCGTCGGCGTGCTGCTGGCGCTGCTGGTGTCAGCCGCCGTCCTGGTCGTCCAGATCACCGTCGGACGCAAGCAGCTGGCGATATCCGGGCGCGAGACCGACCCCTCGATGCAGCGGCGCGTGAAGCCCGTCAACACCCGGGCCACCGAGCAAAGCCTGTCCCGGCTCGACCGGCCCTACCAGGCCGCGGCGTGGTCCAACCGGATGTTCGTCAGCGAGCTGCGCGTGGCGTGCCTGGAGTGCGGCCGCCCCATCCCCTACAGCGCGGCGCGCTGCACGTACCCGGATTGCCGGGCCGACCAGCCCGAGCCGCCCCCGCCGGAGAAGATCGACTCCGACGCGGACCTCATGCCCGACATGTACGAGGCCGCCCAGCGGTTCAACCCGCAGGACCCCACCGACGCCCTCGCCGACGCCGACGGCGACGGCTTCACCAACCTCGAGGAATTCCAGCAGGAAACCGACCCGCGCGATGCCGAGGACTACCCGCCGCCCATTGCGAAGCTCCGCCTCGTCGACGTCAAGGCGCAGCCGTTCAAGCTGAGGTTCTTCGCCGTGCAGGAACTGCCCGGCGGCCAGAAGCGCTACCAGCTCAACCTGCGGTCGCTGGAACGCACCTACTTCGCGAAAATCGGCGAGCAGATCGAGGGCTACGAGGTCCGCGAGTTCGACGCGGCCGCCAAGACCCTCGTGCTCGTGCAGGGCGACCGCGTGATGCGGCTCGCCCAGGGCAAGGTGATCAACGACCAGGAACGGCTCGTCCAGTTCCTGTTCCTGATCGACCGCAGCACGGTCAACACGCGGCTCGGCCAGGGTTTCGACCTGAGGGGGAAGTCGTACCGGGTGGTCGAGGCCCAGCCGGACTCGGCCCGCGTCCGGGACCAGGAGACGGGCAAGGAGCACCTGATTCCCAAGATCACCCCGTTGGAGGAGGCTGGGGCCCGGATGGGCGACGACATGATGTTCGGTCCCGAGGGCCCCGGCGGCATGATGATGCCGCCGGACATGATGGCCCCGTTCCAGCCCCCCAACCCGTGAGGCGGCGGAGTGACACGCGCGGGGCGGTTCGCGCCGCCACAAACGCGTTGACACTTCGGTCGGGCATGTATGAAGATGCGCCCGCCCATGTGTCTATGGGGGGGGCGAGCGTAGGGTCGATCGTGAACTGGACGGTAAGGTCGCGGTGTCATGCGCCGCCGCGCAGCAGGAGGTAAGGAATGAACAGGTTGAAGGTTGCTCTCGCCTTGGGTCTCGCCGCCGCCGTCGCGCTGGTGTTCGCCGCGCGCGCACAGGTGGATCTCGACCTGGACCAGCTGCTGGACGATATCGAGGCTCCCGCCGAGACCCCCGCCGAGGCGCCGGCCGAGGCCGCCGACGTTGAACCCGCCGCTCCGGCGGACGACGGGGCCGCGGGCATCGCCGAGCTGCTGGGCGAGGAGCCCGCCGCGGCGCCGGAGGAGATCGTCGAGGACGCACCGGCGGCCGCCCCGGCCGTGGTGGAGGAAGCGGTGGCGCCCGCGACGCCCGAGGAGGCGCAGCTGGTCGCGGAGCAGGAACGCATCCGCCGGCAGGCCATGCATATTGAGGGCACACGCGCCCTGCAGGACGGCCTCGCGGCCCTCCGCCGCAAGGACTACGCGGAGGCGGCGTCCCGCTTCAACGTGGCGATCCGCAACATCCAGCTTCGCGACGACGGGAAAGAGGCGCTCGACAAGGCACGCTGGGGCCGCGCCGAGGCCGCCTACCAGGCGGCGCGCGTGGCGATCGACGAGGGGCAGTTCGAGGAAGCGCGCACCCAGCTTCGCCTCGCGCAGGAGGACCCGGAGCACGAGCGCGACGCGAAGTCGCTGGCCGGGCGCATCGATCGCATCGAGACCGCCGCGGTAGCCGTGTCCGACCGGCCCGTGCCGCCGGCGGAGCGGGAGGACTACCTGGCCCGGCAGGACAGCATCACCGAAATCTTCGCCGAGGGTAAGCAGTACTTCGCCATCGAGGACTACGACCGGGCCGAGAAGAACTTCGAGCGGGTGCTGCTCATCGACGCCTACCACAAGGACGCCATGCGGTTCCTCAAGAAGATCGAGGAGCGCCGTCTCAACGTGAGTTCGGTCAACCGCGAAACGACGGTCGCGCAGATGGTCTCCCAGGTGCGCGCGAAGTGGAACCCGCCGATCCGCCAGGTCGTGTCGCTTCCCACGCAGTCCGAGTCGGGTAAGCCCGTGCCGACCGGCACGCAGGCGCGCCTCCTGCAGGAGAAGCTCGGCGCCATCGTGATCCCGCAGATCGAGTTCCGCCAGGCGAACATCGTCGACGTGATCAACTTCCTCCGCGACGCCAGCGAGGCGGCCGATCCCGCCGGGGTGGGCGTCAACATCATTCTCAAGCTCGAAGGCGCCGGAAGCCAGGCCGCCCCGGCGGCGGCCCCCGCTTCCCCGGCAGCCCCCGCCACGGACGAGTGGGGCTTCCCTCTCACGGGCGGCGGCCTCGACGCCGTGGCCGAGCCCCTGGGCGGCGGGTCGGACGCGTCCGTGCCGGCCATCACGCTGAACCTGCGCCGCGTGACGCTGCTCGACGCCATCAAGTACGTCACCGAAGTGGCGAACCTCAAGTACCGCATCGAGGAGAACGCGGTGATCATCACCCCGGCCGGCATGGTGACGGGCGCGGTCATCACGCGTTTCTACCCGGTCATGCCCTCGATCCTCGACATCGTGGTGGAGCGGGACACGCAGACCGGCGGCGGCACCGACCGGACCGGCGCGGGCGGCGGGGAATTCATCGGCATGACCGGCGGCGGCGTCACGATGAAGCGCGACGACGTGCGGGCCTTCTTCGAGAAGGCGGGCGTGCCGTTCCCGCAGGGGACCTCGATCACCTACAACTCGTCCATCAGCCAGCTCCTCGTCGCCAACACGGCGGAGAACCTGGAGATCTTCGAGAAGATCCTGGCCCAGCTCAACGTCATCCCCAACCAGGTCGAGATCGAGGCCAAGTTCGTCCAGGTCAACCAGCAGGATCTCGAGGAACTCGGCCTGCAGTGGATCCTCACCGACGACTACGAGGTCGCGAACAAGAAGGGGCCGGGTCCCATCACGACCAAGGAGCGCGTCGTCGTGCCGGCCCGGGAGCTGACCAGCGGCCTGCGCTACCTCGGTGGCGCCGGCACGGGCGTCGGGCCGGTCTCGGGCGGCTCGGTGGGCACGCTGCTGTCGGTGTCCAGCATTCTCACCAACCCGGAACTCAGCGTCGTGCTCCACGCCATCCAGCAGAAGGGCGGGGCGGACCTGCTGTCGGCGCCGCGGGTCACGACGCGCAGCGGCGTGAACGCGCAGATCCAGGTGGTCGAGGAACTCATCTACCCGACGGAGTACGAATCGCAGGATATCGGGGACCAGTTGATCGACATCGGAGCCGGGGCCGACGCGACCGACCTGACGGCCGCGTCGCGGCCGCCCATCCCCACCGCCTTTGAAACGCGGGAGACGGGTGTCATTCTGAACGTGACGCCGACGGTGGGCCCTGACGGCTACACGATCGACCTCACCCTCGTGCCGGAAGTGTCCGAGCTGGTGGAGTGGATCGACTACGGCCCGAACGGGCTGTACCCCATCCTGCAGCCGATCTTCGCCACGCGCAGCGTGACGACCAGCATCGTGCTCTGGGACGGCCAGACCGTCGTCATGGGCGGGCTGATCAAGGAGACGGTGGCCCGGTTCGAGGACAAGATCCCGCTGCTCGGCGACATCCCGCTGATCGGCCGCCTGTTCCGCAGCCGCGGGACGAACAACCAGAAGGACAACCTGATCATCTTCGTCACGGCGCGCCTGGTCGACCCGGCCGGCAACCCGATTCACCAGGCGGGCTTCGGCAGCGGGCCGGCGGTCGAGGCGGCCGCCACGCCCTGACCGGACCGCCAGGCTGTTGTCGCACGGGGGAAACCAAGCGGTTTCCCCCGTGCCGTTCAGATTCCTGTTGACCCCGGCACCGCGACCCGCGACCATGGCCGCGCGCCTGCCCCTCCTTCGGGCCGCGCGGGCGCGAGGTCCGATCCCTTGGCATCCACCCCCATACTGCTCCTGGTGGACGGGCACAACCTGGCCTACCGGGCGTTTCACGCCATACGGGACCTGTCGACGCGCGACGGGCGCGCCACGAACGCCGTGTTCGGCTTCGTCAAGACGCTGCAGCGTCTGCTCGGCACGTGGCAGCCCTCGCACGCGGCCGTGGTCTTCGACGGCGGGCTGCCCCGGGAACGCGTGGACCGGTGGGCGGCTTACAAGGCCCAGCGCGCGCCGATGCCGGATGCGCTCGCGCTCCAGCTGCCGCTGCTGCACGACTACCTGCGTCTGTGCGGCGTCGCGGACGTGACGCGCGAGGGGTGCGAGGCCGACGACGTACTGGCGGGCCTCGCGGCCGCGGCCGAGGGGGAGGGCGCCGCGGTGCACCTGGGCACGACGGACAAGGACCTCTACCAGCTCGTCTCCGCGCGGGTGGACCTCGTCCCGCTCGCTCGTAGCGGGGCGCGCATCGACGCCGCCGCGGTCGAGGAGAAGACGGGTGTGCCCCCGGCACGCATCCTGGAGTGGCTGGCGCTGACGGGGGACGCGGTCGACAACATACCCGGCGTGCCCGGGGTGGGCCCGAAGAGGGCCGCCGCGCTCCTGAAGCGCTTTCCCTCGATCGACGCGCTCTACGCGTCGCTGGAGGCGGTCGAGTCGGCACGGACGCGGGCCGCCCTGGCCGCCCACCGTGAGGACGTTCTGCGCAACCTGGACCTCATGCGGCTGCGGCCGGAGGCGGCGGGTGGCCTGGACTGGCACGCGTGGCCGGCGAACCGGCCCGCGGACCCCGGGCTGGGCGCCTTTTTCGAGGAACTGGAGTTTCACTCGCTCGCCCGCGAGGCGTCCGAGCCCTGGCTGCTGTAGCGCGCGGCCGGTGCGGCGCGCTGCCGCGTTGCGGTTTTCCATGATGACCCTGCCCAGAGAGCGTGCCCGGACCGGTGTCCGCGCGGCGGCGCGGGCCGTGCCGGTCCTCGCGCTCGTCGTGCTGACGCTGCTGGGCGTCGGCGTGCGGCGGTACGTGTTCGAGTGCCAGCAGCCCGGCTACGGCCGGCCGCTGCCGTTCACCCTGGAGAGCGCCCTCCAGTACCGCCTGGTCCGGAAGGCGTTCACGGGCGAGGGCCTGCCCCGCCACGACACCGCGCTGCAGTACCCCGTTGGGGTCCGGACGTTCGCTCTCGATACCAGCGGCGCGGAGTACGCGTACGCGGCCCTCGCGCACCTCTTCCCCGCGATGATGGTGCTCTCCGAGCGGGTGCGCTGGATCGAGGTGGGCTGGTTCTGCCTCGGCATCCCGCTGCTCGCCCTGTGGGTGCGCCTGTTCACGCGCTCCTGGACCGCCGGCCTGTGCGCCGCGTTCTTCTACGCCGTGTCCCTTTCCAGCGTGATGCGTTCGACCGGCCAGGAGCTCTCCCACGAGAACACCGCCATGCCCCTGCTGATCGGGCACCTGGCCGCCTCGGCGCGCGCGAGGCGCGCCGGGGCCGGCGTCCCGTGGGCGGCCCTTTCGGGCCTGCTGCTCGCGCTCGCGCTGAGCGCCTGGGACCTCGTGCAGTTCTACGTGGCGATGTGGGTGACCCTCCGGGCGTGGACCTGGTTCCGGGCCCCGCGCGGGGGCGGCGAGCCCGGTGAGCGGGTGTTCGCGGCGGAAGCCCTCGGGGTGCTGGCCGTGGCGCTGCTCAGCCCGTACTACCGGGCGCACGGGGTCGCCCTGTCCCCGCCCTTCCTCCTGGCCGCCGGGCTCGCCGCGGCGCCGCCGGTGCTTGCCGCCGCGGCCCGCCGCGGCCGTCCCGCACCGCCCGGCCGCGCCCGCCTGCTGGCGCTTGCCCCCCTGCTGCTCCTGCCGCTCGGGACCGCCTACCGCGGAAGCTACGGCCACTTCGGCGCGCTGCTGGCCGCCAAGCTGCGCTTTCTCAACCGCAAGCCGCTCGACCCCGCGCTGCTCGACTTCGACCAGCGGATCCTGTGGACACCCGCCCTGCACTCCGCGACCTGGGCGCTCGCTTGGACCGTATTCCCCTGCCTGATGGTATTGACGGCCGTCGCCCTTGTGCTATGGTTGCGCAAGCCTCGTGGCCGGCAGGGGGCGATGCCCGGGCCCGCTCACGTTGTCTTCTTCCTGGCAGCTTCGTTCGCGGCGTTCGTACTCTTCGTACGGTTTCATGTCTTTGTGGCGCTGTTCGCGGCGGCCTTGGGCGGGTGGGTGGCCGGTGAGGCGGCGAGGTCGCGCGGCATCAGGCGCGTGGCGCTCGCGGTATGGGTGGCCGGGTGCGGGCTGGGCGAAGCCGCCCACACGCTGAGGGACCCCGCGCGGTGGGGCCGGAGCGGGGTGCTATACCGCGAGCGGGAAGAACTCCAGGAATGGCTGAAGACGCATGCGAAAGGGGCGCCGGTCCTGGCGAACTTCGGCACGAGCGCCGGCGTGCTCGCCTACGGCGGGTGCCCGGTGATCCTGCACCCGAAGTTCGAGACGGAGGCCAACCGGCGTCGGGTGGAGCGGTACGGGACGTTGCTGTTCAAGGGTACCGAGCGGGCCCTTCGGGACTGGGCCGAGACGCAGGGGGCGCGGTACCTCGTGTACGCCCTGGGCGAGTTTTCGGCGCGCCGCCCGGAGTACCAGATGCGGTATATGGTCAACGCCATGGACCCGCCGGCGTACGCGCCGGCCCGCCGGATGGAGTTTGAACCGGACCGGTTGGCGTACTTCCGCCCGGTTTGGGGCAACGCGAAGTACCGCGTGTTCCGGGTCCGCCTGGCCGCCGACGAGGCGGAGGCGGCGCGGCGGGTGCGGGAGGCGCGCGAGGCGCTGGCGCGCGGCGGGCTGGACGCCGCCGACCGGGCGGCGACCAAGGCGCAGCAGATCGATCCGGGCCATCCCGGCGCGCTCGAGGTGCTGCGGCTCGTGGGCGCCCTGCGCGCGGCCGGCTTCCGGGCCGGCGCGGAGGGGACGCCGTGACGGGCGGCGGCAGGGGCACGGTGCTCGCCGCGGTGACCGGCGGCATCGGGTGCGGAAAGAGCGAGGTGGGGCGCGTGCTGGCCGCGCACGGCGCCGCAGTGCTGGATGCCGACGAGGTCGCACGGACGGTGACGGCCCCCGGCGGGGAGGCGTGGGCGGCGGTGGCCGAGGCCTTCGGGCGCGATGTGCTGCGGCCGGACGGCACGCTCCGGCGGAAACGGCTCGGCGAGCGGGTGTTCGCGGACCCCGGCGAGCTCGACCGGCTCAACCGGATCGTGCACCCGCCCGTGATCGCCCGCTGCCGGGCATGGGGCGCGCAGCGCCGGGACGAGGGCCGCGACGCCGCCGTCCTCGTGCCGCTGCTCTTCGAGGCCGGCCTGCGGGAGGGCTGGTCGGCGGTCGTGTGCGTGTCGGCCGCGCCGGAGACGGTGCGGAGGCGGCTGCGGGAACGGGGACTGGACGAGCGGCAGATCGCGGCGAGAGAGGCGGCGCAGTGGCCGCTGGCGGAAAAGGAACGGCAGTCGGACTACGTGATCCGTAACGACGGGTCGATGGCGGAACTGGAGGCGAAGACCCTTGCGGTATGGCGCCTCATCGTGGAGAAGGAGCAAGAGCATCATGTCTGAAGTCAACGGCAACACGGGCGGCAACACGGGCAAAGCGGGCAACTCGGGCAGCCCCGGCAACAGCCGTTCCCGCGGACGTGGCCACCGCGGCCCGCGCGGCGGCGGGCGCTCGCACGGACCGCGGCATCCCCAGAACGCCCGGTCGATGCGGCCCGCCATCCACGAAGGGCTGCCCGTCGACGACGATGCGCAGGACGCGGCGGCGCCCGCCGAGGCCGCCGCCGACGGGGCGCCCCGCGAGGTCGTCAAGCTCTTCGAACTGCAGGCCACGTCCGTGCCGGACCTGCGGACGATGGCCGACGGCCTCGGCCTCCAGGATCTCGGCGCGCTCCAGAAGCACGAGCTGATCTTCGAGATCCTCAAGGCCATGCGCCCGCCGCAACGGCACCATGTTCAGCCGCGGCGTGCTGGAGATCCTGCCCGACGGCTTCGGGTTCCTGCGCTCGCCGCTACAACAACTACCTGCCCTGCCCGGAGGACATCTACGTCTCGCCCTCGCAGATCCGCCGCTTCGCCCTGCGCACCGGCGACCTGGTCGAGGGCGAGATCCGCGACGCCCAAGGAGAAGGAGCGCTTCTTCGCGCTGCTGCGGGTCGACAAGATCAACGGCGAGCGATCCCGAGAAGTCTCGCGCAGCAAGGTGCCGTTCGAGAACCTGACGCCGCTGTTTCCCGGACGAGCGGCTCGTCCTGGAGACGCGAGCCCGAAGGAGATCTCCATGCGCGTCATGGACCTCTTCACGCCGATCGGCATGGGCCAGCGCGGCCTGATCGTGGCCCCGCCGCGCACCGGCAAGACCGTGCTGCTGCAGAAGATCGCCAACAGCATCTCGGCGAACCACCCGGACGCCTACCTGATCATCCTGCTGATCGACGAGCGCCCCGAGGAAGTGACCGACATGGAGCGCAACACCAAGGCGCAGGTGCTCAGCTCCACGTTCGACGAGCCGCCGGAGCGGCACGTGCAGGTGGCCGAGATGGTGATCGAGATGGCCAAGCGCATGGTCGAGTGCGGGCAGGACGTGGTGATCCTGCTCGACAGCATCACGCGCCTGGCGCGGGCCTACAACACGCTGCAGCCGCACAGCGGCAAGATCCTGTCCGGCGGCGTGGATGCCAACGCGCTGCACAAGCCCAAGCGCTTCTTCGGCGCGGCCCGCAACATCGAGGACGGCGGCAGCCTGACCATCATCGCCACGGCGCTGGTGGAGACCGGCAGCCGCATGGACGAGGTGATCTTCGAGGAGTTCAAGGGCACCGGCAACATGGAGCTGTGCCTGGACCGCAACCTGGTGGACAAGCGCATCTTCCCGGCCATCAACATCGAGAAGTCGGGCACGCGCAAGGAAGAGCTGCTGCTGCATCCGGACGAGCTCAGCAAGATCTGGATCCTGCGTCGCGCCATCAACGGCGTGCCGCCGGTGGAGGCGATGGAGATGATCTGCAGCAAGCTGAAGAAGACCAAGAGCAACGTCGAGTTCCTCGTGAGCCTCCAGGGCTGAGGGGAGCCGCGGGGCGCGGCAGGCAGGCATGGCCCCGAACGCCTACGAGAACGAGTGGTACCCGCCGCGCAGGGCGGTGCCCGGTCACGTGACCGCGGGAGCCGTCGCCGTGCTCGGTTCGCTGGCCCTGCACGCCCTGGTCCTGAGCCGCTTCCCCGCGCTGCCCGTGGGGCGGCCGGCGCCGTTCCGTCCCGACGACCGCTCGCTGCCGCCGGTCGTCCTGCACGAGGTCCGCCCGCTCCCGCCGCGGCCGCCGCAGCGGCCGCCGGCGCTCCGTCCCGAAGCCCCGGGCCGCGCGTACGGGCTGCCCCCCGTCCCGGAGGCCTTCCGCTCCGCGCTGGACCCGGTCCTGCTGGCGCCGACGGACCCGGCCGCCCGGCTCGCGGGCGTCGAGACCGCCCTGGCCCCGCCACCCGAGGCGCCGGCCCGCACCGCGTGGACGCCCCGGCCCGAACGGCTCGAGATCAACCGCCGCCTGGTGCGCGACGACGTGAGCGCCCTGCCGCGCCGCCTTGACCCGGCCCTCCCGCGCACGGCGGCCGCGCCGGACGTCGTCTGGCCCGCCGAACCGCCCCCGCCCGGCGTGCCCGACCTCCCAGGCGGACCCGGCCCGGCCGCGGAAGGGGCGCCGCTCGTCGCGCCGCCCTCGCCGCCCGCCTTGCCCGGCGCCGGGGGCCCGGCGCCCGACCTCGCCGGCACCGCCTCGCGCCTCGTCGGCGAGGGGGCCATGCCCCGGACCGGCACCCGGCCCATCGAACAGCACCTGGACCTGCGCCTTCTCACCTACCGCTCGCCCGCCGACCCGGAGTACACCTACTTCGCCGTCCGCATGCTGCGGAACGACCCCGGGGCCCTGCCCGTGCTCCCGAAGGACGTGCTCCTCGTGCAGGACTGCTCCGAGAGCATGACCCAGGCCAAGCTCGACCAGTGCAAGGCCGGACTCCACGAACTCCTGGCCGCCCTGCGCGAGGGGGACCGCTTCGACGTCATGGGATTCCGCGACACGCAGTACCGCTGCTTCGACGACTGGGTGCCCGCGACGGCGGCGAACCGGGCCAAGGCGGGCTGGTTCATCGAGCAGATGACCGCGCGCGGCCGGACCGACGTGTACTCCGGCCTGGAACAGATCCTTTCCGCCGCGGCCGACGCGGACCGCCCCCTCCTCGCCGTCGTGCTGTCCGACGGCATCCCGACCATGGGCACGGTCAGCGACACGAAGATCCTCGAAGCCTTTTCCTCCAAGAACGCCGGCCGGGTCTCGGTCTTCACGCTGGGCGGCGGCCCTCGCATCAACCGGTTCCTGCTGGATTTCCTGGCCTACAAGAACCGGGGCGGCACCACCGTCGTCCCGGCGCGGTCCTCCATTCCGGACGCGGCCGGGGCCCTCGGCGGGGAGGTGAGCCGGCCCGTGCTGGCCGGCCTTTCCTACCGGCTCTCGGGCGTGGACGAGGCGGAAGCCTTCCCCCGCACACCGCCCCACCTCTACCTCGACCGCCCGCTCGTGCTCTTCGGCCGCTGCCGCTCGGACGTCGACCGGGCGGGCATCCGCATCGAGGGGCGGGCGGGAGCGCGCTCGCACGACCTCGTGTACGCGCTCGACTTCGCCGGCGCCGAGCCCGGCGACCCGGACATCCGGCGCATGTGGGCGTGGCAGAAGGCGTACGACCTGATTGGCCGGCACATCCGGACCGGCGCGCCCGGCGTGCTCGAGCAGATCCGCCTCCTGTCCGTCGGGTTCGGCATCGCCGTGCCCTACGCGGCCGAACTCGGCGCGGACTAGGCGCCGCCCCGCGCCGCCGTCGGCCGGGCGAAGAGACCCCGCCCGCGCTTGCCGCGCCGCCGCCGACCGTTCAGAATGTTCGGCCGGAAAGGGGAGGACCGATGCAGAAGATCTACCTGTGCGGACCGATCATGGACGAGGTGGACGGGCACGCGAGGGAGTGGCGCCGGCGGGCCAAGGACCTGCTCGGAGACCAGTTCCTCCTGCTCGATCCCATGCGGCGCAACTTCAAGGACCGCGAGGTCGACAGCGCAAACGAGATCGTGGAGTTCGACCTCCAGGACGTCCGCGACGCGGACATCCTGCTGGTCAACTACGGCAAGTCATCCGTCGGCACCTCGATGGAGGTGTTCTACGCTTCGCACGTCCTGCACACGTTCGTGATCGCGTTCTCCCCGATTCCGTTCCAGGAATGCAGCCCCTGGATGGTGAAGTACTGCACCAAGATCCTGCCGACGCTGGAACAGGCGGCGGACTACGTCCGCGAGCACTTCATCGCGCAGCGCCACGCGGGGTGCGACGACTGAACCGACCGTCGGGCCGCTATCCCGTTCCGCCGGGAGGCGCCGGCGCGCCGCATGCCCCCGCCGCGCGGCGCAGGGCGTCGACCTCGTCGGGACGCATCGGCCGGAAGGAACCGGAAGGCAGGTCGCCCAGTTCCACGGGGCCCAGGGCCACCCGCTGCAGGCGGCGGACCGTCCTGTCGAGCCCGCCCATGATGCGCCGGACCTCCCGGTTCCGGCCCTCGATCAGCGTGGCCTCGTAGACGAACCCCGCGTCCGAGCGGCCGCGCCCGCGCAAGGCCGCCAGGCGGAGCCGCTCGCCCCGGCTGACGACGCCTTCGAGGGCCCGCTTCCGCGCGCCAGCGTCCAGCGGCGCGTCGAGCGTCACGAGGTAGCGCTTCGGGATGCCGTGGCGCGGGTGCGTGAGCAGCGTGACCAGCTCGCCGTCGTTGGTCACGAGGAGCAGGCCCTCGCTGTCCCGGTCGAGCCGGCCGGCGGAGTACAGCCTCACGCCGGTATCCGGGAGCAGCGCGTGGAACGTGGGCCGGCCCCCGGGGTCGCGGCTGGTGCACAGGTAGCCGGGCGGCTTGTTCAGCAGGAGGCGGACGAGCGGATCGGGCCGGACCGCCACCCCGTCGACCGTGACCGCCTGGCGGGCCGGATCGACCCGCACCCCCATGTCCCGGACGACCCGGCCGTCCAGGGCCACGCGGCCCGCGGCAATAAGGGTTTCACACGAACGGCGCGAGCCCCGGCCGCAGGCGGCCAGGTAGCGCTGGAGACGCACCTCACGCGGGAGGCTTGGTCTTGGGCAAGCCAAATGCGCGGTCCCCCTTCTTCCACTTACCCTTCTCCTGCAAGAGGTTGATGCGCTCGAAACGCTTGAGGACATTGCGTTTCGACTGGATCTTGCTGGCGCCCCTGAAACTGGAATGTACGGACATCGTCGTTCTCCCGCATGGCCAAGTTGAGGCGCGTAGGTACCTTATCCGGCCGTTCCTGTCAATCCCCGCTTCGGCGGTCGCCGGGGGAAAGGGGAGGTCCCCCGGCCCCGGCGCCGCGCCGGGCACGCCCGGACCGAATTCTTGCCGATTCCTCACTTGCGTTGAGGCTTGAGGGGTACATAATGGCCCCCAGGCGGTCCCGGGACTGTATACGGGCAAGGGCGCCCGGGACGCGGTGTGGGGAGCGGATCGGGAATAGGGAGGGACGGGATATGAAGCGCCTCATGTGGCTGCTCTGCCTGGGATGCTTCCTGGGCGCCTGGGTTTCGTCGGGCAACGTGATCGTCCTGGAGAACTTCAACGGCTTCGCCGACGGGCCCGTCACCAACGGCGCGTCGTGGACCGCCTTCAGCGGCGGCGACGGTTCCATCACCGTGTCGTCCGGCATCGTCAACCTCGGGTCGGGGGCGGAGGATGTCGAGCGGGACTTCGGCGAGCAGACGGGCACGCTCTTCGCGGGTATCGACGTCACGGTCTCCACGGCCGCCGCGTCCGATTACGTGATGGGCTTCCGCGACGGCAGCTCCCTCTCGACGAGAATCTTTCTGGACGACGTCACGGGCGGATACCAACTCGGCGTGAACAGCGGCGGCACCGGCAGCAGTACGGCCGGTGCGTTCGCATCCAACACGCTCCTGATCGGGCAGACGTACCGGGTCGTCTTCGCCTACGACCAGGTCAGCCTGGTTCGCGCCTGGATCGACCCGACACCCACCGACGAGGCGAGCCCGGACGTGCAGTTCACCAATGCCGATGCCAGCGGTCTGGATGCGTTCTTCTTCCGGCAGGGCGGGGGCTGGGACAACGGTGCGGCCTCGTGGCAGGCGGACAACCTCCTCGTTTCGGACACGTTCAGCCAGGCGATTCCCGAGCCGTCCGTCTTCGGTCTGATCGGGCTGGGGACCCTGGTCGCGGCGGTGCGGCGCCGCCGCTGAGCGTTCCGCCCGTTCGTGGAACGCGTGCCGCCCGCCGGGGTTACCCGGCGGGCGGCCTGTTTCCGGTCCGGGCGGGGGAGCGTGGCGGGCGCACGGCCTCGCGCGCGCCGCCCCGCAGGGCGGCGTGGACCTGCGCGGCCAGGACCGGCCCGATACCCGGGGTTTCGGCGATCTGCTCCGCCGTCGCCCGCCGCAGGCGGTCGATCGATCCGAACCGCGCGAGCAGCACCTGCTTGCGCCTTGCCCCCACGCCTTCCACCTCGTCCAGCGCCGATTCGCGCAGGCGGCGGGCGCGCAGGGTCCGGTGGTGCGTGAGCGCGAAGCGGTGCGCCTCGTCGCGCAGGCGCTGGAGCATTTTGAGCGGGGGCGAGTCGGGCGGCAGCCGCACGACCCGTTCCCTGCCCGGCGGTCCGTGGTACAGCTCCTCGTAGCGCTTGGCGAGGCCCGCCAGCGGAAGGCCGCCCAGGCCGAGCGCTTCCAGCTGTGAGCGCGCGGCGCGCAGCTGCGCCAGGCCGCCGTCCACGAGGACCATGTCCGGCGGCACCCAGCCGGCCTCGCCGCGGCGCGCGAAGCGGCGGCGGATCACCTCCGCCATCATGGCGGGGTCGTCGCTCCCGGACACGGTGCGGATGCGGAAATGCCGGTAGCGCGAGCGCGCGGGCAGTCCCTCCACGGCGCAGACCAGGCTTCCCACGGCATGGGTGCCCGAGATGTTCGAGATGTCGTACGCCTCGATGACGGACGGGCGCGCGGCGAGGCCTAGCGCTTCGCGCAGCCCGTCGACTCCCGCGCGGCCGTCGGCCTCCTTCATCGGGATCGTAAGCGAGGCCCGCACACGCCGCCGCACCGCCTCCCCGAGCAGGCGCAGGGTGTCGCGCAGGGCCGCGGCGCGCTCGAAGTCGAGTTCGGCTCCCGCCTGCTTCATCGCTTCGCGCAGCTCCTTGAGCACGGCCGGCCGCTCGCCGCGGAGGAAGGCGCACGCCTCGTCCACGCGCTCACGGTAGGCCGCGGCGTCCGCCTTCCCCACGCAGGGCGCGCTGCAGTAGCGGATGATGTCGTACAGGCAGTGCCGGTGGTCCTCCGGGCCGGGTACGCGGGGCCGGCAGCGGCGCAACCCGAAGCGCTTTTCCACGAAGTCGAGCGCCGCGCGCGCGGACGCCGCGGAGGCATAGGGGCCGAAGTACGCGCGTCCGTCCTCGCGCGCGATGCGGCAGGTGCTGAACCGCGGGAAGGGCTCGCGGAGGTCCGCGCGCAGGAGCAGGAACCGCTTGTCATCGCGCAACGCCCTGTTGTAGAGGGGTTTGTACTCCTTGATGAACTGGCCCTCGATCAGCACCGCCTCCGCCTCGCTGCGCAGCACGACGGTATCCAGGTCGCTGACCGACCGGACGAGCCCGCGCAGTTTCGGGTCGGCGCTCCGCAGGGTGCTGCGCCGGAAGTACGATCGAACGCGGGCGCGGAGCGAGGCGGCCTTGCCGACGTAGACCACGCGGCCCGTGCGGTCGCGCATCAGGTAGACGCCCGGCGCGTCAGGCAGCGCCTCGAGTTTCTCCTTGAGCCTCTGCGGGATCTCCACGGCCCCACTATACGCCGCCGGCCGGTTTCCGGCGACGGCACGCCGCGCCGCCGGGGCCGGACGCCGCGCGGCCCCGGCCGGTTGGACACGCGGCGGGTCGTGCGGCATACTCGCCTCCGCATATGAGCGAGACGCGCCAGGCGGATCCGCGGCCCCGCGTGACGGGGCCGTACCATCTCATGGCCAAGCCGGCCGGCCCGCGCTGCAACATGGCGTGCCGGTACTGTTTCTACCTGGAGAAGGACGCCCTGCTCCCGGGGGGCGGCGGCGGGACGATGTCCGACGAGGTCCTCGAGGCGTACGTGCGCGGCGTAGCCGAGTCGCAGGACGGGCCGGAGCTGCACTACGCGTGGCAGGGCGGCGAGCCGACCCTGGCCGGGCTGGATTTCTTCCGCCGGGCGGTGGCGCTGCAGCAGCGCCACGCCGGCGGCCGCCGCGTGGAGAACGCGCTCCAGACGAACGGGATCCTGCTCGACGACGCGTGGTGCGCCTTCCTCGCGGAACACCGTTTCCTCGTCGGGCTCAGCCTCGACGGGCCCCGCGAGCTCCAGGACCACTACCGCGTCGACCCCCGCGGGCGGCCGCGCTTCGACGACGTCATGCGGGCGCTTGCGGCCATGAAGCGGCACGGGGTCGCGTTCAACACGCTGACGGTGGTGAGCGACGCCAACGTGCGGCGTCCGCTCGACGTGTACCGCTTCCTGCGCGGCGAGGGGGTCGAGCACATGCAGTTCATCCCGCTCGTCGAGCGCAAGCCCGACGCCCGGGCCGGGGAGCTGGGGCTCGAGCTTGCGGCGCCCCCGGTCCCGGACCGGCCGGGCGGGCGCCAGGCGGTCATGCCCTGGTGCCCCCGGCCCGACGACTACGGCGCGTTTCTCGCCGCGGTGTTCGACGAGTGGATCCGCCGCGACGTGGGGCGGGTTTTCGTGCAGACCTTCGAGGTCGCGCTGGGCGCCTGGATGGGCATGACGCCGGGGCTCTGCCACTTCGCGCCCGCGTGCGGCCGGGCCCTGATCCTGGAGCGGAACGGCGACGTGTACGCGTGCGATCACTTCATGTACCCGGAATACCGGCGCGGCAACCTGCTCGAGCGGCCGGTTGCCGACCTCGTCGACGACGACGCGCAGCGTGCGTTCGGCGAGGGCAAGAGCGCGTGGCTGCCGGCGGTGTGCCGGGACTGCGGCTACCTCTTCGCCTGCCACGGGGGCTGCCCCAAGCACCGGTTCGTGAAGGAGCGGCCGGAGGACCGGGGCGCCAACTACCTGTGCGCGGGCTACAAGCGGTTCTTCGCGCACGCGGACCCGTACCTGAAGATGCTGGCCGGGGTGCTGCGCGAGGGGCGGCCGGCCGGGGAGGTGATGGCGCGCGTGGCGCGCCGCGACGAGGAGGCGCGGCGGTGCGGGGTGGACCGCAACGCGCCCTGTCCCTGCGGCAGCGGACGGCCGTACAAGCGGTGCTGCGGCGCCCAGCTGCGACGCGCGAAGGGGGCCGCACGCTGATGGACACGGTGGCCACCCAGCTCGTCGCGACGGCGATGACGGCGGCGGACGGCGCCGCGGCGTCGGCGGGCACGCCCTGGTGGGTCTGGCCCTGCGTCCTGCTGGTCTTCACCTTCGTGCTCGGCATCGTGGCCGTCCTCGGCGGCGTGGGGGGCGGGGTGCTCTTCGTGCCGCTGGTGAGCGGGTTCTTCCCGTTCCACATCGACTTCGTGCGCAGCGCCGGCCTGCTGGTGGCGATCGCTTCCTCGCTTTCCGCGAGCCCGGAGCTGCTGCGGAGGGGCCTGGCCAACCTGCGTCTCTCGCTGCTGCCGGGGGTGGCCGCCTCGATCGGGTCGATCGCCGGTGCCATGGTCGGGCTGGCCATGCCGGAGCGGGCGGTGCAGACGGCGCTGGGCGCCGTGATGCTGGTCGTCTTCGTCGTCATGGCGACGGCCGGGCGCAGCGAGTACCCGGAGGTGCGCGCGCAGAGCGCGATCATGGCGGCCCTGCGCGTGGGGGGCGCGTACCACGACCCGTCGGAGGACCGCACGATCGTCTGGTCGGCGCACCGGGCCACGCGCAGCCTGCTGCTGTTCCTGGCCATCGGCTTCGTAGGCGGGGCGTTCGGGCTGGGCGCCGGCTGGGCGAACGTGCCGGTGCTGAACCTCGTCATGGGGGTGCCGCTCAAGGTGGCCGTGGGCTCCAGCCACCTGCTCATCGCCATGTCCGGCACGCCCGCGGCCTGGGTGTACCTGCAGCGCGGGGCCATGCTGCCGCTGCTGGTGGTGCCCTCGGTGGTGGGCATGATGCTGGGGGCGCGCATCGGGGCGCGGTTGCTGGTGCACAGCCGTCCGCGCGGCGTGCGCTGGATCGTGCTGGGCATTTTGCTGCTGGCCGGCGCCCGCACCCTGCTGAAGGGGCTCGGCGCATGGAACTGAAGGACCTCGCCGTGGGAACGGGCCGGGCGGGCCGGGCCTATGCCGATACCGCCGGGCTGGGCGTGCGCGTCGCGCTGCCCCTGCTGATCGTCACCTTCGGCGTGTACGTGTCCGGGCTGCTGCCCGCGCGGGTCTCGATGGAGGAGATGGCGCGCCACTGGAGCCGGCCGGCTGCCGAGTACCTTGCCGCGCAGGGCCTGCGGGGTGGCTGGTCGTGGCTGGGCCTGCTGAACCGGGGGGACTTCCTCAACTACGTGCCCGTCGCGCTGCTCGGCCTGGTCACCGTGGCGGCCCTGCTACGGGCGATGGCGGTCTACGTGCGCGGCGGGGACCGGCTGGCCGCCGCCGTCTGCGCGGCGGAGGTCTTCATCCTCCTGCTTTCCGTTTCGGGTATCCTCGCGGCCGGTGGCTGACGGGGAGGGGGGGCGTCCGCGGGGTGCGTACGGGCATCGCGAACTGGCTGGCGGGACGGGCGCGCGGGGGGAAGCCCCTGCGTGTCGTCCTGCTGTCGCACGCGGCGGCGGTCGACGAGGCGGGGGTGTCCACCCTCGACCGGTTGGCCGCGGAGGAGCGTGTGCGCGTGACGGCGGTCCTGGCCCCCGAGCACGGCTACTGGGGCCTGGCCGGCGCCGGCGACGCCGTGGCCGACACGGTGCACCGCCGCCACGGGATCCCGGTCCGGTCGCTCTACGGCGCGCTGCGGAAACCCACCGCCTCGATGCTCGCGGGCGCCGACTGCCTGCTGATCGATCTCCAGGACCTGGGCGTGCGCTGCTACACCTACGTGGCCACCCTGCACCATGCCCTGGAGGCGGCGGCGGGGCAGGGGCTTCCGGTGGTCGTCGCCGACCGGCCGATCCCGTTGCCGGAGGCGACCGACGGGCCGCGGCTGGACCCGGGCCTGGCAGGTTTCGTCGCCTGCGCGGACGTGCCGCTTTGCTACGGCATGACCCCGGCCGAGACCGCCCGCTGGCTCTGCCGCCACGCCGGTATCGCCGCGGACCTGCGGGCGGAACCGATGACGGGGTACGCGCGGGAGGCCCGGCGCGGCGCCGGCTGGCCGGCGTGGCATCCGCCGTCGCCGGGCATCCGCTCCTGGGCCTCCGCCGAGACCTACGCGGCCACGGTGTTCACGGAGGCGCTGCCGTCGCTCTCTTGCGATCGCGGCGGCCCGATGGCCTTTCGCGTCCTGGGGGCGCCCTGGGTCGACGGCGAGCGCATGGTCGACGCGCTCAACGGGCGGGGGCTGCCGGGCGTGTCGTTTCACGACCACCGGTGGGCGACGGCCGGGGGGACGGCGTCGGGAGCGCGGATGGCCGTCACCGATCCGGTGTCCTTCCGGCCCGTGCGGACCGGCGTGGCCATGCTGGCGGTGCTGCGCGACCTGCACGGCGACCGGGCGGTCTGGGGCGCGCCGGGCACGCGCGACGACGCGTTCGACCGGCTTGCCGGCAGCTCCTCGGTGCGCGAAGCGCTGCGCGCCGGGGCGGCGTTCGAAGAGGCGGCCGCGGCGTGGGAGCCCGGCCTGCAGGCCTTCGCCGCCGAGCGCGACGCCTGCCTGCTATACCGGCGCGGGGGGTGAACCGCGCGCCGCCCTCGCCCGCGCCTAGCGGCGCCGGTGGGCGGCGATCGCCCGGGCTGCCTCGCGGTCGGCCGTGCGGCGCTTGATCGTTTCGCGCTTGTCGACCACGTGCTTGCCGCGGCAGATAGCCAGTTCCAGCTTGACGCGCCCGTGCTTGAAGTACATCCGAAGCGGGACCAGCGCCTGCCCCTTGACCGCGATCTGCCCGAACAGCCGCCGGATCTCGGACCGGTGAAGGAGGAGCTTCCGCGGGCGGCGCGGGTCGTGGTTGTGCACGTTCCCGAAGGCGTAGGGCTGTATGTGCAGGCCCTCGATCCAGACCTCGCCCTTCTCGACGCGGCCGAACGCTTCCGCGAGGCTCACGTGGCCCCCGCGCACGGACTTCACCTCGGTGCCCAGGAGGGCGATGCCCGCCTCGAGGGTCTCGAGGACGACGTACTCGTGCCGGGCCTTGCGGTTGGTGGCCACCGCGGCCGGACGCGATGCCTTGCTCGGCGGGGCCGCCGTCATGCGTGACCGATCTCCGGGCGCCGCCCCGGCTGCCGGGCTACAGGGTGAACACCGGCTCGAAGGGCGTTTCCGCGGCGTCTTCCTGCGTGAAGAGCATCTCCGAGGTCAGCTTGCCCTCGGCGATCTCCTTGAGCGCGAGGTCCAGCTTCTCCATGTGCATGTTGTCGGGCTTCACCAGCGGCCGCTGGCCGCCGTTGAGCTGGCGCACGCGCTTCGAGACCATGTTGATCAAGAGCGGCACATTGGGCACGCGCTGCTTGGCCTGCGCTAGGTACGTCGTGTTCAAGGTCGCCTTCCTCCCCGCCCGGGCCGCCGGAACGGCCCGGCCCCCTGGTTCCATGCAAAGACAAGCGGGGCACTGTAGGTGCCCCGCCGTCCCTGTCAACCGGTTTGCCGTCCGCGGTCTAGTAGTCCATGCCGCCGCCGCCCGGGGGCATGGCCGGAGCCTTCTCCTTCTCCGGGAGCTCGGTGATCATGCACTCGGTGGTCAGCAGCAGGCCGGCGATGCTCGCCGCGTTCTGCAGCGCCGTACGCGTCACCTTGGCCGGATCGAGACGCCGGCCTTGATCAGGTCGGCGTACTCGCCGGTCGCCACGTTGTAGCCGTAGGCTGCCCTTGCCCTTCTTGACCTCCTGCACGACGATGGCGCCTTCCATGCCGGCGTTGTCCACGAGCTGGCGCAGCGGGGCCTCGAGCGCCTTGCGGACGATCTCGACGCCGATCGGCCTCGTCGCCCTCGAGCTTCGAGCTTGTCCAGCGCCGTCTGGCAGCGCAGCAGCGCCACGCCGCCGCCGGCCACGATGCCTTCTTCGACCGCCGCGCGCGTCGCGTGCAGCGCGTCCTCGACGCGGGCCTTCTTCTCCTTCATCTCGGTCTCGGTCGCCGCGCCGACGTTGATCACCGCCACGCCGCCGGCCAGCTTGGCCAGGCGCTCCTGCAGCTTCTCGCGGTCGTAGTCGGAGGTGGTCTCCTCGATCTGGCGCTTGATCTGGTCGACGCGGCCCTGGATGTCCGAGGTCTTGCCGGCGCCTTCGACGATCGTCGTGTTCTCCTTGTCGATCGTGATGCGCTTGGCCCGGCCGAGGTCGTCGAGCTTCACGTTCTCGAGCTTGATGCCGAGGTCCTCGGTGATGCACCGGCCGCCGGTCAGGACCGCGATGTCTTCGAGCATGGCCTTGCGGCGGTCGCCGAAGCCCGGGGCCTTCACCGCGCAGCACTGCAGCGTGCCGCGCAGGCGTGTTCACCACCAGCGTCGCCAGGGCTTCGCCTTCGACGTCCTCGGCGATGATCAGCAGCGGCTTGCCGGCCTTGGCCACGTTCTGCAGCAGCGGCAGCAGGTCCTGCAGGTTCGAGATCTTCTTCTCGTGGATCAGGATGTAGGCGTCCTCGAGCGACGACTTCCATGCGTCTCGGCGTTGGTCACGAAGTACGGGGAGAGGTAGCCCTTGTCGAACTGCATGCCTTCGACCACGTCCAGCGTGGTCTCGATGCGTCTTGGCTTCTTCGACCGTGATCGTGCCGTCCTTGCCGACCTTGTCCATCGCGTCGGCGATGATCTCGCCGATCGTCGTGTCGCCGTTGGCGGAGATCGTCGCGACCTGGGCGATCTCCGTGTGCTCCTTGACCTTCTTGCTCTGCTTGGCGATCGCCGTCGACGACCGCCTCGGTCGCCTTGTCGATGCCGCGCTTCAGGCTCATCGGGTTGGCGCCGGCGGTCACGTTCTTCAGGCCTTCGCGGTAGATCGCCTCGGCCAGCACCGTCGCGGTCGTGGTGCCGTCACCGGCGACGTCGCTGGTCTTGCTGGCGACTTCGCGCACCATCTGGGCGCCCATGTTCTCGAACGGATCCGGCAGTTCGATCTCCTTGGCGACCGTCACGCCGTCCTTGGTGATCGTCGGGGAGCCGAACTTCTTGTCGAGCACCACGTTGCGGCCGCGCGGGCCGAGCGTCACCTTGACCGCGCGGCTCAGCTTCTCGACGCCGGCCAGGATCGCCTGGCGGGCGTCGGTGTCGTACTTCAGTTGCTTGCCTTTGTCAGCCATTGCTTCTCTCCTCCTTGCGTTATCGTGTTGACGCTGCGATGCGCGATCTAGCTCGATGACGGCCAGGATGTCGTCCTCGCGCATGATCTGGTATTCCTTGTCGTCGATCTTGACTTCGGTGCCGCCGTACTTCGGCATCAGCACCTTGTCGCCCTTCTTCACGTTGAACGGGATCATCTTGCCGTCGTCGTCCAGCTTGCCGGTGCCGACGGCGATGACCTTGCCCTCCTGGGGCTTCTCCTTGGCGGTGTCGGGAATGATGATCCCGCCCTTCTTGACTTCCTTCTCCTCGATGCGGCTCGACCAGCACGCGATCTCCCAATGGTTTGATCTTCATACTTTCTCTTCTCCTCCTTGTGTTGCTTCCGGCTCACGTGCTGCACCGGGCCGGCACGACCTGGTCCGCTTACGTTCTTGCTTCTTGTCGTCGTCCACCATCTCGAAGTCGGCGTCGATCACCTCGCCTTCGTCCTGCTTCTTGCGGCTCTCCGCCGCTCCGCCGGCTGCTCGCCGCCGGCCTCGCTCGCCGCGCCGGCCCGTCCGCGCCTGCGCCGGCGCCTTGGCCTGCGCGTACAGCTCGGCCGAAACCGCCTGCATCTCGGTGTTCAGCGCTTCCATCTTGGCCTTCATCTCGTCGGCGTCGTCGGCCTTGATCGCCTTCTTCAGCTCCTCGACGGCCGCTTCGACCTTGGCCTTCTTGTCGGCGGCAACCTTGTCGCCCTGCTCCTTCAGCAGCTTCTCGGTCTGGTAGACCATGTTCTCGGCCATGTTCTTGGTCTCGACCGCCTCGCGCCGCTTCTGGTCCTCGTCGGCGTGCTGCTCGGCATCCTTGACCATCTGCTCGATCTCGTCCTCGGTCAGGCCGCTCGAGGCCGTGATGGTGATCTTCTGCTCCTTGCCGGTGCCCAGGTCCTTGGCGCGACACGTGCAGGATGCCGTTGGCGTCGATGTCGAACGTCACCTCGATCTGCGGCACGCCGCGCGGCGCCGGCGGAATGCCGTCCAGGTGGAAGCGGCCGATCGTCTTGTTGTCGCCGGCCATCTTGCGCTCGCCCTGCAGCACGTGGATCTCCACCGTCGGCTGGTTGTCCGCCGCCGTGCTGAAGATCTCGCTCTTCTTCGTCGGGATCGTCGTGTTGCGCTCGATCAGCGTGGTGAACACGCCGCCCAGGGTCTCGATGCCCAGCGACAGCGGCGTCACGTCGAGCAGCAGCACGTCCTTGACCTCGCCCTTCAGCACGCCGCCCTGGATCGCCGCGCCGACGGCCACGACCTCGTCCGGGTTCACGCCCTTGTGCGGCTCCTTGCCGAACAGCTCCTTGACCGTCTCCTGCACCTTCGGCATGCGCGTCATGCCGCCGACCAGGATCACCTCGTCGACCGCCGGACACGCCGGCGTCCTTCAGGCAGGCCCGGCACGGGCCCACGCGTGCGCTCGATCAGGTCTCGACCAGCTGCTCCAGCTTCGCGCGGGTCAGCGTCACGTTCAGGTGCTTCGGCCCGGAGGCGTCGGCCGTGATGAACGGCAGGTTGATGTCGGTCTGCTGCGAGCTGGACAGCTCGCACTTGGCCTTCTCGGCCGCTTCCTTCAGCCGCTGCAGGGCCATCGGTGTCCTTGCGACAGGTCGATGCCCTGCTCCTTCTTGAACTCCGTCGACCAGCCAGTCGATGACCGCCTGGTCGAAGTCGTCGCCGCCCAGGTGCGTGTCGCCGTTGGTGGCCTTCACCTCGAAGACGCCGTCGCCGATGTCGAGGATCGAGATGTCGAACGTGCCGCCGCCGAGGTCGTAGACCGCGATCTTCTCGTCCTTCTTCTTGTCCAGCCCGTAGGCCAGCGAGGCCGCGGTCGGCTCGTTGATGATGCGCAGCACCTCCAGCCCGGCGATCTTGCCCGGCATCCTTGGTGGCCTGGCGCTGGCTGTCGTTGAAGTAGGCCGGCACCGTGATCACCGCCTGCGTGATCGTCTCGCCCAGGTACGCCTCGGCGTCCGCCTTCAGCTTCTGCAGGATCATCGACGAGATCTCGGGCGGCGAGTAGGTCTTGTCCTCGATCTTCACGTGCGCGTCGCCGTTCGTCGCCTTCACGACCTCGTAGGGCACCAGCGTGATCTCGTGCGCGACCTCGTCGTACTTGCGGCCCATGAAGCGCTTGATCGAGAAGACCGTGTTCTTCGGGTTGGTGACCGCCTGCCGCTTGGCCGCCTGCCCGACCAGCCGCTCGCCGTTCTTCGTGAACGCCACGATCGACGGCGTCGTCCGCGCGCCCTCCGCGTTCGGGATGACGACCGGCTCGCCGCCTTCCATGACCGCCATGCACGAGTTCGTCGTCCCCAGATCGATTCCCAGTACTTTTGACATGATCTCCGCCTCCTTTCCGGATGACGCGCAAGCTACGTCGCCCGTACAGAATTCACGTGCCATTGGATGTAGCAGCGCACGTGCCAAGCAGATGAAGAGCACGCGCTACAGATGCAACTGCTATATGACAAGTGATTGAGCAACAACGCGTTGCATCTATTCATGGCACGGTACGTGCGCGGTCTCCTGTGGCGCACTGGTAAGTGCCATGATGGCACATGGTCCGGGAGGCGAGTGGGCCATTGTGGCACATCGCGGCGCGGTGTGACGGCAGGCGGCTCAGAGCAGCTCAGGCCGGTCTGCTGTGTCGCGGCGGGCGTGCAGGCCGAAGCGTTGCGTAGCAGCGGTCGGTGGCCACGCGGCCCTTGGGCGGTGCGCTTGAGGTAGCCTTCCTGGATCAGGTAGGGCTCGTAGACCTCCTCGATCGTGTCGGCTTCCTCGCCCACGGAGACGGCCAGGGAGCCGAGCCCGACCGGGCCGCCGGAGAACTTGTGGACGATGGTCTCGAGGATGCGCTTGTCCATCTCGTCCAGGCCGTGCTCGTCGATGTCGAGCATGGCCAGGGCCTGGTCGGCCACGTCGCGCGTGATCCGGTTGTCGGCCCTGACCTGGGCGTAGTCGCGCACGCGGCGCAGCAGGTTGTTGGCGATGCGCGGGGTGCCGCGGGAGCGGCCGCGCGATCTCCGTGCGCGCCGTCCGTCGTCGATCTCCACGTCCAGGATCCGCGCGGAGCGCTCGACGATGCGCCTGCAGGTCGTCCGGCGTCGTAGTAGTCCAGCCGGTTGGTCATGCCGAAGCGCGAGCGCAGCGGGGCGGAGAGCAGGCCGCTGCGCGTCGTGGCGCCCACCAGCGTGAAGCGGGGCAGGTCCAGCCGCACCGAGCGGGCGTTGGGGCCCTGGTCGATCATGATGTCGATGACGAAGTCCTCCATCGCGGAGTAGAGGTACTCCTCCACCGCCTTCTGCATGCGGTGGATCTCGTCGATGAAGAGGATGTCGCCCGCCTCCAGGTTGGTGAGCAGGCCGGCCAGGTCGCCGGGCTTGTCGATCACCGGCCCGGAGGTGGCCTTGATGTTGACCCCCATCGCTTCGGCGAGGATGTAGGCCAGCGTGGTCTTGCCCAGGCCGGGCGGGCCGGAGAGCAGGACGTGGTCGAGCACGTCGCCCCGCCCGCGGGCGGCCTCGACGGACAGTTCGAGCCGCTCGCGCACCTTGCCCTGGCCGACGAACTCCTCGAAGCGCTTCGGCCGCAGGGTCAGGTCCAGTTCCCGGTCGGGACGGTTCAGGGTTTCGCTGGCGGGATGCTCGCTCACGAGGCGAGAGGGTAGCCGCCGCCCCCGCCGGGGTCAACGCCCCCGGGGGGGCGCTCCCGGCGGGCCGGCCGGGCGCCGCGCCGCGGACGCCTTGCCGCGCGGGGCGGCGCGGGTATAGTACGGGTATGACGGAAGAGCGGTCCTTGCGGTTCTACGGCGACCCCGTGCTGCGGCGGAAGGCGGTGCCGGTGGCGGACGTGGACGGGGGCGTGCGCGAGCAGGTGCGGCGCATGCTGCGCACGATGTACGCGGAGGAGGGCGTCGGCCTCGCGGCGCAGCAGGTCGGCGAGACCTGCGCGCTCTTCGTGGTCGACGTGCCGGTGCAGGCGGACACGGACGAGGAGGGCGCCCCGCTCAACCCGGACGTGCCGATGCCCCTCGCGGCGATCAACCCGGTCCTGGAGGATCCCTCCGCCGAGACGGAGGTCGGCGAGGAAGGCTGCCTGAGCTTCCCGGAGATCCGCGCGCCCGTGACGCGTCCCGCCGAAGTGACCCTCCGCTGCCTCGATGAACAGGGCGCGCCGCGCACGTACCGGGTGCGGGGCCTGCTGGCCCGCGCGGTGCAGCACGAAAAGGACCACCTCGACGGCGTGCTGCTCGTCGACCGGATGTCCGCGGTGAAGCGCGCGGCCCTCTCCGGCCGGCTCAAGCGCCTGCGGCGCCGGACGGAGCGGGAGCAGGAGGTCTGAAGACCGGCGCCGGGCCGGCCGCGGCGCGCGCGCGTTCCGGCCGGGCCGCCGGGGGCCGGCCCAGCGTCTGCTCCAGCCCGCCGCGGCGTGGGCGAGCGCCTTCCACCGCCGTGCGCCCCCCGTTGTACGCGTCGTGCACCACGTGCAGGACGAGGACCACGAGGACCGACGCCGCGAAGGCGAGCACCATGGCGAGGAGGGCCGAGAAGTAGCGGACCCGGTGCCATGCCGCCATGATCGGCGCGCCCACCGCCGCCAGGGCCACGGCGGCGGCCGCGCCCTGCCAGCCTGCGGAGCGCGCGAGGGCGCCGGCGTGCGGCGCCAAGAAAACCGGGACGGCCGCGGCGGCGAGCACCATGGCCGCCGAGGCCAGCAGGACGACCCCCAGGTTGTTGAGCCCGTTGGCGTTGCTGTCGCCGAGCACGCCCGAGACCACGCTCAGGACGACGGTGGCCGCCAACAGCCCGAGGGCCAGGAAGATCCAGAACAGGGGCGAGTCGGCCGGCAGGCGCATCACGAGCTGCAGCAGATGCCAGGCCTCGTTGAACCAGCTGGACATGGCCCGTTTCCTCCCCGTGCGGGTCCGCCCCGCACGCCGAAGCTACCCGCCGGCCTCCGGCCCCGCACGCCGGTCCCCGCCGCTTTCGGGGGTGGCCGCCGCGGCGGCGTCCACCGCCGCGGGCGCCGCGGGCGGCCCGGCTGCCGCGCCTTCCGGGGCCGTCCCGGGGGTAGCCGCCGCCTGCCGCCGCTTGAGGAACTCCCGCGCGAGAAGGCGGTACGCCGCCGCCCCGGTGCTGTGCTTGTCGTAGATGATGACGGGCTGCCCGTAGCTCGGCGCCTCGCTCAGGCGGACGGTGCGGGGGATCAACGTTTCGTAAACCTTGTCGCCGAAGTGGTCGACCACCTCCCGCACGACCTGCCGGGCGAGGCGCGTGCGCCGGTCGTACATCGTCATGAGGATGCCCTCGATGTCGAGGGCCGGGTTGGCGCCGCTGTCGCGGAGCATGCGGATCACGCCGGTGATCGTGCTAAGCCCCTCCAGGGAGTAGTACTCGCACTGCAGCGTGATCAGCACGCCGTGGGCGGCGGCGAGGGCGTTGGCCGTGAGGACCCCCAGCGACGGCGGGCAGTCGATCACCACGTAGTCGTAGGCCCCCTCGTCGAGGAGGGGTTCGAGGAGTCGCCGGAAACGGTGCAGGTGGTGGGGGGCGGCGGCGAGATCGACCTCCGCGCCGGCCAGGTCGACCTCGGCCGGCACGAGATCGAACCGCCGGTAGGCCGTGGCGCGAACGAGGGGGCGCAGGTCGCCGCCGTCCAGCAGGGCGGCATAGACGCTCCGCCCCGGCGTCTTCTCCTCCCCGAGGCCGCTGGTCGCGTTGGCCTGCGGATCGAGGTCGACGAGCAGCACGCGTTGCTTGCGCTCCACCAGGCAGGCGGAAAGGTTGACCGCGGTCGTGGTCTTGCCCACGCCGCCCTTCTGGTTCGCCACGGCCAGCACGTACGTCTTCATGGTCCTCGTCGGTAACCCGGTTCGCCGCCGAGCCTACGCGCCGCCCCTCCCGCGCTCAAGCCCAACCCCCGCCCCGCTCCGCCCGCGACGCCCGCCCGGGGCGCGCGGGAGCCCCTGCGCCGAGTGAGCAAGACAGGCGCAAAGCCCCGCGCCGATCGTCGGGCGCATGAACGAACCCGCTCCCGTTCGTGTGCGTCCCGCCGTGGTGCCGACTTCGAGGCGCTCCTGCGCCTCGACCGGGCCCCGGTCGCGCACGCCGCGCGTTTCGACGCGTCCCTCGATCCGGACCGGACCTTCTCGGAGGAGGGTGTGCGGTTCTTCCTGGACCGCATCACGGGGGAAGACGGCCGCGCGCCGCGTGGCGGAGACCGGGAGCGGGCGCGAGGTTCTACCTCCGGTCGGGTTTCGCGGAATACGACCGGTGCTTCGAGAAACGGTTGTCTCCCGGCGCGGCCTGAGCGCCCCGCCGGGTCAGGCGGGCAACGGGCGGTTTGCTTCGTCCACCGCCACGACGCGGGGTCGGAAGGCCCGGGCCTCGGCGTCCGGCACGTGGGCGAAGGTGCAGATGATGACCTGGTGGCCGGGGTCCGCAAGGTGCGCGGCCGCCCCGTTCACCAGGATCGTGCCGGAGCCCCGCGGGGCGACGATCGCGTAGGTCGTGAAGCGCGCCCCGTTGGTGAGGTTCCAGACGTGCACCTGCTCGCCCGGCAGGATGTCGGCCGCCTCGAGCAGCGCCTCGTCGATACCGAGGCTGCCCTCGTAATCGAGATCCGCCGCCGTCACCGTCGCCCGGTGAATCTTGGACTTGAACAGGATTCGGTCCATACCCTTGCCTTTGAGACGAGCCGCGCTGGAGCCTACGGCGCGCCCGTCGGATAGTCAACGGCCCGCCGAACACGGGCGCGCCCGGGGGAGGGGGCCTCTCCCGCGGGCCCTACCCCGGCCGGCTGCGCTGCCGGAGCGCGGCGTCCGCGAGGACGAGGGCGGCCATCGCCTCCACGATCGGGACGGCGCGTGCGACCACGCAGGGATCGTGGCGGCCCTTCGCCTCCAGCGTGACCGGCCGGCCCTCGAAGTCCACGGTCTGCTGCGGGCGGCCGATCGTCGCCGGCGGCTTGAAGGCCACGCGGAACACGACCGGCTCGCCGTTGGAAATGCCGCCCTGCACGCCGCCGCTGCGGTTGCCGGACGTTCCGAGCCCGGATCCCTTACGGACGAAAGGGTCGTTGTGCGACGATCCGCGCAGGCGCGCGCCGGCGAACCCGGAGCCGATCTCGAAGCCCTTCGTGGCCGGCAGCGAGAGCATCGCGTGGGCCATTTTCGCCTCCAGCTTGTCGAAAACCGGCTCGCCCCATCCCGCCGGAACCCCCGTGCACACGCAGGTGACGACGCCTCCGACGGAGTCCTTCGCGTCGCGCGCGGCCTCGATCTCCGCGCGCATGCGGGCCGCCGCCTGCGCGTCCGGGCACCGGACGGGCTCCGCGTCCACCCCGGCGCGGGAGGGCGGGGAGGCGGACAGGTCCGGCGCCTCGACCGCGCCGACGGCGCTCACCCACGCCACGACCTCCGTCCCGTGGGCGGTGCGCAGCCACTTTTCGGCGATGGCCCCGGCCGCGACGCGCGCCACGGTCTCCCGCGCGCTCGCCCGCCCGCCGCCGCAGGCCGCGCGGATGCCGTACTTGGCCTGGTAGGTGTAGTCCGCGTGCGAGGGGCGCGGCACCCGGCTGAGGGCGGCGTAGTCGCCGGGCCGCTGGTCGCGGTTGGCCACCGTCAGGCCGATGGGGGTGCCGAGCGTGAGGCCGTTCTCCGTGCCCGAGAGCACCGCCACGAGGTCGCCCTCGTCGCGCGGGGTCGTGAGCGCGCCCTGGCCCGGGCGCCGCCGGTCCAGCTGCGGCTGGATGTCCGCCTCCGAAAGCGGGAGGCGCGGGGGGCAGCCGTCGACGATGCAGCCGACCGCCCGGCCGTGCGACTCGCCGAAGGTCGTTACGCGGAAGAGGTGGCCGAAGGTGCTCGACATGGCGGGGCCAGTTTCGAGCTTCGGGAAGGCGGATGCAAGCCTCTACGCCCGCCTCCGGCCCCCGCTCAACCCGCCGTGGCGGCCACGATGGAGTTCATGCGGTCATCGCGCCGCAGCAGCCGGGGCCCGGTGAATCCCGCCGACTCGAGCGCGCCCCCGAGCTCGTCGAACGTGTAGGTCCCGCCGCCCTCCGTGGCGGCGAGCATGTTCACCGCGAACAGCGCGCCCATGGGCGGCTCGGTGCGCGAGGGCGCCATGACGATGTCGCGGAGGTAGACCACGCCCCCCGGCGCGAGCGCCTCCCGCGTGCGCGCGAGGAGCCGGGTAGCGTCGGCGAGGGAAAGCTGGTGGACGATCGCGCTGATCCATGCCGTGTCGGCGCCGCGGGGGAGGGGGTCCGCGAGGTAGTCGCCCGCGGCGAGCTCGACCCGGTCCCGCAGGCCCAGCTCGCGCAGGCGCCGGTTCGCCAGCGGGACGACGCCGGGCAGGTCGAACAGGATGGCGCGCGCCGCCGGGAAGCGGCGCAGCCAGGCGGCCGTCCAGGTGCCCGAGGCGCCGCCGAGGTCCAGCACGAGGCGCACGGGCCGTTCGGGCAGCTCGCCGATCAGTGCGTCGGCCATCGGCGCGGAGACGTCGTGCATCGCCTGGATGAAGGACGCCAGGTCCCCGGCGTCACCGAGCGGGCCCTCCTCGCCCGGCGGCGGGCGGCCGCTGCGCACCGTCGCGGCCAGCCGCGCCCAGCGCCGCATGCAGTTCGCCTGGTGGCGCACCATGCCCCGCACGCTTCCGGGTCCGTCGTGCCCGAGCGCGTCGCCGGCGCCGGGCGCGAGCCGGTAGCGGTCCGCCCCCTTCGCGAGCAGGCCGAGCGCGACGAGCGCGTCCAGCAGGACCGTCAGCCCGCGCCGGTCCAGGCCCAGCCGCCCGGCCAGCGCCCCCGCGCCGGCCGGGCCGTCGCGCAGGGCGGCAAAGAGGTCCAGCTCCGCCGCCGCGGCCAGCACGGCGGGCGCCTGGAAACCGGAGGCCACCCGCAGCAGTTCGTCGCGTGTCCAGGTGCTCTCCGTCATGGCGGCGTCTCCCTTCGCGCCGGCCGCTGCGCGCGGCGCCTGCCGGGTACCGTCCGCCACCGCCCGCCCGCGGTCAACACCCGCCGGCCGCCCCGCGCCCGCACGCCGGCATTGCCTTGGCCGCCCCGCGGCGCTAGGGTGTCGCCCGGCGATTCCGGCGAAACGGCGGGAACGCGGGGGGAGGTGCCCGATGAAGAGCCAAGCAAGGTGGGCGGGCCCGGCGGCCCTGTTGGCGGCGGCCGTGCTGGCCGGTTGCGTGGGGCTTTCGGTCGGATCGACCGGGTTCCTGCAGCTGGAGTCCGCGCGCATCTACAGCATCCGCTACGAGGCCGACAGCCGGCTGCTGACCGTGGTCCTGCGCGGCGGCGACGTGTACGACTTCCGGGACGTGCCGGCGGACGTCTACGAGGGGTGGCTGCGCGCCGGGGACAAGGACGCGTACTTCGACGAGCAGGTCAGGGACGCGTTTCCGTCGACGCGCCTGGCGTTCGAATAGAACGGCTCCACAGCGCGCGGGCGAGCCGCGCGAGCCCGTTGCCGATCGAGCGCGTGCCGCGCGACGTGGCGCGCACCACCGTCGAGCCCGCCCGGACGGCCGGCCGCAGCACGAAATCGTCCAGCGCGTCCACGGTGGCGTCGAACGCCGTGCCGACCCCGTCGTTGAGGCGGTCCCAGAAGTCCGGGTCCCGCACCGTTTCCGGGGGCAGCTCGGCGCGGAGCTTGCCGCGGATCTCGGGCATCACGTCCTTGAAGAACAGGTCGCGGATGTCGGCGAAGAACTGCCGCGTCATCCCCGCGAGGGAACGCGCCGCCGCGTCGCGGTCCCACCCGTCGAAGGCCGCGCAGCGCTGGATGGCCGCGTGGCCCGCCGCCGAGGTGAGCAGGCCCGCCCCGAGGCCCTGGCCGATGTCGTCGATGCCGCGGCCGATGAAGGGCACGTTGGAGAAGAGGTTCTCGAAGAGCTTCTTGCCCAGGTGGAGGAAGTTCACGGTGGCGACCACCCGCAGCACGTCGCGCAGGATCATCACCTGCTCCCGCGCGAGGGGGCGGCTGGCGTAGATGCGGACGATGCGCATCACCATGGACACGTTGCGGTACACGACGATGGCCAGGTCCATGCTGTGGTAGGGGCTGAGCGTCACGCCGAGCAGCACGTCGCGCGTGCTGCGGCGCACCTCGCGCCGCGCGGCGCCGGCGAGGGTGTCGAGCAGGGGGGGGAGGAGGTCGCGTTCGACCCGCTCCACGGCGTCCGGGAGGGCCGGGGCGTGACGCGCCGCGGCCAGCGCCTGCGCCGCGTCGCGGGCCGTGTCGCGCTCCGGCCCGGAGAGACTCGCGTTGGCGGCCAGCCGGCCCAGGTAGCGCTCGAGGTAGCGCGCGTAGCGCGCGAGACCCCGCCCCGGCGCGTCCGGCCCCGCGGGGCGCGGGGGCGGCCGCAGCACGCGCGGGTAGGCGGCCAGCGTCGCGGCGACGTAGCCCGCCAGGAGCAGCACGAGCAGCGCGACGAGGGCCAGGAACGAACGGCCCGCCCACGGTGAGAGCTCCCGGAGGAAGAGGTACGCGCGCAGCACCTCCACGACCGCCAGGGCGCCGAGCAGCACCCCCGCGGCCAGTGCGGCCTTCGCCAGCAGGTTGAGCGTGCGCTTGAACATCACCGTGCCCGCGCTTCCGCGCCGCGGGCTTTTCCCCGGTGCACTGTCGGCCGTGCCGTCGGTCTGGTCAAGCGCCGGCCCGCGTGGTAAAGTTCCAGTGGAACGGGAGGCGCGGTAGGGGGAGGACCGGGCAGGCGGCAAGGAACGGGGACCGCACGATGAGCATCGCATGGAACGTCGTCAACCGTACCGGCGGGGCCGCCCGCCCGGTGGCGCAGAGGGTCCGGCGCAAGATCGCCAAGCTGGAGGGCCTGCTGACCCACTTTCCCGACGACGCCCTGCACCTCACGGTGCTGCTAGAGCGGCGCGCGCACGGCAAGGGGTACCGCGTCGTGCTGAACCTCGCGGTGCCCTCCGACGTCCTGCACGTCGAACACGCCTCGGAGAGCCTGGTCGGGGCGCTGGACGCCTCGGTCGAACGGCTGGCGCGCCGGCTGGAGCGGCTCAAGGCCCGCTACCGGGGCGACCACGCCCGGCACCGGCAGCGGATCGCGCCCCGGCGCCGCGAGCCGGCCGCTTTCCAGGAGGTGCCCGTCGAAGCCGGCGACCTGGCCTACGACGGCCTCGACCTGCTCCGCCGGGCGCTGGAGCAGCACTACGGCCGGCTGCTCGAGTTCGTGCGGCGGCAGGTGCAGCACTACGAGCAGGACGGCGTCCTGCCGCGGCGCGCGCTGGATGTCCGCGACCTCGTGAACCGCACGGCCGAGGCCGCGCTCCGGCATCCCGGCCTGCGTCCCGAGCACGCCACCCTCGACGCCTGGCTGCTCGGCCTGGCGTTCCACGAGACCCGCCGTGCGGCGCGCCGCTTCCTCCGGGACCGGCGCCGCAGCCTTCCGCTCGAGCTGGAGACGCGGACCGCGCGGGCGTCCGGGGCGGCCCCGGCCGAGGAGGACCACCCCCTCGCCGAGCTGCTCTGGGAGCGCATCAGCCTGCCGGAGGAAACGGCGTCGGACGTCCTTCCGGACGTGTCCATGCCGACGCCCGGCGAACGGCTGGAGGCGCGCAACCTGCTCGACACCGTGAGGGAACAGATTCGCCGCTGGCCGCGCGAGCAGCGTATGCTCTTCGAGATGCACTTCCTCGACGGGTTCGACCCCGCGGACGTGGCGATGGTCGTCGGCCGCGACGCTTCGGTGGTCGAAACGGCGCTGGGCAGGCTGCAGGCCCGGCTGTGGAGTGAACTGTCGGCGCGCGCGGCGCGTGATGTCGCGCGGCCGGGCGCGAGTGCGGCGCGGCGGGCCTTCTCGCGGCACCTGGTCCGCGTGGGGGACGAGGTGCGCGGGACGCGCCTCCCCGCAGAGTGACGGCGGGAAGGGGCGGCTGGACATGGAATTGGGGGGCAGGCGGGCGCTCGTGACCGGGGGGGCGGTGCGGATCGGGGCCGCGGTATGCCGCGCGCTGGCTCGGGAGGGGGCCGGGGTGGTCGTCCACTACCGGGCGTCGGCCGCCGAGGCGGATGCGCTCGCGCGCGACCTGCGCGCGGGCGGCGCCGACGCGTGCGCCGTGGGCGCGGACCTGTCCGACCCGGACGCCTGCGCCGGGCTGATCGAGCGCTGCCGCGAGGCGGCGGGACCGCTCGACCTGCTGGTCAACAACGCGGCGGTCTTCCACAAGGACGCGTTCGAGACGATCGACGCCGCCGGGCTGCTCGCCGAGTTCCAGGTGAACCTGTTCGCGCCGCTGCTGCTGATGAGGGCCTTCGCGGCGCAGGGCCGGCCCGGCCGCGTGGTCAACCTGCTCGACCGCCGCGTGGCGTCGCTCGATCCCGCCTGCGTGCCCTACGTCCTCTCGAAGAAGGCGCTGGGGGAGGCCACGCGCATCGCGGCGCGGCACTGGGCGCCGCGCCTCGCCGTGAACGCCGTGGCCCCCGGCCCCATCCTGCCGCCGCCGGGCGAGGGCGAGAGCTACCTCCGGGACCGGGCGGGCCCGGTGCCGCTGGGGTGCCGCTGCACGCCCGGGGACGTGGCGGATGCCGTGGTCTACCTGCTGCGCAACGACACCCTCACGGGCCAGACCCTGTTCGTCGACGGCGGCCAGCACCTGCTGGGGTGAGCGGGCGGACCGCCGGCCCGGCTCAGGGCGCCGCGGCCGCCTCGACCCGCCTGCGGTACGCGAGGATCCCGTCGGCGATGCCCCTCGCGAGCAGGTTCCTGTACCACTCGCTCCGGAGCAGCTTCTCGTTGCGCCGGTTGCTCAGGAACCCGCACTCGACCAGGGCGGCGGCGCAGGGGGCGGCCTTGAGGATCGCGTAGCGGGCGCGTCGGACGCCGCGGTCGGTACTGCCCGCCTGCTTGCGCATCCCCTCCTGCAGGGCGAATCCCAGCACCATGCTCGCCCCGCTCTCGCGGTGGCCGGGGCTGACCGCCTTCGAGCCGGTCCCGGTGCCGTACCGGGAGGTCGAGTCGTGACCCGGCGCCGTGAGCACGTACGTCTCGATGCCGCGCGGGCCGGGGTCGCCCGCCGCGTTCAGGTGGATGCTGACGAGGACGTCGGCGCGCAGGGCCGCGGCGCGCGCCGCGCGGTCGGCCAGTTCCACGAACCGGTCGGCGTCGCGCGTCATGTGGACGCGCATCCCCTCGTTCACCAGGAGCAGGCGGACCCGCGACGCGAGGTCGAGGACCACGGCGCTCTCGCGCAGGCCCGTGGGGCCCACCGCCCCGCTGTCCCTGCCCCCGTGCCCGGGGTCGAGCAGCACGGTGCGGGCGCGGTGTCCGCGGAGATACGCCGACGGCCGCAGGAGGGGGTCCACCTGCTTGCGCAGGTCGGTTTGCGTGAGCGCCCACCGCCCGCCGACCACGCGCAGCGGCGCGTGCAGCCACACGAGGGTGCCGTTGACTCTCAGCCGGCGGCTCTCGCCCTCGAAGACCAGCTCGCTCCACCGGCTGCGCAGGCGCGGCGACTTCGTCCGGCCGTCCGCGTACTCCATGCCGTAGAACGCGCCCGCGTCGCGCAGCCACGCGTACGTCTCGCCCCCGGCGCTCCGGCCGCGGACGCGCGGCACGGGCTCCGCGCCCACCGCTTGCAGGGCGGCGAAAAGCAGGAGCGCCCGGATCCCCGCGCGCCGGGGCGCGCGGGGCGCCCCCGCCGGGGCGCCCCGCGCCCGCCGGGTGCCGGCCCCGGATGCCTGTGAAAGGCGGCGCATGTTAAAAACCCTCGCAACCTATCGCAGGTTCGCGTAAGTTAGGCGAGACTAAAGCTTGCGGCGGGGAAGGAAAGCCATGGGCGACACGGGCCAACTGAGTGCGAGCCTGGAGGACTACCTCGAGACGATCCTACTGCTCGTGCAGTCGAGGGACGAGGCGCGGCCCCGCGACATCGCGCGGCGGCTGGACGTGCGCGCCGCCTCCGTGACGGGGGCGCTCCGGACCCTCGTGCGCCGCGGCCTGGTCCGGCATGCGCCCTACGGCGGCGTCACGCTCACCGGGGACGGGGAACGCGCGGCCGCCGCCGTACTGCGGCGGCACGAGGGGCTGCGCCGCTTTTTCCGGCGGGTGCTGCTGCTGGACGAGGGGGAGGCCGAGGCGTGCGCCTGCCGCGTCGAGCACGCGGTACCCGGGCCGGTGGCGCGCCGGTTCGCGGACCTGGCCGACTACGCCGAGCGGGAGCGCCTGCCCCGCATGCGCTGGTCGGAGCGGAACGGCTTCCGGGCCGTGCGCCCGCGCCGCAGCGCCCGCGGCGGGAGGGGGGGGCCGTGAGCGAGGCCGCGTCCGCCGCCCCGTCCGCCGTGCCCCTGCTCGCGATCGAGCCGGGCCGCACGGTCCGGCTCGTCGCCATCGAGGGCGGGCACCACCTGCGGATGCGGCTCGCCGCCCACGGCCTGCGGCCGGGGACCCCGCTCACCGTGGTGCAGAACCGGCCGAACGGGCCGGTCATCGTGGCCTGTTCCGGGGCGCGGATCGTGCTGGGCCGCGGCATGGTCCAGTGCATCCGGGTGGTGTAGTCGGGGGGACGGAGCCGGCGCATGCACACCACGGTCTACGCGGCCCTCGCCGGCCACCCCAACAGCGGGAAGTCGACGCTGTTCAACGCCCTGACCGGGTCGCGGCAGCACACGGGCAACTACCCCGGGGTGACCGTGGAGCGGCGCGAGGGCTGGCGCCGGGAAGGCGGCAGGACCCTGCGCCTCGTCGACCTGCCGGGCACTTACAGCCTGACGGCGTACTCGCTCGAGGAGCGCATCGCCCGGGACGTCCTGCTCGGCGAGCGGCCCGACGTGGTGGTGGACGTGATCGACGCGTCGGGCCTCGAGCGCAACCTCTACCTGGCGACCCAGCTGATGGAGACCGGCGTCCCCCTCGTGCTGGCGCTCAACATGAGCGACCTCGCCGAGGCCCGGGGGCGGTCGATCGACTACCCGACCCTGTCGGCGCTGCTGGGCGTGCCCGTGGTCCCCACCGTCGGGCACCGGGGTCTCGGGGTCGGCGAGCTGGTCGAGGAGGTGTTCCGCACGGCGGACGAACCGGGCCGGGCCGCGCCGCCCGCCATCCCGTACGGCGAGGACATCGAGCGGGAGCTGGGCGCGATCGTCGACGCGCTGGCCGCGGCCGGCCACGGGGGCGCGCCCGCCGCGCCGCTCCGCTGGACGGCCGTCAAGCTGCTCGAGCACGACGGGGAGGTGCGCGCGCGGGTCGCCGCCGCGGCGCCCGGGGCCGCAGCGGCGGCCGACGGGGCGCGCGACCGGCTCCGCGTCCTCTTCGGCGACGAACCGGAGGCGGTCATGGCCGACCGCCGCTTCGGTTTCGTGGCCGGCGCGTGCCACGAGGCGACGCGGCAGACCCCCGCGTCGCGGCAGACGGCGTCGGACCGCATCGACGCGGTGCTCACGCACCCCGTGCTCGGCCTGCCCCTGTTCCTGGCGATGATGTACCTCGTGTTCCAGTTCGTGTTCCGCCTCGGCAACCCGGCGATGAACGCGATGGACGCGCTCTTCTCGGCCGCCGCCTCGGGGCTGCGCTGGGCCTGGCCGGGCGGCTGGCCGCAGGCCCCGCTCTCCCTGCTGACCGACGGCATCCTGGGCGGCGTGGGCGGGGTCGTCGTGTTCCTGCCGAACATCCTGCTGCTCTTCCTGGCGATCGCGGCGCTCGAGGATTCCGGCTACATGGCCCGCGCGGCCTACGTCATGGACCACCTCATGCACCGCGTGGGCCTGCACGGCAAGAGCTTCATCCCGATGCTGCTCGGCTTCGGCTGCTCGGTCCCCGCGGTCCTGGCCACGCGGACGCTCGAGAACCGGCGCGACCGGCTCACGACGATGCTGGTCATCCCGCTGATCAGCTGCGGCGCGCGGCTGACGATCTACGCGCTGTTCATCCCGGCCTTCTTCCCGCTGCGGTGGCAGGCGGCCGTGCTGCTGGCGATGTACCTCGCGGGCATCGTCCTCGCGATCGCCGGGGCCCGGGTGCTCCGGCTCACGCTGCTGCGCGGCGAGACCGTGCCGCTGGTCATGGAACTGCCGCCCTACCGCCTGCCGACGTGGCGCGGCCTCCTCATGCATTCGTGGCGGCACGGCGGGATGTACCTCCGGAAGGCCGGCACGATCATCCTGGGGATCTCCATCGTGCTGTGGGCGCTGACGTCCTACCCCCGGCCGCGCGCGTACGCGCGCGACTACGCCGCCGCGGCCGCCGCGGTCGACTCGGCCTTCGCGGCCGCGCGCGACGGGGCCGCGCGCGGCGCGGCCCGGCCGGGGGAAACGCCCGCCGCCGCGCTCGCGCGCGTCGAGGCGAAGGCGGCGGAGGTGGCCGCGGTCCGCGAGGCCTTCCGGCGGCGCGTGGCGCGGCGCGGCGCCAGCGAGGGATCCGTCCCCTACCTCCTGTTCCGTCACGACCGGGACGCGCAGCTGGAGGCGCTGGCCGGGGAGGACGCGGGCCTGTACGCGGCCGCGGTGCGCTACCTGGACGACGTGCGGGCGCCCCGCGACCGGCAGCGGGCGGACCTCGCCGCGGGGCAGCAGTCCGAGCGGCTGGCGTTCTCCCTCGCCGGCAGGATCGGCCGGGCCATGGCGCCCGTGCTGCGGCCGCTGGGCTTCGACTGGCGGATCGGCACGGCGCTCCTTGGCGCGTTCGCGGCCAAGGAGGTCTTCGTCGCCCAGATGGGCGTCGTGTTCGCGGTCGGGGAGGGGGCCGGGCACACCGAGGCCCTGCGCACCCGGCTCCGGGAGCACTACACGGCCCTGACCGGGCTCTGCGTGATGATTTTCTGCCTGGTGGCCATGCCCTGCGCGGCGACCGTCGCGGTCGTGCGCCAGGAGAGCGGGTCGTGGAAGTGGGCGCTCTTCCAGGCCCTCGCGCTCACCGCCCTCGCCTACGTGCTCACGCTGCTCGTCCACCAGGGCGGGCGGCTCCTCGGCTTCGCGTGAGCCGCCGCGGCGCCGCTACCAGCGTTCGCGGTCCAGCGAGCGGTACTGGATCGCCTCGGAGACGTGCGTGCCGTCGAGCTCCCCGGCGCCGTCCAGGTCGGCGATGGTGCGGGACACCTTGAGGATGCGGTCGTAGGCGCGGGCGCTGAAGTTCAGTTCCGTGATGGCCATCTTGAGCAGTTGGCCGCGCCTCCGCGCCGGTGCGGCAGCACCGCTGCACGTCGCGCGCCCGCATGCCGGCGTTGCAGTGCACGTGCGGCGTGTCCCCGGAAGCGCTCCTGCTGCACGCGCCGCGCGCGCCACGACCCGCTCGCGGATGGCCGCGGAGGGCTCGCCCGCGCTCCAGCGACGGCCAGTTCCTGGTAGCGGACGGCCGGCACCTCGACGTGGATGTCGATGCGGTCCAGCAGCGGGCCGGAGATCCGTGTTGCGGTAGCGCTGGATCTGCGCGGGCGTGCAGCGGCACTCGCGCTGCGGGTCGCCGTAGTAGCCGCAGGGACAGGGGTTCATCGCCGCCACGAGCATGAAGCGGCAGGGGAACGTCGACGCTCGCGGCGGCGCGGGAGATGGTCACCGACGCCGTCCTCCAGCGGCTGGCGCAGCACCTCGAGCACGTTGCGGTGGAACTCCGGCAGCTCGTCCAGGAACAGCACGCCGTGGTGCGCGAGGCTCACCTCGCCGGGCATCGGGTGCGTGCCGCCGCCGAGCAGCCCGGCGTCGGAGATCGTGTGGTGCGGCGCGCGGAACGGGCGCGTGGCCACCAGCGGCTGGTGCGAGGCGCAGCGTGCCCGCGATGCTGTGGATCTTGGTCGTCTCCAGCGCCTCCTCCAGCGTCATCGGCGGGAGGATCGAGGGAACCCGCTTGGCCAGCATGGTCTTGCCCGTGCCCGGCGGGCCGATCACCAGCAGGTTGTGCCCGCCGGCCACGGCCACCTCGAGCGCGCGCTTGGCGTGCTCCTGGCCCTTGACGTCGGCGAAGTCCTCCTCGTAGCCGCCGAAGTCGGCGAAGACGGCCGCCGGGATCGACGCGAAGCGGTTCGAGCGGCAGCTCGCCCGCGCAGGAAATCCGCCGCCTTGCGCAGGGTGTCGCACCGGGTACACGTCGAGGCCGTCCACCACGGCGGCCTCCTCCGCGTTGTCCGGGGGCACGAGCAGCTCCCGGCGGTCCCCGGCCCGCGCGCCGCAGCGCGATGGGCAGCACGCCCCGCACGCGCCGCACCTCGCCGCTCAGCGCCAGCTCGCCCAGCGCGCACACGCCGTCGAGCCGCTCCCGCGGGATCTCGCCCGTCGCGGCCAGCATGCCGAGCGCGATGGGCAGGTCGAAGCTGGGACCCTCCTTCCTGCATGTCGGCGGGGGCGAGGTTGATCGTCGTGCGCCCGCGGGGCGGGAGGTAGCCGGAGTTGACCAGGGCGGTCCAGACCCGGTCCTTGCTTTCCTTCACGGCGGCGTCCGGGCAGCCCGACGACGATGACCTTCGGGTCGCCCGCGCCCCGCGTTGACCTCGATCTCGACCGGGTACGCCTCCACGCCGGACACGGCGCCGGAGAAGACTCTTGCCAGCACGCGGACCTCCCTGTTGGGCCCAGCCTAGCGTCGCGCCGCGCCGCTGGCAACTCCGCGTCGGCCCGTTCGGCGCACGACCCTGCGGGGTCCGCCCCGGCGAATCAACGCGAAGGCTGCTCCCCCGGGGCCGGGCGGTCCCCCGCCGTGCTCAGCATGCCGCAGGCGGCGGCGATGTCCCGTCCGCGCGAACGGCGGATGGTCGTCCACAGGCCCCGCTCCTTGAGCGCCGCCTGGAACCGCTCGGCCGCGGCGCGCCCGGTGCCCTCCCACGGCAGCCCGGGCGCGGGGTTGAAGGGGATGAGGTTGACCCGGCAGCGGAGGCCGCGCAGCAGCACGGCAAGCCCCTCCGCGTGGCGCAGGTCGTCGTTGACGCCGCGCAGCAGGACGTACTCGATCATGATCCGCCGTTGCCCGCCGATGCGCGCCCGGCGCAGCGCGGCGAGCACCTGCTCGACCGGGTGCGCGGCCTCGGCCGGCACCAGCCGGCGGCGCTCCTCGGGAAACGGGGAGTGCAGGCTCAGCGCGATATGGCAGGCCGCCCGCGACGCGAGGGTCTCGACCTCGGGCAGCAGCCCGATCGTGGACACCGTGAGGCGCGTCGGGCTGAGCGCGTAGCCGGCGGGCGCGCAGAAGCGCTCGACACTGCGCAGCACGGCGTCCAGGTTGTCGAGCGGCTCGCCCATCCCCATGTAGACGATGTTCGTCACCGTGTCGCGTTCCGGCAGGGACGCGTACTGGTTCAGGATGCGGCCCGCCGACAGGTTGGCCCGGAACCCCTGCCGGCCCGTGAGGCAGAAACGGCACGCGCGGCGGCAGCCCACCTGCGTGGAGAGGCACAGCGTGGCGCGGCCGCGGTCGGGTATGACCGCCGTCTCGACGAACGCGTTCTCCCCGGCGGGAAACAGGTACTTGCGGGTGCCGTCGGAGGAGACGTCGACGTCCACCGGCGGTTCCCGGCCCACCTCGTAGCGCTCCGACAGCGCCGCCCGCGCGGCCCTGGAGAGGTCGGTCATCTCGTCCATCGCCGTCGCGTGGCGGCGGTACACCCAGCCCGCCAGCTGCGCCGCGGTGTACCGCGGCAGGCCGAGCGCGGCCGCCGCGGCGGCCAGTTCCGCGTCGTCCATCCCGAGCAGCGGGGCGCGTTCCATGCGCGCCATCTTGCGCCCCGGCCCGCGCGGGGCCAAGCACGGAGCGGGCCGCGGCTGCGGGCCGGGCTTGCGGGGGGCGCGGCGGCGGCTATACTCGCGCCGCGGGGTACGGACATGGGACACCGGGTATTCCAGCTCGACGAGGTGGCCGACTACCTGCACCTGACGCCCGGGGACGTGCGGGCGCTGGAGCGGCTGGACGACATCCCGCACGAACACGCGGGCGGGCGGCTCGTCTTCCGCCGCAGCGCCATCGAATCGTGGGCCTCGCGCCGCCTGCTCGCCCTCCCGCCCGGGCGCCTGAGCGAGTTCCACCGCAAGTCCAGCGCCCGGGCGCACGACCTCGCCGGCGAACGCGCCCTCCTGCCCGGGTTGATCAAGGTGACGCACATTGAGCCGCAGCTGCACGCCAAGACGCGCGCGTCGGTGCTGCGCGCCCTCGTCGATCTCGCGGCGCGGACGGGACAGCTGCTGCACCCCGCCGATCTCCTCCGGCAACTGGCCGCGCGGGAACAGCTCGCCTCCACCGCGCTGGCCGGCGGGGTGGCGGTGCTGCACCCCGAGCAGCACGACCCGTACCTGCTGGAGGATTCCTTCGTCGTGCTCGGCCGCACCGTCCAGCGGATCCCCTTCGGCGCCCCGGACGGCCGCACGACGGACCTGTTCTTCCTGCTCGCCAGCCAGGACGACCGCCTGCACCTCCACGCGCTCGCGCGGTTGTGCATGGTCTGCCACCGCACCGACGCCCTGGAGCGGCTGCGCGAGGCGGCCGACGCGCCGTCCATGCACGAGGTGCTGCTCTCGGCCGAACGCGAGGTCCTCGCCGGGGCGTAGCCCGCGCCGGGTCCCGCCGCGCGGCGGCGGGCGCGGGGCCGTTCAGGGCGCCCGGGAGATCCTCCGGACGAGCACGTCGTCGATATCGAGGTGCGAAGGCGCGACCTCGCCCCACTGCGTCTCGATGGCGACGCCGCCGTGCCGGATCCGTCCGTCGACGCCGCGGCGGAACACCCGGCCGTCGATCCATACGCCGTGCCGCGCGCCTTCGACCCGCACACGCACGGTGTGCCACGCCGTGTCCATCGGGAAGGTGCCGGGGCCGCTCTCGACGCCCTCGCCGAGCCAGTGGGGCGTGCCGAACCGGTTCTCGTAGGGGCGGCCGTACCCGTGCACGCGAGGGCCTTCCATCCACACGTAGTCGCCGCGGGCGTCACCGAAGCAGCTCACCAGCCGGACATCCCAGCATGCCCCGGGGGCCTCTTCCCGCGGGTCGACCCGCCAGGCGAAACGCACCAGGGGGCGGGTGGCGGCCCAGAGCTGCCCGTCGTTCATCTGGTAGTAGCTCAACCCCTTCAGGGCCGGTTCCGGCAGGGAGCCGAGACGGAAACGAAAGGTGAACTCGTAGTCGTCCCATGCGTCCGCACGCCCCCGGCGCGGCCGGTCCGCCCCGGCGCCGGCGGGCGCCGCCGGCGCCGCGGCCAGCGACAGGCCGCCGGCGGCCAGGCGGGCGACCCGGTTGCCGTCCGGCTGCTCAGGATCTTCCGGAACCGCCTCGATCCCGGCGGACCGCGCCCAGTCCGGGGACAGGCCGTCCTCGAAGTCGTCCGCGAAGAGCACCTCGCCGGCGGCGGGGGGCGGCGCGGCGTCCGCCGCGGGGGCCCCGGCGGGTTCGGCCGCGGGAGCCGGGCCGGGCGCGAGGAGGGCCACGAGGGCGAGCAGGGAAGCGGCGCGGGCGTTCATCGCAACGCCTCCCCGGCGGCGCGCGGCCCGACCCGGACGACGCGGTGGCCGTACGGCGCGTGCAGGTCGACGCGGAACACGCCCGGCCTGCTCGACTCGATCGCGCGGCCGGTTTCGGCGTCCGTGACCGACGGGCCGGGCTCGAACCCCAGGACCGCGGGATCCAGGTGGACGCGCGGGGTCTCCGTGTCGGGCGACCAGCTGGCCAGCAGGACGTGAACCGTCTCCTGCTCCGGGCGGCCCAGCACGAGCCACTTGACGCGGTCGTTGTCCACCCCCGCGGCGGGCCGGTCCGCCCAGTAGGTGTGGACGTCCACGCCTTCTTCCCCGTAGCCGAAGGGCGCGAGCCGCCGGTGCGTCCCCACGATCTCGTACACGCAGCGCAAGCCGGCGTCGGAGCCCTGGCCCCGCGTGTGGCCCCGGCCCTCCAGCAGCGGGTTGTTGTTGCCCGTCAGCGGCATGTGCGCGTGCACGTAGCAGCCTACGTGCCGGCCGCTGGACTGCACCAGCAGCGCATCGGGTTCGTACGGCACGCCGCTCCACAGCTCGTAGTCGAGCAGTCCCGTGGCCCAGGTGTGCACCGGCAGCATGAGCGTGTTGGTCATGTGCATCGTCCAGTGGATCGGGTCGGGCTGGTGCCGCCGCCAGTGCTCCAGGAGGTTGTACGTGCGCATGGCGTACGCGCGTTCGCCCCAGAGGGTCATGGCCGGCTGCGTGCGGCCGTCCGGCAGGGCGTAGGCGTCGCAGGTGTGCGGGTCCCAGCCGATCTTGGGATACGTGTTGTCCCAGTAGATGCTGATGCCGCGCCGGAGCCACTCGTTCTGGAACCAGACGCCGTAGTTGATGTAGCTGGCGTTGAAACAGGTCGGACGCGACCAGTCCCGCCCGGCCCCGTTCTGCCGGACCGTCTCGTCGTCGTAGGCCCGTCGGCGGGTGAAGCGGAAGGTGTCCCACTCGTCCATGAACGTCCGCCATTCCGGCTTGATCATGTCGGACATCATTTCTTCGGTGTAGGCCATGGCCGGGCGCGCGCGGCGTCCGGCGAAGTGGCGGACCGAGGTCAGCCACGGCCAGTTGCCGAAGACCGGCGGCGGGCGGTACGTCTCCGCGTACGCGGAGAACCACGCCTCGTCGAAGACGCCGGTCTTCTGGGCCTCGATGATCTTGTCGACGATCCGCCAGTCGTCGCGGTGCGGGCCCTTGTGCGGACAGTGGATGCCGCCCCAGGGGACCACCGGCCCGCCGTGCGGCAACCGGCCGGCCATGCCGGCCCGCCAGTTCCCGGGCATCGGCTTGGTCGGCGAGGCCTGCAGGCCGAACACGAGGGTCCGCGGTTCGGTGAGCGTCGCGGGGGTGTTGATCAGCAGGACGCGCAGCGTCAGGGTGCTGCCCTCGCGCGCGATCTCCACCAGCGGCCGGCTGAAATCGTCCTTGGCGGTGATCCAGCCCTTGTCGTTGTCGGCGAACCAGGCGAGGCCCCGCTCCCCGCCGCCCAGGAAGACGTAGCTGTTCCACGCGTTGCGCCAGTCGTACAGCCGGCGGGCCTGGGTGGAGTCCCAGACGACGCCTTCTCCCCTCGGGACGGCGCCGGAGTAGTTGTTCCGCAGCGTGTCGCCGATCTGGTGCATGAGCGGGGTCTCGGCGTCCTTCAGCGGGATGTCCACCCACAGCCGGAGGAGCTCCGCCGGCCGCCGGCCCGGCGCCAGGGTCGTTTCCACCCGCATGCAGCCGTCGTGCTCGACGGTGCTGCGGGTCCGGACCGAGACGGCGGGCCCGTCGGACCGGGCGGAAAAGACCGCCGCGTTCGGCCGGCGGGCGGTCGCCTCGACGCGCCCGGGCGGGAACGCGCCCTCGCCGTCGCCCGTCAGGTACCGCACCCGCATGGGCCCCGCCAACAGCTCCCGGCCCTGCGTCACCACCGAATCCCACAGGCCGAACGCGTTCATGCGGTAGCGCCGGCCGACGACCGCGACCTCGGCGCCATCGACGCCCACGGGCTCGAACGGCGGGTAGACCTCGTCGGTGAGGCCCAGCCGGTTGTTCTCCCACGGGTAGTGGAGCCGTTCGAACGGCTTGCGGACCACCAGCGCGCGCGGGGTGTCCAGCGGCCGGAAGCAGATCTCGTAGCGGCCGTCCAGTTCCGGGAGGTCCAGGCGTACGTCGCCGCTCCGGCCGCCGCGAAGCGAAACCGTTGTCCCGGCCAGCCGGTCGGACCCGCCCGCGGGCTGCACCCAGATTTCCACGGCCGGGATCGTCCCGGCGAACGCGACGGCCTCGGGCGTCCAGAGGGTCTCCCGGGTGAACTCGATCCGCGCCACGATCAGCCGGTCGGACGGGTAGAACGCGAAGAGGCACCCGCGGGCGACCGCCTCCTCCGGGCCCGGCGGGCCGTCCGCCGCCGGGGCCGCGGCGGCCAGGCCGGCCAGCAGCGCCGCCAGGCCGACCGATGTCCCGCGCCTCGTTCCCCCCGTGCCCATGTCCGTCCTCCCCGCGGGCCGGGGGGAGCATCCTACGCTGCGGCGCCTCCTGTCAACCGCCGCCCGGCACGGCTCGACGCGGCCGGGGCGGACGGCAGAAAGGGCCGGGAGGATACCCCCCCGGCCCTTCGCGTCCCGCCGTGTCGGCAGGGCTACTTGATGAACAGCATCTCCTGGTAGGTCGGCAGCGGCCAGAGTTCGTCGGCCACCACGCCCTCGAGCAGGTCCACGACGTCGCGCACCTTGTTCATGGCCGGCACCAGCACGTCGCGCGCATGCTTTGCGTGCTTCAGGGTCGAGCCCTTCGCCTCGTGGGCCAGGGCCTTGGCGAGGCCCGCCGCCTCCTTCTGGAGGGCGGCGACGTACCCGTTCACCTCGTCCAGGATCACCGTGCAGTGCTCCTTGCCGAGCTGCTGCAGCGCCAGGGCCGTTTCGGCCAGCTGCTTCTGGTAGGCCATGGCGGCGGGCAGCACGTCGGTCTTGGCCACCTCGAGCGTGAGCCGGGCCTCCACGGCGATGTCCTTGACGTACCGCTCGAGGTAGATCTCCTCGCGGCTCTCGAGCTCGCGCCGGGAGAGCACGCCGTACTTGCCCATGACCCGGACCGTCGACGCCTCCGTGATGGCCGGCAGCGCCTCCACCGTGTTGCGCAGGTTGGGCAGGCCGCGCTTCTCGGCCTCCTGCTGCCACTCCTCGGCGTAGTTGTCGCCGTTGAAGATGATCGCCTCGTGCTCGCGCGATGATCTCCTGCAGCATGTCCTGCACCGCCGTCGTTGAGCTTCTTCGGCCCTCCTTGAGCGCCGCCTCGAGCTCCGTCGCGACGTAGTCGAGGGACTCGGCGACGATCGTGTTCAGGACCACCAGCGGACCGGCGACCGACTGGCTGGACCCCACGGCGCGGAACTCGAACTTGTTGCCGGTGAAGGCGAACGGGCTCGTGCGGTTGCGGTCGCCCGCGTCCTTCGGCAGCGGCGGGCAGCGTGTCGACGCCGACCGACAGCACGCCCGGCTTCTTCGACTGCTTCGCGCCGCCCTTGGCGATCTGCTCGAAGACGTCCGTGAGCTGGTCGCCGAGGAAGATCGAGATGATCGCCGGCGGGGCCTCGTTGGCGCCGAGCCGGTGGTCGTTGCCCGCGTGGGCGACCGAGGCGCGCAGCAGCGTCGCGTGCCGTGACACGGCGCGGATGACCGCGGCGCAGAACACGAGGAACTGCGCGTTCTCGTGCGGCGTGTCGCCCGGTTCGAGCAGGTTCATCGACGCCGTGCCGAGCGACCAGTTCAGGTGCTTGCCCGAGCCGTTGATGCCCGCGAAGGGCTTCTCGTGCAGCAGGCAGGCCATGCCGTACTTCTGCGCCACGCGCTGGAGCGTCGTCATGATCGAGGTGCTGGTGGTCGGTGGCGAGGTTGGCGTTCTCGAAGACCGGCGCGATCTCGTACTGGGCCGGGGCGACCTCGTTGTGGCGGGTCTTGACCGGCACGCCGAGCTTGTAGAGCTCCCGCTCGCACTCGAGCATGAACGCCAGCACCCGCTCGGGAATCGCGCCGAAATACTGGTCCTCGAGTTCCTGGCCCTTGGGCGGCTGCGCGCCGAAGAGCGTCCGGCCCGCGTTGATCAGGTCCGGCCGGGCGAAGAAGAAGTTGCGGTCGATCAGGAAGTACTCCTGCTCGCAGCCCGCGGTGGAAAAGACCAGCCCGGGGTCGTCTTGGCCGAACAGCTTGAGCACGCGTCGCGCCTGGGCGTTGAGCGCCTGCATCGAGCGCAGCAGCGGCGTCTTCTTGTCGAGGGCCTCGCCGGTCCACGAGCAGAACGCCGTCGGGATGCACAGCGTGGTGCCGTTGGGGTTATCGAGGATGTAGGCCGGGCTGGTCACGTCCCACGCCGTGTAGCCGCGGGCCTCGAACGTGGCCCGGATGCCGCCCGAGGGGAAACTCGACGCGTCGGGCTCGCCCTGGATCAGCTGCTTCGCGGAGAACTCCGCCAGCACGCCGCCCTCGCCCGTCGGGCTCGAGGAAGCTGTCGTGCTTCTCCGCCGTCAGGCCCGTCAGCGGGTAGAACACGTGCGCGTAATGCGTCGCGCCCTTCTCGATGGCCCAGTCGCGCATGGCCACGGCCACCGCGTCGGCCACCGAAACGTCCAGCGCCTCCCCGCGGTCGATCGTCCGGCGCAGCGCCCGGTACACCGACTTGGGCAGCCGCGCCTGCATCACCGCGTCGCTGAAGACGTTGCGGGCAAACAGCTCCTGGGTCGGCGTCTCCGAGAAGTCCATCGGCTTCTCCATGGGCTTGTAGTGCGTCACCGCCGCGATCGCGTTCTGTCTTGCCGTGTTCATGATCCGTCTGTCTCCCCCCGTTGCCCGCCCGCCCGCCTTTCCACGCGGACGGCGGGTACCGTCACATCCTCCCACCCGCTGCCCGGCATCGCCCCGCCTCCCGAAAGCGACCCGGCCCCGAGCATGAACCCGCGCGGGCGAGTCCGCAAGCACATGCCATCCCGAGCCCGCCCCCTGAAGCATCCTACATGCCAAACCGGTGTCGCATTTCGCAGTAAAGCACATAAGCCATTACTCAAGAGCAAATAACAAGAGGTCCTGTCGGACCATTACGCATGTCCGTAGGCAACAGCAGCAACATAAATGTCGATGCGTGGATGCTTATAGGACACAAATGTAATGAACAGAAGGGGGGTGTTGAGGGAGGGCTACGGGCGGGCGCGAGGTGGGCGGGGAGGGGTGGGGTGCGCACGAAGGCATGGCGTTTGCGGCGGGTCGGGGCTAGTATGCCGCGGCGGCGACGGGAGGACGGACAGCATGGACAGCGGGGAGACCACCAGGGCCCGGGGCGGGGGCGGGGCGAAGGGCCGGCGGAGCCGGACCCGTCGCGTGAGCATGCGGACCCGCGGGGCGTTCGCCTCCATGGGGGACCCCAGGAACCTGCGCCGCAGCCGGCGCCGCCGGAACAAGGTGCTTATCTTCTGGGCCCTGGCGGTTGCGCTCTCGGTCGTGCTGGCCGCGGCGTTGCACTGGGCCCTGCGCGGCCCGCGGCAGGTCCGCGACCGGGTGTCGGACGCCCTGCCGCGCGAGCCCCTTCCCACGCTGCTCGACCCCATGCCGACGGACGGACGACGCTGAGCCCGGCGCGGTTGCCGGGGGGGCGTGTCGGCCCTACAGTGGGTTGCCCGGCGCGGGGCGCCGGAACCGCGGAAAGGAAACCGACATGCTGATCGTGATGAAGCGGGACGCCACGGAGGCGCAGATCGCGCGCGTCGCCGAACGCGTTCGCGCCCAGGGCTGCCGTCCCGTGCCGATGCCCGGCGGCGAGCGCACGGCCGTGTGCGTGCTCGACAACCAGGGGCCGGTCGATCCCGCCCTCTTCCGCTCCCTGCCGGGCGTGAACTACTGCATCGCGGTCACGCGCCCCTACAAGCTGGTGAGCCGCGAGACGCAGCAGGAGCCCACGGTGGTGGAGGTGCGGGGGGTGCGCATCGGCGCCCCGCCGCCCGTGATCATCGCCGGGCCCTGCGCCGTCGAGAGCCGCGAGCAGATCATGGAGGCCGCCGGGCACCTCGCCGCGCGCGGGGTGCGGCTCCTGAGGGGCGGCGCGTTCAAACCCCGTACCTCGCCCTACACCTTCCAGGGGCTCGGCGCGGAGGGCCTGGAGTTCCTGGCCGAGGCGCGCGAGCGGTTCGGCCTCGGCATCGTGACCGAGGCGATCGACCACGTGAACTACGACGCGGTCGAGGCGGTGGCGGACATCGTGCAGATCGGCGCGCGCAACATGCAGAACTACTCGCTCCTGCGCCGCGCGGGGGAGGGGTCGAAACCGGTGCTCCTCAAGCGGGGCCTGGCCGCGACCGTGGACGAATGGCTGATGGCGGCCGAGTACATCCTGGCGGGCGGGAACCGCCGGGTGATCCTCTGCGAGCGCGGCGTGCGCACGTTCGCCGACCACACGCGCCACACGCTCGACCTCAGCGCCGTGCCGTTCGTGAAGAGCGTGAGCCACCTCCCCGTGCTCGTCGACCCCAGCCACGCGGCGGGCCGGTGGGAGTTCGTCATCCCGCTGGCGCGGGCCGCGAAGGCGGTCGGGGCCGACGGGGTGATGGTCGAGGTGCATCCGCATCCCGACCAGGCGCGCAGCGACGGGGCGCAGTCCCTCGATCTCGACCGCTTCGACGAGCTGCTGGCGCAGTGGGGGCCGGCCGCGTGAAGGCGCGCACGATACGGCCCGGGCTTTCCTGGCTCGGAGCGATCGACTGGGACCGCACGCTTTTCGACGCGCTCATCCCGCTGCCGGACGGCACCAGCTACAACGCGTACCTCGTAGAGGGTGCGTCGGCCACGGCGCTGCTGGACACGGTGGACGCCTCGATGGGCGACGCGTTCCTGCGGCAGCTCGACGCGGTGCCCCGCGTCGACTACGTGGTCTCGCACCACGCGGAGCAGGACCACTCGGGAATGCTCCCCGCCGTGCTCGACCGCTATCCCGCGGCCCGCCTCCTCTGCAGCCCGCGGGCGGCCCGGGTGCTGCCGGAGCTCCTGCCGCTCCCGGCGGACCGCATCGAGACGGTCGAGGACGGCCGCCGCGTCGACCTGGGAGGCAAGACGCTCCGGTTCGTGTCGATTCCCTGGTCGCACTGGCCGGAAACGATGGCCACGTGGGTCGAGGAGGACCGGGCGCTGTTCCCCTGCGACCTGTTCGGCTCGCACCTGGCCACCTCCGACCTCTTCTCCACCGACCGCGCCCGCGTGCTGGACGCGGCGCGCCTCTACTACGCGCAGATCATGATGCCGTACGCCGCGTCGATCGCGAAGAACCTCGACAAGGTCGCCGCGCTCGAGCCGGCCCTCATCGGGCCGAGCCACGGCCCGGTCCACGCCGACCCCGGCTTCGTGCTCGACGCGTACGAGGACTGGGTCCGGGGCCCGCCGCGCCACCGCGTCGTGATCCCCCACGTCTCCATGCACGGCAGCACGGCGGCCATGGTGGACCGCCTGGTCGAGGAGCTGGTCGCGCGCGGCGTCGGCGTGGACCTGCACGACCTGACGGCGCTCCGGCTCGACCGGCTGGCCGCCGCGCTGGTGGACGCGGCGACCGTGGTGATCGCGGCGCCCGCGGTGTGGAACAGCATCCATCCGCAGGCCGTGGCCGCGGCCTACGTGATGAACGGCGTGAAGCCCAAGACGCGTTTCGTGACCTGCATCGGTTCCTACGGCTGGGGCTCCAAGGGCCTGGAGACGCTTCGTTCCTTGCTGCCGGACCTGAAGGCGGAGTTCCTGGATGCCGTGTTCGCGCGGGGCGCGCCCCGCGCGGACACGTACGCGTCCCTCGCCGCCCTCGCGGACACGATCGCCGCCCGCCACGCGGCGGCCGGACTCGCCGGGGAGCCCGCGGGGTCATGAGCGCGGGCCCGGTCGCGGGAGGGCCGCCGGTCCGCGGCGCCGTGCGCGAGGCGGCGCGCGACGTGCCGGTCGCCGGCGCGTTCGACGTGGCGGTCGTCGGCGGCGGGGTGGCGGGGGTGGCGGCGGCCGTGGCCGCGGCGCGGCAGGGCGCCCGCGTCGCCCTCGTCGAGAAGGCCTGCGCCCTCGGCGGCCTGGCCACGCTCGGCGTGGTGACGCATTACCTGCCGCTCTGCGACGGGTGCGGCCGGCAGGTGGCGGGGGGCCTGGCCGGGGAGCTGTTTCGCCTGGCCCTCGCCGGCGGCCCGGACCGCCTCCCGCCGGCCTGGGAGCCCGGCGGCGACCCGGCGGGGCGGGCGGCGGTCCGGCTGCAGGCGTTCTTCCAACCCGTCCGCTTCCTGCTGGACCTGGAACGGTTCGCCGTCGAGGCGGGCGTGGACGTCTGGTACGACACCCTGGCCTGCCGGCCGCTCGCGTCGGAGGGCCGCGTGCGGGCGCTGCTGGTCGAGAACAAGAGCGGCCGCCTCGCGCTCCGGGCCGCGGCGTTCGTCGATGCGACGGGCGACGCGGACGTGTGCGCGGGCGCGGGGGAGCCGACGGTGTCCCTGCGCACCAACGTCCCGTGCGGGTGGTTCTACTACCGCGACGCCTCCGGCATCCGGCTCCAGGCGCAGAGCCACGCGTTCGAGGCGTCGGGCGAGGCGCCGGCCGGCGCGGCCGCGCTGTTCGCGGGTGACGACGGGGCGGACGTCACGCGGCAGGTGCTCGCCAGCCGCGCCGAGCTGAGGCGGGCGCTCGACGGGCTCCGCCGCGGTTCGGACGCGCCCGTCGAGCCGCTCGTCGTGCCCGTGATGCCCACGTTCCGCATGACCCGCCGCCTGCGCGGCGCGGTCGAGATCGCGCCGGGCGACGCCGGGCGGTGGCCCGCCGACGCCGTCGGCATGACGGGCGACTGGCGCCAACGGGGCATCGTCTATGCCCTCCCCCTGGCGGCCCTGCGCGGAACCGCGAACGCGAACCTCCTCGCCGCGGGCCGCTGCATCTCGTCGGCCGGCCGGGCGTGGGACGCCACGCGCGCCATCCCCGCGTGCGTCGTCAGCGGGGAGGCGGCGGGGACGGCCGCCGCGCTGGCGGCCCGCTCCGCGGACGGGTGCGTCGGCGCGCTGGACGTGGCCGAGCTGCAGGAGGTCCTGCGAAGGAACGGCGCGATCCTCGACCCCGCCCTGTGCCGCGAGGCACCCTCCCCGGTCCCGGGCTAGGCGGAATCGCCGGCGGCCGACGTGGCGGCGGCGAGCCGCTCCAGCTTGTCCTGCGCCGCGGAGGTGTCGATCGACACGGCCGCGGCGTCGAGCCCCTCGCGCAGGTCGGCGGCCCGTCCGCCGGCCACGAGGGCGGCCGCCGCGTTGAGCCGCACGATGTCCCGCCGGGGCCCCGCGGCGCCCGCCAGGACCTCGCGCAGGATCGCGGCGTTCTCGTCGGGCGCCCCGCCGCGCAGCGCCGCCGCGTCGCACCGCGCCAGGCCCACGTCCTCCGGCGCCAGCTCCCAGGTGCGCACGCTGCCGTCGCGCACCTCCGCGACCCACGTCGGCCCGGTGAGGGATATCTCGTCGAGCCCGTCGTGCCCGTGCACCACGAAGAGGTGCACCGCGCCCAGGTCCGCCGCCGCGCGCGCCATGACCCCGACCATCTCGCGGCTGAAGACCCCGAGCACCCCGCGGCGCGCGCCGGCGGGGTTGGAGAGGGGCCCCAGGATGTTGAAGACCGTGCGGATGCCGATCTCGCGCCGCGGACCGATCGCGAACTTCATGGCCGGGTGCAGCGCGGGGGCGAACAGGAAGGCGATGCCGATGTCCCGCAGGCAGCGCTCCATGACGGCCGGCGGCGCGGCGAGGTCCACGCCGAGCGCGGCCAGCACGTCCGCGCTGCCGCACGGGCTGGAGACGCCGCGGTTGCCGTGCTTGGCCACGCGCACCCCGGCGCCGGCGGCGACGAGGGCGGCGGCGGTCGAGATGTTGAACGTGTGGGCGCCGTCCCCCCCGGTGCCGCAGGTGTCGACGACCGGGCCCTCGCCGGCCGCGACGGGCGTGAACTGCTCCCGCATCGCCTCGGCGCACCCCGCGATCACCTCCGGGGTCTCGCCGCGGATGCGCAGGGCCGTGATGAAGGCGCCGATCTGTGCGGGCGTTGCCTCGCCCTTCATGACGTCGCGCAGGGCCGCGAGGGCCTCCTCGCGCGAGAGGACGGCTCCTTCGACGAGACGGGCGATGGCTTCTCGGATCATGGCGGCCGTTCCCCCTTCCTGGCGCGTGCGGCGGGGGCAGGCTACCGCCGGGCGGGCCGTCCGTCCAGCGCCCGGTGCCGCGCTCAGGGGGCGGCGCCGAGGCCGAAGCGGCCGTACTCCTCCAGCGCGTAGCGGTCGGTCATGCCCGCCACGTAGTCGCAGGCGGTGCGCCAGAGCCCCTCGGTCTCGACGCGGGCGCGGGCCTTGCGCCCCATCACCCCGGGGTGCTCGACGTAGTGGAGAAAGAGGCGGCGCATCATCTCGACGGCCTCCAGGTTGGCGTCGCGCACGCAGGGATGCCAGTAGACATGCTGGAAAAGGAAGGCGCGGAAGGGTTCCAGCATCGCCTTCATCCGGTCGCTGAAGGCCACCATCCGCTCGGGGCCCGCCATCACCTCGGCGGGCGAGCCGGGCCGGTGCCGGGCCAGGCGTTCGCCGCTCGTCCGGAGCACGTCCTCGACCTGGATGTCCAGCAGGTTGCGCACCGTGACCGCGCGGAGCGCATCGGCGCCCGCGGCCGGGTACTGCGCGCGCGCCTTGCCGACGGCCTCCCGCCACAGCTCCAGCTCCGAGAGGGCGTCCTCGTTCAACAGCCCGGCTTCCAGGCCGTCGTCCACGTCGTGGGCGTGGTAGGTCATGTCGTCGGCGACGTCGGCGACCTGGGCCTCGAGGACCTGGAACGGGCCGATCGGGTGCCCGTCCAGCTGGGCGCCGGGTACGGCGGCCAGGTGCTTGCGCAGGCCGGCCCGGACCTCCCAGGTGAGGTTCAGGCCCGGGAAGTCGGGATAGCGGGCTTCGAGCTGCTCGACCGCGCGGCAGCTCTGCAGGTTGTGGTCGAAGCCGCCCTCGTTCTTCATCAGCGTGTCGAGCGCCTCCTCGCCGGAGTGGCCGAAGGGGCTGTGGCCGATGTCGTGGGCGAGGATGATCGCCTCGGTGAGGTCCTCGTGCACGCGCAGGCCTCGCGCGAGCGTGCGCCCGACGCCGGCCATCTCCATGGTGTGCGTGAGGCGGGTGCGGTAGTGGTCGGCGGTGCCGTTCACGAAGACCTGGGTCTTGTACTCCAGCCGGCGAAAGGCCCGGCTGTGCAGCACGCGGTCCCGGTCGCGCTGGAAGTCCGTGCGGTAGGGGTGCGCGGCCTGGGGATAGCGGCGTCCCAGGCTGCGGGCCCCGCGGCAGGCGCAGGGCGCCAGCGCCTGCTCCTCGATGGCTTCGCGGTCGGCCCGGGTGTCCATGGTGCGATGCTCGTCCCCTCGAGGCGGCTGCCCGCCCGCCCGCACACCCTAGCCCGGATCCTCCACGAGGTCGTGAATAATCCGCCGCTTCGCGGCCGCCACGGGAGTCACGTACCACGTGACAACGTGGTCACGTGATGATGTGCCCTGCGGGCACCCACGGGGCGTCGCCGCGTCCGCGTCCCGGCACACGGGCTGCACCGCCGTGCACGTTCCCGGTGGCGCCGCGGGGCGGTCCGTGCTACGAAACCGGTCCGCCCCCGGGGCGGAGGCCCGGCAGGGCGACGGAGAGGGCAATGAAGGAACGGACCACGGCCAGCCGCTGCGTGTTCGACGGACGCATCGTGCGTCTCGAGGTCCACGACGTGGAGCTGGAGGACGGGCGGACCTCGGTGCGGGAGCTTGTGCGGCACGCCCCGGCCGTCGGTGTCGTGGCGCGCCTGCCGGACGACTCGTTCCTCTTCGTGCGGCAGTACCGCAAGGCCGTCGAGCGCGAGGTGCTCGAGGTGTGCGCGGGCCTCGTGGACCCGGGCGAAGACGCCGGGACGGCCGCGCGGCGCGAGCTCCGCGAGGAAACCGGCCGCGCGGCGGCCTCGCTGCGGCACCTGGGCCGCATCTATTCCTCGCCCGGGTGGACCGACGAGTACGCGGACCTGTTCGCCGCCGAGTGCGGCGGACCCGCCGCGGCGGCGGACCTGGACCACGACGAGCACGTCGAGGTCGTGCGCCTGTGCCGGGACGAGGTGCTCGCCGCCATCCGCTCGGGCCGGATCGACGACGGCAAGACCCTCGCGGCCTGGATGCTCTACACCGCCGGGGACGCCTAGCCCCGCTGCTCGCGCCCCCTCCGCTCTTCGGCGTGCCGCTTGCCCGGGTCCGCGCGCGGGGGTAACGTGACACTGGCGAGGCGGGGGCGCCGGCGGAGGAGGGCAGGCATGATCGACTTCGAGGGGCTGGGCGTCTTCTACCTGGGCAAACGCTTCGAGCCGGCGCGCGCCGCCCCGCTCGACGAACCGATCCTGTACGACGCGAAAGACCTCACGACGCACGCGGTCTGCATGGGCATGACCGGCAGCGGCAAGACGGGCCTGTGCGTCACGCTGCTGGAAGAGGCGGCGATCGACGGGATTCCCGCCATCGCGATCGATCCGAAGGGCGACCTCGCCAACCTGCTGCTGGCCTTCCCGGACCTCCGCCCGGCCGACTTCCGCCCGTGGGTCGACGAGGGCGCGGCGGCCCGCGCGGGGTTGGACGCCGACGCGTTCGCGCGCCGTGCGGCCGACACGTGGTGCGAGGGGCTTGCCGCGTGGGGGCAGGATGGCGGGCGGGTGCGCCGGTACCGCGATGCCGTCGATGCGGCGGTGTACACGCCGGGCAGCACCGCCGGCCGCCCGCTCCAGGTGCTGCGCACGCTGGCCGCCCCGGAAGCCGGCCTTCGCGCCGACGGCACGGCGCTGCGAGAGCGGATCCTCACTGCCGTTTCCGGCCTGCTGGGTTTGCTGGGGATCAACGCGGACCCGATCCGAAGCCGCGAGCACATCCTGCTCTCCAACCTGCTCGACCGGGCCTGGCGCGAGGGCAGGGACCTCGACCTGCCCCGGCTGATCCGCGAGATCCAGGCGCCTCCCTTCGACCGCGTCGGCGTGTTCGAGCTGGAGGATTTCTATCCCGCCGCCCGGCGCTTGGAGCTCGCGATGCTCCTCAACAACCTGCTCGCGTCCCCCGGCTTCTCCGCCTGGATGGAAGGCGAGCCGCTGGACGTGCAGCGCCTGCTGTACACGCCGGAGGGCCGGCCGCGCCTGTCGATCCTCTCCATCGCGCACCTCTCCGAGGCCGAGCGCATGTTCTTCGTGACGCTCCTGCTCAACGAGGTCGTCGCCTGGATGCGCGCGCAGACGGGCACCAGCAGCCTGCGGGCGATCCTCTACATGGACGAGATCTTCGGCTACTTTCCGCCGACGGCGAACCCGCCGTCCAAGCCCCCGATGCTCACGCTGCTCAAGCAGGCGCGTGCGTACGGGCTCGGCATCGTGCTCGCGACGCAGAACCCGGTGGACCTCGACTACAAGGGCCTGGCCAACACGGGCACGTGGCTGCTGGGGCGGCTGCAGACCGAGCGCGACAAGAACCGCGTGCTCGAAGGCCTCGAGGGCGTGCTGTCGGACGGGGGCGGTTTCGACCGCGCCGCCATGGACCGGCTGCTGTCCGGCCTGGGCAAGCGCGTGTTCCTGATGCGCAACGTGCACGACGACGCGCCCGTGGTGATGCAGACGCGATGGGCGCTCTCCTACCTGCGCGGGCCCATGACCCTCGCCCAGATCCGGTCCCTCTCCGCCGCCCGTCCCGGACCGGATTCGCCCGCGCCCGCCGCCGCGCCCGCGCCGGCCCCGGGCGCCGTCCCGGCGGAGGCCGAGGCACCGCCGGCGGAGCGCCCGGTTGCGCCGCCGGCCGTGGCGCAGTTCTTCCGCCCGCCCGCCCGGCCCGCGCCCGCGGGAGGTCCGATCCTGTACCGGCCCGCCGTGGCGGGGTGGGCGCGGCTGCATTTTGTTCACGCGAAGAGCAAGACGGACTGCTGGCGCCACGTCGGCGTACTGGCGCCGCCCCCGCCGGGCGCGGAGCTGGACTGGGCGGCGGGCGAACGCGTTGACGGCCTGCGGGACGCGCTGGAGAAGGACGCGCGCGAACCCGCGCGCTACGCCTCGCTTCCGGACGGCCTGGCCCGTCCCCGCAACTGGACCCGGTGGGAGAAGGAGTTCCGGGGCCACCTCTACGAGCGGGTCACGCTCGACCTCTGGCTGTGCCCGGCGCTCCCGCTCATGTCGGAGCCCGGCGAGGAGGAGGGGGCGTTCCGCGTCCGTGCGGGCCAGGCCGTCCGCGAGCGGCGGGACGGCGAGATCGAGGAACTGCGCGCGAAGTACGGCGCGCGGCTCGCGACGCTGCAGGACCGCATCCGGCGCGCGGAGCAGAAGATCGAGAAGGAGAAGGGGCAGGTTGGCCAGCAGATGATGCAGACGGCCATCGCGTTCGGCGCGACGCTGCTGGGCGCACTCGTGGGACGGCGGGGCATGAGCAGGGGTACCGTGTCGCGCGCGGCTACGACGATGCGCAGCGCCGGCCGCATAGCGAGGGAGAAGGGCGACGTGGCGCATGCCGAGGAATCCCTGGAGGCACTGCGTGACCGGCGCAAGGCGATGGAGCGCGATACGGAGGAGGAGACGGAGCGCATCCGGGCCGCCTGGCAGGGGGTGGAGACCGGGCTGGAGCCGCTGCGGATCCGCCCGCGCAAGTCCGACATTTCCGTCGGCGGCGTGGCGCTGGTCTGGACGCCCTGGGGGGTCGCGCCCGACGGGATACCGGAGTCGCTGGCGTGAGGGAGGGGACATGAACGGTTTCGACGGGGCGACCGCGGCGGTCATGGCGTACGGCGCCTGGCGGGGGATGCGGCGCGGCGTCGCGCAGGAGGCCTACCGGATGGTGCGCATGCTGGTCGCCCTCGCGGCCGGCTGCGGCCTCTACGGGCTCGTGGCGCGCGGCATCGGACAGCTTGCGGGGGGGACCTCGGGAGCGGGCGGCTTCCTCGTGGCCTTCGGCGGCGCGTACGCGCTGGTGCGGGCGGCGAAGCGGCGCTTTCTCGCGTGGGTCGAGGCGCGGACGTCGTCCTGGGCCCGCTGGAGCGGCGGCGCGGCGGGCGCGGTTCGCGGGCTGGCGGCCATGCTGGCCGCCGGCGCCGTGCTGAACGTGTCGCCCTTTGCGGCGCTGAAGGACGGGGTGCTGGGAGGATCGGCCGTCGGCCGGGTGGCGTCGTGGTTCACGCCCGGGGCGGCGGGGGAGACGCAGACCGCATCGCCGGATACACCGGCGGAGGAGGCCGGGCCGTGAACGAACTCGTGCAGCAGCTGGTGTCGACACTGGGCGTGAAGGACGAGCAGGCGAAGGGCGGGGCGGGGCTGCTCCTGAAGCTCGCCCGGCAGAAACTGGGCGGCGACTTCGCCCAGGTGGCCGCCGCCGTGCCCGGGGCGGAGGAACTGATCGGGGCCGCCCCGGCCCCGGGGGGCGCGTCGACACTGCTCGGCGGTCTGGCCGGGGCGGTGGGCGCGGGTCGGCTGGGCGACCTGGCCTCGCTGGCCGGGGGGTTCTCCCAGCTCGGACTCGACAAGGGCCTGGCGGCGAAGTTCGTGCCCGTCCTGCTGGAGTTCGTCTCCGGCAAGGGCGGGCCCGCCGTGAAGGCGTTGCTTGCCGGTGTCCTGACGTAGAGGCGCTTCCAAGGGTTGGAAGCGGAAGGCCCGGCGGTTTCCAACCCTTGGAAACCGGCGGGGCGGTGTGTTGGCGCGGCGGCCCGGGCGGGCTATCCTGCCGCGCGCGGGCAGGCCGGACGGAACCGGCGCCCGGAAGGGGTGCATATGAGCAAGAGGATGCTTTCCGGGCTGGTCCTGCTGGCCCTCACCGTGATCGTGCTGCTCCTGAACGGGCAGGGCGCGGCCGTTCGCTTCCCGGGTTTCGAGTGGAAGCTGCCGGCGTCGTTCGCCTACCTGTTCTTCGCGGCCGACGGGGTGGCGATCGGCATGCTGCTGCGGTAGCCGCCCGTCCGCGCCGGGGCGGCGCAGCCTACCAGGCGACGGGCTGGCGCCCGCGGAAGAACCCGCCCGTCGGGCCGTCGTCCGGCAGGGTGGCCAGCCAGAACGGCGTGTCGGCGCCCTGGTCCGGTGTGAGCGGCGCCTGCGGGCCGCCCAGGTCCGTCCGGACCCAGCCCGGGCACGCCGAGTTGACCAGGATGGCGTCGCCGCGCAGTTCCTTCGCGAACAGCAGGGTGAGCGCGTTCAGCGCGGCCTTGCTCAGCCGGTAGGCGGGGCCCCCCACCGCCGCGAAGGGCGAGTCGGACCGGGCCATCTCGGCGAGCGATCCGAGCGAGCTGGACAGGTTGACGATGCGCCCGTAACCGCCGCGCTTCATGACCGGCACGGCGGCCTGCATGAGCAGCAGGGGGCCCGTGAGGTTCGTCCGCAGGGTGGCGGCGAGCGTGTCCGCCGGCAAGTCCGGCGCAGGGGTCTCGCGGTCCAGGAACACGCCCGCGTTGTTCACCAGGACGTCGAGGCGGCCCTGTTGGCGCACAACCCCCTCGACCGCGGCCGCCACCGAGGCCGGGTCGTCCACGTCGAGGCGGACCGGCGACACGGGCAGGCCTTCCTGCCGCAGCGCCGCCGCGGCCTCCCGCCCGCGGGCCTCGTCCCGCGCGGCCATCGCCACGTGAAGGCCCGCCGCGGCGAGCCGGCGGCTCAGCGCGAAACCGATGCCCCTGTTGGCGCCCGAGACCAGGGCCACGCGGAACGCTGTATCGCTCATGCCGGTATCTCCATGCGGGGAATCGCCCCGTTCGCTTGCCCAACCTACGCTCCGGCGCGGGAAAGTCCACCGCGAGCGGCGCCGCCGGTTCGCGCCGGTGCTTGGCAGCGAGCCGCGCCCGGGTATGATGGCCGCGGAGGAGACCGCGCCATGACGCGTCCGACATCTGCCGAGCGCCCCGCGCCGCTGCGCATCGTCAACAGCGTGGCCCCCATCCGCATCTGCGACAACGGCGGGTGGACGGACACGTGGTTCGCGGGGCACGGCCGCATCCTGAACATCGGCGTGTACCCGTACGCGGAAGTCCAGGTGGAGGTGTTCCGCGCCTCGGACGTCCCGGAGCGGATCCGGATCCACGCGGAGAACTTCGGCGAGCGGTACGTGCGCGACCCGTCCGCCGAGGGCTACGACCGGCACCCGCTGCTCGAGGCGGCCATCGACATGATGCGGATCCCCGACGACCTGGCCTTCGAGCTGACGATCTTCTCCGACGCGCCGGCCGGCGCCTCGACCGGCACGTCGGCGGCCGTGACGGTCGCGATGATCGGCGCGCTGGATACGCTCACGCCCGGCCGGCTGACCCCCCACGAGGTCGCGTACACCGCCCACGCCGTGGAGACGGACCGTCTCGGGCAGCAGTGCGGCATCCAGGACCAGCTCTGCTCGGCGTTCGGCGGCGTCAACTTCATCGAGATGCAGGCCTATCCGCACGCGACGGTGTCCCCCGTCCAGGTGCCGAACGCCACGTGGTGGGAACTCGAACGCCGGATCGTCCTCGTCTTCCTGGGCCGGTCGCACCGTTCCTCGGACGTGCACCGCCGGGTGATCCGCGAGCTCGAGGACGCGGGCCCCGGGTGTCCGAAGATCGAGGCCCTTCGCCGCACGGCGACCGCCTCGCGCGACGCGCTGTACGCGGGGGACTTCCCCGCGTTCGGGCGCGTGATGTCGGAGAACACCGAGGCGCAGCGCGCCTTGAGCCCGCACCTGGTGAGTGCCGACGCCGACCGGGTCATCGGGATAGCCCGGGCGCACGGCGCCCTGGGCTGGAAGGTCAACGGGGCGGGCGGGGAGGGCGGATCGGTCACGATCCTGGCGGGCGACCTGTCCCACGGAAAGCGCGCGATGATCCGGGCCCTCGAGGCGGCCGATCCGCTCTTCCGCCACATCCCCACGTACCTGAGCCGCCACGGGCTGCGGATCTGGTGAATCCGCGGCGGCCCGGGCTTTTCGGGTTGGGCGGGGTGGGGCGGGTAAGGTAGCATGCCGCCGGCGGTCGCCGTCCACCCGCCTCAACAAAACGGAGTGCCCGCATGGCCGATACGCACGGTCCGGAAACCGCCCCCGCCCCGTCTCTGCCCGCCGTGCCCATCGCGGCCGTGCTGGCCGTGGCGGCCTACACGGGGGCGCAGATGCTCGCCGACGTCGCGAGCCTCAAGATCGGCGTCGTCGCGGGGCTCGCCGTGGACATGGGCACGTTCGTCTACCCGGTGACGTTTACGCTGCGGGACGTGGTCCACAAGGTGATCGGCAAGCGGGGGACCCAGGCGCTCATCCTGGCCGCGGGCGCGATCAACCTGGCCATGGCCGGCTACCTGCGCTGGACGGCGGGCGTGCCGAGCGACCCGGCCTGGGGCCTGGGCGCCGAGTTCGCGGCCGTGCTGACGCCCATGTGGCGGATCGTCGTGGCCTCCATCGTCGCCGAGGTGTTCAGCGAGCTGGCGGACACCGAGCTGTACCACTGGTTCGTCACGCGCGTCACGCGGCGCCGCCAGTGGGCGCGCGTGCTCGTGAGCAACAGCGTGTCCGTGCCGGTCGACAACCTCCTCTTCTGCGTCGGCGCCTTCGGCTGGGCCCTGCCCTGGCCCGTGGTCGGCCAGATCTTCGTCGCCAACCTCGTCCTGAAGTACGGCATCACCGTGTTGAGCATCCCGCTGATCTACACGGTCAGGGACCGGGCGCCGTAGCCGGGCCGCGCGCGGCGGCCCGACCCGGTTCACGGTCCTTGTCCTTTCCCGCGGCCGGGTCTAGGGTTTCATCCGCCCCGGCTCCCGGGGCGGCCGGCGCCGGCCGTGCGGCGCGCGCGGGGGGGCCGGGCGGGCGGGCATGAACACCGGGTTGCTGCTGCTGATGGTCGAGGCGATGGGCGCGTACCTCCTCGTGCTGGGAGCGCACGCGCTGCGCCGGCGCGCCGGGATGCCCCCCTTCTACGCCCTGCTGGGCGGGATGACGGCGGTCATGTCGTGGGTGACCGACGCGGGGGTCGAAGTCCGCGTGGCGGGCATCACGTTCATGCCCGGCTCCACGGTCTTCTACACGGCCCTGCTGCTGGGCGTGTTCGTCGTGTACGTCTTCGACGGTCCGCACGCGACACGCGTCGTGATCGGCACGGTCGCGGGCGTCTCGGTCCTCGTCCCCCTGGTCGCCGTGGTGCTGCACCTGCAGATGCGGCTTGCGGGCCATCCGCCCCTGGGCTACGTGCCGGTCCCGAGCCTGCGCGTCAACGCGGCCTCGGTGGTGACCACGGTCGCGGACCTGGTCTTCCTCGCGGTGGCGTGGGAGTTTCTCGGCCGGCCCCGGCTGCGCGTGCCGCTGTGGCTGCGGACGGTGCTCACGCTGCTCGGCGTCATGGCGTTCGACGTGGTCCTTTTCACCACGGGCGCGTTCGCCGGCGCGCCGGCGTACCCGGGCATCCTGGCCGGTTCGCTCCTGAGCCGGCTGGCCGTCACGCTCTTCGCCAGTCCGTTGCTGTACGCCTACCTCGCCTGGCAGAGCGGCCGGCCGGGCGTGAGCATCGAGAACCGCCCCGTGCTGGCGATCCTCAGGGAGGTGGCCCGGGTCCGCAGCGAGCTGGGCCTGGCGCAGCAGGAAATCCGGCGGCGCATGGCCGTCGAGCGCGAGAAGGAGGAGCTGATCCGGAAGCTCGAGGCCTCGATCGCTCGCGTGTACCGGCTCGAGGGCCTGCTGCCCGCGTGTTCCGGGTGCCGGCGCATCCGCCTCGACCCCGCGGACGCGGAGGGCCCGCAACGGTGGGTCTCGCTCGAGGACTACCTCCGCCGGGAGACCACGGTGCAGTTCTCCCACGGCATGTGCCCGGACTGCATCCGGCGCGACTACCCCGAGATGGCCGACCAGGTCCGGGCGGCGTCCGAGGAGCGGCGGCGCGTGCGGACGCCCCCGCCGCCCGGCGGCTGCGCCTGAGCGGCCGGTTCAGAAGAGGTAGCGCAGCCGCACGAGGGGATAGGCCTGCGGGTCGGGCTCGAAGCGCGCGCCGCCCAGCACCTCCGCCTCGGCCGACTCGAGACGCCGCCGGTTGAAGCGGTTCGCGGCGTCGATGCCGCCGTAGACGCTGCCCGAGTACCACGTGATCTCGAAGAACGAGATCGCGGCCACGGCGCCCCAGTTCTCGCGGTCGGCCTGGTCCCAGATTCCGAAGAGGAAGATCCCGTTGAGCAGCAGGGAGCGCAGGCCGTTGGCGTATTCGCCCGCGTAGGCGTAGCCGAGGCCGGGCACGAGGCCGAGCAGGCCGCCCACGCGCGGTGAGCGGTCGCGGCCGGCGCGGTAGGTTTCGACGGCCGCGAGACCTCGCGGGTATGCCAGGGGGGAGGCCGCCAGCGCCTCGCGCGCCGCGCCGGGGCGGCCCTGCCGGAGGCGCGCGGCGGCGAGGGCGCGCGCGGCGTAGGCGGCGCCCGCGGGTTCCAGCCCGGTGGCCAGCGCGCTCTCGAGGTGGAACTCCTCCTCCCCCGCCGCACCGGCGGCGCGCGCGGTACGGGCCTGCAGCAGGCGAAGCGGGCCCGTCGCGTCGGGCAGCGCCTCCGCCGTCTCGCGCAGCATGCGCGCCGCGGCCGGCGGATCGTCCGCGCGCAGGTACTCGAAGGCCGAGGCCCAGTAGAAGCCCGCGCGGTCGCCGGGGGCCGCCGCGTCCAGGGCGAGCCGGCGGTACTCGACCGCCGCGCCGCGGTAATCGCCCTCGGCCGCCAGGCGTCCGGCGAGGAGCCGGTCGACCGCCTCGCCGGCCCGGGCCGGCGGGCAGGCGGCGGCGACCGCGGCGGCGAACAGCAGCGGCGCCGAGCGGGAACGGGCTATAGGCCGCGGGGACACGGGCGGAGCATACACGCGGCAGCCGCCCCCGCAAAGGGCCGCCCCGCCTTCAGGGCGTCGGCGCCGGGGCGGTGTGGTCGGCCAGGGGGTCCAGCACGCGGGTCGCGCCGCCGCGGCGCACGGTGCGGCGCCGTTCCGCCACGGTCGAGGGTTCGCGCACGAACCGGTCGGCCAGGAGCGGGAGGGCGAGCGGCCCGTAGCGGGCGGCGGCCTCCGCGAAGTAGGCCGAGCAGCTCGGTTCCAGTGCACACCGCGCGCCGATCGCCGGGCCCACCTGCGAGCGGTAGAAACGCAGCAGGGCCCGCGCGGGCAGCGGCGGCGCCCGGGGCTCGGGGCGCACCAGGCGCCTGCTTTCCGCCGCCAGGCCGGGCGGACAGCGCGAACGGACGGCGTCCACCTGCAGGCGGACCGCCGCCGGCAGGCCATCCTCCCCGAAGGCGCCGCGCCGGGCCAGTTCGCGCAGGCAGCAGGCGGCGCGCATCACGTCCCCGGGCGAAGCCCCCGGCGCAAAGAACACGCGCATCCACGCCGCGGCGGCGGAAGGCAGGTTCCCCTCCGCGAGGAAGAGACGCGCCTGCCCGGCGGCTGCCAGGGGCAGGTCGGCGTTGGCCCGCGCCACGGCCGCCTCCAGCTCGGCCGCGGCGGCCGCGGTGGCTCGGCCCGTGTCCACGGCGCACAGGGCGAAAAGGAGCCGTGCCCGCTCCGTCTCGAGCAAGGGGTCTTCCCGAAGCAGCTCGCGCCGGCAGGCCGCCGGGTCCCCTTCGTCGAACAGGCGGGCGGCGAGGCCTTCCGCCGCGGAGGGCGCCGCCGTGCCGACAAGCACTACCGTCAGCCCGAGGAGCCGGGCTGCCGACGGCGGGCTGAACGCCCTGCCCATCGCGCGGTCAGTAGTACGTCGAACCGAACCGGCGCTGGAGGTCGGCGTTGGTCGTCCCCTTGGACGTGTCGATGCCGTCGATGATACCCACGTAGATGTTGAAGTAGGGTATCAGCCGTCCCCAGTCGCGCCAGTGCAGGGCCTTGCCGTCGTTCCAGTCCGCCCCGGTGCGCAGGCCGAGGCAGCAGCCTACGAAGAACCCCACCACACCGCCCCGCTCTTCCGCTGCCGGGGCCGAAAGCGCGAGCCCGCCGAGCAGCAGCGAAGCGGCCAACACCATGCTGGTAACCTTGATCATCTCCACCCCTCCCTTTCTCGCGGCCAACATAGCACGCCCCGCCGGGGGGGGCAAGCGGCGTGTGCCGGCGGCTTGGCGCCGGGCGCGTTTCGGTGGATACTGGGGAAACGCCGGCCGCCGCGGCCGGCGCCGGGAGGGCAGGACCGTGAAGGAGTACGTTCTGACCACGGAGTTGCGCGACGACGCGGAGGCGATCCGGCGGTACCGCGCCTGCCACGAGGCCGTCTGGCCGGAGGTGACCGACAGCCTGAAGCGCACGGGGCTGCGGGAAGGACGCATCTACCTGCTCGGACGGCGCCTCGTGATGGTCCTCAGGACCGACGACGACTACGAGCCCGCGGAGGCCGCCCGGCGGCACCGGGCCGCCGGCCCCCGCGTGCTCGAGTGGGAGCGGTTGATGGACGGTTTCCAGGAGCGGCCGCCGGGCGCCCCCGCGGTGGGCGAAGGCAAGTGGGCGGCGATGGAGAAGATCTGGGACCTGCAGGGCCGCCCGCCGGGCAGCCCCTAGCCTGGATTGTTCACGAGGCCGTGAATGATCCACCGCTTCGCGGCCACGCCCCGGCACAGGGGCTGCTTCGCAGCCCGGCGTGCCAGGCGCCTGATTCATGAACGCCCTTGCGTTCATGAATAGGGAGGGCTAGGCGTGCGCCGAGCCGGGGCCGCGTTCGCCCGCCGGCCCGGGCATCGGCAGCGACAGGGTCACGCGCATGCCCTTGCCCGGGGCCGACTTGACGGCGAGGGTGCCGCCCAGGAGTTCCGCGCGCTCCCGGATGCTGAACAGCCCGAAGCCGGTCGCGCCGTCCCGCGCCGCGAGGGCGGAAGGGGCGCAGCCCGCCCCGTCGTCGCTCACGTCGAGCACCACCGCGCCGCGGCGCCGGCCGAGCCGCACCCGCGCGTGGCGGGTGTGCGCGTGCTTGGCGATGTTGAACAGCAGCTCGCGGACCGCCGTGTGCAGCAGCACGGCCGTCGCCTCCGGCAGGTCCGCGGGAACGCGCCCGATCTTCAATTCGACCTCGAGCCGGTGCCGGTCCCGCATGAAGCGGGTCGCCCAGCGAAGGGCGTCGCCCAGCGACTCGTGCACCAGCATGGGCGAGGCCAGTTCCTGCGTGATAGCCCTCGCCTCGGCGGCGGCGTCGGTGAGCGACTGCACGAGGGAGGCCAGCCGCTCGCGGGAGACCGGCCCCGGGTCGGACAACAGGGCCTGCGCCTGCATCCGGGCCCCGATGAGCTGCTGCTGCAGGCCCTCGTGAAGCCGCTCGGTCACCCGCCGGCGCTCGCGGTGTTCGGCCATCGTCAGTTCCGAGGCCAGCTGGGCGAGTTGCCGCGTGCGGCGGCGTACCTCCTCCTCCGCGTGCCGGCGCGCCGTGACGTCGGTGATGGTGCCGCTCACCTGGACGGGCTGTCCGTGCGCGTCGCGCCGGATGACGACGGCCCGCGTGCGGACCCAGGTCACGCCGCCGCCGGGCGGCCGCAGTCGTATTTCCATCTCGTGGCGGTCGTCGCCCGCGGCGCTCGCGAGGGTCCCCCGCCGCACGGCCTCCGCGCGCGGCAGGTCGTCCGGGTGCACGAACCGCCACACGTCCGCCCGGGGCAGGGGGCCGCGGCCGCGGGGCAATCCCGCGATCCGCCGGAAGCGGTCGGACACGGCCAGGAGGTCGCGGGGGACGTCCCAGTCCCAGTACCCGTCGTTGCTGCCGTCGATGACGCGGCGCACGCGCGCCTCGCTCGCGCGGAGCGCGGCGGTCCGCTCGCGGACCCGCTCCTCCAGCCGCTCCTCCGCGGCCTTCTGCTCGTGGATGTCCACGCAGGCCCCGAACCAGCCGGTGACGCGGCCGGAAGCGTCTCGCGAGGGCAGCGCGCGGGAGAGGTGCCAGCGGTAGCGGCCGTCCGAGGCGCGCCGCAGCCGGTACTCCGTTTCCCGGGGTCCGTCGCCGCGGACGGCGCTGTCGACCGCCGCGGCGATCTTCTTCCTGTCCGCGGGGTGCAGGGCCTTCAGCCAGCCCGTTCCGCGGGTGCGGCCCGGCGGGATGCCGGTATACGTGTGCCAGCGGCTGTTGGCTTCGAGAAATCCCCCCTGCGCGTCGGACCGCCACGCCAGCAGGGGGACGGCCTCGACCATGAGCCGGTAGCGCTCCTCGCTGGCCGCGAGCGCCCGGTCCGCTTCCACCCTTGCGGTCACGTCGCGCACGATGCCGCAGATGGCTTCGACGCGGCCGTCCGGGCCCGTGATAGGCGACTGGATGGTGTGCAGCACGTGCCGGCGCACGGGCGACGCGAGCTCCACGGTGGCGTCGTACCGGTGCCCCTCGAAGGTCGCGTCGTCGGCCGCGCGGACCGCGCGCGCGTCCGGGGCGTCGAAGACCTCCTCGGGCGTCTTCCCGATCAGCCGGCTGCGCGCGAGGCCGAGCAGGCGGACGGCGGCCGGGTTGAGGAACGTGTAGCGGCGCGCGGCGTCCTTGATGAAGATGGCGTCCGCGGCGTTGTCGGTGAGCACGCGCAGCCTGGCCTCGCTGGCGCGCAGGGCCTCCTCGGTCCTCTTCTGCGCGGTGATGTCGATCAGGAACCCGAGCAGGCCCACGATGCGGCGGCGTATCCGCAGGGGGGTCACGATGTTGAGGAAGTGGAGGGTCTTGCCCGCCACCACGTAGTCCGCGTTCTGGCGGACGGTACGCCCCGCGTACGCGCGGCGGTTCACCTTCTCCCACGCCTCTACGACGGAGGGGTCCGCCCCGCTTTCGGAAGGGGTCCTGCCCATCTGGCTGCCCCAGAACCGGTTGCTCGCGCGGTTCTGCAGGATGATGCGGCCGGTCCGGTCGCGCGCCCAGACCACGAACGGCGCGGCGTCGAACGCCTCCCCCAGGGCCGCCAGGTGGGCGGCGAGTTCCGTGTCCGGCTCCGCGCGGTGCGGCGCGAGCGGTGCGCGCCCCGCCGCGCGGCGGGCGCCGGCGCCCGCCTTCGGGCGGCGCGGCGCCGCGGCCCCGGTGCGCGGTCTTCCTGCCTTGCCTGGTGGTGTCATGGCGTACCTCGTTGCCGGAATCCGGCGCCTCCCTGCCCTTAACATCCGGCCGAACGGGCGCCCTTTCCAGTGGGGCGGCCGCGCGGGACGCGGGCGCGCCGCTTCAGAGCGCGTCGGCGGTCAGCGGCCGGTGCTTGCGGAGGAAGCGGCGCAGGGCGTCGCGGGTTTCCACGGCGGTGAGGCGGAAGCGCGCTTCGGGCAGGTCCACGAGTTCGCGCAGGCGCGGGAAGCGCCGGCCGCCGGACGCGAGCATGTAGCTGTTGAAGGCGACGGCGTAGCGCTTCCGCGGGTGCGGCGGGCGGCCGGAGGCGTCGCGCAGGTCGGCGACCCGCTCGCCCGGCGGAGCGCCGGGCTGGAACCGGTAGGTGAAGCCCGACAGGGAGGCGGCGTACCGGTCGCTGCGCCCGGCGGCCTCCTCGATCACGCCGCGCAGTTCGGCGGCGGTGATCCGGAGCACGCCGATACGGTTCTCGAACGGAACCAGGCGCCAGACGTCGGCTTCCGTCACGTCGCCGGCGGGCAGTTCGGCGTCGGACAGCGTGCCGTGCAGGACGCCGTCCGCCCCGGTCGCCGAGGCGATGGCGGCCTGCAGCAGGCGTTCGACCGGGAGGCGGCCGGTCCCGCCCCCGGGCGCGAGCGGCAGGGCCGTCTCGCCCACCGTGCGCCGGAGGGCCGCCTCGACTTCCGCGCGCAGCGGCGCGATCCCGGCGGCCAGCGCCGGGTCCTCCGGCGTGTCCGCCCCCACCGCGAGCAGGCGCGCGGAGCGGGACACCACGCGGCGGGCGACCGTGTCGTAGACCAGGTCGACGCGGCCGAGCGCGCCGCCGTGGTAGCCGGCCTGGGTGTAGAGCGTGGAGCCGAGCAGGGCGGACTCGACGTACTCGTGGCTGTGGCCGCCGATGACCACGTCGAACTCGGGAAAGGCGCGGGCGATCGCGCCGACCTGGTTGGCGTAGTCGTCGCGGCCGTTGCGCCAGCCCTGGTGGACGAGCAGCACCAGGAGGTCGGGCTCCCGTTCCCGCACCGCGGGCAGGACGCGGCGCAGGGCGGCTACGCTGTCCTCGACCGCGACGTTCCCCAGGAGGGACGGCAGGAACCACGAGGGCAGGCCGGGGGTCGTCAGCCCGACGACGGCCACCCGCACCCCGTCGCGTTGGACGAGGGTGAACGGCCGCAGGCGGGGCAGGGGGTCGGGGTGGCCGGGCCGGGGGCGGAGGTTGGCGCCCAGCACGGTGAGCGGGGTGTCGCGCACGAGCGCGGCGAGGGGTCCGATGCCCCAGTCGAACTCGTGGTTGCCGAGCTGCCACGCGTCGTAGCCCATCCGGGACATCGTCTCGAGCACCGCGCGGCCCCCCGTCCGCAGGCTGAGCGGGTCGCCCTGGAGGGTGTCGCCGTTGTCGAGGAGCACGACGTTGCGTTCCCGCTCCCGGACCGCCCGCACGAGGGCGGCGACGCGCAGCAGGCTGCCGTGCGGGTGGGGGTTGCGGGCGGAGGGCGCGAGGTCGGCGATGCGCCCGTGCAGGTCGGTCGTGTGCAGGATCGTGAGCGGCACCTCGCGGGCGGGCGCGGCGGCCCGCGCGGCCAGCAGCAGGGCGGCGAGGAGCGGGACGAAGCGGCGGCGCGCGGGGGTCACGGGGGCGGGCCTCCGGGGAGGCCGACGCGGGAAACGAACCGGGGCAGGCCGCGCACGCCGTGGCCGTCGACGCGCAGCAGCGCCCCGGCCCGGGGGCCGTAGGCCGCGCGGTCGTCTCCGCCGGCGGTGGTCACGAACAGGACGGAGAGGTCCGGGCCCGCGAAGCAGAGCGAGGACGCCCTGCGGGCGGGCACGTCGATGCGGCGGTCCGGTTCCCCGCCGGGCGTGAACCGCAGGATGCACCCGCCGTCCCACCGCCCCGTCCACACGCCGCCGTCCGCGTCGACGGCGAGCCCGTCGGGCTTGCCGGGATCGCCGTGCGCGAGCGCCTCGCGGAAGGGGCGCTGCCCGGCGAGGGCCCCGGAGGCGCGGTCGTAGTCGAAGACCCACGTCGTGCACACCCCGGCCCCCGAATCGTTGTAGTAGAAGCGGCCGCCCCCCGGCGCAAACCCCATGCCGTTGGGCGTGCCCTGGCCGTCGAGCAACCGCGTGAGCGTGCCGTCGGGGTCGAGGCGGTAGAGGCGACCGGGAAGGCCGGGGCCGCGCATCGTGCCGCAGAAGACGCGGCCGGCGGGGTCGGCGCAGACGTCGTTGAACCTTGTTGCGGCGAGCTCGGGCACCTCCGCGACGACCGTGCCGGTGACGCGGCCGTCGCGCCAGGTGACGATGTTGCCGCGGTCGCGGAAGAGCAGCAGGCTCCCGTCGGCCTGGAGCGTGAAGCCGCCGACCGGCCGGTCGTGGTAGCAGGTTTCGTGTCGGCCGGAGGCCGGGTCGATCCGGAACAGGCGGCCGGCGGGGATGTCGGTCCAGTAGACGCGGCCGTCGAACGGGTTCCAGAGCGGCCCCTCGCCCGTGTGGCAGGCGTAGTCGGCGACGGTTTCGATGCGGAGGTCGTTGTCCATGCGCGGTCCCTCCCGGCGCGCCGGCCCGCGCGCTACGACGCGAGCCGCGGGGCCGGCTGTTTGGCGGCGTCCGCTTCGCGGAAGTGGCGCCGCACCGTGGCCGGCGTGATGCGGCGGGTGCGCGCCTTCCTGTGCGAGGGCGCCTCGTACATGACGTCCAGCATGAGGTGTTCGAGGATGGCGCGCAGGCCGCGCGCGCCGGTCCCCTTGCGGCGGGCCATCCGGGCGAGCTCGCGCAGCGCGGTCGCCGTGAAGGACAGCTCGACGCCTTCCATGGCCAGCAGCTTCTGGTACTGGCGCACCATCGCGTTCCGCGGCTCGGTCAGGATGCGGACCAGGTCGTCCTCCGCCAGGTCGTCGAGCGAGGTCACGACGGGCAGCCGCCCGACGAACTCGGGGATCAGCCCGTAGTGGATCAGGTCCTCGGGCTCGACCCGGAGGTGCGCCTTGCGTTCGGCGCGCGTGCGCGGCGGCGCGTGGAAGCCGGCGGTGCCGCGCCCGAGGCGCCGCTGCACGATGTCGTCCAGCCCGACGAAGGCGCCGCCGCAGATGAACAGGATGTGCTCGGTGTTGATCTTGATGTATTCCTGCTGCGGGTGCTTGCGCCCGCCCTGGGGGGGCACGTTGGCCACCGTGCCCTCGAGGATCTTGAGCAGGGCCTGCTGGACGCCCTCGCCGGAGACGTCGCGGGTGATGGACACGTTCTCGGTGCGCCGCGCCGATCTTGTCGATCTCGTCGATGTAGATGATGCCCATCTCGGCGCGCGCGACGTCGAAGTCCGCCGCCTGGATGCAGGCGCAGCAGGATGTTCTCCACGTCCTCGCCCACGTAGCCGGCCTCGGTCAGGGTGGTGGCGTCGGCGATGCTGAAGGGCACGTCGAGGAAGCGCGCCAGGGTCCGGGCCAGCAGGGTCTTGCCGCTGCCGGTCGGGCCGATCAGCAGGATGTTGCTCTTCTCGATCTCGACGTCGGCGAAGCGGTCGTCCGTCGGCGAACTGGCCGGCGCGCTGCCTGACGCGCTTGTAGTGGTTGTGCACGGCGACCGAGAGCACCTTCTTGGCGTGGTCCTGGCCGACGACGTACTCGTCGAGGAACTCCTTGATCTCGTGCGGGGCGGGGACGACGATTTCGCGCGGCGCGGCGGGCTGGGCGCCGGCGGCCTCGTCGGCCTCGCCGGTCGAGCAGGGAGCTGCAGAGCTCGACGCACTCGTTGCAGATGTTGACGCCGGGCCCGGCGATCAGTCGTTCGACCTGCGCTCTGCGACTTGCCGCAGAACGAACAGCGTGGCGAGGGTCGTGCGGCCCGCCATGTCTCAGCCCTCCTTCGGACCGCCCGGCAGCCGCCGCGGCGCGACGACTTCGTCGACCAGGCCGTAGTCGCTGGGCCTCCTCGGCGGACATGAAGAAGTCGCGGTCGGTGTCCTTCGCCATCGTCCTCGAGCGCCTTGCCGGTGTGCTGCGGCGAGGATCTCGTTGAGCCGGTCGCGCAGGCGCAGGATTTCCTTGGCCTGGATGCTGATGTCCGAGGCCTGCCCCTGCACCCCGCCCCAGGGCTGGTGGATCATGATGCGCGCGTTCGGCAGGGCGAAGCGCTTGCCCGCGGCGCCGGCGGCCAGCAGCACGGCGCCCATGCTCGCCGCCTGGCCCACGCAGTAGGTGTGCACGTCGCACTTGCAGGAACTGCATGGTGTCGTAGATCGCCAGGCCGGCCGTGACCGAGCCGCCCGGCGAGTTGATGTAGACGTTGATGTCCTTCTCCGCGTCCTCGCTCTGCAGGAACAGCAGCTGGGCGATGATCAGGTTGCTGATCTCGTCGTTGATCGGGCGTGCCGATGAAGATGATGCGGTCCTTCAGCAGGCGCGAGTAGATGTCGTAGGCGCGTTCGCCGCGGCCCGTCTGCTCGACGACCATGGGCACCAGGACCTGCGCGTGTTCTTTCATGAGGGGTCTCCGCTTGCTTCGGTCAGTTTCGCCTTCTCGACCAGCCGGTCCATGACCTTGCCGTGGCGCATGCGCTCCCGCAGGTCGTCCATCGCCCCGCGTTCCGCCATGCGGGCCCGCAGGGCCTCGGGCTCCATGCCGTAGGATTGCGCCATGCGCGCGAGTTCCGCCTCGAGCTCGTCCGCGCCGACCTCGATGCCCTCGGCCTCGGCGATGCGGTGCATGACGTAGCGCAGCTTGAGCGCCTCGGCCGCGGTCCGCGAGGCGGTCCGGTAGATCTGTTCCTTGTGTTCCGCGATCTGGTCCTGCGCGACGCCGCGGCGGGCGTTTTCCTGCACGATGCTGTAGACCCGGTCGCTCGTTTCCCGCTGCAGCAGCGATTCGGGCAGGTCCATCCGGGTCTTCTCGAGCAGGTGGCGGGCGATCTGGTCGCGCCGCCGGCCGGCCTCCTGCGTCCGCCCCTGCGTCTCGAGGTCATCGCGGATCCGCGCGCGCAGGTCCTCCTCGGCGGCGGCGCCGAAGCGGCCCAGGAACTCGGCGTCGAGTTCCGCCGGGACCGGCTGGCGGACGGCGGTGACCGTGGCGCGGTACGAGGCCTGCCGGCCGGCGAGCTCCTTCACGGTGAACCCCTCGCGGAAGGTGACCTCGACCGTGCGCTCCTCGCCGACGGCCGCGCCCTTGAGCCCCTCGGCGAGGTCGGGGAGGAAGGCCATCTCGCCGATGCTGAGCCAGAGGCCCTCGGCCTTGCCCAGCCCCTTGGCGGCGGGCACCTGTTCCTCGAGGGGCCGGCCCTCGGAGGTCGCCTCGAAGGAGACCTGGGCCAGGTCGTCGGCCTGCACGGGGCGGCCGGAGACGTCCTCGTAGCGCGCGAACCGCATGCGGAGGGCGTGCAGCGCCTCGTCCACCTGTTCGGCGCTGACCGCGACGGGGTGCGCCTCCACGGGGATCGCGTCGTAGGCGGGCAGGTCGAACTCGGGGGGCACGTCGACGGTGACGCTGAACGCCAGGGGCTCGCCGGGGGTGACGGACGGTTCCTCGACGTCGAGGATGGCCACCGCGTCGAGCCCGGCCTCCTTGACGGCCTGGCGGTACGCGTCGGGCACGAGCCGGTCGCGCAGGTCCTGCCGCAGGTCCTTGGCGTAGCGCCGCTCGACGACCTGGCGGGGGGCGCGGCCCTTGCGGAAGCCGGGCACGGCGGCCGTGCGGGCGTAGGCGGAGAGCAGTTCCTCGTGCACGGTCCGCGTCGTCTCCCCGGGGATCTCGATGCGGAGCTTCTTGCGGCAGGGGCCGAAGTCTTCGACCGCGGTCTTCATGATGGCAAGTCCTTCCTTCCCGGGGCGGCGCGCGGGGCCGCGGGCGGCACCGGCCCGGCGGCGGTCCGACCCGCGGCGAAGCGCGACACCCTAGGCGCCGTGGCCGCCGGCGTCAAGGCTTCGGGCCTTCCCCGAGGGCGCGCAGTTCGGCGACCTGCCCGGGGTCGAGATAGTGCGGCGTGCCCGCGACCGACGCGGCGACGAGCGCGCGGGCCGCGTCCTCCACGACCTCACACCGGTGGAACGCCTCGCGGAGGGTCGGCGCGAGCACGACGACGCCGTGGTTGGCGAGCAGGATCGTGTCGTGCTCGCGCGCGGCGCCGGCCACGGTGTCGGAGAGGGTGCGCGAGGAGGTGAGGAGGTAGGGCAGGGTCGTGACGCGGCCGAGGTAGCCGACCGTCTCGATGAGCAGGGGGCCGAGCCCGGCGCCGCAGGAGGCGATGCCGCTGGCCCAGGGCGAGTGGGTGTGGAAGACGGCCCGCGCGTCGGGCCGCGCGCGGTAGACGGCGAGGTGCATGCCGGCCTCCGACGAGGGCGGGCACGGTCCCCGGACGCGGCGTCCGCTGTCGAGCTCGATCCCGGCGTACTGGCGTCCCGCCAGCTCGCCCAGCGCGCCCCGGGCGGGCTTGACCCAGACCCGCCCGTCCTCGCGGGCGCTGATGTTGCCGCCCGTGCCGGCCACCATGCCGCGGGCGGCGAGGCGCCTGCCGTAGCGGGCCAGTTCGTTTCGCAGGCGGCTCATGGCGGCGGTCCCCCGGGGGGCGGCCCGCGTTCCGGGCGGGCCCCGGGGGGCACTATCGGCGGGTCGCGTCCCCGGTGCAAGCCCCGGGGGAGGGGGGGCGCGTGCCGCCGGCCCGCACCCCGGAAAAATTGTCGCAAATTGCATTTGACTCCCGGCCCGGCCCGTATACACTCGCCCCCGTACATCGGGAGCCGGAGCGTTCCGGCCGGCGGCATCGAGCCGCCAGACGAATTTGGATTGGGGCTTCTCGCTGTCTCATCAGGACGCCGGGGTGAGCAGTAGGGGAGTCTTTTTGTCTGTTTGTCCGGGCTCGCGGGTTCCTCCGGGGGGTTGAGCGGGTGCGGACCGGCGTGCGGGCGGTGGATCGCGCGGGCCCACGTAGCTCAGTTGGTAGAGCACGTCCTTGGTAAGGATGAGGTCAGCGGTTCGATCCCGCTCGTGGGCTCCAGGCCCGGGCCGGGCCGCGGGGGAGCGGCGCGAGGAGAGATTTCGGATCCCGCCGGTGCGGGATCGGCGGGGGGATCGCGGGGCGGTCTCCCGGCTCCGGAACAAGGGTAGGGAACAGCAACCAGCAGGCAGGAGAGGGACGTATGGCTAAGGAGAAATTCGAACGGACGAAGCCGCACGTGAACGTCGGCACGATCGGTCACGTGGACCATGGCAAGACGACGCTGACGGCGGCGATCACGAAGGTGCAGTCGCTCAAGGGCTTGAGCGACTTCATCTCGCTACGACGAGGTGGCGAAGGCCTCCGAGGCGCAGGGCCGCCGTGACGCGACGAAGATCCTGACGATCGCGACGTCGCACGTCGAGTACAGAGCGGACGACGCGTCACTACGCGCACGTCGACTGCCCGGGCCATGCCGACTACGTGAAGAACATGATCACGGGCGCGGCGCAGATGGACGGCGCGATCCTCGTGGTGAGCGCGGCCGACGGCCCGATGCCGCAGACGCGCGAGCACATCCTGCTGGCCCGCCAGGTGGGTGTGCCGGCGATCGTGGTCTTCCTGAACAAGGTGGACCTGGTGGACGACCCGGAGCTGCTGGACCTGGTCGAGCTGGAAGTCCGCGAGCTGCTCTCCAAGTACGAGTTCCCGGGCGACGACATCGCCGATCATCCGCGGCGATGCGCTGTCGGCGACGCAGGCGACCGCGGCCGACGATCCGGCGTGCGCGTGCATCCAGGAGCTGATGGACGCGCTGGACAGCTTCATTCCGGAGCCGGTGCGCGTCATCGACCAGGCCGTTCCTGATGCCGATCGAGGACGTGTTCTCGATCGAAGGTCGCGGCACGGTGGTGACCGGCCGTGTCGAGCGCGGCATCATCAAGGTGGGCGAGGAAGTCGAGATCGTCGGGCTTGCGCGACACGGCGAAGACGACGGTGACGGGCGTCGAGATGTTCCGCAAGCTGCTGGACGAGGGCCAGGCGGGCGACAACATCGGCGTGCTGCTGCGCGGCACGAAGAAGGACGAAGTGGAGCGCGGCCAGGTGCTGGCGAAGCCCGGCTCGATCACGCCGCACACGAAGTTCAAGGCCGAGGTGTACGTGCTGAGCAAGGAAGAAGGCGGGCGTCACACGCCGTTCTTCAAGGGCTACCGCCCGCAGTTCTACTTCCGCACGACGGACGTGACCGGCGACATCACGCTGCCCGAGGGCGTGGAGATGGTGATGCCGGGCGACAACGTCAACATGGACGTCGAGCTGATCACCCCGATCGCCATGGAGGAGAAGATGCGCTTCGCCATCCGCGAAGGCGGCCGCACGGTCGGCGCCGGCATGGTGACGGAAATCATGGAATAAGGAACGGCCGGTCAGGGCGCGGGGCGGCGCGGCGACGCGTCCGCCCTTCGGTCGCCCGCAGTCTGGAGTGTGAACCATGCCGAGAGAAATCATCACGCTGGCGTGCACGGAGTGCAAGCGTCGCAACTACACGACGACGAAGAACAAGAGCACGAAGCCGGACCGGCTGGAGATGAAGAAGTACTGCCGGTTCGAGCGGAAGCACACGCTGCACCGCGAGATCAAGTAGGGCGGGTCCGGCAAGCGTAGGCCAGTAGCTCAATTTGGCAGAGCACCGGTCTCCAAAACCGGGTGTTGGGGGTTCGAGTCCCTCCTGGCCTGCCAATTCCGGGCGGACGGGCGGCCTGGAAGCAGACGACGAGAAGGCGAACAGAGCATGAACAAGATCGGCAGAAAGCATCGGCGGATTCCGCGAGTTCTTCGACGAGGTGAGCGCCGAGTTGAAGAAGTGCGCCTGGCCGACGCGGCAGGAGCTGTTGGAGTCGACGGTGGTGGTGATCGTCTCGGTGGTGTCTGCTGAGCGCGTTCGTGGGCGTCAGCGACATGGTGCTTGCGTGACGTTGATCCGGCTGGTGATCTGACGGCGGCGGGAAGAGACGGCATCATGGAAAAGCAGTGGTTTGTGCTGCATACGCTGACCGGCCAGGAGATCAAGGTGCGGGAGAGCATCGAGCGGCGGGTCCAGATCGAGGAGATGGAGGACTTCATCGACGAGGTGCTGATCCCGACCGAGAAGGTGTCGGAGGTCAAGAAGGGCAAGCGGACGACGACGACGCGGAAGTTCTTCCCGGGCTACGTGCTGGTCCACATGGCGCTGTACGACGAGGAGCAGGCAGCTTGATGCGAGCAGGCCTGGTATTTCATCCAGGAGACGCCGGGCATGATCGGGTTCGTCGGCGGCGAGCGGCCGGTGCCGCTGCGGCAGGAGGAAGTGGACAGTCATCCTCCACCAGATCGAGGAGAAGAAGGAGAAGGTCAAGCCGAAGGTTGACGTTCGAGCCGGGCGAGACGGTGAAGATCAACGACGGGCCGTTCCTGAACTTCAGCGGGGTGGTGGAGGAAGTGGATCCGGACCGCGGCAAGCTGAAGGTTCGGTGTCGATCTTCGGGCGCTCGGCGCCGGTGGAACTGGAGTACTGGCAGGTCGAGCGGGGCGAATGAGCCCGACGGGTGGACGAGCTATGGCTAAGAAAGTAACAGGCATGATCAAGTTGCAGATCCCGGCGGGCCAGGCCAACCCGGCGCCGCCGGTGGGGCCGGCGCTGGGCCAGCAGGGCGTGAACATCATGGAGTTCTGCAAGGCGTTCAACGCGGCGACGCAGGACCAGGCCGGGACTGGTGATCCCGGTGGTGATCACGGTCTACCAGGACAAGTCGTTCACGTTCATCACGAAGAGTCCGCCGGCGGCCGTCGCTGCTGAAGCGGGCGGCGGGCCTGGCCAAGGGCTCGGGCGTGCCGAACCGCGACAAGGTCGGCAAGGTGACGCGCGAGCAGGTGCGAGGAGATCGCCAAGACTGAAGGCAGAAGGATCTGAACGCGATCGACGAGGACGCATGCGGTGCGCATCATCGAGGGCACGGCCCGCAGCATGGGAATCGAGGTGGAGTAAGGCGACAGCCATGGCAAAGCACGGAAAAAAATACAAGCAGGCGGCGGCCAAGGTGGACCGGGAGACCCTGTATACGCTGGAGGAGGCGATCGGGTTTCTGAAGGAGAACCCGACGGCGAAGTTCGACGAGACGGTGGAACTGGCCTTCCGGCTGGGCGTGGACCCGACGCAAGTCGCGACCAGGCGGTGCGCGGCACGGTGACGCTGCCGCACGGCACGGGCAAGAACGGTGCGCGTGCTGGTGTTTGCCAACGGGCGCGGCGGCCGATGCGGCCCGCGAGGCGGGCGCGGACCAGGTCGGCTTCGAGGACCTGATCGAGAAGGTCAAGGGCGGCTTGGACGGATTTCGACGTGGCGATCGCCACGCCGGACGCGATGAAGGAAGTCCGCAAGCTCGGGCGGGTGCTCGGGCCGCGCGGTCTGATGCCGAACCCGAAGACCGGCACGGTGACCGACGACACGGCGGCGGCGGTGAAGCAGTGCAAGGCGGGCCGGGTGGAGTTCCGCATGGACCGGCACGGCAACATGCATCGTGCCGTTCGGCAAGCGCTCGTTCGAGCGCGGAGGCGCTGGTGGAGAACGCCGAGGCGGTGGTCGAGGCGGTGCAGGCGGCGAGGCCGGCGGCGGCCAAGGGCATCTACATCAAGCAGCTGCACGCGTCAGCTCGACCATGGGTGTCGGGGCTGCGCGTGAACGTCAAGGACAGTAGCAGCGGATCATGGAACTGGAGAGCAGACGATGAGACCGGAAAAAGAAGCGATTGTCGAGGAGATCAAGGAGCAGCTGTCGAGGTGCGGCGTTCGTGATCCTGGCGGACTACCAGCGGCCTGAACGTGGAGCAGACCGACGGAGCTGCGCGAGCAGCTGCGCGAGACGGACGCGCGCTTCCAGGTGGTGCAAGAACCGCCTGCTGCCGGCGTGGCGGCCGAGGAGCTGGCTGCGACGGCTCGAGGCCGGCCTGAAGGGCCCGACGGCCATGGTTATCGGCGCGGGCGACGTGGCGGAGGTGGCGAAGGTCGCTGCAAGCGATTTCGCCAAGGAGAACAAGCTGCCGGTCGTCAAGGGCGGCATGCTGGAGGGCACGGTGCTGTCCGCGGCGGACGTCGAGGAGCTGGCCGACGCTGCCGCCGCGGAAGGTGATGCTGGGCATGTTGGTCGGGACGATCGCGGCGCCGATGACGCAGCTGGTCGGCGTGATGAACCAGAAGCTGCTGAGCCTGGTGTACGTGCTGAAGGCGGTTGAGGAGAAGAAGAGCAGGCGAGCAGTAGAGTCGGCCGAGCGGCGCATGGCAGGACAGGAGAGACAAGCCATGGCGGAAGCAGCAGAAGCAGACGGAAGAGCAGACGGAAGCAGCGAGCAGACGAAGCCGGTCGTCGAAGGCAAGATGGCCGAGTTCGTCGACTGGATCGAGGGCATCAGCGTCCTCGAGCTCTCGCAGCTCGTCAAGGCGCTGGAAGACCGGCTCGGCGTGTCGGCGGCGGCCCCGATGGCGATGGCGGCGGCGCCGGCGGCGGGCGGCGGCGAGGCGGCCGCGGCCGAAGAGCAGACCGAATTCGACGGTGGTGCTGACGGCGGTCGGCGCGCAGAAGATCGCGGTCATCAAGGAAGTGCGCGCGATCACGGGCCTGGGGCTGAAGGAATCCAAGGACCTGGTCGAAGGCGCGCCCGAAGCCGGTCAAGGAAGGCGTGACGCAAGGAAGAAGCCGAAGAGATCAAGGCCAAGCTCGAAGCGGCCGGCGCCGACGGTCGAGATCAAGTAGCGTCTGCGTGCCTCGGAGCCGGGCAGGGGCCGGCATCGCGGTCTCCTGCGGTTGTCGCGCGGGCAATTCACCTGAAGGTGCTGGATGGTCGAAAGAACGAATTTCGGAAAACTGGTAGACGTCATCGAACCGCCGGATCTGATCGAGATCCAGACGAAGTCGTACCGGGACTTCCTGCAGATGGACGTGCGCTCCCGCCAAGCGCAAGACGATGGGGCTGCAGGCGGTCTTCAAGGAAGTGTTCCCGATCGAGAGCTACGACGGGCGGTACGTGCTGGACTTCGTGAAGTACGAGCTCGCCGAGCCGAAGATGGGCCGCGCTGGAGTGCCTGCACGAAGGGCAGACCTACGCGGCGCCGCTGCACGTGACCTTCCGGCTGAAGGACGGCGACGAAGTGCGCGAAGAGGACGTCTACATGGGCGAAATCCCGCTGATGACCGACGCAGGGCACGTTCGTCGTCAACGGCGCCGAGCGCGTGGTCGTCAGCCAGCTGCACCGTTCGCCGGGCATCTGCTTCGAGCAGACGCTGCACGCCAACGGCTCGATGCTGTACTCGTTCCGGATCATTCCGGACCGCGGGTCGTGGATCGAGGTCCAGTTCGACACCTCGGACCTGATCTGGATCTACATGGACCGCCGCGCCGCCGCCGCAAGTTCCTGGCGCCCGACGTTCCTGCGCGCGCTGGGCTACGGCACGGACGAGGAGCTGCTGGGCCTGTTCTACACGTTCGAGACGCTCGATCTGACGCAGGCCGCTCGAGCGAGGAGCGCTCGGCAACCTGGTGCTTCAAGGACGACGTCATCGACGTCGACTCCAAGACGGTCCTGGCCCGCAAGTACGAGCCGGTGACCGACGACCTGCTCGAGCAGATGCAGGCGATGCGGGTTTCAAGACGGTCGAGGTGGTGGACGTGTCCTGGGACGAGGGCGTGTTCCTGAAGAGCGTCGCAGACGGACCCGACGCACTCGACCGACGACGCGCTGAAGGACATCTACCACCAGCTGCGTCCGGGCGATCCGCCGACCGCCTCCAACGCCCGGCAGCTGCTGCAAGCGCCTGTTCTTCGATCCGCGCCGCTACGACCTGGGCCGGGTGGGCCGCTACAAGATCAACCAGAAGCTGGGCCTGGACGGCAAGGTCGACGACGAGCTGCGGGTGCTGGACAAGGAGGACGTCGTCGAGGCGCATCCGCTACCTGATCAACCTCCGCACGGGCGAGGGCACGGTCGACGACATCGACCACCTCGGCAGCCGCCGCGTGCGCACGGTCGGCGAGCTGCTGGAGAACCAGTGCCGCGTGGGCCTGGCCCGCACCGAGCGGCTGGTCCGCGAGCGCATGACGCTGTTCGATCCGACCGACGGAGAAGCTGACGCCGCAGAAGCTGGTCAACCCCAAGTCGCTGTCCGCGGTGGTCCAGGATTTCTTCGGCCGCAGCCAGCTCAGCCAGTTCATGGACCAGACCAACCCGCTGTCCGAGCTGACGCACAAGCGCCGCCTGAGCGCCCTGGGGCCGGGCGGCCTGAGCCGCGAGCGCGCCGGGTTTCGAGGTGCGCGACGTGCACAGCAGCCACTACGGCCGCATCTGCCCGATCGAGACGCCGGAAGGTCCGAACATCGGCCTGATCTCGTCGCTGAGCATGTATGCGCGGGTCAACGAGTTCGGGTTCATCGAGAGCCCGTACCGCAAGGTGGACGAAGGGCCGCGTGACCGACGCAGGTGGACTACCTGACGGCGGACCAGGAAGAGAACTTCGTGATTGCGCAGGCCAATGCGCCGCTGGACGAGAAGAGCCGCTTCGTCAACGAGACGGTCTCGGTGCGCTACCGCGGCGAGTTCCTGGAAGTGCCGCGGGAGCGGGTCGACTACATGGACGTGTCGCCGAAGCAGGTGGTCAGTATCGCGGCCGGGCCTGATTCCGTTCCTGGAGCATGACGACGCCAACCGCGCCCTGATGGGCGCGAACATGATGCGCCAGGCGGTGCCGCTGCTGCAGGCCGAGCGGCCCTACGTGGCCACCGGGCTCGAAGACGCGCGTGGCGCGCGATTCGCGCGTGACTGGTGATCGGCCGAGCGAGGCGGGCAAGGTGGCCTACGTCTCGGCCGACCGAGATCGTCGTGTCGCCAGGACGGCGAGATGCCGACGAAGAAGACGCCGGCAGGACGAGTACCAGGAGTACGAGCTGCGGAAGTTCATGCGCTCGAACGCGGGCACCTGCTTCAACCAGAAGCCGATCGTGCAGCGTGGGCAGACAGGTCAAGAAGGGCGACGTGCTGGCCGACGGCCCGGCCACGCGACGAGGGCGAACTGGCGCTGGGCAAGAACCTGCTCGTGGCGTTCATGCCCTGGTGCGGCTACAACTTCGAGGATGCCATCCTGATCAGCGAGCGCGTGGTGCGCGAGGACGTCTTCACCTCGATCCACATCCAGGAGTTCGAGTGCGGCGCCCGCGACACGAAGCTCGGGCCCGGAGGAGATCACGCGCGATATTCCCGAACGTGGGCGAAGAAGCGCTCAAGAACCTGGGGCACGGACGGCGTGATCCGCGTCGGCGCGGAAGTGAAGCCGGGCGACATCCTGGTCGGCAAGATCACGCCGAAGAGCGAGACCGAGCTGGCGCCGGAAGAGCGGCTGCTGCGGGCGATCTTCGGCGAGAAGGCGGCCGAAGTGCGCGACACCTCGCTGACGGTGCCCAGCGGCACGTACGGCATCGTGATGGACGTCAAGGTCACGGCCCACAAGGAAGTGAAGCGCGCGCGAAGCTGACGCCGCGAGCGAGCGCAAGCAGCAGCTCAAGCAGATCCAGGAAGAGCACAAGGCGAAGCGGCAGCAGCTGACCGAGGAGCTGACCGAGGCGCTGAGCAACATCCTGCTGGGCGAGAAGATTCCGCTGGACGTGGTCAACGCCGAGACCGGCGAGATCATCATTCCGGCCAACCGCAAGATCACCAAGACGCTGCTGCGCAAGCTGGCGGCGGCCTACGAGCACATCCAGATCGAGCAGCAGCCCGATCCAGATCAAGATCGACGAGATCATCGGCGAGTTCACGCCCGAAGTTCGCCGAGCTGGACGATGGAGCAGGAGCGCGCGCTGGACCGGCTCGAGAGCGGCGACGAGGTGGACCCGGGCATCATCAAGCAGGTGCAGGTCTACGTGGCCGCGCAAGAAGAAGCTGGCGGTGGGCGACAAGCTGGCCGGCCGGCACGGCAACAAGGGTGTGGTTGCGCGCATCGTGCCGGAGTGCGACATGCCGTTCCTGCCGGACGGGACGCCGGTGGACATCGTGCTGAACCCGCTGGGCGTGCCTTCGCGCATGAACCTGGGGCAGGTGTTCGAGACGCACCTGGGCGCGGCCTGCAAGGTGCTGGGCATGCATGCGGCGACGCCGGTGTTCGACGGCATCTCCGAGAAGCGACATCGACGAGCTGCTGGACGAGGCCGGCCTGCCGGAGGACGGCAAGACCGTGCTCTACGACGGGCGCACGGGCGAGCCGTTCGACCAGCGCGTCGTGGTGGGCCAGATCTACATGCTGAAGCTGCACCACCTGGTGAGCGACAAGATCCATGCCCGCGCGGTGGGCCCGTACTCGCTGGTGACGCAGCAGCCGCTGGGCGGCAAGGCCCAGTACGGCGGCCAGCGCTTCGGCGAGATGGAAGTGTGGGCCCTGGAGGCCTACGGCGTGGCCTATGCGCTGCAGGAACTGCTGACGGTCAAGAGCGACGACGTCGCCGGGCGGACGCGGATCTACGAGTCGATCGTGAAGGGCGAGAACACGCTGGAGGCCGGCATGCCGGAGTCGTTCAGCGTGCTGATCAACGAACTGCGGGGCCTGTGCCTGGACGTGCAAGATGACAGGCGACGAAGACGAGCCGACGGCTTTAGGCCACGACGAGCCGGGAGGCGCAACATTGAATCATTACGCTGCCAGAGAAGTCATGGGGTCTGACGGAATTCGAGAGCTTCGACTCCGTCGGCATCACGCTGGCCTCGCCGGAGACGATCCGGTCCTGGAGCCACGGCGAAGTCAAGAACCCGGAGACGATCAACTACCGCACCTTCAAGCCGGAGCGGGGCGGCCTGTTCTGCGAGCGCATCTTCGGCCCGACGCAGGACTGGGAGTGCAGCTGCGGCAAGTACAAGCGGATCAAGCACAAGGGCGTGATCTGCGACCGCTGCGGCGTCGAAGTGACGCGTGTCGCGCGTGCGCCGCGAGCGCATGGGGCACATCGAGCTGGCCGTGCCGGTCTCGCACATCTGGTTCTTCAAGTGCACGCCCGAGCCGCATCGGGCTGATGCTGGACATGACGGCGCACGAACCTCGAGCGCGTGCTCTACTACGAGGACTACCTGGTGATCGATCCCGGCGACACGCCGCTGAAGGACAAGCAGCTGCTGAGCGAGATGGAGTACCGCGAGGCGCTGGACAAGTACGGCGAGACGTTCGACGGCCAAGATGGGCGCCGAGGCCGTGCGCGACCTGCTGACAGACGATCGACCTCGACGAGACTGATGGACGAGCTCGAAGAGCGAGATGGAGAAGACGCGCAGCAAGCAGACGCGCAAGAAGCTCTCCAAGCGCATGAAGGTGGTCGAAGGCTTCCGCAGCAGCGACACGCGTCCGGAGTGGATGGTCCTGGACGTGCTGCCGGTGATTCCGCCGGACCTGCGTCCGCTGGTGCCGCTCGAGGGCGGCCGGTTCGCGACCTCCGACCTGAACGACCTGTACCGCCGCGTGATCAACCGCAACAACCGTCTGAAGAACCTGCTGCAGCTCAAGACGCCGGATGTGATCATCCGCAACGAGAAGCGCATGCTGCAGGAAGCGGTGGACGCCGTGTTCGACAACGGCCGGCACGGCCGCGCCGTGACGGGCGCGGGCAACCGCCCGCTGAAGTCGCTGAGCGACATGCTACGGGCAAGAGCGGCCGTTTCCGCCAGAACCTGCTCGGCAAGCGCGTGGACTACTCCGGCCGTTCGGTGATCGTGGTCGGGCCGGAGCTGAAGCTGCAACCAGTGCGGCCTGCCCAAGAAGATGGCGCTGGTGCTGTTCGAGCCGTTCATCATCCGCCGGCTGAAGGAGATGGGCGTCGTGCACACGGTGCGCAGCGCCAAGAAGCTGATCGAGCGCGCAGTCGGACGAAGTGTGGGACATCCTCGAAGAGGTGACGCGCGGGCAAGACGGTGATGCTGAACCGCGCGCCGACGCTGCACCGGCTCAGCATCCAGTCCTTCGAGCCGGTCCTGATCGAAGGCGAGGCCATCCAGATTCATCCGCTGGTCTGCACGGCGTTCAACGCGGACTTCGACGGCGACCAGATGGCGGTGCACGTGCCGCTGTCGGTCGAGGCGCAGCTCGAGTCGCGGCTGCTGATGCTGTCGACCAACAACATCTTCTCGCCGTCGAGCGGCAAGCCGATCATGACGCCGACGCAGGACATCGCGCTGGGCTGCTACTACCTGACCGTCGACTCAGCCAGCAGGACCGCATCGCGCGCGTCGGCGCGCAAGGCGACGGACGACATCGAGCACCTGCCGATCTTGGCGGACGCGAACGAAGTGCATACTGGCCTACGACGAAGGCGCGCTGCAAGATGCACGACCGGATCCGCTTCCGAACCCGGACTACGAGCGCGAGACCGCGTTCGGCGACGAAGGACCAGCGGTCATCGACGACGACGGTGGGCCGCGTGTTCTTCAACGAGATCTGGCCGGACGCGCTGGGTTTCGTCAACGAGCTCGTCGACAAGAAGCATGCTGGGCGAGCTGATCTGGCACTGCTACCAGATGGCCGGCCACGACGAGACGGTGCAGGTGCTGGATCGCTGAAGGAGCTCGGCTTCGAGCACGCGACGCTGGCGGGCGTCTCGATCGGCATGGTCGACATGATCATGCCGGAGGAGAAGGCCGAGATCGTCGACGGCGCGCGCAAGCAGGTCGCCGAGGTGGAGGAGCAGTACCGCAAGGGCGTCATCACCGACGGCGAGCGCTACAACAAGATCGTCGACATCTGGACGCACGCCACGGACGAGATCTCCAACGCGATGTACCGCGCGATCGAGGAGAACGACGGCAGCGACGAGACGAACCCGGTCTTCATGATGGTGGACTCCAAGGCGCGCGGCAGCCGGCAGCAGATTCGTCAGCTGGCCGGTATGCGCGGCCTGATGGCCAAGCCGTCCGGCGAGATCATCGAGCGGCCGATTATCGTCGAACTTCCGCGAAGGGCTGAGCGTGCTGGAGTACTTCATCAGCACGCACGGCGCCCGCAAGGGGCTGGCCGACACGGCGCTGAAGACGGCCGACGCCGGCTACCTGACGCGCAAGCTGGTGGACGTGGCGCAGGACGTGATCGTCGTCGAGCAGGACTGCAACACGGTCAACGGCATCGAGGTCAGCGCGATCATCGAAGGGCGACGAGGAACTGGTCCCGCTGCGCCACGCGCATCCTCGGCCGCACGGCGCTGGACGACATCTGCGACCCGATCACGCGGCGAGGTGATCGTGGCGGCCGGCGAGGAGATCGACGAGGACGCCGTGCGAACGGATCGACGAGCGCCGGCATCGAGACGCGTGCGGATCCGCAGCGTGCTGACCTGCGAGTCGCGCGCGCGGCGTCTGCGCGAAGTGCTACGGCCGCGAACCTGGCCACCGGGCGGCCGGTCGACGCTCGGCGACGGCGGTGGGCATCATCGCCGCGCAGTCGATCGGCGAGCCGGGCACGCAGCTGACGATGCGGACGTTCCACATCGGCGGCACGGCCAGCTCGGTGTTCAAGCAGCCGGAGATCATGGCCAAGCACGACGGCATGGTGCGGTACCACGACCTGCGCGTGGTGCAGAACCAGGACGGCGACCACGTCGTGCTGAACAAGAACGGCGTCGATCAGCATTCACGACGACGACGGGCCACGAGCTCGAGCGCTACACGCACGGCGATGGGCGCGGTGATCTCGGTCGAGGACGGCGGCACGGTCAAGAAGGGCGCAGTGCTTCGCGAAGTGGGATCCGTACAGCGTGCCGATTCTGGCCGAGCAGGAGGGCGTCGTCGAGCTTCCACGACTTCGTCGAGAACGTGTACGGTCAAGAAGGAGGTCGACGAGGCGACCGGCCTGCGAGGGCACGGTGGTGCTGGAGACACAAGGAAGACCTGCATCCGCAGATCATCATCAAGCGACGCCGACGACGGCGAGGTGCTGGGCTTCTACAGCATCCCGGCCGGCGCGCACGTGATGGTGAAGGAGGGCGAGCACGGTGCATGCCGGGCGAGCTGCTGGCCAAGACGCCGCGCAAGGAGTCGAAGACCAAGGACATCACCGGCGGTCTGCCGCGGGTGGCGGAGCTGTTCGAGGCGCGCCAGCCGAAGGACGCGGCGGAGATCGCCAAGATCGAAGGCATCGTCGACTTCGGCGCCGAACCAGCGCGGCCGCCGCTGCCTGATCATCCGCGACGAGACGACCGGCGGCGACCGAAGAGCACCTGATCCCGATGGGCAAGCACATCGTCGTGTTCAAGGGCGACCGCGTGCAGAAGGGGCAGCAGCTGACCGAAGGCCCGATCGTGCCGCAGGAGATCCTGGAGGTGTGCGGCCCGCAGGAACTGCAGGAGTACCTGGTCAACGAAGTGCAGCAGGTCTACCGGCTGCAGGGCGTCGAGATCAACGACAAGCACATCGAGATCATCGTGCGCCAGATGCTGCGCAAGGTGCGGATCACCGAACCCGGGCGACACCGAGTTCCTGTGGGGCGAGCAGGTCGACGAAGCAGCGCTTCCTGGAGGTCAACGAGAAGGCGATGGCCGGAGGGCAAGCGCCCGGCCGAGGCGACGCCGGTGCTGCTGGGCATCACCAAGGCCTCGCTGGAGACCGAGAGCTTCATCTCGGCGGCCTCGTTCCAGGACACGACGCGTGTGCTGACCGATGCGGCGACGCTGGGCCGCGTGGACCACCTGCGCGGGTTCAAGGAGAACGTGATCATGGGGCACCTGATCCCGGGCGGAACCGGGTTCCCGATGCACCGCAACATCAAGCTGGTTCCGCTGGCGGAGCCGATTGCCGGAGGAGGAATCTGAGGCGACGAGATCGAGGCAGCGAGAAAAAACTGCAGGAACTGCTAGGTTAGGCTTGTAGTGCCGGCGACGGCATCTGATAGATGTCCGCGCTCTTTTGTGCCGAATGAGAGGAAAAGCGATATGCCGACGATTAATCAACTGGTGCGAAAGGGCCGCGAAAGGCCGCGCACGAAGAGCAAGGCGCCGGCGCTGGCGGCTGTCCGCAGCGGCGCGGCGTCTGTCTGCCGGTGAAGACGCAGACGCCGAAGAAGCCGAACTCGGCGTTGCGGAAGGTGGCCCGCGTGCGGCTGACGAACGGGCTACGAGGTCACGGCCTACATCCCGGGCGAGGGGCACAACCTGCAGGAGCACAGCGTGGTGCTGGTGCGCGGCGGCCGGGTGAAGGACCTGCCGGGTGTGCGCTACCACATCGTGCGCGGCACGCTGGACTGCCTCGGCGTGGACGGGCGCAAGCGCGGGCGCTCGAAGTACGGCGCGAAGAGCGCCCGAAGGACGTAGCCAGGAAGTAGACCATCATGGCAAGAAGACGTAGAGCAGAAAAGCGGGCTGATCACCGGATCCGAAGTACAACAGCGAGCTGGTGGCGCGCATGATCAACTACGTCATGCAGCGCGGCAAGAAGTCGACGGCGCGAGCAGATCGTGTACGGGGCGCTGGACGAGATCGGCGAGAAGATGGACGAGGATCCGCTGGAGGTGCTCGACCAGGGCGATCGACAACATGAAGCCGCGGGTCGAAGTGAAGTCGCGCCGCGTCGGCGGCGCGACCTACCAGGTGCCGGTCGAGGTCAGCCGCGACCGGCAGCTCGCGCTGGCGCTGCGCTGGCTCGTGCAGTATGTCGCAGGCACGCAAGGGCGTGCCGATGGAGCGGGCGCTGGCCGACGGAATTGATGGACGCGTACAAGAATCAGGGCAACGCGGTCAAGAAGCGCGACGACACGCACAAGATGGCGCAGGCCAACAAGGCCTTCGCCCACTACGCTGGTAGCGCGGTCGATTGAAACGGCACGGACATGACAGGTGATCTTGGAACAGGCCAGACAGCGCGAGACGGCATCCGGCCGCCGGCGACCTCGAGGCGCCGGGACGCCGCTGCGGCCTGTCGCGCATCCGCAATATCGGGATCATTGCGCACATCGATGCCGGCAAGACCACACCACCGAGCGCATGCTCTTCTACGCCGGCCGCGTCCACAAGATGGGCGAGGTGCACGACGGCACGGCGGTCATGGACTGGATGGAGCAGGAGAAGGAGCGCGGCATCACCATCACCAGCGCGGCCACGACCTGTTTCTGGCGCGACCACCAGGTCAACATCATCGACACGCCCGGGCCACGTGGACTTCACGGTCGAGGTGGAGCGCTCCCTGCGCGTGCTGGACGGCGCGGTGGGCGTGTTCTGCGGCGTGGGCGGCGTGCAGCCGCAGTCGGAGACGGTCTGGCGCCAGGCCGAGCAGTACCGGGTGCCGCGCATGGCGTTCGTGAACAAGATGGACCGCATGGGCGCCGACTTCGACCGGGTCGTGGAGGAGATGCGCGAACGGCTGCGCGCGCCCGGCGGTGCCGGTCCAGCTGCCGTGGGGCGCGCGAAGAGGCGTTTCGCGGCGTGATCGACCTGGTGCGCATGAAGGCGCTGGCGTTCGACGAGGACACGCTGGGCGCCGACGGTCGAGCGCGTGCCGATTCCCGCGGAGCTGGCCGCCGGCGGCCGAGGCGGCCCGCGCGCGAGCTGGTCGAGGCGGTGGCCGAGAAGGACGAGGCAGGTGCTGGAGGCCTACCTGGACGAGCGCCGACGTGCCGGCGGAGCGTGCTGCGTCGCCGGGCTGCGCCGCGCGACGCTGGCCGGACGACCTGGTCCCGGTGCTGTGCGGCGCGTCGCTGCGGAACAAGGGCGTCCAGCCGCTGCTGGACGCGGTGGTGGACTACCTGCCGTCGCCGCTGGACGTGCCGCCGGTCGCGGGGCGTCACCCGAAGACCGGCGAGACCGTCGAGCGCGCGACGCCGGACGACTTCGAGCCGCTGAGCGCGCTGGTCTTCAAGATCGCGACCGATCCCGTACGTGGGCAGGCTGGCCTTCGTGCGGGTCTACTCCGGGCATGCTCAAGAAGGGCCAGAACGTCTTCAACCCGCGCACGCGCAAGCGGGAGCGCGTCGGGCGCTCGCTGCGGCTGCACGCGAACAGCCGCGAGGACGTCGACGCGCTGTACGCCGGGCGAGATCGGCGGCCGTGGTCGGGCTTGAAGGACGTGACGACGGGCGACACGCTGTGCGCGGAGAACGCAGCCGATCGTGCTGGAGCGCATCGCGTTTCCCGAGCCGGTGATGTTCATGGCGATCGAGCCGAAGACCCAGGCGCGACCGGACAAGCTGGAGGCGGCGCTGGCGGCGCTGGCGGCGGAGGATCCGACCTGCCGCGTGTCGGATCGACGCCGAGACCGGGCAGACGATGATCAGCGGCATGGGCGAGCTGCACCTGGAGATCCTGAAGGACCGCATGCTGCGGGAGTTCAAGGTGCAGGCCAACACCGGCAAGCCGATGGTGGCCTACCACGAGACGGTCACGGCCGCCGAGCGCGGCGCGACCACGTGTTCGACCGCGAGATCGGCGGCCAGCGGCAGTTCGCGCGCGTGGCGCTGGCCGTGGAGCCGCCGCGCGCGGGGCGCGGGCAACCGCGATCGAGATCGACGTCGCGGCCAAGCGACGATTCCCGGCGAGTTCCGGGCGGCGGTGGAGGAGGGGATCGACGACGGGCTCATGACCGGGGTGCTGGGCAGCTACCCGTGTCGGATGTGCGGCGTCGCGGTGACCGGCGGCGCGTTCCGAGCCCGAGGACTCGACCGAGGTGGCGTTTCGGACGGCGGCGGTGATGGCGTTGCGCGAGGCGCGTGCATGGCGGCCGCGCCCGAGCTGCTCGAGCCGATCATGGAGCTGGAGATCGTGACGCCGGACGAGCACATGGGCGATGTGCTGGGCGATCTGAACGGGCGGCGCGGGCAAGGTGCAGGGAGATGGAGGCCGCGAGGGGACTGCAGGTCATGCGGGCGGACGTGCCGCTGGCGGAGCTGTTCGGCTACGCGACGGCGATGCGTTCGCTGACGCGGGGGCGGGCGAGTTACACGATGGAGCCGGAGCGTTTCGAGGTGGTGCCCGGAGCGATGCAGGGAAGATCTGCTGAACAGGTGAGAGGACGATCATGAACGGTCAACGCATACGAATTCGGCTGCAGGCCTACGACCACCGCGTGCTGGACCAGTCGGCGGGCGATATCGTCGAGACGGCCAAGCGGACCGGGCGCGCGGGTGGTCGGGCCCGATCCCGCTGCCGACGCGGATCGAGCGGTACACGGTGAACCGCAGTCCGCACGTGGACAAGAAGTCGATGGACCAGTTCGAGATGCGGACGCACAAGCGGCTGCTGGACATCATCGAGCCCGACGGCCAAGACGGTGGACGAGCTGAAGAAGCTGAACCTGCCGGCCGGCGTGGACATCACGATCAAGATCTGAGTGCGAGTCATGCAAGGCTTGATTGGAAAGAAAGCTGGGCATGACGCAGGTGTTCGACGACGACGGCCGGCAGGTGCCGGTGACGGTGATCGAGGCGGGCCCGTGCGTGGTGGTGCAGCGCAAGACGGCGGAACGCGACGGCTACGACGCCGTGCAGCTCGGGTTCGGCGAGCAGAAGGAGCAGCGCGGCTCGAGCCGCGCCGGCGCGGGCATTTCAAGAAGGCCGGGGCGGACCGCCGCAGCGCGTGCTGCGCGAGTTCGCGGCTGGACGACGGCGAGGAGGTCGAAGGCCGGCGACACGGTCACCGTCGGCGCTGTTCGAGGGCGTGTCGCACGTGGACGTCATCGGGCGTGACGCAAGGGCCGCGGGTTCCAGGGCGTGGTGAAGCGCCACAGCATGGCGCGGCGGCCGGCATGACGCACGGCGGCACACGTGCACGCGGCGCGTCGGGCTCGATCGGCATGTGCGAGTAGCCGGCGCGCGTGGTCAAGGGCCAGCGGATGCCGGGGCACATGGGCAACGTGGCGCGTCACGACGCAGAACCTCGAGGTGGTGCAGGTCCGCGCCGAGGACAACCTGCTGCTGGTGCGCGGCGCGGTGCCGGGCCCGAACGGCGGGATGCGTCGTGGTGCGCAAGGCGCTGAAGAAGGCGGCGAAGGCGTCATGAGCAAGCTGCCGGTGTACGAACATGCAGGGCGAGGCGGCCGGCGAGGTGGAGCTCGCCGACGAGCTGCTGGTGTTCGGACAAGGGCGCGCAGGCGGTGCACGACGCGGTGGTGGCGTACCGCGCGGCGGCGCGCGCCGGGCACGGCCTCGACGCTGAGCAAGGGCGAAGTGGCGCGGCAGCGGCCGCAAGCCGTGGCGAGCAGAAGGGCACCGGCCGGGCGCGCGCCGGGCTACCGGCAGTCGCCGGTCTGGCGCGGCGGCGGCGTGGTCTTCGGCCCGCACCCGCGCGACTACGCGCAAGAAGGTGAACCGAAGAAGGTGGCGCGGCTGGCGTTCCGGCGCGCGCTCAGCGAGAAGGTCGCCGCGGGGCAGGTCCTCGTGGTCGACGGCCTGGAGCTGGCCGAGGCCAAGACGCGCCGCTGGCCGCGCTCGTGGCGAAGCTGCCCGCTGTCGGGACGGCGCTGCTGATCGTGGTGGACCGCGTGGACGACACCCTGGCGCTGGGCTGCGCGGAATCTCGCCGAGCGTGACGGTGCGCCGGGCGGACCAGGTCTCGACACGTACCAGCTGCTGCGCTACCGCGCCTGGTGGTGGCCACGCGCGCCGGACTCGCGGGCATCGAGGAACGGCTGCGCGGCACGGCCGCGGAGGGCGGCATGAAGGACGCGCATCGGATCATTCGAACGGATCCTGGTGACGGAGAAGGGCACCGCGCCTCACGGAGACGGAGAACAAGTACCTGTTCCGGGTGGACCGCGCGCGCGAACAAGATCGAGATCAAGCAGGCGGTGGAGGAGCTGTTCAACGTGAACGTGACGAAGGTCAACACGATGAACCGCCAGGGCAAGCGCAAGCGCGAGCGCACGTCGCGCTACGGCCGCACCTCGGACTGGAAGCGGGCGGTGGTGACCCTGAAAGAGGGCGAGACGATCGACCTGACCTGACGAGGACGACGCCATGGCTTTGAAGAAATACAAACCCACACGCCGAGCCGCCGGTTCACGGAACTGTCGGCGTTCGACGAGATCACCAAGGACCGCCCCGAGCGGTCGCTCGACCGCGAAGAAGTCGAAGCGCGGCGGGCGCAACACGCAGGGCCGGATCACGGTGCGGCACCGCGGCGGCGGGCACAAGCGCAGCTACCGGCGTCATCGATTTCCGGCGCGACAAGCGCGGCATCCCGGCGAAGGTGGCGGCGATCGAGTACGATCCGAACCGCTCGGCCCACATCGCGCTGCTGCACTACGCGGACGGCGAGAAGCGCTACATCCTGGCGCCGGACGGGCTGAAGGTCGGGCGCGACGGTGATGTCCGGGCCGGACGCCGAGCCGGCGGTCGGCAACGCGCTGCCGCTGGCGCGCATTCCGCTGGGCATGGCGGTGCACAACATCGAGCTGGAGCCCGGGCGCGGCGGGCAGATGGTGCGCACGCGCCGGGCATGGTCGCGCAGTTGATGGCCCGCGAGGGCGGCTACGCGCACGTCAAGCTGCCCTCGGGCGAGATCCGCATGGTGCAGCGTGCACTGCTACGCGACCATCGGCCAGGTGGGCAACGTCGAGCACGAGAAGCGTTCGCTGCGGCAAGGCCGGGCGCAAGCGCTGGCTGGGCATCCGCCCGACCGTGCGCGGCGTGGCCATGAACCCGGTGGACCACCCGATGGGCGGCGGCGAAGGCCGCAGCTCGGGCGGCGGGCATCCCGGTGTCGCCGTGGGGCAAGCTGGCCAAGGGGCAGCGGACGCGCGCGAGGAAGCAAGCCGTCGAGCAAGTTCATCGTGAAGCGGAGAAAGAAGTAAACGATGGCGCGTTCGATCAAGAAGGGTCCCTTCGTCGACGAGAAGCTGCTGAAGAAGGTGGAGCGGATGAACCGCACGGGCGAGCGGCGGCCGATCAAGACCTGGTCGCGGCGGTCGATGATCGTGCCGGAGTTCGTGGGGCACACGTTCGCGGTTCACAACGGCAAGCACGTTCATCTCGGTGTTCATCACGGAGAACATGGTGGGGCACCGGCTGGGGAGTTCGCGCCGACGCGGACGTTCCGGCGGCACGGCGCGGCCACGGACAAGACCGTCGCGCTGAAGTAGGGAACGGCGGGTCCGGCGGTGCGCACGGCGCAGGGCTTCCTGGCGGGAGCAGCGGCGGGCGCCCTGCTGGGCGGTGCGCTGGTCGCGGCCTGGCCGCGGCCGCGCGAAGCCGGTCCGGGTTCTTTGAACGGCGGGGAGCCGCGCCCCGCGGGCCGGCCCGCGGCCGCCGGCGCCGAAGGGCGACAGAAAGTGCTGGCGTTGGCGGGCGAGGTGCGTAGACTCCTCGTTTCCCTCGCAGGGGCCAGGGCGGAGGCCGACGCGTGGCGGGCGCGGGCGGAGCGGGCGGAGCCCGCGGCGGCGCGCGCAGACACGGCGGCCGGGCGGCCGACGGCCTATGCGGCGACGGTGCTGGATTACAACGGCGGCCTGCGCCTGGTGGTGCTGAACGCGGGGCGGACGGCAGGGGTGCGGCCGGGCCTCGGGTACCAGCTTTACCGGGACGGCGAGTGGGTGGCCCGCGTGCGGGCGACCGACGTGCGGGAGCGCATCGCCGGCGCGAGGGTGGAAGAGGTGCGGCCGGGCGGCGTCCCGCGCCCGGGGGACCGGGCGGTGCTGGGCGGGAAGGCCCGCTAGGGAGAGACAACTATGGATGTGACGGCGACAACGAAGTACGTGCGGATGTCGCCGACCAAGGCGCGGGACCTGGCGCGGGCCATCACGGGCAAGCCGGTGGGCGAAGCCCTGCGGATGACCGCCATGAACCAGCGCAAGGCGGCTTTCCACATCGGCAAGACGCTGAAGTCGGCGATCGCGAACGCGGAGAACAACGCACGAGCTCTCGGCCGACAAGCTGTTCGTGCGGCACGCGGTGGTGGACGAGGGGCCGTCGTTCCGGCGTTTCTGGCCGCGCGCCCGGGGCGTGGCGGGTCCGATCCGCAAGCGATCGAGCCATATCACGGATCACGCTCACGGACGGCAAGTAGGGGCGCGTCGCGCGGCGGACGCCGGGGAAAGGAGACCGCTTTGGGTCAGAAAGTCAATCCGATCGGCTTGCGCGTCAGCGTCAACAAGGACTGGCGTTCGCGCTGGTTTGCCGACAAGAGGGACTTCGGCGAGCTGGTCCACGAGGACCTGCGGATCCGCGACGCTGGTGAAGCAGCGCCTGAAGGACGCGGCGGTGCCCGACATCCTGATCGAGCGCTACGCCAACCGCGCCCGCGTGACGATCCACACGGCCCGGCCGGGCATCGTGATCGGCCGCAAGGGCGCAGGATATCGAGCAGCTTCGCGAGGAGCTCGCGAAGATGACCGGCAAGGAGATCTACGTCGAGATCCAGCGAGGTGCGCGACGCCGACACGCAACGCGCAGCTGGTGGCGGAGAACATCGCCCTGCAGCTGGAGCGCCGGGTGTCGTTCCGGCGCGCCGATGAAGCGCGCGCTGCAGATGGCCATGGACATGGGCGCGGAGGGCATCAAGGATCCAGTGCCGGCGGCCGCCTGGGCGGCTCGGAACTGGCGCGCGAGCGACTGCGTACAAGCAGGGCAAGATGCCGCTGCACACCCTGCGCGGCGAACATCGAGTACGGGTTCGCCGAAGCCGACACCGATGGCCGGCAAGATCGGCGTCAAGGTGTGGATCTGCCAGGCCGAGACGGAGCCGGCCGGAGAAGGAGAAGTGCCCATGCCGCTTATGCCTAAACGGGTGAAGTACCGCAAGCATGCAGCGCGGCAGCCGGGCAAGGGCATGGCGCACGTCGGGCAACCGCCTGTCCTTCGGCGAGTACGGGCTGCAGGCGCTGGAGCGCGGCTGGATGACCAACATCCAGATCGAGGCCTGCCGCGTGGCGATCAACCGCGCGCATGAAGCGCAAGGGCAAGCTCTGGATCCGGATCTTCCCGGACAAGCCCGTTACGAAGAAGCCGCTCGAAGTGCGCATGGGCAAGGGCAAGGGCGCCCTCGAGTACTGGGTGGCCGTGGTGCGCCCGGGCCGGATGCTGTTCGAGATGGACGGGGTGCCCGAGGCGCTGGCGCGGGAGTCGCTGCGGCTGGCGGCCGCCAAGCTGCCCGATCACGACGCGGTTCGTGCAGCGGCACGGGCGCCGCGTGACGGGGCACGGGGGACGACGATGAAGGCGACGGAACTGCGAGAGCTGACGGACGAAGAGCTGGGGCAGCGCTACCGCGAGGCGGAGAAGGAACTGTTCAACCTGCGCATGCAGCAGGCCACGGGCCAGTTGGAGAAGCCCTCGCGGCTGCGCGACTGCGCCGCGAGATGGCGCGGATCAATGACGGTGATGAACGAGCGCAAGGGGAACGCCGCATGACTGAGGCAGGCGACAACGGCCAGGCGGGGCACCCGCAAGGAGCGCGACGGCATGGTGGTGAGCGACACGCATGGACAAGACCATCGTGGTCGCGCGTCGAGCGCCGCATCCGCCATCCGCTGTACGGCAAGGTCATGCAGCGCACGAAGAGGCTGCACGCGCACGACGAGAAGAACGAGGCGCACGCCGGGCGACCGGGTCCGCATCGTGGAGACGCGGCCGCTGAGCCAGCATGAAGCGCTGGCGGCTGGTGGAGGTGCTTCAGCGCGCGGCCGCGCGCGCGCACGCGGGGAGGTGTCGACATGATCGCGGTGCAGAACCAGACTGGAGGTGGCGGACAACACCGGCGCGCAGCGGGTGCAGTGCATCCGGGTGCTCGGGCAGCGCAAGCGTACGCCCGGATCGGCGACATCATCAGGGTGTCGGTCAAGGAAGCCCAGCCCGCGGCATGGTCAAGAAGGGCGAGGTGCACAAGGCGCTGATCGTGCGCACGGCGCACGCCGATCCGGCGGGCCGACGGCTCGCACGCTGCGGTTCGACCACAACGCGGTGGTGCTCGTGGACGACCAGATGAACCCGCTCGGGACGCGCATCTTCGGGCCGGTGGCCCGCGAACTGCGCGAGAAGAACTTCATGAAGATCATCTCGCTGGCGCCGGAGGTGCTGTGATGGGCAGGAGCGAACGCCCAGGCTGCGCGTCCGAAAGGACGATATCGTGCAGGCGATCGCCGGCGACGACGCCGGGGCAAGACGCGGCAAGGTGCTGCAGGTGGACCCGGCGACGCGGCCGCGCGCTGGTCGAGGGCTTGAACCTGGTCAAGAAGCACATGCGCAAGACGCCAGGACAATCCGCAGGGCGGCATCGTGGAAAGGAGGCGCCGATCGCGGTCTCGAATCTCCGCGTCGTGCGCGCCGAGGACGGCGAAGGCTGCCGACAAGCCGGGCGCCTGAGGGCGCGGACGGGAACGGGAAGGAACGAACGCAGATGACGGCTCGACTGAAAGAGCAGTATGCCGAGGAGATCGTCCCGGCGCTTCGCGAAGCGCACGGGTACCTGCAACGTCATGCAGGTGCCGCGAGCTGGCGAAGGTCGTGGTGAACATGGGGATCGGCACGAAGGTGGAACGCGACGCCCTGAAGGCGGCCGCGGAGGAACTGGCGCCGATCACGGGCCAGCAGCCGATCGTGACGAAGGCGCGCAAGAGCATCTCGAACTTCAAGCTGCGCGAGGGCATGCCCATCGGCGCCAAGGTGACGCTGCGCGGCGAGCGGATGTACGAGTTCCTGGACCGGCTGATCAACGTCGGCGCTGCCGCGCATCCGCGACTTCCGCGGGGTGTCCGGCGCGCAGTCTTCGACGGCCGCGGCAACTACACGCTGGGGCTCGAGGAACAGACGATTTTCCCGGAGATCGATCCGGACAAGATCAAGCGCGACGCAGGGCATGGACATCACGATTGTGACCACGGCCGCGACGGACGACGAGGCGCGCGAGCTGCTGGAGCTGCTGGGATGCCGTTCGCGAAGTAGGGACGGGGACGGGAGGAAGAACCTTGGCTAAGAAATCATTGATCGTGAAGGCGGCGGCGGACCCGAAGTTCGGCGTGCGGGGGTACAACCGGTGCCGGCGCTGCGGCCGGCCGCGGGCCTACATGCGCAAGTTCCAGCTGTGCCGGATCTGCTTCCGGGAACTGGCCTCCGAGGGCAAGATCCCGGGGTCGTCAAGGCGAGCTGGTAACGGACGAGAGAACGGAGCGCACATGAGTTGGTCGGATCCCATCGCGGACATGCTGACGCGCATCCGCAACGCGCAGCGCGGCCGCGCAGGAGCACGGTGGAGATGCCCGCATTCGCAACCTGAAGAGCGAGATTGCGCGGATCCTGAAGCGCGAAGGCTACATCGCGGACTACGCGACCGAAGGCAGGACGCGGGCAAGAAGATCCTGCGCGTGTACCTGAAGTACGCGGGCGACGAGCAGCCGGTGATCCAGCGGCTGCGCCGCGTGAGCCGCGCCGGGCCTGCGGCGCTACGTCGCGGCCGGCGAGGTGCCCGCGCGTGCTGGGCGGCCTGGGCATGGCGGTGCTGAGACCTCGTCGGGGCTGATGACCGACCGCGAGGCGCGCGCAGCGCGCACGTCGGCGGCGAAGTGCTCTGCTGTCTGGTAGAGCGGAGGCCGGAGCGAGGAACACGATCATGTCGAGAATTGGAAGAACACCCGATAGCGATCCCGGCGGGCGTGACGCGTCCGCGTCGACGGGCGACCGGGTGCACGGTGAAGGGGCCCAAGGGCGAACTGGCGCTGGACCATGCCGGCGGCCATCGGCGCTGGCGGTCGAAGACGGCCGGGTCACGGTGTCGCGCACCGGCGACGACGAGCCAGCGCCCGGCGCTGCACGGCACGACCCGCAGCCTGGTCGCCGAACATGGTGGAGGGCGTCGCGGAGGGCTACCGCAAGGAGCTGGAGATCCAGGGCGTCGGCTTCCGGGCGCAGGTGCAGGGCGCCAGGCTGGTGATGATCGTCGGCTTCTCGCATCCGATCGAGTTCGACGTGCCCGACGGCGTGACCGTCGAGGTGACCGACGGCACGCAGCCATCGTCGTCAGCGGCGTCGGACAAGCAGCAGGTGGGCGAGGTGAGCGCGCGGCATCCGCGGCGTTTCGCCCGGCGGAGCCCTACAAGGGCAAGGGCGTCCGGTACAAGGACGAACACGTGCGGCGCAAGGTGGAAGACGGTGGCGTAAGCATGAAGAGTCAAGAACCGAAGGACTAGTCGCGCGCACGCCGGCACCTGCGGCTGCGCAGCAAGGTGCAGGGGACCGCGGAACGGCCGCGCATGAGCGTGTTCGTGTCCAACAAGCACATCTACGTGCAGTTCATCGACGACGACGCCGAGCAGCACCCTGGCCGCGGTCTCGACGCTGAGCCGGACCTGCGGGCAGGCGGCAGAAGCTGAACGTCGAGACCGCCAAGCAAGCTCGGGCGCATGGCGGCCGAGGCGGCGCAGGAGCAAGGGCATCGCGGCGGTCGTGTTCGACCGCGGCGGGTTCCGCTATCGCGGCCGGGTGAAGGCGCTGGCGGATGCGGCGCGCGAAGGCCGGGCTGCAAGTTCTAAGTCGCGTAAGGAGCCGCGGCATCGATGGCAGACGGATGATGAAGACGATGACATGCGAGAAGAACGACGACAGGCCCGGCGAGATCGAAGAGCGCGTCGTGTTCGTGAACCGCTGCTCCAAGGTCGTGAAGGGCGGCCGCCGCTTCAGCTTCAGCGCCCTGGTGGTCGTGGGCGACCGCAACGGGCCGCGTCGGGTACGGCTTCGGCAAGGCCAACGAGGTGGCCGATGCCATCCGCAAGGGCGGCGAGATGGCGCGCGAAGCATGGTCCGCGTGACCATGCGACGACCGGACGATTCCCGCACGAGGTGATCGGCAAGTTGCGGCGGCGGCCAGGGTGCTGCTGCGCCCGGCCTCGCCGGGTACGGGCGTGATCGCCGGCGGCGGCGTGCGCGCGGTGCTGGAGCTGGCCGGCGTCCGCGACGTGCTGGCCAAGTCGCTGGGCAGCAACAACCACGCTCAACGTGGTCAAGGCCACGATGAACGCGCTGAAGCAACTGCGTTCCGCGCGAGGAAGTCGACGGCGCTGCGCGGCAGTAGACGCGTGAACGGGCAGGGCACGCCATGAATTTGCATACGCTGAAGAACACCCGAGGGCGCCAGGCACCGCCGGAAGCGCGTGGGCCGCGGGCGAGGCTCCGGCAAGGGCAAGACCTGCGGCAAGGGCCACAAGGGCCAGATGGCCCGCAAGGGCCACAAGCACAAGCCCGGGTTCGAGGGCGGCCAGATGCCCCTGATCCGCCGCCTGCCCAAGCGCGGCTTCAACCGCCCCCGAACGGTCGTGTACCTGCCGGTGAACGTCGGCGCGCTGGACGCGCTTCGACGAGGGCACCGAGGTCACGCCGGACGGCTGCAGCGCGGCGGGCCTGGCGAACGGACGCGAGACGGATCAAGATCCTGGGGCGCGGCGAGCTGACCGGGAAGCTGACCGTCAAGGCCCACGCCTTCAGTGCGGCCGCGCGCAGGCCAAGATCGAGGCCGCCGGCGGCACCTGTGAAGTCTGGCCATGAACCGGTGACTCCATGCTTTCTGCCTTCGCCAACAGCTTCAAGATTCCCGAGCTGCGGCAGCGGATCCTCTTCACGCTTGGGCCTGATCTTCATCTGCCGCCTGGTGGCCAGCGTGCCGACGCCCGGGCGTGGACGCGGTCGCCCTGCAGCGAGGTGATCGCCGACATCCAGCGAGCGGCCGGCGGCGGCTTCCTGGGCCTGCTCGACCTGTTCAGCGGCGGCGCGCTGAGCAAGTGCGCGGTCGGGCGCGCTGGGCATCATGCCCTACATCAGCGCCTCGATCATCCTGCAGTTGATGACGGCGGTCGTCCCGCCGCTGGAGCGGCTGGCGCGCGAAGGGGACGCCGGGCCGCCAGAAGATCACCCAGTACACGCGCTACCTGACCCTGGTGCTCTGCGTCGTGCAGGGCTACTGCCATGGCCGATGGCGCTGGAGAACCCGCGGCGCGTTCGGGCATCGACCGCGACGATCGTGCTGATCCCGGGCTGGGGTTCCGATCTGCTGACGGTCCTGACCATGACCACGGGCACGATGCTGCTGATGTGGCTGGGCGAGCAGATCACCGAGCGCGGCATCGGCAACGGCATCTCGCTGTCATCACGGTCAACATCGTCAGCCGCCTGCCGGGCGCGATGCAGGCCACGGTCAACATGTTCCAGCCCGGTGGACGGCGTGGCGCAGTTCACGCGTCTTCCACCTGGTCGGCCTGCTGGTCATGATCTTCCTGGTGATCGCCGGCACGATCGCGGTGACGCAGGGCCAGCGCAAGATCCCGATCCAGTACGCCAAGCGCGTGGTCGGCCGCAAGGTCTACGGCGGGCAGAGCACCTACATGCCGCTGCGCGTGAACTACTCCGGCGTGATGCCGATCATCTTCGCCCAGGCGATCCTGATGTTCCCGCCGCAGCTGCTGCGGCATGATGCCCGTCGACGTTCTTCCAAGCAGCTGGGCGCGGCGCTGGAGTACGGGACGCCGCTGTACATGCTCGCTCTACGCGCTGATGATCCTGTTCTTCTCCTACTTCTGGGTGGCGACCCAGTTCAACCCGCTGCAGATCGCGGACGACCTGAAGAAGAACGGCGGCTATGTGCCCGGCATCCGGCCGGGCAGCCCGACGGCCGAGTTCCTGGACCAGACCATGACGCGCATCACGCTGATCGGGGCGGTGTTCCTGACGGTCATCGCCGTGATCCCGACGGTCATGGCCAAGCAGTTCGGCATTCCGTGGCTCGTGGCGTCGTTCTTCGGCGGCACCAGCCTGCTGATCATCGTCGGCGTGATGCTCGACACCATGCGGCAGATCGAGTCGCACCTGCTGATGCGGCACTACGACGGGTTCCTCAAGAAGGGCAAGCTGCGCGGCCGCCGCTGAGCGTAGGAGGAAGCGACGCATGGAAGCGATCATTCTGCTGGGAGCGCCGGGCGCGGGCAAGGGCACGGTGGCCGAGCGGCTGACGAACGGCACGCGGACTACGTCCACGTGTCGACCGGCGACATGCTGCGGGAGGCGGTGAAGGCGGGCACCGCCGTCGGGCCTGGAGGCCAAGGCCTACATGGAAGCGCGGCGAGCTGGTTCCGGACGACGTGATCCTCGCGCATCGTGCGCGAACGGCTCGAGCGCGACGCGGACGGCCGACGCGGTACATGTTCGACGGCTTCCCCCGCACGCTGGAGCAGGCGCGAGCTCTGGACGCGCGCTCGAGACGCTCGGCGGCGCGGCCTGCGCGGGGTGTTCCTGCTGGAAGTGCCCGACGGCGGTCGTGATCGAGCGGCTCGACCGGGCGGCGGATCTGCCGGCAGTGCGGCGCGGTCTACCACGTCCTCAACATCCCGCCCGAGGTGGAGGGCGTGTGCGACGCGCTGCGGCGGCGAGCTGTACCAGCGCCCGGACGACAGCGAGGCGACGATCCGCAACCGCCTCGAGGTGTATCGAGCGGCAGACGGAGCCGCCTGATCGCGCTACTACGAGAGCGGGGCGTGCTGGTCGACGTCGACGCGCGGACAGGCCCGCGCGAGGCGACCGAGGCGCGGATCCTGGAGCGGCTGAGCGGGCGCCTGAGCGCATGATCACCGATCAAGACCGCCGACGGACCTGGAGCGGATGCGCGCCAGCTGCCGGATCGCGGCGCCGGGTGCTGGACGACGTGGCGGCGGCGGTGCGGCCGGGCGTGACGACCGGCGGAACTGGATGCGTTCGCGCGCGGAGCGGATGCGCGGCCGAGGGCGCGAAGAGCGCGTTCCTGGGCTACCGGGGATTTCCGGGGCACATCTGCATTTCGGTGAACGAGGAGGTGGTGCACGGGATTCCCGGGCCGCGGACGATCCAGCATGGGCGACATCGTCAGCCTGGACGTGGGCGTGGTGGTGCGACGGGTTCATCGGCGACAACGCGACGACGGTGATGGTCGGCGTGACCGACCCCGAGGTGGTCCGGCTGGTGAACGGTGACGCGAGCAGGCGCTGGACGCCGGCGATCGCGGCAGGCGCGTGGCGGGAGGACGGCTGTCGGACATCTCGCACGCGGTGGAGACCGCGGCGACCGGCGGCAGGGTTCTCGCGTGGTGCGGGATTTCGTGGGGCACGGGATCGGGCGGGCGCATGCACGAGGAGCCGCAGATCCCGAATTTCGGGCCGCCGGGCCGCGGGCCGGCTGGAGGCCGGGCATGACCCTGGCCATCGAGCCGATGGTCAACCTGGGCGGCCGGCAGGTGGAGGTGCTGGACGACGGGTGGACGGTCGTGACCGCGCGACCGGCAGCCCGTCGGCCCACTTCGAGCACACGGTGCCGTCGGCGAGGGCGGGGCCGAGCGTGACGTCGTGACGAGGCATGAGCGAAAGAAACGATTGAGCTGGACGCACGATGGTGGGTGTGATAGCGATACGCGCTTTTCGTGGCGGATTGGAGAACGGGCACGGATTGACGGCCTTCGTGCCCGCGGGGACGCGGCGCCGGATGGCGGCGCCGAGCCGGGCGACCGGGTCGAGGTGGAGTGTCGCCGTTCGACATGTCCAAGGCGCGCCTGGTGCGAAGCGTGGAGAGGTGAGCGATGAAAGTGAGCAGCTCGGTGAGACGGATTTGTGAGCGGTGCAAGGTGATGCGGCGCAAGGGCGTGGTGCGGGTCATCTGCACCAATCCGCGCCACAAGCAGCGACAAGGTTAGAGGAGAGAGCAGGCATGCCCAGAGTGATTGGTATTGATATTCCGGGAAAAGCGGATCGAGTATGCGCTGCGCTACATCTACGGCGTCGGCCCGGCGCGGGCGCGCGAGATCGTGGCGAAGAGCCGGCATCGACCCGGCGAAGAAGGCCGACGACCTGACCGACGAGGAGATCACCGCGATCGCCTCGGCACTGCTGCAGACGGACTACCGGTCGAGGGCGACCTGCGCCGCGAAGTGTCGCAGAACATCCGCCGGCTGATCACCATCGGCTGCTACCGCGGCCTGCGGCACCGCCGGGGCCTGCCGGTGCGCGGTCAGCGCACCACACCAACGCGCGCACGCGCAAGGGCCCGCGCAAGACCGTCGGCGCCGTGCGCGGCAAGGAAGCCCGCGCCGCCGCAAAACAGTCGTAAGGCGGCCCGCGGACTCGCGGGCGGAGGAGTAACGGATCATGGCGGACGAGGAAAAGCAGGATCCCGAGGCGGAGACGAAGCCGGCGGCCGGGGCAAAGGCCTCCTCCGCGAAGGCGCCAGCGGCGAAGGCGGCCGCGGTAGACGCCCCCGCGGCGAAGGCGCCACAGCGAAGCGCCCGCAGCGAAGCCGCGGCCGCGGCGAAGGCCGCCGCCGCGCGAGCCGCGACGACGGCCCCGCGGCGAAGGCGCCCGCAGCGAAGGCGCCCGCGGCGGCCGGCAGCCCGCGGCGAAGGCGCCCGCAGCGAAGGCGCCGCGGCGGAGACCCGCGGCGGACGCCCACCGCGGAGGCGCCCGCGGCCGGGACCGGCGGCGCGCAGGAGGCGCCCGCCAAGGGGCGCCGTGCCCGGATCAAGGGCGGCAAGCTCGTGCCGAGCGGGATCGTGCACATCCGGGCCACTTTCAACAACACGATGGTGACCATCACCGACCCGCGGGGCAGCGTCGATGTCCTGGGCACGTCGGGCCGGTCCGGCTTCAAGGGCTCGCGCAAGAGCACGGCCTTTGCGGCCACGATGGTCGCGCAGGAGGCGGCGCGCACAGGCCATCGCCAACACGGGCATGCACGAAGTCGAAGTGCGCGTCCAGGGGCCGGGTTCGGGCCGCGAGTCCGCCATCCGCGCGCTGCAGGCCGCCGGACTGAACGTGACCGCCATCAAGGACGTTACGCCGATTCCGCACAACGGGTGCCGCCCGCCGAAGAGACGGCGCGTCTAAGCGCCCTGGACGCAGAGGAGTAGAGATCGATGGGACAGGTACACCGGACCGGTGTGCAAGCTGTGCCGGCGGGAGGGCATGAAGCTCTTCCTGAAGGGCGACCGTTGCTACATGGCCAAGTGCCCGATCGAGCAGGGGCATCCGCCTCCCGGCATGCACGGCGCGCGCGCCGCCGCAAGACTGTCCGACTACGGCGATCCAGCTGCGCGAGAAGCAGCGCCTGCGCCGCATGTACGGCATGCAGGAAGAGCAGTTCCGCCTGTTCTTCGCAACGCGCGCTGCGCAAGCGCGGGCGTCACCGGCGAAGTGCTGCTGCAGATGCTCGAGCTGCGGCTGGACAACGTCGTCTACCGCCTCGGCTTCGCGCCCTCGCGCCGCGCCGCGCGCCAGTTCGTGCGGCACGGCCACGTGCTGCGTCAACGGCCGCAAGGCGACCATCCCCTCGATGATGCTGCAGCGCCGGCGACGTGGTCGCAGGTGCGCGACGAAGACCAGCAGCCGCGAGTATGGCGAGGCCGCATCTGGACGCGGCCGAGTGCCGCGGCTGCTCGCGCCGTGGCTCACGCGTCGACAAGAACGACTTTCACGGGCGAGGTGCTGCACGTGCCCGACCCGCGAGGAGATCGCAGCCGATCGTGAACGAGCAGCTCGTCGTCGAGCTGTACTCGAAGTAACCGGACATGCCGGCGGACGCGCCGAGCATACCATACGGGCCGGCTAACGCCCGGCTCTGGGAGGAAGACACCATGCCTATTCGACTAGCGCGATTCGAAATGCCCAAGCGCGTCGTCAAGGACGAAGCGGACGGCCTCACGACACTACGGCAAGTTCGTCGCCGAGCCCTTCGAGGCCGGCTACGGCCGCACCATCGGCAACTCGCTGCGCCGCGTGCTGCTCTCCTCGCTCGAGGGCGCGGCCATCTCCTCGGTGAAGATCGAGGGCGCGGAACACGAGTTCTGCTCGCTGCCCGGCGTGCGTCGAGGATGTCACCGACATCGTCCTGAACCTCAAGAAGGTCCTGCTTCAAGATGTACACCCGCGAGCCGCGGACGCTGCGCATCAAGGTCAAGGGGCCGGGCGACGTGACCGCCGCCGACATCCAGACCGACGCGACCGTCGAGGTGCTCAATCCCGGACCAGCACATCGCCACGCTGGACAAGGACGGCCGCTTCGACATGGAGATCGAGGTCAAGATCGGCCGCGGCTACTGCCCCGCCGAGTGGAACAAGAACGAGGAACAGGAGATCGGCGTGATTCCCGATCGACTCGCTCTTCTCGCCGGTGCGCCGCGTCAAGTACGACGTGGAGAACACGCGCGTGGGCCGCCGGACCGACTACGACAAGCTCGATCCTCGAAATCTGGACCGACGGCCGCGTCAGCCCCGGACGACGCGCTGACCATGTCCGCCGCCATCCTGCGCCACCACCTCGACGTCTTCGTGAACTACGACAAGGACATCGTCGAGTTCGAGGAGAGCGAGAAGCAGGTGGACGCGGAGCGCGAGGAGCTGCGCCGCAAGCTGACCATGAGCGTCAACGAGATCGAGCTGAGCGTGCGCGCGGCCAACTGCCTGAACAACGCCAACATCACCACCGTCGGCGAGCTGGCCCAGAAGACCGAGGCCGAGATGCTCAAGTACCGCAACTTCGGCAAGAAGTCGCTGAACGAGATCAAGCAGAAGCTCGCCGAGCTCGGGCTCTGCGCTGGGCATGACGTTCGACGCCGAGGTCCTCACGCCGCCCGTGGAGACGGAAGAGGACTGATCGGGCGCGGGCCCCGGGAGTGCCGCCATGAGACACCGAAAGAAGACCGTCAAACTGGGCCGCTCGACGCCGCAGCGCGAGGCGCTGCTGTCGGGCCTGGTCTGCGACCTGATCCGCCGGGGCCGCATCCGCACGACGCTGGGCAGGGCCAAGGCGGCCCGCCCCCTGGCCGAGCGGACGGTAACGCTGGGCAAGCGGGGTACCCTGGCCGCGCGGCGCCGCGCCGTCGCGAAGCTCCGGTCGGCGGAAGCCGTGGGCCGGCTTTTCAGCGAGATTGCGCCGGCCATGGCCGACCGCCCGGGCGGCTACACGCGCATCCTCAAGCTGGGCAAGCGCGCGGGGGACGCGGCGGAAGTCGCGTTGCTCGAGTGGGTCACGTACGCCGCGCCCGAGGCGAAAAAGTCCGACAAGAAGAAGGCGGCGGCGTCCGACGGCGGCGCGAAGAAGGGCTGACGCCCGAAAGCGTTTCGCGGAACGGCGGGCCCCGGCGGGGCCCGCCGTCCTGTACCGGCGCGTGGCCCGCTCCTCCGGCCCTCTGTTTCAGGACCGCGCTGCGCCCCGGATGCCGGGGCGCGTCAGGACGAAGTCGTAGCGCACGGGATCGTCCGGGCGCAGGCGGCGGAAGCCCCCGGTGACCTCGAGCACGGCGCGCCAGTCGGGCTGCCGCCGGCCCGTGAGGTTCATGGCCCGGGCGGTGCGGAACAGGTGCACGTCGAGCGGGACGAGGAGGTCGCGCGGCTCGATGCAGCGCCACCCGCCGGGATCGACGGCGTCGGACCGGACCATCCACCGCAGGTAGAGATTCCACCGCTTGCAGGCGCTGCCCGCGCGGGGCGACGGGAGCAGCCCGGTGCCCTCCAGTTCGGGGGCGGCCGCGAGGAAGGCCCGGCTGAACCCGTCCAAGGCGCGCTCGACGCGGCGGCCCGGCGCCCCGCCGCCCAGCCCGGCGGCGAAGGCGTCCTCCAGGGTCCCGTGCGCCTCGAGCAGGCGTGCGGCGGCCCGCAGCAGCGCCAGCAGCGTCTCGCCGCGTGTCCAGCGGTGACGGAAACCGGAGTAGGCGCCGGCCAGGCTGCGCAGGGCGCCCGTGGCGCGGAGCGTGCCCGCCGGGCGGGGGCCGAGCGGAGCGAGGGCCGCGCCGACACTGGTCATGATGTGCGGCACGCGGCCGTAGGCCAGGGCCGAGGCCACCAAGCCGGCCACCTCGCGGTCCCTCACGTCGGGATAGCGGTACAGGAACCAGAGAGGGTCGGGGTGGACCCGCTCCCGCCGCTGGCCTGCCCGGTAGAGGGCCTCGAGCCCCGCCCGCGTGCGGGGAGGCGGCGGCCGGCCGGCCCGTCCGCCCGCGCGCGAGGCGGCGCGGCGCGGGGAAGGCGTCACGGCACCGTGATCCGGAGGACCTCGCCGGGTCCGTTCGCGGGCTGGACGACAACCCGCCGCAGCGCCGCGGGCACGAGCACGACACGGCCCCGTTCCAGCAGGCTGGACTGCCCGTCCCACGAGAGGGCCACGGCCCCGTCGCTGACGAACAGCACCTGGAAACTGCCCCCGTCCCCCTCGATCGTCCACGGCGCGGCGAGCCGGGAGCGCTCCGCGCGGAAATGGGCGCACGCGAGGAGTTCCTCGACCTCGTTGGAGGGCGGGGCGGGAAGGGGACGCGGGGCGGGCCGGGCACCGCCGCCGGCATCCCAGCGGATCACCCGCATCGCCTGCTCCACGTGCGTCTCGCGCGGCCTGCCGTCCGTGCCCATCCGGCCCCAGTCGTACAGGCGATACGTGGTGTTCGAACTCTGCTGCACCTCCAGGATCAGGGACCCGGCGTCGATCGCGTGCACGCAGCCGCCGGGCACGAAGACCGTGTCGCCGCGCCGCACCGGCACCTCCTGGAGCAGGGCCTCGGCCGTGCCCGCCGCCAGCGCGGCGCGCAGCGACGCCTCGTCCACCCCCCGGCGGAGCCCCGCGAAGACCCGCGCACCGGGGTCGGCCTCCAGTACGTGCCACATCTCCGTCTTCGCCTCGCCGCCGAAGCGGGCGGCCGTGTCGTCCCCGGGGTGCACCTGGACGCTCAGGCGCTCGTGCGCGTCGATCAGCTTGACGAGCAGGGGAAAGGGGCCCGCGCCCACCCGCGAGCCGAGCAGGTCGGCGCCGTGGTCCCGGACCAGCTCCGCGAGCGTACGGCCCTTGAGCGAACCGTTTGACACGACGCTCATGCCGTCCGGGTGCGCCGAGACTTCCCAGGATTCGGCCGTGCGCGCCGGGGCCCCGGGGCGGTCGAACGCGGCCGCGATGCGGCTCCCGCCCCAGACGTAGTCCTTGTACACGGGTTCGAAGGCCAGCGGGTACCAGTCGGTCGTCGTCATGGCGGCACATGCTCCGGGCGGCGTGGAACGTGTCTCATATCCGGTTTCCTCCCCGGGGGGCAAGCCCGTTTGACGCGGCCGGTGCGGTCCCGTAGAGTGCCCCCCCTGCGGGGGCGGCAGGGGCGGACGGAGGTGCGCATGAAGATCGTGGTGCTGGTGGGAGACGGGATGGGGGACTACCCCCTGGAGGCGCTGGGCGGCCGCACGGTCCTCCAGGCGGCCCGCATGCCGCACGTGCGCCGCATCGCGGCCGCCGGCGAGGTGCGCCTCGTGGAGACCGTGCCCGCCGGCATGGCGCCGGGCAGCGACGTGGCGAACCTGAGCCTGCTCGGGTACGACCCGGCCGTGAACTACTCGGGGCGGGCGCCGATCGAGGCCGCCGGCGCCGGCATCGGCCTGGGCCCGGACGACACGGCCTACCGGTGCAACCTCGTGACGGTCCGCGACGGCCGCATGGAGGACTACTCCGCCGGTCACATCACGACCGGGGAAGCCGCCGGGCTGATCGGCGCCGTGCAGGAGCGGCTGGGCGGCGGCGGCCTGCGGTTCCACGCGGGCGTGAGCTACCGCCACCTCCTCGTGTGGGAGCACGGTCCCGTCGAGGTCGTCACCCAGCCCCCGCACGATATCGCGGGCCGGCCCGTCGGGGACTACCTCCCGGAGGGCGACCGCGCGGAGCGCCTGCGCGGCCTGATGGAGGCGTCGCGGGAGATCCTCGCCGCCCATCCCGTGAACCGGGCCCGCCGGGGGAAGGGGCTGCGCGAGGCCACCCAGGTCTGGCTCTGGGGCCAGGGGCGGCGCATGGCGCTCACCCCTTACCCCGTGCAGTACGGGCTCGCGGGCGGCGTCGTGTCGGCCGTCGATCTCGTCCGCGGCCTCGGCCGGCTGGCGGGGCTCTCGGCCCCCGTGGTCCCCGGCGCGACGGGCTTTCTCGACACGAACTGCGAGGGCAAGGTGGCGGCGCTCGAGGCCCTCCTTGAGGAAGGCGATTTCGCCTTCCTGCACCTCGAGGCTCCGGACGAATGCGGGCACCTCGGCGACGCCGCGAAGAAGGTCCTGGCCTGCGAGATGTTCGACGCGCGCATCGTGGGCCCCGTGTGGGAAGGGCTCGAAAGGCGGGGTGAGCCGTACGTGCTGGTCATCGCCACCGACCACCGCACCCCGTGCCCGGTGCGGGGCCACACGCGGGAGCCCGTGCCCATGGCCCGCCTGCGCGGCCCGGTGGGCCCGGTGACGGACGAAGCGCCGTTCGACGAGTTCGTCGCCGGCGGCCGCTCCGGGGGCATGGCGTTCGACTGGATCCGCGAGACGTTGAAGGCCGCCTCACCGGCCGCGCCCGGGCGGCGGAGCGGCCGCGCGGGGCCTACGGCAGCCGGTCGATGACGCGGGCGAAGGTGGTCGCTATGACGTGGTGGCCGGCCTGGTTGGGATGAAACCCGTCGCCCGAAAGCAGGCCGCCGTAGCCGGAGCCGAAGGCGTGCTCCAGGTCCGCCATCCGGATCTCGTGGCCGGCGCAGAGGTTGCGGATCGCCTGTGACGTCGCGTGGAAGCCCGCGTTGTAGCCCCCGTACTTGCCGCTCGCGCTGGGGGTGAGGGTGGCCAGGACCACGGTGACGTGGTTGCGGTTGGCGGTCTTGACGATCTGGAGCAGGTTGGCCGGCGTGGCGCCCTGCACGCCGCCGATCACGTCGTTGGCGCCGAGCAGCACGGTCATGTAGCCCGGCCGGTGCAGGTCGATCAGCCCCTGCAGCCTGGTCGCGTAGTCGCCGGACCGGATGCCGCCGAACCCCCCGTTGATGACGCGCTTGTGCACCTTGCCCCCCATCAGCGCGGGGTAGGGGGACAGGCCGCCCGGCGGGACGCCCAGCGTGATGCTGTCGCCCACGGCGAGCACGGTGCCCGCGTCGTTGTCCCGGAGCTGCGGGCGGTCGCCGAGCAGCATCCAGCGGTTGCGCTTGCGGTCGTACACGCGCACGGGCGAGGGGTCCGGGTCCATCGCGAAGGCCAGGGTCGTGCCCTGCGGGTGAAGGTAGGCGTGGGGCCAGGCCACGTACATGTACTGGGCCTGCGGCCAGGCGGGCGACCAGGCGGTCCAGGTCCCCTGGGAGACGTCCGAACTCAGCAGCGTGGTCGCCGAATCGAGCACGAACCAGGACGTGTCGTGCACGGACCAGACGTCGGGGTAGTTGACGTACACCCAGCCGTCGGGCACCCACCCGCGGGCCGTGCCCGCGACCAGCAGAAGCCCGAGCAGGGCCGCCTTCACGGTGACGTTTGCCTTGCGCATCGCGTCCTGCCTCCCTCCGCGTACCGTCGGCGCCGCTCCCCGCCGGACCGGCCCCGGCGCCCTCCCGGGCGCGAGGCCCGAATCGCCGCGGTACTATACCATGCCGCCCGTGCCCTGCCAGCCGGGCGACGCCCCCGCTCAGCCCGGCCGCCCGGCGCCCCCCGGGGCGTACCGGACACGCCAGAGAACGAGGCCACGGGGCGGGGCGGTGGGCACGCGGGCGGTCCGCGTGCGGGAGGCCAGGATGCGCGCCGCATCCTCCCAGCCCGTGCCGCCGGTTCCCACGCGCAGGAGAAAGCCGGCGAGGCTGCGGACCATCTTGTACAGGAAGCCGTCGCCCTCCGCCACCAGGGTCACGCAAGCCCCCTTGCGCAGGACGGCGAGCCGGGCCAGGCGGCGCACCGTGCCGTCGATCTCCCGGTTGGGATACGCGGCAAACGCGGCGAAGTCGTGCCGGCCGACGAGGGCCCCGGCCGCCCGGCGCATGGCCTCCACGTCCAGCGGGCGCGGCACGTGCAGGCGGCGGAGGCGCACGTCCGGCGGCATCACCGGGGCGTTGTGGATGAGGTAGCGGTACTCCTTGCCGACCGCGTCGAAACGGGCGTGGAAGTCCGCGGCCGCGCGGCGCACGGAAAGGACCCGGATGTCCTCGTCGAGCAGCGCGTTGAGCCCCGCCTGCAGCCTCGCGGGGTCGAAGGGCCGCGGCAGGTCGACGTGGGCCACCTGCGCGCGGGCGTGGACGCCCGCGTCGGTCCGCCCGCTGGCGTGCACGCGCGCCGCCGCCCCGGCCAGGCCGGCCAGGGCGGTCTCGACCTCGCCCTGGATCGAGCGGCGGTGCGGCTGGACCTGCCACCCCGAGTAGGCGGTGCCGTCGTAGGCGATCGTGAGACGGTACCGCCGGAGGCGCCCGTCGTCCGGTCCGGCCGGCACGCGGAACGTCTCGCGGCGCCCGCTCATCGCCTGCCCCGTGCCCGGCTCACGGCGGCCCCGGGTCGCCGTCGCCGGGTTCTGCCGGGGGGGCGTGGCTGTCGAGGTAGTGCTGCAGCGTCACCTGGGCCGCCGCCTGGTCGATCACCTGTCGGCGCCGCCGCCTGCGGGCGCCGCCCTCGATCAGCGCGCGCTCGGCCGTCACGGTGCTGAACCGCTCGTCCCAGAGCTCCACCGGAATCGTCAGCCCCGTGCGAAGCCGCTCCGCGAAGTCGCGGGCCGCCTTCGTCGACGCGCTGTCCCCGCCGTCCAGCCGGAGCGGGAGGCCCACGATCACGCGGCTCACGCCCAGGCGCGCACAGTGGCCGCGCACGGCCTCGGCCGCGGCACGCAGCCCCGTGTTGGCCACCGTCCCGGCCGGCGAGGCGATGACGCCCGTCGGGTCGCTCACGGCGAGCCCGATCCGCTTCTGCCCGTAGTCGATGCCCAGGAGCCGCGTCACGTCACAGCACGTCCTCGAAACCGCCGTCCTCGCGAAGGGCCTGCACGAGCTTCTTGAGGTCCCCCGCCCGGTCGCGGGGGCAGACGAGCGTCGCCCCCTCGGCCTGCACGACCACGAGGTCGCGCACGCCGAGCAGGGCCGTCACGCGCCCGCGCGACACGACGAGGTTGCCCTGCGCGTCGAGCGTGGCGACGCGGCCCTCGCGCACGTTGCCGTCCGCGTCGGCGGGGAGGTGGCGCGTCAGCGCGGGCCACGAGCCGACGTCGTCCCACGCGAACGCGCCGCGCGCCACGACGATGTTGTCGGCCTGCTCCATCAGCGCGTAGTCGATGGACCGGCGGGGAAGCGGCTCGTAGGCGGCCTTGAGCACCGCTGCGAAGCGCTCCTCGCCCTGCCGTGCCGCCTCGCGGAGGCGGTCCCGCAGCGCGAGCAGGTGCGGGGCGTGCCGGGAGAAGGCGCGCTCGAGCGCGCCCAGCGACCAGGCGAACATGCCCGCGTTCCAGAGGAAACGCCCGGACGCCACGTAGTCCGCCGCCGTCGCGGCGTCCGGCTTCTCGACGAAGCGCGCGGCCCGCAGGAAGGCCACGCCGGACGCCTCGAACAGCGGGTCGGCGGTCTCGATGTAGCCGAAGGACGTGTCCGGCGAGCGGGGTTCGATGCCGATCGTGACCAGGACGTCCTCGCGCATGGCCAGCACGAGGCTCTCCCGCAGCGTGGCGCGGAACACGTCGAGGTCGCCCATGACCTGGTCGGCCGTGAGCACGCAGAACGCGCCCCCGGGACAGCGGGCGCCCACGAGCGCCGCCCCCAGCGCCACGGCGGCCGCGGTGTCCCGCCCGACGGGCTCGCCGATCACGTTGCCCGGCGGGAGGAGGGGGGCCGCGCGGCGGCAGGCGTCGACCAGCCCGGCGCTCGTGACGACCAGGGTGCGTTCCGGCGGGACGAGGCCGCGGAGCCGGTCCACCGCCTCGGCCAGCAGCGTCTGCCGCCCGAGCAGGGCGAGCAGCTGCTTCGGCCGGCTCGCCGTGCTGAGGGGCCAGAAGCGCTCGCCGCGCCCGCCCGCCAGGATCACCGCGTAGAAGCGTTCGTTCATGCCCGTTCCCCCCGGGACCTCACCGGCCGGCGCGGCGGCGCGCCGCGCGCCGCGCGCCGTGGACGGCCCGGGCCATCCCGCGTGCCCACCCGATGACCTCCGCCCGGCCCGTCCCGCCGGCCGCGTGGAGCCGTTGGACGAGGGCGCTGCCGACGACGACGCCGTCGGCCATCCGCGCGGCCTGCCGCGCCTGGGCGGCGGTGGAGATGCCGAAACCCAGGGCGAGCGGCAGCGGGGTGAACCGCCGGGCCCGGGCGAGGACCGACGCCGCCTCCGGCGAGAGCCGGCGGCGGGCGCCCGTGACGCCGGCGCGCGACACGCAGTAGATGAACCCCCCCGCGCCGCGGACGATCAGCCGCAGCCGCTCGTCGGTGCTCGTCGGGGTGACGAGGCGTACGCGGTCCACGCCGTGGGCGCGCAGGACGGAATCGAACGGGCCCGCTTCCTCGGCGGCCAGGTCCAGGATCAGCAGCCCGTCGATCCCGGCGCGGGCGACGCGTGCGACGGTGGGCTCGAAGCCGGCCGCGAGGAGGGGATTCAGGTAGCTGTACATCACCAGCGGGACGTCGCTCTCCCGGCGAATCCGGCGGACGCCCGCCAGCACGGCGGCCAGCGTGGCGCCCGCGCGCAGCGCCCGCTCGGCGGCGGCCTGGTTCACGGGCCCGTCGGCCAGCGGGTCCGAGAAGGGCAGGCCGAGCTCGATGACGTCGCAGCCCGCGGCGGCCAGCTCGAGCACCGTCTCCACCGTCGCGTCCACCGAAGGGTCGCCCGCCGTGAGGTAGGGGATGAACAGCGCCCGCCCCTCGGCGCGGCCCCGTGCAAAGGCGCTGGCCAGTCGGTCCGACATCGCGGCTCTTCTAGCACGGGACGTCGCGCAACGCGAGGGCTTCCCCGCGGGAAGCGCCCGGCCGCGGGCCGCCCGCTCAGTTCACGTCGATTTCGACGCCCTCGCCGCCGTGGAGATCGAGCGGACCGTCCAGCTCCACCTTGACCACCGTGACCAGGCCGTCCAGGGCGTCCCCGGGCACGTCGATCCAGAGCGTGCCGGGCACGCCCATCCAGGGGGCCCCGCCGACCCGCTTGAAACGGCAGGGCGTCCCGTCGCCCAGCACGGTGATCGCCCGGACCTCGTTCCGGATGCCCTTGACGGGCGTCGCCTCTTTCGGCGTGTGGGCGACGTAGAGATAGAGGGTGTCGCGCGCCTTGTTGAGGGAGCTGAAATGGTAGGCATAGCCGGGCGGAAGGCCGCGGACGGTGCCGTGGACGGCCTCCGCGTGCTTGCCCACCCAGGCGCCCAGCGTTTCGAGCAGCTCCACCTGCCGCGCGGGGATGACCCCCTCGGCGTCGGGCCCCACGTTCAGGAGCAGGTTGCCCCCCATGCCCAGGCACTCGCAGAACAACAGGACGATCTCGTAGGGCGTCTTGTAGTGCTCTTCCCGCCCGGTGAAGGACCAGGTGTTGTTGGTCGTCATGCAGACTTCCCACGGCCCGTCGGGCGGGCGGACGGGGATGAACTGTTCGGGCGTCTCGTAGTCGCCGTGCTCGGCCAGCCGCGAGTTGATCACCGTCTTCTTCGACAGGCTCTCGATGTGCGCGCGCAGCTCGGCGGTCCGGTAGTCGAAGCCCTTCCTCCCGAGCATCACGTCGAACCAGACGAGGTCGATGGGCCCGTAGCGGGTCAGGATCTCGGTGAGCTGCGCCCGGTGGAAATCCAGGAACCGTCCCCAGGCCGCCTGGTACTCCGGGCGGCCGGACAGGTCGTCCCGCTGCCGCTCCGGGCCCCACAGCTCCAGGTAGTTCGTCGGCCGCTTCCGCAGGGCGAGCAGTTCGCCGCGCGACAGGCCGGTGAGCACCGACAGGTGGTCCAGGTTCGACCAGTCCGTGTGAGAGAAGTAGAGCCCGACCTTGAGTTCCTTGCGGCGCACCGCGTGCACGAAGGGTTCCACCAGGTCGGGGAGCCCGGTCCGCGCGGGAACGCTCGGCCCGTCCCGGGCCGTGGGCCACAGGGCGACCCCGTCGTGGTGCTTGGTGGTGAGAACGGCGTACTTCGCCCCGCTTCGCGCGAAGAGGTCGGCCCACGCGTCGGGGTCGTACCGCGACGCGGTGAAGGCGTCCGCCTGGGCGAGGTAGTCGTCGTAGCTCACGGCGCCTCTCGCGATCGGCCACGATTCGCCCCCGCGCCGGTGCACCGCGTAGATGCCCCAGTGGACGAAGATGCCCAGCTTCGCGTCCTTGAACCAGTCCTGCATCATGGCATGTGCCTCCCCCGGCCGCGTCGGCGCCGCCCCCCTGCGGCGAGCCCCGCAGCGGCGCCGGGCCCCGGTGTCAGGGGGTCTTCGGCGGGCGTCCGTCCTGCCCGCCGACGAGCCGGTTCGAGAGGATGAGACCCGGGCAGATGCCGGTCAAGGCGGCGAAGAGGAAGAAGACCGCCGGGACGTACAGCACGACGTGCACCGTGCGGACGCCCGTCAGGAGGATGCCGGTCCAGAGGAGGACGTCCGTGACGAAAAAGAAGAAACGCATGGCCCGGTTCAGCCGCGGCGGCTTCATGGTGCCCCTCGTTTTCGCCCCCGTCCGGCTCAGGGCAGTTCGGCGCTGACGCGGTAGAAGGCGGCGGGCACGGCGTTCGTGTCGCCGAAGGCCTGCACGGCCCCGGTGCCGGGTACGCGCACCGAGCCGGTCACGTTGCTCCACCCGCCGGAAACGAGTTCCGCGGAGCGGTCCAGCGTGTACACGCGGTTGGACGACGAAGGGAAGGAGACCAGGACGATGCCCGGTGCCCGCTCGAATGACGTGACGCGCAGGAAGGAGTCCGCGTCGGTTGGGTCCGTGTCGGAGAAGTACTCGCCGAGGTTGTCGATGCCGTCCGTGTCCGCGTGGGCTTGGGCGTCGCCCGCGTCGAGCGGGGCCAGGCCGTAGACGTGCTCGTAGCGGTCGTCCATCAGGTCGCCGTCCGAGTCCGTCGCGCCGGGATCGTACTCGTAGGCCCCCAGGTCCACGCGCGGGGTACCGGCCAGCAGGCCGTCCACGGGGCGGGCCCGGCCGTCGAGGTCGACCGCCACCGCCGGCGTGACGTTCGTGCCCGCGTCGATGCAGGGCGAGCCGTAGCGCAGGCGGTAGTCGCCCGTCTGCGGGCCGAGGAAGGCGGGGGGAGCCGCGAGGTTGCCTTCGCCGGCGGAGGGGCCCGGGGTGGTGCACGAGTACGTGAAGTCCGCCGAGGCCCCGGTGTTCGTGTAGTTCGCGCTGCCGAAAGAGGCGACGTTGCTGTAGACGATCGAGGCGACCACCTGCCCGCCCCCGTTGAACCAGACGCCGCCGCCGTTCTCACACACGTTGCTCGCCACGGTGCAGTGCAGCACCTGCCCCGCGTCCAGCCCGATACCGCCGCCTCCGCCGAACACGCCGTTGGCCGCGTTGCCGCGGACCAGGCAGTTGCGGACCGTGCCGCCGCCGGAGAGGTAGATCCCGCCGCCCGAGACGGCGGCGTTGTCCCGCACGATGCAGCGGTCCACGAGCCCCCCGCCCTCGACCAGCACCCCGCCGCCGCTGGCGCTGCTGCCGCCGGTGACCGTGAACCCGCGCAGTACGGCGTCGGCATGGGCGAGGCGGACGCAGCGGACGGCGCCCTGCCCGTCCAGCACCGTCTCCCCGGCGCCCTCCACGCTCTCGACAACGGTGCCGGCGGTGACGGCGATTTCCGCCCCCAGCAGGTAGGTGCCGTTGGTCACGAGCACGACCGCGCCTGCCCCCGTGGCGGCATCCACCGCCGCCTGGACGGTGTGGGCCGCGGTGGCCCAGTTCGTGTACGGGCTCGCGGGCAGCGGGCTGCCCGTCCACACGTAGTGCGTGGCCGCGGGTGCGGCCCCGGGGATCGCCCCCAGGAGGAGGGCCGCGGCCAGCCGGGCGGGCGGCGGGCGGCGGGAAAGACGGCGGGGGTCGCTCGCTCGGCGGATCATGGTTTTACCCTCCCCGGGCGGGAGTTCGTTTCCCGCCGACGACGTGTTCAGAACGGACGCAGTTCGGTCCCGGGCGATATCCGCATGGACACGGCCGCCAGCAGGCGCGAACACCATTCCAGGTCCTTCAGGTGGATCAGCTCGCAGGAGCTGTGCATGTAGCGCAACGGAACGCTCACCAGCGCGGTGGCCACGCCGCCGCGGTTGACCTGGATCGCGTTCGCGTCCGTCCCGGTGGGCCGGGCGTTCGCGGTGACCTGGTAGGGAATCTTCTCCTTCACGGCCGTGTCCACGATCAGGTCGAAGAGGCGGGGATGGATGTTCGGTCCGCGCGTCACGACCGCGCCGCCGCCGAGCTTGATCTTGCCCTCGCGCTTCACCGCGTCGCCCATGGCGGGGTGGTCGGTCGCGAAGGTCATGTCGACGGCGATGCCCACCTGCGGGTCGACGGAGAACGCCGCCGTGCGCGCGCCGCGCAGGCCGATCTCCTCCTGGACGGTGGCGACAACGTGAATCTCCGCGGCGGGCTTCTTCGCGGCCAGCCGCCGCGCCGCCTCCAGCACGACGAACGCGCCCGCGCGGTTGTCGAACCCCCGGCCGGTCACCATGTCGCCCTGCAGCCGCTCCATCGGGTGGGCGAGCACGAGCGGGTCCCCGACGGCCACGCGCTTCTCCGCGTCCTTCCGGTTGCGGGCGCCGATGTCCACCCAGAGGTCCTCGATGCGGGACACCTGCTTGCGCTGCTCCTCCTTGAGGAGGTGGATCGGGCACTTGCCGAGCACCCCGGGCACGCTGCCCTTGCGCCCGCGGATGCGCACGCGGTGGCCCTGCGCAATCTGCGGGTCCCAGCCCCCGACGGGCGCGATCCAGAGAAACCCCTCGTCGTCGATGTGCGTGACGAGGAAGCCGATCTCGTCGTAGTGGCCCGAGAACATGATCCGCGGCGAGCCCCCCGCGTTGACGATCGCGTGGGTGTTGCCGTGCAGGTCGCGGCGGACCTCGTCGGCGAACGTGCGCGCCTGGGCCTCCCACACGCGCGCGGCCTCGTCCTCGTAGCCCGACGGGCTGATCGTCGCGATGAGCCGCTCCAGGAAATCGTACGCCTCGGCCTTCATCGGCTTCCCTTCCGTTCGGCGCCTCCGCCCCCGGGCGGCGGGCGCAACGGGGCACACTATACGCCGCCCGGCGCCCGCCGGCGAGCGTTTCGGCCGGTCGGTGCGTATCGGCAGGCCCGCGCGGTTCGTGGTAGACTGGGGCCATGAAGGCCGGGGGACGAGGGGCCGGGAAGCCCCGCGCCGCGGACCGGGCGGAGCAGACGCGGCTCGGGCAGGACGCGCGGCGGGTGCGGAACTGGAAGCGCTGGGGGCCCTACCTCGCCGAGCGGCAGTGGGGCACGGTGCGCGAGGACTACTCGCCCGGCGGCGATGTCTGGACCTACTTCCCGCACGACGATGCCGCCCGCCGCGCCTACCGCTGGGGCGAGGACGGGCTGCTCGGGTGGACCGACCGCGAGTGCCGGCTGTGCCTCGCCCTCGCGCTCTGGAACGGCCGCGATCCCATCCTGAAGGAACGCCTCTTCGGCCTGTCGGGCCCGGAGGGCAACCACGGCGAGGACGTCAAGGAGCTCTACTACTACCTCGACGCCACGCCGACGTACGCCTACGCGCGCGCGCTCTACAAGTACCCGCAGGCCGCGTTCCCCTTCGAGGCGTTGCGCGCGGAGAACGCGCGGCGCGGCCGCGGGGAACCGGAATTCGAGATCGAGGACACCGGCGTCTTCGACGGCGGCCGCTACTTCGACGTCGACGCCGAGTTCGCCAAGGCGTCGCCCGACGACCTGCTCGTGCGCCTGACGGTATCCAACCGCGGCCCCGGGGCGGCCCCGCTCCATGTCCTGCCGACGCTCTGGTTCCGCAACACGTGGATATGGGGTTGCCGGCACGAGGGCTGCACCCTCAAGCCGCGCATCGGGCTCGACGCGGCCGGCGGGCTGCGCACGGAGCACCCCACCCTCGAACCCTTCGTCTTCCGCGCCGCGCCCGGCCCGGACGGCGCGGTCCCGCCCTGGCTGTTCACCGAGAACGAGAGCAACGCGCCCGCCCTGTGGGGCAGCCCGTCGTACACGACGCGCTTCAAGGACGCCTTCCACGAGCGGGTCGTGCACGGGCGCGAGGAGGCCGTCGCCGGGGGCGGGCCGGGCACCAAGGCCGCCGCGTGGTACCGCCTCGAGGTGCCCGCGCGGTCGGCCGTGGTCTTGCGCTGGCGGCTCACGGCCGAGCGCGAACGGGCCCCCGCGCCGTTCGGCGCCGCGTTCGACCGCGTCTTCGCGGCGCGCCGCGCCGAGGCCGGCGCGTTCTACGCGAGCCGGCTGCCCGCCTCGCTTGGCGGCGCGGAACGGCAGGTGGCCCGCCAGGCCTGGGCCGGACTGCTCTGGAGCCGCCAGTTCTACCACTATGCCGTGGCGGACTGGCTGCAGGGCGATTCCGACGCGGCCGCCCCGCCCCCGGCACGTCTCGAGGGCCGCAACGCCGGCTGGCGCCACCTGTTCAACCGCGACGTGGTCTGCATGCCCGACAAGTGGGAATACCCCTGGTACGCGGCGTGGGACCTGGCCTTCCACGCCGTGGCCTTCGCGCGGCTCGACCCGCGGGTCGCGAGCGGGCAGCTCCTGCTGTTCCTCCGCGAGTGGTACATGCATCCCAGCGGGCAGCTGCCCGCCTACGAGTTCGCCCTCGGCGACGTGAACCCGCCCGTCCACGCCTGGGCCTGCCTGCAGGTCTACGCCCGCACCGCCGCCGCCGGCTCGCCCGACGTGGCCTTCCTCGCGCGCGCGTTCCAGAAGCTGCTCATCAACTTCACCTGGTGGGTCAACCGCAAGGACCCCGAAGGCCGCAACCTCTTCTCCGGCGGGTTCCTCGGGCTGGACAACATCGGCGCCTTCGACCGCTCGCGGGGCGTCCCCGGCGGCGGCCGGCTCGCGCAGGCCGACGGCACGGCCTGGATGGCGTTCTACTGCACGCAGATGCTGGCGGCCGCGCTCGAGCTCGCGCGCCACGACGCCGTCTACGAGGACGTGGCCTCGAAGTTCTTCGAGCACTTCGTGGCCATCGCCGACGCGATGAACAGTTTCGGCGGGTGCGGGCTGTGGGACGAGCGGGACGGCTTCTACTACGACCGCGTCGAGCGTCACGGCGAGACCTTTCCCCTGCGGCTGCGCTCGATGGTCGGCCTCGTTCCCCTGCTCGCCGTCGACGTCCTGGACGCGGCGGCGCTGGAGCCGCTGGCCGGTTTCCGGAAGCGGATGGGCTGGTTCCTGGAGCACCGGCGCGACCTGGCGGAACAGATCGCCTGGATGACCGGGGGCCGCGCCGGCGGGCGCTTCCTGCTCGCCCTTCCTTCGCGCGACCGCCTGGCCCGGATGCTCTCGCGCGTGTTCGACGAGGACGAGTTCCTCTCGCCCCACGGCGTCCGCTCGCTGTCGCGGCACCACCTGCGGCATCCCTACCTCTTCCCGGGCGGAGAGAGCGAACCGGTGCGTTACGTGCCGGGCGAGTCCGACACGGGGCTCTTCGGCGGCAACTCGAACTGGCGCGGGCCCGTCTGGTTCCCGCTCAACTACCTGCTGATCGGCGCGCTGCGCTCCTACCACCGCTTCTTCGGCGACGGGTTCACCGTCGAGGTGCCCGCGCGGAGCGGGCGCCGCCTCACGCTCGGGGCGGCGGCAGACGAGCTTTCCCGCCGGCTGGCCTCCTTGTTCCTGCCCGACGCGGAGGGCCGCCGGCCCTGCTTCGGCGGCGCGTCGCGTTACGCCGGCGACCCGCACTTCCGCGACCTGCTGCTCTTCCACGAGTACTTCCACGGCGACACGGGGCAGGGGCTCGGCGCTTCGCACCAGACGGGGTGGACCGCCCTGGTGGCCGAGCTGCTCGCCGGCGGCGGGGAGGGATAGCGCGCGCCGCGACCGGCCGGAAACCGCCCGGCGCTACCCGGGATAGCGGTAGGGCGATTCCAGCGGGAAGGCGTTCTCGTGGTGGCGGACCGCCGGCGGCCCGGCGGCATCCATGCGGCCGACCACCTCCACGATGTCGAAACGGATGTAGGTCGGGACACGGCGCATGCGCCGGAGGAAACGGAGCGCGGCGCGCGAGAGCGCGCGGCGCTTGGCCCGTCCCACGCTCTCCGCCGGGAGGCCGAAGGTTTCCGAGGCGCGGGTCTTGACCTCGACGAACACCAGCGTGTCGCCCTGCCTCGCCACGAGGTCGATCTCGTGGCGCCGGTCGATCCTCACGCGGCGCCGCAGCACGCGGTAGCCGGCCCGCCCGAGGTGGCGCGCCGCCACGTCCTCGCCCCAGCGCCCGATGGCGCGCGGGTCGCGCGCCGCCGGCGCGCGACCCGCGGCCGGGTCCGCGAGTCGCCCCGGCGCGATGCGCGCGAGCCAACGGCGCCACGCGCCCCGCACGCCGCCGCGGCGGGCCTTCACGGGGCGGTCTCCCCCGCGCCGCGCGGCACGGCGCGCGGCGGGGGCCGGCCGAGCGCCGCCGCGACGGGGGCGAAGCTCCGCCGGTGTGCCGGACAGGCGCCGAGCCGCCGCAGCGCCGCGAGATGCCGCGCCGTGCCGTAGCCCTTGTGGTCCGCAAAACCGTACCCCGGGTAGAGGCGGTCGAGTTCGACCAGCACCCGGTCGCGCGTGACCTTCGCCGCGACACTGGCCGCCGCGATGCTCAGGCTGGCCGAGTCCCCCCGCACGATCGCCTCGGCGGGGCAGGGGAGGCCCCGCACCGGCCGGCCGTCCACGAGGACGAAGTCGGGCAGCCCGGCCAGCGCCCGGACGGCGCGGGCCATGGCCAGGTGCGTGGCGCGGAGGATGTTGAGCCGGTCGATCTCTTCGACGCCCGCCCGGCCGATGCCGATCTCCACCCCCGGCTCGGCCAGCAGCAGGTCCAGGAAACGCTCCCGGCGCGGGGCGGAAAGCCGCTTGGAATCGGTAAGGCCCTCGAAGCGCCGCGGCGCCGCGGCGGCCGCCGCGAACGACGCGGGGAGCACCACGCAGGCGGCCACCACCGGCCCGGCCAGCGGGCCCCTGCCGGCCTCGTCGACGCCCGCGACGCGCGTGCGCCCGCGCGCCCGCGCCGCCCGCTCGCGGTCCAGCCCCGCCGTCGCCGTCGCGCTACTTCGCCTGCTTGACGCGGGCGGCCTTGCCGCGGCGGTCGCGGAGGTAGTAGAGCTTCGCCCGGCGGGTGCGGCCCCGCTGTTCGATCTCGATCTTGACGACATGAGGGGAGTGGACGGGGAACACGCGCTCAACGCCTTCGCCGAAGGACACGCGCCGCACCGTGAAGGTCTCGGTGGCGCCGCTTCCACTGCGGCCGATGACGACGCCCGAGAACACCTGGACGCGTTCCTTGCCGCCTTCCTTGATGTGCACGTGCACGCGGACCGAGTCGCCGATGTTCAGTTCCAGCGCCTCGCCCTGCCTGCGGTTCTCCTGGCCGATCTTCTCGAGAATATTCGCGTTCATAGTCCTGCGCCGCTCCTACGCTGTCGGCCCCTCGGGCCCGCTCTCCATCAGGTCCGGCCGCCGCTCCAGCGTGCGCCGCTCGGCCTGTTTCCGCCGCCACTGCCGGATCGCCTCGTGGTTCCCCGAGAGCAGGGCTTCCGGCACCCGCATCCCCCGGTACTCGGGCGGCCGGGTGTACTGCGGGTACTCCAGCAGGCCGTCCGCGAACGACTCCTCGTCCGCCGCGCCCTCGCCGCCCAGCACGCCCGGTCTCAACCGCATCACCGCATCGATCACCACCGCCGCCGCCAGCGCGCCGTTGGTCAGCACGTAGTCCCCGATCGACACCTCGTCGGTCACCAGGGCTTCCCGCACCCGCTCGTCCACGCCCTCGTAGTGCCCGCAGACGAACACCAGGTGCTCCGCCCCGGACAACTCCCGCGCCGCCGCCTGGTCGAACCGGCTGCCCTGCGGGCACATCAGCACCACGCGCGCGCCGGGCGTCCGCACCGCCTCCACGGCCGCGAAAAGCGGCTCCGGCTTCATGACCATGCCGGGTCCGCCCCCGTACGGCCGGTCGTCCGTCGTGCGGTGCCGGTCCCCGGTGAAGTCCCGGAGGTTCACCACCCGGAAACGCACCGCGCCCGCCGCCTCCGCCCGCTTCATCATGCTCTCTCCCAGGAAGCCTTGCAGCATCCGGGGAAAGATCGTCAGCACATCGATCTTGAGCGGGGCGGCCATGGGCGGATCATTCCACGACCTCCAGCATCGCCCGGCGGTTGTCGCGGGCCGCCACCGTGCTCAACAGCGTACGGATCGCGCCCACGGTCTTACCGCTCTTGCCGATCACCTTGCCGATGTCGTCGCCGTGGCAACGCAGCTCGAAAATCACCGTCTTCTCGCCGTCCACCTCCGTGACGCGCACGTCGTCGGGGTGGTCGACCAGCAGCCGCACGATGTACTCCAGCAGTTCCTTCATCGTTGCACCACCGTGGTCCTAGGTTCCGGGTTGGGCGGCGTCCGTTTCCGCCGCCGTCTCGTCCGCCGGCCCCGGGGCGGCCGACCCGCCCTTCGGCGGACGCTTCTCCGCCAGCTTGCAGATCGCCTTCACCGTGTCCGACAGGTGGGCGCCGTGCCCCCGCCAGTAGGCGACGCGGTCGACGTTGAGCTCGAAGTTCTCGCCCATCTTCCGGGTCGGGTCGTACCAGCCGAGGTTCTCCAGGAACCGGCCGTCGGTGGCGAAGCGCTGGTCGGCGGCCACGATACGGTAGAACGGCCGGTTGCGGCCGCCCATCCTGCGCAATCTGAGCTTGACTGCCATGTACTGCCTTTCCTCCGCGTCGACGCGTACCGCCGAAGGGCCGGGCGGAGTCCTTCCGCCCCCCGGCGACTCAAAAGCGGTTCGTGATACACTAGCGGCCGCGTCGGAGCAACCTTTTTTGCTGCCGCGTCATCTGCTTCATCATCTTGCGCGACTGCTGGAACCGCTTCAACAACTCGTTTACGTCGCGCACCAGGGTCCCGCTGCCCCGCGCGATGCGGGCCCGGCGGCGCCCGTCGATCCGTTCCGGGTGGCGCCGCTCCTCCGGGGTCATGCTCAGGATGATGGCCTCCGCCCGCTTCAGGTCGCGGCCCGGGTCGGCCTTCAGGCCCGCGCGGAGCGCCTCCGGCACCCGGCCGCCGCCGGGCAGAAGGTCCAGCAGCTGGTCCAGCGGCCCCAGCCGCTTCATGTGCCGCAACTGGGCGAGGAAGTCCTCGAGCGTCAGGGCGTCGGTCTTCAGCTTCCGCCCGAAATCCGTCAGGGCCTCCCCGTCCAGCGTCGCCTGCGCCTTCTCGACCAGGGTGACCACGTCGCCCATGCCCAGGATCCGCGAGGCCATCCGCTCGGGGTGGAAGGGCTCCAGGTCGGCGGTCTTCTCGCCCGTGCCCGCCAGCAGCACCGGGCAGCCCATCACGGACTGCACGGACAGGGCGGCGCCCCCCCGCGCGTCGCCGTCGAGCTTGGTGAGGACCAGGCCGGTCAGCCCCACGGCCTCGTGGAAGGCGCGCGCCACGTGGACCGACTCCTGCCCGATGGCCGCGTCCAGCACCAGCACCACGTTGCGGGGCGTCACGGCCCCGCCGAGGGCCTTCAGCTCGGCCACGAGCTCGCCGTCGATCTGGAACCGCCCCCCGTGTCGAACAGCACCAGGTCGTGCCCCTCGCGGCGGGCGCGGTCCAGCGCCCGGCGCCCCGCGGCCACCACGTCGTCGCCCGGTTCCGGCCCGGACACGTCCACGCCGACCTGCCCGCCGAGAAGCCGCAGCTGCTCCACCGCCGCCGGGCGGCGCAGGTCGCACGCCGCGAGCAGGACGCGCCGCCCCTGCTGCTTCCACCGGAGCGCGAGCTTGGCCGCGGTGGTGGTCTTGCCCGAGCCGTGCAGGCCGAGCAGCATCACCGTCGCCGGGCGGTCGGAGAGGTCGAAGTCGCGGTGCCTGCCGCCCAGCAGCTCCACCAGCTCGTCGTGGATGCGCTTGATGACCTGCTGGCCCGGCGTGATGCTCCCGAGCACGTCCTCCCCCAGGCACTTCTCGCGCACGCGTGCGCAGAACTCCTTTACGACGAGGTAGTTGACATCGGCCTCGAGCAGCGCCATGCGCACATCGCGCAGGGCGTCCCCGACGTTGGCGTCCGTCAGCTTGCCGTAGCCGCGCAGGGTGCGGAAGACGCGCTGCAGGGATGAGGTGAGGCTCTCGAACATCAGCCCTTGAGCATACGGGTTGCCCCCGGCCCCGGCAACAGGCCCGTTGCGCATAGCGGCGTCCGGAGCGGCCGCCGGACCGGTCCCGCGGGGGTTGCGGCGAAAGGCCCGCGGTGGCAGCATGGCCGCGGCCCGGCAGGGCCGCACACAGAGGAACCGCCATGCCCGAACGGACAACGAACCGGTCCCGTCCCGCCCGGGTCCGCGGCCAGCCGTCCTGGACCCTTGCCTCGCCGGACGTCGCGCTGGCCGTCACCCGGCTCGGCGGGCAGATGGCCCCGGTGACCTTCCACCGCCGCACCCGCCGCATCGCCCCCTTCTCGGTCGCGCCCTGGGCGGAGGAGCGGCCGCCGCGCGGCCAGCCCGCCGTCCTCACCGCGTTGCGCGGCGACTTCTTCTGCCTCCCGTTCGGCGGGAACGACCGGCCGTGGCGCGGAGAACACCACCCGATCCACGGCGAAACGGCCAACGCGACATGGCGTTGGGTCGCCGAGCAGCACGCCGGCGGCGTGCACCAACTGCACCTGCGGCTCCGGACCCGCATCCGGCCGGGTACCGTCGGGAAGACCCTGCGCCTCGTCGACGGGCACCACGCCGTCTACGTGCGCCACGAGATACGGGACCTGTCCGGCCCGCTCTGCCCGGGACACCATGCCATGCTGCGCTTCCCCGGCGCGGACGGCAGCGGCGTCCTCGCCACGAGCCGGTTCGTGCGCGGGCAGGTCTTCCCCGGACCCTTCGAGCAACCCGCCTCCGGCGGCTACCAGGCCCTGCGGCCCGGGGCCCGGTTCGAGACGCTCGGGAGCGTCCCCGCCCTCGACGGCTCGGCGGCCGACCTCACGCGCTACCCGGCGCGCGCCGGCTTCGAGGACCTCGTGATGCTGGTGGCCGACCCCGCCCTGCCTTTCGCCTGGAACGCCGTGACCTTTCCCCGGGAGCGGTACGCCTGGTTCGCCCTGCGCGACCCCCGCCTCCTGGCCGAAACGGTGCTCTGGCTCTCGAACGGAGGGCGCCACTACCCGCCCTGGAACGGACGGCACCGCGCGGTGATGGGGATCGAGGATGTCACGGCGTACTTCCACGCCGGGCTCGCCCCCTCCGCGCGCCGCAACCCCGTCTCCGCCGAGGGACACCCCACGTGCCTGCGGCTCCGCGCGGGCCGGACGCTGGTCATTCCCTACATCATGGGCGTGGCGGTCCTGCCGGCCCGGTTCGGGCACGTCGCGGATATCCGGGCGGCCCCGGGCGGCATCGTGCTCCGCTCCGGCTCCGGGCGCTCCCAGGCGGTCCCCCTCGACCTCGGCTTCTTGGCCGCCGGCTGAATTCGCCGCGGCGCGTCCCGCGGCGGGGGCGGCGGCAGGCGTCAGGCCGGCGGGGCCGCCCCGGGGCCGGCGGCTGCCCACCAGCCCGGCGGCAGGCCGCCGAGGTGGGGGGCGGTCCAGCGGGCGCCGGCCTCGACCAGGGCCCCGGCCTCGAAGCTGGTCGTGAGGCCGAGGCATCGCGCACCCGCCGCGACGCCGGCGCGGATGCCGTTCGGCGCGTCCTCCACCACGATGCACGCCGCCGCCGGCAGCCCCATGCGCCGCGCCGCGAGCAGGAACAGGTCCGGGTGCGGCTTCTTCCGTTCGGTGTCGAGGCCGTTGACCACGGCGTCGAAAGTCGCCGGGGACAGGCCGATCTCCGCGAGGTTGCCTTCCAGCTTGACCCGGTCGGCGCTCGTGGCGACGGCGAGGCGCAGGCCGCGGCGCCGCCCGGCGGCCAGGAAGGCTTCCACACCCGGCAACGGGCGGAGGCGCCCCCGGATGATCTCGAGATAGATCGCGTACGTGCGGGCCTTGTCGGCGTCGAGGTCGAGCCGCACGCCGTGGCGCTCGGCGACACCGCCGAGGTAGCGGTCCTCGCCGGCGCCGACGAAGGGGAGGAAGTCGCCGGGTGCGGCCCGGATGCCGTGCCGCTCGCGGAACATGCGGCAGGCGGCTTCGCAGATGAACGGCTCCGAGTCGCACAGGACGCCGTCCATGTCGAAGATGATGCCGCGTGCCGCCGGTTCCATCCGGCGACCCTAGCGGCCCCGGGCCCGGATGCGAAGCCCGCACCATGTGCCGGTGAGGCCCTTCGCGTCAGCCCCGTGCGGCAGGCGGGGGCGGCGGAGAGGACCTTCGCCGCGTCCCCGAGGGGGTCGAGTCCGCCGTAGACGCGGCGCAGGAGCGTCGCCCGGTCCGCCGCCAGGGCGCGGCGCGACGGCCGTCCCGATGACCTCGTCCGACCGCTCGATGGCCCGGTAGAGCCATTGCAGGTCCGGGTAGTCCCCGCGCTCCCCGGCCTCCTGCAGCGCCAGGACCTTCGCCAGCGTCAGCCCCCGCAACGGGTTGTAGTTTTCGCGCCAGCCGAGATTGCGCAGCGGCGACAGCATCGTGCTCATGGGGGAAGTGTGGCATCGGGGGCGTGGGGGGCAACACGGGCGGGAAGACGGCGTGCGCTCGGCGTGGGCGTGCGAGTTCCCGCTTGCCGGGACCGGGGTCCTCGGCCAGAATCAGACCCGGCGGGAAAGGAGCGCCCGTGGGGAGGGAGTCAGATCTCGTCGAATGGGCTGCGGATGCCGACGCCGGTCTGCTTCGCTGAAGTAGTCTTTATGCGGCCGAGGAACCCCTTCCGAACGGTCGACCGCATAAAGACTACTTCGCCCGGCTGCATAAAGACTACTTCGGCGCCAAGTGCCAAGGGCTTTGAGAGCCTTCATGCGTTGACCTGCAATAGCTTACAAAGTGGCCTCGTTTTTCTCGGATTGGGGGTCAGAGGGGGAAGCGCGGAGGGGTGCTTCCGGGGTGAAGTACGTTCAATAACACTGTTAGGCTTGGAGAAGATATGACACAATTCGCACTTCAGAAGGATCGCTGGGCGGCGTGGCAAATGGTTCCCGGCTACATGGGCGAACGCTCCGTGCCCTATTGCTCTCCGATATACGTCACCGCCGTCGAACCCCTCAAGACTGGCAAGAGTATCCTGAAACTGGAGTTCTTGAATGTGCTCTACGCACAAGGAGTTCAAGACTTCAGTCTCGACATCAGAGTGCTGAAGCGAGCAGAGAACTTCTTGGTGGGGGAGTTGGTCTACGCAGAAGGAGAAGACTCTGGGCGCGTTGCCATAATCAGCCACATTGAGTTCTCATGGGTTGAGCGGTTCTGCCCGGAGCTCTGGTACCACAGACCTCCCAGCTCCACATCTCATGGGGCTGACAGCATCAGTGCCTATTTGCACGAGATATTCTTCGGGGACAAAGCCCGACAAGGTTCATGATGAAGAAGGGAACAAAGCTCCTTGGTGACGCCGGAGAGCATTTTGCACTCAGCCAATTCAGCTTCGCAGAAAAGTATGCAGCCAAGATGCCCGACAACTGGGAGGCCTACGATCTCGTTGTGGAAACAGGACAAGGCCTTTCTCGTGTTAGTGTGAAGACGAGAAGCGAGACGGAGGGCTGGAAGGCTGGCAGTTGGTTTGTCTTTGATGACCGGAAGGAATGCGACTGGTATGTCTTCATTTTCAAGACATCCACAGGAGACATTCGATCATGGTTTCCAAAACAGCTTTCTGCTAACTGAGTGCAGCACACCTCTCGCTGTCCGTGTACGATGGTCAAAACACTCATCATCGTGGTAGGAAAAGCGCGCACAGAAGCGGAGGCATGGAGATGGTACGGGTAGCGAGCTGCTTTGCGTAAGTCCTGGAGTTGATCGACCGGTACTGATTCGGGCCAGCGGTGAGGGCGTTGGACGCGGAGCGCGGGTCGAAGGGGTTTCGGTCCTGGGATCAGTTCGTGGCGATGCTGTTCTGCCAGCTGGGTGCGGCGAACTCGCTGCGGGAGATCTGCGGCGGGCTTGCGACGGCCATGGGAAAGGTCGTTCACCTGGGGATGAAGGCCGCGCCCCGTTCGACGCTGGCCTACGCGAACGAGCATCGGCCCTGGGAACTCTACGAGGGTGTCTTCTAGCAGGTGCTGGGCCGATGCCAGGAGCTCGCCATGACCAAGAAGCGGAAGTTCCGGTTCAAGAACCCGCTGCGCAGCCTCGATGCCACGGTGATCGACCTGTGCCTCGAGGTGTTCGACTGGGCGCGGTTCCGCCGCACCAAGGGGGCGATCAAGCTGCACCTGCAGCTTGACCATCGCGGATGTCTTCCGTGCTGGGCGCTGGTCACGGAGGGCAAGACCCATGAAGTGAATGTCGCCCAGGGGCTTTCGTTCGACCCGGGGACGATTGTGGCGATGGACCGCGGCTACAACGATTACCGCTGTTCGGACGCTGGACCGAGGAGGGCGTCTTCTTCGTCACGCGCATGAAAGCCAACGCGGTCTACGAGGTCGTTCACACGATCCCCGGGGGAAAGACCGGCGTGGTCCGTCAGGAGAGGATCCGCCTCAACGGACCGGCCGGCAAGGGATGTCCGATCGCCCTGCGGCGGATCATCGTGTGGGACCCGGAACAGGAGCGGGAGATCGTCCTGCTGACGAATCACTTCACCCTCGCGGCGGGCACGATAGCGAAGGTCTACCGGGAGCGCTGGCAGATCGAGCTGTTCTTCAAGGCCCTCAAGCAGAACCTGAAGGTCAAGACCTTCGTCGGCACCAGCGAGAACGCCGTGAAGACGCAGATTTGGACAGCACTGATCGCCATGCTGCTGCTGAAGTTCCTGCAGTTGAGGTCGACCTGGCATGGAGCCTGTCGAACCTGGCGGCCATGCTGCGGTTCAACCTGCTGACCTACCGCGACCTGTGGGCGTGGCTCGACGACCCGTACGGCGTCCCGATCCGCGAACCAGCCGCCGAGCAACTGGCCCTGGCCCTCTGACACCTTGGACAGCATCTTCGGAGACCTGAAATGAGCCAACCCGTCCAAGACCACGAATCCCGAGGAAATCAGCTACCCCGTGCTCTCAAATGCGGCTGTTTTGGACAGCAGTGATCATGGTGATACCATCCGACGTCTGTATCGCGAACGCCAACACGTTCACGAAGAAGCGAAAAGATCCATGGGTCCGAGATGTGTCGTGGGCGAAGCTCAATCGAGACCCATTGTGCCAGTATGAAGACAACTGGAAGATGGAGCATGAACCCACAGGGAGAGCCTAACAAGACGCGTGGAGAGCTACAAAATGGGCCGCGCGGACGCGGCCCATTTTGAGCCTCACGCGCGACGTTCGCTGAGAGAAAATGATGATGTACGCACTGGTCATATTGGTCTCGCTCATCGCATGCGTGATGGGCTTCGTTTCCGAGATCACGGTGTGCAATGCCACCCACATCAAGAACGGACGGAAGCCGGAGGCTGGCGCCTCCATCTTCCCTGTGATCCCGATCATGCAGATTCTGTTAGTCCTGCTTGCCTGGGGTTTGAACCGTCTGCACCCGTCTCTCGGGTTCTACGCAGTCGGTGTCCTCTTCATCATCTTCTGCCTTTTCTGGACACCATCGTTTCTCAAAGCCAAACGGGAACTCAATCAACTGAAAGAAACAGGGACCAGCGAACAACACGCTGGACAGGTATCGTCTGAAGCCGCGCCGAGCGCGTCTCCAGACGAACCGTCAGCGTGAGCGTTCGACTGATACATCATGAATAGGAGGAACCCCTTCGAGACACATTCTTTCTCCTACACCTTGGTTGGCCATACAGAACAGGAGAAGTGAAGATGAAAGAGACAGGCAAGATGCAATCCAGCAAGAACCGCTCCATGAATAGGACCACAACATTCAACCCTTGGAGACCAGCTTTCCCCTTGATGCTAGTTCTTGCGTGCATGGCGCATACGGCAGCAGGAAAAGACCCCGTGATTCTCTCCACATTCGAGAAACCGGATTCCGCACAGAGCTGGACATCTGTCAATGACGGTGTCATGGGTGGAATATCCAAGGGTAGCTTCAAGCGAACAGAACAAAAGACGCTTCTGTTTTCGGGTGAACTATCACTTGAGAACAACGGTGGCTTTGCATCCATCCGCACCACACCTCGAACACTCAATCTTGCTGGGGCGAAAGGCATCGTAGTGAGGCACCGCGGCGATGGCAGAACATACTGGTTCGAGCTCAGGACTGCCCGTCAATTCGGAGCCAGCTCCTATCGCGCCTATCTAAATACTGAGAAGAACAGTTTCAAGGAAAGCCTCATACCGATCTCCGAGTTCAAACTGCAGGCATTCGGGCGTCAGCTGCCGAGCGAAACGATCAATCCCGCTGCGGTCCAATCCTTTGGCTTCACCCTTGCCGACAAGAAAGAGGGGCCCTTCAAGTTGGAGATCGACTATGTCAAAGCCGTTTTTAGGGACGAGAGACCATCATCGACTGTTCCCGGCGGAACAATTGTCGATATCGCGACCTCGGCGGGCACCTTCAAAACATTGCTGGCCGCGGCAGATGCGGCCGACTTGACCGGTGCGCTAGCCGGAGATGGTCCGCTTACGGTGTTCGCTCCGACTGACGAGGCATTCTTACGCCTACCGGCCGGCACGGTGGAGAAGCTCCTGAAACCAGAGAACAAGCAGAAACTTGCGGACATTTTGGAGTATCACGTGATCCCTGGCACCATCACTATCAGCAAGGCGCTCCAGGACGGCGAGTTTACCTCCCTACAGGGCGCGAAACTTCTAGTGGCGTTCAAGGACGGAAGGGTACGAGTTGGACGGGCCACCGTGACCCAAACACCTATCGAAGCTTCCAATGGCATCATCTTCATTATTGATCAGGTGTTGCTTCCCCCCGAACCCACTTCCAATGCCTTGAGCCCCACAGAGCTCATAGAGTTGGCGCTCGATCGGGGCGTACCGTTGTTCAACAACGGGGCTCCCGAAGCATGCGCCGCCGTATATGAAGTAACTTGCGAGGCCCTCCGCATGATACCTGATGTATCCAAAGAATCTCAGAAAGACTTGGATCAGGCTCTCGCCAGAATCAAATTGGCTGGCAGCGATCGCGAGAAGGCTTGGATCTTGCGCTATGCCCTCGACCGCGTAATTTCGCGGAGAATGAAGGAAGAGAATCAATGAGGGCCGATCTGAGCGAGCGAAGAGGCAATATGTAGCAGAACCAACACAATAGTTGACCGTCGAACAAAGGAATTGACCCGTTCCCAGTACAGCCGCGCGAACGCGGCTGCACTGGTCCGGTCATTTTGGGCGTTCGGGCAACAAGATGAACACGATTGAAGAAGAGCTCAACGCTCGAGCGGCGCAGGAAATCGTAACCAAACAGATGGCCCCAAACATCATGGCCAAGGCATTTGTGGATGCGGCGGGCGACGAGAAGCGCTCGGTCATCCTGTACATTGAGATGCGAGTCGAGCAGTTGAGGCAGGAACTTGCGGAGGAAGTGGTCCGCCGGGAGGCGGAACAACGGGAAGCAGCGAGACGATGTGCTGGCGAACAACAACGTCGGGTGGAACAGGAACTCCGAGCGAAGATGGAATCCGAGGAACTCGACGTGATCAACAGTCTCGACCCTCAGACACGTGATAGGTACTTGAAGGTCCGTACCGCGTAGGGCAATCGCGTTCTGAAATTGCGTTGTGAGTCTGCGTCGCAGCTTCGCGGCCGGATAGACCGCTTCTGGCGGCAGTATCAGCGTGAGATTCCGGAAAGATGAAGAGCGGCCTGAACCACGGCGTGGTGCCTACTCGCCACCCGCGGCGGGTGACTCGCGGCACACGCTGGTCGTTCGAACCATGAAGATGAAGATCACCATAGCATGTCTCTTCGGCCTCATCGTCGGTTTCGCCACGGGACGGTTCTGGCAGCAAGAGCGCCCAAAGGCGGAAGCGCTGGTTCGAGCCAATCGACCGCCCGGCGCCATTCGGCAGGAAATGCAGGAGGATGCCGCCTCACAGAGCCGGGTCATATCGATCTTCCGTGGCGCAGATCCTCTCATGCGGGTCACGTCGTCAAGCAATCACGTCGTGAGTCGGATCTACTATCTCGACGGGAACATGGACATGATCGAAACGGACGAGAATCTCGATGGAACCAATGACTACTTCATACTCATTGGCGACTCAATCGAGAAGTTCTGGAGACTTCCCGACGGCAAGGTTGCGCCCCTCCCATCGGATGATCTGATCAGATGGCAGTGGGAAGTCAAAGGGAAGCTGGATGATTTCCGCAAACGTTTGAAACTAGGAAGTTCGAACCAACAGCTCCACCGCACCCAGTAAGGCGCGCGGACGCGCCTCACGGGTCCGGTGACCTGGGACGTTGGCTGGCGAGATAGAAAGGGAGGAGCATGAAAGCGATTCGACAGATTGGTTCGGCGGCATTCGCACTTGGGCTGTTTGTTGCGATATTCGGTGGAATGCCGTGGGCCGTGATGGTAGCCGACGATCCGGTTGTGCCATGGTGGCTCAGAATTGCGGTGTTCTGTGTTCTCGGCGGCATCCTCGCGGTGCTCGTGACACTGGCCATTCAACTGAAACCGTCCGCGGCGTCAGGTCTGGAGCAGACGGCTGCAGAAACCGATCGCAGGGTCCTGCTATTGAACTCCGACACCGTGCCGGCCCGGCAAACCACGGAGGTGCTTGGTCTCGTCCAGGGTCACACGGTGTTTGCCGTCTGGCTTGGCAAAGACCTCGCCGCAATGGTCAGGCTGATCCTCGGCGGAGAGTTGACCGAGTACACGGAAATGATGGGAAGAGCTCGAGCGGTCGCCGCCGACCGGATGACGGCGCAGGCCGCGGAGATGGGGGCCGACGCCGTCATCAACGTGCGGTACATGACCACGAGCGTTGTCGGCAGTGCAGCTGAGTTGCTCGTATACGGCACCGCCGTGAAACTTAGCTAACCAGGAGCTGGAGAGTATCGGCTCTTGCGCGCCGAACTCTCATCTCGGGCGTTCGACAGGAAAGAAGTGATGAGAGCTACATGGTTTAAGCCGAACCTGAAGGGAGTCCTGCTTCTCGCTGTCCTTGTATCTATCCTGCTATGTTTCATGCCATCCCCGACATACACGATATCACTTGCTGGCGATTCGCTTACACAAACGGCATCATGGCCGTGGCTCGCCATGGCCATTTGTGCCGTCGTGGTTGTTTTGTTGTATCCGTTTTCCATGTGGGCAGGAAAACGAATGCCGAAGGAAGGTGTGGGTGCGTTCCTGACGGGACCACTCATGATAATTCCACAGGCAATCGTGGTTGCCGGGCTCGTTGGCGCGTTTCTCTACGAGCCTCCGGAAATTCACCGTCAACTTGAGAAACACATCTTCCTCCAAGGCAATACGGACTGGGGTGGCGGCTGTCTGTTTGCAGGCACGGTCGCCCTCTATGTTGCCTTCGGCTTCACGGCTGCATGGTATCTTGTTCTAAAGATGCGGAAATCTACGACTCCTGCATCATTCGGAAGAAGTTTGCTCAAGGCCGTATGGTTCGTGAAATTCCATATCGTTGCATTCGTCATTGGCGGCATCGCCAACTTAGGGTATGACTCACGCGTCACACCCAATGATTTCAGAAACATGTTTGTGCTCGCAGGCACTATCTATGCACTCAGTATCGTTCTGATTGTTTGGCTCAACACATTGCGTCTGGCACTGTCGATTGGATTGATTGTGGCACCACTCTTCACTGTTCTGTGGCTCATCATCGGATCGGACGGCAATACCGCACGAGCCGGTCAGCTTGTGCAGTCTGGTCAGGACCCAGAGTGGATGCCCAGAGGAACACGACACCGCATTATGCTGGGGTGGCATCAAGCATGTGATGAAATCCTTGGAAGCAAAGGAGAGGGATACAGTCGAACAAATTCATCGACCACTACAAATCAACCCGCGCTTCGCACGGATTGCTTTGAGGGTCATGATGACGTTCGGCAAAGGAGAGAGGGAAACACATCATGACAAAGCCAATGAACCCGGTGGGCTGGTTTGAGATCCCTGTGGAGGATATGGCACGCGCTAAAGCCTTCTATCAGGTGCTTCTCGGCGTGACTCTGGAAGACCACCAGATGGGACCTTTCCAGATGTCGTGGTTTCCGATGCACGAGACCGGCATCGGCGCCGCCGGCAGCCTAGTCAAGGCCGAGGGATGCACGCCGTCCGCAGACGGCGTGCTGATCTACTTCACAGCTGCCGACCTGGACGATGCCGTCCGACGTGCCAGAGACAACGGCGGCACCGTTGTTCAAGAACGCATGGACATCGGGGAACATGGTTTCATTGCTGTGGTCCAAGACACCGAGGGCAACAGAATCGGACTTCACTGCAGAAAGTAGCAGCCGAACAAGCCGTCCCGCCATACCGCTTGAAGCCGCGCGGACGCGGCTCCACGCGGCTGGTGAACGGCGGCGTTCGAATGGAGCGAACGATGAGACTGATCAAGACAGTGGCAATCCTGGTGCTGGCACTAAGTGTGACAGCATGCGGGAAGGTCCAGAACAGCGTCACAGTTGTCAACAATTCTGGAGTGAAGGCGGACCGCGTCACCGTCACAGTCTGCGGTCAAGATGTTGTGTTTGAGAATCTCGGTGCTGGCAAGAAAGCGAGCCAGGGCTTCTCGGTCACTGGTGACAGCGGATTCATAGTGTCCGCATCCCTGTCCGACGGTGCTGTTGTGACAAGCTCATTTGGGTATGTCACCGGCGGTGCCGGTGCATACGGGAATCATGCTGTAATCGAGATCGAACCTGACAAAGTTATCAACGGAAAACAACTGTAGGAATTCGAACAAGTTCGTAGCCGCGTTTGTGAAAGGCTCGCGCGTTTTTAGAAACGGTCATAGTGACGTTCGGCGAGGGGGGAGACGAGACGTGAAGAAGGTGCTCGTCGTGGCAGTTGTAGCGGCCCTGGCAGGCTGCGCCACAACAGGTGGTCGCACCGCGCCCGTCACACTGGAGTTCCGCCCGGGTTCAGAATCACCAGGGCCCGGTCTGACGGAAATGACCCTCGCGGGATCAGAGAGATCAGTATACGTTTCAGAGCAGGTCGTCCTCTCGAATGCGGAGGTGAAGTCGGCCCGCGTCGTTTCAGGGCAAGGCGGCCCACAGGTAGACATCGTGTTCACGGAGACCGGGGCGGAACGGTTCGCGCGCGCAACCGAGCAGAGCATCATGAAACCGCTTGCGATCCTTGTAGACGGCAAGTTGCTCAGCGCCCCCATCGTGCGGGAAACGATCACCGGAGGTCGGGCCGTGATCGCCGGGCGGTTCACAGAGCAGGAAGCGAAGCGCATCGCCGATGGGATAGTCGGAAGGTGAGGAGGCCGAACCGGCATAGGCCCGGTACGGCGTACCGCCGCCTGAGTTGTGCGGCGTTCCAGTGAGATGAATGACATCGCCGCCATCCTGGTCTGCGTCGCGGCGATAGGGACATCGGCCGCAGCAGGAACGATAGGCGAAGTGTTCCGGGAGCACTTTCAGATTGCACTCCCCGACGGGTACGAGCTGTCGCATGCAGGAGGAAAGCAGGGAGAGAGGCAATTCTCACTGGCTCATGGGTCCGACTACCTCGTCTCCCTCTTCGTCTACTATGACGGACTCGATGCGAGAAGATGGCCAACCTGCTTCGAGGAAGGGATGGATGTGTTCCTGTACCGCGAGGACCAGGTCTTCGTGTACACGGAACTGCCCGATGACACCCGGCGCCCCGACTCGCGAGCCGCCGGAGCCGCAGCCGTAACGTGAACTGGTAGCAGAAGACATGAACACCCGCAGCATCGTCAACCGCAGTGCGTGCGCCATGCTCTGCTCTCTAACCGCAGCGATCGTGTCCGGCTGTGCCGCCAGCCCGTGGAAGATCGACAATCCATACGCGGATGTTGACTGGCGGCGATACCTGCAGGTTAAGGCCAATTTCCACACACACACGACGCAGAGCGATGGACGCATGAGCCCCGCGGAAGCCGTTGACGCGTATCGTGCGTTGGGCTATGGAGCGCTGGCCTTGACCGATCACAACAAGGTGACCTGGCCATGGCACCTCCACGGCCATGGCGCTGAACACCCGGAGATGGTTGCCGTGCAGGGTTCCGAGGCGTCACTCCATCATCACGTGGGCACCTACTTCTGTGACGTGCCGGGCGCGTTGTCCGAAACGGGGACGCTGGCGAAGGTGCGGCAGCAGGGCGGAGTCGCGGTGGTGTTTCATCCCGGGCGCTACGCGTGGTCGGCGGCGAGGTATGCTGCCCTATACAGGGAATGGGATGAACTGGTCGGCATGGAAGTACTCAACCAGGGGGACCGCTATCCTCGGGATCGCGAGACATGGGACGAAGTGCTTGCTGTCTTGATGTCGGAAGGGCGTCCTGTCTGGGGCTTTTCCAACGATGACATGCATCAAGACTCTCATCTCGGCAGAAACTGGAATGTGCTGCTGTTGCCCGACTTGTCGGGGGAAGCTGTGCGAAGGGCGATGGAGAAGGGGGCCTTTCTCTTCGTCTACGCGCCGAAAGGACACAAGGGGACCATGCCGCCTACCGTGAGCGCGATCAAAGTAGATCGGCGAAAGGGCGTTGTCCGGATAGAGGCAACCGATTACGAGAGGATGGAATGGATATCCGGAGGGGAGGTCGTTCATCACGGAGAGATGATTGATCTGGCGGCCACGCCCCATGTGAGCGGATATATCCGGGCCGTGATCTATGCCGCGGATGATCGTTCGCTCACAGGTACCCAACCGATGCGGATTCAGCCAAGGGATGAATGAAGTTTCCCGCGCATCGCGCGGGGGCGGCCAACAACCCCTATTGCGAGTGGATCGGCGCCGACATCCGCGCCGACCCCTGGGGATACATGGCCCCCGGGTGGCCCGAGCGCGCGGCGGAGATGGCCTACACGGACGCCTCCATCAGCCACCGCCGCCAGGGCATCTACGGGGAGATGTTCTTCGCCGCCGCCATAGCGGCCGCTTTCGCCACGGACGACCCGGTCGAGGCCCTGCGGATCGGCCTGTCGGAGATCCCGAAGAACTGCACCCTGGCCAGGGCCGTCCGCTGGGCGCTGCGGGGCTCACCCGACATCAGGGAGTACAGGCAGGCGCGCGCCGCCGTGGACACGAGGTTCAAGGGCATGCACCCCGTCCACACGATCAACAACGCGTGCCTTACGATATGGGGCCTCACGATCGGCGGCAGGGATTTCACGAGGGTCATTGGCGAAACCGTCGCCATGGGATTGGACAACGATTGCACGGCCGCCACCGCCGGGAGCATCACCGGCGCCGTCGTCGGCAAGCGGGGCATTCCTGAGCACTGGTACGGGAGCTTCGAGAATCGGATACACTCGTACCTTGTCGGGAAGAAGCACTTCTCCATCAGCGGGGTTCTGAGCCGCTTCGAAAAACAGGCCAGAAGGGTTCACGGCCGGGCAGGCGTTCCAGGCGACGCCTGACCGCACGCCTCGATCGGGGCGAGGGGCCACATCCCGGCGTCGGACATCGAGGGGGGGCGCCTCTCGTGACGCTCACTTCGCCCGCCGCCACAGCGCCGCACCGTGGCGAGGCAGACGGACCCTGAACCCGCCCCGCTCCGGGGCGATGCGGGCGGTCTCGTCGCCGCCGATCCGCTTCCAGTCTTCGCCGGGAGGCAGGTCCAGGAACGTCTCCTCCGGGCCGTCCATTCTGAACACGTAGAGCAACTGCGCGCCGCCGGGTCCGCCGAAGACGACCGCATCCCAGTCCCGCGTGCTCCTGGGTTGCGGGAGCGGGAAGGAGACAGGCCCGGCCATCAGGTGCCTGTTCTCCTTGAACGTATCCACGTACTCCCTGGCGAGCCCGGCGGCCGCGGGGCTCCACCCGGCGATATCGCCGTTGAAGCTCAGGGCGCCGACCATTCGGCTCAACAGGTCGCGCGGCGCAAGGTCGGAATCGCCGCCGCCGAGAGGAACCGGGACGGCCATGTTCAGGAGATGCGCCGGCCAGAATCGAAGCGCGCCGGTCTGCATGAAGCGAACCACGTGCGGGTCCACGGTATGGTCACTCAACCACGTGCTGTCGGTGCGGACGGACATCCCCGGGTCGAAGTTGGTGCCGCCGCCGTCGCATCCCTCTATCCGCAGCGACGGGAACTCCTCGCGCAGGCGATCCATGACCTCGTACTTGCCGCACATGTAGGCCAGCCTCTCGTTCGGTGACGTTCCGCCGCAGGGCTCGAACTCCCAGCGCATCCAGGAGAGATCGTACCGCGTGATCCACTTCCTCAGCGTGCGCAGCGCGAGCTCGCGACCCGCCGGCAGGTGAAACGCGATGCGCCCGTCGGCTACGGCGTCAGGATTCCCGTCGCGCACCTGCTCGATCGCACCGTTGGCGATCTCGATGTCGTGCCAGAGGCCGAACCCCATTCCGTGCGCGCGCGCCAGCTCACTCAGTTCAACGACGTCCGCGTCCCCTCGCGGGAACTTGGCGGGGTCCGGTTCGTCCCACCGGCCCGTCCCCGACGAACCGAACTTGCCGGCGCCGTACCAGCTGGCATCGAGACAGAAGAACTCGCAGCCGATTTCGGCCGCCCGCGGGATCTGCCGCCTGATGAGGTCGAAGTCGTAGTGTTCGCGGATGCCGTACCAGTGGTCGTAGGTCACCGCCGGCATCGGGACCTTCCCGCCTCTCCTGCCACTGAGGTGCGCACGGATGTAGTCGCGCTGCAGATCATCCAGCACCGACCAGTCGCGCCCCTCGAAGAAGCCGAGATGAACGGCCGGAAGCCGGACGATCGCGCCGGGAGCCAACTCCAGTTCGCCCGGCCCGGAGAGCCCGCTGATGACGTCGCCGTCGGAGGTCATCCTCACGGGCGCCGTACACAGCGAGTGCCATGCGGCGCTTCCGTTCAGGGAGCGGCCGTCGCCGCTCACCTCAAACCACCAGTCGCCCGACCATTCGAGCCCGGCGAAGAAGCCGGCGAGGCCTTGGTCCGTATCCACGGCATACTGGATCAGCGGGACGTGGTCGTACGCGCTGTTGAATCCCGACGAGATACGGACCGGCTTGGCCGAGTCGCCCGTCATGAACGCCTCCTCCTGGAGACGGAAGGCCCGCGGCGGATAGCAGGCATCGAAGTGATACGACCCGGTCAGATGCCTGACCCGCGGCAGCCTGCGCGTTCGCTCCGGGTCTACCTCGAACCGGAGCGCCAGGAGTGTCGCCGACACGCCCGATATCGGCGTATTGCCGACGTTTTCCAGGCGGAGCCGCCATGTCACGGCGCTGAAGTCCGGCCGCGCATCCCACTCCATCGTCGCCTTGAGGTCCCCCGTCCGTCCGACCAGCACCCCCGGGGACGCCGGCTCAAAGCGGATTCCCGTGCCCTCCACGGACACGCTCGCCGGCATCGAGGTGCCGAGGAACGCTCGGACTCCAGGCGGAGCCGCGCTCCGGAGGAACTCCCCGGCAGCCTCCGCCGTGAACGCGTGATGTCGTTCTTCCATGGCCATCCTCCCCGTTCCGCCTCCAGGGCCGCGAACGCACTCGACCGTCGAAACCAACCTGGCCGGCGCAGACCCTACCGAAGCAGCGGGGGAAGCACCAGACCGGCTTCGGGGGATAGGGGTCACATCTTGACATTTGACACTTGACGCTACCGCTACGGCTCAAGTACGCATGGGAGCCGTGGCACGACCCTTGCGAATTGATGTGGAAGGCGGCTGGTATCACGTCATGTCGCGCGGTACGGAGCGACGAACGATCTTCATCGACGACGGCTACCGCAGGCACTTCCTTGAACTCGTCGCGGAGATGAGTGAGCGCTACGAGGTCGGCGTTCATGCGTTTGTCCTCATGGACAACCATTACCACCTGCTGATCCAGACGCCGCACGCGAACACCAGCAGGGCCCTGCAATGGCTCAATACAAGCTTCAGCGCCTGGTTCAACAGGAAGCGATCCCGGGTGGGGCATGTATTCCAGGGCCGTTTCAAGAGCGTCCTCATCGACCACGACGGTTCATGGCTGCTGGCGGCCAGTGCCTATCTGCATCTCAATCCGGTTCGGGTGACGGCTCTTGCTCTGGACAGAGCCCAGCGCAAGCGGGAAGCGGCTGGAAGCCTGAAACCGACGAGAGACCAAGTTGCTGAGCGCCTGCAGCGCCTTCGGCGCTACCGGTGGAGCTCGTACCCCGCGTATGCCGGGTATCGGCGGGGCCCGCAGTGGCTGCAAACCAGGGAGCTCTTGAGGCGCGTTGGCGGATCGGCCGAGTACCGGTCGTATGTGCAAGGGCACGTGACCTGCGGTGAGGACCCGGCGGCATTCCGCCCCCTGCGCGAGAGCGTGGCATTGGGATCGGCCGCTTTTCTGGAACGGGCCCGCGGGCTCGCCGCGGGGGCGGGGGCAGAGCGTACGGGCAAGGCATTCCTCAAGCATACAATACCCTTCCGCAAGATCGTTGGAGTGGTTGAGACGGCAAAGGGGGAGCCGTGGAGTGCCTTTGCCACGCGGTATGGGGACTGGGGCCGTGACCTCGCGTTCTATCTGGCCAGGAAACGCAGCGGGCTCACGCTGGCAGAAATAGGCGACGAGGCCGGCGGGGTGGATCCGCGAACAGTGGGCCAAGCGGTTTCCCGGTTCGGAAAGCGAGCCGTGAACGACCGCGTGCTCCGTGGAATCGTCCGGGAGTGCCTGGAAGATTTGTCAAATGTCAAGATGTGACCCCGCCGTGGTCGGAGGGGACCGTGCGGCGGACCGCGGGGCGTGGTAGGGTAGGCTGGGGTGGGGCGGACGAGGGGAAAGGGCGCGCGCGATGGATTTCCTGCTGCTGGCCGGCGCCGTGCTGGGCGTGTTCGCCGTGTGCTTTACGGGCATCGGCCTGGGCATCCTGGCGGGCCGCAGGAAACGGCTCGGCGCCTGCTCCTGCTCGTTCGACGCGGACAAGCAGCGACGCGACGCCTGCTGCCGCCGGGGGTCCGGCTGACGGGCCCGTATCCCGGGTTACGGAAGCGCCGCCCCGGCGGGCAGGTGTTCCGGGGACGCGGTGAACAGCAGCGTGGACACCGAGGGGTGGGACAGGGCGCGGTTCACCTCCAGCAACTCGCCGTAGGCGGCGGCCGGCACGATGCCGGGATCGAGCGACACGTCGCGCTCGACGACGATCGCGTTCTGCCCGGGCTGCCGGAGGGTATCGACGCGGATCGCCACCGCGCCCAGCCCGGGCACGTCGAGCGACAACGGCGCCGGGGCGAGTTCGATCGCCTCCGTGCCTTCCGGGGGCCGTACGACGCAGCGCGTGACCTCGCGCTGGCGTCCGCCCCGGTAGAGCGGCTCGGTGCGTTCGTCGCCCCGGAGCCGCAGCACGTTGCCCGGCGCGCCCGGCAGCGTCAGGTACAGCCGCTCGCCGTCGCGCACGGCAAAGCGGTCGGCCTCGACCGTGAAGCGCTCGACCCCGGGATACACGTCGTAGTCGGTCTCCAGCTCGCCGACCGGGTCGGCCGACTGGGAGACCGACGCGACCAGCTCCTCGAAGTGCCGCCGCCGTTTCTCCGGCGGCATCTCGGCGAACCGGCGGCGGAAGTCGCCGAAGGCCTCGCCGTAGTGGCGGCGGGTGAACCCGATGCGGGCGCGCCCGGCATCGTCGAGGTCGATCTCGTAGTCGGTCTCGACCCGGGTCTGCCGGTCCGGCGCCGGACGGACGACGAGCGCCCCGGCGCCGTCCAGCGCGAGGCCTGCCCGGCCCTCGTGGCGCGTGGCGCCCAGCGAGGCGTACTGGTCGGTGTCGTTGAGGTAGATCCGCTGGCCCGCCGCCTCGACGGCGACGAGCACCGTGTCGAAGAGGTTCGCCTGGGGGCACCGCCACTTGGGCCCGTAGACCGTCTCGACGGCGGGAAGGGGCGAGGCCAGCACGAAGACCGGGTGCAGGCCCGCGGCCGAGAGCATGGCGTGGAGCAGGACCGCCCGGTCCGCCGAGTGGCCGTAGCCGTCGTTCAGCGTCACCGCCGCCGGCGAGATCGAGGAGAGCGGCAGGTCGTCGAGGCCGGGGCCGGCGGGGCGCACCCCGCGGGCGACGGCGTTGCGCAGGGCGCGGACCTTTTCCAGGTCGCTGCCCGCCGTCCCCGCCGCCCGCTGTGCCGCCTCGGTCACGGCGGGCGAGGGGGCCGCGGCGCGCCCCAGCAGCGCGCGCAGCCGCGCCGCGTAGGCGGACCAATCGCCCGTGCTCACGAAGACGGCGGGGCGCAGCAGCCACGCGGGCGGCAGGTCGTCCTCGCGCCGCACCGCGGGCAGGTTGTCGAGGGACCACGTGTACACGGTCCGGCCGTCGGACGTGGCGACTTCCGCGGCGGGCATCCCGCCGGTCTCGAGCGTCCGGAGCGCCAGGTCCCGGGGCACGTCCACCCGCAGCGTGCGGCGGCCGACGGGCTCGAAATCCCCGAACGCGGCGCCGTGGGAGAGGAAGGGCCGGTCGCGCAGGCTGCGTCGGACGCGGTAGTGGATGGTGCTGCCGACTTCCACCCCGGGCAGGCTCACCACGAGCGTCTTGCCCGCCGGGTAGCGCGGCGCCGAGCCCGACCACGCGGCGTCCATGAGGTTCATCTCCTGCCCGGCCACCTGCTGGACGGTGCCGTCGGCCGCGACGACTTCGGCGAGCTCGATGCGGACGTCCTCCCAGGCGGGGTTGTAGGCGAGTTTCAGTTCCGCGCCGTCCTTCACCCCGGCGTAGGTGAGGATCTCCTTGCGGACCTCGCGCACGATCTCCCACGTGGACGCATCGGTCACGTACACCCGTTCCTCGTCGGACAGCACGCGCGCGTCCCGGGCCCCGTCGCCCGCGGCCGCCGCGCCGTGTTCGTAGAGGGGCCGCTTGCGGCGGTCGTACTCGATCCGCTTGAGGGCCTCCTTGAGTTCCAGGTACTCGGCGGGGTCGAGTTCGGGCTTCCTGAGCAGGAACTCCGCGTCGCCCGTGAGCGTGCGCCCGGAGGGATCGGCGGCCAGCGCCATGCGCCAGCCGAGCGCCGGCGTGTCCAGCGGCTCGACGGCGGGCAGGACGGGGCGGCCGGGCGCGCCGTCCTCGAAGACGAGCCGGAAGCGCTCGCGCACGCCGCAGGCGTACTCCGTCACGAGGGGGAAGCGCCGTTCCCGGAGGCCGGTCTTGCCGAGCACGAAGTTGACCATGCCCACGGAGGTGCCGAACCAGGGGGCGGGCAGGAGCGTGAGGCGTTCGCCGGGGATCCACGCGTCGAGGGCGGAGAAGCGGAGCCGCGCCTCGAGCGGCCGGGTCGTGTCCTGCAGGTCGCCGGGTTCCAGCAGGAGATCCTCGAGCCTCGCTCCCGGCAGCACGCGCTTGATCATGCCCTCGAAGAGCAGCCGGCGCTGTTCCGGCTTCGCGCGGGCGAGGAAGCCGCGGTAGGCGTTGTCGTTGATGCCCGCGAACGCGATCCGCGTGTCGGCTTCAAGCCGTCCGTCCCGGTCGATCCGGGCCTCGGTGTCGATGCGGACGAGGTTGTCCTCCGCCGGCACGACGGGCGAGGTCAGCAGGCTCTCGCCCTCCGGCGTCGCCACGAGGTAGCTGCAGTTGTTGAGGTAGGCGGGCAGCAGCTCGCGCGTGGCCTCGTCGGTCGGGTCCATGAGCTGGTAGGAGCCGTCCGGCTCGCGCACGGCGACCACCGCGTGGTTGAAGAACGGCTGGGGCACTTCCACGTCCTTCTTCGGCCCGTTGTGGATCAGGACGGGGAAGCCCTCCAGGCCGGCCATGCGCAGCATGGCGACCAGCAGGGCGGCCTTGTCGCGGCAGACGCCGTAGCGGTTGGCGAAGGTGACCGAGACGTCGTGCGGCTCGTAGCCGGGCGCCTCGGCCTCCGTGGTGATCCCCATGTAGCGGATCCGCTGCGAGACGAACGAGAAGAGCGCCTCGACCTTCTCCTGCCGGCCGGTGAGCCCCGCGGTCAGTTCCTCCACCTGGTCGCGCATCGCCCCGGTGACCGCCTCCAGCCGGGGGGCGCACAGGTTCCAGTACCAGCGGGACACCGCCTCCCAGTTCGGGATGGTGCTGACGAGCAGGCGCTGGGTCACGGTGTAGGCCGCCGGCATGTTCGGCTCCTCGAAGATGCGCGGGACATCGCGCACCTCCCACACGTGGCGGATGCCCCCGGCGGTCTCCTCGGAGCGGTAGGCCACGGTGCCCGGCACCTCGCCCTTGAGCTGGCGGAGCAGCAGGGGCCGCTCGTGCGGCGCGAGCACCTCGTAGCGCGCCCGCCGCACCGGGTACGTGCCTTCGAAAACCGAGTAGTCGCTGAAGGTGTCCGGCATGCGGACCTTGTCGTCCCGGCGGCAGAAGACGTAGCGGATCGTGTCGCCCACCTCGAGGCCGGGCACGCCGACCTGGAGCACCTTGCGGTTCGGATCGTAGATATTGGAGCCCATCTGCCCGGGTTCGACCATGATGCGGCTCTGGGCGGCGAGGTCGACCGGGGTCACCGAACCGTCGGGCCGGTAGATCTCCGCGCGGGCGACCACGGCGGTCCCGTAGGCCTCGTTGAACCAGAACGACTGCGACTGCTCCTCGCGTTTCCCCTTCTCGGTGAGGACCTTGACGAAGAAATCGTCCCACATGACCGAGAGCCCGTCGGGCGTGTAGCGCACCCGCTGGTCGTCCGCGACGAGAACCGCATCGGCGTCGGGATACCGTTCGGCCGTGATGTCGGCCGCGTCGCGCATGACGGCCGCGGGGTCCAGGAAGCCCTGCGCGGGGTCCGCGCCGGCGTCCTCCGCGGCCGCGGGCAGGGCGAGGGCGAGGGCGGACACGAGCAGGAAAGGTCGAAGCATGGTTGGTTCTCCGTGCGCCACGCGGCGCGAAGTCCCGCACGATACAGCAGCCCGGCCGGGGAGACAAGCGGACGCCCTCCTCCCGGCGGGCAACCCCGGCGGGCGGCCGGGGCTTGCGTCGGGCGGGGTTCCCCGCTACACCACGCGGGACCCCGCGGGGGGGCGGAGGCGGCGCACGCGGGATGCAGGCAGCGGGCACATTCGAGATCCTGGCGGGGGATGCCGGCGGCGGCGGGGCGCGGCGGGGCCGGCTGCACACCGCCCACGGTCCGATCGAGACCCCGGTGTTCATGCCGGTGGGCACCCAGGGCACGGTGAAGGCCGTCAGTTCCGCGGAGCTGGCGGCGATGGACTACCGCGTCGTGCTGGGCAACACGTACCACCTTCACACCCGGCCCGGCGCGGAGCTCGTCGCCCGGCTCGGGGGGCTGCACCGTTTCATGGGCTGGCCGCGGGCGCATGCTGACCGACAGCGGGGGGTTCCAGGTCTTCAGCCTTTCGCGCCTGCGCCGCATCGAGCCGGACGGCGTGGCCTTCCAGTCGCCCTACGACGGGAGCCGGCAGTTCCTGGGGCCGGCGGAGGCCATGGCCATCGCAGCGCCTGCTCGGCTCGGACATTGCCATGGCGTTCGACGAGTGTCCGCCGTATCCGTGCGAGCGGGAATACGCTTGTCAGGCCGTGGAGCGTACCCTAGCATGGGCGGCTTTATGTGCACGCCAGCCGCGCGCCGGGGGCCAGCTGGTCTTCGGCATCGTGCAGGGCGGCGTGTATCGCGGACCTGCGGGAGCGCTGTGCCCGCGAGCTGGTGGCCATGGGGCGTTCGACGGGTATCGCCATCGGCGGCGTGAGCGTGGGGGAGCCGGAGGCGTTGATCCTGGGCGGTGTGCGCGACACGGTCGCGCACCTGCCGGCGGACCGGCCGCGCTACCTGATGGGGGTGGGCCGGTTTTCGCAGATCGTCGAGGCGGTGGCGCGGGGCGTGGACATGTTCGACTGCGTGATGCCCACGCGGTACGCGCGCAACGGCACGGCGTTCACGCGGCGGGGCCGCTACCCGGTGAAGGCGGCGCTGTACCGGGAGGACGACCGGCCGATCGAGGAAGGGTGCGGCTGCTACGCCTGCCGGCACGTTCAGCCGGGCGTACGTGCGGCACCTGTTGAACGTCGACGAGATCCTCGGCGTGCGGCTGGTCACGGATGCACAACCTGTACCGGTACGCGGCGTTCATGGCCGAGTTGCGGGACGCGATAGGGCAGGGCCGGTTCGACGCCTTCCGCGAGGAGGTGCGGGCCGCCCCGGTGGGGTTGACCGAAGAGCACGTGGAGCAGAAAGGGAAGACGCCGTGAATGCATCCTGGACGTTGATCGCCATGGCCGCGCCCCCGGGCGGCGGTTCGCAGCAGCAGTCGCCGATGTTCATGTTCGGCTGGCTCTCCTCATGTTCGCGATCTTCTACTTCCTCCTCATCCGCCCGCAGCAGCGGAAGGAAAAGGACCGCCGGGCCATGATCGACAACATCAAGAGCGGCGACCGCATCGTCTTCTCCGGCGGCATGCTCGGCGTCGTGTCCAACGTCAAGGACAAGACGTTCACCGTGAAGATCGCCGACAACGTGAAGATCGAGGTGGTCCGCGACGCCGTCTCGCAGGTGCTGGCGAAGGGCGACGAGCCGGCGGCGACCGACAAGGCCTGACCGGCCGCCGGGGCACGCCCGCACGCAAGGAGCGCACGCATGGACAAGAACGCCGTGTGGAAATGGCTGATCACGATCCTGATGGTCTCCGTCTCGCTCGCCCTCGTCTGGCCGCCCAGCCAGAAGATCAAGCTGGGGCTGGACCTGGTGGGCGGTTCGAGCTTCGTCGTCGAGGTCGACCAGGACGCCCTGCGCGGCGAACTGCTCCGGGGCGACCCGGAGATGGACGGCGAGCAGCTCACCCAGCAGCTCGCCCGCGAGTCGCGCAAGGTGCGGGACATCGCCCTGGAGGCGATCCGCAACCGCGTCGACGGCCTGGGCATCGCCGAGCCGCAGATCTTCCCGCAGATGGACAGCCGGATCGTGATCCAGATGCCGGGCATCGACGCCGACAAGCGCAGCGAGGCCCGCCGCACCATCCAGAGCGTCGCGTTCCTCGAGTTCCGCCTGGTGCACACGCAGAGCGCGAGCTGGACGACGCGGCTGCGCGAAGACGACCGCGCGCCGGAGGGCTACCGCTGGGCCGACGAGGACCGCCTCGGCTCCTACCTCGTGCGCGACCGCACGGCGTGCAGGACGAGGAGATGGGCCCCGCCTACCGGGACGAGCTCCGGCGGTTCGCCCCGCACGAGGGCACGGAGTTCATGCTCGAGCGCGACCAGGGGCCCGACGGGTCCACGGTGTACCGCGCGTACTACATCGAGACCGCGCAGCAGCTCACCGGCAAGGCCATCGCGAACGCCCACATCGACTACGACAACATGAGCCGCCCGCAAATCGCGCTGGAGTTCAACCGCGCGGGCCGCCGCCGGTTCGCACAGGTCACCCGCGACTACGCGCCGCGCGGCGAGAAGAACCGCGACAGCGACGCCGGGCGGCAGCTCGCCATCATCCTGGACGGCACGCTCTACTCGGCGCCCGAGATCCGCACGGAGATCCCAAACGGCCGGGCGGAGATCACCGGCCGGTTCAGCGTCACCGAGGCGACCCGCCTTTCCAACGTGCTGCGCACCGGCTCGCTCCCGGCGCCCGTGCGCATCGTCGAGGAGCGGACGGTCGACCCCTCGCTCGGGCGCGACTCCATCCGCAGCGGCGTGCGCGCGGCCGCCGTCGGCGGCGTGATCGTCGTGGCCTTCATGATGGCCTACTACCTGCTCGCGGGGGTGATCGCCGACATCGCGCTGCTCCTCGACATCCTGATCCTCCCCCTGGGCGCCGTCCTGGTGTCCGGCTTCCTGGGCGTGCTCACGCGCACCAGCACCGGCGGCGCGGGCCAGGCGGCCCTCCCGACGCTCACCCTGCCGGGTATCGCCGGCATCGTCCTCACGATCGGCATGGCCGTGGACGCCAACGTGCTGATCTTCGAGCGCATCCGCGAGGAGCAGCGCACCGGCAAGAAACTGGGGGCGGCCATCAGCGCCGGCTACGAGAAGGCGTTCAGCACCATCGTGGACGCCAACCTCACCACGCTGCTCACCGCCGTCATCATGTTCTGGAAGGGCTCCGGGCCCGTCCGCGGGTTCGCCATCACGCTCAGCGCCGGCATCCTGGTCAGCATGTTCACCGCCATCGTGTTCACCCGCCAGCTCTTCGACCTGCTGGCCGCGAAGACCCGGCTCTCCTCGGTGCGCATGATGGCGTGGGTCAGGGACACGAGCATCGACTTCCTCGGCAAGCGGAAGGTCGCCGCCGTCTTCTCGATCCTGCTGATCGCGGTCACGTGGACCCTGTTCGCGGTCCGCGGGGAGGCGAACTTCGGCATCGACTTCGTGGGCGGCTCCTCGCTCACGATCGGCTTCGACGAGAAGCAGCCGGTCGAGACCGTGCGCGCGGCGCTGGCCGCGGCGGGCGTGGGCGAGGCCAACATCCAGTACCAGCGTCCCCACGGTTCCGCGGGCACCGGCGCCGACGAGATCCTCGTGGTGAAGGTGCCGTTCCAGGACGGGGCCGCGGCCTCCGCCACGATCACGGGCCAGTTCGCCGCATCGGGTTACCGCGTGCTGCAGGAGGACTCGGTCGGTCCGCAGATCGGCACGGAACTCAAGCGCAAGGGCGTCGTGGCGCTGCTGTGGTCCTTCGTGGGCATCATCCTCTACATCTCGTGGCGCTTCGAGTTCGCCTTCGCGGCGGGCGCGATCGCCGCCCTGCTGCACGACGCGCTGATCACCGTGGGGATCTTCTGCCTGCTGGGCCGCCAGCTCAGCATGCCGATGATCGCCGCGGTGCTCACCATCGTCGGGTACTCGGTCAACGACACCATCGTGGTCTTCGACCGCATCCGCGAGGACCTCAAGCTCCTGAGGGGGCGAAAGTACTCCGAGATCGCCAACCTCAGCATCAACCAGACCCTCGGCCGGACGCTGCTCACCTCGGTTACGACCCTGCTCAGCGTCCTGGCCCTGCTGATCTTCGGCGGCGGGGCGATCAACGACTTCGCGCTCATGCTGTTCATCGGCATCCTGGTCGGCACCTACTCGTCGATCTTCATCGCGACGCCCGTGGTCCTGCTGTGGCACCCGGACCGGAAGAAGGCCTGAGCCGCGGGCGCGGGTTTCGGCTTGGCCGCGGGGCGGCGCGGGGCGCATAGTCGTACCGGTATCACCGGGGGAACGAACCATGCGAAACCGCACGACCCGTCGCGCAGGCGGCTTCACGCTGATCGAACTGCTCGCCGTCATCGCCATCATCGGGGCCCTGGCGGGCATCGTGCTGGGCGTGGCGGGCTACGCCACCCGCAAGGCCGACCGCAGCAAGGCGGTGGCGGACATGGAGCGGCTCCGCGTCGCGCTGGAGGAATACCGCATGGCGAACGGCAGCTACCTCGCCTACAGCGGCGGCCTGACCGGCACGACGCGCCAGGCGGCGCTGTCCCAGTACGTGGGGGACCTGAACTTCGACGACCCGTGGGGCCAGCCCTACATCTACCGCAACGTCTCCCGTTTCTCGTACGAGCTGATGTCCTACGGCCCGGACGCGAAGTCCGGCACGGCGGCCGAGAAGGCCGACGACGTGATCAGCGGGCGCGGGGTGAACTGATCGGCCGCCCCGTGAAGACCTGCCGGCCCGGCGTCCCGCCCCGGCGGGTGCGCCTGGTGGCCACGCTCGGCCCCGCCACGGACGCGGCAGGCGGCATCGCCTCGCTGCTGGAGGCGGGGGCGGACGTCTTCCGCCTCAACTTCTCGCACGGCTCGCGCGCGGACCACGGGCGCCGCCTGGACGCCGTGCGCGAGGCGGGCCGCCGCGCGGGCCGCTCGCCCGCGGTGCTGGCCGACCTGCAGGGGCCCAAGATCCGCACGGGCCGCACGGAGGGGGACCTGCCCGTGGTGCTCGAGCAGGGCGCCACGGTCACGCTGCTCGCGGGCGCCGGGGGGTGCGACCGGCGGCGCATCCACATCGACTGGCCCCCGCTGCCGGACCACCTGCGCGCCGGCCGCCTCGTGCTGCTCAACGACGGCGCGGTGCGGCTGCGGGTCACGCGCGTCAACCGCCGCGCCGGCTCCGCGCGGGCCACGGTGCTCAACACGGGCGCCTACGGTAGCCGCAAGGGGGTCAACCTGCCCGGGCTGGACCTGCCGGTGCCGGCGCTGACGGCCCGGGACCGCGCGGACCTTCGCTTCGCCCTCGCCCGGGGGGTGGACTGGGTCGCCCTTTCGTTCGTGCGCCGCGCCGCGGACCTGGAGCCGGTGCGCCGCGCGGTGGCGCGCGCCGGCCGGCCCGTGCGGATCGTGGCCAAGATCGAGAAGCCGGAAGCGGCGGAACGCATCGGGGAGCTGCTCGAGCGGTGCGACGGGATCATGGTCGCGCGCGGCGATCTCGGCGTGGAGACCTCGCCCGAGGCGGTCCCGATCCTGCAGAAGGACCTGGTCGCCGCCGCGCGGTCCCGCGGCCGCCTGGCGATCGTCGCCACGCAGATGCTCGAGTCGATGATCGCCGCGCCCAGCCCGACACGCGCCGAGGCCACGGACGTCGCCAACGCGATCCTCGACGGCGCGGACGCCGTGATGCTTTCGGGCGAAACCGCCGTCGGGGCCTATCCGTTCGAGACCGTCCGGGTCATGGACCGGATCGCGCGGCGCGCGGAGCAGAGCACCTACGGCGTGCACGCCCTGCGCGAGCTGGACTTCCATCCGCCCGGGCCGACGCGCGCCCTGTGCGAAGCCGCGGCCGCGGCCAGCGTCGACCTGGGCCACCTCCCGATCCTCGTGTTCACCCTCTCGGGCGCCACCGCGTTCCTGCTCTCCCAGGTTCGCTGCCCGGCGCCGGTCTACGCCTTCACGCCCGACCCCGCGGTCGCCCGGGTGCTTTCCGCCGCGTGGAACGTGCGCGCCTTCGTGCTGCCGGCGGCGACCACGTTCCACCGGGTGGCGCAGTGCGCCGAAGAGCAGCTGGCGGCCGCGGGCTGCGTCGCGCGGGGCGACACCGTGGTCGTGCTCACGGGCACCCATCCCGTGCGCGGGGCCACGAACCTGCTGCGCATCAAGGCCGTGGGCGAACCCTGAGCGCGGGCCGCCCGGAGCGGAGGTTGCGCGGTGCGCGCCGCCCGCCTATAGTGCGCTTCCATGAGCCACCTCCCCGGTCCTGACGTGTCCCCGCCTGCCGCGGGGCGCCGGCGCTTTGCCCGGCGCACGGCCGGCGGCTTCCTCCTCCTGGCCCTGGGCCTCGACCTCGCCGTCGGCTCGCGCATCTACTCGCGCGAAGGGCCGGACGCCGGCCTCGACGACCCCTACGAGAACGTCGCCCTCTTCACGAAGGTGATGGAGCAGATCCGCCGGAACTACGTCGACGAGGAGAAGACCTCCTACCGCGACCTGACCTACGGCGCGCTGCGCGGGATGCTCGACGCGCTCGACGAGCACTGCGAGTTCATGGACCCGGACACCTACGCGGACATGCGGGACGACACCTCGGGCCGGTTCGGCGGGCTCGGCATCGTCGTCGGCCTCCGCGACGGGCAACTGACGGTCATCGCGCCGATGGAGGACACGCCGGGCTACCGCGCGGGCCTGCTTGCCGGTGACCGGATCCTCGAGATCGACGGCGAGTCCACCGACGGCATCCAGCTCAACGAGGCCGTGAAGCGCATGCGCGGCCCCCCGGGGACGAAGGTGGAGCTTCGTGTCGCCACGCCGAAGACGCGCAAGGTGCGCACCGTGCCGGTGGTGCGGGCGATCATCAGCGTGGCCAGCGTGAAGGACGTCCGGATGCTCGAGGACGGCATCGGCTACCTCCGCATCCTGCAGTTCAACCAGCCCACGGGGGCGGCGGTCGCCGAGGCGGTGGACCGGCTGCGGGCCGAGGGGCTTCGCGCGCTGGTGCTCGATCTCCGGAACAACCCCGGCGGCCTGCTGACGTCGGCCGTCGACGTGGGCGAGAAGTTCCTGCACAAGGGCGACCTGGTCGTCTACACCCAGGGCCGCGACGCGCGCGAACGGCAGACCTACCTGGCGCGCCGGGAAGGCCGGTACGGAGACTTCCCCATGGTCGTGCTCATCAACGGCGGCAGCGCGAGCGCTTCGGAGATCGTGGCGGGCGCGCTGCAGGACCATCGCCGCGCGATCCTCGTCGGCGAGAAATCGTTCGGCAAGGGGTCGGTGCAGAGCGTCGTGCCCATGGAGGACGGGTCGGCGGTCCGGCTGACCACCGCGAAGTACTACACGCCGAGCGAGCGGGTCATCCACCACTACGGTATCGAGCCCGACATCGTCGTGCCCATGGCGCCCGAGCAGTGGCAGCGCGTGCTGCAGCAGCGGGCCGCGGCCGGGGAGCCCGAACCCGTCGGCGGCACGCCGGAGGAGGAGGACGGCTCCGCGCCCGCCGTGGACACGCAGGTGGAGCGCGCCGTCGACGTGCTCAAGGGCATCATGCTCTTCCGGGCCGAAGTGGCCCCGTCGTCTCACGGGGTCTGAAGGGCCGGGAAGAAGGTGGGGACCGGGCGGGGTGGGCAAACTGATCCGCCCGGTCCCCGGGCGGCCGCAAACAGGCGGACCGCTTACAGCGGGTCGGCGGCGGGCGATGCCGGGCCCAGCGCCTTCAACAACTCCTCCACGCGGGCGGCCACGAACGCCGCCCGATCCCGGCGGCGCGTCTCCAGTTCCTGCCGGAGGCGCCCCACCTCCTGCTCCATGCGCGCGAGACGCCGTGCGCGCTCGGATTCCCTGATATCGACGAGCTGTCCCATCGGGGCGAGCATCTGCCCGCGCAGGGCCGCGCGGGCCTCTTCGTCCGGCGCGGCGCGGTAGCTCCGGGCGAGCGACCAGAGCTGGCGGAGCAGCGGCTTCACCTCGGCCGCCATGGCGCCGGCGGAGGCGCCGTCTCCCGGCGGGGTGCCGGCCGCGGGCGGCGGACCGCCGCCGGGCGGGCCAGCGTGGGGCGGCGGGCCGCCGAAGCGGGCCCGGGCCTCTTCAAGGTGCTGCCACATCTCGCGACGGAACGCCTCGGGGTCGTCCTGCCGCAGGGCGCGCAGGCGTTGCACTTCCCCGGGATGGCGGGCTTCCATGGCCTGGAGCCACCGGTCGATCGGCCGCGTGCCGCGTGTGGCCGGGCCGCGCCCCCGGCGGCCGGGCCCCCGCGTGCCGGGTTCGGCCGCGGTCGCGGCCTCCGGCCCGTGGAGCGGACCCCCCGGCGGCGGGGGGGGCTGGGCGGGCGCCCTGCCGGCGGGCAGGCCGACGGTCAGCAGCCCCGCGGCCGCCAGGCCGGCGAGTCGGGTGGTCTGTCGGAATGGGCTCATATCTCGATCCCCTCCAGTTCCAGCAGTTCGGTGGCCACCTCGTCGATGTCCGGCACGCCGGCCGCCGGCCCGCCGGCGGCCGTGGCCTCCGAGATCTCGGCCAGTTCCTCGCCCAGGAGGTCGAGCTGCACGTCCACCCAGTCGGGGACCGTCACGGCCAGGGCCAGGGCCTGGTCCGGGCCGGCGGGCGCCCCGCGGCGCAGGGACCACGCGAACAGCGTGGCGGTGGCCACGGCCGCCGCCACGGCGGCGGCCGAGAGCCGCAGCGCGCGCAACCGCCCGGGCGCCGCGAAGGGCCCGGCGGAAGCGCCGCGGGTCGCGAGCGCGGCGTGCAGCCGCGACGCGAAGTGCGGGTCCAGCGCGGTGAACGCTTCGTCCGCCCTCGCCGCGGCCCGCAGCCGCGCCAGGGCCTCCCGGTAGGCGCGGCACTCCGCGCAGCCCGCCGTGTGCGCCTCGATCCGGCGCAGGCGGCCCGCGCCGAGTTCGCCGCTCTGTTCGAGCAGCCACCCGGTCTGTACCTGTCGGCAGTTCATGTCCTCTTCCCTCTCACCCTGCCAGGGCTTCGTAGTCGCCCCGCAGTTCTTCGCGCAGCTTCCGTACCGCGTAGTGCATCCGCGCCAGCGCGGTGTTGATCGACACCCGCTGGATCTTCGCGATGGTCTTGAAGGGCAGGTCGGCCTCGGTGCGCATCCAGAACACCTCCCGCTGTTCCGCCGGGAGCCGGTCGACCGCCGCGCGGATCCGCCGGCCGACGTCCGTGCCGGCAGCCACCGCGGAGGGATCCAGCCCTTCGGCGGGCATCCGCCCGGTCCAGTCCGTCTCCTCCCCGCCGCGCCCGGCGTCGAGGTCGACCAGCGCCTTCCGCCTGCGCACCTCGTCGATCACGACGTTGTGCGCGATCCGGAACAGCCAGCCCAGGAGGTTCTCCGCCCGGAACCGGGGCAGGTTCCGCAGGGCGCGGATCCAGACCTCCTGGAACACGTCCTCGGCGTCGCCCCGCCCTTCGGTCATCTTGAGAATGAACCCGAACAGGGGGCGCCGGTACCGCTCGACCAGCAGCCCGAGAGCCTCCCTGTCGCCCGCCCGGTACCGGTCCAGCCACTGTTTCTCGGTTTCGTCCATCCGCTCCGCATTGACCCGGCTGGCCCCCGTTACATACATCCAACGGCGCGGCCCGCCCGGATATTGTGCCTTTTTCGTGGCCGGGCGTCTGCGGCAAAGGCCGGGCGGCCCGCGCGCGCGGCCCGCGTCGTTCCGGCCCCGGCGCGCCCGGGTTCCGTGGGCGCCCCCGCGCGGCGGGCGCATCACGGCCTTGGAGGGGCGCCCGGCCCGCCGTCCGGCGGGCAAGGCGGGCTCTCAGGCCCGGGCGGGGAGCGCGGCGGCAGCGCTCTTGCGGCGCTTGCGCTCGTTCTCGGTGAGGTACCGCTTGCGGAGACGGTAGACCGAGGGGGTGACCTCGAGCAGTTCGTCGTTCCCGATGTACTCGAGGGCCTCTTCGAGGCTGAGGCGCGCGGGCGGGGCGATCTTCAGGTTCCGGTCGCAGCCCGCGGCCCGGACGTTCGTGAGCTGCTTCGTCCGCTGCACGTTGACGACGAGGTCGTTGTCGAGGCGGTGTTCGCCGACGATCATGCCCTCGTAGCAGTAGTCGCCCGGCTCGATGAAGAACGTGCCGCGCTGCTGCAGCCCGTCGATCGCGTAGGGCACCGCCGGCCCGCCGCCCCGGCTGACGAGCACCCCGTTCTGGCGCTGCACGATCGCGCCCTTGAGGGGCTCGTAGGCGTCGAAGAGGTGGGAGACCACTGCCTCGCCGGCCGTGGCGGTCATCAGCCGGCTGCGCAGGCCGATCAGCCCCCGCGTCGGGATGCGGGCCTCGATCAGGCGCCGCGGGCCGCGGTGCTCCAGGCTCACCAGCTCGCCGCGCCGCGCCCCGACCAGCTCGATCACCCTGCCCGCAGTCTCGCCCGGCGCGTCGACGAGGAGCCGTTCGACCGGTTCGCACGCGACCCCTTCGATGTCCCGCGTGATGACCTGCGGCTGCGAAACGCTCATCTCGTAGCCCTCGCGCCGCATGGTCTCGACCAGGATCGAGAGGTGCAGCACGCCGCGGCCGCTGACCTTGAACGAGTCGCCGTCGATGTCCTCCACCCGCAGGGCGACGTCGCGGCGCACCTCGCGGTAGAGCCGCTCGCGGAGGTGGCGGCTGGTCACGAACCGTCCGTCCCGGCCGAAGCAGGGCGAGTCGTTGATGCGGAAGACCATGGACAGCGTGGGCTCGTCGAGCCGGATCGGCGGCAGCGCCTCGGGCCGGTCGCTGTCGCTCAGCGTGTCGCCGATGTCGATGTCCTCCATGCCCACGACGGCGCACAGGTCGCCGCAGGGGACCTCCGGGCAGGGGCGGCGCTCGAGGCCCTCGAACGTGAACAGCCCGGTCACGCGGGCGGTCCGGGCGGAGCCGTCCTGCTTGAGGACGGTCAGCGGCCGGTCGGCGGCGAGCCGGCCCCGGTAGACCCGGCCGATGCCGATGCGTCCGACGTAGTCGGTGTAGTCGATGCTGGCGACCTGCATCTGGACGGGCCCCTCGCGCCGGGGCGGCGGGGCCACGTGCCGGACCACGGCCTCGAGCAGGGGCCGCACGCCCTGGAGCCGGTCGCCCGGCGAGACGCCGGCCCAGCCGTCGCGCCCGCTCGCGTAGAGGACCGGAAAGTCGAGCTGCTCGTCGTCCGCGCCCAGCTCGACGAACAGGTCGAAGACCTCGTCGAGCACCTCGTCGGGCCGCGCATCGGCCTTGTCGATCTTGTTGATGACGACGAGGGCCCGCAGGCCGAGACGCAGGGCCTTGTCGAGCACGAAGCGGGTCTGGGGCATGGGCCCCTCGGCCGCGTCGACCAGCAGCAGGACGCCGTCGGCCAGGTTGAGCACCCGTTCGACCTGCCCGCCGAAGTCGCTGTGGCCCGGCGTGTCGATCACGTTGATCTTCACGCCGTCGAAGGGGACGCTGATGTTTTTCGAGAGGATGGTGATGCCGCGCTCGCGCTCGAGGTCGTTGCTGTCGAGGAAGCACTCGCGCACCTCCTCGTGGTCGCGGAAGAGCTGCGCCTGCTTGAGGATCTGGTCCACGAGCGTGGTCTTGCCGTGGTCCACGTGGGCGATGATGGCGATGTTGCGTATCGGGCGCATGGCGGTTCCTTCGCGGGCGGACCGGGGACTCTGCCCGCATCGCGCGCGGAAAGCGAGCGGCAAAGAGCGCGGGGTGCTTGCGCGGCGGCGCCCGGTCCGGCATACTCGTCCGCTTGTCGCGGCGCCGAAAGCGGCGGGCGGCGGGTGTCGCGCCAGCGCCGGGGGAGGAGAGGCAAACGCATGGAACCGCTGCGCAAACGGGCCGGGTACGAGGCGCCGAAGGGCCCCGTCGTGCTGGTGATCATGGACGGGATCGGCCTCGGGGCGTTCGAGGAGGGGGACCTCGTGCGGTCCGCCCACACGCCGACGCTCGATGCGCTGGGGACCCACGCGGTGGCCTCGCGCCTGCGGGCCCACGGCACCGCGGTCGGCATGCCCTCCGACGACGACATGGGCAACAGCGAGGTCGGCCACAACGCCATCGGCTGCGGGCGCGTCTTCGACCAGGGCGCCGCCCTCGTGCAACGCCGCGATCGACGTCCGGCGCGCTCTTCGAGGGCGCGGTCTGGAACGAAGCTCGATCGCGCAACGTCCTAGCACACGGGTCGGCACGCTCCACTTCATCGGCCTGTTCTCCGACGGCAACGTCCACTCGCCACCTCGACCACCTCAAGGCCATGCTCCTGGAGGCCAAGGCGCGAAGGCGTCGCAGCGCGCCCGGGTCCACGCGCTGCTCGACGGCCGCGACGTGCCGCCCGACCTCGGCGCTGGACTACGTCGATCGCCTTCGAGGCCTTCCTGCGCCGAGACTCAACGCCGACGGCGCGGTTCGACTACGCCATCGCCTCCGGCGGCGGCCGCATGAACATCACGATGGACCGCTACGAGGCCGACTGGAGCATGGTCGAGCGCGGCTGGAACACCCACGTCCGCGGCGAGGGCCCGCGCCTTCGCCTCCGCGCAGCGAGGCCATCGAGACCTTCCGCGCGCGAGCAGCCCGGCGTCCTCGACCAGGATCTGCCGCCCTTCGTCATCGCGCGCGACGGCAAGCCCGTCGGCCCCATCGTCGACGGCGACAGCGTCATCCTCTTCAACTTCCGCGGCGACCGCGCCATCGAGATCACCCGCGCCTTCGAGGAGGAGGACGTTCGAGCGAGTTCGACCGCGGCGCCGCGGCCCGACGTGCTCGTTCGCCGGCATGATGCAGTACGACGGCGACGCCGAGCATCCCGAAGAACTTCCTCGTGACGCCGCCGGCGCATCGACCGCACCATGGGCGAGTACCTCGCGCGACGCCGGGCGTGCGCCAGCTCGCGATCAGCGAGACGCAGAAGTTCGGGCACGTCACCTACTTCTTCAACGGCAACCGCTCCGGGCAAGTTCGACGAAGCGCTCGAGGACTACGTCGAGGTGCCCTCCGACCGCGTCCCGTTCGAGCAGCGGCCCTGGATGAAGGCCGCCGAGATCACCGACACGCGTGATCGAGGCCATGCGGCGGCGGCGACTACCGGTTCATCCGCCTGAACTACCCCAACGGCGACATGGTCGGCCACACCGGCATGCTTCCCCGCCGTGCGAGATCGCGGTCGAGACCGTCGACCTCTGCCTGGGCCGCCTGCTGCAGGCCGTCCGGGAGGCGGGCGGCATCCTGGTCGTCACCGCCGACCACGGCAACGCCGACGACATGTACGAGCGCAACAAGAAGACCGGGGCGGTGGTCTACGACGCCGAAACGGGGGAGCCGAAACCGCGGACCGCGCACTCGCTCAACCCCGTGCCGGTCTACGTCTACGACCCGTCCGGCCGCGCCCGCGTCCGGCGGAGCCTGCACGAGAACCTGGGCATCAGCAGCCTGGCGGCCACCTGCCTGGTGCTGCTCGGGTACGAGCCGCCGGAGGGCTACACGCCCGCCGTCGTCGACGTGGGCTGAAGCCGCCCTGCGGGCGGGGAGCGAGCAGGGTGCTGACCGAGAAGATGCTGCAGGACTGGGCGGGCGCCCGCAAGTACGCGGAGGGCCGGCAGCTGTTCGAGCACGAGCGGGTCGAGGATCTCGCCTACGAGCCGCCCGAGGTGCGGGGCACGATCCACTTCGCCAACCGCACCCTGCGCACCGGCTTCCGCATCCTGACCGACGGGACGGCCGAGAGCCGCTGCCCCTGCTACGACAACACCGAGCGCGGCATCATCTGCTCGCACGTCGTGGCCCTGGGCCTGGCGCTGCGCCGCCGGCACAACGACCCGGAGCACGCCGCGCTGAGGGCCGCCGAGGAGCGCCGCGCCCGGCGGCTCGCGGCCTTCCGCGAGGCGGACTACATCCGCCGCGCCCGGCCGGGCGACCCCGACGCGGTCCCCGCGCAGGTCTCCGTGGTGCTCGGCCGGGGGTGGGAAGCCGGGGTCGCGGCCGGCCGCATCCCCCTGCAGGGGTTCCTCGCGTACGACGGGAAGACGGCCGCGCTCGACCGGGTGCCGCGCGGCACGGCCTTCCGGTTCGGGGAACGGGACGAGGCGCTGCTGTTCGTGATGGAGGACCTGTGCGACGGGCCCGTTCCGGGCCGCCTCGAGGTGTCCGTCGGCGACTTCGTCAACCTGCTCGACCTCCACGACGGCAAGCCGGTGCGCGAGGAGGGCCGCGACGAGCCGCTCACGGTGAACCTGGCCCGGATGACCACGCGGCTGCACGTCGCGTTCGACAGCGAGTCGGGTGAACTGGTGCTGGCCGCGCACACCGAGCTGCCCTTCGCGGGGCCGGACGAACGGCCGGTCTACCTCGTGCACCGCAAGGCGGGCTGGGTCTTCGCGGCGGGCCATTTCTGGCCGCTGGCCGCGGTCTTGCCGCCGCCGCTCCACGGCATCTACTCCCGTTCGGTCGCGATCCCCCGGCTGTCGGTGCCGCGCTTCATGCAGGGGGAGCTGCCCGCGCTCGAGCGGCTGCTGCCCGTGCAGAGCGAGGTCAGCGCCGACCTCTTCACGATCGAGCCCGCCGAGCCCGTGTTCCGCCTCGTTGTCCGCGGCAGCGAGGCGTCGCTCTCGGGGACCCTGTACGCGGAGTACGACGGCACGGCGCTGGTCGCGGGCAAGGCCGATCCCGCGGGGCATTTCGCCATCCCCGACCCGGAGGACCTGCTGCGCTACACCGTCCGCAACCACCCGCGCGAGGCCGAGGGCCTCGCGCGGCTGGCGCACCTGGGTTTCCGGGGCGAGCGCGGCGACGGACTCAGCCCCGTGATCGGGTGCCGCGAGGTCCTGAACTTCCTCGCGCGCGCCCTGCCCGCGCTCCGGCGCCGCGGCTGGCGGGTCGAGGTGCAGGGCCGCATCGCCGACTTCCTCGAGGGGGCCGTCTACGCGACCCCCGTCGTCCGCGTCGCGGCCGCGCCCGGCCCCGGCGGCGCGGCCGCGGGGTCCGGCGGGTCCGGCATGAACGGGTTCGAAGTGGACTTCGGTTTCGACGACACCACCGGCCGCAGCCTCGGCGCCGCGCAGATCCAGCGCGCCCTGCGCAAGGGCGACTCCTTCGTCGAGATCGGCGGCCGCCCGGTGCTGTTCGACGGCGCGGCCGTCGAGGACCTGCGCGAGGTCTTCGAGGACTGCGGCTCCGGCGAGGGCAGCCGGCCGGGGAGCTTCCGGCTCCCCGCCGTCCACGCGCCCTACGTGAAGTCCTCCCTGGACGCCCTCGACGGCGTCGACGTCGAGGCCGACGCGGCGTGGCAGGCCACGGCCGCGACCCGGGTCCAGCCCCGGGAAGCCCGCCCGCTCGAGCTGCCCGCCGCCCTGGAGGGGACGCTGCGCCCCTACCAGAACGACGGGGTGAGCTGGCTGCGCTTCCTCGAGCAGTGCGGCTTCTGCGGCATCCTCGCCGACGAGATGGGCCTCGGCAAGACGCTCCAGACCCTGGCCTGGCTGCAGCTGGCGCGGCTGCATCCCGACGCGCGGGGCACGCCCGCGCTGATCGTCTGCCCCACCAGCCTCGTGGAGAACTGGGCGGAGGAGGCGGCGCGGTTCGTGCCGGACCTGCGCGTGCTGCTCCTCGCCGGGCCGGACCGCCACGCCCGGTGGGACGAGCTGCCCGGTACGGACCTGGTCGTCACCTCCTACGCGCTGCTGCGGCGCGACATCGAGCGGCTACGGCGCCGTCCGAGTTCTCCGCCGTCGTGCTCGACGAGGCCCAGCACATCAAGAACCGCGTCCACGCAGAACGCGATGGCCGCCAAGCAGCCTCCAGGCGCAGCACCGGCTCGTGCTCACCGGCACGCCGATGGAGAACAGCGTGTCCGACCTCTGGTCGATCATGGACTTCCTCATGCCCGGCTACCTCGGCGGGCACGACCGCTTCCGCCGACCGCTACGAGCAGCCCATCGCGCAGGGGAGCGACGGAGGGGAGCAGGCGCAGGCGAAGCTGCGGCGCAAGCTGCAGCCGTTCCTGCTGCGGCGCCTGAAGAGGGACGTGGCGCGCGACCTGCCGCCGAAGATCGAGCGTGTCGCCTCCTGCTCCCTCACGGCGCGACCAGCAGGCGGTCTACACGGAGCTGCTGGAGCGCTCGCGCCGGCGGCTCTCCGACCTGGTCGAGCAAGCAGGGGTTCAAGGCCGTCGCGGATGGAGATCCTCACAGACCCTGCTGCGGCTGCGCCAGGCCTGCTGCCACCTCGACCTGCTCAAGCTGCGACGGGCTCGAGTGCCAGCTACCCGTCGGCCAAGATGGACCTGTTCTTCGAGCTGCTCGACGAGGCCATCGACGGCGGGCACCGGGTGCTGGTGTTCAGCCAGTTCGTCTCCATGCTCACGATCCTGCGCCGGGAACTGGACGCGCGCGACCTGCGCTACTGCTACCTCGACGGTTCGACGAAGGAGCGCATGCAGGTCGTGCGCCGCTTCAACACCGAGCGGGACATCCCCCTGTTCCTGATCAGCCTCAAGGCCGGCGGCACCGGCCTGAACCTGACCGGCGCGGACATGGTCGTGCACTTCGACCCCTGGTGGAACCCGGCGGTCGAGGACCAGGCCACCGACCGGGCCTACCGCATCGGCCAGAAGCGGACGGTCTACAGCGTGAAGCTGATCACGCGCGACACCGTCGAGGAGAAGGTCCTCGCGCTGCAGCGCCGCAAGCAGGGCCTGATCGACGCCACCCTCGCCTCCGACGACGAGCAGGTCTTCCACAAGATGAGCTGGGAGGACGTGAAGGAGATCCTCGACCTGTAGGCCCCGCGGCGCGCGCCCCGGCCGTCCGGCGGCCGCCGGCCGCCCGCGCTCAGAAGCGGGGCGGCGGGTCGGGAACGCGCCCGAGCGCGCCGCGCTCCACGAGGGCCTCCGCGATGGCGGGCAGGTTCTCGTTGAGGTAGTCCAGCAGCACCGCGTCGCGGTCCGGCCGCCAGCCGTAGCGGCGCATTTCGCGCCGGATGGCCTCCGCGCCGCGCTGCTCGTAGAGCGCGCGGTAGAGCGCCACGAACCCGCCGATGCGCTGGGCGCCCGCCGTGCAATGGACCAGCGTGGGCCGGCCCCCGGCGAGGGCCTCGCGCGTCAGCGCGAGGGCCTCGACGTAGTGCCGCGGGTCGCCGCGGCCATCGCCCGCGAGGGGCAGGCGGTGGAACTCGATGCCCAGGGCCTCCGCCGCCCGCTGTTCCGCCTCCTGGTCGGGGTCCCCGGGCCGCGCCTCCGAGAGATCGATCACGAGGCGGATGCCGTGCCGGCCGAGCTGGCGCTCCACGAGCGGGGCGCTCACCTGCCCGCTCCGGAACAGGACGCCCGGGACCACCTCGCCCCACCGCTTGGGCACCCAGCGCGGCTCGATCCACGTCTCCCAGAGCAGCAGGGCGGCGGCGGCCGCCGCGGCGGCGGCGGCCAGCCGGGCGAGGGGGCGTCTCCCCGCGGGGCGTCGGCCGGTGGCTGTCGCTTGGCGTCGCATGGGCTCAGGTCCGCGCCCCGGTCCCGGGTCGCCGGGCGGGGCGGGCGATGTTGATAGTCGGCGGCCGCCGGCGCGTCAAAGGAAAAGGGCCCGGCGCCCGCGGCGGGAAAAAGGGGTCGCGGCCCCCCCGCGGATCGGGCACGCTGTCCGGCGACATGGTTGCGGAGCGCAAGACCCTCGCCTACGTCCTCCTGCTGCTGGCCGTCTGCCTGCCGCCCTGCCTGGTGCGCCTCTCGCTGACCGAGCCGGCCCGCATCATGGAGAACCTCAGCGTGCTTTCCAGCCAGGAGACGTGGCTGCGGCTGCACGCGGGCGAGCGCGACGCGTGGCTCGTGCCGTCGCACAACGGGCGGCCGCGCATCCACAAGCCGCCGCTGCTCGTGTGGGCCAACCTCCTGGCCTGGCGCGGGCTCGAGCCGGGGACCGCGACGCTGACCGGCCTGGTGGGGCGCGCGCGGCGTCTCGGCGTCGGCTTCGCCCTGCTCGCGCTGCTGGGCACCTACCGCGCCGGCCGCGCCCTGGCCGGGGAGCGCACCGGGCGGCTGGCCGCGCTGGCCACGGGCACGATGTTCCTCTTCATCCGGCAGGCGCGCTACGCGACGTACGACATCCACCTGCTGGGGTGGGTCACGATCGCGGTGGCCGCGGGCATCGAGGCGATGCGCGCGCCGCCGCGGCCCGGCCGCCGCGCCGCGGCGTGGTTCGTCAGCGGCGTCGCGCTGGGCGCGGCCCTGCTCAGCAAGGGGCCCCTCGCGCTGGCGCTGGGCGCGGGCCCGCTCGCGGCGATCGCCCTGGCCGATCCGGCCCGCCGCGCCCGCGGCCTGGCCGGCACGGCCTGTGCCCTGGCGGTCGCGCTGGCCGTGGCCGCGCCGTGGTACGTCTACGTCGTCCGGCACGTGCCCGGGGCGGGGGCGCGCCTGCTCGTCGAGTACCGGGCCGCGCGCGACACGTTCCAGCCGCCCTGGTACTACCTCGGCGTGGTGGGCCTGGTGTTCCCGTGGAGCGCGTGGCTTGCCGGCGGGACGTCGCTGGCGGCGCCGCGCGGCCCGTCCGGGCGGCGGCGCCTCGCGCCCGAGTGGGCCTGGTTGCTGGTCGTCTTCGTGGGCATGTCGCTGCCCATGGCGAAGCAGCAGCGCTACATCATGCCCCTGCTGCCCCCCGCCGGGATCATCGTGGCGCGCGCCCTGGACGGCGGGCTCCGCGGGCGGCTGGCCGGCGCGGTGCGCGGGACCCACGGCGTCCTGCTCGCGCTCGGCTCCGTGCTCTTCCCGCTCTTCCTGCTGCTGCAGCCGCGGCTGCTGGCGGCGGGCCGGATCGCGCGCCCGGAGATGCCGGGCATTCCCCCGGCCGTGCCCTGGCTGCTCTTCGGGCTGCTGCCCGTGACCGCCTGGGCCGGCTACCGTGCCCATCGCGCGGGGGACGCCCGGCGCGCGGCCTGGCTGACCGCCCTGTGGATGGCCGTCGTGGCGACCGTGGGCTACTACGGCTACGCGCAGTCGGACCACGGCCGGTTCCGGTGGGCGGAAGAGGTGCGCCGCGCCGACCGCGCCGTGGGGGCCGTGCCGTTCCGTTACCTGGACCGCGGGCTCGACATCGACGTACAGCCCAGCAAGGAGTTCCTGCTCTACACCCGGCGCACGGTGCCCGCCGTGGGGCCCGGCGAACTGGCCGCCCTGCTCGACCGGGGCGAAGCGTTCTTCCTGGCCGTCCGGGTGCAGGGGGAGGAGCCGACGGCGCCGCCCGACGTGCGGCTCGCCGCCCGCGGCCGCTTCGCCGACGGGGAGAAGGCCGGCGGCCGGCGCGTCGACTGGATGCTCTACGCGAGCCCCGCCGCCGAGGCGCCCTGAGGGCCCGCCCGCCCCGCGGCCGCTACGGGTGCTCGTAGAAGGCCAGCTCGACGTCGCCCCGCCGCAGGTACGCCGCGGGCGGCAGGTCCGGCAGGTCGTGCGGGGGATCGCAGGTCGTGCGGCGGTGGACGACCAGGGCGTCCCCCGGCTGCCACGCCCCGGTCACGCCGCGGGGCGAGGTCCGCGCCTCCAGCGCCCGGCCGAGGTAGAACCCCAGCGTCTTGCGGCGGTTCCCGCACAGGTAGACGCGGCGCGCGGCGTCCGTCCGGGGCCGCACGGCCGCGGCGAAGGCCGGGTAGGCGCTCTTCGGCTCGACGGCCGGGTAGAGGCAGACCGCGTAGCCCCAGGCGAGCAGGCCGAAGGCCGCGGCCAGGGCCGCGAAGCGCCGGTCGCCCCGGGCGTCGCGGCGCACCGAAAGCAGCGCGGCCGCGACCACGGCGACGCCGGCGGCGGTACACGCCGCGGGACGGTCGACGGGCGCCACCCGGGGCGCCAGCGCCAGGGCCGTCCCCGCCAGCGCCGCCGCGGCGCGGAGGACCGCGAGGTAGCCGAGCCCCAGGCGTCCGGCCAGGTCGCGCGCGCGAAGCGGCAGGCGCGCCAGGTACCGGCCGAGCACCAGGGCCAGGGGCATGAGCACGAGGATCGTGTAGTGGGCCTGCTTGCTGCGCAGCAGGGTCAGGACCAGCAGGGAACTGCCCAGCCAGCAGAGCAGGAAGCGGGAGGCGGCGTGCCGCCGTGCATGGCGCCACAACGGCGCCGCGGCGAGGAGCAGCAGGGGCCCCCACGGCAGCAGGGCCGCGAGGACCGTGTAGGCGTAGTAGACCGCGGGGCCCGGGTGACCGGTCTGCACCGTGAGCGCCGCCACCTCCATGTCGATGGCTTGCCGCGCGCTCGCGCCGTCGCGCGTCGCGGCCAGCAGGAAGACGTACCAGGGCGCCGCGACGGCGGCTGCCGCGCCCAGCGCCGCGAGGGGGCCGCGCCACGCGCCGCGCCGGCGGGGGGCGCGCCGCGCCCGCGGGGTCGTGACGGCGAACGCGAGGCCCGCCGCGGCCGGCATCACGAGGGCCGCGGGCCCCTTCGCCAGGAAGCCCAGGCCCGCCAGCAGGCCCGCGGCGACCCACGTGCGGAGCCGGCCGGTGCGGAGCGCCCGGCCCGCCGCCAGCGTCGCGAGCGCGGTGAACACCGCCAGCGGGAAGTCCGTTTCCGCGAAGCACCCGTAGAAGACGAACAGGTGGCTGGTCGCCGCGGCCATCGCCCCGAGGAAGGCGGCGCGGCGCCCGACCAGCCGCCTGCCGCCGAGATAGACCAGGGCCACCAGCCCCGCGGCGAAGGCGGCCGAAGGCAGCCGCGCCGCCCGCGGCGAGCGGTCGGTGCCCGCGAGCCGGTACGCGGCCGCGGTCATCCAGTACGCCAGGGGCGGCTTGCGCAGGCGGAGTGCGCCGTCGTAGACCGGCAGCAGCCAGCTGCCGCCGCGCGCCATGTTCCGCGCCGTGAGCAGGACGCGAAGCTCCTGCTCGCGGTACACGGCGATGCGGCCCAGGGCCGGCAGGAGCAGGGCCGCGCAGACGGCGACCAGCAGGAGCGTGGCGGTGATCGGTCGTCGACCCATCACGGCGCATCATGGCGCCCGGTCCGGTGCGGGGCAAGCCCTTGCCATTTGCGCGGGCATCCCGATAATGCGCCCGGAGTCGCGGGAAACAGCATGCCGTCCCTTCACGTCACACCCGTAGCGCGCCGCCTCGCGGCCCTCGCCGGCCTGGGCCTGCTCCTGCTCCTGCCCGGCAGCCGCACGGTGCCGCTGATCGACCGCGACGAGCCCCGCTTCGCGCAGGCCACGGTCGAGATGCGGGAGCGGGCGGACTGGGTGATCCCCACCTTCAACGGCGCGTACCGCTTCGACAAGCCCGCGCTCACGTACTGGATGATGCGGGCGGGCTACGCCCTGTTCGGGACGAACGAGTTCGGCGCGCGGGCCCACTCGCTGGCCTGTACGCTGCTCACGGCCCTGGCCGTCTACCTGTTCGGGCGCCGGCACCTGGGCGACGGCCCCGCCTTCCTGGCCGCCGCCGGCTGGCTGAGCTGCCTGCAGGTGCTCATCCACGGCCGCAGCGCGGTGGCGGACATGCCGATGGTGCTCTTCGTCGCGCTGGCCCAGTTCGCCCTCTTCCGCCTGCTGCATCCCGGGGAGGGCGACGGCGGCGGCCGCGCCGCGTGGTGCCTGCTCTGGACCGCCCTCGGGCTCGGGTTCCTCGCCAAGGGCCCGGTCGCCGTGATCGTTCCGGCCCTCACGCTGGCGCTGCACCGCGGGGTGTTCCACCGCCGGCCGCTGCCGTGGCGCCGCCTGCGCCCGCTGCCGGGCCTGCTGCTCTTCCTCGCGATCCTCGCGCCGTGGGGGGTGCTCGCCCTGGCGCGGACCGGCGGCGCGTTCTGGCGCGTGGGCATCGGGCACCACGTCGTGAACCGGGGCTTCGCGGCCTTCAGCGGCCGGCGCTTCATCCCCTTCTACTACCTGCCCTCCTCGCTGCTCAGCCTGTTCCCCTGGGTCGCGTTCGCCGGCTGGGGCTGGTACGCCGCGCGCGCGCGGTGGGGCGCGTGGAACGCCTTTCTCGCTTCCTGGCTGGCCGCGCCCTACATCGTCTTCGCCTTCTACTCGACCCAGCTTCCGCACTACGTGCTGCCGGCCTTCCCCGCGTTCTTCCTCCTCCTGGCGCAGGCGGCGGGCACGGAACGCGCCCCCCCGCGGCGCTGGGTGCACGCGGTGTGGCTCGCGCTCACCGGCGGCGTGGCGCTGGCCGCCGCGGCGCTGGCGGCGGCCTCGCTGGCCGTCCCCGCGGCGTCCCCGTACGCGCCGCTGCGGGCGGTGCTCCTGGGCGCGGCCGGACTCGCCGGGTCGCTCGCCCTGGCCGGCGCGTGGTTCCGCCTCGGCCGGCGCGGCCTCGCCGTGGCCGCGCTCTCGCTCGCGGGGCCGTTCACCTTCTGGATGGGCACGGGGCTGCGCGAGGCCCTGCCCGCCATCCGCCTGCAGCCGCTCTTCGCGGCGATGCCGCCCGGAACGCGCTTCATCTGCTGCCGGTACCGCGAGCCGAGCCTGGTCTTCTACGCCGGCCGCCGCTGGGCGGTGACCGGCTCGCCCGCGGAGGCCGGGACGCTGGCCCGCGAGCCGCGGCCGTGCCTGCTCGTGCTGGAGGAGGCGCGCACGGACCTGGACGACACGCTGCGCTGGCTGTGGGACCGCCGGCGCGACCCGTCGCTGCCGCTGCCGTCGGTCAGCCGGGCCGCGGAGAACGACGCGCTGGACCTGTCCGGGTTCGACGTCCGGTTCGTCGAGGGGTTCAACCCGGCCCGCAGCGCGTGGGTGCGCCTCCGCGTCCTCACGCGGGGCGGGCCCCCGCACGGCGGCGGCGAGGCCTCCCCCGCGGCGGGCGGGATGCCGGCGGCCCGCGGGGGTAGCCGATGAACGGCACGGTCCCCCCGGGCCAGGACGCGTGCTCGCCCTTCGCGGGGGGCGGGCCGGCGGGACCGGGCCGGGACCGGCCGGCGCGGGCGGGCAAGGCCCCGGCCGGGCCGTGGACCTACCGGCGGCTCTGGCTGCCCGAGCTGGCCGTGCTGCTGGGACTCGCCGCCGTGACGGCGGTCGTGTTCTCCGTCACCGACCTCGACCTCGCCATCACGCGCATCTTCTACTTCGCGTGGCGGCGCAAGCCGTTCTTCCTGCACCTGGACTTCCCCTGGCGGCTGCTCTACGTCTACGTGGCCGTACCCGTCGCCGCCACCGCCCTCGGGGCCTTCGCCCTGCTCGCCGCCTCCTACCGCTCCGCCCGCTGGCGCCGCTACCGGGTGCACGGCCTCTTCGTGCTGCTTTCGCTCGCGCTGGGGCCCGGGTTCCTGGTGAACGGCCTGCTCAAGGAGCACTGGGGCCGGCCCCGGCCGCGTCACGTGCAGGCGTTCGGGGGCAGGCGGGCGTACCGGCAGGCCCTCGAGCCGGGCGGCAGCGGGGCGGGCAAGTCCTTCCCCTGCGGCCACAGCTCCGCCGGCTACTTCTTCACCACGTTCTACTTCCTCTTCCGGCGGAAGCGGCGCGGGCTGGCGCGCCTCTCGCTCGCGTTCGCCGCCCTCTTCGGCACCGCGCTCGGCTACGGCCGCCTGCTGTCCGGGTCCCACTTCGCCTCCGACGTGCTGTGGAGCGCCTACGCGGTGACCCTCGTCTCGTGGGCGCTGTACTACTTCGGGCTCAACGTGCCCGGACGGGAGGACGCCGGCGTGGAGGCCCTCGCGCCGCCGGGCTCGCCCGCGGTCGTCTGGCGCGGGGCGGCGCTGGCCGCGGCCATCGTCGTGGCCTCGCTTTTCGCCACCCCGTACTACGCGGACCTGCTCTACGAGCTGCCGCTGCCCGGCCCGGCCCGGCCGGCCGAGGTCGACGTGGCCTTCGACCGGGGCGACGTGGACCTGGTCTTCACCGGCGACCGGCCGAGCGTCCACATCGAGGGGCTGGCCGACGGGTTCGGGCTGGTGGGCAGCAAGCTCACGCGGTGGCGCGAGGTCCTGCCGGACGCCGACCCGCCCGTCGCCTCGTTCCGCGCGGCGCGGCGCGGCTGGTTCACGGAACTCAACGTGCAGGTCACCGTGTCCGTACCGGACGACGCGGTGCGGCGCGTGCGCATCCGCCTCGGCCGGGGCAACCTCAACGTGCAGGGACCGGAGGCGATGGCCGGCGTCGTGGACCTCGAGGTGGCCCGCGGCACCCTTACCCTGCCCGCCTCGTGGAAGGCGCTCGGACCCGCGGCGCGCGCCCCGAGCGTGGTCTACGAGGACCCGCCCCCGCGCCCCGCGCGCTGAGGCGCCGCCCGGGTTTCCAAGGGTTGGAAGCCCGCGCCGCCGGTTCTTCCAAGGGTTGGAAACCGCCGCCGGCGCGCGGGCGCCTAGGCGCGGCGCCGGCGCAGCAGCAGGACCGCGAGGAGCGCGGCCAGCATCGCGGCGGCGGCCGCGGAGTCGGTCAGGTCGGGCCGGTGGCGGAGCCAGGCGGTGACCGGTTCGCTCCACACCGCGTCGGTGACCCGCGCGTTCACGCGCAGGCACCAGACCCACCCCGCGTGGGCGCCCACGGCAAGCCAGACCGTCCCGCGGCGCGCGACCATCGCGCAGAGCGCGAGGCTCATCAGGCCCAGCGTGGCCATCCGCACGGCGAATCCCGGCATGGCGGGGCCGGAGGTGAACGTCGTCCGGAACACCGCCAGGGTGGCGCGCCACCAGCCCTCCGCCTCGAACGCCGCGTCCTCCGGGCGGAGGAAGTGGAGGTAGGCGAAGAAGGCGCTCAGCACCAGTGCGGCGGGCACGGCGGTCCAGCGGCGGGCCAGCGTCCGGTAGAAGATGCCGCGGGCCAGCGTCTCCTCGACCAGCGCCACGAGGGCCGCCGCGGGCAGGAAGGCCAGGGCCGCGCGGGCCGCTTCGCCCCAGGAGAGGACGGGGCCCGTCCGCAGCCCGGCCGCCACCTGGAGCGCGGCCAGCGGCGCGAGGGTCGCGAGGCCCAGCGCGGCCCCGGCGGCGGCCTCGCGCCAGGCCGGGCCGGCCGGCGGGCCTTCCGCGCGCCAGCCGATGTCGCGCCGGCCGCCCCATCCCAGCATCCGGAGGAGCGGCGGCAGCAGGGCGAGGGCGAAGAGCTGCATGAAGCGCACCGTCACCTTGGCGGGGCCCTTCAGCAGGACCAGCCGTGCGAAGGCCGTCTCGTGGCCCCGGACCGCGCGGACCAGCGCCGTGGAACAGGCGGCGGCCAGCGCGGTTCCGGCCAGCAGGTAGAGTGCCACGGCGAGCCCGGCGCGCCAGGCCCCGCCCGCCCGCACGGCGCGCGCGCCGCCCGCCTCCGCCTCCTCCTGCCGCCCGGCCTGCACGGCCCCCTTCTGACGCAATCGCCGCCGCGGGGCAAGCGCACAGTGGCGCGGGCGCCGCGCGGCGGCGCGGCGCGCTTCGCGGCACCAGGGCGGCCGGGTGCGTGCCGGGCGCCGGGTCCATGAACGGCCTCGCGTTCGTGGAGAGGGCGGGCTAGGGTGCGGTAGGGAGGAGCAACGCATGCGGCCGACATGGTGGATGCGCGAGGCCTGGTCGGATCTGCGTGCGCTGGTGCCCGAGGCGGGCCGCGCGGCGCGGCGCTACCGCCTGGTCCTCGGGGCCTGCGCCGCGCTCGGCGCCGCGATCGTGCTGGCGGTCCTGCCGTACGACACCGCGTTCGTGCAGTGGATCGGCGAGCACCGCCCGGCGTCGCTCCGGCCGTTGGCCAAGGTGCTGCGCCGCTGGGGCGATTTCCGGGACACGGCGACGCTCACGGCCGTCGTGTTCACCCTCGGCCTCGCGCGGCGGCGGCGGACCTGGCGCCGCGCGGCCGTGACCTGTTTCACGGCGGCGGCCCTGGCGGGCCTGGCGTCCAACGCCGTGCGCTTCACGGCGGGCCGGCCGCGCCCGCCGGCGGGGATGCCCTACCGGCTGTACGGCCCCACGTTCAGCTACCGCCGGCAGAGCTTTCCGTCCGGCCACGCGACGACCTCCACCGCGAGCGCGGTGGCGCTGGCGGTGGCGTGGCCCGCGGCCGGGGTGCCGGCGCTGGCCAGCGCGGCGGGGGTCATCGCTTCGTGCCTGTACCTGCGCGTGCACTACCCGACCGACGTACTGGCCGGTCTCACGCTGGGCCTGCTCTTCGGCGCGGTGTTCGGGGTGGCGGCCCGGCGGCTGGCCGCCCGGGCCCCGCCCGGCGACGGGCCGGCGCGCTAGCGCCGCGGCCTCAGTGCGGCGCGGGGGCCGGCGCGGGGAGCAGCTCCCGCGCGATCCAGAGGTGGTAGCGGCGCATCCGGCGCCCGCGGTACACCGACCACGTCTCGCCCAGCGGCTCCAGGCGCCGGAACTGGCCGGGCAGGACCCGGTGGGGGTGGTCGGACGCGTCGACGCAGACCGCGTCCTGTCCGTCGAGGCGGCCGACATAGCCCGGCCACAGCGAGAACTGGTTGCGGATGCCGTCCTCCTCCGGGATGAAGACCGGCGGTCCGCCGGGCAGGTAGAAGGCCATGAGCGCGGCGAGCTGGTAGCCGTCGGCGACGACGAAGGCGGCGCCGTGGCGCAGGCGCTCGGCCTCCACGCGGCCCGCGAGGTCCCGCGCGCCGCCGAGGCGGCGAAACCGCCCGTCGCCGTAGGCCCACGGCGTGGCCAGGGCCGCGAGCAGCGCGGCCGTGAGGAGCCCGGCCATGCCGACGGCGCACCCGGCGGCGAGGCGGGCGCTGCGCCGGGCCGCCGCGCGCGGCAGCCAGCCGGCGGCGAGGACCAGCGGGCAGAGCGCCAGGGCGGGGGCCGTCCAGTTCGCCTCCCACTCGCCGTTGAAGCTCAGCAGGCCGTAGCCCAGCGGCAGGGGCAGCACGAGGGCGGCCAGGTAGCGGAACGGCGCCGGGTCGCCGCCGCGCCGCGTTCCGCGCAGGAGCACCCAGGCCGTGCCGAGGAAGTAGAGCGGCGTGAGCACGAGCGCCTGGCTTCCGACGAAGGCCGCGAACTCCGCGGGCAGGATGCGGGGCGCGCGGTCGAGGGCGCCGCGCTGCGTGAGGTGGCGAAGCGTGACCCCCTCGTGCCGGGCGTTCCACGCGAGGACGGGCGCGAGGCAGAGCAGCGCCACGGCGACCATCAGCCAGGGGCGCCCCGAGCGCAGGTGGCGCCGGTCCGGCGGGGAGACCGCCAGGAAGAGCAGGAAGCAGAGCAGCTGGACGAGGTTCGTGTACTTGCACAGCATCCCCAGCCCGACCAGCGCGCCCGTCGCCGCCCAGGGCCACGCCGCGTCCCCGCGCCGGGCGCGCCAGAAGACCGCGGCGGCCGCCAGCCAGAAGAAGACGCTCAGCGGGTCGATCGTCATCAGCAGCCCGCCGACGTGGAAGATCGGCACCGTGGCCGAGACCGCAAGGGTCCAGAACGCGGTGCGCCGGTCGAAGAGGCGCGCCCCGAGACGGTAGAGCAGGGCGCCCGCCGCGAGGCCCAGCAGCGCCGCCGGGAAGCGGATGCCGCGCTCCGTGTCCCCGAACAGCGCCGTGCCCAGCCGGATGGTCCACGCGATGCCCGGCCCCTTGCTGTAGTAGGCGGGGGCGGGATGCTTCGACCAGAGCCAGTAGTAGGCCTCGTCGCCCGCGAGTTCCAGCGTGGGCGCGAACAGGAGCCGGAAGAGGAACAGCCCGCCCAGCAGCCAGGCGGCGAGCACCCCGTAACCGGTCCGCCGCGCCTCTTCGCCGCCCGTCGCCCGCTGCGCCTCGTTCACCGGTTACGTCCTCCTCGCGCGGCCCGCCCGGCCGCCCTCGCCCCCGCCCCCGGGGGCCCTGTCATGCAACGTCGTGACGTGGAGCAGGTTGCCATAAAAAGACGCGAATCGCAATATCTTGTGGTGTCTGTTTGACAGCCCCCCCTCATTTTGATTAACTGGCCTCCTCACGGTTTTCTCACACGGATGGGCGCCGCACAGGGAGGTCTTGTCATGGGGAGCAGGGAAATGAGCGGCATCGAACCGGTTTTCGCGGGGTTCCGGAAACGCGACGGCATGGTCGTTCCTTTCCGCCGCCAGAAGATCGAGAACGCCATTCGCCGGGCCGCCGAGGCGGTCGCCCGCGACGAAGGCAAGCAGGCCAGCCTGGCGGTTCCCGTTCACGTGACCGACCGCGTGATCGAGCAGCTCAACGATGCGGCCAGCGAGTACTACGTCTACCCCGACGACGACGGGCAGCGCATTCCCGACATCGAGGATGTGCAGGACCTGGTCGAGATCCTGCTGGCCGAGCAGCGGCGAGACGCTGGTCGTGGCCGCCTACAAGCGCTACCGCAAGCAGCGCGAGCTGGCGCGCCGGCGCATCCGCGTGCGCGGACGGTCACGCGGCGAACGAGATGGACGTGACCGACGCGAGCCTGCTGCTGGTCGAATCGACCTCCGACAACATCACGCTGCCGTGGGACCGCAGGCGCATCGTGCAGCCAGATCCTGGAGAAGACGGACCTTCGGCCGAAGTCGCCATCAGCGTCGCCAAGGCCGTTGAGAACCGGATCATCGCCAGCGACATGCAAGACGGTCAACACCACGCTGATCCGCGAGCTGGTCAACAACGAGCTGGCCGAGCGCGGCTACCGCAGCCAGCTGCGCGACCTGTCGCTCTACGGCGTCCCGCGCGACTTCGTCGAGAAGCTGATGTTCACGAAGTCGACGGAGAACAGCAACATCGTCAACAACAACCCCGAGGCGGTGAACCTGGGCATCGCCGAACTGGTGCTGAAGCAGTGGGCGCTGGACACGATCTTCTCAGCCCGAGTCAAGCGCGCGCACGACACCGGCGCGGTCCACCTGCACGACCTCGGCTACCCGCACCGCGTCTACTGCTCGTCGCACTCGATCGAGTACGTCAAGAAGTACGGGCTGCGGGACTGGTCAACCTGAACACCGAGTCGAAGCCCGGCGCGCTCGGCCTCGGTGCTGACCGGCCACCTCAACACGTTCCTCGCCTCGATGCAGGCCAACTACGCCGGCGCGCTCGGCATTGCCTACATCAACATCCTCTACGCCCCGTTCCTCGAGGGCATGGACGCGGCAGGAGCATCAAGCAGGTGGCGCAGGAGCTGATCTTCAACGGCTCCCAGAACGCGTTCTCGCGCGGCGGCCAGACGCTGTTCCTCGACTTCAACATCCACACCGGCGTGCCGCGCTACCTCGCAGGACGTGCCGGCCATCGGCCCCGGCGGCACGTACATGCTGCGCCTGCGCGGACGGCGCGACGGTGCCGCTGGAGGAGAGTGCTGCGCGGACGAACGGACGCCAGCGGGTACCCGCTGATGGACCTGTACCTACCGCGAGGACGGACGGCACGCGGCGCCTGGTCCTGCGCGAGCTCGCCGACGACGACGGCGGGCATCGTCTACGACCCGGACGTGGCGGCGGACCTGGCGGAGCGCGGCGAGGCGATCGTCACCTACGGCGACTACGAGGAGGAGGCGCAGCGCTTCTGCCGCGCCCTGCTGGAGGTCTGGGGCGAAGGCGACCGCAACGGGCGCGTCTTCGAGTTCCCGAAGTGCGACTTCCACGTCAGCGACGAGACCTTCGACGGATCCCGACCAGTACGCGATCTTCCTGGAGGCCTGCGAGCTGGCCAGCCGGAACGGCTCGACCTACTTCATCTTCGACCGCGACGAGGTCACGCTCTCCGCCTGCTGCCGCCTGCGCACGACGATCGAGGACAACCGCATGCTGCGGCATCCCGAATGCATGCGCTTCTGCGGCTTCCAGAACGTCACCATCAATATCCCGCAGGCGGCCTACCGCGCCGCGCGCAGACGGCGGCGAGATCCTGCGAGGGCTTCTTCGAGGAGCTCGACCGCACGATGGACCTCGCCGTCGAGGCGCACCTGCAGAAGAAGGCCAAGATCGCGGAGATGATGAGCGGGCCCGGGCCATCCGCTCTGGCAGATCGGCGAGCCGTCCTGCGACGGCAAGCCCTACGTCGACCTGGACAACTGCACCTACATCATCGGCCTGATCGGCGTGAACGACGCCGTCAAGTTCCTGATCGGGCAGGAGCTGCACGAGAGCGAGGAGGCCCTGCGAGCTCGGCGCTGCAGATCGTCGCGCACATGTACCTGCAAGGCCAAGAAGCTCGCCAAGAAGCACAACCTGAAGTTCACGCTGGAGGAATCGCCGGCCGAGAGCGCGGCGCGCCGCCTGGCCAAGACCGACCTGGTCTACTTCCGCGAACGAGGCGCGCGGACATCGTCAAGGGCGAGAGCGAGGACGTGGCCTACTACACCAACTCCGTCCACCTCGCCGCCGAGGCGGCCGTGTCCGCTCGTCGGAGCGCATCCGCGAGCAGGCGAAGTTCCACAGCATGATCGAGTCCGGCGCCATCACGCACGCCTTCGTCGGCGAGGAACGGCCGTCGCCGGAGTCGATCGCGCGCCTGATGACCGAGACGTCTTCTACCGCACGCAGTCGGCGCAGGTGACGATCTCGCCGGAGTTCACCTACTGCGACGACTGCGACCACACCATGCGCGGCCTGCATGGAGCAGTGCGCGCGCTGCGGGTCGGACCAGCGTGGTCGGCGAAACGCGCGTGGTGGGCTACTTCAGCAAGATCCAGAACTGGAACAAGTCCAAGCGCTACGGCGAGCTCGTCGCGCGGCAGCGGGGCCGCTACGGCGTCGGCGAACCGGTGATGGCGGAACCCGTGCGCGACACGGTGCCGGCGTGAATCCCGAAGGGACGCTTCCGATGAAACCCCTCCGCATGACGGTGTTCGGCAAGGCCGGCTGCGACAAGTGCAAGGTGATGCGCAAGCGCGTGGAGGAGCTCGTCGCCGCGGACGACGGCGTCGAGGCGGCGTACTGCGACGTGGAAACCGAGGCGGGCCTGGTCCAGTTCTGCCGGGCCGAGTGCATGAACCCGCAGCGGATTCCCGCGGTGCTGATGTACCGCCGGGCGTCGGAGGGCGGGACGTACGAACCCGTCCCGGCGGCGCCCGCGGGGGAGGGGGAGCACCCGGTGTACGGCCGCTCGCGGCTGAATCACCTGCTGGGCCTCCAGACGGACTACTCGGCGGCGGGCCGCGGCGTCGTCAGCCCGCGCATGCTGCGGGCCATGCTCAAGGAGGCGCGCGGGGCGGGCGTGCCGGGGTGAGCGCCCCGGCGGCCAGCGCGCGCGCGGTGCGGGCGGGGGACTCCGCGGGCGGGGGGGGTGCCGTGCGGGCTGCCGCGGAGGCGGGGCGGTCGCCGGTGGCCGGCTGGCTCGACCGGGCCTCGCTGGTCGATTTCCCCGGCCGGATGGCGGGGGTCCTGTTCTGCGCCGGGTGCAACTTCCGGTGCGGGTTCTGCCACAATGCGCGGTTGCTCGGCGCGCCGCGGCCGGGCGCGGCGTGGGATGCGGTGGACGGGATCTGCGCGCGGCTTCGCACGGACTGGGCGGACGGCGTCGTCGTCACCGGCGGGGAGCCCACCCTCTCGCCCGCCCTGCCCGAACTCGTCGACCGCCTTCGCGGCCACGGGCTGGCGGTGAAGCTGGACACGAACGGCTCGCGGCCGGACGTGCTCGAGGCGCTGCTGCCCCGGCTGGACTACGTCGCCATGGACGTCAAGTGCCGGCCCGAACGCTACCCGGAACGGGTGGGGTTCGACGGCGTGGAGGCGATCCGGGCTTCGATCCGGCTCCTCGCGGGGTCGGGCCGCCCGCACGAGTTCCGGACGACCGTCCTGCCGGGCTGGCACGACGAGGAGGAGATGGCGGCGGTGGCCGAGGCCGTGCGCGGCGCCGCGCGGTTCGTGCTGCAGCCGTTCGTGCCGCGCGACGACCTGCCCGAGGCCGCGTTCCGGACCCTGCCGCGCCCCGCTCCAGCGCACCTCCAGGCCCTGGCGGCGGTGCTGCGCGGGCGGCTGGACTGCGTCGAGGTGCGGGGGACGTGAGCGGCGGACCGGGGGCCGGCGCCCGAGCGCGCGACCCGGGGTGGGACGACTGGCGCTGGCAGCTGCGGCACCGCATCCGCGGCCCGGGAGGGCTGCCCGCGGCGGCGGCCGCCGCCGGGCGCGCACCCCGCGCGGTGGCGGACCGCTTTCCCGTGGCCGTCACGCCCTACTACGCCTCGCTCGTGCGGCGGGCGGACGACACCGACCCCGTGTACCGCCTCTGCATGCCCTCGGCGCGGGAACTCGAGCACGACCCGGACGCGCGGCCCGATCCCTTCGGCGAACGGGCCGCGATGCCCGTGCCCGGGCTGATCCGGCGCTACGCGGACCGCGCGGTGCTCCTGGCCACCGCGTCCTGCGCGGTCTACTGCCGCCACTGCACGCGCAAGCACACGGTCGGCGGCCGGCGCGTCGCGGCGGGCGGCGCCGCGGCCCTGCGCCGCGCGGCCGACTACCTGCGCCGCACCCCGGCGATCCGCGAGGTGCTGGTCTCCGGCGGCGACCCGCTGGTCCTCGACACGCCGCGGCTGGACCGCATCCTGGGCGCGCTGAGGGGGGTCCCCTCGATCGAGCTGCTCCGCGTCGGTACGCGCGTGCCCGTCGTGCTGCCGCAACGGGTCACGCGCGAACTGACCCGGATGCTGCGCCGCCACCACCCGGTCTGGCTCAACACCCATTTCAACCACCCCGCCGAGCTGACCCCGGAGGCGGCGGCGGCCTGCGCCGCGCTGGTCGACGCCGGGATACCGGTCGGGAACCAGACCGTCCTGCTCCGCGGGGTCAACGACGACGCGGACACGCTGGAGACGCTCTTTCGCGGCCTGCTCCGCATGCGGGTCCGGCCCTACTACCTGCTCCATTGCGACCCCGTCGAGGGGGTCGGCCACTTCCGCGTGCCCCGGGCCCGGGGCCGCGCCCTCCTCCGTGCCCTGCGGGAGCGGATGACGGGGCTGGGCGTGCCCGCCTACGTGCAGGACGTGCCCGGCGCGGCCTCGAAGCGGCCCCTGTGACCCCCGTTGCGCCGGGGGCTCCCGCCGTGTAGGGTAGGGTCCGGTTCGGCGCGTTCTTTTTTTTGAGCGTCCGGCGGCGCGGGCGGTCGAACGCCCCGGGACCCGGCGGGACGCAGACCCTATCATGGCGGAAAACGGCAACGGAAACGGCGGTAGCCTTGTCTTCAGCGAGCGCTGGCGCCTGGCGGCGCTGACCCGCGAGGAGATGACCGGCATTGGCATCGCCGCGGTGATCGTGGGCATCCTCTTCGCGTTGTTCCACTACCTGGGGAACACCGTGGAGGATGTCGGTTCGCGGTCGGCGTTCCGCTGGATGGTCGCCCGCTGGAGCGACAAGGTCTCCTTCGGCGGGGCGGACTACTCGCACGGGTGGATGATCCCCTTCGTGAGCCTGGGCGTGCTGTGGTACCGGCGCAAGGACCTCCTTGCCGCGCCCCGCCGGATGGCGCCGGCCGGCCTGGCGGTCATCGTCGTCGCCCTGCTCATGCACTGGGTGGGGGCGAAGATGCAGCAGACGCGCATATCCCTGCTGGCGCTCATCCTGCTGCTGTGGGGATTCCCCTTCTACTTCTTCGGTTGGAAGCTCGCCAGGGTCCTGATCTTCCCGTGCTCCTATCTCGTGTTCTGCATCCCGCTGAACTTCCTCGACGCCGTCGCCTTCCCGCTGCGCATCCTCGCCACCGTGACCGCCACCGGGCTGCTCAACGGCATCGGCATCGAGGCCGCCCGGTCCGGCTCCGCCATCTACTCGACCGCCGGCGGCGGGTTCAGCTTCGACGTGGCGGACCCGTGCAGCGGCCTGCGCTCGCTCCTGGCCATGACCGCGCTCACGGCCGTGTACGCCTACGTCACGCAGAAGACCCTCCTGAAGAAATGGATTCTTTTCGCCGCCAGCATTCCGCTGGCCATCATCGGCAACGTGGCGCGCATCACGACCGTCGCGCTCGTGGCCGAGGCGTTCGGGGAGAAGCTCGCGCTGGGGCTCTACCACGACTACTCCGGTTACGTCGTCTTCTCGGTCGCCATCATCCTGATGGTCGGTGTCGGGTCGCTGCTCCAGACCGATTTCGGCGAGCTGCGCCGGCGCGTTCGCCACCACCTCGTGCAGGAGGCCTAGCCGAACCGTGACGGAGACGAAGTCGAAACACCCCGTCCGGGCCCTGGCCGTCGTGCTCGCCCTGATGGGGCTGACCGCCGCGGCGCTCGCGTTCACGGTCGACGTGGCACTCTCCGACGAACCGGGCGTGACGACGGTCCTGCCGGTGCAGCTGGGCGAGTGGACGGGCCACGAGCTGCGTTTCTGCCACAACGAGGCGTGCGAGCAGCGCGAGCACGAACTCGGCGAGCTCACCCTCGACCCGACCCGCTGCCCCGCCTGCGGAAGCCCGCTCTTCACCATGAGCAAGGCCGAGTACGACGTGCTGCCGAAGGACACGGTCTTCGTCAAGTCACGCTACGTGAACGCCTCCGGCGACATGGTCTTCGTCTCGATCGTGCTGAGCGGCCGCGAGCGCAACAGCATACACCGCCCGCAGCGCTGCCTGGTGGGGCAGGGCCACGAGATCCGGCGGAGCCGCACGCTGGACGTGCCGCTGCCCGCCGGGGGCGCGACGAAGGCGATGGTGCTGGACTGCGCGAAGAGCGTCCGGCTGCAGGAGGGGCCGCTCGAGTACAAGAGCTACTACGCGTACTGGTTCGTGGGGAACGGACGGGAAACGCCCTACCACCTCTCCCGCATGTTCTGGCTCGCGTGGGACCGCGTCGTGCACAGCGTGGCCCACAAGTGGGCGTACGTGTCCGTGTCCGGCCGCCGCGACACGGAGGGCGACGAGTACCTCGACCGGATCCGCGACTTCACCGGGCAGTTGCACGACCACATCGTCCTCTAGGCGCGACGCGGTGCCGTACGACACCGCGGCCGCGCCGGAGCCTGCGGCGCCCGCGGGGCGGGGCGGCCCGGTCCGCGCAGCCGCCGGTCCCGCCTCACCGCTCGACCAGGATCCGGAACCCCGTGTCCCGCCCCGCGTACCCGGGCGGCAGGAAGGTCAGGCGCGCGACCGCGAGCAGGGCGGGATCGCGCTCCGGCCAGGCCCCGCCGCGTGCGACGGCCTGGCCGCCGGCCGCTTCGCCGGCGCACCACTCGAAGACGTTGCCGGCCGCGTCGACGAGCCCGTACCCGTTGGGCGCGTAGCGCCCGCCGCGGGCGGGCGCGCCGGAGGCGAAACGGGCGCGGCCCCCGGGGTCTCCCCAGCCCCAGGGGTACGGAGCGCCGTCGATGCCTCCCCGCGCGGCGTATTCCCACTCGTCGGGCGTCGGCAGGCGGACGCGCCGGCCCGAAACCCCGGCGAGCCATTCACAGAAGGCCTCGGCATCGGCCCGCGTGAGTCCGGCCGCGGGGTACGTTCCGCGCGGGGCGCGCCCGCCGCGGCCGGTGGCGCGTAGGAAGGCGGCGTATTCCGCCCCGGTGACCTCCCCGCGTCCGACCAGGTAGCCCGCGGTGCGGAACGGGTGCGGGGGGTTGCCGGCGCGCGGGTCGCGGCTGCCGAGCACCGCCTCGCCCGCCGGCACGGCGACCACGGCTATGCCGCCGACCTCGGGCGGGAGCGCCCGCGGCCGGCAGGCCGCGCCACCCAGCGCGAGGCACCCCGCGGCAAGCAGGCCGCCCGCCGCCCTGCCCGCCGGTTTCAAGGGGCCGGATCGCCCGCCGGCCGCGCCGGTTCGACCCGGTTGAGCCGGAGCGGGTAGCGCAGCTTGATATCGCCGTCGAGCAGCACCTCCACCCAGTGCGTGCCCGGCGCCCCGAACTCGGTGTTCACGAGCAGTTCCACGTTCGTGGCCGTGGCCTCGGGGGTGGGCAGGCGGGTTTCGATCTCCCGGCCCTGCAGGACCACGTGCTGCTGGTCGGGTCCGAGGATGCGGGTCTGCTGCCTGAAAAGCCCCTCGCCGCTGCACCAGCGCGTCACCACGAAGAAGCGCGGATGGTGCATGGGGTAGGCGGGCGCGCCGATCGCGTCGAACAGCCCGATGAGCATGAACTTCCCGTTGCGCTCCTGGCGGACGTCGTCGCACAGGAGGCTGAACTGCAGGTCGGGTTGCATGATCGGCCGCCGTCCTTCCCCGGGCGCCGCCGCGGGCCCGTGCCGCGTGCGCCGCCGCACCTTCGGAGGCGAGGGTAGCGCGCGCGCGGTCCCGTGCCAAGCGGCGGGTGCGCGGCCGTGCCGCTGCGGGCGGCACGGAGGGGGGGGTGGGAACCCCGCCGGGCCCGGGGGCCCGGCGGGGCGTGCGCGGCACGGCGGCCGCGCCGCTAGTTCAGGAAGCGGGCCAGCAGCGGCGTGACGCCCTTGAGGATGGGGGCGATGACCAGCGAGACCACGCTCATCAGCTTCATCAGGATGTTCAGCGAAGGGCCGGCCGTGTCCTTGAAGGGATCGCCGACGGTGTCGCCGACCACGGCCGCCTTGTGGGCGTTCGAGCCCTTGCCGCCGTGCGCGCCGCCTTCGATGTGCTTCTTGGCGTTGTCCCACGCGCCGCCCGCGTTGGACATGAACAGCGCCATCAGCACGCCGCGTGGCGGTCACGCCGGCGAGCAGGCCGCCGAGCATCTCCTTGCCGAAGAGGAAGCCGACACGACCGGCGTCAGGATGCCGAGCAGCGCGGGCACGGTCATCTTCTTGATGGCCGCGGCGGTGGAGATGTCCACGCAGCGCGCGTAGTCGGCCTTGGCGCCTTCCTTGCCTTCGAGCAGGCCGGGGATTTCCTTGAACTGGCGGCGCACTTCTTCGACCATCGCGAAGGCCGCCTCGCCCACCGCCTTCATCGCGAAGGACGAGAACAGGAACGGCATCATCGAGCCGACCAGCAGGCCGGCCATGACCTTCGGGTCGGTCACGTCGATCGACCGGCAGATCCACCGTCTCGCGGAACGCCGCGAACAGGGCCAGGGCGGTCAGGGCGGCCGAACCGATGGCGAAGCCCTTGCCGATGGCGGCGGTGGTGTTGCCCACGGCGTCGAGCTTGTCGGTGCGCTGCGCGCACTTCCTTCTCCAGGCCGGCCATTTCGGCCAGGCCGCCGGCGTTGTCGGCGATCGGGCCGTAGGCGTCCACCGCGAGCTGGATGCCCGTGGTGGCCAGCATGCCGAGACCGCCGAGGGCGATGCCGTAGAGCCCCGCGAACTTGTAGGCCAGCGATGATCGCGGCGCCGAGCACCAGCACCGGCAGCGCGGTGGAGACCATGCCCATGCCCAGGCCGGCGATGATGTTCGTCGCCGCGCCCGTTTCCGAGGCGTCGGCCACCCTGTTGGACGGGCCTTGCCCTCGGCCGTGTAGTACTCGGCCAGCAGGCCGATGAGCACGCCCGGCCACGAGGCCGACGATCGTGGCCCAGAAGACGCCCGTGGCCTGGTAGGTCTCGGTGAGGGTCTGGATCGCGCCGTCGCGGAAGGTCACGCTGAGGAGCTGGAAGGTGGGCGGCGCGACGAACTTGACGATCGGATAGGTGAGCACGGCCATGATCAGGCAGGCGCCGAAGGTGCCCATGTTCAGGGCCGTCTGCGGGTTGCCGCCCTCCTTCGTGCGCACGAGGAACGTGCCGGCGATCGAGAAGACGATGCCCGCGCCCGCGATGACCAGCGGCAGCAGCACGAAGTCGCATGGCGCGGCCCGCGCCGCCCGACGGGATGGTGGCCGTGGCGCCGAGCACCATGGCGCCGATGATGGCGCCGACATAGGACTCGAACAGGTCGGCGCCCATGCCGGCCACGTCGCCGACGTTGTCGCCCACGTTGTCCGCGATGATGGCGGGGTTGCGGGGATCGTCCTCGGGGATGCCCGCTTCGACCTTGCCCACCAGGTCCGCGCCGACGTCGGCCGCCTTCGTGTAGATGCCGCCGCCCACGCGGGCGAACAGCGCGATCGAACTGGCGCCCATGGAGAAGCCGGTCAGGATCGGCAGGACCGTCTTCGCGGAGCGACCCGATGTCCGTGCCGAACTGCCGGACAGTAGACGCAGGGTCAGGCCGTCAGAGCCCGAGCAGGCCGAGGCCGACCACGCTCATGCCCATGACCGCGCCGCCGGAGAAGGCGACCTGCAGGGCCTGCGGCAGGCCCTTGCGGGCCGCATTGGGTCGTGCGCATGTTCGCCGCCGTGGCGACGCGCATGCCGAAGAACCCGGACAGGGCGGAGCAGAAGGCGCCGAAGACGAAGGACACGGCGACCGAGCCTGACCGGCCCCTTGTTGATGGCGGCGAGCAGCACGGCCACCACGCACGCACGACCAGGCCCAGCACCTTGTACTCGCGGCGACAGGAACGCCATGGCGCCCTCGCGGACCGCGGCGCCGATCTCCTGCATCCGGTCGGTGCCCGGATCCTGCCGGTTGATCCATTGCGCCTTGAAGTAGGCAAAGACCAGCGCCAGTCCGCCGGCCGCCAGGCCCAGGTACAGCAGTTGGTAGGTGCTCATCTCGAACTCCTCGTTGTGGGGTTGTCCCGCCGGCTGCTCGTCCCGTCCCCCCCGGCGGGGAAAAGGAGCGCATACTGTAGGGACCGGGGCGCGCCCTGTCAACGCCCGGAAGAGGCGGTGTCGCTAACAGGTGAGTTGTCCGGTGGTGTGGGTACGTGATCTGTCCGGTCGCTTGGCCGAGGGTATTTGCCCAAGGAGGGCAAGGAATGAGCGCATGCCCCCGGTCTGAGGCAGACCGGGCCATGAAGGTGCAGGAAGGGAGCATGCGGGCGATGAGCGGCGAGCCGCAGTGGTGCGAGGCGGCCGGGATCATCGGGCCTGCCGCCGCCCGTTCGCGGTTGACCCGCGCCGCGCGGGCCGTGCATGATGCGCGGCTTGCGGACGCCGATGGGGGCGCCGCACCGGGGAGGGTACGACGATGGCCATCATCGATTTCGGCGGCGCGAAGGAAACCGTGGTGACGCGCAAGGAATTCCCGCTGGCCAAGGCGCGCAAGGTCCTGAAGAACGAGACCATCGCGGTCATCGGCTACGGCGTGCAGGGCCCCGCCCAGGCGCTCAACATGAAGGACAACGGCTTCAACGTCATCATCGGCCAGGCCAAGGCGTTCAAGAAGGACTGGAACCGCGCCGTCAAGGACGGCTGGGTGCCGGGCAAGACGCTCTTCGACATCGAGGAGGCGGCGCGAGCGCGGCACGATCATCCAGATGCTCGTCACCGACGCCGCGCAGCGCGTCGATCTGGCCCGACGATCAAGAAGCACCTGAACGCCGGGCGACGCGCTCTACTTCTCGCACGGGTTCTCGATCGTCTACAAGCGACCAGACCAAGCGTGATCCCGCCGAAGGACGTCGACGTCATCATGGTCGCGCCCAAGGGCTCGGGCACTGTCCGTGCGCCGCAACTTCCTCTCCGGCGCCGGGCATCAACTCCAGCTACGCCGTCTTCCAGGACGCCACCGGCCGCGCCGAGGAGCGCTGCCTGGCGCGTCGGCATCGGCATCGGGCTCCGGCTACCTCTTCCCGACCACGTTCGAGCACGAGGTCTACAGCGACCTGACCGGCGAGCGCGGCGTCCTGATGGGCGCGCTGGCCGGCGTGATGGAGGCGCAGTACGACGTGCTGCGCAAGCACGGCCACTCGCCCGAGCGAGGCCTTCAACGAGACGGTCGAGGAGCTGACGCAGAGCCTGATCCGGCTGGTGGACGAGAACGGCATGGACTGGATGTTCTCGAACTGCTCGGCCACCGCGCAGCGCGGCGCGCTCGACTGGAGCCCGAAGTTCAAGAAGGCGGTGATGCCCGTCTTCAAGGAGCTCTACAAGCGCGTGAAGACCGGCAAGGAAGCCGAGCGCGTCATCCGCGCCTGCGGCGGCGAAGAACTACCAGCAGCGGCTCGGCGAAGGAGCTCGTCGGCCATCGGCGACTCCGAGATGTGGCGCGCCGGCAAGGCCGTGCGCGCCCTGCGCCCGAAGGAAAAGGCGAAGGCCGTGGACCGCAAGACCCGGGGCGTCGGCGGCCGGGGTTACTGATCCGCCCCGCCCGGGGCGCCGGCCGGCCGCTACGGGAGGCGGAAGTCGGCGTACAGGAACGTGTGGTCCGACGGCTTGGGCGCCCTGCGCGGCGCGAGGTCGATCTCGCAGGCCGTCGCCCGTTCCGCCAGCGGCGGCGTGGCCAGGATGTAGTCCAGCCGCCAGCCCCGTTTCCGCGGCAGCGCGGCGGGGAGCCGGTAGTCGAAGAACGTGTACCGGTCGGCTTCCCCGGCGTGGAAGCGGCGGTACACGTCGACGAAGCCCCAGGCCAGCGCCTGCTCGAAGGCGGCCCGCACGCCGGCGTGGTAGCAGACGTGCTGCCCGTGCTTCTCCGGTTCGTACACGTCGATCGGTTCCCGCGCCACGTTGAGGTCGCCCGTCCACACGAGCAGGTCCTGCGGCCGGGCCCGGGCGGCGAACAGCCGCTTCAGCCGCGCGAACCACGCCTGCTTGTAGGCGTACAGGGGGTGGTCCAGCTCGCGGCCCTGCGGCACGTAGGTGTTCACGACCGTCAGCGCGCCGAAGCGGGCGACGGCGAGCCGGGTCTCGTCCGGGGGTCCGCCGTCGTCGAAGCCGAACGCCGTCTCGTCGGGCGCCGCGCGGGAGAGGACGGCCACCCCGTTGTAGCTCTTCTCCCCGCGGAACGAGACGTGCCACCCGGCCGCCTCGAGCGGGCCGCGCGGGAAGTCGGCGTCCTGCACCTTCGTCTCCTGCACGCAGAGCACGTCGGGCCGGAGGGCGGCGGACCAGGCGAGGATCGCGTCGAGCCGCGAGCGGATGGAATTCGCGTTGAAGGTGGCGATTCTCACGGCACCGGGGTTCCCTTCCCCCCGCCGGGCGGGCCGTCCGCGGCCGGTTCGCGCGCGGCGCCGAGCCGTTGCGTGTCCAGCACGCGCAGGCGCGTGCGCGTGCGCTCCTGCACGTTGCGCACCTCCAGGTCCTTCAGCGTCCAGACCCCGTCCACCTTCTTCAGGCTCTTCACCTCGAGGCGCTTCACGACGCGCCCCCCGGCGTCGCGGGCCTCGGCCTCCAGCAGGGCGAACACGCGCGTGTCGACCCACAGCCTGACCCCGTCGAACGGCCCCTCCGCATCGGGCGCGGGCACGTCGACGACGTAGCAGGTGCGCCCCTTCTTGGTGGCGAGAGCCCGGGTCGTTCCGCCGGGCCACCAGAGGAACGAGAGCGCGAGGTCGGCCCACGTGAAGTCCGTGCCGGCCACCGCGTCCTGCATCGACTGCAGCGGCTTCTCCTCCGCGGGGTCGCCCTCGGCGTAGGCGTAGCGGGCCGGCCCGTCGAACGGGCGTTCGACGGCGAGTTGGGCGAGCGGGGCGCCGAAGGCGTCGGCGACGCGGAAGACGGCGGACGGGTTCGCCCCGTGCCAGTCCAGCAGCATGCGCGCGTTCAGCGTCCGCTCGGTGCGGCCCCGGGCGTCGAGGCGCACCAGCTGGGCCAGCACGAGAAGGGGCTCGGCGGGAAACGAGGCGCGCACGCGCGCGAGCACCAGCGGCGCGGGCGGCAGGGTTTCCGCCGCGTCCGGCCCCTCGCGGACCTGTGCCCGCGCGGCGGGCCCCGCGGCCAGGAGCAGGCCCGCGAGAAGCAGGGCGGCGGGCCGGCCGCGCGGCGGGAGGACCGCGCTCATGCGCGGGCCGCCTTGCGCCGCGGCGCGCGGGCCCGGCGGGCCGGGGCCGCCGCCGGCCCGAGCGCGGCGAGCACCGCCGCGGCCACCGTGTCCACGAAACGGAACGTCAGCCTGCCGCGCACGTCCGGGGGGATCTCGGCCAGGTCCGCGCGGTTTCGGCGCGGGAGGACGACCGTGCGCATCCCGGCCCGCGCGGCGGCGAGCACCTTCTCCTTGATGCCGCCCACCGGCAGCACGCGGCCGCGCAGCGTGATCTCGCCGGTCATCGCCACGTCGGCGGGCACCGGGCGGCCGCCGAGGAGGGACACGAGGGCCACGACCGCGGCCAGTCCCGCCGACGGGCCGTCCTTGGGGATGGCGCCGGCGGGGACGTGGATGTGCACGTCGTTCTGGTCGAGGAAATCGGCCGGCACGGCCAGTTCGCGCGCCTTGGAGCGCACGTAGCTCAACGCCGCGAGGGCCGACTCCCGCATCACGTCGCCCAGCAGGCCGGTCAGGGTGAGCTTCCCCTTGCCCGGCATGCGCGTGGCCTCCACGAAGAGGATGTCCCCCCCGGTGGGGGTCCAGGCCAGCCCGGTGGCGATGCCGGGTTCCGTGCGCCGCTCCGCGACCTCGGGCTCGAAGCGGCGCGGGCCGAGCAGCGCCTTCAGCCGGCGCGGCTCGACGGCCGTGGGGCGCTTGCGGCCCTCCGCGACGGCGCGGGCCGCCTTGCGGCAGGCGTGGGCGATCTCGCGCTCGAGGTTCCGCACGCCGGCCTCGCGGGTGTAGCCCGTGATGATGGCTTCGAGGGCGGGCGTGCTGAAGCGGACCTGCCCGCGCCGGAGGCCGTGCTCCCGGAGCTGCTTGGGCACGAGGAAACGGCGGGCGATCTGGACCTTCTCGCCGAGCGTGTAGCCGGCGAGTTCCAGCACCTCCATGCGGTCGCGCAGGGCGGGGGGAACGGTGTCCAGCCTGTTGGCGGTCGTGATGAAGAGGACGTGGGACAGGTCGAAGGCGACGTCCACGTAGTGGTCGACGAAGGTGTTGTTCTGCTCGGGGTCGAGCACCTCCAGCAGGGCCGAGGCCGGGTCGCCCCGGAAGTCCGTACCGAGCTTGTCGACCTCGTCCAGCATGAAGACCGGGTTGCGCGTCCCCGCGCGGCGCAGGCCCTGCAGGATGCGGCCGGGCATGGACCCGATGTAGGTGCGGCGGTGACCGCGGATCTCCGCCTCGTCGCGCACGCCGCCGAGCGACATGCGGATGAAGGTCCGTCCCAGCGCCGAGGCGATGGAGCGGCCGAGCGACGTCTTCCCTACGCCCGGCGGGCCCGCGAGGCAGAGGATCGGACCCTTCATGTCCCGCTTGAGCTTGAGCACCGCGAGGTACTCGAGAACGCGCTCCTTCACGCGCCGGAGGTCGTAGTGGTCGTGGTCGAGCACCGTGCGCGCCCGGGCGAGGTCCAGGTGGTCCTCGGTCTCCTTCTTCCAGGGCAGCTCGGCGAGCCAGTCGAGGTAGGTGCGTATGACCCCGTGCTCGGGCGACTGCTGGGGCACGGACAGGAGGCGCTTGAGCTCCTTGTCGGCGACCGCCCTGGCCTCGGCGGGCAGTCCCGCTTCCCCCAGGCGCCGGGCGATGCCGTCGGGGTCGGAGGCCTGGGGATCCTCCTCGCCGAGTTCGGTCCGGATGGCCTTGATCTGTTCCCGGAGGAAATACTCGCGCTGGCTCTTCGAGAACGTTTCGCCGACCCGGCTCTGGATCTCGTTGCCGGCCCGGAGCACCTCGCGCTCGCGGTTGAGCGCCACCGCCAGCCGCTCGAGCCGCTCCTTCACCCGGTGCTCGGCGAGGAGTTCCTGCCGTTCCCCGAGCGACATGTTCAGGTTGGAGGCCACCAGGTCGGAGAGCCGGACGGGATCGTCGGTGTTGAAGATCGCGATCTTCAGTTCCTCGGGCAGGGTGGGGGACAGGGTGATGACCTCCAGGAAACGCTGCGCCGCGTTCCGCGCGAGGGCTTCGACCTCGAGCCCCTTTCCGACGTGCTCGGACACCAGGGTGCACTGGGCGCGCAGGAAGGCGCCGTCCCCGGCGAACCGGTCGATGCGGCACCGGGCCTGGCCCTGGACCAGCACCCGGATGGTCTCGTCGGGGAACTTCAGCAGCTTGATGAGGCGGACCAGGCACGCGTCGGCGTGCAGGCGTTCCGGGGGGACCTGGTCGTCGGGGGTCTGCGCGTCCTTCTGCAGCGTGGCCACGAACAGGCGGTCCCCGGCGGCGACCTCTTCCACGAGGCGCATGGAGCGTTGCGTGGTGACGATCAGCGGCGCGATGGCCGCGGGGAAGAGCACGACGTCGCTGAGCGGAAGTACCGGCATGATCGACGGTTCAATCCCCTTCGCCGCCGGCGCGGGAACGATGGCGGGATCGTCGCCTGGATCGGATACGCTTGCCATGCGGCCATTGAACGGGCAGGGGCGTTGTCTTGGCAAGCGCGCAGGGTGTGCGGACCCGGCCCGCCCCGGGCCGGGAGCGGTCAGTGGCGGAAACCGGTCTCGCGCACCAGGTGCCCGGCGCGCAGGCGTTCGCCGCCGCCCACGGGCGCCAGGTCGTGCAGGGCGAGGAGGTCGCCGCGCTCGATGGTGCGCAGCGCCTTGCGTTCCGCTCCGGTCGTGCCCCGCGTGAGCCACTCGTAGGTGTGCAGCCGCCCGTCGGCCGCGCAGCCGATCGTTTGCATGCGTCCATTGAGCGGGCGCACCGGGGCGACGAGCCGGGCCCGGTCCGCGTCGCCCGGCGCATCGATTTTCGGGCCGCGGGGCGCGAGCGCGAGGAAGGTGAAGCGCAGGAACTCGATATCCCGGTCGAGCCGCTGGGCGATGCGGCGGGCCGCGGGCGGCACGCGCCACTTCCGCACCTCGTGGCACCACGCGTCGCGCAGGCCCAGCATCGGGCAGGGGGCCGCGTGCAGGCAGGGCGCCACGACCGAGGCCGTGCGCGACGCGAGCAGCGTGTCGCGCAGGCCGTGCAGGCATGTCGCCGCGTCCCGCGTGCCGGGCTCCATGACGAGGAGCCGCCCGTCGTCCCGCAGGAGGTCCAGGAGGCCCCGGAGCCGGTCCGCCGCGTCGGTTCCGTCCCGGCCCTCCTCGGTCTCGTTGAGGACGAGGCTCAGCAGCACGAGGTCGTAGCGGCCGCCGCCCGGAGGGAGGGATTCGAGGCGTGCCTGTTCCGTGCGCAGCGTGCACCGCGCGAAGCGGCCGCCGGCGTGGTCGCCGTGGAGTTCGCGCAGCAGGCCGAGCGAGACCGCGGAGGGGTCGACGGCGGTCAGTTCCGCCGCCGGCGCCGCCCCGGAGGCGATCAGCCACTCGGCGGCGGCGAGCCCGGCGGCGCCCGTGCCGGCTCCCACGTCCAGGATGCGGAACGGCTCGCCGCGGTCGGCCGCGCGTGCGCGTGCCGGGCACTCGGCGAGGACGAGCTGCGTCCGCACGTAGCTGCGGGGAAAGAAGAAGAGCCCGTAGGCGAGCAGGCGGCGCTCGTCGTCGGCGTAGCCGGAGAAACCCGCCTGCCGTTCGCTCGTGAACCCGTCGCTCAGTCCGGCGGCGGCGCGGACGAGGGCATCGACGGCGGAGGCCTGTTCGCGGTGGCCCACCGCACGGCGCGCGCGTTCGCGCCACCAGGCGTCCAGTTCCCCGGGATAGGCGGGGGCCTCGAGGGGGCATCCGGGCCCTTCGTTCAGGATCTTGCGGTTCCGGGTGGGCATGGCCCTTCCTTCTTGCGCGCGCGGCGGGGGGCTAGCGGCCCGCGAGCGCCAGGCGCACGACGTCCTCCACGCTGAGGTCGTCGCCGGCGCCGGCGGGCAGGACGGCGTGCACGCGCTTGAGTGCTTCGGCCTGCTTGTAGCCCAGCGACACCAGGGCGAGTACGGCGTCGCGCCGGCGCACGTCCGCCGCGGTGGGCGCGGCGCCGCCGGCCACGGCTTCGAGCGCGTCGCCGGCCGAGAGCTTGTCCCGGAGTTCCACGACGATCCGCTCGGCGGTCTTCTTGCCGATTCCGCTGACGGACGAGAGCCGCTGGACGTCGCCCTGGACGATGGCGGCCTTCAGTTCCCTGGGGGAGATCCCGCTCAGGGCGCCGATGGCGGTCTTGGGGCCGACCCCCGCGACGTCGAGCAGGAGCCGGAACAGGCGTCGCTCCGCCTCGGTGGAAAAGCCGAAAAGCGTCTCCTCTTCCTCCCGCACGTGGTGGTGGATGAGCAGCCGGCAGCGTTCGCCGGTCGCGGGCAGGCGGTCGAAGCTGCTGAGGGGGATGTGGACCTCGTAGCCCACGCCGCCGCAGTTGAGCACGAGGAGCGTGGGCTGTTTGTCTTCCAGGGCGCCTTCGAGGAACGTGATCATCGGCGGGTAGTCATACCGCCATGCGGCGGACGGCGTCCAGCAGGCTCTCGTGCAGCCGGGAGCGGGGCGGCCCGAGCCGGTAGTACCCTTCGCGCCGGGCGAGCACCCCGCGGGCGAGCAGTTTGCGGAGGTGCCGGTCGAGGGCGCGGAGCGAGATGCCGGTCGCGCGGGCGAGTCCGGTGTAGCGTGCCGGGCCCTTCCGGCAGGCCCTGGCCAGCAGGACGCGCCGCGGGTGGGTGAACGCGGTGGCGAGGCGGTACACCTCCTCGGCGCCGCCGTCGCTTCCGGCGAGGGTATCGAACACCGCATCGACGAGGGGTTGGACGTCGGCGAGCCCGCCGCGGGCCGGGGCGTAGTGGACCCAGCGGCTGCTGCGCCGGGCCGTCAGCAGGCCCCGCGCGTTGAGGGCGCGGGCGTAGCGGCTGGTCAGCGTGACGTCCAGGCCGGTCGCCGCGGCGAGTTGTCCCACCGTGAGCGACCGGTCGGGTGCGACCGCCTGCAGCAGGGCCAGGCGCTTCCTGTTCGCGAGCGCCCTGCAGGTGCGCCAGATCGTCGGCCTCACCTCCACGGTATCCACTGCGCCACGGGCTGCCATACGCCACACTTGTACAAGTGTGCCGTAAGACGGTCAAGGACGGGGTCGGTTCGGACGGTGCGGCGGGAAGGGAAGCGGCCCGGAGAGGACCGGCACGACGCATGGCGCCTCCCGCCGTTCACCGAGCCCGCAGCAGCGGGAAGCCCGCGCCCTTCACCGCCTACGGCACGCCGCACGGCTGCACGTGTGCCGCATGGGCCCGGGAAGGGGCAGGGATAGGGGAAAGGCATGGGGCAGGCGCGGGACGCGGGCCACCGCAGGCGGCGCCTGCCTCATGAAGGGAGCGACGTGACGCGATGTCGCCGCCGCGCACCCCCCCCCTCACCGAGGGCCGCTCAAAACCGCAACCGCGCATCCGCCAGGCGGCGGCCCAGTTCGCCGAGCACCCGGTCGTCGTCCCGGTCGCCCGCCGATTCGAACGTCGCCGAAAAGCGAAGGTAGGCGCCCGCATCGTCCCACGGCACCGTGGACAGCAGGTGCTCGCGGATCAGGAACTGCGACGCCTCCTCCGCCGTGGCAAACACGGCGTCCCCGGCGCCCTTCGGCGCCGCGACGTACAGGTAGAACGTGCCGCCGGGCATCCGGGCGTCGAAGCCCGCCCCCTGCAGCACCCGCACCATCTTCTCGAGCCGGACCCGGTAATGCTCCCGGATGCCCTCGGAGAGCGCCACGTCCGCGATGCCCGCGCAGGCCGCGACCTGGATCGCCTTGAACTGACCCGAGTCGCATGTTGTCCTTCACCTCGGCGAAGGCCCGCACGGCAGGGGCCGAACCCGCCACGAACCCCAGGCGCCAGCCGGTCATGTTGTAGCTCTTGCTCATGGAATGGAGCTCCACCGCGCAGGCCTTGCCCCCGGGGCGCCCCAGGATCGACAACCGCCCGGCGCCGTACACCAGCGTCGCATAGGCGGCATCCTGCACGAGCAGGATGCGGTGCCTCCCGGCAAACGCGATCAGGGCGTCGAAGAACGCCGGCGACGCCGCCGCCCCCGTCGGGTTGTTGGGGTAGTTCACGTAGAAGAGCTTGGCCCGGTCCGCCACGGCGGGATCGATGTCCCCCAGGTCGGGCAGGAAGCCCCGCTCGCGACAGCAGCGGCACACGGACCACGTCGCCGCCAAGGTAACGGGCGTGGGTCGCCAGGACCGGGTAGCCGGGGACGGTCGTGAGCACCACGTCGCCGGGATTCACGAAGCCAGCGGCAGCATCGCCAGCGCGGGCTTGGACCCGATACTGTGGTTGATCTCCGTGTCCGGGTCCAGGTCCGATACCCCGAAGAACGAGCGCATGTAGTCCGCCGCGGCCAGCTTGAACGCCCGCATGCCGTTGTCCGCGTACCCGCGGTTGGCCGGGTCGTCGACCGCGGCCTTCAGCGCCCTGCGCACCGGCTCCGGCGCCATGCGGTCGGGCTCGCCCACGCCGAAGTCGAGCAGGTCGGTGCCCGGGTGCGCCGCCCGCGCGGCGGCCTTGGCCCGCTTGATCTTCTCGAACTTGTAGATCTCGCTGGCCCGGCCGAAACCGGCCCCGCCAATCCGTTCCGCAAAAAGCGACTGCAGATCCATGCGTGCTCTCCTCGTCCTCGTGGCCCACGCCGGGCCGCCGAACGTGCCGGCCAACGATAGGGACGCCCTCCCACAATGCAAGGGCGAAGCCCGCCCCGCCCGCCCGCCGGGCTTGTGGACCGCGAGCCCCCTGGCCTATGCTGCCGGCCCCATGCGCCTGAAAATCGTCAGTTGCGAGATCTTCCACCGGGAGGTCTGCGCGGCCGCCGCGCGCTCGGTCAACACGATCGACCTCGCGTTCCTGCCGAAGGGACTCCACGACATCGGCACGCCGCGCATGCGGGCCGCGCTGCAGGAGCAGGTCGATGCGGCCGCGGGCCGGGACTACGACGCGGTGCTGCTCGGCTACGGCCTGTGCAACAACGGCGTGGCGGGCCTCCGGGCCCGGGACCTGCCGCTCGTGCTGCCGCGCGCACACGACTGCATCACGCTGTTCCTGGGCAGCAGGACCCGGTACCGGGCGTACTTCGAGGAGCACCCCGGCGTCTACTTCCACACCACCGGGTGGCTCGAGCGCAGCGCGCTGAGCGACGAGATGAAGGAGCTCTCGATCCAGCACCGCACCGGGCTCGACCGTTCCTACGAGGAATGGGTCGAGGCGTACGGGGAAGACAACGCGCGCTACCTGCTGGAGACCCTCGGCCAGGGGACCGACCACTACGGCCAGTACACGTTCATCGCGATGGGCGTGGAACCCGACGGGCGCTTCGAACAGGAGTCGAGGCGGCGGGCCGACGAAAAGGGCTGGCGTTTCGAGAAGGTGCAGGGTGATATGGGCCTCCTGCAGCAGCTGGCGGACGGGCCGTGGCCGGACGACACCTTCCTGCGCGTCGAACCGGGCGAGTCGATCCGCGCCAGCCACGACGAACGGATCGTGGCGGTCGAGGCGGCGCAGCAGCCGGAACAGCGAGGAGCAGCACCATGAAGTACCGGACGCTGGGCAAGTCCGAAATCCCCGTGTCGAACGTGGCCCTCGGAACGTGGGGTTTGTCGGGCGAGGACGCGTGGGGGCCCCAGGACGAGGCCGAATCGCTCGCCACGATCAAGGCGGCCTACGAGGAGGGCGTGCGCCTCTTCGAGACGGCGCGGTCCTACGGCAACGGCCGTGTCGAGCGCTTGCTCGGCAAGGCGCTGGGCGACGTGCGCTCCCGCGTTGGCATCGCTACGCGGGTCGGGCCCTCCTTCTATGCGCCGAACCTGCTCCGCTCCGCCTGCGAGGACAGCCTGCGCAACCTCGACACCGACTACATCGACCTGTTCCAGCTGCAGGCGCCCAACCCGAAGTTCCCGATCGCCGAGACCCTGGGCATCCTCGAACAACTCCGCACGGAAGGAAAGATCCGGGAGTACGGGGTAAGCAATTTCGGTGCCCGCGAGTTGGCCGCCACCCTCGCGCCCCGGCGGTTCGCCGTCGCCGCCAACCAGCTGCCGTACAGCCTCCTGTTCCGCGCGGTCGAGGAAAGCGCGCTCCCGCAGTGCCGCAAGGAACGAATCGGCGTGCTGGCGTACGCGCCGCTCCTGCACGGGGTGCTGACGGGCAAGTTCACCTCCGCGGACGAAGTGCCGGCCGGCCGCGCGGACACGCGCCACTTCTCCTCCGCCCGCCCCGCCGTGCACCACGGCGAGGAGGGCGCCGAGGCGGAAACGTTCGAAACCCTGGCGCGCGTGAGGTCCATCGCCCGCGACCTGGGCGAACCGATCACCTCGGTCAGCCTCGCCTGGCTGCTCGCGCAGCCGGGCGTCGACAGCGTCGTGGCCGGCGCCCGCACGGCCTACCAGGCCCGCCGCAACGCGCGCGCCGGCAAGCTGGTCCTGCCGTTCAGCACCGTGAAGCAACTGGCCGACGCGACCGAGCCCCTTAAGAAGAAGCTCGGGCCGGGCATCCGCCTGTGGGGCGCCGGGTAGGACCGCGCGCGGCGCGCTGGACGCGGCCGGCCGGGCCGCGTAGGCTGCGGTCCGCAAAGGGGAGGCTGCCGATGAAACCATCGATCACGTGTGCGCTCGGGGCGGCGGCGGGGCTGGCCCTGGCGGTGCTGACGCAAACCGGTTGTGAAATCGGGTCGCCCGACACGGCGGTGCGGGCCGTCTCCCTGGTCGTCGAAGGCCTCTACCGCAATCCCGACGGCAACCTCGTGAGCCGCAACACGGGCGCGTCCATCGCGCAGCTCGACCTGCGCCAGACCGGCGACCAGTTGCAGGGGGTGGACAACAACAACCGGGTCTTCAACGGCAGCATCGGGCGGGTCGTCGGCGCCAGCGCCCAGTTTTCCGTCGAGGGCACGACGACTGCCGGGTCGCGCGGCACCCTGGCCGGCACGATCGACCTCAGCGGCACGACGGCGACGATGCGCGGCACGTGGATCGAAAGCAGCCTGACGGGGCAGGTCTTCGGGCAGGCGACGGTCGCCACCAACACGACGCCCACGCCGGCGCCCACCAACACGACCGCGCTCGCCCTGAGCCCCGCCGGGCCGGTCAGCCTGGTGGTGGGCGGCACCCAGGGCTTCACCGCCTCCGGCGGCAACGGGTCCTACACCTGGTCGGTCGCCGATTCCAGCCTCGGCGCCATCGCCGGGACCGGCGACACGGTGACCTATGGCGCGTCAGCTGTCGGTACGCAGACGGTGAGCGTGGCCGACGCCACCGACACGCGCAGCGTCACCGTGATCCAGAACTGACGCGCGCCGCGCGCGGCGCGGCGGGCCGGCGCGGGTCACGGCCCGCCGGACCCGGCCTGGAGCGGGGGCAGGACGCCCTCCTTGACCAGCTGCGCGTCCTGCTGGGGCGTCAGGGGGATCGGGAGCGGCGGCAGGCCCTGGCGGATGACCTCCAGCTGGTACTCGCGCAGGTGCTTTTCCAGGGCTTTCCCCGTGAGCCGGGGTTGCGGCGGCGGGGGGGCCGGCTGGGCGACGACCGGGGCGGACGCTCCGCCGGGCGTCCCGGGGTTGGTCGCGGGGGGCGCGGCCCGCATGCGACGGCGCTCGGCGTAGGTCATGCGCCGCGTAACCGCAGTGACGGGCGGGGGACGGGCCGCGGCCGCGGCGCTGCCGCCTTCCATCTTGAGGTCGACCGTCAGGCCCCCCTTGCGAACCGTCGCCACCTCGTCCTCCAGGTCGACCGAGAGCAGGTCGAGCCCTTCTTCCGATTCCCCGGGCCGGAGGTAGAACGTGCTCTTCGTCTGCGTATCGACAATGCCCGCCCGCACCGTGCCGTCGGCGAGCTCGATCAGCGCACACAGCCGCAGGGTGCGGGCGAAGAGCATGTCGGCGGTGGGGGCGGAGGCCGTGTCGGACGCGGGCGCGGCCGCTTCGCCGAACGGCTGGCGGTCGAGGATCACCTGGTAGCGGTCGAACGGATAGGACGGCGCGGCCAGCGCACCCGCCGCCGCCAGCACCCCCGAAAGGGCCGTGCAGAAAGAGAGGAGCCTCATGCCGGTATCCTAGGCCGTTCCGGACGGCGGTCAAGCGGCCAGGCGGGTCGCGGCCGGCCGCCGGGCCCCGCCCGCGGCACCCCCGGCGCAGGCCGCCGTGTGGGGTTTCGCGCTACCGCGCGGAATAGTACCGTAGGGCGCAGCAGGGCGGGTCCGCACGTGGGCGGCCGCCCGGCGGCCCGCGCGAAGGCGGGCCGGCGGCGGAGGGCAGGAATTCGCTTGTACCCCCCCCGCGGAGCAGGCTACCTTTACGCGCGGGTGTTGCGGGGGGATCTCGCCATCCTCCGGACAACGGGAGTAGTGATGAAACATATCGGGCTCGTGGTGATAGCCGCCGGGCTGGGCGCCGCCGCCGCTTGGGCGCAATCCAACGTCTACAGCCGCAACGCCGTGGGTTTCGTGAAGGTGGAGGTGCCGCCCGCCGGATCGTTCGCGCTGGTGGGTCTCAACTTCCGGCAGGTCGGCGGCGGGACCCAGACGGTCGCGGAGGTCTTCGGCACCAACTCGCTTCGCAAGAGCAACGTGTCCCTCCTGGCGGACCGGGTATCGTTCTACGACGCGCAGGCCCAGGGCTACGTGAGCGTGTACCAGAAGACGGACGACCAGTTCTACCTCGTTGGGGGCTCCACGCCGACCAACTTCACCGTCACGTCGGGGGAGGGCTTCTGGATCGCTCCGCCCCAGGGGGCGACCACGAACTACGCCATCTACCTCATGGGCGAGGTGGTATCCAGCAACACGACCGACAAGGTGATGGAGCCGGGCTTCAACCTGCTCGGCTACGCCTTCGCGTCGGCGTTCAACCTGGCGGAGAAGACCAACTGGGTGACCGAGGGGGCCACGGGCAACAACATATCCCTCCTGGCCGACAGGGTGTACACGTGGGACCCCGCGGGGGGCTACACGGGGTACTACCTGCGGGGCGACGGGACGTGGGCGCTGGTCGGGACGACGGAGTCGCTCACCAATGTGCCCGTCGCGGTGGGGCAGGCGGTCTGGTACAACGCGCGGAGCCCATTCACGCCCACGTTCGACAGACCCTACAACTGGTGGTAGCGTCCGGAGGGTGATCCGGGACGGTGGTGGCAGTCAGACCGGGAGATGATCATGCGCATGCGCGATATCGGTTGGGTGTTGGCGGCCCTGCTTGCCGTGGCGGTCTGCCCCGCGTCGCAGGCGGTGTCGACCCTGTTCTGGTACAGCGCCGGCTTCGCTGGCGCGGGGACCGACCTCTACCGGCCGTCGGCGCTGGGCGGCGGGCCGGTCACCGTGGGCGACGCCTACTACATGGCCCTCTTCGACGGCGCGCCGAACACCGCCACGTGGGCCAACGAGCTGGCCAATCGTCCCGCGGCCAGCGCAGCGGTCGGCGACGGGCGGTTCTTTGAAGACACCGTGGATTTCTCCGCGTGGAACGGGAAGACGCTCTACACGGCGATCTTCACCGACGACCCGGGGTCGGCGCCCGCCTACTACTACTACGTGTTTTCCAACACGAAGGCCTTGAGCTGGAACACCTCCAACCCGCCTCCCACCGAGGATACCTACGACATCGGCAGCATGCCGGACGACGGGTCGGGGTGGACGGTCATACCCGAACCCGCGACGCTGGCGCTGGTCGGCGCAGGGCTCGCGGCGATGGCGTGGCGGCGCCGGCGGCGGTAGCCGTTCGCGCAGGTCGGTTTCGAAGACCCCGGGGCGTGCGCTTCGGGGTCTTTGCTTTGGGCGGACAGCGGGTCGGCCCGGGCGGGCGGCCCGGCGAAAGACAGGGAGGGGGCGCGCCGCGCAGCGGCCGGCGGGATGTACATCGATCGCAAGATGCGGAGCGACCGCCTGCTCGCCGCCGCGGCGGGCGCGGGCGCGGCGCTCGCCGCCGCGGCCCTCTTTGCGCTTACGCGCGCCGCGGTGCCCTTCCCGGGCGAGTCCGCGGGCCTGCTGGCCGCGCACGCGGGCCTTACGGCGTTCCCGCCGCTCACGCATCCGCTCTGGCACGCCGCGGTCCGCGGCCTGCTGCGCCTGCCGTGGGGGACCCTCGCGGGCCGCGCCGCCTGGTGGAGCGTGGCCTGCGGCGCCCTGGCGGTCGGCCTGCTCTTTGCGCTCGTGCGCCGGATCCGGCTCGACCCGTCGCCGCTGTTCGCGCCGCCGCCCGGGGACGAAGGGGTGCTGGCGGACCTGCTGCCGTGGCGTGACCTGCCGCCGGGCGAGGACGCGCCGCCCGTCACGGCGGGGGCCGCCCTGCGGACGCGCCGGCCGGCGCCGGCGCCGGCGGAAGCGCCCGGCGCGGGGTCCGGCGAGGGGGCGGGTTCGCGAACCTTCGGTGCCCTGGTGGCCGCCGCGGCCCTGGCGCTTTCGGCCCCGTTCTGGTTCGTGGCCACGCGGGCCCATCCCGCGGCGCTGGACACGGTGTTGCTCCTCGCCGTCGCCCTGCTGGTCCAGGCCCACCGCGCGACCGGCCGCCTGGCCCGGCTCTACCTCGGCGCCGCGCTCTACGGCGTGGCGGCCGCGGAATTCCCGACGCTCCTGCTCTTCGCGCCCGGCTTCGCGCTCTACGCGCTCGCGGCCCTGCTGCGGCACCGGCAGCTGCGGGTGCGCCCGCTCGCGCTCTGCACCGTCCTGGGCCTCGCCGGGCTCTTCGGCACGTACGCGCTCGTCGCGTGGCGTTTCTGGCTGCACCCGGCGGCGGAGTGGCACGGGCTCGGGCACTACGGCGAAGCGCTCTGGGAGGTGCTGCGCGAGCAGTACCGCATCGTGCGGTGGAGCACGCCGGACGTCGGCTGGCTGCTGCTCGTGCTCCTTGCCGGACTGCCCGCCGTGCTGGCGGCGCTCACGCGCGGCGCGGCGGACCCGGACGTGCGGCTCTGGATGAGCGGCGTGGCGCTGCTGGTCGTCGCGCTCGGGCTCGCCTTCCTCTACAACGCGCCGGTCACGCCGTTCGCGATGTTCGGCTTCCGGCCGCTGCTCGTCACCCCGCATCTCGCCGCCGCCGCGGGCATGGGGTACCTCGCCGGCTGGCTGACCCACGCCTTGCGCAACGGGCTCTTCCGGCACGGCGAGCCGGCCGGCGTCTGGTTCCTCACCTTCTGGGGCGGCCTGCTCCGGGCGGTCGAGGAAACGGGCGATGCGCCGCGCCGCCGCCGTCTCGCGGCGGCCTTCGGGGCGCTGGCGGCCGTGTCCGTACTCGTCGCGGCCGCCGTGAACTTCCCGCGGGTCGATCCGCGGCCCGCCGCGGCGGTGGCCGCCTGGGCGGACCGCACGCTGGCGGCCCTCGGCCCCCGCCGGTGGCTCGTGTCCGCGGGGCCGATGGACGACGTCCTGCTGCTTGCCGCGGCCGCGCACGGCCGCGAACTGAAGGTGCTGAACCTGCAGCTCACCGGGTTCCCCGCCTACCGGCGTTGGCTGGCCGCGCAGTTCACGGCGCCGGCGGTCAAGGACCGTGCCCTGATCGGACCCGAGGCGCTGCTGGCGGAGTGGCAGCGCCAGGCCGGCCGCTTCGAGGACGACGTGGCCGTGCTCGATGCGCCGGACGTATGGCTCACGCTGGGGCGGCGCCCGCTGCCTTTCGGCCCGCTGTACCTCGGCCGGGCCGCCCCCTCGGCGGCGGACCTGGACGCCTCGGTGGCCGCCCTCGGCGCGTGGGCCGGGGAACTCGCCCCGCAGGCCGGTGCCCTGCGCCGCGCGCGGGAACCCCTGGGCGGCGCCGGCGAGTGGCTGCTGCGCACGGCCAGCCGCGCGGCGAACAACCTGGGCGTCGAGCTCGAGCGCGCCCGGCGCCCCGCGGAAGCGATGGCGGGCTACGACGAGGCCCGCCGCCTCGATCCGCGCAACCTCTCGGCGCTGCTCAACGCGACCCAGCTCGCCGCCCGGCACGACCCGGGCCGCTGGCCGGCCCTGATGGACGAGGTCAACGAGCTGATCCGGGGCCTCACCCGGGGGCTGGACCCGATGGCGACCATGCGGACGTACGGCTATCTCACCCACCCCGCCGCCCAGGTCAACCGGGCGCAGCAGTGGGCGCGTACCGGGCGGCCGGACCTGGTGGATGCCGCGCTGGAAGGGGCCGAGTCCCGCGGCGTGCCCGCCGCGCTCGCCGACCAGCTCGTGGCCGGCACGCTCCTGGACGCCGGCCGCACCGCCGAGAGCAAGGCCGTGCTGCGCGACCTCTACGCGCGGGACACGAACAGCACCGCCGCCGTGGTCGGCCTGCTGCGCGCGGCGATGCAGGGCGGCGACATGGACGCGGCGGCGCAGTGGCTCGAGCGGCTGCCCGCGGGCGCCGCGGCGGAACGGCTGCGGGCCCTGCTGCGCGCCCTGATCGACGCGGGGCGCGGCGATCTCGCGGCGGCGCGCGGCCGGGTCGAAACGCTGCTGGTCGCGCGGCCGGACGATATCGACGCGTGGGCCCTGCTCGCGTGGATCGGGCTGGAGCAGGACGACGATGCCATCGTGAAGCGCGCCGCGACGCTCCTCGAAGAGGGGCTCGACGGGCGGCCCCGGCTCGCGCTGTTCCTCGCGCGGCTGCACCTCGACGCAGGCCAATTCGAAGCCGCCCGGCGCTACACCGTGCGGTTCCTGCACCACGAGCCCGCTCGCGTGGCGGGCCGCGAGCTGCTGCTATGGATCGACCTGGCCGAACACCGGCAGGACCTGGCCGAGGAGCACGTGCACGACCTCCTGCGCCTGGACCCCGGCAACGCGGTGGCCAACCACTTCCTGGGCAGCCTCCACCTGCAGCGCGGGGCCTACGTCAAGGCGGAGGCGGCGCTGCGCCGCAGCCTGGAGCGGCAGCGGGGCGCCGGCGCGTTGAACGATCTCGCCTGGGTGCTCTGCCGGCAGGAGCGTTTCGAGGAGGCGCTGCCCCTGGCCCGGGAAGCCGCCGGGATGGATCCCGCGTGGGTCACGCTCGACACGCTGGGCGTTGCCCTCGAGGGGCTGGGGCAGCTCACGGAGGCCCGCCGGGTGCTCTCCGAGGCGGTGCGCCTGAGCGACGGGCACCCGGAGGTGGTGCTGCACCTGGCCCGGGTGGCGCAGAAGCAGGAGGAGGCCGGCGCGGGGCCGGCGCCCTGAGCGCCGCGCGCGCCGGGCGCGCCGCTACAGCAGCCGCGTGCGCCGCGCGTCCGGCGGGAGCGCCCCGGCGTCCCGGCCGAGCGCCTCCGGAGAGCCCATGACCACCACCACGCCCTCGCGGGCGACCCGCCGGAGAAGACCGGCAAAGCGGCGCAGGTCGGCGGGCGTGGTGCCCAGGATCTCGTCGCGCAGCTGCTGCCGCCGCTCGTCGGTGTCGCCGGTCAGGTGCCGCACGAGCGAGGCGAAACCCATGGCGTCGGGGAGCATGGGGCGGTCGAGATCGCCGATGGCGCCGATGACGCTCTTGCGCACCTCCTCCTCCGATACGTCGGCCGCGGCGAGGTGCCCGGCGGTGCGGTCGTAGACCTCCAGCGTGCGCCGGATGTTCGGGTCGCGGTAGGACAGGTAGGCGAACGTGCCGGTCGCGCGGTTCAGGCGGCACGAACCGCCGTAGGCGCCGCCCTGCACGCGGACCCGCTCCCACATCCACGTGGTGTTGAGGTAGCGTACGGCGACGGGCATGGACCCGTGGAAGCGCTGCCCGTCGGCGAAGAGGCGGGCGGCCTTCCCGACGTAGTTGACCTGGGAGGGCAGGGCGAGGGTCTCGGAGCCCGCGCCGCCCGCCTCCGGCCACTCGCCGGCCGGGCGGTCCGCCCCGGGCAGTCCCCCGGCCCACTGCCGGGCCGCGTCGCGCAGGCCGGGCAGGTCGCCGCCCGGGGCGGTCAGGTTGACGACCATGTGGGTCCGACGCACGAGGAGGCGGCGCAGCGCCTCCAGCCGCGCGCTCACTGCGGCGCCGTCCCGTTCGAGTTCCGCCACCAGACCGCGCAGGAAGAAGAGCTGCTCGATGCCGTGCATCCGCTCCTCGATCCCGCCGGCCTCCGAGAAGCACGCCTCGAGGCGCCTGCCCACGAACCCGTTGCCCGCCGGGATGAGCGAGGCCTCGAGGCCCGCCTTCTGCTCGCGCGCGAGCTGCAGGAGGCGGCCGTGGTCCTCCAGCCGCGAGCGGAGGAGCGCGTCGTCGAAGACGCCGAGCAGGTCGCCGGCCCGGTCCACCAGGGCCTTGCCCCGCATGAAGAGCCACGGCACGGCGGCGCGCGAAGTGAACGACGCGGCCGCCATGGCCGCGGCTCCCACGCCGCCGGTCGTGCGCCCGATGCGGCGGGAGAAGGCGACGAAGTCCTCGCGGTCCGTGCCCGTCTGCAGCAGCGCGCGGCCGAAGAGGGGCACGTAGGGCAGGAGGTCTGCGGGAAGGGCGCGGAGGTCGAAGCCGGCGTCGAGGTAGACGATGCCGGCGGTGGCGAGGTCGTGGAGCAGGACCGGCGGTTCACCGGGGTCCCGCTCCATCGGAAGGGGTGTGTTGCTGCGGTCCAGGTCGGAGAGGCGCAGGCAGGGAATGGCGGCGAGGGCCTCGGGCGGATCGGGCCGTTCCTGGGCCGCGTGCATCGCCCGGGCGGCTTCGACCACCGCGCGGCGGGCGTCGCCGTCCATCGCCGCGTGCGCCGCGTCCAGCCGCGCCCGCTCCCCGGCCTCTTCGCGCGCCGCCAGCCCGGTGTCGGGCACGAGGGCCAGCGTGACGCGGTGGGGGTTGCCGTGGAGGTGCTTCCCGACCAGGTCCTCGAAGTACCGCGGCGCGGCCGCGAGCCGCGCCTTGAGCGCGGCCAGCGGGGCCTCGAAGGCGATCGCCTCGACCGGGTCGGCCCCGTGCAGCCAGGTCGTGAGGGCCCGCAGCATGACGAGGAGGCCGCGGGGCCAGCCGCCGGTGTTGTTCTCGCGCAGGCGGAACTCGAAGGTGTTCATCGTGGCCGCCACCAGGTCGGCCGGGAACCCGTCGCGCACGATGTCCTCGAGCGTGCGGAGCACGAGGCGTTCCATGTCCGGCACGCGGTCCGGCGCGAGGCCCCGCAGGCCGGCCGAGAAGTACATCTCGCGCAGGCCCGTTTCGAGGTGGTGGAGCACCTCCTCCCCGAGCCCCGAATCGGTCAGCGCCTTGCGCAGCGGCGCGGCGGGGGTCCCGGTGAGCATGTCGCCGAGCACCTCGAAGGCGAGCGTCCGCTCCGGGTCCAGCGGGTCGGGGAGCAGCCAGTTCACGGTGGCCAGGGCCCGGGTGGCGTCCGCGCTGCCCTCGGCGGCGGGAAAGGAAAGGGTCCGCTGCCGCGGCGCGTCGAAACGGGGTTGGGCGGGCAGGACGGGAGCGGGGTCGATCCGCGAGAATTCCCGGAAGCAGGCGTCGATCGTGCGGAGCCGGTCCGCGGCGGGATCGTCGCCCCAGAAGAAGACGCGCGCGTTGGACGGGTGGTAGTACGCGGCGTGGAACCGCCGGAAGGTCTCGAAGGTCAGGTCCGGGATGTGCGACGGGTGCCCGCCCGAATCCAGCCCGTAGGGCGTGTCGGGGAAGAGACCCTGCTGCGAGCCCTCCGCGATGCGCGCGTCCGGCGAGGAGTAGACGCCCTTCATCTCGTTGAACACCACGCCCTTGAACGCGAGCGGGCCGTCCGGGTCGTCCGCCTCGTAGTGCCACCCCTCCTGCCCGAAGATTTCGGGGGTGATGCGCGGGTGGAAGACCGCGTCGAGGTAGACGTCGACCAGGTTGCGGAAGTCCTGCAGGTTCTGGCTGGCCACGGGGTAGCAGGTCTTGTCGGGGAAGGTGAACGCGTTGAGGAAGGTCTGCAGCGATCCCTTGAGCAGTTCGACGAAGGGCTCCTTCACCGGGTACTTGCGCGAGCCGCAGAGGACGGAGTGCTCGAGGATGTGGGCGATACCGCTCGAGTCGGCGGGCGGGGTGCGGAACGTGATGCCGAAGACCTTGTTCGCGTCGTCGCACTCCATGGAAAGCACTTCGCCGCCGGTGGCCGCGTGCCGGTACAGGCGGGCCCGGGCGGCCAGTTCCGGGACGTCGCGCGTGAAGAGGTGTTCGAAACCGTGCTGGGTGCGGGACATGGCGTCCTCCGTGCGGGCTGCCTCAAAGCCCGCCAGCATACGCGCCCGGTGTGCGGGACGCCAGCCCGGGCGCATCTGCCGGCGGCCGCGCGCGCCCGGGGGGCGCCACCCGGCCGGCGGGCAAAAACGGGGTTGCACGGCCGCTGCGATCGGGTTATGTATCCGCACCGTTCACCGCGGGGCCGGCCGCGGCAGTCCCGGTGCCGCGGGCGGATGACGCGCGAGCGTAGCTCAGTGGTAGAGCTCTACCTTGCCAAGGTAGCTGTCGTGGGTTCGAATCCCATCGCTCGCTCCATCCGGCGCCGCCACCCGTTCCTTTCGACGGCGCCCCCGGCCGCCGGCCGCCTTCCCTTCCGGGTGCCGGGCGCGGCTTGACCGCGGCCGGAACGGGGGCCAGTATGAGGGCGCCGCTTGCGGCGCAAGGAGTCGGGGTATTGTCTGACAGGCCAACGCTCGGTAAGGTCGCCTTCGTGGGGGACTACGTTCCGCGGCAGTGCGGCATCGCCACGTTCACGGCCGACCTCTGCCGCTCGTTCGCCGCGCGGTACCCGCGGACCGAGTGCTTCGTCGTGCCGGTCAACGACCGACCCGCGGGGTACAGCTACCCGCCCGAGGTGCGTTTCGAGATCGCGGAGCGGGAGATCGCCTCCTACCAGCGCGCCGCGGACTTCATCAACTTCGCCTCCACCGACGTCGTCTGCCTCCAGCACGAGTACGGGATCTACGGCGGGCCCGCCGGCTCGCACGTGCTCGCCCTGCTGCGCGCCCTGCGCCCGCCCGTCGTCACGACCCTGCACACCGTGCTGAGGGAGCCCGGCGAGGCGCAGCACCGCGCGCTGGCGGAGGTCGCGCGCCTGTCCCGCTACGTGGCCGTCATGACCGAACGGGGCCGCGGGTTCCTGCGCGACGTGTACGGCGTGGACGAGAGCAAGATCCTCGTCGTTCCGCACGGGATCCCCGACATGCCGTTCGTGGACCCCAATTTCTTCAAGGACCGGTTCGGCGTCGAGGGCAAGCAGGTGCTGCTCACCTTCGGCCTGCTCTCCCCGAACAAGGGAATCGAACACATGCTGAGGGCGCTGCCGGCCGTCCTGCGCGCCCATCCGGAAACCGTGTACATCGTCCTCGGCGCGACCCACCCGAACCTCGTCCGCGACAAGGGCGAGGAGTACCGGATCGGGCTGCAGCGCCTCGCGGTCGACCTCGGCGTCGAGAAGCACGTGATCTTCCATAACCGCTTCGTGGACATCGAGGAGCTCAAGGAGTTCCTCGGCGCCGCGGACCTCTACGTCACGCCCTATCTCAACCCCGCCCAGATCACGTCGGGCACGCTCGCCTACGCGTTCGGCTGCGGGAAGGCGGTGGTCTCGACCCCGTACTGGCACGCGGAAGAGCTGCTCGCGGACGGGCGGGGCGTGCTCGTGCCCTTCGCCGACGCGGACGCGCTGGGCACGGAGGTTTCGGGCCTGCTCACCGACGCGACGCGCCGCCACGCGATGCGCAAGAAGGCCTACCTCCTGGGCCGCGACATGGTCTGGCGTCACGTGGCGGGGCGCTACGCCGCCGCCTTCCGCCGGGCGCGCCGCTCGGGCGCGCCGCTCGCGGCCGGGCTCGTCCGCACCCTGGAGGAGAACGCGCCCGAGTTGCCGCCGTTCCGTTTCCATCACCTGCTCGCGCTTACCGATTCCACCGGGCTGCTCCAGCACGCGCGGTTCGGCATCCCCAACTACGAGGACGGGTACTGCACGGACGACAACGCCCGCGCCCTCATCCTCCACGCCCTGCTGGAAGGCCTCGGCGCGTCCGAGCCGGGCCTGGACCTCGCGTCCAGCCGCTACGCCGCCTTTCTCAACCACGCCTTCGACGAGCAGACCGGCCTGTTCCGCAACTTCATGGGCTACGACCGCTGCTGGGTGGGGGAGGAGGCGTCCGACGACAGCCAGGGCCGGGCCCTCTGGGCGCTCGGCACCTGCGTGGGGCGCTGCGACCGCTCGCGGCAGGCGTGGGCGGCCCAGCTCTTCGACCGCTCGCTGGGGCTCATCGACGGCCTCCTCTCGCCGCGAGCCTGGGCGTTCGTGCTGGTCGGGGTCCACGAGTACTTCCGGTGCCTGAGTGGCGACCGGCGGGTCAACGCCGTGCGCACGCAGCTCACGGACCGGTTGCTCGCCCGGTTCCGCGACGCCTCGAAACCCGGCTGGGACTGGTTCGAGGATGTCGTGACCTACGACAACGCCAAGCTGCCGCACGCCCTGATCCTGAGCGGGCACTGGTGCGGCCGGCCCGAGGCGCTCGAGACCGGGCTGCGGGCGCTTCGCTGGCTGCTCGACCTGCAGACCTCCGAGCAAGGCGTCTTCCGGCCCGTGGGGAGCAACGGGTTTCACCCGCGCGGCGGGCCGCGGGCCCTGTACGACCAGCAGCCGATCGAGGCGCAGTCGACCGTGTCGGCCTGCCTCGAGGCCTATCTCACGACCGGCGACGAGACCTGGTACCGGGCGGCGCGCCGCGTGTTCGAGTGGTTCCTCGGCCGCAACGACCTGGGGCAGCCGCTCTACGACCCGAAGACCGGGGGCTGCAGCGACGCCCTGCAGGTCGACCGGCTCAACGCCAACCGGGGCGCGGAGTCGACCCTCGCGTTCCTGCTCGCGCTCGCCGAGATGCGCGCGGTGGACGAGCAGGTGCGCGCGTTCCGGAAACCCCCCGCCGCGGGGGCGCGGGGCGGGGAGGCGGTTGCATGAACGTGCGGCGAACCGGCATCGTCCTGCGGCCGGACGCGAGCCGCATCCTCGTCCGCCGCTTCGAGCCGGGCGACCCCGTCCGCTCCACCAAGATCATCGCGCGGATCCTGGCCATGCCCGAGGAGGCCGTTTGCGCCGAGGCGGAGCGGGTGCAGGCGGAGTTCCACGGCCGGCACCGCGGGATCGAGCAGTTCTTCGCCATGCGCTTCGAGGAGATGCGGCCCTTCCTCGTCACCGATGTCGAGGTGTCGCCCGAGCGCCGGCTGCTCATCGGGGCGTACTTTACGCAGGAGTATTCGCTGGAGTCCGCCGCGCTGTTCAACCCGTCGATCGTGTGGCATCCCGACCAGGCGAACGTGCCCGAGGGAGCGCGGCGGTTCATCCTGAGCCTGCGCGCCACGGGGGAGGGGCATATCTCCTCGATCACGTTCCGCTGCGGCCTGCTCCACGCCGATGCGCGCATCGAACTGGACCCGATCGCCCCCTTCGTGTCCATGCCGGCCACCCACCCGCACCGCTCCTTCGAGCACAAGCTCTTCGAGCGGAAGCTGCTCGAGCTGAACCTCCTCAATCCCTTCGCGCGCGACGTCCTCTCGCGCCTCGCGGCGTCGTTCGCGATGGAGGACCTTGAGGCCGCGCTCGCCGCCGCCGGCCGCGAGGCGCGGCCCCGCACGCGCGAGCAGGAGACCGCCGCGCGCGGCATGCGCTCGCTGGCGCTGGCGAACTACGAGGTCGAGTACCCGGAGGACTCGGCCCTCTGCGAGCGGATCCTCTTCCCGACCAGTCCCACCGAGCGAAACGGCATCGAGGACGCGCGGTTCGTCGAGTTCATCGACGACGACGGGTCGCGGACCTACTACGCGACCTACACCGCGTACGACGGGCACATCATCCTGCCGCAGCTCCTCGAGACGGAGGACTTCCGGCGGTTCCGCATGTTCACGCTGAACGGGCCGGAGGCGCAGAACAAGGGCATGGCCCTGTTCCCGAGGCGCATCGACGGGCTCTACGCCGTGATCTCGCGGCAGGACAACGAGAACGTCTACCTCATGTTCTCCGACCACCTGCACTTCTGGTACGAGAAGAAGCTGCTGCTCAAGCCGAGCTACCCGTGGGAGTTCGTCCAGCTCGGCAACTGCGGGTCGCCGATCGAGACGGAGGCCGGGTGGCTGGTCCTCACCCACGGCGTGGGGCCCATGCGCCGCTACTGCATCGGGTGCTTCCTGCTGGACCGCGACGATCCGGCCCGGGTCATCGGGCGGCTCCGCGAGCCGCTGCTCAGCCCCAACGAGAACGAGCGCGAGGGGTACGTGCCCAACGTCGTCTACAGTTGCGGCGCCGTCGTGCACGGCGGGCGGATGATCCTGCCCTACGCGATGTCCGACTACGCGACCTCGTTCGCCGTCGTCGATCTCGGCGAGCTGCTCGACGCCCTGACGCACTGAGGGGCGCCGCGCCCCGCGGGTCAGGCCGGGCCGCTCCGGCCCGGGGGGGGCGCCGCCGCGCCGGGGCCGGCAAGAAGTTCCGGCAGGCCGGCCAGGCCGGGCAGGACCGCGTCGGCGCCCGCGTCGCGGAGGGCGCGGGCGTCGTGGTGGCCGGTCGTCACCCCGACCGCCAGGGCGCCCGCGGCGCGCCCCGCCGCCATGTCCTCGGGCGTGTCGCCCACCATCGCTGTCTCTTCCGGGCAGGTGCCCATCCGGGCCATGGCCGTTTCCACGGCCTCGGGGTGCGGCTTCGTGCGCTCGACGTCCTCGAGGCCGACCACGGCCGCGAACCGGTCGCGGACGCCGAAACCGTCGAGGATCTGGAACGCGCCGCGCCGGCCCCGGTTGGTCGCTATGCCGAGACGGCACCGGTCGGCGAGCGCGTCGAGGCAGGCGTGCAGGCCGGGCAGGGCGCGGCACATCGAGAGGCAGACGGGGTGGAATACGCGGCGGTAGGCTTCCACGAGCCGGTCGAGGGTCTCGCGCGAGGCGCCCGGGACCGTCTCGGCGTACATGTCGACCAGCGGCCGCCCGATCATGCGGCAGATCCCGGCGCGGGGAAGGGGCGGGCGGCCCAGGGTCTCGAGCGCCGCGTTGAACGAGTGGCAGATGGCGTCGGTCGCGTCGAACAGGGTGCCGTCGAAGTCGAAGACCACGCCGCGGATCGTCCGGCCGTTCACGGCCGCGCCCCGTTCTCCGCCCGGAACACCGCGGCGAGCGGCCGGTGGTCGGAGGCGACGGCCGCGAGCGGGTCCCGCACCACGCGCGTCTTCTCCGCGACGAGGTCCTCCGCCATGCGCGCGCTGACCAGGAGGTAGTCGATCCGCGCGTACGTGTCGGGCCCGTCGAAGAAGTAGGTCCACACGTCGCCGAACGGGTCTGCGGGGCGGGGGTCGCGCAACGGGGGCGGTTCGCCTTCCAGCAGCGCGCGCAGGGGCGCCGAGTCCGGCGCGTCGTTGAAGTCGCCCAGCACGACGAGGCGGGCTTCCGGGTCGTCGGCCAGGGCCCGGCGCACGTGACGGGCCAGCAGCCGCGCCTCGCTGCGCCGCATCTCCGTCTGGCCGAGCGGGTGGAAGGTCTTCGACTTGAGGTGCACTGCCAGCACCCGGAACCGGTACCCGCCGGGGGTTTCGAGATCGACGTCGATGAACGCCCGCAGGACCCGCACCCGCCGCTCCCCGATGGTGTAGGCGTCGTCCGCGTGCGCACGGCGCCCGACGACCGGCAGCCGGCTGAGGAGCGCCTGCCTCGACTCCGGCACGCCGGTCCCGGGGTATTCGACGTGGGGGTAGTCCAGTCCCGCCTCCCTGAGGCGGTACAGGAACTCCTGGAGCACGGCGGGGTTGCCGATCTCCTGCACCGCGAGCACGTCCGGGCTCACCCGCGCGAGGACCGCGGCGACCGCGGCCCGCTCGGCCTCCGGTTTCGGGTCGTTGGCCTGGCCGTCGCCGTCGCGGTCGTCCAGCGCGTAGCGGCGGAGGTTCCACGTGGCGACCGAGATCTCGCCGCGGGCCGCCGCGGGGGGGCGTGGAACCGGGGCGGCCGCGCGCCCGCAGCCCGCGGCCGGGAGGAAGAGCAGCAGCAGCGCCGCCGCGCCGCGCCGGCGCGCGCCGCGTCGGACCCCCGGGTGAGCCGCCACGCCGCCCTCAGCCCTTGTAGGCCTTCTCGATCCTTTGCGAGACGTCGCGGAAGGAGATGTCCACCGCGTAGATCTCCTTGAAGTGCTCCACCGCCTTCTCCTTCCGGCCCATCTTCTCGCAGACGAGCCCCAGCTCGTAGATGATGTCCTTCTTCGTCTCGTCCATGAGCGACAGCTCGGAGGCCGCGCGCTCGAGCTGCTCGGCGGCGATGTCGTACTGCCCCTTCTGCTCGAAACAGCGGGCGAGGTAGTACATGGCCCGGTTGCGCCGCTGCGGGTTGCGCTGCGCCAGCTGGAACTGCTTGATGGCCTCGTCGAACTGCTCGCGGTCGAAGAGGAGCACACCGTACTCGTACTTGAACTGCAGGTCGTTCGGGTAACGGGCCACGCGGTGCTCCGCGTCGGAAAGCCGGAACGCGTCGAGCTCCTGCGCGCGGGCCGCCGCCTCGGCCTCCCGGCCGCCTTCGCGCAGCGCGGCGATCTCGCTCTCGAATTGCCGGACGCGGACGTTCGTTATGGCCCGGTCGATCTGCGGGTCGCCCCCGCCGCTGGCCTCGGAGGCCTTGTGCAGCAGCTTCAGGGCGTCCTCGAAGCGGCCGGCCCGCGCGTAGAGATCGGCCAGGGCGCGCTGGTAGTTGACGTTGGCGGGGTCCGTTTCGACCTTCTTCTCCGTCTCGGCAATCAGGTCCTCGACGTCGCGGTCGGACTTGACCGCCTTGCCCTCCTGCTCCAGCAGCTTGGCCTCGTCCGTGTCCTTGATCACGTCGCGGTAGGACGTCGCCTCGCTCCAGCGGCCGCGCGACATCGTCTCCATCGCCTGCGCGTCCTTGAGCGCCTTGATCGCCTGGGGGTCGGTCGGCTTCAGGCTCACCACCTGCTCGAAGCAGGTGCGGGCGGCGGCGGGGTCCCCCGTTTCGCCGTAGAGCCGGCCGAGCGCGTTGAGGACGGCGACGTCGTCGGGGTTCATCTCGCGCGCCGTTTCGAGGGCGTGGACGGCGATCTCGGGCAGCTTGGCGGCTTCCGCCGAGCGGACCACGAGGGAAATGAAGCTCTTGTTGAGGGGATCGGTGCGCATCAGCTGCTCGGCCGTCTGCAGCGCGGCGAGCGGATTCTTCCCGATCTGCAGGGACGCCTTGATCGTTCCGGGGAGTCCCGTCACGGAGGAGAGCGCGTGGCTGATCGCCCCGCCGCCCTTCTCGCGAAAATGCTTCAACTGGGCGCCGCGCAGCAGCTTGCGCGCCTGCAGTAAACGCGGTTCGTTGTCGAGGATGGCGGTCAGCATGTCCATCGCGTAGTCCAGGTTGCCCCGTTCCATCGCGGCGGCGGCCTTGTCGAACAACTCCCGCGTCTTGCGCGGGACCTCCTCCAGTGTGACTTCAGCCATGGCGTGTGACTCCTATCTGCATGTGACGCCCGGGCGGCGGCGGGGTGGGCGACGGCGCCTTCGCGGTGTCCCGTGTGCGATGGCGGCACACCGCAGCCATCCGCGGGCCATGCTAGAAGAGGCAGAAAGGGCTTGCAACCCGATTCTGGGTGTCGGATAGCTGTGCGCCTCCGCACGCGCCGGGCGCCGGGCGGGTTCATTCCATGGCATGGCGATCGAGAGCGAAGCGGGTCGGGACGGCCGCGGCGGCCGCGGCCGTCCTGGGCGTCTCGGCCTGCCCTTGCGCCCGGGCCGCGCCGCGCTCGCTGCGCTCGTTCGCCGCCGGCGGACGGTCCTACGTCCCGCTCGGCGAGATGGCCTCGTTCTACGGCCTCTACCTCTCGGAAACCGCCGCGGGCCGCATCCTGCTCTCGAGCCGGTACCGGACCATCGTCTTCGAGGGGGATGCAAGGCGCGCGAACGTGATGGGCGTCCAGGTATGGCTTGCGCGGCCGCTGGAGCGTGTCCGCGGACGCTGGTGCGTCGCGCGCTCCGATGCCGAGCGGCTGATCGACCCGGTCCTCCGCAGCTACGACCACCTTCGTGACCGGCGCGCTTCGGTGGTGGTCCTGGACCCCGGGCACGGCGGCCGGGACGGCGGTGCGGAAGGACCGCGGGGTCTGCCGGAGAAGGGCGTCACGCTCGACCTCGCGCTCCGGGCCGCCGCGCACCTGCGCGCGGCCGGCCTGCGCGTGTACCTCACACGCACCACGGACCGGTTCGTCGGCTTGGAGGAACGGACGCGGTTGGCGGGACGCTACCGCGCCGACGTCTTCGTCAGCATCCATCTCAACGCGGCGGCCGCCGCCTCCGTGCGCGGTGTCGAAACCTACGTGGCCGCCCGGGAGGGCATGCCGGCGACCAACGCCGCCGCCACCCGGTCCCCTGGGCGGTTCTCCCGATCGGCCGCCAACCGGAACGACGCGGCGAACGCCGTGCTGGGTTACCTGCTCCAGAAGAACCTCGTGCGCCAGTCGGGCGCCGAGGACCGGGGCGTTCGGTACGCGCGGTTTCTCGTGCTCCGGCAGGCGCCCTGCGCGGCGGCCCTGGTCGAATGCGCGTTCCTGAGCAACGGTTCCGACGAGCGCCTTCTCGCCGTGCCGGCCCACCGCGAGGCGATCGCGAGGGCCGTGTCGAAAGGCATCCTCGACTACGCCCACGAGGTGCAGCGGTCCCGCCTGATGGTGTTCTGACCGGCCGGGCGGCCCGGTCTCAACCGGCGGCGGCCGCCTCGCGCGCGGCGGCCAGCGCGGCCTCGTAGTCCGGCTCCTGCGCGATCTCCGGCACCAGCTGCGCGTGGACCACGCGGTCGTTGCGGTCGAGCACCAGCACGGCCCGCGCGAGCAGCCCCGTCAGCGGGCCGGACGTGATGAGCACGCCGTATACGGCGCCGAAGGTCGTGCCCGGCCGGAAGGTGGAGAGGGTCGTGATGTGGGCGAGCTTCTCGGTGTCGCAGAAGCGCTTCTGGGCGAACGGCAGGTCGCCGGACACGTTGAGCAGCACCGTGCCGGGCAGCGTGCCCACCGCCTGGCTGAACCGCCGCGCGGAAGCCGCGCACACCGGGGTGTCCAGGCTGGGCACCAGGTTCAGCACCTTGACCTTTCCCGCGTAGTCCGCGAGCGTCGCCTCGGAGAGGTCCGCCGCCGCGAGCCGGAAAGCCGGCGCCGCCGCGCCCGTCGCGGGCAGCGCGCCCGCCGTCTGTACCGGTTTGCCCTTGAACGTTACCGTGGCCATGGCTCTCCTCCCGCCTTGCGTCTCGTGTAGTTACCTTACCCTGCCGGCCGCGGCTTTCAACCCCGCCCGACTGTTCGCTTCCCTTCGCGCGGCGGCGGGGGTAGATTCCGGCCCCGTGCGCGACGGAAAGGGGAAAGCCATGATCAAGGCCAAGGTGATCGGGGCCGGCGGCTACGGCGGCGTGGGTATCACGGAGCTGTTGCTCGGGCATCCCTCCGCGCGCCTGCACGCGCTGGTCGACGTGCAGGACGTCGGCAGGACGATGGCCGAGCTGTACCCCCACCTCGCGGGGTTCTGCGACCTGCCGATCGTGGCGCCGGACGACCCGCTGGCCCTCGAGCCGGCGGACGTGGTCTTCTTCTCCACGCCCGACGGCGTGGGCAGCGATTCGCCCGCGCGGAGCTGGAGCGCGGGGCGAAGGTGATCGACTACAGCGGCGACTTCCGCTTCGACTCCGCCGAGGCCTACGCGGAGTACGCCACCCGCATCGGGCTCGATCCGGAACACCGGGCGCCGGACCTGCTGCCGGAGTCGGTGTACGGCCTGGCCGAGCTGCACCGCGAGGCGATCGCCGGCGCCCGGCTTGTCGGCAACCCCGGCTGCTTCGCCGTGAGCTGCATCCTGGGCCTGGCGCCCGCGGTGCGCGACGGCCTCGTCGAGCCGGGCAGCCTCATCTGCGACTGCAAGACCGGCGTGTCCGGCGCGGGCAAGAAGCCGGCCGCGGTGTTCCACTACCCGGCGCGCTACGAGAACATGAACGCCTACAAGCTCGCCGGGCACCAGCACGTGTGCGAGGTCGAGCGGGAGCTCGGGCAGCTGGCCGGCCGGCCGCTGCGGCTGACCTTCACCGCGCAGGTGGTGCCGGTGTGCCGCGGCATCCTGTCGTGCTGCTACGGGACGCTGACCGGGGGCGCCACGCCCGAACGGGTCCTCGAGAGCTACCGGGCCTTCCACGCCGGTAACACGTTCGTCCGCGTGCTCGGCCGCGACGCCGGGGTGGGCACGGTGCACGTGCGCGGCACGAACTACTGCAACCTGATCGTCGACGTCGACGAACGCACCGGGCGGCTGCGGGTGGTCTCGCACATCGACAACCTCGTCAAGGGCCAGGCCGGCAACGCGTTGCAGAACATGAACCTGCTGTTCGGTCTGCCCGAGCGCGCCGGGCTGGAGCGCCCGGGCCAGTATCCCTAGGCCGCACCGGACGGGTCCGCGCGCGGCACCGCGGGGGAGGGGGGAAAGCCGATGCAGGTCCGGGCCGGCTCGCTGCCGCACCTGACGTACTGCCTCAACATCCACCCCGGCGAGACCTGGGCGGAGGTGACAAAGGCGGTGGACGTCCACGCCCGCCGGGTTCGCGACCTGGTGTGCCCCGGCCGGCCGTTCGGGCTCGGGCTCCGTATCGGGGCCGCGGCGGCGGCGGAAGCCGAGGCCGGCGCGCCCGCTTTCCGCGACGCGCTCGCCCGGGCGGACCTTTACGCGTTCACGGTCAACGGCTTCCCCTACGGCCCGTTCCATGGCGCGGCCGTCAAGCGCCGGGTCTACGAGCCCGACTGGACCACCGCGGCGCGGCGCGACTACACGGCGAGCCTTGCGCGGTTTCTCGCCGGCGTGCTGCCCCCCGGGGTCGAGGGCAGCATCAGCACCGTGCCCGGCGGCTTCGGCCGGGAGGACGCGGCGGGCGGCCGCGCGGACGCGATGGCGAGCCGCCTGGCGGAGACGGTGGCGGGACTCGCGGCCCTGCGCGAACGCACCGGGCGCTGCGTACGGCTCGCGCTCGAGCCGGAGCCGGGCTGCCTGATGGAAACCGCGGAAGACTTCCTTCGCTTCTTCCGTGAACACCTGCTGCGGGCCGGCGTCCGCCGCCTTGCCGCGTGCGGCGCGGCGTCGCCCGCGGAGGCCGAAGAGATGATCCGCGCGTTCGCCGGGGTCTGCCTCGACACGTGTCACCTCGCGGTGGCGGGCGAGAACGCCGCCGCCGCGCTGGCGGCCGTGTGCCGGGAAGGGGCCCGCGTGGTCAAGCTGCAGCTCGGCGCGGCGCTTCGGGCGCCGAACACCGGGCCCGGCCGCGCCGCGCTCGCGCGCTTTGGCGAGCCGGTGTACCTGCACCAGGTCACCGGCTGGGCGGGCCTGCGCCGCGTCGCGGCGTGGGAGGACCTGCCCGGCGCGCTGGCCGGGGCGGCGGAAGGGTCCGGCGTGGACGAGCTGCGGGTGCACGTCCACGTCCCGCTGTTCTGGGCGGGCGACGCGCTCCTGCGCCCGACGGCGCAGGACCTCGGAGCGGACTTCTGGCGGGCCGTGCGCGGCGGCGCCGTGCCCCACGTCGAGGTGGAGACGTACACGTTCCACGTGCTGCCGGAGGCCCTCCGTCCCGCCGGCGTCGAGCAGAGCGTGGCCGCCGAGCTGCGCTGGGTGCTGGACCCGTCGCGGCTGGGCCCGGCGCCCGGGTGAAGGCGCGTGCGGCTTGGCACGGGGGGCGGCGCGTGCCATACTCGCCTGGGAGGCCGAGAACATGAGCCGCTTAAGCGACCGGTGGGGGCGCATCCGCGCCCGTTTCAAGAAGAAGCAGCGTACGCCCGAGTTGATTCCCGTGGAGGCCGAGCGGCCGGACACGCCGCCCGGCGAGGCCGACGGCGGGAACTGGATCAGCCGGCTGCGGCCGGGCACGGACCGCGACCGGCAGCTGGCGGCGCTGCGCGCCGGGTACGACGAGATGGTGGGCACGGTGCGCGCGATACGCGGCCACCTGGAGCGCAGCGAGGAGGTCCAGGGCCGCCTCGTCGGGACGCTCGACGGCCTTAATGGCACCCTGCGCCGCCTCGACGAGGCCCAGCGGCACACCGTCGAGATCATGTCCGACTTCACCGTGCGCGCCGAACGGCGCATGGCCTGGCTCGTGGGGATTTTCTGCACGTTCGTCCTGCTCGGCCTCGGCGCGGGCGCCTTCGTGGTCTGGCGGGGCCTCCCGGCCGCGCCGCCGCCGGCGGCCGGCCCGGCGGCCGGGCAGGCCGTGGGCGCCGAGTCGATCGCCGTGCCCGCGCCCGAGGGTGAACCGGCATCCGGCCGGGCCGAGCCCGCCGCGTATCCGCCGGACGAGGTGATGGAGGAGATCGTGGACCCGCCCGCGGAGGCGCCGCCCGACGGGGCGACGGAGGCCGCCGCGGAAATGGCTCCGCCGGGTCCCGCGGACGTCGATGCGCCGCCCGCCGCCCCGCGGTAGCGCGCCCGCTTTGGTCTTCTCCCCGCGGCGCTTCCGAAGGTAGGGTGCCCCGATGAGCCGCCGTCCCAACGTGGTCTTCTTCTTCACCGACGACCAGCGTTTCGGGACCCTCGGGGCGCTCGGCCATCCCGACCTTCGCACGCCGCATATCGACCGGCTCGTGCGGGAAGGCACCGCCTTCACGCACGCCCACATCCCGGGGGGCACCAGCGGCGCGGTGTGCATGCCCAGCCGGGCCATGCTCCACACGGGCCGGTCGCTGTTCCGGCTCCGGGCCGAAGGCCAGGAGATACCCGCGGACCACGTCCTGATGGGCGAGGCGTTCCGGGCGGCGGGGTACCGCACCTTCGGCACGGGGAAGTGGCACAACGGCACGGCCAGCTACGCGCGCAGTTTCACCGACGGGGACGAGATTTTCTTCGGGGGCATGTGGGACCACTGGAACGTGCCCGCCTGCCGGTTCGATCCCTCCGGCCAGTACGCGCGGCAGATCGTCGCCATCCCCGACGCCTTTCACGGCAAGCGCTCGCAGGTGCTGCCCGCCGACCACATCCACGCCGGCCGGCACTCCACCGAGTTGTTCGCGCAGTCCTCGCTGGATTTCCTCGACCGCTGCGGCGACGGCCCCTTCTTCATGTACGTGAGCTTCATGGCCCCGCACGACCCGCGCAGCATGCCCGAGCCCTTTGCGAGCCTGTACGACCCCGCCGCGCTCCGCCTGCCGGGCAACCTGCTCCCCGAGCACCCCTTCGACTTCAACATCCGCGGCGGACGGGACGAGATGCTGGCGCCGTATCCCCGCACCGAGGCCGTCGTGCGGGAGCACCTCGCCGACTACTACGGCATGATCTCCCACCTGGACGACGCCGTGGGGCGGGTGGTCGCCCGCCTCGAGCAGCGCGGGCTGTACGAGGATACCGTCATCGTCTTCGCGGGGGACAACGGGCTCGCCGTCGGCCAGCACGGCCTGTTCGGCAAGCAGAACGGCTACGACCACAGCCTGCGGGTGCCGCTGGTGCTGGCCGGCCCGGGCATCCGGGCGGGCCAGCTCCGCGACGACCCGGTCTACCTGTTCGACCTGTTCCCGACCCTGTGCGCCCACCTCGGCTTGGACACGCCCGGCACCGTGGAGGGGATGGATTGCTCGCCCGCCCTGCGCGGGGAACCGCTCCGGGGAAGGGACGCGCTGTACTTCGCCTACACCAACCTGTTGCGCGGCGTGAAGGACGACCGGTTCAAGCTCATCGAGTACGCGGTCCGCGGCCCGGACGGCGCGGCGCGCCGCCACCGCCAGCTTTTCGACCTCGCCGAGGACCCGGAGGAGTGCCGCAACCTGTCCGACGACCCGGCCTGCGCGCAGGTGCTCGGGCGCCTGCTCGCGCAGCTGGAAGCCTGCCGCGACGCCTGGCACGACCTCGACCACCCCCTCGGCCGTTCCTTCTGGACCGCCCGGCGGGAGGCGGCCCCTTCCGCCTGAGCGCCCGAGGTCCGCGCCCCCCGGGGGGCGGCACCGGCGCTTTGACTTCGGCGCCCGCGCTCCGTACAGTGAGCCCTCTTGTGCCGCGGAGGCGCAGGGCCGGCCCGCGAGGAGCGCCACGTTGAACGTTAGCCCGATACACCATCCAGTTTCCGACGCGCGCGAGGAGAGCGAGGAGTGGTTCCTCGGGCAGCTCGAACGGGACGAGCTTCCCGTCGAGCGGCTGCTGGGCCACCTGAGGCGCCTCGCGCGGCAGGGCGCGGGCACCCAGGCGGATACCCGCGGCCGCATGCTCCAGGAGATGCTCCAGGAACGGGGCCTGGTCGGGCAGGCGCTCGAGGTGATGCTGCTGCGCGCGGGCTGGGTCCCGGTGGACGAGTCGGGACGCCGCACCATGAGGGAGGAGGCGCTCGCCCTGGTCGGCGGCGACCGCCGGGGCCGTGACGCCGTCGCCGAGGCGGGCTTCGACAAGGACCTGCCCCCCGTCGAGTGCGTACGCCGGCTCGGCGTGCTGGCCGGGCTGGAAGAGGGCGGGCTCTGCTACGACAAGACCTGGGGCTTCGGCGTCGTGCGCCGGTTCGACGATTTCCAGAAGCGCGTAGAGATCGATTTCGAGCAGCGCCGCGGCCACCAGATGAGCTTCGCCTACGCCGCCGAGACGCTTCGCCTGCTGGAAGAGGACCACCTGCTCGCCCGCCGGCACCGCGACCCGGCCGGGATGGCCCGGCTCGCGGAGGGGGATCCGGCCGAGGTGGTCCGGCTCGCGCTCCGCTCCTTCGGCCCCCTGCCCGTCGCCCTCCTCCAGGAACAGCTCGTGCCCCGTGTCGTGGCCCCCGGGGGGTGGAAGAAGTTCTGGGACGCGGCGCGCAAGGAGCTCAAGAAGGACCCGCTGGTGGACCTGCCCGCGAAGCGCACCGAGCCGCTCGCCCTGCGCGAGCGCGAAGAGGATTTCGGCGCCGCCTGGTTCGCCCGCCTGGCCGCGGAGCGCGACCTGGACACGCTGCTGGCGCGCGTGCGCGAGCTCCTGGCGTCCGGCCGCGCCGGCGACCTCGACGACGCCTCGCTCGCCGTGCTCGGCGACCGGCTGGCCTTCCTCGTCCGCGGCGCCGAAGGCCGGCGGCCGGGCCTCGTGGCCCAGGCGGTCATGGAGGCCGAGCGGTGCAAGGTGTCCTCGGAGCGCGTGGATCCCGCGGCGCGGGCCGCCGACCTGTCGCACCCCGCGCTGCTGTGCAAGGCGATCGGGCAGCTGCCCGCGCGCGAGGTGCGCGGTTTTCTCGGGTTCATGCTGGACCACCTCGGCGAGCCGTTCCTGGACCGGCTGCTCGAGGTGGCGGACCGGCTCGAAATCGGCGGCCTCACCGAGGCCGTCGAGCTGCTGGCGGGCGCCGGGCGGGAAGCCGCCGCGGCGGACCGCCTGCGCGAACTGGCGAATTGGCCCGACGGGCACATCCAGGCCCTGCTGTGGCTTCACCGCCAGCCCGACCGCGCGGCGGCGTGGGAGCTCGTTTCGCCCTGGGACCTGTGGCGGTTCGCCCTCGCGGCCATGGAACGGGACGCCGCGGGCGAGCGGCTCAAGGCCCAGAACCAGCTCCGCGACCGCTTCGGGCGCGCCGAGCAGATCGGCGCCGTGTTCGAGGGCCTCACGCGGGAACAGCGCAAGGAAGCGGTGTTGCGCCTGCGCGACTCGTCGGCCTGGCCGCCGATCGAGCGTCAGGCCGTGCTGGCCCGGCTGGTCAGGCAGTACCCGGACGTGGAGGACCTGCTGCGGGGCGGTTCGACCGCCCCGGCCGCCGCCGCGCCCCAGCGCATCACGTCGGTTCGCTCGTACCGCGAACGGCAGGCCCAGCTGGCCCGGCTCGTCGGCGAGGAAATCCCCGCCAACAGCCGGGAAATCGGCGTGGCCCGCAGCTATGGCGACCTGCGCGAAAACTTCGAGTACAAGGCGGCCAAGGAAATGCAGACCATCCTGATGCGCCGCCAGGCGGAATGGGAGCAGCAGCTCCAGGACGTCCACGCCACCGACTTCGCCCACGCGCCGACCGCGGCGGCGGGGCCGGGCACGCTCGTGACCATCGCGTTCGCCGACGGCAGCCGCGAGCGCTACTGCATTCTCGGCGCCTGGGACCGCGACGAGGCGCACGGGATCATCTCCTCGGAGAGCGGCCTGGCCCGGGCGGTCACGGGCTGCCGGCCCGGCGACCGCGTGACCCTACCGGCCGACGGGCAAGGTCGCGAGGGCACGGTGGATTCGATCGACCCCCTGCCGGAAGCCGTCCGCCGGTGGGCGTCGGGCGGGGAGGGCGGGGCGCCTACGGCCTAGGCCGGCGCCGCGGAGGGCACCATGCGCCGGATGCTGAGCCAGTTCGCGCGGCGTGACGCGCACCCCGTCGTCCAGTTCATCAAGTACGGGCTCTGCGGCGGGGTGGCCACCGTGGTCGACGCGGGCGTCTTCTACGCGCTGGCGTGGAAGGTCTGGCCGGCCCTGCAGGCCGACGACCCGGTCGTGCGCTGGATGGGGCTCGAGGGGCCCTTCATCGCCGACAAGGCCCTCCGGCTGCAGCACTTCCTGGCCGATCGCGGGGCCGCCTTCGTCGTGGCGAACTTCGTCGTCTACGTGCTCAATGCCCTGTGGGTCTTCCAGCCCGGACGCCACGCGCGCCACGTCGAAATCGCGCTCTTCTACGCCGTGTCGCTGCTCAGCGTGGGCAGCGGCCTCGCGGTGGGCGCCGCACTCATCCAGTTCGGGGATTTTTCCACCAGCATCTCCTACCTCGCGAACATGGTGACTTGTCTGCTCATCAATTTCGCGGGCAGGAAGTTCATCGTGTTCAAGGGATGACGCCGGGCTCCCAGCCGCGGGCGGGCCGCGCGCTTCTCGCGTGCGCCGCCGCGCTGGCGCTCGCGCAGGCCGGGGGCTGCCGGGGTGCGGTCCCCAGCGGTTCGCGCGGCACGGTGCCCCGGGCGCACCTGGCGGGCGCCGACCTCAGCCTGGACCGCCGCTGGACCGGCTGGGACGATATCCGCGAACCCTCCGCCGGCTTCGAGCGCGCGCCGGGCTGGACCGTCGAAGCGCCGCCGGGCACCGCGGTGAGCTGGACGCGGCGCGAGCGCGTCCGGGGGTTCGACCACGTGGGCGAACTCGCCGCCCCGGACGGCGGCGCCGTCGCCCGCCTCGTCCTCCGCCCGCCCCCCGGTTTCACCGCCGCCACGCCGTTCGACTCGGTCGAAATCTGGCTGGGCGAACAGGCCCCGGCGGATGCGCCCGCGGACCGGCCCATGCCCCGGGTCAGCCTCTACCTCGCGGGGGGAGGGGAGGAGCCCGTCGAGGTGCCGCTCGGGCGCTTCGCGGCGGGCGGGTGGGTCGTGCGGCACCGCCGGCTCGCGGTCGATGCGCCGCTGGACCCCGCCGCGGCCGGGCGGGTCGAGCGCATCGAGATCCGCGACTGGTCCGCCGAGCCGGGCCAGGCGCTCTTCCTGAACGACCTGGTCCTCTACACCGAGAGCACCGTGCCGGTCGATGCCGGCCGGCGGCGGCCGGGCCTCGTCTTCCGTCATCCGCTCCAGGAGGCGTTGCGGGCGGCGGCCGGCGGGTCCGCCCCGTCCCCGCCCTTCGGCACGGACGGCGCCCTGCCGGCCGTTACCCCGCGCCGCGCCGGGGCAGCGTGGGTCTTCCCGGTGCCCTGCGCGGCCAGGGAAGACGTCGAACTGCGCTTCGATCCCTCGCTACTGGCGGAGGAAGGCATCGGGATCATGGCGGGCAACCGCCGCGTAGGGCGACTGGGCCCCTTCGCGTGGCGCGGGCCGGACGGCGAGGACCTCGCGGGGGCCGGCGCGCCGCGCGCCGCGTGGCAGGACGGCGACACGGTGCGGGCGGTCTACCGGGACGGCACCACGCTCGAGGCCCGGATGAGAGGGGCCGTGCTCGCCCTGCGCTGGCGGCGCACGGACCGCGCCGCAACCGCCTTCACCGCCGGGGCGTTCTCCGGGGAGGGGATGCGGCCGGTCGGCATGCCGCTGCTCAACGGCCCCGGCGCCGCGCACGTGCCGCTGGCCGGCTGGCCCGTCGGCGGGACGGACGGCGACGCGCTCCTTTTCGCCGCGGCCTGGCTCGATCCGGGCGCGACGGGGGCTTCCGGGTGGGACACGGCGGACGGCGGCGCGGCGCCTGCCGCCCTGCCGGCGGCCCGCTACACCGCCGACGGCACCGGCAGAAGACCGGCCGGGTCCGAAACGCTGCTGCTGGCCTGTTCCGACCGGCTGGATGCCGTGTTGCCGATCCTCTTCGCGGGCACGGCGGATGCCCCCGCCGGCCCGGCCGTGAACCCCCCGCGCGAGGCGCCCGCACCGGGCGGACCCGTGGCGCCGCCCGGCCCCGACCCGCTCGCCCTGCTGCGCGGCGAGGACGCCATCGACCCGGACAGCCCGTTCTGGGCGCGCGATGCGCTGCGCCGCGGGCCGGACCGGCAGTGGATCGCCGGCGCGGCGCCGGGAAGCTACCGCGTGAAACCCTCCTTCGTGAGCCTGTGGATGCAGGGACGGGGGCCCGCCGCGCCCGCCGGCCCGCACGCGGCCGGCGCCGCGCGCCCGTACGCCCTGTTCGCCCGCCCCCCCGGGGCCTTCACCGACTTCGATTCCCGGGCGCCGGAGTGCGGGTCCATGGCCGCCGCGCGCGCGGCGCTCGGCGAGGCCCTGCGTCTCGCGCGCACCGGCGGCTCGCGCTCCGCCGTGCCGGTCCGGAACCTGTTCTTCTGGGCGCCGTTTGCAGACGAGCTGTACCTGGAGCCCGGCGACGTCGCCGCCCTGGCCCGTCGCCCGCCGGTGCCGGTCTTCGCGCGCGCGCGCCTCGCGTCCCGCATCCGCTGCAGGGAGGATGCGTTCGACGCGTGGCGCCCGGCCTGGAGCGCCGTCGCGCTGGCTTACGGCTTCGACGAACCCGGGTGGCTCGCGGACGAGGCCGAAGCGGACCGGCTGCGCCGGGTCGGGGCGACCCGCGCGATACGGGACGCGCTGGACCGCACGCGCGCCGTGCGCTTTGCGTGGCCGGTGGACGGCCTGCTGGCCGGTGCCGCGCGGGCCCTCGCCGAACCGGGCGGCCTGCCGCCGCGCGCGTACGTGCTTTTCGAGAACGGCACCGAGATGTGGGTGAACCTCTCCGCCGACGCCCCCTGGACCGTGCGGGCGGGCGCCGCCACCTGGCCGGTCGCCCCGGGCGGCTGGGTGGTCTCCGGTCCCGGTCTCCTCGCGCTGCGCACCCTCGTGGACGGGCGGTCGATCCGCTACGTGGAAACCCCGTCGGTGCTGTTCTTCGACGCGGGGGCCGTGCCGGGCGGCTTTCGCGGTGTGGCCGGCGGCGCCGTGCTCGTGCGGACGGCCGGGGAGGGGGACACGACGGAGGTGTGGGACCTCGCGGGCAGCGGGCGCGTCGGGGTGCCGGCCTCGCGGTGTCCGCCCGCGGACGGCCTGCGGGTGGAGGCGCAGGGGATCGCGGACGGCGAGCCGGCGGAGGCGGCTGTCCGCGCGGACGGGGACGTCCTTCGCATCGAAGGCCCCCCGCGGCCCTGCCGCTACCTGCTGCGCGCCTCCTGAGGGAAGCGCGCGCCGTTCATCACGGCAGGGCGCGCGCCGCGTCCGAAAGAAACGGGAACTGCGCGCGCCACGTATCGACGGCATCGAAATCGATGTCCGCGCGCAGGCTTGTTTCCTCCGCGCCGGCCTCGGCGAGGACGGCGCCCCGCGGGTCCGCGACGAGGCTTCCCCCCGCGTAGCGGTGGTGCGGGTCGCGGCCGCAGCGGTTGGCCCCGACGACGAAGGCCTGGGTCTCGATCGCCCGCGCCCGCACGAGCACGCGCCAGTGCTCCGCGCGCTCCGCCGGCCAGTTGGCGGGCACGACGAACACGGCGGCGCCCGCCGCGGCGGGTCCGAGAAACAGGTCGGCGAAACGCAGTTCGTAGCAGAGCGCGAGGGAGGCGGTTCGCGTTCCGAGCGCGAACGTGCCCGCCGCCTGGCCGGCGGTGTAGGCGCCGGGCTCGCCGCCCGGCGCGAAGAGGCGCCGCTTCGCGTAGCGGCAGACCACCTTGCCGCCGGGGTCCGCCGCCAGGGCGACGTTACGGTGCAGGCCGTCCGCGCCCCGCACGGCCAGCCCGCCGACGACGTGCGAGCGCGTGTCGCGGGCCAGGCCGCAGAGGAAGCGTTCCGTGGCGCCCCGCGGCGGTTCGGCGGTGCGGGGGGTGTTCATGCTGAAACCGGTCGCGAACAGCTCCGGCAGCACCACGAGGCTGCCCGGCGGCACGCCGGCCCCGTCGGCCAGGCGCCGGGCGCGTTCGCGGTTGACCGCCGGCTGTTCCCACACCGCGTCGAGTTGGAGTACGACGACCTGCATCGGGCGGCAGCTCCTCCCGGTGACGCGCGACCCTACGCCGTCCGCTCCGGCGGGGTCAACGGCCCCGTGCCCCCGCGGGAGCGCCTCCCCGTTTAGCGGGGGGCGTCGAAGGCGCCGGGCGGGAGCCGCGGGCCGGGGCGGCGCGTGGCGCCCGCGCCCAGCATCGGCAGGACCTGGTCGCGCAGCTCGAGATCGAGCTGGAAGAGGGTGAACCCGCGCAGGCCCGCCGCGCGCAGGGCCGCCACCTGCTCGAGCACCTGGTCCGCCTCCAGGTGCGACGTGTTCGCGGTGACCCCGATGCCCGCGAAAACCCGGCCGGCCGCGCCCGGCAGCGCCGCGAAGCGGCGCGCGTCGCCGGAGAAGGCGGAGAGGTTCTCCGTGTACGCCATCGGGCAGACGAAGTCCACCAGCCCCTCCCGCAGCCACGCGCCCCAGTCCTGCCCCACCGAATCGGCGCAGCCGGGGTAGGCGGCGAAGACCGCGGCGGACAGGCGGATGCCCGGCCGCGCGGCGGACACCTCGGCCCTCGCGCGGCGCAGGAAGCCGGTGATTTCCCCGCGTCGCCAGGCGGCGAACGCCGGGGCCAGGGGGCCGTCGCCGCGGACGGCGGCGGGCCAGGGCGCGGCGCGCCGGCCCAGGTGCCGCTCGAAGGCCGAGCGGGTGACGGGGCAGAAACAGGCGTCGGGCCCGGGGAAGCGGAGGTAGTCGAGGTGGATGCCGTCGAGGGCGTAGCGCGCCGCCAGCTCGCGCAGGGCCGCCAGCTCCATGCGCACGTTGCCGGGGTGCGAGGGGCAGAGCCAGGGCTGTTCCGCGCCCCCGGCGTCCCGCTGGAGCCGTCCTTCGCGCCGCCAGCGCGCCCGGAGCGCGTCCGGCGTAGCCGCCAGGCTCCAGCACACTTTCCACGCATGGACCTCCAGGCCGTACCGCCGCGCGGCCGCGAGGCAGGCGGCCGCCTGGTCGCCGTACCGGCGAAAGGAAAAGGAGGATTCCGCGTGGTCGCTGGAGTAGTGCGCCAGGCCGGGCCACTGCAGGTTGGGCAGCACCGCCGTCATGCCGTGCGCGGCCAGCAGGCGGGCGGTCCGGTCCCACTCGCCGGGGAACAGGCCGACGCCGTCGTGGTCCCACACGCCGCGGAACTCGCCCGGCACGTTTGGCTGCACGACCGCGTAGGCCCTGGTCAGGGCCGCGCGCAGGCGCCCCGCCTGTCCCAGCGCCGCGGCGTCGGCCCCGGCGGCGACGGCTTCGCGCAGGGCGTCCCGCGCCGCCGCGGCCCGGGCCAGGTGCGTGTCCGCCTCGCGGCGGCGGGCCGCGTCCGGGGCCAGCCGGCGGATCCCCGCCACGGCCTCGTCGTAGCCGGCGAACGAGTCGATCCGCGCGGCCTCCTCCAGGAGGGGGGCCGTCACGCGCGGCCACACCCCGGGCGCGTGGTGCGCGACGAGCGCGGTCAGCATCCGGCGCTTGCGCGCCGTGTCCCCCTCCAGCAGGACGTGCGTCATCCACGCGCCGGCGTCGGAGGCGGCGAGGGCCGGTTCGCCGGGCCGCGTGCCGTCGGCCGATTCCCACCACGCGACGACGCGCGCGCCCCGGCCGGCGGGGGTGACGGGCCTCACGCTCGTGGACTGCTGCAGCACGCGCGCGGGGACGCCCCACGCGGCGGGCTCCTCGAACCGGATGGCGTTCCACCGGCGCCCGGTCGGGTCGTGCCGGTAGGGGCCGAGCCGGAATCCCATGAGCGCGGCCAGCTGCGGGTCGGCGCTGTAGAAGACCAGGAGGCGGCCGCCCGCGGCCACGAAGCGCGCCAGGGCGGCGCGTTCCGCGTCCGGCAGCACGGGGTTGTAGGGGAGCAGGACGAGCTTCGCCCCCGCGAGGGCGCGATCGGTCACCTCCCCGTCCTCCAGCAGGCCGTGGGGGACGTGCAGGTCCGTGAGCCAGCGTCCGACGCGGTCCGCCGCGCCCTCGGCCGCGCGGCGCTCGGGTCCCTCGGGCGCGGAGACGGTGCCGCGCACGACGAGCACGGCGTCGCGCCGGGCGCCGAGGGCGTACACGCGCACCTCCGTGTCCCGGCCGTCGCCGCGCCAGGGGGAGATCCGGACCCGCTCGATGCGGTCCCAGCCCGCGGGCCGTCCCTCCCGCGCGGCCGCCGCGCGCGGGAAGGCGAGCACCTGCCGCCCGGCCTTGCGGAGCGGGGCGCCGAAGACGTACCAGCCGTCGCCGCTCTTGAAGTACAGGCGGAGCGCGCGGAGGGCGGCGGGTTCGTCGCACGCGAGCTCGATATCAATCCCCGATTCGGCGGAGAGATCGAGCCGGACCGGGCGGTCCCAGAAGAAGCGGTCGGCGCCGGGTTGCCTGCCGAACGGGCAGGGGAGCACGATCCCGCCGCCCGGCCCGGCCCCGACGCGCGGCGGCTGCGCGCCGGCCCCCGCCCGCCAGGCGCGCGCCGCCGCCGCGCCGTCGGCGTAGCCGAAGGCGTCGATCGTGCGCGAACCGGCGCGGGCCGGGGCGGACGCGGCCGCAACGGCCAGCAGCGCCGCCGCGTGTCGGGACGTGAAGGCGGTCATCCGTCGGAGTTTACCCCAGCCGGCGGGGCGCGCAAAGTGCGCCGGCGCCGCGCGGTCCGGCTCGCCCGCTCCGTGCCGCCGGTGTATGTTGGACGCCGCGGGCGGTCCGAAGGCGTCGGCCCCCGCGCGGCGCGGGCGGCATGGGCACGGCACACGACAGGGCGGCGGGGGGCGGCGGCGCGCAGGGCGTGGACCTGGGCGCGCTTCGCGCGGACTTCGCCCTGCTCGACGAGCCGCTGCGCGGCCGGCCGGCGGTCTACCTCGACAACGCGTCGACCACCCAGAAACCGGAGGCGGTGATCCGGGCCGAGGGCGCCTTCTACAGGACGTGCAACGCGAACGTGCACCGGGCCGTGCACGGGCTGGCGGAGGAGGCGACCCGCCGGTTCGAGGCGGCGCGCGCCGCCGCCGCCGCGTTCATCGGCGCGGACGATCCCCGTTGCATCGTCTTCACGCGGGGCGCCACCGAGAGCATCAACCTGGTGGCCCGCGGCTGGGCGCCCGGGCACGTGCGGGAGGGGGACGAGATCCTCCTGACCGAGATGGAGCACCACAGCAACCTGGTGCCGTGGCAGGCGGCCGCGCAACGGGCGGGGGCCGTGCTGCGGTTCCTGCCCGTCACGCCCGAGGGCGTGCTCGACCTCGACCGGCTGCCCGCGCTGCTCGGCCCCCGCACCCGGCTGGTCGCCCTGGCCCACGTCTCCAACGTGCTGGGCACGGTCAACCCCGTGCGGACCGTGGCCGACGCGGCCCACGCCGCCGGCGCCGTCGTGCTGGTCGACGGGGCGCAGGGGGTTCCGCACCTGCCCGTCGACGTGCGGGCCATGGGGTGCGATTTCTTCGCGTTCTCCGCGCACAAGATGTGCGGGCCCACCGGGGTGGGCGTGCTCTACGGACGGCCCGACCTGCTCGAGGCGACGGAGCCGCTGCTGCTCGGCGGCGAGATGATCCGCCGCGTGGAGTGGCGGACGTCCACGTGGACGGACGTGCCGCACCGGTTCGAGGCCGGCACGCCCCACGTCGCGGGCGTGGTCGGCTTCGGCGCTGCGTTGGAGTACCTGCGCGCCGCCGGCATGGACCGGCTCGCCGCGCGGGAACGCGAGCTGACGGCCTACGCGCTGGGGGTGCTGGACACGGTCAAGGGGCTGCGCCTGCTCGGCCGGGCCCCGGAGCGGGCGGGCGTGTTCTCCTTCGACCTGGAGGGCGTCCATCCCCACGACCTCGCGCAGTTCCTCGACCACGAGGGCATCGCGGTGCGCGCCGGCCACCTGTGCGCGCAACCGCTGCTCGGCCGCTTCGGCCTCCGGGCGGCGACACGCGCGAGCCTCTACCTGTACAACACCGGGAAGGACATCGACCGGCTGGCGGAGGGGCTGGCCGGCGCGGCGGCCTACTTCGCCCCGTGACGCGGGCGGCCGGCCCGCGGGGAGCGCGCATGACGGAACCCGATCTCGACGGACTGTACCAGGAGCTCCTTCTCGACCACTTCAGGCACCCGCGGCACCGGGCGGCGCTGCGAGCGGGCGAATCGCTCGCCGACGGGGAGAACCGTAACTGCGGCGACACCGTGAGCATCGCGCTCGAGGTGCGCGACGGGCGGGTGGCGCATCCCCGCTTCGACGGCAGCGGCTGCGCCCTCTCCATCGCCTCGGCCTCGATGCTCTGCGACTACGCCGAAGGCCGCCCCGCCGCCGAGGTGCTCTCCGGGATCGATGCCTTCGTCGCCGCGATCCGCGGCGGGCGCCCGCCGGGCGAAGACGCGTCCGACAGCCTGCGGGCGCTGGCCGGGGTGGGGCGCTACCCGCTCCGGGTCCCGTGCGCCACGATGAGCTGGGTCGCCATGAGAAAGGCCCTCGAGCGCCTCGCCGGCTGAAGAGGCTGCACGGTCCGCGCGGGGCGGGAAGACGGGCCCTACTCGCCCACGGTCAGCACGAGGCGGCCCTCGGGGGACTCGAGAATCACCTCGCGCGGGAGGATGGCGAGCACCTTGTAGGCGCCGACCGTGTCCCCCGTCGTTACGATCCGGCCGTCGACCATCGCCCGGGTGTCGTTCGCGCCCCGCATGATGCCCTGCAGGCGGGGTCGTGCCGGCTCCCGGTGCCGGGGCGTTCCCCCGGGGGCCCCGTCCGGCCCGGTCTCCACCCCGCGGGCGAAGAGATCCCGCGAGGGCGGGCGGTACGGTTTCGGGCCGTCGTCCGCCGGCGCGAGCGGGCCCTCGATCCACTTCGGCAGGTCGGGGAGCTGGTAGGGGGTCTCCGCCACCGTCCCCCCGGGCGGCGCCCCGTCCTCCCGGGCGGGGCGAACGAAGCGAACGTACGCCATGACCGCGGCCACGACGCAGAGCACCGCCGCGGCGTAGACTTTCTTCTGTTCGCTCCGTGCTTCCTTGCTCATGGTCTTCCCGCCCGGCGTCAGCGTCCGTACACGTTGCACGCGACGTCCATGTTGCAGCGATCGGAGGGGGAGGGCTTCGTGATCGTTACCCGGGCCACGCGAACCAGCCGGTCCATGTTCTCCAGGCCGCTGAGCAGGGCATGGATGCCCTCGAAGCTTCCCTCGCAGGAGAAGGCGAACGGCGTCCTCATGCACAGTTCCTCGGCGACCGGCCGGCCCGGCGTCACCGTGCTCACCTTGACCCCCGCCCTGCCGGCGAGGGCGTCGAGGTCGGCCAGGAAGGCGCCGATCGTCTCGGCCTCGGGGAGCCGCTTCCGCAGCGCTTCCAGCGCGTGCTGGTTGACCCGCAGGGCCGCGTCCAGTCTCCCGAGCACGCCTTCCGCCTTTTCGCACTCGGCCCGGAGGACCTCGACGGCCCGGCGGTCACGGTCGAGGCGGACGGCCCGGTTCTTCACCGACCGCGTCACGGTGAAGCCGCCTCCGAGCGCCAGGGCCGCGAGGCCGGCGAGACAGGCTATGTCCAGTGTTCGCAGGTTGATGTGCATCGCGCGCTACTCGCCGTGAAGCTCCGCCTGGATCGTGAAGGACGTCAACGCGTCCGGCGCGCCGTCCCCGTTTCCGCTGCGGTCCCCGCCGCCGGCCTCGACGGCATTCCGGAGCACCACGCTGGCGAAGAGCGGGTCGCCGGTCAGGTCGCCGATCAGCAGGCCCAGCTTCGCGTTGGAGACGCACAGGCCGTTCGCGACGAGCCCCATGCCACCGCCGTCGCGCTCCCGCAGCGAGAGCGCCGTGAGCCAGGTGTCGGCATCCATGTGCGACGCCAGGGCGTCGAGCACGTGCGCTGCGCCGACGGGACGGGACATGCGCCGCGCAAACGCCAGCCGCTCGACCTCGGCCATCTTGTCCTGCACCTGGACGATGGCGGTCACGAGGCGGCGGCGCATCTCCGCCTCGCTGACCGGGGCGCCGCCGCGGGCGAGGGCCCTGCGGGTGAAGTGGACGTGGGCGGCCGCGCACGCGGCCGCCACGAGGAGGCAGGCGACTCCCCACGCGACGAGGTGCCGCCGGGCGTAGCGCCCTTGCAGCACAGGCTCCGGCACGAGGTTGACGTCCCTCAGAGCCATCGGACCTTCCTCAGGGCGAGTCCCAGGGCCAGCGCGTAGGTCCCGTCGTCGGCGCCCGGTTCTTGCGGTGTGCCCAGCATCCCGAACGGGTGCACCGGGCGGGCTTCCAGCTCGAGTTCGCGCCCGAGGTACGGCGCCAGCCCGTTGACGCGAGCGCCGCGCCCGTAGACCGCCAGGCCGTCCATCGCGATGCCGGGCGTTTCCGACCGGATGTAGCCCGCCAGGTTGTGCAGTTCGTGCACGAGCTCGTCGGCGACCGGGGCCAGCAACTGTCCCACCGTGCGCCCGACGTCGTCCCCCGGGTCGGCCGCCCCGGCCGGGGGCGAGGGTTCGGCCGGGTGCCGCAGGGGGTACTTCCGGAGCAGGAATTCGGTGTCGGGCGACGCCTCGTCCAGGTGCAGGTTCTCCGCCAGCTTCCGTTTCAGGCGGTCCGTGCCCCAGGCCGCGTTGCGGTGCGCCAGGATGTGCTCGGGCGTGGCGACGACCAGCACCGTGCGGGAGCGGCCCACGTGGCAAAGGAGGGTGGGACCGGGTCCGGCCGCGGCGAGGGCGTGGGTCCGCACGAGGGCGCAGGCCGGGGAGTCGACCGACTCCAGCACCCCGCCGGCGTCCCTGACGAGGTCGACGTAGAGCGCCACGTCCTCCTTTCGCGCCGCGACGAGCAGCACGCTGCTGACCTCCTTGCCGTCGGCGGTCTGCCGGTCCACCGAGGCGTAATCCAGGATCCACTCCTCGGCGGACAGCTTCAGCACCTGGTCGGCGTGACGGACCAGGACGGCCTCGATAGCCGGCTCCCGGCCCAGGTCCAGCCGCAGGGGATAGCTGCGCACGATACCGGAGGGCGGCAGGAGGGCGACCGCTCTTCCGCGGAACGCCCCGCTGCGCAGGATATCGCGGACGAAGGACCGCACCGCGTCGGGGGAGGGCGCGCCGTCGTCCCCGCCCTCCAGCGTGCGGCGCGCGGCGGCGCGGACGACCGGAACGCCCCGGTGCGCCGCCAGCTGGAGGGCGCCGACGTCCGTGCCGTCGCCGAGGTCGATCGCGATGGGGTATCTGGAGGTGAGCATCGCCTTGTCCGCCGCCTGCCGTCCCGGGCCCGGTCCGCCCGGGCGCCGCGCGGGCGGGACGGCCGGCGCGTCACAACCGACGCGCCCCGGGCGGCCGCGGCGCGCCGCGCGCCGCCCTCGCGGTGCGGCCTACTCGCTGTCGTGGGCGCCGTCGTCCGCGATGAGCACCCCGGTGTTCGTGTAGAACTTCCAGCCGGTGGTTCCGCCGGAGGACTTGGCCGTGATGTCCGTCTCGGTGGTATCGATCGTCACGTCGTTCTTGTTGTTGAACGGGTTCATCGCGAGGGCCCCGCCCTTGATGTAGGGGCCGAACTTGAAGGTGGCATCCTTCGAGTTCGAGATGGTGCCCGCGGCGTCCGTGTAGCGCGTGAGCTGCTGGACGAACGCTTCACTCGCGGACGCCGCGCCGCCGAGGACGGCTCCCGGGTACACCCTGCTGTGCTGGGCCTAGTAGAGCTCCACGGCACTGCGCATGGCGCTCAGGTTGGCCTGGAGGGTGGCCAGCTTCGCATCGTCGGTCGACGTGCTGACCTGGGGGATGATGACCATGGCCAGGATCCCCAGGATCACGATCACGATCAGCATCTCGATCAGCGTGAACGCCCCGCGGCCCGAACGGCTGCCCTGTCTTGCTCTGCGCTTCATGGTGTCCTGCTCCCTTGGTTGTGTGCCTGCCCGCCGGTTCCGGCGGGCGAGCGCCCCGGCCGCCTCCCGTCGGCCCGGCGCCGCGTCTCCCTGCCCTCTCCGCCCTCCTCTGCCCCTTCGCACATGGCCCTAGCCTACGGCATGGGCCAGCTTGAACAACGGCAAAATGACGGACGCCACAATGATCCCCACGACCGCGCCCAGGATAAGCAGGGCGACGGGTTCGATCAAGGACGCGGCCCGCTTGAGCTCCTGCTCGATTTCCCCGTCGTAGTGCCGCGCCAGCCGCAGCATGACCGGGTACACGTTGCCGGCCTCCTCGCCCGTGGCGATCATCTGGCGGACCGTGGGGGGCATGTGCGGGAACCGCAGGAAGGCCTGCGACAGGCGTCCGCCCCTCGCACACGATCGACGCCACCGCGTCGATCAGGCCGCGGTAGAGGCGGTTCGGCATCGTCGCGCGCGTGACCTTCAGCGCGTCGATGAGCGCCACGTGGCTTTCCAGCAGGTGGCCGAGCGTGCGCAGCAGCTGCCCGGTGAAGATCTTGTTGGTCAGCGGGCCGACCAGGGGGAGGGTGACCGCCAGGCGGTCGCGCAGCCAGCGGCCCGGCCGGCTGCGCGAGGACCGCGCGCAGCGGCGGCGACCGCCGGCTACCGCGCCCAGGCCGTACGCCCACCGTACGCGCCGAGCGACTGGCTCGCGGCCATGAGCAAGCGGGTGGACGCGGGCAGGAGCCTTCCTTGCCCGCGAACAGCGGCATGAACTTCGGGCAGCACGCCGGTCAGCACGAAGATCACGACGACGACGGACAGCACGCCCAGGATGACGGGATAGGCCAGGGCGGCGCGCACCTGGGCCAGGAGCGCCTCGCGCTTCTCCCGCATCTCGACGATGCGGTCCAGGGCGTCTGCGCAGGTAGCCCCCCGTTTCCCCGGCGCGCACCATGCTGACGAAGACGCCGTCGAACAGCCGCTCGTGGCGCTGGCCAGCGCGGCCGAGAAGGACTGTCCCTCCTCCATGTCGCGACAGCAGGCTCGCGCAGGACCGCGCGCAGCGCCGGGTTGGCCGTCTGCCCTTCCAGCGCCGCACGGCATCGGTCAGCGACGTGCCGACCTCCAGCATGAGCGAGAGCTGCGAGGTGAAGTAGATCAGGTCCCGGGCGGACACCCGGGCGCCGGGCCGCGGCCAGGCCGGGAACGGCCGCGCGGGGCGCGCGTCCGCGTCCCCTTCGCGCGCGGCGGGCTCCATGCGGATCCACTCGTTTCTGGCGGCATCAATGGCCATGCTTCCCCGGCTTTCTGCCTGCGACGGCGCCGCGAGGCGGCGGCCCCGCTCATCCCGCCGTCGCGATCACGCTCTTGACTTCTTCGATCGTCGTCAGGCCTTCCCGCACCTTGCGGTAGCCCTCCGAGCGCAGCGTGTGGGGCGTCGTGTTGCCCAGATGGCTGCGCAGGGCGTCCACGGTGGGGCGGGACAGGATGAGCGACCGCAGCGCCGTCGTCGCACTCCAGCAGCTCGTAGACGCCGATGCGCCCGCGGTACCCGGAGTCGTAGCACTTCGTGCAGCCGCGTCCCCGCGACGAGCCGCACGGCCTGGTCTCGATCGTCCATGCCCGAGCTCCGCCGAGCATCGTCCTTGGGCGGGTAGAAACGTGGTCCGGCAGTCCGGGCAGACCGTGCGCAGCAGCCGCTGCGTCAGGGACGCCAGCAGCGCGGAGGCAGACCAGGTAGGGCTCGACCCCCATCTCCAGCAGGCGCGTGATGGTGGTCGGGCTGTCGTTGGTGTGCAGCGTGGACAGCACCAGGTGGCCGGTCAGGGCGGCCTGGACCGCCGTCTCCGCGGTCTCCCGGTCGCGGATCTCGCCCACCATGATGATGTCGGGGTCCTGCCGCAGGGCGTGCTTGATGAAGCGCGCGAAGGTCAGCCCGACGCCTTCGCGGACCTGGTTCTGGTTGATGTTGGCGAACTGGTACTCCACCGGGATCCTCGATCGTGACGATGTTCTTCTCGCGCGCGTTGAGCGTGGCGAGCGCCGCGTACAGCGTGGTGGTCTTGCCGCTGCCGGTCGGGCCGCAGGTCAGGATCAGCCCGTGCGGGCTGCGCAGCAGCGCCTTGAACCGCTCCAGCACCGTCGGCTCGAACCCGAGCTTGTTGAGATCCAGCAGGGCCTGCGACTTGTCCAGGATGCGCATGACGACCTTCTCGCCGAGCATGCCGGGCATGGAGGAGAAGCGCAGGTCGACGGTCTTGCCGTCGAGCTGCACCTGGATGCGCCCGTCCTGGGGCAGGCGCCGCTCGGCGATGTCCAGCTTGGCCATGACCTTGAGGCGCGAGACCACGGCCTGGTGCATCTCGATCTTCGGCGCCATCAGCTCGTAGAGCAGCCCGTCGATGCGGACGCGCACCACGGACCGGTCCGGCGTGCGGCTCGATGTGGATGTCGCTGGCCCCGTCGCGGATGGCCCGCACCAGGATGGTGTTGGCCAGGTTGATGACCGGGCTGCCGTCCGCCTTCTCGGCCAGGTCGCTGACGTCCTCCTCGGCGTGCGTCTGCGACGAGGTCGATGCTGGCCTCCTCGACGCTGGCCATCACCTCGTCGATGCTCACGTTCTCCCGGTAGCACTCGTTGATGGCGTCGTTGATGTCGTCGGCGCGGCACAGCACCGGCAGGACCTCCAGCCCGGTGATGCGCGCGACTTCGTCGAAGACGAAGACGGCGTTCGGATCGGTCGTGGCCAGCACCAGGTTGCCGTTGACCCGGAACATGGGGATCGACCTGGAAGCGCTGCGCCTTTTCCTTGGGCAGGACGTGCACGATGCGCGGATCGACCAGCCCCTTGCGCAGCCAGACGTGCGGGATGCCGAGCTGCTCGCCCAGCACCTTCGTCAGCTCGTCGCCGAGTGAGCACCTCGTCGTCCACCAGCACCTGCCCGAGAGGGCGGCGCTGCTCCTTGTGCACGCGCAGGTACCCGGCGAGCGCGTCCGGGGTCAGACGCCCCTTGCGCACCAGCAGCTCGCCGAGCTTCCTTCTCCGGGGCACGTAGTTCATGGGCTCTACTCGTCCTTCAGCGCCTGGCCGATCTCCTCGCGGACGACCAGCGTGTGCACCAGGCGGGAGACCGTCAGGATGTCGGAGCACACGTCGTTGAGATGAACGAGCCGCAGCTCGCCCTGCTTCGCGCGCAGGCGCTCGTGGAACGCCACGAGCAGTTCGAGGGCCTCGCTGTCCATAAGCGCCACCGCCCGCAGGTCGAGCACGACGCGGGGCTTCGGCGCGCCGGAGGCCTCCTCCAGGGCCGCCCGCAGTTCGCCGCACGTCTCGAACGTCAGCGCGGCGGACGGCGACAGGATCGTGGCGCCGGCCAGCGAGGTCCGGCCGACGTGGAACGCCTCGTTCTCCCGGTCGTGCGAGGTCATCGCAGGGGGTCTCCCGTGCCTTGCCGCGTCTCCCGTTCGCCGCCCCCGGGGGGCGTCTCCCGCGTCCTCCGGGCGGGTCCGTCGCCGCCCACGGTGGCCTGGAAGGCCTCGACCACCGCGGGGTCGAACTGGCTGCCGGCGGCAGCGGCGATGAGACGGACGGCCTCGAGGTGGGGGCGCGACCGGCGATAGGCCCGCCGGGAGGTGATCGCGTCGTAGGTGTCGGCCACCGCGATGACCCGCGCCAGCAGGGGGATCGAGCCCGCGGTGAGCCCGTCCGGGTAGCCCCGGCCGTCGTGCCGTTCGTGGTGGTGCCGGATGGCCGGCAGCGCGTCCTGCAGCGGCCCGATGGGACGCAGGATGCGGACGCCGTGGTCGGGGTGCCGCCGGATACCGGCGAACTCCTCCTCCGAGAGGCGCCCCGGCTTGTTGAGGACGCGCCGGGGGGTCTTGAGCTTGCCCAGGTCGTGAAGCAGCGCCGCCCACTTCAGGGTGTGGCGCTGCGCGGCGTCGAGCCCGAGGGTCTCCGCCATGCGCAGGCAGTACGCGCTGACCCGCTCCGAGTGGCCCTTGGTGTAGGCGTCCTTCGCCTCGAGGGTCTTGATCAGGGCCCGCACGAGCTGGCGGGATACCCAGCCGCCGGTTTCGGGCGCGCTCCCCGCGGTATCCGCGGCCGGGCCGTCCGGCGGCGCGAGGCGGAACACGTCCGTCGCGGACAGGCCGCCGTAGAACGACGCCGAGAGGCCGCCCGGCCCTTCCGGGGGGGGGCCGACAATGCGCGCGACCGCGCCGGTGAGGAGGCTGCCGAAGATGCCGATGCGTGCCTTCATGGGGTGATGAATCCGAAGTAGGTGTCCAACGTCTGCACGAGGAGGCGGGGGCTGAAGGGCTTCTGCACGAACCGGGTGTCCCTCATGCCTTCGATCCACGCTTCTTCCCGGTCCGCGCTCCAGCCGGTCAGCACCAGGGTCAGGAACGGGCGGGTCGCCTTGAGCACGTCGGTCATCCGGCACAGCGCCCTGCCGTCGAGGCGGGGCATGTCGATGTCCGTGATCAGGGCATCCGGGCAACGGGTGCGGACCAGCTCGAGCGCTTCCTCCCCGTTCGCGGCGCAGATCACCTGGTAGCCCGCCAGGGCGAGCATGCGCTCGACGAGGCGGCGGATCGGCGGGTAGTCGTCCGCGACAAGTATGGTTTTATGCTTTCTCAAGGCTGAACACCTCGGTCGGAACACGCACGGTGAAGCAGGCCCCCTTGCCGGGCTCGCTGGTCACGTCGATGCCGCCCCCGTGGAGCTTGACGATCTGCATCGCCGTCGCGAGGCCCATGCCGCTGCCCGACTGGCTGCGGACCGCGTCCCCGGACCCGCGGAAGAACTTCTCGAAGACCCGCGGCAGGTCGTCGGCCGCGATGCCGTGCCCGGTGTCGGACACCTCGATGAAGACCTGGTGATCCTGCTCGAGCAGGGCGACGCGGAGGGCGCCCTGCTCGGGGGTGTACTTGACCGCGTTGCCGAGGATGTTGACCAGGACGACCTTGAGCAGGTCCTTGTCGCCCATGATCGTGGGAAACCGGTCGGGGAGCTGTTTCGAGATCGTGATGTTCTTGGCGCGCGCGGCGCCCTCGATCGCCGGCAGGCACTGGTCGAGCAGCCAGTCGGTTCGCACCAGCGAGCGCTCGATGCCGAGGCTGCCCGCCTCCATCTTCGACACGCTGAGCAGGTTCTTGATCAGCCCCGTGAGCCGGTCGGTCTCCTCGTTGATCGTGTTGAAGCACTCCTTCTGCATCTCGGGGTCGGTCACGTCCGAGAGCATGAGCATCTCCGCGATGGCCTTCATGGAGGTCAGGGGGGTGAACAGTTCGTGGGCCACCTGCGCCACGAAGTCCTCCTGGGCCTTGTCCGCGCGGCGGGCGCTCGTGCTGTCCTCGACCGTGATGACGCGGCCGATGCCGTCGCCCGTGGAATCCAGCAGCGGCCGGCACCGGAGCCGGAAGTAGCGCCCCGGGGCGGTCTCCTCGAAGCGGGTGTCCACGGAGGCGTGGTCGCCGTCGGCCCCCGCGGCCGTCCGCTCCAGCAGGGCGGCGAGCGGCGGGTCATGGATCGCTTCCGAGAACCCGCGACCCTGCGCGTCCCCCCGCCGGATGCCGAGCAGCCCCAGCAGGCAGTGGTTGACGTAGGCGACGCGCTCGTGCGCGTCCAGGATCAGGATGCCGAAATCGAGGCCGTCCAGCATGCGGTAGGCCTGCTCCTTCTCGAAGGCGGCCACGCCGAGGCCGGACGACAGCTCGGCGATCCGTTCCCGCGCCTGCCGCAGGGCGGCCCCCGTCTCCGAGAGGCGGATGTCCATGTGCTCCATGATCGAGAGCACGCCCGCATGGCGGTCCCCGGGGCGGGAAGACAGGACGTTGGCGGTGCCCGGGGTGCCGCGGTGCGCGCGGCCCGTGCGGCGCACCGCCAGCAGGATGGCGTAGTACCCGACCACCATCGCCGCCACCATCAGGAACGCGACCGCCGCGACGGAACTGATCCGCTGGGGGGACACCGGGGGAGGGGAGGGAATCCGCAGCCCGAGACGGACCAGCCCCGCCGTGCCACCGGGCTGGACGATCGGCTTGGTGAACTCCAGGATCCCGCCGCGGCGCTCCGCCGCGTGCCCGCCGGAAGCAGGGGCGCCGGACGGGCCCGCGGGCATCCCGCGCGCGTCGGCCGCCGCGAGCAGGGCCGGGTCGCCGACCGCCAGCAGGGCGTCCTCTTCCAGGTCGTGCACGAGCAGGTAGGCGACGCCCGCGCCGCTCGCCTGCTCCACGAGCGTCTTCGCCAGCAGGTTGCGCGGGCCGTCTTCCCAGGCCTCGAGCGGGTGCAGGGCCAGCAGGCCCACGAGCCGCTCGCCGGTGCGCAGCGTCTCGGTCCGGGTGCGCTGCGCCTCCCGGAGCCAGTCCACCCGGGCCATGACCGACGCGCCTACGGCGACGATCAGCGCGAGCAGGACGCTGTAGCGGGCGTGTTTCATGCGGGCTCACCTTGCGGACCGGCGCCGGCCGCGGCCCGGCAGCCGGGGCAGATTCCGAACGCGAAGGACGCATTGTCCGGGCGGTCGAGGTACGCCTCGACGCGCCGCAGGTAGTCGGCGTCGTCGCGGACCTTGCGGCACCGGGCGCAGACCGGCAGCAGTTCGCCAAGCGCGTCCGCCCGCGCCTGCGCCGCCCCGGCCTCGCCGATCCGGCTTCGCAGGTCGGCCTGCAGCTCGGTCACCCGCTGGCCCACCCGGACGCGGGCCTTCAGCTCCACGACCGAGAACGGCTTGCGCACGTGGTCGTTCGCGCCGGCGTCGAGCGCGGTGGCGACGTCGCGGATGTCGGTCTTGACCGTGAGGACGATCAGGTAGGGCTGGATCCGCAGGTCCGCCTGCCGGACGCGGCGGCACACCTCCGGGCCCGTCAGGCCCGACATCATCCAGTCCAGTATGCCCAGCGGCGGCGCGGACTCGCCGCAGAGGATCCGCAGGGCCTCGTCGCCCGACGAACAGCAGACGGGTTCGAACCCGCTGATGAGCATCATCCTGGAGAGCCCGCGCAGGAGCGTGGCGTCGTCGTCTGCGAGGAGAACGCGCATCAGGATGGCCCCCCGCTGCACGCGTGCGCCCAGCCGGCCGCCGTGTCCGGGGCGTTCGGCGCCCCGGCCGTCCCGGCGCGGGCCTCGTCCACCGTCACGCGGTTGCGGCCGCCGCGCTTGGACGCGTACATCGCTTGGTCCGTGCGCTCGAGGAACGCGCGCGCGTCCTCCCCGGCGAACCGCTCGGCGACGCCGATGCTGGCGGTGACCCGGACCGGCTGGCCGCCGGACGTCTGGAACCCCGACGAGCCGATGGCCTCCAGGAGGCGGTGCGCGACGGGCACGGCCGCTTCGAGGTCGGTCTCGGGAAGGAGCACGGTGAACTCCTCCCCGCCGTAGCGGTAGGCGGAATCCGACTCCCGGATGCTCGAGCGGATGACGCGGCCCACCAGCCGCAGGGCGCGGTCGCCCTCCGGGTGCCCGTGGGTGTCGTTGAGCGCCTTGAACGCGTCGAGGTCCAGCAGCACCAGGGACAGGGCGCGGGCGTAGCGTTCGGCGCGGACCGACTCCGCCTTGAGCTGGTCGAAGAAGCGGCGCGCGTTCGCGAGGCCGGTGAGCTCGTCCGTCGTGGAGAGGACCTCCAGTTCCCGCATGCCGCGGTCGCGCTCCTCCCGGACGTGCCGGACCTGGATGGCCCGCTCGCAACGCAGCACCAGCTCGCGGATGTTCATGGGCTTCAGGATGAAATCGCACGCGCCCGAGCGGATCGCGTCCTCGTAGGAGTAGGTCTGGCCGTCGCCGGTCATCATGATGATCTCGATGGCGTGCTCGTCACGCAGGCGGCGGCACAACTGGAGGCCGTTCGAGTCCGGCAGGTTGATGTCCACGATGGCCAGCGACAGCTCGGGGTCCGGCACGGCGTCGAGCGCTTCCTCGGCCGAGGCGGCCGTGACGACCCGGAAGGAGGCGCGCGACAGGACGGTGCGCAGCAGGTCCCGCACGCCCTGCTCGTCGTCGACGACCAGGACGCTCGCGCCCGGGGCTTCCGCGGCGGACGGTTTCGGCGGGTCAGTCGCAGGCATCGTGCTCCTCCGTCGTCGGGCGTAGCGGTACGCCCGCCATGCGCTCCACGCAGGCCACCAGGGCCTCCTCGGCAAGCGGTTTCGGGAGCAGCGTCACGGCCCCCAGGTCGCGGAAGCCCGGGACGTCCGCCAGCCGGGCCACGGGCGTCACGACCACGATGCGGTCGGCCGCTACCTCGCGCCGCAGCGCCCCGATGAAGCCCGCCCCGTCGCTGCCGCCGACGGTCAGGTCCACCAGCAGCACGTCGAAGTGGTTGCCGTGCACGCGCGCGATGGCCTCGGCGCCGCCTTCCGCCTCCTCCACCCTGCAGCCGTGGGCCTGGAGGACCCGCGCCGCGAAGGAACGGCTGGGCGCGTGCGCGTCGGCGACGAGCACCAGGGGCATGGCCGTCTCCCCGAGCCGGTCGATCTCGCCGGCGGGGAAACGCCAGGAGCGGCCGACACGGAACCCGCGCAGCCTGCCCGCCTTGGCCAGGTAGTACACGGTCGACAGGGGCAGTCTCAGCCGCGCCCCCACCTCGCCGGCGGTCAGCACGCCCCGGGTGCGAGCCTCTACGAGATCCTTCAGCACGCCCGCTCCTCCCTCGCAACGGTTCCAGTTATCGCAGCCATCCCATTCTTTCTGTCGGTCTCCGCTGTCTGCAGCAGCTTCCGCGCCAAGGCTCGCCCGCGGCGGGCGGAACCGGCCCCATTCGCCCGAAACAGGGGGCTTGCGCTCCCGCGTGGTGTCGCAAGGCCATAACATGCAATCCCTTGCAACTGCGATACGAGCGTGCACCCGGGGACAGGGTCTTCCCCGCCCGGAGGGCGACGGACCGCCGTGCGGCGCCGTGCGCGCGACCCGCCGCCCCGGCATGAGCAGAAATGAGACCCGGAGTGTTCGTCTGTGAACGGCGCCGGGAGGGCCCGCCGACCGGCCTTTCGCGCGGATGGCGGCGGGGGCGAGGACATTGACGGCGCGGCACGCGCCCTCCTATCCTGGTCCCGTGCGCGCCGCGGCGGGCGGGCGGAGTCCCGCCGGCGCACGGTGCGGCCGGGGAGAACCGATGCACGATGGACCACGCCGCGGGGGCGTCCGGGACGGGGAGGCGCGCGGCGGCTACGTCCTCGTCTTCACGATGCTGCTGCTCGTCCTGCTGGCCGTGATGGCCTTCGCCTGGAACCGGCGCGCGGCGATGCGCCTGAGGCGGTCGGCGGCGAGCCAGGCCGCCTCGCAGCGGCACTTCGACCAGGCGGGCCTGCTCGAGAAGGCCGCCTGGCGGCTGAGCCGGAACCCCTGCTGGCGAACCGGGCCGACGGGCGTGACGGAGGTCTGCCGCGGAACGGCCTACGTCGTGACCGCGTCCGACACCGCGCTGCCGGGCTACACGGACGCCGTGACCGTGTCCTGCGCCCCGGCGGGGGCGAAGACCCGCCTGCGGGCCGCTTTCCGCTGCTACCTCGACACGGCGGCCGGGACGGGGAAGTCCGACTACAGCGGCGACGGGGGGCCCGCGGTCCAGGCCGAGCTCGACAAGCCGGTCGGGGTGGCCGCGGACCGGGCCGGCAACCTGTACATCGCCGACAAGGACAACCACCGCATCAGGAAAGTGAGCCCGGCGGGCCTCGTCAGCACCGTCGCGGGAACCGGCGACTCCGGGTACGCCGGGAACGGCGGGCCGGCGGTGAACGCGGAGCTGCACGGCCCCCAGGGGGTGGCCGTGGACGACGCGGGCAACCTCTACATCGCCGACACGGAGAACTCCTGGGTGCGCAGGGTGGACGCGGCAACCGGCGTCATCACCCTGTACCACGGTGCGGTTGACGTCGATAAGCCGGACTCGGGATCGGACGCCCCCGCCATGAACAAGCCGCGCGCGCTCTTCTGCGCCGGCGCGGCGGATGTCCTCTACATCGCCGACACGGAGAACCACCGCATCCTCAGCGTGACGTCCAACGGCACCGTGCGGGTCGTCGCCGGCACGGGCAAGAGCGGGGACTCGGGAGACGGCGGCCTGGCCGTCGCCGCGGAGCTGGACAAGCCGCGAGGCGTCTTTTTCTCGCCCGCGGGTGACCTCTACATCGCGGACACCGACAACCACCGCGTCCGCAAGGTGGACGCCTCCGGCATCATCACGACCGTGGCCGGCACGGGTTCCGGGGGCTACGAGGGAGACGGCGGGCCGGCCACGGCCGCCAAGATCGACAAGCCCCGCGGCCTCGCGGTAGACGCGGCCGGCAACGTGCTCTTCGTGGACGAGGGGAAGAGCAGCCTGCGCGTGGTCAGGCATACGGACGGCGTCATCCTCGCGATCGCGGGAAACGGCAGCAACGGCTACGACGGCGACGGCCTGCCCGCCGCCGGCTCGCGGCTCCGGGCGCCGTGCGGGCTGGCCCTGGCCGACGTGCGCGGGAGCCGCATCGTCTTCATCGGGGACCGGGACAACCACCGGGTGCGCGCGCTGCGCTGGCGCCTGGAGACATCGCTCTACTGAACGATCGCCCGTGCCCTCACGCGTGTCCGCAGGACGAGCTCGGTCTCCCCGTCCTGCAACGTCATGTCGATCTGCAGCAGGTTCGAAGCGGGCAGGCTGAAGACCACGTCGCGGACGTGCTCGCCGATGACGGTCTCGTCCGTCCGGTCGTCGAGGTAGCCCGTCCCGTAGTCGGGGAGCGACTCGAGCAGCACGTTCCGCGCGGCGTCGTGCCTGAAGTTGACCCACTCCCGCCGGTCGAGGGACACGTTGTCGTTGATCCGCCCGTTGGCGTCGTTGTCCGCGTCCGGCCGGCCGTCCCCGCCGGCCTCATACGTGTGCCTGTCGTTGTGGTAGACGTCGAGCGCGCGTTCGACCATCCAGAGGTCGTTGCTGGCGGAGACCGTGAGCCGGTCCGTCTCCCGGGCGAAGAACGCCATCCGCTCCATCGCGAAACGGCCGTTCGCCAGGAGCTCCTCCCGGGCGGCGGCGGCGCCGAAGGACGACACCGACGCGCCGATAACCTGCCGCAGCGCGACGGCCAGCAGGGCGAGAACCACGCTCGCGACGAGGAGTTCCAGCAGGGTGAAGCCCGCGCGCGCGCCGGCCGCGCCGGCGGCTTGCCGCCCCGGCGCGCGCCCCGGCCGGACATCCGTTCCCGCTTGCACGGCGACTTCCTCCTCCCTTCGCGGGCTCAATACGCGCCCCGGAGCGCGTACAGGGTCACGTCCTGCACGCGGACAAGCACTTCGAGCAACCCCCCGGCGCCTCCGCTGGCGTCGGAGATGGCGACGCGCGGCGTGACGGTTGCGCCCCGGAAGCGGAACGTTTCCTCCGCCGCCCCCGAGGCCCCGCCGAACAGCGCCGCGAGATCGACCGGGTCGCCCCGGTGGGTGTCGAGGGTGTCGAAGGGCAGCGCCAGGGCGCGCGACAGCGTGCCCCGCGCGCGGTTCCGGCAGACCAGCGCGGCCTCCTCGGCCGACTGGGCGTCGAGCGCGGGCTGGAACGCGCGGAGCACCGGGACGATGGCGACGGCCAGCAGGACCATGACGATGAGCAGCTCCACCAGCGAGAAGCCGCGGCCGCGCCGGGCGGACCGGGCCCGCCCGCCGGGCGCCGCGGCCTGGCGGGGGGCGCTCATGGCGCCGAGATCCGCCCGGTCACGCCGTTCACGGTCACGGTGCCGGTCTCGCCGCCCGCGCTCACGACGAACAGGTTGCTGAGCGACGAGGCGTTTCCGCCGGGATGGAACACGACGGAGCCGGCGGCCGGCGCCTTGCTGATCACCGCGTCCTCCAGGTTCGAGAGCGAGCGGAAGTCGACGGTGTACCACCGCCTGTCGACGGGATGGAGCACCACGCCCCACGCCGCCACGGGCGGCGTCTCGTTGGTGTGGGCCGAGGCGTCGCCCGCGTAGCGGACGTCGAAGACATCGAACGCCGTCGAGCCGGACGCGGCGCGGACTCCGAAGGGGCGCTGGTAGGTGGCCGCCAGGTCGGCCGCGTACGCGAGGCCGTTCACCAGTTCGCTCACGGCGCCGCGGAGGCTCGATGCGCCCAGCATGGAGCGGACGGCGGGCAAAGCCGCCATGAGCAGGATGCCGATCACGAGGATCACGATCAGCATCTCCGCGAGTGTAAAGCCGTTCCTCACCGTGATCGATCCGCCCCGCCAGCGCCCGGTCCGCGCGCCCCAGCATCCCCGCTGCCCCGCGCCCCTGTCAAGACCGGCGCCGCACGCCCGCGCGCGGCGGGGGACGAAGGCTTGGCGCGCGCCGGCCGCCGGGGATAGCCTTGGGTGCGCGGGAGGCGGCCGATGAAAGCAGGGGAGCGGAGGTTGCGGTTCACCGTTCCGCCCGACAAGGCGGGGCGGCCGCTCCTGGCGTTCCTCTCCGCGCGGTTCGCCTCCTGCCCCGAGGACGCCTGGCGGGAGCGCGTCGCGGACGGGCGGGTGCGCATCGACGGCGCGCCGGCCCGCGCGGACCATCCGCTCGCCACGGGCGAGCTGATCGAGTACCTCGGTTGGGATCTCCCCGAGCCGCCCGTGCCGGAGGGCTTCGGCGTCGTGTACCGCGACGGGCACCTCTGGGTGGTCGACAAGCCCGCCGGCCTGCCCTGCCACCCCGGCGGGCGCTACTTCCTGCACACCCTGACCGAACGGCTCCGGCGCGCCGTGCCGCCCCCCGCGGCGCCGCTCCTCGTGAACCGGATCGACCGGGAGACGTCGGGCCTGGTCCTCGTCGCGCTCTCGCGCGGGGCGGCCGCCCGGCTCCAGCGCCAGTTCGTGCGCCGCCAGGTGGGCAAGCGGTACGTCGTGCTGGTCGAAGGCCGCTTCCCGGCGGCGTGCGAGGCCGACGGCTGGATCGTGCCGGACACGGCGTCGCCCGTCCGCAAGCGCCGCCGGTTCCTCCCCGCCGCGGCGGCCGGCGCGCCGCCGGCGCCCGGCGCGGGGGCGAAGCGGGCCGTGACGCGCTTCCGCCTGCGGTGCGCCCGCGGCGAGGTGAGCGAGGTCGAGGCCGAGCCGCTCACCGGCCGGCTGCACCAGGTCCGCGCCACGCTGGAGGCGCTGGGCCACCCGGTGGTGGGCGACAAGCTTTACGGCCGCGACCCCGGCATCTACCTGCGCTTCTGCGACGGGGCGCTGACGGCGGCCGACCGCCGCCTGCTGCGCATGGACCGGCAGGCGCTCCACGCCGCGTGGCTCCGCATCCGGCACCCCGCGGCCGGCGCGTGGATGGAGTTCACGGCGCCGCTGCCCGCCGACCTGCGCGTCCCGTGACCCGGAACGCCGCTCACGCCCCGGGCGCGGCCACGCCGCAGAAGCGGCCTGCGATGCGGACGAGCGCGAGGGCGTCGAGGGCCGCCCGCGCGGCGTAGGTGTCCGTGTCCATGTATTCCGGCTCCTCGCTGCCGTCGTCGGCGCGCCGCGAGCAGTGCAGGTTGCCTCCTGCGGGGCCGATGCCGTCCAGGACCGGGTAGTCCCGCCAGAGGTGGTTCGCGTCGCTCAGCCCCCCGCGCGCCTGGCACGCGAAACGCAGGCCCAGCTCGCCGGCCGCCTCCCGGAAGCACTCGGCGAGCGCCACCGTGCCGGGCTGGGCGGGCAGCGGGGCGGTTTCGTCCGTGATCTCTACCTCCGTGCGGGCCGGGAAGCCGTTCGCCTCGCTGCGCGCGGCGCAGACGCCGGGCAGCTCGAGCAGCCGCTCGCGGCCGCGCGCCAGCGCGGCGGGGTCGAAGGCCCGCATCTCGCCGTGCGCCGCCGCCCGGTTGGGCACGACGTTCGTCCCGGTTCCGCCCTCGATCCGGCCGACGTTCACGGTGAGGTCCGCCGGGTAGTCGGTGGCGGCCGAGAGGCGCCGCACGGCGTCGCAGAGCTGCACGATCGCGTTCGCGCCGGCCTTGTGCGCGCTGCCCGCGTGGGCGTTGCGCCCGGTGGCGCGGAGCGCGAAGGTGAAACGGCCCTTGCGGCGGTCGACGACGCGGAAGACGCCGTCGGCGGCCTCGCCCATCTCGAAGACCAGGCAGGCGCGGGTGGACGGGCCGAACAGCTCGCGCGCCGCGCGGGGGAAGCTCTTGCTGAGCTGCTCCTCGGCCGCGTTGAGCCCGACGTGCCACGTCACGGTCTCGAACACCTCCGGCGCCGCGGCGCGGAGCAGTTCGAGCACGGTGCGGATCATGACCGTGCCGCCCTTGATGTCGACCACCCCGGGCCCGTAGACCCGCGCGCCCTCGCGGCGCCAGCGGAAGCCGTGCGCCTGCTCTTCCTCCGGGGGGAACACGGTGTCGAGGTGCGACACCAGGGCGAGCGCGTCGGGCGCGCGGCCCGCACGCGTGAGGAAGAGGTGGTCGCCCCCGCCCTCCAGGCCCCCGGGCGACCACGCGGCCCGGAAGCCGAGCGGCGCGAAGGCTTCGGCGGTCATCTCGCCGAGCCGCCGGATCCCCTCGCGGTTCAGCGTGAACGAGTTGACCGCGACCATGCGCTCGAGCAGGAGAAGGTCGTCCTCCAGGCGGCGTTCCGCGAGGCGGTACAGGCGGCCGGCGAGCGGATCGGAGGCGTGCATGGCGCGGACTATACGTGGGACGGGGTGCGCGGGCAACCGGCGCGCGGGCGGGCCGCGGCCGCGGGGCGGGGGGCCTCAGTCGAGCGCGGTGACCGCGTCGGGGGTGGGGCGCGCGGGCGGGCCCGCGGGGCCGCGGCCCAGCAGGTCGATCGTCTTCCACCGTCCGCGGCCGAACCGCCGGAGGAAGCCGATCGCGAGGCACGCCACGTAGGCGAGCAGCCACAGCCAGGCGGCCAGGATGCCGCGCCGGAACACGAACAGCAGGAGCACTTCCCCGGGCAGCCAGACGCACCAGGCGGTGACGAGGGCGTACCCCATGACGAAGCGCGTGTCCCCCGCGCCCTTGAGCGCGCCGGAGAGCACGATGTTCGTCGCGTCGAAGCAGCCCCACGCGGCCATGATGAGCAGCAGCCGCCGGCCGAGCGAGAGCAGCGAAGCGCTGACGGGCGCGCCCGGCCCGTGCTCGGCGAACAGCGCGAAGTAGGCCCCGGGCAGGAGTGCGAAGCTCAGGCCGATCGCGGCCATGTACGCGAGGCCGAGGTGGAGCGCGCGCCAGCCCGCCCGGGCGGCCTCCGCGCCGTCGCCGCGGCCCTGGTGCTGGCCGACGAGGATCGAGGCCGCCGTGCCGATCGCGATCAGCGGCATGAAGGCGAGGTTGTTGACGCTGAAGGCGATGTTGCTGGCGGTGAAGGCCTCCGCGCCGAGCCGGCCCGTGAGCAGCACGAACACGGTGAACGACCCGACGTCCAACAGGAGGTGCAAGCCCGAGGGAAAACCGAAGCGCACGATCCGCCGCATGAGCGGGCCGTCCCACCGCAGGGTCGCGCGCGTACCGTGCCGGGCGGCGTGCGCGGGCGCGAAGTAGAGGGCCAGCAGGACCGCCGCGCCCGCGAGCCCGGACAGCACGGTGGCCCACGCGGCGCCCGCGATGCCGAGGGCCGGCAGGCCCCAGCGCCCGAAGATCAGGCCGTAGTCGAGCACCGCGTTGAGCGCGTTCGCCCCCAGCGAAACCCGCATCGGCGTGCGCGTGTCGCCCCGGCCGCTGAAGAACCCGCCCGCGGCGGCGGCGAGCGGGACGTGCACGCCGCCCGCCGTGAGGAGACTGAAGTAGGTCAGCTCCTCCGCCGTCACCTCCGGCGCGTGGCCGACCGACCGCAGCAGCGCCCGGCCGACGGGCAGCAGCAGCAGGAGGACGGGCCAGGAAAGGACCGCGAGGAAGAGGCCCTGCGCCGTCGCCCGGCCGCACCCGCGCGCGTCGCCCGCGCCGTGGTACTGGGCCACGAAGGTGCCGGCGTACTGGGCCAGGGCCATGAACACGCAGAGGAACGTGAACGAGAGGATGCCCGCCGGCAGCGCCGCCTGGATGGAGACCCGGCTGTGCCACGCGAGGAACACGCGGTCGACGAACTGCATGAGCGTGAACGCGCCCATGTTGACGAGCAGCGGCAGCGCGACGCGCCACAGCTCCGCGTAGCCGGCGGCCCGGCCGGTGCCCGTGTGGGTTCCCGCGTGCATGCGCGCGCACTATCGCCGCGCCGCCCGCGGAACGCAACGCGGCGCGCCGCGGGCATGGCCGCGACGGGCGGGATGGGGTAGGGTACGCCCATGAACGGGACGGCGGGAGGGCGGCGGGCCGGCGCGGCCGCGGCGATGGCCGCGGCGCTGGGCATGGCGGCGGCGTGCGGCAACCGCGCGGCGGTGCCGCCGTTCGATCCCGCCGACGTGGACGGGCAGAAGGCGTACGCGGAGGTGGCGGCCCTCGTGGCGCTCGGCCCGCGCGACGCGGGCACCGAAGGCGCCGCCCGCGCGGCGGACCACCTCGGCGCCCGGATGCGGGCGCTGGGCCTCGAGGTCGAGACCGACGAGTTTGCCGACGCCGTGCCGGGCGGCACGGCGGTGTTCCGCAACGTGATCGCGCGCGTGCCCGGCCGCGGGCGGGGCATCGTGGTGCTCGGCTCGCACTACGACACGAAGGCCGGCGTCGGGGACGGCTTCCAGGGGGCGAACGACTCGGGTTCGAGCACGGGCCTGCTCCTCGAGCTGGCGCGCGTCATGCGGGCCGCGCCGACGCTCCGGGCGTCGATCTGGTTCGTGTTCTTCGACGGCGAGGAGGCGCGGGAGCGTTACGGTCCCCGCGACGGGCTGCACGGAAGCCGCCGGCTGGCCGGGCGGCTGGTCGCCGAGGGGAGAAGGGACGACGTGCTGGGCGTGATCGTGCTCGACATGGTCGGCGACCGGGACCTCTCGATCACCCTGCCCGACAACTCCGCGCCGGGGCTGGTTTCGAGGGTGCTCGCCGCGGCGCGGGCCGAAGGGGCGCGGTCCCGCTTCGCCCTGGCCGGCATGCCCTACACCGACGACCACGAGCCGTTCCTGCTCGCGGGGATGCCGGCGGTGGATCTCATCGATTTCGCGTTCGGCAGCGCACCGGGCCGCAACGACTACTGGCACACGGGGGAGGACCGGATGGACAAGATCAGCCCCGAAAGCCTCCGGACGGTCGGCCGGGTCGCCGTGCGCGTGGTCAACGGGCTGGTGGCCGGCGCGCCGACCGCCCCCTGAGGGCCGCCCGCCCGCGGCGGGCGCCGGCCCCGCGGTGGAGTTCCCACATGCGCGCCAGGCCGACGAGCGTGAGGTCGGGATCGACCACGACGCCGTGCTCCATCCCGCGCAGGGCGCGCCGCGCGCCGCCGCCGGTGGCGACGACGGGCGCCGCGGCCAGGCCCGGAAGGCGCCGCAGGTTCTCCAGGATCGCGCGGACCATGCCGGGGTAGCCGACGGCGGCGCCGATGCGCATGGCCTCGGCCGTGCTGCGGCCCGCGGGGCGCGCGGCGCCGCGCCACGCCACCGCGGGCAGCCGGGCCGTGCGCTCGGCGAGGTAGTCGAGCATGAGGGCGGGGCCGGGCGCGATGACGCCCCCGACGAAACCGCGGTCCCGCAGGACGGCGTTGAACGTCGCGGCCGTGCCGAAGTCGCAGACGATGACCGGCGTGCCGTAGCAGGCCGCGCCGCCGCACACGTCGGCGAGGCGGTCGGCGCCGAGGGTCTCGGGCAAGGGGTAGGCGAGGCGCACGCCGAGCTCGAGCCGGGCGTCCGCGGTCAGCGGGGCGGGCAGGCCCGCCGCGCGCAGGGCGCGGCGCCAGGGCGGCAGCGCACCGGGCACGGTCGATCCCAGGATCGCGCCCGCGGGCGGCGCGGCCGCGCACACCGCGCCGAGCGCGCGCGCCACGGCGCGGGCGGTTGCACCCCCGGTCGGGAGCACGGCGCGGCGGAGCACGCGCCCCCGCGCACAGAGCGCCGCGGTCGTGTTCGTGTTGCCGATGTTGACGACCAGGACGGGGTCGTCGCGGTCCGGCGGATCCTGTGCGGTGCGGCTCATGGTCGGGATGGCGGCGCGGGCGGACGGCCGCCCCTCCGGCGGGATTTGTAGCCCACGCGCGGCCGGGCGGCTACTCCCAACCGGGCACTTCCGCCCGCCCGCCGCGCAGCACCCAGGCGTCGAGCAGCGCGCCGCGGCCGCCGGACAGGGCCTGGCGGTAGCGGCGGTCGAGGTGCCGCAGCACGGCGCCCGCGGCCTCCCCGAGCGGGAGCGGACGGCCTTCCAGTGCGCAGGAAGTGACGGGCCGCTCCCGGGCGAGCCCGTCCCAGTCGTCCGCCGCCTGCGTCACGTTGAGCCCGACGCCCACGACGGCGAAATCGAGCCGCCGGGCGCCCATGCGCGGCTCGATCAGCACGCCGCCGATCTTCCGGTCCTCCACCAGCACGTCGTTCGGCGGCTTGATCGTCACGTGCGCCAGGCCCGCCTCGTCGAGCGCCTCGGCCAGGGCCAGCGCGGTGAGCAGCGAGAGCCAGCCGGCGTCGGCGGGCGCCCAGGGGGGGCGCACGAGCACGGAGAGGCACAGCCCCTTGCCCGCGGGCGCGGTCCACCGCCGGCCCTGCCGGCCCCGGCCGCGCGTCTGCTCGAGCGCCATCACGGCCGTGCCCTCGGGCGCGCCGCCGAGGGCCAGGTCCTTGACGGCGTCGCTCGTGGACGGCGTGCGCGCGCACACGCGCAGCGGCCGGCCGAGGCAGCCGTCGGGCAGGCCGCGCTCGACCGAGGCCCGGAGCGCCTCGCAGGCGTCCGGCGTCATGCGGTGAAGTCCAGCGCCAGGTCGGCCGCCGGCGCGGAATGCGTGAGCGCCCCGACGGAGACCGCGTCGACGCCCGTGGCCGCGATGTCGCCCACGGTTTCGAGCGTGACGCCGCCGGAGGCCTCGAGCCGGACGCGGCCGGCGGCCCGCTCCACGGCGCGGCGCAGGGCGTCGCAGCCCATGTTGTCGAGCAGGACCCAGTCCGGCGCGGCGGACAGGGCGTCCTCCAGCTCGGACAGGGTGTCGACCTCGACCTCGACGTCCAGGTCCGGGCAGGCCTCGCGCGCGGCGGCCACCGCCTCCGCGAGGCCCAGGTGCGTCCGCCCGGTCCAGGCGGCGCGGTGGTTGTCCTTGATGAGGACCCGGTCGTAGAGCCCGAAGCGGTGGTTGGTCCCTCCGCCGCAGAGCACGGCGTAGCGGTCCAGCACCCGGAGGCCGGGCGCGGTCTTGCGCGTATCGAGCACCGCGGTCCCGTGCGGCGCCGCGCGCTCGGCGTAGCGGCGGGTGAGCGTGGCTATGCCGGACATGCGCTGCATGAAGTTCAGGGCCGTGCGCTCGGCGGTCAGCAGCCCGCGGGCCGGGCCCTCGACGCGCATGACCGCCGTGCCCGCGGGCACCGCCGTCCCGTCCCGCGCCAGCCCGGTGCAGGCGATGCGCGCGTCGACCTGCCGGAAGACCTCGCAGGCCACCGCGACGCCCGACACCGTGCAGGCGCCGCGGGCGACGATCTCGGCCCGCGCGGCCGCGCCCGCCGGGACGAGGGCCCGCGTCGTCTCGTCCCCGGGTCCGACGTCCTCGGCCAGGGCGCGCCGTATGAGGTCGATCACCTCCGGCCGTCCGGCCACCTCGGGCAGGGCGGGGTCTGTCATGGCCTGTTCACCGTGGCCCGAACGATAGCCGAGCCGGCGCGCGGGCGGCAAGGGCGGGTGTCAGCGCCGGCGGCCGCGGCCGACGACCCGCTTGGTCTTGGGGGCGGGGCCGCGCGCGGCCCGCCCGCGCCGCGGCGGCGCGGCGGCGGCGCCCTTGCGCCCCTCCTTCAGCTCGCGGATCTCGTCCCGCAGCAGGGCGGCCCGTTCGAACTCCAGCGCCTCGGCGGCCTCCAGCATGTCGCGCTCCAGTTCGCGGAGGGTCTCCGAGACGTCGTAGGCCACGCCCGTTTCTCGCACGACGGACGACTCCACCTCGCGCGCCTTCTCCTCGGCGACGAGGGAGAGCTGCAGCTCCTTGCGGATGCTGCGCGGCGTGATGCCGTGCTCGCGGTTGTAGGCGGCCTGGCGCGTGCGGCGCTGCTCCGTGACGTCGAGCATCCGCCGCATGGAGTCGGTGATCTCGTCGGCGTACAGGATCACCCGGCCGTCGACGTGCCGCGCCGCGCGGCCGGCCGTCTGGATCAGCGAGGTTTCCGAGCGCAGGAAACCCTCCTTGTCCGCGTCCAGCATGGCGACGAGCGAGACCTCGGGCAGGTCGAGCCCCTCGCGCAGCAGGTTGATGCCGACGAGGCAGTCGAAGTCGGCCTTGCGCAGGCCGCGGAGGATTTCCACCCGCTCGATGGCGTCGATCTCCGAGTGCAGGTACTTCACGCGGATGCCCGACGCCGCGGAGGTACTCGGCCAGGTCCTCGGCGGTGCGCTTGGTGAGCGTGGTCACCAGCACGCGCTCGCCCCGCTCGGCGCGGACGCGCACCTCCTCCATCAGGTCGTCGATCTGGCCCGGCGAGCGGGCGCACGTCGACCGGCGGGTCGACGATGCCGGTAGGCCGGATCACCTGCGGGACCGGCTCGCCGCCCACCTCCCGCTCGTAGGGGCCGGGCGTGGCGGACACGAAGAGCATGGGGCCCGTCACGTCGAGGAACTCCTCGAACCGCAGCGGGCGGTTGTCGAGCGCCGAGGGCAGCCGGAACCCGTGGTCGACCAGCACCTGCTTGCGCGCGCGGTCGCCGTTGTACATGCCGCGGAGCTGCGGGACGGTGACGTGCGACTCGTCGATGATCGTCAGGAAGTCGCCGCGGAAGTAGTCGATCAGCGTGGCGGGCCGTTCGCCCCCGGCGCGGCCCGAGAGGTGGCGGGAGTAGTTCTCGATACCGGAGCAGTAGCCGATCTCCTGCATCATCTCCAGGTCGTACTCCGTGCGCATGCGGATGCGCTGGGCCTCGAGCAGCTTGTCGTGTCGCTCGAACCACCGGACCCGCTCCTCCAGCTCGTCGCGGATCGCCGCCAGCGCGCTCTCGATCTTCGTGTGGGGCATGACGAAGTGCCGGGCGGGCGAGACGGTGACCTCCTCCATCTCTGCGAGCGGCCGGCCCGTGAGCGGGTCGAACCGGTGTAGGGCCTCGATCTCGTCGCCGAACCAGGCGATGCGGATGCCCTCCTCGGCGTAGGAGGGGAAGATGTCGAGCCGTGTCGCCCCGGCACGCGGAAACGTCCCGGCGCGGGCTGCACGTCGTTGCGCTCGTACTGGATGTCGACGAGCTTGCGCAGCACCTGGTCGCGCTCCCGGTGTTCGCCGCGCCGGACGTGGACGACCATCTGCCGGTAGTCCTCCGGCGAGCCGAGCCCGTAGATGCAGGACACGGAGGCGACGATGATCGACGTCCTCCCGGTTCAGCAGCGCGTCGGTCGCGGAGAGGCGCAGCCGCTCGATCTCCTCGTTGATCGACGCGTCCTTCTCGATGTAGGTGTCCGTCGTGGGGATGTACGCCTCGGGCTGGTAGTAGTCGTAGTAGCTGACGAAGTACTCGACCGCGTTGCCGGGGAAGAAGGACTTCAGCTCCGAGTAGAGCTGCGCCGCGAGGGTCTTGTTGTGCGAGACGACGAGCGCCGGCCGCCCGTGGCGCGCGACGAGGTGGGCCATCGTGAACGTCTTGCCCGAGCCGGTCACGCCCTCGAGGACCTGGAAGCGGCGCCCCTCCGCGAGGCCGCGCGAGAGGGTCTCGATGGCCGGGGGCTGGTCGCCGGTCGGCTCGAAACCCGACACCATCCGGAACGGGGACGCGCGCGTCATGGGGGTTAGCCTACCCCGGCGCGGGCGGCGGGGCGAGTCCGGGCCGCGCGAAAAGCGGCTTGCTCCGGCGGGGAAATGGGCGGTTGCGCGGCCTGCGGCGCCGTGCTACAAACGCCGCTCACTGCGGTGTGCCTGTAGCTCAATTGGATAGAGCACCAGACTACGGATCTGGGGGTTGCAGGTTCAACTCCTGCCAGGCACGCCAGTGAAACAAGCCCTTTCCGGCGATCCCGGCCGACGGGCCTCCCTCCTTGCCGCCCTTTCGCTGCCGTCTTGCCCCCGCGCTTCACCCCGCTGCTGCCGCGTGCCCGTGCCCGTGGCGCGGCGAACGACCGGCGGGGGCAAGGGCCATGGCGCACCTCCTCGAGCGGTTCCGGCGCAACGGCAGGGCCTACTGCCGGAGTAGGGGGAGCGAGTGGAAGGTGAAGGACGAACGGAACGAAATCAAACAGACAGGGACCGCTCTGTGCAGGCGCATGGGCTGCTCCGCCGCCCCCGCGTGCCAGGACGTGGCGTCGCCCCCGTTGGTGCCCGCAAGGCGGGCACATCATCACGTGACTCACGTGGCGGCCGCGGAGCGGTGGATCATTCACGGCTTCGTGAACAATCCAGGCTAGCTGGTGCGAGAGAAGGGGAAGAGCATGAGAGCCATTCGGCAGATGGGTTCGGCCGCATTCGCGCTTGGGCTGTTTGTTGCGATAGTTGGTGGCATGCCGTGGGCCGTGATGGTTGCCGACGATCCGGTTGTGCCGTGGTGGCTTAGCGTCGCGGTGTTCCGCGTTCCCGGCGGCATCCTCGTCGTGCCCGTCACGTTGGCCCTTCAGCTGGAACCGTCCAGGGCGTCCCGTGTGGAGCCGGCAGCCGCAGAAACCGATCGCACGGTCCTGCTGTCGAACTCCGAGGTCGTTCCGGGACGACAGACCACGGAGGTGCTTGGGCTGGTCCAGGGTCATACGGTATCTGCCGTCTGGCTTGGCAAAGACCTCGCCGCAAGGGTCAGGTTGATACGTGGCGGAGCATGGACCGAGTACACCGAAAGGAGGGGAAGGGCCCGGTCGCCGCCGACAGGATGACGGCGCAGGCCGCGGAGACGGGTGCCGACGCATTCGTCGATGTCCGGCACATGACTGCGAGCGTTGTCGGTAGCGCGGCTGAACTGCTCGTGTACGGCACAGCCGTAAAACTCAGCTAACGGGAAACTGGACCGTACCGGCTCTTACGCGCCGAACTCCCAGCGCGATCGTCCAGGGCCCGGCTCAGTCCTTCGCCTTGGGCGCCGTGCCGGTCACGCCCGGGAACAGGTTGGCGAGGATGGGCGCGAAGCTGGACTGGGGACGGTGGGTGACAAGGGGGCCGGAAGAGGGTCTCCCGGGAAGCAGCGTGACACCTCGTTCTCTCCTTCGCGGGATGTCCTCGGTGAAGAGGCACGGGGATCCGCCACCCTCGGTGTCGCAGTCGCGGCCTTGACCTCTTCGGCGGCGTGCTCGCGGCGCCGGCCGCCCTTCCAGGTCCTGCCCTGGTTGGCCTGCAGGAGGACCGCGCCCCGGCGGACGCCCCCCGCCATTCCGGGGGGTACTCCCCTTCCGGCGGCGCGCGTCAGCGGCATGGCGGCCGGGGCCCTTCTCCTGCCCCTTTTGAGCACCCGATTCGTTCGGGGCGCGTGTTCCTTGCTGCCGCTTTCCCCGGCCGGCCGCCGCGCGCGGGGCGGCTCCGCGCGGAAGGATCGGGCGTCAAGAGGGTTGATGTCCCCGCGTCCGGCGTCTACAGTCCCGCTCGCGAGGGTCCGGCCGGGACGGGCGGTGGTGCCGCCGGCGGGCCGCGACGCGCGGGGAGCTTGCTGCGGAAAGACGCCATCCATGGACCACAAAACCTGGGCCACCCTTCTTCGACGCTGGTTCGACGAGTCGAGCGACTCCTCCCTTGCCGGACGGCCCGGCCTCCGGCCGGGGCAGATGTCCGTGCTCAAGTGCCCGCTCGGCAGCCGGATTGCCGTGACCACTTGCGAGCCCGCCGCCGGCCCGCCCGCCGCCCCCGGCGAACGGCACCGGATCGTGGGCGACTACCTCGTGGCCGACTTCGAGGCCTGCGTCGTGGGCAGCGAGACGGGGATGGCCCTCGTGCCCTGGGAACACATTCTCTGCATCGAGACCGTCGCGCGGAGCCGGTAGCCCGCCGGGGCCGCCCGTTCCGCCCGCAACCCCCGCCACGAAGGAGCGTGCCGCATGATCGACGTGTTGGAGCACGGCGCGAAGCCCGACGGGCACACGCTTAACACCGGGGCCCTGCAGCCACTGATCGACCGGTGCGCCGAGGCCGGCGGCGGGGTGCTGACCTTCCCGGCCGGCCGCTACCTGACCGGCGGGCTGGTCCTCCGCGACCGCATCCACCTTCACCTCGAGGCCGGCGCCACGCTGCTGGGCAGCACCGACCCGGCCGACTACACGCTGTACGACCCGGCCCCGGTCCGGTTCGGCGAAGACCAGGAAGGGCTCCGGGCCCTGCTCCTTGCGCACGGTGCGCGGGACATCCGCCTCAGCGGCGCGGGCACGATCGACGGGCAGGGGCCCGCCATGGCCCATCGCCGCGGGTTCCGCGCGTCGAGGCCGAGGAACATCTGGTTCGCCGGGTGCGAGGACGTCGCCGTGGAGGGGCTGCGCCTGCGCCATTCCGCCTTCTGGATGCAGCACTACCTCAAGTGCACCCGGCTGCGCCTCCACGGGCTCGACGTCTACAACCACGGCTCCTCCAACAACGATGGCTGCGACATCGACTGCTGCCGGGACGTGGTCGTGAGCGACTGCCGCATCGACTCGCACGACGACGCGCTCTGCCTGAAGTCCGGCAACGACCGGCCCACCGAGAACGTCGTCATCACCAACTGCATCACCCGCACCCACTGCAACCACGTCAAGACGGGCACGGAATCCAACGGCGGGTTCCGCAACATCACCGTCACCCACCTGCAGATGGTCCCGAGCACGATCCTCGAATCCGACCCGAACACCGGCGGGGCCGACTACCGCGGCGCCTGCGGCATCGCCCTGGGCTGCGTCGACGGCGGGATGCTCGAGAACATCTCCGTCAGCCACGTGCAGATGGACCAGGTGCGGGTGCCCTTCTTCGTCAAGCTGGGCGACCGCGGCCGGCCGATCCACGGCAGCGAGACCCGGCTGCCGGTGCAGTACGCCCGCGGCATCCGCCTCTCGCACATCACCGCCCGCCGGGCCGGCCCGTGCGGGGGCTACGTCATGGGTCTGCCCGAATCGCCCGTTCGCGGGGTGCGCATCGAGCACTGCGACCTCGAGTTCGAGGGCGGCGGCGACGACGCACTCGCCGAGGCGGCGCTGCCGCTGCACCGCGAGGTCTACCCGTCGTGCGACGCCTTCGGCTCCCTGCCGGCCTACGCCCTGTTCCTGCGCGACGCCGCCGGGGTCCGCCTGGCGGACCTGGAACTCCGGACGCTCGCCGCCGACGCCCGGCCCGCCCTGCGCTGGCAACGCGTGCAGGACCTCCACGTGGACCGCGTGCGCACCGCGCAGGAGGCGGGGCCGGCGTGAGCCCTGCCGCGTCCCGCCCCGGACCCCGCCGGACGGCGCCGGGGAAGGGCGGGGTGACCGTGCGCCCCGAGCGGACGGAAGACGGCCCCGCGGTCTGCCGGGTCAACGAGAGCGCCTTCGGCCGGGCCGCCGAGGCCGCGCTCGTCGATGCCGTCCGCGCCGCCTGTCCGGAAGCCGTGTCGCTCGTCGCCCTTGAGAAAGGCCGTGTCGTCGGGCACCTCCTGTTCAGCCCGGTCACCCTGTCCGGCGCGGCCCGCACGGTGCGCGGCATGGGGCTCGCCCCGATGGCCGTTCGGCCCGAACGGCAGCGCCGGGGCATCGGCTCCCGGCTCGTACGCGCGGGACTGGACCTGCTCCGGGAACGCGGCTGCCCGTTCGTCATCGTGCTCGGCCACCCGGCGTACTACCCGCGTTTCGGCTTCGTCCCCGCGTCGCGGCACGGGATCCGGTGCACGTGGGAGCACGTGCCGGACGAGGCCTTCATGGTGCGGATCCTCGACGGGGAACGCATGGCGGGCGTGTCCGGCACCGCCCGGTACATCGACGCGATCGAGCGAAGCGCCTGACGCGCGGTCCGTCCGCCCGCGGCGGTTTCCAAGGGTTGGAAGTCCGCGCGCGCGGTGCGTCCAAGGGTTGGACGTGTCCACGCCGCCGCCCCGCCGCGGCGGCCTTGGAGCGTCCGCGCCGCTCTGGCATGATCGCGGCGGAGGCGGCAAGCGTGGATATCGAACAGGAAGCCCTGGGCGACGGGTTCCGGATCGTGCTGATCGGCCTTCGCATCGACCGCGCGTCGAACCGGGCGGCCCTGCGGGCGCTCCGCTTCGACGGCGGCGTGCGGCGGGAGGCGTGCGAGCGGGAAGGGCCGCTGGACGACCCGGGGTCGGGGCTCGCGGCCTGCGTGAGGCGGCTGGCGGCCCACGTCGCGCGGCCGCCGCACCTGTTCGCCGCGTGGGGCGCCGGGTGGCATGCCGGCGTCGCCGCCTGCGTGGAGGCGGGGCTCCTGCGGCCCCTGCGGGTGCTGCCGCTGCGGCGGACCGCCATCGCGCTGGCCGGCGGCCTGCGGCCGGGCGCGGGGCTCGACGCGCTGCGGCGGGACTACGGGTTGACGGGCGCCGCCGACGACTCGCCGCTTCCGCCCGTGTGCGAGGATCTCCTGTGGGCCCTGCTGCACCGCGCCGCGCAGCGCGGCCTGTCGTGGGAGGAGCTGCTCGGTGCGGCGGAGTCGGCCCGGTCGCGCGCGCCGTTCGAGCGGTATGCCTTCGACGAGGCGACCCTGGCGCGGTGGCCTCCCGTGCCGGCGGTCTACCTCCTCTTCGGCGAGGGCTCGCGCCTGCTCTACGTCGGCAAGACCGGGAACCTCGCGCGGCGCATGGGCGAGCACTTCCGGCCCGCCGCCGCCCCCGCGGCCAGGGAGGCGCGGCTCCGCGAGGCGACGCGCGACCTGCGCTACGAACCGGTCGGTTCGGAACTGGAGGCCCTGCTGAGGGAGCAGGCGCTCATCGACGAATGGCGGCCCGAGGCGAACCGGCAGCGCCGGGTCGCCGAGGGGGCCAGCCGCTACGCGTTTCCGCCCTTCCCGGTCGCGGTCATCTGCCCCTCCGCGCGCAGGCGGCGCGCCGAGCTCTTCATCCTGGGCGAGGGCTGCCGGGCGGTGCAGATGCGCCTCGACCCCGCGCGCCCGCCGCGCCAGCTCCTCGCGCGCTGGGTGCGCCACTTCGTGCACGGCGCCCGGCGTCCCGCGGCCACGGCGACCGTGACCGACTGGGGGACCGCGGGCAACGAGCTCGCGTGCCGGCATTTCGCGAGGTGCCGCGACGGGCTGCAGTGGGTGGAGCTGGCGGGCGGTGCGGACCCGTCCGTGCTCGCCTCGCGCGTGCTCGGGCTCGTCCGCGTGGTGGCCGTCCGCCGGCCCGATGCCGGGGAGTTCCGGTGAGGGCCGGGGCCGGTCTCTCCCCCGGCGGCGCGTCCGTCCCGCGGGTCGTGCTCGACACCAACGCCATCGTGGCCGCCCGCTGGCGGCCGGGGGGCAGCGCCTCGCGGCTCGTCGACCTGTGCATCGCGGGCCGGGTGCGGTGCCTCGTGAGCCGGGCGGTGCGCCGCGAGCACGAGTACATCGCGCGCAAGGTGCGGCCCACCCCCGCGTTTCTCGCGCGGCTGGCCCGGCTCCACGAAACCGCCCGGTGCGTGGAGAACCCGCCCGAGGTGCGCGTCTCGGAGGACCCCGCGGACGACGCGTTCCTGGCCTGTGCCCTCGGGGGAGGGGCGGAGGCCGTCATCTCGAGCGACCGCCACCTGCGGGTCCTCGACGGGTACGAGGGGGTCCGGGTCTGTTCCGCCGGCGCCTTTCTCGCGTCGCACCCCGAACTTGCCGTGCCCGGCGCGGGATGACCCGTACGGGCGGTGCCCTGCCGGCGCCGCCCGCCGCGGGGCCTTTCTACCGCTTGCCCCCGCCGCCCGGAAGGTGTATGCTCACCCGGCTGCTTGGAAAGCTTCACACCACGGGGGCGACTGGTTTCGACGTGTGGGTTGAAGCTTCGGTGGCGCGCCGAGGATCCCGGTTGGCCTCGTTAATCCTCCGGGAAACAAACATAAAAGCCAACGAAGAATTGGCCCTCGCGGCTTAAGTTCCGCGACGTCCGACCGCTGACGCCTGCTGGGCGGCACGGGCGATGACAGCAGGCTAGCTCCGACGGTGGGCGACCGGCTTGAGGAGCGAAGCTTTTTCGTGGACGCTGGCGCGGTGCATGGCCTGTCCGTCGGCAGTGCACCGGGCGAGACTTAATGACGGAACACGCGCGTAGAAGCCGAAGTGACTCTCATGCGGACGGGGGTTCGACTCCCCCCGCCTCCACCACGTGCGACGGAAGGCAGCTCACGCAAGACCGGCGCTCCCGTTGGCATCAGGACTGACGGCGCGTTCGGCCAACGCCCCGGAGTGCCCCACCTGGTGCCGCCGGGCGACGGCCCGCACGGGCTTCGCACGGCGAATCCACGTGATGACGCCGCTCGGGAATCCGCCTGGCCCGACGGCGGGCTGACGCCTTGGACCGGGGGCGGCTCCGCACGGGCCGCCGCCCGCCTGAAGTGTGCGTCACGTTCTCCAAAGGGGGTGAGGGGAAAGCCCCTCCCGCTGAGCATGGCGTGCGCCCTCCCCCCCCTCCCCCCCCTGCGGGCGGCGCGGGCGGGGAGCCTGACAGCAGCGGCGCGGCGGCGTAGGATGGCCGCGGCGGGGGAGGGCGGCGCCCGTCCGAGGGGCGGGGACGCGCGGGGAGGATGCGACATGAAGAGCCCGGAGGAGTTGTTCGAGAGCAACCGGCGCTGGGCGGAGTCGATGCGCGGCGGCGATCCGGGCTTCTTCGAGACGCTTCGCCGCGGGCAGTCGCCCGCGTACCTCTGGATCGGGTGTTCCGACAGCCGCGTGCCCGCGTGCCAGGTCGTCGGGTTGCGGCCCGGCGAACTGTTCGTGCACCGCAACATAGCGAACCTGGTCGCGCACTCGGACCTGAACGGCCTCTCCGTGCTCCAGTATGCCGTCGACGCGCTGCGGGTCAGGCACATCATCGTGTGCGGCCACCACGGTTGCGGCGGCGTGAAGGCGGCGGTCGACGGGGACCTCCACGGGTTGACGGACCACTGGCTGCGCCCGATCCGCGAGCTGGCCCGGCGTCACGCCCCGGAACTGGCGGCGCTGCCGGACGAGCAGGCGCGGCTGGACCGGCTGTGCGAGCTGAACGTCGTCGAGCAGGTCGCCCACGTGGCCGGCACCACGATCGTGGAACAGGCCTGGGCGCGCGGCCAGCCGCTCTCGGTTCACGGGTGGATCTACGGGCTGGGGGACGGCCGGCTGCGCGACCTCGGCGTGCGGTGGGACGGGCCTGTGCCACCGCGTGCGGGATGACGGGCGCTCACGCCCCCTCCGCCGGGCTTCGGCTTGCGGCGCAGTATCCGCAGCACCAGGCGGCGGGCGTAGACCGCCGCCGGGCGGCCCGCCACCAGGATGCCGAGCCCGAAGCAGACCCAGTTGAGCACGAGGCATCCGAGCGCGAGGTGTGCCCACGCCCGGGAGCCCCGGTGGGCGGCGACGATGCCCAGCGCGATCGCGGCGCCCCAGAGCGGGTAGCTCAACGCCGCGAGCCCGGAACCGACGGCCAGGCGCAGGCCGGGGCGCCGGGGCGGTTCGGCGCCCGGCGGGGCGTCCGGCGATGCGGTATCGCGGTGCGCGGCCATGGCGGAAGGCTGCCCCGAAGTGGCGGGCGGCAGCAAGCGGGATCGGATGGCCGTTTCCCGGCTGGGCCGGCCCGGCGCCCCGCGGGCCCCTCCGCGCTCGCGGCGCGCCGCGCGGGCGTGTAGCCTGCACACGGGCGTCCGGCGCGGCCGGTGGGCCGCGCCCGCCCGGTGCGCAACGTTCACATGGATACACACGTCCTCTACCTGCTGGGGCTGCTCAGCACGGTCATGCACGTGCTGGGCCTGCTGCACGCGCTGCACGCGCTCGGGCACACGCGGACCGCGCAGGGGACGATCGCGTGGATCATCTCCCTGGTCGCCTTCCCCTACGTGGCCGTGCCGCTCTACTGGTTCCTCGGCCGATCGCATTTCACCGGGTACGTCGAGGCCCGCCGCGCGGGCAGGCAGCGCATCCACCGGGTGGCCCGGGACGTCCTCGAGGCCCTGCGCCCGTATGCGACGGCCTTCGCGCCGCCGCACGGCGACATCGCGCGCGTGGCGGCGCCCCTCGGCGGCCTGCCCGCCACGCGGGGCAACGCCCTGGAGCTGCTGGTCGACGGCGAGGCGACCTTCGGCGCGCTGCTCTCGGCGATCGCGGAGGCGCGCGAGTACGTGGCGATGGAGTTCTTCATCGTGCACGGCGACGCGATCGGCGAAGAGGTCAAGACCGCGCTCGCGGCGGCGGCGCGCCGCGGCGTGCGCGTGTTCTTTCTCTACGATGCGCTGGGCTCCATCGGCCTGCCGTCCCGCTACGCCGCGGATCTCGAGCGGGCCGGCGTGGAGGTGGCCGCCTTCCGCTCCGCGAAGGGGTGGCGCCAGCGGTTCCAGATCAACTTCCGCAACCACCGCAAGATCACCGTCGTCGACGGCCGTGTCGCCTTCATCGGCGGCATCAACGTCGGCGACGAGTACCTCGGGCGAAGCCGCCGGTTCGGGCACTGGCGCGACACGCACCTGCGGATGCGCGGGCCCTCGGTGTCCTGCGCCCAGCTCGCGTTTCTCGAGGACTGGCACTGGGCCACGGACCGCGTTCCGGATCTCGCGTGGAACCCCGAACCCCCGGGGCCGGGAGGACAGGCGGTGTTCGTGCTGCCGACCGGCCCCGCCGACGACCTGGAGGCGTGCCGGCTCTCCCTCGTCAACACCATCAACGGCGCGACCGAGCGGCTGTGGATCACCAGCCCCTACTTCGTGCCCGATCCCGCGGTCGCGCTGGCCCTCCAGCTCGCGGCGCTGCGCGGCGTCGACGTGCGCGTCATGCTGCCCGACCGGCCCGACCACCTGCTCGTGTATCTCTCCTCCTTCTCCTACTGCGCGGAGATGCCGCGCTACGGCGTGCGCATCTTCCGCTACACCGGCGGCTTCCTGCACCAGAAGGTGATGCTGGTCGACCGGGACCTCGCCGGCGTGGGTTCGGCGAACCTCGACAACCGCTCCGTCTTCCTCAACTTCGAGATCACGGTGCTGTGCCAGGATCCCGGTTTCGCGGCCGCGGTGGAAGCGATGCTGGAGAAGGACTTCGCGGCATGCCGGGAGGTCGCCCCCGGCGAGTTCGGGAAGCGGCCGGCCGGGTTCCGCCTGGCCGTGCGCATGGCCCGCCTGCTCGCACCGGTGCAGTGAACGGGGCGGCACGGTCCGCCCCGCCGCGGCGCGCGCGTCCCCCGTTTCCGCGCCCGGGCCCCGGCGCCGGCAGGGGCTGGATTCGGGCGCCGGGGCGGTGTAGGGTACCGCGTTGCCGGCAACACGGACGAGCGGAAGGAACACACGATGAGCGATGCGGTCAAGACGCAGGACACCGCCGACGAGACCCTACGCGTCGAGGTGGAGAAGATCTTCGACGAGTTCATCAACCCGGCGCTGAACGCGCACGGCGGTTTCGCGAACGTCGTGCGCGTGGAGCAGGGCGACGTGTACGTCGAGCTGGGCGGCGGGTGCCGCGGCTGTCCCGGCGCGCGCATGACCATGCGCTCCGGCATCGAGGCGGCCCTTCGCGAGCGCGTGCCCGGCATCCGCCGCGTCGTGGACGCCACGGACCACGGGGCGTAGGCCCTTCCGGCCGGGTCGGTTCCTTCGCCCCGCGCCGCCGCGCGCGGCGCTGTTCCCGCCGCTTCAGCGGCCCGCTTCCTCCACGCGTACGCGGGCGAGGAGCCGGGCGGCGTCGCGCGGGTCGAGTTCGGCGGGCCCGGCCCGGAGGCAGGCGGCCGCCGCCGCCGCGAAGCCCTGCCGGACCGCCTCCCGCAGAGGTTCCCCGCGGGCGACGGCCAGCGCCAGGGCGCCGGCGAGGGCATCGCCGCTGCCGATGGGGTTGACGCAGCGCACGCGCGGCGGGACCACGCGACGCACCCCTTCGCCGCTTGCCCACCACGCGGGCCGCGGCCCGTCCGTCACGAGCACGTGTTCCGCGCCGAGTCGCACCAGCTTGCGCGCCGCGCGGGCGAGGCCCGCCGCGTCGAGCGCGCGGCGCCCCACCGTGCGCGCCAGTTCCGCGGCGTTCGGTTTCACGAGGAGCGGCCGGGCGGCGAGCGCTTCGAGGAGCGGGGGACCGTGTGAGTCAACGATCACCGGCCGTCCCCGCGCGGCCGCGGCCACCCGGCCGTAGAACCCGGCCGGGGCGTCCGGCGGCAGGGTGCCGGCCAGCAGCAGGACGCGGCACGAGCGCAGGCGCGCCGCCGCGCGGGCCGCCAGCGCCGTCCAGGCCGCGGGGGGCGGCACGGCCGCGTCCTCGACCAGTTCCGTGGCGTCGCCCGACGCCCCGTCGAGCAGCGTCTGGCAGATGCGTGTCGGCTCCGTCACGGCCACCCGCAGCAGCGGCAGGCCTTCGCGGCGGAGCGCCGCGGCGACGCGCCGGCCCGTTTCCCCGCCGAAGAAGCCGGCGGCCACCGCGTTTCCGCCGAGGGTTCGCACCGCGCGGGCCGCGTTGACCGCCTTGCCGGCCGCGCCTTCCGCGACGCGGCGGGCGCGGTTCACGTCGCCGCGCCGCCATGCGGAAAAGACCAACGTGCGCTGGAACACGGGAAAGGCGCCGAGGCAGAGGATGCGTGGCGGCTGCGACATGGCCGAGCGTAGCGGGCGCGGGAGCGCCCCGGCAAGGGCCGCCGTCCCCCCGGTCGAAAAAAGGCATCCGAAAAGCGAGATGAACGGTTGACAGGGTGTGGGGCGATGTGGTGCATTGTGGGCCAGAGGTGCAGGGACGTGTCAAACGAGGTCACAGAGCGGGGCGGCGGGGCGGCCGTTTTCGGCCCGTTTGTAAGCAACTACACGCATGCCCTCGATCCGAAGCGGCGGCTGACCATCCCGTCCGAGTGGCGGGAGAGCGTGGGTTCGCCGCGGCAGCTGTTCGTGCTGCCGGCCTCGGGCCGCCGCTGCCTGCTCTGCTACCCGGCGCGCGACATGGCCCGGCATCTCGAGAAGCTGCGCGCGCTGCACGCCGACAGCCCGCGGCAGCGGCAGCTGGCGCGGGCGGTGCTGGCCTCGATGTCGGACCTGGTCTCGTGGGACAGCCAGGGGCGGATCCGCATCAAGGACGAGCTGCTCGCGTTCGCCGAGTTGAAGGGGCAGGTCTTTCTGACGGGCAATTTCGACGGGTTCGAGCTGTGGAACCCGCAGCGGTGGGAGGAGATCACGCGGACGGCCGACCGGCAGAAGCTGCTGGAGGCCACGGAGCAACTCGATTGGTAGCGCCGGCGCGGCCGGCGGGGAGTCCCGGATGAGCATGTTCGAGATCGCGAAGTACTTGGAGATCAACCGTTCGGTCGACGGGGTGCGCGGGACGGGCCGCCCGCTGCGGCTTCCCCGGTGGAGACGGAACGGCGTCGGGCACGAGGCGGTGCCGCCGGACCGCCCGGAAACCGGGGAGGCGCGCGACGAGCGCCCGGCGGGGCGCACGTCCCGGGGGCCCCTCGCCCGGTGCGGCGGGCATCTGCTCTTCTAGCGGGGAGGACCCATGCACCGCCCCGTCCTGCTCGAGGAAGTGATGGATTGGATGCAGGTGCGGGAGGGAGGGCACTATGTGGACGCGACGCTCGGCGGAGGCGGGCATGCCGAGGCGCTTCTCGAGCGGTCCGGAGCCCGCGGCCGGCTCCTGGGGCTCGACGCGGACCCCGAGGCCGTGGCCCGGTGCCGGGAGCGGCTGGCGCGCTTCGGCGACCGGGCCGTGGTCGTCCACGCGCGCTTTTCAGGGATGGTCGCACCGGCGCGCGCACACGGCCTGGGTGAAGTCGATGGGATTCTCCTGGACCTCGGTGTTTCATCTTTCCAACTCGACGAGCCCGGGCGCGGGTTCAGTTTCCGGGCCGAGGGCCCCCTGGACATGCGCATGAACCCCCAGGACGCGGTCCCGGCGCGCGAGCTGGTCCGGACGCTGGGCGAGGCGGAGCTGGCGCGGCTGCTGCGGGAGCTCGGCGGGGAGCCCGAGGCGCGGCGGGTGGCGCGGCGCATCGTGCGGGAGCGCGAGCGCGCCCCGATCGATACCACCACCCGGCTCGCGGCGGTCGTGGCCGCGGCCAAGGGCGGCCGCCGGGGCGGGCGGCATCCCGCGACGCGGACGTTCCAGGCGCTGCGCATCGCGGTGAACCGGGAGCTGGAGGAGCTGGACGAGGGCCTGGAGGCGGCGCTCGCGTTGCTGCGGCCGGGCGGCCGGCTGGCGGTCATCGCGTTTCACAGCCTGGAGGACCGGCGCGTGAAGCAGTGCTTCCGGGCGCACGCCGGGCGCTGGGTTTCGCTGGCCGAGGGCGGCCGGCGCCGGGAGGGGGCAGCGCCCCCCGTGCGGAGGCTGACGCGCAAGCCGGTGGAACCGGGCGACGCGGAGCGGGCGGAGAACCCGCGTTCGCGCTCGGCCCGGCTGCGCGTGGCGGAGCGCAGAGAGCAGGAGGAACAGGCGGCATGAGCAAGAAACGACCCCTCCGGGGACGCGTCAACCGCAAGCGGCAGGCCGAGGGGGCGCTCGTCCCGCGGCTGCTGGCCCTCGTCCTGTCGGTCGGCGCCCTGCTGGCGCTCAGCTACCTGTGGCTCTGCGGCCGCTGCGAGACACTCGCGCGGGACATCAAGACGATCGAGGTCCGCTACGACGAGGTCCACCGGCGGCGGCTGAACGAGGAGTACAAGTGGTCGAACCTCTGCACCCTCCGCCGGGTCCAGGCGGCGCTGGGCCGGTTCCATCTCGAGATGGGCTGGCCGCGGCAGGACCGCGTGGTGCACCTCTCCCGCCCCCTGCAGATGCACGACCCCGAGCCCGAGGTCCCGCGGGGGCTCCAGTACGCCCGGCGCGAAACCGGGGAGCGGCATGACTGAAGGCGGTCAGAGGGCTCGATTCGCGGCGGTCGCGCTGGGCATGACCGCGGCGTTCGCGGGGCTGGGCTTGCGCCTGGCCCTGCTGCATCTGGGCCCCAACGAAAGGCTGCGCGCCCGCGTGGTGAGCACGCGCCGCGTGGAGCGGGAAGTGCTGGTCGGGCGCGGCCGCATCCTGGACCGCACGGGCCGGATTCTCGCGATGGACATGACCGTCAACGACGTGTGCGCCGACCCCTCGGCCCTGCTCGAGGCGGGCTACATGCGCTTCGTGGGCCGGCACCTCGCGCGCCTCCTCGAGCTGGAGCCGGCGATGGTCGCATCGAAGCTGAACCGGCCCCGCCGCCGCTTCGCCTACGTGAAGCGCTACGTCGACGACGACACCGTGGAGCGCATCCGGGCGCTCAAGCTCGACCACGTCTGGTTCCAGCCGGTCTCGGGCCGCCACTACCCGCACGGTGAGCTGCTCGCGCACATGATCGGCTTCTCGAACCGCGAGGGCATCGGCAGCGCGGGCGTCGAGCAGCGCATGCACATGTACCTCAAGGGGCGCCCGGGCGTGCTCGTGAGCCAGAAGGACGGCCGGGGCCGCGAGATGCTGGATCGCCGCAGCCTGGAGATCGACGGGCAGGCGGGCGCCGACGTGCACCTCTGCGTGGACCTCTCGCTCCAGCAGATCGTGGAGGGCGCGCTCGACGAGGCGATGCGCGAGCACGGGGCGCAGGGCGCGTGGGCCATCGTCCAGCGGGTGCGCACGGGCGAGGTGCTGGCCATGGCCTCGCGGCCGGGCTACGACCTCAACCACTACAACCTGTCCGAGGCCGGCGCCCGGCTCAACCGCGCGATCGGCTACATCTACGAGCCGGGTTCGACCTTCAAGATCGCCGTCGTGGCGGCCGCGCTCAACGAGGGCGTGGTCCGGCCCGACGACGTGATCGACTGCGAGAACGGGCGTTGGTTCCACGAGGGCCGCCCGCTGCGCGACTTCCACCCCCACGGCCGCCTCACCGTGGCCGACGTGCTCAAGAAGTCGAGCAACATCGGGGCGGCCAAGATCGCCGTGGCGCTGGGCGAGGAACGCCTCGAGCGGTACCTGGAGGCCTTCGGCATCGGGTCCGCCGCCGGCATCGAGCTGCCCGGCGAGGAGGCCGGCATCCTGCACCCGCGCGGCGCCTGGTCGCGCCTCAGCGCCTCGCGCATCGCGATGGGCCACGAGGTGGGCGTCACCGCGCTGCAGATGCTCAACGTGCTCTGCGCCATCGCGAACGACGGGTTCCTCATGAAGCCCACGGTCATGAAGCAGGTCGTGGACACCCGCGGCCGGCCGCTCAAGGCGTTCGAGCCCGTGGTCCTCTCCCGGCCGCTGCGGGCCGAGACCGCCGCGCGGATGGTGCAGCTGCTTGCGCGGGTGACCGAGGAGGGCGGCACCGGGCGCCGGGCCCGCGTGGAGGGCTACCGCGTGGCCGGCAAGACGGGCACGGCCCAGAAGCCCGTCCCCGGCGGCTACTCCGACGAGCTGAACATGGCGTCCTTCGCCGGGTTCCTGCCGTCCGAGGACCCGCAGATCGGCATCATCGTGGTCGTCGACTCCCCGCAGCCACTGCACACGGGCGGCCAGGTGGCCGCGCCGGTTTTTGCCGACATCGCCCGCGAGGCCGTGCGCTACCTCGACATCGCGCCCGGCGGGCGGCGCGAGGTGATCGATCCCGCGCCGGAAGACGCGGGGGGCCGGGCGGCCGGCACGGGTTCCGGTCCGCGGGAGGTCGAACGTGATCCTGCAACGTCTGTGTGACGAAACCATGCGCCTCGAAGCCATCATCCAGGTGATCCAGTCGTTGACCGTGCAGGGCGAGCGGAGCGCCGACATCCAGGGCGTCGCCTACGACTCCCGCCGCGTGCGCGAGGGGTACCTCTTCGTCGCCCTGCCGGGCCGGCGCCGCCGGGGGCTGGACTTCGTCGACGAGGCCGTGCGCCGCGGGGCCGTCGCCGTCGTGAGCGACGAACCCGTGCGCCCCTTGCCGGGCGTGACCCGCATCCGGGTCGAGGACACCCGCCGCGCCCTGGCCGAGATCTCCTGCGCGTTCCACGGCCACCCCTCCTCGCGCCTGGAGGTCTACGGCGTCACGGGCACGAACGGCAAGACGACCGCCAGCTACATGATCCGCGACATCCTGCGGGCCGCCGGCCGCGAGCCCGGGCTCCTCGGCACCGTCGCCTACGAGATCGGCGCGCGCAGCATACCGGCCAACCGCACGACGCCCGAGGCGGCCGACCTGCAGGGCATGCTGGAGCAGATGCTCGACGCCGGCTGCCGGAGCGTCGCGATGGAGGTCTCCTCGCACGCGCTGGACCAGAAGCGGGTATGGGGCATCGATTTCGACGTCGGCGTCTTCACGAACCTCACCCGGGACCACCTCGACTACCACGGCACGATGGAGGCGTACTTCGCCGCGAAGTCGCTGCTGTTCCGCGGGCTCGGCCAGATGAGCAAGCACGCGGCCGCGGTCATCAACCTCGACGACGCCTGGGGCCAGCAGCTCGCGAACACCGGGGGCGGGTGGAGCGAGTGCCTGACCTACGGCGCGCACCCCGGGGCGACCCTCCGGGCCGAGGGCGTGGAGGTGAGCGCCGGCGGGTCGCGCTTCCGCGTGCACAGCCCGTGGGGCGGCGCGGAGGTGCGGCTCGGGGTCCTCGGCCGGTTCAACGTCAGCAACGCGCTGGCCGCGATGGCGGCCTGCGCCGCGCGCGGCATCGAGCCCGCGTTCTCCGCCGGGGTGCTCTCCCGTTTCCGCCCGGCGCCCGGGCGGCTGGAGCCGGTGCCCAACCCCCGCGGCCTGCGGGTCTTCGTCGACTACGCGCACACCGACGACGCGCTGGCCAACGTGCTGGCGACGCTCCGCGAGCTGGGGCCGCGGCGGCTGATCGTCGTCTTCGGCTGCGGGGGCGACCGGGACCGCGCGAAGCGCCCGCTCATGGGCGCGGTCGCCGCGGAGCGCGCGGACGTGACGGTCCTGACCAGCGACAACCCCCGCGGCGAGAACCCCGCCGCGATCGTCGAGGACATCGCCGCCGGGTTCCGCGGCGGGCGGCGCATGGAGCGGATCGTGGACCGCGAGCAGGCGATCGCCCGCGCCCTCGAGGAGGCGGCGCCCGAAGACATCGTGCTCGTGGCGGGGAAAGGCCACGAGAACTACCAGGAATTCGCCCACACCGTGATCCCGTTCGACGACCGCGAGGTCGTCCGCAGGCTCCTGGGCGCCTGATCCGGGACCGCGGCCGGGCGGGGGCGCCCGCGGCAACCGGCGGAGAGACGGGAAGGAAGCACCGGCGCGATGCCCGAGTTCAGCCAAGAGCAACTGGTCGCCTGGACGGGCGGGCGCTGGGTCGGTCCGCCCGTGGCGGTGCGCGGCATCGGGCACGACACGCGCGCGCTGGAGCCGGGTGCCGCCTACCTCGCTCTTCGCGGCGAGCGGCACGACGGCCACGCCTTCGTGGACGAGGCGTTCGCGCGCGGTGCCCGGCTGGCCGTCGTGGACGGGCGCGGCGCGCCGCGCCGGCCGCGCGGCCCGCTGCTCGTGGTGGGGGACACGCTCCGGGCCCTCGACGGCCTGGCGCGCGGCCACCGCGCGCAGTGCCGGGGCCTCGTGATCGCCGTCACCGGCAGCGTGGGCAAGACCACCGTCAAGGACATGATCGCGCAGGTCCTGTCCGCCGCGGGCCCGGTAGGCGCCTCGCGGGGCAACTGGAACAACCGGATCGGGGTGCCGCTGAGCCTGCTTCGCCTCGAACCGGAGGACCGCTTCGGGGTCTTCGAGGCGGGCATGAACCATCCCGGTGAGCTGGCCCCGCTGGTGGACCTGCTGCGGCCGGACTGGGGCGTGCTCACGCGCGTCGCGCCCGTCCACATGGAGTTCTTCGACTCGGAGGAGGCCGTGGCGCGGGAGAAGGCGGCGCTGCTGCGGGGCCTGGACCGGGCCGGCACCGCCGTGCTGGGCGCCGACGAGCCGTGGTACGACCTGTTGCGCGGCGAGGCGGGCTGCCGCGTAGTCACCGTGGCCATGAGCGGCGAGGCGTCCTACCTCGGCGAGCACCCCGCGGGGACGCGCGTGCTGCGCGTCCGGGGACCGGCCGGCGACGTGTTCGACTATGCCGTCCCGCTGCCGGGCGACCCCGCCCGGCGCAACGCGTTGCGGGCGGTGGCGGTCGGGCGCGAGGCCGGCCTCGCCCCGGAGGCGATCGCGGAGGCCCTCGCGCGGTTCCGCCCGCCGCCCATGCGGTGGGAGGAAACGCGCGCCGGCGGCCTGCTCTGGGTTAACGACGCGTACAACGCCAGCCCGGTGAGCATGCGCGCGGCGCTCGACACGTTCGCGGAGACCGAGGTGTCCGGCCGCCGCTGGATCGTGCTGGGGGGCATGCACGAGCTGGGCGCGCGCGCCGACGAGGAGCACCGGCTCCTGGGGCGCTTCGCGGCCGCCGGCCCGTGGGCCGGCCTGCTCGCCGTCGGCCCCCTCGGCGAGCGGATTGCCGAGGGCGCCGCCGGGGCGGGGTGGGGGGCGGACCGGTGCGAGCGGTGCGCCACGCCCGCGGAGGCGGCCGCCGCCCTCGCGCGGCGGGCGCGGCCGGGCGACGCCGTGCTGCTCAAGGGTTCGCGGCTCGAACGGATCGAGACCGTCCTGACGGAGTGGAAAGGGCTGCGGGACGCCGGCCGCGGGCCGGCGGGCCGCCGGCGGGGGAGCGGGGGACGATGCTGTATTACCTGAGCCAGTGGACCGAGTGGTTTTCCCCGCTGCGGGTCTTCCGCTACATCACCTTCCGCACCCTCGGCGCGGCGGCCACGGCCTTCGTCGTGGTCCTCGCGCTGGGCCCCTGGGTCATCGCGCGGCTGCGGCGGATCCGCGCGCAGGACGCCGACCGGATGACCGACGTGCCCGCGCTCCGCGCGCAGAAGCAGCACAAGCGCGCCACGCCGACGATGGGCGGCGTGCTGATCCTGCTGGCCGTCACCCTCTCCGTCCTGCTCTGGGCCGCGCCCGGCAACGCCTTCACGGGACTCACGCTGGCGACGATGCTGTTCATGGGCCTCGTGGGGTTCTGGGACGACTACCTGAAGGTCGTGCGGCGGAACGCCAGGGGGCTGCCCGCCCGCGTCAAGTTCCTCTGGCAGCTGCTGTGGACCGTGGCGGTCGTGCTGTACCTGTGGACCGATCCCGCGACGCGGCCCCTCGTCGACACGCTGATGCTGCCGTTCCTGAAGGACCCGGCGGTGTCGCACCTCGGTCTTCCGCTGGCGCTGCTGTTCATCTTCTTCGTCCTGGCCGGCTGCACCAACGCGGTCAACCTGACCGACGGGCTCGACGGCCTGGCCATGGGCTGCACGAACACGGTGGCCGCGGCGTACCTGGTCATGGCGTACGTGACGGGGCACGCGGTGTTCGCGCGGTACCTGCAGCTTCCCTTCGTGCCCGGCGCGGGCGAGCTGGCCGTCTTCGCCGGGGCCCTGCTGGGCGCGGGGCTGGGGTTCCTGTGGTACAACTGCCATCCGGCCCGGGTGTTCATGGGCGACACGGGGAGCCTGGCGCTCGGCGGCGCGATCGCGATGATCGCGATCCTGGTCCAGCAGGAGATCACGCTCGTGTTCGTCGGCGGCGTCTTCGTGATGGAGGCGTTGAGCGTGATGATCCAGACGTCGTACTTCCGGCTGACGGGCGGGCGTCGCGTGTTCCTCTGCTCCCCGATCCACCACCACTTCGAGCTGCTGGAGAAGCAGCGCGCCGAGCGCGAGGGGCGCGACGTGGAGGTGGTGGAAACGATGATCACGATACGGTTCTGGATCGTCTCGATCCTTTGCGCCCTCATGGGCCTGGCCACGCTGAAGCTCCGGTGATGGACGGCAACGGACACGGTGGCGCGGGCGGACCCGCGTGCGTACTCGGCCTGGGCCGCAGCGGCGAGGCCGCGGCGCGGCTGCTGCTCGCCGGCGGGGCGGCGGTGACGGTGCTGGACGCGGCGGACACGCCCGCGCTGCGCGTCCGCGCCGGGGCGCTGCGCGCGGCCGGCGCGGAGGTGCGCCTCGGCGCGGGCCCCGGCCTCCCGGACGGCGCGGCGCGGTGCGTCGTGAGCCCGGGCGTGCCCGCCGACGCCCCCTGGCTGGCGGCGGCGCGCGCGCGCGGCCTGGAGGTCCTGCCCGAGTTCGAGCTGGGCTGGCGGCGGCGGCGGTCGCGGGTGCTGGCCGTGACCGGCTCGAACGGGAAGAGCACGGCGGTGAAGTGGCTGGCCGAGTCGCTGCGCGCGGCGGGGCGCACGGCGCGGCCGGCGGGGAACTACGGGCTGCCCGTGTCGGAGGCGGTGGGCCTCGACCCGCCGCCGGATTGGCTGGTGCTCGAGGTGAGTTCCTTTCAGCTGGAGACCGCGGTCGCGTTTCGCCCCGAGGCGGGCGCCCTGCTCAACCTGCAGCCGAACCACTTCGACCGGCACCCGGACATGGCGTCGTACCGGCGGGCGAAGGCCCGCCTCTTCGCGCGCATGGGGCCGGAACAGACGGCCGTCGTCCCCGCCGCCCTGCGGGAGGCGCTCGCGGCCGACGCCGCGCCCGGCTCGCCCCGCTGGGTGACGTTCGGCGACCCGCCGGCCGACTTCGCGTTCGGGGCCGGCACGGTCAGCGGGCCCGGCGGCCTGGCCGTGAGCGTGGCGGGCACGTACTTCGACAACCCCGTCCTCGGGCCGACGGCGGCCGCGGTCGTCGCGCTGCTGCGGGCGGCGGAGGCCGACCCCGCCGCCGCGGCCGCCGCCGCCCGGACCTTCGAGCCCCTGCCGCACCGGCTGCAGCTCGTCGCCGAGTGCGGAGGGGTGGCCTACATCGACGACTCCAAGGCCACCAGCCTGGCGGCCATGGCCGCGGCTTTGCGCGTCGTGTCCCGGCCGGCGTGGCTCATCGCGGGCGGACGGCTCAAGGAGCAGGACCTCGCGCCGCCAAAAGAACTCTTGGCCCCGCATGTTCGGCACGTGTATCTTATCGGCGAGGCGGCCGGGCGCCTCTGCGAAGCCTGGTCGCCGCGGGTGCGGTGCACGGTGTGCGGAACCCTCGGGGCGGCCGTGGGGGAGGCCCGCCGGGCGGCGGCGCCGGGCGGGGCCGTGCTGCTCTCGCCCGGGTGCGCGAGTTTCGACCAGTTCGGCGGCTACGCGGAGCGAGGCGAGGCCTTTGCGCGGCGGGTGAGGGAGCTGTGCCTGCCCGGCGGCGCGGAGAATACGAAAGCATCTTGAGTTCCAGGAGCGCACGATAAGGGAGTCCCATCGATGAGGAGCCGAGTCATGAAAGCCCCCGTACTGGTTTCCGTGGTTGTCCTGCTGCATGGCGTGGCCATCGGCATGCTGATGTTTCTCCAGGGTTGCGGCACGCGGCAGCCGCGCATCGAGCCGCCGCCGGCCCCGGTCATGCCCCCGCGGGTGGAGCCCGTGCGGCCCGCCTCGCCCGCCGGGCCCCTGCACCTGCGCCTGCCCGCCCCGGCGGAGCCGGCGCCGCAGGTCCGCCCGCCGGTCGTGCTCGGCGCCTACACGGTGAAGCGGGGCGACTCGCTCTCGGTCATCGCCAAGCGCCACGGGTTGAGCACCCGCGAGCTGGCCGACCTCAACGGCCTCAAGAACCCCAACGCGATTCGCATCGGCCAGGTGCTGATGATCCCGGGGTACGAGGGCGGCGAGGGGGCTCCCGCGCGCGCTCCGGCCCGGGCGCCCTCCGCCCGCCCGCCGTCGCTCGAGGGGGCCGCGGACTACGTGGTCAAGCCCGGCGACAGCCTCTCGAAGATCGCGAGGCAGTTCGGCGTGAAGGTCGCCGACGTGCGCGCGGCCAACGGGCTGAGCGGGGACCTCATCCGGATCGGCCAGAAGCTGAAGATTCCCGGTGCGACCGCCGCCCGGGAGCCCGCCGCGCCCGTGCTGCCGCCGATGCCCGCGCCGGCCCCGCCGGTGCTGGAGCCGGAGCCCCAGGCGCCGGAACCGGACGACCCCGCGGCCGTCGCGCCGCCGGCCGAACCGGCCCCCGCACCGGCGCTGGGCGCCGCCGCGGAGCCCTTCCCGTACCCCGTGGGGGAGGGGGAAACGCTCGAGAGCATCGCCAAGGCCTTCCTCGTGAGCCCCGAGGCGATCATGGAGCTTAACGACATCACGGATCCGTCGACCGTCAAGCCGGGCCAGCGGCTCCTGATCCCGCCGGAGTGAGCCGGTCGCGCACCTGAACGGCACGGATGTGGAAACCCTCGAGCGTGCTCATCGGGATCGTGCTGATCCTGGTGACGCTGGGGATCGTGATGCTCGCGAGCACGGGTCCCGTGCGCGCGCGCTCCGAGAACCATGATCCGAACTACTACCTGCTCCGCCAGTTGCTGTGGCTGCTGATCGCCCTGGCGGCGGGCTGGGCGGCCGCGCGGTTCGACTACCATCGGCTGCGCTGGCTGGCCGTGCCGCTGGCCCTCTTCACGCTCGCCCTGCTCGTCATGGTGCTCGTTCCCGGCGTGGGGCTGTTGATCAACGGCAGCCGGAGGTGGCTGGGGGTGGGGCCGGCGCGGTTTCAGCCGTCCGAGCTGGCGAAGCTCTCCAGCGTCCTCGTGATGGCCTGGTGGATGAAGCAGGCCCGGCGGCACGCGGGTGAGTTCGTCAAGGGCTTCGCCATCCCCGCGGCGATCCTGGGCGTGACCCTCGGCCTCGTCTTCCTCGAGCCCGATTTCGGCACGACGCTGCTGCTCGGGGTGGTCGGGATGACCGTCATGTTCCTCGGCGGCGCGCGCCTGTCCTACCTCGTCGTATCGGGGGTGCTCGCCTGTTCGGCCTTCGCCGTCGCCGTGATGCAGAACGAGGAGCGCATGAACCGCATCATCTCGTTCCTCGACCCCGAACGCTACAGGCAGAACGAGTCCTTCCAGCTCGTTAACGCCCTGTACGCCTTCGTCGTGGGGGGCGCCGGCGGCGCGGGGCTGGGCCAGGGCCTGCAGAAACGGTTTTACCTCCCCGAGGCGCACACGGACTTCATCTTCGCCATCATCGGCGAGGAACTCGGCGTGGCGGCGACGCTCGTGGTGGTCCTGCTGTTTCTCGGGCTGCTGGCCTGCGGCATGACGATCGCGTGGCGCGCGCCGGACCCGTTCGGGCGCCTGGTCGCCTTCGGCCTGACGCTCACGCTCTGCCTGCAGGCGGCGATCAACATCGGCGTCGTGACCGGCTGCCTGCCGACCAAGGGCCTGGCGCTGCCGTTCATCAGCTACGGCGGGTCGAGCCTGCTGGTGTCCTGCACGATGATCGGCATCCTCGTGAACATCGGGTTGCACGCCGGGGGCGAGATCGACGACGAGGACACGCGCATCGTGAAGGACCGCGTGCGCCGGTTCTGAGCCGCCGCGCGAGTCACGCGCCATCGCGTAAAGGCCGCGCTGCCGCCCCGCGCGTGGCGCTGCCGCCCCAACGGGGGATGCACGTCGGCGTCCCGGGCCGCGCGTGGCGCTGCCCTCCCGCGTGCCGGGCGCCCGTTGATGAGCGCCCTCGCGTTTACGAACAGGGCGGGCTACGATGGGCGATCGCGCGGGGGAAAGGAAACCATGATGCCGTTGACCGTCTTGTGCGCCGCGCTCGCGGCGGGCTCGCCCATCCCGCCCGTTTACACGGGCGCGGGGCAGGACCGTTCGCCCCCGCTGCAGTGGTCCGGGTCCCCGGAGGGCACGGCGTCTTTCGCGGTGATCTGCCACGACCCCGACGCGCCCGGGGTCGACTGGTCGCACTGGGTGCTGTTCAACCTGCCGGCCGACGCCCGCTCGCTGCCCGAGGGCGTTCCGCCGGGTCCCGCCGGACCTGCGGGCTCGGTGCAGGGGATCAACGACTTCGGCCGCCCGGGCTACGGCGGCCCCCTGCCGCCGCCCGGCCGCCCGCACCGCTACTTCTTCCGCGTGTACGCGCTCGACCGGGTCCTGGACCTCGGTCCGCAAGCGCGCCAGCGGGACGTGGAACGCGCCATGAAGGGCCACGTTCTCGCGGAGGGGCACTGGATGGGAACCTTCGAGCGCTGACATGGCGCGGCGCGGCCCGATCGTTCATGCCTACCTGCCCCCCCCGCGGCCCGCGCGGCCCCGCCCGCGCCGCGCGCCCCGTCCGCGCGCCGCGGCATGGGCCGCGCCGGCCGGGGCGGCGCTCCTGCTCGCGGCGCTGTGGGCCGCGGTGCTGCGCCGCGAGCCGCCCGCGCCGCGGGACCCCGGGCTCGACCCCGCCACGGCGCCGGCCCCGGGCGCGCCCGGGACGCCGGCTCCGGCTCCGCCGGGCCCCGCACCCTGGCAGGCGGCGTGGCCCACGCCGCAGACGAACCTGGCGGACACGGCGTCGGGATCGGTCTACATGCCCACGGCTTCCGGCCGGGTCGCGTCGGCCCTGTTCGGGTCCGTGCGCACCGTGAAGCGGGGCCGCGCGCTGGTCGCCTCGTTCCACGAAGGGGTCGATATCGCGCCCGTCCGCCGCCGCCGCGGCGGGTCGCCGGACGACGCCGTGTTCGCGGCGGGCGACGGCCGGGTCGGCTACGTCAACCGCGTCGCGGGCAACTCGTCCTACGGCATCTACGTCGTGCTGCTGCACGACGACCCCGTCGGGGAGGTGTTCACCCTGTACGCGCACCTCGCCTCCGTGCCCGCCGGGCTGCGCGCGGGCACGCGGGTGGCGGCGGGCGACCCCGTCGGGGTGATGGGCCACACCTCGACGCTCGGTATCCCTGTCCGCCGCGGGCACCTGCATTTCGAGCTGGGCCTGGTGGCGAACACGCGGTTCCCGCAGTGGTTTCGCGCCCAGCGCCTGAAGCCGGACCACGGGGTGTTCAACGGCAGGAACCTGCTGGGCCTGGATCCGCAGGGCCTGTTTCGCCGGGTGGCCGCGGGCGAGCCGTACAGCCTGCGCGAGCAGCTGGCCGGGACGCCCACCGCGTTCGAGGTACTGGTTCGAACGCGCCGCCCGATCGACCTCTTCCTCCGTTATCCCGCCCTGTGGCGGGGTCCCGGCGAGCCGGGAGGCGCGATCGTGCTGGGCGTCTCGGAGGGGGGCGTGCCCCTGTCCGGCCGCCGGGCCGGCGCGTCCGAGGCCGGACGGATGGGGAAACGGAACGCGGTGGTCCTGCGCGTCGCGGAGGACGTGCTCGGGCGCAACGGGCGCCGGTTGGTGGTGCGGGACGGCGCGGGCTGGCGCCTGGGCCCCAACGGGGAACGCTGGCTCGAGATCCTCACCTACTAGGCCGGGGCCTGCCCGCGAACGCGGGCTAGCCCGGTTGCAGCGAGAGGATGCAGCGGGTCATCAGCGCGCGGTCGATCTCGTGCACCTCGATCTTCGCGCCCAGGCCCCTGGGAAACGTGACGCACAGTTCGCCGCCGAGATGCTCGCGGAACGCCTCGATGCCGCGCAGCAGCTCCAGCTCGCCGCGCGCATCGCGCAGGCCCATTTCGGGCTGCCACAGCGGCAGGCCCGCGGTGCGCAGGCCGCGTTCGAGGGTGTCCCGTTCCATCGCGCCCAGCCATCCCTGCTCGACCGCGTAGCGGGCGTCGACCGCGAGGCCGGCCGCGACGGCCTCGCCGTGGCGGACGCGGTAGCCGGAGAGCGACTCCAGGCGGTGGGCCGACCAGTGGCCCAGGTCCAGCGGCCGCGCGGCGCCCTGCTCGAAGGGATCGCCACCGGTGCGGATGTGGTCGAGGTGCAGCTCGGCGCAGCGCTGGACCAGCCGTTCCATGGACGTCGCGTCGCGCCGGCGAAGGTCCTCCGCGTGGTCGACCAGGAAGCGGAAGAACCGCTCGTCCTTGATCAGGGCCACCTTGAACGCCTCGGCCGTGCCGGCTATCCAGTCGCGGTCCGACAGCGTGGCCAGCAGGTCGAAGTCGTTCAGCACGGCGAACGGCGGCGCGAAGGTGCCCAGCGCGTTCTTGGCCCCCTCGGTGTTGATGCCGTTTTTCACGCCGACGCCCGCGTCGTTCTGCGCGACCACGGTGCTCGGGACGCGAACCAGGCGCAGGCCGCGGTGCACGAGGGCGGTCGCGAACCCGACGGCGTCGAGCACGGCGCCGCCCCCGACGACGACGACGAAGGAGTGCCGGCAGAAGCCCGGCCGGGCCAGGCGGTGGAACACGTCGCGCAGCAGGGCAAAGTCGGACTTGATGCGTTCGCCGCCGGGCACGACGAAGGGCGGCGCGCACAGTTCGAACTGCGCGCGATGCCTCTCGAAGAACCGCTCCATCCGGGCGCACAGGCCGGGGTGGCCGGCGGCGACGCCCGCGTCGACGAAGGCCAGCAGGCGGTGCCGCCCGGTCTCGCCGGGCCGCCGCAGCGTGGCGGGCAGGGCGGGGTGGTGCGGGTTGAAGAGGTCGCGCGTGAAGAGGACGGGGTACTCGAAGTCCACGCGGACCCGCTGCCGGAACACGTGCGCGCGGCCGGCTAGGCGGGTGACTCCAGGATGTCCTGGCAGGCCTTGGCCAGCCCCATCAGGTGACGGGGCTGGCGGTCGAAATGCATCGAGGTGGTCCATGCCGTTGACCGTCCCGGCCCCGCCCGCCCGTGCGTGCCCCTGACCAGGGACGTGTCGAAGCTGACGCGCGGCGGCGGAAAGCCGAAGAAGAGTTCGCAGGGATCGTAGCCCGGCTTGTTGTGGATGTCGATATGCGCGGCGTAGTCGGGCGCCCGGCGGGCGTCGGTCCACCAGGGGTAGGCGAGCCAGCGGCCGGGTTCGGCCACGAGGAACAGCTCGGGGCCGTCGGGGTCGTCGATGCCCGACGCGCGCTGGGCCTCGCGGTCGAGCACCTCCTCGAAGCCGCCCGCCGCGCGGAGCGCGTCGCGGGCGCGTTCCGCGGCGGCCGCGTCGCGGGCGTAGACGCCGCCGACCTCGTGGTCGGCGACCGCGACGGCCCGGGAGGTGTAGAAGTCGGGGTATTCGCGGCCCTTCACGACGCGGACCGTGAAGAGGCCGGCGTCGCGCAGGACGCGGTTGGGATAGAGCGCGCCGCCGGACGCCGGGCCCATGGCGTAGTCGCCGTAGAACAGGAAGTCGCCGCCCCGGGCGAGCACCTCGTCGCGCAGCGCGCCCAGCATGGACAGCGTCTCGCGCAGCGCCGCCCGTGCCTTCGGCCCGTCGGGACCGTGACGTTGCAGGTCGTAGTCGAGGTGGGGCAGGTAAGCCAGGAGCAGGTCCGGCGCCGCGTCGCCGCGGCCCAGCAGGTTGCAAAGGGCCTCCACGATCCAGTCGCTGGACTTCCGCGAGGCGAGCGGACCCCAGTAGGCCGACAGGGGGAACGGCCGGCCGAGCTCGCGCACGAGTTCCGCGTACAGGTCGTGCGGCTGCGAGTAGCAGTCCGGCACGATGCCGCCGTGGTGCCGGTGGATGGGACGGGGCGAGAGGATCAGGTCGATCTCCTCCCCCAGGCTCTGCTGCCAGAAGAGCATGCCGACCCGGCCGCCCCGCTTGCGGAAGGAATCCCATATCCGCCGCCCGTACACGAACGCGGCGGACTGGTCCCAGAAGAAGGTGCGGTGCAGGTGCCGGGCGTAGAAGCCGTTCAGGAGCACGCCGTGAAAGCAGGGCAGCGCCTCCGTGCGGAACGAGGCCTGCACGGGGCAGGTGAGCGCGGGGAAGACCGGCTCCAGCGGCTGGAAGTCGAAGGCCCGCGCGGCGGGGAGCGACGGCGCCTCCCGCTGCACCAGGTCCCACCCCAGGGCCGCCACCTGCACCACCAGCAGCTGCCGTTTCGCGGCCATGACCGGGGCAGTCCTACCCCCGCGCGCCGCGGCGGTAAAGCACAATCGGGCGCCGCACACGGGGCGTGTGCGCGCCCCTCCGCTTCTGGTAGAGTGTGCCGCCATGGCGGTGCGGAAACAGACGATCGACTGTGACTACCTCGTGATCGGTTCGGGCCTGGCGGGGCTCATGGCGGCCTACCACCTCAGCCGCTCGGGCCGCGTGCTCGTGGCCACGAAACGCGGGCTCACCGAGAGCAACACGAACTACGCGCAGGGCGGCATCGCCTGCGTCGTGGGGCCGGGCGACACCTTCGAGTCGCACGTGCAGGACACCCTGTCCACGGGCGCCGGGCTGTGCGGCGAGGCGGCGGTGCGCGCCATCGTCGGCGCGGGCCCGGACCGGATCGGCGAGCTCGAGGCGCTCGGCATCTCGTTCGAGCGACGGCAGGGCGGCGGCGAGGAGTACGACCTGGGCCGGGAGGGCGGGCACACGCACCGCCGTGTCCTGCACGCGGGCGACATCACGGGGCAGGAGCTGATCCGCGCCCTGCTCGAGCGGGTATCCGCGATTCCGAACATCACGCTCCGGCCGGACCTCATGGCGATCGACCTGGTCACCACCGGCTGGCTCGCGTCGGCCGGGCGTCAACCGGTGCGTCGGGGCCTATTTCTCGACCGCGCCGGGGGCGAGATCCTCGCCGTGCGCGCGCGGCCACACGTTCCTGGCCACCGGCGGCGCCGGCAAGGTGTACCTCTACACCAGCAACCCCGACATCGCCACCGGCGACGGCGTCGCCATGGCCTGGCGGGCCGGTCTGCCCATCCGCAACATGGAGTTCGTGCAGTTCCACCCCACCTGCCTCTACCACCCGCGAGGCCAAGTCGTTCCTCATCAGCGAGGCGGTGCGCGGGGAGGGGGCCGTGCTGGTCAACGCGGCCGGCGAGTCGTTCACGGAGCGCTACGACCCGCGCGGTTCGCTGGCCCCGCGCGACATCGTGGCGCGGGCGATCGACCGCGAGATGAAGAGGCGCGGCGACCCCTGTGTGTACCTCGACATCACGCACCGGCCGAGACGGTTCCTGCGAGGAGCGCTTCCCGAACATCTACGCGACGTGCCTGCACTTCGGCTTCGACATGGCGCGCGACCTGCGTCCCCGTCGTGCCGGCGGCCCACTACTTCTGCGGCGGCGTGGAGGCCGACGTGCGACGGGCGCACCGCGATGCCGGGGCTGTTCGCCGTGGGCGAAGCGGCCTGCACGGGCCTGCACGGCGCCAACCGCCTGGCCAGCAACTCGCTGCTGGAAGCGGTCGTGTGCGCCGCGAACGCCGCGGGCGCCGCCGCGGGAGCGCGGGCGGCCGCCGGGGCGGCGGCCGGCCATTCCCGACTGGCAGTCGGGCGACGCGGTGCCGAGCGACGAGGCGGTGGTGGTCGAGCACAACTGGAACGAGGTGCGCACCTGCATGTGGGACTACGTCGGCATCGTGCGCACCGACAAGCGCCTCGAGCGGGCGCTCCGCCGCATCCGAGAACCTGCGCCGCGAGATCCGCCAGTACTACCTCGACTACCTCGTCACGCCCGACATGCTGGAGCTGCGCAACATCGCGGCGGTGGCGGAGCTGGTCGTGCGCTCCGCCCGGCAGCGCGACGAGAGCCGCGGGCTGCACTACACGCTGGACGCCCCGGAGGCGGACCGTTCGGCCGCGCCCGCCGCCACGGTCGTCCGGGATCTCCCGGGCGGCCCCGTGGACGGCCGGTGAGGCCGGTGCGGGTTCGCGGCCCGTCGCGGCGGGGGAACCGGCGGCGGGCGGCCGTTGCCCGCGCCCCGGCCGGCGGGGGGAGGGAGAAGGAAAGGTGAGCGGAGTGGCGGAAAGCATCTGGGTCACGTCGCCGCAGGCGCCGGCGGAGGCGGAGCGGCTCGGGCGCGAGCTCGGCGTGCCGGCGCCGCTGGCCCAGGTGCTCCTCAACCGCGGGCTGGAGGGCGCGGCCGCCGCGGACCGCTTCCTGCACCCGCGGCTCAGCGAGCTGGGCGACCCGTTCGAGCTGCCCGACATGGACGCGGCGGTCGCCCGCCTGTGGGAGGCGATCGACCGCGGCGAACCGCTGGCGGTGTTCGGCGACTACGACGTGGACGGCGTGACCGCCACCGCCCTGCTCGTGCAGGTGATCCGCGCGCTCGGCGGCCGCGTCGCGCCGTTTCTCCCCCGCCGGGCCGAGGACGGCTACGGCCTCAGCGAGGAGGCGCTCGCGAAGTGCATCGGGCGGCATCGGCCCGGCTGCATCGTGACCGTGGACTGCGGCACCAACGCCGTGGCGTCCGTGGCGGCCGCCCGCGCGGCCGGCGTCGACGTGGTCCTCACCGACCACCACGCCTTCGCCGGGACGCGTCCGCCGGCCGTGGCGCTGGTGAATCCGCACCGGGGCGCCGCCGCGCCGTGGAGCGACCTGTCGGGCGTCGGGGTGGCTTTCAAGCTGTGCCACGGGCTCGTGAAGCGGGGGCGGGAGGAAGGCCGCGCGGAGGCCGAGCTGGACCTGCGGAAGCACTTCGACCTCGTCGCGCTCGGCACCGTGGCCGACATCGTGCCCTTGCGGGGCGAGAACCGCACGCTGGTGCGTTTCGGGCTGGAGGCGCTGAACCGCCGGCCCTGCGCCGGGGTGCGGGCGCTGGTCGGGGTCGCCGGCCTGCGGGACCCGGTCCAGGCCCATCACATCGGCTTCGTGCTCGGGCCGCGGCTCAACGCGGCCGGCCGGCTCGGCACCGCGGAGAAGGCGCTCGAGCTGCTGCTCGCGGAGAGCGAGGAGGACGCCGTGCCGCTCGCGCGCGAGCTCGACGAGGCCAACCGGCGCCGCCGGGAGATCGAGAAGACGTCGTTCGAGGAGGCGTGCCGGCAGGTCGAGGCGCGCGGTCCGTCCGGGGCCCTTCGCGGGCTCGTCGCGGCCTCCCGGGGGTGGCATCCGGGGGTGGTCGGCATCGTGGCCGCCCGGCTCGTGCGGCGCTACCACCGGCCGTCGGTGGTGATCTCGATCGACGGGGCGTCGGGCCGGGGGTCCTGCCGCAGCATCGAGCCGTTCAACCTGGTCGAGGCCCTCGACGCCTGCGGCGACCTGCTGGAACGCCACGGCGGTCACGCCATGGCGGCGGGCCTGGAGGTCCGGGACGAGAACATCGAGGCCTTCACGGCGCGGTTCGACGCCGTGGCCCGGGAACGCCTGCGCGACGGGGACCTCGTGCCGGTCCAGCACGTCGATGCGTGGATGACCCTGCCGGAAGCCGACGGGGCCCTGCTCGCCGCCATGCAGGACCTGCGCCCCTTCGGCTGCGGCAACCCCTCGCCGGTCTGGGGCGTGCGCGGCGTACGGGTGGTCGGGGAACCGCGAACCGTGGGCGAGCGGCACCTCAAGCTGCTCCTCGCCGACGGCGGGCGCCAGATGGACGCGATCGCCTTCGGCCAGGCGGACCGCGAGGTCCCCCCGGGGCCGATCGACGTGGCGGCGCAGCTGGAGCTCAACCGCTACCGCGGCCGCGAGCAGCTGCAGCTCCAGGTGAAGGCCTTCCGTCCCGCCGCGGCGGACGGAGCCGTCCGGGCCGCGCGGCCGGAAAAGGGCTGTGCAGGACAGGCGCCGGCGTGACATAAGGGCGGGCATGAACGAATCCGAAGTGCTCCAGGCGTTTCACGACACGCGGGCCCTTCTGCGCGGTCACTTCGAGCTGCGCTCGGGCCTCCACAGCGAGCGGTACTTCCAGTGCGCGAGGCTGCTCCAGCACCCGCGCGTCACCGCCCGGTTGTGCGAGGCGCTCGTGGCCGGACTGGACGGGGGGCTGCGGCGGGGCGACGGGGCGGTGCAGACCGTCATCGCCCCCGCCATGGGCGGGATCGTGATCGGTCACGAGGTCGCGCGGCACCTGGACGTGCGGTCGATTTTCGCCGAGAAGGAGGACGGCCGCCTGGTGTTGCGCCGCGGCTTCACCGTGGGCGAGGGCGAGCGGTTTCTCGTGGCCGAGGACGTCGTCACGCGCGGCGGCCGCGTGCAGGAGACGATCGACATCGTGCGCGCCGCCGGCGGCGTGGTGGCGGCGGTGGCCGTGCTGGTGGACCGCAGCGGCGGCACGGCCGCTTTCGGCGTTCCCCTGCACAGCCTGCTGCGCATCACGCCCGTCACGTGGGCGTCCGCGGAGTGCCCCCTCTGCGCGCGGGGCGAGCCCCTCGCGCACCCGGGCAGCCGGTAGGGCGGACGGGCGGGCCGCCGCCGCTTTTTCCGTGCGCCTCCACCGGGGGGCATGCTTCAATCGCGGTCCCGGAGGAGCAACAGAAAGGGAGTCCGAACATGCCGGAACAGATCAAGGTCCTGCTTTCCGAAGACGAGATGCCGCGCCAGTGGTACAACATGCAGGCCGACCTCCCGCACCCGCATGCCGCCGCCCGTCGACCCGGACGGGAATCCCGATCGGGCCGGACGCTGCTGGCGCCGGTCTTCCCGATGAACCTGATCGAGCAGGAGGTTCAGCACCGAGCGCTGGATCGACATCCCGGAACCGGTGCTCGAGAAGCTGTGTCTCTGGCGTCCGTCGCCCCTCTACCGCGCCCGCGGTCTCGAGAAGGCGCTCGGGACGCCCGCGCGAAGATCTACTACAAGAACGAGGGCGTTTCGCCCGCGGGCAGCCACAAGCCGAACACCGCCATCGCGCAGGCCTACTACAACAAGGAGTTCGGCATCAAGCGGCTGACGACCGAAACGGGCGCCGGCCAGTGGGGCAGCGCGCTGGCCTTCGCCTGCCAGCTGATCGGCCTGGAGTGCAAGGTCTACATGGTGCGGATCAGCTTCGATCAGAAGCCGTTCCGCAAGATCATGATGCAGACGTGGGGCGCGGAGTGCGTTGCCGAGCCCGAGCGAACGAACGCAGGCGGGCCGCGACGATCCTGGCGAAGATCCCGGACACGCCGGGCAGCCTCGGCATCGCGATCAGCGAGGCGATCGAGGAGGCCGTGACGTCGAAGGACACGCGCTACTCGCTCGGCAGCGTGCTGAACCACGTGCTGATGCACCAGACCATCATCGGGCTGGAGGCGAAGAAGCAGTTCGAGAAGATCGGCGGCTACCCCGACGTGGTGATCGGCTGCGCGGGCGGCGGCTCGAACTTCGCCGGGCTCTGCCTTCCCGTTCCTGTGCGACAAGATCCACGGGAAGGACGTGCGCGTCATCGCCGTCGAGCCGGCGGCCTGCCCGACGCTGACCACGGGCGCCGTTCGCGTACGATTCGGGCGACGTGGCGATGATGACGCCGCTGCTGCCGATGCACAGCCTCGGCCACACGTTCGTTCCGCGCGCCGATCCACGCCGGCGGGCTGCGCTACCACGGCATGGCGCCGCTGGTCAGCCACGTGCTGCGCGAGGGGCTGATCGAGGCGCAGGCCCTGCACCAGCTCGAGTGCTACGAGGCGGCGGTGCTGTTCGCCCGCACGGAGGGCTTCATCCCGGCGCCCGAGACGTCGCACGCGATCGCCGCAGACGATCCGCGAGGCCAAGCAGGCGAAGGAAGAGGGCAAGGAGAAGGTCATCCTGCATGAACTGGTCCGGACACGGCCTGATGGACCTGACCGGCTACGAGGCCTTCTTCGACGGCAAGCTGAGCGACTACGAGCTGCCCGACGAAGAGGTCGCCAAGTCCCTCGAAAGCCTGGCGGACCTGCCGAAGCCCCCCCCGCTCGGCTGAAGGGCGGCGCCCGGCTTCCGGCGCCCGCCGCGGGACGGCGGCGGCGCGGCGGCGGCTCGCGTCCGGCGCGGGCGCGGGCCGGGCCCCTTGATTTCGCCGGGATGGCGGGTAGGGTAGCGCGCATGCAGGACACCGCCTCCCCGGGCCCCGCCGCCCAATGGATCGTTGCCGCGCGGCCGTGGTCGTTCACGGCCTCGGGCATGGCGGTGTGCTTCGGGACGGCCGCCGCCTGGGCGGCCGGGGCCGCGGCCTTCCATCCCTGGCGTTTCCTGCTCGCCCTGGCCGGCATGCTGATCCTGCACGGCGCCGCGAACATGTTGAGCGACGTGCACGACCACCGGCACGGGCTCGACGGGGTGCCGTTCCCGACCAGCGGGGCGATCGTGCGCGGGTGGCTCACAGACCGCCAGGAGGAGCGCGCGGCGTGGGGGCTCGTGGCCCTGGGCTCAGCGATCGGGCTGCTTCTCGCCGTGCTGGCCGGGCCGGCGGTGCTCTGGATCGGCCTGGCCGGCGTGGCCGTGGGAACGGGCTACACGTTCCTCAAGTACCGCGCCCTGGGCGACCTGGCGGTGTTCCTGGACTTCGGCCTGCTGGGTTCGGCCGGCGCGTGGGCCGTCCAGGCCGGGCGCTTCTCGTGGCTCCCGCTCCTCTGGGCCGCGCCGATGTCGCTGCACGTCGTCGCCATTCTCCACGCCAACAACTGGCGCGATATCGCGGGCGACTCCGGCTCCGGCCTCCGGACCGTCGCCTCGCTGCTGGGCGACCGCGGCTCGCTGCACTACTACGCGATGCTGCTCTTCGCGCCGTTCGGCCTCGTCGCCGCGTTCGCGGCCGTGCCCCGGCTGCTGCCGCTGCCGCTGCGGCCGATGCCCTGGACGTTCGCGCTCGTGCTGCTCGCGCTGCCCCGGGCGTTCACGCTGTGGGGCCGTGCGCGACGACGTCACGCGCCGCGCGAACCGCTCGACTTCCTTGCGCTCGACGGTGCCACGGCGCAGCTCCACCTGCTCTTCGGCCTGCTCTGCACCGCGGCGGCCGTGGCCGGGCGCCGGTGGGGCTGATCCCGTGCAGGCGGGCCGGGCAGGCGATCGCGAGACGGCCGCAACCGGCCGCGCCGGGCTGGCGTTCGCCCTCGCCGCCGCGGGGTTCCTCCTGCTGTTCCGCTTCGAGGGGCTGGGCCCGCTGGACTTCTGGTGGGGCATGGCGTCGCTGGCCGGCGGGCTGTGCGTCCTGGCGGCTCGTTTCGACCGCGGTCTGGCGCCGCGGCTCCGGGACGATCTGCGCGCCGCGACCCTGCGCAAGATCGCGCGGGGCGCGCTGTCGGCCGCGGTCCTCTACGCCGTGTTCGCCGCGGGCAACGCGGCGGCCCGCGCGCTGGCCGCGCGGGCCGGCGCGGACATCGACGCGGTGTACCGGCTGAGGGAACTGGCCTCGACCCCGCGCATCGTCCTGCTGATGGCGCTCGTCATCGGCCCGGGCGAGGAGGTCTTCTGGCGCGGCTTCCTGCAGGAGCGCCTCGCGGCGCGGTGGGGCCCCCGGGCCGGGCTCGCGCTGGCCGCGGCGGGTTACACCGCGGTGCACGTCACCTCGGCGAACCTCCTGCTGGTCGTCGCGGCCGCGGTGTGCGGGCTGTTCTGGGGCTGGCTCTACCTGCGGTTCCGCTCGGTGCTGCTCAACGCCGTGAGCCACGCCCTCTGGGACGTGACGGTCTTCGTGCTCCTCCCCCTGGGCGGGTGAGGCGCCCCGCGCCGCCGGGTCAGCCGGCCTTCCCGGCCGCGGCGACGAGGCCGGGCACGGCGGCGAGCGCCTCGTCGATGCGGGCCGCGTCCTTCGCGCCGGCCTGCGCCCTGAGGGGCTGCCCGCCGCCGCCGCCGCCGGCCAGGCGGGCGACCGCGCCGACGAGCTTGCCCGCGTGGAGGCCGGCCTTCACCTGTTCCGGCGTGAGGGAGGCCACGAAGCAGGCCTTGCCGTCCGCGGCGCTGCCCAGCACGAGGGCGGCGGCGGGCAGCCGGGCGCGCAGGGCGTCCGCGATCTCGCGCAGGTTCTCCATCGGCACCTCGCCCGCGTGGGCGGCGACGAACGGGATGCCGCCGGCTTCCGACACCCGGGCGGCCAGGTCGTCGACGCGCGAGAGCGCATCCTTCGACTCGCGCTCGCGCCGCTCCTTCTCCAGGCACCGGTTCTGTTCGAGCAGCGCGTCGACGCGCTCCGCCAGGTCCTCCGGCGCCGCGCTGAAGAGCTGGCAGAGGGCGCGCACCAGGTCGTGCTCGCGCCGCGTCCAGTGGTAGGCGGGCAGGCCGCACACGGCCTCGATGCGGCGGATCCCGGCGGCGACGGAGCTCTCCGACACGATGCGGAACAGCGCCACCTGCCCGGTCTGCACGGCGTGCGTGCCGCCGCACAGCTCGCGGCTGACGCCCTCCACCTGCACCACGCGTACCCGGTCGCCGTACTTCTCGTCGAAGACGGCGACGATGTCGGTGCCCGCCACCTCGCGGAACGGGATGACGGAGGTCTTCACCGGGAGATTTTGCGCGACCCAGTCGTTCACCTGCTCCTCGACGCGGGCCAGCTGTTCCTGCGGAATCGCCTCGTGCCAGGTGAAGTCGAAGCGGAGCCGCTCGGGGCCCACGTAGGAACCCGCCTGCTGCACGCGGGGGTCCACGAAACGGCGCAGCGCCGCGTTGAGCAGGTGCGTCGCCGTGTGGTGCCGGGCGAGCCCCGCGCGGCGCGCCCGGTCGATGAGCGCGGTGACGGGGTCCTCGGGGCGCAGGCGCCCGCGCGTCACGCGGCCGCGGTGCAGGAGGATGCCCTCGGCGGGCTTCTGAACGTCGAAGACCTCGAACTCGCCTTCCGGCCCCTCGACGGCGCCCTTGTCCGCCGTCTGCCCGCCGGACTCCGCGTAGAAGGGCGTCTCGGCGAGCAGCAGGTCGCCTTCGGCCCCCTCCGCCAGCTCCCCGACCTCCGTGCCGTTCGAGAACAGGGCGAGCAGGCGCGTCTCGCATTCGTGCGCCGCGTAGCCGACGAAACGGGACTGGATGCCCTTGGCCACGAGGTCGGCCACGACGTCGGTTTCCGCCGCGGCGCCGGCCCGGCGGGCCTTCCGGGCACGGGCCCGCTGCTCTTCCATGCGCTGAACGAAGCCCGCCTCGTCGACCCGCAGGCCCTGCTCCTGGGCCATCAGACGGGTCAGGTCCACGGGGAAGCCGAACGTGTCGTAGAGCTTGAAGGCCTCGTCGCCCGGGAAGACCTCGGCGCGCCGCCCGCGCAGGCCGCCAACGACCGCTTCGAACAGCGCGATGCCCCGGTCCAGCGTGCCCGCGAAGCTCTCCTCCTCCGCGCGCAGGGCGCGCCGCACCGCCTCGCGCTGCCGCACCAGCTCCGGGAAGACCGGCCCGAGGCTGTCTTCCAGCACGGGGAGGAGTTCGCCCAGGAACGGCTTCTCCAGGCCGAGCTTGCGGCCGTAGCGGAAGGCCCGCCGGAGGAGGCGGCGCAGGACGTAGCCCCGGCCCTCGTTGGAGGGCAGGACGCCGTCCGCGATGGCGACCGACAGGGTGCGGAGGTGGTCGGCGATGACGCGCATGGCCACGGCCGCCTCCCCCTCGTAGCGCCGCCCGCTGAGCTCGGCCACGCGCGCGATGATCGGCTGGAAGAGGTCCGTGTCGTAGTTCGATCGCTTGCCCTGGAGCACCGCGACCATGCGCTCGAGGCCCATGCCGGTGTCGACGTGCTTCGAGGGCAGCTCCTCCAGCGTGCCGTCCGCGCGGCGGTTGTGCTGCATGAACACGAGGTTCCAGAGCTCGATCACCCCGGGGGTGCCGGCGTTCACCTGCGCGGGCGCGCACCCGCCGGCCGTCAGGTCGATGTGGATTTCGGAGCAGGGGCCGCACGGCCCCGTCTCGCCCATCTCCCAGAAATTGTCCTTCTCGCCGAACCGGAGGACGTGCGCGGGCGCGATGTCCGTGACCTCGCGCCAGAGCGATTCGGACTCGTCGTCGTCCCGGAACACGGTGGCCCAGAGCCGGTCCTTCGGCAGGCCCCAGCGCCCGGTGAGGAGCTCCCACGCCCAGGCGATGGCTTCTCGCTTGTAGTAGTCGCCGAAGGACCAGTTCCCGAGCATCTCGAAGAAGGTGTGGTGGTACGTGTCGTGGCCGACCTCCTCGAGGTCGTTGTGCTTGCCGCTGACCCGGATGCACTTCTGCGTGTTCGCGACGCGCGGCGCTTCGCTCTTCCGGGCGCCGAGGAAGACCTCCTTGAACTGGTTCATGCCCGCGTTGGCGAAGAGCAGGGTGGGGTCGGCCGGCAGCACGACGGGGGAACTGGGCACGATCTCGTGCCCCTTCTCCCGGAAGAAGTCGAGGAACGACTGGCGGATCTCTCTGGACGTCATCATGGGCGCTCCCTCCCGTCCCGCCGCGGGGTCGGGTGAAAGCCCGGCATTATAGGGCACCCGGCGGGTCGCGCAGCAGGAAAAGGGGTCGCGAAACGGCTTGCCGCGGCCGGCCGCGCGGGGCTACTGCTCCTGAGCGATGAAGGGCCGAAGGACGGGGCGGGGGGAGGCGGTCGGCTACGCGGCCCTGGCGGCGGCCTGCCTGGGCGCGGGCGCGGCGTGGACGGCGAACGCGTGGGGGCGGGGGCAGGGGTTCTCGCCGGACTCGAACGCGTACCAGGTCTCCGCGCTCGTCATCGCCCGCGGCGCCCCCCTGCCCCTGAGCGCGCGTCGTCCCCCGCTGTTCGCGGCCTGCCTCGCGCTGGCGATGAAGGCGACCGGCTTCCCCGCGGAGGCCGCGTCCCTGGTGAACGGTATCGCGTTGACCGGAGGGCTGCTGGCGGCGCTCTGCCTCCTGCGGCGCGCGCGGGTGCCGTGGTACGCGGCGGCCGCCGTGGCGCTCGGCCTGTGGCTGTCCCCGGCCTCGCTCCACGTACGCCGGATGGTGTGGTCGGAGACGCTGTACGCGGGCCTGGTGCTTGGGCACGCCGCGCTGGCGGCGCGCTACTTCGACGAGCACGACGGGCGGGCGCTGGCCGGCGCGGCGGCGCTGGCCGCCGCCGCCGCGTTGACGCGCTACGTCGGCTACAGTGTCCTGCTGGTGTTCTCGATGGCGGTGCTTGTGTCGGTTGCGTTCGGCCGGGGTCGCGACGCGTTCCGGGGTCGGCGCGTGGTCGCGGCGGCCGCGGCGCTGGCCGCCGCCGCGGCGCCGAGCCTGCTCTGGGTTGGGCGCAACGTGGCCGGCCCGGGCGGCGCCCACGGGCCGCGGGCGGCGGCCCGGGCCGGGATCGGGGACGCCGTCGGCCGCGTGGTCACCCACCTCGGTTTTGCAGGCGGCCGCGCCTGGGTGCTGCTCGGCCTCGTGGCCGGGGTGGTGTGGGCGGTGCGCGCCGTGCGCGGGCGCCGGATCGACTGGGCCTCGGCGTACCCGGGGCTCCTGTCGCTGGCCTGCCTGGGGTTGCTGCTGGCCGCCGCCTCGCGCATCGCGATGGACCCCATCGACCTGCGCCTTCTCGCGCCGGTCCTGCCGCCGTGGATGGTCTTCGCGGCGGTCGTGCTCTCGGGCAGCCCTCGGGGTTCGCCGCGCGCGGGCCGCGTGCGCCGGGTGGCCGCCAGCGCCGCCCTGGTGGCCGCGGCGGCCGCGGGGACGCTGCGACCGGGCCGGGGGCTCGCGGCCGAGGCGCTGGGCGCCTGGCCGGCCGCGGCATCGCCGTTCGAGGCGGGAGCCTGCCGCGGCGAGGCGGTGCGGGCATGGCGCGGCTTCCTGGCCGGGGAGATGGAGCGCGGTGAGCGGATCCTGTGCCTTCCCGGCCTGCGCGCGGGCGACTGGCGAGGGGACCGGTACCTGGGCGTGGCGGTCTTCTACCGGCGCGCCGCGTGGGCCGGCGTGCGTCCACGCCCGCACGGCATCGCGGGGGTGGGCGGGCCGGACCCGTACCACCCGCGCTTCGAGGTGCGCGTCGGACCGGGCGGCGCGGTCTGGCTGGTGCACGGCGACCCCGTGCCCCTGGATGACGCCGACCGGCTGGCCGACGCCGCGCGACGCAGGATGGACGCGTCGCGGGCCCGTCGCGGATGGCTGCTGTTCCGGGTCGGCGAGGTCCTGCCCGGGGGCTGGCCCGAGGCCTTTGCGGCGGTGGGCATGGCGCCCACGAAGCGGCTCGTGATCGGCCCGTACGCGCTGCAGGGCTTCGGCCCGGCCAGGGCCGGGGCCGGGATTGTGGAACCGGGCGGCTTGCCGTAACCTCGTTGGCGCTTCCGCCGCCACGGGGGGGTGCCGTATGCGATACGTCCGCAGGGAGATCATCCGGGAGCAGGCCCTCGGGGAGGAGCGCCTGCTTTTCGACGATAAACTCGACCAGGTCCACGTTCTCAACGAGACGGCCGCCTTCGTGTGGGACTGCCTCGCCCGGCCCGCGACCGCGGCGGAGGTGCTGGACCGGGTGAAGGAGGTCTTCGAGTCCTCCCCGGGTTGCGACGAGGCGCACGTCGGCGAGGCGCTGCGGCTGCTGCTGGAAAAGGGGCTGGCGCGGGTCGAGGCCCCTGCGCGTTGACAGGATGCCCGCGCGGGTGTAGTGAAGGGTCTGGCCGCTTGCACATGGAGGGTATGAGCATGACCGCCGAGAAACGCCGCTTGACGAGGCCCGAGGTGAAGACGATTCCTGCCAAGAGCCTCGTTCCCCGGTTCGTCTTCACCGGTTCGACGGCCTCCGGCCAGGACGTGGATCGACCCGCCAACGGCGTCGTCCAGTTCAGTCGCAGGGGCAGCTGACCGCCGGTGCGGAAGAGAGAGGTGCCGCCATGGATGAGGGCCCCAAGCCCCGCGTTCGCGCGGGAGGCAGGAAGCTGACTCGGCCCGCGGTGCGCACGGTGCGGAGAGGCGAGTTGCTTCCGCGCCGCGTGTTCACGGGCCGCCCCGATTCGCAGACCGCCGACTAGGCCGACGTGCCGCGGGCCACGCTACCGCGGTGCGGCCTTCCCGTTGTGGCCAGGCTCCGGGTCACGGACGACGGTGCGGACGTATCGCGCGCGCTGGAGTGGGCGCGGAGCACGGCCGCCTTCGATCCCCGGGGCCGGCGGGTTCTACTGGCGGCGAACTTCAACAGCCCCGACCCGTATCCCGCCACCTCCGATCTCCCCTTTCTCGCCCGGCTCGTCGAGGCGCTGCGGGCGCGCGGCGCCGGGGAGGTCGCGGTCGGCGCCAGCTGCGGTCTCCGGTGGGCGCCCGCCGCCGGCGTGTTCCGGCGCCTGGGCGCGGACCGCTGGGCAGACGCGCACGGGATACGCCTGGTGAACTTCGACGAGGGGCCCTGGCGCAGCGTGCCGGTGGAGGGGGCCTTCTTCGACTGCCTGGACATCGCGCAGGCGGTGTTCGAAGCCGACCTGCTCGTTTTCGCCTGTTGCCTGAAGACGCATCGCGCGGCCCGGTTCAGCATCAGCCTTAAGCATGCCGTCGGCCTCTTGCCGCCGCGGCTCCGCCGCGCGATGCACGACCGGCATCTCGAAGAGCGGATCGCCGACGTGGGCCGAGCCGTGCAGCCCGACCTGGTGCTGGTGGACGCGAGGGCGTGCTTCGTGACGGGCGGCCCCGACCGCGGCCGCGTGCGCCGGCCCGGGCTTTTGCTCGCGGGCACGGACCGGGTGGCCGTGGACGTGGAGGGGCTGAAGGTGCTCCGGCGCTTCCGGGCGTGGAACCGCCTGCACCGCGACCCCTGGGCACACCGCCAGGTGCGCGCCGCCGTGGATGCCGGCCTGGGCACCGACCGCGTGCGCGGGTACGAGGTGGTCGATGGCTGACGGGCCCAGGGTGGTGGTCGTGTCCCTCGCGCGCCATGGCCCCCGCTTTCTCCGCGTGCCGTCCTGGATGCCCTGGCGGGTCCTGTCGGCGGCGGGTTCGCTGCGGGCGGCGGGAGCGGAGGTCGCGTTCGTCGACGGGGCGGTCCCGGGCGCACCCGGGGACCTGGCGGGGGCGGCGCTGTCCGCCCGGCCCGACACCGTCGTGCTCGATGTGCCCGTCGAGGCCTGGTCCGTGCTGCCCCGGCTGGCCGAGCGGGTGCGCCGCGGGCGGCCGGGCGTCCGCCTGCTGGCGATGGGACGGGATCTCGCCGACGCGGAGCGGGAGGCGCTGGCGTGGGCGCCGGAGCTGGACGGCGTGGTCGGCCGGGAGGCCGAGCCGGTCCTCGCCGCCGCCGCCGCCGCGGCCTCGATCGAGGACCTTCCGGGCCTGGCCGTGCACGGCCGCGCGCACGGTGCGGGGGAGCAGGCCGTGGAGGACCTCGATGCCTTGCCGGCGCCGGCGTGGGACCTGGCGGCGATGGACTGGTACGCGCGGCGGACGCCGAGGGTGATCCCCTGTCTTCCGCTGCGCACCGCGACGATCGAGACGTCGCGCGGCTGCGCCGGGGGCTGCTCGTACTGCGTGGAGGCCCGCGTGCACGTCCGCCGCGTCCGCTGCCGCGGGGAGGGCGTCCTGGACGCATGGATCGGTTTTCTGCGCTCGCGCCACGGCATCGACGGGCTCTACCTGTGCGACGAGCACTTCACCGCCAGCCGTTCCCACGCCGAGCGATTCGGCGAGATGATGCTGCGGCGCGGGCACGCGGCCGCGGTCCGGTGGTCGGCGCAGGCACGGAGCGACGCGCTCGACGCCCCGCTGCTGCGGCTGCTGCGGCGCGCGGGCTGCGTGCAGCTCGAGCTGGGCATCGAGAGCGGATCGCAGGCGGCGCTGGACCGGCTGGCGAAGGGCGTCGTCGTCGAGCGGCACACCGAGGCGGTGCGCCGCTGCCGGGAGGCGGGCGTGCGCACCCTGGCGTACGTGATGACCGGGCTCCCGGGGGAGACGGCGGCGGAGCTGGACGCGACGGCGGCCTGGCTTCGCTCGGCCCGTCCCGACATCGTCCGCGCGGTGCCTTTCATCGCCTTCCCCGGTTCTCCGGCCTCGCGCGCCCTGGAGGCGGAGGGGCGGCTGCCGCCGGCGTTCTGGCGCCGTGCGCCCGCCGCGGGGGGGCTGGCTGGCTTCAACGTGTCCGCGATGAGCGACGAGGACCTGGCGGCGAAGCGCCGGGATCTCTTCCTTCGGCACGCGCTGCCGCGTTTCGCCCGCGACTACCTCCGGCACAACGCGCCGTGGCGGGCGGCCTCGCACCTCCGCCTCCGGGCGCTTCCGGCATGGCTGGCAGGTCGGCTTCGGAGCGCCTCGTGAGGCCCGTGCCCGACAGCGGGGCGGAAGGCGACCGTCCTGAAGCCTCGGGGAAGGCCCCGCCGGGTTTCGAGGCGGTGACCCTCGGCGAGCCGGAGCAGGCGTCCCTCGTCCGCGACTGCCCACTGGCGGAGGACTTCCTGCTCGCCGGGCTGCGCGTCCGGGTGCATGCGAGCGAGCGCGGCGCGTTGCGCGACTTCCGCCGCCTCTACGCCCCCCTGGCGGCGCCCGGGGGCGGGCCGCCGCCCGCTCTGGACATCCGCGTGCGGATCCGCGGCGACGGCCGGGACCGCGAGGCCGTCGTGGCGTGCGGCGCGGAGGGCTTCCGTATACGGGACCCGGCCATCCTCGCGCACCTCTTCCCGACCGTGGCCCACCTGGCGCTCAAGCGCGTGCGCGGCCACCTCCTGGTGCACGCGGCCGCCGTCGCGCGTGGCGGACGGGCGATCGTCGTCGCGGGCGCTTCGGGCCGCGGCAAGTCGACGCTGGCGGCGTGCCTCGCGTTGAGGGGCGGCGCCTACCTCTCCGACGAGATCGTGCCGGTGTGCCTCCACACCGCTGCCGTCATCCCCTTCCCGCTGCGCCTGGGGGTGCGTGAGGGTCCGGCGAACGTCCTCACGTCGCACCTGCGCGCGGAGCGCCTCGAGGCGGACGCGGACCGCAAGCGCCTCGTCGATCCGCGCGCGATGGGGCTGACGGTCGCGTCCGGACCCGTCCCGCTGCATGCCGTCGCGTTCCTCGACGCGCCGGACTTCTCGCGCGAACCCGAGGTGGAGCGCCTACCGCCCGCGACCGGCGTGCTCGAGCTGGTGAAGGAGGCCGCGCCGCACCAGGCCGAGGCCCTCGTGCGCGACAGCTTCGACGGCCGGGTCGTGCGCCTCGTGGAGGCCGTGGCGCGCGCCACGAGGGGGGTGGCTTTCCACCGGCTGCGTCCCGGTCGCCTGGAGCCGACGGTCGAGGCGCTGGAGGCGATGCGGTGAGTCCTCCCCGCGAGCCTTCGAGACGGGCCTGGCCGTCGATGCTGAGAACGCGCGGCCGCAGCATGCTGCCGCTCGTGCGCGAGGGCGACGTGTTGCTCTTCGAGCCGGCCGGGGCCGCGGCCGTGCGGGTGGGTGAACTCGCCGTGATCCGCGGCGCCGGCCGCCTGCTGGCCCACCGGGTGATCGACCTCCGGGGCGAGGGTCCGGACGTGCGGTTGAGGGAGAAGGGCGACAACGAACCGCGCGCCCGCTGGGTGGACGCGGGCGCGGTGGAGGGCCGTGCCCTGGCCGTGGCCATCGGCGACGGCTGGAGGAACCTGGCCGCGGATACGTCATCGCGTCGGATCCGCTGGCTGACGGCGCTGGCACGCCGCGAGGCCGACGCGGCCGAGGCCTTCACGCGACTTTTCGGCCCGTGCCGCGACCGCGCATGGCCGTGGCGCGCGGCACGAATGCTCGCGGCCGTGCCGGCCGTCCTGCGCCGCGCGGTCCTGCGCGTCTTCCTCTCCGCCCACGGCTTCGAGGGGGAGGAAGCGGCGCGCGCGTCGGTGTCCGTCGCGCAGACGGTGCTGCAGACGGCGGCCGGCCCGCGGCCGGGCGGCCGGGCGGAGCGGGTGGCCGCGGGACTGCGCTGGCAGGAGGCGGCCCTGCTCGAGCGGCACGGCCTGCTGCCGGCCTCGGTCCTCCTCGACGCGGGGTCCGAGGAGGCGCGGGCCGCCCTGCGTGACGCGGCCGTGGCCGCCGCGCTCTGGCACGAGCGGGCGCTGGGGGAGGCCGTCCACGTCTCGCGGTCGCTGACCGGCGCGGGTGTGTCGCACGCGGTGTGGAAGGGGCCCGCGTTGTACGAGCGCCTCTACCGGGATCGCTTTCCCCGTCCCTACGACGACCTCGACGTGCTGGTACGGCCCCGCGACGCGGACCGGGCCGTGCGCGTCCTGGCCGCCCTCGGCTACGCGCCCGTCCCCCGGGGCGCCGCCGCGGCCTTCACGAAACTTTTCCATTTTCACCTCCCCCTGCGGCCCGCCGAGCCCGGTCTCCCCACGCTGGAACTGCACTGGTGTCCCGTGGACCGGGCGAACCTCTACCGGATCGGTCCCGACGAGGTCGACGGCCTGCTCGGGCGGGCGGTGCACGTGGCGACCGCCCGCGGCGCATTCGCCACCCTGCGGCCCGACGACGCCTGGCTCTGCCTGCTGCTGCACGTCGCCAAACACGCCCTGGGCCTCCGTGCGGCGTTGCGCCGGGGGGAGGGGGCCGCGTGGTTCTGCGGTCCCGGAAGCGGCGTGCGGTGGCTGTGGGTGCTGGACGCGGTTCTCGCGTCGCAGGCGGTTCCGGACCGCGGCGGGGCGGAAGGGGACTGGGCGGCGCTCGGCGCGCGCGTGCGGGCCTGGAACGTGGCGCGACCGGTGGCCGAGGTGCTGTCGCTCGCGGAGCGGCTGGCCCCCGGCGCCGGCGCCGGCGCGGCGCTCGCCCGCCTGGGCCTCGACGCGGTGGCGGCGGTCCGACCCCCGCCCGCCGCGCGACGTCGCGCGCGGCACGGGCTGCGCATGAGCCGGCTGGGTTTTCGTCCGGCGCGGCTTTCCTCGCTGGCGGCCGTCTTCGCGCCGGGGCCGGAGGCCCTGGCCGGTTTCTACCGCGTGAGGAGCCGCGCGCTGCTGCCCCTGCTCTACGCCGTGCATCCGGTGGTGGCGGCGGTGCGGCTGCTCGTGCCGCCGCGGTTCCCGGGCTGCGGGCGGGGCGTCGCCGGCCGGGCGCCCGCGGCGTCTCAGTAGAGCCCGGGCACGATCCGGAAGGTGCGGCGGCGGTAGGCCGCGTAGCCGGGAAAATGGGCCTCGAGGATCTGCTCCTCGAGTTTCATCTTCAGGTGCAGGTCCACCAGCAGCACCGCCAGCAGGACCGCGCGCAGGACGGACGGCTGGGCGGCCGCGAGCACGAGCGCGGCCAGCACGATCGACGCGTACATCGGGTGCCGTATGCGGCGGTAGGGCCCCGCCTCGAGCAGCCGGGCGCCTGCGCGCACCTCGGGGCCCACCCAGAGATGCTTCAGGCCCATCACGACCAGGGCCCACAGGCCGAGCGAGGCGGCGACAGCGAAGAGCAGCGGGGCGGGCCCCGCCAGGCGCGGCCAGTCGGTGTCGAGGACCAGCACGCCCATGACCGTGCCCTGCACGGCGACCAGCGCCACCGACCTGGGTGTGACGGCCATGGCGAGAGGCTACGCCCGTGCCCGCCGCCGCGCAAGGAGGGGCGCGCCCGGCGGCCGGCGGGGCGGCGGACGGGCGGGGGCGCCAACGAAGCGTGGCGTTCGGCGGGCGTTCGGGCTAGCATGGGCCCCGGAAAGAGAGAGGCATGGCAAACCCCCCGGGCATCGTGACGCTGCTGTCCGACTTCGGCCTGTGCGACGGGTACGTCGCGGCCATGAAGGGGGTCATTCTGCGCGAGGCGCCCGGGGCGACCGTCGTGGACGCGGGGCACGATGTCCCGCCGCAGGACGTCCGCGGCGGCGCATGGGTGCTGAGCCAGTACTGGGCCTCCTATCCGGCGGGCACGGTCCACGTGGCCGTGGTCGACCCGGGCGTGGGCACCCGCCGGCGCGCCCTGCTGGCCCGCGCCGACGGCCACTTCTTCCTCGCCCCCGACAACGGGCTGCTCTCCTGGGTCGAACGGCGCGCCGCCGGCTTCCGCGCCGGCGCCATCCGGCCCGGCGTGCACGCCCCCGGGGGCCTTTCGAACACGTTCCACGGCCGCGACCTGTTCGCACATGCCGCGGGGCTGCTCGTCTCCGGGCGCCAGGAGGCCGCGGACCTCGCGGAGGAGGTCGACGGGGTCGTGCGGGGCAGCTGGGTGTCGCCCGAGCGGTCCGGCGAATGGGTCCGCGGGGAAATCGTCCATATCGACCGGTTTGGCAACGCCATCACCAATATCAGCGCGGAGGACGTGGCCACGGCGGGCCACCGGCCGCGGGTCGAGGCGCGCAGCTACTTCATGAGCCGCATCCGGTCGACCTACGGCGACGTGGAACCGGGGGAGAAGCTGGCGCTGATCAACTCGTCGGGCATGCTCGAGATCGCGGTCTGCTGCGGGTCGGCCGAGCAGCGGCTCGACCTGAAGCGCGGCGACCCCGTGACGGTGAGTCCGCGGCGCGACGAGACCGGGGAGGCGCCCGCTCCCGGCCGCCGCGAGGAGTCCGGCTAGGGCGCGCGGTTTCCCCGCGGCGCCGTCCACCGAAGGAGTACCGCCACCATGGCCAGCCGTTCCGTGAAGCGCGACCTCGCCCCCCTCGCGGCCCACGCCCGGGAGACGAAGGGGCTGCACCTCCGCGACCTGTTCGCGGAGGACCCCGGCCGGGCCGGGGCGTTCTCGCTGGAGGCCGGCGACCTGTTCCTGGATTACTCCAAGAACCGCGTCACGGCGGAGACGATGCGGCTGCTCTTCGACCTCGCGAGGAAGGCCGGGCTCGAGGCGGAGATCGGGGCCATGTTCGCCGGCGAAAAGATCAACCGGACCGAGGGCCGGGCGGTGCTGCACGTCGCGCTGCGCGACCGCGCTCGGCCGTCATCGAGGTCGACGGCGAGAACGTCATGCCGGAGGTCCACGCGCGTGCTCGACCGCATGGGCGAGTTCGCGGACCGCGTGCGGTCCGGGACGTGGACGGGGCACACCGGCCGCCGCATCCGCAACGTGGTCAACATCGGCATCGGCGGCTCCGACCTCGGGCCGGCCATGGCCTGCGAGGCCCTGCAAGCCCTACAGCGACCGCGACGCTCGACGTGCGCTTCGTGTCGAACGTCGACGGCACGCATTTCGCGGAGGCGCTGCGCGACCTGGACCCGGCCGAGACGCTGTTCATCGTCGCGTCGAAGACCTTCACGACGCAGGAGACCATGACCAACGCCGCGACGCGCGCGGGACTGGCTGCTGGCGGCGCTGAAGGACCCGGCGGCCGTGGCCCGGCACTTCGTGGCCGTCTCGACGAACGCGGAGCAGGTGCGCGCGTTCGGCATCGACACGCGCGAACATGTTCGAGTTCTGGGACTGGGTCGGCGGCCGCTACTCGCTCTGCTCGGCGATCGGCCTGCCGCTGATGATCGCCATCGGGCCGGAGAACTTCCGCGAGATGCTGGACGGCTTCCACGCCATGGACCGCGCACTTCCGCGACGGCCCCGCTCGAGCGCAACATGCCGGTGATCCTGGCGCTGCTGGGCGTCTGGTACAACAACTTCTTCGGCGCCGCAGACCCACGCGATCCTGCCCTACGACCAGTACCTGCACCGCTTCGCCGGCCTACTTCCAGCAGGGCGACATGGAAAGCAACGGCAAGTCGATCAGCCGGCGCGGCGCGCCGCGTGCGCGTGGCAGACCGGCCCGGTCATCTGGGGCGAGCCGGGCACCAACGGCCAGCACGCCTTCTACCAGCTCATCCACCAGGGCACCAAGCTGATCCCGTGCGACTTCATCGGCTTCTGCCGCTCGCACAACCCGCTGGGCGACCACCACGACAAGCTGATGGCCAACTTCTTCGCGCAGACCGAGGCGCTGGCCTTCGGCAAGACCGCCGACGAGGTGCGCGCCGAGGGCGTGACCGGGCGACCTGGTGCCGCACAAGACCTTCGAGGGCAACCGGCCGACCAACACGATCCTGGCCGAGCAGCTGACGCCCGCGCGTCCTCGGGCAGCTGATCGCGCTCTACGAGCACAAGATCTTCGTGCAGGGCGTGATCTGGGACATCTACTCCTTCGACCAGTGGGGCGTGGAGCTGGGCAAGGTGCTCGCGAAACGCATCCTGCCCGAACTCGCCTCCGAGACCCCCCTCGCGCACGACGGATCGACCAACCGGCTCATCGCGCGCTACCGCGCGGCGCGGCGGCGCTGAGGCCGCGGGCGGGGGGGCGGGCGCGCCGGGCGGGACGGGCCCGCGGGGACCGGCCTGCCGGCCGCCTTCTCCCGGGCGGGCGCGGCGGCGGCTCAGTCCGTGACCTTGAACACCCTGTCGTGCTCGCGCACGTGGCCGGGCACCCGGATCCCCACGTTCTGGCCCTTCGCCGCGCGCGGGACCGAGGCGTGTCCGGTCCGCCCGGCCTCCCCCGGCTCAGCGCACCTCCAGCGCGAAGCTCTCCGAGTGGCTGTTGAACTCCGGCGCGTACAGGCACTGGATCTCGGCGATGCCGCTCTGGTACGCGCCGCGCAGTTGCACACGCACGGAGTACTCGAACACGTAGACGCCCTTCGGCAGGTAGTCGATGAAGTAGTGGCTGGCCGTGTCCCTCGTGCTCGCGTAGTACGCGAGCCCGTCCTGGTAGCGGTATTGCGAGAGCACGTCGACCGGTTCGGTCCCGCTGCCGCGCTGGTCCTTGAGGTGCACGTACTCCATGTCGCGGTCGGTGCGCAGCTCGATGCGTACCACCAGCTCGTCCCCCACGGCGAGCGGGCCCGTCACCGGTTTCAGCTCCGGGCCCCGCGGCGTGTACGCCTTCACGAACAGGGCCTTCTTCAGCCGGAGCGGCGTGCCCTCGTGGGGCGTGACCTTGGCCACGTCCTCGAGGTACTGCCAGTGCACGCTGCCCCAGGACACGCCGTCGTCGGTCTTGGTGACGCGCACCGCGGCCTGCGCCGGCTTGATCTCGCCGCGCGCGAACCGGTGCTCGTAGAAGCCTGTGCCCGCCTCGACCTTCTCCGGCCGGATGGTTTCGCCGCCGAGCGACACCTCGACCAGCGCGTCCGACGCGAGCAGGTCCGTGCCGCGCAGGAGCAGCCCGTAGACCGCGTCGGCCGTCGCCTTCGTGGTCTTCCAGTCCTGCGTCTGCTTCTGCTTGAGCAGCCACACCTTGCAGTCCTCGACCGCCTGCGAGTCGGCCAGGACCTCGTCGAAGGCCTCGATCATCATGGCCTGCGTCTCGATCGGGGCGCGGTACCACCACCACGACAGCTCGGTGTCCCGCCAGAACATGCCCATCTCCTCGTTCGAGACGGACCGCTCCTTGATCGAGGCCATGATGGCCCGGGCCGTTTCGGCGTCGCCGAACCGCTTGAGCGCGACGGCGAGGTGTCCCTGCGACTGGCGGTTGTCGAGCCGGAGCCAGTGGCGCTTCGCCTTGCCGAGGAAGTAGTCCACCGCCTCGCGGTGCGCCGGCGTCGATCGCCCGGTCGTCGAGGAAGAAGCTGACCGGCCGTAGAGGTAGAACGCGATCGTCGGCGAGAGGTGGTGGTCGTCCTTGCGGCCGTGCTTGAGGATGTCGCGGTAGCGCTCGTCCACCCACGCGTCCAGGCGCTCGAGCGCCCGGACCGCGCAGCCGACGTCGAGCGGCTTGACGCCGAGGTGCCGCAGGCGGCCGAACCCGGTCACGATGTACAGCGTGATGTAGTCGTTCGGCGGGCCGCCCGGGAACCAGGGCCACCGGCCGTCGCCCAGCTGCTGGTCGGCCAGCTTGCCGAGCAGGCGCGCGGTCTCGTCGTTCAGCCGGTTCTCGTCGAAGAGGATGCCGACGTTGCGGCGGGCGGCGCTCTCGTCCTCCGCCTGGCGCAGCCAGGGCGTCTCCTCGAGCAGGACCGCCTTCAGGTCCTCGTTCTTCTCCAGCGGGCTGTCGAGCGCGTCGGTGCCCTTCCACTGGTCGAAGACGCGGCGGATCTTCGGGTCGGAGGCCGCGATGTGCCGGGCGAGCGCGTTGGCGTAGAGCCGGTTGAACGTCTGCTCCACGCACGCGTACGGGTACTCCATGAGGTAGGGCAGGGCCATGACCGCGTACCAGGCGGGCTGCGAGACCATCTGCACGGTCAGGCCCTGGTGCCGGAGCGTGTCCGACCCGCCCGACGCGGCCAGCTTGTCGAACCGGAAGTCCTTCGTCTGCTTCCCGCGCATCGGCAGGGGCAGCGACTCGGTCACGAGGATCCGGCGGCTCAGCACGGGCAGGAAGCCCTCCTCCCCGTCGGACAGCCGCCCCGTCGAGCCGACGGCCTTGTACGACAGGAACCCCACGCCGTCGGGCACGCGGATGCGCCACGCGAAGGTCTGCGACTCCTTCGAGGGGATGTCGAAGGCCCGGTCGGGCGCTTCGAGACCGAGCGCCGCATCGGCGGGCGCGAGCGTCCGGGCGTCCGCGAAGGCCAGCCGCACCGTGCCCTTCTGCGCGGCCGGGGACTGGTTGGACACCTTGACGGTGAACTCCACTTCGTCGCCTTCGCGCAGGAAGCGCGGCGGGTTCGGCTCCACCATCAGGTCCTTGGCGGTAACCGCCGTGTCCTGCAGGAACCCGCTCCGGAGGTCGCGGTCGTGCGCGAAGCCCATGAACTTCCACTCCGTCAGCGCCTCGGGCATCGTGAACTCCATCCTCACGATGCCCTCGGCGTCGGAGACGAGGTGGGGGAAGAAGAAGGCCGTTTCCTGCAGGTTCTTGCGGGCCGATACCTTGCTCAGGTCGGGGGCCGGCGGCTCCCCGCCGCCCGCGCCCGCCTTGTCCCCGGCCTTCCGGTAGGCCTGCCCGTCGCCCCCGGCGCCGAGGGCGTTGGCGGCCAACGCCCCCTCCGCGCCCGCCCGGCGCATGGCCCCCGGCGCGGCGGGCATGTCCGCGGCCTCCACGGCGGCCGCGTCCATCATCACCATGCCGCGCTGCAGCCCCATGCCGGGGCCGCCGCGTCCGCCCCCGAAGAAGCCGTAGCCCCAGAGGTTGGCCGTCAGGTCCCCGGGGAACGACCGGTAGGTGGCGACGGCCGGCTTCCGGTCGACCGGCCAGCGCCCGCGGCGGCTGAAGGTCTCCGGGCGGTTCTCGAACTGGCAGTTGAGCGACGAGGCGTCGCGGCGGAACACGTCGATCGCGGACATCCACGCGTGCGGCAGGTACGCGTCGAGCGACGCGTCGTAGAGCCCGGCGACCATCTCGGCCACGGCGCGCTGCGCGTCCGGCCCGCTGATCACGGCCGTCCACGTTTCCTTCCGGCCCGGCTCGAGCTTGGAGACGAAGCGCTCCCACTTCACCTCGAGCTTCTTGTTGCTCCAGGGCACGTCGACCTGCTGCTGCGTCACGTAGGCGCGGTTCTCGCGGACGTAGCGTGACGCGGAAGGTGAAGCCGCCGCGCATTCCCTCGGTGACCTCGTGCTCCACGACCTCCTGGGTGCGGCCGGCCGCGGTCCAGAACGCCTTCAGCACCTTGCCGCGGTGCTCGATCTCGATGTAGGCGCGGCCCGCGTCGTACCCCGTGCCCCACAGCGCGAGCAGCGACTCGCCCGGCTCCACCCGCCACGAGGGCGACGCGACGCGGTTCGGGATGCGCACGGCAAACGTGCGCGCCCTGATGTCGACGACCTGCAGCGGCAGGAGCGCCGTCACGGGCTTGCCGAAGCGGTCGCGCGTCTCGAGCACCGCGCGGTAGATGCCCGCCTCCAGGTCGAAACGCAACGACTGCGCGCCGCCGGCATTGGTCCCGAAGGCCTTCTCGGCGGCCAGCGGGCCCAGTGCCCACGAGTTGGGGTTCGAGGGGTCGGGCGGTGCGCCGCCCGGCGCGGGCCGCCGGACGGCGGTGCGCCGCCCGACGGGGAAGGGCGCCGGGCGGCCCGTGATCGGCGCGCGTTCCGCATGGGCCGGCTGCTTGAGGGCGTAGACCTTCACCGTGCCCTCGGCCGACTGCCCGTCGCCGTCGAGGGTCGTGGTGCGCACGGTGATCTCGACCGGCTTCCCGGCCTCCAGCCAGTCCGCCGCGCTCATCGAGGCCTGCAGCGCCGTGTAGCCGGCGCGCAGGGCGCGCTCGGCGCTGCGCGTCTCGCCCGTGGCATCGGTGACGTCGGCGTGGACGGTGAACACGAACGTCGGCTCGCCGGACGCGTCGGCCGAGAGGTCGGGCTTCGCCGGGAAGGCCAGGGTGAAGGAACCGTCCGCCTCCGTCGTCGCGGTGCCGCGGGCGATCTCCTGGACGGCCCCGGGCGCGGGGGGCCACCACCAGCAGGCCCACCGCCACCAGACGGGGTATTCGCACCCCGCGCGTGACGCGCCACCGGACCTTGGCGCCGCCGACCGCCGCGCCCGTGTAGGCCGTGGCGCTGCCCCTTCATCTCGACCCGCGCGCCCAGCCGGGCGGCCTCCTTCGGCGCGTCCATCGCGACCTGGAACTTCGGCCGCTTGTACTCCTCGACGCTCACCTGCGCCGCGCCGTTCGGGCCGTCCTTCGACCCGAATGGCTCATCCGCCCGGTGAGCCGGTCGCGCGGGGCCGTGAAGCTGCCGCTGAACGACCCGAAGGCGTTGCACTTGTGCGTCCGGCGCTCGATTTCCTTGTTGTTCGGGTCGCGGAAGACGACCGTCAGTTTTTGCCCGGCGAGCGTCTCGTAGGCGTCCCGGCCGCGGTCGGCGCGGATGCACAGCCCCTTGTACGAGACCGTCTGGCCCGGCCGGTACAGCGACCGGTCCGTGAAGAAGAACGTCTGTTCCGAGACGTTGCTGGGCCGGCCGAGGTTCGACCAGTAGGCACCGCTCGCCAGCGCGTGCCCGCCGCTCTTGACGAGCAGCCGCAGGTGGGTGCGGTTCAGGCCGGTGAAGGCGAAGAGGCCGTCCCGGTCCGTCGTGGCCGCGGGCCCGGGAGCGAAGCCGGCGTTGTTCCGGCGCACCCAGGCCTGCACGGACGCGTTCGCGACGGGCTCGCCCGAGAGGGCCTTGACCACGAGGCCGCCGAGCTCGCCCCCGTTGGGGCGGCTGCGCACGACGAGGGCGAGCTCGCTGACCCACACGGCGGCGGCGCTCAGGACGTTGCCGTCGCGCTCGGAGAAGGCCGCGTCGTGGCTGGCGAGGACGAAGTAGAACCCCGGGTCGAGGTCCGCGGGCACGGGCACGGGCTCGGTCCGCTGCAGGTAATCGCTCGGTGGGCGGCAGGTCGGCCTGCCACGCGCGGGCCGGCTTCGCGGCGAGGACCGCCTTGCGGAGATCGTCGTTGAGCGTCTCGGGCTGCCAGCCGCCGGCGCCGGAGCAGCGCCTCGTAGTCCCACGGCACGGCGCGGAACCAGGCCTTGGTGATGTTGCGGTAGGTGACGTCGATCGACGGCCAGGGCGCGGTCCACACCCGCTCGGTGGCGATGCGGACCTCCCGGGCCTCGATCTGCTGCACCAGGTTGTAGCACTGGCGCCCGCCGACGCTCTCCGGGAACGCCGTCGCGCCCTGCAGCGCCACCTTGCGGGCCTCGACGAGGTCGCCCGCCGGCGCGGAGCACCTCTGCCCAGCGGGCGCGCGCGGCCGCCGAGACCTCGTGGTCGGCCCACTCCCCGGCCAGGCGCTGGAGGGCGGCGGCGTACCGCGCGCTCTTCTCCTCGCCGACGGCCTGGGCGTTGCCGAAGTCGAGGCGCGAGAGGTCCGCGTCGGCGAACGCCGTGGGGTCCCTGTCGCCGCGGTGGAAGGCGAGCAGTGCCTGGTAGAGGCGCACCGCCTTCAGCGTGGTCGACGCCTCGTCGGCGGTGTCGGGGACCCACCGCAGGAAATCGGCCGCCGGCGCGAACACGGGGCTGTCGGCCTCCAGGTCGAACGCGTCCTCGGCGCGCGACGCCCGCCTGCTCGCCCGCCTGGTAGAAGGCCAGGGCTTCGTGCGCGACGAAGTCGAACAGGGTGGGGCGGTAGGCGTCGGGCATCGTGCCCTTCTCCAGGAGCGCGTCGTACCGGGCGATCGGGATCGCCTGAAGCGTCTCTTCCGCCGCGAGCGCGATGTCGAAGTGGCGCGCCGATCTCCGCGAGGATCCGGGGCAGGGCCCACGTCCGGATGTCCGGGCCGGGCGGCTCCGCGGTGCGGGTCCGCTGCAGGAACCGCCACCGGTTCTGCTGGAAGTAGTGCCAGTACCAGTTGGCCAGCACCGCCTCCATGACGGGCTTCATCCCGGCCGGGGCCTGGTCCACCTCGGCCTGCATCCGGACGATCTTCTCCTCGGGCTTGTTCCCCTGGATGTTGCCCTCCAGGGCGATCCTGCGGCCGATGGCCTTGATCGCCTCGGCGTAGGCCTTCTCGGCCATCGCGCCTTCGATGATCGGCCCGAGCCTTTCGATGGCGGTCTTCGGAAGCCCCTCTTGCATGGCCTCGTCCACCGCCTTCCACTGGGCGGTGCGGTCGGCGGCGGAGGCGGCGAGGGCCAGGGCGAACGAAACGAGCAGGGCCACGGCAACCGGATGGCGTTTCTTCACTTGCGTTTCCTCCTTCTGAAAGCAGCGCGGGCCCGCCCGGTCCGTCCGGGTCGGCTCCGGTGAGGGACGAGAAAGGGGGCTCCATCATTCCGTGATCCGGTAGACCCGTCCATCCATGCAGAGCACCATCTTCAGGTCGGCGGCCAGGTAGGGCCCGATGCCCGCGTGCCGGCCCAGCAGTTCGAAGTAGGCGTCGCCCATGCGCGCGATCTCGACGATCCGTGGCCTCATCGACTCCTCGAAGGCGGCGTCGTAGTAGAAGCCGTCGGCCTCCAGGTAGAACACCTTGTCGGCCACGCGGCGGATGCGTTGCGCAAAGCCGGACACCTCGGGCCCGGCCTCCGGTCCGGCGGGCGCGGCGCCGGGGCTCCACCCGAAGCCGAGCGTGGCGGGGGCCGCCCCGGGCAGGGCCGCGTCGGCGGCCTTGGCCTCGGCGAGGTTGCGGCTGAGGCCGACGCCGCCGCGTCCCGAGACCACGGTCTCGAACGAGCGGCGCATCGCCAGGACGCGCTCCCGGCGCTCCGGCGTCTCGTCCTCCGTGGCGAGGAACGAGGTGTAGGGCGTGAGAATGCCGTACCGCTTGCCGAGCGCCACGACTTCCTCCTCCAGCTCCCTGTTCCTGCCGCGCAGCCGGATCTCCTCCAGCAGGAAGGCCACCTTGCGGTGCGCCCACAGGGGCGGAAGGAACCGGTGCCGGTCGTTGCCGTCGAAGTCGGCCTCGCAGGTGAACGTCTGCTCGCGCCCCTGCGCCTTGCCCCGCACCGTCACCGTGCCGCGCCCGCCGCCGCGGTATCGCCCGAACAGCAGCACCTGTCCGCCCGCGAACACGTCCGGGGTGCGCCGCGGGTAGACGTCGCGCAGCTCGACGCCCTGCGCCTCGACCGCGACGCCGGACAGCACGGGCTGGGCGATCTTCTCGTAGAAGCTCGAAACCTTCACCTCGATGTCTTCCTGCTCGCCGACGTACTGCTGCGTGCCGCCGTTGTCGGTGGCGAGCCGGTCGAGCAGGTCCGTGTTCAGGTCGTAGCCCACGCCGAAAGCGAAGACCCGCGCCTTGCCGGTGTTGGCCTTGGCGGCCGCCGCCAGGATCTCGTCGGCGTCGGCCGGCCCGACGGTCGGCTTCCCGTCGGTGAGGAACACCACCATGGCGAGCCGCTCCCCGTCCGCCGCCGCCAAGCCGAGGGCCTGCTCCAGGGCGTCGTGGATGGCCGTGCCGCCGCGCGCCTCGAGGGCCTCCACGCGGGCCTTGGCCGCGCCGACGGTTTCGGGGGTGACCGCCGCCAGGCCGTCGGTGAGGGCGTCGACGTCGGTGCTGAAGGCGAGCACGCCGAACCGGTCGTCGCGGTGCAGCCGGTCCAGGCAGTACACGAGGGCTTCCTTGGCCTGCCGCAGCTTGTCGCCGGCCATGCTGCCCGACTTGTCGAAGGCGAAGACAATATCCTTCGGTTCGACGCGCCGGTCGTCGACGCTCACGTCAGGCGCGATCGCGAGCAGCACGTAGCCGTCCTCGCCGGGGGGCCGGTAGGAGGCGGCGGAAACGCCCACGTCGGCCCGGTCCAGGGACCAGTACAGGTCGAAGTCGCGCTCGGGCAGGGTGTCGGCCGCCTCGAAGCCGCCGACGGCCTCCCTGTCGCCGTGCCGCACGACGTCCACCGGGTGGGTGGGCGAGTAGAACAGCTTCACGGGCGTGTCGGAGCGCACCTTCGCGCGGAGGGCCAATTGGGCGATTCTCCCCGCCTCGGGCCGCGCGGACCGCAGGGGGTAGCGGAAGTGAAAGAGCCCGGCGTCGGACCGGACCGCCTGGGTATAGCGCAGCGCGACCTTCACGTCGGCGTTGGGTTCCATGGGGTAGACGCGCGCCTTGAGCATGCGGGTACCCATGAACTCGAGCAGGCCGGGGTCCTTCATGCGGCGCACGATCGCCTCGTACTGCTCGCGGGCCTTGTCCGCCTCGAGCAACTCGGCCTTCAGCTCCTTGCCGTCGACCGTCAGCGTGAAGTCGCTGACCACGGCGCCCGGCTCGATGGGGAAGAAGTACGTCCCCTCCAACCGGAACCCGTTGGGGTTGCGGAAGACCGCCTCCACGTCCACGCGGGCTATGCCGTCGCCGATCTCGATCTCGGCCCGGTGCGAACGGGTCTCGATGGGGCGCGGCTCCGGCCGCGGCGGGGGCGCGGGCACGGGCGGGTGCGGCCACGGCGGGGGCCATGGCGGGGGGATGGGGATGATCCGGCAGGCGGGCGAGGGCCCCGCGGCCAGAACGGCTCCCAGGATCGCCGCGCGCAGCAACGTCAGGCGGTGCATGGTGTCCTCCCCTCTCCGGGCTTATGATACACACTACGGGGACGCACGGCGACGGCCGTTCCTTTGCAGAAAAGGGAAGAAGGAGCATCCGGCCCGGGGCCGGGCCGGCTCACATGGCACGCGCACAGCCGCGTCCACCTCCGGTTGACGTTGACCCGCGCGCGAAAGCCTCGCACACTGGCGTTCTGTCCGCTGGTCCGTGTGCGCGGGGGCGGGAAACGGCTGCCGGCCGGTGCGCCGGGGGGCGGGCAGGGGAGGAGTGGAGCCATGCCTATCGCCGACCTGCGCGCTTTCTTCCTGTGGTGCACCCTGGTGAATGCCGGGTTGCTCCTGCTCTCGTTCCTGGTCACCGCCCTGGCCGGCGGCTGGGTGTACCGGGTGCACACCCGCTGGTACCCGATGCCGAGAGAGACCTTCAACGTCGTGATCTATTCGTTCCTCGGGGTATTCAAAATCCTGGTCTTCGTCTTCAACCTGGTCCCCTACATCGCCCTGGGCCTCGTCGGCTGAGACGCCCCGCGCGGCGGCGCTCCGTCGGCGCGTGGCCGGGCGTTCGCGGGGGCCCGCGGGCCGTCGGTTCCGGGCGCCGCGGGTCACCGGGCACCGGAAGACGCACCCGGCGCGGCTTCCGGCGCCCGGCGGGACGCTGCCTGGCCGAGGTCCCGGTTGTCTTGCGGAGGCAGCCAGAGGTGACTTCTGCCCCAACGGCCGCCCATGCGGTCCAGGACGACCACTTTGCTGTCGTGGATACGGATGACGGCCAGCTTGTAGTCCCCTTGTTTCACCTTCACGGTCGCCGTGCAGAAACCGGGGTCCGTCGACCAGTTCGGGACCTGCCACTCCTGTGTGCCCGGGGGACACGGGATGTTCCAGAGCTCCCGGTCGTTCTTGTCACGAATTCCGAAACGAGTGTGAGGCAGGTACAGGTGCATGATCCGGTACGTGTTGTCGGGACTCATGCTCGAATTGCAGGCCTGCCGCCCGCCGTAGACGACGTGGTAGCGTCGTTCCGGGATATTCACGATGAGGCAGCCGCCATAGGCTTCCGCGAGGTGTGTGCCGTCGACGGACATCGTGCCATCGCAAGGGAAGTCCGCGATTTTGCGGGCGGAGCCCGTGCTTGCGCGCCAGAGGTACGTGGCGCCGGGGTTGCCGTCCTTCCCGTACCACGCCTTGGCATCGGCGTCCTTGTACACCACGCAGTCCTCACCGGTCTGCGGGTCTTTCCACCAGAACGGGGAGTGCAACCGCGTCCCCTCGAGGATCCTGTGTCGCTCGGAACCGTCGGCTGCCAGGACGAAGGCTTGCCCGCGGTAGGAGCAGATGATGCGGCTTCCGTCGGGAGACCATCTCGGGGTGCTCAAACCCCAGAACTTGCTGCCTGGACCCCACTCGGCGATCTCCGTGACGTGCAGGGTGGACAACTCCACGCTGACGACGCTGTCCTCCCGTGTGGTTACGAGCTTCGCCCGCCCCAGGCGGCGTCCGAGGAGGGCGCGGAGTTCCTTGGCGGCGGAGCCGACGTCGTCCGCGAACCCGCAGCCGGCGCCCGCCGTTGTGATCGTAAACGCGAGGGCGGCGATCCGCAGCCGGACGCCCCCGTGCACACGGGGTCTCCTGCATTGCGAACGGCCTCCCCCGGAGGCGCGGTGGCCGGGCAGCGGGTACAGTGTTCCTTGGATGGACGGGCTGGGCATCTTCCCCTCCCATGAGCCCGGATCATTCACGGGGCCGTGAATCTTCCGGGCGGGTCGGCACCTCGCGCGACCGCTGGCGAGCCGCATCGAGGCTAACACGGGTTGCCGCCGGGACGAGTGCGTTTTGCGTTGAAATGCAGGTGCCGGCGGGCAACGGGAGGGATACTGCCGCCATACCACGGCGCCGGGAAGCGGCGTCGAACTCGAACGCCACGGTGTTGCCCTTCAGCGCGCGCCCGCACCCGACGGATGGGTGGCCACGGTGCACGTCGCCCCCGGCACCCGCTCCCGCGGCACGACGCCGGGCAGCCCCCCGCCCGGCGGGCGGGTTTCACGTGGCAAGACCGGTGCAATAGACCGCTCCGCGTGCGCTGGCCTGCGGCGTCGCTACGCGGCTTCGCTGCCACCCGTCCGAATCATCGTCCCCCAGCATAGCGCGTCGGGCCCGAACATCAGGCCTCTTTCCCGCGGGGGAGGGACGGTGCCCGTCGCGGGCCCGGCGGAGGAGGCCCCCCCCCGGCGGTTGACGCGGCAGGGCTGAACCGGGGAGACCCTGCGCGGGCCGGATCGGCCGCCGCGCCTGCTGCACGGTGCCGGACACCCGCGGGCGCCGACTCCACGCTTCCCGTCCGAGCACGTTGCAGGCGCGCCCCACGGCTTCGCTGACGCCCGCGCGGATCGCTCCGGCCGGCCCGGAAACCTGGTCGCCCAGGATGCCGAGCAGGGCGCCCTTGGCTCCGTTGGCCGCGAGCGCCCCTGCGCTCGATCCATGGAGCACGCCGGCCGCGCCGATGACGACGATGGCTTTGCCTTTGATGACGAAGAGCGACCAGCTCGGGCGTCTATCTCAAGCCGTCCTGAACCTGGCCTTGAAGTCGTTGAGCGAGGCGGTGATGACCTCGAGATTGCCGGGTGCGGCCCTTTCCACCACGAGGCCCAGGGGCGCGGACATACCGAGCACGGGCGTGTAGCCGCGGCTCGAGATGGCCTTGATGTAGTCGGGGCCGGTCTCGAAGTTCACCGCGCCGGTGGGCATGATGATCCTGTTGCGGTGGCGTTCACGCGACAAACGGGGCCAGCAGGTCGGCAATGCCCTTCGGTCCGTGCGAGCGCGCCGGGAAGACCTTGATCGCGTCCGGGGTCAGTCCCTCGGCGCGCTCGAGGAAGTAGTTGATCTCGGTGGGTGTGAAGACGGCCGGCGCGCAGAAGACCTCGGCGTCGCGGCAGGTCTTCACAAAGTCCTCGCCTTCGCCGTGTCCCGCCCATGACGTTGGCGGGCGCAACGATCATGTCGAAGCCCATGTCGATCGCCGCTTCGAGTTCCCGCGGGTTGATCACGCTGCCAACGCCCAGAGGAAGGGCTTGTCGGTCGGGCTCGCATCACGCATGACGACCAGTTCCTGCATGGCTTCGCGCAGGATGCCTTCCTCGATCCGGAACGTGACTTCCGCGACGAAGCCCGCGTCGTAGACGGCCTTCATCGTGGTGACCATGTGCTGCGGATTCCTGATGTGGCCCTGGTCCATCACCACGACGACGCCGCTGCTGCGCAGTGCCGCGTCGACCTTGGCCCTCTCCTTCTCGTGACGCATGCCCGTTCTCCCTGGCCTATCTCAATGCGCTGACGCCGCCGCCGGACAGGGCGCGCTGGACTTCCTTGATGACCTCGGCCCGGGTCACCATCGAGGCGTCGCCGGGCGTGCTCTGCACGCAGATGCCGTGTGCGGCACCCCACTGCACGGCGTCCGCAACCGACTGGCCGTCCATCAGCGCTGCCGCGACGCCCGACGCGAACGAATCGCCGCCGCCCGTGCGGTCGGCGATCTCGATATTCTCGCGGACGGCAGCCTGGTGCATCGTGTCTTCGGCCACGTCGTAGAGCACGGCGCCCCAGTTGATGCGGTCTGCGCTCAGGGCGCCGCGGAGTTGGGTTCCGATCAGCTTCAGGTTGGGATACTTCGCGGCCACGCGGCGAAGCATTTCAGAGTAGGCCTCCAGCCACACGTCGAACGGCTCGTCCTTGCCGACCTTGCGGCACGCCTCGCCCAGCGCGTCGTCGAAGTCGCTCTGGTTGCCGACCAGGAAATCGGTCAGCCCGACGATCTTCCTGTTCTGCTCGCGGGCGCGGTCCTTGTCCGGCTCCACCTTGGAGCGGTAGTTCAGATCGAAGGAGCGGATCGTTCCCGCCTCGCCGGCGGCCTGCATGGCCTCGATGGCCACGGCCCCGGAGGTCGGTGAGATCAGCGTGTAGATTCCGCCGGTGTGGAACCAGCGTACGCCCGGCGCAAAGAGGCCGGCCCAGTCGATGTCGCCGGGCTTCAGTTGGCGAATCGGCGTGTGCGCGCGGTAGTACTCCGTTACCGAGGGCAGCACGCCTTTGCCCTTCCATGTGAAGTTGATGCCGTTGTGCAGCGTGCCCTTGGCGTCCGTGGAGAACGCGCCCTTGCCGTGGGTGCTGAACCACACGATGTGCGATGTGTCGACGCCGGCTTCGCGCAGCTGGTTCTCGATGTTGCGGCCGATGCCGTCATCGACCAGCGCCGTCACGACGCCGGTGCGCATGCCGAAGCAGTAGCTCAGGCCCTCTGCGACATTGGTTTCGCCGCCACCGTGCCAGATGGCCGCTGTGCGTGCGCGGGCGGTGGGCACTTCGCCCGGGTCAATGCGCATCATGATTTCGCCGAGGGAGAGCGCGTCGTACCGGGTTTCTTCTGCTGACTTGATCGTGAGGTCGGCCATGGTTGGCGCTCCTCCGGAAACGTGTCCGCCGTCTCTGTCGTCCGCAGGTTGGCGACACGGTACACGAGCCGCCCGGGTTGGGCAACATGGTTGAGGCCCGGGGTTGCCTGCTCGCGCCAACGCTCACGAGGGGTTCAGAAAGCAGCCGACGAGGGGGTCTCGTACTCGTGTCGCCTTGCCTTCCCTGTGGCGCCGTGGGGGAACGGGCCGCACGCGGTCTTGCGATGCCGCGTTCCCGAAGCATCCTGCAGGGGGCGCATCACTTCCACGACGACGTCTTTGGGTGTTGAACGGTCACGCAGAGGACAGCCTGCCGCGCAACTCTGAGCGAGGCGCGGCCGGCACGGTGGTCGCGGAGGCGTTCACGGAGGTTGCGGGCCGAGCCGGTGTAGTGCAGGCCGTTGGTTCCGAGCAGGACGTAGGCGCCGGGGCCGACGGGCAGGCTTGCGATGCACTGGGCGTCCAGGGGGGTCACGGTATCAGGGCTGGCGGCCGTGCGGATCTGGGCTTCGGAAAGGGTTTCTTTGGGTGGTGGTGGGGGGTGGATTCGAACCACCGAACTCGTGAGAGGGCAGATTTCCCGCCGGAGGCGGGCTCGCCTATGGCGAGACAGTCTGCCGTTCCCGCAGCCAGGAGCGGCCCCGGCCCGACTTGAGGAAACGTTCGCGGGTTTGGGCGTGGCGGTAGTCGGGGGACTGCTCGAGGTGCACGAGGCGGAGCGGGCGCTGGTTCTTCGTGCGCGAGGCGCGGCCGGCACGGTGGTCGCGGAGGCGTTCACGGAGGTTGCGGGCCGAGCCGGTGTAGTGCAGGCCGTTGGTTCCGAGCAGGACGTAGGCGCCGGGGCCGACGGGCAGGCTTGCGATGCACTGGGCGTCCAGGGGGGTCACGGTATCAGGGCTGGCGGCCGTGCGGATCTGGGCTTCGGAAAGGGTTTCTTTTGGGTGGTGGTGGGGGGTGGATTCGAACCACCGAACTCGTGAGAGGGCAGATTTCCCGCCGGAGGCGGGCTCGCCTATGGCGAGACAGTCTGCCGTTCCCGCAGCCAGGAGCGGCCCCGGCCCGACTTGAGGAAACGTTCGCGGGTTTGGGCGTGGCGGTAGTCGGGGGACTGCTCGAGGTGCACGAGGCGGAGCGGGCGCTGGTTCTTCGTGCGCGAGGCGCGGCCGGCACGGTGGTCGCGGAGGCGTTCACGGAGGTTGCGGGCCGAGCCGGTGTAGTGCAGGCCGTTGGTTCCGAGCAGGACGTAGGCGCCGGGGCCGACGGGCAGGCTTGCGATGCACTGGGCGTCCAGGGGGGTCACGGTATCAGGGCTGGCGGCCGTGCGGATCTGGGCTTCGGAAAGGGTTTCTTTTGGGTGGTGGTGGGGGGTGGATTCGAACCACCGAACTCGTGAGAGGGCAGATTTCCCGCCGGAGGCGGGCTCGCCTATGGCGAGACAGTCTGCCGTTCCCGCAGCCAGGAGCGGCCCCGGCCCGACTTGAGGAAACGTTCGCGGGTTTGGGCGTGGCGGTAGTCGGGGGACTGCTCGAGGTGCACGAGGCGGAGCGGGCGCTGGTTCTTCGTGCGCGAGGCGCGGCCGGCACGGTGGTCGCGGAGGCGTTCACGGAGGTTGCGGGCCGAGCCGGTGTAGTGCAGGCCGTTGGTTCCGAGCAGGACGTAGGCGCCGGGGCCGACGGGCAGGCTTGCGATGCACTGGGCGTCCAGGGGGGTCACGGTATCAGGGCTGGCGGCCGTGCGGATCTGGGCTTCGGAAAGGGTTTCTTTTGGGTGGTGGTGGGGGGTGGATTCGAACCACCGAACTCGTGAGAGGGCAGATTTACAGTCTGCTGCGTTTAACCACTTCGCTACCCCACCGTACGGGACGGGTATCATAGCGGGCCCGGCCGTCCTGTCCACCCCCTGTTTCTACGGGATGGGCTGCAGGTAGAGGGCCGCGAGGGGGGGAGCGAGAGGACGAGCGAGAAGGGCTGCCCGTTCCACGGCACCTCCTGGGCGTGGACCTCGCCGCGGTTTCCCGCGTTGCTGCCCCCGTAGCAGGCGGCGTCGGTGTTGAGCAGCTCCCGGTAGCGTCCGCCGCGCGGGGCGCCCACCCGGAAGCCCTCCCGCGGCACCGGCGTGAAGTTGAAAATGCACAGGACGGTGTCCTGCGGGTCCGCGGCCCGGCGCAGGAACGACAGGGTCGACTGCTCGGAATCGTGCAGGTCCACCCACTCGAAGCCGTGCCACTCGAAGTCCACTTCATGGAGGGGCGGCACGTCGCGGTAGAGCCGGTTCAGATCGCGGACCAGGCCGCCGAGCCGGCGGTGCGGCTCGAAGTCGAGCAGGTTCCAGTCGAGCGGCTTGTGGCAGTCCCACTCGTTCCACTGCCCGAATTCGCTGCCCATGAACAGGAGCTTCTTGCCGGGATGCGCGTACATGTACGCGTAGAGGCAGCGGAGGTTGGCGAACTGCTGCCAGGCGTCGCCCGGCATCTTGGCGAGCATGGACCGCTTCCCGTGCACGACCTCGTCGTGCGAGAAGGGCAGGATGAAGTTCTCGGTGAAGGCGTAGATCAGCGAGAAGGTCAGGTTGTTGTGGTGGTACTTGCGGTGCACCGGCATCGTGCTGAAAGTACTCGAGCGTGTCGTGCATCCAGCCCATGTTCCACTTGAAGTCGAACCCGAGCCCGCCCAGGTAGGTCGGCCGCGACACCATCGGCCAGGCGGTCGATTCCTCGGCGAAGGTCAGGATGCCGGGGTACTCGGCGTGCATGACCTCGTTGAACTTCTTCAGGAAGGATCACGGCCTCCAGGTTCTCGCGTCCCCCGTACTCGTTGGGGATCCACTCGCCCGCTTCCCGGGAGTAGTCGAGGTAGAGCATGCTGGCCACGGCGTCCACGCGCAGGCCGTCGATGTGGTAGCACGTCCGCCCAGAACATGGCGTTGGAGAGCAGGAAGGCGCGCACCTCGTTGCGGCCGTAGTTGAAGATCAGCGTGCCCCAGTCCTTGTGCTCGCCCTGCCGCGGGTCGGCGTGCTCGTAGAGGTGGGTCCCGTCGAAGCAGGCCGAGCCCGTGGTCGTCGCGCGGAAAGTGGGCGGGCACCCAGTCGAGGATCACGCCGATCCCGGCCTGGTGGCAGCGGTCGACGAAGCCTCGGAACTCGTCCGGGCGTCCCGAACCGCGAGGTGGGCGCGTAGTAGCCGATGGTCTGGTAGCCCCACGAGCCGTCGAACGGGTGCTCGGTGACCGGCAGCAGCTCGATGTGCGTGTAGCCCAGGTCGTGCACGTAGGGGATGAGCTGGTCCGCCAGTTCGCGGTAGGTCAGCCATGTCCGCGCCGGGTCGTCCGGCATCGCGCCAGGAGCCGAGGTGCACTTCGTAGATGCTCACGGGGCGTCGCAGCCAGTCGGCCCCGCGGCGCGCCGTCATCCACGCCTCGTCCTCCCATGCGTAGCGGCGAGAGGTCCCACACCACCGAGGCGGTCTGCGGCCGCAGCTCCGCGGCGAAGGCGTAGGGGTCGGCCTTGACCGCGAGGAAACCGTCCCGGCCGCGGATCTCGAACTTGTACAGGTCGCCCTGGCGCAGCCCGGGCAGGAACAGCTCCCACAGGCCCGACTCGCCGCGCCCCTGCATCGGGTGACGCCGGCCGTCCCAGCCGTTGAAGTTCGCCCACCACGCTGACCCGCTCGGCGTTGGGCGCCCAGACGGCGAAGTGCACGCCGGGCACCCCGTCCACGACGAGCGGGTGCGCGCCCAGCTTCTGGTAGGTGCGGTAGTGGGTGCCCTCGCCGAAGAGGTAGCGGTCGACGTCGGTGATCCGCAGCGGGAAGGCATAGGGGTCCTCGGCTTCCCAGGTGTCGCCTTTCTTCCCGGCGCAGACGAACCGGTGCCGGAAGGGGGACCGGCCGGGCAGGTCGACCGCGAAGACGCCCCCGGGGTGAAGGCACGCCATCGGGTGCTCGGTGCCGGCATCGACATCGCGCAGCGAGACGGCGCGGGCGTGCGGCTGGAGGGTGCGGCACACGACGCCCGGCGTCCCCGCCGGCGCGGGGTGCATGCCGAGCACGTCGCAGGGCGAGCCGTGCCTTCCGGCGGCCAGGGCGTCGATCGTCTCGGCGGGGAGCTCTTTCATCGCGGCGACTTCGGGAACGGCCTCCACTATCTCCGCAAGCGGGGGCGGCGACAAGCCCGCTTACATCGGGCGGCGGCCGGCGCGGCGCTCTTGCGCGCCCGCCTCCGCGGCCTATAGTCGCCGCATGGGAACCGGGCGGGACGAGGCGTTTCGCGGGGCGCCCCCTCCGGGGCGCCTGTCGGGCGTCACGCACCTCGTATGGGACTGGAACGGCACCCTGTTCGACGACGCGTGGCTCTGCGTGGAGGTCATGAACGGCCTGCTTCGCCGCCGCGGCCTGCCGGAGCTCGACGCGGACCGCTACCGGCGGCTCTTCGACTTCCCGGTGCGCCGCTACTACGGGCGGCTGGGGTTCGACTTCGACCGCGAGCCGTTCGAGAAGGTGGGCAGCGAGTTCATGGCCGCCTACGAGCGCAGGCGCCTTTCCTGCGGGCTGCGCCCCGGCGCGCGCGCCGTGCTGGCGCGCGTGCGCGGCCTGGGCATCGGGCAGTCGGTTCTCTCCGGCTACCGGCACGACACGCTCCGGGGCCTGCTGGACCACTTCGGCCTGCTGCCGTTCTTCGAGGCCGTCTTCGGCAGCGACGACCACTACGCCGAGGGGAAGGAGGCCCAGGCGCGGCGCTGGCTGGAGGGCGTGCGCGCGGACCGGTCCCGCACGGTGCTGGTCGGCGACACCGCGCACGACGGCGAGATCGCACGGCAGCTGGGCGTGGCGTGCTGGCTGCTGCCCGGCGGCCACCACGACCGCGCGCGGCTCGAAGCCTGCGGCGTGCCCGTGCTGGACTCGCTCGAGGCGATCCTCGCGGAGTGAGGGCGCGCCTCGCCGCCGCCCCGCAGGCTTGCCTGCCCGCCGCGCCTGTGCCATACGGACGGCATGGACGCGGAACATACGGCCATGCGGTACACGGCCCTGGGCGCGCGGGGACCGCGCGTCTCCCGGCTGGGATTCGGGTGCATGCGCCTGCCGATGACCGAGGCGGGCAAGGTGGACCGCGAACGGGCGCTGCCCATGCTGCGCCGGGCCGTGGACCTCGGCGTGACCTATTTCGATACCGCGGTTTTCTACTGCAACGGCGACAGCCAGGCCGCCGTGGGCGAGGCGCTCGAGGGGGTCCGCGACCGGGTGGTGCTTTCCACGAAGAACCACCTCCACGCCGCCACGGAGTCCGAGTGGTGGGAGCGGCTTGAGGAGTCGCTCCGCCTCCTGCGGACCGACCACCTCGACATCTACAACTTCCACGGGCTCCGCTGGGCCGCCTACGAGAAGGACATCCGGGGCCCCGGCGGGAAGCTCGCGGCGATGAGGCGGGCCAAGGCACAGGGCCTCGTCCGCCACGTCTGCTGCTCCTTCCACGACGACGCGGAGGCCCTCGTGAAGCTCGCCGGGACCGGCGAATTCGACGTCATCACCGTCCAGTACAACCTCCTGTACCGCGATCTCGAGGACGCCATTGCGCGGGTGGCGGAACAGGGGGTCGGGATCGTCGTGATGGGGCCGGTGGGCGGCGGGCGCCTCGGCGTGGACAGCGAGCGCATCCGCGCCGCGACGGGCTGCCCCGGGGCCTCCACCCCGGAGGCGGCCCTCCGTTTCGTGCTGGCGCACCCCGGGGTGGCGGTGGCGCTCTCCGGCATGTCGACGATGGAGCAGCTGGAAGAGAACGTGCGCATCGTTTCGGAGAAGGAGCCCTTCCGCCGCGAGCAGATCGCCTCCATGGAGGCCGAACTCCGGCGGGCGAAGGAGCGCGAGGGGGTGCCCTGCACCACCTGCGGCTACTGTGTGCCGTGCCCGTACGGCGTCGACATCCCTCGCGTTTTCGACGTGTACAACGAATACCGCATGTTCGGCCTCGCGGAGAGCGCCCGGCGCGCGTACCGCGGCCTGGCGGCCGGCCCGTCCGCCTGTGCGCGCTGCGGGGCGTGTTTGCCGCGCTGCCCCCAGCGCATCGACATCCCGCGCGAGTTGAACCGGGCGGCGGGGGTGCTGGGCGTCGACGGGGCGGGGGGCGTGTCGGCGCGGCTGGCGCTGCGCGGCGCGGACGCGGACGGACTCAAGGCGGAGCTGCTCGTACACAACCTGGGCGACACCCCGGTCCCGTGCGGGGCGCGCGTGGAGATCGACGGCGGCGAAGCGGTGCCGCCGGCGGCCGCGGCCGCCGACCTCGGCGCCCTGGACACCCGTGTCCTGCGCGGCTGGCGCCTCCGCGTGCCCGCCGGCGCGTCGCGCGTCGCCGGCCGCTGCGTGCTGGACACGCCGGGCGGGGAGGCGCGGGGCCTGTCCTTCGAGCAGCCGTTCCTGGTCGCCGCCCGGGACGCGTGGCGGGAGCACGTCTTCGTGCCGGACGGCGAGCAGGCGGCCGCGGCCGGGGCGGCAAACCCCGGCTTCGCGGTCGGGCTTCGCTGGGAGGGGGAACGGCTGCGGGTGCGCGTCCGGCTGCCCTCGCGCGGCACGACCCCGGCCGCGGGCGGCGAACCGGTGAAGGGCGACCGGCTCGCGGCCGGGATCGACCTGCGGCCCTGGCGGCGGCGCACGAAGGACTGGGAGGACGGCACCGAGCGCTTCGACTTCGCCCTGGACCGGGCAGCCTGGTGGTGCCGCTCGGGCAAGGCGTACGAACTGGACCTCGACTGGGCGCCCGACGGGGACGGGTGCACGCTGACCTTCGCGTGGCGATTCGGCGATTTCATCCCCGATCCGTCGCCTCCGCCGCGGCGCCTGGGGATGGACTGGACCCTGGTGACCACCGACGCCGCGGGGCGCGACGCCGCCCGCTTCACGTACGGCGGCGGGCCGGACGCGCAGCGCCACCCGCTGCTGCTGGCTCCCGTCTTCCTTGCCTGAGGGTGAGGCGGCGTTTGCCCGCGGGTCCGCGGGCCCGTATACTGGGCCGGAGGGCCGGCCGTGAAGACGCAGTGGGCGGGGTGGTTTGCGGCGGCGGTGCTGGCCGGGACGGCGGGGACCGCGGCCGCGGTGCAGCCGGGCGATTCGCGCGAGGCCGTCCTGGCCGAGCTGGGCCCTCCGCGGGGCGAACTGCGCATTGATCCCGTCGAACTGCTCTACTTCGAGCGCGGTTCCGTGAAGCTTCGCGACGGGACGGTGGTGCAGGTCGACCTGGTGAGCGGGGAGGAAGCCGCGCGGCGCAGGGCGGAGCGGGAGCGCCAGGCGGCCGAGCGGCGGGCCCGGGCGGCGGAAGCGTCGGCCCGGCGCATGGCCGAGGGCGAAGCGGAGCGGGAGCGGCTGTTGTCCGATCCGCGCCTGGCCTCCGCCCCGGCCGACGAGCAGGTGAGGCTGTGGGCTTCCTTCATGGACCGGTATCCCGAGGTGGACGTGTCGGTGCCGTACGTCCGCGCCTTGGAGCGCTACCGCGCGGAGCAGCGGATCGAGGAACAGGAGCGCCGCCTCTCGGAACTGGAGTTCCAGGTGTGGGACGCGCGCCAGCGGGCGGAAGCCGCGGAACGGGAGGCGCAGGCGGCCCGGCGCAGGTCGTACGTGGTCTATCCGTACCCCTTCGGCTACCCCGGTTACGGCCGCACGAGGCGGGTGCGAACGGACGGCGCCTCCCGGTCCGGCCTGGACATCGAGTACAGCGGGCCGGGGTGGAAGGCGCGGTACGTGTCGCCCCGGCGCATCACGGAGCCCGCCACGACGCCGCGCGTGCCTTTCGGATACCCGCGGATCCTCCGGCCGCCCGTCTCGACGAACAGCCCGTAGTTCGCCGGCGGGTGCGCCCGGCGGGCGCCGCCGGGCAGGCACCCGGCCCCGGGGTGCGCGCCGCCTGATGCCGTCGGGCCGGGCACGGCGATCCCCAAATACATACGGGGTCCAGTCTTGCGACTGGACCCCGACGGTACCTGCCGTCTCTCGCCGTAGCGGCAGATCGGCTCCTCACCGAGTCATCTGGCCCTCATGCTACGTCCCGCCGACCCGCCGGGCTATAGGGCAGAAACTGATAAACCTATCAGGTTTTGCCTTATCGCCGGTCCGCTTCGCGGCTCGTCGCCTTGTCTTGCCACGGGTGGCGCGCGGCCTCTACATTCGCCGGATGCGCGCGGATCGATCCTTTCCCGCAGGCCGTTCCTGTTCGCCCGGCGGCGCGGCCGCGCTGTCCCTCGCGGGCCGTCTTTCCGCCGTGGCGCTGCTGGCCGCCACGGGGGCCGGATGCCGGTCGGCCGCGTACCACGCCCGCGCGGCGGACGAGCGCGCAACGCGCCTGGTGGAGTCCTACCGGCGCGACGCGGCCGGCCGGGACGAGCCGTTTTCCGTCGAGCCGCCGGCCGACCCGCTGCACCGGCAGCTCGTCGAGGAGCAGGGCCTGCCGACGGCGGCCGCCCCGGGCGTCGCCGCCCCGGGCGACGCGGCGCCCGGCGGCGCCGCGTCGGAGGGCGCGTTGCCGCTGGGCCTGCTCGACGCGCTGAAGATCGGCACGCGGCACAGCCGGGCGTACCAGGACGCGAAGGAGGCCGTGTTCCGGACGGCCCTGGCCCTGGACCTGGAGCAGGACGGGTTCCGCCGCTCGCTGGCGGGCACGGTCTCCGGCGCGTTCAGCGACGACCGCAGCGGCGAGGAGCCCGTGCGCGGGGCGAGCGGGGAAGGGGAGGCGACGCTCTCTCGCACGTTCCGCGGCGGGGCGAGCGTGGTCACCCGGCTCGCCGTGGACGTGGTCAAGCTGCTCACGATGGACAAGGATTCGGCGCTGGGCCTGCTGGCCGACGCGACCGTGACCGTGCCGCTGCTGCGCGGGGCGGGGGCGGAAGTCTTCGCGGAGCCCCTGACGCAGGCCGAGCGCAACCTCGTGTACGCGGTCTACGACTTCGAGCGGTTCCGGCGGCGGTTCGCCGTGGGGCTGGCGTCCGACTACCTCTCGGTGCTCGAGCGCCGCAAGCAGATCGTGAACGCGGAGGAGAGCTACGGGCGGCTGCGCCTGTCGACGGAGCGCGCGGCGCGGATGGCGGCGGCGGGGCGGCTCCCGGAGATCCAGGTGGACCAGTCGCGCCAGGACGAGCTGCGGGCGCGGGAGCGGCTCGTCCAGGCGCGGCTGGCGTACCAGCGTGAACTCGACGACCTCAAGGTGTCGCTCGGCCTGCCCGCCGATGCGCGCGTCACACTGGACGACGGCGAGCTCGCGCGGCTGGCGTCCGTCCTGGGCGGCCCGCCGGGCGGGGCGGAGGAAGGGGGGCACCCGGACCCGGTTCCGCCCCCCCTGCCGTTCGAGGACGCGGACGCCGCGGTGCGCCTGGCGCTCGCCGGGCGCCTCGACCTGCGCAAGGCGGCGGGCGCGGCGGCCGACGCGGAGCGGGGCGTGCGGGTGGCCCGCGACAACCTGCGGGCCGGGGTGAAGCTCGTGGCCTCGGGGTCCGCGGGCGAGGCGCGCGCCCTCGGGTCGGCGGACCGGCCCGACGCGCGGCTCCGCCCGGCGGAGGGGGTGTACTCCGCGCGGCTGGAGGTGGACCTGCCCTGGGAGCGCACGGAGGAGCAGGTGCGTTACCGCGAGGCCCTGCTGAACGCGGAGCGCGCGCGGCGGGAACTCGATGCGCGGGAGGACGCCGTGAAGCAGGAGGTGCGCGAGGCGTTCCGGGCGATCGAGCAGGCGCGCGAGAGCTACGTCATCCAGTACCGCGCCGTGGCGGTGGCGCGGCGGCGTGCCGAGAGCGCCGAACTTTTTTTGCAGGCGGGGCGCGCGCAAATCCGCGACCTGCTCGAGGCGGAGGAGGCGCTGGTCTCGGCGGAGAACGCCGTGACCTCGGCGCTCGTGGCGTACCGCAGCGCCCTGTGGCGCCTGCAGCGGGACATGGAAGTGCTCGGGATCACCGAGGAGGGCCTCTGGGATGAGTGAACGCATGGAAGCCATTCGTGCGGCGCTGCGCCGCGTTCCCGTCTGGGCCTGGGCGGTCGCGGGGCTCGTCGTGGTCGGCGGCTGCGCCGTTCTGCGCGGCGGGAGCGAACGCACGGAGGACGCGGGCCTCGTGTTCGAGGCGCGCCGCGGCCCGCTGACGATCAGCCTGGTGGAGTCGGGCACGATCCAGAGCCGCGAACAGGTCGTGACCCGCAGCGAGGTCGAGGGGCGCAACACCATCATTTTCCTCGTCGAGGAGGGCAGGCAGGTGGCCGAGGGCGAGCTGCTGGTGGAACTCGACGCCAGCCGGCTGGAGGAGAGCCGGGTCGAGCAGGACATCCGCGTGCAGAACGCCGGGGCGCAGCTGATCCAGGCGCGCGAAAGCCTGGAGGTGACCCGCAACCAGGCGCAGTCCGACATGGAGCAGGCGGAGCTGAACCTGCGCTTCGCCCGCCTCGACCTGCAGAAGTTCGAGGAGGGCGAGTACCCGCAGCAACTGCAACAGGCGGAGGCGGACATCACCATCGTGCAGGAGGAGCTGCAGCGGGCGCAGGACACGCTCGAGTGGTCCCGGAAGCTCGCGGCCGACGGCTACATCACACGCTCGGAGCTGCAGGCGGACGAGCTGGCCCTGCACCGGCGGTCCGTGGACCTGGACCTGGCCAGGGGGCGCCGCGACCTGCTGCAGCAGTACACCTACACGCAGTCGCTCGAGCGGCTGCAGAGCGACATCAAGCAGGCCGAGATGGCGCTGGAGCGGGTGCGGCGGAAGGCCTCGGCCGACGTGATCCGGGCCGAGGTGGACCTCCGGGCCAAGCAGTCGGCGTTCGACCAGCAGAAGGCCAAGCTGGAGAAGACCGTCGAGCAGATCGCGAAGTGCCGCATCACGGCGCCGTCGGCCGGCATGGCGGTGTACGCGACGACCGTGCGCCCCCGGCGGTGGGGCCAGACCGAACCGCTGCAGGTGGGCCAGGAGGTCGTGGAGCGGGCGGAACTCATCTACCTGCCCGCGGCCACCGGCATGAAGGCGGAGATCAAGGTCCAGGAGGCGAGCCTGACGAAGATCCGCCTGGGCCAGCCCGCGCGCATCACCATCGACGCCCTGCCCGGCCGCCTCTTTCCGGGCCGCCTGTCGCGGATCGGCGTCCTCCCGGACAGCCAGGACAGATGGATGAATCCCGACCTGAAGCAGTACAACTGCGACGTCCTGCTCGACGACGGCGTGACGGATCTCCGGCCGGGAATGAGCTGCCGGGTGGAGGTGCTCGTCGAGGAGTACGCCGACGCGGTGTACGTGCCGCTGCAGTGCGTGCAGCGGGTGAACGCAGAGCCCACCGTCTACCTCGCCGACGCGCGCAGGGGGCCGACGCCCAGGACGGTCCGGACGGGCCTGGACAACAACCGGATGGTGCACGTGCTGGAGGGGCTGGAGGGCGGCGAGCCCGTGCTGCTGGCGCCCCCGCTGGCGCCGGCCGAGTCGCCCGCGGCCGCCCCGTGGGCGGCCGCCTCCGAGGGGGCGGACGCGCGCGCGACGCCGCCCGCCCGCCCGGAGGAAGCGGCCCCGGAGACCCGGCGCCCGGCCGGGGCCGGGAGCCCGCCGGAAACGGCCCCGCCCGCCGGCCGGCGCGGCGGTCGCCGGCCCGGCGGCGCGGGCGGCGGCGCCGCGACGCCATGAACGGTCCGGTGCCATCCGCCGCGGCGCCGAACGCCGGGCATCCGGCCGGCGCGGTCATCGTGCTCGAGGAGATCACGAAGGTCTACCCCATGGGCGCGGAGGGGGTGCGCGCGCTCGACGGGGTGAGCGTGCGGATCGCCCGCGGCAGCTTCTGGGCGGTCATGGGCCCGAGCGGTTCGGGCAAGAGCACCCTGCTGAACCTCCTGGGCTGCCTCGACCGGCCGACCACGGGCCGTTACGTCCTCAACGGGACCGACGTCTCGAAACTGGGCGACGACGCCCTCAGCGAGAACCGGCTGCGGGAACTCGGCTTCGTCTTCCAGAGCTTCAACCTGATCCCCCAGCTTTCCGTGCGCGAGAACATCGAGCTGCCGCTCTTCTACCTCGGGCTGGAGGCGGCGGAGAGCGGGGTCCGGTCGCGGGAGCTCGCGGAGATGGTGGGGCTGGAGGAGCGGCTCGACCACCGGCCCGCCGAGCTCTCCGGCGGCCAGTGCCAGCGGGTCGCGATCGCCCGCGCGCTCGCCAACGATCCCGCCGTGATTCTTGCGGACGAGCCCACCGGCAACCTGGACTCGCGCACGGGCGAAGCAGATCATGGACCTGCTGGCCGAGCTGCACCGCGGAGGGCGGACCATCCTCATGGTGACCCACGAGCCGGAGATCGCGGCCTACGCCGGACGCCGGCTTCACATGCGCGACGGCCGGATCGAGAAGATCGAGGGGGCGGACTGATGCGCCGCTCCCGGATCGCCCGCAACGTCCGGCTCGGGGTGAAGGACCTGCTGCTCCACAAGATGCGTTCGCTGCTCACGATCCTCGGCGTCGTGTTCGGCGTGGGCAGCGTCATCGCCATGCTCGCCGTCGGCGAGGGGGCCAGCCGGCAGGCGCTGGCGGAGATCCGCAAGCTCGGGAGCCACAACATCATCCTCACCTCCGTCAAGCCGATGGAGGACGAGCAGAGCAGCACCCAGCGTTCGTGGATGAGCCTCTACGGCCTGCTCTACGAGGACGAGGCGCGCATCGCGCGAGTCGATCCCGCACGTACGGCGCACGGTGCCCGTGCGGCTGCTGCGGCGCGACGCCCGCCTCGGGGAGCGCACCGCGGAACTGCGCGTGGTGGGCACCGACGCCGGGCTGGTTCGAGCTCGTGCGCCGCGAGGTCCTGGCGGGCCGCACCCTTGCGGAGGCCGACCTCGCGGGGCACGGCGCGGTTTGCGTGCTGACGGAGACGGGCGCGCGCCGGCTGCTGGCCACCGGGCACTCGATCGGGCAGTCGGTGCGCATCGGCGCCGACTTCTTCGAGGTGGTGGGGATCGTGCGCAGCGAACAGGCCGGCGGATCCGTCCAGGCCCCCGACCAGGACATCGGACGCCTACATCCCGATCAACGTGCTGCTGTCGACCGGTTCGGCGAGGTGAACATGCGCCGCACGTCGGGATCGCGCGAGGTGGAGCTCGTGGAACTGCACCAGGTGCTCGTGGAGGTCGAAGGGCTCGACCGGGTGGAACCGGCGGCGGCGGCGATCCGGGCGATGCTGAAACGGTTTCACAAGCAGGAGGACTACCGCGTCAGCGTGCCGCTGGCCCTGCTGCGCCAGGCCGAGGTCGACGAAGCGCACGTTCAACATCGTGCTCGGATCGATCGCGGGCATCAGCCTGCTGGTGGGCGGCATCGGGATCATGAACATCATGCTCGCCTCGGTCACCGAGCGGACGCGCGAGATCGGCATCCGCCGGGCCATCGGGGCGCGCCGGCGGCAGATCGTCATCCAGTTCCTCGTGGAGACGGTGGTGCTCTCGTGCAGCGGCGGCCTCATCGGCATCGCGCTGGGGCTGCTCATCCCGGTGCTCGATCACGCAGTTCTCCGGCCTGCCCACCGTCATCCCGGCCTACAGCATCCCGCTGTCCTTCGGCATCAGCGTCCTGATCGGCATCGTGTTCGGCATCTATCCCGCGAAACGGGCGGCGTCGCTTGACCCGATCGTCGCCCTCCGGCACGAATAGGGCGGGCGGCGGGACAACGGGACGGGCGGCCAGATGACACACACCGGCAGCGGGCGCGCTTACGCGGGATTCGGCTTCGGCGCCATCCAGGGGGGGCTCTTTCTGCTCGAGGCGTTCGACGCCGGCGTCTTCGACCGGCTCACGGTGGCCGAGGTGGTGCCCGGGGTCGTGGACGCCGTGCGCGCGGCGGGCGGCGCCTTCCGGGTGAACGTGGCCTCGGCCGACGGCGTGCGTGCGCGGCGGGTGGAGGGCTTGGAGATCCTGAACCCCAACGCGGCGGCCGACGCCGGCCGGCTGGTCGAGCGCCTCGCGGCCGCCTCGGAGATCGGCACGGCGCTCCCGAGCGTCGATTTCTACGAACGCGGCGACCCGAGCCCGGCGGACCTGCTCGCCGCCGCCGTCCTCCGCAAGGCCGCGGGCGAAGGCCCGCCGTGCGTGGTCTACACGGCGGAGAACCACAACCATGCCGCCGAACACCTGGCGGCCGCGCTGGCGCGGCGCGGCGCCGGCCGGGGCGGCGTGACGCCGGTGCCGGGGGTCCAGCTGCTCAACACGGTGGTCGGCAAGATGAGCGGGGTCGTGACGGACGCGGCGGACATCGCGCGGGACGGCCTCGCGACGGTCACCCCCGGCTCGTCCCGCGCGTTCCGGGTCGAGGCGTTCAACCGGATCCTGGTGTCGCGGGTCGAACGGCCCGGGTTCCGCCGCGGACTGTCCGCCTTTGTCGAGAAGCCGGACCTGCTCCCGTTCGAGGAGGCGAAACTCTACGGCCACAACGCCGTCCACGCCCTGCTGGGCTTCCTCGCCGTAGGGCGGGGGCACCGGTTCATGTCGGACATCGCGGGCGACGCGGCCCTGCTGGCCTTCGGACGCGCCGCGTTCCTCGAGGAGTCCGGCGGCGCGCTCCTCGGGCGGCACGCGGGGGTGGACCCGCTGTTCACCGAGGCCGGCTACCGCGCCTACGCCGAGGACCTGCTCGCGCGCATGTTGAACCCGTGGCTCCGCGACGCCGTGGACCGGGTGATCCGCGACCCGCGCCGAAAGCTGGGCTGGGACGACCGCCTGGTCGGCACGATGCGCCTCGCCCTCGCGGCGGGCATCGAACCGCGGCGGTTCGCGCTCGGCGCCGCGGCGGCCGTGCGGGCGCTGGCCCGGGAGGAGCCCGGGTGGGACGCGGACCGGGTCGCGCGCGAGCTGTGGCCGCGGGAGGCGCCGGAAGCCGAGCGCCGCCGGGTCCGGGACCTGGTCGCCGCGGCCCTGGCCCGGCGGGCGGGCGCGGACGGCCTGCCGTAGCCGGCCGGGCCGCCGCGAACCGCCCGGCCTCGCGCGGACCGGGTTGCGGGCGCCGGGCGGATCGCGTACCGTGCACGGTCCCGGGGCGCGGCCCGGCCGGCCGGCGCGACAGGGCGCACGAACGGAGGAGACGGGTCATGGCCGAGAGCCTTTCCTTGCAGGCGCGCGACATGGACGAGGCCCGCGCGCGGTACGCCGGGCTGTACGCGAGGGCGTTTGCCCGCGTGGGCGAACCCGCCCGCGAGCGGCTGGAAGTCGCCACGTTCGGGCTGTCCGCCGACCTGGCCGCGTTCGAGGCGTGCGGGCTCGGCATCGAGACCGTCGTCAACTACCGCGACGCCGACGGCACGGGCCATACCGGCAAGGTGCTCATGAGCCTGCCCGGCCAGTTCCTCCCCGAGCACGAGCACGTCGACACGTACGTGCTGCCCCGGGGCGCCGAAGCGCCCGCGGGTTTCGTGGAGCTGGCGCAGCTCGTGAACGGCTTCCAGGGCGTCTACGCGTACGAGGCCGACGGTTCGATCCGCCGGGAGGGGGGCGAACCGGTCTTCCGCTACCGCGCCGGCGACTACACGATCGTGCAGGCCGCGGAAGGGGAGACAGCCTTCCCGGAGGAGCGGCGCGCCGAACTCGTGGCCCACCTGCCGGGCAAGTCCGAGACCTTCTTCGCCGTGTACGGCGAGGCGGTGCTCTGCTCCGACAGGGCGCGCGTCGTCTCCGCGCCGCCGGCGGCCCGGCCCGACGCCGTTCCGCACTACCTCGAGCCTTTCACGGAACGCGCGCTGGCCGCGCACCCCGTCACCACCACGGCGCGGCTCCACCTCGCGCCCGGCACGACCGTGCTCCTGCCCAAGGGGACGCGGCACTCGCTCGCGGCCGGCGGCGACGGGTTCGTCTGCCTGGAGTTCTCGACGCCCTCGATGGACGAGGCCGACCGGTTCACGGACCGGCGCATCCTGCGGTAGCCGGCCCGCAGCCGCGGGGAGGCGGCCCGGCGGCGCGGGGCCTCAGCGGCTCTTCGGGTTCATGCAACGGTCGCGCACGCGCACGAACGCGTCCATGCACCGGTCCAGCTGGCCGGGCGTGTGCGCCGCCGAGACCTGCACGCGGATGCGCGCCTGGCCCTTCGGCACCACGGGGTAGCTGAAGCCGATCACGTAGATGCCCTCCTCGAGCATCCCGTCGGCCATCCGCGTCGCCAGCGCCGGCGTCGCCCAGCATGATCGGCACGATCGGGTGGTCGCCGGCGGGGATGTCGAAGCCGCGGGCGGCCATGCCCGCGCGGAAGTAGCCGGTGTTGGCCTCGAGCCGGTCGCGCAGCTCGGTGGACGCCTCCAGGATGTCCAGCACGGTCAGCACGGTCGCGGCGACGACCGGGGCCACCGTGTTGGAGAACAGGTACGGGCGGCTGCGCTGGCGCAGCAGGTCGACGATCTCCCTGCGGCCGCTGGTGAACCCGCCGGAGGCCCCGCCGAGCGCCTTGCCGAAGGTGCCGGTGATGATGTCCACGCGGCCCATCGACGCCGTGGTACTCGGGCGTGCCGCGCCCGGTGCGGCCGACGAAGCCCGTGGCGTGCGAGTCGTCGACCATGACCGCCGCGTCGTACGCCTCGGCCAGGTCGCAGATCGCTCGCCAGGTCGGCGACGCATGCCGTCCATGGAGAACACGCCGTCGGTGGCGATCAGGCGCAGTCGCGCGTCGGCGGCCTCCTGCGAGCTTCGCCTCCAGGTCGGCCATGTCGCAGTTGGCGTAGCGGAGCCGGCGGGCCTTGCAGAGGCGGATGCCGTCGATGATGCTGGCGTGGTTGAGCTCGTCGCTGATGACGGCGTCCTCGGGGCCCAGCAGCGTCTCGAACAGCCCGCCGTTGGCGTCGAAGCACGAGCTGTAGAGGATCGTGTCCTCCGTGCCCAGGAAGGCGGACAGGCGCGCCTCCAGTTCCTTGTGCAGCTCCTGGGTGCCGCAGATGAACCGCACGCTGGACAGGCCGTAGCCCCAGCGGTCGCAGCGGCCTTGGCGGCCGTCGACCACGCGCGGGGTCGTTGGCCAGGCCCAGGTAGTTGTTGGCGCAGAAGTTGAGGACTTCGCGGCCGCCGGCGACGCGGATCACGCGCGCCCTGCGGCGAGCCGATGAGCGCGCTCGTCCTTGTACAGCCCGGCCGCGCGGATCTCGCCGAGCTGGCGCGGTCAGCGCTCGGTCCTCATGCGAAGCCGAACATGGCGCCCTTCCTACTCGCTCCAGTTGAGGATGACCTTGCCGGCGTTGCCCGACCGCATGACCTCGAAGGCCTCCTCGGAACTCGGTGTAGTGGAAGCGGTGGGTGATGACGGGCGTGATGTCCAGGCCGGTCTGGATCATCGACGGTCATCTTGTACCAGGTCTCGTACATCTCCCGGCCGTAGATGCCCTTGATGGTCAGGCTGTTGAAGACCACCAGGTCCCAGTCGATCTCCATCCTGGGCAGGATGCCGAGCATGGCGATCTTGCCGCCGTGGCACATGTTGGCCAGCATGTCGCGGAAGGCGGCCGGGTTGCCGGACATCTCCAGGCCGACGTCGAAGCCCTCCTTCATGCCCAGTTCCTGCTGCGCCGTCCGCGATGCTCCTGCCCTGCCGCACGTCCAGGGCCAGCGTGGCGCCCATCTTCCGCGCCAGCTCGAGCCGGTACGGGTTGACGTCGGTGACCACGACGTAGCGGGCCCCGGCAGTGCCGGGCGATGGCCGTGGCCATGACGCCGATCGGGCCGGCGCCGGTGATCAGCACGTCCTCGCCCAGCACGTCGAAACGACAGCGCCGTGTGGGTGGCGTTGCCCAGCGGGTCGAAGCAGCTCGTGACCTCCAGCGGGATGTCGGGATCGGCCGGCCAGACGTTCGTGACCGGCAGGGCGAGGTACTCGGCGAAGGCACCCGTCCCGGTTGACGCCCACGCCGCGGGTCTTGGCGCACAGGTGCCGCGCCCGGCCAGGCAGTTGCGGCACCGCCCGCAGACCACGTGCCCCTCGCCGCTGACGAGGTCGCCGGCACGGAAGTCGCTGACGTTGCTCGCCGACAGCGCTCGATCCGCGCCCACGAACTCGTGGCCGATGGTCATCGGCACCGGGATGGTCTTCTGCGCCCACTCGTCCCAGTTCCAGATGTGGACGTCGGTGCCGCAGATGCTGGTCTTGAGGATCCGGATCAGCACGTCGCTCTTGCCCACGGGCGGTTCGGGCACATCCTGCAGCACCAGCCCCTCGGCCGCTTCCGCCTTGACCAATGCCTTCATCGATTCGATCCTCGTTTCCGCCCGCCGTCCGCCGAGACGCCCACTATAGCCGCGGGCCGGCGGGCGAGGCAAGCAGGCCGCCGGCGGACGGCGCGCGGGCGGGCGGGTGCGCGCGGCGGGTTCGTGCGGGGTCGGGGAAAGGAGAGGGATTCCATGAGGCGAAAGCTCTTGCCCCTGCTGGCCGCGGTGCTGGCGGGCTGCACCGGCCACCGGGTGTACGACACGGCGCAGTTCCGGGAGCGACCGGTCCGGTACGACCGCATCGCCCTGCACGAGAACGGGTTGACAACGGAGCAGATCGCGGCGATCTCGGCCACGCCTCCGCCCGCCGCGTTCCCCGTGGACGTGTGCGTCCTGGTCGTGCGAGGCGGGTATGTCGATGCCCGGCTGGAGTCGATGTTCCTGCACGCGCTCGTCGGGGAGCTCCAGGCGTCCGGCCGGATCGACCGGGTGACGCCGATCCCCTCGTTCCTCGTGCCGGAGCGCATCAGCTTCAACGCCCTGCAGGAGATCGGCGTGCGCAGCCTTTCGGAGTACGTGCTCGTGCTGCACCTCGACGCCTCGGAGTTCTACCGGCGCACGAGCATCGTGTCGGGCCGGTACGAGGTGGGCAGCTCGGTCTCGTTCCTCCTCGTCGACAGCGGGACGGCGGCCCTGCTGACCGCCGACCGGCTGGACAGCACGGAGGCCTACCGGGAGAACCCGCTGCGGCCGGGCGGGCAGCAAGAGGCGCAGGCCGCGGTCTTCGCGGCGCAGGCGAAGAGGCTCGGGGCGAAGCTGGACGCCCTGCTCCGCGGCGAGTGAACCGGGAGCGCCCGCGGCCGCGCGGCCGCCGGGCGCTTGCCGGCCCGGGAGAGGAGGCAGACATGCCGAAGACACGCATAGCCGATGCGGTGCGGGGCGGGCGGGTGCTGGTTTCCGACGGGGCGTGGGGCACGCTCCTGCAGGACCGGGGCCTGCGGCCCGGCGAATGCCCGGAACGCTGGGCCGCCGAACGGCCCGCGGACGTGAAGGACATCGCGCGGCGCTACCTCGCCGCGGGCGCCGACCTGGTCCAGACCGACAGCTTCGGCGGCACGTCGTTCAAGCTCCGGCACTTCGGCCTGGACGGGCGGACGGAGGAACTCAACGAGGCCGCCGCGCGGCTCTCGGCGGAGGCCGCGGCGGAGGCCGGCGGCGAGCGGTGGGTGATCGCCTCCGTCGGCCCGACCGGCAGGATGCTCGCGATGGGCGACGTCACCGGGGAGGAACTCTACGAGGCCTTCCGCCAGCAGGCGGAGGCGCTCGCGCGGGGCGGCGCCGACGCCCTGTGCGTGGAGACCATGAGCGACGTGGAGGAGGCGGCGCTGGCGGTCCGGGCGGCCCGGGAGCACACCGCCTGCGAGGTCATCGCCACGTTCACCTTCGAGCGGACCGTGAGGGGCGACTACCGCACCATGATGGGGGTGTCGCCGGAGGAGGCCGCGGAGGCGATGGTCCGCGCCGGCGCGGACATCGTCGGCACGAACTGCGGCAACGGGATCGAACGCATGGTGGAGATCGTCCGGGCGATGCGCCCGGCGGCCGCGGGCGCCCCGATCCTCGTGCACGCCAACGCCGGGCTGCCCCGGCAGGTGGACGGGGTGGACGTCTTCCCGGACACGCCGGCGGACATGGCCCGCCAGGCGGGGGCGCTGGTGGCGGCGGGGGCCGGCATCGTCGGGGGCTGCTGCGGCACCACGCCGGAGCACATCCGCGCGATCCGGGACGCCCTCCGGCCGGGGCGCCCGCCGCGCGGGCGCACGCCGGGCTAGAACAGGCCCGTCACCTTGCCGGTTTCCACGTCCACGTCGATGCGGCGGAAGGCGGGGTTCGAGCCGGTGCCGGGCATCAGCTTGATGTCGCCGGCCACCGGGACGACGAAGCCGGCGCCCTTGTAGACGAGCACGTCGCGGATCGGCAGGTCCCAGTCCGCGCGGGCGCGCCCTTGCAGGTCCGGGTCGTGCGAGAGGCTCAGGTGCGTCTTGACCATGCAGGTGCCCAGCTTCGCGGCCTCCGGGTCGGCCTCGCAGCCGTTCGATCTTCTGCTCGGCCTCGTCCGAGTACGTCGACGCCGTCGGCGCCGTAGACCTCGCGTGGCGATCAGCTCGATGCGGTCCTTGAGCGGCATGGTCGAGGTCGTAGAGGAACGTGAAGTCGTTGCTGCTCCTCGCAGGCCGCCACGACGGCCTCGGCCAGCTCGATCGGCGCCCTCGCCGCCCTTGCAGCCAGTGCTCGGACACCGCGCAGCAGCGCGCCGTTCTCCTCGGCGACGCGGCGGACCAGCGCGATCTCCGCCGGGTGTCGGTGTGGAAGCTGTTGATGCAGACCACGGGGCGGACGCCGCTGGCTTCGACCGTCTCGATGTGCGCGACCAGGTTGCGCGCAGCCCTTCTTCGAGCAGCCCGAGGTTCTCCCGGGTGTAGGCGTCGTCGAGCGGCATGCCGGGCTTCACCGTCGGGCCCGCCGCCGTGCATCTTCAGCGCGCGGACCGTGGCCACGATCACCACCGCGTCCGGCTTCGAGCCCGGAGAAGCGGCACTTCAGGTTCCAGAACTTCTCGAAGCCGATGTCGGCGCCGAACCCGCTCTCGGTGACGTGGTAGTCGCCCAGGCGGATGCCGAGCTGGTCGGCGATGATCGAGCTCTGGCCGATGGCGATGTTGGCGAACGGGCCCGGCGTGCACGAGGACCGGCTGCCCTTCGATGGTCTGCAGCAGGTTCGGGTTGATGGCGTCGACCATCCAGGCGGTCATGGCGCCGTCCACCTCCAGGTCGGCGGTGGTGACCTCCTTGCCCTGCTCGGTCGTAGGCCACGACGATGCGGCCCGATGCGCTCGCGCAGGTCCGCCAGGTCGTGCGCCACGGCGAGGATGGCCATGATCTCGCTGGAGACGGTGATCTGGAAGCCGGACTCCATCTCGAAGCCGTCCATCTTGCCGCCCTTGCCGATGGTGATGTTGCGCAGCGCCTGGGCGCAGAAGTCCATGGCCCACTTCATCTGGACGCGGTCGGGGTCGATGTCGAGCCGGCGTGAGCCCGATCTTGGCCAGGCGCGCGTCGTCGTAGTTGTGTCTCGTGCTGCATGCGGGCGGTCAGCGCCACCATGGCCAGGTTGTGGGCGTTGGTGATGGAGTCGATGTCGCCGGTCAGGCCGAGGGAGAACGGCGGCGAGCGGGATGCACTGGGCCAGGCCGCCGCCGGCGGCGGAGCCCTTGATGTTGAAGGTCGGGCCGCCGCTGGGCTGGCGGATGGCGCCGACGAGCTTCTTGCCGATCGCGCCCAGCCCCTGCACGAGCCCCATGGTCGTCGTGGTCTTGCCTTCGCCCAGCGGGGTGGGGGTGATGGCCGTCACGTCGATGTACTTCCCCCTCGGGGCGTCCTTCACGCGGGACCACGTCCTGCGGAAATCGATCTTCGCGACCCCGCGGCCCACGGGGAATGAGCTCGTCCTCCCGGAGGCCGAGCCGGTCGGCGATCCGGCTAAGGGGCTGCATGTGCCGCTCGGCGGCCTCGGCGATCTGCCAGTCCGCCATCCGTGTGGGGTCGAGTTTCATCGCGTGGTCCTCGCGGATCCGGTCCCTGCGCCCGCCGCGCCGCACCGGCGGCTCACTTGCGGTTCTCGTCGCAGAACCGGCCCATCAGCTCGATGGCGGTGTTGGTCTTGTCCGCGTCGCCGTCCATCTCGGCAAAGGCGGTCACCAGCGCCAGCAGCCCCGGGTCCGGCGGCGTGGCGCCATAGTGGTGGCTGACGTTCACGATGCCCGCGTCCAGGCCGTACTCCATCGCCTTGGCGACGTACGCGCGGCAGATGCCCACGCGGCGCCCGGGCAGGTCGCGGCAGCAGTTGCTCACGCCGAGGGAAAAGTGCACGCCCTTCATGGACGGGTCGCTCCGGATCGCCTTGATGGTCTCGAACGCCCGGTACGTGTAGCCGGGCACGTCGGGCGACATCGGCATGTCGATGGCGAGCGGGAAGACCGTGGAATCGAAGAAGATCTCTTCGGGCCGGAACCCGTGGATGCGCACCGCCTTCTCGAACAGCTCCCGGGCCAGCCCGACGAGCTCCTCCACCGAGTGGGAGCCGCCGGGCCCGGTCGCCGCGTCCTCGCTCACGAGCAGGCCGATGAACGCGAAGTCGTAGTCCTTCTTCAGGGGCATCATCCGGTCGGCCGTGTAGGCCTTGATCGAGTTGATCAGGGGCTGGCGGACGGCATCGCCGCCGCCGTACCACTCCTTCAGGCCCGCGAGGAGGACGCGGTCGTCGGAGCTGTCCATGCAGACGGGGACCGTGCCGCCCCACGCGCGCACGAGCCGCACGTACTGGACCATCATGTCGGCCGCGAGCTGCGGGTCGGACTCGCCGAACGCATCGACGTTGACGGCGATGTAGTCGGCGCCCTCGGCCGCCTGGTCCTCGATCAGCGCGCGCACGTAGGCCAGCTCCGGGCTGGGGCTCGCGTAAGCGTTCTCGCCGCGGGCGTGCAGGTCCTTCATCACCGCGCCGGTCTTGGGGATGGAGGCGTGGATGGCCTCGCCGATGGAGATGAGCGCGTTCTTCATCGTGTGGTCCCTTCCGAAGAGGTAGTTCAGGATCGACGAGGTGTGGGCCAGCGCGGGGTCGCGCGGCGGGTTGACCGTCGCGCGGAGCCGGTCGAGCCCGCCCGAGGCCCTGGCGGCGAGGTACACGTGTTCGCCGCGGCAGACGACCCCTTCCGCGTTGCCGCAGGTGCCGTCCACGTTGGCGTCGCCGCAGGGCACGTTGGCCAGCCGCTTGGCGCAGCCGCCCATCGTGCAGTAGCCGAAGTTCTCGGGCAGGAAGCAGTCGCCGCAGTCCTCGCACTTGAACGCGGTGTGCTTCATGGCGCGCTCCATCGCGAAGAAGGAGCGGGCGGCCAGCCCGTCGGGCCGCTTCCGGGCGCCGGCCTTCTCCAGGGCCGCCCGGAGGAGATGGAACCCCTTCCGCTCGGGGTCGAGCAGCGTGCGGTGCAGGAAGGTGAACCGCCGGTCGTGCCCCGTGGGCCGGCCGGCCGGGGCGGTCGCGCGGCGGCCCTCGCCGTCGTAGAGGTAGAAGGCGTTCTCCGGGGGGGGCCAGCAGAGGTTGTCCTTGAAGGCGGTCCAGCCCTCGCCGATCTCCGCCGCGCGGGCGAGGATGGACCGGAACGTGGCGAAGTCGTGCACGCCGCCCAGGTCCACGCCCGCCGCGCCGATGGACCGGTACATGGCCACCTGCTGCGCCGCGCGCTCCACGTGCTGGGCGCGCGATTCGGACGTGAGCTTCTGGAACAGGGCATCGCTCACGAAGCAGCCGGGCAGCTTGCCGTCCCGCATCAGCCGCGGCGCGGGGTTGGTCGTGCTCAGGAAGAACACGTTCCCGATGACGGGCACGTCCAGCTTCGCCTCGTCGAGGTAGGTCATCAGCTCGACGGACTTCCTCCAGTCCCAGCCCACCTGGGTGACGAGGAACCGGGCGCCGGCGAGGATCTTCTTCTCCATCTTGTAGTACTGCTGCATCTGCGAGGGCTCGGTGTACTTGAACGGCGACACCGCCGCCCCCGGGAACAGCTGCTCGACCCGGTCCAGCTGCCCGGGCTTGGCCTTGAGCAGCGCGTCGCGGTTCCTCTTCGAGATCATCTGGAGCAGGCCCGCGGACTCGAGGTCGAACACGCCCATGGCTGAAACGGGCTTGTCGCCCGTCAGCGCCAGGACCGTCTCGATGCCGCGCTGCCGGTACCCCACCAGCGCCGAGTGAAGGGCGTCGCGGTTGTGGTCCTTGCAGCTGAGGTGCGGGATCACGTCGAGCTCGTCGAGCAAACCCGACGGGCCGAGCTGCGCGAGCACGTCGGAGGGATCCAGGTTGGACACGCCGCCGGGGTTCTGGGGCAGGGCGATCCCCGCGAGCGTGTACCCGGCCGGGAGCGCCGCGGGGCCTTCCTCCTTGAACGCGGCCAGGAACTTCCGGATGGGGGCGATGCTGTAACCGGGCCCCGAGGTCAGTTCGGCCACCACCGCGAACACGGACCGGTCGGCCAAAGTCTGCTTCAGTCGTCTCATGATGATCCCGTGCCCGTCATGTGCCGCTGCCGGCGCACCGGGGCGCCACGTGGCGGAACCTAGCGGAACGCGGACCCCGCCGCAACCCGTGGCAAGGCCTTTTCTGCGGGGCGCGCGGCAGCGCGGGGACGCCGCGCCGCCGCCCTCCGGCCGCGTTCAGGGGGCGGGCCGCGGTCCGGCCCGCCCGCGCCGCCGGCGCACAGCTCGCGGAAAGCCGCCTCGGCCGCGGCGAACCGGGCGGGCCCGCGCCCGCGGACCGTCCGGTAGGGGCGGCCGAGACGCTCGATCTCGCGCAGGTGCCGCTCGAACAGCCGGCCGCGGTCGTGCGGGTTCTCCCGGAGCGGGTCCGGCTCCCAGGGCAGGTCGGGGGCGCAGAGGAGGTACACGTGGTCCGACTCCCGCTCGATGGCGCGCAGGATCGGCCCGTGACAGCGGCCGAACACGACCTCGCACCAGACCTTGTAGTTGAGGAGGTCGGTGTCCAGCAGGCCCAGGGGCGCGTGCGCCGGGACCCGCTCCCGCTGGAACGCCACGTGGGCCCTGCTCATGTCAAGCAGCAGCTCGTAGGTGTAGTCCGGGCCGTGGGCCTCCAGGAACGCGCGGGCGTATTCCGGCGCGAAGGGCACGCGGAACCGCTCCGCCAGGAAGACGGTCAGCGCCGTCTTCCCCGACGATTCCGGGCCTGTGAGGACTACGCGCACGGGCGGGCTCAGAAGGGGAAGGTCACCGCGAGACCCCCGTAGGTCTCGTCCCGCTCGAAGGCGTCGATGGCGTCCAGCGCCAGGCTGCGCGCGACGAAGGGGGCGGCCGTCGCCGACGCGCCGAGGCGGACCGGGAGCCGGAGGGTGAACAACGCGTGGTTGGGGGCGTCGCCTTCGATGAAGTAGCCGAACGCGTGGCCGTACTCGGCGGCGGCCGAGACCGAGAGCGGGCCGTGCAGCGCCCGGTCGAACGACGCGACGGCCCGCACCAGGTGGCCCCCGGCTTCGGTGTCGTACTGCTCCTTCAGCGTCAGGGCGAACGGGCCGGAGGTGAAGGTGAGCCGCGCCATCCACTCGTGCGAGACGTCGTCGGACGGGAACGGGACCTCCAGGTAGTTGAACAGCGAGTAGCCCACGCCCGCGCCCAGGCGTTCGCCGAGCGCGATGTCCAGGCCGGCGTACAAGTCCACCTCGCGGTACGTGCCGTCGTTCAGGTAGCCGTACCAGCTTCCCGCCCAGGCGGAGACGGTCTCGTTCAGCGGCAGGTAGCCGAACACGTCCGCGTGCCACAGGTGGCGGGTGAGCCGGTAACCGTAGAGCACGTAGCGGCTCTGGTACCCCAGGGTGACCGAGGTGTCGAGCGCCTCCCACGCGGAGGCGGCGGCCGGGGCGGGCTCGGCGGCCGTTGCGGGGGTGCGCGCGGCGAGGGCCAGGCAGCCGGCGGCGAGGAGGGCGGTCGTGGTCGCGGTCTTCATGGGTGCTCCTTCGGGTGAACGGGCGGATACGCGGCGGTTGGAGCGGCGGGTCATGCGGCGCCCGCCGCCGCCCGCTGCGACGTGCGCCACTGCACCCAGCCGTAGATGCCCAGGCCGAGGAAGAAGGCGTACTGGATGGAGTAAACGGGCGATTGCTTGACCCAGTAGATGTGGATGCCGAGCAGGTTGACGATCATCCAGCCCACCCAGTTCTCCATGCGCTTCTTTGCCTGCAGGAACTGGGCGAAGTAGTTGAGCACCGTGGTGGTGGCATCGCGCCACAGCAGGGCGGGCTCGGGAATCCATGCCACGCGGTCCGCGAGGGCGCGGATGCCGTGGGCCCAGAGCACGATGGAGACGGCCGCGGCCGCCACCAGCAGGAGCTGCGTCCGCCGCCGCAGCCAGGTCGGGACGAACGGGGCCTCTTCGGCCGCGGCGCCGCGGCGCGCCCACACGGCCCAGCAGTAGACCTGGATCGGGATGTAGCTGAGGTAGAGGATCCCGTCGGAGACCAGCTGCCAGCTCGTGAACGCGAGGTACGCGGACAGGCCCGCCCAGACCAGGCCCAGCGGCCAGCCGAGGATGTTTTGCCTCGCGATGAGGAAGACGCCGGCCACGGCGGCGAGGGTGGCCGCCACCTCCAGCGGCGTGGAGCCGAGCAGGTGCAGCCAGGGGATCGAGGCGATCGGCAGGTCCGGGACGGTCATAACGGCGCTCCTCTCCTCGTGCGGAAGCCGGTGCGCTTTCCGCAAACAAGAGACCCGCTCCGGGAGCGGGTCGGCCGTTGCGCGTCAGGCATGCCGACTTCCTTCGGCGGTACGAACCGCATCAGGTTCAAAGGGTTCCCTTGCCGGGATCTCAGCAGCCTTCTCTCCCGGAGAACGGCCGCTCCCCTGTCGATGGAGAGGACGGTACCGCACGGCGCCCGCGCAGGCAAGCGGAGAACGGCGGGGCCCGGCCGCCCGCTGACCCGGCGGCGCGTTTCCGGGACGGGGCGGACCGGCCGGCGCCGCCCGACGGCCGACACTCGACAACCGGGGACGCCGTGGGCTATAGCCCTTCGCGGCGAGGGCTTTCGCAACGCCACGCGGGGAAAGATGCGGCCGCCGCGGCCCGCCGCAGGTGCCGGGGTTCCCGGATGCCCCGCCGGAAGGACCGGCCATGAGCGACCGCCCGAACATCCTGCTGATCACGACCGACCAGCAGCGCTGGGACACGATAGCCGCCCTGGGCAACCGGCACATCTACACGCCGCACCTGGACTGGCTCGTGGACGAGGGGGCCGTCTTCACCCGGGCCTACTCGGACGCCCCCATCTGCATGCCCGCGCGGGCCACGATCATGACGGGGAAGCACGGCTTTCGAACCGGCCTGACGGGCAACCACAACGCGGTCATGCCGATGAAGACCCGTCCCACGCTGCCCGGTATCCTCACGCGGGCCGGCTACCAGACCCGCGCCCAGGGGAAGATGCATTTTCATCCCCTGCGCGCCCACTACGGTTTCGAGCACGTCGAACTCCCCATGGACTACTACCGCGAACGGCTCCGCGACCCGCGCGGCGGCCTGCCCAAGGAGCACGGGGTCGGGGAAAACGAGATCACGCCGGTCCTCTCCACCGTGGACGAGGCGCACAGCCTCACCCATTGGACCGTCCGGCGCTCGATCGATTTCCTTGAAACGCGCGACGAGACGCGGCCCTTCTTCCTCTGGACCAGTTTCGCCAAGCCGCACCCGCCGTGGGACCCGTGCGCCAACTACTGGGCGCTCTACCAGAACCGGGACGTGCCGGACCCCGTGACCGGCGACTGGTCCGAAACGGTCGAGAGCACGCCGCAGGCGTTCCTGGAGCCGACGTACTGCCTCAACAACGCGTACCGTATGAGCCCCGCCCAGATCAGGGACGCGAAGCGGGCGTACTACGCCTGTATCACGCAGGTCGATTACCAGCTGGGCCTGCTCTTCGCGCGGATGCGGGAGATGAAGCTGCTCGAGAACACCTGGATCTTCTTCACGACGGACCACGGCGACATGCTCGGCGACCACCACATGGCGGCCAAGTCGACGTTCCTCGAAGGCTCCGCGCATGTCCCCCTGCTCGTGCGGCCTCCCGCCGCGCCCTGGAAGGGGCACCCGCTGGCCGGCAGGAAAGCGCACACGCTCGTGAGCCTGGCGGACCTGTTGCCGACGATGCTGAACCTGGCCGGCGCGCCCGTCCCGGAAGACCACGACGGCACCGACCTGCTGCCGTTGGTCGATACCCCGGTGGATCGCGATTTCTACGGCGTGACGGCCGACCAGTTTCACGGCCTCATCCGCGGCGACTACAAGTACAGCTGGGCCCGGGCCGGCGGCGAGGAGCTGCTGTTCCACCTGGGCGAGGACCCGGAGGAACGGCACAACCTGGCGGGCCGCGGGGAAGCGCGCGCCGTGCGGGAGACGATGCGCCGCGAGCTGATCCGTCGCATGAAGGAGCACGACAGCCCGTGTGTCGAGGGGGACGAGCTGAAGCCGGGCCCGCCGGTCGCCGGCCCGGGTCGCGTTGCCAGGTGGCCGGGCTTCCACTCGACCGCGGTCGATTCGGACGTGCTGCACTGACGCCGGTCCGGCTCGCGAGCCATGGCGCCCGGTAGCCCAGCAAGACGAAGGTGCGCATGGTGCGGCCGCGACCCCCTGTATGTCGCGTACCATGACGACGAATGGGGCGTGCCCGTGCACGACGACGCGCGCCTGTTCGAATTCCTGGCCCTGGAAGGCGCGCAGGCCGGGTTGAGCTGGCTGACGATCCTGAAGAAGCGAAACCGCTACCGGGAGGCGTTTCACGCCTTCGATGTCGGGCGTATCGCGCGCTACACGGAGGCGGACGTGCGCCGGCTGCTCGCCGATCCCGGCATCGTGCGCCATCGCCTGAAGATCGAGTCGGTCATCGGGAATGCGCGGTGCGCGCTCGGCTTGCGGGACGAGTTCGGCTCGCTCGACGCCTGGCTCTGGCGCTACGTGGGCGGTGCGCCCAGGCAGAACGCCTGGACCCGCCTTGCGGAGCTGCCCGCGGCCACCGCGGAGTCCGCAGCCATGAGCAGGGACCTGAAAAGGCGGGGATTCCGTTTCGTGGGCCCCACCACCTGCTACGCGTTCATGCAGGCCGTCGGGATGGTGAACGACCACACGACGGACTGCTTCCGGTACAGGCGGATCAGGTCGCTGGCCGCGCCCCCGAAGGAGAAGACCTGACGGCGGAGCGGGACGAGGCGCCTGCCGCGAAGCGAAGGGCATGCCCCTCCCGCCGGAAGCGTGCGGCCCCGCGCCCATGCGGCCTGTCCGCCAGGGAACGCGCCAGGGGCCGGCATCGGGAAACGTGGTGGGCGGTACAGGGGTCGAACCTGTGACCTTCTGGGTGTAAACCAGACGCTCTGAACCAACTGAGCTAACCGCCCCGGGAAGGTGCCGACAGCCTGCCGCCGGGCAGGTCCCGTGTCAACGGCGCGGGGGCGGACGGGGGGGGCGGACGGGGCGGCGCCGGCGCGCCTCGTGTCTCGCGCGGGAGCCGTCGCGCTGGTACCTTGGGCCGCCGTGGACGATCCCCTGAGGAAGGTGTACCTGTCCGCCGCCGGGCGCCGCCTGCTCGACGCCGCGGCGGCCGGCCGGCGCGCCTGCACCGTCGAGTTGCCGCCGCCGGGGGCCGTGGCCTTCCTGGCGTGGCAGGTATTCGAGAGTCTCGGGCGGCACAGTGTCTGGGTGGTCGACGGCCCGCGCACGCTGGACGCCTTCATGCGGGACCTCGAAGCGCTGGCCGCCGGCCGCGAGGGGGAACTGGCGTGCCTGCCGGCGCGCGAAACGCCGGGCGCGGGGCGGGAGGGCGCCCGGGCGGACATCGCGGGCGACCGGATCGACGCCCTTCGCCGCTGCCGCACCCGCCCGCCCGGCCTTCTCGCCACCTGCGTCCAGGCCCTCCTGCAGCCCACGCTGAGCCCCGGGGCGCTCGACCGCACCGTGTGGACGGTCAGGGCCGGGGCCGCCCTCGATCCCGAGGTTCTCGCCGGGCGGCTGGACGGGGCGGGCTACGCCTTCGGGCCGCAGGTGCAGGAGAAGGGCGCGGCGTCCCGGCGGGGCGGGATCGTGGACGCGTGGCCGCCGGATGCGCCGTGGCCTTTCCGGATCGAGTTCAACGGGGACGCGGTCGAGTCGGTCCGCACCTTCGACCCGTTCGGCCAGCGTTCCCGGGAGCGATGCCCCGAGGCCGTGCTGTCGCCCGCGGCCGAGTGGGACGGAAACGACTGCGGCGTCCTGCCCCCGGACCATCTCCCGCCGGACACCCTCTGGGTGTGGGTCGATCCCGCGCGGCTGGCGGAACACGCGGAGATGCACCGCCGCGCCGTCGACGCCGGAGGGCCCGGCATGGAGGCCCTTTTGGCCCGCGTGGAAGCGCGGTCGGGTGCGCGCCGCGTCACGCTGCGTCCGGCCGGGGAAACCGTGTCCGCCGATTTCGCGCCCGCGCTGCGCGCGGTCGAAGGGCTCGCGGGCGGCGCTCCCGAAGCGGGCCTGCCGGCGCCCGACGCCGTCGAGCGCCTGCGGGACCGGTGGGTGGGTTTGCTGCTCGAGGGCGCGGCGGCGGGTCGGCCGGTGGTGTTCGTGTTCGCGACGGGCGGCACGCGGGACCGTTTCGCGGAAACCTATTTCCCGGGCGGGGCCGGGCCGCCGGGGGTGATTTCGCGGCTGGGGCGGCTGTCCGGGGGCTTCACCGCCGGCGCGGGCGAGCTGACCGTCGTGGCCGAGCCGGACCTTTACGGGACGCGCCGGGAGCTGCGTGGCCGGTACGACCGGCACGCGCCCCGGCGCGGGCCCGCGGCGGCGCCGGGCCGGCGCGTGCAGGACGGGGGCGACATGCAGCCCGGCGACCTGGTGGTGCACGTCGAGCACGGCATCGGCCGCTACCTCGGCCTGTACGAGATCGCGTTCAACGGGCAACCGCAGGAGGTGCTGGCCATCGAGTACGCCGACGGGCGCGCGGCTCCACGTGCCCGTGGCGCAGGCGCACCTGCTCAGCCGCTACGTCGGGATGGGCGCGCAAGCCGCCCGAGCTGCACCGGCTCGGCGGCGCGCGCTGGACGCGCGAGAAGGCAGGCGGCCGAACGCGCCGTGCGCGGACCTGGCCGCCTCGCTGCTCGAGACCCAGGCGGCCCGCGAGGCCGCTGCGCGGGCACGCGTTCGCGCCCGACACGCCCTGGCAGCGCGAGTTCGAGGCGTCCTTCCCCTACCGAGGAGACCGCGGACCAGCTGCGCGGCCATCGCCGACGTCAAGCGCGACATGGAATGCGCCGCGCCCGATGGACCGGCTGATCTGCGGCGACGTCGGCTACGGCAAGACCGAGGTGGCCATGCGCGCGGCGTTCAAGGCCGTGATGGACGGCAAGCAGGTCGCCGTGCTCGTGCCCGACCACGGTGCTGGCCCAGCAGCACTTCGACACCTTCTCGCGAGCGCATGGCCGCCTTCCCCGTGCACGATCGAGATGCTCAGCCGCTTCCGCACCGCGCGGCGAGCAGGCCGCGCGTCGTGGAGCGGCTGCGCGACGGGCGAGGTCGACATCGTCATCGGCACGCACCGCCTGCTGCAGCCCGACGTCGCGTTCAGGGACCTCGGGCTGGTGATCATCGACGAGGAGCAGCGCTTCGGCGTCGCGCACAAGGAGCCCTGAAGCAGCTGCGCCGCCTGGTGGACGTGCTGACGCTGACCGCCACGCCGATCCCGCGCACGCTCTACATGAGCCTGACCGGCGCGCGCGACATGAGCCTGATCCAGACGCCGCCGCGCGAGCGCGCTGGCCGATCGAGACCATGCGTGGCCCGCATACGACGAGCCGTCGGTCCGCGAGGCGATCCTGCGCGAGCTGAACCGCGAGGGGCAGGTCTTCTACCTGCACAACCGCGTGCATGACCATCGAGCCGGGTGCGCGAGCGGCTCGCACGGCTCGTGCCCGAGGCGCGCATCGCGGTCGGCGCACGGGCAGATGCACGAGCGCGAGCTGGCCGACGGTCATGCACCGGTTCGTGCGCGGGCGAGTTCGACGTGCTGCTGTGCACGACCATCATCGAGAGCGGCGTCGACATCCCGAACGCCAACACGATCCTGATCGACCGCGCCGACCGGTTCGGCATCGCCGACCTCTACCAGCTGCGCGGGCCGCGTGGGCCGCTCCAAGCACAAGGCCTACGCCTACCTGCTGCTGCCGCGGCACGGCCGGCTGTTCGACACGGCCCGCCGGCGCATCGCGGCCATCCGCCGCTACGCCAGCCTCGGCGCGGGGTTCAAGCTCGCCCTGCGCGACCTGGAGATCCGCGGCGCCGGCAACCTGCTCGGCGCGGAGCAGAGCGGGCACATCGCCGCCGTCGGCTTCGACCTCTACTGCCAGCTGCTGCGGCGCACCGTGGCCCGCCTCAAGGGCGAGACCGCCGCCGCCGGTCATCGACGTCGCGGGTGCGGCTCGACTTCGTCGACCTCTCGCCGGGCCCGGACCGCGTCGGACCGCGCGGCGGTGCTGCCGGCGGACTACATCGAGGACGAGAACGACCGGCTGGCGTTCTACCGGCGGATCGCGTCGTGCGCGACCTCCCGCGAGGTGCGGGCGCTGCGCGCGGAGATGCGCGACCGATTCGGCGCGGTCCCCCCGGCGGCGGACCGCCTCCTGAAGATCGCGCGCGCCCGCGTCCTGGCCGACCGCGCGGGGGTGCAGTCCGTCGAGAACCGCGGCGACCGCCTCGTGCTGCTCCGCGACGGGGACCCGGTGGCGCCCGGCGGCCGTCTCCCGCGGCTGGGCGGCGGCGACGCCACGTCGCGGCTCGACGCCGTGCTGCGCGCGCTGGCGCGGGCGGCGCGGGAGCGCTGAGCGGGGCCCTTGCGGCTGCGCCGCCCGCCTGCCCGGCTTTCCCGGGGCTTGCGTTTATGCGCATAAACGCATAAGGTGTCGCCATGAAACACGGGGGCGCAACGGCACGGGCGGCGATCCTGCGGGCGCTGGCGCACCCGGCGCGGGTGCTCCTGGTGGACGCGCTCCGGCGGGGCGACCGGTGCGTGGGCGAGTTGAACGGGCTGCTCGACCTGGACCAGTCGAACGTCTCGCGCCACCTGGCGACGCTCCAGCGGGCGGGCATCGTGAGCGGCCGGCGCGAAGGCCCGAAGGTCGTCTACCACCTGGAAACCCCCTGCATCCTGAAGGCGTTCGACTGCGCCGTGGAGGTCGTGCGCGCCCGGGCACGGCGGCGCGGGAGGGAGGGGGCGTGAAGGGGGAGCGGCGCGTGCTGTTCGTCCTCCTGGCCGTCTTTCTCGGCGCGTACTTCCTGCCCGTCGAGTCGGCCCGGTTCCGCGGCGCGGTGATCGAGGCGCTGCGCCTGGCGCGGTGGTACGCGCGCGAGCACGTGCTGCTCTGCCTCGTGCCCGCGTTCTTCATCGCCGGCGCCATCGGGGTCTTCGTGAGCGCGTCCGCCGTGATGCGCTACTTCGGGCCGCGCGCGAACAAGGCGCTCTCCTACGGCGTGGCCTCCGTGTCCGGGTCGATCCTGGCCGTGTGCTCCTGCACCGTGCTGCCCCTCTTCGGGGGGATCTACCTGCGCGGGGCCGGCCTCGGACCGGCGGTGGCCTTCCTCTATTCGGGCCCGGCGATCAACGTGCTGGCCGTGGTGCTCACGGCGCGGGTGCTCGGCTGGCAGCTCGGGGCTGCGCGCGCCGCGGGCGCCGTCGTCTTCAGCGTGGTGATCGGTCTTCTCATGCACCTGCTCTTCCGCCGCGGGGAGCGCGCCCGGGCGGAAGGGGCGGCCGGGGAGGCGCCGCCCGCCGGGGAGCGTGCGCCCCGGCCGCTCTGGCAGACCGCGCTCTTCTTCGGCTCGATGGCGGGGGTGCTGGTCTTCGCCAACTGGGCGAGCCCCGCGGGGACGTCCGGCGCCTGGTACGCCGTCTACCGGGCCAAGTGGGCGCTGGCCTCGGGCTTCGCCGCGGGCACGGCCGTCTGCCTGTGGCGCTTCCTCGGCGCGAAGCCCCTGCGCGTCGTGCTGGCCGCCCTGCCGGCCGTCCTGCTCGGGATCGCCTTCCCCGCGCACCCGGCCGTCGCGTTCACGGCCGGGTCGGCGGCGCTGGCGGTGCTCGCGTTCTCCGGCGGCGGCGAGCTGCGGGAGTGGGCGGAGACGTCGTGGGGCTTCGCGAAGCAGATCCTGCCGCTGCTGCTGGCGGGCGTGCTGGCGGCGGGCTTCTTCCTGGGCAGCCCGGAGAGCCGCGACGCGGGCATCCTGCCCAGCGCGTGGGTCAGCGCCCTGGTGGGGGATTCGCCGGCCGCGCTGTGGGCCCTCGCCGGCCGCGGCACCGCGGCGGTCCCCGGCTGGCTCCAGGGCCTGTGGCCGCTCTGGACCAACCTCTTTGCCTCCGCGTCCGGCGCCCTGATGTACTTCGCCACGCTGACGGAGGTGCCGATCCTGCGCGGCCTGCTCGACAGCGGGATGGGGCAGGGGCCCGCGCTCGCGCTGCTGCTCGCCGGGCCGGCGCTGTCGCTGCCCAACCTGCTCGTCCTGCGCTCGATACTCGGGGGGCGCAAGACCGCCGCGTTCGCGGCGCTCGTGGTGGCGATGGCGACGGCGACGGGGATGGCGTACGGGGCGTGGATGAACTGACGGGCCGGGCCCGGGGGCGCGGCGGCGGGGGAGCAAGGGCGCGGGAAGGAGGCCGGCGGATGAAGATCGAGGTGCTGGGCACGGGGTGCCCGAAATGCAGGCGGCTGGCGGCGAACGCCGCGGAAGCCGTGGCGGCCCTGGGCCTGGACGCGAAAGTGGAGAAGGTCGAGCCACTGCGGGAGATCCTGGCCCGGGGGGTCATGCTCACGCCCGCCCTGCTCGTCGACGGCCGGGTACAAACCGCCGGCCGCGTGCCGGACGCCGGGGAGATCGCCCGCCTGCTCGCGGCGGCGGCGGAGCCGGGCGCGTGACCGCCGCGCGCCGGGGTCCTTGGCCGGCGCCAGGCCGTTGACACGGCGCGGTCCGGGGCGTATTGTTTCGTCATATGGCGAAACAACGAAATGCATTGGACCCGGTGACGAGCGTGTTTCGGGCGCTGGGCGATCCGACGCGGGCGCGCCTCTTTGCCGCGCTGCAGGGCGGGGAGCGCTGCGCGTGCGAGCTGACGGCCCTCGTGGGTCTCGCCCCCTCGACGGTCTCGCGGCACCTCGCGGTGCTTCGCGCGGCGGGGCTGGCGGCAACCCGCAAGGAGGGCCGTTGGATGCACTACCGGCCACGCGCCCCGGACGCTGCGGCGGCGGCGCGCTGCGCCGCCGCGGCGCTCGAGGCGCTCGCGCCGGACGCGGGGCTCGCCCGGGACCGGCGGCGTCTCGCGGCGATCGGCCGCGAGGGCCGGGAGGCCCTCTGCCGCCGGAGGCGGAGCCGCGGCGCCGCCGGGGGTCCGCGATGAAGAGGACGCGGATCCTGTTTCTCTGCACGGGCAACTCGTGCCGCAGCCAGATGGCCGAGGGCTGGGCGCGGCACCTGCGGGGCGGCGTCCTCGAGGCGCACTCCGCCGGGATCGAGCCCCACGGGCTCAACCCGCGCGCGGTGCGGGTCATGGCCGAGGCGGGCGTGGATATCTCGGGCCAGCGCTCGAAAGGCGTGGACGAGCTGGCCGGCCGGGCGTTCGACGTGGTCGTGACCGTCTGCGGGCACGCGCACGAGACCTGCCCGGCCTGGCTGGGCGCGTCGGCCCGCATCGTGCACGCGGGCTTCGACGACCCGCCGCGGCTGGCGGCGGGGGCGGCGACCGAGGAGCAGGCGCTCGCGCCGTACCGCCGCGTGCGCGACGAGATCCGGGCCTTCGTGGAGGGCCTGCCGGAGGGGCTGGGGGTGGTGCGCGATGCGTGAGCGGAACACGCCGCCGCGGGGCGGCATGAGTCGGTTCGAGCGGTACCTGACCGTGTGGGTCCTGCTCAGTATTGCCGCGGGCATTCTGCTGGGCCGCGTCGCGCCGGGGCTCGCCCGCTCGCTCGAAGGGATGGCGGTCACGGTCAACGGCGCGCCGGTCGTCTCGATCCCGATCGCCGTCTGCCTCTTCCTGATGATGTACCCCATCATGGTGAAGATCGACTTCGCGGAGGTGCTGAAGGCGGGGCGGAGCGTGAAGCCGGTGGGTCTCACGCTGTTCGTCAACTGGGCCGTGAAACCGTTCACCATGTACGCCCTGGCCCTGTTCTTCCTCGGCGTGCTCTTCCGCGGCTTCATCGGGGCGGACGCGCTCGACTACGTGAAGATGCCTTTCGGGCTCGACCTGCCCGTCGGCGCGACGCACGGCGCGGGGACCGTGGTCCTGCACGAGGGGGCGAAGGCGCTCGCCATCCCGCTCTGGCGCAGCTACCTGGCCGGCTGCATCCTGCTGGGCATCGCGCCGTGCACGGCGATGGTGCTCGTCTGGGGCCACCTGGCGCGGGGCAACGCGGGCCACACGCTGGTCATGGTGGCGATCAACTCGCTGACCATGCTGCTGCTCTACGGGCCGCTGGGCGGGTGGCTTCTGGGCGTCGGGCGGCTGCCGGTCCCGTGGCAGGCGCTCCTGCTCTCGATCGGCGTCTACGTGGCCCTGCCGCTCGCGTCGGGGTACGCATCGCGCCGCCTGATCATCGCGCGCAAGGGCCGGGCCTGGTTCGACCGGACCTTCCTCCACGTGCTGACGCCCGTCACCGTCGCCGCGCTGCTGGTGACGCTCGTGCTGCTCTTCTCCTTCAAGGGGGACGTCATCCTGGCCAACCCGCTCACGATCCTCTGGATCGCGATACCGCTCTTCGTGCAGACGAACCTGGTCTTCTGGCTCGGCTACTGGCTGGCCCGCCGGCTCGGGTTGCGCTACGAGGACGCGGCGCCCTCGGCGATGATCGGCGCCTCGAACCACTTCGAGGTGGCGATCGCGACGGCCACGATGCTCTTCGGTCTGTCCTCGGGCGCGGCGCTCGCCACCGTGGTCGGCGTGCTGATCGAGGTGCCCGTCATGCTGATGCTCGTGCGCATCTGCCTGCGAACGGCCCGCCGGTTCCCGTCGGCCCGCCCGGGCTGACCCGCGCGAAAACGGCCGCTTCGTTCCGGCGCGGGTCGCCGGCCCGGGGTATAGTGGGCCGGATCGGAACCCCGCGATGTCCGCCTGCCGGCCAGCATGGCCGGCCGTCCTGCTCTTGGCCTTCGGGGCCTCGGCGGCCGGGCCGGACGGGAGCCCCGCCGCCCCGGCGGCGGGGAGGGAGGAGCCGCACGTGTCCAACCGCCTGGCCCGCGAGCAGAGCCCGTACCTGCTGCAGCATGCCGACAACCCCGTGGACTGGTACCCCTGGGGCGATGCGGCCTTCGACCGGGCCCGCGAGCAGGACCGGCCCGTCTTCCTCTCGATCGGGTACGCCACCTGCCACTGGTGCCACGTCATGGAGCACGAAGCCTTCGAGGACGCGGAGGTGGCGGCCTACCTCAACGGGCATTTCGTGTCGATCAAGGTCGACCGCGAGGAGCGGCCCGACGTGGACGAGATCTACATGGCGGCGGTGCAGGCGCTCACGGGCTCGGGCGGCTGGCCGTTGACGGTGTTCCTCACGCCGGACCGGAAACCGTTCTTACGGCGGGACGTACTTCCCGAAGGAGAGCCGGTTCGGCCGCCCGGGGCTGCTGGACCTGCTGGCGGGCATCCGGGAGGCCTGGTCGGCGCGGCGCGGGGACGTGCTCGAGAGCGCCGCCTCGATCACGCGCCACCTCCGCGATGCGGCCGGCCCCGGTGCGGGCGGCGCACCGGGGGAGGCGGAGGTGGCGGCCGGCGTGGCGCAGTTGCTCGCCCGCTTCGACGCCCGGCGCGGCGGCTTCGGGGACGGCCCCCGTTTCCCGTCCCCGCACCAGGTCGGCCTCCTCCTGCGGGCCCACGCCCGCACGGGCGAAGCGCCGCCCCTGCGCGCGGCGACCCGCACGCTGGACGCGATCCTGTCCGGCGGCCTGCGCGACCATCTCGCGGGCGGCTTCCACCGCTACACGGTCGACCCCGACTGGCGGATCCCCCACTTCGAGAAGATGCTGTACGACCAGGCCGGGCTCGCGCGCGCGTTTCTCGAGGCCTACCAGGTCACCGGCCGCGAGGACTACGCGGCGGTTGCCCGCGAGACGCTCGACTTCGTGCTGCGGCGCATGCGCGACGCGGAGGGCGGGTTCACCTCGGCGTGGGACGCGGACAGCGAGGGCGTGGAGGGCACGTGCTACCTGTGGACCCGGGCGGAGGTGCAGGCGGCGCTGGGCGGGGACTTCGAACTCTTCGCGGCCCGCTACCCCGTCACGCCGGAGGGCAACTTCCCCGGGATCCCCGGGGCGAACCACCTGCAGCGGCGCCCCGGCCCCGGGGACGCCGCCCGCCGGCCCGGCCCCGGGGGGGAGGCGCGGATCGCGGCCGCGCGCGCCAGGCTGCTGGCGGTGCGCGACCGCCGCGTCCAGCCGCTCCACGACGACAAGGTCCTGACCGACTGGAACGGGCTCATGCTGGGCAGCTTCGCGCTTGCCGGCCGCGTGCTGGGCGAGGAACGCTACACCGCCGCCGCCGTCGAGGCGGCGACGTTCGTGCTGGCGCGCCTGCGGACGGCGGACGGCGCGCTCCTGCACCGGTACCGCGCCGGCCGCGCCGGGCTGCCCGGCCTGCTGGACGACCACGCGTTCCTGGCGTGGGGCCTGGTCGAGCTCTACGAGACGACCTTCGACCCGCGCTGGCTGGACGAGGCGCGCCGCACCGCGGACGCCATGCGGTCGTCCTTCCGGGACGAAGCCGAAGGCGGCTTCTTCCAGGTGCCCGCCGGCACGGAACTGATCTTCCGTCCCAAGCCGGTCTACGACGGCGCCCTGCCTTCGGGCAACGCGGCGGCGGCCTTCGTGCTGCACCGGCTGGGGGTGATGCTGCAGCGGGACGACTACCGCGCGGAGGCCGCGGCGTCGCTGGAGAGCTTCGCGGGCCTGCTCCGGCAGGCCGGCGGCACGGCAGGCGCCCACGCGCTCCAGGCGCTCGATTTCCAGGTCGGTCCGGTGCGCGAGATCGTGATCGCCGGCGACCGCGCGGCGCCCGGAACCGCGGCCCTGCTGGCGGAGGTCCGTCGCCGGTTCCTGCCGCGCTCGGTCGTGCTGCACCGGCCGCCGGGCGACGCGCCGGCCATCGCGGGCCTGGTGCCGTTCCTGGCCGCGCAGCGGCCGGTCGACGGAAGGCCCACTGCCTTCGTGTGCGAGAACTACGCCTGCCTGGCCCCGGCCCACACCCCGGCCGAGCTGGCGGAACGGCTCGGGGACGCGGGCCGGCCGGGCGGGTAGCGCGTCCCGGACCCGCGGCGCGGCGGGCGGGCGGGGCCGGCCGGTCCGGCGTGCTCTAGGCCGAGGCGATGGTCAGCGTGGCCTTGCCCGCGAGCATGCACCGCGCCCTTCCGCGTCCCGTGGCGGCGTCGTATTCCGCGGGCAGCGCTTCCCCGTCGCACGCCACGGCGGGCGGGCCCGGCGAGAAGAAGGAAACGGGGGTGTAGCCGCGGCCTTTCAGCACGACCTCCAGGGTGCGGCCCTCGACCCGGGCGCTCCGCACCTCGGCATCGACCGCCAGGGTCAGCAGCGGGGCCGGCGGCGCGGCGGTGTGGTACTCGACCTCGATGCGGTGGGCGCCCGCCCTCAGCGGGGGCAGCTTGGTGGTGCCCACCACGGGTTGGCCGTCGAGGGTGAGCGAGCGCGGCCACGCGCCTTGCCCCGACGCCCGGACGTCCAGCACGGCGCCGCGCACCCGGACCCCCGAGAGGTGCACGGGTTCGCCGAGTCCGCCGGGCATGATGCCGGCGCCGCCGAGGTCTACCCAGAGCCCGGCGGCGGCTTCCACCAGGTTGCGGTACCACGACGCCGCGCCGAAGGCCTGCCACGAGCCGGAGGTGAGCAGCGGCCGGCGGAACGGTTTGCCCTCGAACGCCGCCGGCTGGTAGCCGAAGTTGATCTCGTAGAGGTAGAAGAGGCGCTCCAGCGAGCGGGTGTCGCCCACCGCCCGGAAGAGGCGGGCGAGCATGGTGTCGTTCGCGGCGAACCAGTTGTTCGCCTGCCGCGTCCACTCCTTCCAGCCGCGCACCTCCCCTCGGCGGGTGATGTGCACGCCGTCGTCGCGCAGGAACTCGCGCGTCGCGAAGCGCGCCGACTCGAGCAGCTTCCCGCCGTACAGGTCCTCGCCGTAGGGGCTGTCCATGGCGGCCAGCGCGGTGGACAGCGGGATGTCGCAGAGCAGGTCCGGGTTCTCGGGATGCACGCCCTCGTTCCAGAAGCCGGTCTGTTCGTTCCAGAACACGGGCACGAAGTGGCGGCGCATACGGAGGGCCCGCTCCAGGATGCGGTCGGCGACGTCCGCCTCGCCGAAGCGGCGCAGGACCTTCTCCAGCCCGAGCAGCCCGCCGTAGAGCCAGGCGGCCCGGTAGGCCAGCCGGGCGGGGAAGGTGCGGCCGAACTCCTCCGGGAAGTCGGTGGAGGCGGCGGTCCCCGTGCCCATGCCGGTGGGGTCGGGTTCCGCCGCGAGCGCCTTCGCCGCCCGGACGTACTGCGGCAGCCAGCGCCTGACGCCCGCCTCGTCCCCGCTCCAGGCCAGGTAGTCGTGGAGCAGCAGGCATTCCAGAGCGCCCGGTCGGTGGGAGCCGGCCCGCTGGTCCTTGCGCAGGGTGTTGTCGTACTGGTCGATGCAGCCGTGCGCGAACCGCAGCTCGAGCAGGCCCTTGACCATGTCGCGCCGGTTGCCGCAGAGCAGGCCGAAGGCGGGCCGCGTCATGTCCCAGCCCCACACCCAGTAGTAGTCGTTGTTGGCCTTGAACGCGCCCATGTCGTCGCGGATGCGCATGCTTTCCATGTAGAGCGGCTCGAGCCGGAAGAACCGGGCCATGGCCGTGTGCCGTCCGAAGTCGAGCCGGGGCGCGGCGCCGTCCACCCGGGCGTAGCGCTTCATCTGCCGCGCCAGCACCTGCGGGCCGTCGGCGAGGGCCTGCCTCGCCGCCTGCTCCGCCTCCCTGCGGGTCGAGCCCAGGGCCAGGACCAGCGCCGCTTCGCCGTCGGCCGGGGCGAGGCGGAAGGACAGGACCCCGTCGGTCTCGGTCACGCGCAGCCCGGTGCCGGAACGGATCACGAGGTGGAGGCGCGAGGAACACCACTTCGACGGCACGGTCTTGCCGGCGAGGCCGGAGAAGGTGGACGTGTCGCGGAACAGCCAGGTCTCCTGCCGCACCGCGCGCCACGGGCCGCGCGCGTCCGGCCGGGGCAGGGTCCACGCGCCCGTTTCGACCTCCTCGCCGCCGGCCTGCGCGTGGTGGTCGGCGAGCATGCGGCGGGGGAGGGTCAGCACGGCCTCGTCCCGCACGCCGGACAGGCGCCAGAGGACCACGCCCTGCTCGACGACGCACTCGCTCGCGACGGTGGCGCCGGCCCGCTCCTCGCGGTTGCGGTAGCCGAAGGGCCAGACCTCGGTCCAGTCGAACGGGTGCGGCGCCCCGTCGACGGTCCACCGCATGGCGGCGCCGTCGGCCTGGAGCACGCGGGAGAACCGGAACCAGGAGTCCGGCGCGTAGTGCGCGAGCAGGTCGAACCCCTGCTGCCCGGCGTCCAGCCGCAGGGAGGTCCTGCCGTCGGAGAGGCTGATCTGGCGGCCCGGCAGGCCGTGGCCGGCGGTGAGGGAGGGGAGCGGTTCGGCGGTCGCGGTGTTCTTCACGCGGATCCTCGCGGGTGGCCGGACCCGTGCCCGCCCTTCGCGAACACACCGGCCGGCGGGTCCGGTATACCCGACCCGGCGCGGGCGGGGCAAGCGCCGCGATGCCGGTCTTGCGCTCCGGGCCCGCCGCTGGCAGGCTCGCGTCCGCCGGCATCGGCCGAGGGCCGCCGGCGGGGGGGAGGAACGATGGGCAAGGGCGGCAAGGCCAGGATCCACGTCGTTTCGTACACGCACTGGGACCGCGAGTTCCGTTTCGACTTCGAGACCACGCGCACGTGGCTCGTCCGGCTGTGGGACTGCCTCCTCGAGACGATGGAGCGTGATCCCGGCTACCGCCACTACACCCTGGACGGCCAGTTCGTCCTCGTCGACGACTACCTCGAAATCCGCCCCGAGCAGGAAGAACGGATCCGCCGGCTGGCCGCGGAGGGGCGCCTGCGGCTCGGCCCGTGGTACACGCTGCCGGACAGTTCGTCGATCCACGGCGAGTCGCTCGTGCGCAACCTGGCCACCGGCCTGGGGAAGGCCCGCGCCTACGGTGGCGCCATGGAACTCGGCTACAACGTGTTCTCGTTCGGCCAGATCGCGCAGCTGCCGCAGATCTACGCCGGTTTCGGCATCGACTTCATCTTCTTCTACAAGCACATGAACCGCGCCCGTTCGCGCTTCGACGAGTTCGCGTGGGAGGCCCCCGACGGCACGCGGGCCTGGGCCACGCGGCTGGGCCGGGAGGGCCGCTGGAACTTCCTGTTCGCCGGCCACATCCCGATCGTTTACGGCCTGGACCCGTGGCACAAGGACTGGCAGTACCGGCCCGGCACGCTGGGCGCGGCGTTCCACCTCTGCGAGCCGGAGCACCGCGCCGGCTTCCACTTCATCACGCGGCCCCTCACGTCCTTCGACCGCAAGCGGGTCCGGGACGGGCTCGAGCGCACGCTGGCCACGGTCTCGACCACGGCGGTTCCCGAGCACCTGCTGTTCTGGGACGGCACGGACTTCACGGAGCCGCACCCGCTGATGCCGGAGATCATCCGGGCGGCCGACGAGGAGGCGGGGGACGCGTACGAGGTGGTCCACAGCACGCTGGACGCGTACGCGGAGGCCGTCAAGCCGCTGCTCGCGGACCGTGGCCTGGACGTCGTGACCGGCGAGATGAAGGACGGTCCCGTCGGCGCGATCCAGACGGACGTGTGCTCCGTTCACCCCGCGCTCAAGCGCGCCAACACGCTCGCCGAGAGCCGGCTCTTCCACCTGGCAGAGCCGCTGGCCGCCGCCGCGTGGGCGGGGGGCGCGCCGTATCCCGCGCGGTCCATCGAGCGGGCGCTGCGCTACCTCTTCCTCTCGCAGGCGCACGACTCGCTCCACGGCGTGGGGCCGGCCGGCATGTGCGAGGACATCGGCAACCGCCTCCGGCAGGCCGGCGTGATCGCCGAGAACGTGGCGGTCGAGTCGATGCGGCACCTGGCGGCGGACGTGCACACGGCCGGCGCGGAGGAGGGCGAGGTCTTCCTCACGGTGTTCAACGGCTGCGCTTTCCCCCGCAGCGGGGTGGTCGAGGCCTGCATCGACGTGCCGCGCGAAGCGAACGTCGACGCCCTGTCCCTCCTGGACCCGGCGGGCCGGCCCGTGCCCGTGCACCTGGTGGCGCGGGAGGAGGACCGCGCCGCGGTGTACCACCCGCGCAGCCGCAACATGCCGTTCTACGTCCACCGGTTCCAGGTCCTCTTCGAGGCCCGCGACATCCCCGCGGTCGGCTACAAGACCTTCCGGGTCGCGTGGACGGAGCGCAGCCTGTACCCGTATCCCCACGAGGACTGGGACCCGCTCGCCGTCCCGTTCGAAACGCTCGGCGACGGCAGCGGCCGGCGTGCCGTCAACGAGTGGGTCGCGCTGGCGATCGCGGACGACGGCACGCTGGAGCTCACGAACCGGGCGACCGGCCGCGTGCACCGCGGGTTGAACTACTTCGTGGACGCCGGCGAGAGCGGCAACCTCTACTTCCACCGGCCCCCCGCCCACGACCGCGTCCTCTCCACGCGGGGTGGGCCCGCGCAGATCGCCTGCACGCTCGACAGCCCCCTGGAGGCCCGGTTCGAGGTCGAGACGGTCCTGCGGCTGCCGGACGGCTACGACCGGGTCCGCCAGGCCCGCGGCGCGCCGCAAACGGACGTGCCGGTCCGCTCGGAGATCACGCTGCGCAGGGACTCTCCCGTGGTCGAGATCGTTTCGACGGTCGACAACCGCGTGCGGGACCACTTCCTGCGGATCGGGTTCGACACGGGCCTGAAGGCCGAAGTGTCCGCCGCCGGCGGGGTGTTCGACGTGAACGAGTACGCCGCGGCGCCGACGCGCGACGGCGCCTTCCGCGGCCAGGAACTGGCCCGGCACCAGCTGCACGGCTTCGTGTCGCTGTCGGACGGGAAGGACGGGCTGACGCTGCTGAGCGACGCGCTGAGCGACTACGAGGTCACCGACCCCGCGCGCGGCGTCTTCCTCCTGAGCTTCGTGCGCGGCGTGCCGCTGCGGATTCCCGTCGACAACCGCAAGTGGGTCGACTACCCGGGCGACGAGAGCGCGCAGTCCCCGGGCCGGCACACGGCCCGCTACGGCCTGCTGGTCCACGCGGGCGGCTGGCAGGCGGGGGGGGTGCTGCCCCGCGCGGCGGCCTTCCGCTCCCCCCTGCGCGTGGCGCAGATCGGGCGCCAGCAGGGCACCCGGCCCTGCGAGGCCGGCTTCCTGGAGCTCCGGGGCGACGGGCTCGTGCTCTCGGCGTGCAAGAAGGCCGACGAGGGCGACGACCTGGTCGTCCGCCTGTTCAACCCGACCGCGGACACCGTGGAGGGCGAACTGGTGCTGGGCGGCGACGTGACCGGGGCCGCCCGGGCGGACCTGCTCGAGGCGCCCGCCGAGGCGCTGGCCGTCCGGGAGAAGCGGCGCATCCCGCTCCGGGTGGGCGCGAAGAAGATCATCACCGTGCGCGTCGCCGTCGAGCGCCGGCAGGCACGGACCGCGGGAGGGGCGTAAGACGATGGCCGAAACCTACGACATCATGGTGGCGGGGCACCTGTGCCTCGATATCATTCCCCGTTTCGCCGACTCGGGCCTGTCGCGCATCGAGCAGATCATGACCCCCGGCAAGCTCGTCAACGTGGGCGAGGCCGCGGTCAGCACCGGCGGCCCGGTGTCCAACACGGGCATCAACATGAAGACCCTGGGCAGTCGCGTCTGTTTCTGCGCCTGCGTCGGGGACGACGCGCTGGGGCGGGTGACGGCCGACCGCCTGCGCGAGAGCGGCAACGCCGAGGGGCTGCGCGTCCGGGAGGGGGAGGGCAGCTCGTACACGGTCGTGATCGCGCCCCCCGGCATCGACCGCATCTTCCTGCACAACCCGGGCACGAACAACCGGTTCGACGCGAAGGACCTGGACCCGGCGCTGATCGCCCGGTGCCGCCACTTCCACTTCGGCTACCCGCCGCTGATGGAGCGGATGTTCGCCGGAGAGGGCCGCGGCCTGGAGCAGGTGTTCCGGGTCGCCAAGGAGGCGGGCGCGACGACGTCCTGCGACATGACCCTCCCCGACCCCGCCTCCGCGTCCGGCAAGGCGCCCTGGCGCGCGATCCTCGCCCGCGTGCTGCCCTACGTGGATATCTTCGTCCCCTCGCTCGAGGAGACGCTCTACATGCTGCACCCGGACACCTTCCTCGAGATGAAGGCGCGGCACGGCAACGCCGAGCTGATCGACGCGGTCGACCCCGCGGGCTACTCGGCCCTGGCCGACGAGCTGCTCGCCCTGGGGTGCAGGATGGCCACCCTCAAGGCGGGCCGCCGCGGCTTCTACATAAAGACCGGGCCGGAAGAGCGCTTCGCCGGGCTGGGCGCCGCGAAACCGGGCGACCCCGGCAACTGGGCGAACCGCGAACTCTGGGTGCCGGCCTTCAAGCCGGACCGGTTCGGCAGCGCCACCGGCTCGGGCGACTCGTCCATCGCGGGGTTGCTGAGCGCGTTCCTCCGCGGCCTGGGCATCGAGGAGGCGCTCCGCTACGCCGTCGGCTGCGGGCTGCAGAACGTGCGCGTGCTCGACGCGGTGAGCGGCATCCGCTCGTGGGAGGAGACCGCGGAGCTGCTCGCCGGGGGCCTGCCGGTGCTCGACGCGCACATCGACGCGGAAGGCTGGTCGTGGTCGGAGCCGCACGGGCTCTGGCGGGGCCCCGGCGACGCGTAGGGCGCCGGCGGCCCGGCGGGCCGCGCGCCCCGCGGTGAACGGCGGGTGCCCGGGGCGGGAGTCGAACCCGCACTTCCTCTCGGAAAACGGATTTTAAGTCCGTTGCGTCTGCCATTCCGCCACCCGGGCCGCGGCCGGAGTATCGGCGGGCCGCGCGGGACACGCAAGGGGAAGCCTGCCGCGCGGGGCCGGGGGGTGCCCGCGGTATTGACGCGGCGGGCGCCAGTCTGCATCGTACGGGGCGATTGCCGCGTCTTTCCGGGAGGAGCGAGTTCATGCATCCATTGCGCCTGTTCTGCCTGGTGGCCGCCTGCGCCGCGGGCGCCGCCGCCCTGGCCGAGGAGGAGTTCCCGGGCGCCGACTGGCGCGACGTCCCGAGCCCCCTGGCCAGCGAGCACGCCGTCGTGGGCGGCGAATTCGTCCTGTTCGCGGGACAGTTCCCCAAGAGCCTGAACTACCTGCTCGACACGACCGTCTCCTCGGCGCAGGTGTTCGGCCAGCTCTACGAGTCGCTGCTCAGCGAGAACGGCCTGACGCTGGAGCTCGAGCCGAACCTCGCCTCCGGTTGGTCCCTTTCCGACGACAAGCGGACGTTCACCTTCCGGATCGACGGGCGGGCGCGCTGGAGCGACGGCCGGCCGGTCACCGCCGCGGACGTGCGCTGGACCTACGACACGATCATGGACCCCAAGAACCTGACGGGGCCGCACAAGGTCGGCCTCGAGCGGTTCGAGCCGCCCGAGGTCGTGGACGAGCGGACCATCCGGTTCACGGCCAAGCGGGTGCACTGGGACAACCTGATCGCCGTCGGGTTCATGCCGGTCCTGCCGCGCCACGCCTACGCGTCGATCGATTTCAACAAGCTCAACTTCGAGTTCCCGGTCGTCTCCGGGCTCTACCGGATCGCCGGGATCAAGGAGGGATTCCACGTCCTGCTGGAACGGAGGGACGACTGGTGGCAGCAGGGCGCCCCGCGCTACCGCGGGCTGGCGAACTTCAGCCGGCTGCGGCTCCGCTACTTCACCGACCGCGACAACGCCTTCGAATCGTTCAAGAAGGGCGAGGTCGACATCTACCCCGTCTACACCGCCCAGCTGTGGGCCGCGCAGACCTCCGGCGAGCGCTTCGCGAAGAACTGGATCGCGAAGCAGTCGGTCCACAACCGCAAGCCCGTGGGGTTCCAGGGCTACGCGATGAACCTGCGCCGCCCCCTGTTCGCGGACGTCCGCGTGCGGCGCGCCCTGGCGCACCTGCTCCACCGCGAGAAGATGAACCGCACGCTGATGCACGACGCGTACTTCCTGCACCGGTCGTACTACGAGGACCTCTACGGGCCGGACCACCCCTGCGAAAACGAGTTCCTGGGGTTCGACCCCGAGCGGGCCCGGGCCCTGCTGGCCGAGGCCGGCTGGGAGGCCGACCCCGCCACGGGCCTGCTGCAGAAGGACGGGCAGCCGTTCCTGATCCGGTTCCTCACCCGGGAGGGCAACGCCGACCGCTTCCTCGCGATCTACAAGGAGGACCTGCGCAACGTCGGGGTCGACCTGGAGATCGTGCGCAAGGACTGGGCGGCGTGGGTGAAGGACATGGACGAGTACAACTACGACATGACCTGGGCCGCCTGGGGGGCGGGGGTGCGCAAGGACCCCGAGCCGATGTGGTACTCCAAGGAGGCGGACCGGCCGTCGGGCCAGAACATCACGGGGTTCCGCCATCCCGAGGTGGACCGGCTGATCGAGGAGCAGCGCGGCCTGTTCGACCTGGAGCGCCGCAACGAGATCGTGCGGCGCATCGACAGGATCCTGGCCGCGGAGGTCCCCTACATCCTGCTCTGGAACATCGCCCACACGCGCCTGCTCTACTGGAACCGGTTCGGCATGCCGCCGACGGTGCTCGGCAAGTACGGCGGCGAGAACGCCTCGGTCGGCTACTGGTGGTACGACGAGGACGCCGCGGCGGACCTCGAGTACGCCCGCGACGAGGGGCACGCCATGCCGAAGCGGCCCGGGAAGGTGGTCTTCGACGAGGTGTTCCGCCCGGTGGCGGCCGCCGTGCCGGCGGTGCGGTGAGGCGCGGCCCGTGACACGGCGGAACGGGGCGGGGGAGGACGGCGGCATGGAGCGGGCGGCGCGCGAACAACCGGCGGGGCGGGCCCCGGGGGCCGGGGGCTGACCATGGAACGCCGCGACTACTTCCTGCGCCGGCTGCTGCTGATTTTTCCCACCTTCATCGGCATCACCTTCGCGACCTTCGCCCTGTGCCAGGTCGTGCCCGGCGGGCCCGTGGAGCAGGCGATCATGCGCATGCGCGGGCTGGGGGACATGGGCGGGAGCGGCGCCAACCCGTCCTCCTCGATCAGCCCGGAGCAGCGCAAGGCGATCGAGGCGCACTTCGGCTTCGACCGCCCGCTGCTGGCCCGCTACTGGAAGTGGCTGGTGCACGACCGCATCGGCCTCGCGGTGGAGTCCTACAAGTACCCCAACAAGACCGTGTGGCAGCTGATCGTGCAGCGCTTTCCCGTGTCGCTCACCTTCGGCATCACGGGGTTCGTGCTGACCTACCTGGTCTGCATTCCGCTGGGCATCGCCAAGGCCCTGCGCAACGGGTCGGCCTTCGACGTGGCCTCCAGCGTGGTGGTCTTCGTCGGCTACGCCATCCCCGCCTTCGCCTTCGGGATGCTGCTCAAGACGCTGTTCTCGGGCACGACGGACCGGTTCTGGGACGTGTTCCCCGTGGCGGGCTTTCACTCGGCCGGTTTCGACGCGCTGTCCCTGGCGGGCAAGGCGCGGGACCTGTTCCGCCACATGTTCCTGCCCGTGCTCTGCTACATGATCGGCAGCTTCGCCGTGCTCACGCTGCTCATGAAGAACTCGCTCCTCGAGCAGATGGGGCAGGACTACATCCGCGCCGTGCTGGCGAAGGGGGCGAGCCTGCGGCGCGCGATATGGGGCCACGCGCTGCGCAACGCCCTCGTGCCGATCGCCACCGGGTTCGGCGGCGTGCTGATGCTCATGTTCGCCGGGTCGGTCCTGATCGAGAAGGTCTTCGAGATCCCCGGCATGGGCCTGCTCAGCCTGGAGGCCATCGTGGGCCGCGACTACATGGTGTTCATGGGCATCCTGGCGGTGACGTCGATCCTGGGCTTGCTGGGGCGCATCGTGTCGGACGTCTGCTACGTGCTGATCGACCCCCGGATCAGTTTCCACCGTTGAGGCCCATGCGACGCGCGAACCTTCCAGCACCCGGCCGCGCGAAGCCGCGCCGCCGCCCGCGCCTGAACCCCGTGACGGCCAAGCGCTGGCGCCGGTTCCGCGAGATGAAGCGGGCGTGGTTCGCCTTCCGCGCGTTGGCCCTGCTGTACGCCGTGAGCCTCGGGGCGGAGTTCATCTGCAACGACAAGCCGCTGTACGTGCGTTTCGAGGGCCGCTCGTACTTCCCCGTGCTGCGCTACTACCCGGAGGACCGCTTCCTGCGCAACGGCCGGCAGACGCGGCCGGACTACAAGGCGCTCGCCCGCGGCCCGCTGTTCGCCGGCTCGGCGTCGAACCGGATGCTGTGGCCGCCCGTGGCCTCCGGTCCCCTTGAGATCCTGCGGCCCGCGGACATCGCGCTCCCGCCCGTCGTGACCGTGCGCGCCGAGCCCGCGGTGAGCGCGGCCTCCGTCAACGTTGACCGCGAGCTGCGGGTCGTGCGGTCGACGTCGGCCGGGCCCTACCTGGGCGTGGACGACGGCGCGGCGGCGGGCCTGGCCCTCGACGAGCGCTGGCCCCTGGCGGGGGACGCGCGGGCGGCCGTCGCGGGGCGCTTCGCCAACGAGGCGCAGCCCGCCTTCGAACGGGTCCTGCGCGGGACGGACGGCTCGGAGGCGGTGTTCTCGCTGCCGCCCTTCCGGCCGCGCTCCCGGCCGCCCGCGACGGTGCGGGTCACCCTGCGCCCGCCGCCCGGCGGGGCCGGGGCCCTCGCGTGGACCTTCGGGTACGACGGGCGGTTGCTCGAGGGGCCGCGCGAGGCGTGGGAGGCGTGGCCCGCGGCGGCGCGCGAGGCCGTGGCCGGGGGCGTGCGGGCGCGCGCGGCCGCGCCCGGGGTGCCGCCCCTGGCGGTCGAGCCGGACGGCCGGCCCTGGGAGGTGCGTTTCGAGCGCGAGGAGGTCCGGTTCCCGTTCCGGCCGACCCCGGGCCACCGGCTCGGGATCGACAGCGCCGGGCGCGACCTGCTCGCGCGGATCCTGTACGGGCTGGCGCACGTCGATGACCTTCGGGCTGCTGCTCGTGGGGGCGGCGATGTCGCTCGGCACGCTCATCGGCGCCGTGCAGGGGTACTACGGGGGCAAGATCGACCTCGTCGGCCAGCGGCTCATCGAGATCTGGCAGTCCCTGCCCTTCCTGTACGTGCTGATCCTGCTCGGGTCGGTCTACGGGCGCAGCTTCCTGCTCCTGATCGTCGTCTACGGCATCTTCAACTGGATCGGCATGTCCTACTACATGCGCGCCGAGTTCCTGCGGCTCCGCAACCAGCCGTTCGTGGAGGCCGCGCGCTGCCTCGGCGTGCCGTCGGGCCGCGTCATGTTCCGGCACATCCTGCCCAACGCCCTGACCCCCCTGATCACGTTCTTCCCCTTCTCGCTGGTCGGGGCGATCGGCGTGCTGGCGGCGCTCGACTACCTCGGCTTCGGTCTGCCGCCCCCCACGCCGAGCTGGGGCGAGCTGCTCTCGCAGGCGCAGGAGTACCGGTGGGCCTGGTGGCTCGTGCTGTATCCCGCCCTGGCCCTGTTCGTCGTGATGCTGCTCGGCGTCTTCGTGGGGGAGGGCGTCCGCAACGCCTTCGACCCGCGGCGGCCCAGCCGCATGCAGTAGCCGGCGCGCCCGGCCTCCCGCGGGTCCCCGCGCGGCAAATCGGTTCTGGCACGGAGCCCCGCTTGCGGCTAGGTTCGTCGCCCATGAAACAGGATCCGGCACCCCCCGAGCTGCTGTCCATCGACGGGCTCTCGGTGGTCTTCGACACCGACGAGGGCGCCCTCCGGGCCGTGGACGACGTGTCCTTCGACGTGCGCGAGGGCGAGGTCGTCGGCCTGGTGGGCGAGTCGGGGTGCGGCAAGAGCGTGACGGCGATGAGCGCGCTGCGCCTGGTCCCGTCGCCGCCGGGCCGCGTGACCGCCGGGCGCATCCTGTTCCGGGGCCGCGACCTGCTGGCGCTGCCCATCGCCGAGCTGCGCGGCATTCGCGGCCGCGAGATCAGCACGGTCTTCCAGGACCCCATGACCTCGCTGTCGCCGCTGCACCGCGTCGGCGCGCAGCTGGCCGAGGCCCTGCAGCTGCACCGCCGCGTGGGGTCGGCGGAGGCGCGTACGCACGCCGTGGCCTGGCTGGAGAAGGTCGGGCTGCCGGACGCGGAACAGCGCCTCGACAACTACCCGCACCAGTTGTCCGGCGGCATGCGCCAGCGCGTGATGATCGCCATGGCCCTCATGCTCGATCCCGCGCTCGTGATCGCCGACGAGCCGACGACGGCGCTGGACGTCACCGTCCAGGCGCAGGTCTTCGACGTCATGATGCACGCCCGCCGCGCCGAGACCTCGGTGCTGCTGATCACCCACGACATGGGGGTGGTCTGGGAGCGTTGCCGGCGGGTCGTCGTCATGTACGCGGGGCAGGTGGTCGAGCAGGGCACCGTCGAGGAGGTCTTCGAGCGGCCCCTCCACCCCTACACCGCGGGACTGCTGGCCGCCATCCCCTCCCGCCAGCCGCGCGGCGGGCGCCTCTCGACCATCCCCGGGCAGGTGCCCTCGCCGATGGCGTTCCCCACGGGGTGCCGCTTCCACGACCGCTGCCCGCGCGCCTTCGACCGCTGCCGCAGCGAGGCGCCGCCGCTGTACCGGCCCCGCGCCGGGTGCCTGGCCCGCTGCTTTCTGCATGCTTGACACCCCCCGCCGGATTCCATAACCTGCCATTGGCGTTTAATTTGCTCATGCCCGCGTCCGGCCCGGCCCGGGACGCCAGGGGGAGGAACGGCTATGGTCCATGTGAGCTGGGGTATCGTGGTGGCGGTGGGGAAGGGGCAGCAGCTGACCTCGCAGGCCGAAACGGCGTTCCTGGGCGTCGGGAGCCGGCCGGTGCTGGGGCACGTGCTCCTCGCCTTCGAGAGCTGCCCGGACATCTCGGGGGTCGTGGTGGTGGTGTCCCGCGACCGCATGGACGTGGTGCGGGCCATGGGCCAGCGCTTCGGGTGCGCCAAGCTCAAGGCCGTCGTGCCCGGCTTCCTCCAGCGGCGGCCCAGCCTGGGGGCCGGCATGAAGGCGCTGGACGACGACGTGAGCCTGGTGACCGTGCACGACGTGTCGCGGCCCTGCGTGACGCCGGAGATGATCTCGCAGGCGGTCGCGGCTGCGAAGCGCTACGGCAGCGGGGTGACCGCCTCCCTGATCACCGACCCGGTGCAGCGGGCCGGCAAGGGGCACGCGGGGGTCGAGCTGCTCGCCCCGGGCACGCTCTGGAACGTGCAGTCCCCGCAGAGCTTCCGCCGCGAACTGCTCGAGCGGGCGCTCGCGGCGGCCGACCGCAAGAAACGCTCGCTGGAGGACGAGTCCTCGGCGCTGACCCTCCTCCGCGAGGAGGTCCGCCTCGTGCCGTGCGACCGGGCCAACCTGCGCATCCGCACGGCGGACGACCTGGCCCTGGCGGCCCAGCTGCTCCCGTGAGCACAGGCCCCGGCGCGGGCCCGGCCGGGCGGCTGACCGCGCGGTTCGAGGGCCGGGTGCAGGGCGTCGGTTTCCGCTGGAGCGTGTGCCGCCTCGCCGCGGGCCGGCCGGTCACGGGCTTCGTGCGCAACCGCCCCGACGGAAGCGTCGAACTCGTGGCGGAAGGGGCCGCCGCGGAACTGCGCGCGCTCCTGGAGGCGGTGGCCGCTTCCGGGGTGGGCGGCTTCGTCCGGCACACCGCCGTCGCGTGGTCCCCCGCGACCGGCGAGTTCCGCTCCTTCGGCGTCGCGTACTGAAGGGGCGCCCGGGGCGGTTGCGTTCGGGCACTTCGACGCTATGATGAGACGGGACACGGGGCGGGACGGATGAAGTACGCGATCCTCGGAGATATTCACGCCAACCTGGAGGCGCTCGAAGCGGTGCTCGCGCACGCGGCCGGCGAGGGCGTGACGCACTACGCCTGCGTCGGGGACATCGTCGGCTACAACGCCGACCCGGTGGCCTGCGTGGACCGCGTGCGGGCGCTCGAGGCCGTCACCGTCCGCGGCAACCACGACCACTACTGCGCGCACGAGGAGACGCTGACGGGCTTCCACCCGCTGGCCGCCGACGTGGTGGCCTGGACCCGCGGGCAGCTGCGGCCCGACCAAACGGAGTTCCTCGCCGGCCTGCGCTTCGTGAGCCCGGTGAACCGCTTCATGCTGGTCCACAGCACGCTGGACACGCCCGAGATGTGGGGCTACGTCTTCGACCGCTTCGAGGCGGACGCCAACTTCAACTACCAGACTTCGTCGGTCTGCTTCTTCGGCCACACGCACGTGCCGCTGGCCTTCGAGAAGGCGGACGAGGTGAAGGCGTCCCTCTACACCGACATCAAGGTGGCGCTGGGCCGCCGCTACTTCATCAACGTGGGCAGCGTGGGGCAGCCGCGCGACGGCGATCCGCGCGCCGCGTACGTGACGTACGACCTCGGGGGCGGCGACGTGGTCCTGCACCGGATCGAGTACGACATCGGGCGGACACAGGAGAAGATCCGGCGGGCGAACCTGCCCGAACGGCTGGCCGAACGGCTCGCCGCGGGCCGTTGACGCCCGGGCGGAAAGGGAGGGGATCATGAGCAGACGGACGGCCTGGTGGGTGCTGTGGATGTTGCCGTTGGCGGCCGGGGCGCAGATCGGGGTGTCGCTCCGGCTCGAGCACAGCCGCCTGCTCACCTTCGAGCCGGTGCGGGCGACGGTGACCATCGAGAACCAGACCGCCGCGCCGCTCTACCTGTCCGACGGCAGCGACGAGGCCCGCCTGTTCTTCGACGTGGAGCCGTCGCCCGGCGAGTCGCTTGCGCGGCGGGAGGCGCCGATGTTCGTCGAGCCGTGGGTGATTCCCCCGCGGCGCACCGGCACCCGCACGTTCGACCTCCTCCAGCTGTACCGCCTCGCGGACGCGGCGCCGTACTCGGTCGTCGCCCGGGTGGAGTGGGATAACACGGGCTTCGCGTCCGCCAAGAGCTTCTTCGATCTGCTGCCGGGGATGGAAATCGCGCGGTACCGGGCCGTGCTGGGCTCGGACCCCTCCGCGCGCCGCACGTTCTGGCTGCGGACCCTGACCCGCGACCGCAAGGACATGCTGTTCCTGCGCATCGACGACGAGGAGGCGGAGCTGTGCTACGGCGTGTTCGAGCTGGGCCCGGTGGTCCGCATCTACCGGCCGGCGCTCCGGTTCGACCGCGACGACCGGATCCACGTCCTGCACCAGTCCGCCCCGGCGCGTTTCACGCACAGCGTCTTCACGGCGTGGGGCGCGCCCGTGGGCAGCTCGTTCTACAACGGCACCGCGGCCAGCGCGCGGCTCCAGGTCGACCCGGACGGCGAGGTCGCCGTCTCGGGCGTGCAGCCCTACAAGGGCGACCCCTACGAGCTGCCCTCCCGGCTGCCGCCCTCGTCCCGGCCCTGACCCGCGCGGGGCGCCGCCGGCGCCCGCGCTCCCTCCCGGGGCGGTCCGCCCGCGCCCCCCCCCCTTTTTTCCCGGGCGAGAGGCGCCTACCCCATCCCGTGTAGTTTTTTTGGCGTTACTCCGCAACAGGTTGCGCCTTCGCCGGGATTCGCCGCTCGACACGCCGGGGCCGGTGCCTAGAGTGGACAGCCATGGGGGCGCCGCCCGCGGGGACCGGCCCCCTTTCGGTGAGACCCATGGAATTCTGCCACCTGCACGTGCATTCGCACTACTCCCTGCTCGACGGCGGGAACCGCATCAAGGACCTCGTGCGGTCGGCGGCCCGGCAGGGCATGACGGCCCTGGCGCTGACCGACCACGGCAACCTCTTCGGCGCGGTGGAATTCTACCTCGCCGCCCGGGAGGCCGGCGTGAAGCCGATCCTGGGCATGGAGGCCTACATCGCGCCGACCCGGCGCGACGACCGCAGCGCGCGCAACATCCGCGACGCCTCCTACCACCTGCTGCTGCTGGCGATGAACGAGACGGGGTGGAAGAACCTCATGCGGCTCAGCTCGCGCGCCTACCGCGAGGGCTTCTACTACCGCCCGCGCGTGGACCGCGAACTGCTCGCGCGAGATGAACGAAGGGCTCGTCTGCACCACCGCCTGCCTGGGCGGCGAAGTGCCGTCGGCGTTCCTGGGGGGCCGGGAGGACGCCGCCCGCCGGATCGCGGGCGAGTACCTCGATATCTTCGGGCGGGACCGGTTCTTCATCGAGATCCAGAACCAGGGCGAAGAGGACCAGGACCGCGTCAACCCCCTGCTCGCCAGGCTGGCGGGCGAACTGGGCGTCGGGCTCGTGGGCACCAACGACGTGCATTTCCTCCGGCGCGACAACAAGCCGTCGCACGAGGTGCTCACCTGCATCTCGACCGGGCAAGAGCCTGACCGACGCCGACGTGCTGCGCTACTCCGGCGGAGCTGTATCTCAAGAGCCCCGGGGAGATGGAGGCCGCCCTCCGGCCCTGGCCGGAGGCCCTCCGCAACACGATGCGCATCGCCGAGATGTGCAACGTCGAGCTCGACTTCACCCGCAAGCACCTGCCCGTCTTCCACACGCCCGACGGCGAGCTCGCCCGAGGACTACCTCGCGGGCCTGGCCCGCGAGGGGCTCCGCGCCCGCTTCGGCGGCCGCGAGCCGCCCGCCGAGTACCGCGAGCGGCTCGAGCTGGGAACTGCAGGTCATCCAGCGACAAGGGCTACAGCTCGTACTTCCTCATCGTGCAACGACTTCGTGCAGTACGCGCTCGCGCCAACGACATCCCCGCCGCCCCGCGCGGCAGCGGCGTGGCCACGCTGCTCGGCTACGCGCTCGGCATCGCCGACGTGGATCCGCATCCGCTACGGCCTGCTGTTCGAGCGGTTCACCGACCCCCAGCGGCAGGAAGACCCCGACATCGACATCGACATCTGCCAGGACGGGCGCGAAGCGTCATCCAGTACGTGCGCGAGAAGTACGGGCACGTCGCGCAGATCATCACCTACGGGACGCTCAAGGCCCGCGCGGCCGTGCGCGACGTGGGCCGCGTGCTCGAACATCCCGCTGGCCGAGGTCGACGAGATCGCCAAGAAGGTCCCCGAAGACCCGAAGGTGACCCTGGACCAGGCGCTCGAGCAGCGAGCCGGACCTGCAGACGCCTCTACGAGGGCCCCGAGCGGCCCCACGTGCGGGAGCTGATCGACCACGCCCGCAACCTCGAGGGCCTGGCCCGGCACGCCGGCGTGCACGCCGCCGGGGTCGTCGTCTGCGACGAGCCGCTGGAGGATCTCGTGCCGCTGTACCGCCAGGGCGACAGCGACGACGCTGATCACGCAGTGGGACGGGCCCACGTGCGAGAAGGCCGGGATGATGAAGATGGACTTCCTCGGCCTGCGGACGCTGTCGATCATCCAGCGCGCCCGCGAGCTGGTGCAGGCCCGCACGGGCAGCGACATCGACCCCGAGCAGCTCCCGCTGGACGACCCGCGCGTCTTCGAGCTGTTCCAGAAGGGCGAGACCGACGGCGTGTTCCAGTTCGAGTCCGACGGGCATGAAGAACGTCCTGATGCAGATGCAGCCCAGCCGCATCGAGGACCTGATCGCCGCCAACGCGATGTACCGGCCCGGCCCGATGGAGCTGATCCCCACCTACTGCGCGCGCAAGCACGGGCGAGGAGCCGGTGCCGCCGGTGCACGCGCTGGTCGACGACCATCCTCGCCGAGACGTACGGCATCATGTCCTACCAGGAACAGGTCATGCAGGTGCTCAACCGGCTGGGCAAGCTGCCGCTCAACCGCGCGCTGACGCTGATCAAGGCGATCTCGAAGAAGAAGGAGAAGACCATCGCCGCCGAACGGCCGAACTTCCTGCGGGGCGCCGGGGAGAACGGCATCGACCGCGGCCGAGGCCGCGAGGCTGTTCGACCTGATCCTCGAAGTTCGCGGGCTACGGCTTCAACAAGGCCCACTCCACCCGGTACGCGATCGTGGCCTACCAGACGGCCTACTTCAAGGTGCACCACCCGCGCGAGTTCTTCGCCGCCACGCTGACGTTCGAGTGCGGCGACCGCGACAAGGTCGTGCAGTACATGCAGGACGCCGCGCGGCGTGGGCATCCGCGTCGGCCCCGCCGGACATCAACACCTGCGATACCCACTTCACCGTCGACGGCGAGCAGGTCCGCTTCGGCCTCATGGCCGTCAAGGGCGTGGGCGCGGCGGCGGTCGAGGCCATCCCCGCGCCCGCGCCGAGGGCGGCCGGTTCCGCGACCTGTTCGACTTCTGCGAGCGCGTCGACCTCCGCGCGGTCAACCGCTCCGCGATCGAGGCGCTGATCAAGTGCGGCGCGTTCGACGCCGTCGGCGGGGCCGACCGGGCGGCCATGATCGCGGCGCTGGAAGGGGCGATGCAGGCCGGGCAGCAGGCGGCGCTGGACCGCCAGTCGGGCAGATGAGCTTTTTCGGCGAGGCCGCCGGCATGGAGGCGCCCCCGGCCTACCCGCAGGTGGAACCGTGGAGCCGCGACGAACTGCTCGCCGCGGAGAAGGAGATGCTGGGCTTCTACGTCAGCGCGCACCCGCTGGACGCTTTCGAGGCGGACCTGCGCGCCCTGAACTGGCCGAAGGGCCTGCACCTCGGCGGGCTGGGCGGGTGCCGGGAGGACACGCCCGTCCGGGTGGGGGGCCTGGTGACGCAGCTGCGCATGGTGCTCACCAAGAAGGGCGCGTCGGCGGGGAAGCGCATGGCGGTCTTCGTGCTCGAGGACCTCGCTTCCCGCTGCGAGGCGGTGATGTTCGCGGAGGACTTCGAGCGGTACGGCGCGGCCATTGCGCCCGACGCGCTCGTGGGGGTCGTCGGGACGGTGGACCGTCGGCGGGACCGGGAGAACCTCGTCGTCAAGGAGGCCTGGCCGCTCGGCAACCTCTACGAGAAGGCGGCGCAGTGCGTGCACGTGCGCCTGGCCGGGGAACGCCTCGGCGACGAGGCCTTCCTGCACCGCCTCGCCGGGGCGATGAAGGCGCATCCGGGCGACTGCCCGGTCCGTTTCCTGGTGTCGGCCACGGACGCGGCGTGCCGCTCCTTTGTCGTCGAAGTGGGCCACCGGTGGCGCGTGCGGCCCACCGCCGACTGCGTGGGCCGGATGCGGGAGGTCGTGGGCGCGGAACACGTCTGTTTCGAACCGCGCGAAGCGCGCGTGCGGAACGGCCGTCGGCGCTTCCGCGGGCGCGATGCGCGGTAGGGCGGCGCGCCGGCGCCGTTGCGCGGCGCGGCCGCGGGGCGTAGACTGCGCGCGGAGGATGCGTGCGATGAAAAAGGGATACGCCCGCCGCTGGGCTGTCGGCCTGCTCGCGGGACTCGCGGTGGCGGCGTACGGCGAGCCGCCCCGGCTGGTGAACGGCAAGCCGCTCCCCGGGAAGCTGCGGGGGCTGAAGGCCGGGGGGCTCGAGATCGAAACGCCGCGCGGCGCGGCGCTGGTGACGTGGGAGCAGCTCTCGCCGGGAACGCGCTACCGCTACCAGCCCGGCTTCAGGGACCACGCGCAGGCGGTGCTGGGGGGCGAGCCGATGCCCGCCGGCATGGCGCCGGACGAGCGTATCCTGGCGCTCCTGCCCGGGGAGCCCCCGGGCGCGCCGGCCGCGGAGGACCCGGCGCCGGACGGTGCGCCCGCGGCGCCGGCGGAGGAAACGAAACCGGAGCCCGCCGCGGCTGCCGCCGACCCCGGGATCCAGCCGTCCGACTTCCCGGCGGTCGAACTCATCCTGCCCAAGGCGGCCCGCTACGCCGCGTTCCGGTTCGGTCCGGGCGAAAGCCAGGTCCTGTACCTCGTGATGGATCCCCACAGCGTCAGCACGGAGCAAACCCACGAGCAGCTCAAGATCGAACAGGCCTACGTCTACATCCCGGGCAACGACGCCTACGGCCGGCCCAAGAAGATGCGCGTGGAACAGGACGGCGCCCGGTGCCGGGTTCGCACGATCCGGTTCCGGCAGAAGGAAGGGGCCGTGGAGGTGGACGGGCAGATGGACCTCACGTACGCGACGGGGTCCGCGCACGCGTTTTCCGTGGCCGCGTCCCTCCGGGTCGCCTCGCGGGGCCAGTCGATGCGCTACGTCGCGAAGAGTGTCGTGCGCCTGAGCAGCAGGAAGGGCAAGGTGGCGCAGGCCGACCTCTACGGGCCGCCCGTCATGGACCTGCGCGCCATGGACGGCGGCCGGCGGATCGTGGTCAACCTGTACGCGGGCAAGGATATCGGGATCGTGCCGGCCCAGGCCCCCGAGACGTACATCACGGTCGAGGCGCGCGACCCGGGCGGCGCCGTGAAGGACACGATCAAGCTGCGGGCCGACAAGGACGAGGTGGGCGGCCGGGATATCTGGGAAGGGATCCTGCGCCGCCTCCAGGACGGCGCCGACTACACGCTCCGGGCGTCGATCGACCTGTCCCCGCTCGGCCGGGCGGAAGCGTCGAGCGACATCACGTACCGGAAGCTCGACCTCTGATCACCGGGAGCCCGCCGGGCCGCCCCGCTGCCGCACGGCCTCGTACAGCAGGATCGTGGCGGCCGAGGCCACGTTGAGCGAGTCGCACTGGCCGCGCATCGGGATCCGCACCCGGACGTCCGCCGCGTCGAGCCAGGCCGCACTGAGCCCGTACTGCTCCGCGCCGACGACGATCGCCAGCGGCCCGGCGAGGTCGGCTTCGGTGTGCAGGCGCCCGGCCGAGGGGGTCGAGGCGGCGATGCGCACCCCGCCCGCCCGCAGCCAGGGGAGGGCCTCCTCCGTCGCGGCCTCGACGACCGGAAGCGCGAAGAGCGTGCCGATGCTCGCGCGCACGACGTTGGGGTTGTTGATATCCGTTGTGCGGTCGCACACCAGCACCGCGTGGACCCCCGCCGCGTCGGCCGAACGCAGCATCGTGCCCAGGTTGCCCGGCTTCTCGATGCGCTCGCAGACGAGCACGAGGGCATCGGGCGGCAGCGCGAGGCCGGACAGCCGGTGGCGGACCTGCGGCGCGAGCGCCAGGATCCCGTCGGGGCGGTCGCGGTAGGACATCTTCCGGAAGACCGCGTCGGAGCACGCGACAAGCTCGGCCCCGGCCGACCCGGCGCGGCGCAAGAGCTCGCCCTCGTTCGCGCCCTGGAACAGGGCGGCGCAGTGGAACAGGACCGCCGGCCGCACGCGGTTGTCCAGGGCCCGCTGGACCTCGCGGTACCCCTCGACCAGGAGCAGCCCGGCCGCCTCGCGGTGGCGCCGGTCGCGCAGCCTGACGACCTGCTTGACGCGGTCGTTCTGCAGGCTGGTGATGACGTGTTCGGTCACGCCGGGAGGATAGCGGGCCGGGCGGCCCCGATGCAACCGAACGGCGCGTGCCGGCCTACGCCCCGCCGGCGCCGAACATCCGCTCCTTCAGGTCCAGGTAGTAGAGGTAGTCCCGGTCCGGCACGTCCGGCGGGCAGCGGTGGTCGCAGAACGGGATGAAACCGCCGCGCTCGACGTAGGGCGCGAGGGACTCGAGGTAGGCCCTGATCGCGTCGCGCCCGCCGGCCAGCACGCGCTTGTCGACGCCGCCCATGATGCGCAGGTCGCGCCCGAAGCGGTCCAGCGTCTCGCCCGGGTGGCCCGAGCAGTGGACCTCGAACGGGAACATGCAATTGAGGCCGCTTTCGAGGAAGCCCGGTATCAGGGGCCGCACGTCGCCGTCGCAGTCGGTGTGCCAGAGATCGACGCCGCCCGCGCGGAGCTTCGCGCCGATGCGCTTGTAGCGGGGGACCAGCACCTCCCGGAAGAAGTCCATCGTCACCAGCGGCCCGCTGCGGAAGCAGATGTCCTCCCACCCCGTGGCCAGGTCGAAGTCCAGGTGCGGGAGCACGCGGTCCAGGAAGTCCTCCACCAGGACGCAGCACGTCTCGACCATGTCCTCCACCATCTCCGGGTAGTCGTAGCAGGCGTAGGCCAGGCCCTCGACGGTCAGCATGTCGCGGACTTTCCCGATCATGGACCCGCAATGCACCGCCAGCGGGTAGTCCCGCGTGAGCGGGTGCTGCTTCACCAGGGCGGCGACGTCCGGCACCCGCGCGGCGTCGTCCCGGCGGAAACGCTCCTCCTTCGCGCGCTTCCAGTCCTCGGGGGTCTCGATCGACGACTTCAGGAAGTGCGGGATCGTCTCGTGGCCGTCCCGCGGGACCTCGGCCAGCAGGCCGTCGCCGTTGCGGATCACCCGGTGCGTGGCGGTTTCCTCCACGATCTCGGAAGGGAACGCAGGAAGCATCCACGGCGCGCCGACGCCGTGGAGCGGGTCGAAGTTGAAGAACCGGTCGGCCTCGGCGTTGTTCGTGATGCCGTGCTCCGTGAAGAGCTTCCACGTCTTGAAGTTGTCGTCCCAGTAGCCGAACTCCATGTTGAAGCAGCGGTCGACCGGCTGGTAGTGCATCTGCCGGGTGAACCGCTCCCGGTCGGTCAGGGTCCCTTTCCACTTCGGGCGCAGCGGCGCGACGGGCATCTCGGCTCCTCCTCGGGTCGAATCCCGCCGAGCCTATCGGCGGCCGGAGCGGAAGAAAAGGCGGATCTGCCGGCCGCCGCGGGCCGCGGGAGGCCCGCGCGCGGCGCCCCGCGGCTGGACGCCGGGGGCGGGCGGGGGCATCCTCCCGGCATGGCACCGGGAACCGGGACGGGTCGGCTGGCCGTACGGCGGGGCGCGGAGTTCGTCGCGCTGTTCGTCGTGCTGCCGGTGCTGTTCTACGCCGGCCTGTTCGGGCGGCATTTCTTCCCCGTCCTGCTCGGCGTGGCGGCGCTGTGCTTCCTGCTGCTGTGGCGCGACCCGGCGTTCGACCGCCGGTGCCTCTGGAACGCGGCGGGCGCCGCGGCGGGCCTGCGTCCCGCGCTGCCCGGGCTGGGCCTGGCGGCGCTGTTGATGACCGCCGGGATCCTCGTCTTCGAGCCCGGCGCGTTCCTCTACCTGCCCCGGAACCGCCCGGTCCTCTGGGGCCTCATCCTGCTGCTCTACCCGCTCCTCTCCGTGTACCCGCAGGAAGTGATCTACCGCGCGTTCTTCCTGCACCGCTACCGGGTGCTCTTCCCCTCGCCGGCGCTGCGGGTGGCGGCCTGCGGCATCGTCTTCGGCCTGCACCACCTGGGGTTCCGGGGCTACCTGGCCGTCGCGCTCTCGACCGCGGGCGGGCTGCTCTTCGCGCGGACCTACCTGCGGACCCGCTCCACGCTCGCTGCCGCCGTCGAGCACGCGGTGTACGGCGCGCTGATCTTCACCGTGGGCCTGGGCCGCTACTTCTACCTCGGCGCGGCGCGCTAGCCCGCCTCCTGCAGCAACGCGAGGGCGTGCAGGCGTCAGGCGCCCGGCGGCCGTGCCCGGCGGCCGCCGCCGGGGCACGCGGCGCTTGGCTGCCCGGTGCGGAGGGGGTAGGCTGTCGGCCAGGCGTCACGCGGGAGGTGCGGCCATGGCGGAGCGGAGCGAAGGGCGCGAGCAGTGGAGCAGTAACCTGGGTTTCGTCCTGGCGGCGGCCGGGTCGGCCATCGGGCTCGGGAACATCTGGAAGTTCCCCTACATCACCGGGGAGAACGGGGGCGGGGCCTTCGTGCTGGTCTACCTCCTGTGCATCGCCGCCGTAGGCGTGCCCGTCATGCTGTGCGAGATGACGCTGGGCCGCCGCACGCAGCGCAACCCGGTCGGCGCCTTCCGCCAGCTCACGCCGCCGTCCTCGGCGGTGGCGCACCTGATCGGGTTCGGCATGGTCCTCACCGGCGTCTTCCTGCTCGCCTTCCACCGCACCGGGTGGGCGGTCCTGGCCCTGCTGCTCGGCGCCTGCGTCTTCCGCTACAGCTGGCGGGTGGTCGGCGCCGTGGGGGTGCTCGCCGGGTTTGCGATCCTGTCCTTCTACAGCGTGGTGGCGGGGTGGACGCTCGGGTACGTGTGGAAGGGGGCCACGCGGCAGCTGGACTTCGCCGACGTGCACGCGGCCTCCGCCTCGTTCGACCAATTCCTCCTCGACCCCTCGTGGGGGGTGGGCTGCCACCTCGTCTTCATCGTGCTCTGCGCCCTCATCGTGTGGCGCGGCGTGCGCGGCGGGATCGAGCGGTGGTCGAAGATCCTCATGCCGATGCTGTTTCTCATCCTGCTCGTGCTGATCGTGCGCGGCGTGACGCTGCCGGGCGCGCTCGCGGGCGTGCGGTTCTACCTGACGCCCGACTTCAGCAGGATCAACACGAACACGATCCTGGTCGCCCTCGGCCACGCGTTCTTCTCGCTCAGCCTGGGAATGGGCGCGATAATCACGTACGGCAGCTACCTCCGGCGCGACCAGAACCTGTTCGTCTCGACGCTCTCGGTCGCGGCGCTCGACACGCTCGTCGCCCTCATGGCGGGCCTGGCCATCTTCCCGGCGGTTTTCGCGCAGGGCTTCGGGCCCGACGCGGGGCCCGGGCTGGTTTTCAAGGTGCTGCCCACCGTGTTCGCCCACATCCCGGGCGGTCCGCTCTGGGTCACGCTGTTCTTCCTGCTGCTCTCCGTGGCCGCCCTGACGTCGGGCATCAGCCTGCTGGAGGTCGTCACGGCGTACTTCGTGGACGAGCGCAAGTGGACGCGGCCGCAGGCGACGTGGATCTTCGCGCTGGTGATCTTCCTGCTCGGCAGCCTCTGCGCGGTGAGCGTGACGGACTGGCAGGCGCTGGAGTGGATGCAGCGCGGCCTGGTGCGGGTCTTCGGCGCCACGAAGGGGTGCTTCTTCGACGTCGTGGACCACGTGGCCTCGAACTGGCTCCTGCCCCTCGGGGGCCTGTTCATCTCGCTGTTCGTCGGGTGGATATGGGGTACGCGGCACGCCGTCGAGGAGATCCGGCGAGGGTCGCACAATTTCGGGGACGTGCACCTCATGAGCCTGCTGGCGGGGCTGAAGGACGACCCGTCGCACAACGCCGAGATCCACGTGGTCACGCTGGCGTCGGTCTGGGGCCTGTTCATCCGCTTCATCAGCCCCGTCGCCGTGCTGATCGCGTTCCTGAACGCGATCGGGTGGCTGAACCTCGCGCCGAAGGCGGACGCCCCGGCGGCCCCGCCCGCCGCCGAGGCGCCGGCGGTCCCGCCCGCGGACTGACCCCGCCCGCCCGGCGCGCGGCGGGGCGGTCCGGCAGCCCCTGCGAGCCCGCCGGGGATCGCGATGGGGGGACCGCCGCCGCGGCGGCTTGCCGTGCTGCGTGCGGGGGGCCGGGGGAATCCACCGCGACGCGGCCCGCACGGTGGACGCCCCCCGCGGCAACCCCCGGGACAACCCGAAGGGCTTAAAAACAGGGGATCCCCCGCTCGCCTCGGCCTTTCCCCCGCCGCGAGAGCCCGCCTTCCGGCCGGTTCAAACGGGCGCGCGCCCGTACGGCCCGGAAAGCGATTCCGTGGCACGGCGCGGGGGGCGCTTCAGGGGGTGGTGATGAAGATATCCGCCGTGCCGTTGCCGGTGGCGTTGAGGCCGGACAGGTCGGTGGTCGAATTCCCGGTGCCGGTGATCTCCGTCAGGCGGTCCCCGATGAACAGGCCGTACAGGGTGTTGTTGTTGAGGAAGCCGCTGATCACCACCTCCGCATCCCCGTTCACGGAGCTCGCCCCGTCCTGGCTGAGGTCGATGCCGCTCGCCTTGTTGCGGAGCACGTTGGCCCCGGTGAGCACGGCGCTGGCCCCTCCGTTGAAGGAGCGGGCGAAGGTCACGGCATCCAGGCCTATGCCGCCGTTGTCGCTCAGGTTGAAGGCGTCGAATACCGTGAGGGCCTGGCCGGCCCCCGACTGGGCGATGGCGCCGGAGAACGCCAGGCCTTCATCCCGGTTGAACCGGGAGGTTACGCCCTTCACGGTGGTGCTCGCCGTCCCGTTCTGGGCAAGGGATCCCGCCCCGCCGACTTCGATGCCGAGGTTCCGGTTGTTCAGGGTGGTGAGCCCTTCCAACAGGGCGGTGGCGTTTCCTTTCACGGAATAGGCCAGCTCGCCGCCGTCCAGTTGGATGCCGGGATCCTGGTTGTCGTTGGCGGTGATGTTGCGCAGGATGCCGGTGGCGTTGCCTTGGACGGTGTAGGCTGCCCGACCGTTGATGAACAGCCCCCGCCCTCCGTCGTTCAGTTGGGCGTTTTCCAGGGCGAAGTAGGCATCGCCCTGCTTGAGAACCGAAGCGCCGTCGTCGCCGAAGTAGATGCCGCCCGCGTTGTCGGAAGAGACGATGCCGTTGATGGCCACCCGCGCGGTGCCGTTGGAAGAGCCGGCAAACGCGCTGCGGTTCGCGGGGCCGTTGCTGAACCAGCCGTCCCCGTTGTTGGATTCGACGGTCAGCCGGTTCATGGTCACCTCCGCGCGGCCCTCCGGCGCCCAGGCTCCGTACTGCACGTACGCGCCGTCGCTGCCGTTGTGCGAGGCGGTCAGGTCGCTTACGGTGGCCATCGCGTTCGCGTACTTGCTTTCGGCGAAGGCGGTCATCTGGAAACCCGCGCCGCCGTTGTACAGGGCGGTCAATCCCTCCAGGACGAACACGGCGTCCTGTCCGCTCTGTACGCCCTGGTCGTTCTGGTACCAGCCCCGGCCGCCGTTGTGGTTCACGGTCACGTTCCTGATCGTGTAGTACCCCGCGCCGCCGGCGCCCGCCCCGGGGTAGGCGCCTTCGCCGTACGCCGCGAATCCGTGGCTTCCGTTGTGGGTGGAATACAGGTCCTCCACCCGCGTCACCACCATGCCGGTGTTGTGGTACGTCTCCGCCATGACGTCGTTGAACTCCACCCCGCTGTTTCCGTTGTGGTGGGTGTTGATCCCGGAGAGGGTGAGGTAGGCATCGCCCTGCTTGCGGGATACCGACAGGATGCCGCTGGAACGGATGCCGTGCTTGGTGTTGTGGTCGGCGGTCAGGCCGCTCAACACCACCCGGGCGGTCCCGGTCTCAGCCTGCACGTAGCCGCCCATCTCGATACCCGAGCCGGTATTGTGGCTGAAGGTGGAATTCCGGATGTCCAGGGTGGCGTCTCCGGACACGGCTTCAACCGCCTTGGAGCGGAGCCAGAGGCCGTTCAACCCGTTGTAGGAAGCATCCATGCCGTCGATGAACAGGCCGGCTCCTCCGTCGCCGTTCACCTTCCGGATATTGACGCCCTTTCCGGAGTTGTCCCGGGCCGTGACCTGGTCCAGGGAAAGGGCCGTTTGCCCGGAGATCGCCTCGATATTGAGGTCCATCCCGTCCACGTTGCGCAGGGCCTGGTCCCCGGTGACCTGGACCTGGGCGCTCTGGTAGCCCTGGAGATCCAGGAACAGGCCGGTGTCCCCGTCGAGGTACTGGTTCTGGTGGAGGGTGACCGCCGCGCTGCCGCTGGCGCCCTTGGCGTCAATCACCACCGCTTCTCCGGGCGTGATGCCTTGGAAGCGATTGCGGGACAGGGTCACCTGGTAGCGGTCGCCCGGTGAGCTCAGGGTATCCACCAGGACGGCGCCGCGTTCCACCTGTTCGATGATGTTGTTCTCCAGGGTGATGTTGCTGACGTTGATGCCCACCAGGCCGGCGCGGGTCACCCCCCAGAAGCCGTTGCCGTTCGGGGATTGCGCCTGAATGGAGCTGAAGGCCTCGCTCTTCATCGCGGGGGGGTTGGACACATGCAGGCCGGAGACCTTGGTGTTCTCGGCCAGTTGGATGACGGGAAGGTCCCCGGGGCCCACCACCCGGGGGTGGGTGGTCGCGGCGTACTGCTTTCCGCCCAGGCCCACGATCGGGGTGCCGGACCCGTAGAGTTGCACGCCGTCGGCCAGCTTGACCGATTCGGCGTAGTCCTTGGCACTGTCAAACACGTACACGTTCTTGTCCCCGGCAGTGTGGTCCACCCCGTCCTGGATCACGTCCCGCGGGTGTTCGAAGGTCCCGTTCATGGCGGGGTCCCCTTCGTTGTCCTTGTCCACGAACTGCACGTCGCCCAGGACGTCCACGGTCTCGGTGCTCTCGTTCCGGGTCGTGGTGGAACGCGAGGACCGGCTGGAACGGCTGCCGAGGGCGGGATTCTCCGTCGGATCCGATACGTGGCTGCGGACCCTGACATCGCGCACCACCATGTCGGCCATGCGGTCGTCGAGGGAGGAGGTCCTGGCGGGCGCGTCCGGGCGGAAGGGATTCTTCCCGTCCGCCAGGAGCGCCGGGTCGAACGGGAGATGCACCCGCAGCCCCACCACGAAATCGCCGCCGTTCAGCTCGGCGTGGTCGAACCACTCGGCATCCAGGGTCAGGGCCCGCAGGGCGCGGAATTCCAGGCGGGCCTTCATGCCGTCAAAGCGCTGTCCGAAGGGGTTGTCAAAATCCTGGTAGCCCAGCAGGATCCGGGTCTCGCCCCAGTCTTCCGGCAGGGGCAGCCGGAAGCCGGCCTCCACATCGTACCCCTCCAGCGGCGCCTCGTACTGCTCGTAGACCCGGCGGGTGGTCGTCGTGGTGCGCCGGGTTTCGACCCTTTCGTACGTATGGACATCCTGCACGAAGGCGTGTCCGGCCGGGCGCACCTCGCCGTACTCCGCGAACGGGGTGCTCGAGGTCTCGGCGCGGGTCGTGCTCTCTTCCAGGGTGAAGGAATGGAACAGGTGTTTTCCGTCCTCCGGCAGGTAGGCGTTGACCCGTGCGTCAAACCACTTGGACAGGAACTCCAGGCCCAGCCCCAACTGGTCGAAGCGGTTGTCGTTCGAGGTGTAGCGGCTGTCATAGTAGACGTTCGCGCCCACGATGAAGGGCCGCCGCCCGCGGGTCATGTGTCGAATCCCCAGGCCCAGGTTCACTTCCTCCTCGTCGTGGTCCGTGGCGGAGGTCCGGGGATTGATGAACAGCAGGGTCGAGTCCCCCGCCCAGAGCGGCACCAGCACATCGCCGAAGAACTCCGTCTCGTCTTCGTAGAAGCGACTGCCCAGGGTGAGGGCCCCGGCCGGGTGGAACCCTTCTTCGTCCGCCACCGGTTCCGGCGGCGGCGCCGCCGGGGCGGCCGCGGCGGTTCCCACGAGCACCACGGCGACCGCCAGCAGGGGCGCCAGGACGCGGGCGCGGGCGTTTCCGGCGGGGGAGTGCATCGGATAGCGGCGGCCGCGTTGAGGGGAGGGGGCGGCAGGAACCGGGCCGGGCCGGTTCGGTGCACCGGGATCGGGCTTCGCAAGCGGGGTCGTCTGATCGGGGACCGGTCTCATGGCGCAGGGCTCCTCTGGTTGCACGCGTAGGGCGTGACGGCCGACTTCCTACCCACAGGTTATGACGTCCCGCGAGAAACCGATCAAGCCGTTTGTGGCAAGGAGGTTCGCGCCTCGCGCTGACGGCCATGCCCCGGGCCCCCGTTCCGGGCCCGCGGCCGGCGGAGGACGGGCTCCGTCCGTCGGGGGGGGCCGGTTCGACGGGCGGGGTCAAAGCCCCTCGATGATCTCAATCATCTTCTCGTAGTTTCGCAGCGCGAGCGGCGAAAGCTCTCTTCCGTAGGGACACGCGGACGGCATGAGAACGAATCCACGGCCGGCTCCCGATGTGCCCTCCTCGATGGCGCGCTTCACCTTCCCCGCGAAGGGCCCGGTGGGCAGGTTCTCGATATCGGCGGCTTCGATATTGCCGAAAAGCACCAGGTTCTTCCCGTAGCGTTCCCTGACATAGGACAGCTCAACATCGCCCTGGGGAGGCGGCTCGATAGGGTCGAGACCGTCTACGCCCATGGACGCGATGTCGTCGAGGATGGCCCCCAGGCGGCCATGGGAGTGGATACGGGCGTATCCGCCGTACTGCTGGATGGAGCCCACCATGGGCGCCACGTAGCGACAGACGTAGTCGCGAAACAGGGCGGGCGGCACGTAGGGGGGCGATGCGTACTCCGGGCCGTAGATACGCCAGAGACGCCCGGGCAACGCCTTGGCCACGGCCTCGGTCTTCGGCAACAGGGTCGAGGCGAAGCGTTCGAGCGCCCGATGAAACAGGTCCCGCTCGGTCAAGGCCATGATCGTGTACTCCGCCATGTCAAAGAGCGATGCCGCCAGGCACAGGGGATCGGGCGTGTTGATCATGACGATACCCGTATCGCCCAACGCCGATTCGGCGTGCAGGACACCCGCCGTGTCGATGTCTCCCCCCGGGACCGGAGCGGGCATTTCCAGGAAGGCGCGCAGGTCGTCGGCGTCCTTCAGGAGCGGCTCTTCGGTCCACACCGTGTTGACGTCGGGATCGCGGCGCGTACGGGTCGTCAGGATGCGACGGCCGGCCCGCACGCGTCGCGTTGTGAACACGCTGCCACGGCGCGTGACGGTCTCGGTCTTCGCGGCCACCTCGAAGGGATCGGGCGTCGCGGATTCGCAAGAGACGCCCCGCATGACCATGCGATCCGTCTTCTCGCGGGCCAGTTCAATGAGAGGGCGCCACGACGCATGGGAATAGATGTTGAACGGATCGGGGTTGTCGGGGTCTTCATCCAGTCCGTTGATCTCGTAGAACGAGACGGGGGGTCGATCAACCGGTTCCCCGCGCAAGGTGGCCAGGAGCCTTTCTCGTCGCTTCATGTCTTTCTCTCGTCACCGCGGATGGCGCGCGGCGCCTCGTTCCTCCCGGGGGAAGCCAGCGCAGCGGCTCGCCCGCCTCGATCCTCCTCGTCCAGGACGCGTGGGCCCGGTCCACGCCTAGGTACCGGCCGTTCAACCCGTAGTCAATGGTCATGACATCCGGCCGGCGGCACAGGACGTCCCGCTCGCAGCGCCCCGCGCCGGACCCGGAGTGTTCACCCCCGATGGCGGTTACGACGGCATGCAGGACCGCGAACGGGAACCGGCGCTTCCACCCGAGGTGAGCAGGTGCGGATAGGCGTTCATCGTGTCCACCATGGGGGCAGCGAAATGCCCGGCGGGGACACGGTGCCCCTGACACACCGGGTTGACGGTCCGGTTCTCGGGCCAGTGGGTTCTGCGTATCTCGCAGATCGCTGCAAGGCACGTCGCCCGGTCGGCCATGCTCATCGGATGGCCTCCTGCGCGACGCCATGTTCCATGCGAGGTTCCCGGGCCGCGGCCGGCGGGAGGGAATTCGTCGGTGGGTTTCCCCTGTTCACGGACCGTGATCGGGGGGCCGCGGGGCCGGGATAGCGAAGCCGTCTCAAAACCGGCATCCTGCGGTTACCAGCGCATAGTGCAGCCATGCGAATGTATAGACCTCGTCGTTGTCCGCCCCGCCCTCGAGCGTCCTGTATCCTGCCGCCACGTACCATCCCGAATCGAAGTCGTATTGCGCCTTGAGGGCCGCATCGACGGCGCGTCCCATGGGCGACCACGCGCCCTCCATGTCCAGGATGACGGACACCTGATCGTGTGAACTCGGTATGCGCCGTACAGATGCAGGAGAGGAACCAGGCCAAGATCGTCTCGGGATTGCTTCTTGTCTCCCTGCTCCAGGGTGATGTCCGCATCGCGAACCAGCGCGGCGGCCCCGAGGCCCCAGCGCCAGCGTTCGCGATCGTGGAATGTCCAGCGGTAGGTCAGCCGGTAGGTGTTGAACTTGTACGTTCCCTTTGTCGGCGCATCGGCGGCGAACACGTCGTTCTTGAATGTCACATCTTCACTCAGCCTTCCTGTCCCATCGACTTTCAGCGGCGCGAGCGTGAGGCGCAGGGCGTGTCGGCCGTTGAAATCGTATGTGGCGTAGAAGCGAACATACGGGTCCGGCCCGTTGCCGGTCAGGTCCAGCATGTCGAACTTCGTGCCGTCATCGCCGGGAATTCGCACATCATTCCTGCTGAACCAGACGCCGCCGCCTTCGACCTGGAGATCGAGTTCGCCGGCCGAAGCGGACGGCGCCATGGCGGGCGTGATGCCGAGCAACAAGCAGACCGTGAGCGTGCGCATGTGGGCTTCTCCTCCCTTCGGCCTCGACGGTTCACGAGGTCGTGAACCCTCCGTGATCGTCTGTCCGGCGCGCGGCGGGTATCGGCGCCGTTCGGGTCAACCCGCGGCCGGGGCCGGTCCCGCGTCCAGCCAGTTCCGCAGCTTCTCGGTGTTCCCCCGGTCGAAGCGGTACGCCAGCTTGCCCAGCGGGTGGCGGAAGACGGCCGTCCACGTCTTCGCCTCCGGCTTCACCGTGGCCGCGCGCACGGCCTCCCGGCTCCCGACGAACGCCCGCATCAGGTCGCGCTGGATGAAGAAGGCCCGGTCGTCCATGAGCTGCGCCCGGCAGCGGCGGTCGCGGGTCTCCACCAGGAACGGTTCCTCCTTCAGCTTCCTTCGGATCATCGCCTTGCACGTCTTCCTGGCGGCCTCGATCTGTTCCGGGGCCATGGAGGATACCAGGTCCCTGAGGTGCCCCAGCTTCCGGTAGTGGCGCGCGAACACGGCAACGATCACGAGCGGGAAGACGAGTCCGCGGGGCTCGAACGGGCCGCCCGCCTGCAGGTTGAGGAGAGAAATGCCGAGGTTCCAGAGGAAGAGAAGGGCCGCCACCAGGGTCTCCGCGAGCAGGATGCCCAGCGTCGGCCTGCGCAGGGCCTGCACGCCGGCTCCCAGCATGAGGAGGCCAAGGGCCAGGAGCCCGGTGTTGAGCAAGGACGCCTGTATGGCCGCCGCCCCGATGGCGCTGTTGACCGCGCCCCAGAGGATGCCCCCGATGCCGATGTTCCGGATCAGCCTGCGCGTGCAGATGGCCATGAGCGCCCGGTTCTCTTCCGAGTCGAACCACGGATCGTAGCCCATGCGTGCCCCCTTCGATGTTCAAGCCGCGCACCGCCCGGGGCGGAGATGGAGCGGGCGATGGGAATCGAACCCACACAACCAGCTTGGAAGGCTGGGGCTCTACCGTTGAGCTACGCCTGCATTACCGTTATACATGAAGCACTTGTGACTTTACAGCCTGTAAGGCTGGTTGCTTTTGAAATGGGTTGTGTGGAAAGTTGTGCAATTCGTCTTGCCCCGGCCCACGCCGTTTCATACGCTTCCCTGGTATCACCGCCAGCGCACCGCGCAAGGAGGTCGCCATGGGACTGGAGATTAGGCGGAAGCCGGACGGAAAGCTCAAGTCAAAATACTGGTACGGGTCCTTTTCGGCCGGCGGAAAACGGCACGTCAAGAACCTCGACGTCGAGATCAAGGGGATCCCGCCGCCCACCCTCCGGGAAGACGGTGACGCGGCCTTCGAACGCTCACGCGGCAGGGCCAAGATCAAGCTCCAACAGGCCATCGCCCAGGCCCGCAGCGCCAAGTCCTCCGAGTCGATGCTGCAGGAGATCCACGAGATCAAGTACGGGTCCAGGATCGAGAGCTTTCCCGTTGCCGACCTCGTCAAGGCATGGGACGCCATGCCGAAGAAGCGCCGGAGCCTCGTCCCGCGCTACGCGAAGGACGTCCGCACCACCCTTCAGCGCTTCCTCGACTTCCTCGAAGAACACCACCCGAAGGTCATCGACGCCGCCCAGGTGGACCGCCGCATAGCCCGCGCCTTCCTCGAGGCCGAAGATGCCCGCGGCATCTCGGACAAGACGTGGAACGACTCCCTCAAGCGCGTCCGCGCCACGTTCCGATTCCTCCAGACCGAGTACGGCTTGTGGCGGAATCCCTTCGACGGCATCCGCATGCGGGAGGAACATACCCACCACCGGCGCCCGCTCAGCGAGGACCAGGTCAAGAAGCTCCTCGACAAGGCCGCTGGGAACGATTTCTGCCGGCCGCTCCTCGTCTGCGGCCTCAGCACCGCCATGCGCCTGGGTGACTGCTGCCAGCTCCGCTGGACGGATGTCGACCTGGCGCCCCGATGCCCCACCGTCACCGTGAAGACGGCCAAGACGGGTCAGACGGTCTGCATCCCCGTCTACGAACGGCTCCAGGCCGAGCTTCAGGGTGCCCTTGCGGCGCGGCGAGACCAGGACGAGTTCGTCTGGCCCCGGCAGGCCGCCCTCTACCGCCGCAACCACACCCTCGTCTCCAGCCGGCTGCGACGCCTCTTCCGGGCGGCACTCGGCAAGGACGCCCTCCTCGCCGACCGTGAACGGGGCGTGAACAGGGCTTCCGTCTACGACTTCCACTCCCTCCGCACCACCTGGATCACGGAGGCCCTCTCCCGTGGGGTCCCCATCGAAACCGTCAAGCTCGTCAGCGGCCACAAGACCGTCGAGGTCGTCACCAAGCACTACTTCCATCCCAGTACCGACCAGATCCGCAACGCCCTCCACAACGCCCTCCCGGGCCACCTCACCGGCGCAGCCCTTCTGCCCAGCCCAAACCCCACCACCGCAGAACCCGGCCGCGTCCTCGCCCGCGCCATCCAGGTCCTCAAGGCCGTGACCGGAAAGGCCAACCAGGAACGCGTCGCCAAGGCCGTGGAACTCCTCGAGCAGGCCATCGCCAGCCTGGAAGCCACCCCCGCGTCAGCAGCGTGCGTATAGCCCGCCGACCCCGTCCGCGAGGCCATCGCCATCCTGGAGGGCATGAGGGCGAAGAGCTGGAAGGCGGATCGGGACCGGGCACTGGCGGCGCTGAAGGAGGCGGCGTCCGGCTAGTCACTCCTCAACGGCCCTGCCCCCGCCCCTGTGGCGACCTGACCTGTGTGCGGAATGCGATCGCCGTGACGGCATCAAGCGCATTGGGCAACAGGCCGTTGAGGCCTGACCCCCTCCCCGTGGCCCAATTGTCGCATGTCGAGACGTCAACCCGTAGTCCGCGCGTGCTGCATGGCTCGAGAGGAGGAGCTGGCTGCTTAAGCATTAACCAAGGCCTGACCCCGGGGATGAGCCTTAACTGCTATCTTAAGGGCTGACCCCGCTCCCCCG
>CAVUUJ010000001.1:0-597768 GCA_963744655.1 uncultured bacterium | reverse complement strand
AGGCGGACGGCCTCGGCGGCGCCCTCCGCGCGGTACTGCTCGGCCGCCTGCTTGCGCTCGGCGCGCATGCGCTCGAAGACCTTCTCGGTGATCGCCTCCGGGAGCGCGAGCTTGCGGAGGCCCGTGAAGCGCACGTCGATGCCGTAGCGCGCGAGGGCCTCGGGCCGCACGGCGTCGAGCACGGCCTGCTCGATGGCCTCGAACCGGAGCCGGTCCGGATCGGCGTTCACGAGCGCGGCGAAGTCGTGCTGCCCGAGCACGGCGTTCTTGTAGTTGGTGAGCAGGCCGTTGAGCGCGCGTTCCGCCTGCGGCACGCCGCCCACGCGCTGGAGGAACACCAGCGGGTCGTCGATGCGCCAGCCCGCGTACAGGGTGGCGATGACCGCCTTCCCGTCGCGGGTGAGCGTCTGCTCGAAGGCGCCCTCGAGCACGTGCACCCGCGTGTCGAAGCGGTGAATCCGCTGCACGGGCCACGGCCAGCGCACGTAGAGCCCCGCCCGCGTCCACGGGGCGGCGTCGGGCTTGCCGAAGGTGGTGCGCACGACGGCCTCGCCCTCGCGCACGATCACCAGGACCTGGGCCAGCAGCAGCACGCCGGCCAGCGCGAGCCCGAGGGCCAGCATCCAGAAGGTTCGTTGCCTCATGCTTTTCACGGCTCCTCGGTGGCGGGCGGGCTGGTGTCGAAGAGTCCCGAGGGGACGCGTTCGTCGAAATCCAGCCGGATGACTTCACGGTCGGGACGGGCGGCCACGATGTACCGCCGGGCTTTCTCGAGGGCGTCGCGCACCACGCCGAGCCGGTAGCGGCTCCGGAAGACGCCGGGCGCGGCGTCGTGCGCCGCCCGGCGCAGCAGGAACGCGTCGCGCTCGGCCTCGGACCGCCGCGTGCGTTGCGTGCGGTCCGCCTCCGCGGCGATGACGATGCGGCGGGCCTCGGCGCCGCCCTCGACGGACACGCGCGCCGCGTCCGCCCGCGCCCCGAGGATGGCCGCCTCCTTCTCCTCCATCGCCCCGACCACGGCCTCGAAGGCGTCGGCGACGGGGACGGGCGGGTGAACCCCCTGCAGGCCCACGAAGAGGACCTCGACCCCGAGGCCCAGGCGGTCGATCTCGGCCTGGATGCGGCCGCGCAGCGCGGCGGCGGCCGCCTGCTGCCCCGCGCCGAGCACCTCGAACAGGTCGCGGCCGGCGACCTCCCGCGTCAGCGCCCGGTAGGCGGCGGCGCGGATCATGGCGTCGGGCTCGGCGTAGCGGTAGGCGTAGGCCCGCAGGTCAGCGATGCGGTACTCGATGGGCACGGCGAAACTCACGAGGTTCACCGGGACCGCCGAGCCCGCGTCGCCGGGCACCGCCGTGCGCGCGGCCACGAGGAAACGGTCCTCGTCGCGGTAGTGGGGCCGCGTCCACAGGATGGTGCCGTGCGTGTCGCCGGGCGCATCGGTGTAGCCCACGTGCGTGGACAGCACGCGCCGCGCGGGGAAGCGGCGCACGGTCTCGAAGGGCCAGGGCCACTTGACGTGAAGGCCGGGCTCGAGATGCCACGCGTCCGCGCCGTCCCGCGGGCGGCCGAACCGCTCCAGGATGCCCTCCTCTTCGGGACCGAGGACGACGACGGAGGAGAGCGCGTAGAGCACGACGCCCTGGAAGAGCAGCAGCGGCAGGATGGCCCGGGTGAGAAACCGCACGACCCAGGTGTCGGAGACCTTGAAGCCGAACTGGTAGTCCAGCGCCGCGGCGGCGCCCTCCATCCAGCCCGCGGGGTCGGTCAGCAGGCGGCCCATCCGCGTCTCGTAGGGGAAGGAAAGCTCGCGGGAGGTTCCCCGCGGCCGGTAGAGCCCTGCGATGGCGGTAACCGCGTGTTCGACCGCCATGAGGCCCAGCCCGGCCGCGGCGACCCACGCGACGAGCGCGTCGGCCGCCGGCCAGCCGGCATGGCCCGCCCCCGCGGCGAGCGCGCCGAGCAGGCTGAGCAGCGCGGCCAGCCCGCAGAGGACGCCCGGCGCCCGCAGCAGGCGTGCGCCCTCCTCGCGGGCGAGCCCCAGCAGGTAGCGGCTGGGCAGGAAGAACGCGAAGGCCTGCCCCGCGAGGAGGGCGGCCGCGAGGAGCCGGAGCCGGGGTTCCGCGGCGGGCACGCCGCGGAGGGAGCCGGCGATCCACCAGGCGGCCGCCGCCTCCAGGAGGGCCAGCAGGGGCGCCGTCCACGGCACGAACCAGCGCTCGAACTGCTCGCGGCTCCGGGCGAGGGTGAACGGCTCGGCGTCCCCGGTTCCGGCCGGGCCGAACAGGCCCGCGTCCGGCCGTTCGCGGGCCTCGATCTCGGCGTCCTGCCGCTCCTCCGTCGCGCGCCGGGCGAGCCATGCGCGGAACCACGCCGCGATGCCGACCAGCAGGACGGCCGCCAGGTAGGGCAGCAGGGCGAGGAACACCCGTTGGCGGGTGGCGGCAAGGAGGAACGCGTCGAACGCGAGCGCGACGGTACCCAGCACGGCCGCAGCCGCCGCGCCTCTCTCGTTGGAGCGTTCCATCACGCCTTAACTTCGGTGTGCCGGAAGGAGACGATACCGGAGGCCAGCACCGCCAGCAAGTACAACGCCGCGTAGGAGGCGGCGCGGAGCAGGTAGGCCGCCGGCACCGGCTGACCGAGGTGCAGCGTGTCGGCCAGCCAGAGGTGCTGCCAGTTGGGCACGACCGCGTGCAGTACGCGCGCCCAGGCCGCGTCCGCCGCGCGCCGGCCGAAAAGGTAGTCGGACATCAGCCCGAGCACGAGCACGCCCGAGAGCACCGACACGGTCGGCACGACGTCGAGCCGCGTGGCCAGCGCCAGGGCCATGGCCGTGAGAACGAGCACGGCCGCGCCGACGAGCAGGCTGACCGGTGCGGCGCCCGGCAGGAAGGCGGCCCCGAACACCGGGCGCCCGTCGCCGCCGCCCGCGAAACCCGAGATCGCCAGCGCGACGAGCACCGCGGCGAACAGCAGCACCGCGGTGCCGGAGGCGAACGGCCTGCGCGTGAAGTAGTTCACGAACCCCCCGGCCGCGTAGGCGAACACGATGGCCGCGCCGAGCGGCACCGAGCCCCAGAGGTCGAAGCGGAACGGCTCGGCCACGGTGCGCAGCGCCAGTAGCGTGGCGGCCGTCGTCCCCACCGAGAAAGCGGCCATCACGAGGGCCACCCCCGCGAACTTGGCCAGGAAGAAGACCTCCCGGCCCACGGGCTTGCTGAGCACGGTCGCCGCGGTGCCGGTGCGGATCTCGCCCGAGATCGACCGGCAGGCGGCGAATCCGCCAAGCAGGAGCCCGAAGACGAAATGCAGCGCGAGCGCGGCGTCGCCCACCATCTTCTGCCCCTCGCCCAGGGTGTGCGAGGTGACCAGCGGGACCAGGGCCAGCATCGCCCAGGCCGTCGTGGCCAGCAGCAGGCCGATCGGCTGGCGCAGGGTCTCGACGGCCGTGAGCCGTGCGACGGCGGAGAACTGGTGCAGGGCGAGCCGCATGGCCGCTATAGTGCACGGTACCGACGCGGGCGGCAAGGGAGGCGCGCCCGCGGCGGGGCCGCGCGATCCGCAACGGGGGGCTCGCACACCGGCGGGGACCGTGGCATACTCCGCGGCTCATGAGCATGGGGAGCCGGGACACGACATGACGGCGGCGACGAACGCGACGAACGGGAAAAAGGCCCTCCTTGAAGTGCGCGGCCTGCGCACGTGGTTCCCGATCCGGCGCGGCGTCTTCTCGCGCACCGTGGGGCACGTGAAGGCGGTCGACGGCGTCTCGTTCGTCCTGCGGGAGGGCGAGACGCTCGGCCTGGTGGGCGAGTCGGGCTGCGGCAAGACGACCCTCGGGCGCACGGTCATCGGGCTGGAAGCGTCGAAGGAGGGGCGGATGCTCTTCCGGGAGCAGGACATCACCGGCCTCACGGGCGGGCGGTGGAAGGCGCTTCGCCGCGACATGCAGATGATCTTCCAGGATCCCTACGCGTCGCTGAACCCGCGCATGACCGTGCGGGACATCCTGACCGAGGGTCTCGCGCAGCACGGCCTGCTCACGGCATCGCGCGACGAGGCGGCCCGGCGGCTCCTGGACGAGGTCGGGCTGTCGGACGACAGCCTGTACCGCTACCCGTTCGAGTTCTCCGGGGGCCAGCGCCAGCGCGTCTGCATCGCCCGCGCGATGTCCCTGCGGCCCGCCCTCGTCGTGTGCGACGAGGCGGTCAGCGCGCTCGACGTCTCCGTGCAGGCGCAGGTGCTCAACCTGCTCATGGACCTGCGCGAGCGGCACGAGCTGGCCTACCTGTTCATTTCGCACGACCTCGGCGTGGTCAAGCACCTCTCCGACCGCGTGGCGGTGATGTACCTCGGCCGCATCGTAGAGGTCGGGCCGGTCGAGGCGGTCATGGAGCGCGCCCGGCACCCCTACACCCAGGCGCTCCTCGCGGCGGTGCCCGTGCCGGGCGGCGCGCGCGGTCCCCGGATCGTCCTCGGGGGCGACGTGCCGTCGCCCGCGAACCCGCCGCCGGGCTGCCCCTTTCACACGCGCTGCCCCCGCGTCATGGACGTCTGCCGGAGCGTGGATGCGCCGCCGTGCGATACGGACGGCCGCCAGGTGCGCTGCCACCTCTACGGCGCGCACCCCGCGGAGCCCGGGCGGGCGGCGCCGGCGGGCGGGGGGGAACCGGCGGCCGGGGGCGAAGCGCGCGGCGCGGGGACCGCCTGATGCCCGCCTACATCGGACGGAGGCTGCTCCAGATGGTGCCGACGCTGCTGGGCGTCGTCCTCCTCACCTTCGTGCTCTTCCACGTGGTGGGCGGCAGCCCGGCCGCGGCGACGCTCGGCCAGCACGCCTCCCCCCGCGCGCTCGAGGAGTTCGACGAGCAGCGTGGATACAACCGGCCGCTGTTGCTCGGGCACTGGGCCCGGACGCGGGCGTTCGAGGCGTGGCCCGGCCCGGGCGCGGCGCGCGTCCCGGCCGGCTGGCCGGCGGACGCCCTGCGCGGGACGGCGGGGGACGTCCTGCGGTTGCGGCTCGAGAGGCCGGGAACGTACCTGCTCCCGCGCGCGTTCGCGCTGCCGCGCGGCGCCCGCGCCCGGCTCCGCATCGGCTACCGCACGGAGGGGGCCGGCGCGCGCGCGGTGCTCGGCTTCGCCCGGCCCGGGCCGGACGGCGGGGCCCCGGCGCTCGATCCCGCGGCGGGTTTCCAAGCCTTGGAAGCCGCGGGCGCGGGTGCTTCCAACCCTTGGAAACGGGGCGCGTGGGTGTTCGCCGCCGACACCCCCGGGGAGCTCCTTCCCGCGCTGCGGCTCGAGCAGGGCGCGGTCGAGATCCGCGCCCTGCGCTTCGACCGCCGGACGCGGCACCTGTTCGACTCGCAACTGGCCTTCTTTTTCGGGCGGCTGCTCCACGGCGACCTCGGCGTCTCCGCCCGCGAGAACCGGCCGGTGGCCGACATCCTGCGGGGCGGCATCGGCCCCTCGCTCGCGCTGACCGTGCCGATCCTCACGCTCGGCGTGCTGCTGGCGCTGGGGATCTCGCTCGCCTGCGCCTACGCGCGGGACACGTGGATGGACCGGGCCGTCGTGGTCGGGTCCGTCGCCCTGATGAGCGTGAACTACCTCGTGTGGATCATCGCGGGCCAGTACCTGCTGGCGTTCCGCCTCGGCTGGTTCCCGGTGTGGGGCTTCGAGTCCTGGGCGTACCTGGCCCTGCCGGTGCTGGTCGGCGTGGCGAGCGGGCTGGGGGCCGACCTGCGGTTCTACCGCACGGTGATGCTCGACGAGATGTACCGCGAGTACGTGCGGACCGCGCTGGCCAAGGGCGCCGGCCGCGCGCGGGTGCTGGTGCGCCACGTGCTGCCCAACGCGATGATCCCGGTCGTGACGCACGTGGCGCTCTCGCTGCCGTTCCTCTACACGGGCAGCCTGCTGCTCGAGAGCTTCTTCGGCATCCCCGGGCTGGGATACGTCGGCGTCAACGCCGTCAACGCGTCGGACGTCGACGTCGTCCGGGCGATCGTGCTCGTCGGCTCGGTGCTCTACCTGTTTGCCAACCTGGCGACGGACGTCGCCTACGCGTGCTTCGATCCCCGGGTGAAGCTCTCGTGAGCGCGGCGGGCCGGAGCGGATGGGCGGAGGCGGGGGCGCGGCTCGTCCGCCGCCGCGGCACGCGCGCGGCGCTCGCGGTGCTGGCGGTGTACGCGGCGCTCGCCGTCTTCGGCGAGGCCGAGCACCTCTTTTACCGGCTGGCGGACCGCACGCCGCCCTACCAGCAGGGATCGGTCGCGGAGGCCCACCGCCCGCCGTCGGTGAGGGGGGGACACTGGCTGGGCACCGACGGACTCGGCCGCGACGTGCTGCACCGGGCGGTGCAGGGCGTGCGCATCGCGTTTCGCGTCGGCCTGCTCACCTCGCTCATCGCCCTGCCGATCGGCGTGGTGTTGGGCGCGGCGGCGGGCTACTTCGGGGGCCGCGTCGACGACGCGGTCGTGGCGGTCTACACGTGCTTCGCGGCGATCCCCGGGCTGCTGTTCGTCCTGGCGATCGCCATGGTGGTGGGCAAGGGGCTCACGGGCGTATGCCTCGGCATCGGCCTGACCACCTGGGTGGGCGTCTGCCGGCTCATCCGCGCGGAGGTGATCAAGCACCGGGGCCGGCCGTACGTCGAGGCCGCGCGGCTGCTCGGCCTGGGGCACGGCCGCATCCTGGCGCGGCACATCCTCCCGAACGTCGCGCACCTCGTCATCATCACCTTCACCCTGCGCTTTCCCGCGGCGGTGGGCACGGAGGTCTTCCTCAGCTTCCTCGGGATCGGCGTGCAGGGCGAGCCGTCCTGGGGCACGATGATCCAGGCGGCCCGGCTCCGGCTCTGGCAGGGCGCGTGGTGGGAGATGGCGACGGTCACCGCCGCGATCTTCCTGCTGGTCCTCGCGTTTCACGTGCTGGGCGATGCCCTGCGCGACGCGCTCGACCCGCGCCTGCGCGAGGCGTAGCCGGGCCGGGCGGCGGCAGGAAGGGGGGACGGGGCGTGACGAAAACGGCGGCCGGCACGGGGGAACGCGCGGCGGGCGCCGTCGCGCCGATGCTCGAGGTGCGCGGCCTGTCCGTCGCCTTCGGACCCGGGGGCTCGCCGCCCGCCGTGGACGGCGTGAGCTTCGAGCTGCGGGCGGGCGAAACGGCGGCGCTCGTCGGCGAGAGCGGGTGCGGAAAGAGCGTGACCGCCCTCGCGCTGGCGCGCCTCGTGCCGGAGCCGGCGGGGCGCGTGACGGGAGGCGAGGTGCTCTGGGACGGCCGCCCGCTGGGCGCGATGAGCCCCCGCGAGCTGCGCCGCCTTCGCGGGGCACAGATCGCCTACGTTTTCCAGGACCCCGCCTCGGCGCTCAACCCGGTCCTGCGCGTCGGCGAGCAGGTCGCCGAGGCCCTCCGGCTGCACGGGCACGGGCGCACCTCGGCGCGGCGGGAGGCGGCCGCGTGGCTCGGCCGCATGCGCCTGCCGGACGCCGGGGCGTGCCTGCGGCGCTACCCGCACGAACTCAGCGGCGGCATGCAGCAGCGTGTCGTGCTGGCCATGGCGGTGGCCTGCCGCCCGCGCCTGCTCGTGGCCGACGAGCCGACGACCGCGCTCGACGTGACGGTGCAGGCGCAGATTCTCGAGCTGCTGGACGGCCTGCGGCGCGAGCTGGGCATGGCGGTGCTGCTCATCACGCACAACCTGGGCATCGTCTCCGGCTTCGCGGAACGGCTGATGGTGATGTACGCGGGGCGGTGGGTGGAGGAGGGGCCGGTCGAGGCGGTCCTGCGCGCGCCGCGCCACCCGTACACCGCGGCGCTGCTGCGCGCCGTGCCGCGACTCGACGGTCCGCGCGGCGCGGTCGACGGCATCCCCGGCCGGCCCCCCGCGCCCGGGGAGATCGCGCGCGGCTGCCGGTTCGCGCCGCGCTGCCCGCTGGCGGACGCCGCCTGCCGCGCCGCCGAGCCGCCGCTCGCCCGCGGCGGGGGAGGCCGCAAGGTCCGCTGCATCCGGCCGCTCGGAGCCGCCTGAGCCCGGCCGGGTTGCACCGGGAAGATCGCGAAGGACGCCATCCGGTGGAGCGGCCCCGCCGGGTCACGCACCGCGCCGCGGGGGACCGCCGGGATGCGGCAGCCCGTCCGCATCGCGGTTCACCCGCGGAGCCAGGCGGCCGTCAACGGGGGCAGGTCGAGGCGCCTCGTCGACGCTCCCGTCAGCAGGTCGGCCATGGGCCGGGGCAGTGCGACGCGGCGACGCTCGCGGGCATGGTTGAGCACCGACCACACCGGCCGCCCGTCGGCGCCGGACAGGCGGACCAGTTCGACGTCTTCGGGCCAGTCCGCGGCGGGCGCGTCCAGGCCGGCCTGCGCGGCCAGGCGCGACACCAGCGCGTCCAGCGCGGGCTGGTCGAGCATCGTCCCCACGTAGACCGCATGCCCGTCACCCAGGGCGTGCCGGGAGACCGCCGTCTTCCCCGCGTAGTCGTCGCGTTCGTACTTCGCCAGCGCCTTCGCCCCGAGCTCGTGGAGGACGTAGACCCCCTGGCGGCACGCCGCCGGCGGCACGCCCGCCTCGCGGAAGACCAGCCGGTTGGGGTTGGGCGCCATCACGCGCTCGTATTCCTCGACCTCGACGCCGAACAGGTCCGTCATGCCGCCGGGCAGCGTCCCCCCGGCGGGCTTCCCGTGGGGGTCGAACCAGCCCATTCTCATCGCGCCGACCAGCGTGCCGCCCCCGCGCACGTAGCGCGTGAAGTTCTCCGCGATCTCGGGCGACGTGGTGAACTGGTTGGGCGCGATCACGAGCGGGAAGGGTGCGAGGTCGTCGGTCGGCCGCACGAACCGCACGCCGAGACCGAGGCGCCGTACCGCCCGGTACCACCGGCGCAGGTGCGGGAAGAAGTCGACGTCCATGGCGAACGCGTGGATCCGCGCGTTCATCCGGTCGGCGAAGTCCAGGACCAGCGCCACCTCGGGCCGGGCCGAGAGCGCCGGCAACGTCCGGCCCAGGCTCGCGAAGTCGCGGCCGAGCTCCTGCACTTCGCGGTAACCGCGCCGCGGCCGCGCGTCGTGGTCGAGCAGGCCGTTGCCGAACATCTCCTGCCCGGCCGGGCTCTTGCGCCAGCGGAAGAAGACGACGCCCCCGGCGCCGTGCGCGGCGCACTGGTGCGCCCACAGGCGGAGCTGGCCCTCGCGCGGCAACGGCGCCTTGTAGAACCTCGTGCACGGCGCGCCCGTCTGCAGCTCCAGCACCCAGTGCGGCCCGTTCTGCGCGCTGCGGGTGACGTCGTTGGCAAACGCCACGCCGTGGTGGTCGTCGAGCATCGCCCTCGGGTAGAGGTCGATCGAGAGGAAGTCGTGCGCCGCCGCCAGTTCGAACAGGTCCAGCTCGACCTCGACGCCGGGCAGGTTGTGCGTCACCCAGCGGCCGGGCGAATGCGCCCGGATCACGTCGGCCTGGCGCTGCGCGAACCGGGACCAGGCGCGGGAGAAGAACCGGTGAATCTCGAGGCGGAGGCTCGGGTGCGCACGCTCCAGTCCCTTGCGGGGGGCGACGAAGTGCTCCCAGTCCGTCACCTCGTGCGCCCAGAACACCAGCCCCAGGTTCCCGTTGAGCGCCTCGACGGTCCCATGCCGCTCCTTCATCCACTCCCGGCATGCCTGCCGGCAATGCGGGCAGAAGCACACCTGCCCGTCCCACTCGTTATCCGTCTGCCACCCGAGGGTCGACGGGTGCGTTCCGTAGCGCTGCGCCATCTGCGCGACGACCGCGTCGCAGAGCCGGAGATAGACGGGGCTGGTGGGGCAGGTGTAGCGGCGCCCGGTCGTGGCCGCGCGGCCGCCGTCTTCCTCCACGGCCACGATCTCGGGGTGCCGCTGCACCGCCCAGGGCGGCGGCGCGGCCGTGGGGGTGCCGAGGAGTACCGCGATGCCGTGCTCCGCGGCCAGGGCATAGAACCGGTCGAGCCAGCCGAACTGGAACCGGCCTTCCTCGGGCTCCATCCGCGACCAGGCGAACTCGGCGACGCGCACGCAGGTCGTGCCGCACGCCCGCATCAGGCGGAGGTCGTCCGCCCACCTGGCCTCGGGCCACTGCTCCGGGTAGTAGTCAAAGCCAAGATGAAACGTCTTTCGCAAGGTCCGCGCCTCCTCTCCGGCCGGTCGCGGGCCATGGTATCCGCTCCGGCGGCGCGGGGCAAACGGCGCGCCGGGCAGGTCGCCGTCGAGCTCCGCCGCCACGCGAGGGCGCCCGGTACCGCCGGGCTCCGCCTCCCGCGTGACCCGTCCCGCGACCGCTCCCGTCCGGCGCGCGTGCGCCTTCCCTTCGCCCGCCTCGCGGGGGGCTAGCCGGCGGGCTTTTCCGCGGACACGAACCGCTCCACGCCGCGCGCGTCGAGGGACGCCGCGGTGCCGCGGAAGCCCAGGCGGACGAGGTCCGAGACGACGGCGGGGGCCTGGTCCTCGCCGAGTTCCAGGTACACGCGTCCGCGCGGGCGCAGGCAGCGCGCCGCCTGCGGCAGCAGGCGGCGCACGAGGTCGAGCCCGTCGGCCCCCCCGTCGAGGGCCGCCCGCGGCTCGTAGTCGCGCACGGTGCGGTCCAGGCCGCGGAGTTCCGCCGAGGGCACGTACGGCAGGTTGGCGACCACGAGATCGAAGCGTGCCGGGCCGAAAGCGCCCAGCAGGTCGCCTTCCCGGAAGCGGACGCGCCGGGCGGCGCCGAGGGCCGCGGCGTTCGCGCGGGCGAGCGCGAGGGCGCCGGGCGAGGCGTCGACGGCCGTGACGCGGGCGGCCGGGCGCTCCAGGGCCAGGGTGATCGCGATGCAGCCCGTGCCCGTACCCACGTCGGCCACGCGAAGCGGCGGCCGTTCCCACGCGCGGTCCGCCAGCGCGAGGCCGACGAGTTCCTCCGTTTCGGGCCGCGGCACCAGGGCCCGCGCGTCGCAGAGGAACCGGCGGCCGCGGAACTCGGTCCAGCCCAGCACGTGGGCCAGCGGCTCGTGCCGGGCGAGGCGGGCGCCGTCCTCGCGCACCCGGCGCGCGACCCGCGGATCCACCGGCCGGCGGGGATACAGGTGGGGGTCGAGCCGCCCGCCCCCGGCGCGGGCGGCCACGGCGAACTCGGCGACGGCCCCGGGTTCGTCGACGCCCGCCGCGCGCAGCGAGGCGACGAGGCCGCGGAGCAGGCCGCCGAGGGTGAGCCCGCCGCCGGGCGGGGACGCGTCAGCCCTCGCGGGTCCGCGCCCGGAGCTGGAGGTCGATGTCATGGGCGTAGAGGGCGTCCAGCAGCCCGTCGAGGTCCCCCTCCATCACGCGGTCCAGCTGGTGGAGGGTGAGGTTGATGCGGTGGTCGGTGACGCGGTTCTGCGGGAAGTTGTAGGTGCGGATCCGCTCGCTGCGGTCCCCGCTCCCGATCTGCGAGCGGCGCTGGTCCGCCTGCCGCGCCGCCTCGTCGGTGCGCAGGCGGTCGAGGATGCGGGCGCGCAGCACGCGCATGGCCTTCTCGCGGTTGCGGACCTGGGAGCGCTCGTCCTGGCTCTGGACGACGATGCCGGTGGGCAGGTGCGTCAGGCGCACCGCCGACTCGGTCTTGTTGACCTTCTGGCCGCCGGGTCCGGAGGCGCGGTACAGGTCGATCCGGAGCTCCTCGGGCTTGATCTCGATCTCGTCGATCTCGTCGGCCTCGGCCAGCACGGCCACGGTGGCGGCGGACGTGTGGATGCGGCCCTGCGCCTCCGTGGCGGGCACGCGCTGCACGCGGTGTCCCCCGCTCTCGTAGCGCAGGCGGCGGTAGACCGCCTCGCCCTCGACCGAGAAGACGATCTCCTTGAACCCGCCGACGGACGAGGGGCTCGCGTCGATCACGCTCGTGCGCCAGCCGCGCGACTCGGCGTAGCGCGTGTACATGCGGTAGAGGTCCGCGGCGAAGAGGGCGGCCTCCTCGCCGCCGGTGCCCGCGCGGATCTCCACGAGGGTGTCACGCGTCTCGTCGGGGTCCGCGGGCAGGAGGGCGACCTTCAGCTCGCGCTCCGCGGCGGGCCGCTCCGCGGCGATGCGCGCGAGATCGGCCTCGGCCATGTCGCGGAGTTCCGCGTCGTCGCCGGCCTCGGCCAGCATCTGCCGCGTGTCGTCCTCCTCGCGGCGCAGCCGTTCGTAGCGCTCGGCATGCTGCAGCAGCCCGCGGAGCCGGGCGTGCTCGGCGGTGAGCCCGCGGCGGCGCGCCGGCCGGGAGGCGAGGGCGGGATCGGCGAACGCCTGCTCGATCTCGCGGAGCCGCCCGCGGGTGCGCTCAACGAAGGACAGATCGATCATGGCCCCGGTCCCGGTGCGTGCAGGCGGCGCGGACGGAAAGCGAACGGGCCGGGCGCGAACGGCGTCGTTCGCGGCCCGGCCCGTTCCCCGCGTGCTACGGCTTGGCCTTGGCGGCGTAGCGCTTGCGGAAGCGCTCGACGCGCCCCTCGGTGTCCATCAGCTTGGCCTCGCCCGTGAAGAACGGGTGGCAGCTCGAGCACGTGTTGACGTGCATGTCCTTCGAGGTGGAGCGGGTCTCGATGACGTGGCCGCACGCGCACGTGATCGTGCAGGGGCCGTAGTCCGGGTGTACATCTTGCTTCATCGCCTGTCTCCGTCTCCGTTTCCAACGTGGAAAGCCCGTGAGTGTACGCCTGCGGGGCCGCCGGCGCAAGGATTTCCTTCGGCCCCGGCCGGCCTGGCCGCGCAGGCCAAGCGACGGGGCGCGGTTTGCGGGGGCGGGTGGCGCGTGGTACATAGGGGCGCGGCACGGGGAAGAGGGACGGACGGGATGCGAACGACCTGCGACTTTCACATTCACAGCTTCTTTTCCCCCTGTGCCGAGCCCGCGATGAGTCTTTTGCGCATCGTGGACCAGGCGCGCTTCCGCGGCATGACCGATATCGGCATCACGGACCACCCGTACCAGGCGGGGCTGGCCCGGCACCACGCGGCGCTGGCCCGGGCGCGGGACGGGTTGGAGGGGCCGCCGCGCGTGTGGATCGGGGCCGAGCTGGAGGTGGCCGGCATGGAGCGGCTGGTGATCCCCCCCAACGAGCTGCCCGACGCGGATTTCATCCTGGCCTCCCCCTCGCACTACGACCTGGCGAACGCCCCGCCGGTGTCGAACCTGGACGACCCGATGGAGTGGGCGGACCGGATGATGACCGACATGGAGAACGTGCCCGGTTGCGGCGCGCACGCGATCGCGCACCCCTTCTTCGTGTACGGGCTGCACATGGGCCGCGCGGCGGGCATCGAGGGGCTGCCGTTCATCATGGACGTGATGGCCGAGATCCGCCCGAAGCGCATGGATTGGCTGCTCGAGCGGCTCGCTTCGGAGCGCGTCGCGCTGGAGATCAGCCCCCGCATGACCTATGTCCCCGCGTTCCAGGCGTACATGGAGAACCTGTACGGCCGGGCGCGCCGCGCGGGCGTGCGGTTCTTCCTGGGCAGCGACTCGCACCGCCCCGGCAGCGTGGGCGACCTGGGCGAGGCGGCCGGGGTGGTCGCGCGGCTCGGGCTCGGCGAGGGGGACCTGTGGCACCCGGCGCGCGCCGGGGCTTCCTGACCCGCCGCCGCCCCGCCCGCTCCCCCGCGCGGGGCTTCTTCCGCCCGCCCGGTTCCAGCCGCGCGGCCCGGCGCGGCGCACCCGCGGCGGCCGGCCGGGATCGGCGGTTGCCGGGAACGGCCCGCGGCGGGTAGTCTCGCGGACGGGGCCGGGGCGCGGGCGGTGCGCGAGGGCCCGGGAAGAGGGGCGGACATGGCCAAGTTCATCGTGACGGGCGGCGCGGGATTCATCGGCAGCAACCTGGTGGCGGCGCTCAACGAGCGCGGCGAGGACGACATCCTCGTGGTCGACGAGCTCGGCCGCGACGAGCGGTGGCGGAACCTGGCGGACCTGGACTACGCCGACTACTGGGAGAAGGACGACTTCCGGTTCGCGCTGCGCCACGACGCGCTCGGGGAGGTGGACACCGTCTTCCACCTCGGGGCGTGCAGCTCCACCACCGAGACGAACGCGAGCTACCTCGCCGACAACAACTACCGGTTCAGCCGCGAGCTGTGCGAGTGGTGCGCCGACCACGGCATCCGCTTCGTCTACGCGTCGAGCGCGGCGACCTACGGCGACGGCCGCCTGGGCTACGCGGACGACGAGGACGCGGTGCCTCAACTGCGCCCCCTGAACATGTACGGCTACTCGAAACAGATGTTCGACAAGTGGGTGCGGCGCCAGGGCCTGTTCGAACGGGTGGCGGGGCTGAAGTACTTCAACGTGTTCGGGCCGCGCGAGGCCCACAAGGGCGACATGCGCTCGATGGTGCGCAAGGCGTTCGAGCAGATCCAGGAGACGGGCCGCGTGAAGCTCTTCTGCTCGTACCGCGAGGAGTATGCCGACGGGGAGCAGGCCCGCGATTTCCTGTACGTGTTCGACGCCGTGCGCGCCACGCTGTTCTTCCACGACCACCCCCGCGTGTCGGGCCTCTTCAACGTGGGCACGGGCACGGAGCGCACGTGGAACGACCTGGCGCGGGCGGTCTTCGCCGCGCTGGGCATCGAGGTGCGCATCGAGTACGTGGCGATGCCGGAGGCCCTGCGCGGCACGTACCAGTACCGCACGCGGGCCGACGTCTCGAAGCTCCGGCAGGCGGGTTACGGGGACCCGTTCGCCACGCTCGAGGAGGCGGCAGCCGACTACGTGAAGAACTACCTGCTCCCCGGCGCGGGGTGAGCGCGGAGGCGGCCGGGCGCGGCGCGCGGGAGGGTCACGCGGGCGGGGTGACGCCCGCGAGCCGCACGGCGAGTTCGCGCAGGCCCCGCACGTCGAGCTTGCCCGTCCCGGTGAGGGGGATCGCGTCCACCCGGTAGTAGTCGGCCCGGGCGGGTTTCCAGAGGTTCGGCAGGCCCGCGGCCGCCGCGCGGGCGTGCAGGGCGTCGGCGTCGCCGGCCGCCTCCGTGTGCAGCACGACGAGCCGCTCGCCCCGGCGCGGGTCGGGCACGGCCGTGACGGCCAGGACCGGGTCCGCGGCCGGGTCCGCCGCCGGGAAGCAGGCCTCCTCGACGTGGCGGTGCGGCACCCTCTCGCCGGCGATCTTGCTGAAGCGCGCGAGGCGGTCGCACAGGAACACGAAGCCGTCCGCGTCCACGCGGGCGATGTCGCCGGTGACGTACCACCCGTCCCGCAGGGCCGCGCGGGTCGCTTCCGGCTGCCCGAGGTAGCCGGCCATGACGTTCGGCCCGCGGACGAGCAGGAGGCCCTCCCGGCCGGCGGGCAGCGGCGCGCCCGAATCGGGGTCCACGATGCGGACGGCGACCCCGGGCAGCGGCTGCCCGACGCTGCCTTCCCGGTGGCCCGTCTGCCCGAGGGGGCCTTCCCCCCGGTCCGGCAGGCCGAGCATGGCGACCGGCGAGAGCTCCGTGGCGCCGTAGCCTTCCAGCGGCCGCAGGCCGAACCGCGCCTCGAACGCGTCCGCCGTGCCGCGCGCCAGCTTCTCGGCGCCGGTGACGACCAGCCGCAGCGGGGCGAGGTCTTCCGGCGCGGCGCGCCGGAGCAGGCCGAGGAGGAACGTGGGCGTCGTGAACAGCGCGGTGCACCGCTCCTCCCGGACCATGCGCGCGATGCGCGCGGGGTCGAGCGCGTTGGGGTGGTAGGCCGCGCGCAGCCCCGAGAGGACCGGCAGCCAGATGCCGCAGGTGTACCCGAAGGCGTGGAAGAGCGGGAGCGTGGCGGCGAGCGCGTCGTCGCGGCGAGGGCGCAGGACCCGGGCGAGGGCCTCGACATTCGACAGCAGGTTGCGGTGCGTGAGCCGCACGCCCTTGGGCGTCCCGGTGGTGCCCGAGGAGAAGATCACCGTGGCCGTCTCGCCGGGCGAGAAGCCGCGGGCGGACGCCAGCAGGCCCGCCGGCGCGAAACGGGCGCGGAGCAGCGCGCGGAGGCGCCGGCGCGGCGTGAGCGACGCGGCGAGTTCCTCGAGGTAGAGGACGCGGGGCAGCGCCCGGCCCGGGGCGACGCGCTCGAGGAAGGCCCGGGAGGTGACGACCGTGCGGACCTCCGCCTGGCGCAGGGCCGCGTCGAGGTCGGCGGGCGGCACGGTGAAGTTCAGGTTGACCGACGTCTTGCGCAGCAGGGCGAGGGCCAGGTTGGCGAGGGCGCCGCCCACCGAGGGGGGCAGCAGGACCCCCACGCTCCGTTCGCCGCGGGTGCGGGCGGCCAGCACGTCGGCCAGGGCGCAGGCGGAGGCGAGCAGTCCGCGGCAGGTCAGGCGGCGCCCGAGCGTGTCGGAGGCGGCCGTCCGGCCGCCGTGGCGGCGCGCGGCCTCCACGAAGGCGCGGCCGAGCGGCACGCGCAGGCGGTCGTCGCCGAAGCCGTCGCAGGACAGCTCCTGCACCGCCTGGCGGACCTCGGGCGCCGTGGCGCCGGGCGGCAGGGGGGCGCCGAAGACGACCGTGACGGGGTAGGGGACGCGGACCGCGCGACGCGCGTGGCCGTCGCGGTAGAAAAGGCTGAAGACGCTGCCCCACGTCCCGCCGAGGTAGACGGGGATGACGGGATGGCGGCTGCCGCGCACGATGCGCTCGAAGCCCGGCTTGAACCCGCGCAGGAGGCCCGTCCGCGTCAGGGCGCCCTCGGCGAAGATGCAGACCATGAAGCCGTCGTCCAGGGCGCGGCGCGCGGCCCGCAGGGAAGCGACGATCCGTTTCGGGGGATCGTCCATCGCGATGGGGATGACGCCCATCAGGCGGAAGAGCGGGCGCAGGACGTGCCGCTCGTAGATGCGGCGGTGCATGACGAAGCGGATGCGGCGCTGCTGGCACGCGAGCAGTTGCAGGGCGTCCAGGGTGCAGACGTGGTTGGCGACGAGCAGCGCGCCGCCATCGAGCGGCAGGTGCTCCGCGCCGAGGACGCGGATCCGGTAGATCGTCCGCGTCATGATCACCGCGGCGAAGCGCACCACGAAGTCGGGCAGCACGGCGAGCGCGACGGCGACGAGCACGAGCGTAAGCCCGCCCACGGCGAGGAAGCCCTGCGCGGGCGTGAGGTGCAGCACCCGGTCGAAGAGCAGCAGCGCCGCCGCGCCGGCGAGCACGCCGATCCAGCCGAGGAACCCGTTGGCCGCCTGCACCTCGCCGAGCCGGTCGCGCGGGCAGCGGAACTGGATGAACGCCTCCAGCGGCACGATGTAGAGCCCGGCGCCGAGGCCGGCGGCGAGGATCGCGGCCGCGGCGGCGGGCACGCGCGAGACGCCGGCCATCGCGAGCGTCGCCGCGGCCAGGGCGAGGGCACCGAGCGGGAGGACGCCGAACTCGACGTTGCGGCCGGAGAGCCGGCCGGCAACGGTGGCGCCCAGGCCGATGCCGACCGCGGCGCCGAGGAAGAGGAAGCCGCTGTCGACCTCGCTCAGCCCGAGGTGGCGGATGCCGAAGGGAATCAGGTTGAGCTGGAGGAAGGCCCCGACGAGCGAAAAGTAGGCGGCGCCGAGCAGCGCGAGGACGAGGTAGCGGTCGCCGCGGACGGCCCGCAGCGTCCGCGCGACGTCGGCGAACACGAACCACGACGGCGTCCGCGTGGAGCCCGCGGGGGGCGTGCGCCGGACCCGCAGGGCGGTCCAGGTGCCGGCGGCGGCCACGGCGATGCAGGCCCACGAGGCCGCCTGCACGCTGCCGCCGAGGGCCTTCACGGCGACCGGGGCGCCGAAGGTGCCCAGGATGATCGCGAGGTAGCTCATGGCGACGAGGCGGCTGTTGGCGCGCGAGAGCTGGTCGCGGCCGACCAGCTCGGGGATGATCCCGTACTTGGCGGGCCCGAAGAAGGCGCTCTGGGCGGCCATGAGGAACAGCACGCCGTAGAGCAGCGGGGCGCGTCCCGAAAGGAAGACCGCGACGCCGACGGCCATCACGAGGACCTCCAGCCACTTGGCCGCGACGACGATCGTCCGCTTGCTCAGGCGGTCGGCCAGGACGCCGGCCGCCGGCGTGACCAGCAGGAACGGCACGGCGAAGAGCATGCCCGCGATGCCGACGACCGTGCTGCTGCGCTCCGCGCCGTACGCGCGAATGAGCGCGAAGGAGACCAGCAGCTTGAAGGCGTTGTCGTTCAACGCGCCCAGGAACTGGGTCGCGTTGAGCCACTGGAACGAGGCGGGAAGGCGTGGCTCGCGCGTCATGCGCGCACTCTACACCGCCGCCGCCGCCGGGTGAAGCGCCGCGGTCCCCCGTGGCCGGCCGCGCGCGGGTCAGGCGGCGGGGGCGCCGGGGCGGGGCGGCCGGAGGAACGCGCGGAGCCCGGCGATGCCGCGGCGGGCGTCGTCGATGATGATCATGATGGAGGGGACCAGCAGCAGGGCGATGGCGGTGGAGAAGACGATGCCGAAGCCGAGCGAGATGGCCATGGGGATCAGGAACTTCGCCTGGACGGAGCGCTCGAAGATGATGGGGGCCAGCCCGAAGAAGGTGGTGAGCGAGGTGAGCAGGATCGGGCGCAGCCGCCGGGCGGGGGCCAGGACCATGACCTCGCGCAGGGTGTGCCCCTCGCGCATCATCCCGTTGGCCGTGTCGATCAGGATCAGGTTGTCGTTCACCACCACCCCGCAGAGCGCCACGACGCCCATCATGCTGACGAAGCTCATCTCGTAGCCCATGATGAGGTGGCCGGCCACCGCCCCGACGATGCCGAAGGGGATCGCCAGCATGACGACGAGCGCCTGCGCGTAGCTGCGGAACGGCACGGCGATCATCGCGAAGATGATGAACAGCGCGAGCCCGAACCCCCGCCCGAGCCCGGCCATGGCCTCGATCATGTCGCGCCGCTGCCCGCCGAAGACGAACCCCGCGTCGGGGTACCGGCGCCGGAGGTCGGCGAGAAGGCCGTCGTCCAGCGCGCCGAGCACCTCGCCGCCGCTCGTGACGCCGGGGACGACGTCGGCGGTCACGTGCAGGATGCGCCGGGCGTCGCCCCGCTCGATGACGTCGTAGGCGCGCGTGCGCTCGATGGAGGCGGCCTGGCCGAGCGGGAGGTCGCCCCCGGCGGGGGTGCGCAGCACGAGTTGCTCGACGTCGTACTCGGACCGGCGCTCCTCCTCGGGCAGCCGCACGAGGATCTTCACCTCGTCGCGGCCGCGCTGCTGGCGGCGGACCTCGGCGCCGTAGAACGCGTGGCGCACCTGCCGGGCGAGGTCGGCGCCGGTGAGCCCGAGGCTGCGCGCGGCGGGCTTCAGGCGGAAGGCCCACTGCGGCTTGCCGTGCGCGACGCCGTCGTCGACCTCGACCACGCCCTCGATGCGCGTCAATTCCCCGGCGAGGCGGGCCGCGAGCGACTCGGCGGTGGCGGGGTCGGGATGGCTGATCTCGATGTCCACGGGGCGGGACCGGCTGGGGCCGATGGTGAAGCGGAAACTGAGCGATTCGAGGCCGGGCACGTTCCCCGTGCGCTGCCGCCAGAGCCGTGTGAACGCCTCGGCGCTCAGGGGGCGCTGGTCGGAGGGCACGAGGAACACCGTGACCGTGGCGAGGTGGCCGCCGAGCCCCCCGTCCCCGCCGCCCACCTGCGAGAGCGCGCCCCGGGTGATGGCGTCGCCGCCGTGCTCGGACAGCACGTCGCGCGCGGCCCCGAGGAGGCGGCGCATGACCGCCTCGGTCTCGGCGACCGGGACCCCGTAGGGCAGCGCGGCGGAGGCCCGCACGGTGTCGCTCTCCACGTTGGGGAAGAAGTAGAAGCGCAGTCGGCCGCGGACGAAGCCCACGGAGAGCGCGAGCACCGCGATCCCGACGGCGGCGATCAGGTAGCGGTAGTTCAGCGACCCGGCGAGAAAGGGCCGGTAGCGGCGCTCGATGAACCGCTCCAGGCCGCGGCTGAAACGCCGCTGCGGGTACTCGAGCAGCCGCCAGACGGGGCCCTCGACCCTCGGGCGCTGGTGGGCGAGGTGGGACGGCAGGATGAAGAGCGCCTCGACCATGGAGATGCTGAACACGGCCACGATGATCAGCGGGATGTTCCGCCACAGCTGCCCCATGACCCCGGGCACGAAGAGCATCGGCAGGAACGTCACGATGTTGGTCAGGATCGCGAACACCACGGGCACGCATGATCTGGCGGGTGCCCCGGACGGCCGCCTCCACGAAGCCGCATCCCTGCTGGCGCAGGTGGTAGATGCTCTCGCCGACGACGATGGCGTCGTCGACGACGATGCCCAGCGACACGATGAACGCGAAGAGCGAGATCATGTTGATGGAGACGTCGAGGTAGGGGAGCAGGATGAGGCACCCGAGGAACGAGATCGGGATGCCCAGCATGACCCAGAAGGCGAGGCGCACCTCGAGGAAGAGGCCGAGCACGAGCATGACCAGTCCGAGGCCGAAGGCCGCGTTCCGCAGCAGGAGCCGCAGGCGGTCGCCGTACACCTCGGAACGGTCCTCGGCGGTGTCCACGCCCACGCCCTCGGGAAGGCGCGCGCGGAGCCGCCCGGCGTAAGCCCGCACGGCCCGGGACACCCTGAGCGGGGTCTCGCTGCCTACCCGGTAGACGGTGAGCTTCACGGCGCGGCGGCCGTTGTAGTACATGGCGAGGTCCGTGTCGGAGAAGCCGTCGCGGATGCGCGCGATGTCGGCCCAGGGGAACGGTCGTGCCGTCGGCCGCGCTGAGGATCGGCAGGTCGCGGAACTCCGAGCCGAAGTCCCGCCGCTCGTCGGTGCGCAGGAGGATCTCGCCGGACCCGGTCTTGACCCCGCCGCCCGCGAGATCGACCGTGGCGCGGCCGACTTCCTCGGCGACGCGGGCCAGCGTGAGGCCGTGGGCCCGGAGCGCCTCGCGCGGGACCTCGATGCCGATCTCCAGCGGCCGCGTGCCCTCGATTTCCACCAGCGTGATGTCCGGGTCCTGCGTCAGCTCGTCCCGCGCCCGGTCCGCGAGTTCGCCGAGGGTGCGCTCGCCGACCTCGCCGTACAGCAGCAGGGAGATCACGGCCCGGCTTCGCTGCAGGAGGCTGACCAGGGGGCGCTCGGCCTCCTCGGGCAGGGTCGTCAGCCGGTCGACCGCGTTGCGGATGTCCTGGAGGGCGAGGTTGGCGTTCGCCCCGAGCAGCAGCTCCGCGCTGACGGTGACGGACCCTTCGCGGGAGACGGAGGTGACGCGCTTGACGCCGTCGAGTCCCGTGATGGACTCCTCCACCGCGCGGGCGATGCTCTTCTCGATCTCCTCCGGCGTCGCGCCGGGGTAGACGACCGACACGGTGACGACGTCGAGATCGAGCGAGGGGAAGACCTCCTGCTGGATGCGCGGCAGGGTGAGGAGGCCGCCGACCATGAGCATGAGCATGAGCAGGTTGGCCGCGACGGCGTTCCGCGCCATCCAGGCGATCGGCCCGCGATTCAACGTGCTGTCCGTCATGCCTCGCTCCGCGGGGCAAAGCCGGTACCGGCCGCCCCGAGTCGTATCCGCCGCGCCCGGCCGCGCCCGGCCGGGGGCCTGTCCCGGCAGGGCGTTGCGCGCTCCTGCCCGGAGGCGCGGTACTATGGAGCGGCTCGCGGCGGAGCGCAAGGCGCACCGGGCGCCGCCGCGCGGCCGGGTGCGCGCCGCGGGCCTTGAGTGCCGGCGGATAATCGCGTATCACGCTCGCCGGCAGGGGAGGTCTCGTGTCCTTGCAGCTGTCCATCGTCGTGCCGGCGTACAACGAGGAGCAACGCATCGCGGCGCTCCTTGACGCCTACGTGCCGTTTCTGCGCGAACGCTACGGGGCGGGCGCGGAACTCCTCGTGGTCATCAACGGCACGACCGACGGCACCGAGTCGGTGGTGCGGCGCTACGCGGGCGAAGGGAGCCCCGTCCGGGTGCTGGTCGAGCCGGCGCGCATCGGGAAGGGCGGGGCCGTCATGCTCGGCCTGGCGGCCGCGCGCGGGGCCGCGGTCGGCTTCGTCGACGCGGACGGGTCGACGCCGCCCCGCGCGCTGCAGGAGCTGGTGGACGCCCTGGGCGACGCGGACGCGGTCATCGCCTCGCGCTGGCTGCCGGCTTCCCGCGTTTCGCCGCGCCAGCCGTGGGCGCGCCGGGCGGCTTCGCGCGTGTTCAACGGCCTGGTGCGGCTGCTGTTCGGCCTGCGGCTCACCGACACGCAGTGCGGGGCCAAGGTGCTGCGCGGCGAGGCGGCGGCGGCGGTCCTCCCGCGGCTGGGCATCACGCGGTGGGCGTTTGACGTGGACCTGCTCTTCCAGTTGCGCCGCGCGGGGTACCGCATCGTGGAGCGGCCCACGGAATGGCACGACGTGGCGGGTTCCCGGCTGAACATCGGCCGGGCCTCGCTGGAGATGTTCGTGGCGCTCGCGCGCCTGCGGCTGGTCTACTCGCCGTTCCGGTGGATCGTGCGGCTGTACGACCTCACACTCGGACGGTTCGTTCACCGCGACGCCGTCCCGGGGGCCGGCGGGCCGGCGTGAGCCCCGGCGGCCGTTGCGGAGAACCGTGCGTTCCCATACGATGCGCTCATGAAACACGGCGGCACGGCGCGGGGGGCGCGGCCCGGCGGGCGGAAACGCTCCCGCGTCCTGCTCGGCCTGCTCGGCCCCGCGGCGGCCCTCCTGGCCTGCGGGCCGTGGGCGGGCCGGGCCGGGGCGCAGGAGGCCGCGCCGGCCGGCCGGCCCATCGCCGTCGAGGCGCGGCGTCCCGCGGGCAAGGCGGGCGAGGAGGCACAGCTTGCGGTCTCCTTCCCGGGAAGCGCAACGGCCGACCTGCTCGCGCCCGAGGGCGGCTGGCAGGCGCTGGGGTCGTTCGAGTTCCAGGTGCTGTGGCCGGAGGACGCCCCGGCGGACGCACAGGTCCTCGTCCACATGACGGACGCGGACGGGTACTGGTTCCAGCACCTGCTGCCGGACCGGCCGGAGCCGGGCCGGTGGAAGCGCTTCGCGGTCGATCTGCGGCCGGGGGCGGAGGGGTGGGAGCCCTCGGGACACCGGGGCGCCTGGCAGCTGCGCACGCTGATGAAACCGCGGGGCCTGTCGGTCCGCCTCTTCTCCGACCGGCGGTACGCGGGCCTGTGTACCTTCGGCCGCGCGCGCGGTCACGCGCGGCGGCCGGACCCGTCGCCGCCGGCGATCCGCCGCGTGAGCGTGTCGGCGGAGCGGGTGCGGTGCTTCGAGCGGTTCGAGGTGCGTTTCGAGCTGCCGGACCGCTACCCCAACCCGTTCGACACGTCGAAGATCACCGTGGGCGCCAGGATCGCCGGCCCGGACGGCGTGGCCGCCTTCGTGGGCGGGTTCTACAGCCAGGACTACTACCGCCTGTCCGACGCGGCAGGCGAACGCCTGGCGCCGCAGGGCGCGGGGCACTGGAAGGTGCGCTTCACGCCGACGGTGCCCGGCGTCTACCGGTTCGCGCTCGAGGCGCGCGACCCCCGGGGCAAGACCTCGTGGGGCCCGGGCTCCTTCGTCGCGGAGCCGTCGGACGCCCCCGGCTTCGTGCGGGTCTCGGCGCGCGATCCGCGGTACTTCGAGCGTGACGACGGCAGCCCGTTCTTTCCGGTCGGACACAACACGCACACCCTGCGCGACGTGCGCTACGACGAGCAGTTTCCCTGGCAGGAGCGCCCGCCCCGCGGCAAGGGCGGGTACGCGGACATCCTGCGGCAGATGGCCGTGCACGGCGAGAATACCGCCGAGGTGTGGATGGCCGCGTGGTCGCTCGGGCTGGAATGGTCCGAGGCGTGGTTCGGTTACCACGGGGTGGGGCAGTACAACCTGTTCCACGCGTGGGAGCTCGACGAGGTGCTTGCCACGGCCGAGCAGCGGGGGATCGCGATCCACCTGGTGATCCACAACCACGGCAAGTTCAGCGACTGGTCCGACAGCGAGTGGGCCGGCAACCCGTTCAACACCGCGATGGGCGGCTACCTCTCGAGGCCGGAGCAGTACTTCACGGATCCGCGCGCCCTGGTGGCGTCCCGCAAGCTGCTCCGCTACATCGTGGCGCGCTGGGGCTACAGCCCCGCCATCCTCGGGTGGGAGCTGTGGAGCGAGCTGGACCTGACGGGCTCGCGCGGCATGAACCCGCCGAACTACAAGCGGCCCGAGGTGGTCGACTGGCACCGCCTGATGGCCCGCTTCGTCAAGGAGATCGACCCGAACGACCACCTCGTCGGCACGCACGTGTGCGGGGACTACACCCACCAGTTCGAGCCGCTCCTGCGCCTGCCGGAGCTGGACTACGCGCCGATCGACGCCTACTACGGCAGCAGCGACCCGCTGCACATCGTCGAACTCCTCCGTCTCACCGCGGCGTACAACAACCCGTTCGGGAAACCGGTGATCGTGACCGAGTTCGGGGGCAGCCCGCGGGCGAACCAGGGCCTGGAGCACCTGGGCCTGGCGTTGCACGCGGCGCTGTGGGGCTCCGCGGCGGTGCCGGTGGCCGGCACGCCGCTGTTCTGGTGGTGGAAACTGATCGAGGAGGAGAACTTCTACCCGCGTTTCGCCGCCTTCGCTCGCTTCATGGAGGGCGAGGACCCGCGCGACGCGGAGGCCGTCCCGCGGCGCGCCTCGGTCGAACCGGCCGGGAGCGGCGGGTGGCAGGCGCTGTGCACCCTCAGCCCCTCGCGCGGCGGGCGCGGGTGGGTTTACCGGACCGGCGGGTTCGCGGACCTGGACCCCGCTGCCTCGCCCGCGGCAACCGGGCTCGAACTCGTGGTGGAGGGTCTGGGCGAGGGCGTCTACACGGTCGAGTTCTGGGACACGGTGCACGGCCGGCCGGCCGGGACCGTCCAGGCCGAGGCCCGGGACGGCAACCTGAGGGCCCCCCTCCCGCCCGTGGTCCGCGACCTGGCCTTCAAGGTCCGCCGCCCGGGGCGGGCGCGGCCTTGACGCGGCACCGCGCGGGCGTAGGGTAGGGGGCGCGGCGAGGCCGCCGCAGCAGGGAGGACGGGCGCATGAACCTGGTACGACTCACTTACGCCAGCCGCTTCGCCAAGGGCGTGGGCCCGCACGACGTGGAGGAGATCGTCCGCGTTTCCCGCGAACAGAACGCAAAGGCCGGGGTGACGGGGGTCCTGTGCTACGCGCCGGGCCTCTTCCTGCAATGCCTGGAGGGGCCGAGCGACGAGGTGAACCGCATCTACCACCGAATCGCCGCCGATTCGCGGCACAAGGACCTCGCCCTGCTGGAATTCTCGGAAATCAGTGACCGCAAGTTCGGCGACTGGTCCATGGCCTACGTGCGCGCAAAGCAGCTGAGCGGGCCGCAGCTGGGCCGGTTCAGCGGCGCCCAGGCGTTCGATCCCTTCGCGATGAACCGGCGGGAAGCCCTGGAATTCCTGTCGGCCCTGGCGGACCAGCGCGACCTGTTGCAGGCAGGCGCCGCGCGCCCGGACTGACGCCGGCGCGCCGCGCGGCCCGGGCAGCCGGGACGGCCGGCGGATCCTTCCCGTTGACCCGCGCGCGGACATCGTGTTTCCGCAGGACCGGGACGCGGAGCAGACCGCCCTCCGCCCGGAAGGGTCCCCCCGGGTGCACCCTGCCGGCCGCCGTGAAGTCGCCCGGCAGCCCCGGCTTCAGGGCGCGGGCGGCGGGGCGGACGGACCGTCCCCGGCCGCCTGCTTCTTCCGGAGCGCCTCGAGGCGGGCCTCGGTCTCGCGGAGTCGCCGTGCCAGTTCCGCGATACGCCCGGTCTGCCCGGTCTGCCCCGAAAGCCGCTGCTCGAGTTCGGCGATGCGGGCGTCGAGGCGCCCGGCGCGCGCCCGCGCCTCCGCCTCCCCGGTGCGGGCCGCCCCGGCGTCCGCGCGCAGCGCGGCGGCGGCTTCGGCGGCTTCGCGCAGCCGCTCCCCGGCGTCGGCGAGCCGGGTGTCGCGTTCCTTGACGGCGGCCTCGAGCCGCGCGCGCTCGCGCGTCCAGGCCGTCTCGCCCTGTTTCCAGGCCGTTCGCTCCGCCTCCATGGCGAGACGTCGCCCTTCGGCGGCGACCCGGTCGGCCTGGAGCGCTTCGATCGTGCGGCGGAGCGGTTCGTGTGTCCGGCGCTCCTCCGTGTAGCGGGATTCGGCGGCCGACACGCGTCCGGCCAGCACGAGGTTCTCGCGCTGGAGGCGGTCGCGGTGGCCCCGCACCTCGGCGAGCGTTCGCTGGAGCTCCTCGTTGTGAAGGCGGGATACGGAGAGGCGGGCCTCGGCCGCACCGACCTCCACGGCCCGCTCCCAGCCGTAGCGGAGCGCGGCAGCGACGAGGGCGAGCCCGCAGAGGGCGAGGATCCGGATGCGGGAAGTCGTCACGGCGTATGCGTCATCGCGGGGCCTGCACAAACTCGAACAGCCGCCAGTCGCCCCAGTCGCTGTTGTAGAGCGTGTTCCGGCTGCCCAACTCGTAGATCCTGTCGTTCTGCCAGTGCACGCTGTCCGTCGCGCTTCGCCCCTCGGGGCGGTGCACGAGGAGGAACAGCGGGCATCCGGCATACGCATCCTCCGCGCTGTAGAAATTGAAGTCAAGGGCATGCACGAAGGGGAGGCGGGGCCCCGTGTCGGGGCCGAGCAGGAGGAAGCCGTCGTACCCGCACACGAAGACCCGCGCGTAGGGCGAATGGGCCAGGACATGGCTCTCGATCTGCGGCAGCCACGCGTTGCGCTCCGCCCGGGCGGCGGCGAAGTCGGCCGTGTCGCCCGCCGAGGCGCCGAGGGTCTCGAACGCGGGGTAGGACCACAGCGTGGCGGTCGCCGCCGCGAGGACCGCGAGGCCGCGCACGAGGGCGGGGGTGCGGGGCCGGGCCAGCTGGTAGCCGGCGGCGGCGAGCGCGAGCGGGAACAGGACGAACAGCACGGGCGTGGGGCTCCACAGCCAGCCGTGGGCGCGGAGCCGGGCCGCCACGGCGAGGGGCGCGACGCCGAGGAGCCCCAGGGCGATGGAAGCGCGGTGGCGTCTCAGCAGCCCGGCGGCGAGGACCAGCCCGGAGCTTGCCGCCGAGACGGCGTGCAGCGGGGTGAAGCGCACGGCCGGCGCGGCGGCGGGCGCGGGGGGCGGGGCGGCGAGCGACCGGACGAAGTACAGCGGGTCGCCCATGATGAGCCAGTTCATCAGGAACCACAGGGCCGCCATGCTGGCGACGGGCAGCAGGGCAAGCAGCAGGACCGCCCCGCGGCGCTCGCGCGGGAGGCCGCCCGCGAACGGGTCCGCCGCGGCGAAGACGAGGGCCACGGCGAGCCACGGCGCCAGCGCCGCGCTGCTCGCCGCCAGCAGGGCGGCGGCGAAGGCGAAGTAGACCAGGGAGCCGACCTGCCGTCCGGAGAGCCAGCACCCGAGACCGTAGACCACCGTGAGGACCAGGCAGAGGACGAACGTGGCGTTCGATCCGCTGAAGCAGGCCTCGAGGAAGAACGGGTTGGCGGCGAGCGCGAGGGCGAGGGGGAACCGCCACCCGCCGGCGCCCCAGGCCGCCAGCATGTGCTGCAGCAGGAACAGCGCCCCGGCGCCGGCCAGCGCGCTCACCACGAGCGAAGGAACCGGCCAGCCCTCGATCGAGGGCATCGCCGCGGCGAACGGCATGCGGACCAGGGCGGGTATCGGCGGCCACCACGCCGAGCTGACGAGCGCCTGCCGCCCCGTGGTGGTGTTCGCCAGCACGCTGTGGCAGACGGCCTCGTAGACCGCCGCCTCGCGGGCCACCGCGTGCGAACCCGCCAGGCCCGCCCCGAGCAGCAGGGTGGCGAGGAGCACCACGACCGCGGCCGCGCGGGCCATGCGGCGCAGGCTATGCGGCGGGCGGCCGGAAGAGGCCATGGCGCGTTTTCTCCCAGTGGAGCGGCTTCGAGAAGAACTGGATGAAGGCGCGCCACGCGGCGGCGCTCATCAGGACCCAGTAGGCGGGGGCCAGCACCGCGTACTTGACCAGGTCGTAGTAGCCGCGGCGGTAGCAGGCGACGGCGCCGACGTAGACGAACACGAAGTTGCCCGCGAAAAGGCACAGCGTCCCCAGCACGAAGACCATGCCGGGGAACAGGGCGGTCAGCGCGGTGAGCCGGAAGAAGCCCCACAGCAGCGCCAGTATCCAGAACAGGGGGTTGATGAGCAGCGAGAAGACCACGCCGCCGACCAGGGCGTGGAACTGGAGGAAGTTGGCCCAGCCGAGGTCGCGGAGCAGGCGGCGGGGGCGGCGCATGTGCACGAGGTAGGTCTGGATGTAGCCCTTCAGCCAGCGCGTGCGCTGGCGGATCCAGAACGGCAGGCTGCTGCAGGCCTCCTCCCACGTCGTCGTGTTGAGCATGCGCGAGCGTCCCCCGGTGCGGTAGATGCGCACGCCCAGGTCGCAGTCCTCGGTCACGTTGTACGCGTCCCATCCGTGCATCCGGCGGAGGGCGGCGGTGACGAAGTGGTTCGAGGTCCCGCCGAGCGGGATGACGGCGCCCAGCCCCGAGAGGCCGGGCAGGCAGAGGTCGAACCACGCGGAGTACTCGGCGGTGAACCAGCGGGTGAGCAGGTTCTGCCGGGGGTTGTAGAAGTTGAGGCGCGACTGGAGGCAGACGACGTCCTCGCCGACCTGCCGGAACGCGGCGACGGCCTTCTTGAGCTGGTCGGGCTCGGGGCGGTCCTCGGCGTCGTAGATCACGAGGAACCGGCCGCGCGCGGCCTCCAGCCCGATATTGCACGCCTTCGGCTTGGTGCGCGGGAAGGAGGGCGGCACGAGGGTGACCCGGAAGCCGGGCGGCAGCTCGAGGGCCGCGGCGGCGTCCCGCGTGGCGCGGTCGTCCTCCTCGAGCAGGAGCTGCACGTCGAGCTTGCCGGGCGGGTAGTCGAGCGCGCGGAGCGCGTCGACGAGCTGCCCCACCGACTCCGGCTCGTGGTACAGGGGCACGAGGACCGAGTAGGCGGGAAGCGTTTCGTCGCGCAGGGCCGCGACCTCCGCGTCGGTGATCCGCACCTCGGACTCCTGGACGACGGAGAGCCGGACCAGCGCGAGCTTGTAGAGCGAGAAGACGGTGTAGAACAGCGTGGCGGCGAGGACGAAGGCGCGGGCGGTGCCCCAGGGCCAGGCGATGCACGCAGCAAGGAGCGCGAGCGAGGCGGCGGCGAGGATCACGTTCTGCGCGCGGGTGAGCGGACGGCACGCGCTCCACTCCGGCCGCAGGTGGGCGAGGGCGAGAGGGTCGGTCGTCACGGCGCCGGCTCCCGGGTGGCTGCGAGCAGGGCGCGGGCGATGAGTTGGGCGGCGAGTTCGTGGCCCGCGGGGGTGAGCGTGCCCGCGCCGGCGTCGAGGGGGGGCGGCGCCCCCGGGGCCAGCCCCGAGAAGGCGCTGAAGAGGTCGGCGACGGGCTGCCCGCGCGCGTCGGCGGCGCGGCGGATGGCGAGGGCGAAGTCGCGGACCCGGGGGCCGAGGCCGGGAAAGGGCGGCGGGGTGACCCAGAGCACCGCCCCGCCCGTCGAAACGCCCAGCAGGTCGGCCAGGGCGCCGGCGTGCCGCTCGAACTCGGCCGGGTGCATGCGCGCGAGCAAGGCGCCGCGGGCCACGCTCAGGACCGTTACGTCTCGGGGGGCGCCGACCCGCTCCGCCGCGTGGGCGAGGGCGAGGAGCGGTGCGGCCGCGCCCCGGAAGGCGTCGCCGGAGGGCGGTGCGGCCCGCGTCACCAGCGGCCGGTCCGGCCCGTCGAGGATGCGGGCCAGCACGCGGTCGTACGTCTCGCCGGCGGCGGGGCCCCGCGGGTCGGGGCGGGCGAGGAAATCGTCGTAGCAGGCGATGTGGCCGAACACCACCTCGGCGGGCAGGGGAGCGGGCGCGGCCGGGCCCCGCTCACGGAGGGGGACGAGCACCAGCCGGTTCCCCGCCCCGTCGTAGAGCCCCTGCCCCCGGGCTTCGACGGGCAGGACGCGGAACGGGGGCGCGGTGAACTCGACCCGGCCCGCGAGGACCGTCCTGCGGAGATGCCGCAGCTCCCACCGCAGGCCGTGCAGGCTGCCCGCCTCGCCGGGCCCGAGCGGGACGCGCACGGGCGCGCCTCCCGCGGCGAACGGGCGCCAGGCGGGTGCTTCGCGGCCGTCGGCCCGGATGCGGGTCCAGAACAGCTCGAAGTCCGTTCCGGGGGGCGCGTCGGTGCGCACCTCCAGGAACGGATCGACGCGGTCCGCGGGGAAGCAGACGGCGGGGAGGGACTCCACCGCGGCGGCGAGGCCGAAGTGCTTGACCGGCACCCGCCGGGCGTCGACCGTGCGCGAGACCGAGGCCGCGAAGCCCAGCGCGTCGCGCACGCCGAGTTCGACGGCCACGCGCGCGGCTCGGTGCAGGTACACCTCCGGGGCGGGCCCGCGCGCCGACGTCCCGTCCACGCGCCAGGAGAAGGACATGTCGTCGGTCATCCAGTTCGCCGCGCGCTGCCGCAGGCGCAGGGGGACGAAGAGCCCGTCCACGCCGCGGAACGCGTAGGCCGTCCCCAGCTCCCCGTCGAAGTCCGGGTGCAGGGTGCGGTCCCGCCGCTCCACGCGCACGTCGCCGGCGCGGTCCGCGCACAGCAGCTGCGAGGCGGGGAGGGGGACGGTCTCGGACGCGCCGGGCGGCGTCCATCCCACCCGGACCTGCGGGTTCGAAGGCGCGGCGTGAAAGACCTCCATGCGGTGGGGGCCCGCCCGGAGGAAGAGGGGGGTGCCGTGCCGCCACGACCCGGCCGGGTGCACGCCGGGCCACGCGGCCACCACGTCCTGCCCGTCCAGCACGACGAAGGCCGCGTTCACGGCATCGACGGCGAAGCGGTACAGCCCGTCGTCGGGGCACATCAGGACCGTACGCGCGTGGAGCAGCCAGGCGCCGCCGCGGCCGCGGCGCCGGCGGTCCGACCCGGACGGGCGGAGGGTCCCGAAATCCCCGTGGAGGGTTTCGGCGACGGGCGAACCCGCGCGATCGAGCATGAAGGCGAGGCGGGCCCACGTGTTCGGGACCGCCCGGCTCCGGTTGGCGCGCCACGTCACGGCGAGGGGCGCGGGGTCCCGCGGCGGCGGCCCCGGCTCGGGCGGCGCGCCGCCGAAGTACACGGCGTACTCGTCCGCGCCGTCGCGGCGCTGCACGAGGACCGCGGCGCGGCCGTCCGCGTGGTGGACCCGTTGCGCCGGCACGTACCCGCCGTCCGCCCGCGCCGCGAACGCCGTGTCGTCCGGTTCCGCCGGGAGGTCGACCAGTACGCAACGCCCCGGCAGGGCCCCGGCGCGGAAGACGCCGCGGCGCGCGGCGCCCGGCACCTCCCAGGCGGGCGGGGGGGGCAGCTGCGCGGCGGCCGGGCGGACGGCGGCCAGCAGGAGAGCGGCGATGCGTGAAAACATCCTCATTGCGCGAACTGGTCGACCTGTCTACCTTTGACCCCGTGTGCCGTCCGCGGTCTCCGGGGCGGACTCGCATCGGTTGAAGAAGACCATGACCACGCACCTCATACCGTGTTCCCGGCCGGCGCGGCAATCCCGATCGCCGGACGCGGGTCCGGCCCAAGGGTTCACCCTCGTGGAACTGCTCGTGGTCATCGCGATCATAGGCATCCTGATCGCGGTAGTCATCCCGGTGATCGGCACGGCGCTCGAGCGGGGCCGCCAGGCGGACTGCGTGAGCAACCTGCGCCAGTTCGCCGTCATGATCATGACCTACCGCACCGACCGCCAGAACATGCGCCAGTTCGGCGCGGACGACTACCGGCTGGACGTGCCCCCCTGGCTCTCGAGCCTCTACGGCGACTACCACGCGTCGAAGTCGATCTACGTCTGCCGTTCGGACCGCTCGGGGGGCGCGGACGGGTCCCGCCCCGACACCGGCCCGGAGGACGTGATCCGGGACCAGTTCGCCGAGACCGACGACACGGAATCGAACACTTCGGCCGCGTCGCTGGCCGCCGGGGCGCGGCGCAACGCCCAGGTCACGCGGTGCAGCTACATGTACGAGTTCTCCGCCGCGGCGTGCAGTTGGGGCTGGCAGGGGTACCTGGGCGGCGTGACCGGGGCGGAGATCGACCGCGACGGCGACCCGTCGCACACGTCGTGGGGCGAGGCGAAGTACCGGCAGATGTACGGCGGGGACGGGTGGAACGGCTTCCAGCCCTACGGCGAGACCTACTTCCCGATCGTCCGCTGTTTCCACCACTACCGGGTCCGGGTGACCGCCGCGGACGTGGACCCGTCGGGCGGCCTGCTGAACACCACGCACAAGGAACCGCTTTCGCTCAACGTGGCGTACGCGGGGAACGTCTTCCCCGCGCCGCTGACGTGGGAGCTGGTCCGATAGGGGACGCCATGCAAGCGCGACACCTTTCCTTCTCCGTGGTCCCGGGTCTTGCCGCCGTCGCGGCGGCCTGCCTGGCCGGGTGCGTGGCCGCCCGGCCCGCGTCCGTCCCGGCGCGGCCCGCGGCCGGGCCGCTCACGGAGGCCGCGGCGCTCTACGAGGCCGGCCGCTTCACCGAGGCGCTGATCGCCTGCGTGGACCTGGCGCGGCGCGACCCCCCGCCCGCGGGCCTCCCGGAGCTGCAGGCGCGCATCCTCGACCGGCTCGCCTACGAGCGCGAGCGGGACGCGGCGACCCGGGACGCGGCCTCGCGGCGGCGCATGGGGCTCGACGTCGTCGAGGACCGCATCCTGCCCGACACCTACGGGCTGCGCCGGGGCGTGGAGGGGGAGTCGGGGTCCCTGAAGACGCCGCGTTCCGGCATGGAAGAGGCCCTGCAGAAGCGGATCACCGTCCACCTCGACGGGGTGACCTTGTCGGACTTCATCCTGGCGATCGGCGCGACGGAGAACATCAACATCGTTTCGGACGAGACCCAGGCGACGGCGACCATGAGCATCCACGCCGAGGACGTGCCGCTGATGGAGATCCTCGACTACGTGTCGCGCAACCTCGGCGTGAAATTCTACGTCGGGGAGAACATCGTGTGGGCCACGGCCGCGGCGGGCGGCGACTCGTCGCCGCCGATGGACACCCGGATGTACCGCCTGCGGAAGGGAAGCTCGGGCAAGGACATCGAGGACGCCCAGAGCCCCGAGCCCTCCCTCGTCGCCGCGATCAAGCGCTTCGTGCCCGACGCGGAGGGGTCCGACCTGCTCTACGATCCCCGGACGCACCTGCTCATCGTCCGGGACACGCGCGACCGCCTGGCCCGGGTGGAGCGGATCATCGAGGCCCTCGACGTGCTGCCGCCGCAGGTGATGATCGAGGCGCGCTTCATTTCGACCTCCCTGAACGACCTGCGCGAGCTGGGCGTCGACTGGCTGCTCCAGGGCCCGCTCGTGGTGAGCAGCCGCTCCGTGGAGCGCGACGGCGTGCGCGACGACAACGCGCCCCGCACGGTGATCCGGGACGCGGAGGTGACGTTCGCGGGGTTCCCGAACGCGGCCCAGGGCCTGAACCTGACCTACCAGGGCCTGCTGACCGACCCGATGTTCCAGGCCGTGCTGCACGCGCTGGAGACGTCCGGGCGGTCGCGGACGCTGTCCGTTCCGAAGGTGACGACCGTCAACAACCGCGAGGCCCGCATACGGGTGGGCGAGGATTTCCGGTATTTCGAGGAGTACGACATCGAGTCCACGCCGTCCACGACGGCGGACGGCAGCACGGTGTACCGCACCACGCTGGTCCCCGTCGGCCGGCCGCAACTCGAGGAACTCGGCATCGAGCTGGCCGTGACCCCCAGCGTGGGCGCGGACCTGTCCTCCATCACCCTGCTCCTGAAGCCGGAGATCAGCGAGTTCGTGCGGTACGAGTTCTACCGCGTGTCCGGCGACGAGACGGCGGGCAGCCTCACCTCGACCAACTCCACCGACTCGCTGGTGAAGCTGCCGATTTTCCGCCGCAGCACGATCGAGACCGAGGTCATCGTGGGCAGCGGGGAAACGGTCGTGATGGGGGGGCTGATCTCCTCGACGGAGACGGACAACGACACCAGCGTCCCGTTCCTGTCCCGCCTGCCGCTGATCGGCTGGCTCTTTTCGCAGAAGAACGTGGAGGAACGGAAGCAGAACCTCCTCATCTTTGTGACGGCCTCGATCCTTTCGCAGCGCGGCGAACAGCTCGTGCCGGCCACGGAGGTCGTCCGGCCCTAGCTCGGGCGGCCGTCCCCGGGAGCGCCTGTTCATGGCCAGAAACGTCACAGCGGTCGGACTCGACATCGGGCGGTACGCGGCCCGCGCGGTCTGGATGACGTGGCAGGCCGGGCAGCCGCGGGTCGTGCGCGCGGAGGCCCTGCCCCTGCCGCTGGACTCCACCGACCCGGGGCCGGTGCTGCGCCCGTGGATCGAGCAGACGGGCCTGGCGAAGCGCGGCTGCGCGCTCGGCCTGCCGGGCGGCGAGTCCATGTTCCAGCCGATCCCGATCGCGCCCGGCGACCCCCGTTCGGACGAGCAGGCGGCCCGCATCGAGGTGGTCAAGTACAACGAGATGGTGCAGGACGAGATGGTGTACGGCTGCGTGCCGGTCCAGGCGGGCGAGGGGGACCGCCGGCTGCTCCTGGCCATGGCCCGCCCCGGCGTGACGGGCCGGGTCCTGGAGACGGCCCGGGGACTGGGCCTGAACGTCATCGACATCGTGCCCACCCCGGTGGCGCTGTTCAACGCGCTGTGTCCCGTGCGGGAAGCGGACGGGCTGTGCCTCTACCTCGGCATCGGGGCGCAGGCGACCGACCTGGCGGTGGGCCTGGACGACCGGCTCCTTTTCGCCCGCAGCTTCGCCGTGGGCGGGCGGCTGTTCACCGACGCCGTGGCCCGCGAGCGCGGCGTGACCGCGGGGCGCGCGCAGAGCGAGAAGGAGGCCGAAGGCGACCTGCGCAGGCAGGACGACGCGGTCGGCGCGCGGTTGCGCTCGGTGGCCGACCTGTGGCTCTCGGAGCTGCGCTCCTGCCTTTCGGTGTACCGCAGCCTCTTCCCGGGCGCCGGCTTCGAGCCGGTGCGCGCGGTGCTCGCCGGCGGCGGGGCGCGCCTCGCCGGGCTGGCGGGCTACGCGTCCTCCCAGCTCGGCATCCCCTTCGAGCTGCCCGCCACGTGCGCGGGCGAGCCGGGCGGCGTGGCGCCGGCGGAGTTCGCCGTGGCCTGCGGGCTGGCGCTCGCCGCGCTGGGCCGCGGCGGGGTGCGCATGAGCCTGCTGCCCCCGGAGGTCCGGGAGGACCTGCTCTTCCGCCGCGACAAGCCCTACTGGGTCGCGGCCGGCGCGGCGGCGGGGCTCATCCTCGCGGTGAGCCTGGTGGGGGGGTACCGGGACTACCGCCGCAAGCACGCGGAGCTCCGCGAGCGGGAGGCCAGCCTCGAGCGGCGGCAGCGGCTCGTGGGGGAGATCGAGGGGATTCGCGCCCAGGGCGACCTGCTGGAGTCGCTGGCCTCGCCGGTGGCCCGCATGCTCCGCACGGCGCCGTCCGTGCGGTCCGTTCTCTCCCTGCTCGCCGAGGCCAGGAACGAGGACGACCGCATCACGATGGTGTGCGACGCCGCCTCCTACTTCGCCGCCCGGCGCGAGGGCGGGCGTCGGCCCGCCCGGCCCGGGGGCCGGGCGCTGTGGGGCGGGGACGAGGAGGGGGGGGCGCCGCCGGCCGCGGGGCCCGTCCTGGACCGCCTGATGATCCAGGGGTACACGCGCAAGCCGGGCCTCACGACGGTCAAGGACCTGATCGCCCGGCTCAAGGAGGCCCCGTTTGTCGCTTCGGCCGACCTCCTGAGCGACGACGAACTGGTCGAGCGGGACGGCACGGCGGCCGGGCCGGGCGGCGAGCGTGTGTACCGCTTCGTGATCGACCTTACGGTGAACGCCTCGTGAAACTCGCCCCCCTCCAGGCCTCGTGGTCGCAGCGCCAACAGGTGCTGGCCATCATCGTGGGCGCGGCCGGCGTGCTGTTCCTGCTCTGGTTCTTCCTGCTCGCCCCCCTGAACCTGCGGCGGCGCCGGCTCGAGCACCAGATCCAGCAGATGCAGGCGCAGCTGGCGGAGAAGAACTACCTCGTCGGTGAGGAGGCGCTGTTCGAGCGTAAGGCCGAGGTGCAGCGGCAGTACAACCGGCTGTACGAGGAATGGAGGGAGATGCGGACCCGACTGGCCGCGGACGCGGCGGACGGGGGGGAGGGGGAAGGCCCGGGGGTCATTGATTTCAAGGTGAAGCTGTTCGAGGTACGGCAGCGGCTCCTGCGCAAGTCGCGCGACCTGCGCATCGGCCTGCCGAGGGACCTCGGCATGGACGATGCGGTCTACAGCAACGAGGATGCCCGAAAGCTCATGCACCAGCTGCGGGCCATGGAGAAGCTGGTCGACCTGTTCCTCGACCTGAAGGTCAGCGCCCTGCGCGAGATCCTCCCGCTGCCGCCCCGCCCGATGCGCCTAGGGGCGGACGAGCCGCCGTACCTGGAGGAATACCCCGTCGACATCGAGTTCTACGGTTCGCTGGAACACCTGTACGGGCTGTTCCGCGCCATCTACGAGGCGCAGCACGTGTTCGTGCTTCGGCGGGTGCGCGTCGAGGCCACCTCGCCGACGGAGCCGGACCTGCTCCGCATGCGGGCGCAGATGGGCGCCCTCGTGTTCCTGGGCGAGCCGCGGGAGCTGAGCGCGCCCGTGGACGCGAAGGTCGTGTACCGCCGGCCGCTGGGGATCTAGGGACGATGGACGGCTTCTGGATGTGGTTCAGGAAGGCGAACGCCCGCGGCGTGTTCGCCGGGGCGCTCGCCGGGCTGGTGCTCGTCACCGCCTGGTGGGTCTGGCGCGAGGTCGCCCCGCCGCGCCGGCCCGACCCGGGCGCGGGCGCGAGGCCGCCGGAGGCCGCCGGGGTGGAGCTCGGGCTGCGGCGCGTCGTCGAGAAGCAACTCGCGCTGGATGCCGGCGCGCCGCCGAAGAACCCGTTCCGGGACGCGCGGGCGCGCGTGGTGCCGCGCCGGCTGCCGCGGGAACGCGTGCCGGAGCCCCCGCGATCCCCCCCGCCGCGCCGCTCGGAGTACGTGAAGCCGCCCGACCCGCCGCCGCGCCGCGAAACGGTCACGCTGGAGTTCCGCGGCCTGTACCGCGGGTCGGAGGGCCCGCCCATGGCGCTCGTCCACGACTCGCGCGGCAACCGGACGGCGTTTCACGTCGTCGGGGAGACATTCCTGGGCTTCACGGTCGAGTCGGTGACGATGCAGGAGGCCGTGGTCCGGACGCCGGGGGGCGAACCGGCCGTGCTGCGCATGAAGGAACCCGCCCGTTTCGACCTCCCGCGGGGCGGCGCCCGATGAGCACGGGGGAGAAGCGCTACTTCTCCGACCCGATGATGGTCGAGCTCGGGCAATGGCTGGTCGAGGCCGGCCGGATCACGCGGGCGCAGCTCGACGAGCTCAAGGGCCGGCAGGCCCTGACGGGCGAGCGGTTGGACCGGCTCTGCGTCCAGAGCGGCCTCGTCACGGAGGGCGACGTGCTGAAGGGGCTGGCCGCCCTCTCCAACGTGCCGTTCCGCCACATGGCCGATCTCGAGATCGATCCGGCCGCGGTGGCCCGGGTCAGTTCGCGCGTCGCCCTGCGCTACGGCATCATGCCCGTGCGGGTCGAGGAGGGCACGATCCTGCTGGCCGCGGCGGAACTGCCCACGCTGTCCGCCGTCGACAGCCTGCGCATGCTCCTCGGGCTCGCCCTCGACTGGGTGCTGTGCACGGAGACCGACATCGGCAAGTCGCTCAAGCACTTCTACGGGCTCGGCGCCGAGACGATCGACACCCTGGTCGACACGCCCGAGCCCGCGGAGGTCCTGGAGGACCGCGACGTCTCCGACGACACCGCGGACGCGGGCATCATCCGCTTCGTCAACCAGATCATCGCCGAGGCGATCCGCATGGACGCCACCGACATCCACATCGAGCCCTTCGAGAACGGGCTGCGGCTGCGCTACCGCATCGACGGCATCCTGCAGAACATCCCCGTCCCGCCCGGGGTCAGGCCGCTGCGCCGCGCGATCGTCTCCTGCGTCAAGATCATGGCCGAGATGAACATCGCCGAGCGCCGCAAGCCGCACGACGGACGCATCAAGGTCCGCAGCGGCGTCGACGAGTTCGACCTGCGCGTCTCCATCCTGCCCACCGGGTTCGGCGAAACGGTGAACATGCGGATCCTCAACCGCAAGTCGATGTTCATCGACCTGGAGCACCTCGGGCTGAGCCCGCGAGCAGACGCCCCAGTCGAGTACCTCTCCTCGCTGCCGCACGGCGTCGTGCTGCTGACCGGGCCGACGGGCAGCGGCAAGACCACGACCCTGTACGCGATCCTGTCGCGCATCAACACGACGGACGTGAAGATCATCACGGTCGAGGACCCGATCGAGTACCAGATGGACGGCATCAACCAGATCCAGGTCCACGCCCAGATCGGCCTGACCTTCGCCAACGTCCTGCGCTCGATCCTGCGGCACGACCCGGACATCATCCTGATCGGCGAGATCCGCGACACGGAAACCGCGGACATCGCCGTGCGCGCGTCCCTGACCGGCCACCTCGTCTTCAGCACGCTGCACACCAACGACGCGCCGAGCGCGATCACGCGCCTGATCGACATGGGCGTGGAGCCGTACCTCGTCTCGTCCTGCCTGGAAGGGGTGATCGCCCAGCGCCTGGTCCGCCGTGTCTGCCGCGCCTGCCGGGAGGAGCACGTGCCCGAGGACACGATCCTGGAGGAGATCCGCGCGATGCATCCCGAGCGCATGGCCGGCGCGGTCTTCCACCGCGGCCGCGGGTGCCCGGACTGCAATTTCACGGGCTACCGCGGCCGCATCGCGTTGTTCGAGATCATGATCCTGAACGACGCCCTGCGCACCATGATCGTGCACCAGCGGCCGTCCAACGAGATCAAGCAGCAGGCCATGCAGAACGGCATGGTCACGCTGCGGCGGGACGGGTGGAGCCGGGTGCTCGACGGCGTCACGACCGTTGACGAGGTCGTGCGCGTCGCGCGGCGCGACGAGTTCGAGTGACGGCGCGCCCCGCGCGGGGGCGCGGCGATTCCTGTTGCGCCCGGGGCGGGAAGGCCCGTAAGTAACGCCGTGCCCTGCTTCACAAAAATCTGCGGGCTGTGTTCGGCCGCCGAGGTGGAGGCGGTGGCGGCGCTGGGGCCCGACGCGCTGGGATTCGTGTTCTGGAAGGGCTCGCCGCGATGCGTGGCGCCCGGCGACGTGCGCGCGTGGACGCGCGACCTCGGCGCCGAGGTGCTCAAGGTGGGGGTCTTCGTGGACCTGCCGCCGACGCTCGTGGGGGCCGCCGCGGAGGAGGCCGGGCTCGACGTCGTCCAGCTGCACGGCACGGCCGGGACGCAGGCGGTACGGGTCGCCTGGCCGCGGGTCTGGCAGGTCGTGCACCTGGACGCGGGGGCGGAGCCCGCGGGGGCCGACTGGGGGGCGGAGGCCTTCGTGGTGGACAGCCGGACCGAGGAGCGGCCGGGCGGCACGGGCCGCACGTGCGACTGGGACCGCGCCGCGTCTTTCGTCGCGCGGTCCGTTCGCCCGGTCGTGCTCGCCGGCGGGCTGTCGCCGGACAACGTGGCGGCGGCGGTCCGGCGGGTCCGGCCCTGGGGCGTGGACGTCAGCACGGGCGTCGAGGCGGCGCCGGGGCGCAAGGATATCGCGAAGGTGGAGGCGTTCGTGGCGGCATGTCGAAGCGCGTGACCCAGCGGCTGCGGGGACCGGACCGGGCGGGGCACTTCGGCCCGTACGGCGGCATGTTCGTGCCCGAGACGCTGATGGCGCCGCTGGCCGAACTCGCCTCGGCCTACGCCGCGGCGCGCCGCGACCCGGCCTTCCGCCGCGAGCTGCGCCACTACCTGCGCGACTACGTCGGCCGGCCGACGCCGCTGTACTTCGCCGAGCGCATGACGCGGGAACTGGGCGGCGCCGCGCATCTACCTCAAGCGCGAGGACCTCTGCCACACCGGCGCGCACAAGATCAACAACTGCCTCGGCCAGGTCCTGCTGGCGCGGCGCATGGGCAAGCAGCGGGTCATCGCCGAGACCGGCGCCGGGCAGCACGGCGTGGCCACCGCCACCGCTGGCGGCCCTGTTCGGCATGGAGTGCGTCGTCTACATGGGCAAGGTCGACATGGAGCGCCAGGCGCTCAACGTGTTCCGCATGGAGAGCCTGGGCGCCGAGGTCGTGCCCGTGACCGCCGGCCAGCAGACGCTGAAGGAGGCCATCAGCGAGGCGATGCGCGACTGGGTGACCAACGTGCGCCGCACCCACTACGTCCTCGGCTCCGCGCTCGGCGCGCACCCGTACCCGATGATGGTCCGCGATTTCCAGAGCGTCATCGGCCGCGAGGCGCGCCGGCAGATCCTCAAGTTGCGAGGGCCGGCTGCCCGACCGGCTCGTCGCCTGCGTGGGCGGCGGCAGCAACGCCATCGGGCTGTTCCACGCCTTCCTGAACGACGCCGGCGTGGCGCATGATCGGCGTCGAGGCCGGCGGCGACGGGCATCCGTCCGCGGCCGCCACGCGGCCCGTTTCGCCGGGGGCCGCCTGGGCGTGCTGCAGGGCACGCGCACGCTACTGCTGCAGGACCGGCGACGGCCAGATCTCGACTGACCCACTCGGTCAGCGCCGGGCTCGACTACGCGGCGGTGGGCCCGGAGCACAGCCTGCTGCGCGACCTGGGCCGGGCGCACTACGACTACGTCGACGGACCGCGGAGGCCGTCGCGGCGTTCGAGCAGCTGGCGCGGCTGGGAGGGCATCCTGCCCGCCCTGGAGTCGGCCCACGCGGTCGCGCTACGTGATCAAGCACGCGCCGGCGGTGGGACCGGAAGGGGCTGGTGGTGGTCAACCTGTCCGGCCGGGGCGACAAGGACGTGGAGCAGGTCGTCGCCTGGCGGGCTGCCCGGGCGCGCCGGCGCGCCGCCGGCGGGAAGGGGGGCGCCGCGCCGTGAGCCTCTGCAGCATGACGGGATACGGGAGGGGCCAGGCCCGTTTCGAGGGCCTGGTGATCGAGGTGGAGGTCAGCAGCGTCAACCGCCGCCAGCTGGACGTGCACACCAGCCTGCCCCGGCCGCTGCAGGTGCTGGAACCGCGCGTCCTGGAGGCGCTGTCGTCGTTCGTGTCGCGGGGCCGCGTCTCGGTGAACGTGGCGGTGCTCTCCGGCGGGGGACGGCAGGCCCGCCGGGTGAGCGTGGACCTGCGCCTGGCCCGCACCTACCTGGATGCGGCGCGGCGCGCGGGCCGCGAGTTGGGCGTTTCCGACGACCTGGGCCTGTCGCACGTGCTCGCCCTGCCCGACGTGGTGCGCATCGAGCACCCCGAGGAGGACGTGGAGCGCATCTGGCCCCCCCTGGAGGCGGCGGTGCAGCAGGCCATGCGCCGCGTGGTGCGGATGCGCCGCGCGGAGGGCCGGGCGCTGTCCGCCGACCTGTCGGCGCGCTTCGCCAGGCTGGGCGAGGGCGTCGACGGGCTCGAGCAGCGGGCGCCGCTCGTGGCGGAACACTACCGGGCCGCCCTGGTCGGGCGGCTGCGCAGCGCGGGGTTCGCCGCGGAGGCCGACGACGGCCGCGTGCTCCGCGAGCTCGCGCTGTTCGCCGACCGGGCGGACATCTCCGAGGAGCTGACGCGGCTCCGCAGCCACCTCCGCCAGGCCCGCGCCCTCCTCCGGAGCCGCGAGCCGGCCGGCCGGGCGCTCGACTTCCTCGCGCAGGAGCTGTTCCGGGAGATCAACACCGTGGGGTCCAAGGCCGGCGACGCCGAGATCGACCGCGGGCGTCGTCGGCTTCAAGGCCGAGCTGGAGCGTATCCGCGAACAGGTGCAGAACGTCGAATGAACGCGCCGCGAAACGAGCGGCCGCTGCTGCTGGTCGTGTCCGCCCCCTCGGGGGCGGGCAAGACGACCCTCTGCGACCGCCTGCTGGAGGCCTTTGCCGGCATGCGGTACTCGGTCTCCTGCACGACGCGTCCGCCCCGCGAGGGCGAGCGCGACGGGATCGACTACCGCTTCCTCGACGAAGAGGCGTTCCGCGCCCGCGCCGGGCAGGGCGCTTTCCTGGAGTACGCGCGGGTGCACGGCCACGGGTACGGGACCCCCCGCGAGCCGATCGACGCGGCGCTCGCCGCCGGGTGCGACGTGCTGCTGGACATCGACGTGCAGGGCGCGGCGCAGGTGCGCGACGGGCTTCGCGCGGCCCCGCCGGAAGACCCGTTGCGCCTCGCGTACGTGGACGTGTTCGTGGCGCCCCCCTCGGTGGACGAACTCCGGCGCCGGCTCGTGAGCCGCGGCAAGGACGCGCCCGAGGTCATCGAGCGCCGGGTCCGCCAGGCCGGGCGGGAAATGGCCTGCGCCGGCGCGTACCGGTACCGGCTCGTGAACGACCGGCTCGAGGAGGCCTTCGACGTGCTCCGCGCCATCGTCCTCGCCGAGCGGCACCGCGTCCTGCGGGGCTAGCCGCCGGCCCCCGCCGCGGCCGAAAATCCGTTGCGCGCCCCCCGCTATTAGTGTATCCGATGACGTTTTCGGCACCCCCCGGCCGCGCCGGGCGGGAGGGGGGATCCGGTCGTGCCGCGGGCGGTCAAGCGAGAGGACGGGACATGAGAGACGTGCCGGTCGAGAACGTGCGCAACTTCGCGATGCTGGGCCACACGGGGAGCGGCAAGACGAGCCTGATCGACGCGCTGCTGCACCGCATGGGGGTGAACGACCGCAAGGGCACGCCGGAGAACGGGACCAGCATGGCCGACTGGACCGAGGAAGAGCGGGAACGCCAGATCACGATGTGGGCCAAGCCTTTCGAGGGGATCCACGAGGCGCCCGACGGCACCCCGTACCGTCTCGTCCTGCTCGACACCCCGGGGTATGCCGACTTTGTCGGGCAGATGGTGTCGGCCGTCGCCGTGGCCGACGCGGGGATGATCCTGATCGACGCGACCGCCGGGGTGCAGGTCGGCAGCAACCGGGCCTGGCGCCGCTGCGAGGCGGCGGGGATCGGCCGCGCCGTGGTCATCTCGGGGGTGGACAAGGACAACGCGGACTTCGATGCCGTGCTTGACGCCCTGCGCGGGTCGTGGGGCGCGTGCTGCGTCCCCATGTCGCTTCCCGGGCCCCGACGGCACGGTGGTGCCGGTGCTCGGCGGCGAGCCCCCCGCGCCCCTCGCCGAGCGGGTCGCGGAGGCGCGCAACGCACTGATCGAGGCGGCGGCGGAGTCCGACGACGCGATGCTGGAGAAGTACCTGGGGGGCGAGACCCTCGGCGACGGCGGAGTTCGCCGCCGGGCTGCGCACCGCCATGGCGCGCGGGCCGGCTGGTTCCCGTCTTCGCCGTGTCGTCGCGGACGGAAGCCGGGCTGCCGGAGCTGCTGGACGGGATCGGCCGGGTGTTCCCCTCGCCGCGGGACCGCGAGGTGAAGGACGCCGGCGGCGCGGCGGTGGACACGTCGCCCTCCGCGCCGTTCGCAGGCCTCGTCTGGCGCTCGATCATCGATCCCTTCGTCGGACAGCTCTCCGTGGTCCGCGTCTTCGGCGGCACCCTGTCCGCCGACAGCGAGGTGCAGAACGCGACCCGCGAACACCAGCGAGCGGCTCGGCGCCCTCTACGTGCTCAACGGCAAGAAGCAGGACACGGTGAACGCAGGCCGGGCCCGGCGACGATCGTGGCGATCCCGAAGCTGAAGATGACGGCGCTGAACGACACGCTGTGCAAGGCCGGCGAGTCGGTGTCGCTGCCGGGCCGATCGTCGTTCCCGCATCCCGTCATGGCCTACGCGGTCACGCCGAAGACCCAGGGCGACGAGGACAAGCTCGCCCACGGGCTGCACCGGGCCGCCGAACGAGGACCCGACCCTGCACGTCGAGCGCAACGCCGAGACGCACGAGCTGATCCTGTCGGGCATGGGCGACGTGCAACTCGAGGTGGCGGTGGAGCAGCATGAAGCAGAGCAGCAAGGTGGAGGTGAATCTCCACACGCCGAAGGTGGCCTACAAGGAGACCATCACCGGGAAGGGCGAAGGGCACTACAAGCACAAGAAGCAGTCCGGCGGCCGCGGCCAGTACGGCGAAGTCTACCTGCGGGTCGAGCCGACGGACGCGTCGGACGAGGAGTGGTTCGTGAACGCGATCGTCGGCGGCGCGATCCCGGGCAACTTCGTTCCGGCGGTGCAGAAGGGCCTGGTCGAGGGCATGCAGCGCGGCGCCGTGGCCGGCTACCCGGTGGAGAACGTCAAGGTGACGCGTCTACGACGGCTCCTACCACGACGTGGACTCCTCCGAAATCGCCTTCAAGATCGCCGGCGCGCGGGCGCTGCGCGACGGCTGAGCAAGGCCAAGCCGGTGCTGCTGGAGCCGATCATGAAGGTCACCGTGACGATCCCCGACCAGTTCATGGGCGACGTGACCGGCGACCTGAACCACAAGCGCGGGCGCATCCTGGGCATGGACACCGAGGACGGCCTGCAGGTGATCACCGCCGAAGTGCCGCAGGCGGAGATGTTCCAGTACTCGTCGCAGTTGCGCAGCATGACGGGCGGGCGCGGGCTCCTTCGAGATGGAGTTCTCGCGGCTCGAGCCGGTGCCGGCGAACGTCGCGCAGAAGATCGTCGCGGAGGCGCAGAAGCACGAACACGTAGGACGAGGAATAGCCTGCAGCGCGCGGCGGCGGACGGGTGGGGCCGCGGCCCGGAACGGGCGGAAGGAAGTCTATGAGCGGTCACAGCAAATGGTCCACCATCAAGCACAAGAAGGCGGCCGGCGGACGCCAAGCGCGGCAAGGTCTTCAGCAAGCTCGCCCGCGAGATCATGCTCGCGGCCCGCTAGGGCGGCGGCGACCCGACCGCCAACATCACCCTGCGCACCCTGATCCAGAAGGCGCGCGCCGTGCAACATGCCGGCCGACAACATCGACCGCGCCATCAAGAAGGGCACGGGCGAGCTGGCGGCGCGAGCGCTCGAGGAGATCATGTTCGAGGGGTTCGCCCCCGGCGGCGTGGCGGTCATCGTCGAGGTGCCTGACGGACAACCGCAACCGGACCGGCGGCCGAAGTGCGCCACGTGTTCAGCCGCCACGGCGCCAGCCTGGCGCGCGCAGGGCAGCGTCATCCGCAGCTTCAAGCGCAAGGGACAGATCACCGTGCCCGCGGCCGCGGTCGACGAAGACCGGCTGATGGAGCTGGCGCTGGAGGCCGGCGCCGACGACCTGGCGCAGGAGAGCGACCGCTTCGTCGTCACCACCGAGCCGTCGGCTTTCGCCACGGCGTCCTCGACGCGCTGCAGCAGGCGGGGATCGAGGCGGGCGAATCCGAGGTCACCCTGCTGCCGGACACGTACATGGCAGTCACCGAGCGGAGCCAGGCCGCGGCGCTGTTGCGCTTCGTCGAGGCGCTGGAAGACCTCGACGACGTGCAGCACGTGCACACCAACGCGGACATCGACCCGTCGATCCTGGACGAGCTGGGCGGGGAGTAGGCGCCCGGTGGCCCGCCCGGCCATACGCATTCTCGGGGTGGACACCGCGCTGCGCTGCACGGGGCTGGGCGTGGTCGAGTCGACGGGCACGGGGCTCGCGGCGGTGGCGTTCGGCACGGTGCGCAACCCCGCCGCCTGGCCGCACAGCCGGTGCCTGCGCCGCCTGCACGACGAGGTGGGCGAGTGGGTCGCGCGGTACGCGCCGGAGGCGGCGGCGCTGGAGGGCGTGTTCTTCTGCCGGAACGCGCGGAGCGCGCTCGCGCTCGGCGAGGCGCGCGGCGCGGTGCTGACGGCGTGCGCGCGGGCCGGCCTGCCGGCCTACGAGTACGCGCCCAGCGCGGTGAAGCAGGCGGTGTCGGGATGGGGCCGCGCGGGCAAGGCGCAGGTCGCGAAGATGGTGGTCGCCCTGCTGGGCATGAAGGAGACCCCGCCGGAGGACGCGGCCGACGCGCTGGCCCTGGCCGTATGCCACTGGCAGCACAGGACGCCGCGGGAGCTGGGAACGCTCAAGCCGGTGTAGTAGGATCGCAGCCGCCCGCCGCCGCGCGGGCGAAGGGGAGGCACAGGCGATGACGGCACGGAGACTCGAAGGCAAGCCCATCTCGGAGGCGATCCGCGCGGAACTCAAGGAGCGCGTCGAGCGCCTGCGCCCGTCGGGCATCGTCCCCGGTCTCGGCGTCCTGCTCTGCGGGGACGATCCCGCTTCGCGTTCCTACGTCTCCGCGAAGGAGAAGGCCTGCGCGCAGGTCGGGCTCCACTCGGAGGAGACGCACCTGCCCGCGGACGCGGGCCGCGACGCCGTTCTCGAGGTCGTGCGGCGCTTCAACGCGGACCGCGCCCTTCACGGGATCCTCGTGCAGCTCCCGCTGCCCGACACCTCGATCGAGCGGGAGGTCATCGAGTCGATCCTCCCCGCCAAGGACGTCGACGGCTTCCACCCCGTCAACGTCGGCCGGATGATGCTGGGGATGCCGGCCTACCTGCCATGCACGCCGCACGGCATCCTGCAGATGCTGCGCCGCTCGGGCATCGAGGTGTCCGGCGCCCACGTGGTCGTGGTCGGCCGGAGCCACATCGTGGGGCGGCCCCTGGCCAACCTCCTCTCGCAGAAGAGCGCCCTCGGCAACGCGACCGTCACGATGTGCCACACGCGGACGAAGGACCTCGCGGTGCACACGCGGATGGCCGACATCGTGGTGGCGGCGGCCGGGCGACCGGACACGATCACCGCGGACATGGTGCGCGAGGGGGCGGTGGTGATCGACGTCGGCGTCAACCGCGTCCCCGACGCGTCCCGGCCGCGCGGCTACCGGCTGGTCGGCGACGTGGACTTCGAGGGCGTGGCGGCGAAGGCCGCGGCCATCACGCCGGTGCCCGGCGGGGTGGGGCCGATGACCATCACGATGCTGCTTTCCAACACGGTGGAAGCCGCCGAGCGGGCCGCGCGGGCGGGCGCGGCGGGCTGAAACGGTTCTTCGTGCGCATCCTCAGCAGATACCTCGCGCGGGACTACGTGGTCACGTTCGCGCTGACCGTGGCCATCTTCACGTTCGTGATGTGCGTCGGGCTCGATCGTCAGGGCCATCGACCTGATGTCGCGCGGCGTGTCCGCGGTCGCGATCGCCCGGGTCTTCCTGCTGAACATCCCGTTCGTCCTGCAGTTCACCGTACCCATGAGCGCGCTGACGACGGTGCTGCTGCTGTTCACCGGCTGTCCATCGACGGCGAGATCACGGCGATGAAGGCCTGCGGCCTGAGTCTGTGGCAGATCATCTCGCCCGTGGTCATGCTTTCGATCGCCCTCTCCTTCGTGGCGATGTTCTTCAGCAACACGGTGTCGCCCCGCAGCCGCCTCGCCCAGCGGCACGCCCTGGTCCGCTTCGGCGACGAGGACCCGCTGGCGCTGCTGGAGGAGGGGCGCTTCGTCCGGGACTTCCCGGGCCTGATGATCTACGTCGGGCGGCGGAACGGCTCGCAGCTCGAGGACATCATCATCTACGAGATGGGGCCGCGCGGCCTGAAGAGCAACATCCGCGCGCGCTCGGGCACCGTCCACCGCGACCGGGAGGCCGGCGCGGCCGTGATCGACCTGGTCGACGTGCGCATCGAGCAGCACGACGAGTCGGACCCGATGAACCTCTCGAAGGTGCGGAGCATGACGGCCGCCCGGTACCCGCGGCGTATCGACATCGCGGCGGTGATGAAGAAGGGCACGGTGAGGAAGAAGACCTCGGACTTCACGTTCCCGGAGCTGACCGAGGCGATACGCAACGTGCGGCGTCACTACCCGCTGCTGTCGGACGCGGACCTGCAGAAGCAGAAGATGGCGATGCTCGTGGAGGCCAGCAACCGGATGGCGCTCTCGACCTCCTGCTTCGCGTTCACGCTGCTGGGCATTCCGCTGGGCATCCGCTCGCGGCGGCGCGAGTCGTCGGTCGGCGTGGCTATCAGCCTGGGCATCGTCTTCGTGTTCTACTTCTTCATGATCATGGCCAAGTCCCTGTCCTCCCGGCCCGCCCTGCACCCCGACCTGATCGTGTGGGTGCCGGTCATCGCCGCGGAGGCGCTGGGCTTCGTGCTGATCCGGCGGGCGAACTGAGGCCCGCGGCGGCGCCTACCGGTTGGTGGTCACGAGGCCGCCCGGCGGGTCGTTGCGGAACTTGAAGAGCGTCTCGCCGGGACGGGCCATGCCGAGGTCGTGGGCCATCTGCTCGACGAAGCGCGGATCCTGCCGGAAGCGCTCCTGCCGGGTGCGCAGCACGCGGAGCATCTCCTCCTCGAGCCGCACCTGGTCGGCCAGCTCGGCCCGCCGGCGCTGGTACTCGTGGTACTCCCGCCACCGGGGCAGGAACAGGCACAGGACGCCGATCAGTGTCATGATGGCCAGCGCCAGCCAAGCGGTGCGGTAGATGACGTTCCAGTAGCTCATCGCCGCCTCCATTCTGCGCCGAAGCGCGCCTCCGGGCAAGCGCCTAGCCCGCCGGCGGCAGCAGCCGGCGCTCGAGTTCCTCGTAGCGGTCGATCACGCGCCGGACGAAGGCCCGCTTCTCGGCATACGGGCCCGGGAAGAAACTACCCTTGAACCCCGCGACGACCAGGTTGCGGAACTGGTGCCGCGTGATGGGCAGCGCCTCCGCCACGCGGCACAGCTCGCGGGTGACCGTCGTGTCGGACACCAGCCGATTGTCCGTGCAGATGCTCACCGACAGGCCCGTCTCGACCATGCGCCGGAGGGGGTGGTGCGCGGCCCCGCCCATCGAGGGCACGGTCTGCAGGTTGCTGGTCAGGCAGACCTCCACGGTGATGCGCTGGCTGGCGACGTAGTCTGCCAGCCGCTGGACGTAGGCCGCCGGGTCCGCGATCCGCCGGTCGCGAATCCGGTCGGGGGCGAAGAGGAACGTGCCGTGGCCGATGCGGTTGGCATGACAGTCGGTGAGTGCCTGGAAGATGGACTCCGGCCCGTACGCCTCCCCCGCGTGCACCGTCTTCCTCAGGAAGTGCTCGTGCGCGAAGGCGTAGGCCTCGCGGTGGTCCCCCGCGGGGTAACCCGATTCCTCGCCCGCCAGGTCGAACCCGACGATCGGCAGGCCGTCCCGGTCGCGCAGGTACACGGCGAGCCGCGCCGCCTCCAGGGAGGCCGCGGCGAACACTTCCTTGCGCGAAGCGAACCGCATCGCGTCCAGCAGCCGGTCGAAGTACGGGCTCATCCCCTTGCGGAAAGAGCGCATGGCGCAAACGATCAGGCCGTAGTGGAAGGGCAGGTCGCCGCCCGATCGCACGGCATCGCCCGTGTTGTGGCGGCGGGCCGCCCGGGCAAGCCCGTCGTGGACGGCGCCCAGCACCGCTTCCGCGCCCAGTTCGTCGTCCAGGTGCAGCTGCGGGGCGAAGCGGACCTCGGCGTAGCGCACCCCCTCCGCGATGTTGTCCTCCGCCAGTTCGAAGGCCGTGCGCTCGATGGCTTCCGCGCGGCGGAGCACGGCGCAGGTGTAGGCGAAACCGCGGAGGTAGTCCGGCAGGTCCCGGTAAGCGGGCTTGAACACCAGCTCGCGAAGGCCCTCCTCCGTCTCCGAGGGCAGCGCCACGCCCTGCGCCCGCGCCAACTCGATGAGGGTGGGAATCCGCATGGAGCCGTCCAGGTGCAGGTGCAGGTCCGTCTTGGGCACCGCGCGGATGAACGCCTCGCTCACGGCGTGCATGAGTCGCCTCCCTTCTTCCCCTGCGCCCAGCATCCGCCTATCCTCCACGAAAGCAAGGCGGTTTCGGCGCCGCCGGGGAGGGGCCGGGCGTGTGGGTGGTGGACAGCCAGTCGGATGACGTGTTCGGGAACCTGGCGACGGAGGAGTCGCTCTTCGCGTCCGTGGCCGGGCGCCGCCCGGTGCTCTTCTTCTGCCGCAACCGCGCCGCGGTCGTGATCGGCAGGAACCAGTGCGCCTGGCGCGAGTGCCGGCCGACGCGCCTGGCCGGGGAGGGCGTCGCGCTCGCCCGCCGCATCAGCGGCGGCGGCGCGGTCAGCCACGACCCCGGCAACCTCAACTACAGCCTCATGCTGCCGCGCGCGGCGTACCGGGGCGAGGAGGTCTTCGCGGCCGTGGTGTCCGCCCTGGCCCGCCTCGGGCTCGCGGCGGAACGCATGGGGCGGACGTCGCTGGGCGTGCGGGGGCGCAAGTGCTCGGGCAACGCCTTCGCGTTCCGCGGAGCCGGGGTCCTGCACCACGGCACGTTGCTCGTTGCTTCCGACCTGGACCGGCTGCGCGAACGGACGGAACGCCCGTCCGTCCGCATCACCACGACCGCCGTCGCGTCCGAGCCGGCGCCGGTCGGGAACCTGGGCGACTGGCGGCCGGGCCTGGACCTCGCGACCGTGCGCGAGGCCGTCTTGTCGTCGCTCGCCGCGCGCTACGGGCCGGTGGAGCGCACCGTCGGCGCGGCGGCGTGCCTCGACGAGCCGTGGACCGCGCGGCGCCCGGACGTTCAAGCCTGGGAGCGGGTCCACGGCAGCGGGCCGGCCTTCACCGCGCACTGGCCCGCCGCCGAGTCGGCCCCCGCGTTCTCCGTCGCGGTGGAGCACGGCGTCATCCGGACCGCCCTGCTCGCCGGCGAACCCCTTGACGGACTGCCCGGACGCCCCTTCGATCCGGCCGCGGTGAGCCGGGCGCTTCGGGCCGGCCGGCCGGGCGATCCCGGCGCAACCGTGTTGGCCCGGCGCGTGGAGTCCGCCTGGCGCTGACTCCCGCCCGCCGCGTGGAGCTACTGCTTCGGCGTCGCCGCCGTGGGGGCCTTCTTCCCGCGGGCCTTACGAGGCGCAGCCTTCTTGGCGGCAGCCTTCTTTCCGCGGGCCTTGCGAGGCGCGGTCTTCTTGGCAGCGGCCTTGCGAGGCGCGGACTTCTTGGCGGCAGTCTTCCTTGAGGCGCTCTTCTTCGCGGCGGTCTTTCGCTTGGCGGCGGCCCGCTTCACCGGCTTCCCGGGGGCGGCCGTGTCGCCCGCGAGCCTGGCGCGGGCGGCCTTGACGCCCATGCCGCGCACGGCATCCAGGGCGGCGAGCGTCGTGCGGCGAAGCCGCAACTTGCCCTTCTTGTGCTCCCAGAGGTTGACCGCCTGGGAGGTTACGCCCGCGAGTTGAGCGAACTCCGCCTGCGTGAGACGGAGCTTGGCGCGCAGGGAGCGCACCCCGCGGGCGGAGACCCACTTCCTGGCGCTCTCCCCGCCTTCCGACGGGGCCGGCACGGCCGGGGCCGGAACGTGTGCCGCGAGGGTCTTCTGCGCCTTCTCGAGCGCCGCCAGTTGCTTGCGGAGCCCGGAGATGGCCCTGCGCGCGGCGATCGCATCGCGCCGCAGCGCGGTGATGTCGGCCTTGGCCTGCTTGCGCGCGATACGGGATATCTCTTCCTTCAGTACTTTAGCGATGTTCGCCATGCGACGTATCCTCTCCAACTTTCTCCTCACCCAACCTTGAGGGGCGAGCACACCACGAATGCCGCGGAGTGTCCAGAAGCATCCGTCCCCGGTGGTCCGGCGCCCGGGGGTTGCAAAGTGCGCGGGCCCCCGTATAGTGCGGGGCGCCTTTCTGACGCAAGGCACGCGGGGTGCGGCGCGGCCCGGGCGCGACGGGGGATGACATGCTGAAGATCGGGCACCGGATACCGGACCTGGAACTCCAGGCGTACGTCGAGGACAGGGTGCAGGACATACGTCTTTCCGACTACCGGGGGAAGTGGCTCATCCTGCTCTTCTATCCGGCGGACTTCACGTTCGTGTGTCCCACGGAGCTGCAGGAGTTGGCGAAGCGCTACCCGGCGTTCCAGGCGGAGGGGGCGGAAGTGCTCAGCGTCAGCACGGACACCGTGTTCGTTCACAAGGCGTGGCACGACCACTCGCCCGCCATCCACCAGATCCGGTTCCCCATGGTGGCGGACCCCGGCGGCATCCTGTGCCGCGAGTTCGGCACGTACATCGAGGAGGAGGGGCTCTCGCTGCGCGGCTCGTTCGTGGTGGACCCGGACGGCGTGCTCAAGGCGTTCGAGGTGCACGACAACAGCATCGGGAGGAGCTCGAAGGAACTGCTGAGGAAGTTGCAGGCGGCCAAGTTTGTCCGGGAGCACGGCGGCGAAGTCTGCCCGGTGGACTGGGAGCCCGGCGGCAGCACGCTCCGGCCCGGCCTCGACCTGGTGGGCAAGATCTGACGTGTCCGCGGCGCCGGACACCGCCGCCGCCCGGAGGCGCCTGGAGCTGCGGGTGCGCCGCGCCGTGGGCGCGGTGCTGCTGCCGTGGTTCGCGGAGCATGCGCGCGACCTGCCGTGGCGCAGGAACCGCACGGCGTACCGCGTGCTCGTTTCCGAGTTGATGCTGCAGCAGTCCCGCGTCGAGCAGGTGCTGCCGTTCTACCGCGCGTTTCTGCGGCGTTATCCCAGCCTGCGCGCGCTGGCGCTCGCCTCGCGGCGGGACGTGCTGAAGGCGTGGGAAGGGCTGGGCTACTACGCGCGGGCCCGCCGGCTGCACGACCTGGCGCGGCGGCTCGTGCGCGAGCGGGGCGGCCGGTTCCCCCGCACCGTGGAGGGGCTCGCGGCGCTGCCAGGGCTCGGCCCCTACACCGCCGCCGCGGTGGGCAGTCTCGCCTTCGGGCTCGACGCCGCCGTCGTGGACGGCAACGTGACGCGGGTGCTGGCGCGGGTGTTCCGCGTGGATGAGCTGCCCGGTTCCGCGGCCGGGCGCCGGCGTTTCGAGGCCCTTGCCAACGCGCTGATGCTCCCCGGCCGCGCCGGGCAGGTCAACGAGGCCTGGATGGAGCTGGGGGCGCTGGTGTGCACGCCGCGCGCGCCCTCGTGCCCCGCGTGCCCGCTCCGGCGGGTCTGCGGCGGGCGCGCCTCGGGCCGTCCCGCGGCGTGGCCCCGCCGACGGCCCCGGCGCGCCGTGCCGCACTACGAGGTGGGCGCGGCCGTGGTGTCCGACGCCCGCGGGCGCATCCTGATCGCGCAGCGGCGCGAGGACGCGATGCTCGGGGGCCTGTGGGAGTTCCCCGGCGGCAAGCGGGAGCCCGGCGAGGACTGGCCCGCCTGCATACGCCGCGAGCTTCGCGAGGAGATGGGGGTGGACGTGTCGGTGCGAGACCAACTCGTCGTGGTGCCCCACGCCTACAGCCATTTCACGATCGAGCTGCACGCCTACCGCGCGACGCTGGAGCGCGGGACGCCGCGTTGCATCCACTGCGCCGACTTCGCATGGGTTGCGCCCGGGGCGATGAGGCGGTATCCCTTCTCGCGGGCGGACCTCAAGATCATCGAGGCCCTGGGGGCGGGGACGGCGCCCGCGGCCGGGCGGCGCGGGGCCGGCGGGCGGAGGCGGGGAGGTGCGACATGATGGACTGGCTGGCCACGATCAACCCCGTTCTGCAGGCGCTGCTGGGCACCCTGTTCACCTGGGGCGTCACGGCCGCAGGCGCCGCGCTGGTCTTCTTCTTCCGCTCGATGAACCGCAAGGTGTTCGACGCGATGCTGGGGTTCGCCGCCGGGGTGATGATGGCGGCGAGCTACTGGTCCCTGCTCGCCCCGGCGATCGAGATGTCGAGGGACGGGCCGTTGCCCGTCTGGGTGCCGGCGGCGTCGGGGTTCCTGCTGGGCGGCGGCTTCCTGCGGCTCATCGACCGGTTCCTGCCGCACCTGCACATCGGGGCCTCGCGGTCGGAGGCGGAGGGCGTATCGACCCAGTGGCGCCGGAGCACCCTGCTGGTGCTGGCCATCACGCTGCACAACATCCCGGAGGGCCTCGCGGTCGGCGTCGCGTTCGGGGCGGCCGCGGCGGGCTACCCGTCGGCGACCCTCGCCGGGGCCGTGGCGCTGGCCATCGGCATCGGCATCCAGAACTTCCCGGAGGGCGCGGCCGTGTCGGTGCCGCTCCGGCGCGAGGGTTTGCCCGTCCGCAAGTGCTTCATGCTGGGCCAGCTCTCGGGGATGGTCGAACCGGTGGCGGGCGTGATCGGGGCCACGGCCGTGCTCGTGGCGCGGCCGATCCTCCCCTATGCGCTGGCCTTCGCGGCGGGGGCGATGATCTTCGTGGTGGTCGAAGAGGTCGTGCCCGAGTCGCAGCGGGAGGGCAACTCGGACCTTGCCACGCTGGGGGCGATGCTGGGTTTCGCGGTGATGATGATCCTCGACGTGGCGCTCGGGTAGCGGGCGCTCAGGCCTCGCCGGTTCCGGCGGCGCGGCGCAGCAGTTCGGCCGGCGCCATGTCCGGATCGACCGACAGCCGGTCCTCCCGGCCCGCGGGGAACGCGCGCCCGAACGCCTCGTAGAACGCGCAGCGGTCGGCCCGGTCCGGCAGGCTCCGGCAGGCCCAGTCGCTCGTGAAGCCCATCGCCGCGAGGGCCTGGAGGACCGTGTGGGCGTGCAGGATGTACGCGCCCTGCAGGAAGACCGGGCGAAGGGGACGCAGTTCCGCCGAGTTCAGGTCGTCCGCGAACTTGTTGCCCGGGCTGTTCATCTCCGTGCCGACCACGACGGGCAGGTGCCGCGAGACGGCCAGGCCGACCGCGTCGCGCAGGCGCGCGAGCCGCTTGTCCTCGACGCCCGGCGTGTAGTTGCGGTCCGGCACGATGTTGAAGGCCGCGGCCCCGCTGTCCATCGCCGTGTCCAAGAGCTCCTCCAGGCGCTGTTCGCCCTCGGAGGACCCGTCGAGCCACGCGACGGCGGGCAGGGCGCCGGAGGCGGCAAAAAACGCGTTGGTTTCTGCGAGGGTCGGGAAGGATCCGCGGTCCGGCGCCACGTAGCCCGCGCCGCCCCGCTTCATCGTCTTGGCCCGCAGGCGCGACTGGAGGGCGGGCCCCGCGGGCCCGTCCAGCGCGCCCGCGTCGGTGTCGAGCTTGTCGCTCCAGAAGGCGGTGCGCCGGGCCTCGGAGGGAAACACCTCGACGGCGCGGCGGCAGTACGCCTCGCAGAGATGCCGCTCGGTCGCGTTGCCCGCCGGGGTGAGCGGCCGCACGTCGCGCTCGTAGTCGATCTCGACCGGGTGCAGGTACGCGTTGACCCGCTCGACCAGGCCGAGGTTGCGCGTTCGGGCGGTCTCCCGGAGCCGGCGCAGGAACGGCGCCTGGGCGCCGGGCACCCGGTCGGACACGAAGCCCGCGCCGACCTGGTAGGCGATACCCGGCTCGCCGGGCGAGTTGATGACCTGGTCGGCGAAGGCGGGGACGAAGACGCGCGTTTCCAGGCCCGCGCAGCCGCGCAGCGAGAGCAGGCGGGCGGCGGCGAGGAACTCCGGCACGCCGTCGAGCACGTCGAAGTCAACGATCCCCGCGGCCGCGAGGCCCCGGCGCTTCGCGAGCCACGCGAACTGCGAGGGCGAGTAGCCGCGGGCGTTATAGGAGTAGAACGTGTGCGCGTGCAGGTTCACGTCCCAGCCGGCGGCGACGACGTCGATCGCGCCGCGTTGCACGGCGGCCGCCAGGCGCACCAGCGTCCGTCGGCGGCACACGCCGTCGTACGAGCTTAGGTCCTTCTCCCACTGTTCCAGCAGGGCCGTCCGGTCCGGCATGGTTTGCGCTCCTCCGTCGCCGGTCATCCGGACGCTAGGCTATCGCACCGCCCGCCCGGCGCGTCAAGCCGCGGCGTAAACCGGCTCCGCGGGGCGGCCGCGGCGGGCGGAACCCGCGCCGCTTGACGTCCGGCGCGCACCGCCTACTATGGTGGCGGCTTGCACGACGGGTGCCGGCACGGGCCGGGGCGCCGAACCGGGGGCTTCAACGATGTCATCGCGTACGCACATGCTGTCCGCCCTGCTCGCCGCGCTGCTCCTCGCCGCGGCGCCGCCGGCCGGCGGAGCGGGCGGGGACCTGGACGGCGAGTTCGCCTTCGCCTCCTGGCTGGTCGGTGCGGGATTCCCCGACTTCGCGGAGCGGCTGGTGGAGCGGCTGGTGCGCGAGAACCCGGCGGCGCGCGACCGCGCCATGGCGGTCCAAGCCGAGATCCTCGTGGGCAAGCGGCAGTTCCGGGAGGCCGAGGAACTCGTCGAACGGATGCCCGCCGGCAGCCCGAAGACCCAGGCCGCCCTGCTGGCCATCGGCAACGGGTACTACCGCCTCGGCGAGATCGACCGCGCGCGGTCGATGTACGAGCTTTTCTTCGGGCAGTACAAGGAAGGCATTCCGGACGATCCCGACCTCAAGCGGTTCTTCATGGACGCGGCGTACCGGCTCGGGCAGATGCTCGAGACGGCGGGGGACTTTCGCGGCGCGGCGGAGGCGTTCGAGAAGGCGCTCGCCGGCGGACCGGAGGCCACGGTGGCGCGGCGCCTGCGCGCCGAGCTCGCCGACCTGCTCGTGCGGGCGGCGCGCGGGGAAAGCGACGCCGCCGCGAAGGACGCTCTGCTCAAGCGGGCGGCGAAGCTCTGCGAGGAAACCCAGTGGAGCGGCATCGACCTGTGGTTCGGGCGCACGATCATCACCCTCGCCAACATCGAGCTCGTCCGCGGCGAAGAGGGGAAGGCGCGCCGGGTGATCCGGGACAACCTGGACATTCTCCGGCAGATCGACGAGCTGCTCCGCAAGGAGGATCTGCCCCTTTCGATGAGTCCCATGGCCGGCGCGCGCTTCCTGCTGGGCCGGTTGTACGAGCACCAGGGCGAGGCCCTGCTGGCCGCGGGCAAGCGGGACGAGGCCGTCCGCGCGCTGGGCGCGTCGCTCGTCGAGTACTTCAACGTCTTCGCGAAGTACGGCGACAGCGAGTGGGGCCCCGACGCGGGCGTGCGCGCCGAGGACCTGAAGAAGCGGCTGGAGGGCATGGGCCGCACGGTGAAGGTCGACCTCGGCCCGTACCGGGCCCGGGCCATGGAAGCCCAGTTCAAGATGGCCGACACCCTGTTTCTCCAGAAGCAGTACGACCGGGCCGCGACGGCCTACCTGGCCATCCTCAACCGCTATCCCGAGGGTGGGGCGGTCGGCCGCCCGATGCGCAACCTCTTCGTCGCCCTGGCGGCCGCCGGCCGGGAACGGGAGGTGCGCGCCGCGGCCGCCTACGTGGCGGAGCGTTTCGCGGGCGACGCGGAGGCGGGCCTCGCCCTGCTGGCGGCGGGCAAGCACTACTTCGACGCGAAGAACGGGACCATGCACCGCTGGCTCTACGAGCTGTTCGTGCAGGGCTTCCCGAAGCACGAGAAGACGCCCGCCATCCTCTACAACCTCGCGGCGCTGGCGCGCGAGGCGGGGGACGCGGCGGCCAACCGCGCCCGCCTGAAGCAGATTGTCGACGGGTTCCCCGGGGACCCGTACTACCTTCGCGCGCTCAGCCTGCAGGGCTGGGGCGAGTACGAGGCCGGGCGCTACGAGGACGCGGCCGCGGTGTACCGCCTGTTCGTCGAGCAAAGCCCGCCGTCGCACGAGCGGGCCAACGCCCGGTTCATCACGGGAGACTGCCTCATCCGCGCGAAGCGCTACGCCGACGCGCTGCGGGAATACGATGTGCTCCGCAAGTGGCTGACGCCGCCGGAGGCGGCCGCCTACGGCCGCACCGGCGAGGAACTGGCCAAGAACCGGGACATGCTGGAGAAGGCCGTCTTCTACACCGGGTACGCGCTCGCCAAGATCGGCGAGCCGGCCGACCAGGTGGCCGCCCTGCGGGGGAAGGCGGTGGAGGTGCTGCGCCAGTTTGTCGAGGCGTACCCGGCGTCGGACCTCGCCCCGCGGGCCCTGCACCTGGTCGGGACCGTGCAACTCGAGCGCGGCGAGAGCGACGCGGCGACCGCAACCTTCCGGCAACTCCAGGAGAAGTATCCCGAGTCCGAGGACGGCAAGAGCGCCCTGTTCGCGCTCGTGCGCGCCGCGCTCGAGATCGAGCGGTTCGACACCGCGCAGGCGGCCTGGGAGAAGATCCGGGCCGAGCCGGCGCTGTACACCCCGGACCAGTTCGTGCGCATCGGGCAGTGGATGCTCGACGCGGGGCGGTTCGCGGAGGCGATCGAGGCCTTCGACCTGGTGGTCGCGGGCGGCGGCGAGGACCGGTCCCTGCTCGAGCGGAGCTACTACGGGCTGGGGCGCGCCCACTTCGAGCGGAAGGAATACGACCGGGCCGCGGAGGCCATCGGCGAACTGCTGTCGCGGTACCCGAAGTCCGGCCTTTTCTACGACGCGAAGTTCATCCTCGGCCGCGCCCTGCGGGCGGCGGGCCGGCCGGCGGAGGCCATGGCCGCGCTCGGCGACGTGTTCAAGTACTCGACCGACCCCGTGCTGATCAACACGGCGTCCATGGAACTCGCCGGCCTGCAGGTCGAACTCGGCGACCGCGCGGCGGCCGCCGGGCAGGCCGGGGAGGCCGCCACTGCCTACGACGCGGCGCTCGCCTCGTACCAGCGCATCGCGCTGCTGACCGACGCGGACGACCCCGGGCTGCGTCCCTTCGTGGAACGGAGCCTGGTCGCCTCCGTGCCCCTGTTCCTGCGGGTGGAGCGGTACGCCGACGCGATCGAGGCGTGCGAGATGTACGTCGAGGTGTTCCCGGACGGCGCCGCCACCGCGGACGTCCGCAAGTGGCTGAGCGAGGCGCGGCTGAAGGCCAGTGCCGCGGCGGGGCCGGGCGGGGGCGGGTCGCCCTGAGACCGGCGGAGACCGGCGGAGACCGGCGGAGAACGGAGGCTGTGATGAAGCGATGGATCGTGGGCATAGGGCTCGCCGCCGTGTGCGCGGCGCAGGCGGTTCCGAGGGTCTACCTCAAGGGCGGGCGCGAGATCGACGGCGTGAGCATCCGCGCCAAGAGCGACGGGACCATCGTGCTCACGCGGAGCGACGGCCAGCAGCTCACGCTGAGCGTCGAGCAGTACGACCGGGCCGAGGCGGACCGGCCCCCGGAGTACGACGAGGCCATTCGCCTCATCCAGGCGAAGGACTACGACAAGGCGATTCCGCTGCTGCGCAAGGTGGTCGACGCCATGCGCTTCCTCACCTGGGACGAAAGGGCCCTGTACGCCATCGCCAAGGCCTACGAAGGCAAGGGCCAGCCGGCCGATGCCGTGAAGGCCTACGAGCAGCTCTTTGCCGTCAACCCGGCGGCGGAGCAGGGCGGCGAGCCGATGCGGGGCTACTTCGAGGCCCTGTTCGCCGCGGGGCGGCAGGCCGTGCTGGAACCGAAGGTGGACCGGGTCATCCGGAAGGGCGCGCGCCCCGACGCGGCCCGGGCGCAGATCCTGCGCGGCGACATGCGCGCGGCGGCGGGGCGCCTCGAGGAGGCGGTCCTCGACTACCTGCGCACGGTCATGTTCTTCGCGCGCGAGACCGCCGTGCAGCCGTCTGCGTACCTGAAAACGGCGGAGACGCTGGAGAAGTTGCGCGACAACCGCGCGCGAGAATGGTACAAGCGGCTGGTGGAGGAGTTTCCCGATAGCCCGGAAGCGGCCGCGGCGCGCGGGAAGGTCTGAGGACGCGGACCGGGTCGTATGGGCCCGTACCCCCGGGGCGGGGGGGCGGGGCGGCGTCCGCGGGACGGGGTAGGGGACGAAAAGGAGACAGGGCATGAAGCGATGGGTGCGGATGGGGGCGGCGGTCCTGGCGGGCGTGTTGGTCATCGGCCTGGCGGGCGCCATCGCCCAGGAGGCGGAGGGCAACGGCGGCGACGACGCGGTGGCGGCGGCGCCGGCGGCGGCGCCGGCGGCGGCCGAGGCGGCGGAGGCCCAGCAGGGACGCTCCATGGGGTTTTTCGCCGTGGTATCCAACTCCGGCTGGCTCGGGGTGGTGCTGTGGCTGGCTCTCGGCGCCTGCTCGATGGCCGCGGCCGCCCTGGCGATTGACTCCTTCATCACGATCAAGGACGCGAAGATCGCGCCGCCGGAACTCGTGGAGAAGGTCCGCGACGCCATGGAACAGGGCGACGTCATCAAGGCCATGACACACTGCGAGGAGACGCCGACCCCGCTGTCCAGCATCCTGTCCGCGGCCTTCTCCAACGTCCAGGAGGGTTTCGACGTCATCCAGGACGTCGTGGCCGTGCAGGCCGACTACGAAAGCGAGAAGCTGCTCCAGCGGGTATCGTACCTCAACGTGTGCGCCAACCTGGCGCCGATGCTGGGGCTGCTCGGCACGGTGCAGGGCATGATCTTCGCCTTCGCGGCGCTCGCCACGATGCAGGCGGGGGCGGCCCAGCAGTCGATGCTGGCGCTGAACATCGCGCAGGCGCTCTGGACCACCGCGGCGGGCCTGGTGGTGGCGATTCCGGCCATGAGCTTCTACACGTTCTTCAAGAACCGCGCCACGAAGATCATTCTCTCCATGGAGCACCTGACCATGGACCTGATCAAGGTGCTGCGGAACGTCGAGGTCGTGGAGGAATAAGCCTGAACGGGCTTCGCCGGGCACGCGGCGGCCCTGCCGAAGGGGACCGGACGGCATGAGACGCACCACGGTCAAGAGCGAAGACCTGCACATCAACATGACGCCGATGATCGACGTCGTGTTCCAGCTCATCATCTTCTTCATCACCACCGCCGACATGCAGAACAAGGCGCTGGAGCTGAAGATCCGCATGGCGATGGCCCCCCACGGCAAGCCGGTGGAGCAGAAGGACCCGCGCACGATCCACGTCGACGTCGACACGCGGGGCCGGGTCTCCATCGCGCAGCAGCTCGTGCCCGGGCCCGTGCTGGCGGCGTCCTGCGCAAGGCGGTCGCCGAGTAGGGGCAGACGCTGCCGGTCGTGATCCGCGGCGACGCCGCCACGCGGCACGAGGACGTGCGGAAGGTGATGGACGCCTGCTCCGCGGCGGGCCTCTGGAAGATCAAGTTCGCCGCCATCAAGGAAAAGGCGTAGCGGAGGGTCCCCGATGGCACGCCAACGGAAACGAGCCGAGACCCCGGCGGCGGAACTGCCGATGACGCCGATGATCGACGTGGTCTTCCAGCTGCTGATCTACTTCCTCGTGACGATCAAGCCGATCGACGTCTTCGCCCACCTGGACGTGTCCCGGCCCTCGCCGGAGGAGCAGCGGGACGAGATGCGCACGCCGCCGAAGCTGATCCGCATCAACATCTTCGCCGACGCCTTCACGATCAACGAGAAGCCCGTGGTGCTCAACGAGTTGGACCGGTTGCTGGACAAGCTCGCCGAACTGGACCCGGACCAGACGATCCTGATCATGTGCGCGGGGCTGGCCCCGCACGAACGCCTCATCGAGGTGCTGGACCTCTGCGCCAAGGCCGGGCTGACCAACCTCTCGGTGGTCAGTACGAACTAGGCGGTCCCGTGCCGGAAACGGCGGCGCGCCGGGGCGGCGGTTTTTCGCCCCGCCGGCGGGTCCAAAACGGCGGGGCGGGCGGAAGGTGCGGTGGCCGCCGGCCCGCGGACGGGCCGCAGACGGCGGCGGGCCGTGGCGGACGGCAGACGGAGGAAGGCTCATGGCGGAACAGGATCAGCCCGGGATCGCGCCGGAAGAGACCGCGGGGCAGGCGGAAGGCGGGACGGTGCCGCAGGACCTCGGCTTCGGCGACACGATCAAGGCGCGGGCGCGCTACCACGCGCGCCAGGTCATCGATCACCTCTGGGGGCCCACGGGTTCGGTGATCCTGCACGTGCTGCTGGTCGTCGCGCTGGTTCGCCTGGTCACGTTCAACACCCGCACCCGCGAGCCCGAGATCGAGGTCATGATGGTCGAGCCCGACGCGGCGGACCTGGAGGAGTTCGACCAGGAACTGGAACAGCTCCAGGAACAACCGCCGGACATCCGCCCGCCGGACGCGAACATCACCCTCGAGCAGCCGCCCGAAATCGACACCTTCAGCCAGGAGCAGCCGGACCAGGACCTCGCCGCGCTCGACATCCGCAGCGACGTGCAGAGCCCCCTCATCATGAAGGGCCTGTTCTCCGGCCGCAGCGCGGGCGCCCGGGGCAGGCTGCTCCAGCGCTTCGCGGGCCGCTACGGCACGGCCACGGAGGCGGCGGTGAACCGGGCCCTCGAGTGGCTCAAGAAGCATCAGGAGGCGGACGGATCCTGGAAGGCCACGACCGGCCAGGCTACGGCCATGACGGGCCTGGGCCTGCTCACGTTCCTCGCGCACGGCGAAACGCCCTCCTCCGAGCGGTACGGGCCCACCGTGGAGAAGGCCATTCGCTTCCTGGTGGACAACGTGCGGTCCAACGGCGACTTCAAGTCGGGCGGCGGCGGCGGGTACGGGCACGGCATGGCGGCCTACGCGCTGGCCGAGGCCTACGCGCTGACGCGCATTCCCTCCGTCAAGCCGGCCGTGGAACGGGCCGTTCAACGCATCGTGAAGGGCCAGGAAGCCAACGGCGGCTTCAATTACAACCTGCCCGGAACCAGCGGCCGCGCCGACAGCTCGGTCATGGGTGGCAGGTCCAGGCCATGAAAGCCGCCCTCATCGCGGGCGCGGACGTGCCCGGGCTCAAGGAGGCCATCGACCGGGCGGCGGACTGCTACCGCACCACGCAGTTCGACGCGGAACGCGGCATGTTCGCCTATTCCACCGCACGCGATAAACCCGTCGCGAAAGGCACCGCGAGCTGCACGGCGATCGGCGCGCTCGCCCTGCAGATCACGGGGTACGGCGCGACGCCGGAGGTGCAGGCGGCCGTCCAGACGCTGAGCGACAAGACCTGTGTGTGGGGCGAGCCCGGCGGACTCGGCGGGCACACGCTGTACATCTGGTACTACCTGACGCAGGTCAAGTACCACGCGGGGGAGTCGATCTTCAAGCAGTGGAACAACCTGTTCGCCCGCACGCTGCTCAGCGCGCAGAACAACGACGGCAGCTGGACGCCGTTCGCGGAAGCGGAGAAGAGGTTGGGGCCGGTGTACGGCACCACGTTCTGCGCCCTTACGCTCATGGTCTACTACCGCGTGCTGCCCACCTACCAGCCGATCGAGGTCACCGAGCCGCCGACGCCTTCGTCCGGCGACGACGTGACGGTCGAGATCATCTGAACGGCGGTTCCCGCCCCTCCCCGGCGGGCGCCCTCCGCCCGCGCCCCCCGGCGTCCGGCTTTCGCGCGTCGCGGGCCGTGCTATAGTCCGGGCATGGGCGAGGCGGCGCGCATCCGGGTCCTGGGCGACCACGTGATCAACAAGATCGCGGCGGGCGAGGTCGTGGACCGGCCGGCGTCCGTGGTCAAGGAACTGGTCGAGAACGCCCTCGACGCGGGGGCCGACGCAGATCGGCGATCGAGATCGTGGGCGGCGGGCGGCAAGTCTCATCGCGGTCACCGACAACGGGCGCGGGATGAGCGCGCGACGACGCGCTGCTCAGCGTGGAGCGGCATGCCACCAGCAAGATCCGCGACGTCGACGACATCGAGCATATCGGCACGCTGGGGTTCCGCGGCGAGGCGCTGGCCGCGATCGCCGCGGTGTCGCGCTTCACGCTGCAGACCTGCGCCGGCGAGGCGTCGGGCGGGACGGAGCTTGCCATCGCGGGCGGCACGCCTCCAGGACGTGCGCGAAACCGGCGGGCCGCCGAGGCACGCGTATCGAGGTGCGCAACCTGTTCTTCAACGTGCCCGCGCGCCGGAAGTTCCTGCGCACGGACGCAGACCGAACTCTCGCATATCCGCGCAGGTCGTCCTGCTGTACGCCACTGGCGCACCCGGTCGGGCTTTCGCTGGAGGTCGACGGCCGGGAGGTGTACCGGCTGGCCGGCGGGCGAACGGCTGGAGGACCGTCTCGCGCGAGCTGTTCACCTCGAGGCCGGCGCCGGCAGCTGCGGCCCGTGGACCACGCCGTGCGGCGTCCGCCGGCTGACCGGCTACGCGGGCCTTCCGCGCCGCCGCGCGGTCCGACCGCTCGCGAGCAGTACCTCTTCGTCAACCGCCGCCCCGCCAGCCGCGCCGCTGATCTGACTACGCGCTCGGCGAGGCCTACCACACGCTCGCTCCCGCGCGGCCGCTACACGCCGGTCTTTCCTGTTCATCGAGCTGGACCCGCCGCCGACGTGGACGTCAACGTGCACCCGACGAAGAAGGAGGTGCGGTTCCGCCACGCGGGCGCGGTGCGCGACGCTCGTCATCGACCGGGCGTGCGCGAGGCGCTGGGGCAGGGGGCGCGCGCCCGGGGCCCGGGGAGCCGGACCCGGCGCAGGGGGAGGCCGCGGCGGCGCCGCCCGACCCCGCGGCTGCCGATAGCGGACCTGCCGCCGGCGCGCGCCTTCACCTACCCGCGCATCCCGCTCGCCCCGCCTGCGGACCCGGGGTCCGGCCGGGCCGCCCCCGGGCCCGACGGGGGGCCGTCGGCGCCGGACGCGGCCGGGCCCGGCGAAGGCCCCTGGGCGTGGTGCCGTATCGTCGGGCAGGTCGGCGGGCTGTTCGTCGTCCTCGAGACCGAGGACGGGCTGGTGCTCATGGACCCCCACGCGGCGCACGAGCGCGTCCTCTACGAGCGTTTCATGCGCGACGTGCTCGCCCACAGCGTGCGGGGGCAGGGCCTCCTGATGCCGGAAACGGTCGCGCTTCCGCCGGCCGACGCCCGCTGTGTGCGCGAGAACGCGGACCTGCTGCGCGAGATGGGTTTCGGGGTGTCGGAATTCGGCGGGGACACCTTCATCGTGGACGCCGTGCCGGCGGTGCTGGGCGCGCTCTCGATGGAGACCGTGCTTCGGGAGGCGGCCCGCGCGGCGGAGCGCGGCGGGCGCCCGGGCACCACGGAACACTGGTCCGTCGAGGCGGTGGCCACCGCGGCGTGCAAGGCGGCCGTAAAGGCAAGGGACCGCCTGACGCTCGACGAAATCGAGCGGCTGGTCCGCGACCTCGCCGCGGCGGACATGCCGTACACCTGCCCGCACGGCCGGCCGACGCTCATCCACCTGAGCTTCAGCGAGCTGTACCGCAAGTTCGGCCGCGCCTGACGAGGCCCCGGGCGGCCCGGGACACGGCCGGCGGCAACGGGTCGCTTGCCATCCCCCCGCGGTTGGACCATGCTCGCCGCGGAGGCTCGCACGGTGAGGCCATGCCGGTAACCCGCCACTTCCTGGGATGGGACGCCCCGCTCGCGCGGACCGTCGGCGAGTACGTGTGGAACCTTGCCCGCGGCGGAGCGGCGGACTTCTCGGACACGCTCGTCGTCTCGCCGACCCGCCAGTCGGGGCGCCGCCTGCGCGAGTACCTCGCCCGGCGGGCGGACGAAACGGCCGGGGCGGTCCTTTCGCTGACCGTCGTCACGCCGGCCTACCTCGCGCGGGACCCTGCGGCGCGCGCGCCCGACGAGGCCTCGCGCACCGACGTGCTGGCGGCGTGGGTCTCGACGCTGACCGCCATCGACCCGGCGCGCTTCGGCGGCCTGTTTCCCGCCCCGCCGCCGCGCGACACCGCCTGGACCACGGGCATGGCGCGCCTCCTCGACGGCGTCCGCCGGGAGCTGGCCGAGGCCGGGCTCTCGGCGGAGGCCGTCCTCGGCACGCTGCCCGACGACTTCCCCGAGCGGGACCGGTGGCGCGACCTGCGGGACCTGGAGAGACGCTACGAGCAGTCGCTGCAGGCCGCGGGGCTTCGGGACCCGGGGCGCGCGCAGCTCGCGGCGGCCGCCGACCGCGAACCGCCCGCGGGCGTGCGGTGCGTCGTTCTCTGCGGCGTGGCCGATCTCACGCCCCTGGCCGAGCGCGTTCTCGCCCGTTGGACGGAGGCGATCGACATCGACGTACTCGTTACGGCGCCGGCCGCGCGGGCCGGGGACTTCGACGCGTGGGGCCGCCCGGCCCCGGCTCGCTGGGCCTCGGCGCAGATCGACCTGCCCGCCGGGACCGGCAACCTGCGCCCCGTCTCCACCCCGCGCGCCCAGGCGGCCGAGGTCGTCCGTGTGCTCGCCGCGGAGACGGAGCGCTTCGGCCCGGGGGACGCGGCCCTGGGCGTGCTCGACGCCGAGATCGCGCCCGAACTCTCCCGGCAGCTGGAGCGGCTCGGCCTCGCGGTCTTCGACCCCGCGCCGCGACCCCTCGCGCGGCACCCGGTGGGCAGACTGGCGGACGGCTTCCTCGCCTGCGGCGAACCGCGGAACCTCGCCGCCTTCGGGGCCTTCCTGCGGCACCCGGACGTGCTCGAGCGCCTGGCCGCCGACGGCATCGACACGGCGGAGCTGCTGCGGGCGTGGGACGTCTACCAGAACCGGCACCTGCCGGCGGATGCGGACGAGGTCTCCGTGGTATCCCCCGCGCCGGGGTCCGGCCGCCCCGACGACGGCCGGTCGGAGAGGGAACACTTCGCGCGCGGTCTGGCCTGGGGCCGCACCCACGTGACGGCCCTCCGCGCGGACGGTCCGGCGAAGGCCTTGCGGGACCTCCTGCGGGACGTGTACCGCGACCGCCACCTGGCGAGGGGCCGGCCGCGGGACGACCTGTTCATCGCCGCGGCCACCGAGACGGACGCGCTGCTCCACGAAACCGAGGCCCTGCCGGACGGCGGCGGGCGGGGCGGCCCCGCCCGCGGCGCGCTGCTACGGCAGCGCCTGCGCGAGGTGTTGCTGACGCCGGACGGCACACCGGGGGCCGTCGAACTGGCGGGCTGGCTCGAGCTGCCGTGGAACGACGCCCCGCTGCTGGTCGTCAGCGGCGTCAACGAGGAGAACGTCCCCGGCGGCTGGTCGCCCGACCCTTTCCTGCCCGACAGCCTGCGCGGGAAGCTGGGGCTTCGCCACGACGCGGCCGTGTGCGCCCGCGACGCGTTCCTGCTCACCGCGATGATCGAGTCGCGGCGGGCCCGGGGGCGGACGGTGCTGGTCTGCGGCCGGGTGCGGACGTCGGGCGATCCCCTGCGTCCCTCCCGCCTGCTGCTGCGGTGTCCGGACGGGGAACTGCCCGCGCGCGCCGCCCGGCTGCTCGGCGCCGTGCCGGACCCCTCGGGTGTGTACCCGTTCTTCCGGGCGTTCCGGCTCGACCCGGCTCGCGCGCCCGTCGATCCCGGCGCGGCGGCCCGGGGGCTGGGGGCCACGTCCTTCAAGGCGTACCTCGAGTGCCCCTTCCGGTTCTACCTGGCCCGCGTGCTGGACATGGAGCCGCTCGACGATCGCAAGATCGAGCCCGACGCGCTCGACTTCGGCACGCTGGTTCACGAGGCCCTGGAGGCGTGGACGCGGCGGGAAGCGGGCGGCGAGAAGCCCGACGCGGCGCGCACGGGGGCGTTCCTGGAGGATGCCGTCGTGAAGGCCTTCCGGCGCCGCTTCGGGAGCCGGCTTCCCCTGACCGTGCAGGTCGCGCTGCACTCCGCCCGGCAGCGGCTCGCGCGCGCGGCGTTCGTGCTCGCGGCCGAGCGGGAGGCGGGCTGGGAGCCTGTCGCTCAGGAGGCGGCGTACGACATGACGCTGGAGGGCCTGCGCGTCACCGGCCGGATCGACCGGCTGGAGCGGCACCGCGAGACCGGGCGCTGGAGGATCGTCGACTTCAAGACCTCGGACAAGCGCGTGGATCCCCGGACGTCTCACCTCGCGCGGTCCCGCGGGACCACGCCCGCGTACGCGCAGACACCCGACGGCGCGCAGCGGTGGACGGACCTGCAGCTTCCCGTCTACCGGATGCTTCTCGCGGGAACGCCCGCCGCCGCCGCGGAACTGGCCTATTTCAACCTGCCGAAGGCCGTGACGGACGTTGGCGTGTCGCCGTGGGCGGACTACGGGGAGGCCCTCCAGGCGTCGGCCGCGTCCTGCGCCCGCGAGGTCGCGCGGCGCGTGGCCGCAGGCGTGTTCTGGCCGCCCGCGCCGGGTGTGGCGTACGACGCGTTCGAGAGGCTGTGGCAGAGGGGCGCCGGGGACGCGTTCCTGGAGCTGCCGGTGCCGCGGCGGGGGGGGGGCGAACCGTGACGGCGGCGCCCCTCCGGCACACCGCGATCTCCGCGTCGGCCGGCTCCGGCAAGACGTTCCAGCTGGCGCACCGCTACATCGCGCTGCTGGCGCGCGGCGTACCGCCCGAACGGATCTGCGCGCTGACCTTCGCGCGGAAGGCCGCGGGGGAGATGTTCGAGAAGATCGTCGAGCGCCTCTGCGCCTCGGCCGCCGATCCCGCCGAGGCCCGGCTGACCGGCGGCCGCATCGGCCTGCCGGGGCTCGGGACCGCGGACGGCCTCCGCCTCCTGCGCCGGCTCGCCGACAGCGTGCACCGCCTGCCGCTGGGCACGCTGGACGGGTTCGTCGTCCGCGTGCTGCGGTCGTTTCCGATGGAGTTGGGCATTCCGCCCGACTTCACCCTGGCCGACGAGCAATCCGCCGCCGCCGCGGAGGTGCGGGCGCTCGCGCTGGAGGGCGTTCTGTTCGCGCCGGGCGCCGACGAGGCCGGTGCGGACGAGTTTTTGGAGGCGTTCAAGCAGGCGACCTTCGGGCAGAGCGAGAAGAGCCTGCAACGCCGGCTCGAGGGCTTCACCGAGCCGTTCCGCCGCCGCTTCCGCGGCGCCCCCGACCCGCGCGCGTGGGGCGATCCGGCCCGGATATGGGGCCCCGCCGGCTGTCCCTGGACCGCCCTCCCGCCGGAAGATAGAGAGCGGGCCGCGCGGGACATGCTGGCGGGCACCGATTGGCCCGACACGGCACGGCGCAACGCGGAGGCTTTCGCCGGCTTCGCCGTCGGTTTCGACGCGCGGAGCGTCTGGCCCACGGGCAAGCAGCCGGGCGGCGCGCTGGCAGAACGCCTGCTCGCATCGGCGGCCGAGCTGGCCGCCGGGGGCGCAGTCATCCGCTTCAGGAGGGCGGAGGTCCGCCTCGAGGGCGGCGCGGCGCTCGCCGCCGCCGCGCTCGTGGGCCACGTGCTCGGCGTGGAGATCCACCGGGCGCTGGAGCGCACCCGCGGCCTGTTCCGCGTGCTGTCGCTCTACGAGGACTACTACGGCGCCGCCGTCCGGCAATGCGGATGCCTCACCTTCGGGGACGCGCAGCACCTGCTCGCCGCGGACGGGCCGGACGGCGCGCACACCCTCACGCGGCGCCAGGACAGCCCCGACCGGCTGTTCCTGGACTACCGGCTGGACGCGCAGCTGGACCACTGGCTGCTCGACGAGTTCCAGGACACGAGCGACGTCCAGTGGGGCATCCTCGCGAACCTGGTCGACGAGGTGCTGCAGGACCCGACCGGCACGCGCACGTTCTTCTACGTGGGGGACGTCAAGCAGGCCGTCTACGGGTGGCGCGGCGGCAACGCCCGCCTGTTCGGGCGCGTCCTCGATCGTTACGGGAGCGCCCTCGAGGCGAAGCGGCTCAGCGAGTCGTTCCGGTCCTCGCCGCCGGTGATGGAGGCGGTCAACCGCCTCTTCGGCGCCCTGCCCGACGGCGCCCTTCCGGCGGCCGCCCTCGCGAGGTGGCGGGCCGGCTGGAAGAAGCACACCTCGGCGCCGGGCCGCCCGCCCGAAGGGTACTTCGCACACCTGGAGCCGGCGGTGAGCGCCGGCGTGAAGCCCGGGCCAAAGGAACGCCATGCCGTCGTGGCCGCGGTGCTGCGCGGGCTCGACCCGGCCGCCCGCGGTCTTTCCGTCGCGGTGCTGGTCCGGCGAAATGCGGCGGGCGCCGCGGTGGTCGACCACTTGCGCCGGTCGCTTCCCGGCCTGCCCGTGCTGCACGAGGGCCCCGCCGCGCTGTTGGACAACCCGGTTGTGGCCCTCCTGGCGGCGCTCCTCCGGTGGGCCGCGCACCCGGGCGACACGCTCGCGCTGCGCCACGTGCAGATGAGTCCGCTGGCCCCGCAGGTCTTCCCGGACGGAACCGGGGCCGGGGCCGCGGCGCGCGGCATCCTGCGTGAAACGGCGGAGCGGGGGTTCCGCGGCGCCCTGTCCGCGTGGGCGGACCGGCTGGCGGCTGTCGTCCCGCCGGATCCCTTCAGCCGGTCCCGCCTCGACGAGCTGCTGGCCGCGGCCGGGGCGTTCGACGCGGAGGGCGGCACCGGGATCGACCGGTTCCTCGACCTCCTCGACGAGGCGGAGACCCGCGATGTCGCGCAGCCGGGCGCGGTGCGGGTCATGACGATACACCAGGCCAAGGGGCTGGATTTCGATGCCGTGATCCTGCCCGACCTGGAAGACCGCGGCATGCAGGACGTGTCGGGGGAGCGGCTCCTCGCTCACGACGACCCGGCCACGGACCGCCCGCTCTGGCTCCTGGCCGCGCCGCGGTCCGAGGTGGTGGGCGCGGACCCCGCGCTGTCCGGGGCGCTCGAAGAGGAGCGGGCCCGCGCGGCCTTCGAATCGCTGTGCGTGCTCTACGTCGCGCTCACGCGGGCCCGCCGCGCGGTGTACGCCGTCAGCGGCTACCCGGGGAAGATGTCCACGTCCGTTACCCCCGCCGCGCTCATGAAGCGCATCTTCACGGGGCGGGGGAACCCGGAGGACGGACCCGTGGCAGACTGGTCCGGCGTGGCCTGCCGGGTCATCGCCGAGTGCGGGCAGCGCGACTGGACCTCCTCCCTGCCGGCGGCGCCGGCGCGACCGGAGTCCGGCCCCGCCGGGCCCGCTGTGTTCCCCGCCGGTTACGCGAAGCGCCCCGCGGCGTGCGCGCGGCTGGAGCGCATCCAGCCGTCCGAGGCCGGGCACCGGGAGGCGGCGGCCCGGCTCTTCGACCCGGAGCACCGGGACGTGCTCGCCTTCGGCACCGCCGTGCACGCCATGTTCGAGCGGGTGGAGTGGGCCGACGACGCGGACGTCGACGCCATCGTGGCCGCCTGGGAGGGCACGGCCCGCGCGAGTCCAGGGGTGCGCCGCGATGCGCCGGCGCAGTTCCGCCGCGCGATGGCCGCCCCGTCGCTGCGCTCGGCGCTTGGCCGGCCCGACGCGGCGGGCGTCACCCTCTGGCGCGAGCGCAAGTTCGAGGTCGTGCTGGAGGAAGGCTGGGTGAGCGGCGTGTTCGACCGCGTCACGCTGCAGCGCGACGCCGCCGGCGCCGTCCTGTGCGCGGACCTGCTGGACTACAAGACCAACCGGGTGCAGACCGGGGAGGCGGTTCGCGCCGCGGCGGAGGGATACCGCGGGCAGATGGAGCTCTACCGTCGCGCCCTGTGCCGCATCCTCGACATCGAGCCTTCGCGGGTCCGCACCTCGCTGTTCTTCACCGTCCCCGGCCGGCTCTGGCCGGTCGCGTAGCCTCGGTGGCGCCCGCACGGCGGGCCGCTCCGGCCGGGCGGGCAGCGGGTTCTTGCGCCGGGGTCCCCGGTGCGCGAGAATCGGCCATCGCATGACGTCCTCCCGATTCGACAGGTTTACCGCGACGGCGGCCGTCTGCGCCTGCGGCGCGGTGGCGGCCGAGCACGCGGGACGGGGCGGCGGCCTGCTCCCCTGGATGGCCCTGGTGCAGACCGCCTGCTTCGCGTGGCTGCTGGCGGATGCCCTCTGGCGCAGAAGCCCCTGGCTGCGCAACGCCCGCGCGTGGCGGCGCTACCCGCTCGACCCCCTGCTTCTGCTCTACCCGTGGCTGCTGATCGGGGGCCAAGGCTACGGGGGGTGGGGGACCGCCGTCCGCCTGCTGCTTCTCGGGTACGCAGCGGTCTCGCGGTGGCCGCGTTCGGACCCCCTGGCCGCCCTCCTGCACGGGCGGCCGACGCGCATGGCCGCCACGGGGTTTGCCGGCGCCATAGCGTTCGGAACGATCCTGCTGCGCCATCCCGACGCCGCGTCGGCCGCGTTGCCGATGCCATGGGTGGACGCGCTCTTCACGGCCACCTCCGCCACGTGCGTGACCGGCCTCGTCGTGCACGACACGGCGACGTACCTGAGCCGGTTCGGCCAGAGCGTGGTGCTCGTCCTCCTGCAGGCCGGCGGGCTGGGCGTGATGACCCTCTCGATCTCCCTGCTGGCCCTTCCGCGCCGCCGCATGGGCATACGGCGCGCCGCGCTCGCGCAGGAGATGCTCGAGGCCCGCACGCGGGTCGACGTGCGGCGCCTGGTGCGGTTCGTCCTGCTCATGACCTTCGCGGCGGAGGCCGCCGGGGCCTGCCTGCTGTTCGCGGCGTGGGCGCCGCGCTTCGACAGCGTGGGCGAGACGCTTCGCCATGCCGTTTTCCAGTCCGTCTCGGCCTTCTGCAACGCGGGGTTCTCCACGTTCAGCGACAGCCTGGTCCGCTTCCGCACCGACCGCGCCACCAACCTCGTGATGGCCGCCCTGGTGGTGACCGGCGGGCTGGGCTTCCCCGTGGTGCGCGACCTGCTGCGCCGGGTGCGTCCCGCACGGCGTTCGGGTCCAAGGCGATTCCGCGCGCCCCTGGGCGCGCAGTCGAGGGCGGTGCTCTCGGTGAGCGGCTTCCTGCTGGCCGCCGGGACCCTGCTGGTGCTGGTGCTGGAGCGCCGCGGCGCGCTGGCCGGGATGGGCGCCGAGGCGCGGTGCTGGTCGGCGTTCTTCCAGTCCGTCACCGCCCGCACCGCGGGATTTCACACGCTGGGCATCGCCTCGCTGGCCCCGGCCACCCTGTGGGTGCTCATGGCGCTGATGTTCGTCGGCGCCTCGCCCGGTTCCACGGGCGGGGGCATCAAGACGACGACGGTCAGCGTGCTGGGGTCCGTCGTGCGGGCCGGGTTGCGGGGCCGGCAGGACGCCGAGATCGGCCGGCGCACGGTCCCCCCCGTGGCGGTCCGCCGGGCCGTCACGGTGTTGTGCCTGTCGATGCTCTGCGTGATGGTCTTCTCCGCGGCCCTGCTGGCCGCGGAGCGGGGCCAGCGCCCGGTGTTCGTCCTTTTCGAGTGCCTGAGCGCGTTCGGCACGGTGGGGTTGTCGTGCGGCATCACGCCCGGGCTGACGACGGCAGGCCGCCTGCTGGTGACGGCGCTGATGTTCGTCGGGCGGCTGGGCCCCCTGACGGCGGCGCTGGCGCTGGCCGCGCACCCGCGGCCGGCCAGGTACCGCTACGCGGAAGAACAGGTCATGATCGGGTAAGGGAGGCAGGGCCATGCGACAGATCGCCGTGATCGGTTTGGGAACGTTCGGCAGCACCGTAGCCAGGCAGCTCGCCGAGCTGGGCGCGGAGGTGCTGGCCATCGACCGCGAGAGCCAGGCGGTGGAGGCCATCAAGAGCGACGTCGCGGGCGCGGCGGCGCTGGACGCGACGGACGAGGAGGCGCTGCGGGCCGTGGCCGTGCCGGGCATGGACGCGGCCCTCGTCTGCATCGGCGACGACGTGCAGGCCAACCTCCTGTGCACGCTGCTCGTGCGCAAGATGGGCGTGAAGGTCATCTGGTCGCGCGCGATCAACCGGTTGCAGGCGGAGATTCTTCGCGCACTGGACGTCGACGCGGTGATGCACATCGAGGCGGAGATGGGTCGGATCATCGCGAAGAGCCTGCTCGAGGAGCGGATCGCGCGGCACATCGATCTCGGCGCGGGCTACGGCCTCGCCGAGATACCCGTCGGCGAGGGGCGGATCGGCAAGACCCTGGAAGAGCTGCACGCGGGCGACCGCCACGAGGTGCAGGTCGTCGCCGTCAAGCAGACCGGGGCGCTGCCCGGCGGGGGCAAGGCGGGGCGGGTGGTGACGGGCGTGGAAACGGCGCCGGACCCCGCGCGGCCGCTGGAGGCGGGCGACGTGCTGGTGTGCGTGGGCCGGGACGAGAGCCTGAACCGGTTCTCGGACGCCTAGCCTGGACTACGCGCGGGGCCGTGCGGCCGGCGGCGCGTCGCCCCGGCTCCGGGAGGCTGCCGGCGCGAGGCCGGCTCAGGCCAGCAGGTCCGCCTGGCCCGAGGAGCAGACGAGGAACGCGGTGCGCAGCTGGGCCAGGTCCCGCTGCCAGGTGGCGAAGAAGGCGTCCGCCGCGTCGTCTCCCGGCGGTGCCAGGCCGAGGAAAACCGCGGCGGCGTCGCGCGACGTGCGCGCGAGGACCTCCCCGAAGGGCTCTTTCGTTACCACGATCCTCGTCTCGGCCTCGATCCGGCCGGCGTGGACGAGCCGGGTGAGCGCCGCCGCGGCCTCCTCCCGCCCGGCCGCGTCGTCCACGCAGCGCAGCACCCGCACCGGCGCGTCCCGCCACTCGACGTTGCGCGTCAGCAGGTGCGCCAGGATCAGCATCAGGGCGCCGTTGTCGCGTCCGCGCCACCACACGTCGATGCGCCGCGCCGCGTCCGGCCCGCCGGCCGGAAGGCCGCGCGCGCGCACGCAGACCAGGCTCATCCCCAGCGTGCGCAGGATCCGCAGGTGGCGCGCGTACTCGCGGGCGCGCTCGGGCGCGTCGGGCCATCCGAGGACCGCGGTGTTGGGCTTGAGGGGCCCGATCGAGTGGGCCTGCGCGGCCACGCGCATGCCGTCGTCGAGGTCCGCGGCCACGACCACCTCGGGGAAGACCGCCACGCCCCGGTCGCGAAAGAAGCGCGTCATGCCGTCCAGCAGGGCGCGGCGGCGCTCGTAGAGGCTTTCGTCCGTGCCCCCGAGCACGTGCACCGCGCTCACGATGCCGCAGCGCGCCTCGAGCCACACCGCGTACTGCACGAGGTCCGCCCTCGTCCGGGGATTGCCCGTGAAGACCAGCAGGGAGGGCCGCCAGTTCTTGGCGTCCGCCCGGTAGCGCCCCAGCCGTGCGAGCACGCGGCGGAGCACGGCGTAGAGGAAGCCGCGGCGCGCGTCGCCGAAAGCGGAGCGGTACACCCTGCGGCTGATGAGCGCGCAGAGGACGGCAAGGACCGCGGCGGCCACCGCCGCGGCGACGCGGTCGATCCGCAGCATGATCCCGGCGCAGAGCACGGCGCCGAGCAGCGAGGCCGACCAGTGGTAGAACCGGAACCGCGGGCGGAAGGAGGGGTTCGCGCCGAACGACTCGAGGAAGGCGGCGAAGTTGATGGTGCCGTAGGTGCAGAGGAAGAACATGGTGACGACGGCGGCGACGCGGTCGAACGCGCCGAGCGCCCCGCCGCGCGCGGCGAGCGCCACCACCGCGAGCGTGATGGCCAGCGTCAACCACAGCGCCTCGCGGGGCTCGTCGCGCCGCCGCGTGCCCCGGGCGAACGGGCCGAGGCCGGGCACGATCCGGTCCCGGGCCACGGCCTGCAGCACGCGCGGCGCGCCCAGGAAGGAGCCAATCGCGCTGGAGAGCGTGGCGGCGAAGACCCCCGCGACCACGAGGTAGCCGCGGGCGGGCAGGGCCTGCGCGAGCAGCGAGCGGTAGGGGCGCTCGATCAGGTCGGCGCGAAGGGTGGACCCGCCGCAGAGCAGGATCTGGACGAGGTACACCGCGAAGCCCACGCCGATGGCCGCGAAGGTGCCGCGGACGAGGGAACGGCCCGGGTCGCGGAGGTCGCCGGACATGTTGATGCCGGCCAGGATGCCGGTGACCGCCGGGAAGTAGATCGCGAAGACGGGCCAGAAGCCGGGCGAGCCGGGCGTAAGGCGGGGGTCCAGTTGGCGCGGAAGAGGTCGGCCCGGAAACGGAACGCCGCCCCCGAGAGAAGGAGAGGACGGCGAGCCCCAGCACGGCGAGCATCACGTACTGGGCCCTGATGGCCAGGGACGCCCCCGCGTGGTCGAGGGCGAACAGTACCAGCGTGGTGCCGAGGCCGATGGCCAGGAAATGCGGCTGAAGGGCCGGGAAGCTCCGCACCAGGGCCTCGGTGAAACCGACGATGTAGAAAGGGACCGAGAGCGCCTGCGCCAGGTAGAGGGCGAGGCCGATCGCGCCGCCGAACTGCCAGCCGAGCGACCGGGAGATCATGAAGTAGGCTCCGCCGCCGCGCATCGGGGTATTGGTGGCGATGGCGCCCATCGAGACCCCCGTCAGGAGGGTGACGCTCTTGGAGAGCACCAGGACCACGAGCGCCAGCAGGATGCCCGCCTGGCCGACGACGTACCCGGCCCGGAGAAACATGATCACGCCCAGGATCGTGAGGATGGAAGGCGTGAAAACCCCCGCGAAGGTGCCGAAGCGGTTCGGCTCCGGGCTCTCGCCGGCTCCGTCTGGCGGTGTGGCGGCTTCGCTCATGGCGCGGATCGAGGGTTCCAACGTCCGCGCGACTATAGAAGCCCGGCCGCGGCGGCACAACAGCGGACCGCCGGCAGGCTGGCGCAACGGAGCCGCCCGTGGCAGGGTGCGGGGCCATGACGCCGGACCCCTTCACCTGCCGGGCCTGCGGTGCCTGCTGCCGCTGGGAGGGGTGCGTCCTGCTGCGCGACGCCGACGTGACGCGCCTCGCCGAGGCGGTCGGCCTGTCGGAGCGGTCCTTCATCCGTCGCTACACGCGGCTGGCGCCGAACCGCCGGGAGCTGTCGCTGGCGGAGCGGGACGACGGGGCCTGCGTCTTCCTCGAGGCCCGCCGCTGCCGGGTGTACGCGGCACGCCCGCGGCAGTGCCGCGACTTCCCGGTGCGGTGGCGGGTGGAGGGCCCCTGCCCGGGCCGGGAACGCGGCCGGGGCGGAGCGTGAGCCGGGCAGAGGCGGGCTACGCGCCGCCGCGGATCGGTTCGCGTGACAGGATGTCCTCGGCCCGGATCTTCATGATCGTGCCCGTTTCGAGCTGCAGCTCGATGTCGCCGCCGGGGAACTCGCGCAGCACCATGCCGTCGCGCACGATCTCGCCCGTCTGCCACTTCAGGCGCACGCGGGTGTCGGGGATGTACCGGCGCACCATCTTCTCGTGCATGTCCACCACCTGGTTCGGCCCCAGGCGGACGGTCCTGGGCGTGTGGCTGTAGCCCTTGCGGTAGAGCTGCACGCGGTAGGTGCCGGGCGACAGCAGGTCGAGCTCGAGCGGGTCGGACACGACGTCGGATCCCGCGGTGGCCGTGGTGCCGACCTCCTCGCCGTTCAGGAAGACGGTCGCCCCCGACGGCTCGCTCACGACGACGATCTTGCCGCTGTTCTTGACCAGCCGGAACTCCTCGACGACCGCGCTTTCCTCCACCAGCGACACGTCGCGCGCGGCCGTATCGAAGCCCTTCATTTCCGCGCGCAGCCGGTGCAGCCCCGGCTGCAGGTCCGTCAGCTCGACCGGGCTGTCCCCGCGATACTGGTTGTCCACGTAGACGCGGGCGCCGGGGGGGATGGACACCACCGTGAGCTTGGTGGGCACCGGGACCAGGCTGGCCATGATCGACCGTTCCTCCTGCGCCCGGATGAGCAGCCGCTCGGTGTACGGCACGTAACCCGGCAGCACGACCTCCACGACGTTCTCCCCGCTCGGCGCGCCGGAGACGGTGCAGGGCGTGGTGCCCCGCTCGACCCCGTTGAGCCGCACCGTGGCGCCGGGGGGTTCGGAGCGCACCTGGAGGACGCCCGCGTCGGGCACCAGTTCCGCGGCGACCCGGAGCGGGATGCGGTCGTCGAGCTGGATGTCGACCTCCTTCTGCAGGTGGCCGGGGGCGACGAACGCGAAGCGGTGCTCGCCGAGCGGGAGGTCCGCCAGGAAGAACGGCGTCGCGCCGCGGAAGGCGCCGTCCACCGTGACCTGCGCGCCGGCGGGAGAGGACTCCACGAGCACGAGCCCGTTGAGCTGCTCCAGCTTCATCTCGATCGCCACGCGCTGGCCCTCGAACAGCGGAACCGAGCGGCGCGCCTCCCGGTACCCCGCCTTGGTGGCCGCCACGATGTGCACCCCGGCGGGGAGACGGGCCATCGTGCACGGGCTCTGTTCCTGGGGAATGCCGTCGCAGACAATGGAGGCCCCCGGCGGATCGGTGACGACGCGAATCTGTCCTTCGCTCCCGCCCATCCGGCCGCACCCGGCGGCCGCGAGCAGGAACCCGGCGAGCAGGACCGCCGCGGGCCCCCGCGGGGCCCCGCCGCCCGCACCCGCGGTTCTGGCTTCGTTCGTGCGCATGGTGTTGCCGCCTGCTACCGCCGTTCGAGCCGCCGCTGAACGTCGAGCAGCTTCTTGTAGGCCTTCTCGTATCTTTCGTCCGAACGGTCCCGGATGAGCTGGAGAACGATCTGCAGGTTGTCGTTGGCCTCGCGCCACTCGCGCAGCTTGGCCGCCCGCTCGGCCCGGAAGAGGAAGTCCTCGTACTTCTCGCTCAGCAGCCGCTTGCACTCCTCTCGCGCCGCGACGGCGTCCGCGTAGTAGTCCGGCTTCGGCTCGACGGTCTCGAGCAGGCTCTCCACCTCGGAGAAGGACCGGATCGCGCGGGCCAGGTTGTCGTAACGCACCTCGCGCTCGTCGAACATCTTCTGCCCCTGCAGCCAGGCGTCGCGCGCCAGTTCCTGGAGCTTCTCGGGCGGAAGGGCGAGGGCGTACAGGCCGATCTGGTTACGCGCGAACTCCTCGATGGTCTCGCGCACTTCCTTGAACTTGTCGGGCTCGAGGCGGTTGAGCACCCGGACGCGGTGCACGCGTCGGTCGAGGGTGATCGTGAGGTCCAGCAGGTCCCACACCTCAGGCACCACGCCCGCGTACTCCCCGGACAGGTCGAAGAAGCCGGTCTGGCCGATGGACTGGGCGAGGTTCTCGCGCACGGTCTCCGGCACCCGCTCCTCGCGGAAGACGTGGCGGCCGCTGTCGAGGTTGTCGATCCGCACGGAGAGCATGTCCCCCCGGAGCTTGAGCGCGTAGCGGAAGATGTTCCGCGGGTGGGCCTCCACCTTCTCGTAGTCGATCTCCAGGAGGCCGGCGCGCGGCGCCGGGGCCGGGGTGCCGGGCCCGCGCGTGAGCAGCTTGCGCGCCCCGAGTGCCGCCACGGCGACCAGGGCCGCCGCGGCCGCCGCGACCAGCAGGAACCTGCGGAGGCGGGCGCCGTCCATCGGCGCGCGCTCGGCGGGGGCGGCCGGCTCGGGCTGGAGGCCCAGGTCGATCTCGCGCGGGGTGGGGGCGGGGGGGGGGGCGGTACCGCCCGGCGGCGCGGGCGCCGGCGCGGCGGCGGGAAAGAGCGTGTCGCAGGTTACCTTCAGCGTGGACTCGCCGATCTCCACGCGGTCTCCGTGGGTCAGCCGCACGTCCTGCGCGGGTTGGCCGTTGACCAGCGTCTCGTTCGTGCTGGCGAGGTCGGACACGGCAAGGTGGCGCCCGTCCTTGAAGTAGAAGCGGCAGTGGAAGCGGGACAGCGAGGGGTCCGCCAGAACGATGTCGTTGCTGGAACTGCGGCCGATGCGGGCGCCGCCCGCGGGCACGGACAGGGGGCGCCCCTTGTCCGGACCCGCCTCCACGACCAGGTGCACCGTCTGCCCTGTGTTGCTCAACGCGGCTTCCTCCGTCCGGCTGCCGACCGTAGCCCAGCCGGCGCGGGCCGGTCAACGCCTTTGCAGTTGAACCGGGCGCGCCCTGTGGTAAGGTCGCCCCCGCTGGGTCACGGCGGGTGCGCGGGGGCGCGCGGGAGGAGTCATCATGAGCACGGGCTGCGGACGGCGGTGGGCGTGGATGGGTGCGGTGCTGGTCATCGCGGCGGGCGCGGCGCGCGCCGACGAGGACCTCTTCAGCCGGGCCCCGTGGTCCGGGAGTGCCGGCATCGGGCGCATCCAGTTCGAGGGCGACGAGGAGGTCAAGAGCGGCCTCTACCTCGACCTGCGGCTGGGGTACGACTTCAACCCGAGGTGGACGGCGGAACTGGGGCTGAACTACGCGCCGAACCTCGAGGCCCGCCGGTTCGACGACGGCCGCTTCGAGCTCCAGGACGACACGTACATGGTCCGGCTCGGCCTCGACGTGCTCTTCCACCTGCGCCGGGCGGTGCAGGATCTCCGCTGGGATCCCTACCTGTCCGCCGGCGCCGGCCTGGTGCTCTACGGCGAGGACATGGGCGCGTCCGACGGCGCCACGGACACCGCCCTGGTAGGCGGCGGCGGGCTGTTCTACCACTTCGACGACGAGTGGGCGCTGCGCGCCGACGTGCGCACCGCGCTGGCGGGCGCCGACACGGAGGTCAATGCGCTGGTGAGCGTGGGCTTGAACTGGCGCTGGGGCGCTCGCGGCGCGCGGCGGTTCAGCGTCAGCGGCGGCGCGCTGGACAGCGACGGCGACGGCCTGCTCGACACCGAGGAGGCCACGCTCGGCACCGACCCCTTCGATCCGGACACGGACGGCGACGGGCTCACCGACGGGCAGGAAGTCAAGCAGTACGGCACCGACCCGCTGAACCCCGACACCGACTGGGACGCGCTGAAGGACGGGGCCGAGGTGCTGACCTACGGCACCAACCCCACGGATCCCGACACGGACCGCGGCGGCGTGGCCGACGGGCACGAGGTGATCGAGGACCATACCGACCCGCTAGACCCCGCCGACGACCTGCAGCTGTTCACGCTGAACATCGAGTTTGACTACGACAAGGCGGACCTGCGCCCCGAGTACTTCGGGAAACTGGACCTCGTGGCCAAGGTGCTTCAGCGCGACCCGGGCGCCACCGCCCGCGTGGAAGGCCACGCCGACAAGCGCCCCCGCTCGAGCCGCGCGTACAACCTGCGCCTCTCGGAACGGCGCGCGAAGGCCGTGGCCGACTACCTGACCGGCACGGGCGGTATCGACCCCTCGCGGCTGGCGTTCAAGGGGTACGGCTTCGACCGCCCGGTGGCGCCCAACGACACCGAGGCGAACATGCAGAGGAACCGGCGGACGGAGATCTATATCCGCAAGTCCGACGCGGAGTCCGAGGCCACCGCCGGGGAGCCGGTCCTGCTCGAAATCGAATGAGCGGCGTTCCCCCGGGCGCCCCGGCCCGCCGCCGGGCCGGGCGGAGCGAGGAAGCGGAGCTGCGCTTCCTGGAGGGCCTGGCGCGCCGGCTGCCCGGCGAAGACCGGGTGCTGCAGGCGCTCGGCGATCTCTACACGCGCGTGGGACACTTCCACAAGGGCCTGTCCATGGACCGGACCCTCGTGACACGGCGGCCCGCCGACCCCGTGGCCTGGTACAACCTCGCCTGCAGCCACGCGCTGCTGGAGCAGCGCGAGCAGGCCCTGGACGCCCTCGAGCGGGCGGTCGAACGGGGCTACGACGACCCCGGCTGGATGCAGCGCGACGACGACCTGCGCGCCCTGCGCGGGGAGCGCCGCTTCACGCAACTGCTGGAACGGCTTCGCGACCGGAAGCCGCCCGCCGGGAACTGACGCCCCCTGGCGCGGCGCGCGGGAGCCGGGCTCCGCCCGCGCCGGGGCCGGAAAACCCGCTGGGCGTCCGTCCCGCCCGGGCCGGCCTGCCGCGGGCACACGCCCGGGCGGACGGGGCGGGGCCTCCGGCGGTACGTCGCACGGGCGCGGTTGAACGCCACGGTCCGGCAGGGTATGGTGTGGCCAGAACCGAAAAGGAGGAGAACGGTATGATCAGCAAGAAGATGGCCAAGGCGCTCAACGACCAGGTGAACAAGGAACTCTACTCGGCCTACCTGTACGTGGCGATGTCCGCGCACAGCTCGGAAGAGAATCTGAAGGGCTTCGCCCACTGGCTGGCGGAGCAGGCGAAGGAAGAAACGAGCCACGCGCTCAAGTTCTACAAGTACCTGTTGGACCAGGGCGCGGGCGTGAAACTTTTGGCGATCGCCGAGCCCCCCGCCTCGTGGACCTCGTCGGTCAAGATGTTCGCCGAGGTGCTGGCCCACGAGAAGAAGGTCACGGCGTCCATCCACCGGCTCGTGGAACTGGCCACCGCCGAGAAGGACTACGCGACGCAGGTGCTCCTCCAGTGGTTCGTCACGGAGCAGGTCGAGGAGGAGTCCTCCGCCGAAGAGATTCTCAGCAAGCTGAAACTCATCGGCCAGGACCCCCGCGGGCTCTTCATGGTCGACCGGGAACTGGCCGCCCGCGCGGCGCACTAGGTCCTCCGGACGGTTTTCCGCAGGCGGGCGCGGGGCGGCTCGGCGCCGCCCCGCTTCGCCCTGCGTTCTTGCGTGCCCGCCGGCCGGTGCTATGATCCCGGCGTCCTGTGAGAAAGGGGTGACATGATGTACCGGCCTGTTCTTCTCGTGGCAATCGCCCTCGCCCTCCTGTCGTGCGCCGCGGTGCCGGCGGCCTCCGCGGGATCGGATGTCACGTTGCTCGTGGCGCCCGCCCGCTACTCCGTGCTGCAGGTGATGTTCGACGTGCTGCGGCACCGCGACGCGGTGCTCGTTTCGTACCAGGGCGACGCGCGGTCCGGGTCGCCCGTCCTCCACGCGTGGAACGGGAGCGAGTGGGTGCCGGTTCCCCTTCCAGACTTCTCCGACGCGTCGTTCCTCGCGGTCCGGCCGGGCCGCGCCGTGCTGATCGGGGGCGACGACGAGGTGCCCGCGGCGCTGTTCGACGCCGTGGCGTGGTGCCCTGCCGTGGTGAGCGTCGGGTCCGTGCGGACCGACGCGCTGGTCAACGCCTGCGGCCAGCTCTTCGGCTTCTCTCCGGCCGAGTGGACCTGGTTCGCGAAGCGCTACGGGATGCAGCTGTCCGAGGCCGGCACCGGCCCCGCGAAGGACAGCTGGTACTTCCACGCCTACCGGGAGGACCGGATCCCTTCGCTCTGGGAATCGGTGCGCGGCGCCCTGGCCGCCCCCGCTTCTTCGCCGCCGCCCGCGCCTCCGTCGCGCGAGGTGCCGTCGCGCGAGGTGCCGGCTCCCGCGGCCGTGGAGGAGATGCCGCCGCCCGCCCCCGTGACGGTGGATCCCCCCGCGGACATCGTGCCCAACGCCATGTGGGATCCGCCGGATGAGCCGCCAGTCAAGTAGCGCCGCGCTGCTCTGCGCGGGCCTTGCGGGCCTGCTGTGCGCCGGCGGCGGCTGCGCCCGCCGCGGCCCGGCTCCGGCCGTCGGCTCGCTGCTCCCGCGTCCGTCCGACGCGGCGGTGGTCACCCGCGTGGGCGACGCGGTGACGCTCACCTGGGTGGGCGAGGCGGGCCTGGTGTACGAGGTGATCTTCAAGGAAGGCCCGGGCGCGGGCCACCGGTGGAAGGTGCTGCCCGGCCCGGGACCCCGGGCGGGCGCGGGCGGCCCCATGACGGTGAACTTCCGCGCTACCCCGGGCACGAACTACCGCTACAACGTGCGCGCCGTGCGCGGCGCCCGCTAGCCTTGTTCGTGCCCGCAAGCGGGCACATCACGGCCGCGAAGCGGCGGATTGTCTTTCGCCCCGTGAAGCATGCCGCCCGGACGGCGGGGGGGGGGCGGGAACGGCTCCCCGTCGCGTCCGCGGGCCGCGTCCCTCGGCCCGGCGCCGGTTGCCGGCGGGGCTTTGCCGTTTGCCGCGCCGCGGGGGGCGGCTATAGTGACAGCGGCGATCCCATGGGCGACGACGTTCCAGTCAATGTGCGGGCCCTCGTTCCCTCCCCGCAGGGGGTGGGGGTCTTCCTTTCCGACGGCCACAAGGTGATCGCCATTTTCGTAGATCACTTCGTCGCGGCGGCCATCACCATGTTCGCCCGCAGCATCAAGCCCCCGCGCCCGCTGACCCACGACCTGATCGTGAACATCCTGGCCGGGCTCGGCGCGCGGGTGCAGAAGGTGGTCATCAACGACCTCAAGGACGAGACGTTCTTCGCCCGGCTGCACCTTATCCAGGAGAACGAGCTGGGGCGCAACCTCGTGGAGATCGACGCGCGGCCGAGCGACTCGATGGCGCTCGCCATCCAGCAACGCTGCCCGATCTTCGTCGCCCGCCGCGTCTGGGACCAGGCCGAAGACATGACGTGGGCGCTCCAGGACGGCCAGGAGGGCGGCGAGGACGCCGCGGGGCCGGAAGGACAGGAGAAGGCATGAAGGTACTGGTGACCGGCGGGGCGGGCTACATAGGAAGCGTGACCACCGAGCGGCTGCTCGACGCGGGCCACGAGGTCCTGGTGTTCGACGACCTCTCCCGTGGACACCGGTCCGCCGTGGATCCGCGCGCGGCCTTCCGCCTCGGCGACCTGCGCGACGCCGGCGCGATCGGCGGGGCGGTGCGCGATTTCGGGCCGGAGGCCGTGATGCATTTCGCCGCCTACGCGCTCGTCGGCGAGTCGATGGAGTACCCGGAGCGCTACTTCGTGAACAACGTCCTCGGCGGACTCCACCTCGCGGAGGCCCTGCGCGACGCCGGCGTGCCCAGGATCATCTTCTCCTCGACGTGCGCGACCTACGGCGTGCCCGAGCGGGTTCCGATGGACGAGTCCCTCCCGCAGCGCCCGGCCAACCCGTACGGCGAGTCCAAGCTGATGCTGGAACAGGCGCTCCGGTGGTACGAGCGGATCCACGGCATGAAGGCCGTGTTCCTGCGCTACTTCAACGCGTGCGGGGCCACCGCGAAGTTCGGCGAGGATCACGACCCCGAGACGCACCTGATTCCCAACGTGCTCAAGGTGGCGCTCGGGCAGCGGCCGCAGGTCAGCATCTTCGGCGGCGACTACGACACGCCCGACGGCACGTGCGTCCGGGACTACATTCACATCGTGGACCTGGCCCAGGCCCATATCCTGGGGCTCGAGCACGACGTGTCGGGCCCGTTCAACCTGGGCAACGGGAACGGGTACTCCGTGAAGGAAGTCATCGACGCCGCCCGGGAGGTGACCGGGCACCCGATCCGGGCCCGGCTCGAGCCGCGTCGCCCCGGCGACCCGCCGCGCCTGGTGGCAAGCGCCGCCCGGGCGAAAGAGGTGCTCGGCTGGCGCCCGCAGCAGCCCGGCCTGCGCGCGATTCTCGAGGACGCGTGGGCCTGGCATCGGGCCCATCCCGAGGGGTACGCGGATTGAAGCGGCGACCGGCAGCTGCGCCTCCCGTACCCGGGCGCGGCGTCCCGGCGCACGATGTCCCGCGCACGGCTGGGGGTGGGGGCGGGCCGGCCCTTTCGCGGCCCCGCATCGAGCTGGTGGCGACCGGCAGCGAGTTGCTGAGCGGGCGTTCGGTCAACACCCACGCACAGCGCCTGGCCCGCGGCCTCGACGCCCTCGGCCTCGCGCTCGCCCGCGAGACCACGGTGCCGGACGACGTGGCGGCCCTGCGCGAAGCGGTGGGCGAGGCCCTTGCGCGCGCGCAGGTCGTGTTCGTCAGCGGCGGCCTGGGGCCCACCTGCGACGACCTCACCCGGGAGGCCCTCGGCGGCCTGCTCGGGCGGCCGGTCGTGACCGATCCGGCCACGCTGGAGGCCCTTCGCGCCCGCTATGCCCGCATGGGAAGGGAGTTCACCGCGGCACGCCGTCGACAGGCCGAAGTGATCGCGGGCGCGGAGGTGCTCCACAACCCCGCGGGGGCCGCCCCGGGACAGTGCATCGAAACCGCGGGCGCGCTCCTCGTCGTGCTCCCCGGCCCGCCCGTCGAGTTCGAGGCCCTGCTCGCGGCCGAAGTCCTGCCCCGGCTGCGGGCGCGGTACGGCGCGGGGGCCGCGCCGGAACACGTCTTCCTAGTCTGCGGGCCGGGCGAGGCGGACATCGTGGAGCGCCTGGCCGCGGCGGGTTTCAAGCCGTCCGGGGTCCGGCTCGCCTACGGGGCGTCGCCCGGCCGGATCGAGGTTCGCCTCCGCGGCGACGGGGCGGACCCGGCCGGGCTCGCCGAGGCCGCGGGGCGGCTCCGCGCGCTGCTGGGCGCGGACTGCTACGCCGAGCGGAACATGGGCATCGAGGAGCGCGTCGGGGCGTTGCTCCGGGAGCAGGGCCGCACCCTCGCGGTGGCCGAGTCGTGCACCGGGGGCCTGGTCGGCTACCGCGTGACGGCCGTCGCGGGCAGCTCCGCCTACTTCCTTGGCGGCGTGATCGCGTACGGCAACGAGGTGAAGGTGTCGCACCTCGGCGTGCCGGCCGACCGCATCGGGCGCGAGGGCGCGGTCAGCGCGGCGGTGGCGGTGGCGATGGCCTCGGGCGTGCGGCGGCGTTTCGGCGCGGATTACGGCCTGGCCGTGACCGGCGTGGCCGGGCCGGGCGGCGGCACGGAGCACAAGCCGGTCGGCCGGGTCTACGTGGGCCTCGCGGGCCCCGACGGGGTGGGGCACCGGCGGTTCCAGTTCGCCTTCGGCCGCGAGATGAACCGGATCGTGACCGCCCAGGTGGCGCTGGACACGCTGCGGCGGCGCCTCGAGGGCCGTCCGGAGGGGTGAGGCGATGCCGGACGCAGGCGCGGGCGCGACGGTCCGGTGCTTCTACGCCATCGAGCTTCCCGCGTCGGTGCGCGTCTCGCTGGGGGCGGCGCAGAAGCACCTTGCGCGCGCCGCGCCCGGCGCCGTGCGGTGGGTGCCCGCGGCGAACCTGCACCTGACCCTGGTGTTCCTGGGCGACGTTGCCGGGGACCTCCTCGGTCCCCTGGCCCGGGTGGCGGACGGGGCGGCACGGGGCGGTGCGCCCTTCACCCTCCGCGCCGGGGGACTGGGGTACTTCGGTCCCGCGCGCGTGCCGCGCGTCCTCTGGGCCGGCGTGGCCGGGGCGCCGACCGCTCTCACGCGGCTCCGGCAGGCCCTGGCCGACGGCGCCGCCGCCGCGACGGGGGCGCCGGAGGAAGCTCGGCCGTACCATCCGCACATCACGCTCGGCCGCCTGCGGCCCGGCCGCCCCGCGCACGGGTTGACAAGCCGGGTGGAGTCGCATAAGAGTGCCCGGTACGGGGTGTTTGACGTACGGCGGGTCGTGCTGCTTCGCAGCCGGATCCGCCCGGAGGGGACCGTTTACACCCCCCTGCACGAAGCCCTTTTGGGAGGAGCCTGAAGATGGCCGCGAAAGCATCGTCCACGCCGACATCCGCGCCCGACAAGAAGAAGAACGCCCTCGCGCTCGAGGCCGTTCTCGCGCAAATCCAGAAGGAGTACGGCGACGGGGCGATCATGCGCCTCGGCAGGGAGGAGCAGACGGCGGACGTGCCGTCGATCTCCACCGGCGCGCTCACGCTGGACCTCGCGCTGGGCATCGGCGGCGTCCCGCGCGGCCGGGTCATCGAGATCTACGGCCCCGAATCGTCCGGCAAGACGACCCTGGTCCTTCACATCATCGCCAACGCCCAGAAGGCCGGCGGCATGGCGGCGTTCATCGACACCGAGCACGCGCTCGACCCGAAGTACGCGAAGAAGATCGGCGTGAACCTCGACGACCTGCTGGTGTCCCAGCCCGACTCGGGCGAGGAGGCGCTGAATATCGCCGACTCGCTCGTGCGCAGCAACGCGGTCGACGTCGTCGTGGTCGACTCCGTCGCCGCGCTGGCGCCCCAGGCGGAGCTGGAGGGCCAGATGGGCGACACCCACGTCGGCCTCCAGGCCCGTCTGATGTCGCAGGCCATGCGCAAGCTCACGGGCGCGATCAACCGCTCGAAGTGCTGCTGCATCTTCACCAACCAGATTCGCGAGAAGATCGGCGTGATGTTCGGCAGCCCGGAGACCACGCCCGGCGGCCGCGCCCTGAAGTTCTACTCCTCCGTGCGGCTCGACATCCGCCGCATCGCGACGATCAAGGAATCGAGCGGCACGGCCATCGGCAACCGCACGCGCGTCAAGGTCGTGAAGAACAAGATGGCTCCGCCCTTCACCGAGGCGGAGTTCGATATCCTCTATGCCGAGGGCATCTCGTGGACCGGCTCCATCCTGGACGCCGCCCTGCTTCACAACCTTGTCGAGAAGCGCGGGTCCTGGCTCTCCATCGACGGCCAGCAACTCGGGCAGGGCCGGGACGCGGCGGCCGCGGAACTGAAGGCCAACCCGGACCTGCTGAAGGCGCTCGTCGAGCGCATTCACGCGGTGGTCCAGGAGAAGGCCCGGAAGTGAGCCGCCACGGCGGTCCTTGCGTTCGGCCCCCGCGGACCGGTAGTTCACCGGATGAGCCGCCGCGCGGGCGGCCGTTGGCGCCGCATTGAACGCGGCGCACCAGGAAAGGGTCGTATCCCGCATATGAGCACCAGGACAGGCAGGCGTGGCGCAGGGCGGCGGGCGGGGCTTGCGGCGGGGATCGTTATGGTCCTCGCCGCGGGGGCGCACGGCGCGCCGTCGGAGAAGGCCATGGGGCGAGCGGCACAGATCCTCGCGGCGGCGATCCCGCGCGTTCACCTTGCCGGGCGCCCCGTGGACGACACGGTGGGCGCGGACGCCCTGGACCGGTACCTGGCCTCGCTGGACGGCGAGCGCGTCTACTTCCTGGCGTCCGACGTGGAAGAGTTCAACCGGGAGGCCACGCGTCTCGACGACCAGCTGCGGGCGGGCGACTTCTCCTTCGCCCGGCGCGTATTCGAGCGGCTCCGCGAACGGGTGGCCGACCGCGTCGCCTACGCCGGACGCCTCCTCGACGAGGGCTTCGACGTGACCGTCCGCGAGACCTACCGCTGGCGGCGCAAGGACGCGCCCTGGGCGGCGGACCGCGCGGCGTGGGACGAGCTCTGGCGGCTGCGGGTGAAGAACGACTACGTCGCGCGGTGCGTGACCGCGCGGCTCGCGGAGGAGGAGAAGCAGGCCGCCGCGTCCGGGGACGGCGCGGCGCCCGGGCCGGACCCGGCCGTCGCGGCCGCCCTCGACGAGGATCTCGATCCCGCGGCGTTCGTGCGCAAGCGCTACGACCAGTTCCGCCTGGTCCTGGAGGACGCGGACGAGCAGTACGTGCTGGAGAGGTTCCTGAACGCCTTTGCGCTGGCGTACGACCCGCATTCCGCCTACCTGTCCCCCAGCCAGCGCGAGAACTTCGACATCAGCATGAAACTCTCGCTCGTGGGCATCGGGGCGATGCTCAACAGCGAGGACGGGGCGGCCAAGATCGTGCGGCTGATACCCGGCGGGCCGGCGGAGCGTGACGGCCGGCTTCAGCCCGGCGACAAGATCATCGCCGTGGCCCAGGGCGACGAGGCCCCCGTCGACGTCCTGCACTGGCCGCTCTACAAGACCGTGGGACTCATTCGCGGCGAGAAGAACACCCGCGTCGTGCTGACCATCCTGCCCGCCTCCGACCCGGCCGGCGCCACGGAGGAACGGATCGACCTGGTGCGCGACGAGGTGAAACTCGAGGAGCAGGCGGCTCGCGCCAAGGTGCGCGAGGTGCCCCAGGCCGGCGGCGGCAAGCACGCGTTCGGCGTGATCGTCCTGCCCGAGTTCTACGCCGATTTTCGCGGAGCCGCGAACGGCGAAGCGGCGCGGCGCGCCTCCGAGGACGTCCGCCGGGAACTGGCCTCGCTGACCGCACGGGGCATCGACGGGCTCGTGCTCGACCTGCGCAACAACGGGGGCGGCTCGCTGCAGGATGCCGTCATGATCGCGGGGCTCTTCATCGAGTCCGGCCCGATCGTGCAGGTCAAGGACCGCCGCGGGGTGCACGTGCTGAGCGATCCCGACCCCGAGCAGCAGTACGCCGGGCCGCTGGTCGTGCTGGTCAACCGCATGAGTGCCTCCGCGTCCGAGATCGTGGCGGCGGCACTGCAGGATTACGCGCGGGCCGTGGTGGTCGGCGACCGCCAGACGCACGGCAAGGGGACCGTGCAGTCCCTCATGCCGCTCGACCGGCGCACCGCGGACTACGGCAACGTGAAGCTGACCACCGCCAGCTTCTACCGCATCGCGGGGGGCAGCACGCAGCTCCGCGGGGTCCGGTCGGACATTTGGCTGCCCTCGGCGCTCGACGCGATGGAACTGGGCGAGGAGTACCTCGACCACGCGATGCCGTGGTCGGCAATCGAGCCGGCATTCTACGCCCAGACCGGCGGCGCGCCGCTGGAGGAGCTGGAACGCGGCTCGGAGCGGCGCCGTGAAGCCGATGCCCGCTTCGCGGACAGGCGGGCCCTGCTCAATCGCGTCGCGGAACGGCTGCGGGCCGAAACGATCACGCTGCATCTCGAGGACCGGCTCGCCATGTCGCGGGACGAACGGAAGCTGGGCGAGTTGCAGCGCCGGCTCGAGCAGGAACCTCGACGGGACGCGCGGGACGACGACGAGGAGGAGGACCTGGTGCTGGAGGAAGCGCTCCGCATCCTGGACGACTGGGCGAACGCGGCCGAACCGGAGCAGCCCGTGGTGGCCGGGACGCCCGTCGCGCTCGCCCCCGCACCGCTGAACTGAGTCCCCGCCGCCCGCGCCCGTTCCGGCCTACCGCCCCATGGCCGCGGCCTTGGCGAGGAGGGCGGGGCGCGCTTCCTCCATGATCTCGGCCCAGTCCGCGTACGCCGCGGTGCGCTGCTCGAAGGAGCGGGTCTTCAGGCTGCGCAGGAACCGCTGTTCGAACTCCCCGAAGTACGACCCGTAAAGATGGTAGCTGTCGACCATGTGGACGTAGCGTCCCACGCTGACCGGCTGCCCCGACACCTCGGCCACGCGCGCGGCGATGCGGCGCTGCAACTGGACCAGGGCGAAGATGTTCATGAACGCCGCCTTGTAGGCGTCGTTGGATCGGAAGCGCACGTTCATGCTCAGCACGCGCTCGCCGTCCTGGTCCTGCACGCGGCACCAGATGCTCTGCAGGCAGGCGGGGTCGTAGCAGGCGGTGTCCTCCCAGACCTTCCACGTGACCGCCTGGGCGCGGCGCGTGTGGGGCGCCTCCGCGAGCTTCCGGCACAGGGCCTCCACCTGGTCGTACACCTCCTTGCGGCCGGGCACCGTGTAGGCGAACAGGCGCTGGTGGTACGTGTATTCCCAGTGCGTGTCCGACGCGTCATCCGGATCGCGCACGAGGTGGTCCTTGATGCCGTCGAGGACCTCCATCACGTATTCCTGCAGGTCCTCGGGCCCGCCGGGGAAGTCGAGGTGGATCATCGGCTCCGCGAGCGGATCCTCGATCAGCATGACGAGCGTGGCGTCCTTGCTCGGCGGGTCGCCCGGCTTGTCGTACTGCGTCGAGATCGAGCCCCCCCGCTCGTGCAGCGCGATGAGCGAGCGCTCCCACGCCCGCGCGATGCCGTCGCCCTCGACGTACAGGACGGGAATACCCTTCACGTGCCAGTCCTCCTCCGCCCCCGCCTCGCGATGCGGGACGCCCGGCAGGTCAGCGGATGTAGTAGCCCGAAACGCGCCACGCGCCGTCGCGGTCCTTCGTCGGCGTGACCGTCTCCACGGCCTTCTGCTTCTTCTCGAAACGCGAGCGGTACTGCAGGATCACGTACTCGCCGTCGGGCGCGCCCGGCAGCGTAACGGCGTAGCGCGAGCCGGTGAACTCGCGGGACGCGAGCGCGCCCAGGGGCTCGCGGGCCGCGCGCGCCATCTCCGCCCAGCGTTCGGCCGAAACGGCCTGCCGGAAGTAGGACGCCGCCTCCGCCCAGCTGCCCTCGTAGTCGCCGGCGTCGACCTGCGCGAGCCACGCCTCCGCCGACGCGCGGGCCGCCTGCTCGACCTCGGGATCGGCACGCCCGGCGCAACCGGCCGGGAGGCCCGCCGCCAGGATCAGCCAGACCGTCATCCATCGCGCTGTCACGTTCGCCCCCTCCTTCCGCCGCCCCACGACCCGTGTCCGTCCCCGTATCCGCGGAACCAGCCTACGCGCACCGCACCGGGGGCGCCAGTCCGGATGCGCGGGCGCGCCGCGGGCGGGCCGTGCCGTCACTCGGCGGCGGGCCCCTCGGCGCAGTGGGCCGTGCGGCCGCAGCCGTCGCACGCTGCGCCCATCCAGACCCGGTCGAACCGGTCCCGCACGGCCGCCACCAGGTCCGGTTCGTCGGTGACGAAGCCGGACTCGAAGTTGCGGCGGGCCGGTGAACGGGCGCCGAGCCCGGCGCCGGTGAGATTGGCGCTGCCGCTGTAGACCCAGCGCCCGTCCACGATCACGCTCTTGAAGTGCACGCGCGGGCAGAGCATCCGCTCGAGCCGGTCCGTTAGCACCGGGTAGCGGTCGAAGTCCTCCCGGAAGCGGGGTCCGGGCTCCTTGGCGTGGAGCAGCCGGACGGCGACGTCCCGCTCGAGCAGGGCGGCCAGGACGCCGAGAAACGGCTCGGCGCGGCGGCCGTGCACGACGTGCAGGTCCTTCAGGTCCGCCGTGGCGAGCCATACGAAGGTCGCGGCCGAGGGCACCGCGTCGAGGATCACGGTGTCGTACAGCGCGCGGTCGGTCAGGAAGCGGAACACGCCCGGAGGATAGCACGGCCCCTGGCGTTCCGCACCCGGGGCGAAGGGCGCCGCGGGGAGGGCGGGACCCCGGTACCGGCCGGGTCCGGTCCGTGTGCGGGGGCGGGCCGGTGGCGCCTCCGTGCGATGGCGCCGCTCCCGCGGCACGCGCCCGGCGTCTCCTTGACGCACCCGGGCGGCGGGGGTAGCCTCCCGTGCCGCTTTCTTCGCCATGCTGCACGAGAACCCCATACGCATTCTGCCCTCCCTGCTGGCCGCCGACGCGGCGCGGCTGGGCGAGGAGGCGGCGCGCGCCGAGGCCGCCGGGGCGGACAGCCTGCACCTCGACATCATGGACGGCCACTTCGTGCCCAACCTGAGCTACGGGCCGGCGATCGTGCGCATGGCCCGCGGCCGCGTGTCGATCCCGCTCAACGTGCACCTCATGGTGACCCGGCCCGACATCCTGGCCGGCCCGTTCCTGGACGCCGGAGCCGCCGTGCTGCTCCTTCACATCGAGGCCCGCTGCGACGTGCGCCGCACCCTGGCGTCTATCCGGGCGGCGGGGGCCGAGCCCGGCGTCACCCTCAACCCGGAGACGCCCGCCGAGTCCATCGTGCCGCTGCTGCGCGACCGCGCCGTGGACGAGGTCCTGTGCATGACCGTCCACCCCGGCTTCGGGGGCCAGTCGTTCATGCGAGGGCGTGCTGCCCAAGATCCGGGCGATCCGCGAGCGCGGCGCCGGGGGTCCGGATCGCCGTGGACGGCGGCATCAACGCGGCCACCGCGGCCGCGTGCGCCCGGGCGGGCGCGAACGTGTTCGTGGCGGGCACCGCGCTGTACGGAACCGCCGACATGGCCGCCGCCGTCGCCGCGATGCGCAGGGCCGCGGAAGCGGGCCGGGCGGAGGGACGGGCCTCGCCATGAGTTGCCAGGACACTGCCCGCATCCGCAACTTCTGCATCATCGCGCACATCGACCACGGCAAGTCGACGCTGGCCGACCGCATGCTCGAGCTCACCGGGCGCCATGGAGCGGCGCGAGCTGCGCGACCAGGTGCTCGACGACATGGACCTGGAGCGCGAGCGCGGCATCACCATCAAGGCCCACCCCGTCACGATGCGCTACCAGGCCGCCGACGGCGTCGACGTACCAGTTCAACCTGATCGACACGCCCGGCCACGTGGACTTCTCCTACGAGGTCGCGCGCAGCATGTCCGCCTGCGAAGGCGCCCTGCTGGTCGTGGACGCCACCCAGGGCGTCGAGGCGCAGACCGTGGCCAACACCCACCTGGCCCTCGAGCACGACCTCGAGATCATCCCGGTGCTGAACAAGATCGACCTGCCCAGCGCCGACGTCGAGGCGCGTCTCCAGGCAGATCGAGGACGTCCTGGCCATCCCGATGGACGAGTGCCTGCAGGTCAGCGCCAAGACGGGCGGGGGGTGCGCCGAGCTGATGGAGGCCATCGTGCGCCTGCGTTCCGCCCCCGCCGGGCGGCCAGGGCGACCCGATGCGCGCGCTGGTCTTCGACTCGGTCTACGACGCGTACCGCGGCGTGATCTCGTACGTCCGCGTGTTCGACGGCGGCGTGGCGGCCGGCGATCGCATCCGGCTCATGAGCACCGGGCAGGACTACGAGGTCAAGGAGGTCGGGCAGTTCTCGCCCCGGCCCGTCGCGGTCGAGCGGCTGCGGCACGGGGGAGGTCGGCTACCTGATCGGCAACATCAAGGACCCTTCCGAGATCCACATCGGCGACACCGTCACGCGGGTCGGACCGGCCGGCGGCGGAGCCGCTCCCGGGCTTCCGGAGTGCAGCCCGATGGTCTTCTGCGGCGTCTATCCCGTGAACAGCGCCGACTACGAGAAGCTCAAGGCCAGCCTGGAGAAGTTCAGCCTCAACGACAGCTCCTTCGTCTTCCAGGCCGAGAATCTCCGTGGCGCTGGGCTTCGGCTTCCGCTGCGGCTTCCTCGGCCTGCTGCACATGGAGATCGTCCAGGAGCGGCTGCGCCGCGAGTTCGACCTCGACATCATCACCACCTACCCGGGCGTGGTCTACCAGGTCTACCTCCGCAACGGGGAGATGCTGGAGATCGACAACCCGGTCTTCCTGCCCGACCCGACCCGGATCGAGCGCATCGAGGAGCCGATGATCCGGGCGTTCATCATCTGCCCCAACGAGCACATCGGCGACATCATGCAGCTGGTGATGGACAAGCGGGGCGAGGTGGAGAAGACCGAGTCGATCGACGCCAGCGGGTCATGCTCACCTGCCGCATGCCGCTGAACGAGATCCTGATCGATTTCCACGACCGGCTGAAGAGCGTCAGCCGCGGCTACGCGTCGATGGACTACGAGCTCGCGGGCTACGAGCCCGCGGACCTGGTGAAGCTGGACATCCTGCTGCACGGCGAGCTGGTGGACGCGTTTTCCTGCATCGTTCACCGCGACCAAGGCCGTCAGCCAAGGGGCGGCAGATCTGCGAGGCGCTTCAGGAGGTGATCCCGCGGCACAGTTCGCGGTTCCCATCCAGGCCGCGGTGAACCGCAAGATCATTGCCCGCGAGACCATCCGGGCGTTCCGCAAGGACGTGACCGCCAAGTGCTACGGCGGCGACATCACGCGCAAGCGCAAGCTGCTGGAGAAGCAGAAGGAAGGCAAGAAGCGGATGAAGCAGTTCGGCAGCGTCAGCATTCCCCAGGAAGCCTTCATCTCGGTACTCAAGACGGAGACCTGACCATGCCCGGCTATTTCGTCCGTCGCCGTCTCCGCAGGAAGGCTCGACAGCTCGCGCACGAGGCGCGGCATGCCTGCGCCATGCGCGAGGACGTGGCGGCCCCGGAGGACCTGGCCCGCGCGAGGGCGGCCGCCGCGGGGCTGCGCGAGGCGGCCGCCGCGGGGGACGGGGCGGCCTTCGAGCGGGCGGTCGCGCGGCTGGGGGAGGCGGTGTCCGTGGTCGCCCCGCCGCGACGGGCCGCGATGTTCCGGGAGAACCTGGAGATCGCGGTGGTGGCGCTCGCCGTCGCCATGGGCTTCCGCACCTTCTTCGTCCAGCCCTTCAAGATCCCGACCGGCTCGATGCAGCCGACCCTCTTCGGCGTGACCGTGGCCGAGCAGGTCCGGCGGACGTGGATCGACTACCCGCCGGTCTCGCTGCTGCGGTGGGCGCTTTTCGGGGAGGGCTTCGTGGAGGTGAAGGCCAAGCGCTCGGGCACGGTGGAAAGCCGGGTCCAGCGCACCGAGGACGGCTACCTGCTCTTCGTGGACGGGGTGGGCCACGCGTTGCGCCGCAACATGCCGCGGCGCTGCGAGCCCGGCGACTTTGTCACGCGGGGGCAGGTGCTGGCGTCGGGCCGGGTTCGCATGGGCGACCACATCTTCGTGAACAAGGTCCGCTACAACTTCCTCCGGCCGGGGCGGGGCGACATCATCGTCTTCGACACCAACCGGATCGAGCACCCGGGAATCCGCAGGAACTCCTTCTACATCAAGCGGCTCGTGGGGCTTCCGGGGGAGGAGGTGGCCGTGCATCCGCCGTATCTCGTCGTCGACGGGAAGCGGGTCGAGGAGCCGTACCCGTTCTGGCGCCTCCTGAACGCGGAGCGCCGCGGCTACCACGGCTACGACCTGGCGCTCGGCCGGGCGCGCCCCCGTCCGCTGCTGATGAGCGAGACCGACACCCTCCAGCTGGGCCCCAACGAGTTCCTGCCGTTCGGCGACAACACGCGTTCGAGCCTCGACGGCCGGTACTTCGGCCCCGTGGACCGCCGCAGCCTCGTCGGGCCGGCCTTCGCCGTGTACTGGCCCCTTTCCCGCCGCTGGGGCATGGTGCGGTAGGCGCGGCGCCGCCGCGCGTGCTCAGCCGTCGAGCAGGCGCCGCAGGGCCTCCGCGGCCAGGCGGGGATCGGCCTTGCCGCGGCTGAGCCGCATGACCTGGCCCACCAGGTGCTGCAGCGCCGCCGGCTTGCCACCTCGGTAGGCTGCCACCGACCGCGGGTTCGCCGCGATGGCCTGCCCGTGCGAGCCCCGCGATCGCGTCCGCGTCGCTGACCTGCGCCAGGCCGAGCCGCTCCGCGATGGCGGCGGGGGAGCCGCCCTCCTCGAAGAGCACCTGCGAAGACGCGCCGGGCGCTCGGCGTGTTCAGGGCGCCGCGGTCCACCATCCCGACGAGATCGGCGAGCGCGGCGGGGGTCAGGCGGCACCGGGCCAGGTCCATGTCCCGCTCGGAAAGCGCGTGCAGCATTTCGGTCATCATCCAGTTCGACACCGCCTTGAAGTGGCCGGAGGAGGCCCGGGCCGCCGCCTCGAAGAAGTCCGCGACCGCCCGGTCGGCGGCCAGCACGCCGGCATCGTAGTCGGGAAGCCCGTACTCGGCGGCCAGCCGGGCCCGCCGCGCGGCGGGCAGCTCCGGCAGCGTCGCGCGCCAGGCCTCGACGGTTTCGGCGGGCGAGGACCACCGGCATCAGGTCCGGCTCGGGGAAGTAGCGGTAGTCGTGCGCGTCCTCCTTGGTCCGCATGCCCTGGGTCGTGCGCCGTGGCGTCGTCCCAGCGCCGCGTCTCCTGCACGATCGCGCCGCCCGTTTCGCAGCACGTTCGTCCTGCCGCCGCAGCTCGTACGTGCAGCGCGCGGAGCACGCCCTTGAACGTGTTCATGTTCTTGATCTCGGTCTTCGTGCCCAGGCCCGGCTGCGCCCGCGGGCGCACGCTGCAGTTCACGTCGCAGCGCATGTTGCCCTCCTCCAGGTTGCAGTCGCTGACGCCGGCGTAGAGCAGGATCTGCTTCAGCGCCTGCAGGTAGGCGAACGCCTCCTCGGGCGAGGCCAGGTCCGGCTCGGTCACGATCTCCATCAGCGGCATGCCCGCCCGGTTGAAATCCACGCCGCTGGACGTCTCGAAATGCATGTTCTTGGCCACGTCCTCCTCGAGGTGGATGCGCGTGAGCCGGACCGTCTTGCGCACCCCGTCCGCCTCGATCTCGACGCCGCCGCCGAGGCAGAGCGGCAGGTCGTACTGGGAGATCTGGTAGTTCTTCGGCATGTCCGGATAGAAGTAGCTCTTCCGGTCGAACTTGCTGTAGCGGCTGATCTCGCAACCGAGCATCAGGCCCGCGCAGCACGGTCAGCCGGATCGCCTCCCCGTTCATCACCGGCATCGCGCCGGGATAGCCGAGGCAGACGGGGCACACCTGCGTGTTGGGCGGCGCGCCGAAGCGCGTGTCGGCAGCCGCAGAACATCTTGGAGCGCGTCCGGAGCTGCACGTGGGTCTCCAGTCCGATGGTGGCCTCGAACCCCTTCGCCATCGCCGTTCAGCCCTCCCCGGGCGGGCGGGCCTCGTGCCACGCCGTGCCCTGCTCGTAGACGTACGCCGTTCGCAGCAGCCGCTCCTCGAACAGGGCCGGGCCGAGCACTCTGCAGCCCCACCGGCAGCCCGTCCGCGGTCGAAGCCGCAGGGCACGGAGAGGCCGCAGATGCCGGCCAGGTTGGCGGTGACCGTGAAGATGTCGCCGAGGTACATCTGCAGCGGATCGCCGGCTGTCTCGCCCATGCGGTAGGCCGGGGTCGGCGCGACGGGCGCCAGCAGCGCGTCGCACCGTTCGAAGGCCTCCTCGAAATCGCGGCGGATCAGCGTGCGCACCTTCTGGGCGCGAAGGTAGTAGGCGTCGTAGTAGCCGCTGCTCAGCACGTAGGTGCCGAGGATGATGCGGCGCTTCACCTCGGCGCCGAAACCCGCGGCCCGCGTGCGGCCGTACATGTCGATCGGGTCGGCGCCGGCCACGCGCGCGCCGTAGCGCACCCCGTCGAACCGCGCCAGGTTGGCGGAGGCCTCGGCCGTGGCGATGATGTAGTAGGTGGCGATGGCGTACCGGCGTGTGCGGCAGGCTCGACCTCCACGATCTCGGCGCCCAGCGCGCGGCACGCGCTCGACGGCCGCGCGCACGGCCGCTCGACGTCCGGGTCCATGCCCTCCACGAAGTACTCGCGCGGGCAGGCCGAGGCGCAGCCCGCGCAGTCCGCCGCCGTCGTGCAGGGCCGCCGCGTAGTCCGGCACGGGCGCGTCGAGCGAGGTGGTGTCCCGCGGGTCCCGGCCGGCCATCACCCCGAGCAGCAGCGCCGCATCGCGCACGTCGCGCGTCAGCGGGCCGACCTGGTCCAGGGACGAGGCGAAGGCCGTCAGCCCGTAGCGCGAGACGCGCCCGTAGGACGGCTTCAGCCCCACGCAGCCGCAGAACGCGGCCGGCTGGCGGATCGAGCCGCCCGTGTCCGAGCCGAGCGCGGCCAGGGCCTCGCCGCCCGCCACGGCCGCCGCCGAGCCGCCGCTGGAGCCGCCCGGCACACGCGTCCGGGTTCCAGGGGTTGCGCGTCGCGCCGTAGACGGAGTTCTCCGTCGTGGAGCCCATGGCGAACTCGTCCATGTTCGTCCGCCCGACGAAGCACGGCGCCCTCGCGCGCGCAGGCGGGCCACGGCCGTCGCGTCGTAGGGGGCCCGGTAGCCCTCCAGGATGCGCGAGGCGCAGGTGCAGGGCTGGCCGCGCACGTTCAGCACGTCCTTCACGGCGACGGGCACGCCCAGCAGCGGCGCCCGCTCGCCGCGCGCCCTCCGGGCGTCGGCGGCCTGCGCCTGCGCCAGGGCGTCCTCCCCGTCGAGGTGGACCAGGGCGTTCAGCCGGGGCTCGCGGCCGCGCGCCGCGGCCAGGAGGTCCTCCACGAGCTCCCGCGAGGAGCACGCGCCCCGGTCCAGGTCCTCCTTCAGGGCGTGCAGGCTGCGGTCGGCAAGGCGGCTCATGCGTTCACTCGATGATGCGCGGCACGATGAAGAGCCCGTCGCGGAACGCCGGCGCGTTGGCCCCCGTCGCCTCGGCGGGCTGGCAGGGCGCGGGCTCGTCGGCGCGCGTCACGTTCAGGACAGGGAAGGCGTGGGCGGTCGGCTCGACGCCCTCGACGTCCGGCTCCCGCAAAAGCTCCGCGTAGGCCAGCACCTCGTCCAGCTGGGCCTGGAAGCGGGCCGTCTCGCCGGGGGTCAGGTGCAGCCGCGCGAGGCGCGCCACGTACCCGACATCGATGTGCTCCGTCTTCATGCGTCCGGGCTCCCCCGCGCTGGCCGCGCCCATGAGCCCGCCAGTATAGGCCATTCCGGCGCCCCGGCAAGGCCGCCCCGAAAGGCTGCCCGTTGCCATGGCGACCGCGGGGTGTTAGCCTGTGCGCGATCTTTTCGCCTCGAGCCCGCGCCGCCTTCCCCGGGGGGCGCGGCACGGATGCCCATTATGGAAACGCCCGAGACACCGCATAAGACCAAGCCGGAACCGCAGAAGCTGCCGATGAGGGGCCTGTTGGTCTGGCTGCTGCTTCTCGCCCTGTTCCTCAGCCTGTTCCAGGTCTTTTCACGGGGCGACGAGAAGGCGCAGCGCCTGCCGTACAGCCCCGACTTCGTGCGCATGGTCGAGCAGGGCCGCATCCGGGAGTGCGTCATCGTCATCGAGGTGTCCGGGATGCAGTACATCCGGGGCGAGCTGACCGACCTGGATCCGCGCACCGGCAAGCCCGGGCGCTTCCGCACCGACGTGCTCGTCACCGAGGACCTCACCAAGTGGCTGCGCGAGCAGGGCGTGCCCTTCGAGTTCAAGCAGCAGAATCCCTACCTGTGGCAGATCCTCTCCGGCGCCGTGCCCTTTATCGTGGTGCTCGGCCTGCTGTACTTCCTGTTCGCGCGGCAGATGAAGCTCGCGGGCAAGGGGGCCATGAGTTTCGGAAAGAGCCGGGCCAGGCTGCTGACCCGCAACCGGAACAAGCGTGACCTTCGACGACGTGGCCGGCGTCGACGAGGCGCGCGAGGAGGTCCAGGAGATCATCGACTTCCTCAAGGACCCGAAGCGCTTCCAGCGGCTGGGCGGGCGCATTCCCAAGGGCGTGCTGCTGGTCGGGCAGCCCGGAACGGGCAAGACGCTGCTGGCCAAGGCCATCGCGGGCGAGGCGCAGGTCCCGTTCTTCAGCATCAGCGGGTCCGACTTCGTCGAGATGTTCGTCGGCGTGGGCGCCTCGCGCGTGCGCGACATGTTCGAACAGGGCAAGCGCAACGCCCCTTGCATCATCTTCATCGACGAGATCGACGCCGTGGGCCGCAGCCGGTTCAGCGGCATCGGCGGCGGGCACGACGAGCGGGAGCAGACGCTCAACGCGCTGCTGGTGGAGATGGACGGCTTCGACACGCAGGAGGGCGTCATCATCATCGCCGCCACCAACCGCCCCGACGTGCTCGACAACGCCCTGCTGCGCCCGGGCCGCTTCGACCGCCAGATCGTCGTGGACCTGCCGAACCTCGACGGCCGCGAAGCGATCCTCAAGATCCACGCGCGCAAGGTGAAGCTGAAGCAGGAAAGCGGACCTGCGGCGCATCGCGCGCGGCACGCCGGGCTTCTCGGGGGCCGATCTCGCCAACCTCATGAACGAGGCCGCCCTGCTCGCCGCCCGGCGCGGCGGCCGACGCCATCGAGGTGAGGACCTCGAGGAGGCGCGCGACAAGGTGCGCTGGGGGCGCGAGCGCCGCAGCCGCATGCTCGACGACAAGGAGAAGCGCCTGACCGCCTACCACGAGGCCGGGCACGCCATGGTCATGCACGCTGGAGCAGTGCGACCCGCTCCACAAGGTCACCATCATCCCGCGCGGGCAGGCCCTCGGCGCCACGATGCAGCTGCCGGAAAAGGACCGCTACACCGAGAGCCGGAGCAAGCTGCTGAAGATGATCGCCGGCCTGATGGGCGGCCGGGCCGCGGAGGAACTCGTTTTCGAGGACGTGACCACCGGCGCCCAGTCGGACCTGCGCCAGGCCACCCACCTCGCCCGCATGATGGTCTGCGAATGGGGCATGAGCAACGTGATGGGGCCTCAGAGCTTCGGCAACCGCGAGGAGTTGCTTTTCCTCGGCCGCGAGGTCTCCCGCACGCAGGACCACAGCGAGGATACGGCGCGGAAGATCGACGGGGAGGTGAGCCGGGTCCTCACGGAGTGCCACGACCGCGCCCGGGACCTGCTCCAGGCGAACTGGGACCGGCTGCACACGATCGCCGCGCTGTTGCTGGAACGGGAGACGCTCGACGGCCGCGACATCGAGGAAATCGTCGAGCACGGCCGCATTGTCTCCGACAAGGAGCGGCGCGAGGAGCCGTCCGGGGAGGAAGGCGCCGCCCCGCCGGAAGGGGAGGCGGCGCCGGCCGCGCCGGACGGGGCGCCGGACACCGCCCCCGGCGACGACGCGCCGGACGGGGATGAACCCTCCCTCGACGGACCGGCAGCCCCGGCGAAGCCGTGACCGCCCGGGGGAGCGCCGGCCGCCGCCCGGAACCGGCCGCACCGCCCGGCGCGTGGGAACTGCGCGACAGGCGGCTGCCCCTCGGCGGGCGCACCCTGCTCATGGGCGTGCTCAACGTCACGCCCGATTCCTTCTCCGACGGCGGCCTCCACGCGGACCCGGACCGCGCGGTGGAGTGGGGGATGCGCATGGCGGCCGACGGCGCCGACCTGCTCGACGTGGGCGGCGAGTCCACGCGACCGGGCGCGGCGGAGATCCCCGCCGGGGAGGAGGCGCGGCGGGTGGTCCCGGTCGTCCGCGCGCTCCGGGCCCGCCTGGATATCCCGATCGCCGTTGACACGCGCAAGGCCGCCGTGGCCGCGCAGGCCCTGGCCGCGGGGGCGGACATCGTCAACGACGTTTCCGCGCTGGGCGACCCGGACATGGCCGGGGTCGTGCGCGGGGCGGGCGCCGGCCTGGTGCTGATGCACATGCAGGGCGTCCCCGGGACAATGCAGCGCGACCCGCGGTATGCCGACGTCGCGGCGGAGGTGGCGGCCTTCCTCTCGGGCCGGGTAGCCGCCGCGGCGGCGGCGGGCATCGATCCGGGCCGCCTGGTGGTGGATCCCGGCATCGGTTTCGGCAAGACGGCCGGGCACAACCTCGTCCTGCTCGCCCAGTTGGACCGCCTTCGCGCCGCCGTGGGGCGCCCGCTGCTCGTCGGCGTCTCCCGCAAGAGTCTGCTCGGCAGCCTGACCGGCCGGCCGGTGGGCGAACGGCTGGCAGGCAGCCTGGCCCTGTTGGCCTGCCTCTGCCGGGCGGGCGTCGACATCGCGCGCGTCCACGACGTAAGGGAGTCGTTTGACGTGGTGCGGGTTCTCGCTAGAATGGCCCAGGAGGAAGCGCAACATGGGCTGGCTTGAGGACATCCCGTTGCCCGAAGCGGCGGGCATGATCGAGATCCTCGTGCTCCTGGTCGCCTTCTACTACATCCTCCTCTTCTTTCGCGGAACACGCGGCGCGCAGGTGCTGACCGGCCTGGTGGTCTTCATGGCGGTCACGATCGCCTTCACGCGCTGGCTGCACCTCGATGCCCTGAACTGGCTGCTTCAGCGCTTCTCCGTGTACCTCTCGGTGGCGATCGTCATCATCTTCCAGCCGGAAATCCGCCGGGCGCTGGCGGAGCTCGGCAAGCAGCACGTGTTCTCCGTTTCGGCGAGCGAACGGAGCCGGGTCGATGCGATTGCGCACGCGGCGCTCATCCTCTCGGAACGCAAGATCGGGGCGCTGATCGCGGTGGAGCGGCAGATCGGAACCCGCGCGATCCAGGAAACCGGCAAGCACCTGGACAGCCTCGTGTCCGCGGAACTGCTCGCCAGCATCTTCTTTCCCCACACGCCGCTTCACGACGGGGGCGTGATCATACGGGACAACCGCATCGTGGCGGCCGGCTGCGTCTTTCCCCTTTCGCAGGAAACGCAGATGAGCCGGTCGCTCGGCACGCGGCACCGGGCGGCCGTCGGGATCACCGAGGAAACCGACGCCGTCGTCGTCATCGTGTCCGAGGAGACCGGCACGGTCTCGGTGGCCCTCAACGGTCGCCTGAGCAGGGGACTGGACGAGGAGCGGCTGCGGCGCATGCTGACCGCGGTGCTCCACCGCGCCAAGCAGGGGCGAAGCCGGCTGTCCCGCGTGCAGAAGGAACTCGACCTGACGCCGGAAGCCCTGGCGCAGGAAACCGGGCAGGGGGAACCGATTGATCTCCGTAAGGGATAGACCCGCCATCGTCCGCGCCCTGACGGCGAACAAGGGGCTGAAGGCCATCGCCCTGCTGCTCGCCGTCGTGGTCTGGTACGGCATTCGCGAGGCCATCAGCTTCGAGAGCGAGCTGATCGACGTGCCCGTGGAGATCCTGCAGGACGAAGGCTGGTCCGTCCTGGACCAGAGCGACACGGCGGTGGACATCCGGTTCCGCGGCGCGCGCGCCGACGTGGGCGACATCACGACCAAGCAGGTGCGCGTCATCGTGGACGCCCGCGGCCAGGCGAGCGGGGGCCTGATGACCATGCCCGTGAGCGTGAACAGCGTGGAGGCCCCGCCGGGGGCCCGCGCCATCCAGATTCGGCCCAATACCGTCTCGTTCCGGCTGGACCGCGAGGGGGAACGGCAGGTGCCCGTCAAGGCGGAGCTCCAGGGCAACCTGCCGGAGGGCTATGCCGTGGACTCGGTCGTGTGCAGCCCGGTCGCGTCGTTACTGAAGGGCCCCATGGCGCGCCTCGAGGCCGTCGACACCCTTCGCACGGTGCCGATCGACCTGGAGGGACGCGTACAGTCGTTCCGCGTCCGCAAGCCCCTGGTCTCGCCCTCAACGGAATGGACCTCGCGCATGGACCCCGACCGCGTCGTGGTGGACGTGACGATCACCGAGCACGCGGCGGCCCGCACGCTGGAGGGCGTGACCGTCAACGCGCTGCTGCCCGCGGGCGAGGCGCGGCGGGTCGCCGTGACGCCGGGCACCGTGACGGTATCGCTGCAGGGCCGCCAGGACGTGCTCCGCACGCTGGCGCCGGAGGCCCTGCAGGCATATATCGATTGCACGCGCCTGGAGGCTCTGGCACGCTACGACCTCCCGGTGGAAGTGCATGCCCCGGCCGGGGTTCGGGCGGTGACCGTGGAACCCCCGACGGTCAGCGTGACGGTGGAGGACGGACACGGGGCAGGACGCCTTTGAGGACCCGTTCGATGCGCAATACAGAGGTCGTTTTTCGTCCCGTGAATGCCCGGCTCCCGGCGGTGATGGCCGTCCTGCTGGGCTGGTGCGCCGCCGTCCTTCCCTGCCCGGGCCAGGACGTCCCGGGAGAGCCCCCCCCCGAAGAGGTCCCGCCCGCCGAGGCAGGCGGTGAAGCCGCCGCGCCCGAAACGACGCCGGACGCCCCCGGGCAGGCGGCAGGCCCCGATGCCCCCGTGATGGAAGAGGTGCGCGAGGGTTTCTACCAGATGCGTATCGGCAACAGCGAGGCCGCCGCGGTGGCCTTTCGCCGCGCCCTGGAGAAGCAGCCCGACAGCAAGCGCGCGATGTTCGGGCTGGGTACGGCGCTCATCGCCGGGGAGCAGTTCCGGGAAGCGGCGGCCATCCTGTCACGGGCCGTGGAGCTCTATCCGGAGGACTACTACATCAGCAACAACCTGGCCTGGCTCTACGCCACCGCGGCGGACCGCTCGGTTCGCGACGGGGAGCGCGCGGTGGCCCTGGCGCAGCAATCGCTGCTCCAGGCGCCCCAGGACTTCCACGTCTGGAGCACGCTGGCCGAGGCCTATTTCATCTCGGCGAAATACGACCAGGCGCTGCGCGCGGCCACCGAGGCGCTCGAGCTCGCCCAGAAGCAGGGCGTGGGCCAGACGGAACTCGCCGACTACGAGCGCCAGTTGGCCAAGTGCCGACAGGCCGTGCAGGCGACGACCATTCTCGAGTAGCGCCGCCCGGACCGGCCGACGCGCACGGCCGGCATCAGCCTTGGGCGTCCTTCTCCGGCCCCGCGTCTTCGGCGTCCTCCGCAGGGATCTCGGCCGCGTCGTCCGGCGGATTCCCGGCCCCGGCGTCTTCCGGGTTGCCGGTCCCGGCCTGTTCCGGCCCGGGTACGGGGGCGAGGTCCGGGACGCGCCCGGGCACGGGCTCCTCGTAAACGCCCATCCCGCGGAACCTGGCGTAGCGCGCGTCCAGCAGGTCGGACGCGCTCCGCCGGCACAAGTCCTCCAGGGAACGCCGGATCGCGGCGCGCAGGGCCTCGGAGGCGGCCTTGGGGTCGGCGTGTGCTCCGCCGTCCGGCTCCGGAACGATCTCGTCCACGAGCCCGGCGGCCAGCAGGTCCTTCGCCGTGAGTTTCAGGGCCTCCGCCGCACGGTCGGCATACGCGCGATCCTTCCAGAGAATGGCCGCGCAGCCTTCGGGGGAGATGACCGAGTAGTAGGCGTTCGACAGCATCAGGATGCGGTCGCCGATGCCGATGCCCAGCGCGCCCCCGCTCCCGCCCTCGCCGATGACGCACGCCACGACGGGCACCGCCAGGGCGAACATCTCCCGCAGGTTGACCGCGATCGCCTCGGCGATGTGCCGCTCCTCGGACTGCAAGCCGGGGTAGGCGCCCGGCGTATCGATCAACGTCACCACGGGCACGTTGAACTTGGCGGCGAGCTGCATCAGCCGCAGGGCCTTTCGGTAGCCCTCGGGATACGCACAGCCGAAATGGCACAGCAGGTTGCTCTTGGTGTCCCGGCCCTTCTGCGTGCCGAGGATCATCACGGCCTGGCCGCCTATCCTGGCGAACCCCCCGACGAGGGCACGGTCTTCCGCGAAGCGCCGGTCGCCGTGCAGTTCGACGAAGTCGGTCGTCATCGCCGCGATGTAGTCGCGCGTGTAGGGCCGCTGGGGGTGGCGCGCCACCAGGACCTTCTGCCACGGGGTCAGTTCCTCGTAGATGCGGTGGCGCAGTTCCCGGACGCGGGACTCCATGCGCTGGACCTCCGAGGACACGTCGATGTCCTGCGATTCGCTGAAGCGCCGCAACTCGGCGAGCTTGTCCTGGAGCTCCGCGATGGGCTTTTCGAAGGGGAGGACGAAAGGCGGCACGGGGTCTACTCCTTCTCTCCGGTATCGTCCTTGTGCAGCACCACTTCCGTGCCCACGGGCAGCAGCGTGTAGAGCTCCTCGATGTCCGTGTTGAGGAGGCGGACGCACCCCGCGCTCTCGTGCTGGCCGATGGTCTGCGGTTCCCACGTTCCGTGGATGCCGTAGCCGCGTATGTCGAGCGACAGCCAGTGGGTTCCGAGCACGTTATCGGGGTCGCCGTAGGGCACGGCCCGCCCGTCCGGGCGCCACCACGTGGGCTGGGCGATGCGGTCCGTTATGACCGAGGTGCCTACGGGCGTCTTCTGGTACTTTCCGGTCCCCACGGGGTAGCGCTTGAAGAACCGGTCGTTCAGGGTCAGCACCAGCTCGTTGCGGGTGACGTCCACGTCGACGCGGAACACGCCCTGCAGGATGCGCAGCCGGTCCCCGATGCGGATGACCGTCCCGCTGATGCCGTTGCCCTTCCGCAGGAGGTCGATCGTTGTGCCGAAGCGCCCGGCCAGCTTCCCGAGCGAGTCGCCCGGCCGCACGACGTACTCCTCCTTCTCGGGCATCGCGCGCGGCGAGAAGACCAGGGCGATGTTCACGCGTCCCAGCAGCTCCTCGGCCGCCCGGTGCATGGCCGGGCTGATCCCGGCGAGTCCAAGCACCTCGAGGGCCTGTTCGCGCGCCTCCAGCAGCCGGTCGGAATCGGCGGCGGCGCGCGCCGCCTGGAGCCGTTGCGCGGCCCGCTCCACGTCCGCGTACACCGGGGCGTCGGGCACGGCCGGACCGCCGCGGCCAACGGCCGGCGCGGGATCGGACCGGGGCGACGGTTCGGTCGGGGCGGGCGACCCGGTGCCGGAGGCGCGCCGCGGCCCCCCGCGCAGGCAGCCCCCCCGCGCCAGGAAGACGGCTGCGGCGACCAGGGCGGCGGCGACGAGCACGCCCAGCCGCCGGCGGCCGCCGCGGCGCCTCGGCGGCAACCCGCCCCGCCTGATGTAGATGTCGGTCATGGATTGGTGCGGCGGCCGCGACGCGGCCCTTGCCGTGCCGGGGATGGTAGCACCCGGGGTTTCCGTGACAAGCTTGGAGTCCCCGGCCCTCGCGGCCCGCCTCGCGGCGCTCGGCAACGGTCCCGCTTGACCCGCGCGGTTCCGGCCGATACCGTGCCGCGGGGGAGGGGCGAAGGCCGGCATGTCCGCATCGTGGCAGCACACCTGGCGCTGGGGCGCATTGTCCACCGTCGTGAGCCGCCTGGCGCTCGCCTGCGCGGCGGCCTTCGTTGCCGAAATCGTCCTCGCCCGGAGGGGCATCGGGTTGGGGTGGCTGGCGCTGAGCCTGCCGGGCGTGTCCCGCGGGGCCCTCTGGCAGTTCGTTACCTACCAGTTCCTCCACGCGAACACCGGGCACCTGCTGATGAACATGCTCGCCCTGCTGCTGATCGGCCCGGCGGCGGAAAGCACGCTGGGCCGCCGGCACCTGCTCATCGTCTTCCTCGTGAGCGGCGCGTTGGGCGGCCTGGGTTTCGTGCTCCTGGACCCGCGGGCGCCCTGCGTGGGCGCCTCGGGTTCGGTGTTCGGGGTCTTCGGCGCCTTCGTCGCCCTGCACCCGCACGAGCGCATGACGCTCCTGTTTTTCCCCTTCGTCGTGATCGAGGCCTGGATCGTGGCCCTGCTGTTCGGCGGCATCGAACTGATGTACCTCGTGAGCGGGGCGGGGGGCAACGTGGCCTACGCGGCCCACGTCGCGGGCGGCCTGGCGGGTTTTGTCTACGCGCGCACCGTCTACCGCCGCGCGGCGACGGGGCGGCCCTTCGCCCTCCCCAGGCCCTTCTCCCGCCGCCGCGGGCCGCCCGCGGCGGATACCGCGGGCATCGACCGCATCCTGGACAAGGTGGCGCGGGAAGGGCTGGCCTCGCTGACCCGCGCGGAACGCGCGCAGCTCGAGCGCGCTGCCAGGGACCGCCGCGTGCGCTGAACACCCGGGCCCGTCCGCGGAGGGCGAACCGCCATCGCCCGCGGCCGCGTTCTCTGTCATGCTCTGCGCCGGCGGGAGCACCACCCCGCCGCGGGGCGTACACGATGGATGAACACCGGCAGGACACGACGGAGGAGCCGCGGGGCCGCGCCGGGCTCGTGGCGCTCGTGGGCCGCGCCAACGTGGGCAAGTCGTCGCTCCTGAACAGGCTGCTGGGCGAGAAGGTGAGTATCGTGAGCCCCATCGCCCAGACGACGAGAAACCTGATCCGCGGCATCCTCACGGAACCCCGGGGGCAGCTCGCCTTTCTCGACACGCCGGGCGTGCACCGCGCGTCGGCCGATCTCGGGCGCCTGATGAACCGGATCGCGCGGGCCTCGGTCAAAGGCGTGGACGCCGTCGCGCTCGTCCTGGACCGCAGCGTGCCGCCCGGGGAGGAGGACGAGGGCTGGATGCGCCGTATGCTTCGCCGCGAGCCGGGCACCCGCCTGTTCGCGGTGCTCAACAAGGTGGACCGCGCGGGCGGCCACGCGGCGGCCTACCGCGCCCTCTGGGAACGGCTGGCGGCCGCGGGGGAGGGCGCCGGGGCGGCGGCGGTCTCCGCCCCGGCCTGGCTCGAGGTATCCGCCCTCGCCGGGACGGGAACGGGCGAACTCCTGGACACGCTCTTCTCGGCCATGCCCGTGCATCCTCCGCTCTTTCCGGAGGACGTGCTCACCGATTTTCCCCGCAAGCTGGCCATGGCCGACATCATACGGGAGAAACTGCTCGGCCGGCTGCACAGCGAGTTGCCGCACCGGGTCGCGGTCGAGGTGGACGACATCGCGGACGACGGGAAGACCCTGCGGGTGAGCGCGACGATCTTCGTCGAACGCGAGTCGCAGAAGGGCATCGTGATCGGCCAGAAGGGCCGCCTGCTGCGGGCCGTCCGGCGCGCCTCGCAGCGCGAGTTGGAGGCGATCTACGAGCGGAGCGCCGCCGTCGTCGAGGTGCGGGTGAAGGTGGAGCCCCACTGGACCCGCAACTTCTGGTTCCTGAAGCGGCTGGGCTACGCGACCTGACCGCGGCCTAGTTCCGCGCCGCGTCCGACAGCCGCGCCAGCTCGGCCGAGACCCGCCGGGCGGCGCTCGCGCGGCCGGTACGCTCGTAGGCCGCCGAGAGCCAGAACAGCGCCGTGGCGTTCTCCCGGATGGCGCGGCGCTCCTCCTCGAGGGTCCCTGCCGCCTCGTTCCACTTGCCCTGCTTGGCCTGGCAGATGCCCATCCTCACCCGGAAGCCGGAGGCGCGCGGCAGGAGGCGAAGGACGAGCCGGCAGAAGGCCTCGGCCTCGGCGTTCCGCTCCATGACGCCGAGGAACTGGGCCGCGCCGAGGAGGCGGGGCGACACCCCGCCCCGGCGCCCCGCGTCCGCGCGCGCTTCCGCCGCGCGCACCTCCTGTTCCAGCAACGCCAGCCCGGGCTGCTCGAGCAGGGTCCGTTCGACCTGCCCGGCGTTGGCGGGGTTCCGCGGCAGGATCACGGCGGTCGTTCCGTCGAAGTAGACGAGGGCGCGCGTGCCGTCCTCCAGCAGGCTGCGCGCGCTGGCGCTGCCGCCGGGCGAGAGGCAGTTCAGCACCACCGCCCCCGCCTTCCACCGGCGGAGCAGGGCCGTCTGCGCTCCCGCGTCGCCCGACAGGAACCGGGCAAGCAGGCGGAGGAAGTCCTCCCCGTACAGGCCGAGGCGGCTGTCGACGAAGACCTTGCGCCCGGGCCGGGCCCACGCGAGGTACCCGCCGTCGAAGGGCATGTGAATGGAGCGCTCGGGAAACGCCTCGTCCGCAAGCAGCCCGATGGCGCCCGAGGGGTAGAGGGCATCGACCGTTCCCGTTCCGAAGGTGGACAGGCTGCCCGCGCGGCGCAGGGCCGCGCCGCTCACGGCGAAGCCCGCCGACACGGCCAGCACGGCCGCGAGCGCACCGGCGGCCAGGGTCTCGTAGGGGAGGCCGCGGCCGACACGCCCGGCCAGCAGGTCCCGGAGCGTTTCGCCCGTCGCGCGCGCGCTCAGGGCAAGGAAGGGGAGACCCAGCACGGCGAACATCGCCAGGTGCCGCACCCCGCGGATTACGAGGAAGGCGCCGAAGACGGCCAGTGCCGTGAGCGTGACGGGGAGACGGCCCTTCTGCGTGATGAGCCCCAGCGCGCCGAGCAGCAGCATAGCGGTGAGAAGATGCCGCGTGGGGGGCACACCGAGCAGTCCGAGGACCGGTGAAACCCAGAACGGGAACATCCGCTGCGCCGGGTCGCGCCACGCCGAGACCGTCGCGCCCAGCAGCCGCGGTCCGTAGGGATTGACCAGGCAGGCCAGCAGCAGGGCGCCCGCCAGCAGCGCCAGCGAGACCGCGCGCCGGCGCTCGTCGGGCATGGCGCCGCCCGCCGCGGCACGGCGCTCGGCCAGGTAGTCGGCCGCGGCCACCAGGGTGATGACCGGTCCCAGGAGGTACATCGCCCCCAGGTTGGCCCACACCACCTGCAGGGGAAGCAACACCGCGGCGCTGGCCGCCGGCGATCTCGGCCGCGCGAACCAGAACAGGAAGAACGCCGGGAAGACCATGCAGAACAACTCGGGGCGCGGCTGCAGCACGGGGAGGAGTACCCAGGCCGCCAGGGCCGCCGCGCCCGTGAAGGCCAGCGGGCCCGCCCACCGGCGCGCCGCGAACCCGGCCAGCCCGAACGCCGCCGCCACGGCCAGGACGTGAAGAACGGTCACCCCGCCCGCGCCCGCCGCCTGGTAGAGGCCGAAGAGGATGCGATCGTACAGCCAGTTGGCGTCGATCCAGGGCTTGTCCGCCGCGGTGAACGAGAGCGTATCGGCCCGGGGCATTCCCGAGGCGGCCATCGCGCGCCCCTCGGCCAGGCGCGTCCAGAAGGACGGGTCGGCGATCGTCTGCCATCCCGACAGGACCAGGAAGACAAAAAGCAGTACGAGGGGCAGGTAGACCCAGGCCGGCCTGTGGTGGAAATCGTCCTCGGTGTTCATGTGCGCCCCCGTTGCTCGGGTCCTGCCCTTCGCCGGCCGGTCAGAACCGGTACGCCAGCCCCACGGCCACCACGGGATGGACCGCCCACCGGTCGACGTAGTCCCGCTCGATGTCCCGGCGCTCCCGTTCCAGCTCGGTCCGGAAATCCTCGCGGCCGGCGTACGCGCCGTCCGCGGAAAGCGAGAAATCGGGATCGCCGTACAGGAGCGCGCCGAGATCCAGGGTAAGGGTCAGCCGGCGGCCTCCGCGGGCGATCCGGCCCGCACCCAGGCCCAGATACCACGCGGTCCCCGGGAAATCGATTGAAGCCCTCAGCGTGCCGATCTGCTCCGGCGTGTAGGACGTGCGCCCGATGGTCGTGGCCGACCGCGGCCGGGCTTCGCCGCGAAGTTCGTTCCCGTTGTGGAACAGCCCGCCCGAGACCCGAAAGGCGCCGCCGCCGGGAAACCAGTCGAGCAGGACGCCCGCGGAACGGAGGTCCAGCTCGATGTCGTAGTCGATGTCGTCCATCGTGTCGCGGTACGTCAGCCCGCCGTAGTTGGCAAGGAGCCGCAGGTCGAGCACCCCGCCCAGTTCCACGGCCCAGGCGGCCCCGACCCCCGCGGTGCCCGCGTGAACCGCCGCGCCGGAGGCGGCGTGCCCCTCCCGCACCAGGGGCGGCCCCAGCAGAAGCAGCCCCGCCAGAGCGGAGGCCCCATGGACGGCACGGGCACGGAGGCGCAGGGTCATCACGGCCATCTTCACGACTTGCCACGGGGTGTCAACCGCAAAGGAAGGCGGCTCCCTGTTGCGTTCCTTTCGCGTCGCGGCTAGAGTCGCTCCCGGAGGCGCACCGGCAGACCGAACGGGACTGCGGTCGCCCCGGGAGGCGGGCCCGTGCCCGTGTGGACGTGTTTTTCTGTTACCTGCAAGCCAACGTCGTCACCGCGTTCCGGGTCAGCAACTTCGTATCCGGCAAGCTGATCGTGGGCATCCTTTTCGTGGCGAGCATCTTCGCCTGGACCGTGATGGTCTCGAAGCACCGCGAACTGCGTTCGGCCCGGTTGGCGTCGCAGCGCTTCCAGTCCGTCTTTCGCCGCGAGCCCAACCCGCTGAACGTTTTTCTGCGCCGGCAGGGCTTCCCGGCCAGCCCCCTGTACCGGGTCTACGAGGCGGGGTGCACCACCCTGGGGGCGCAACTGAACCCCGGCGGGCGGGGCGACGAGCTGTTGGTCTCGGTACGCTCCGCCGAGTCGGTCCGGCTCAGCCCGTTCCAGGTGGAAGTGGTGCGGCGCGTGACGGAGCGGTGCGTCGCCGACGAGATCCTCATGATGGAGAACCGCATGGGCTTCCTGATGACCGCGGTGAGCGCGAGCCCCCTGCTGGGACTGCTCGGCACCGTGTGGGGCGTGCTCGACGCCTTCGGCGCCATGGCCGACAAGGGCATGGCGAACCTGTCCACCGTGGCGCCGGGCATATCCGCCGCGCTGCTCACGACCGTCGTGGGGCTCCTGGTCGCCCTCCCGTCGTCCATCGGCTACAACGCGCTGGCGGGCCGCATCCGGCAGCTCGCCGTGCAGCTGGATAATTTCTCGCAGGAATTCGTGGCGGAACTGCAGAGGACGTTTTCCTCGCCCGCCGCCTGAGCCACCGTCATGTCAAGGCGCACGTCCATCGTCTCCCTGGAACAGATCCGGGAGATCAACCTGACCCCCCTGATCGACCTGACCTTCCTGCTGCTCATCACCTTCATCATCACCTTTCCGCTCCTCGAGCAGGGCATACCCGTCAACCTGCCGCGCGGCAGGGCCGAAGAGCTGGTGGAGCAGGACGTGCGCACGATCGCCCTGGACGCGGAGGGCCGGATCTACCTCGACCAGCGCCCCGTTGCGCCGGACGAACTCGAGCGGGAAATGACGGCGCTCGGCGCGGCGGACCCCGACATCGTGATCCGGGTCCGGGCCGACGAATCGATCCGCTACGGGAAGGTGGCCGAGATTCTCGGCATCCTGCACCGCGCGAAGATCGCCCGCATGGCGCTCATCACGCAGGGGGAGGGGGGGGAGGGTCGTAGCCGGTGGGCGTCGACGCCTACAGCCGCAGTTTCTGGTGGAGCGCCGGCGCGCACGCGGTGCTCGTGCTGGCCGTCGGCCTGGGGGCGGTGATCCGCGGGTGCCGGCCCCGCCCGCGGCCCGCGCCCCGGGAGATCGTCACCTACCTGGACCTGCAGACCGAACCCGTTGCCTTCCGCGCGGTGGACGAGTTGCCCGTGCCGGAGCCGCCGCCGGTCCCCGAGATGCCCCCGGCAGCGCCGAAACCGGAGCCCCGGCTGAAGCCGCCGGAGGACATCCAGCGCAGCCGCCGGCGCATCCGGCGGCCCGACACCGCGCCGCCGCGGCCGGCGCCCCGGCCGCCGGACCCCGACGAGATCCGCCGCCTCCTCGCGCAGGGCACGCCCGCGCCGACCGGGGCCGCCGCGGCGCAGGCGTTCCCCGGCTGGTACTTCGCGCTCGTGCGCCAGCGGCTGTACGACGCGTGGACGCAGCCCGGCGAACGGAGTGCGGCCTCGGGACTCAGTTGCGAGGTGCGGCTGCGGATCCAGCCGGACGGACGCGTGACGCGAAGCGAACTGGTGCGCCCGTCGGGCAACCGGCGCATGGACGAATCGGTCATGGAGGCGGTGCGCTCCGTCGCACGGCTTCCCGAGCTGCCGGCGGGCCACAACGAGGCCCCGCGCGAGGTGACGGTCGCGTTCGAGTTGACGCGAGAGGCGGCCTGAAGGCGCGGGAACAGGGAGTCGAGGTAAACCATGCTGGATCGTGAGCGGGCGGCGCTGGTGGTGATCGATTTCCAGGGGCGTTTGGCGGAGTCGATGCCCGACTACGGGGGCCTTCTCGCCAGCCTGCGCCGCCTGGTGCAGGGCGCGCGGCTGCTGGGGCTGCCGATCCTCTGCACGGAACAACTCCCGGACAAGCTGGGCGCCACGCGGCCGGAGTTGGCCGGGGTGCTCGACGGCGTGGCCCCGATCCCCAAGTCGACCTTCAGCTGCTGCGGCGCGCCCGGTTTCGAGGAAGCGCTCGAGCGAATGGACCGGGGCCAGGTCCTCCTGGCGGGTATCGAGACCCACGTGTGCGTTTACCAGACGGCGGCGGACCTGCTCGACGCCGGCTACGAGGTGCACGTCCCGGCCGACGCGGTCGCCTCGCGAACCGAGGGCAACAAGACCGTGGCCCTGTCCCGCATGCGAGCCGAGGGGGCCCGCATCAGTTCGGTGGAGATGGCGCTGTTCGAACTCCAGCGCGCGGCCGGCGGCGAGACCTTCCGCTCGCTCCTCGCCCTCATCAAGTAGCGCCGTCGCCGAACGCGCCGCGACGGGGCAGGGGAGGGCCCCCTCGTTGCCCGCGCAACGCCCTCTCCGCCCGTGCCCGCCCTGCCCGCTCGCGCGGCGCGAGCCGTTTCGCGCACATTCTCTTCAAAACGGGTTGCACTCCCGCCGCCGCTTCCGGTACAACCCCCCGCGGATGCGTAGCTCAGTTGGTAGAGCAGCTGACTCTTAATCAGCGGGTCCGGGGTTCGAGCCCCCGCGCATCCACCACTTTCCCCGCCCGTCCGGTCAACGAGGCACCGGCCCGGGGTGCAAATCGGTCGCCCGAGCCGCGACGCCTCCTGTCTTGTACCCGCACGACCGCTCCCGCTCCGCCCGGCAAAGCGTGCGGGCAACGCCGCGGAGTGGCGGGCGCGACCGCTCCCGTACGCGAGGTCCTCCCGGTCTCGAACACAGGCGCCGTGTCGCCAGCCCGGGCATCTCCATCCCGGCAGACCGCGCCGTGTCACTTGCACACCCTTCAAACGCATCCCTGCGGTCTCCGCCGATGTGAAGTCACCCGGCCGCAACCGGATATGTAACGTCGCATAATATATGTTATGTCGCCTAGCGCGCTGGTGATGCCCCTACATGTGGTTGTTGAAAGTTATCAACAGGCGGCGGGCGCCACGATGCACGACGGACCGCGGCGAAGCGGGACACGCCCGGGAGACCGCGCGGCAGCGCCCGGGCGCACGAACCCGACCGAAACCGCGCGAACGGGAACCGGACGAAGGAAGCGTCAGACCGCGGAGCCGCACACGGCGTCGTACAGTGCCATGTAGCTCTTCGCTGAATGCCGCCACGAGTGGTCCTCGCGCATGATGCGGCGGACGACCGGGAGCCAGGCCTTCGGCCGGGCGTGCAGGTCCAGCGCCTCCTTCACGCAACCGACCAGGGCCTCCGGCGTGTAGGGCGAGAACTTGAACCCGTTTCCCTCGGCCCCGTCCGGGGTCAGGCTCCGGACGGTGTCGTCCAGTCCGCCGGTGGCGTGCACCACCGGCACCGTGCCGTAGCGCAGCGCGTACAACTGCGCCAGGCCGCACGGCTCGAACCGCGAAGGCATCAGGAGCAGGTCCGACGCCGCCTCGATGCGGTGCGCCAGCCGGGTGTCGAAGCCGATGGTCGCATGGAACCTGCCCGGCCACCGCTCCGTCCACGTTCGGCACAGGTTGTGGTAGGCCTGCTGGCCGCTGCCGAGCAGGACGAAGTCCGCGCCCAGCGCCATGAGCGCGTCCATGCCTTCGGAAAGGATATCGAGCCCCTTCTGGTCCGTGAGGCGCGCAATGAAGCCGATCATCGGCCGCTTCCCGCCGGAAGTGAGGCCCAGCGCACCGGCCAGGCGCACCTTGCACTCGGTCTTGCCCGCGAGATCCGCGGGCGAGTAGGCAGCGGGAAGGAACCGGTCGTGCGCCGGGTCCCATACGTCGTAGTCCACCCCGTTGGGAATGCCGACCAGGCGGCTGTCCATCGCCTGCAGCAGGCCCTCCAGCCCGCACCCGAACTCGGGCGTCCGGATCTCGCGCGCGTACCCCCGGCTCACCGTCGTGGCGACGTCGGCGCCGGTCAGCCCGCCCTTCAGGCAGTTGATGCGGCCGAAGAATTCGACGCCGGCGATGGAAAAGCAGGAGAACGGAAGGTTGGTGAGCGAGAACATCGACGCGGGGAAGATACCCTGGTAGGCCAGGTTGTGGATCGTGAACACGCACTTCTCGCGGCAGGTCCGCCCCATGCCGTCGATGCCGTGCCGCAGGAAGTGGGGAAGCAGCCCGGTCGTCCAGTCGTTGCCGTGCACGATGTCGGGCGCCAGTCCGAGGTGGTCGACGAGGGCCACGACGGCCTTCTGGAAGAAGGTGAACCGCGCGAAGTTGTCGTCGTAGTCCCGCTCCGGCAGGCTGTACAGCGCGTGGCGATCGAAGAATTCGTCGCGCCGCACGAAGTACACGGGCGGCTGCACGCGGTCATCCACCCATATCTCGGCCGGGTGCGCATCGAACCCCAGCGGGATGCGCAGGCGAAGCCCGGTGTCGCGCTGGGGCAGACCGCTCTCGGCCACCTGCCGGTAGAAGGGCATCACGGACCAGACCGTCGCGCCCGACTCCCTCAGGGCCCGGGGCAGGGCCTGGGCCACGTCCCCTAGTCCGCCGGTCGATGCGTACGGGCTGATCTCGCTGCTCGCGAAAAGTACCTTCACCGCCCTCCCCCGCCCCCGCGGCGTGCTCGCCGGCCCGCGCGCGGCCGTGTATAGGTCGCGGACGGCATGGCGCGCTTTATACCATCGGTGGAGGGCCTCATCAACCGGTTGCTGGACAGCCCGGCGTACCGGCCGATGACCCGCAGCGAAATGGCCCGCGCCCTGCGTATCGGCGCGGGGCGGCGCGCCGAGCTGCGCGCCGCGCTCCGGGCCATGGAGCGGCGGGGCGAAGCGGTCTGCCTTCGCAAGAACCGCTGGGGCCGGCCCGGAAAGGACCGTCTCTTCACGGGCGTGCTGCGCGTCCACCGCCGGGGATTCGCCTTCGTGGCCGACGAGAAGGACCCGGCGCGGGAAGCCCTCGTCCCCGCCGCGGCCGTGGGGGTCGCCGTCCACGGCGACCGCGTGCTGGTGGAGGCGGCGCAGGAACGGGGTCGCCGCTCCGCCGGCCGCCGCCGCACCCCCGCCGGCGCGGACGCCGCCCGGGGCGCGCTCCGCGCGCGGGTCGTGCGGGTGCTGGAACGCCGGTTCACGCGCATCCCGGGCCTGCTGAAAAGCACGCCCTACTACGCGTACGTCCTGCCCGACGACACCCGCTTCACGCAGCCCGTCCGGGTCCGCGGCACCGCGCCCGGCGTCTCGTGCCGCGAGAACGAGCAGGTCGTCGTGGAACTGGACCCGTGGGACGCGTCCCGCACGGTGCTCTGCGGCGTCCTGGTCGAATCGCTCGGCCCCGCCGACGCCGCGGACGCGGCCGCGCGGGGCCTGGTGCGCCAGTACGGGCTGGGGACCGTTTTCCCCGAAGCCGCGCGGCGCGAGGCCCGGCGCCGGCCGCTCGAGCCGGGCGAGCGCGACCTCCGCGGACGCCGCGACCTGAGGGACGACCTCGTGTTCACCATCGACCCGGCCGACGCGCGGGACTTCGACGACGCGGTGGCCCTGCGGCGCGAGGACGGCGGGTGGGTGCTCGACGTGCACATCGCCGACGTGGCGCACTTCGTGCCGCCGGGCGGTGCGATGGACCGGGAGGCGCGCGGGCGCGGCAACACGGTCTACCTCGTCGACCGCGCCCTGACCATGCTGCCGCCGCACCTCACGGGCGAGGTCTGCAGCCTGCGGCCGGACCGCGACCGGCTCACCCGGACCTTCCGGATCCGCCTCGCGCCGGACGGCCGTGCGCAACACGCGGAGTCGTTCCCCTCGGTCATCCGCTCCCGCGTGCGGCTCGATTACGACCGGGTGCAGGAACTCCTCGACGGGGCCACGCCCTCCGGCCTCCCGCCCGGCGTGGCGGACGCGCTGCGCGACATGCACGCGCTCAGCCGCCTGCGCCGCGGCCTCAGGACCGGCGCGGGCGCCCTGGACTTCCAGCTGCCCGAGGTGCGCTGCGTGCTCGACGCCTCGGGCGCGGTGACGGCGATCCGGCCCCGGGCCGCTGCCGGGGCGTACGCGCTGATCGAGGAGTTCATGCTGCTGGCCAACGAGGCCGCGGCCCGCGCGCTGGCGGTGTCGCGCGGTCCGGCGCTATACCGCGCGCACGACGAGCCGGACGACGCGCAGTGGGCGGCCATGGAGGCGGAGCTCGCGTCGATGGGCGTGCGCCTGGGCGGGCGCCGCCGCACGGAGGTGAACGCGGCCGTGCGGGCGGCCGAAAGCAGCGGCCTCGGCTACCCCGCCGCCCTCGCGGTGCTGCGCAACCTGAAACGCGCGTGCTACACGCCCGAACACCGCCCCCACTTCGGCCTCGCGACGGCCGACTACACGCACTTCACCTCGCCGATCCGCCGGTACCCCGACCTGGTGGTCCACCGGCTGCTCGGCGCGCTCGAGCACGGCGGGCCGCCGCCCTACCCGCACGGGGAGATCGCCGAGATCGCCGCCCACTGCTCGCGCACGGAGCGCGAAGCGGGCGAGGCGGAACGGGAGAGCGTGGACATCAAGCGCGTCGGGTACTACGAGGCCCTCCTCCGCCGTGGAGACACCGGGCCCTGGCCCGCCGTCGTCGTGCAGGTGCTCTCGCGCGGCCTGCTCGTCGAACTCCCCGCGACGCTCCAGCGCGGGCTGGTTCCGCGGGCCGTCCTGCGGCGCGACCGCGGGCCGGGCGCGCGGGACGGCGGGCGGGCCGGCGCGCTGTTGGACGTGGAACTGCTGCGCGTCGACACGGCGCGCCGGCTGGTCGATTTCCGCCCTGCCGGCCGGACCGCTCGACCCGCCCGGCGCTACCGCACGAGGTAGACGAGCTTTTTCGCCGCGCCCCCGCGCTCGATGTCGACCACGATCGCGTTCAGGTCGCCGCGCAGGAACTCGCCGATGAAGTACTCCGCCCGCGACTGGCTGGTCATGTTGAGCGAGTTGACCGCCCGGACCTGGTCGCCCTCCATCAGCCCCATCGCGTCGAGAAAATCCTTCTCGCCTTCGATCCCGACGCGGTAGCCGGTGATGCCCCCGTCGGAGCGGTACAGGGGCTTGAAGGTCTCGTAGAGCCTGGCCACGCGTTCGGGATGATCCAGCATCTCGCGGTAGTACTCCACCATCGCCTCGCGGCGCAGCACCCAGCGGTCCTCCCCCACCCTGCGCCCGTAGCGCGAGACGGAAAGCGCCGGCGGCTCCCCGGCCGTTTCGCCGTCCCCGGCGGCCGCCCCGGGCGCCGTACCGGCCGCGGCCTCAGGCCCCCCGCGGCCCAGGAAGCCCAGCAGCAACTCGGTGTCGCGCCCTGCCCGCGTGACGATGACGCGGTCGTCCAGGATGCGCCATACGCGGTAGGACGCGACGGTGTCGCCCTCGTCGACGAGGTACTGGCGCTGTTCCGCGAGGTCGTCCAGGATCGCCTTGCGCACGTGCGCCGCGGGGGCATCCGACTCGCCGCGCGTGAGGAACGTCCCCGCCAGGCGCAGCCGCCCGGCGGCGTCGCCGTCGGCCGCGGGGGCGCCCGCCGCGGCCCGGAACACCTGTCCGTCGGCGGGCGTGAACACCGCGGGCTCCGGCCAGGGCCCCGGCGGGGGGGGCGCCGGCGGAGCGCCGGGGCTCGCCGGCAGGCGCAGGTACGACCACGCGACAGCCGCCGCCGCCACCGCGAGCAGCACCCAGGCCGCCCGGCGAAGCAGGGCCACCGCGCGCAGCGCATGCATCGTGTCCATGCGGACCATTTACCTCCGGGCGGGGTGCGGGGGCGCCCCGGCCCGCGGGCCGGGCGCCGGGGCGCGGCGAACCGAGGGGGTCAAGACCGTAAGCCGGATTCTGTTCTGTGCGGTCATTTATCTAGTGCGATCAACCCGGAACGCCGCCCGGCTTGCGCCGGACTCGAGACGGGCCGCCTCCCGTCCCCTATTTGATCTTGCTCCGGACGGGGTTTACCCTGCGCCCCTCGATTACTCTCGGGGCCCGGTGGTCTCTTACACCACCTTTTCACCCTTACCCCGCGCAACGCCCGGAGGCGCCGGCGCGGGGCGGTATGTTTTCTGTGGCACTTTCCGTCCCCTCCGTTTGCCGGCGGGTCCCCCCGAGGGTACGCGGGGCATCCTGCCCTGTGGAGTCCGGACTTTCCTCTCCTCCCGCACGCGGGAGAAGCGACCGCTCGCCTTGACCCCTCGGTTTCAATGAGCCCCGCGGCCGTCGCCGCGGTTCCGACACACCGCTACTCGCTCCAGTATAGGAGCCGCCCGCAGAAGGCGCAACTGGTGATGGACTGCGCGCGCCGGGCGTCGTTGATCACCTGGGCGGGAAGCTTCATGTGGCAACCCCCGCAGTTGCCGTTGTCCACCGGCACGAGGGCGTAATCCCCGACGTGGTGCAGGATGCGTTCGTACCGCCCGAGCCACTCGGGGTCCACGTCGGCGATGAGCCGGCGGCGCTCCTCCTCGAGCTGCGCCAGCTCCTCCCCGATGCGCTCCTCCCGCGCTTCGAGCTCCGCCACTTCCCCGCCGACCTCGCCCCGGGCGGTCTCCAGGTCGCGGCGGCAGCCCTCGGCGGCGGCCTTGCATGCCTCGCTCTTTTCCATCAGCTCCAACTCCCGGTCCTCGGCCTCCCGCACCAGCCGCTGGTGCGCCTCGATCTCGTGCACGAGCGCCCGGTAGCCCTCGTTGGTCTTGATCTCCAGCTGCTGCTGGCGGAAACGGTTGATCTTCTCCCGCAGGGCCTCGACCTCGACCTCGAGCTGGTGAATGTCCGCGGCCCGCTGCTTCGTGTCGGCCTCCGCGCTCGCCAGCGCGTCGAGCCCCTCCTGCAGCCGCGCCCGGATGCGCTCCTTACGGACGGGCAGCTCGGTCTGCTCGCGGCGCAGCGCCGCCACCCGCCGGTCGTGCCCTTGGATCGTGTTCAGCTGTTCCAGTAACGCGAGCAACGGCGCACCTCCACGGAGAAGCGGGACGACGCGGCACCATAGCGGCCGCGGCGGGCGACCGTCAACGCGCACTTTGCCCCCGTCGCCGCGTTCAGGGGCCTGCGGGCGGGGTCTCCTCCACGAGCCCGGTTTCGCGGAGGGTTTCCCACGTGACGCCCCGGAAGCCTGCCCCCCGCTCGACGAGGCGCCGCACGTACTTGCCCAGCAGGTCGATCTCGAGGTTGACCTCGCTGCCCGGCCGCAGGTCGCAGAACGTGGTCACCTCGTACGTGAAGGGGATGATGTGCACCACGAAGGCGTCGGGCTTCAGCTCCGCCACCGTGAGGCTGACCCCGTCGATGCCGATCGAGCCCTTGTAGACGGTCCCGTCCATCAGCGCCGGGTCGCAGGCGATCTCGTACGACCAGTCGCGTCCCACCCGGTCGACGCGCCGCACGGTGCCCACGCCGTCGACGTGCCCGACGACGATGTGCCCGCCCATCGAATCGCCCCACCGCAGGGAACGCTCGAGGTTCAGCCGGTCGCCCGACTTCTTCCCGCCCAGGGTGGTGCGGTTGAACGTCTCCCGCAGGACGTCGAAGCGCAGCAGGTCGCCCTCGATCGCCGTGGCGGTCAGGCAGATGCCCTGCACCGCGATGCTCTCGCCGAGCTCCACGGGGCGGGTCCATCCCTTCGCCTCGATGCCGATGCGCCCCCACTGCTCCTCCAGGTTCCACTCCCGGATCGTACCCATCCGTTCCACGATGCCACTGAACATGTCCTTCTCCCCTTCCCCGTGCCTTCCCGTCATACCCCTCGGCCGCCGGCGCGCGGCCGCCGCCGCGGCTCGGCCCGCACGAGCCAGTCGTCTCCCACGCGGACCACTTCGCGCACGCGCAGGTTCACCCGGTCGGCCAGCGCGCGGTCCGCGCCCGCCACGCCGGGCCGCGCCCCGCGTCCGCCGAGGATCGCCGGCGCGTAGAACAGCGCGTACGCGTCCACGAGCCCTGCCCCGATGAGCGACGCGGCCAGCTCGCCGCCGCCCTCGCACACCAGGTGCAGCACCCCCAGGCCGCCCAGTTCCCGCGCCAGGGCCGCGAGGTCCACGCGCCCGTCGGGGCCCCCGCACACCCGCACCCGGGCGCCCCGTCGCTCGTAGGCGCGCCGGCGGGCCGGCGGGCACGCCTCGGTGACGGCGAACACGGTGTCGGCGGCCCAGCGGTCGTTGAGCACGCGCGCGGACACAGGCGTTCGGCCGCGCCCGTCGGCCACCACGCGGAGCGGGCGGCGGCCGTGCGCCGGGCGCGGCCGCAGCGAGGGGTCGTCCGCGGCGACGGTGCGCGCGCCCACCAGCACGGCGTCGGCGCGACGCCGGAGGTCGTGCACGGCGCGGCGGGCCGCGGCCCCCGTGATCCACCGCGAGCAGCCCTCCGCGTCGGCGATCCGCCCGTCGAGGGTCATGGCCAGCTTCAGCGTCACGTAGGGCCGGCCGTCGGCCACCCAGCGGGCGAACGGACGGACGAGCGCGGCGCACGCGGGCTTCAGCACGCCGGTCACTACGTCGATCCCCGCGCCGCGCAGGATGCGCAGCCCCCGTCCCGCATGGCGCGGGTTCGGATCGCTCACGCCCACCCACACCCGCCGCACGCCGCAGGCCTTCACCGCGTCCGTGCACGGCGGCTGCCGGCCCCGCGTGCTGCATGGCTCCAGCGTGACGTACAGCTCGGCCCCGCGCGCCCGGCGCCCCGCCTCCCGCAGGGCCGCCGCCTCCGCGTGCAGGCCCCCGGCCCGCGCATGGAAACCCCGGCCCACCACGCGCCCGCCCCGCACGACGACCGCGCCCACCGGCGGGTTCGGACGCGTGAGGCCCTCCCCGCGCCAAGCGAGTTCGACGGCCTCGGCCATCCGGCGTTCGGCCTCAGCCGGCATCGGCGCCCTCCTCGCCGAGCAGGCCGGAGACGAACGCCTCGGGGTCGAACGGGACGAGGTCGTCCGCGTCCTCCCCCAGCCCGGCGAAATGCACGGGCAGGCCCAGTTCCCCCGCGATCGAGAAGACGAAACCGGCCTTCGACGAACCGTCGAGCTTGGCCACGACGACGCCGGTCAGCGGCACCGCCTCGTGGAACCGGCGCGCCTGCGCGACCGCGTTGCGCCCCAGGGCCGCGTCGAGCACCATCCAGGTCTCGTGCGGCGCGCCCGGCACGCGCTTCGCGAGGGCCCGGCGCACCTTCTCGAGTTCCTTCATCAGCGGGTCGCGCGTGTGCATGCGGCCCGCGGTGTCCACCAGCAGCCAGTCCGCGCCGCGCGCGACGGCGGCGTCGGCGGCATCGAACGCGACCGCCGCGGCGTCCGAGCCCGTGGCGCCGGCCACCACGTCGCAGCCGAGCCGCTCCGCCCACAGCCGCAGCTGGTCCGCGCCCGCCGCGCGGAAGGTGTCCGCGGCCGCGAGCAGCGGGCGGCGGCCGGACACCGCGACCCGCCGGGCGAGCTTCGCGCAGGTCGTCGTCTTGCCGGCGCCGTTCACGCCCACGACCAGCACCACGCGGGGTGTTTCGCCGGCCTCCCAGGAGAAGGGCGCCGCGGGCAGGCGGTCCACCAGCAGGAGGCGGAGGGCTTCGCGGCGCGAGGCGCTCGTGCCGCGGCCGCCGCGCTCGAGCCGCCCCAGGATCTCGCCCGCGAGCGCGGGCGACACGTCGGCGGCGAGGAGCGTCTCCTCCAGCGCCTCCAGCGGGCCCTCGCCGGCGCGGTCCGGCCCGCCCAGCACCCGGCGCAGGGGGGCCAGGAGGGCGCGGCGGGTACGGCTCAGCGCGCGGGTCCACGTCGTCATGGCCTAGCCCTCCGCCGGGGGTGCGGCCGGGCCCGGCGTGCGCGCCGGGCGGCCCAGCTCGCGGCGCGCGCGGTCGAGGATGCCGTTGACGAAGCGCCCCGACTCCAGGCCGTTGAACTCCTTGGCGAGGTCCACGGCCTCGTTGATCGAAACCACCGGCGGCACGTCGGCGCGGTGGTGCATCTCGTAGAGAGCCACGCGCATGATGTTGCGGTCCACGGCGCCCATGCGCCCCACGTCCCAGTGCTCCGCGCAGCGGCGGAGCAGGTCGTCGAGCGCCGCGCGGTTCGCCTCCACGCCGCGCACCAGGTCCTCCGCGAACCGCCGGACGCGGTCGTCCGCCGCGTGCCCGTCCCAGAAGTCCTGCAGGGCCTCCTCCAGGTCGCCCGTGTTGAAGTCGCGCTGGAACAGGAGCTGTACGGCCAACAGCCGGGCTTCGTGGCGGCCGGTCATGGCCGCGGCCCCAGCTTCGAGCACAGGCGCGCCATCTCGACTGCCGCGGTCGCGGCGTACCACCCGCGGCTCTCAGGACCCCGCGTGCACCGCGCGACGGCCTGGGCCTCGGTGTGCGCCGCCACCACGCCGTCGATCACCGGCACGCCGTGGCGCCGCGCGATGTCGGCCAGGCCGCGGGCGACCTCGGTGTTGACGAGCCCGGCGTGGGGCGTCTCCCCCTGGATCACGCATCCCAGGGCGATCACCGCGGCGAACGCGCCGTCCGCCGCGAGGCGCTCGGCGACGAAGGGAATCTCGTACGCCCCCGGCACCCACACGACCTCGACGTCTCCCGGGGCCGCCCCGCACGCCGCCAGCGCGTCGAGCGCCGACCCGGCCAGCCGGGCGGTCAGCGTCTCGTTGAAGCGGCTGACGACCAGGGCGAACCGCAGTCCCCGCGCCCCGAGATCGCCCGCCGTCTGCCGCACGCCGGGCGCGTCGAGCGCCGGCGCCGGCCGAGCCTGGATTCCCTTCACGCTCACGTTCGCATCCCTGTCCCGCCGCGCCGGCGGCGTCCCGGACCGCCTCACAGCAGGTGGCCCAGCTTGCTCTTCTTCGTCTCCAGGTACCGCTCGTTGTGCCGCGTCGAGGGAATCACCAGCGGGAGCCGCTCGGTGATCTCGATGCCGTACTTCTCGAGCCCCGCGATCTTGTTCGGGTTGTTGGTAAGCAGGCGCAGCCGCTCGATGCCGAGGTCGCGCAGCATCTGCGCCGCCGCGGAATAGTCGCGCTGGTCGGCCTCGAAGCCCAGGTGCACGTTCGCCTCCACGGTGTCCAGCCCGCTGTCCTGCAGGGCGTACGCGTGGATCTTGTGGGGGAGGCCGATGCCGCGGCCCTCCTGGCGGAGGTACAGCACCACGCCCTCCCCCTCGTCGGCCACCCGCTGCATCGCGCCGCGCAGCTGGTCGCCGCAGTCGCAGCGCAGGGACCCGAAGACGTCGCCCGTCAGGCACTCGCTGTGCATCCGCACCAGCGGGGGCCCGGCCCGGCCGGGCCGGCCGAGCACGAGGGCCAGGTGGTGGTCGTTCTCCGGCAGCGAGCGGTACATCTTGAGCTCGAACGGCGCGATGCCGGTGGGCAGCCGGATGCTCTGTTCCAGCTCGATGAGCCGCTCGTGGCGGCGGCGGTGCACGATCAGGTCGTCGATCGACACCAGGGGCAGCCCGTGGCGCCCGGCGAACTCGACGAGCTGGGGCAGGCGGGCCATCTCGCCGTCGGGACGCACGATCTCGCAGATGACCCCCGCGGGCTGGAGCCCGGCGAGGCGCGCCAGGTCGACCGCCGCCTCGGTGTGGCCGGCGCGGCGGAGCACGCCGTGCTCGACGGCCTCCAGCGGGAACAGGTGCCCGGGCCGCACGAGGTCCTCGGGCCGCGTGGCCCCGTCTATAAGGGCGCGCACCGTGCACGCGCGGTCGAACGCGCTGATGCCCGTCGAGACCCCCCGGCGGGCATCAACGGACTCCATGAACGCCGTGCGGTAGGGGTCGCCTCCCGTCGGCGCCATGCGCGAGAGGCCGAGCTCGGCGAGGCGGCGGCGGGTCATCGCCATGCACACCAGCCCCCGGCCCTCGGTGATCATGAAGTTGATCGCTTCGGGCGTGGCCTTCTCGGCGGCGACCAGCAGGTCGCCCTCGTTCTCCCGGTGCTCGTGGTCCACGACCACGAGCAGGCCGCCCTCGCGATACAGCGCGATGGCCCGCTCGATGGGAGTGAAAAGGCCCGCTTGCCCTGTCTGGCTGTCGGCCATGGCTGTGCCCCGTCTTCCGTCCACATCATCAGGGCGCCCGGCCGGCGGGCCTGCGTGATCTTCTTCCATCCAGACTTTACTGTCGGCTGCGGGTACCCCCCTGAGAGGGCTACCGCATCCATCCTCCCCCACCGGGAGAGGAGTCGCGGGCTTACACCGCCGGTCAGGAATCCCCCGCGGCCCCGGGGGGCGCGCGGGCTCACCTTGCCCTGAAGATCCGGTCCTCGCGGGACCGTGGGCAGAACCTAGCACGCGGCCCGCGGCCACGCAAGGGGCAGCCGCCGAACGCGCGGGCGGGGCGGGCGCCCCCTACACGCCGCCCGGGTCCCGGCCGGTTCCGCAGAGTCCGCGCTTCGAGGCCGCCGCGAAGGCGGCGAACTCGGCGCCGGGGCCCTCGCGGAACGCCTCCCGCAGGGCCGCCACCGCCTGCGTCACGTTCAGCCCGGACCCGTAGAGCAGGTGGAACGCCCGCTTCACGGCGGCGCGGTCCGCTGGCCCCATGCCCGCGCGGCGCAGGCCCACGCTGTTCAGGCCGGCGATGCGGTTGCGCTGCACGCCGTGGACCGTGCAGAACGGGGGCACGTCCTTCCCGATGCCGGCCCCCCCCCCGACCATAGCCAGCCGCCCGATGCGCGTGTACTGGTGCACGATGCAGTTTCCGCTGAGAAAGGCGCGCGCGCCCACCTCCACGTACCCCGCGAGCAACACGCCGTTGGCCAGGATCACCCCCTCCCCGAGCACGACGTTGTGGGCGGCATGGCTGTTGGCCATGAGAAAGCAGCCGTTGCCGATCACCGTCGCCGTGCCGGGCTTCGTGCCGCGGTGCACCGTGACGCCCTCGCGAAGGACGCACCCGTCGCCGATCCGCACGTAGCTTTCCCCGCCCTCGAAACCGACGTCCTGCGGCAGGTCGCCCAGCACCGCGCCCGCGTGGACGCGGCAGCCGGCGCCCAGCGTCGTGAAGGCGTGGACAACCGCGTGCGGACCCAGCCGGCACCCGTCGCCCACGCGCGCCCCCGCGGCCACGTACACGAAGGGGCCGATCTCGACGCCGGTCCCTACCTCGGCCCCCTGCTCCACCACCGCGGTCGGATGCCTGCTCATGCGCTGCCCTTTCCGAAAGCCACCAGGCCCGCCTCGCGCAGGCTGGTGTAGTCGCTGCCGCCCGCTTCGCGGGCCTGCCCGAGAATCACGTGGTCGAGCACCTCGATACCAAGGATCTCCCCCGCCTGCACGATCTGTCGCGTGATACCGATGTCCTCCGCGGAGGGCGTGGGGTCGCCCGAGGGATGGTTGTGCGCGAGCACCACGCCCACAGCCCCACACCGGATGGCCGCCATGAAGACCTCGCGCGGGTGCACGAGGCTCGCGTCGGCGAGCCCCCGGCTCACTTCCGTCGGCATGCGCAGCAGCTGGTTGCGGCGGTTCAGGGGCAGCATCCAGAAGACCTCCCGGCCCAGCCCCCTGGCGCGGGCCCGCAGGGCTTCGGCCGCGTCGCCCGGGGACCGGATCGCGGGCCGCTCGGCGAGCCGCTCGTCGGCCAGCCGCCGCGCGAGTTCCATCGCGGCGCTCAGGGTCCGCGCCCGCACGGGCCCGATGCCGCGCACCTGGAGCAGCTCGTCCACCGAGGCGCGGGCCAGTTCGGCGAGGGACCCGTACCGCTCGGAGAGCAGCGCCCGCGCGACGTCGAGCACGTTGCGCCCGCTGACGCCGCCGCCGAGCACGAGGGCCAGGAGCATCTCGTCGGGCACCGCCTCCGCGCCCATGCGGTCGAAGCTCTCCCGGGGCCGGCGCCCGGCCGGGAGGTCCTTCAGCCGCCGCGAGGCCGCGGGCAGGGGATACGCTTCCGGCCCCGTCCCGCCCGTGCGGGCTTCCCGGCTCACGGCGTCTTCGCCCCCTGGCATGCCCCCTCCTCCCCGGCCGCGTCCCCCGCGCGGCCGCCCGCCAGGTACGGCGCCAGTGCGCCCAGGAGACGCCCGGGCACGGCGGCCACCAGGTGGATGCGGTCGTCCACGCAGCGCTCCGATTGTATGTTCGCCGCCTCGCGCAACAAGGCGAGAGTCCGGCCGTCGGAGGCGGGCACGACGAGTTCGACGCGCACGCTGCGGTGGCGCAGACCGTCGGCCAGGGCCGACCGCAGGGCGGCCAGCCCGGCCCCTTCCCGCGCGGAGACGGGCACGGCGTTCGGCAGCCGGCGCTGCAGGGCGCGGACCGACGGCCCGGATTGCGGGCGGTCGATCTTGTTCAGGACATGCACGCGGGGCTTGTCCTCCGCGTGCAGCTCCCGTAGCACCGCTTCCACCGCCTCCACCTGCGCGTCCACGCGCGGGTGGGACGCGTCCACGACGTGCAGGAGCAGGTCGGCCTGCGTGGCCTCCTCCAGCGTCGCCTGGAACGCCTCGACGAGGCGGTGCGGCAGCTTGCGGATGAAGCCGACCGTGTCGGTCAGCAGGGCGGCCTGGTGGTTCGGCAGGTCGATGCGGCGCGTCGTGGGGTCGAGGGTCGCGAACAGCCGGTCCCCGGCGGGCACGCGCGCATCGGTCAGCGCGTTGAGCAGCGTGGACTTGCCCGCGTTGGTGTAGCCGACCAGGCAGACCAGGGCCCACCCGTGGCGGCTGCGCCCGCGCCGCAGCTCGGCCCGGCGCGCGCGCACGTGCTCCAGCTGGCCGCGCAGGCGCGTGATGCGGCCTTCCACCCGGCGGCGGTCCAGCTCGAGCTGCTGCTCGCCCGGCCCCTTGAGGCCGATGCCGCCCTTTTGCCGCTCGAGGTGCGTCCACATGCGGCGCAGGCGCGGCAGGAGGTACTGGAGCTGCGCCAGCTCCACCTGCAGCCGCCCCTCGCGCGTCCGCGCGCGGCGGGCGAAGATGTCCAGGATCACCTGGGTGCGGTCGACGGTCCGCACGCCGATGACCTCCTCGATGTTGCGGCCCTGCGCGGGCGTGAGGTCGTCGTCGAAAATCGCGACATCGGCGCCCCGCTCCCGCACGAGCCCGGCCAGGTCCTCCGCCTGGCCGCGCCCCACCAGGTGCGCCGCGCTCGGACGGCGCAGGCGGCACAGCAACGTGTCGAGCACGGTCACCCCCGCGCCCGTGGCCAGCTGTCCGAGCTCCTCCAGCGTGTCGCGGACGGACCACTCGGGCTCGCCCGCGCGGTGGACGCCCACCAGAATCGCCCGCTCGGGCGGCTCATCCAAACGCGAAGGCCGTGCTGCCGCACTCACGCCATGTCCTTTCCACCTCGTCGGCGATCCGGCCGGCCGCCGTCCCCGCCGCCACCGGCACCCAGGCCACGTCCGCCTGGTGCCGGAACCAGGTCCTCTGCCGCTTGGCCAGCTGGCGGGTGCGGACGACCATGCGCTCCTTCGCCTCCACCGCGGTGCACCGGCCGTCGAGCACCCCGGCCGCTTCGCGGTAGCCTATCGCCCCGCGCGCGGTGGGCGACAGCTCGCCGTAGCGGCGGCGCAGGTTCGCCGCCTCCTCGATCAGTCCGCCGGCGAACATCGCCTCCACCCGCCCGGCAATGCGCTCGCGCAGGTCGGACGGGGCCCGCTCCAGTCCCACCAGCCGGGGCCGGGCGGCGCCCCGCGCACGCGGCGCCGCGCGCGCGCCGTCCAGCACCCGCTCCAGGGCCCGCTGCACGCGGCGCGGGTTGTCCCGGTCGGCCAGGCCCGCGAGCGCGCCCGGCGCACGCCGCTCCAACTCGGCCCGCAGCGCTTCCAGCCCGCCCGCCTCGTACTGCTGCCGCACCGCCGCCCGCGCCCGCCTTGAGGCCGCGCCGGACGGGTCCAGCCCCTCGGCGAGCCCCTTCACGTAAAGACCCGTGCCGCCCGCGACGATCCAGCGCGGCGACGCGGCCCGCGCCACGGCCGCCCGCACCGCCTCCAGGTACCGGCCGACACTGAACGGCTCATCGGGGTCCGCGAGGTCGATGCCCTCGTAGCCGTACCGCTTCCGCTCCCGCGCGGACGGCTTGGCGGTGCCCACGTCCATGCCCCGGTACACCAGCATCGCGTCGGCCGACAGGACCGGCAGCCCGAGCCGCCCGGCCAGTGCGTGCGCCACAGCCGTCTTGCCGGACGCGGTGGGCCCCACGAGGAACAGCCCCGCGGGCGCGGGCCGCTTCGCCTCAGCGGTCATCGTCCCCGCCGGCGGCGGGCGCCGGGCCGCCCGCGCGGCGCTCCGAGGCCTCGCTGCGGAAGGAGGCGGCCAGGTAGATCGTCACCCCGATGCAGATCGCGGAGTCCGCGATGTTGAAGGCCGGCCAGTGCCGTCCGGCCACGTGAAAGTCCAGGAAGTCGGTGACGTAGCCGAGCCGCACCCGGTCGAACAGGTTGCCGACGATACCGCCGATCATGAAACCGAGCGCCAGGCGGTGCGACGGGGTGTCGCTCAAGAAGGCGCGCCGGAAGCAGACCATCAACCCGAGCATCACGACGGAGACGACGATCAGCCAGGTGTTCTGCCCCCCCAGCATGCCCCACGCGGCCCCCGTGTTGCGGAGGTAGGTCAGGCTCGCGAATCCCGCCACGACCGGCCGGGACTCGCCCAGGGCAAACCCGTCGCGGACGAGCTGCTTCGTCCACTGGTCCAGCAGGGCGATCAGAACGGCCAGCGTCAGCGCCTGCATCGGCGGACTCCCGGCCCCGGTCTCACCCCTCGCCGCCGGCGGGCTGGACGGGGCGGAACGCCCGGTAACGGCCGCCCCGCTTCTCGACCTGCTGCTGCGCCTCGAGGCAGTAGCGGGCGTAGGGAATCACCTCCAGCCGCGCCCTCTCGATCGGGCGGCCGGTCATCTCGCAGATGCCGTAGGTCCCCGCGTCGATGCGCTGGATGGCTTCGTCGATCTCGTACAGGGCGTCCTGCTCGGTGCTCACGAGGTTCAGCGCGAACTCGCGGTCGAAGTTGTCCGTGCCCTGGTCCGCCATGTGGATGCCGTAGTTGGAGAGGTCGCCCGAGGCCTCCCGCTGCGAGTGGTTAAGGTTCTCCCCCGCGAGGAAGGTGATCCCGTCCACGAGACGGTCGCGCAGGTCGAGCAGCAGCTTGTGAAACCGCGCCAGGTCGCGCTTGCCCAGCCGCCGCGGCTTGGCGGCCTCCGCCGGCGCCCCCGGCAGACTTGCCGCGGCCGCGCGCGTTCCGGCCTTCGGCTTCGGGGGGGCTTTGCGCGGAGCGGGCTTCGCCCGGGGCTTTGCGGTCGCCTTGCGGGCCGCCGGCTTCTTCGCGCGCTTGGGCGTCGCCTTCTTCGCCGGCTTCGCCGTGGGCTTGGCCGCCCGTTTGGGCGTCTTCTTCGGCGCCTTCTTCGCCGGCTTCGCCACGCGCTTAGGGGACGCCTTCTTCGCCGGTTTCCTCGCCGCGCGCTTAGGGGATGCCTTCTTCGCCGGCTTCGCCGCGGCCGCCTTTCGCGAAGATTTCTTCGCCGCGGGCCGGGAAGCGGGCTTGCGCCCGGTCGCCCGGGACGCCTTCCCCGCCGGCGCCTTGCGAGCGGGCTTCCGGCCCGAAGCCGCGCCGCCCTTGCCCTTCGCCCGCCGTGTCGTCTTCGTCGCCATGGTCTTCCTCCGTCCCGCACATCACGCCACGGCCCCCGCCGTGCAAAGGGGCGCGTGTCTAGCACAACGCCCTCCCCGTGTCAACGGGTCACGCGCGCGACACCAGGATGCTGGCCGCGTGTCCGTTCAGGTCGCACCGCTCCCCGCCCCCGGCGGACGCGACGACGCGCAGTTCGACGCACAGGGTCTCCCCCGCGATGTAGTCGCGGTGCGCCCGCACCGCCCGGCTCACCTCCCCGTCGCCAGACACCTCCATGCGGATGCGGTCGGACACCTCCAGCTCCGCGGCCTTGCGCATGTTCTGCACCTTGTTGACGAACTCGCGCGCCAGCCCCTCGGACAACAGCTCCGGCGTGAGCTGCACCTCGAGCGCCACCACCAGGTCGCCGGACGAGCCGACCGCCAGGCCCTCCTTGGGCACCCGCTCGACGTCCACCTCGTCCGACCCCAGTTCCACCTGCCGTTCGCCGACCTGCAGGGTCACGGTGTCGCCCGCCAGGATGCGCTCCAGGTGGTCCCGGTCGAGGTGGCGGATGACCCCGGCGGCCCGCTTGACGTCCGCCCCCAGCTGCGGGCCCAGCACGCGGAAGTTGGGCTTGGCGCGCAGGTGAGCGAGCCGGCTCTCGTCGGGGCCGAACCACACCTCCTTCACGTTCAGCTCGTCGGCCACGATGTCCTTCACCGCCGCCAGCCGCCCGCGCTTGGCCGCGTCGCGGCACACGACGTGCAGGCCGGCGAGCGGCTGGCGCACCTTGAGGTCGAACTGGACGCGCAGCTGGCGGCCCAGCGCCACGACGGTCTTGACCGCCTCCATCTCCGCCTCCAGCACGGTGTCGCGCCCCTCGCCGGTCGCGAGCGGGAAGTCGCACAGGTGCACGGACTCGGGCATGTCGTGCCGTGCGCAGGTTGCGGTAGATCGCCTCGCTGATGAAGGGCACGAAGGGCGCGGCGATCTTGGACAGCCGCAGCAGCACCTCGTAGCAGCGTCGCGTAGGCCTGCGGCCTTGTCGGCGTCGTCGGTCGCTCTTCCAGAAACGCCGCCGGCTCCGCCGGATGTACCAGTTGGTCAGGTCCTCGATGAACGCGACGAACGGGCGCACGGCCTGCTGCAGGTCGTAGCGGTCCATCGCCTCCACGACCTCCCCGGTCAGCCGCTCCAGGCGAGCTGAGGATCCAGCGGTCCAGCAGGTGGCGCGGCGCGGACGGCGGCGGCCCCGGCGCGGGCGTCCAGCCGTCGACCCGGGCGTAGGTGACGAAGAAGCTGTAGGCGTTCCACCAGCGGGAGCAGCAGGTTGCGCAGCGCGTGCTTCACCCCGTCCTCGGAGAAGCACAGGTCCTCGGCCCGGACGACGGGCGAGTTGATCAGGTACAGCCGCAGCGCGTCCGCGCCGTAGGTCTCGAGGATGTGCGTGCGGGTCGGGGTAGTTCTTGAGCCGCTTGCTCATCTTGCGGCCGTCCTCGGCCAGCACCAGCCCGTTGACGACCACGTTGCGGAAGGCGGCTCCTGCCGAAGAGCGCGGTCGACAGCACCAGCAGGGTGTAGAACCAGCCGCGCGTCTGGTCCAGCCCCTCGGCGATGAAGTCGCGCCGGGAAGAAGGACTCGAGTGCGTCCGCCCGCTCGAACGGGTAGTGCTGCTGCGCGTAGGGCATGGAGCCCGACTCGAACCAGCAGTCCAGCACCTCCGGCGTGCGGCGGTAGGTCTTGCCGTCGCGCTCGGATCACGACCTCGTCCACGATGTGCTTGTGCAGGTCGGCGACGCGCTCCGCCCGGACAGCTCCTCCAGCTCGGCGATGCGAGCCGACGCAGATCGTGTCCGACCCGTCCTCCGCGATCCAGACCGGGATGCAGGAGCCCCAGTAGCGGTTGCGGCTGATGTTCCAGTCCTTCGCCTCTCGCAGCCAGTTGCCGAACCGTTTCGCGCCCACGTAGGCCGGGCACCCAGTGGACCTCTTCGTTGGCCGCCGCCAGGTCGTCGCGCAGGTCCTCGACCCGCACGTACCAGGCGTCGATCGCGCGGTAGATCAGGGGCGTGTCGGTCCGCTCGCAGAACGGGTAGCTGTGCACGATCGTGGACTGGTGCACCAGCTTGCCCTCGTCCTTCAGGCGGCGGATGATGTCGCTTGTCCGCGTCCTTGCAGAACCGTCCCGCGTAGTCCGGCACCTCGTCCGTGAACGCGCAGCCCTCGTCGAGCGGATCGACCAGGTCGATCCCCGCCGCGCGGCAGACCCGGAAGTCGTCCTCGCCGTAGGCCGGGGCCATGTGCACGATGCCCGGTGCCGTCCTCGGTGCGACACGAAGTCGTCCGCCAGCACGCGGAACGCGTCCGGACGGTCGGCGAAGTACGGGAACAGCGGCTCGTACGTCCAGCCCGCCAGGTCGGCGCCCCGGCAGCGGTGCGACGATCTCGTAGGCATCCTCGCGGTCGTAGTAGGCGCTCAGCCGGGCGGCGGCCAGGACGTAGAACCGGCCGTCGTCCCGGTCCTTCGCCACGGCACGTATTCGATGTCCGGGCCGACGCAGACGGCGAGGTTGGCGGGCAGGGTCCAGGGCGTCGTGGTCCAGATCAGCAGGCAGCACTCCGCGCCGGCCGCCGCGGCCGGAGCGCCCGCGGCCACCTTGAGGCGCACGGTGATGGCGGGGTCCTGCACGTCCTTGTAGTTGTTGCCCGCCTCGAAGTTGGACAGCGGGGTGGTCAGCTTCCAGCTGTAGGGCATGATGCGGTACGACTTGTACACCCGGCCCTGGTCCCAGAGCTGCTTGAAGACCCACCAGATGGTCTCCATGAACGACACGTCCATGGTCTTGTAGTCGTTGTCGAAGTCGACCCAGCGCCCCATGCGCGTGACGGTCGTGCGCCACTCTTCGACGTAGGTCAGCACCATCGAGCGGCACTGTCTCGTTGAACACGTCGACGCCCTTCTCGCGGATCGCCCCGGCGCCCGCCAGGCCCAGCGCTTCCTGGGCCAGGGCCTCGATGGGCAGCCCGTGGCAGTCCCAGCCGAAGCGGCGCTGCACGTAGTGCCCGCGCATGGTCTGGTAGCGCGGCACGATGTCCTTGATCGTCCCCGCCAGCAGGTGGCCGTAGTGCGGCAGCCCGGTGGCGAACGGCGGGCCGTCGTAGAAGATGAACTCGGGGCCGCCCTCCCGCTGCCGCACGGAGCGGGCGAAGAGGTCCCGCTCGTCCCAGAACGCCAGCACCTCCCGCTCCTGTCCCGGGAAATCGGTCTTGCTGCTCACCGCGTCGAACATCGCCCTCTCCCCCGCCCGGCCGGCGAAACGGGTACGCTACCCCCCTCCCCCGCGTGCTTCAAGGTCCATCAGCCCCGGCGTTCCCCGCGCGAAGCCCGCCTCCGCGTTTCGCCGCTGGACAGCGCCCCCGCCCCCTGCGTAGAGTTCGGCCGCTGAACGCAGGGCGGGAGTAATTCAGTGGTAGAATGTCAGCTTCCCAAGCTGAACGTCGCGGGTTCGATCCCCGTCTCCCGCTCCACCTTTTCCTAGGTTTCCTACAACGGAACCCCCTTTGATTTGGGCATTTATGACGATGGGCGGGCTTTTCTTGCCCTGCTCCCTACGGCAAGCAACCGCGCGAAACCGGGCGCAACAAATAGGACACACACTAGGACACAAAGGACACAGGCTAGGACACAAGGGGCACGGTGTGGGACACAACGGACACGCTGGAGCCCGAAGGCCGCGCGGCCGGGATGGGGAAAGGGGTCAGGCGCGCGGCGGGTCTGAGCCCGGCGCCGATGTTCCGATGCGGATCGGCAGGGGCCGGTGGTGGCGGGCTGAATGGATCGCCTATACCGTGCGCGGTACGGGCGGGACGGCCGGGGCGTCGGCCGGACCCGGCTCAAGCCAGGGCAGCCAGTGGCGCTGGAAGAGGGCGGGGATGCCGCGAACGAGGCATACGCGGACGGTGTGGCCGGTGCCGCCGGAGAGGGGATTCGCCTCGTTGACATAGAAAAGGCCCGCGGAGGCGGGAGGCAGGCCCATCTCCGGCGCCCCGGTGACCTTGAGGGTGTCGCGCAGGAGGTACCTCGCCTTCGCCGCGGAGGCGCCGTCGCCACGTCCGTGAAGGCAGAAGGAGACCAGCCGCTCATACTGCGGGCTGGCCCTGGAGGTCTGGTCGGCCGCGAACCCCAACCGGGCTTCGTCCAGGGTCTCCAGGCTGTAGGTCCTCGACGCCTCGTCGCGCGTCGCCGCCCGGTGACCCGGCCGGGGCAGCACGTATTCCAGGCGGGCGGGGTCGACGGCCCGCACGCCTTCGGCGAAGGCATCGTCCGCCCCGCGCGCCCCGCCGGTGCGGAAGACCGCGTGGGGGAGTTGTCCGGCGAGCCATCGCGCCATCGCCACCAGGTGCGGCCGGTCCGCCGGGGGTAGATCCCGGATGCCCTCCAGCAGAATGACCGGCCGGTCCGCGGCGTTCATGCGCGCGAGGAACTCGTCCGCGGACAGGATCGGGGCACGGTAGGCGAAGGCGTCCTGGCCGCCGGGTCGCTTCATCGCTCCTGCCCGCTTTCCCCGGAGCGGCCATAGGGGGCGCCGGCTTCCCGCACCACGTGGCGAACGCCGTCGTCCGGCTGGTCGCGCAGCCGGCGGATCAACTCGGCGAAGAGGAGCGGGCGCTGCACGATGACCTCCCGGAGGTCCGACGAGATCTTGCCGGCCATGGCCAGCATCACGTCCGGGCTCTCGCCGAGCTCTTCGGCGATGCGCCGGATGGTGGTCTCCGAGGGCGGTCCGACCTGTCCGAGCTCGACCTTGCTGATGTAGCAGGCCGCGACACCGACCTTGGCCGCGAATCCCCGCACGGAGAACGACGAATCCGTGCGCCTTCGTGCCTCCCGCACCTTGCGGAGGTATTCGCCGAAAGAAGTCTTGCTCATGCATACCGTATACTATACACTACGGGACATGGCAAGAGCGGAAACGGCGAAGGGCCGGGAGACCAAGAGGGAGGAGATGAGCATGCAGGAAGGCGAGCGGGCGGACACGTTTCACACGCACCTGGACCAAACACTCGATCTCCCTTTGCTGGGGGAAGCCGAGCGGATTCAGGGGCTGGGGATGGGCCTTGGCCGTGGCGACATGTACCTCAGCCCATACGGGATGGCCGGTGCTTGGGGCACCACGGTGAAGTTCTCGCCCGATGCGGACGCCGAGGGGAAGGCTGTCACGCGGATATGGATCGAGGACTACTCCGAGAGCAGCAGCTCGGTCGGGGAGGGGTACTACGAGGTCTTCGTCGACGGGAAGGGGACAGCCGCCGGCGGGTACACGGAATACCGCTACAACGGACACCTGGAACGCCAGTGCAGGATCGAAGCCCCCCTGGCGCAGAAGATCGCCGACGCGGTCTTCCGCGCCGTCCTCGACGAAGGCAAGAAACCCCTCCCGTCCCACTGAGCCATCCGGAACCCCCTCGTGGCGGTGCCGCTCCGCTATCCGCCGATTCGGGACGGCTCTTCGAGTATGGCCATCAGTTGCGTTGCGCAGAACACCCGGTCTCGTCGTGCATCGCTGGTCTGCTGCAGGATGTCCATGTTCTGAAGCTTGTCGATCGCGCGCTGAGCCGTGGTGTAGGCTACGCCCAGGCGCTCAGCCACCCGTTTGATCGTGCAAAACGGGTTCTCCGCGAGGAGGTCGACCAGCCGGGGCAGTGCCTTCGATGCGCGACCGGCCACCTGCTCCCGCCAGTCGGTCAGCAGCGCGTTGATGCGCTGCGAGCGGGCCAGCGCATCGGCCGACATGCGCGCTACCCCGTTGAGAAAATACTCCAGCCACTCGTTCCAGGCCGCGTCGCGCGAGACGGCGGTGAGTCGCGCGTAGTAGTCCGGTCGCGTGGCCTCGAAGAAGGCGCTGAGATACAGCAGGGGCACCGGCAGGATGCCGCGCTCGATCAGGAAGAGCGTGATCAACAGCCGGCCGACCCGCCCGTTGCCGTCGAGAAACGGGTGAATCGCCTCGAACTGGTAGTGGACCATGCCGATCTGAATCAGCGGCGGCAGGGTCCGGTCGTGCAGGAAGCCCTCCCACTGGCCCAGGCAGTCCATGAGCAGGTCCGCCGGCGGCGGCACGAAGCTGGCGTTCACGAGCGTGCAACCCGGCGGGCCGATCCAGTTCTGGCTTCGGCGAAACGCACCCGGCGTGGCGCGGTCGCCGCGGACACCGCGCATGAGCTTGCCGTGCAGTTCGCGGACCAACCGAAGCGACAACGGGAGGGCCGCGAGCCGCCTCATCCCGTGTTCGAGCGCGACCACGTAATTGCCCACCTCGCGCAGGTCATCGGGGCTTCGTTCCACAACGGCCCCGGCGTCGGCGGCGAGCAGTTCACCGAGGGTCGCCTGCGTCCCCTCGATGCGGCTCGAAAGCACGGCTTCGCGGGTCACGAACGGGCGTATCAGAAGGTGAGGATTAGGGAGGCTGCGTCCCTCACCGGCCAACTGTCCGATCAGCCGGTCGGCGTCGGAAAGGGACCGGATAAGGGCCGGCGACAGATCCAGGTGCGGCGGCAGCGGGTCCGGGACGAACGCCTGGTACCCACCAGGGCACGGCACGAGTCTTCCGGAGCCATGGGGCCTGCCTCGCATGTCTTCCAACGTATCCGCCGTGGTGAAAACAAGCAAGGCCATTATTATCGATACAAACCCGCAACGAAAATAGAGGCCCGCACGCGGACCATGTCGCGACATCCCCGCTGGAGAGGGCCACGTTGCGGTTGGACCGCGTCCCTTCCATGGCGCGCAGCGGCGCGGGGAGATCCGCTTGTTGAAGGCGCCGAAGGATCAGATTCATGCGCCCCACCTCGGCCCATCATGGCATCAGGAAATACGGTTCCTCGCTGTTTTCAGTGGCTAGGGAGGGGGTCGTTGCGCCAGCCTGTGGGGCATGAGCCCTGAACGGTTGTTCCACGAGCTGTTGGGCCTGGGCGATGCCTGGGCGGTTCGCAAAGCCACGTTCGAAGAGCCGCGTGAGGTGCTGGAGCTGCGGGTGGAGGAGACACCGAAGCTCTGGGAGCAGGAGAAGTGCCCCCATGACGGGAGCGGTGGGGTGGTCTGTCACGACCACGTCGGTGATCTGAGGTGGCGCCATCTGAACGCCTTCGGCAAGCAGGTGGAGATCGTCTGCAATCTGCCTCGAGCCAGGTGTCCGTCGTGCGGGAAGGTGTGGCGCGTGACGCCTCCGTGGGAGGGGCAGGCCAAGCACTTCACCAAGGAGTTCGAGGCGTTTGCGCTGACCCTGATGCGGGAGATGCCGGCGAAGAAGGCCGCGCAGATCCTGGGGGAGACCGATACGCGGATGTGGCGCATGCTGCGTGCGTACGTCGAGGAGGCGTACAGGCAACTGGACATGTCGGAGGTGACCTCGGTGGGCGTGGACGAGATGGCCCGGGCGAAAGGACATCGGTACCTGACGGTGTTCGCCGACGTGCGGGCAAGGCGGGTGCTGTTTGCGACGCCGGGGAAGGACGCGGAGACGTGGGCGGCCTTTGTGGAGGCCCTGGCGGCCCATAACGGTCACCCGCACGCGCTCACCAACGTGTCGATGGACATGAGCAAGGCGTATGCGGCGGGGGTTCGCGCGTACTGCCGGAATGCGCGCATCGTCTACGACAAGTTCCACGTCATTGCGCACGCGAACGAGGCGGTCGACCGGGTCCGCCGGGACGAACAGCGCACCGGGGGATCGGCCGCCAGGGACCGGTTGCGCCGCAGCCGCTGGCTCTGGCTGAAGAATCCCGGCAAACTGAGCCCCGCCCAGCGGCGGCGGCTGAACCGGATCGATCAGCGAACCCTCCAGACGGGGGTGGCCTACCAGATGCGATTGGCCCTGCAGGACATCTACGCGCTGTGTTCCGCCGCAGACGCCGCCCGCGAACTGGCCCGCTGGTGTCGCTGGGTAAGGAGGGAAGCTGCCAAGGCGAGGCGCTGGCTGCTGCACCACATGCTCTCGGTCGCCGAGATGATCGAGTCGCATGCCGCGGGGATCCTGGCCCACTGGGATCAAAGGCTCACCAATGCATTCATGGAGGGCCTCAACAGCGTTTTCGCGGCCGTCCGCCGCAAGGCCCGAGGGTATCGCTCCGTCGAAAACATGGTCGCGATGCTCTACTTCACGGCGGGCAAACTGCCTTCACCCGCCACGCTCAGCCACTGAAAGTAGCGAGGAACCGGAGTATTTCGCAAGGGGCAGATCGAGGTACTGCTGAAGCGTCCATGACGGCAGGGCTTCAGGCAACCCGTCTTCCGCCGGCACCTGCATGAGGGTCTCGATGTCGTCGCGCGTCAGCGGGACGGCTTCGCCCGGATGCTCGATCCTGTCCCGGTAGTATTCACCGACCTCACGCCGGCCCGCAAAGTACAGCCCATGGCCGAAGGCGGCCGACCCCTCTCCGCTTCCTACGCGGTCCAGGCGGAAGCGGCCCAGCGGCGCGCCCTCCTCGCCGGCCAGGGTGTGCGGCGTGCCGTGCCATGCGGTCCTGAAATGGATGTCGGTATCCATGGCCCGCTTGACAGCGGCTACCAGCCGTGCGAACTTGTCCCGGAAGCCCGCGGGCGGGACGGATACCGGCGTGGCCGTTGGCGAGGTCGGCTCCCCCCTTACAGACGCGGGCTTCTCTATTTCTACCGTCTGCACGGTGTAAAGCCTGGTCCCCTGGTCAGGGCGCATGTGCTGTTTGGCAAGTATCTTGACGCGTAGCACGTCGCCGTCGAACGGCATGGCTGAGTCGAAGTGAAGCATCCGTAGTACCGGGGCCTGATCGCTCCGCCCCGCTCGATCCGACCGCAACATGCCTATGCGAAACAGCGCGTCGACATTGGCCACCGCCTGCATGTGCGCCTGCGGAGAGACCGAGGCATCCACCACGTCGCGACTTAGCATCTTGCCGAGCGACTCTCCCGACACCGTCGCATCAATGCCGGTTTCCTCGTTGCGAATCGGTGTGTTGAGACCGGCTTGATGGCCGCGCGCGCCGCGCCTGATCCGCGCGCGTAGCGCAGTGCCCTCATGGTCTCCGCGATGTGCTCGTCGTAGGCTCGGTCGGCGTTCGGTCCCGCCCGGTACGCTTCGTCTTCCGTCGTTTCCCGCACCGCTCCGCCAGCCTCATACGTCCCCGGTGTTTCGCTCGAAAAGCTGGGGGGACCGGGATCGGTGAAGTTCGCCAGGCCGGATTCCCGCATGCTCTTCTGGTTGGCGTCCAGTACGTCGAGGACTTGTAACTCGATGGCCTTGCCGTACTTGGCAAGCTGGCCGGCCAGACGCGCGGCGGCCGCCTCCGGCAGAGGCAGGTCGAAGATGACGGCCGCCGCGCCGTGCCGGCCCACTTCCAGGGAAAGGTCGCGGGCGATGTCCAGGGCCGCGGTGTCCGCCGCTACACCGAAACGCTTGATGGCGACGATATGGTTTTTGGTGGAAAGCAGGATCGCGTGACCCATGCCCGGCTGGCCGTTCTTGAGCACCTGCAACACTTTGGCCGCCGTTTCAGGCGTGCGCACAGACGTTGACTCGACGCCGCGCGCTACGGCCTCCCACGGCGCCCGCTTCTCGCCGTCCGGCGTCGCCTCGTACCCGGCCACGTAATCGCCTATGGCTTCGTGAACGGTCTTGGCGGACGGCAGACGGCGGCGCGGCCCCTTCTTTCTTTCTGGGACAAGGCCGAACTTGACGAGCTCTGCTTCACGTAAGGAGGTCCACCAAGAACCGCCGCCAGAGGATCGTACCCGTCTGTGACGCCTTGCGTTCCGTGCTCGACGCCTGCCGGAGGGAGACCGGTCTCATTGTGCCCGTGCGCGAGAGCGCGCGTGACCGTGCCGTCACGGCCATCCGGGAGGCCGCCGAAGTCCAATGGGTTCCCAACGGCATGCGGCACAGCTACATCACCTACCGCGTGGCCCTGCTGGACAGCGTTGAGCGCGTTGCCATGGAAGCCGGGAACAGCCCCGACATGGTCTTCCGCCACTACCGCAGCCTCGCCACCCGCGCCGCCGCCGAGCGCTACTTCGCCTGGCGCGCCGCGTCACCCTCGCAACAGAGCCTTTGCCCCGCAACGCATTAGGTATCAGTTCCCAAGCTGAACGTCGCGGGTTCGATCCCCGTCTCCCGCTCCAACCTTCCCGGCCGGGCGGCCCGCCTCCGCGCCTCGGACACGGTGCAGGCGCAGCCCGTGCCCGGGGGGGGGCGGGCAGCCCTTGCGCGGAACCACCTGCCCGGCAGGCGAGACCATGAAACTGGCCGTCATCGGGGCCTCCGGCAAGACGGGGAGCGAACTCGTCGGGCAAGCCCTCGAGCGCGGATACGAAACCGTGGGCGTGTGCCGTGATGCGTCGGCAGGTAAGCTGGACGCGTTCACCCGCCGGGAGGGGTTCACGTCACGGACCGCTCCGGAGGTATCCGATGAGCCCATGCTGACGCAGGCCCTCGCCGGATGTGACGCGGCGGTGGCGTACCGATAACCGTGAGGCGCTTGAGGGCGACCGAACTCGTGGCGTCGCTCGCAAGCGCGACGGCTGCCACCGGGGTGAAGCGGTTGGCGTTCACCGCCGGCGAGGTGACGGTCGCCCCCGCGGCGGACGAAGCGCCCACCCTTCGGCAACGCATCATGCTCCCGGGATTCACGGTCCTCACGTGGTTCACGCCGTATTCCTTGAAGGACATGCGAAGGGCATCGGCCTCGATCCAACAGCAGAACGACTGGGCGTGGACGATCGTGCGCGCACCGACACTGGTCGATGCGCCGCCGGCGGGGTACCGCTTCTGCAGGCTCTCCGAGGTGACCTCGAAACACGTCTTGTCCAGGAAAGACTACGCGGCTTGCCTGCTCGATAGCCTCACGGAGCCCGGCCACAACCGACGCCTGCTGACGGTGGTGCCGGCCGGGCACTGAGAGCGTCCAACAAGACGAGCCCGCCCTGATCCCGCCGGCGCGCAGGGCCGGTGCACGGCGCTGCGCGGAAGGGCCCGGAACCGTCCAAGCCCTGGACGATCCGGCCTGCCGGGCTTCCAACGCCTGGACGCGGCCGCGGGCGCCGTCCCCGGAAGCGAACGGAGCCAGCGGTCGGGATCGAACCGACGACCTACTGATTACAAATCAGTGGCTCTGCCACTGAGCTACGCTGGCCTCGTCTACCGCCGGCGTCCGCCGCCGCGCGGTCCGCCTCGCGGGGGGCCGCCCCGCCCGCGCGGCCCGCCGCGGCCGCCGCGGCCACCGGGGCCGCCGGGGCGCCGCCGCGAGCGGCTGTCGGGCAGGGTGCTCGCCACGGGGTCGACCCCCTCCGGCAGCTTGAGCCACTCCGGGCGGGGGTGCGTGCAGGGCAGATCGCGCCCGATGTACTTCTCTATGTCGGGAATGTAGAACGACTCCTCTTCGCACGCAAAGGTCACCGAGGTGCCGGTCGCCCCCGCGCGGCCCGTGCGGCCGATGCGGTGCACGTAATCCTCCGCGTCGACGGGGATGTTGAAGTTCACGACGTGGCTGATGCCCTCGATGTGCAGCCCGCGCCCGGCGACGTCGGTCGCGACGAGCACCCGCAGCCGCCCCTCGCGAAAGGCCGCCAGCGTGGCGGTCCGCTGGTTCTGCGGCAGGGCCCCCGAAATCAGCGAGCAGTCGATGTGGTGCCGCTTCAGCTCGTGGGCCAGCCAGTCGGCCGTGTCGCGGCGGTTCACGAAGAGCAGCACCCGGTCGCGGTGCTCGTTCTGCAGGATGTTGTAGAGCAGCGGGAACTTCTGGTCGGAGGTCACGACGAAGACCTGCTGGTCCACCGTGTCGACCGCCACCTGGTCGGGCTCGATCTCCACGCGCACCGGCTCGCGGGTCCAGCTGTTGCACAGGCGCACCACGTCGTCGGTCAGCGTCGCGCTGAAGAACAGCGTCTGGCGGCGCTCCTTGGGGGGCGTGCTGTAGACGATCTTGCGCACGTCGGGGATGAATCCCATGTCGAGCATGCGGTCGGCCTCGTCGATGACCAGGATCTCCACCTGGTCGAGGTGCAGCTCGCCGCGGCTGCAAAAATCGAGCAGCCGGCCGGGCGTCGCGACGACCAGCTCGGGGTCCAGGGCGAGCTGCTCGCGCTGGCGCTTGTAGTCGGCGCCGCCGAACAGGGCCGTGACCCGGCAGCCGCTGTGCTTGCCCAGGTCCTCCGCGTCCCGCTCGATCTGCATGACCAGCTCGCGCGTCGGCGCGATGACCAGGGCGCGCGGCGACGGCTTGCGCCGATCCGCGGGCCGCGGGACCGTCAGGTTGTGCTGCAGGATCCGTATGAGGAAGGCGGCCGTCTTGCCGGTGCCCGTCTGCGCGCGGCCCGCGAGGTCCCGCCCGGCGAGCGTGGCCGGCAAGGCCTCGGCCTGGATCGGGGTGCAGTACGCGAAGCCCAGGTCGGCGATCGCGTGCATGACCGGATCCGGCAGGTCGACATCGTGAAAACGGGACAGGCCCTCCTTCGGCGGGACCTCGAACTGCGAGCGGTCCCACGGCTCGGCGGCCGGGGCGGCCGCCCCGTCCGGTTCCGGCCCGGTCGCCGCCGCGTCGGACGCATGGACGGGGCCGGCTTCCCCGGGCGCGCCGCCGGGCCGCTTGCGGCGGCCGCGGCCGCCCCTGCGCCGGCGCCGCTTGGGCGCGCCCTCCTGGCCCGGCTCCGCGCGGGGCGCCGCGCCGCTCTCCGGCGCGGCCGCGGGGGGTTCGGGCGGCGCCGGGCGGCGGGGCCGCGAAGGGGAACCCGCGGCGCGCGGTCCGCGTTCGGACTTCGGTTCGGGGGCGGGCCGGACGCGCGGCTCGGGAGCCGGCTCTTTCGCCGCGGGAGGCGGCGTGCCCTCGCTGCGCTTCCGCATTCGACTGATCAGTTTGCGTATCATGTACTCCTGCCTGCCGCCGGAGGTTGACCGGCGGAGCGGAGAGAGTAGACGCAAACGGCTTCGGATGCAACGCGGGGCCTACCTCCCGCGGGCCGGGGGGCGGGTCGCTTGACAGCCCCATGGCGCGGTGAGAAGGTCGCGCGCCGGGCAGCTCAACGGACAGGGACCCCAACGCATGCGCATTCCGCTCTGCTGGCTGAAGGACTACGTCACGTTCGACGACACCGTCGCGGGACTGGCCGCGAAACTGACCGCCGCGGGGATCGAGGTCGAAGCGATCGAGACGGTGGGATCGGACTTCGCCGGCCTCGTGGTCGCCGGCGTGCGGGCGGTCGCGCCGCACCCGAACGCGGACCGCCTCTCCGTGTGCACCGTTTACGACGGGGCGAACGAGGTGCAGGTGGTGTGCGGCGCCCCGAACGTGCGCGAGGGCGGCCGCTACGCGTTCGCGCCCGTGGGGGCCGCGCTGCCCGGCGGCACGGTCATCCGCCGCGCCAGGCTCCGGGGGGTGGAGTCGCTCGGCATGCTCTGCGCCGAGGACGAGCTGGGGCTTTCGGACCGCCACGCGGGCCTGCTGGACCTGCCGGCCGACGCCGTGCCGGGCACCCCTCTGGCCGGGGTGCTGGGGCCCCCCGAGACCGTACTCGAACTCGAGATCACGCCCAACCGCCCCGACTGCCTCAGCGTGATGGGCGTGGCGCGCGAGGTGGCCGCGATGTACGGCGTACCCCTGCGCCGCCCGGAGGTCGCCCTCCGCGAGGGCGGTGCGCCGGCCGCGGAGCTCGCGACGGTGGACGTGCGCGACACCGTGCGCTGCCCGCGCTACATCGCCCGCGTCGTGTGCGGCGTCCATGTCGCCCCCTCCCCCGCCTGGATGCAGCGGCGCCTGTCCCTGGCCGGCCTGCGGCCCATCAACAACCTCGTCGACGTCACCAACTTCGTGCTGCTGGAATGCGGCCACCCCCTGCACGCCTTCGACTACGACCGCCTCGCGGACCGGCGCATCGTGGTCCGCACGGCGGAGGCCGGGGAGCGGATGACCACGCTCGACGGCACGGAGCGCGAGCTGGACCCCGAGACCCTGCTCATCGCCGACGCCGACCGCCCGGTGGCCATCGCGGGCGTGATGGGCGGCGCCGGCAGCGAGGTGGGCGCCGGCACGCAACGCATCCTGCTGGAAAGCGCCTACTTCCTTCCCGCCGGGATCCGGCGCACGTCGCGGCGGCTCGGCCTGACGACCGAGTCCTCCTACCGCTTCGCGCGCGGCACGGACATCGAGGGCGCCGGGTGGGCCAGCCGCCGCGCCGCGGCCCTGGTGGCCGAACTGGCGGGCGGGGAGGTCGCGCCGGACGCCATCGACGTCTACCCCGCGCCGCGGGAACCCGGAGAGGTCGCCTGCCGCTGGGCCGCCGTGGAGCGGCTCGTGGGCGCCCCGCCAGTCCCCGGCGAGGCCGAGGCCCTTTTCGAGCGCCTGGGGCTCGAGGTCGTCGCGCGCGACGCGGAGGGCTGCAGGGTGCGGATCCCGTCCCACCGCGGCGACCTGCGCCTCGAGGTCGACCTGGTGGAGGAGTACACGCGGCTGCTCGGGCTGGACCGCCTGCCGGAGCGCGCGCCGCGCGCGGCCGTCGTGCCCGGCGCGTCGGACCAGCGCGCCTGGCGGCGCCACGACGCGCGGCGCCACCTGGCCGCGCTCGGCCTCCACGAGGTGATGAACTACAGCCTGACCTCCCCCGCCCTGCTCGACCGGTTCGACGCGGCGGGGGCGGCGAACCGCATCGTCCTGCCCAACCCGCTCAGCGAGGCGCAGTCCGTGTTGCGCGACCGCCTGCTTCCGCAACTGGTGGAGACGTTGGGACGCAACCGCTCGCGGCAGATCGAGGAGGCGGCCCTCTTCGAGCTGGGCCGCGTCTTCCGCCTCGACGGCGGGCGGACCGCCGAGTCCACGCACGTCGCCGTCGCGCTCATGGGCCCCGCGGGCCGGGCCCGCCTGCGCACGCGGCCCGCCCCCGGCGCGCAGGAGATGTTCGGATGGATCCGCGGCGTCGTCGAAGCCTGGGCGGCGAAGGAAGGCGCCCGGCTGGAGGGCGCGCCGGAGGACCACCCGGCCATGCAGCCCGGCCGCGCCCTCCGGCTGAGCGCCGGCGGCCGGCCGCTGGGCCGCGCGGGGCTGCTGCGCGAGGACCTCGCGGCCTCGTGGCGCATCTACGGGCCGGTCGGCGTGGCCGAGGTCTGCCTCGACGGCCTGCTCGACGCGGCCGCGCCGCGCCGCGGCGCCCGCCCGCCCGCCGTGTACCCGGGCGCGACCCGCGACGCGGCGTTCCTCGTTGACAACACGGTCACGCACGAGGATATTCTAGAGGTGCTGCGGCGGGCCGCACCGACGGAACTGGAATCCGTTTCGCTTTTTGACATGTACGAGGGGAAGGGCATCCCGGCGGGGCGCAAGAGCATGGCCTATTCGCTCGTGTACCGGGCGGCGGACCGCACGCTGACCGACGACGAGGTGAACGGCTATCACGACGCGATGACGCGCGCCGCGAAGGCGGAGCTCGGCGCCGAACTCCGCGATGCCTGAGGCGCCGTTCGCCCCCCGCCAAGGCGTTGAACGAGGCAGCAAGGAGCTCCATGTGCTGCGCATGGATTGAAACCAGGATCGCCCCGCGGCGGCGCGGCAAGACGGCCGCGCGGCGGGTCGGGCGGACCGCGACGGGCGGCGCCCTGTTCTTTGGCATAGCCGATTAGCGAGATAGCGCCCCGACGCGTTTCGGGGCGGAAGAATGGCCCTGCCTTGTTCGTGAACGGGTTGTGTCTCTGACCCATTACTATCTCTGATGTGGGAGCCTGAACGGCTGGAAGGCGCCCCGACATCCCCTCGCGGGAGACGGGAAACCGACGGCCGAGCACCCCCTTGGTGACCAAGGTTCAGAGCATCCAACCCCTACGGCAATGGCGGGGCTTTTCTTTTGCCTTTTTTTCAGCGGGGTCCGCCCGGCGGCGGTCTCAAGGAGCGTGGCGGCGGCCGGTCGGCTGGCCGGGGTATCAAGGGGACGTCGGCAGGGATCGCCACGGGAAGCTAACGCGACGGGACGGACCGGCGCGGACCGTCCGGCGGGGGGGCCGGACAAAAAAGGGGGACACGTTCGCCCGGGCAGCGTGCCATCATGCGGGAAGCCAAGGACCTCTTCGACACGGAGGCGCCGGACGCGGGGCAACCCGCGGGCCGGCCGCTCGCCGCGCGCATGCGCCCGCGCGGCTCGAGGACGTCGTCGGCCAGGACCACATCCTGGCCCCGGGGAAGCTCCTGCGCCGGGCCATCGAGGCCGACCGGCTCGGCAGCATCATCCTCTACGGCCCGCCGGGCTGCGGCAAGACCTCGCTGGCCGAGGTCATCGCCCGCGTCACCGAGCGCCGCTTCGAGCGCACCAGCGGCGTGCTGCCAACGTGGCCGTCCTGCGCGAGCGCCTCGAGGCGGCGGCGCAGCGCGGCACGCGGCGGCGGGCCGCGAGACGATCCTGTTCATCGACGAGATCCACCGCTTCAACAAGGCCCAGCAGGACGTGCTGCTGCCCTACGTCGAGGACGGCACGTCACCCTGATCGGCGCCACGACGCACAACCCGTTCTTCTTCATCAACAGCCCGCTCACCTCGCGCTCCCTGGTCTTCGAGCTGCAGCCGCTCGACCGAGGACGCCGTCGAGAGCCTCCTGCGCCGGGCGCTCGACGATCCGCGACGGGCTCGGCCGCGCTCGGCGTCGAGGCGGACGACGACGCCCTGCGCCACCTGGCGCGCGTCTGCGAGGGCGACGCGCGGCGCGCGCTCAACGCGCTGGAGATCGCCGCGCTGACCACGCCGCCCGACGCCGACGGCGCGGTCCGCATCACGCGGCACGTGGCCGAGGAGTCCATCCAGAAGAAGGCCGTGGTCTACGACCACGACGAGGACGGCCACTACGACACGATCTCGGCCTTCATCAAGAGCGTGCGCGGCTCCGACCCGCACGCGGCCGTCTACTGGCTGGCCAAGATGCTCTACGCGGGCGAGGACCCGCGCTTCATCGCCCGGCGGCTGGTGATCCTCGCCTCCGAGGACATCGGCAACGCCGACCCGCGCGGCCTGACGCTGGCCGTGGCGGCCATGCAGGCGGTCGAGTTCGTCGGCATGCCCGAGGCGCGCATCATCCTGGCCCAGGCCACGACCTACCTGGCCACCGCGCCGAAGAGCAACGCGGCCTACCTGGCGATCGACGCGGCCATGAAGGACGTGCGCGAGGGACGGACGCTGCCCGTGCCCAGGCCGCTGCGCGGCACGGGCTACCGGGGCGCCGCCCGGCTGGGCCACGAGGGGTACCGCTACGCGCACGACTGCGAAGACCACTTCGTCGACCAGGACTACGTGCCGACCGACAAGCGGTACTACGAACCCACCGCGCAGGGCTACGAAGAGGTCATCACCAGGCGCATGGCGCACTGGGCGGAACGCAGGACGGCGGCGCGCGCGCCGGACGCACGGGACGGCGCGGCATGAAGGACGCCCTGCGAGAGGAGATGCGCCGCCTGCGGGCGGAGCGGGCGCCGGCCGAGGCGGCGGACGCCTCCGCCGCCGTCTGCCGCCGGGTGGTGCGCCTGCCGGCCTACCGCGCGGCGCGCCGCATCGCGGTCTACCGCGCCATGCCGTGCGAGATCGACGTCGACGCCCTGGCGCGGGAAGCCCTGGCCGCGGACCGCTCCGTCTGCGTGCCGGCCTACGACGCGCGCGCGAAGCGCTACCGCATGGCGCGGTGGGAGGCGGGCACGGCGTGGCGGGCCGGCGCGTACGGTATCGCCGAACCGGTTTCGCCCGGCTGGGTCGAGACCGGCACGCTCGATGCTATCCTCGTTCCGGGCCTGGCCTTCGACCTCTCGGGGCACCGTCTCGGCCATGGCGGAGGCCACTACGACGCCTTCCTCCACGGGCTGGCGGCGTGCCGTATCGGTGTCTGTTTCGCCTGGCAACTGGTCGGGCGCGTCCCCGCCGCCGCCCACGACGAACCGGTGGACTGGGTGGTGACGCCGGCGGCCGCGCACGGCGTCCGCCCGCCCGTTTCCCCCTCCCGCCCCGGAGATCGCCCCCGATGAACATCAATGCCACCTGGCTCATCCCCACGCTGATCATGGCGATCGGCATCGGCGTCGGCTACTTCGTCCGACGCATGCTCGAACAGGCGCGTTCGCTCTCCGAGACCAAGCGGGCCAGCATCATCCTCGACAAGGCCCGCGCGGAAGCCGACGCGATCCGCAGGGAAGCGCGGCTGAGCGCCCGCGGCGAACTCGTGCAGCTGCGCGAACAGTTCGAGCAGAACACCCGGGAAACCCGTTCCACCCTGCACGCGGTGGAGGAGCGCCTGTCCCTCCGCGAGGCCAACCTCGACCGCCGCGTGGCCCTCCTCGATCACAAGGACGCGGCCGTGGAGGCGCACCTGGCCGAGATCGAGGACGAACGGCAGGCGCTGCTGCTGCGCGAGGACGAGCTGAACGGCGCCATCGCCGCCGCCGAGGCCAAGCTGCAGGAGGTGGCGGAACTCACGCGGGAGCAGGCGGCCGACCGGCTGATGAAGCGGATCGAGAAGGAGCTGCACGGGGAAGCGGAGCAGCTCATGCGGAAGATCCAGGAGGACGCCCGGGAGGGCGCCGAGAGCAGGGCACGGGAGGTCATCACCACCGCCATCGAACGGTACGCGGCCGACCAGGTGTCGGACATCACCACCAGCTCGATCAGCCTGCCCAGCGACGAGATGAAGGGGCGCATCATCGGCCGGGAAGGCCGGAACATCCGGTGCCTCGAGGCGGAGACCGGCGTGCACCCTGCTCATCGACGACACCCCCGAAGCCGTCGTCGATCTCCGGTTTCGACCCTGTCCGCCGGGAGGTCGCCCGCATGGCCCTGGAGCCGCTCATCGCCGACGGGCGCATCCACCCCGCCCGGATCGAGGAGGTCGTCCGCGAGGTGCGCGAGCAGATCGAGGAACTCATCCGCCGCTCGGGCGAGGACGCGATCTACGAGCTCCGAGCTCACCGGGGTCGCCCCGGAGCTCGTGCGCACCCTGGGCGCGCTGCGCTTCCGCCACAGCTACAGGCAGAACGTGCTGCAGCACTCGATCGAGATGGCCCACCTGATGGGCATGATGGCCGCCGAACTCGGCCTGGACGCATCCGTGGCCCGCCGCATCGGCCTGTTTCACGACATCGGCAAGGCGATCGACCACGAGGTCGAGGGCGGCCACGCGCTCATCGGCGCCGACCTCCTTAAGCGGCACGGCGAGGCGCCGGTGGTCTACAACGCCGTGGCGGCGCACCATCACGACGTGGAGGTCGACAGCGTCTATGCCGTCCCTCGCCTGCGCCGCCGACGCCATCACCGCCGCGCGGCCCGGCGCGCGCACCGAGACCACCGAGATCTACCTGAAGCGCCTGCGAGATCGAGGCGCATCGCCAACGGCTTCCACGGCGTGCGCAAGAGCTACGCCATCCAGGCCGGCCGCGAGGTCCGCGTCTTCGTCGACCCCGTCGCGGGTCGACGACAGCGCAGCGATGCAGATGGCCCGCGACATCAGCAAGCAGATCGAGGAGAAGCTCAAGTACCCCGGGCAGATCAAGGTCACGGTGATCCGCGAGACGCGGTGCGTCGAGTACGCGCGGTAGAGGGAGCGGCGCCATGCAGATCCTTTTCGTCGGCGACATCGTGGGCTCCCCGGGCGGCGGGCTTTCGCCGGGGTCCTCCACCGCCTTCGCGCGGAGCGGCACCTCGACCTCGTGGTCGTCAACGCGGAGAACGCCGCCGGCGGCCGCGGGTGACCCCGCGCTCGCCGAGGAGCTGCTGGCGGCCGGGGCCGACGTGCTGACCCTGGGCGACCACGCCTGGGACCAGAAGGAGCTGGCCGACGGCATCGACCTGCTGCCCCGCGTGCTGCGCCCCGCCAACTTCGCGCCCGGTTGCCCCGGCCGCGGCTGGTGCACGGTCCAAACCCCCGCCGGGCCGGCCACGGTCGTGAGCCTGCTGGGCCGCGTTTTCATGAACGTGCCGTGCGACTGCCCTTTCCGCGCGGCCGACCGGCTGCTGGGCGAGCTGCCGCGCGCGGCCGGCCCCGTGCTCGTCGACTTCCACGCCGAGGCCACGTCCGAGAAGATCGCCATGGGCCGGCACCTCGACGGGCGCGTCGCCGCCGTGGTCGGCACGCACACGCACGTGCAGACCTCCGACGAGACGATCCTGCCGGGCGGCACGGCGTACCTCACCGACCTGGGCATGACCGGGCCGAAGGACTCCGTCCTGGGGCGGGACGTCGAGTCGGTCATGACCCGGTTTCTCACCGGCATGCCTGCGAGGTTCCGCGTCGCCGCCGGGCAGGCGGTCCTGGAGGGCCTGCTGCTGGAGACCGACGACGACACGGGCCGCGCGCGGCGCGTAGAGCGCGTCCGCGTGCCGGCCGGGGAGTGACCGCGCCATGGCCGACGACCTGTTCCCCCGCGAAGACACGGCGCCGGACGGCGCGCGCAGGGTCTACCGCGTCGCGGAGCTCACCCGCGCGATCAAGACGATGCTCGAGGACGCGTACCCCGCCGCCTGGGTCGAGGGCGAGGTGTCCAACCTCCGTCGCCCGGCCTCGGGGCACCTCTACTTCACGCTCAAGGACGAGCAGGCCCAGCTCCAGGCCGTCTTCTTCCGCGGTGCCCAGCGCACGCTGACCTTCGACCTGCGCGACGGCCTCCAGGTGCGCCTCTTTGGCGGTCTCAGCGTCTACGAGCGGCAGGGTCAGTACCAGCTGATCGTCCGCCGCGCGGAAGAGGCGGGCCGCGGCGCGCTCCGGGAGGCCTTCGAACGGCTCAAGAAGCGGCTGGTCGCGGAGGGCCTGTTCGACCCCGCGCGGAAACGGCCCCTCCCCCTCCTGCCCCGGCACGTGGGCGTGGTCACCTCCCCCACCGGCGCCGCCATCCGCGACATCCTCAATGTCGTGGGCCGCCGCTTTCCCAACCTGCACATCGTGCTCGCCCCCGCGCGGGTCCAGGGCGAGGGCGCCGCCGCGGAAATCGCCGCGGCCATCGACCTGCTCAACGCGCGCGGCGGCCTCGACGTCCTGATCGTGGGCCGCGGCGGCGGGAGCCTCGAGGACCTGTGGGCCTTCAACGAGGAGCCTGTGGCCCGCGCCATCGCGCGTTCGGCCGTCCCGGTCATCTCGGCCGTCGGCCACGAGATCGACTTCACCATCAGCGACTTCGTCGCCGACGTGCGCGCGCCCACCCCCTCGGCGGCCGCCGAGCTGGTCGTGGGCCGCAAGGCATCGTTCGAGGAGCAGCTCGACCAGCGCCGGCAGGCCCTGCGCCGCCTGCTCCGCTCCGGGCTCCTCGCCTGGCGGCGCCGCTACGAGCGCTGCGCCGGCCACTACGTGTTCCGCGAGCCGCGGCACGCGGCCGCGGCCTACCGCGAACGGCTGGGGGGACTGCGCGGGCGGCTGGCCCGCGCGGCCCGCGACCGCGTCCGGCAGGCCCAGCAGCGGGTCGACGCGGACGCCCTGCTCGCGCGCCACGCCGCGGACCGCGCGCGGCGCGACGCGCGCCAGTCGCTGCGCCGCCTGTCGGCCCAGGTGCACGCCCTCGGCCCCCTGGCCGTGCTCGCGCGCGGCTTCAGCATCACCTGCACGGCCGACGGCGCGCCCTTGCGCGCCGCCGCGGCCCTGCGCACCGGCGACCGGCTGCGGACAAGGCTGCACGAAGGACGGATCGAATCGACGGTGGACCGCGCGTTCGCGGACGGGAAGGAGCAGGAGACGACATGACCGCCAAGCAGAAGGAAACCCCGTTGACGTTCGAGAAGGCCATGGCCCGGCTCGAGGACATCGTGGCCGACATGGAAGGCGGGGAACTCAGCCTCGACCGCATGATGGCGCGCTTCGAGGAGGGCAACCGGCTCATCGCCTTCTGCGGCTGCAAGCTCGACGAGGTCGAGAAGAAGATCGAGATCCTCGTCAAGGAAGGGGACGGCGTGCGCGCCGAGCCCTTCGGCGGGGCGGAAGCGGACGAAGAGGACGGCGGGCGAAAGGAGTAGATGCACATGACGTGGCCCAACCGTTCGAGAACATGGTGTGCGGCCCTGGGACTGGCCGTCATCGCCCAGGCGGCGGCCGCGGCCTCCGGCGGCCTGCTCAGGCAGTTGAGCAGCGAGATCGCCGACACGGTGGACCGGGTCATGCCCTCCGTCGTCGTCGTGCGCACGGAGGCCACGCGCTACTACCGGGCCTTCGACTGGGCGTTCGGGCGAAGCGTGGTCATTCCCGAGCGGCTCGCCGGGCTGGGCTCCGGGGTCATCATCGACGCGGAGGGCCACGTCCTCACCAGCGCGCACGTCGTACAGGGCGCCCAGCAGATCACGCTCGCGCTCTCCAACGGCCGCGAGATGAAGGCCGAGCCGGTGGGCATCGACCCCTCGACCGACCTGGCCGTGTTGCGCCTGGTCGATGCCGGGGCCGAAGAGATCGTGCCGATCGCCATGGGCGACTCCGACGCCGTCCGGGTGGGCGAGATCGTGATCGCGGTCGGATCGCCCTTCAGCCTCAGCAGCAGCGTGACCCTCGGGATCCTCAGCCAGAAGCAGCGCAGCGTCGGCCTCCTCCCGTTCGAGGACTTCCTGCAGACCGACGCGCCGATCAACCCCGGCAACAGCGGCGGCCCGCTCGTCGATGTCGACGGCAGGCTGATCGGTATCAACGCCGTGATCCAGACCGGCGGACCCAACGCGCGGGGCAACCTCGGCATCGGGTTCGCGGTGCCGGTCAACCTCGCGCGCCGCGTGGCGGACTCCATCCTCCGCAACGGCTACTTCGCGCGGCCGTGGATCGGCATCCGCCCCTCCGAGCTGCCGCCCGCGCGCGGCTCGGGCGCCCCGGAGGGCGTCGTGGTGGAGGCGGTGTTCGAGGGCACACCCGCCGCCGAAAAGGGGATGCTGGAGGGGGACGTGATCGTCTCCATCCAGGGCCAGCCGGTCCGCTCCCTGCAGGACCTGCAGCGCGGGATCCTCGAGTCGGCGCTCGGGACGCCGCTGCGGCTCGTCGTGCACCGCGGCGGCGCGGACATCGAGCTCCGCGTGCCGACCGTCGCCGTGCCGGGCGCCGTGCGGCGGCGCGGCCGGCGGCCCTAGCGCCGGGCGGCGGCCCCGCGCCGAGGCCGGGAAGGAGAGCGGCGGCGTGACGCGACGAAGGCTGGACCAGTTGGTCGTCGAGCACGGCCTGGCCGAAAGCCGGGACCGCGCCCAGCGGCTGATCCGGGCCGGGTCGGTGCGCGTCGGCGGGCAGCCCGCCTCCAAGCCCGGGCACCTCTACCCCGCGGACGCGGAGATCACCTGCCTCGAGCGGCCGCGGTTCGTCGGGCGCGGCGGCGAGAAGCTGGCGGCGGCCTTCGCCCGGTTCGGCCTCGACGTCCGGGGTGCGGTCTGCCTGGACGTCGGCGCCTCGACCGGCGGCTTCACCGACTGCCTCCTGCAGCACGGCGCCGCGCGGGTGTACGCCGTCGACGTCGGACACGGACAGCTGCACGAGCGCCTGCGCACCGACCCGCGCGTGGTCGTCATGGAGCGGTGTAACGCGCGCCGGCTGCGCGCGGGCGACCTGCCCGAAACCGCCGGGTTCGCGTGCATCGACGTGTCGTTCATTTCGTTGACCATCATCCTGCCCGCTGTTAGAGAGTTGCTGCGGCCGGGCGCGGCGCTCGTGACGCTGATCAAGCCGCAGTTCGAGGCCGGGCGGTCCCAGGTCGGGCGCGGGGGCGTCGTGCGGGACGAGGCAGTCCGGCAGGCGGTGGTGGACCGCCTCCGGGCAGAAGGGGAACGCGTTGGCTTCGAGTGGCTGGGCGTGTGCGCCTCGCCGCTCCGGGGGCCCGCGGGCAACGTCGAGTTCCTGGCGCACTGGAGAAGACGATGAAGCGTATCGGCGTGACCGCCAACTGCCTCAAGCCCCATGCGCCCGGGGTGCTGAACCGGCTGGCCCGCAAGGCCGCGGAGACGGGTCTCACGCTCGTTGCGTGCGACGCGACGGCCGAGCACCTTCCGGAGGCCGAACGGAGCACCGAGACGGACTTCCCCTGCTCCATCGATCTCCTGATGGCCCTGGGCGGCGACGGCACGATGCTGCGGGCGGTGCGGATGATCGAGGGCGGCGACATCCCCGTCCTCGGCGTCAACCTCGGCAGCCTCGGCTTCATGACCAGTGTCACCGAGGAGCGGCTCGAGCAGGCGGTCGACGTGCTCGTCGCGGGTACGTACTCCGTGTCGCAGCGCACGGCGGCGCAATGCCGCCTCGTGCGGGACGGCGCCACGGTCAGCCGCCACCGCGCCCTCAACGACATGGTCATCGGCTGGGGCGCCTCCTCCCGCGTGGTCACCCTCGCCCTGCACGTCGGCGGCAGCGAGGTGGGCGACCTGGTGTGCGACGGGCTCATCGTGTCCACGCCGACCGGGAGCACCGGCCACTCCCTGTCCGCCGGCGGGCCGATCGTCCTGCCGGAGTCGCCGGTCTTCGTCCTCAGCCCGATCTGCCCGCACACGCTCAGCAACCGCGCCATGGTCGTGCCCGACGACGCCGAGATCCGGATCGTCGTGAAGGCGTCGGACAAGCAGCAGCTGTTCGTCATCGACGGGCAGGATCACTTCGAGCTGGTCAAGGGCGACGAGGTGCACGTGACCCGGGCCCCCCACCGCATCCGCTTTGTCCACCTGCCCGGCTACAGCTACTTCTCGGTCCTGCGCCACAAGCTGCACTGGCGCGGGTCGAACGTCTGAGCCGCCCGCGCCCGGCACCGCCGCGGCGGGTTCAGCCGCCCGCCGCGCGCCGCGCGGCCTCGTACACCTGCCGCGCGGAAACCCCGTGTCGCGCCGCGGCCGCGACGCAGTCGTCCATCTCCGGCGACCGCGTCACCAGCTCGCCCCGCCACCGCCCCTGCTTCACGCGCACCGGGCCGTAGGGGGTCTCGACCTCCGCGACCTCGCGGTCCAGCAGCGCCCGCTCGGTCTCGCGGATCCGGATGCCGAAGGTCGTGCTGCCCCGGAAGACCGCCCCGAGCATCGCCTCGCGCTGCGCGGGCTCGCACAGGACGGTCAACTGCGTGCCCGGCCGCTGCTTCTTCATCTGGACCGGCGCGGCGAAGACATCGAGCGCGCCCAGCTCGAGCAGCCGCCGGCAGAGGACGCCGACCAGCTCGGGCGTCGTGTCGTCGAGGTTCGTCTCCAGCACCAGGCACCGGTCGCTGCCGGCCGGGGCCGCCGCGTCCAGCAGCGTGGCGCGCAGGACGTTCGGCCGCGAGACCAGCTCCTGCTGCCCGAAACCGCAGGCCGACGCGGCGACGCGCGCGGGCGCCGCGCCGCCGCCGTCCTCCGCGCACCACGCCGCCAGCAACGCCGCGCCGGTCGGCGTCACCAGCTCGGAGGGCTCCGACGTCCGCACGACGACCATGCCCCGCAGCAGCTCGACGGTCGCGGGGGCCGGTACGGGGTAGGTTCCGTGCCGGCAGTCGACCGTGCCGCAGCCGACCGGCAGGGGGCCCGCCTCCACGCGGTCCACGCCGAGCTCGTGCCGGGCCAGGCAGCTGCCCACGATGTCCACGATCGAATCCGTCGCGCCGACCTCGTGAAAATGCACCTCGTCCGCCGGCCGGCCGTGCACCCGGCCCTCCGCCTCCGCCAGGCGGCGGAAGACCCCGACCGCGTCGGCGGCCACCGCGGCCGGGAGGTCCGACGCCTCCAGCCGCGCCCGGATCTCGCGGAACGACCGGTGCGGGGGATGCGGGGGCGGTGCGCCCGTCCCGGGCCGCGCCGCGGCCGCCCCGCCCCGCTCGCCGTGCCGGTGCAGCCGCACCTCGAGGCGGAGGCCCTGCAGCCCGTGGGAACCGTGCGGGCGCACCTCGATCGAGAAGGGCTCCTCGACCAGCGGCGCCAGGCGCGCGTGGAGCCGCCCGGGGTCCGCGCCGAGCCCCACGAGCGCGGCGAGGACCATGTCGCCGCTCGCGCCGCCGACGCTGTCGAAGCGCAGGGTCCTCAATCCTCTTCCCCCGTGCGGTTGATGAAGGCGGCCGCCACGCCCGCCCCGAAGCCGTTGTCGACGTTCACGACGGTGACGCCCGGCACGCAGCTGTTCAGCATGCCGAGCAGCGCCGCGGCGCCGCCCAGGTTCATGCCGTAGCCGATGCTCGTGGGCACCGCGATGACCGGCCGGTCCACGAGCCCGCCGACCACCGAGGGCAGCGCGCCCTCCATGCCGGCCACCACCACGATCGCGCGCGCCGCGCGCAGCCGGTCCACGTGGCGCACGAGCCGGTGCAGGCCGGCGACGCCCACGTCGAAGAACCGTTCCACGCGGGCGCCCAGCCGCTCCGCCGTCAGCGCCGCTTCCTCCGCCACCGGGATGTCCGACGTGCCGGCCGTCACGACCGCCACCCCCCCGCGCGGCGGCGGCAGCGGGGCGGCGTCCAGGGTGATGCACCGGGCCGCCTCGTGGTACCGCGCCTGCGGGTGGGCCGCGGCAACCGCGGCGTACACCTCCGGCGAGGCGCGCGTGGCGAACACGTTGCCGCCCCGCTCCCGCAGGACCCCCGCGATCTCGACCACCTGCGCGGCGGTCTTGCCCTCGCAGAAGATCACCTCCGGAATGCCGCAGCGCCGCGCGCGGTGGACGTCGACGCGCGCGAAACCGAGGTCGTGCTCGGCGTCCGACGCCAGTTTCTTCAGCGCCGCGTCGACCTCCAGCGCGCCCGTCCGGACCTGTTCGAGGATATCGCGGGTAGACATGGGCAAGAAGATGGACGGCGGGCGGACGCAATGCAAGCCGCACCGGGCGGGTCCGGCCGCGGCCGCACCCCCCCGACCGGTGCGCCGCGGCGGGGCCGGGCGGCGCCTCAGCGGAACAGGCCGGAGGCCAGGTCGCTCTCGATGCTCAGGGCCTGCACCGTCCGGAAACTGTCGGCGATGGACTTGAGGTCCACCAGTTCCTCGACCAGGATCAGGCGGGCCACGTCCATGTGCGGGCCGGAGGACGTCAGCACGACCTCCTTCTCCTCCTGCCGAAGCGTGAATGCCATCCGGTCCCTTCGCACCTGGTACGTCGGGGGGTCCCGGTCGATCATGTTGACGAAGAAGCCCTCCTGGCGAAACGCGCGGCCGGACCGCGCCAGGAAGACCTCGGCGACCTCCGGCGACGGGAAGGGCACGGTGATGCGTTGGCCCTGCTCCCGTTCCTCGCCGGCCTTGAGGCCGCTGCCCCCGGCCAAGGAGCGGAGCAGCAGCGGCGGGGCCACGAGGGTGGTCAGCACCGTCATCATGACGGCGATGCCGAAGATGCGCGTGTCGATGGCCCCGGAACTGAGCCCCACGCCGGCCACGATCAGGGCCACCTCCCCGCGCGGCACCATGCCCGCGCCGATCCGCAGGGCGCCGCGCAGGTTGAACTGCATGAGCAGCGCCGGCCCCCCGCAACCGAGGACCTTCGCGCACACGGCGAGCAGCGAAAAGACCAGCCCGGCCGCAACCACGCCCCGCATGGCGCCGAAGTCGATGAGCATGCCCATCACGCAGAAAAACACCGGCACGAACAGGTTGTAGGCACCCCGCAGGTTCTCCTCGATCACGTGCACCAGGTCCGTGTGCGAAAGCGACAGCCCCATGATGTACGCGCCGATGATCATCGCCAGGCCGACGCTCTCGATGGCGCCGGCCATCAGCATCGCCAGCCCCATCGCGAACGACGCCATGACCTCGCCCGATCGGAGCCGGCGCAGCCCCCGCCCCAGCCAGGGCGAGGCGGCCAGGCCCGCCACCATGAAGACCACCCACCAGGCCAGCGTCCTGAGCAGCACGATGCCGACATGGGTCCATTCGACCGCCACCCCGCTCGCCTGCGCGCGGCCCAGCGCGAACACCGCCGCCAGCACGATGATGCCCACCACGTCGTCGAGCACCGCGGCCGCCAACACCGTCACGCCCTCTGGCGAGTCCGTCCGCCGGCGCTCGGAGAGGATGCGGGCCGTGATGCCCACCGACGTCGCGGTGGCGATCGTTCCGAGGAAGAGCGCGTCGGGATGCATCGCGTTCGGGGCGAGGCCGAAGAGCACCGCGCAGAAATCGCCCGCGGCGAAGGACAGCACGGCGCCGCCGATGCCCACGGCCGTACCCACCCCCGAGTAGCGCAGGAACAGGCGCAGGTTCGTCTCGAGACCGGAGAGGAACAGGAGCAGGATCGAGGCGATCGTGGCCACCCCGTAAAGCTCCGGGGACACCGGGATCACGCTCGATCCCGCCGCCGCGGCCGCCGGGAACAGGGGCGGCAGCGGGCCGATCGCGACGGCGCCCAGCGCGTGGGGGCCGATCAGCATGCCGGCGCAAAGTTCGCCCAGCACCTGCGGCAGGCGCAGCACGCGCCGGAACAGGAGCCCCAGGGCCCGGGCCGCCAGCAGGATGACCGCCACCTGGAGGACGAAGCGCTGCATCAACTGCATCATCCCCTCGCCCGCCGCGGGTCCGGCCGCGCTGGCCAGGGGAAGGAGGGGGAGCATGTCCATGGGTCGCCCTCAGCCGGAGGTGAGCACGTCGAGCACCTCCCGCGGTGTCGCGGCGCTCATCAGCCGGCCGCGCACCGGGGCGCTGCTCACGATGCGGCCCACCTCGGCAAGGAACTGGATGTGGGGGCCGGTGCGGTTGAGGGGCGAAAGGGTCATCAGGAACAGGCACGACGGCTTCCCGTCCAGCGAGTCGAAGTCCGCCCCTTCCCGCTTCACGCCGAACGCGGCCACGAGGCGGTCCACCGTGTCCGTCTTCGCGTGCGGGATCGCCAGCCCGTTCTGCATGCCGGTGGACATCCTTTTCTCGCGCGCCAGGAGGGCCTCGAGCGCCCCGGCGCGATTGGACACGCGGCCCGCCTGGACGAGCAGGTCCAGCAGCTCGCCGATGATCTCTCCCTTCGTGTTGCCCTGCAAGGAGATCGATATCGACTCCGCGTCCAGGATGTTCTTGAGGTTCATGGCGCTCCCGGGCCCGGCTGAAACGAGGCATATTAGCGCGGCGGAGCGCGGGGTCAACCGGCAAGAGGAGGCGGGAGTTGCCAACCCGTGCCGCGCGAGGCAGGGTGTAAGGGAGCGGGGCGTGGCTTCACGCCCGCCCCTTCGGCCCGGGAGAACGGCGATGGCTTCCAGGCGAAAGGCAAAAGAGGCTGACCTCGCCGGCGGCAGGCCGGCAAGGCGTGGAACGGAGCACCGGATGAAGCGGACCGTCAACGAGTTGGTGCAGCTGCAGGAGCTTCTCGAGGCGCAGGCGCAACGGGAGGTCATGACGGTTCAGCCGCGCCTGGCGCAGCTCGCGGTCTCGATACGGACCATGCTCGACGAACTGCCGGAGGGGATCGGCCCCCAGTTCCTGCAACTGCACAAGAAGCTGCACGTGGCCATCGTACCCGTGGCGGGCAACGGCTGTACCGGCTGCGGCATGGGGCTGCCCGTGAGTCTCGTCCAGCAGGTGCGGCGTTCCGACTCGCTTCACCGCTGCCCGAATTGCTCGCGCTTCCTTTTCTGGCCCGACACGACGCCTCCCCGCACGCTGCCGCGCGCCCGCTGGCGCGCCGAGCCGCCCAAAGTCGGCATCGCGCGCTTTTCCGCCCCGGAGCTGATGGTGCCGCGGCTCGAGGCGTCCACGCCCGAGGCGGCGATCGTGGAGATCAGCGACCTGATGCAGGACAGCGGCTTCATCGACAACGGCACCCAGCTGGCCGAGGCGGCGCTCCGGCGCGAGGCCATCGTCAGCACCGCGATCGAGCACGGCATCGCCTTCCCCCACGCGCGCGGCGTGGAGGGCGGCGGGCTGACGCTGGCCCTCGCCCTGGCGCCGACGGGCATCCGCTTCTCTTCCGAGTTCCGCGAGCTGACACGGATCATTTTCTTCATGTCGATCCCGACCGCCGCCAGCGCCTTCTACCTGAAGCTGCTGGCGGGGCTGACCGGCATCTTCGAGGCGTCCGCCAACCGGAAGAAGCTGCTTGACGCAGGCACCCCGGCGAAGCTCTGGAAGACGCTGGCGCAGTTGACGAAGAAGGTCATTACCTGAACCCGCCCGGCCGGCGTCCGCGTGGCGCTCCCCCGGCGGAGACCGTCTCCCGGCACGGCGCCTCGCCCCTCTCGGCCTGAAGCAGGAGGAAGCCTCGATCCCCGGCCACGCTTGACGGCTCGTGACACCCGGCGCCGGCAAGAAGTTCTTCGCCCCGGGGGGGGGCGCCCCCCGGGATGCCCGCCGATGGCGTCGAGGCGCCAACCCGCGGGATGCAGACCACCCCCCTCCCCCGGCATGGACGTCCCCCCGCCCGGTGGAAGGAGATCGCAAGGCGGAGAGTGGGGGGTATGCCCCGGGTGCCGGGGGTCGACACGCATGCCCCGGCGTGCGAGGCTGGCCTGCGTACCGACGAGAGGAGGCAGCGGAATGACGGTGGTTGAGCGTTACCGGCGCTTCATGAATTTCGAGAGCGTGGACCGCCCGCCGTTTGTCCTGCCCGGCGGGATTTTCCCTGTCACCCGGAGGCGCTGGGAGCAGGAGGGCTTTCCGGCCGGCGCCGACCTCAACGAGTACTTCGATGCCGAGGTGTTGCCTGTCCGTTCGCTGGCCATCAACACCCTGCTCGCCCCCCCTTTCGAGGAGCAGATCCTGGAGGAGACGGACGAGTTCGTCGTCAAGATCGACCACCGCGGCGTGACGTGCCGCAATTTCCGGGATGAGACGTCCATGTCCGAGCACCTCGAGTACCCTGTCAAGGGCCCGGACGACATCGGGTGGCTGCGCGAGCGGCTGGACGTGACCGCGCCCGGCCGCGTGGCGCCCGATTGGCTGGAACGCGCGCGGACGGAGCGTGCCGAGGGCGCGCTGCTCTTCGTTAATGGCGGGATGTACTTCGCGTTTCTGAACGAGCACATGGGCACGGAGCGGCTTGTGCTGTCGTACTACGATCACCCGGAGTTCATCCGCGAGGTCAACGAGCTGCAGTGCCGCCTGTGCGAAATGGCCCTGCGCGCGTGCCTGCCGGCATTCGCGCCCGACCGCGTCGGCTACCACGAGGACATGGCCTACAAGAACGGCAGCATGATCTCACCGGCGCTGTTTCGCGAGTTCATGACCCCGTACTACCGACGGGTGACGTCGATCGCGCTCGAGCACGGGGTGACGCACCACCTCATGGACAGCGACGGCGACATCCGGGAACTGATCCCGCTCTGGCTCGAGTGCGGGATCAATGCCTTCGCCCCGCTCGAAGTGGCCGCCGGCATGGATGTCGTGGCGCTGCGCGGGGAATACGGCCCGGCGATCAGGATGGAGGGCGGGTTCGACAAGCGCATCCTGGCCTCGGACAAGCCTTCCATCCGGCGCGAGTTCGAGCGGCTGGCGCCCGTGATCGACGGTGGCGGCTACCTCATCAGCTGCGATCACACGGTGCCCCACAACGTCCCCTTCGAGAACTACGCCTACCTCGTGGAACTGATGAAGGTGCATTTCGGCATGTGAGCACGCGAAGGCGGCCACGGCCACCGGCCGCCTGCCGGCCCGGGGCGAACCGCCAGCCTGGCGCCTGAGGCCGACCCCGCCCCCCCCCCGCGGCGAACAGGGGGCCACCGCGGGTCCGTCTCTCCGACGTCTAACGTCTTTATCTCGCTCGAACGAGACCAGACGAAAGCGAGAAGCGTGGCCACTGATTATCAACGGCTTACGCGACCGCTCTGCCCCTCAGGGGGCTGCTATGGGATGCTACTGGTATTCGTTTCATCTTCACGAAGACAACGCCCGGCCTGACTGACTGGCTGCAATCCTCTTGGCGACGAAACCAAAGGAGGCTGCACGATGCCAGTCAGTACAGCCGGGAGTAAGCGTGCCGTATTTCGTCAGGTCTGTGAACTGATTCCGCCGCACCTGGCGCCAACGCTGGCCCGCCTCATTCATGAACGCGAGGGCGTCCATGAATAAGGCGGGCTGGCGGCGCCGGGCATGGCCACACTCATCGAGCCAGGTCCCTGACCAGGGCCTCCGCCGCGGGGCGCGTGTCGGCATCGAAGCGCTCGAGGCGGGCGCGAAGCTCCGACGCCGCCTTCTCGCGGGCGGCGGTGAACTCGGGCAGGCGGATCGCGTCCTGGCCGATCCCGGTCATGAACTTCACGTGCTCCTCCTGCCGCAGGGGCAGGAAGGAGAACAGCTTCAGCAGCACCCGGCGCTGGGCGGGAGAGTCGGCCGCGTCGAGCCGCGCGATCAGGGCGGCGGTATCGGCCTCGATCCGGCGGAACTTGGAGAGATTGCAGATCGCCTTGGCGTTCCCGGCTCCATAGGCGGCGGCGACCTCGTCCAGGAGTTCGTTGCGCCGGTTGGCGAGGAACTCCGTCAGCCGCTCCTTGGCGTCGCGCAGCGCGGCATCGAGGCGCGTCCGATCGGCCCGGCCGGCGCGCAGCACGAGGTCATCCACGCGGACGGCGCCGACGGTCGCGGCGCGGCGCGCACGGAAACCGAAAGCGCTGCCGGAGCGGACCGGCACGTCCGCCGCGGCGAGCACCTCGCGTCCGTCGACCGTCACCCGATACCGTCCATCGGCCCCGGAGAATACCCTCACCTGGTGCACGCCTTCGTCTGCCGCCCCCGATGCGGCTTGCGCGAGCGGTCCCTTCGCGCCGTCGACGGCAGCCCGCCATAGCAGCTGCCCGCCCTTGACGGAGAGGCTCAACTGCACGCCGCCGGAGACGAACTGCCGATTCAGGTCGTCCTGCAGCAATCCATGGTTCGGCGGTGTCAGCTTAAGCGTCGGCGGGCCTGCCGGAAATGCGATGTTCAGGAGTTCGGCGTCCGCATCGGGCTTGCGTTCCAGGCGGAGCGAGAACTCGAGGCTGGCATCCGCGTAGTCCGGCAGTGCCAGGAACTTGAAGATGCGGGAACCATCCTTATGAAACCGCAACGCGCCGTCAGCCAGGTCCGGCCCGCTGAAACTCCACTTGCTGTAATAGTCCCAGCCGAAGCCGAGGCCGCGGTCGAAATCGTCGGAGAACAGCACATCGGCCACAGGCGCGGTCCGGGAGAGGCGGACCAGCAGCGTCTGGTAGGGGAAGTCGAGCCTGAACTTCATCACCACCCCGTCCTGCCGCCAGCTCCGGCCCGTGAACGCCTCCCGGGCGTACGGCCCGGGGGTGAAGCCGAGCTTCTGCGGGTCGAGTGTCACGGTGATGTCCGCCGGGCCCTTGAGCCAGGACTGGAGCAACAGCGTCACCATGCCCTCCTCCGGCCGCGCGCGCAGCAGACCTTTGACCTCGTCGTTGTCGACCCGGAACGGGGGGTCGTCGTCCCAGTACGCGGACTCCTTGCCGTCCCAGAGCAGGCTCGAGTCCACCATCAGCCGGTGCACGGTCCTCATGCCCCAGTCGCGGCGGGTGGCCTCGATCGCGCCGGGGGCGGTGCCCAGGGCGTCCAGCGGATAGGCGAAGTCCTTGAACAGGGGGAAGGAGTAGGGATACACGCCCACCTGGGCTCCGGCGGTCTCCGCGAGCAGGAAGTCCCAGGGGTACGGCTCGCCCATGGCCAGGTAGTCGGGGAAGGCCGCGGCGTGCGTCGACGGGCTGTACTCGAGGTCGCAGTTCACCACCGACCAGGTGAACCAGGGGATGATCTGCGTCGTGCTCATGTGCGTGTGCACCTCGATCGGCCGCGGGGCGCCGTTGCGGATCGTCTGGTTGAGCAAGTTCCAGGTGCGCTTGAGGTACTCCCGCTGGTTCCAGAGGGTCGTGGCCGGCTGGATGCGGCCGTCCGCAAGACGATAGGCCGCGCTCGTCCACGGGTTGTCGCTCACCTTGGGGTAGAAGTTGTCGAACTTGACCGACACGCCGCGCTTGAGCCACTCGCTCATCAGCGACAGGGTGTAATCGACGTAGCTGCGGCAGAAGGTCGGCTTGGCAACGGGATCGTAGTACATGGTTTCGTACATCCGGTACGTCTCCATGTCGGTGAACTCGCGCGGTCCGGTGCGCGGGACCCGCCACTCGTCCTGGTAGACGTGGTACTCGGGCCAGACGGTGAGCACCGCCATCTCCTCGAAGTACGACTCGGCGATGCCGGTCGTGGAGAGCCGGTTCACCCAGTTCATGACGGACGAAGCGCGCCATGACTCGCCCCCGCGCAGCGGGACGCGGTGTTCCTTCTCGAAGGTGTCAAACCAGGCGGTGTCGAGCTTCCGATCGTTGGCGACCGCCTCGAGGATCTTGTCCACCACCTGCCATTCGGTGTCCCACGGCTGCTTCCAGCCGCAAGCCATGCCGCCCCAGGGGATCACCGACTGGAAGCCGTGCGCTCCGCCGGTGAAGAGCTTGCGCTCGCGCAGCGACGGGCGGGTGGGCGAGGCCTGCAGGCCGAAGACCAGTTCCGTCGGAGCGGCGACCGCGCCCGGAAGGTTCACCAGGTCCACCCGCAGGGTCACCCGGTCCCCCGCGCGCGTGATGCGCATCAGCGGCTGCTCGAAGTTCTTGGCGGTGATCCAGCCGCGGTCGTTCTCGGCGAACCAGCAGATGCCGCGCTCGGCGCCGCCGAGCCAGATGTATCCGGTGAAGGCGTTGAGCCATGACCCGATCCGGAAGGAATCGAGGCTCGTCCAGACCTCGCCCTCGCCCGCCGGGATTCTCCCGGCGAAGTTCTGCCGCAGGGCATCGGTCACCTCGTGCAGCAGGACCGCGTCGGCCGCGGCCAGGGGGATCTCGAGCGAGAGCCGCCGGAGCGGCACGGCATCGGCGACCGGGCGCAGCTTCAAGGTCACCTTCATCATTCCATCCATCTCGATTTCGCTGCTGCTCTCCAGCTCCACCGCGGCGCAGGTCGACCGCGCGCGGAAGCTGACGCGATGCGGCGCGCTCGCGGTCTGTTCGACCGCGGAGCGCCAGGGCAGTTCGCGGCCGTCCGCGGCGACGGCGACGTAGGACATCGGCGCCGCGAGGATCTCGCGCCCCTTCGCCGTCACGCTGTCCCACAGGCCCTGGCCGTTCATGCGATAGGTGCGCAGCACCGGCGAGACCTCCCGATCACGCACGGCGAGCGGCTCGAAGGGCGGGAAGATCTCGTCGGTGACCCCGAGCGCGCGACCTTCCCAGGGGAAGCGCTTGCAGACGATCCGTTCGACCCGCTGCTCGTCGGGGACGCCCTCCCCCTCCGCGCGAGCGACCGCCTCGTACTCGCCCTCCATGGTCGCCGGCAGGGGCAGCACCAGCTCCTGGCGGCCCTGCTCGAAACGGTCGAACACGCCGGAGGCCACCACCGCGCCGCTCGCCTTCTCGCACACGCTCAGGCGGACGCGGTCCACGCGGGCGCCGACAGGCATGCGGCTCACGTCCGCCTCGGCGCGCAGGACGTTCTCCGACGGGAAACGCCCGCAGCGGAAGCCCAGGGCGGTCTTGTGGTCGAGGATGGGGGTATCCCAGCGGGTCGAGGACATGCGCCTCCAGATGGCGTGGTGACGGAAGAGGACCGCCCCGCTTGCGGCATCGACCGCTTCGGCCAGGAGCCGGAAGTTCTTCGACGACTCATCCCGGCACTCCAGCGTGAGCGCGCCCGTGCCGCGGGCGGAGACGGCGAGCTCCTGCTCGCGGACGACCTCCTCGCCGCCGTCGCGGATCAGGCGCAGGCGGGCGCGGACCTGGCGCTCCGCGTCATCGGCGCTGACGAACTCCAACGCGAAATTCATCTCGCCCAGGTGGCGGTTGCCGCGCTCGCGCAGATGGACGGCGGGCAGGGACTCCTCGACGAAGCTCCACCTGTTGCCGGGGACGGCGTCGAACAGCCTGCCGATCATGAAGGCCTGGGTCCACGGAGTCTTCCAGTTGCGCCAGAGGTTGATCGACCACGGTGCGGCAGCCAGCGCCTTGTCGGTCAGCTCCGCCAGGGGGATGCTCGCCTCGCAGTGCCACCGTCCGTCGACGATGGAGCTCGCGGTCTGCCACGCCGGGGCCCAGTCCTTGATGCCTTTGGTTCGCGCCCAGCGCCTGCCGTTGGCGTTGGTCATGAACTGGCCCTTCCTGCCGCCCGCTTGCGAGACCCAGACCTCGACGCTGTCGTCATGGACCATCCTGTCGGTGCCGTCCCGCTCGACGTTCGAGACCAGGTCCCCCGTGTCAGGAAGTTGCGAGATCACCGCGACGCACAGGTCGGTCCGGGTCACCAGCATCAGGCCGCTCGCCCGGCGGTGATCGTCGCCGAAGACCTCGATCCGCGTGCCAAGTCGCCACTCGGCATCGTCCACCCGGCCGTCGATGGTCGGCGCCTGGTCCCGGATCGTCAGCCGGTGCTCCTCTTCCTCGCACGCGCCGTAGCGGAAGGACTCGGCGGCGGATGCTGGGAGGGCGCCTGCCGCGACGACAAGAAACAGGCTCGCCATGATGACACGCAGGACGTGAGGCATTCGGAATGGCATGGGGTCACCTTTCATGAGGAGTGGTGAAGATGGATCACCGGGGCACGATACAGGATCCCGGGACGATGTGCATCCGCTCCCGGTCGGCGGCGCAAGCCCCGCCTGTGGCTCCGGGGCCTGTCGGGGGGCCCCTTTCTCTCTCGACCTTCCAGCGCTCGCGGACAACCCTGCGGCATGGCTACGGCTCCAGGAACGCGTCGATGGCGGCCCGGTCGCGCGCGCAGATGAGCAGCCGCGTGCCGTATCCCGGGCCCAGGACGACCGTCGCCTTGCCGGCGGCATCGGTCGTGAAGGCCTCGCGCGTGATCGCATCCACCAGTACGCCGGGTTCTGGCAAGGCCAGCCCGGTCGTCTGCTCCGCCTTCCCGTAGCTCTGCAGCAGGATGGCGCGAGAGGGCTGCTCGTCACGGGAGACCTTGGAGACCATCATCCAGGCGATGTTCGGGTTGGAGACCGCCAGGGACGTCTCGCCTTCGTTCCAGTACTCCTCGCAGCGGACCTGGTCCGTGCCGTAGCCGAACCGGTTGAGCATGCCCCGCAGATCCCGGGCCGGTTGCGCCTCCTTCACCCAGTGCGGATGCTGACCGCCGCGCCCGTTGTGAATGATGCCCATGCCGAACTCGGCGCGATAGACCTCCGGCGTGAGCACGGGGGGCTTGCTCTTGTCGTGGGGTTCATGCCGGCCGTATCCGCGCATCAGGTCCAGCGGGAGGTCGATGGCGCCGCTGCGCCGGTTCATCAGGACCGCCTGGCAGTAGTCCATCGGCCAGGGCAGGCGGTCGCCTTCGGCGTCATTGATGTAGGCCTGCTCAAGCTCCAGGACGGCCGTGCACCAGCTCGCGAACGGCACCTCGTCGGTGTTGGTCATGTGGAAGGTCATCGCCAGCGCCACGCCGTTCTCAGGTTCGAGCCTGGCGTTCACCTCCTGCATCAGCTTCCATATCCGTCTGTAGTACCGGCGGGCGCCGAAGATCTCGGTCCCCCAGCGCATCTTGCCGTCGGGCGCGCGATAGGCCGAGGAGAAGCGCGGATTCTTCGTGAACTTGAGGTTGGTGTTGTCGAAATAGAGTGACACGCCGCGCCTGAGCCATTCGTGCGCATAATAGACGGCGAAGTCCTGGTAGGTGCTCCGGGAGACGCCCCAGTTGCCCTTGGCCCAGCCCTTCTGGAAGCGCGGGAACTCGAACTGCGTCCACTCGTCCTGGAATACCTCCCACTCCTCGGTCCACGTGTCGACAGCGTGCTCTTCGAAGTAGACACCGCCGCCGCCGGGCTTGCCGCGCTTCTCCTCGGCTGCCCGCCGCGCAAACACGAGAACCGAGTCCGTCCATCGGCGCTCGGGAGTGCTCTCTCGGACCTTCTGGTCGTAGGTCCAGCGCTCCGGCCAGAGCCGGGTCTTGGCGCGCTCCCTGAACCACGCTTCATCGAGGACGCCCGTCCGCCGTCCCTCCTGGATCTTGTCGACGATGCTGAAGTCCCTGCGGTCGGGGTACTTGCTCGAGCACCCGTAGCTGCCCCACGGCATGACCGGGCCGATGCCGGTGAAGAAGCCGCGGGTCCGGTAATCGACCGGCATCGGCCGCGTGGGCGTCCCCTGCAGCGCGAACGAGATGCGCCGCGGCTCCGTCAATGTGTGCGTTGTCTGAATGAGATAGACGCGCAGCACCACCCGGTCCCCTTCGCGGTTGATGGTCTGCGCCGGCTGGTTCACGTCCACCACGTAGCCCCGGTCGCTCTCGCCCATCCACGCCAGGCCGCGCTCGATCCCGCCGAGCAGGATGTAGGGCACGAACGGACGCCACCAGGTCTTCTCGAGGTTGCCATGCTGCTTCGCGATCTTCGAACTCCAGATCTCGCCGTCGCTCTCGCCCGGTTCGACCCGGACGCCCATCGGCACCCACCCCTTGCGGCGCTCCGCTGCGGGCCATTGCGACTCCCAGACCGCCTTGCCCCCGCGCGGCAGGACGCCGCCGTAGTTGTGGCGCATCTCGTTGTAGGCTGAGTAATGGAAGAGCGGCGCCTCTTCGTCCTTGAGCGCGATCTCCACCCACAGGCGGCGGATCTCCACCGGGGTCGCGGTGGGGGCGAGCGTAAGGTCGACCTGCGCGAAGCCGTCCTCCTCGACGGTGGTCCTGGCCTCGAGCGTGCAGGCGGGGCTCTCGGTCCCGCAGGCGAAGACCGCCTGACCCTCGTTGACGCGGCGGCCGGTCGCTTCGCCCGGCGTCCAATCCACGGGGCCGGCGGCGGTCTCGCAGACGATCCGCATCGGCGCGGCGAGAAGTTCGCGGTCCTGGCTGCGCAGGCTGTCCAGAAGGCCGAAGGCGTTGATGGCGTACGTTCGCAGCACCACCGACACCTTGTTCCCCTCGACCGTCACCGGCGTGTAGGGCGCATAGACCCGCGTCTCCAGGCCCAGGCGGTTCCCCTCCCACGGGAAGCGGATGCGCTTGAAGGTCTGCGGCGAGCGCATGGTGTCGCGGCCGAAGCCGTACTCCACCGCATACTCGCCGTCGGGGAAGGCCGGTACGTCGAAGGCCTCCCGCGCGGTGAACGCCTCGTCCACGGTCACGACCGCGCGCGCCTTCTCCTGGCCGTCGTCCTTGCCGAGCACCCGCACGACGACCTTCCGGCCGTTGGCCGCGACCTGCTCGCGATACTTCTCGGGGATCGCCAGCGCGACCTCCATGCGGTTGACCGACGGGTAGTAGGCGAAGGGGAGCTGCGAGGCGAGGGCGCCCACGTCCTCGCCGGGGCCGCGCGCCTCGTGGTAGTAGTCGCCGGTCTTGTTCCATGCGTCCTCGGCAGGGGCGACAGAGGCCAGGGCGGCCAGGGCCGGGAGGATCGGCGCCACGGATCGCACGAACCGCATCCGGGCCCCCCGGCGGCTCGCCTCGCCGTCCGTGTGGACCCCGGCCGTGTGCGTCGATGCCGTGCGTCGTTCTCCCTTCCCGCACACCGGATGCGGGGTCGGCCCGTTTAGTCGCGTGTTCCCGGTATTCTTCATCCCGTCCGCCCGCCTTTCGTCCGCCCGCGGGGCCGTCCCGCAAGGTCCGAAGCCACCTTGCCGGCGGGCTCGCCCGTAGTCAAACGCTCGTTCGCGGCGGTATTCGGCACCTCCGGTCACGGAAGCCCGGGGGCGGGTCCCGCCCCGCCGGTGTGCCGGGCGGCCGAACGCCGAGCCACGCGGGCGGCGTGAACGCCGCTCCTTCAGAACCCTCCGTTTCCTGACGGGAACAAGGGAACCGGCGCGGTCGGCTTGACATGCTACTTCGCCGAAGGCTTCGTAGCACAGAGATATAACCGAAAGTTGTGGATGAGGAAAGGGGGCGTATCCTTCTGATTAGTAAGAAGATCAGCCAGGGTTGGACCCGCGAGAAAGGATACGCTACAGGGATAAGGCTACGTCGGAACAGGCCAGTAAGCAAGCAGTCGGGCAGGTTGGATCGGCATTGGAGGGTGAGCCGCGGGAGGGGGCGCGGCGGATGCTGATGGCGGCGATTGTCCGGCGGGTCTGCGCGCCGGCTGACGGGACACGCGCCGGAGGTTCGTCGTCGCGGGGGGCTCCGAGATGAACAGACCCGTCCGTCATTCACGGGCCGTTCGCCGGGCGAATCAACGTTTTCTCCTTTGAGCACGGGGGCGCCCAAGGGCTATAAAGTACCCTGGCTGTGGAGGTCCCCCGGCCATCAGGCGCGCCCCTCGGGAGGGCGGGTGCACGAGGGTTGACACGCTGGCCCGGGGGCGCATCCCTGCCCGGAGGAGGAGAGTTATGAGAAGTTCCAGATGGATGGCAGCAGCATTCGCCGGCCTCACGTTGCTGGCCGGGGCCGCGGTTTCGGCGGGGCCTTCGATGATCAAGGATACGGAGTCGGCAACCCACGGCGACGACGCCGCCAGGCACCAGGTCGTGGACACCTACTCGTTTCCCGGGTTCGAGGTGGTCTTCTCCGACGTCTAACGTCGTTATATCGCTCGCCTTCAATAGCTTGCGCAGCAAACGGGGGCGGGAAAGGCCTTTAGAGCCGTTCTATCGGCCCGATTCGGCGTCTTTAAGACGGTCTGTCTGCATTTGTCGGGCTCGTGACGGGTCCGATGGGGGCCTGGCATGGAGGCCTGGAAGCCGCTCTCCTGCCCCGAGAAGGGGCTGTCGCGCTTCCGGACCGGACAGGGACGTTTTTCGACGCGCTTCGCTTGCTCGGGGCCGCTCGCCCTGGGGCTCGCGTGGCCCGCGCCGCGCCGAGTGGCTCCGGCGGTAGGACTCGAACCTACAACCTAGTGGTTAACAGCCACCCGCTCTACCATTGAGCTACGCCGGAACCTGCACGGACATCAAAGGCGCGAGCATAGTGGCCCTCGCCCGGCTGTCAAGCCGGCGGAGCCGCGAAAGCGGACGGGCGGTTCCGCGCCCGGGCGCCAGGGGAAGCGGAGCGCCCCCCCCGGGGCGGCCCGCCGCGGCGTCCGCCGGCGCCGCGCGCCTTGCCACGGGAACCCGCCAGCTGCTACGCTGGGGACAAGGCCGTGCTAGGCGGGGCGTTAGCGGTGCCTCGATCCCTCCTTACCGGGGGTGACCTGCAACCCGCTCAAGCAGGGCGGAATTCCCTCGGCAGGCGAACGCGAGGGGCGACCGTGCGGCGGCGCGTGATGCTGAAGGCTGGGCCCTATGCGACAGGGGCGGGTGAACCCCGTCAGGACCGGAAGGTAGCAGCGGTAAGCCCTGTCCCCTGGGTGCCGTAGGTCCACCTGGCCCGAGTCCCGCGTCGCCGGCACACGCCCGGAACGGACGTCGAAAGGGGGTGCACGGCCCCATGTTAAGCCGACGCCGCGCCCGGCGGCGCCGTACCGAGCGGAGGATGTATGACAGCCACCGGCAAGCCCGGCCGGAAGAAGACAGCCGGCCCGTCCGCGCCGTCCGCCAGCGACCCCGCCCCGGCCGCCACCGAGGCCCCGGCCGCGGACGCCCCGTACGAAGTCCTCGCCCGCAAATGGCGGCCCAGGCAGTTCGGCGACGTGGTGGGGCAGGACCACGTGACCCGCACGCTCCGCAACGCCATCGAGAGCCGGCGGGTCGCGCACGCCTACCTGTTCGTCGGCCCGCGGGGCATCGGCAAGACGTCCATAGCGCGGATCCTCGCCAAGGCGCTCAACTGCCGGCAGGGGCCCACCCCCACCCCCTGCGATGCCTGCGACTCCTGCCGCGAGATCGCGGCCGGCACCAGCATGGACGTGCTGGAGATCGACGGCGCGTCCAACAACGGCGTGGACCAGGTCCGCGACCTGCGCGACAACGTCCGCTACGCCCCCTCGCGCGGCCCGTTCAAGATCTACATCATCGACGAAGTGCACATGCTCACCATCCCGGCCTTCAACGCCCTGCTCAAGACCCTCGAGGAGCCGCCGGCGCACGTGAAGTTCGTCTTCGCCACGACCGAGCCGCAGAAGGTCCCCGCGACCATCGTGTCGCGCTGCCAGCGCTTCGACCTGCGCCGCATCAGCACCGCCGCGATCGTCGACCACCTGGGCACGATCGCGGAGGCGGAAGGCATCACGCTCGACCGGCGATGCGCTGCTGGCGATCGCGCGGGGCGCGGAGGGGGGGCTGCGCGACGCGGAATCCGCGCTCGACCAGCTCGTCGCCTTCCGCGGCCGCTCCATCGAGGAGCAGGACGTGCTCTCCGTCTTCGGACTGGCGCCCCGCGCCGCGCTGGAACGCCTCGCCGGCGCCGTCCTGCAGGGCGACGTCCCCCTGCTGCTCGAGACCGTCGAAGGCCTGGACGCGGGCGGCAAGGACCTGCAGCGCGTGGTCCTGGAGCTTCTCGACCACTTCCGCAACCTGCTCGTGGTTCTCTACACCGACGCGCAGACCGGCGCGCTGGACCTCACGCCCCCCCAGCGCCAGGTGCTCTCCGGGCAGGCCGCGGGCACCGACGCGGCGCGCGTGCAGCGCATCGCGGACATCCTCATCGACAGCGAGGGCCGCATGCGCTACGCGCTCTCCAAGCGCACGCTGCTGGAGATGGCGCTGATCCGCTCCGCCCGCGCGGCGACGACCGTAACGATCGACGCCGTGCTCCGCGGGCTCAACAGCCTGAAGGCCGGACTCGGCCAGGAGGCGCCGGTCCCGCCCGGCGCGCCGCCCGCACCGCCCCGGGCGGCGCCGGCCGCACCCGCGACCCCGGCCCCCGGGAAGCCCGATCCCGTCCCGCCGGCCGCGGCCAAGGCGCCCGCGGAGGACGGGGCGGCCTTGCTCAACGCGCGTTGGGCGGAGCTGACGGGCCTCCTCTGCAAGGCGATGCCGAGGCTGCGGCCCGCGCTGCACGATGCCAAGGCCGTGCGGGTGGAGGGCGGCGAGGTGGAGATCGGTGTCGATCCCGAGTTCGCCGCCGCGCGCGAAGAGCTGGCGGGCGGGCGGCAGGCGGCCGCGCTGGAGCGGGAGGTCGGCCGGATGCTCGGGCGGGCCGTCCGCGTGACCGTCACGCTGCTGCCCGCCCGTTCGCGACTCCCCGCCGACCATCCCGTGCCGCCCCCGGAGGACGCGGCTTCCGCGCCGGCCCCCGAGCCGGCCGGACCCGGCGCGCCCCCCGATCCGGCCCCCAACCTGCGCAAGGAGCTGCTCGCCACGAAGTCCGTCCAGCGGGTGCTGGACCTGTTCGACGGCATGCTTGTCGATATCCGCGTCTAGACGCCGGCCCGACCGGCGCAACAGGGAGAAGACCGGTCCATGAACATGATGAAGATGATGAAGCAGGCGGCCGACATGCAGAAACGCATGGCCGCCGTCCAGGAAGAGCTGGCCGGTCGGTCCGTCGAGTTTTCCGCCGGCGGCGGCATGGTGACGGCCGTGGCGCGGGGCGACCTCTCGATCGAACGCGTGACCATCCGGCCCGAGGTCGTCGATCCCGACGGGGTCGAGATGCTCGAGGAGCTCGTCACCGTCGCCGTGCAGGGCGCCCAGAAGGCCGCGCGCGAGCTGGCCGCCGGCGAGATGGGCAAGCTGGCCGAGGGCATGGGCCTCCCGCCCGGCATGGGCCTGCCCTGCTGAACGGACCGGGGCCCGGCGACCCGCCATGGACGAGATCATCGAGAGACTGATCGGCGTGCTGAGCCGGCTCCCCGGCCTGGGGCGCCGGTCCGCCGAGCGCATCGCCATGCGGCTCGTGCGGGACCGTTCGCACGGGCTGGCCCGGGACCTGGTGGCCGCCCTGCAGGATCTCGACGCGTGCATCCGGCTGTGCTCGGTCTGCGGCAACGTCACCCCGCTGGAACGCGACCCCTGCCGCATCTGCACGGACCCCCGGCGGGATGCGCACCTGCTGTGCGTCGTCGGGCAGCCCGCGGACATCGTGCAGCTCGAGCGGAGCGGATCGTTCCGCGGGCGGTACCACGCCCTGCTGGGCAAGGTGTCGCCCATGCACGGCGAGGGGCCGAAGCAGGTGCGGGTGGAGGGCCTGCTGGACCGGGTCCGGCGCGACGGGGTCCGGGAAGTCATCCTCGCCCTCGACACGGACGTCGAAAGCGACGCCACGGCCCACTTCCTGCGCGAACACCTCGCGGCCCTGGGCGTCCGCGTGTCGCGGCTCGCCTACGGCCTGCCCGCGGGCAGCGGCATCGCCTACTCCGATCCCCTCACCCTCTCGCGGGCGCTGGAGGGCCGCCGCCCCGTCGATTGACCGCCCGGGCCGCGCCGCCCCGGCCGCACTTCCGCCTTGCAATCCGCGGGCTCCTGCCGCATGTACTGCGCGGCCCGGGCGTAGCCGCCGGGCGGGGCAATCGATGAAAGCACTTCTTGCACTGGAAGACGGCACCTGTTTCGAGGGGCGGGCCTTCGCGGGCGAGGGCGAAGTCCACGGCGAGCTGGTCTTCAACACGTCGATGACGGGGTACCAGGAGATCCTCACCGACCCCTCCTACCACGGCCAGATCGTGACGCTCACCTACCCGCTGATCGGCAACTACGGCATCAACCTCGAGGACATGGAGTCGTGGCGGCCCCACGCCGCCGCCCTGGTGGTCGGCGAGTGCAGCCGGCTCGCGAGCAACTGGCGTTCGGCGATGAGCCTCCCGGACTTCCTGCGCTCGAGAAGGGCTGATCGGCATCGACGGGGTGGACACGCGGGCAGATCACCCTGCATATCCGCAGCCGGGGCGCCATGAAGTGCGTGATCTCCACCGGGACCGGACCCCGCCTCCCTGGTCGCGCAAGGCCGCGAGGCGCCCGGGCTGGTGGGGCGCGACCTCGCCTCCGAGGTGTCCACCCCGCGGCGCTACACCTGGCCCGGCGACCACGCGCGGTCGGCGGGTTCTCGACCCTGACCGCCGAAGGCCGCAAGGCGTGGGACGGCTGGCTCGGCCCCGGCCGGGCCGGACCGTTTCCGCGTCGCCGTGCTGGACTGCGGCGTCAAGTTCAACCAGCTGCGCCTGCTCCGGCGGCTCGGCTGCACGCTGGAGGTCTTCCCCGCCGGCAGCACGGCCGAGGACATCCTCGGCACGCGGCCCGACGGCTTCTTCGTTTCCAACGGCCCGGGCGACCCCGCGGGCGTGCCCGAGGTCGTGGAGCACGGTCCGGAAGGTCTGTCCAGCTCGGGGCTTCCCACCTTCGGCATCTGCTTCGGCCACCAGCTGCTCGGCCTGGCCCTGGGCGGCCGGACCTACAAGCTCAAGTTCGGCCACCGCGGCGGCAACCAGCCGGTGAAGGACCTGGCCACCGGCAAGGTGGAGATCACCTCCCAGAACCACGGGTTCTGCGTGGACCTCGACTCGCTCGACCCGGCGACGAGGTCGAGACCACGCACATCAACCTGAACGACCGCACCTCCGAGGGCCTGCGGCACAGGGACCTGCCGCTGTTCTCCGTGCAGTACCACCCCGAGGCCGCCCCCGGCCCGCACGATTCCACCTACCTGTTCCAGCGCTTCATCCGACCTCATGGAGGACGCCGCCGAGCGCCGACCCCGGCGCAGAGACCGACACGCCATGCACGACTGGATCGCCATCCTCGACTTCGGCTCGCAGTACACGCCAGCTGATCGCGCGGCGCGTCCGCGAGCAGCAGGTCTACTGCGAGATCCTGCGCTTCGACACGCACGGCCGACGACCTGGCGCGCGCGCAAGCCCCAGGGCATCATCCTGTCCGGCGGCCCGGCCAGCGTCTCGACGACGGGCGCCCCGGCTGCGACCCGGCCCTGTTCGAACTGGGCGTGCCCGTGCTGGGCATCTGCTACGGCATGCAGCTCATGGCCCAGCGCCTGGGCGGCGAGGTCCAGCCGCGGCGAGCAGCCGCGAGTACGGCCAGCGCCGTCATCGAGCGTGGTCGAGCACGACGCCCTGTTCCGCGGCCTGCCCGACGACGCTCGCAGGTCTGGATGAGCCACGGCGACCAGGTGGAGACGCTGCCCGAGGGCTTCGTGCGCCCTCGCGCGCACCGCCACCTGCCCCGTCGCCGCCATGGCGGACCCGCGAACGCCGGCTCTTCGGCCTGCAGTTCCACCCGGAAGTCGTCCACACGCCCGCAGGGCACGGAGATCCTGCGGCACTTCGTGTTCGACGTCTGCGGCTGCGCCGGCGACTGGACGATGGCCTACGTTCATCGAGGAGAGCGTGGGGCGCATCCGCGAGCAGGTGGGCGACGACCACGTGCTCTGCGGCCTGAGCGGCGGCGTCGACTCCTCGGTGGTCGCCGCCCTGCTCCACCGGGCGATCGGCGACCAGCTCCACTGCGTCTTCGTCGACAACGGCCTGCTGCGCTACCGGCGAGGCCGAGCAGGTCGAGGACGCTGTTCGGCGAGGCGTTCGGCATCGACCTGCACGTCGTCCGCGCCGGCGACCTGTTCCTCGACCGGCTGGCCGGCGTCGCTCGACCCCGAACAGAAGCGCAAGATCATCGGCGACACGTTCATCGACGTCTTCGCCGAGGAGGCGCGCACGCTTCGGCGACGTCCGGTTCCTGCCCAGGGCACGCTCTACCCCGACGTCATCGAGAGCGTCTCGCCGCATCGGCGGGCCGTCGGCCACCATCAAGAGCCACCACAACGTGGGCGGCCTGCCCGACGACCTGCAGTTCGAGCTGATCGAGCCCCTGCGCGAGCTGTTCAAGGACGAGGTGCGCGCGCTCGGCCGCGAGCTCGGCCTGCCCGGACGACATCGTGGACCGCCAGCCGTTCCCCGGCCCGGGCCTGGCCGTGCGCATCCTCGGCGAGGTCACCGCCGAACGCGTCGACCTGCTGCAGCAGGCCGACCTGCGCGTGCAGGAGGAGATCCGCAAGCTGCCGAACTACGACGACATCTGGCAGTCCTTCGCCGTGCTGCTGCCGGTCCAGTCGGTCGGCGTGATGGGCGACGAGCGCACCTACGAGAACGTCGTCGCCGTGCGCGCCGTGCAGAGCCTCGACGGCATGACCGCCGACTGGGTCCGCCTGCCCTACGACACGCTCGACCGCATCGCGTCACCGCATCATCAACGAGGTGCGCGGCATCAACCGCGTGGTCTACGACATCAGCTCCAAGCCGCCCAGCACCATCGAGTGGGAGTGAGGGCGATGAGCAACGTGCGGAGCCGGATGCGGGCCGACGGCTTCCGCGACGCCGGACCTGCAACTGAACAGAGACGGTGAAGACCGCGGCGCCCTCCGCGCACTCGCCGCGCCGCCACCTTCCGCTGCCTATGCCAAAACGAACCGACATCCACAAGATTCTGATCATCGGCTCCGGCCCGATCGTCATCGGCCAGGCCTGCGAGTTCGACTACTCCGGCACCCAGGCCTGCAAGGCGCTGCGCGAGGAGGGCTACGAGGTCGTGCTGATCAACAGCAACCCGGCCACGATCATGACCGACCCCGAGATGGCGGACCGCACCTACATCGAGCCGATCACGCCGGAGGCGGTCGACAAGATCATCGCGAAGGAGCGGCCGGACGCCCTGCTGCCCACCCTCGGCGGCCAGACCGGCGCTCAACGTCGTCGCTCGAAGTGGCCGAGCAGCGGCGTGCTGGAGCGAGTACGGCGTCGAGATGATCGGCGCCAACGCCGAGGTCATCAAGCGCGCCGAAGACCGCGACCTGTTCAAGGCGGCCATGGACGAGGCCGGCCTGGAGTGCCTCAAGCAGCGGCATCGTGCACACCTGGACGAGGCGCGCGCGGCCGCCGAGGAGATCGGCTTCCCCATCATCGTCCGCCCCAGCTTCACGCTGGGCGGCACCGGCGGCGGCACCGCCGACGACATGGACGAGCTGCTGCAGATCGCGGCCGGCGGCCTCAAGGCCAGCCTGACCACACGAGGTCCTGATCGAGGAATCCGTGCTCGGCTGGAAGGAATTCGAGCTGGAGGTGATGCGCGACCGCAAGGACAACGTCGTCATCATCTGCTCCATCGAGAACCTCGACCCCATGGGCATCCACACCGGCGACAGCATCACCGTGGCCCCGGCCCAGACGCTGACCGACCGCGAGTACCAGGACATGCGCGACGCGGCCATCCGGGTCATGCGCGCCATCGGCGTCGAGACCGGCGGCTCGAACGTCCAGTTCGCCGTCCACCCGCGAAACGGGCCGCATGGTCGTCATCGAGATGAACCCGCGCGTCTCGCGCAGCTCCGCCCTGGCCACCAAGGCCACCGGCTTCCCGATCGCCAAGATCGCCGCCAAGCTGGCGGTCGGCTACACGCTCGACGAACTGCCCAACGACATCACGCGCGAGACGCCCGGCCTGCTTCGAGCCCACCATCGACTACTGCGTGGTCAAGGTCCCGCGCTTCGCCTTCGAGAAGTTCCCCGGCGCCGACCCGCTGCTCGGCGTCAGCATGAAGTCGGTCGGCGAGACCATGGCCATCGGCCGCAACTTCAAGGAGGCCCTGCAGAAGGCCCTCCGCGGGCTGGAAATCGGCGTCGACGGCCTCGACCTGCAAGGCGAGGAGCCGCATCGACGACGGGCGGACCTCGAGGAACTCGCTCGCGCGCACCGGGACCGACCGCCTCTTCGACATCAAGCACGCGCTCAAGCAGCGGCATGACGCGTCGAGCGGGTCGCACGAGCTCACCGGCGATCGACCCGTGGTTCCTCGACAACATCGTCCAGATCGTCGGAGATGGAGCGCGAGCTCGCTCGACGCGCCCGAAGGACCGGCCCCTCGACGGCGACCTGCTCCGGCGAGGCCAAGGAGAACGGGCTTCTCCGACCGGCAGATCGCCGCCCTGCGGGGCGAGCACGGCACCGAGCACGACGTCCGCGCGCAGCCGGATCGAGGCGGGCATCAGGCCGGTCTACCGCCTGGTCGACACCTGCGCGGGCGAGTTCGAGGCCTACACGCCCTACTTCTACTCCAGCTACGCGCGACCAGCGACGAGTCGCGCGTCACGCGACACGCAAGAAGGTCATGGTCCTCGGCAGCGGCCCGAACCGCATCGGCCAGGGCATCGAGTTCGACTACTGCTGCGTGCACACCGTCATGGCGCTGCGCGAACTGGGCTACGAGACCATCATGGTCAACAGCAACCCGGAGACCGTCAGCACCGACTACGACACCTCCGACAAGCTCTACTTCGAGCCGCTCACGTTCGAAGACGTGATGAACATCTACGAGAACGAGCAGCCGATGGGCGTGATCGTCCAGATGGGCGGCCAGACGCCGCTGAACCTGGCCGTGCCGCTGATGCAGGCCGGCGTGCCACATCCTCGGCACCTCGCCCGACAGCATCGACCAGCGCCGAAGACCGCGAGCGCTGCCGCGAACTGCTGGACAAGCTCGGACTGCAAGCAGCCGGAGAGCGGCACGGCCATGACCGTCGAGGAGGCCCTGGCGGTCGCGCGACCGCATCGGCTATCCCGGTCATGATCCGCCCCTCCTACGTGCTGGGCGGCCGCGCCATGATGGTGGCCTACGACGACGACGAACTGGTGCCCTTCACCGAGGCGGCCTTCGACGCCAGCCCGGGCTTCCCGGTGCTGATCGACCGCTACCTCGACCAGCGCCATCGAAGTCGACGTCGACGTCGTCTGCGACGGCAAGGACGTCTACATCGGCGGCGTGATGGAGCACGTCGAGGAGGCCGGCATCCACTCCGGCGACAGCGCCTGCTGCCACCCCGCCCCACACGCTTGACCGCCGACATGCATCGCGCAGATCGAGGACGCCTGCACGCGCGATCGCCCTCGAACTGCGACGTCAAGGGCCTGATGAACGTGCAGATCGCGGTGAAGGACGGCGAGTTCTACATCATCGAGATCAATCCCGCGCGCCTCGCGCACCGTGCCCTACGTCAGCAAGGCCACCGGCGTCCCGCTGGCCAAGGTCGCCGCCCGGATCGCCATGGGCAAGACCCTCGAGGAGCTCGGCCTGGCCGGCATCAGCCGCGACATGTCAGCTGGTGCGCGGTGAAGGAAGCCGTGCTTCCCTTCAACCGCTTCGCCGGCGTCGACCCGATCCTCGGCCCGGAGATGAAATCCACCGGCGAGGTCATGGGCATCGACGCCAACTTCGAGACTGGCCTACTGGAAGAGCCAGATCGCCGCCGGCCAGAACCTGCCCGACGGCGGCACGGTCTTCCTCAGCGCGCGGGATCGCGACAAGGACTGGATGGTCGAAGTCGGCGGGCGGTTCCTTGCGGCTCGGCTTCGAGCTCGTCGCCACCGAGGGCACGGCCCGCGCCCTCGCCGCGGCCGGCATCCCGGCCGCGGGTCGTCAACAAGCTCGCCGACGAGCGGCAGTCCCAACGTCCTCGACCTCATGAAGGACGGCGCGCGTCCAGCTGCTCATCAACACGCCCAGCGGCCCGGTCGCGCGGGTGGACGAGGTGCGCATCCGCTCCGAGGCGATCCTGCGCAGCGTGCCGATCGTCACCACCGAGTCCGGGGCGCGCGCGACGCTCGCCTCGATCCTCCGCGTCCGCGAGAAGGGCTGGGACGTCCGCGCGCTGCAGGACTACCTCGGCTGAACGGGCGGGCCGCCCGGCCGCCCCGCGTGCCGGGCGCCCGGTTCGTGAACGCCCGCGCGCCCATGCAGCGGGCGGGCTAGCGCGGCAGGGGCCGAAAGCGCACGCGGTGCGGCTGGTCCGCCGCATCGCCCAGCCGGCGGCGCCGGTCCGCGTGGTAGTCCGCGTACGTGCCTTCGAACCAGGCGACCCGGCTGTCGCCCTCGAAGGCGAGGATGTGCGTCGCCACGCGGTCGAGGAACCAGCGGTCGTGGCTGACGACGACCGCGCACCCCCCGAAGTCCGCGAGCCCGTCCTCCAGCGAACGCAGCGTCGCGAGGTCGAGGTCGTTCGTCGGCTCGTCCAGCAGCAGCAGGTTGCCGCCGGTCCGGAGCAGCTTGGCCAGGTGCACGCGGTTCCGTTCGCCGCCCGAGAGCACGCCGACCCTCTTCTGCTGGTCCGCCCCCCGGAAGTTGAACCGGGCGCAGTAGGCGCGCCCTTTCATCGCGCGCCCCCCCAGGCGGACCGTCTCCTCGCCCCCCGTGATTTCCTCGTAGACGGTCCGGTCGTCCCGCAGGCCGTCCCGGAACTGCTCCACGCAGGACAGCTGCACGGTCGGCCCGACCGTCAGCGTGCCCGCGTGCGGCTGCTCGCTGCCCCGGATCAGGCGCAGCAGGGTCGTCTTGCCGGTCCCGTTCGCGCCGATGACCCCGACGATCCCGCCGCGGGGCAGGTCGAAATCCACCCCCTCCATCAGCATCCGGTCGCCGTACCCGAAGGCGAGGCCCGCGGCCCGCACCACCAGGTCGCCCAGGCGGGGCCCGGGCGGAATGGCGATCCGGACCTCCTCCTCCCGCACGTCGGCCGGCGCGGCGGCCATCTGCTCGTACCGCTTCAGCCGGGCCAGGTTGCGGGAGTGCCTGGCCGACGCGTTCAGGCGGACCCACTCGAGTTCGCGGGCGAGCAGCTTGCGGCGCGACTCCGCCTGCCGCGCGTGCGCCGCGGCCGCCGCCTGCTTCTGCTCGAGCCACCGCTCGTAGTTGCCCTTGAAGGGATAGGCCAGGCCCTGGTCCAGCTCCAGGATCCACTCCGTGACGTTGTTGAGGAAGTAGCGGTCGTGCGTGACCACGACCAGCGTTCCGGGAAACCGCTTCAGGTAGGCCTCCAGCCACTCGACCGACTCGGCGTCGAGATGGTTCGTGGGCTCGTCGAGCAGCAGCGCGTCCGGGTTCGAAATAAGCAGGCGGCACAGCGCCACCCGGCGCCGCTCGCCGCCCGACAGGGTACCGATCACGGCCTCGGGCGGGGGGAGCCGAAGCGCCTCCATCGCCACCTCCACCAGGTGGTCCAGCTCCCAGAGGTCGTGGGCGTCGATCCGGTCCTGCAGCCGCCCCAGCTCGTCGTTGAGCGCCTCCGCCTCCGCGTCGGACGGCCCGCCGCCCAGCAGGTCGCAGACCTCGTCGTAGCGCGCCAGGACCGCGCGCGAGGCGGCGACGCCCTCCTCGACGGCCTCGGCCACGGTCCGGGCCGGGTCCAGGCGCGGCTCCTGCTCGAGATGGCCTACGCGCACGCGGGGCGCGAGATGGACGCGGCCCAGCACGTCGTCGTCCTCCCCCGCCAGGATGCGGAGCAGCGTCGACTTCCCTGACCCGTTCGCGCCGATGACCCCGATCTTCGCGCCGAAGAAGAACGCGAGCGTGACGTCCCGCAGGATCGTCGCCGTCTCGTGCTGCTTCGTGACCCGCTCGAGGGTGAAGATGTACTCGCCTGCCATCCCGGTGTGCCTCCGAAAGGTGGTCCGCCCGCGGCCGCGTTTTGCCGGCGGTGACGGCCCCGCGCGCGGCGGGTTGCGCCTACTTCGCGCGCACCCCGCTGGGGGCGTCGCCGTCGACGGTGAGCAGCCGCAGCCCGTCGCCCGACGCGACCGCCAGCAGCATCCCCTGTGACTCCACGCCCCGGATCGTGGCGGGCTTGAGATTGGCCACGACGATGATCGTCCGGCCGGGCAGGTCCTCGGGCGCGTAGGACGCGGCGATGCCCGCCACCAGCGGGCGCCGCTCCCCGCCCAGCTCGACCTCGATCCGCAACAGCTTGTCCGCGCCCTCGACCCGCTCGGCCGAAAGCACCTTCGCCGTCCGCAGGTCAACACGCGAGAAGTCGTCGATCGTGATCGTTCCGCCGCCCGCGCCGGCCGGCGCCTCGGCCGCCGGCGGCCCGGCCTCGCGCGCCGCCGCCGGGGGCTTCGCCGCCGCGATGCGCGGGAACAGCGAGGCCACCTTGCCGATCCGGCTGCCGGGCCGGAGGACGCCGAATCGGGTCAGCTCGGCCAGCGGCGGCCAGGGACCCTCCAGGCCCAGCGCCTCGCGCAGGGCCTGCATCTTGCCCGGCATGACGGGCTGGAGCAGCCCGGCCGCCACGCGCAGGCACTCCATGGCCGTGTACAGCGTCACCGCCAGGGGGCGCTTGTCCTCCGCCTTCGCCTGCAGCCAGGGTTGGCGGACCTCGAGGTAGCGGTTCACCGCACGCACCGCCTCGATGCAGCGGGCGAGCCCCGCGTCGAGCCGCATCGCCTCCACCGATTCGGCCAGCGCCGCCGCCGCGCCGGTGACCGCCTCCCACACGGCCTGCTCCCCGGCCCCCGACAGCGCGTCCGGCCCGGCGTCGGGCACCCGCCCGCCGAAGGAACTCGCCGTCATCTTCAACAGGCGGCTGAGCAGGTTGCCGAGGTCGTTGGCGAGGTCGGCGTTGAAACGCCGGACGAACGCCTCCTCCGTGAAGGTCGCGTCCTGCCCGAGGCTCATGTCCGCGATGAGGAAATAGCGGAACGGATCGACGCCGTAGCGGTCGATCATGTCCATCGGGTTCACCACGTTGCCGAGCGACTTGCTCATCTTCGTCCGGCCGGAAAGCCACCAGCCGTGCGCGAAGACGGTCCGCGGCATCGGCAAGCCGATGGCCTTGAGCATCGTGGGCCAGTACACCGTGTGCGTCGTCAGGATGTCCTTGCCGATCAGGTGGTAGTCGGCCGGCCACCAGGCCCCGAACCGTTCGGGGTCGGCCCCGTAGCCGACGGCGCTGATGTAGTTCACCAGCGCGTCGATCCAGACGTAGCAGACGAAGTCGCGGTCGAACGGCAGCTCGATCCCCCACGCCAGGCGGCTCTTCGGGCGCGAGATGCACAGGTCCGTGAGCGGCTTGCGCAGGAAGCCCAGCGTCTCGTTCCGGCGGTGGTCGGGCTGGATGAAGCGCGGGTGCTCCTCGATGTAGCGCACGAGCCACGCCTGGTAGGCGCTCATGCGGAAGAAGTAGTTCTTCTCGCGGATACGCTGGATGTTGGGCAGATCCTCCGGCCGCGTCCCCTCCGGGAGGTCCTTCTCCGTAACGAAGGTCTCGCTGGTCACGTCGTACCAGCCGTCGTACTCGGCGGCGTAGATCTCGCCGCGGTCGAAGAGGTCCTGGAGCACGGCCTGCACGACCCGCGTGTGGCGCTCCTCGGTGGTCCGGATGAAATCGTCGTTCGTGATCTCCAGCCGCTTCCACAGCTCCCGAAACCGGACGACCGTCCGGTCGGCCTGCTCGCGCGGCGCGATGCCCGCCTTCGCGGCGGCCTGCTGCACCTTCTGCCCGTGCTCGTCGGTGCCGGTGAGAAAGAAGGTGTCCGTGCCGAGCATGCGGTGGTAGCGCGCCAGCACGTCGGCCAGGACCGTGGTGTACGCGTGCCCGATATGCGGACGGTCGTTCACGTAGTAGATCGGCGTCGTTACGTAGAAGCGGTCTTCGCCCATGGTGGTCCCTCTGGCAAAAGCCTCCTTATCGCCTTCCGGCCGCCGCGCCCGCAAGCCCAAAGGCCCCCGCCCGTACCCCGGACGGGCCCGCGCCGCCGCCGACGGCGGCGATGCCGCTTGTCCGTCCCGGCCCGATCTGTTATCCGGTTGCCCCGCCCGGACGGACACCGGCCGGCGCCGGAGTGGCGAAATGGCAGACGCAGCAGACTCAAAATCTGCCGAGGGCAACCTCGTGTGGGTTCGACTCCCACCTCCGGCACCACCGTCCCGGCATCACGGTGTCCGTCCCGCGCGGCCGGCGGAAGGACGCCGCACCGACCCGGGCCCCCGGCATTGCGTTTGACATTGCCGGGCCCGGCCACGATAGTCCCCGCCGACGTCGTGCCGGAAAGCGCGCAGCGCCGGGTGCGACACGGAAACCGAAAGGAAACACCACCATGCGCCACGCCATCGTCCGCGTCCCCCTCGTCCTGGCTTCCGTCTCGGCGGGCTGGCTCCTGGCCGGCCCCGGCGCCCGCGCCGAGGAGCCCGTTGCCATGCCGAAAGACCTCTTCGCCCAGCCCGTGCAGCCCGCCGTCATGCCCACCTCGCCCGACGACCCCATCGTTACCGTGGGCGGCACCACCATCACGAGGGCCGAGGTCGAGCGCGAACTGGCCAACGCCATGCGCATGATGGGCGGCCGCGTGCCGGCCGAGCAGGCGGAGCAGGTGCGCGGGCAACTGACCGCGAAAGTCGTCGAGAACCTCGTGAACCGCGCGCTGCTCCTGCAGGCGGCCTCCGCCGAGGGGATCGCGGTCACGCCCGAGGAGGTCGAAGCGGCCCACAAGCAGCTGGCCGGACAGGTGCCCGAGGGACAGGACCTCGACACGCTGCTCGCCGCGCAGGGCATGGACCCGGCGCAGCTCGACGCCAACATCGCGACGGACATGCGGGTCGCGAAACTCATCGAGATGAAGACCGCCGGCGTGGAGCCGCCCTCCGCCGAGGAGATCGCCGCCATCTACGAAAAGGAGAAGGAGCGCTTCCAGGTGCCGGAGAGCGCCCATGCGCGGCACGTGCTGATCGCGGTGCCCTCCGACGCCTCGCCCGAGGCGAAGGCGGAGAAGCGCGCCGCGGCGGAGGCGCTCCAGAAGCAGCTCGCGGAAGGCGCGGACTTTGCCGAGGTGGCCGCCGCGCACTCCGACTGCCCGAGCAAGACGCGGGGCGGCGACCTGGGCCGGTTCCCGCGCGGGCAGATGGTGAAGCCGTTCGAGGAGGCGGCCTTCTCGCAGGAGACCGGCGTCGTCGGTCCCGTCGTGGAAACGCCCTTCGGTTTCCACGTCATCGAGGTGCTGGAGCGCGACGAAGCCCGCGCGTTGGCCCTCGAGGAGGTCGAACAGCGCATCGGGCAGGTGCTCACGAACCAGCGAAAGCAGCTGGCCCTTCAGACCTACCTCAACGAGCTGCGCGAGAAGACCCCGCCCGTCAGGCCGTGAGGGCCCCGGGCACGCCGTGCCGCGGGGGGTTCATCCCTCCCGGCGGCGGCGTAGCTCCTGCGCGCGGCGCCGGCCGGCACGGTAGGCGCGAAGCATGCGGAAGAAGCGGACCGTGTCCCGCAGGGGCCGGATCTTGCTCCGCTCGTCCCCGTAGATCGTCGAAATGCGCACCGAACCGATCTGGATCCCGCGGGACGCCACCTTGAGCAGGATCTCCGATTCCGCCGCGAACCCCTCCGTCTCCGCCGCGACAAACGGCAGGATGTCGCAACGGAACATCCGGTAGCCGCACTGGGTGTCCGGCACGAACTGGTTCATCTCGCGGCTGAGCAGCCAGCTCATCCAGCGGTTGGTCAGGCGCCGCACGAGCGGCATCCCCTCCGGGTTCCACATCCGGTTGCCCACCAGGACGGGAAGGCCCGTGCGCCGGTAGGTCTCGATGAACTTCGCGATCTCGGCCGGGTCGTGCTGCCCGTCGGCGTCGAGCGCGACCACCCCCGAACAGCCGTGCTCGCGCGCGTACCCGAAGCCCGTCGCCATCGCCGCGCCCTTGCCGCGGTTGCGCTCGTGGCGGAGCACGATGGCCCCGGCGCGCTCCGCCTCCCCGGCCGTGCCGTCGCCGGACCCGTCGTCGACGACGACGACCCCGACCCCCGTGCGCCGCGCCGCTTCCACCACCGGCCCGATGCGTCCGCCTTCGCGGTAAGCCGGGATGATCGCGTACCACCGCTCGCCCGGCCCGCCGGGCGGGGCGTCAGCCCGTTCTCCCGCCGCGGGATGGCCGTCAGCTGTCGTCATGCTCGCGCTTCCAGAAATCCTCGAAAACGAACCACTGGAACGGATTCTCCCCGATGACCTGTTCCATCACAAGGACGATCCGGCGCTGGATGGCCTCGAGGCCGCCCTCGCGTTCGGGGTAGATCGGCGGGAAGCACCGCATCAGGAAGCGGTCGTCGACCTGGCGGAGCATGAAACAGGGCACGATGGGCGCGCCCGCGCGCAGCGCGATCTGGGCGGGACCGTGGGGCATGCACGCCTCCTCGCCGAAGAACCGCACCCGGTGGCGCTGGTTCGTGAAATCGCGGTCCGCGAGGATCGCCACCAGTTCGTTGCGGCGCAGCGCCTGGAGCATCCCGCGCACGGCGCGGCCCAGCGCCACGCCGCGGATGCCGCGCCGGCGGCGCTGCGAGCGGAACAGATGGTCCAGCCTCCGCACTGCGTGCGGCCGGAACACCGCGGTCAGCGGGAAACCCTCCATCGCGAGCACCATGCCGCCCAGTTCCCAGTTGCCGACGTGCGCCGTGACGACCACCACGCCCCGGCCGAGCGCGGCGGCCTCGCGGAGGTGGTCCATGTGCTCCACGCTGCAGCGCCCCTCCAGCTCGCCCGCCGTCGCGCGCGAGTAGCGGTAGAAGTCGACCAGGTACTTGCCGAAGTACTGGTACATCTTGCGCGAAAAGACCTCCACCGAACCCTTCGCGGGATGCACGCCGCGGTGGGCCAGGATCCGCCGGATGTTGGACCGCACGGCTTCCCGGCCCCGGAGGTCGGCCCGGTGATAGAGGTCGGCCACGCGCATGCCCAGCCAGTAGCTGAACCCGAGAGGCAGACGGCGGCTCAGGAACGCCGCCGCCGCGTGTAGTTCGTACTCCAGCATGCGCGCCCCCCCGGCGTGCCCCCTCCCCGCGACCTCCGGCCTCAGCCGGCCGCTACGCCCTGGCCCTCCCGCGGCGCCGCCGCCGCGCGCGCCGCCCGCAGCATCTCGCCCGCCCGGTACGACGATCGCACCATGGGCCCCGACGCCACGTCCGCGAAACCCATCGACCGCGCCTCGGCCGCGTAGGCGTCGAACGCCTCCGGCGAAAGGAACTCCGCCACCGGCAGGCACCGTGCGGCGTCGGGGCACAGGTACTGGCCCAGCGTGAGCAGGGAGCAGCCCGCCGCACGCAGGTCGCGCAGGGCCGCAAGCCGTTCCGCGTGCGTTTCGCCGAGGCCGAACATGAGGCCCGACTTCACCGCCACCGACGGGCGAAAGGCGGCGGCACGCGAAAGGACGGCCAGGGACTGCCCGTAGCCCGCCCCCGGGCGCGCCGCCGCCTGCAGGCGGCGCACGGTCTCCAGGTTGTGGGCCAGCACGTCCGGGCCCGCCGCCAGCACAAGCCCCAGCGCTTCGCCGTCGCCCCCGAAGTCCGAGGTCAGCACCTCGACCGTGGCCCCGGCCACCCGCTCCCGCAGCGCGCGGACGGTGGCGGCGAAGGCCGACGCCCCCCCGTCGGGCAGGTCGTCGCGGGTCACGCACGTGATCACCACGTGCCGCAGCCGCATGCGCGCGGCGGCTTCCGCAACCCGGCCGGGCTCCCCGGGGTCGGCCGCATCGGGCCGTCCGGAGGGCACGCCGCAGAACCTGCAGCGGCGCGTGCACACCCCGCCGAGGATCAGGAACGTGGCGGTGCCCGCGCTCCAGCACTCGCGGCGGTTGGGGCACCCCGCGCTGCGGCACACGGTGTGAAGGTCCAGGCCCTCGAGGAGGCCGCTCACGCGCCCGAAATCCCCGCCGGTGCTCAACGGGCGGCGCATCCATGGAGGCAACCGGGTCACGGGCGGAGGATGGCGGGGGGCCGCTCCCGTGTCAAACCGTCTGCCGGACCGCCCGCCGGGACGGCCCTGCCCCGCGGCCGCGCGGGGCGGGAGGCGCCGGTTGACGCGGCCGGCACCAGGCCCGTACTCTCTCGCCCGGTCCCCCCGGCAGACGGCGGACCCCGGGACCCCGTGCTCCCGGTGCGGATTCCGCAGGGGGGGGAGCGCGCGGCCCCGCGGCGGGCGGGGACGCCCTGCAAGGCACGGCGGGCACATGACGGAAGCAACGGTATCGTTCGACAACGCGCGCGAGGCGCAGGACCTGGCCGGCCGCTCCCCCGAGGTGCGACGCCGCATGGCGGAGGTATTCGGCGTGGAGCTCACCCTCCGCGACACCTGGCTGAAGGCCGTCGGCCCCCCCGCCGCCCTGGAACGGCTCGGCCGGTTCGTCGAGCTGCTCCGCACCGCGCGGGGCCGCGGCGTGGTCTTCCGCGACACCCTCCTGCTCGAGGCCCTCGCGACCGCCGAGGCCGGCCGCGAAGAGGGTCTCGCGGCGCTCTACGGCTGCCGGATCGAGGTGGCCGCGGCCAAGCCGCCCGTCTTCCCCCGCACCTTCGGCCAGCACCGGTACGTCGAGGCCATCCGCACCCAGGGCATCGCCTTCGGCATCGGCCCCGCGGGCACGGGAAAGACCTACCTGGCCATGGCGATGGCGGTTTCCGCGCTGGGCCGCGGCGACGTTGCCCGCATCATCCTCACGCGTCCGGCGGTCGAGGCCGGCGAGGCGCTCGGGTTCCTCCCGGGCGACCTGCACCAGAAGGTCTCCCCCTACCTGCGCCCCCTCCACGACGCGCTGTACGACATGATGCCGCCCGACGACATCGCCCGGAACATCGAGCGGGGCGTCCTCGAGGTCGCCCCCCTCGCCTACATGCGCGGGCGCACCCTCAACCACGCGTTCGTCATCCTCGACGAGGCACAGAACACCACCGAGGAACAGATGCTGATGTTCCTGACCCGCCTGGGGTTCGATTCCAAGTGCGTCGTCACCGGCGACGTGACGCAGGTCGACCTGCCCCGCGGGCGGCCCTCGGGCCTGCTGGAGGCCCGGCGCACGCTCGCGGACGTTCCGGGCATCACCGTCGTCGAGCTGGGCGACGCCGACGTGGTGCGTCACGAACTGGTGCAGAAGATCGTTCAGGCCTACCGTTTCGGCCGCGCGGCCGGCCGCGGCAAGGCCGGGGACCCGCCGCATGCGTGAAGATCCCACGCACACGCCCGCCGGCCGCGGCCCCCCGCGCCGGCAGGCCGGGGACCGCCGCGCGGGACCGGGGAGCAGCCGCCCGCACCCCTAGACGGGGCCGGTTCCCCCGCGGGACCGGACGGAACACCGGATGGAAGAGAACATCTCCAAGGAGCGGGGCAGGAAGAAGCCGCCGCGCGCGGCCAACGGGCGCGGGACGCCGCCGGTGATGCGGCTCCGTGCCGCGGCCCTGGCCGTGCTGGCCTGGGCGGGCGCGACCGCGCTGCTCTTCGGTCTGGAGCCGGCCCTGCACGTCAGCCTGGCCCTCGGGCAGCGGGCGCCGTCCACGGTCGTCGCCACGGTCGACTTCACCTGCACCGACTTCGCCCAGACCGAACTGGTCCGGCGCCAGGCCGCCGAGTCGGTGCTGCCCGTCTTCACCCCGAACGCCGCGCGGCTGGCGGAGAGCGAACGGCAGCTTCGGCGGCTCTTCGACCGCGTCCAGCAGCGGCGCGCGCTGGCCGCCGGCGCCGACCCGGCCGACCCGACGCTCGGCCTGGGCGCCGACCTCGAACTCGTCGGACTCGCCCTGCCGCCCGAAGACGTCCTCCGCCTCATCCCCGGGGAAGACCCCGAGGCCGTGTTCGACCTCCTGGTCTCGATCCTGCAGGACGTATGGCAGGAGGGCATCGTGCTGCCCTCGGAGAAGGCCAACCGCTTCCGCGGCGTGGCGCCCGCTGGCCGCATCCTGATCGAGGGGCCGGACCCCGAGATCGCCCGCGGCGCGGAACTGGCGAAGGTCTACACCCCGCGGGAAGCGGTCGCCGTCGCGGTCCGCCGCTCCATGGAGCACCCCGTGCTCGCGGGGCTCGGACGGCAGGGCCTCGACGCCTTCTGGTCGGTCTGGCTGGTCCCCAACCTCGTCTACGAACCGGTCGAGACGGGCCAGCGCCGGGCGGCCGCCGAGCGCAGCGTCGTGCCCGCATCCATGACCGTGCGGGCCGGCACCACCCTGGTGGAGAACGGCGAGCGGGCCACCCCCCTGACCCTGGAGTTGCTGCGGGAACACGCGCGCAAGGTCAGCCAGCGCATGTCGCGTTACGACCGCGCCCTGGGGGCCGCGGGCAGCGCCGCCCTGCTTGCCATCGGCCTGCTGCTGGCCGTGAGCCTGGCCCACGTGCTGCAGCCCGACCTGTTCCGGCGGCCCGCGCGCGCCGGCCTTTTCGCCGCCCTCTCGCTCACCGCCCTCGTCGTCCTGCGGCTCCTGCTGCACCTCTCCGCGTCCAACGCCTGGCCCCCCCCGGCCCTCCGCGATTTCCTGCTCCCGCTCGCCGTCGCCCCCCTGCTGGCCGCCGTGCTGGCGGGCCCGGCGTTCGCCCTGGTCGTGGGCGCGTGGACCAGCCCTGCCGCGGCCGTGCTCTGCGGCAACAGCTTCGACGTGCTGCTCATGGGCCTGCTCGTCACCGCCGCGGCCGCCCTGGCCGGGCGGGAGGTCCGGCGCCGCTCGCGCCTGTTCCAGGCCGGCCTGTGGATCGGGCTGACCAAGCTCGTATACGTGCTCGGCCTCGCCCTGTACCAGCAGCACCCGCTGTCCCTCGTCGCGCTCCAGGCGCTGGCGGCCCTCGGCAGCAGCATCGCGGCCTCGCTGATCGTGCTGCTCCTGGTTCCTCTCTTCGAAACCCTCTTCGGGCTCACCTCGGACATCCGCCTCCTCGAGCTCTCCGACCCCGGCCACCCGCTGATGCGGCGCCTCGCGGTCGAAGCCCCCGGCACCTACCACCACAGCCTCATGGTCGCCAACCTCGCCCAGGCGGCGGCCGAAGCCATCGGCGCCAACGGGCTGCTGGTGCGCGTCTGCGCCTGTTTCCACGACGTCGGCAAGCTCGTCAAACCCGACTACTTCACCGAGAACGCGCACTGGCGCACCAACCCGCACGACACCCTCACGCCCAGCATGAGCACGCTGGTCATCACCGCGCACGTCAAGGAGGGCATCGGACTCGCCCGCGCGCACAAGCTGCCCCGCCCGATCCTCGAGGCCATACGTCAGCACCACGGAACCGGGCTGGTCTCCTACTTCTACCACCGCGCCTGCGAGCAGCAGCGGGAAGAGGCCGGCAGCGCCCCGGTCCGGCCCGCCGACTTCCGCTACGGGGGGCCCCTGCCCGCCTCCCGGGAAATGGCCGTACTCGCGCTGGCGGACGCGGTCGAGGCGGCTTCCCGCTCGCTGGAGAAGCCCACCCCGACCCGCGTGCAGCACCTCATCGAGGAAGTCATCCGCCGCAAGATGGAAGACGGGCAGCTCGCCGACGCCGCCCTCACCTTCAGCGAACTCACCCGGATCCGGCAGTCGTTCGTGTTCTCGCTCACGAACATGCTCCACGGACGGGTCGCCTACCCGAGCTATGAAACTGGACATCGCGAACCGACAGCGCGCGCGGCGGGTGAACCGCCGCCGCCTGGCCGCGCTGGCGCGGCGGATCATGACGAGCGTTCGGCGATTGAACGTTCGGACACCATGGGCTAGCCTGACCCTCGTCCTGCTGGACGACCGCGGGATCGAGCCGGTGCAGCGCGCGTGCTTCGGCTCGGCGGAGCCGACCGACGTGATCAGCTTCGCCTACCCGCCGCTGCCCGGCGAAAGCGGCTGGCACGGCGAAGTGCTCGTCAACGTGGAGCGCGCGGCGCGGGAGGGCGCGCGGCGGGTCTCGGTGTGCGACGAGCTCGCGCTGTATGTCGCGCACGGCTGCGACCACCTCGCCGGGGCCGACGACGATACCCCGGCGCGGCGCCGCGCCATGCGCGACCGTGAACGACGGTGGCTGCGGGCGGCGGGCCGCGACGGGCTGCTGGAGGGACTCGTCGCCGGGGACGACGAACAACGATGATGGCCTTGCTCTACAGTTTCCTGGCCATGGCCGCATCGGCCTGTTTCGCCACGCTGTTCTCCGCCTACGAGATCACCGGGGAGGCCGGGCCGGAGCGGCTGGTCCAGACCTTCCCCGCGGCGCGGCGCCGGGTCGCCCGGTGGCGGGACCGCTGGAGCGTGCTGGAAACGACGCTGCTCCTCTGCTCCACCCTCACCCAGGTCGCGGCCCTGCTGCTGGCCGCGCACGCGCTGCTCCCCGTCGGCGGCCTCGTCGGCGTGCCGCTGCTGGTGGCCATCCTGCTGATCGTCCTCGCCTTCGCGCTGCTGGTCGACATCCTCCCCCGCGTCCTGTCCGAGAGCTACGCCGACCGCCTGTCGGTCTCGACCCTCCCCCTCGTCTCCGTCCTCGCCCTCCTGCTCGCGCCCGTCGCCTGGCCGCTCGCCCACGTCGAGCGCCGCCTCCTCGCCGCGCTGCTGCGCGGCGCCCGCGCCACCGACCGGCCCAGCACCGAGGACGAAATCCGCTCCCTCGTCGAGCAGGAGGAGGACAACCGGCTCGACGAGGACGAGAAGGACATCATCCGCAGCGCCATCGATTTCGGTTCGACCGTGGCCCGGGAGATCATGACGCCCCGGGTCGCCGTCGAGGCGCTCGACGTCGGGGACGACGTCGGGAAGACCGTCGGGCGCGTCCGCGCCTCCGGCTATTCCCGTTACCCCGTCTACGAGGACTCCGTCGACCGCGTGCTGGGCTTCGTTCACGTGAAGGACCTCCTCCAGGCCGTGCAGTCGGGACACACCGGCCCCTGCCTCCGCGAGCTGCTGCAGGCGACGGTCTTCGTCCCCCAAACCATGCCGATCAACGAACTGCTCGGCCTGCTCCGCGCGCGCCGCATCCAGATGGCGATGGTCGTGGACGAGTACGGCGGCACCGCCGGCCTGGTCACGATGGAGGACATCCTCGAGGAGCTGATCGGCGAGATCCGCGACGAGTACGACCGCGACGAGGTCGACGTCGAGGCGCCGTCGGGCAACGCGGCGGTTTTCGACGCGGCGACGCCCGTGGACCAGGTCAACGAGACCATGGGGGTCGCCATTCCCGACGAACCGCGGTACGATTCGATCGGCGGCTTCGCCGTGACCTCCCTCGGCCGGATCCCGGCCCCGGGCGAGACGCTCGAGCTCCCGGACTGCACCGTGACGGTGGAGGAAGCCGACGAACGCCGCATCGTACGAGTGAAGATCGTTCGCAACACCCCCCGCGCGGGCCCGGGCAGACCGGCGGAGACCGAGCGCGGCACGGAGTAAACCGACATGTCCGGCACCCCCGCATCCTGGTGGAGACGCACGACGCGGCCCGTGGCCAACAGCCTGCTGGTCGGCCTCGTCCTCGTCACCCCCATCGCGTTCACCGCCCTCATCGTCCAGTACCTCTTCCGGCTGCTGATCAGCAACCAGCTCACGCGCTTCCTGGCCGGGCTGCTCATGGAGCTCGTCCCCGGCGCCGGCAACGAGCTGCACCGGGGCCTCGTGGTCACGGTGGCCGTGCTGCTGATCTTCGCCTCGCTCTTCCTCGTGGGCCTGGTCGTGCGCAGCCTCGTCGGGCGCAGGCTCTACGCGCTGGGGGACCGCGTCATGACGCGGATCCCCCTGATCAACCGCATCTACGTCTTCATCCGCCAGGTGAGCGAGGCGATTTTCACGCAGCGCAACCGCCTGTTCCGCGAGGCGGTGCTCGTGGAGTACCCGCGCAAGGGCGTGTATGCCCTCGCGTTCGTCACCGCCCCGATGCCGCCGCACATGCGCGACCGCATGGACGTGGCGCCCGGGAAGGAACTCGTCACCCTCTTCCTCCCTACCACGCCCAATCCCACGTCGGGGTTCCTGCTCATCCTGCCGCGGGAGGAAACGGTTCCGTTCCCCGCCTCCTCCGCCGAGGCCATGAACTTCATCCTCTCCGCCGGCAACCTCTACCCGGGCGCCAAGCTGGCCCCCACGCGCCTGAGCCTGCTGGACATGATGGAGCGCTGGGGGCGCGACGGCCGCGACCGCCCGGACCCCGCGGCGCCCGGCGGGACCGCGCAGGCGCCTCCCCCCGCCGGCTGAGCGATGGAGCCGCTCGAAAAGGACGTCGCCCTCGCCCTGCGCATCGCGCCCTGGTCCAACACCTCGCGCATGGTCCTCTGGCTCGGCCGGCGCAACGGGCGGATCGCGACCATGGTCAAGGGCTCGCAGCGCCCCAAGAGCTTCTTCCTCGGCCAGTACGACCTGTTCTACACGTGCGATCTCGTCTTCTACCGCCGGGAACGCGGCGGCATGCACCTGCTGCGCGAGTGCGCCCCCCTGGACCTGCGCGAGGGGCTTCGCGGGAACTGGCGCGCGAGCGCGATCGCCTCCTACGCCGCGGACGTCGTGGCCCGCGCCCTGCAGGACGAGGCCCCCGCGCCGGGCGTATTCGACCTGCTGGCGGCCGCGTGGGACGAGCTCGCGGCCCACGGCCTGAGCGCGGGTATCCTGTCGTGGTTCGAGCTGCACCTGATGGCGGAACTGGGGCTGGAACCCTCGCTCGCCCGCTGCGTCGGCTGCGGGCAGGACGTAACGCGCGCCCGCGGCGCGGGCTTCTCCTGCGCGCGCGGCGGCGTGCTCTGCCGCCGCTGCGGCGCGTCCCGCGACGGCGCCCCCGAGCCGGCCGCCCCCGACACCCTCGCCCTGCTTCGCTCGTGGCGGCAGGCCCCCCGGCCCGGCGCCGCGCGGCGCATCGTCGCGTCCGCCCGCCAGCAGCGCGAGGCGGAGCGGCTCGTCGGACGGTTCCTGCGCCACCACCTCGACCTGCGGCTGCCCAGCCGCGACGCCGCCCTCGAGGGCGCGGGACTCGCCCCGCCGTAGCCCGCGCGCTCCGCGCACGCCGCGGCCCGGCGGGTGGGCGAGAGGGGACTCGAACCCCTACGCCGTTAGGCACAGGATCCTAAGTCCTGCGCGTCTGCCCATTCCGCCACTCGCCCCCCGACGGCCGACGCCCGCGACCATAACGGGCCGCGTCCCCCCGGGCAAGCCGGGCCGGCCCCGAAGCCCGCGCGTCACGCCGGAAGCCGGTACTCGGCGAGCCGGCACCGGATCGGCCCGTTCCAGAACGTCCACCCCCGCGCCGCCTCCAGGCCGACCGCGGCGGCCAGCCGCGGGTTGCCGCACAGCACGTACCCGCGCCCGCCCGGCGCGTAGGCGCGCAGGAACGGCCCGATACGCCGGTACAGCCGCTCGAGGTCCCTCTCGCGCCCCAGCCGCCGGCCGTAACCGGGGTGGAGCACGACGACCGCCGGCCCGTCCACGCGCGGCGTGGCCGCGAAATCGCAGGTCGCGAACCGGATCGCCTCCCCCACGCCCGCGCGAAAGGCGTTCTCCTTCGAGGCCGACACGGCCGACGCGCGCAGGTCGGTGGCCAGCACCGTGCCCGGCACGAGCCGACCCGCCTTCGCGCGGGCCTCCGCGCACAGCGCCGCCCACGCCTCCCGCGGCGCGCCCCGCAGGTGCAGAAAGGCGAAGTGCGAACGCGTGAGCCCCGGCGCCAGGCCCGCCGCGCGGCAGGCCGCCTCGATCGCGATCGTCCCGCTGCCGCACATGGGGATGACCAGCGGCCCGCCGCCCCGCCAGCCCGTCGCCGCCGCCACGGCGGCCGCGAGGCTCTCCCGCAGCGGGGCCGCCACGGGCCGCACGCGGTATCCGCGGCGCGACAGCGGCACGCCGGACGTGTCCAGGTACAGCACCGCGCGCTCGCCCTGCCAGTAGACGAACAGGGCCGCGCCGCGATCCTCGCCGCCGCTGTCGGGCCGCCCCCCCGTGCGCTGCCGGAATCGGTCGGCCACCGCGTCCTTCACCCGGAGCAGGGCGTACCGGCTGTCGCGGATCGCCGGCGTGGACACCTCGCCCCGCACGGTGAAGTAGCCCCGCGGCTCGAGGTGCTCCTCCCACGGCACGCCCAGCGCCGCCCGGTAGAGGTCGTCGGCGGACACCGCGTCCGCCTCGGCCACGCGGACCAGCACGCGGTGGCCCGTGCGCACCCCCAGGTTGAGGCGCATCACCGCGTCCCAGCCGCCCTCCGTCGCCACGGTGGTCTCGCCCTCTTCCAGCACGGGCAACCCGAGCCCGCGAATCTCCTCCGCCAGGAAGCCCGCCAGCCCGCGCGGACAGGTGACGCAGACTTGACCCGCTTCCCCGGCGCCGCCTATGTTCGCGCCCATGACGTCCCCTTTCCTCCGCCTGCGCCCGGCCGTGCTCCTGCTCGCCGCCGCGGCCTGCCTCGCCGCCCCGGCCCGCGCCGCGGACGCACCGTATCAGGAAGCGGGCCGCAGGAAACCCTGGTTTTCGCTCATGCGCCCCGCCCGCGACACCCCCGCGGCGCAACTCGCCTACGCCCGCGCCCTCCGCGACAGCGGGCACTGGATCCGCGCCAGCCGGCACTACCGCGCACTCGTCGCCAGCTGGCCGGCCGCACCCGAAGCCCCCGTGGCGCAGTACGAAGCAGCCCGCCTGCTCGACCACCGCGGACGGTACGACGCCGCCTTCGCGCAGTACCAGGTGCTGCTGGACCGCTACCCGGGCGATACCGCCTTCGACGAGGTCGTCGGGCGGCAGTTCGCCATCGCCAAGGCCGCGATGAACACCCGCCGCTACCGCCTGCTCCTCGGCGGGTTCCGCACCCCCGGGCACGCCATCCCCTACCTCGGCCACGTCGTCACCAACGCCCCGCAGCTCGAAGCCGCCGCCGAGGCGCAGTACCTGATCGGCCGGATCCAGGCGGACGCGGGGAACCTGGAGCAAGCGGAGCAGGCCTTCGAAACCGTCCAGTTCCGCTTCCCGGGGTCGCCCTTCGCCGCCGACGCCGCGTTCGGTCGCGCGGAAACGCTGTACCGCCTGTCCCGCAAGTCGCCCGAGGACGACCCGCTGGCCGCGGAAGCCTGGGCCGCCCTCGACCGCTACGTGCAGCAGCACCCCGAAACCGCCGGCCACGGGCGGGCCCGCGCCTGGCGCGACGAGATCCACGCCCGGCGCGCCCATCGCGCGTTCGACCGTGCCGCCTTCTACGAACGCACCGCGCGAAAACCCGCCGCGGCGCTGGAGGCCTACCGCCTCTTCGTGCGTCGCTTCCCGCGGTCGGAATGGACACCGGGCGCCGAGCGGCGTATACAGGAGTTGCAGCAGACGCTGGGGGACATAGAACACGATGAACCCAATCCCGAAGATGCGTCGCCGGCCGGCGAGCCTGACCGCCCTCTCGGTCGCGATTAGCCTCGCGGCGGGATGCACGGGCTACCAGCTCGGCACGATGCTCCCGCCGACCGTCCGGACCGTGTGCGTGCCCACGTTCGTCAACCGCACCGACGAACCGCTGGTCGAGGTCGACGCCACCCGCGAAACCATCACGCGGCTCCAGACCGACGCGTCGCTGCGCGTCGTGGGCAAGGAAGAGGCCGACGCGCTGCTCAAGGTCACCCTGGAGCGGTACACCCTGACCCCCATTTCCTACAGCCGCGACCGCGACGCGCGGCCGAACGAGTACCGGATCATCCTGACCGCTTCGTTCGTCATGACCGATGCGGGCACCGGCGAGGTCCTCGCGGAGAGTCCGAACGTGGAGGGCGAAGCGACGGTCGACGTCGTCGCGGATCTCGCCTCGGCCAAGCGCTCCGCCCTGCCGACGGCGGCGCGCGACCTCGCGCACGATCTCGTCGAGAGCATCGTCGAGAGCTGGCGCTGATCAAGCCCGCGCGCCGCTCGACGCGGACGCTTCAGGCACCCGCGGCTTCGGCCGGGGCGGCCGTAGCAACCTTGGCCTTGCGGAGACGGTTTGCCGCCCGCGTCTTGCGCCGGGTCGCCGCGTTGCGGGCCATGACGCCCTTCTTCACGGCCTTGTCCAGCACCGAGCAGTACGCGCGGTAGGCGGCCTCCGTCGCAGGGCAATCGGCCTCACCCTCCAGCAACGCCGCGCGCGCCGTCCTGACGACGGACCGCACACCCTTGTTCTGCTGCCGCGACTTCTCCGCGTTGCGCATCCGCTTCCCCGCACTCTTGATATTCGGCATGCTTCTCGCTCCCGTCACCGCGGCCCGGCCGGAGGTCCGGCCCCGCAGGGCTGCTCTTGTCAGTGCCCAAAGGCGTGACATACTAGGCGGCACCGTCGCGAAGTCAACCCTTTCAGCCATGCCACACGCCCACCCCGCCACCCCGATGCCGCCCGGTCCCGCCCCGGACCGCGAGGACGACGCGCGCGGGGACGACCGGTGGTGCGCCCTCCGGACGCGCTGGCCTGCCCTCCCCCGACGCGAACGCCGCGCCCGCCTGCGCGCGGGCGCCCTCCTGCTGAGCGCGCGGTGGGCCCGCGGCGCCGACCTCAGCCTCCTGCCCGCCGACGACCTCCTGCTGCCGCTCCCCGACACAGCCGGCGCCGCGGCGGAACCCGACGTCGCCGCCCCGCACCCCGCCGTGACGCCGCCGGCCCTCGTGCAGGCCCTCGCGGCGTGGATGCCGGACGTCGAGGAGATCCTCCTTCCCTCGGAAGCCCGGTTCTTCGTGCAGGAACTGGCAGGTGCCGCCGGGTCGGCGCGCGACACCGCGCGCCTGCTCGCCTCCGAAGCGGTCCGCACCGCGCGCGAGCAGGGCCGGTTCCGCTCCGGCCAGCGCTTCCTCCATGAACTCCGCTACCGCAACCCGGCCGCCGGCTCCCCGCCGCACACCCCCCTGTCGGGCTTCTGGCATCCCGACCCGCACCTCGGGCTCGACGAGCTGGCGCGCGCCGTCGAGTCCGCCGGGTCCGCCGCGGAAGCGCACGTGCTCAAGCCCGCCGGCCGACCCGGCGCCCCGCCCAGGGTCCTCCGCGTCCCCCTGCTCGGCACGGACGCGGTGATCAAGCGGTATGAGCTGACGGGCCGACTGCGGCGCCTCCGCTACCTGTGGCGCCTCTCCCACGGGCGACGCGCCTACGCGGCCGCCCGCGCCCTGCTCGGCGCCGGCCTGCCCACGCCCAGGCCGCTCGGCTTCCTCGAAGTGCGCCGCGGCGGCCTGCTGCTGCGGAGCTACTACCTCTGCGCCTTCGAGGAGCGCACGGCGACGCTGCGCGCCTGGGCCGAACAGCACCCCACCGCCGCCGACGCGCCCGCGCGCCGGCGCGTGGCCGCCGCCGTGCGGCGCCTGCTCGTCCGGCTCCGCCGCTCGGGGATCTACCACGCCGACACGAAGGCGACGAACCTGCTCCTCCGCGAGCGCGGCGACCGCGACGCGGACCTGCTGCTGATCGACCTCGAATGCGTCCGGTGCGGCGTGCGGCCCGGGCGCGGGCGCCTCGTGCGAAACCTCGTCCAGCTCAACGGTTCGGTCGCGCACGCCGTCCCCCGCGACGAACGGTGCGAGTTCCTCGCGCGGATGGCGCGCCACGAGCCCGCGTTGCTCCGGGCGTCCGTCGTGAAGCGCATCGAGCGGTGGACGCGGCGGCGGCTGGCCAGGGAGGAGCGGCTCTCGTGCGGTCCCTGAAGTGGCTCGCCGGCCTGCTCCTCCTGCCCGCGTGCGTCGGGGTCACCCGTTCCCTGGCCGGGCTTGCGGTTTCGCTCGCGGCGCAGCCGGACGCCGCCTCGGCGCGCTCGCTCGCCGCCCTGCTCGTCGGACTCGGGCTGTGGGTTGCGCTCTACTTCTGCCTGCCCCGCCCCACCCTGTCCTACATCTTCGCCCACGAACTCACCCACGCCCTCTGGGCGCTCCTGCTCGGCGTGCGCGTAACGTCCATCCGGGTGGGCGCCGCGAGCGGGCGGGTGGGGGTCAGCCGCTCGCACTTCCTCGTTACCCTCGCGCCGTACTTCTTCCCCCTCTACGCCCTGCTCGTCGTCGCCCTCTACAACGCCCTCGCGCGGGTGGGCAACGTGCGCGACTACGAGCCCTTCTGGCTCGGCCTCATAGGTCTTGCCTGGGGGTTTCACCTCACGTTCACCGTGCAGATGCTGCTCACGCACCAGAGCGACATCGCCCGCGAGGGCCGCCTGTTCTCGTACACGGTCATCTACCTGTTCAACGTCCTCGGCATCGCCCTGGGCATCGTGGCCCTCACGCCGCCCACCCTGCGCCACTTCGCCCGGCGCGCGGCGGCCGACACCGCCGCCGCCTACGCCGCCGTTCCCGCCCGGTCCCGCGCCCTCCTCGACCGGTCCCGCGCACTCATCGCCCCGGCCGACCCCGCCGCGCCCCGCGACACCCCCTGACCCGCTGCGACGCCCAACCCTCCCGCCGCCCCAGCCGGCACACCGCCTCCGGCCCCCGTGATCCCCGGCCCTCACAGCTCCCCCAATCCGCATGGCGCCCCCGGCCTGCACGCCGCCTGCCGCATCGCCCGCAACATCTGCAACACCTGCCCTATTCGTTAACATCCTGATAACGCATGGCTTCACGATCGTGAAGCTATGCGTTGTCACAACACAGGGGACAGAAAGGGTAACGCCTCGTGGTCTAGGGTGTTGTCGTGGCGTCACCCAGGCCGGGGCGCCGTACGGGCGGTAAGCACTTCCGCCCGTGTTTCCAAGCCTTGGAACCTTCCCGCGAGGAGGCTTCCAACCCTTGGAACGACGTCAGCCGCCCCGGAAGACGGGCAGCCGGCGGGCCCCCGCGGCCAGGAGATAGACCAGCCCCGCCAGCTCCGCGATCGTAGCGCCGGCGGGCCAGTCGGGCGCGTAGCTCAGGGCGAGGCCGCCCACCGTGACGACGAGGGCCACGGCCACCCCGCCGATCATCATCGTCCCGAGCCTCCGCGTGAACAGCCCCGCCGCCGCCGGCGGCAGGGAGAGCAGCGCGATCGCGAGAACGACCCCGACCACCTTGACCAGCAGGACCACCGTGAGCGCCGTCAGGATCAGCAGCAGCGACTCGTACCACCCCACGCACAGACCGCGCAGCCGCGCCAGCTCCGGGTTGAACCCGATGACCAGGAACCGGTCGTGCACGAGCAGGACGCAGACCACGATCGCCGCGTCCAGCGCCGCCATCAGGCCGAGGTCGCCGGGCGTCACCATGAGGATGTTCCCGAAGAGGTAGCTCATCAGGTCCTCGTGGTAGCCCGGCGTGGCGGCCATGAACGAGACGCCGACCGCCATGCCCAGCGCCCACACCGCGCTGAGCACCGTGTCGCCACGGTGCCGGCCGCGCGCGTTCAGCCCGCCGATCAGCAGCGCGGCGAGCAACGCCGCAGCCACCGCGCCGTGCATCGGCGTCAGCCAGGCCACGCCGTGGACCCGCTGGAAGTACCGGGCCGCGCCCATGCCCCCCAGGAGGCAGTGCGAGATGGCGCCGGCGGTGTACGTCGTGCGGCGAGCCACCACGTAGCTGCCCACCGTGCCGGCCGCCACCGAGGCGAGCACCGCGGCGGCGAGCGCGTACTGGAGGAAGGCGTACTGCGAGGCGTCGTGCAGGAAGGCGCCCATCTCAGCGGCCCTCCCCGGCTTCCCCGCGGTGGCCGGTCGCCAGCACGCGCGAGCGGTCCACGACGTGGCACTGCACGTCGTGGAGGATGACGGCCATCTCCCCGCCGTAGGACTCGCGGAACTCGGACGAGAGCAAGGCCTCGATCGGATGCATCTCCGCCGTGCGGTTCACGCACAGCACGTGGCTCACGTGCCGGGTCACGACGTTGACGTTGTGCGAGACGAGCATGAGCGTCAGCCGTTCGTTGAGCGCGCGGAACAGCTCGAAGAGCCGGTGCTCTGCCGCCGGATCGACATTGGCCGTGGGCTCGTCGAGCAGCAGGACCGCCGGGTCCGACACGAGGGCCTGGGCGATCAGCACGCGCTGCCGCTCGCCCCCGGAGAGCCGCGCAAACGGCCGGCGCGCGAGGCCTTCCATGCCCACCTGTGCAAGCGCGCGCTCGACGGCCCCGCGGTCGGCGGCGCGGTACGGCCCGAAGCGGTGGGCTTCCACGCGGCCCATCGACACCACGTCGGACACCGTCACCGGGAACCGCGGGTCGCACTCCAGCCGCTGCGGCACGTAGCCGATGCGGCGGCTCGCCCGCCGGGGATCCCCGCCCAGCACGCGCACCGTCCCCCACCGCGGGGCGAGCAGGCCGAGCAGCAGCCGCAGCAGCGTCGTCTTGCCGCCGCCGTTCGGCCCCACCACCGCGACCATGTCGCGTGCCCGGACCTTGAAACCGACGTTGTGCAGCGTCTCGTCCGCGCCGTAGCCGAAGCACACGTCGCGCACTTCGATCACCGCGGGCCGCTCGGGCGTCCCCTTCACGGCGCCAGCCATTCCGCGAGGGTTCGCGCCACGCGCTCCAGGTTGGCGGCGTAGTCGGCGGAAAGCGGATCGATCACGACCACGTCCGCGCCGATCTCGTTGGCGAGCGCGCGCGCCGCGCGCGGGCTGAACTGCGGCTCGACGAACACCGCCCGCACGCCCTCGGCGCGCGCCCCGTCGACCAGCCGCGCGAGCTGCCGCGCCGAGGGCGGCTTGCCCTCCTGCTCGACGGCGCGCTGCACGAGCCCGTAGGCCCCGGCGAAGTGGCCCCACGCCGGGTGCAGCACCAGGAACGAACGGCCCTTCACGGCCGCCAGCGTCGCGTGGAGTCGGTCGTCCAGCGCGGCGAGCTCGCGCAGCAGTCCGTTCAGGCCGGCCTCGTACGCGGCGCGTCCCCCGGGGTCCTCCGCGGCGAGCGCGGCCGCCATCACGCGCGCGTGGCCCATGGCCTGGCGCACGTCCAGCCAGGTGTGGGGGTCCTCGCCGCCCCCGTGTCCGTCGCTCTCCCGCTGCCGCTCGCCGCGCACGTCCACGACCCGCAGGCGCGGGTTGACGGCCCGGAGGCGCGGCACGAGGGCCGGCTCGAACGGCATCCCCACGGCGAAAAGGAGCCGGGCGTGAGCCAGCGCGGTCATCTGCCGCGCGGTCGGTTCGAACACGTGCGGATCGGCACCCGCCGGCACCAGTACCGTGACGGCCACGCGCGGCCCGCCGATCCGTTCGACCAGCCAGCGCTGCGGCGCGATGCTCACCGCCACGCCCAGCGGTTCGTCCGCCGCGCCCGCCGTGCCCGCCCCGCAAGCCGCGGCGGCGAGCGACGCGGCACACAATATGCGCCTGCCGAGCGACCGGCTCATGCCCCGTCCCCCCGCGCGGCCGTTCGCGGCGCCGCTTCCCCGCGCGCCGCGGCAGACGGATGTACGGCGCCGGACGGCCCTCCGGCTTCGCAGACCAGGTGCACGGCGTGGCAGTCGCCGCACTCCTCCATCGCGTGCGTGGCCGCAAAGGCGTCCCAGTGCCCTTTCTGTGACGGCGTGAGCACCCCGGTACCGCGGCACAGCGGGCACGCGCTGTCGAGCGCGCCCAGGATCGCCGTACGAATGAATGCCGACCGGTTCGGGATGCCTCGCATCGCACGCGACAGCTCCCGGTCCGCCTTGAACGTAATGACCTCGGTCCCCGACTTCGTCATGCTGCCCTCCCTTCGCGCCTCCACCGTCAGGCCACAAGATAGTACGAAGTAATACCGCATGCAAAGTCTTCTCCGGTCCCGGTGCCGGATTTGTCCACCGGGTGTACACGGACTGACCAGCGCGAACACGGCTCTCATTTGTGCGAATTAACCACCTTGCGCACGCCCTGGCGGCTGTTTCTGCCTTCGCCATCGTAGATGGTTTCTGTAGAACGGCTTATGCCTTGCACCCCTCCCCTTACCCGCAGGCCGCTCCTGTGCGGCGCCTGTCTTGCCGACTGCTTCGCGCGCCGTCGGGCGGGGCGGTGAAGACCTTGGCACAGTCCTAGCTAAGAATTCGCCGCAAGTACGACACGCCCGCTCGAAAGGCGCCATCTATGCAGTCCTACGCCACCGCCGTTCTGAGGGACCAGGTGCATCTTCGCGCCACGCCGCAGCGCATTGCCGTGCTCGCGGCGCTGGCCGCCGCGAAGGGGCATCCCGACGCCGAGTCGCTGTTCGGGACGGTGAGCGGCCGGATCCCGGGCATCTCGCTCGACACCGTCTACCGCACCCTGGCGGCGCTGGAGCGGGCGGGCGCCATCCGCCGGGTTCCCACCCTGAGCGGCCGCAGCCGCTACGACGCGGTCACCGCGCCCCACGCGCACTTCATCTGCAGCGCGTGCGAGCGCGTGGAGAACCGGCCCGAGGGGGCAGCGACCGCGCAGACCGCCGTCCCGATCCCCGCGGACCGCCCCGAAGAGGGCGTCCGCAGGGAAGAGCTCCACATCGGCCTTTGCCGGGCATGCCGCCCCAGGTCAGCGACGCGCGCCGGGGACGGCGCGATCCACGAGGAAACGAGATGAAGACGAGAGCCATGCACCCCCTTGTTTCGCGTCCGGGCGCACGATGGACCGTCGCGGCCGCCGCGGCTTGTCTCTTGGCCGCGGCGGTTCCCTCCGCCCCGGCACAGAGCGTCGTGCAGTCGTACTACGTCCCGGTGCCGGAACAGCAGGTCCGCCAGGCCTTCCTGGTCCTGGCCGGCAACACCGGCACCACGATCGACTCGGTCGTCTCGATGGTCATGGGCGTCAACGGCACGCGCGTCGTGTACGACCACTGGGAAGACGGCTACGAAATCGACCTCGACCATCCGGCCCAGGCCTCGACGCAGGTGTGGGGCGACGGCATCGACGCGAACGGCAAGCCGCCCGGGTTCGCCAGCGATCCCGCGGCTCTCAACGCGGGCGACGTGATCGCGCTGCGCAACCTCGTCACGCTTCCGCGCAACCCCTCCACCGTCCTGTACGACGCCCGCGACCGCGTCGGCGCCACCAAGGGCATCGTCATGTCCCGCGCCGCGTGGGCCGTCCAGCCGGGCAGCGTGCTGGCCGACGCGGTGGAGGTCACCGCGACGCTCGACTGGGGCGTGTCCTACGTCGCGCCCGTGGGGCAGGACGTGGTCTTCCCCTCCCCCGCCTACGCCTCGATGTTCGAGCGCGTCTGGCTCCTGGTCATGGCCGCCGAGGACGAAACGGCGGTGCAGATCGACACCGACGCCGACGGCTCGGCGGACGTCGCGGTCACGCTCGGCCCTGGCGAGTCCCACATGGTGAACGGCGGCATCCTCAAGGGCGCGACCGTGCAGGCGTCCAAGCCGGTGCAGGTCCACCTCCTCACGGGCGACATCGGCGCGAACTACGAGTCGCGCTGGTTCACGCTCGCGCCCGCCGACCAGTGGAGCGGGGACTACTACGCGCCCGTGGGCACGGCGGCGGACGGCGACGACACCTACATCCTCCTCCACAACGCCGCCGCGCAGCCCGTGACCATCCACTACACCACGCGCACCGGCTCCGGTTCCTTCGACGTGCCGCCCCGCGACACCTACCGTTTCCTCATGCCGCAGAGTTCCGCGGCCCGTTTCCGCTCCGACGGCGGCGAGCCGTTCTTCGCCGTCGGCGCCGTGGGCGCGGAACCCTCGGCGAACAACGTGCACGACTGGGGCTACAGCCTCGTGCCCGTTCAGAACCTGACCACCCTGGCCGTGGTGGGCTGGGGTCCCGGAAGCAGCGACCTGTCGCGCAACGGAAGCCCCGTGTGGGTCACGGCGACGGACGCCACCCGCATCTACGTCGACTACGACGGCGACCGGAGCGGCCCCCTCACCGACCCCGCCGGCGAGGAGTACGACGAGCATTTCGACGTCGCCGCCCTCGAAATCCGGCGCCTCTACGACGGCGACAGGGACCAGACCGGCCTCCGGGTCTACACGCTCGACGGCACGCTGATCACCGCCGCCTGGGGCCAGGATCCCGCGGTCGCCGGCCCGGGCAACCCGTATCTCGACATGGGGACCACCGTGCCCGCGTTCCCCGTCCCCGTGTTCGTCAAGGACTGCTCGATCGCCGTCGACTCGGGCCTGCCGGGCCTCAGCATCGGCGATACGCTCGAGTACCGGATCACCCTCGACAACAGCAGCCTGGTCGCCCTCGGCAACCTGCTGGTGCTCGACGGCCTGCCCCCGCAACTGGCCTACGTCGCCGACAGCACGGTGCGGGACGGCGTACCGATCGGCGACGACGCCGCGCCCGCCTCGGCGTTCCCCCTCGACGAGGAAGGCATCCTGATCCCGCTGCTGCTGCGCGGCCAGTCGACCACGGTGCGCTACCGCACCGTCATCCTCGCGGGCGGCGACATCACCAATACCGCCCAGTCCTCCCTGCCCGGCGTGGGCGACACCCACGATATCGTCGTCCCGCCCCCGGCCGGGTCGCACCCGTGCGTGGTGGACTTCACCGACGCGGCCGGCGTCCCGGTCGGGGTCTACAGCGCCAACGCTCCCGTCTACCTCCGCCTCTCGGACATCGACGCCGGCACGGATGCCCTCGCCATCGAAACCGTGGAGGTCATCGTGACGGACCTGGTGACCGGCGACGTGGAAACCGTCCTCCTGGCCGAGACGGGGCCCGACACGCACGTGTTCGCCAGCGGCTCGCCCCTGGCCTCCTCCACCACGCTCGGGCTGGCGCCCGGCGACGGCACGCTGCACGCCCTGGCGGGCGACGGGCTCGTCGCCCGCTACACCGATCCGCTGTACGGCGACACCTGCAGCGACACCGCGGTGGTGGCCGCCCCCAGCGAGTTCAAGCCCCTGTACCTGGGCGACGCGGGCCCGGGCAACATCCTCGACCGCGTGGACCCCGTGGCCACGGGCGACACGACCACGTCCACCGGGGCCGTCCTCCGCACCGCCTCGGCCCTTGCCGTGTCCAACGTCTCCACCGGCAGCGTGGCCGAGGGTTCCTCGGCGCTCACCTCCCTCTCCGTGGACCACGTCACCGCCGCCGGCGCCAACCGGCTGATGCTCGTCGGCATCGGGATCGAGGACGACGGCACCGCCAGTCTCGACGTCAGCGCGGTCGACTACGTCGTGGGCACGTCCACCCAGGGCCTGACCCGGGTCCGCCGGCGCGCTTCGAACCAGGAGGCCGAGGGCGAGATCTGGCGGCTCACCTCCCCGGCGAGCGGCGCCGGCACCGTGGTCGTTTCCCTCTCGGACGGCCGCGCCAACGACGACGACTCGGTGTTCGCGGCGGTCACGACGTTCACCGGCGTCGACCTCTCCTCGCCGCTCGGCACGCCCGCGACCACCAAGGGCTCCGGCACGAGCGCGAGTCTCGCGGTGTCTTCCGACGACGGCGACCTGGTCTTCGGCGTCTTCGCGCTCGACGACTCGCGCAGCGCCACGCCGGGCGCCGGCAGCACCGTGCTCTGGAACGGCTACTCGGAGGTGGCGAACAGCGACGGCATCCGCTCGGGCGGCAGCACGACGCCTGGCGGGTCCGGCGCGACGATCTCCTGGACGTGCAACTACGACGCGTGGGCGCTCCTCGGCGTCCCGGTCCGGCCGGCGCCCGCGACGGGCGGCGCGAGCACGGTCTTCACCCTGGCGCCCGCGCTCTGCGAGCCGCTCGCCCTCCCCGCCGGCGGCCTCGTCGAGGTGGTGGCCCACGTCGAGGTCACGAGCGGCGCCCTGCCCGCCCACCCGAGCGTGACCGCGCGCGTCGGCGTGGAGGGCGGCTACGCCCTGACCCTCACCAACGCCGTCTACGACAGCGGCGCGGGCACCCTCGCGTGGAGCGGGGTCGTGCCCGTCTCGACCCATTTCCCCGCGGGATCGGCCGTGCAGCTCGAAGTGGCCAGCGACGAAGGCGGGGGCGCGTTCCGGGTGCTGTACGACAGCCTCGCCCATCCCTCCCGGGTCGTCCTGCCCACCACGACGGTCATCCGCGTCGTCGACCTCGCCCTCTACGACGCGGCCTTTCCCGGCGGCGCCCCGTTGACCGCGGCGGCCAACGGGCAGACCGTCTTCGTCCGCGCCACGGTGAGCGACCCCTTCGGCGCCTCCGACATCACCGGGCTGGACCTCTCCGCCGACGGACCGGGCATCGGCGGCGACCTCTCGCTCGCGCTGGACGACGCGGGCGTCGTGGCGGCCGACGCGTGCTCGAAGACGTACGAGTACGCCTGGCACACGGGCGCGGTCGAGGGCAACTACACCGTCAGCGTCACCGCCCACGAGGGCTACGAGGGCGACGTGACCGATTCGCGCTCCACGCCGGTCGCGCTGAGCCCGCTCGACCTGGGCACCCCGAGCACGACCGAGTTCACCACCGGGCCGAACGGGCCGCACACGGCCGTCTATGCCACGAACGAGACCGTCTGCGTGCGCACGACCGACCTGGACCAGGACACCGATCCCCTCGCGATCGACACGGTGCAGGTCACCCTCACGACGGGCACGGGCGACACCGAGACCCTCACCCTCGCCGAGACGGGGGTCGACACGGGCGTCTTCACCAACAGCCTCCCCGCCAGCTCGACCGTCGCCGGGTCGCCCGGCGACGGGGTGCTCCACGCCCCCGCGTCCACGGCCCTCGCCGTGTCCTACACCGACCCCGACGACCCGACGGACACGTCCGGCGACACCGCGACGGTGCCCGCCGCACCCGGCGTGCCCGGCATCTCCGTCAGCAAGTCGCTGCTCGCTCCCGCCGACGGGCAGGCGGTCGCCGGCGACGCCGTCCGCTTCCTGCTCCGGGTGGTGAATACCGGCAGCACGACGCAGGGCACCGTGCAGGTGACCGACACCTACCCCGCCGCCGCGCTCGCCTTCGACACCGCCGTGCCGCCGCCCGACGCCGCCGGGGCCGGCACCCTCGCCTGGAACAACGTCGGCCCCCTCGCCCCCGGCGCCGCGACGAACGTCGTCGTCGACTTCACCGCCGCCGGCCCCTCGCCGGCCGCGACGAACCGCGCCGTCGCGACGGCCGGAGCCGCCGTCTCGACAAACACCGCGGCCGTCGCCGTCACGCAGCCGGCCCTGGTGGTCGCCAAGACCGTCCTCACCCCCGGCCCGGCCTCCTTCGGCGAGCTGGTGCTGTTCCGCGTCGCCGTCACCAACACCGGCAGCACGGCCGTGGCGGAGCTTCCGCTCGAGGACACCTTCAGTGCGAGTGGCTTCGAGTTCGTGAGCGCCACGCCGGAGCCCGACGGCCAGGGCTCGGGCAGCCTGCTCTGGCTCGACCTGACGGGCGCCGGCCAGCTCGAGCCCGGCGCGGCCGCAACGGTCGACGTCACGTTCCGCGTCGTCGGCGGCGGCGACCCCGCGTCCAACCGCGCGGCGGTCGACTACGCCCTCGACGTCCACGGCGACCCCGTGCCGCCCGCGGCGGACACCGCCGGCCTCGTCACGCTGGCCGCCTCCGTTTCCGGTCGGGTCTGCGAGGACCGCGCCAACCCGGGCTTCGGCGGCGACACCCCGCTCGCCGGCGTCGGCGTCGCCCTCTTCAGCGACCCCAACGGCGACGGCGACCCCGCCGACGGCGCGCTCCTGCGCCTCCAGGCGACCGGCGCCGACGGGACGTACGAGTTCCTACACCTGGGCGACGGGCCGTACGTCGTCGTGGAGACGGACCCCGCCGGCTACACCAGCGTGGCGGACACGGCCGGCCCCAACGACAACCGGATTCCCGTCCGGGTCACCGTGCTCACCGCCTACGCCGGAAACGACTTCCTCGACACCGACCGCGAGACGGCCAGTGTCGGCGACACGGTCTGGTTCGACGTCGACGGCGACGGCCTCCTCGACCCGGGCGAGCCGGGCCTGCCGAATGTCGCGGTCGTCCTCCACGATGAGCACCTCGCGCCCCTGGCCACGAACGTGACCGGGGCGGGCGGCACGTATCTCTTCGCCGGCCTGCCCGCGGGCGCGTTCACCGTGGACGTGCTGGGCGGCACGCTCCCCGCCGGCCTGGCCGCCGCGCCGGGCACGCAGGACCCCCTGGCCGTGGTCCTGGCCCTGGGCGAGCGGTTCGCGGACGCCGACTTCGGCTTCACGCCTCCGGACACCGGCGCCGCCTGGATCGGCGACCTCGTCTGGAGCGACGCCGACGGCGACGGCGTCCGCGACCCCGGCGAGCCGGGCCTCGGGGGCGTCACCCTCGCGCTGGTCTCCAGCGGCGCGGCCGTCGCCGCGACCACCACGGCCGCGGACGGCACGTACCACTTCGCGGATGTCGCGCCCGGCGAGTACACCGTGGCCGTCACCGACACCGACGCGGTCCTGGCCGCGTACGCGCTCACCGGCGGCAGCGACCCGTCCGCGCCCTTCACCGCCGCGCCGGGCGACGTCTACCTCAACGCCGACTTCGGCTACCGCAACGCGTCGCTGCACGGCATCACCGACCGCGCCTGGTACGACGCCGACGGCGACGGCACGGCCGACCCGGGCGAGCCCGGCATCGGCGGCTTGACCGTCAACCTGCTCGACGCGGGCGGGACGGTGATCGCCACCGCCGCCAGCGCCGCGGACGGCACCTTCTCGTTCCACGGCCTGCCCGACGGCGACTACAGCCTGGCCGTTTCCGACACCGCCGGGAAACTGGCCGCCACTACCCCCACCACGGCCCCGGCCGCCGCCCGCCGGGCCCCCGCGGCCGTCGCCGGAGCCGATGTCTCCGGCACCCGCTTCGGTTACGTCCGCGCGGGCGCCGTGGGCGACACGGTGTGGAGCGACGCCGACGGCGACGGGCTGCGGAGCCCGGGCGAGCCGGGTCTCGGCGGCGTCGCCGTCGTGCTGTGGCGCGACGCGGACAGCAACGGCGTGTTCGAGGCGTCCGCCGACACCGCGGTCGCCACCCACGTCACCGACGCCGCCGGCCTTTACGTCTTCGAGGGCATGGCACCCGGCACGTATTTCGTCAGCCTCGACGCGGGCCAGGCCGCCCTGGCCGGCTACGCCGCCACCGTGGCCGACGAGCAGGCCGGCGCCGGCGCCGCGGGCCTCCAGCAGAACGCGGCGGTTCCCACCGTTCTCTCCAGCGACATGGAGGCCGACTTCGGCTTCCGGAACGCGTCCCTGCACGACGTCTCCGGCTCGGTGTGGAACGACCTCGACACCGACGGCGCCGACGGCGGCGCGGGCGAGCCGCCGATCCCCGGCGTCACCCTCGCCCTCGTCGACGCCGGCGGCGCGACCGTGGCCGAGACCGCCTCGGCGGCCGACGGGTCCTACGCCTTCCGCGGCGTGCCGGACGGCAGCTTCGCGGTGAAGGTCACCGACCGCCACGGGGTCCTCGACGGGTACCGCATCACGACCGGGCTCAGCACCCGCCCCGTCACCGTCGCGGGCGCCGACGTCGGCGGCATCGACTTCGGCTACGTGCGCGACGGGCGGACGGCGTCGATCGGCGACACCGCCTGGTACGACACGAACGGCGACGGCGTGCGCGACGCCAACGAGCGGGGCCTGCCCGGCACCGTGGTGAACCTGTACGGGGACACGAACGGAAACGGCCAGTACGACGCCGGCGCCGACGCGCAGGCCGCCGCCACCGTCGTCCTTCCCGACGGCAGCTACGTCTTCGCCGGCCTGTCGGCCGGGGTGTACTTCGCCGGGACGGCCCCGGCCAACTTCGCCGCCGGCGGCGTCCTCGAGGGGATGGCGTCCACGACGGGCGGCGACGTGACCGGCGCCATCCCGCTCAGCGGCGGCGAGGCGTACCGCGAGGCCGATTTCGGCTACCGCGGCACGGGGTACGCGGTCGGCGACTTCGTGTGGGCCGACGCGGACGAGGACGGCATCCAGGACCCGGACGAAGCGGGCCGCGGCGGGGTGGTCCTCGACCTGGTCTCGAACGGCACGGCGGTCGCCACGACCACGACCGGCGCGGCGGGCCTCTACCGCTTCACCGGGCTCGGTACGGGGACCTATCACGTCGTGGTCGCTGCGTCCAACTTCGGCGCGGGCGGCCCCCTCGAGGGCTGCACCGCCACCGTCGGACCGCAGAGCGCGGGCGGCCTCACCAGCGGCGGCATCACCTTCCTCGACGACGCCGACCCGGCGAACGACAGCCGCGCGAACCTCGACTTCGGCTTCCACGCGCCCGGCATGGGCCGCATCGGCGACCTCGTATGGGCCGACACCGACGGCGACGGCGCGGTCGATGCCGGCGAGGACGGGATCCCCGGCGTCTCGCTCGCGCTGCTCAACGCGCAGGGCGACGCCGCGGCCGTCGTCACGACCGGTCCCCTCGGCGCCTACCGCTTCCGGGGCCTCGCGGCCGGCGGCTACCGCGTGACCGTCACCGACACGGGCGCCGTGCTCGGCGGCCTCCACCTCACGGCCGGCACGAATCCCTCCGCCGTCGTTTCCCTGGCGGCGGGCGAGCACCGGGCCGACCTCGATTTCGGCTACCGCGGCGAGGCGGGCCTGCTGGGCGACCTCGTATTCCACGACCGCGACGCCGACGGGTTCCGCGCCCCCGGCGAGCCGGGCCTGCAGGGCGTGACCCTGGAACTCTGGCAGGACGTCGACGAAAACGGCCTGCTCGAGCCCGGCACCGACAACCTCGTCACCTCGGAGACCACCGACGCCCGGGGCGGGTACTTCTTCGGCGGCCTGCCGGCGGCGCGCTACCTCGTGCACGTCACCGACGTGGGGCACGTCCTGGACGGGTTCACCAAGACCCTCGGCATCGCCAACGCGGACGGTTTCAGCAAGCTCGACCCCTACGGGCTCGTCCTTACCGGGGCCGCGCCCGACAGCCTCCTGGCCGACTTCGGCTATGCCGCGGCCGCCACGCCCCTGTCGATCCTCGGCACCGTGTGGGAGGACCTCGACGGCCAGGGCGACCGGGATGCGCTCGATCCGGCCCTGCCCGGCGTGGCCGTGACGCTCTACCGCGACCTCGCGGGCAACGGCGTGTGGGATGCCGGCGACCCCTCGTTCGGCACGGCCACGACCGATGCGGGCGGCGACTTCGCCTTCGTCTCCCTGCCCCCGGGCCACTACCTCGTGGCCGTCAGCGACACCACCGGCGTGCTCGCCATGAAGCGGCCCACCTATGGGATCCCCGACACCGTGGACCAGGGCCAGGTGAACCCCTATCCCGTCACGCTGGTGGACGCGGACCTGGACGGGGCGGACTTCTGCTACACGTCCGAGCGCCCCACGCTCGTCCTCGTGACCCGCTTCGAGGTGACGCCCGCGGACGAGGGGCTCGCCGTCGAGTGGGAGACGGCCTCCGAGGTCGGCACCGTCGGCTTCTACGTGCTGCGGCGCGGACCCGGCGACGCGGACTACGAGCCCGTGCACCCCGACATCCTGCCCGCGATGCTCACCTCGGTGCAGGGCGGAACCTACCGGCTGGTCGACGCCTCGGCGCGCCGGGACGTGCCCTACCGCTACGTGCTGCGCGAGGTCGAGGCCTCCGGGCTCACGCGCCACTACGGCCCCTACGGCGAAGGCGCGCCGCGGGGCCCCGGCGCCGTCCCGGCCACCGCCCGCCCGGCCGGCCGCGCGCGGAGCGCCGCGCGCACCCCCGCGGCGCCGGACCCGGCGCCGCGCTTCGAGCAGCGGGCGCGTCCCGCCACGCTGGACCGCACGGCGAGCGCGACGGCGGCGGCGCGCGCCGAGGCGGAGCTCCGCGCCGAGGCGGCCAACCCCGCCGTGCCGACCTACCGCGTCCGCCTGCGCGTCACCGCCGGCGGCCTCCACCGCGTGGACGCCGCCGACCTGGCCGCCGCGCTGGGTCTCGCGACGCCGGACGTGCAGGGGATGCTCGCGCGGCAGGGCTTCCGGCTGTCCCACCAGGGTTTCGAGATCCCCTGGATCGCCGACACCGGCGGCACGGGCCTCTTCTTCCACGGGGAGGCGATCGAGAGCCTCTTCACGACGGAGAACGTCTACTGGCTCGAGTCCGGCCGCGGCATCAAGGCGGCGACCGTGGGCGCCGGCCGCGCGGTCCCCGACGACGGCACCGCCTGGTTCGTCGACCGCACACACTACGAGCAGGACGTGTTCCCGGCCAACTCGCTGTTCTACGACGCCGACGACGACATGTGGCTCTGGGGCTACCAGTACGTCACGGCGAGCGCGCCGGGCGCCCCGCTGCGGTTCGCCTTCACGACCCGCGGCCGGAGTGCCGCCGGCTCCGACGCGGAGGTCACCGTGTACCTGCAGGGCGCGGCCGACACGACGGCCAATCCCGACCAGCACGCCGTCGTGCGGGTCAACGGCACCCCCGTGGGCGAGGTGAGCTGGAACGGCGCGCAGCCCGCCGTGCTCACCGCCGCCTTCAGCCCCGCGCTGCTGGCCGACGGGACCAACACCCTGGAAGTGGCGGGCGTCCTCGACGCCGGCGTGCCCTTCACGTACTTCTACGTCGACAGCTTCGACATCGCCTACCCGCGCCGCTACGTCGCGGAGGCGGGGCGGCTCGCGTTCGACGCGGCCGGCCACGCGTCCGTTACCGTGCGCGGCTTCCCGACCCCCGACATCTGCCTGCTTGACGTCACCGACCCGTGCGAGCCCCGGCAGGTCCTGCAACGCCGGGCCGCGCGGGAGGGCGGGACGTTCAGCCTGAGCTTCGCCCCGTCGGCGGGCGACCGCCGGTACCTCGCGCAGACCCTGGCGACCGCCCTCGCGCCCGCGTCGATCGAGGGCGTCCCGCTCTCCGCGCTGCCCGCCGCCACCAACGGCTTCGACTACGTCGTGATCGCGCCGGCGTCGCTGACCGAGGCCGCCGAAGAGCTCGCCGCCTACCGCCGGACCCAGGGGCTCTCCGCCCTCGTCGTCGAGCTGCAGGAGCTCTACGACCACTTCAACCACGGCGTGGCGGACCCGGAAGCCATCCGCCATTTCATCACCTGGGCCGTCCGGGCGTGGAACGTGCCGGCCCGCTACGTCGTGCTGGCGGGCACCGGCACTTACGACTACCGGAACCTGCGCGGCTCCAACGAGAACCTCGTGCCGCCCGGCATGCTCGCCACCCCCCTGGGTCTCTTCGCCTCCGACCTGCCGCTGTGCGACATCGACGGCGACGCGGTGCCCGAGGTGGCGCTGGGCCGCCTCCCGGTCATGACCCCCGCCGAGCTGCGCGCCGTGCTGGCCAAGATCCAGTCCTACGAGGCGGGCGGTGCGTGGAAGCAGAAGGTGTTCATGCTGGCCGACGACCCGGACGACGGCGGCGACTTCCCCGCGACGAGCGACGGCCTGGCCTCGCTGGTCACGCCCGGCTACGCCACGGAGAAGGCGTACCTGCCGCAGCTCGGCCTCCCCGCCACGCGCGGCAGCGCGCTCGGGGCCTTCGGCAGCGGCGCCGGGCTCTTCAACTACACGGGCCACTCGGGCATGGACCGCATGGCGAGCGAGGCCATCGTGACCACCGCCGACGTCCCGGGCATTCAGAACGGCGACCGTCCCCCCTTCGTCGTGGCGATCACCTGCATCATCGGCCGCTTCGGCATCCCGGGCTACGCCTCGCTCAGCGAGGCCCTCGCCGCCTCGCCGGGGGGGGGCGCGGTGGCCGTCTGGTCCCCGGTGTCGCTCTCCTTCAACAGCCAGAACGCGCTGCTCGACCAGGAGCTCTTCCGCGAGATCTTTGAACGCGGAACGGCCCGCATCGGCGACGCCGTGACCGTGGCGCTCGACTACTACGCCCGGGTGGGCGAGATGGGCTTCATGTCCAACGTCTACAACCTGCTGGGCGATCCGGCGACGGCGTTCGGCAACCCCGTGGGGCTGCAGCCCAACCCGGTCCTCGTGCCGTCCCCGGACCTCTCCTTCGAGGAGTGGCTCCAGCTGCACTTCACCCCGCGGCAGCTCGACCATCCCGCCACCAAGCAGTGGGCCGAGCAGTTCCGCGGCACGGTCGTGAGCCCTTGAGGCGGGGGGGCCGGCAGCCGCCCGCGCGCGGCCGCCGGCCCCGGCCCTCCCCCTCCGGCAGGCGCCCGCGGGCCGCCGTTCCCCCGCCCCGCCGCAATCCCCGCGTGACGGCCGACGCCCCGGGCTGCTAACGTGGCCGCCTTTGGCGCGGGAAAGCGAGGAACGGCATGGCGAAGCAGGAGCGGCACGCGATCAGCCCGACACGGGCCGAGGACTACCCGGAGTGGTACCAGCAGGTCGTGAAGGCGGCCGAGCTCGCGGAGGCTTCCGACGTGCGCGGATGCATGGTCATCCGGCCCTGGGGCTACGCCGTGTGGGAGAACATCCAGCGGGACCTCGACCGCCGCTTCAAGGAGACCGGCCACGAGAACGCCTACTTCCCGCTCTTCATCCCGATCAGTTTCCTGGCGAAAGAGGCCGAGCACGTCGAGGGGTTCGCCAAGGAGTGCGCGGTCGTAACGCACTCGCGGCTGGTCCCCGGTCCGGACGGCGGCCTCGTTCCGGCCTCGCCGCTCGAGGAGCCGCTGATCGTGCGGCCCACGAGCGAGACCATCATCGGCGCCACCTACGCGCGGTGGGTGCAGTCCTACCGCGACCTGCCGATCCTGCTCAACCAATGGGCCAACGTCGTGCGCTGGGAGATGCGCACGCGCCTGTTCCTGCGCACGGCCGAGTTCCTCTGGCAGGAGGGGCACACCGTCCACGCGACGGCCGGGGAGGCGATGGAGGAGACGCGGCGCATGCTGGACGTCTACGCCGCATTCGCCGAGGAGATGATGGCGATGCCCGTGATCCGGGGCGAGAAGACCGCCGGCGAGCGGTTCCCGGGCGCGGTGAACACCTACTGCATCGAGGCGCTGATGCAGGACCGCAAGGCCCTGCAGGCGGGCACGTCGCACTTCCTGGGCCAGAACTTCGCCCGCGCGCAGCGGATCCTGTTCCAGAGCCGCGAGGGGCGCGAGGAATTCGCGTGGACGACGTCGTGGGGCGTGTCGACGCGCCTGGTGGGCGGCCTGATCATGAGCCACAGCGACGACGACGGCCTCGTGCTGCCGCCCCGCCTCGCGCCGGCGCACGTGGTCCTCATCCCCATCTTCCGCAACGACGAGGAGCGCGCCGCGGTCCTGGCGTACGTCGACCGCGTGAAACGGGAACTGGAGGCGCAGCGCTACGAGGGCGAACCGGTCCGCGTGCGCCTCGACGACCGCGACCTGACCAGCGGCGAGCGCAGCTGGTACCAGGTCAAGCGCGGGGTGCCCATCCGGCTCGAAATCGGCCCGCGCGACCTCGCGTCGGACTCGGTCTTCGCGGCCCGGAGAGACCGCGGGCCGCGCGAGAAGGCCGGCGTGCCCCGCGCCCGTTTCGTGGAGACCGTGGCGGCGGAACTGGCCGATATCCAGGCCGGGCTCTTCCAGCGGGCCCTCGCGCTGCGCGAGGCCTGCACCGTGCGGATCGACGAGCCGGCGGAGTTCGATGCCTTCTTCACGCCGAAGGGCAACGAGCTGCACGGCGGGCTGGCGTACTGCCACTTCGCCGAGGGACCGGAGATGGACGAGAAGCTCAAGGCCTTGAAGGTCACCTGCCGGTGCGTCCCGCTCGATGCGCCCGAGGAGGAGGGCCGGTGCATCTTCTCCGGCCGCCCCAGCCGCCGGCGGGGACTGTTCGCCAAGGCCTACTGACCGCCCGCCACGCGGCCGGGCCGGAGGGTTGACCCTTCGTTGCCGCCCCGCCCGTGCGGGACCGGCGCGGGAAGCGTATCCTGTTGTCCAAGATCGACCCCCCGCGGGAAGAGGCGAGGAGCGGGAGTCGCGGAGAGACGGCATCGTGGGAGAGAGCGCAGACCGGCAGGCGGAATTCCTGAAGCACTTCCTGACGCACCAGGACGACATCCGCGCGGTCATCGGTTCGCTGGTGCGGGACCGGACCGCCTGCGACGACGTGTTCCAGGAAACCGCGCTGGTGCTGTGGCGACGGTTCGAACAGTACGACCCGGCCCGCTCCTTCGGCGCCTGGGCCCGCGGGATCGCGGTGCACAAGGCCTTTCACCATTTCGACCGCACCCGCCGCGCCCCCGCCCCGCTCGACCCCGGCGTCATCGAGCGGGTGCTCGAGGTCTACGACCGCACGGAGGACGACGGCGAGGCGCTGCGCGCGGCGCTGCAAACCTGCCTGCGCAAGCTGCCCGAGCGCTCGCGGCACCTGCTGGAACTGCGCTACGGGCAGGCGCTGAAGCTGCGGGAGATGGCCGTGCAGCTGGGTCGTAAGCTCGACGCGGTGCACAAGGCCGTGTCCCGCCTGCGCGACCGGCTGCGCGCGTGCATCGAGCGGGAGATGATCGCCTCGGGCGAATGGCAGGAGGCGGGCTGAGCCATGCCGGACGGGCGACTCGACGAGCTGCTGCACGCCTACCTGGACGAGGTGCTGGACGAGGCGGGCCGCGCCGAGCTTGAGGACCGGCTCCGGACCTCCGAGTCCGCCCGCCGCCGGTTCGTCGCCATGACCCGCCTCGACGAGGCCCTCGGCACCCACTTCCGCCGGGCCGCCGCCGGCGCCCTCCCGCCCGTACTCGAGGCCCTTCCCGCCCGGCCCGCGGCCGCGGCGGCCGCCGGCGCGGCGCGGCCCGGCCCCTTCGGCAGGGCGTTCGACCACGCCTGGGGCCCCGCGGCGGCCGTGCTGGCCCACGCCGCCCTCGTGCTGATCCTGCTGCGCGTGGTCGTCTTCCGTCCCGCCGCCGACCCCGCCCGGGACGTCGCCGTCACGCTCCGCCCCCCGGAGACCCTCCGCCTCGAGGAGGCGCCCGCCGACATGGAGCCGCTGCGCGGGGCGGGTTCCGGCGCCGAGCCGCCGGCCGTTCCGGCGCCGGCTGCCCCGTCCCGGCCCGCCGACCTGCCGGTGGCCGACCGCCTCGCCAACCGCATCCTGCCGCTCTACGAGACGGAGCCGGCCGCGCGGTGGCCGGCCGGTCCCCTGCCGCGCGCTTTTGCCTCGCGCGGCGCCGGGGCCGCGGCGCTCGAGGCGTCCCGCCGCCTCGGCCCGTACGCGCAGGAGGTCACCCGCGCCCGGCGGCTGGGCCGCGCGCGGCTCGCGGCACTTCAGCGCCCCGACGGCACCTGGCCCGGCGACGGCACGGACGGGCTCGCCCTGCTGGCGCTCCTGGCCGGGCCGGACAACGGCGCCGGCACGGCGGACCGCGCGGCGCTCTCCCTGGGCCTGCGCCGCCTGGCCGCGCACCCGCCCTTCGGGGCCCGGTCCGGCGGACCCGGCGACAGGCGGCGCGCGGTGGCGGTCGCCGCCTTTTCCGAGGCCTACGCGGTGACCCGCCTGCCGGCCCTGCGGCCGCTGGCCGAGCGGGGCGCCGCGGCGATGCTTGCGGACGCGGCCGGGCCTGCCCCGGCCCCGGTCCCCTCGCTCGACGAGCTGGTTTGGCGGGCCGACGCCCTGCTGGCCGCGCGGTTGGCCGGCCTCCAGGTCGCGGGCCTGGATGCCGCCCTGCAGGACATCGTGGCCGCGGTGAAGACGCGGTACGACCCGGCGGGGTCCCTGTATGTCCCGCCGCCCCGCGGCGAGCGCGACGAACTCGCCGGCCCGGCGAACCGGGCCTCCCTGCTCTTCCGGCTGGGGCACGGCGCATCGCCCGAGGCGCGGCGCGCCCTCGCCGAACTCGAACGCGCCTGCCGGGCGGGCCGGGCCGCCGAACCCGGCACCGGGCGGCGCGCCGTGTTCCGCGCGGCCGAGGCGCTCTTCGCCGCGGGCGGTGCAAGCTGGACCGGCCACGGCGTGCCCCTGCTCGCCGGTCTCGCCGCCGGGCAGACCGCCTCCGGCGGATGGCCCGCCGGCACGCACGCGGACGACGGCGAAGGGGAGGTCTACCGCACGGCGCTGGCCACCCTGGCCCTCTCCGTCACCTCGCGCTACCCGCCCGGGGCGCTGGCGGGCCGGGCGGACGCGGCCGGGACGCCGGCCCCCCTCCTGCTGCTGGCCCTCGCGGGCGGGCCCGCCCGCTAGCCGGCTGCCGGCCTTCGGCCGGGGCTCGGGCCGCAGGCCCGGTCCGGCCGCCTGCGGGCGCGGCCGCGCCGCGGCCGTTCAGCCGAGAAGCGGCAGGTTGCGGTCGATCAGGGCATGCCGCTGCGCCGCGCTGCCCGCCGAGCGCGACGGGTCCGGCGGTGTGTTCAGGACGTAGTCCAGCAGGCGGTCCACCGACGTGGTCGCCACGTGGATGCGCGTGTCCGAGGAAGCGTAGTAGATGAACACCGCCCCGCCGGGCCGCGCCACCCACCCGTTGCAGAACAGCACGTTGGAGACGTCCCCCACGCGTTCCTCCCCCAGCGGGGCCATGAAGTGCCCGCCGGGCACGGCGATCACCCGCGACGGGTCGTCCGGCGCGCAGAGGAACAGGTACAGCGTGTAGCGGAGGCCCGCCGCCGTCTCGCGCACGCCGTGGGCGAGGTGCAGCCAGCCGCGGTCCGTCTTGAGCGGGGCGGGGCCGATCCCGTTCTTCGCTTCCTTGATCGTGTGGTAGGCCCGGGCGTCCATGACCTGTTCCTCGCCGATCTGCGCCTCCTCCATGCTTTCGCACAGGGCCCACCCGATGCCGCCCCCGCGGCCCGCCGTCACGAACCCGTCCATCGGCCGCGTGTAAAGGGCGTACCGTCCGCCCACGAACTCCGGGTGCAGCACCACGTTGCGCTGCTGCGGAGAGCGCGTGACGAGGTCCGGAAGCCGCGTCCAGGTCTTGAGGTCGCGGGTCCGCACGATGCCGCAGCGCGCGACGGCGGCGGACAGGTCGTGGGGCGGCGCGGCGGGATCGCGCCGCTCGGTGCAGAACAGCCCGTACACCCACCCGTCGTCGTGCCGGACGAGGCGCATGTCGTACACGTTCGTGTCGGGCTCACCGGTCCCCGGCAGGTCGATCGGGTAGTCCCAGAAGCGGAAGCGGTCGGTGCCGCTGGCGCTTTCGGCGATCGCGAAGAACGACTTGCGGTCGTACCCCTCCACCCGCGCGACCAGCAGGATGTTCCCCTCCCACTCGATCGCGCCGGGGTTGAACACCGCGTTGACCCCGAGCCGCTCCAGGAGGTGCGGGTTCGTGGCGGGGTCCAGGTCGTAGCGCCAGTGCAGCGGCACGTGCGCGCGGGTCAGCACGGGCCGGCGGTAGCGCTCGTAGATCCCGTTGTACCACTCGCGGTCCACCGGGTTTTCCTGCTCCAGCAGGACCCGGTAGCGCTGGTTCATCCAGTCCAGCCGCCGTCGAAACATGCTTGTCGTCACGGTAGTCTCCCGCCGGCGCCCGAAGCCTAGCCGATCGCGGGGCCGGACGTCCACCGGCGAGACGCGGACGCCCGCGCCCGCCCCGCGGGTCCGGGCGCCCTCGCCGCGCAAGGACCCGCGCCCGCGGGTGGCAACCGCCCGCCGGGTGTCGTAGAGTGCCGGAAACCACGGGAGACCGACCATGAAACGAGCTATCGCCACGACCCTCTTGCTCTCCGCCGCCCTCTCCGCTCCGGCGCTGCAGCCGGGCGACGCGGCGCCGCCGTTCGCCGCGTCGACCACGGGCGGACCGGCCAAGCTGGAGGACTTCACGGGCCGCTGGCTGGTCCTGTTCTTCTACCCCAAGGCCCTCACCCCAGGCTGCACCCGCGAGGCCTGCTCGTTGCGCGACGGGATCCGGGACCTGGCCGGGCTGCAGGCCGCCGTGCTGGGCGTGAGCCTGGACAGCCTGGCGCTGCAGCGGAAGTTCAAGGAGAAGCACCGGCTGCCTTTCGATCTGGTGGGCGACGACGGCAAGGCCGTCGCCGAGGCGTACGGGGTGCTCGCCCCCTCCGGGCTGTACGCGCGGCGCGTCACGTTCCTGGTCGACCCGGAGGGCCGCATCGCCCGCGTCCTCGACCCGGTCGATACGGCCGGCCATGCCGCGCAGGTGGCGAACGCCCTGCGGGAGCTGCAGGCCCCGCCGCCCGCCGCGCCCTGAGCCGGCCCCGGGCCCGGCCCCCGGGCGCCGAACGCACTCGCCACGGACGCCGGCGCACGGTAGGTTCGCGCATGGCCCGAACGCGGCAGGGAGGCGCGAGCACGATGAAGAAGACACCGCCTACGCCTTGCACCGGCGACGAGCTCGAGCGCTGCATCTGCGGCGTCGTGTCCTCGCTTCGCCCCCTCTACACGGACACGGGCGAGGACCGGCCCGACAGCCTGTTGCGCGCCCTGCCCGACCCCTCGCGCGCCGTCGAGGCGCTCCGGATACTGATCGACGCCATGTTCCCCGGGCGCGCGCAACCGGCGGAGGTCGGCGACGACGAACTGGGCATCTTCCTCATGCGCCGGCTGAGCGTGGCCTGGCGGCTCCTCCGGCCCGAGATCGCCAAGGCCCTTCCCTACCGGTGGCAGGGCGCGGCCGCCCGCGCCGAGCGCAGCGGGAAGCCGGTCGACGCGCGGCGCGAGTCGCTGCGCGTCATGCGCGCCTTCTACGGGCGGCTTCACGCCGTGCGCGAACTGCTCGTGGAGGACGTCAAGGCCGCCTACGAGGGGGACCCGGCGGCGCTCAGCTTCGCCGAGGTCCAGCTCGCCTACCCCGGCCTGCTCGCCATCGCCTCGCACCGCCTGGCGCACGAACTCCACGCGCTCGGCGTGCCCATCGTGCCGAGGATCATGAGCGAGTGGACGCACGCGCGGACGGGGGTCGACATCCACCCCGGCGCCCGCATCGGGCACGGGTTCTTCATCGACCACGCGACCGGCGTGGTGATCGGGGAAACGACGGAAATAGGCCACCGCGTGAAGCTGTACCAGGGCGTGACGCTCGGGGCGCGCAGCATGCCGCTCGACGCGCAGGGCAACCCGGTCAAGCACGTCAAGCGGCACCCGACGGTGAAGGACGACGTCGTGATCTACGCCAACGCCACCATCCTGGGCGGCGATACGGTCATCGGCCGCGGCAGCACGATAGGCGGCAACGTCTTCCTCATGGAGAGCGTGCCCCCGGACAGCTACGTCACCATCGAGCCCGCGGACCTGCGGATCAAGCCGAACCCCAACGGGCCCGCCCGCCGCCCCGCCCCGCGGCGCAAGCCCCGGCGCGCCTGAGCCCGCGCCCTCCGCGCCGGAGGCGCCTTCACGCGGCGCCCGGGTCGAGCACCTCCCCCTGGACCGCCACGGCCGCGCCGTCCCACGCCGCGCGCGCCGCCGCGTCGATCCCCGCCAGGACGCCGTCGTCGTGCGACGGGGCGTGGTGCGTGATCCGCAGTCCGCGGACGCCCGCGGCGAGCGCGAACTCCACCGCGTCGCGCCACGTGCTGTGTCCCCACTCCCGGTGCCCGCCGTACTCCTCGGGCGTGAAGTGCCCGTCGAAGAACACCAGGCCGGCCGGGCCCGGCTCGCGGGCCAGGGCCAGGAGCCGCTCCCGTTCGTCGGGCGTCGAGCCCTGCCACTCGACGTCCGTCGCCAGCAGGAACGAGTGGCCCGTGGCGGGCTCGTCGATGCGGAACGCGCTGCACCCGGCGTGGTGGTGCACCGCCGTCCAGCGCACCTCCAGCCCGCCGTGCGCGAACGGCTCCGCCGCGTGCGGCCCGGGCAGGGTGAGAAAGGCGGCCCGCGCCTTCACGCCGTCGAGCTGAAGCGGCCAGTACGGGTCCTCGAGCAGGCGCCGTAGCACCCCGCCGACCTCGCGGCCCGCGCGTTCCGGCGCGGCGAAGGTGAGGCGGCACCGCCCGTCGTGGAGCAGCGGAAACGACGGCAGACCGATGACGTGGTCCAGGTGGTAGTGCGTCAGCAGCACGAGGGCGTCGCGGCACCCCTGCCCGGCGAGCCGCTCCCCGAGCCGGCGCGCGCCCGTCCCCATGTCGAGCAGCACGCGCTCGCCCCCGGCCCCCTCGACCAGGATCGACGTCGTCTCGCCGCCGAAGCGCATGCACTCCGGTTGCGCCGCCGGCCACGAACCTCGAACTCCTCCCGCGACGACCTTCATGCCCCTCCCCCGCGGCGCGCGCGGCGCGCCGATTTCATTTCTCCGTGAGGTTCCACACCGGTTCCCACGACGCCGGCGGGGCCGCCAGCAGCTCGCGGCACCGGCGCAGGTAGGCCGCGGCCGCGGGGTCCGCCCCGCACGACGCGAACAGGCCCGCCGCCTCCTCGAAGGCGCCGGCCTCGAACCGCTCCCGGCCCTGCTCGAACGGGCCGCCGGCCCGCGGCCCGCCCGCGACGGACGGGCCGAACGGTTCGTAGACCGCGACCGGGGCCCGGCGGCCGACCACGCGCAGCCGCCCGAGCAGGCGGCCGTCGAACGCGCCGGCCGTCGCGCGCCAGGTGCTCTCGGACACCATGAGGAACGTGCCGAAAGCCTTGTTGGCGCCCTCGAGCCGCGAGGCGAGGTTCGCCGCGTCGCCGAGCACGGTGTAGTCGAAGCGCTCGCGCGAGCCCATGTTGCCGACGACGACCTCGCCCGTGTTGAGGCCGACGCGCATGCGCAGTTCTGCGCCGTACTGTTCCACGAACCCGGCGCGCCGTTCCTCCAGCCGCCGCTGGCACGCGAGCGCGGCGCGCACCGCGCGCACGGCGTGGTCCGGCTGGTCGACCGGCGCGTTCCAGAACGCGATGATCGCGTCCCCCTCGTACTTGTCCAGCGTGCCCCCCTCGCCGAGGACGATGTCGGTCATGTCCGAGAGGTACGCGTTGAGCAGCCCCGTGAGCTCCGCCGGCGGCATCCGCTCGGAAAACCCCGAGAAGCCCTGCAGGTCGGAGAAGAAGATCGTCAGCTCCTTCCGTTCGCCCCCCAGCTGCAGCCGGGCGGGGTCCGCCAGGAGCCGGTCGATCACTGCGGGGCTCAGGTAGTGGCGGAACGCCTGCTTGATGAAGGCCTTCTGCCTGCCCTCCGTCGCGTAGCTGAAGACCAGGCCGCCCAGCCCCGCCAGCGACGCCGCGAGCCCGGCGGGCACCACCGCGTACCACCAGCCGGCGGCGTAGGCCGCAAAGCCCGCGCCCAGCGGCAGCGCGACGAAGAGCGCGAGCCACGCGGCGCTCTGCCACGCGCGGCGCGCGGCCACCACGGCGCCCGCGCAGGCCAGGGCCAGCAGGACCGTCGAGAGCGCGGCCGCCCACGCCGGCGTCTCCCGCAGAAAGGCGTCCGAGAGGACGTTGTCCAGCACCGTCGCGTGCAGCAGCACGCCCGGGGCCGCCGGGCTCAGCGGCGTCGGCCGCAGGTCCAGCAGGCCCGGCGCGCTGAACCCGAAGAGCACGTAGGCGTCCCGCCAGCCGGCGGGATCGATTTCCGGCGCCGCGCCCCCCTCGCGGAGCCGCAGCTCCGACTCGATCACCGCCGCGGCGCGGTAGCGGGGGTAGGCGCCGGGCCGCCGGAAGCGCAGCAGCGCCCGCCCGGCGGCGTCCACCGGCGCGCGCAGGCGGCCGGCACGCAGCTCGCCCGGCCGCAGGGCGAGCGGCACCGGGCGCCCCGCGCGCCGCTCCGAGGCCAGGTACGGGGCCAGGCCGAGCGAGGGCACCCAGCGTCCGTCGAACAGGCCGAACAGCGTCGCGCGGCGGAAGATGCCGTCCGCGTCGGGCCGGTCCGACACGTTGCCCAGGCAGGTCGCGTTGGTGGCGACCTCGGGCACCGGGAACAGGGCGCGGCCGGCGACGGCCCCGCCCGCGAGCCGCCACGCCTCCAGGCCCCCGGGGCGGTCGGCCGGCTCCGGCACACCCGCCGGCCACGCCGCCACGCCGGTTTCCGCGCCGAGGAACACCGCGCCCGCGAAGGCGCGGGACCGCGCGACCGCAGCGCCCAGGGCCGCGTCGTCCCCGACCCCCGCGTACGACGGTTCGGTGAACAGCACGTCGAAGCCCACGGCCCGCGCGCCCGCGCGCTCGCAGAAGTCGAGCAGCGGTGCGTACACCTCGCGCGGCCAGGGCCACGCGAGGGCGCGCTCCTTGCCCCAGTCGAGGCTGGCCTGGTCGAGGAGGACGAGCCGGATGCGGTCGCTCACGGGGCCGGCGTCCGCGAAGGCCCGCACGCGCCACGCCCAGGTCGCGTACTCCCAGGGGTCCAGCGCCCCGCCGAACCCGGCCCACAACGCCGCGAGCGCCGAGGCGGCGCCGATCAGGAAAACCCACCCGAGCTTGCTGCGCATGCGCCCATACTACGGCCGTTACCCCTTGCGCGAAACGGGAAAAGGCGCGCGCGCCGCGGCGCCGCCCGCGAAGGGGCTTGCCCTGGCCCGCCCCGTCGGCTATCGATGCGCCCTGCCATGACGCACCACCCCATCGCCCGGCGGCTGGCCCTGGCCGCCTCGGTCGTGCTGGCGGCCGTCCCGGCGCCGGGGGCGTCCGTGCCCGCCGACGACCAGGCCCGGTTCGCCGACGGGCTCTACGCGCGCGGGCTGCACGATCTCGCGATCAAGGAGTACATGGCGCTGCTGCGCGACGCGCCCGGCTTCCCGGCCATGGACCGGGTCTTCTTCCGCCTCGCCGAGTCGTACCGCGCGCTCGGGCAGACCGCGGCCGCGGACCTCTTCTACAAGCGGGTCGCGCGAGAGTATCCCGCCGGCGAGTACCGGCCGCGCGCCGTGTTCCGGCGGGCCGAGCTGTTCGTCGAGGCGGGCCAGTTCGACGACGCGCTGCTGTTCTTCCGCGAGCTGAAGGACGGGGACCCCGGCCCCGAGCTGTCCGCCGCGGCCGCCTACTACATCGGCCACTGCCAGCAGCGGGCGGGAAGGGACGACGAGGCGGAGCGCGCCTTTCGCGGCGTGCTCCGGGACCATGCCGCGTCGCCCTACGCGTCGCTCGCCGCCCTGGAACTGGCCGCCCGGCTGCGGGACGGCGGCGATACGGACGCGGAGCAGGAGCCGCTCTACCGCGCCGCCGCCGCCCTCCCGGCCTCCCCCGAGGTGGCCGCCGAGGCGCTCTTCCGGCTGGGCGACCTGCTGTACCGGGGCGGACGCTACGAGGAGGCCGCCGTGCCGTACGCCCGGCTCGCCCGCGAGTTCCCCGGCAGCGCGCGCGCGGCCGAGGCCGCCCTGCAGGCCGCATGGGCCGCGTACCGGGCCGGCCGCACCGCCGCCGCCCTCGCGGCGGCCGAGGCCGCGCTGCCCGCCGCCACCGGCGACGCCGCGGCCGAGTGGCTCTACCTCAAGGCCAACGCCCAGCGGCAGCTGCTCGACTCGCCCGGCGCCGTGGCCACCTACGACGCGCTCCGGGCCGCCCACCCGGGCCACCGGCTGGCCGCCGAGTCCGCCTACGAGGCCCTGCTGCTCGCTTTCGCGCAGCACGACCATGCCGACGTGCTGCGGCGCGGCGGGGCCCTGCGCGCGGCGGAGGGGCGGCAGGCCGACCTGGACTGGATGCTGGCCGAGGCGTTCTCGGCCGGGGGCCGGACGGAAGAGGCGATCGAGCGGTACCGACGCCTCGCCGACGCCGCACCCGCCGGCGAGCGCACGCCCGACGCGCAGTACCGCCTCGCACGGCTGCTGCAGGAACGGGAGAGCTGGGCCGAGGCGGCCAAGGTCTACCGCCGTCTCGCCGGCGCGCATCCCGCGCACCCGCTCGCGCCCGCCGCGCGCTACGCGGCCGGCTACTGCCTCGCGCGCCAGGGCGAACCCGAGGCCGCGCTCGTCGAGTGGGCCGCCCTGCTCCGCGACCACCCCGACGACGCCCTCGCCGAGGAGACCCTCTTCCAGAAGGGGCTGGCGGAACTGCGCATCGGGCGCACCGCCCAGGCGTGCGACTCGCTGACCCGGCTGCTCGGGCGCTTTCCGCAGAGCGCCCTGCGCGCGGAGGCCCGCTTCTGGCTCGCCGCCGCGCTCGACGCGGAGGCCCGGCCCGACGAGGCGGAGACCGTCCTGCGCGCCGCGCTCGCGGACGATCCGCCGGCCGCCTGGGCCGACAGGCTGCGCTACCGCCTCGCGGGCCTGCTCCACCGCCGGGACAAGGCCGACGAGGCCGCCGACCTGCTGCAGGACCTGCTCGGCACCGGCCTGCGCGCCGAGCTCACGCCGGCGCTCCTCGAGTGGCTGGCGCGCCGCCGGCTGGCGGGCGGCCGCTGGCCGCAGGCCGAGGCCGCAGCGGAAGCCCTCGTCGAGCGCGCGGGAGGCGACCCGCGGTGGACCGCCATCGGCCGCTTCCTGCAGGGCGCCGCCCTCGCCGGGCGGGGCCGCGCGGACGCCGCCGCGGCGGCGTGGCGCGAGGCCGTGGCCGGCGACACCGACTTCCCCGAGCGGGCCGAGGCCTTCCGCCGCCTCGGCGATGCGCTCTTCGAGACGAAGGCCTTCGACGACGCCGCCGGCGCCTACCAGCGCGCCGCGGCCGCCGCTTCCGACACCGGCGGCCTGCGCGACAAGGCCCTGGCGATGTTCGGGCTGGGCCGCGTCGCCGAGGCCGCGAACGACCGCGCGGGCGCGGCGCGCTACTACCTCGGCGTGGCCATCCTGTTCGACGACCCGGAACTCACCCCCGAGGCGCTGCGCCGCGCGGCCGCCAGCTTCGACGCGCTCGGCAGGACGGTGGAGCGCGACAAGGCGATCGAGGAGCTGGAGGCCCGCTACCCGGAGTCGGCCCCGCCCGGCCCCGCCGCGGGGGAGTGAACCACGCGCGGCCCGGCCGCCGCGCGGCCCGCCCTTCCAAGGGTTGGAAACACGGCGGCCGCCGGCTTCCAAGGGTTGGACGCCCCCGCCCCGGGGAGCCGTCGGCGCCCGCCAGGCGGGCCCGTCATCACGCGACCGCGGGGTCACGCGGAACGCGGCGCACGGGGCGGCCGCGAAGCGGCGGATCCTCCACGGCCCCGCGAACCTTCCGGCTAGACCTCCATGACCTCGGTCTCCTTGGCCGCGAGCATGGAGTCGATCTTGCCGATGCAGGAGTCGGTGCCCTTCTGGATCTCGCCGAACGCGCCGTCGCGCTCGTCCTCGGTGATCGTCCCGCCCTTCTGCAGGTTCTTCACCGCCTCGTTCGCGTCGCGGCGCACGTTGCGTACGGCCACGCGCGCCTCCTCCGCGTGGCGGCGGGAGACCTTCACGAGTTCCTTGCGCCGCTCCTCGTTCAGCTCGGGCACCGGGATGCGGATGACCCGCCCGTCGTTCATCGGCGTGATGCCGATGTTGGCCGCCAGGATCGCCTTCTCGATCGCCGGCAGGGACGTCGGGTCGTAGGCGTTGATGACCATCAGCCGGGCTTCGGGCGTCGAGATGTTGGCGATTTCGCGGAGCCGCGTCTGCGCGCCGTAGTAGTCGACCTGCACGTTCTCCACCATGCCGGGCGAGGCCTTCCCGGTGCGGAGCCCGGCGAGCTCCGCGTGGAGAAACTCCACCGACTTGTCCATCTTGTCGTCCGCTTCCAGCAGCACGTCGTCGAGCGATTCCATATCCCTCTCCCCTGCGTCGTCCGCCGGGTCCGCGTCAGTGTCCGACGACGGTCCCCACCGGACGGCCGCGCAACAGGCGGATCAACTCGTCCTTCTTGAAGAAGTTGAACACGATGATAGGGATGTCGTTCTCCATGCAAAGGGAAAACGCGGCCGCGTCCATGACCTTGAGCTGCTTTCCGAGCGCGTCGAGGTAGCTGATGGTGCGGTACCGCACCGCGTCGGGGTGGCGGACCGGGTCGGCGGAGTAGATCCCGTCCACCTTGGTCGCCTTGAGCAGCACGTCGGCCTCGATCTCGCTCGCCCGCAGCGCGGCGGCCGTGTCGGTCGTGAAGAACGGGTTGCCGGTCCCGGCGCCGAAGATCACGACGCGGCCCTTCTCGAGGTGCCGGATCGCGCGTCGGCGGATGAACGGCTCCGCGACCGCGGGCATGCTGATGGCGGTCATCACGCGCGTGACGAGGCCCTCGCGCTCCAGCGCCGACTGCAGGGCAAGGCTGTTGATCACGGTGGCCAGCATGCCCATGTAGTCGCCCGTCGTCCGGTCGATCCCGCCCTGTTCGCCCGGCAGGCCGCGGAAGATGTTGCCGCCGCCGACCACGACCGCGACCTCCACGCCCATCTCGCGCACCGTGCGCAGCTGCCTGGCCAGCCCGGCCAGCACGTCGGCGTCGAAGGCTTCCCCGCGGCGGCCGCTCGCGAGCGCCTCGCCGCTGAGCTTGAGCAGGATGCGTCGGTACTTCGGCTTCGCGGCGGCTCGTGCAGGCATCGGCGATCCCCCCCGGCCCCGGCCGTCCCGGTGCCGAAAGGTGATGCTACCCGAAAGGGGCCCCGGGCGTAAACCGTTACTCGGTCCGGGGCGCGCCGCGGCCGCTTGGCGCGCGCCCCCCCCGGCCCTTTCGGATTGACCCCGCCCCGCCGCACCGCCTAGGTTCCCGTCCCTTGGCCGTGCCGCCGGGCCGCGGCGGTCGCGCGCAGGGGCGGGGCGGCGTTTCCGCCCGGTGCGGAGGGGGAGACCGGCATGCCGAACATCGTACTCGTGGGCGCCCAGTGGGGCGACGAGGGCAAGGGGAAGATCATCGACGTGCTCACCGAGGACGTCGAGTGGGTCGTCCGCTACCAGGGCGGCAGCAACGCCGGTCACACGGTGGAAGTCGGCGACGACCAGCACGTCCTGCACCTGGTCCCCTCCGGCATCCTGCACGACGGCAAGCGCTGCGTCATCGGCAACGGCGTCGTCGTCGATCCCCTCGGCCTGCTCGCGGAGATACGCGGCCTGCGCGAGGCGGGCATCGAGGTCGTCGGCCGGCTCTTCGTCAGCGACCGCGCGCACGTGGTCCTCCCCTACCACCGACGGCTCGACGAGGGGCGCGAAGCCCAGCGCAGCGAGGGCGACACGATCGGCACGACCCAGCGCGGCATCGGGCCGGCCTACGGCGACAAGGCCTCCCGCGGCGGCCTGCGCATGGGCGACCTGCTCGACGCCGGATTTCGAGACCCGGCTCCGCGGGCAAGGTCGACGCGGACAACCGGCTCCTCGCCGCCCAGGCGTGGAGCCCGTCGATCCGGAGGAGGTCGCGGCGTCCTACGCCGCGGCGGCGGCGGAACTGCCGGCCGCTCGTCGCGCGACACCGTCTGCCTGCTCAACGAGGCGGTCGGCCGCGGCGAGACGATGCTCTTCGAGGGCGCCCAGGGCACGATGCTCGACATCGATTTCGGCACCTACCCCTTCGTCACCTCGTCGAACGCCACCGCCGGCGGCGCCTGCACGGGCACCGGCGTGCCGCCGCACCGCATCGACCGCGTGGTCGGCGTGGTCAAGGCCTACACGACGCGCGTCGGCGAGGGCCCCTTCCCGACCGAGCTGACTCGACGAGACCGGCGAGCGGCTGCGCCGCGTCGGCCGCGAGTTCGGCGCGACGACCGGCCGGCCGCGCCGCTGCGGGTGGTTCGACGCGGTGGTGGCCCGCTACGCGGCGATGATCAACGGCATCGACGACTGGGCCATGACCAAGCTCGACGTGCTCGACGGCATGCCGACGCTGCGCATCGCCACGCCTACGAGTCGACGGGCAGACGGTCCGCACCGTCCCGCCGACCTCGACCGGCTCGCGCGCTGCGAGCCCGTCTACGAGGAGGTGCCCGGCTGGCAGGGCACGGTGCGCGAGGCGCGCCGTTTCGCCGACCTGCCCGCCGGCGCGCGCGCCTACGTGGAACGCCTGGAGGCCGTGACCGGCGTCCCGGTCGGCCTCCTGTCCGTGGGCCCCAACCGGGACAGCACCCTGCGCCGGGACGCATGAAACCGCCCGCGGCCCTCTCATGAACGGCGAGCAACCATCCGGGACGCGCGACGGCCCGGGCGCCCCCCGCGTGCCGCGGCACGTCGCCATCATCATGGACGGCAACGGCCGGTGGGCGAGCGAGCGCGGCTGGCCCCGCCTGCGGGGCCACGAGCAGGGCGCCGAATCCGTCGTCGCCGTCCTCCGGGCCTGCCGCGAGCTCGGGGTGCGCGTACCTGACGCTCTACGCGTTCAGCGTCGAGAACTGGGTGCGTCCGCGCGCCGAGATCGAGGGCCTGATGCAGCTCTTGCGCACCTTCCTGCGCCGGCGCGAGAAGGATCTGCACGAGCAGCGCATCCGGCTGCGGGTCATCGGCCGGCTGGCGGACCTTCCCGCGGACATCCAGCGCAACCTCCAGCGGGTGACGGAGGAAACCGCCGGCTACGAGGGCGCGCACCTGGTCCTCGCGCTCAACTACGGGGGACGCCAGGAGCTGGCCGACGCCGCGCGGCGCATCGCGGAGCGGGTCGCGGCGGGCGAACTGCGGGCGGAGCAGGTCGACGAGCACCTGCTGGCGCAGCACCTGTACGCGCCCGACCTCCCCGATCCGGACCTGGTCATTCGCACCAGCGGGGAACTCCGGTTGAGCAACTTCCTCCTGTGGCAGATCTCGTACGCCGAGTTCTACTTCACGCCCGTCCTGTGGCCCGACTTCCGGGAGCCGGAGTTCCGCGAGGCCGTGGCGGAGTACGGGCGCCGCGCGCGGCGCTTCGGGGACATCGGGTAGCCGCCGCCATGCTTGCCAAGCGCATCGCGAGCGGTCTGACCATGGGCGCGGCCTACCTGCTCGCCACGTTCTACGCGCCCCCGGCGGGCGTCGTCGTGGCGGCCGGGTTGCTCGGCGCGGTCGGCCTGCTGGAATTCTACTCGCTGCTCGACGCCGCCCGCCTCCCGAACTTCAAGCTGCTCGGGACCCTCATCGGCGTGGGCTGGATCGTCGCCGCGTGGATGAAGATCACCTGCTGGGTGGGCAACCCGCGGTGCCCGGACTGGGACCTGCTGGCCATCAACCTGGGCTTTTTCGCCGTCTTCGTGCGCCAGTTCCGCCAGGCCCGCAACCCCCGCCCGCTGGAGACGATGGCCGGCACGCTGATGGGCCTGCTCTACGTGGCCTTTCCGATCGGGTTCCTCGTGCGGCTGGTCCTGGGCTGGGGCGGCGTGCGCGGCCGGTGGCTCCTGCTGTTCCTCATCGTCGTGGTGAAGTTCACGGACATCGGCGCGTTCTTCATCGGGTCGTGGCTGGGGCGGCACAAGCTGATCCCCCGCGTGTCGCCGGCCAAGACCTGGGAGGGCTGCATCGGCGGCGTGCTCACCGCGGTCGCCGCCGGTTTCCTCGTGCGCGCGCTCCTCGGGGGCGACCTGGGCGCGGTGCGCCTCTCGGCGATGCACACCCTGCTGCTCTCGCTCCTGCTGTCGGTCGCAGGCATCCTGGGCGACCTGGCCGAGTCGCTCCTCAAGCGCGCCGCGGGCGTCAAGGACTCCGCCACCTACATCGCGGGCATGGGCGGCATGCTCGACGTCTTCGACAGCATCCTGCCCGCCCTGCCCCTGCTCTACTTCTACGCGAAGCTCTTTCTCCCGCCCCTGCCCTGAGCGCCGCGCCCCCCGCGCGGCCGGACCGCGTCGAGCCTTTGCCCGTTGCGCCCGCCGCGCGCGGCCCCTATGATGCCGCGGTTTGCCCGCCGGCGCAGAGGGCCGTGCGGCCGGACAGGATATGACCAACGTGCTTTACACCCTTGCCGTCGTCGTCGCGCTCTTCGGCCTCACGATCTTCGCCCACGAGCTCGGCCACTACCTGGCCGCGCGCGCCTGCGGCTTCGTGATCGAGGTGTTCGCCATCGGCTTCGGCCCGGCCGTCTGGAAGCGCCGCGTCGGCGGCGTGCTCTACAAGGTCGGCCTCCTCCCCTTCGGCGGGTACGTCGCCCTGCCCCAGATGGAGCCCCGCACGGAGGAGCGCGGCACGGGCGGCGGGCCCGCGCCGGAGCACCCGCCCGTGTCGCCCTGGAGCAAGATCGTCGTGGCCGCCGCGGGCGCCGCGGGCAACCTGCTGCTCGCCCTGCTGCTCGCGTACGTCGTCTTCGTCGTCGGCAAGCCCTCCGCGCCCCACGAGCGCCGCTGCGTGGTCGGGTACGTCGGGGAGACCTCGGAGGCGGCCGCGGCCGGCCTCCAGCCGGGCGACGGCATCCTCGCCGCCAACGGCACGCCGGTCGGCAACTGGCAGGACCTGCTCACGATCCTCTCGCTCAACAGCGACGAGACCGCGCGGCTCCTCGTGCGCGGCCCCGCCGGGGAGCGCGAGGTCGAGCTGCCGCTCGGCCCGCGCACCCTGGGCGCGCGGCTTCCGGCCGGCCTGATGATGGAGGACCTCTGCCGGGTCGGCGGCCTCATCCCGGGCGGCAGCGCGAAGGCCGCGGGCCTCCGGGCGGGCGACCTCATCGTCCGTCTCGCGGACCGGGAGGTCTTCAGCCGCGCCCACCTGGTCGCCCTCGTCAGCGACCACGCGGACGAAGACATCCCCGTCGTCGTCCAGCGCGGCGGCGAGCGGCTGACCCTTTCGGTCCGCCCGCAGTTCGACGCCGCCGAGCAGCGCCCGCTCATCGGCATCCTCTTCAGCCAGGTGGCGGTGGACTACGACACCATCGTGCACCCGCGACCCCTCGCGCAGCTGCGGGAGCACGCGACGGCCATCTTCCGCTTCCTGCGCGCGCTGGTCACGCCGCGCGAGAGCAAGGCGGCCGCGGGGGCGGTCGGCGGGCCCGTTTCCATCCTCTACACGTACTGGCAGATGGTCCGCGGCAGCTTCAAGCTGGCCCTGTGGTTCACGGTCTTCCTCAACGTGAACCTCGGCATCCTCAACCTGCTGCCGATTCCCGTGCTCGACGGCGGCCACATCCTCTTCTCGCTCTGGGAAGGCATCACGCGGCGCCCCGCGAGCGCCTCGTTCGTGGGCTGGGTCTACCGGATCTTCGCCACGCTCCTGATCGGCCTGTTCCTGCTGCTGACCTTCCGGGACGCGCGGCGCTGGATCGTTCCGCTCTTCCGCCGGGACGCCCCCGCCGCGGAGTCGCCCGCGCCGGACCCCGAGCCGGACCCCGCGCCGGCCGCCCCGTAGCGATGCGCTAGGCCTCTTCCGGCCCGTACGACAGCCCCACGGCGCGGCGCCACGCGTCGAGGGCGCGCGCGTTGCCCAGCGAGTCGGCCCAGGTCATGGCGGGCGGCTCCGCCTCCGCCCGGCCGGCGCGGATCGCCCCGCCGGCCGCGTCGGCCTCCAGCGTGAAGCTGCTCGCGCTCGACGCGATGCCGACCTCGCGCACCGCCTCGCCCCGGCGGGCGACGACGATCCGGCCGGGGCACGCGCCTTCGCGCGACATCGCCCACGGGCTCGGCACGAAGAGGCTCCCCTCGCTGCCGAAGACCCGCAGCGCGTTCTCCTGGGCCACGCCGATACCCGTGGACAGCGTGGCCAGCACCTCGCCGGGAAACCGCATCGTGGCGACGGCCCACGCGTCCACCCCCGTGCGCGGGTGCAGCCGGGCGGCGCCCGTCACCGCGAGCGGGTCGGCGAACGGACGGCCCGCGGCCGCGCCCGCAAGCAGCCGCGCGAGCGACACCGGGTAACACCCCACGTCCAGGATGCCCCCGCCGCCCAGCGCCTTCGACCAGAGGCGGGACGCGGGGTCGAACGCGGCCGTGAAGGACAGCGCGGCGTGCAGCACGCGCACCTCGCCGACCGCGCCGTCGCGCACGAGCCGCGCGAGCGCGTCGGTCTGCGGGTGGGAGCGGTACATGAAGGCCTCCATCAGGAAGACCCCCGCCTCCCGCGCGGCCTCCTGCATGGCCTCGACGTCCCGGGCGCAGAGCCCCATCGGCTTCTCGACCAGCACGTGCTTGCCCGCCCGCGCCGCCCGGACGGCCCACTCGGCGTGCATTGGGTGCGGGGTCGAGACGTACACCGCCTCCACCTCGGGATCGGCGAGCAGCTCCTCGTAGGACCCGTGCCGGCGCGGTATGCCGAACGTCTCGCCGAACGCCTCGGCGCGCGCCCGGTCGCGCGACGCCACGGCATGGGCCGTGCCGGTCTCGCTCCGCGCCAGGCCCGTCGCAAAGGCCTTCGCGATCCCGCTCACTGCCAGCAGCCCCCAGCGCAATTTTCCGCTCATGACGCCTCCCTTCCGCCATCCGGCGGAGACCTCATACTGGCCGCTGCCCGGCCGACGCGCAATCCGCAACCCGCCCCCGGCAGGCCACATCCGTCTTGCCCCCGCGGGACGGCGCCGCCACGATGGGGCCGCGCGCCGGCCCGCGCGGCGCGCAAGGAGGGTACGATGACCGCCATCCGCCGGGCCGGACTGATCCTGGCTGTCTGCGCCCCGCTCTGCGCGGGGGCGCCGTTCCGCGCGGCGGAGGTGCCGGCCGACGCGGCGTGGGTCGTCCACGCCGACCTCGACGCCCTGCGCGACACCGACGTGGGGGTCTACCTGCTCGACCGCTTCCTGGAGGAGCAGGCCGCCTCGCAGCTCGCCGCCTTCACCCGCGCCTTCGGCATGGACCCGCGGTCCGACCTGCGGTCCGTGACCCTCCACGGCTTCGACGGCGGCGGCGCGCCGGGCGTGGTCGTGCTGCGCGGACGCTACGAGCCGGCCCGCGCCGCCGCGCACGTGTCGACCCACACGGCGCACGAGATCTTCCTCCACGGAAACCACGCCGTCCACGCGTGGGTGGACGACCGGGAGCGGATGAACGCGGAACGCGGGGAGCGCCCGCCCGTCCCGCTGCTGGCCTGCTTCGTCTCGGAGACCACGGCGGTCCTGGGGCGCGACCGCGCGCGCGTCGCGCAGGCGCTCGACGTGCTCGACGCGCGGGTGCCCTCCGCCGCCGGGGCCGCCTCCTTCGCCCCCCTCGGGCCCGCCGCGGCGGGCGCGTTTCTCGTCGGCGGCGGGCGCCTCGCGAAGCCCCGGGCGGGCGACCTGCGCAGCACCCTCCTGCGCCACGCGGAGGAGGTCCACCTCGCGGTCGGCGAGTCCGGCGGCGACGTGCGCGCCGCCGTCGTGTTCCGCGCCGGCACCGACGCGGAGGCCGAGCTGGTCCGGCGGGTCATCGACGGCTTCGCCGCCCTGACCCTGCTCGAGTCCGACGGCCGGCCGGACGTCGCGCGGGCGGCCGAGTCGCTGCGGATCGCGCGGGACGGCTCGCGGGTGCGACTCGACCTGGCCTGCCCGGCGGCCGCCGCGGTGGACCTGCTGCGGGGCGGCGCGGGCGGGGCGGGGTCCGCGCCGTGAGCGCGGCGGGGCGCCGGGCGTGAGCCCGCCGGTCGTATCCCCGGCCAAGGCGGCGGCGCTGCGCCGCCGCATGGCCGCGCTCGCGGTACGCGAGGAGGACCTGGCCGAGCGCTTCATCCGCGGCGGCGGCCGCGGCGGGCAGAAGATCAACAAGACCTCCTCGTGCGTCGTGCTGCGCCATGCGCCCACGGGCATCGAGGTCCGCTGCCAGCAGGAGCGCTCCCAGGCGCTCAACCGGTTCCTCGCGCGGCGCGAGCTGTGCGAGAAGATCGCCGAGCGCGTGCGGGGCGAGGCGAGCGCCCGGCGGCAGGCGGCCGAGAAGATCCGCCGCCAGAAGCGCCGCCGGTCGCGGCGGCAGAAGGAGCGGATGCTCGCCGACAAGAGGAAGCACTCGGAGCGCAAGCAGGCGCGCGCGCCCGTCGTCACGGACGACTGAACGGCCCGCGCGTCCGCGCCCGCGCGGCGCGTGGCGATGCCTCTTGACGCCGCCGGACGCGGGCCGCCAGAGTGCGCGCCGGCCGCCGCCGGGGCCCGCGCGGCAGCCGACGGGGGGAACGGCCTTGAAACTGGTCCTGATGGTCACCGGCGGCACGTTCGACAAGGACTACAACGAGCGGACCGGCGAGTTGTTCTTCCGCGAGACCCACGTGCGCGAGATGCTGGCGATGGGGCGCTGCCGCCTGCCCGTGCGCGTCCGCGTCGCGATGATGAAGGACAGCCTCGACATGACCGACGACGACCGGCGGCGCCTGCTCGCCGCGTGCCGGGCGTGCCCCGAGCGCCGCATCGTGGTCACGCACGGCACCGACACCCTGGAAGATACCGCGCGGTTCCTCGGGCCGCGCGTGACGGAGAAGACCGTCGTGATCACGGGCGCCATGGTGCCCTACCGGCTGCAGAGCTCCGACGGGCTCTTCAACCTCGGCAGCGCGCTGGCCTTCGCCCAGGTGCTGGGACCGGGCGTCTACGCGGCGATGAACGGCCGCCTGTTCCCGTGGGACCGCGTCCGCAAGAACCGCCGCCTCGGCATTTTCGTGCGGGGCGCGCCTGCCGGCGCGCCCGCCGCCCGCCGCCCTCGAACCGCTACGCGCCGAAGTGGAGGACCAGGCTGAGCGCGACGGCGGTGGCCGCCGACACGCCCAGGGCGACGCCCGCGGCCGCGCGCGGGCGCGGGAACTGCTCGAGGGTCGTCGCGGCGAAGACCATCGGCACCGAGGTCACCCACATCCAGCACCGCGAGGTCTCCATCTTGAGCGGGTTGGGGCCGACCAGCACGGGGATCGCGTAGACGGCGAGCACGACCAGCAGCAGGGCGCCGGCCGGCTCCACCGGGCGCCGGCGCAGCACCCGGGCCAGGCCGTACAGGAACGCGCAGCAGACCGTGCTGCCCATCATCAGCAGCAGGTCCGCCTGGCCCCCCGCCAGCGCCAGGCTCCACTGGTAGGCGGACGTGTAGCGGTACCATTCCTCGTGGTACGCGCGCGCGAAGCGGTACGCGCCGAGGTAGTCCATGCGGAACGCGGCCAGGGTGGCGCCCAGCAGCAGCGCCATCACGCCGAGCGGCAGGATCACGCGCACGGCGTAGTCCCGGACGCGCCACCGCGCCGCGCGGCCCTGCCAGGCCGCGAAGACGGCGAAGATCGTCGTCACCAGGCACCAGCTGTAACTGAGCATCGTCATGGCGAAAAAGACCGCGCCCAGCAGAACGCCCGCGGCGACCGAGGGCCGTTCGCGCCGCACCGCCGCGAAAAGACCTGCCAGGCCCAGGTTGAAGAACACGCTGTAGAGGACGTCCTGCGAGAAGGTCGCGTACACCGCGGCCGCCGGCGACAGGGCCCAGAGCGCGGCGGCGAGCAGGCCCGTGCGCGTCGAGCCGGTGAGCAGCCGGCCCAGCAGCAGCAGGACCCCCACGTTCAGCGTACCGAAGGCGGCGAGGCCCAGCGCGTAGCGGATCTTGACCGCGTCGGTGCGGATGTCGCCGTCCGCCGCCCCGGCCAGGCGGCCGATGCCGTACAGCGAAAGCACGGCGCCGGGCGGATGCGAGGCGCCGTGGATCGTGCGCCGCAGGGCCGGCTGGATGGCCTCGAACCGGCGGAGGAAGTCGGGGACGCTCCGCACGTGCGGCACGGCGTAGAGCAGCGTGCTGGCCGGGTCGTGCCAGGCCTGCAGCAGGGAACCCGGCTCGCGGGGCCCCGCCGGCACCGCGCCGCGCGGCAGGGCCGAGGTGGCGATCCAGAAGCAGAACGCGGCGACCGGGAGGACCGCGGCGGCGAAGGCCGGGCGCACGCGGCCGGCCGGCCGCGTCGCGGAAAGCCCGTGCACGGCGAGCACGGCCGCGGCGGCCGCGGCGGCCGCCAGGGCGACCCACCACCCCACGAGCGGCGAGGCGGCCCGCTCCAGGATCGTCGCCCAGGCGCCGAGCGACGGGTCCCAGCGGTTCGCGTAGAAGGGAAACGTGACCGCGTTATTGAACCCGAGGTCGGCCCAGCGGCGGCTGACGAGGGAGAGCACCGCCCACGCGGCCCAGGGCCGGCCCGACCACCTCAGCAGGCGGCGGCGCGCGCGGCGCGCGGCCGGGGCGTCCTCCGGGAGGCGCCGGGCGAGCAGGACGGCCTCGACCGCCAGCCAGGCGGCGAGCAGCGCCGCGGGGAACGAACTGACGAGTACATGGCCCATGGCTCACCGGCCGCAGCCTACCGCGCCGCGGGACGCCGCGCCGAGCAGGAACCCGCCGCCCCCGGCCGGCGGCGGCCGGGCGCCGGGTGCGCCGTTTCAGGGAGGATCGACCGCATACCCGTCCTCCGTGAGGCGCAGTTCGCGGAGGCTCCCCTCGCCCGCGCCCCGGTCGTACACGTACAGGTAGTAGCGCCGCCCCGGGTAGGCCCGCATGAGCGCGGCGTTGTGTTCGCGCAGGTTGCGCGCGAAGACCACGTCGCCCCGCAGGCCGAGGTCGTTCCGCAGGAAGCCGGTGGCGTAGAAATCGTTGAAGCGGTCGCCGTCGGTAGGCACGGCGCCCGCGGCGTCCATGAACACGACCGCGTGGCGGACGCCGTGCGCCGCGAGCACGCCCGGCAGGGCGGTTTCCACGTCGCCGTGGTGCGGCCCGAAGCCCCGGGCGTAGGACGGCAGGCCGAACGCCGCGCTGAAGACCAGGCCGGACGCGAGCAGGGCGGGTGCCGCGAACGCCGCGCGGGGCGCGCGGCGGCGCAGCCACCGCGCCAGCGCCGTGTAGCCGCGGGCGGCCAGGACGAGCAGCATGGGCATGGCGGCGAACGTGTAGCGCGCGGGCAGGTACTCCTCCCAGTACCAGTAGGCGGCGTACACGCCCACGAGCCCGAGCCAGGGCGTCACGAGCCACGCGTCCTCCCGGCGCGCCCGCCGCGCGAGGAACGGGAAGAAGAGCACGAGCCCCGTGGGGAACGGCCAGCTGAGCAGCCGGTCGCTCACGACCCGCATGCGCCGCAGCGAGTAGTCCAGGCCGATCGCCGGGGTGTGCGTGCGCACCGCGTCGAGGCGCACGAAGCCGAACTTGCCGCGGCGCCCCATGCCGACTTCGTGGCCGGGCGTGCGCCAATCCCCGGTGGTCGCCTGTTGCCAGGCGGCGAGCGTGCCCGCCGCGGCCGCGGCGAGCAGGAGCGCCGCGGCGAGGCCGCGCCGGGCGCGCCACGCGCGGGCCGGGCGGGCCGCCACGGCGAGGCCCGCCGCCGCGCCCACGACCAGGGCCGTGAGCGGCCGGTTCAGGAACGCCAGGCCCCACGCCCCGCCGGCCACGAGGCCCCAGTAGGCGCGACCGGTCCCCAGCAGGCGGACGACGGCGAGGAAGACCGCCGCCAGGCAGAGCGCGGTCGACGTGTGCGAGAGGTGCGTGCCGTTCACCACCGCCACGAACGGCGACGCCGCGCAGAGGAGCCCGGCGATCCGACCGGTGCGCGACCCGTACAGCGCGCGGCCGAGCGCCGCGACGGTCACCGCCAGCGCACCGCCCAGCAGGGGGTTGAGCAGCCAGGGCACCCCGGCCCCGACCGCGGGCACCAGCAGGAACGGCCACGCCGGGGGGTACATCGTGCACCACCGCGTCATCCCTTCCCGCGCCCCGAGCACGCCGAAGACGGTGAAGAACTCGGCGTGCGGCGGAAGCGGCAGGGTCACCGCGCCGCGCAGCAGCACGCGCGCCTGGAAGACGGCGGAGACCGCGTCGTCGAGGTGCGGCACGCCCCCGAACACGCGCAGGGCGACGCCGGCGCCCACGGCCGCCGCCGCCGCGAAGAGCCCCGCGCAGTAGACCGGCCAGGGGCAGCGCAGCACCGCCCGGCGCGCGCGCCGGCACCAGGCGGCCGTGACGGGCCAGGCCCAGCACGCGAGGGCCGCCACCAGGAGGGCGATGGCGGCCCACGGGTTGCGCCGCACCGCGGTGGGCAGCACCCCGCCGCCCTTGACCGTGGCGGCCGCGATCAACGCGGCGCCGAACACGACACCCGCCGTCCGCGCGGCCCCGCCTGCGCGCCTGCCCCCGCCTTTCCGCACGTCCGACCCTCCTCCCGGGCCCCGCGGCCCGTCCCGACCCGCCGCGGGCCCGCGCACTATAGGGTGGCGCGCCGCCGACTGCAAAGCCCCGCCGCGGGCTCCGCGCGGCGCGCGCGGCGTCCCCCCCGCGCGGCACGACGAAAAATATCCCCTTCCCGCCCGCGGGCGCTTGACGGCGCCCGGCCGCCTCCCTACTATGCGCCGCGCCGTCGGGTGGCCCTGCCTGCGGGGGGCCGCGCCGGCCTTCCGACCAGGCGAACACGACGGTCCCCTTACGGGTGCGGTGACGGGCCAGAGGTATGATCTTGAGCCAAGCGAGGTGCGAGCATGAGTGAAGTCTCCCAGGCCATTGCGGAGATCTGCAGCCGGTACGACAACGAGCCCGCGCGGCTCATGGACGTCGCGCGCGCCGTGCATGCGCGGTTCGGGCACATGAGCAGCGACATGATCGACCGCGTCGCGGCCGGGCTGAAGCTGCCGCGCGTCGAGGTACAGGGCCTCGTCTCCTTCTACGGCTTCTTTTCGCAGGAGCCCCGGGCGCCCGTCGTGATCCGGCTGTGCGACGACGTGATCGACGAGATGGCCGGGGCCGACAAGGTCGCGCAGGCCTTCCAGGAGGAGCTGGGCATCGGCTTCGGCGAGACGACGCCCGACGGCCGGATCAGCCTCGAGCACACGCCCTGCATCGGCATGTGCGACCAGGCGCCCGCCGCCCTCATCAACGACACGGTCGTGACCTACCTTTCGAGCGACAAGGCGCGCGAGGTCGTGCAGGCGCTCAAGGCCGACCCCGATCCGCGCAAGCTCGTGCACCGGCTCGGCGACGGCAACAACGCGCACCCGCTCGTGCACGCGATGGTCCACAACGGCATCCGGCGCAAGGGCGAGGTGGTGTTCGCGGCGCTCCCGCCGGGCGCCGCCCTGCGCAAGGCCATCGCGATGAGCCCCGTGGAGGTCATCCGCGACATCAAGACCTCGCGGCTGCGCGGGCGCGGCGGCGCCGGCTTCCCCGCGGGCATGAAGTGGGAATTCACCCGCGCCGCGGAGGGCGACCGCAAGGTGGTCGTCTGCAACGCCGACGAGGGGGAGCCGGGCACGTTCAAGGACCGCGTGGTGCTGACCGAGTGCGCCGACCTGCTTTTCGAGGGGATGGCGATCGCCGGCTACGCCATCGGCGCCGCGGAAGGCATCCTCTACCTGCGCGGGGAGTATGCCTACCTGGCCGACTTCCTCGAGCACGTGCTGCAGGAGCGCCGGGACCGGAACCTGCTGGGCGCGTCGATCCTGGGCAAGGCGGGCTTCGATTTCGACCTCCGCATCCAGCTCGGCGCGGGCGCCTACATCTGCGGCGAGGAGACCTCGCTGCTCAGCTCGGCGGAGGGCAAGCGCGGCGACCCGAAGAACCGCCCGCCGTTCCCCGCCCAGAAGGGCTACCTCGGCCTTCCGACCTCGGTGAACAACGTCGAGACGTTCTGCTGTGCCGCGCGCATCCTCGAGCGGGGGCCGGGCTGGTTCGCCGAGATGGGCTCCAAGGGCAGCCCCGGGACGAAGCTGCTCAGCGTGTCCGGCGACTGCGCCAGCCCCGGCGTGTACGAGTACCCCTTCGGCGTGGCGTTGAGCCGCGTGCTCAAGGACGCCGGCGCCGAGGACGCGCAGGCCGTCCAGGTGGGCGGGCCGTCGGGCCGGATGGTCGGCCCGAAAGACTTCGACCGGACCATCTGCTACGACGACCTGGCCACGGGCGGCTCGGTCATGGTGTTCGGGCCGCAACGCGACCTGTTCGCCGTCGTGGGCAGGTTCCTGGACTTCTTCGTCGAGGAGACCTGCGGGTACTGCACCCCCTGCCGGGTCGGCACGGTGCTCCTGAAGGAGAAGATCGGCGACTTCGCGCGCGGCCGCGGCGAGGAGGGCGACCTCGAGTACCTCGAGCAGCTGGGCCAGACCATGAAGACGGCCAGCCGCTGCGGCCTGGGCCAGACCGCGGCCAACCCCGTCCTCAGCACCCTGGCGGGCTTCCGGGACCTGTACGTCCGCCGGACGCGCGCCGTCGGCGAGGACGGTTTCCACTCCAACTTCGATATCCGGGGAGCCCTTGAGGACTCCAGGCAACTGACCGGGCGCGACTCGGTCATCTACAAGGACTGAGGCAGGGGAGCGAGCCACCATGAGCGACACGTTCACACTCTCGATCGACGGGAAGACCGTGGAGGCCCGCAAGGGCCAGACCATCCTCCAGGCCGCGGACGACGCGGGCATCTACATCCCGCGGCTCTGCGCGCAGAAGGAGCTCTCGCCCTTCGGCGCCTGCCGCGTGTGCACCGTGATGGTCAACGGGCGCCCCCAGGCCGCCTGCACCACGCCCGCGACCGCCGGCATGGTCGTGGACAGCGACACGGAGGAAGTCAACGAGCACCGCAAGCGCCTCGTGGAGATGCTCTTCGTAGAGGGCAACCACTACTGCATGTTCTGCGAGAGGAGCGGCAACTGCGAACTGCAGGCCCTCGGCTACCGGCTGGGCTTGCTCGCCCCGCGCTACCCCTACCTCTTCCCCGAGCGGGACGTGGACGCCTCGCACCCCGACGTGCTGGTCGACCGCAACCGCTGCGTGCTGTGCGCCCGCTGCGTGCGCGCCTCGGAGGAGCTCGACGGCAAGCACGTCTTCGGGTTCGTCGGCCGCGGCCCGGCCAAGCGGATCAGCGTCAACGACGCGAAGGGGCTCGGCGGCACCGACCTCGACGCCGGCGACCGCGCCCCGGACCTCTGCCCCGTGGGCTGCATCGTCCGGAAGCGCCAGGGCTACCTCGTGCCCGTCGGACAGCGCACCTACGACCACGAACCCATCGGATCCGATATCGAGCATCCCGCCGGCGCGGCGAAGTGAAGGAGAGCCCGACCATGGCCAAACCCAAGGTAGCAACGACGTCCCTGGCCGGCTGCTTCGGCTGCCACATGTCCATCCTGGACATCGACGACCGCATCCTTCAGCTCATCGACCTGGTCGAGTTCGACCGTTCGCCCATCAACGACATCAAGCACATCTCCGAGCGCTGCGCCGTCGGCCTGATCGAGGGCGGCTGCTGCAACGAGGAGAACGTGCACGTGCTGCAGGAGTTCCGGAAGCACTGCGACATCCTGATCTCCCTCGGCGAGTGCGCCATCTGCGGCGGCATCCCCGCGATGCGCAACACGATCCCGCTCAAGGAATGCCTCGACGAGGCCTACCTCGACGGCCCGACGGTCCACAACCCCTCCGGTCGCATCCCCAACGACCCGGACATCCCGCTGCTGCTCAACAAGGTGTATCCCTGCCACGAAGTGGTGAAAATCGACTACTTTCTGCAGGGCTGCCCGCCGCCCGCGGACACCATCTGGGCCGCCCTGACGGCGCTGCTGACCGACCAGCCCGTCGAACTGCCCTACGAACTGATCAAGTACGACTGACCACAGGAGTTCACGCCATGGCAACAGCAACCGCAGCCGCATCCCGCAAGATCGTCATCGAACCCGTCACGCGCGTCGAGGGCCACGGCAAGGTGACCATCCTGCTCGACGAGCAGAGCAAGGTGAAGCAGGCCCGGCTCCACATCGTGGAGTTCCGCGGCTTCGAGCGCTTCATCCAGGGCCGCCCCTACTGGGAGGTGCCCGTCCTCGTCCAGCGCCTCTGCGGCATCTGCCCCGTGAGCCACCACCTGGCCGCGGCCAAGGCCATGGACCTCATCGTCGGCGTCGACCAGCTCACCCCCACGGCCGAGAAGATGCGCCGGCTCATGCACTACGGCCAGATGCTGCAGTCGCACGCGCTGCACTTCTTCCACCTCGTGTCGCCCGGACCTGCTCTTCGGCTTCGACGCCGACGTGGCCGTCCGCAACGTCATCGGCGTGGCGCGAAAGTTCCCGGACCTCGCCGTGCAGGGCGTCATGCTGCGCAAGTACGGCCAGGAGATCATCAAGGCCACCGCCGGCAAGAAGATCCACGGCACGGGCGCCATCCCCGGCGGCGTGAACAAGAACCTCTCGATCGCCGAGCGCGACGGGTTCCTCACGGACATCGACCAGATCCTGGAGTGGTCGCGCGGCGCGCTGAAGATCGCGAGCGACTACACGACCGAGCACCTGGAGACCTCGCCGATTTCGGCTCGTTCGACTCGAACCACCTCTCCCTCATCCGCGACGACGGGGCCATGGACCTCTACCACGGCAACCTGCGCGCCATCGACGCGGCGGGCGAGGCGATCTTCGACCAGGTCGACTACCAGGACTACGTCGACTACATCGCCGAGGAGGTGAAGGACTGGACGTACATGAAGTTCCCGTTCATCCAGTCCCTCGGACCCGAGGACGGGTGGTACCGCGTCGGCCCGCTGGCCCGCCTCAACACGGCGGACTTCATCGACACCCCCGAGGCGGAGGAGGCCCGCAAGGACCTTCACGGCGCTGACCGGCGGCAAGCCGAACAACGTCACCATGGCCTACCACTGGGCCCGCATGATCGAGATGCTGCACTCCGCGGAGAAGATCCGCGACCTGCTCAACGACCCGGACCTCCAGGGCGAGGACCTGCTCGTGAAGGGCGAGCGCCGCGGCGAGGCCGTCGGCCTCATCGAGGCGCCGCGCGGCACGCTCTTCCACCACTACGAGGTCAACGAGGACGACCTCGTCACGCGCTGCAACCTGATCGTTTCGACGACCAGCAACAACACGCCGATGAACCGCGCGGTGGAGAAGGTCGCCCACGACCACCTCTCCGGGGTCACGATCACCGAGGGCCTGCTGAACCACATCGAGGTCGCCATCCGCGCCTACGATCCGTGCCTCTCCTGCGCGACGCACGCCATGGGGCAGATGCCGCTCGTCGTGGAACTCGTGGACGCCTCCGGCGACTTGGTCGACCGCAGGGCGAAGGGTGTTGAGTAAGGTTCTCTTTATCGGGTACGGCAACCCGGGGCGGTGCGACGACGGCCTCGGACCGGCGCTGGCGGAGGCCGTCGAGGCCGCCGGCCTGCCGGGCGTGACGGTGGACGCCGACTACCAGTTGACGGTGGAGGACGCGGAAGCGGCGGCCCGGCACGACGTGGTGGTGTTCGCGGATGCCGCGGTCGACGGACCGGAGCCTTTTTTCCTCCGGAGGGTTGTGCCCTCCGGGGAAATCAGCTTCAGTTCCCACAGCGTGGAACCGTCCGCCGTGCTGGCGATGGCGCACACGCTGTTCGGGACGCCGACGCGGGGGTACGCGCTGGGCATCCGCGGCTACCGGTTCAACGCGTTCGACGAGGGCCTTTCGGAGCGGGCGGTGGAGAACCTGGCGGCGGCCCTGCGTTTCGTGGAGCCCGTCCTGCGGCAGGGCACGTTCGAGGAGGCCGTGAGACAGCTGGAGCGGTCCGCGAAGGACCAAGCGAGGAACGAACCATGAACGACGGAAAACACGTAGTACTCTGCATCGACGACGACCCGGACTTCACCGACGCGGTGCGCATGATCCTCGAGCCCAACGGGTACGAGGTCGTCACGGCGCCCACGGCCGAGGAGGGCCTCAAGGCGTTCAAGGCGTCCGGCCCCGACGTGATCATCGTCGACCTCATGATGGAGGAGGTCGATTCGGGCACCAGTTTCGTCAAGGAACTACAGCTCCTCGGGAACAAGGCCCCGATCTACATGCTGAGTTCCGCCGGCGACCAGCTGCACATGGCCACCAGCTACCAGGACCTCGGGCTCAACGGCGTCTTCCAGAAGCCCATCCAGCCGCAGGTTCTGCTCCGCACGCTCGCGGAGAAGCTGGGACAGGCCTAGGCGCCCGCGGCAAAGCGCCCGGGGGCCCGGCGGACGCGCCGCCCGGGCCTCTTGCTACCCCCGCCCGGCGGGCGTAGCCTGCCCCGGTACGGTCATGGCCGCCCGCATCCGCAAAGTGGTGGAGCTGCGCGGCGTGGTACAGGGCGTCGGCTTCCGGCCCGCCGTGTACCGCCTCGCGCGACACGCCGGGCTCGGCGGTTCCGTCCGGAACCGGTCGGGCACCGTCGAGCTCGTCCTGGAAGGCCCCGCGGAGGACGTCGCGGCCTTCCTGCGCGACCTGCCGGACCGGCTGCCGCACCCGGCGCGGGTGGCCTCCATCGAGGAGACGGAGACCCGGCCGCTACCGGGGGGACCTCCGCACGCCCCGTTCACCATCGACGGCAGCCGGGCCTCCGTCGCGCGGCACGTCGCGATACCCGCCGACCTCGCCCTGTGCGCCGCGTGCCGCCGCGAGGTGCTCGACCCCGCGAACCGGCGTTACGGCTACGCCTTCACGACCTGCACCGACTGCGGCCCGCGCTACACCGTGGTGCGCGACATGCCGTACGACCGTGCCCGGACCACCCTGTCGTCGTTCCCCCTCTGCGACACGTGCCGGCGGGAGTACCGGGACCCGGCCGACCGCCGGTTCCACGCCGAGAGCATCGCCTGCCCCGCCTGCGGACCGCGGCTCCGGCTGCTGGACGCGGCGGGCGCCGCCGTGGACGGCGACCCGCTGCGCGGGGCCCGCCGCGCCCTCGCGGCCGGGCGCATCGTCGCCCTGCGCGGGATCGGCGGCTTCCTCCTGGCGGTGGACGCCGCGAACCGCGATGCGGTCGGGCGGCTCCGGGACCGAAAGCGCCGGCCGCACAAGCCGCTGGCCGTCATGGCGCGCGGCCTGGAGGCCGTCCGTGCCGTGTGCGACGTCCCCCCGGCCGCCGAAGACCTGCTCCGCTCGGCCGCGGCGCCCATCGTCATCCTCGACCTGCTCCCCGGGGAGGATCGGCCCCCCTGCCCGCCCGGCCCCGCGTGCAACCTCCTGGCGCCGGACGCGCCGACCCTGGGGGTCATGCTGCCCGCCTCGCCCCTGCACCTGCTCCTCGCGGAGCCGCTCGACGGCGACCCGGCGGCCGCCTTCGACTGGCTCGTCATGACCAGCGGCAACCGGCGGGGCGAACCCATCTGCCTGTCCCTCGCCGAGGCCCTGGAGCGGCTCGGCGGGATCGCGGACGTCTTCCTCGACCACGACCGCGACATCCGCCTGCGGAACGACGACAGCCTGTGCATCCTGCAGCGGGGCGCGCCGCAGGTATGGCGCCGGGCGCGCGGCCATGCGCCGCTGCCCATCCCCGTCGCCCCGCCCCTCGCGCGCACCGTGCTCGCGCTCGGCGCGGAGCTCAAGAACGCCGTCGCGGTGGGCGGCGGCGGCGAGGTGGTCCTCTCGCCCCACGTGGGGGACCTGGAGACCCCCGAGGCCATCGCCGGCTGGCGGCGCGTGGTGGAGGACCTGCCGCGCTTCCTCGGCGCCGAGCCCGAGGCGGTCGCGGTCGACCTGCACCCGGACATGCACGCGACGCGCGGGGGCCGCGAGATGGCGCGCGCGCTCGGGCTGCCGCTCTGCGCCGTCCAGCACCACCACGCCCACGCCGCGGCCTGCATGGCCGAGCACGGCCTCGACGACGCCCTCGCGCTGGTCTTCGACGGAACCGGCCTGGGCCCCGACGGAACGATCTGGGGCGCCGAACTGCTCTACGTCGATCCCGGCGGTTTCCGCCGCCTGGGCACCTTCGCCGCCGCGCCGCTCCCCGGCGGCGATGCCGCCGTCCGCGAGCCCGTCCGCCAGCTGTTCGCGCGCTGGCTCGCCCTGGGCCTCGACGTGCCGGCGGACTGGTGCGCCGCCTTCGGGGTAAGCCGCGGCGCCCTCGCCGCGTGGTCGCACCAGGTCCGGACCGGCCTGAACGCCCCCCTGTCGCACGGGGCCGGCCGGCTCTTCGACGCCGTGTCGGCGGCCCTGGGCATCGCGCCGCGCGCGGCCACGTACGAGGGCCAGCCCGCGGTCCGCCTGGAGGCCTGGGCCCGGCGGGCCGGACCGTCCCGGCCCGGCGCGCCGACCGCCTTCCGCACGGCCGAACGCGACGGCCTGTTCGTGGTCGACTGGTCCCCGCTGTTCGCCCGCCTCGCCGAGCGGCCCGCGGCCCGCGCGCCCGCGCCGGACGCCGCCGCCGAGGCGCGGCGGTTCCACGACAGCGTCGTCGAGGCGGGCCTCGCCATGGCCGCGCACGCCGCCGGGCGGGTGGGCGCGCGGGCGATGGTGCTTTCCGGCGGGTGTTTCATGAACCGCGTACTCACGGACGGGCTGGTCCCGCGGCTCGAAGGGCTCGGCTTCCGCGTGTTCCTTCACCGCCTCTCGCCGCCCAACGACGGCTGCGTGGCCCTTGGCCAGGCCGCCGTCGCCGGGCGACCGCCCGGCGGGGACGCGGGCCGGCGCGGGGGCGGCCCGCCGCCGCAAGCGGGAGACGACGGATAGCGCAGCCGGGCGCACCCGCGCCGTCCGCGCGGACCCCCGGCGGGGAGAGAAGAAGCCATGAAAAAGGCATGCGCCGCCACGGCGGGCGCCGTCCTGGCCGCCCTGCTCGCCGCGGGCTGTTCCTCGGTCTGCACGCCGCAGCCCCTGGGCGCGGCGCCCTACCCGGTGGACCGCGGCATCGAGGGAACCTGGCGGGTCGGCGACAGCCTGCTGGCGGTCCGGTTCGCAAGTAACGGCGTCGCGCGGATCGCCGGGCTCGAGTGGAAGGACGACCGCTTCCGGGTCCGGGAGGGCGAGGCCGTCGTCGCGGAGGGCAAGACGCGCCGCTTTCTTTCGGTGCGTTTCCGGGAGGACGGAACGTGGCCGGAGCGCTACGGGCTGCTCCAGTACGCACCGGCCGGACCCGGCGAGCTGGTGCTCTGGGCGCCGGACCCGGAGCGGTTCCGGGCGGCCGTCACGTCGGGCCTTCTCGAGGGCTTCGTGGAGAAGACCAACCGCTTCCTGCGGGTCACCCTCACCCACGCGCCGGACGCCCTTCTCGCGTTCATCGACCGGCCGGACGCCCCGCCCCTGTTCCAGTACGAGAAACCGATGGTGTTGCGCGCCGTGGCCGGGTCGGAATGAACCCGGCCGGCTCCCCGGCGGGGCCGGCCGGCGGCCTCCGCGGGTTGACGGGCCCCGGCCGACCTGCGACATTCCGGGGCCCGGCACGGACCGGCGCCGGCAGGAAGGACATGACGTGACGATCGAGCTCAGACCGGACTGCGCCTACGCGTTGCTCGCGCCGTCGAGCATGGGCTTGCGGCTCACGCCGCGCGGCGGACAGCCGTTCCACTGCAGCGACACGTTCCGGCTCCAGGTCACCAGCGCGGAGTCCAACGTGGCCAGCGTCGCCTCCTTCCTCGGCCTGCCCGTGAAGGTGCTGACCGCCTTCGTGAAGGGCAGCCCCGTCGCGCGGATCATCCGGGACGACCTGGCGCGCCGGCACATGGACGTCGAGGGCCCCGAGTTCGAGCAGGGCGGCCCGTGGGGGTACCGCCACCAGTTCAACCTGGCCGACAGCGGCCTCGGCGCGCGCGGGCCCCCGCGTGCAGAACGACCGCGCCGGCGAGGTCGGGCGGCAGCTGAACGCCAAGGACTTCGACCTGGACCGGATCTTCGGCACCGAGGGCGTGCAGATCGTCCACCTCTCGGGCCTCATCGCGGCGCTTTCGCCCGAGACCGGCCGGTTCTGCCTCGAGCTCGCCCGCGCCGCGCAGAAGCACGGCACGCGCATCTCGTTCGACCTCAACCACCGCGCCTCGTTCTGGATGAACCGGGAACGGGAACTGCGGGACCTCTTCTCGGAGATCGCCGCGGCGGCCGACATCCTCGTCGGCAACGAGGAGGACTTCCAGCTCTGCCTCGGCATCGAGGGGCCGGAGGCCGGCGGCAAGGATCTCGCCGCCAAGATCGACGGCTTCAAGGACATGATCGGGCGCGTCAAGGGGGCCTACCCCAACGCAACGGTCTTCGCCACCACCCTGCGCGAAGTGGTTCACGCGAACCTGCACCGCTGGGGCGCCATCCTGGCCGAGGGCGCCGACTGGCACGTCGTCGAGCCGCGCGAGATCGCCGTGCTGGACCGCATCGGCGGCGGCGACGGCTTCGTCGGCGGCATGCTCTACGCGATCCTGCGCGGCTGGGCGCCGGAGAAGTGGGTCCAGTTCGGCTGGGCGAGCGGCGCGCTGGTCGCCACGCTGCTGACCGACTACGCGCAGCCGGCCGACGAGGAGCAGGTCTGGAGCATCTGGAAGGGCAACGCCCGCGTGAAGCGTTGAGCGCGCGAAGGATCTTCGACCGATGTGCCTGGGCATCCCCATGAGAATCGTAGCGCTGGGCGCGCCGCCCATGGGCGCCGTCGAGTTGGACGGCGCGCGACACGACGTCGACCTCTCGCTGGTGCAGGATCCCCGCCCGGGCGACTACGTCATCGTGCACGCCGGCTTCGCGATCGAGCGGCTCGACCGCGACGAGGCGGACCTGCGCATCGGGATGTTCCGCGAGCTGGCCGAGGCCTGGGAGGCGGGTTCGCCCGGCTGAACGCCGCGCCCCCGGGTCATGGCCCGCTACCTCGACGCCTTCCGCGACCCGAAGCCCGCGCTCGAACTGGCGCGGCAGATTCGCGAGCGCGCCGGGCGCCTGCCGTCCGGTCGCACCGTGCAGATCATGGAGGTCTGCGGCAGCCACACCATGGCGATCGGCCGCTACGGCCTTCGCAGCCTGCTGCCGCCGCCCCTCGACCTGGTCAGCGGGCCCGGTTGCCCCGTCTGCGTGACCGACACGGGGTACGTCGACGCCGCCGTGGAGCTCGCGGGCCGCGGCCACGTCGTCGCCACCTTCGGCGACCTGGTCAACGTGCCCGGCTCGGAGACGACGCTCGCGGAATGCCGCTCCGGGGGGGCGGCGGTCGAGGTGTGCTACTCGCCCGCCGACGCCCTGGAGCTGGCGCGATCGCACCCGGACCGCGAGGTCGTGTTCCTGGCGATCGGCTTCGAGACGACGATCGGCCCGGTCGTGAGCCTCGTGCGGAGCGCCGGGGCCGAAGGGGTCGGCAACCTCTCGCTCCTCGTGGCCTTCAAGCTCGTGCCCCCGGCCCTGGAGGCGCTCGCGGCCGACCCGGAGATCGGGGTGGACGCCTTCCTGTGCCCGGCGCACGTGAGCGCCATCATCGGCGCGGACGCGTACGAGCCCTTCGTGGCGGCCCACCGCCTGCCGTGCGTGGTGGCGGGGTTCGAGCCGCTGGACATCCTGCTCGGCCTGCGCGGCATCCTGGACCAGCTGCTGGCGAGCGAGGCGCGGGTGGAGAACCAGTACGAGCGCGTCGTGCGGCCCGGCGGCAACCCGCTGGCGCGCCGGCTGATGGAGACCTACCTGGAACCGGCGGACGCCGCCTGGCGCGGCCTGGGCGTCATCCCGGCCAGCGGGCTGCGCCTGCGGGAAGCCTACGCGGGCTACGACGCCGCGCGCCGCTTCGGGGTGCGCACCGACGGCGGCCGCGAACGGCCGGGATGCCGGTGCGGCGACGTCATCAAGGGCAAGCTCAAGCCGCCGCAGTGCCCGCTGTTCCGCACCGCCTGCACGCCGTCACGGCCGGTCGGCCCCTGCATGGTCAGCAGCGAGGGCAGCTGCGCGGCCTGGTTCAAGTACGAGCGAGACGGCGCATCCTGAGCCCGTGCGGGGCCGCGGCGGCTACGGGACCGCCTCGGGCTCCGGGACCACCTCGATCTGGGCGGGGTCGCGGACGATGATCTCGGGTTTGCCCCTGTAGTCCTCGACCCGGCCGCGCACGCGCACGTGCTTGCCGAGGAAGGCGCTCTCGGGCGGCTCGCCGGCGAACTTGCCGCGGTCGCCGCCGAAGATCACGGCCGTGAAACAGTGGTTCGGGTGGGGTTCGCCGAAGTTGAGGAACGTCGGTTGGCGGTTGACCTGCTCGAGGTACTTGGTGGTGCTCACCACCCCCTCGACGACCGCCTCCTTGCCCACCCACCCGGCGGCCTGCTCGGCCCGCACGACCGGCACGCCGCCCGCCGGCTCTGCGCTCACGCGCTCGGGGGCGCCCCGGACGGCGGGCGCCGCGAACAGGGCGGCGAGCAACGGCCCGATCAACCAACTCCCGTTGCGCTTCATGTGCTCTCCTTTCCCGCGTTACCGCGGATGGCCCAGGATACCCCGGCGCCGCGGCCGCGTCACGGCCGGAGCGGGCCGGCGGGCCCGGTCCGCCGGCGCGGCGGACCCCCGGGGCGGCGGCGGGCGGCCGTTTGCCCCGCGCGCGGTCTTCGGCTAGGCTTCGCCCATGGACGACCGTCTCCAGACCGTTCAGCTCGCGCACGGCGGCGGCGGGCGGCTGTCCGCCGACCTGGTGCGCGAGGAGATCCTCACCCGCTTCGGCGACGGGCCTCTCGCCTCGCTGCCCGACGCCGCCCTGCTGCCCGCGTGCGAGGGGCCCCTGGTCTTTTCCACCGACGGGTTCGTGGTCCAGCCGCTGGAGTTCCCCGGCGGCAACATCGGCGACCTCGCCGTGCACGGCACGGTGAACGATCTCGCCGTGTGCGGGGCCCGGCCGCGCTGGCTGTCCCTGGCCCTGGTGCTCGAGGAAGGCCTGCCCCTGGCCGTGCTGCGGCGCGTACTGGACCGCGTGCAGGACGCCGCGGCCGCGTGCGGCGTGCAGGTGGTCACGGGCGACACGAAGGTCGTGCGCCGCGGCCAGGCCGACGGGATGTACGTGACCACCTCCGGCCTCGGCGAGCGGATGCCGGGGTTCTCGCTCGACCGCGCCTCGCTGCGGGACGGGGACCGCCTGCTGGTGAGCGGTCCGCTCGGCGACCACGGCATGGCCGTGCTCGCCGCGCGCGAGCACCTCGCCTTCGACCCCGGGCCGGTAAGCGACACGGGCCCCGTCCACCGGCTCGTCGAGGCCGCCGCGGCGCGCGCGAAGGACGTCCGTTTCATGCGCGACCCCACCCGCGGCGGGCTTTCGGCGGTGGCCAACGAGGCGGTGGAGGGACGGCCCGTGGGGCTGGAGATCGACGAGGAGGCGCTCCCCTTCCGCCCCGCCACGCGCGCCGTGGCCGAGGTGCTGGGCGTCGACCTGCTCCACGTCGCCTGCGAGGGGCGCGTGCTGCTCGCGTGCGCGCCGGAGGCGGCGGCGCCGATCCTGTCCGCGTGGCGCGCCCTTCCCGAGGGGCGGGACGCGGCGGACGTCGGCCGCGTGGCGGCGCGCCGCGCCGGGCAGGTGGTCCTCGCCACGCGCGTGGGGGGGCGGCGGCTGGTCGACTGGCCGCAGGGCGAGTTGCTGCCGAGGATCTGTTGAGATGCACGAACTCTCGCTGGCCCAGGCGCTGGTCGAGCAGGTGAACGACGTGCTGCGGCGCGAGGGGGCGGAGCGCGCCCTGCGCGTGACGGTGCGGATCGGGGCCCTGTCGGGGGTCGATCCCGACGCCTTCGCTTTCGCCTTCCCGATGGCCGCGGAGGACACGCCCTGCGAGGGCGCCGGGCTGGAGCTGGTCGCCGCGCCGGCCCGGGCGCGGTGCCGCGCCTGCGGGCACGGGTGGGAGGCGACCGGGGTGTTCCCCGCCTGCCCCTCGTGCGGGCACGCGGAGGCAGACCTCGAAGGCGGTCGCGAGTTCCTGCTTTCCTCGCTGGAAATCGACGGCCCGTGAGCCGGGGGCGGCCCGTCGCCCGTTGACAGCGTGAGCCTCGTGCGCCTACTATCCGTCTGTCACGATAGTGCATGCCCGTCGACGCAGGAGCACGCGATTTGACAGCCAACGACGAGTACATCGTGGAGATCCTCGAAGGCGTAGGGCTCATCAACCGGAAGCAGGGCGAGGAGGCCCTTCACTCGTCGCGCCAGGAGGACAAGGACGTCATCGACGTGCTCGTCCGCAACACGGGGCTTCCCAAGATCGACATCCTGAAGGCCCTGGCCAACCAGTTCGGGATGGAGACGCATCATCCTGACCGGCCTGGACATCGCCCAGGAGGTGCATCGACCTGGTGCCCGCCGACGTCGCCCGCCGCTACAAGTCGTGCCCGTCTACCGCACGGACAGCACGCTGACGGTGGCCCTCAGCGACCCGCTCGACGTGGAGACCCTCGACAGCCTGCGCTACATCCTGAAGACCAACGTCGAAGGGGTGGTGGCGCCGCCGAGGAGATCGACGTCGCGCTCGACCAGTACTACCCGCAGGTCGACGGCGACGGTGGAGTCGATGCTCGAGGAGATCACCGAGGGATCGGTGGCGATGCCTGGCCGAGGCCGCGAGGACGCTGATCGGCGACGACGAGGACGATCACCGAGTCCGACGCCCCGATCATCAAGCTGGTCAGCCTGATCATCCTGGAGGCCTTCCGCAGCCGCGCCTCGGATATCCACCTCGAGCCGCTGGAGCGGAAGTTCCGGGTGCGGTACCGCATCGACGGCGTGCTGCACGAGGTGGAGAGCCCGCCCAAGCGCCTCCAGTCGGCCATCATCAGCCGCGTGAAGATCATGGCCAACATGAGCATCGCGGAGAAGCGGGTGCCGCAGGACGGCCGCATCCAGATCAACGTCATGGGCCGCGACCTCGACCTGCGTGTTTCCGACCATTCCCACCAACCACGGCGAGAGCGTCGTCATGCGTATCCTGGACAAGGAGAGCCTGATGCTCGGGCTGCCGCAGCTCGGGTTCTTCTCGGACGACCAGCAGACCTTCGAGCGGCTGATCGGCGCTGCCGGACGGCATCATCCTGGTCACCGGCCCGACCGGTTCGGGCAAGACCACCACCCTGTACGCCTGCCTGAACCAGCATCAACCAGCCGGACCGCAAGATCATCACCGTGGAGGACCCGGTCGAGTACCAGCTCTCCGGCATCAACCAGGTGCAGGTCCGCGCCGACATCGGCCTGACCTTCGCCGCCGCCCTGCGCTCCATCCTGCGCCAGGCGCCCAACATCATCATGATCGGTGAGATCCGCGACATGGAGACGGCGGAGATCGCGGTCAACGCCTCCCTGACCGGCCACCTGGTGTTCAGCACCCTGCACACCAACGACGCGCCCAGCGCCGTCACCCGCCTGATCGACATCGGGGTGAAGCCGTTCCTGGTGGCCTCCTCCACCCGGGCGATCATGGCCCAGCGGCTGGTGCGCAGATCTGCGACGAGTGCAAGGAGGAGCACACGCCGGACGGACACGGAGCTGCGCCTGCTCGGGCCCGGCGGCCGAGCAGGTCGCCGAGTGCCACGCTGTACCAGGGCAAGGGCTGCGCGGAGTGCAACGTGACCGGCTACCGGGGCCGGATGGGATCTTTGAGATGTTCGTGATCGACGACGAGGTGCGGCACATGATCTTCGAGCAGGTGACCGCCAGCGGAACTGCGCGCCCAGGCCCGCGAACTGGGCATGCGCACCCTGCGCGAAGACGGGCTGCGCAAGGTGGTGGCGGGATCACCACGCTGGAAGAAGTGTTCCGGGTAACCATGGGAGACCGAGACTGATGACGCATCGAAGTCCGCACGACATCTGCAGATGAACGACCTGCTGCAACTCGCGGTCGGACGAGGGCGCCTCGGACCTGCACCTGGCCGTGGGCGCGCCGCCGGTCCTGCGCATCCACGGCTCCCTGCACCCGCTGGACACCGACCCGCTGACGCCGGAGGACACCGAGCGGCTGATGAAGAGCATCACCTCCGAGGACAACCAGCATGCAGCGTCCGCGAGAACGGCGGGACGCGACTTCGGTTTCGGCTTCGGCGACGCGGCCCGGTTCCGCGTCAGCGTCTTCCGCAGAAGGGCAACGTCGGCATCGTGCTGCGCCAGATCCCCTCCAAGCTGCTGACCCTGGAGGAGATCGGGCTGCCGCCGCCAGGTCAAGGACCTGCTCTACAAGCCGCGCGGTCTGATCCTGGTGACCGGGCCCGACCGGTTCCGGCAAGACGACCACCCTGGCCAGCATGATCAACATCATCAACGAGGAGCGCGACTGCCACATCATCACGATCGAAGACCCGATCGAGTACTACCACGAGCACAAGAAGCAGCATCGTGACCCAGCGCGAGATCGGCGTGGACGTGCCGGCCTTCGCCGAGGCCCTGCGCGCGCGCCCTGCGCCAGGACCCGGACGTGATTCTCGTGGGCGAAATGCGCGACCTGGAGACCATGGAAGCCGCCATCACCGCGGCGGAGACCGGCCACCTGGTGTTCGCCACCCTGCATACCACCGGCGCGGCCCGCACCGTCGACCGCATCGTCGACGCCTTCCCGACCAACCAGCAGGAGACAGATCCGCACCCAGCTGGCCTCCAGCCTCGTGGCGGTGATCTCCCAGATCCTGCTGCCGCGCGCCAGGACAAGCCCGGCCGGGTCGCGGCCTTCGAGATCATGATCGCCACCCCGTCGATCCAGGCCCTGATCCGCGACAACAAGACGTTCCGGATCACCTCCGACATCCAGACCGGCGGCCGGTGGGGCATGGTCACCCTGGACGCCACCTGTTGGATCTGTACGAGCGCGGCATGATCAGCTACGAGGACGTCATCACCAAGGCCCAGGACCCGGAAGCCGTCATGCAGAAGCTGCAGCAGATGAACGCCCGAAGAAAGAGGTAACCGACCCATGGCCGACGCCGAAAGCCCGAAGTCGTGCGGAAGGACTACCTGCTCGCAGCAGGTGCTGGCCGAGGGCCTGGTCACCGAGCAGCTGGCCGAGGAGTTCATGGAGGAGCACGAACGCACCGGCAAGTCCGTGCGCGAGCTGCTCATCGACATGGAGGTCCTCTCGGAGGACGAGCTGCTCGAGCTCGATCGGCCCGCCAGATGGGCACGGACGTGGTCGACCTCGCCGCCGAGCCCGCGGATCCCCGCAGCCGTCGCACGATCGATCCCCGCCAGCGTCGCGCGCATGTACAACGTGGTGCCGATCGCGCGCGAAGGGCAACGCGGTGACCCTGGCCACGTCCGAGCTGCTCAGCCCCGAGGTGATCGACGAACTGAACTTCGTGCTCACCCGCGACATCACCTACGTCGTGGCCCGGCAGCAGGATGTCAAGCGCTCCATCATCGACCTGCTACGGGAACATCAGCGAGTCGGTCGGCGACATGCTCTCCGCGCTCGAGTCCGAGCTGGAGGAGGCGGGGGACCTCCTCGACCTGCCGCACGAGCGAGGAAAGCGAGACCATCGAGCTCGAGCAGATGGCGCAACCAGGCGCCCGGTCATCCGGTTCGTGAACCTGGTGCTCTACCAGGCGGTCCAGGACCGCGCCTCGGACATCCACTTCGAGCCGTTCGAGAACGAGTTCAAGATCCGCTACCGCGTGGACGGCGCGCTCTACGAGATGGCCCCGCCGCCCAAGCACCTGGCCCTGCCCGTCACCTCGCGCATCAAGGTCATCTCCGGGCTGAACATCGCCGAGCGCCGCCTGCCGCAGGACGGCCGCATCCAGCTGACCATCGCCGGCCGCACCGTCGACTTCCGCGTCTCCACCCTGCCCACCCAGTTCGGCGAGAGCGTGGTGCTGCGTGTCCTGGACCGGAGCGTGGTCTCAGCTGGACCTCGAAAACCTCGGCATGCCCGGACGACATCTACGAGACGTTCGCCTACGACATCACCAAGCCCAACGGCATCATCGTCGTCACCGGGCCCACCGGGTCGGGCAAGACGACCACGCTGTACTCCGCGCTGCGCCGCATCAACAAGATCGAGAGCAAGCTGCTCACCGCCGAGGACCCGGTCGAGTACGACATCGAAGGCATCATGCAGATCCCGGTCAACGAGGCCATCGGCCTCACCTTCGCCCGCGTGCTGCGCGCCTTCCTCCGCCAGGACCCGGACATCATCATGGTCGGTGAAATCCGCGACCTGGAGACCGCCGAGATCGCCATCCAGGCCTCGCTCACCGGCCACCTGGTGTTCAGCACGCTGCACACCAACGACGCGCCGGGCGCGATCACCCGCCTGATCGACATGGGGGTGGAGCCGTTCCTGATCGCCTCGACCCTGGAGGCGGTGCTCGGCCAGCGCCTGGTGCGCACCATCTGCCCGCACTGCAAGACGGCGTACCAGCCGGACGCCGGACATCGCTCCAGCAGCTCGGCCTCGAGCCAGGCGGACGTCGGCGACCGGCCGTTCTACTACGGCGCCGGCTGCGCGCAGTGCAACGAGACCGGCTACCGCGGGCCGCCGCGGCATCTTCGAGTACCTGCGCATCACCGACCCCATCCGCGACCTGATCAACGAGCGCAAGCCGACCCTGGTGATCCGCGACAAGGCGGTCGAGATGGGCATGCGCACCCTGCGCGAGGACGGCATCCGCTGCATCCTCGACGGCTACACGACGGTGGAAGAAGTGCTGAAGTATACGTGAGCCCGGCGAGGGGGGCCCTCCGGGCGCCCCGCGCGGCCGGAACGACGAGAGGAGCGTGGAGACATGGCGACGTTTGCCTATACCGCGCTGGATGCGAAGGGCAAGGAGGTGCGCGGCACCGTCGAGGCCGAGAACCAGCACGCCGCGATCGGGCGCATCCGCGAAAAGGGCGTGTTCCCCACCGAGGTCGTCGAGGCCGGCGCCGGCAAGCCGGGCAAGGCCAAGTCGCCCTCCCGGCCGCGCGGCCGCCGGGCGCAGGGGGCCGCCCAGGGCGGCCTGAAGAAGGAGATCCATGTTCCCGTCCTGTTCGGCGGCGGCCGGGTCAAGCCGAAGCAGCTCATGATCGTGACGCGCCAGCTCGCCACGCTGATCGACGCGGGGCTGCCCCTGCTGCGCGGCCTGCAGGTCATCGAGCGACAGGAGCAGCACCCCCGGCTCAAACGCACCATGAACGAGCTGGCCGAGGCCATCCAGTCGGGCAGCACCCTTGCGGAGGCCATGTCCCAGCACCCCAAGATCTTCAACCGGCTGTACGTGAACATGGTGAAGGCCGGCGAGATCGGCGGCGTGCTCGACGTCGTGCTCACCCGCCTCGCGGAGTTCATGGAGAAGGCGCAGAAGATCAAGAACAAGGTCGTCAGCGCGATGATCTACCCCATCGTCGTCCTGTTGCGTCGCCGGCGGCATCATGTCCTTCCTGATGACCTACATCGTGCCGAAGTTCGCGGAGATCTTCGAAGACCTGCTCGAGGGCGCCCAGCTGCCGGCGCTGACCCAGTTGGTCATGAACACGAGCAACCTGTTCGTGAAGCGCACTCCCTACGTGCTCGCCGGCCTCGTCGTGCTCGTTTTCCTCCTCAAGGCCGTGGCCCGCAACGCGAAGGGGCGCCTGGTCCTCGACTCGATCAAGCTGCGCATGCCCATCTTCGGGCCGCTGGTGCAGAAGACCGCCATCGCGCGGTTCACCCGCACCCTGGGCACCCTGATGACCTCCGGCGTGCCCGTCCTCCAGGCCCTCAACATCGTGCGCGACACGTCCGGCAACGAGGTCATCGCGCGCGGCGTGACGCTCGTCCACGACGCGTGAAGGAAGGCGAGAACATCGCCCCGCCCATCGAGGCCTCGGGCATCTTCCCGCCCATGGTCGTCAGCATGGTCGAGGTCGGCGAGGAAACCGGCGCGCCTGCCGGACATGCTCATGCGCATCGCCGACAACTACGACGACGAGGTGGACAACGCGGTGGCGGCCCTCACCTCCATCATCGAACCGCTGCTCATCGTCGGCCTGGCCATGATGGTGGGCACGATCGTCATCGCGCTCTTCCTCCCCATGATTTCCATCATCGGCAAGTTGAGCTAGCGCAGCCGGACGGGCGGCGCGCGGCCCGTGCGCGCGCCAGGGAGAAGGACATGAGAAAGCGCACAGGCTTCACGCTGATCGAACTGCTGGTCGTCATGGGCATCATCGGCCTGCTCGTCGCCCTGCTCTTCCCGGCCGTCGGCGCCGCCCGCCAGGCGGCCAACCGCGCCACGGCGGAGCAGGCGGCCCTGTCCATCGAAACCGCCATAAAGGCCTTCGTGTCCGAGTACGGGAAGTTCCCGCTCCAGACCGCCGGTACGGACAGGACCTACACGTCCAACCAGTACGTCCGTGTCGTCGACATCCTCCGCGGCATCGACACCACGAACAACACGCGCCGGATCGTGTTCCTCGAGGTGGCCCAGTCCGACATCGCGAGCAACGGGACGTTCCTCGACCCCTGGGAACTCCGCTACCAGGTCGCCTACGACGGGGATTTCGACAACCTGGTCACGCTGTCCGCCTCCACCGGCTACAGCAGCGTCACGGGCCGCTCGGTCGCGGTCTGGTCGTACGGCAAGGACGGCCTGTCGGGCACCACGGAAAGCAACCGCCGGGACGACGTCACGTCCTGGGGCGAGTAGGCCGGCCGGCCCCGCCGGGGCCGGGGGATGCGGCTTGCGCCGGGGCACGGAACGTGGTTACGTAGTGAGAGCAGGAACGCGGTGGCGGCCTCCTGCCGCCGCCTGCGGGGGCTATCGTGAAACAGAACCGACGAGACGCACGGGCCTTCACCATCGTCGAACTGCTGATTGTCGTCGGGATCATGAGCGTCCTGGTGGCCCTGGCCCTCCCGGCCTTCCAGGGCATCGGCCGCGGTACGGCGCTGCGCACCTCGATGGCCGACCTGAAGGCGACCGTATCCATGGCCAGGCAGTGGGCGATCACCCACCGCGAGGACACGTTCGTCCTGTTCCCCGACCAGTATCTCAACTACGGGTCCGACAGGGCGAGCGTGGACAAGGCCTACCGCGCCTTCTCCGTGTACGCGTCGTCGGCGGGCTACCTCCGCGACTGGTCCTACCTGCCCCCGGGCATCCTGTTCGACTCGGGCACGGGCAGCGTGGTGAACGTGTTCAGCGACGGCGTGAACACGACCAACAGCCTGCCGTTCCTGTCGGGTTCGCAGAGCGTCAACTGCATCTGGTTCCTCCCCAACGGCCGCCTCAAGGGCGGGTCGGGTACGCCGGTCGAGATCCGGCTCACCGAGGGCTTCGTGGACGTCAACACGGCGGCGGGCACGGTGACCCGGGTGGTCAAGACCGCCGGCGCGTCCACCATGGGCCTGCAGGTCTTCCCCCTGACGGGCCGGGTCAAGACCACGGAGTATACGCCGTGAGGGGGCCCGCTCGTACGCCTGCGCGACGCCTGCCCCGGCGGCCTTCCGGCGGCTTCACCCTCGTCGAGGTGGCCCTGGCCCTCCTGGTCGTGTCAGTGGGGCTCATGGGCGTTTTCGCCCTCTTCCCCCACGGCCTCGACCAGAGCCGCAAGGCCATACAGGAAACCCAGGCCGCCGCCTTCGCCGACGACATCTTCAACGGGTACCGGGCGCTCGCCAAGTCCCGCTGGAGCACCCTCGACTCGCAGCCGCTCCCCGTGGCCGGCGTCTCGCTCTGGCAGGGCACTCCCACCGTGCAGCCCAACGACAGCGTCAACACGCTCCTGCTCCAGTCGGCCACCGGCGAGGGGACCGACCTGGCGATCCGCTACCGGCTCAAGGTGGAGACGCTGCCCGGCTCGAATGAGCTGAAGGTCGTGCGCCTTCGCGTCTGGCCGGGGGAGTTCGGCGCCACGGACGACGCCTCGGCCGTGATCTTCCAGACCCAGATCTTCCGGGAGGGCTTCTGAAAGTGACCTCTTCGCGTTCTCCCCGGCGTCGGGCCGGCTTCTCGCTGGTGGAGGTCCTGGCCGCCATCAGCGTGCTGGCCATCCTCGTGCTGCTCGTCGGCCGCCTGTTCGCGCAGGGCAGCGCCGTATGGACCGCCGGCGTACAGCGCACCGACACCAACACCGGCGCGCACGCGGCCCTGGATTTCATGGCGCGGGAACTGGGCGCGGCCGTGGTGCAGAAGACGAACCTGACCATGCGGGCCGGCAGCGGCGTCATCAGCTTCGTCTCCCTCAACCATATCCCCGAGGTGCGCAGCGGCGACCGCTACCGTGCGGCCCAGCAGGTGCGCTACGCGCTTTTCCCTATGGCGGGCGTCACGGGCGTCCAGATGCTCGGCCGGCACGTCAAGGAGCAGTTCGACGCCAATTTCCAGAGCTACGCGAACCCCTCGTGGTACAACGCGTTCAATACCTACAACCCCGCCTGGGCTGCGCCCCTGCTGGAGAACGTGGTGAACGTCTCCTTCACGGTCTACGACAGCACGCCCACGGCCATGGCCAACTACGATTCCGCCTCGATGGCGCCGCCCGCCTACATCGAGATCGCCATGGAGACGCTTTCGTCCGACGACGCGCGCACTGCGAGCGAGCTGACCGGCACCGCGAAGAGCGACTTCATCGGCCGCAGGAAACGGACCTTCGCGAGGCGGGTCTACTTGCAGCACGAGGCCGGGTACACCCTGGCCCCGTGAGGATCGCGCGGCCCGCCCCGTGCGGGCCGCCCGGAGGGCTACGGGTATGAAGGTCGTCAACAGGTCCGGCGGAGGGCGGGACGGTATCGCGCTGGTCATCGTCCTGGGTTTCCTCACGGTGCTCACCATCATGGCCGTCGCCTTCGCGGTGGCGATGCGCACCGAGCGCCTTGCGGCGAACGTCTCCCTGCACGGCATCCGGGCACGCCACCTCACACACGCCGCCCTCGCCCAGGCCACGTCCACGCTCGACGCCAGCCTGCGCAACAACCAGCTCGTCTACCCGACCGTCAGCGGGGTCGCCAGCACGGGCTCGGACTCGCTTAACCCGCCGCTGCTGGATTCCTCCGCCACGTCCGCATCGGGCCGCTACGTGCCCGCCGCCATGCTGCCGGGCGCCAGCGCAGCCGGCCAGTGGATCGACGTGCTGGAGGGTTCCGTGCTCGTCGGCCGCACGGCCTACGTCGCCGTGGACTGCGCGGGGCTGCTGGATATCAGCCGCATCGGGGGTTCCGCCCGCGACGTGGGCGCCAGCCCGGCGGAGATCCAGCTCAACACGACGCTGGTCCCCACGATCAACAACGTCGCGCAGTTCCTGGCCAGCCGCGGCAACACATGGAAACGGTTCGAGTCCATCCCGGACCTGATGGCGGCCCCCTACCTCAACGCCGCGTCCGGCTCCTCCTGCCTGAACGTGTTCTCCGCCTTCCCCACGGGCCGCCTGGACACGGCCACCTTCGAGGCCGCCCCGCAGGTCTTCATCGGCGGCGCGCTCGGCCCGGGGGACAGCACCCGTATCCGGGACGCCTTCGTCGCCATGGGCACCGTGCCCGACGCCGCGGACGCCGCACTGGCCGTGATCGACTACGCGGACGCCGACCACCGCCCGGGCAACCTCGCCAGCTTCTGCATGGAGGACGTGCCGATGATCAACGAGATCATCGTCACCAATGTCCTCGAAGACACGGGCGGCACGTACGTCAACAAGTACAAGGTCCTGGTCGAAGTGTGGTACCCCTTCGACGGGGCGGACCGCACCGCCACGTTCACCGTCGGCGCGCGGGCCACCTACGGCGGCGTGAGCGCCGGCCTGACCCCCTCTCCGCTGAATACCACCGCCGTGCTGTCCGAGACCTCCTGGTCGCTGGACACCTTCGCCGTGGGCGCCCTGCCGGCAGGCGCCGCCTGGCAGACGTCGCCGGGCACGACGAACCTGGCCAGCCTCGTGAATGCGACGGTCACCCTGAGCGAAGTCTGGATCGAGGCGGGCGGCATCCGGCTGGACGAGGTGCGTAACCTCGTCGTACCCATCGGCACGGGGTTCGCCCCCGGGCCGCTGCCCATCTCCCTCGTCCAGTCGCGCAGCGCGGACGACCCCCGGCTCAACTGGGATGGCGCCGACGCCGCGCAGTGGCGCAACCTCGCTCCTGCCGCGCCCACGCCGGGGGCCGTGAACGGCAGCCTCAGCACGGCCGCGCCGGGCGACGGTTCGACCGTGATGTACGTGGCCAACCGCGACATCCAGGTACCCGGCGAGCTCGGTTTCCTGCCCTACAGCAAGACCAAGCACTGGCAGACGATCGACCTGCTGGCCACCAACGTGCCCGTGCTCACCTACTTCACGACATCGACCGGCGGCACGGTGCAGGGCCTCGTCAACCCGAACTCGCCGGCGGCCGACGCCCTCGCCTCCGTCTTCCTCGACCAGCCCATCGAGAGCTACCCCGGGGCGCCCGGGGGCCGGAAGGTCAACCTCAACGAGGCCCGGGCCCTGGGGCAGGCCCTGTCCGCGGCCGGTCCCTTCGCCAACCTCGGGGACATCGGGGCCATCGGCCCGGCCGCCGTCGACGGCGCGGTCGCGGGGCTGGATCCCCTGCAGAGGGAATCCATCATCCGCAACGCGGCAAGCCTCTTCAGCTGCCGGCAGAACCTCTTCCTGGTCTTCGTCGCGGGGCAATCGATCATGGACGGCGACGCCGACGGCACCGCGGGCACCAACGAGGTCATGGCCGAATCCCGCGCGGTGGCGCTCTGGTGGCGCGACCCCTACCCCACGGTTCCCTCCGGCGGCGGCGCCAAGCGCAACAACAACCTCGTGCGCTTCTTCCGCTGGCTGGACGACTGAGCGCCCGGCGCACCCGCGCGGCCATGGAACGCGTTCGTATCGCCCTGCCCGAGTCGTTTCCGTTCCGCACGGAGCTGGACGTGCGCATCGGCGACGTGAACTACGGCGGGCATCTCGCCCACGACGCGATCCTGGCGCTCCTGCAGGAAGCGCGGCTTCGGCTGCTCGCGGGGCACGGGTTCACCGAGATGGACGCGGGCGGGGCCGGCCTCATCCTGCTCGACGCCGCCGTCGAGTACCGCGCCCAGGCTTTCCACGGCGACCGCCTGGCGGTCGAAGCCGCCGTCGGCGCCCCGGCCCGCGCGGGCTTCGAGATGCTCTACCGCGTCTCGCGCCCCGCCGACGGCGCCGACATAGCCCGCGCCCGCACGAACATGGCCTTCTTCGACTACGCGCACGGGCGGGTCGCGCCGATGCCCGCGGCCTTCCGCGAAGCGTTCTTCGCCGCGGAGCGACCGGCCTGAGCCGCGCCGCCCGCGACCGGCCGGCGGCTCACCGCAGCGCCGCCTCCAGGCGCGCGGCCAGGATGTCGATTTCCTCCTTCGTGCGCTTCTCCGTGAAGGCGAGCAACAGCACGTCGTCCATGCCGTGGTAGTAGCGGCTCACGGGGAACCCACCCGCCAGGCCCTGGTCCACGAGGCGGCTCACGGTGTCGGAAGCCTCGCGCGGAAGCCGTACGGCGAACTCGTTGAAGAACGGCACCGGGAACGCGCGGGACACCCCGGGCACGGCGCAGAGCCTGTCCAGCGCGTAGGCGGCTATCCCCGCGCACCGCTGGGCCAACTCGCACAGGCCGTCGCGGCCCAGCAACGAGAGGTAGATGAGTGCCCGCAGCGCGCACAGCGCCTCGTTCGTGCAGATGTTGGACGTCGCCTTCTCCCTGCGGATGTGCTGCTCGCGCGCCTGGAGCGTCAGCACAAAGCCGCGGCGTCCCCCGGCATCGTGCGCCGCGCCCGCGATCCGGCCCGGCATGCGGCGCGCCAGGCTCTTGCGCGCGGCCATGAAACCCAGGTACGGGCCGCCGAACGAGAGCGGGAGCCCCAGGCTCTGGCCCTCCCCCGTGACGATGTCGGCGCCCATCCGGCCGGGCGGCTTGAGCACGCCCAGCGCGATGGGGTAGGCGGAAACCACGCCGAGCGCGCCGACACGGTGCGCGGCATCGCAAAGCCCCGTGAAATCGTCGATGCCGCCGAAGAAATTCGGGTACTGCACGATCACCGCCGCGACCGACGGGTCGAGGGCCTGCGAGAAGGCATCGCGATCCGTGGCGCCCCCGTCCAGCGGCACCTCGCGGTAGTCGATGGATAGGTTGCGCGTGTAGCACCGCAACATGGTGCGGTAGATGGGGTTGACCCCTTCACAGACCAGCACCTTGTTGCGCCCGGTGCACCGCAGGGCCATGCCCAGGCCCTCGAACAACGCCGTACCGCCGTCGTACAGCGAGGCGTTTGCCACCTCCATGTCCGTGAGGCGCACGATGGCGGTCTGGTACTCGTAGATCGCCTGCAGCGTGCCCTGGGCGGCCTCGGGCTGGTAGGGCGTGTAGGCCGTGTAGAACTCCCCGCGGGAGGCCAGGGCGTCCACGGCGGCGGGAATGAAGTGGTCGTAGAAGCCGGCGCCGCAGAAGTTGACCAAGCCGCTGGCATTCATCGCCGCCAGCCGGCGGACGCCCTGGGTCGTTTCCAGTTCGGACAGGCCGGGCGGCAGGGCGAAATCATCCGTCTGGAGTTCGGGCGGGATGTCGCGGAACAACGCGTCGAACGAGCCCGCGCCGATCGCCTCCAGCATCTCGCGCTGCTCGCTCGCGGAGCTGCCACCGAAGGGACTCTCGTGCATGGCGGACCGTTCTCCCCCGGGCGGTCGGGCCCGGCACCCCGCGACTATGCCGCAACAGCGCGCGCCGCGCCAGTCCCCGCCTCCGCCAGGCCTTCCGCGTGCCATCCGGCGCCTTGCCCCTTGAGCGCGGCCGCTTCGCGTGTACCGTGCGGGTAGCGTGGCCGCAGCGGGCCGGAAAGCGGGGCGGCATGAGAAGGAACGATCCGGTACGGGACTTCCGCGAAACCGGGTATGCGCTGGTGTGCGGCGTCTTCCCGCCCGGCGAGATGGCCGCGGTCAGGGCGGCGACCGACCGGGTCAAGGCGCGCAGGAGGGAACTGGGCCGCCCGTTCCGGCACGGGAACCTCTGCGGGTGGGTCGACGCGGACCCCCGGATCGGCCTGAACGTGCGGGGCATCCAGTGGCCGGCCGGGAGCCCGCCCCGGAGCGGGTCCGGACGAGCCGCCGGATCCGGGACCTGGTCGTTCCGATCCTGGGCGGCACCGTTCGGCAGATCATCAACCCGTTGCACTGGAAGACGCCGGGGTCGGCCTTCCCGGTCCGCTTCCACACCGACCGCGGGAACCGGAAGCCGGATGCGTGCTTCCGCGACCTGGCCCCGTCCTACGTGCAGGTAGGCCTCGCGGTCGATCCCCAGACCGTGGCGAACGGCAGCCTCCACCTCGTGCCGGGAAGCCACAAGGGGCCGCTCGCCGACGAGGGCCTGCTGGGCAACTTCTCGTCCCGCGCGCTGGACTACGGGCGGCCGGCCGCATGGGGCTACGGTCGCGAGGACCCGGTACAGCCGGAACTGGAACCCGGCGACATCCTGATGTGGCACGTGGACACCGTTCACGGCCCGGATCTCAACCGGTCGGGGGACACCGACCGCTGCCTGTTCATCAACGGCTACGTGAAGGCCAGCCAGTCCACGCGGGGCCACTGGGCCTTCCTGCGCGGCCGGGCCGTGCCCCTGCCCCCGATCGACGTCCCCGTGCGGGTCCAGCGCGAGGACGTCTTCGAGCACCCCGATTTCGAGTTCGTGAGCGACCCCGGCCCGCCGCGGGACTGAGCGGCGCCGCGGGCCCGGACACGGCCGGCGCGGTCTTCCCCGGGCCGCAACCGGCCGGGCCGGCCGCGCGGTGCGGGCTTTCCATCGGGCCCCGCCTCTGGCACATTCCCCGGGAACCGGACATCATGGAGTTGCCCGACATCCAGCATATCGTCGCGCAGTTCGACGTGCGCGGCCGCCTCGCCTCCGCCGAGCCGTTCGGAAGCGGGCACATCCACCATACCCTGGCCGTCACGCTGGCGACCGGAGAGGCCTCCCGGCGCTTCTGCCTTCAGCGCGTCAACACCCACGTCTTCCGCCGCCCCGACCTGGTCCAGGCGAACATCGACCGCGTCACCACGCATCTCCAGGACAAGCTGCGCATCGAGTCCTGCCCCGACGCCCACCGGCGGGCGCTGACACCCGTGCCGACACACGAGGGGGGCAGCCTGGTGTACATCCCCGGTGGAGACTGCTGGCGGATGTACGACCTGGTCGAGGGCACCTGCTCGTTCGACCACGTGCGGGACGCCGGCCAGGCCTACGCGGCGTCCGCGCTCTTCGCCTGCTTCGTGCGCCGTCTGTCCGACCTGCCGGGGCGGCTCGAGGAAACCATCCCCCGCTTCCACGACACCCCCGCGCGCTATGCGGCGCTGGAGCAGGCCGTGAAGGAGGATGCCTACGGCCGGGTCGCCGGTGCGGCCCGCGAGCTGGCCTTCGCCCACGAGCGCCGCGGCATCCTGTCCCGGCTCCTCGACGCCCGGGACCGCGGCAGCGTGCCGGAGCGCACGGTCCACAACGACACGAAGCTGAACAACATCCTGTTCGACGACCGATCGGGCGAGGCCCTTTGCGTCATCGACCTCGATACCGTCATGCCCGGGTTGTCGCTCTTCGACTTCGGCGATATGGTGCGCATCGCCGCCACGCGCGCCGCGGAGGACGAGCGGGACCTGGAGCGCGTGGTCGTGGAGCGCGAGCTGTACGAAGCCCTGCTGCGCGGCTACGACGACGAGCTCGGCCCCGTCATGACCCCGGACGAGAGGGCCCTTCTCCCCTTTTCCACCGTCCTCATCACCCTGGAGATCGGGATGCGCTTCCTTACCGACCACCTCACGGGGGACCTCTACTTCCGGATCCGCCGGCCCGGCCAGAACCTCGACCGGTGCCGCGCCCAGTTCCGCCTCGTCGAACACCTCGAACGCCTGCAACCCGAAATGGAGCGACTGCTCGACACACCGCGCTGAAACGCCCGCGCCGGCCGCGACGCGGCCGGCCGGTCCGCCCGGGGCGCACTGCGACATGTTGAACACGGGGTCATATGCCGGAGCGGCCCGGCGGCTGCGCGCCCTCTCCGCTGCCGCCCTGCTGGCCGTGCCTGCCGGCACGCAGGCGCTCATCTTCTACGACACGGCCGATACCAACCACAACACGACCGCGCCCTCGGGCTCGCTCGCCAACAGCGGCTGGCAGTGGCAGGGCCGGTTCGCCCAGTACCTCGGCACCCCCGTCGCGCCCCACTACTTCCTGACCGCCGCCCACTTCGGCGGCGCCACGAACTGGCCCTTCACGTACGGGGGCACGACCTACACGGCCACCGCCTACTTCTCCGATCCCGGCAGCGACCTCCGTCTCTGGCGCGTGCGCGAGCGGTTCCCCTCCTATGCCCCGCTCTACACCGGCAGCAACGAGGCCGGCCAGCCGCTGGTCGTCTTCGGCCGGGGGAAGACCCGGGGCGCGGACGTCAGCGTGGAAGGCGCGCTCAAGGGCTGGCAGTGGGGCGTTTTCGACGGCACGATGCGCTGGGGCCAGAACACCGTTTCCGCGGCCGGCGGCGGCCTGCTGCGGGCGGATTTTGACCGCACGGGAGGCACCAACGAATGCCACCTGGCCGACAAGGACTCGGGGGGGGCCGTCTTCATCTACGACGGCGGCGCATGGCGCCTGGCGGGGATCAACTTCACCGTCGACGGGCCCTACAGCACGAACAGCACCGGCAGCAACAGCTTCCTGGCGGCGCTCTTCGATACCGGGGGGCTCTACGAGTGGCATGACCCCGACTGGGTCCTTGTCAAGGACCGGCCGCAGGACAAGCCGAACGCCTTCTACGCCACGCGCGTCTCCGAGCGTTTCGCCTGGATCACCAACACGATCCCCGCCGACGAGTTCGACCTCGACGCCGACGGCCTCCCGGACACCTGGGAACTGCGCTACGCGGGCGACCGCACGGCGATGTCGCCAACGGACAACGCCGACGGCGACCCGAGCGACAACCTGCAGGAGTTCACGGCCGATACCGATCCCACCAACGCCGCCTCCTTTCCGCGGGTCATCAACGTCACCGTGGCGGCGGGTACGGCGAGCGTCGTCTACACGAGCAGTTCCAGCCGCTGGTACCGCGCCGAATCGCTTACCGGCACGCCGGCGGCCGTCGCGTGGCAGGCGCTGGGACCCGCGGTCGAGGGCACGGGGCCTACCGGCACGTGGCACGCCGCGGTGGACCCGGCTTCCATCGGCACGGGCGTCTTTGTGCGCGTGCGAAGCCTTCTTCCGTAGCCCTTGCAGACGCGCGAGGGCGTGCGATAGTAAGAGGTCAAACGTTTCACGGGAGGTCCGGCCATGGCAGTTCGTTCGAAAACTTGGCGTATAGTCCGCATCGTGCTGGCCGTCGCCGTCCTGGTACTCGCGGCCCTTCGCCTGGCCCTTCCGGCCCTGGCGAAGAGCGTGGCCAACAGCCAGATGGCCCGGTTACTCGACGCGCCGGCGCACGTCGGGGGGATCGGGTTCCGGCTGCTGCAGGGAACGGTCACCGTGCGGGACCTGCGCATCGGCCAGCCTCCCGGTTTCGGCGAGGGGGACAGCGTCTACCTGCCCGAGTGCACCGTGCAGGTGGCCGTGGGCTCGCTGCTCAGGCCGCCCCTCGTCGTGCGGCGGATCGACGTGGCGGGACCGCGGATCACGGTGATAAAGGACGCGCAAGGCCGCCTTAACCTGGCCTGCCTGGCCCCCTCCTCCCCAGCGGGAGCGAACGGGGAGGCCGCCACCGCCACGGCGGACACCGCCGCGGACGCGGCGCCGGAGCCGGTGCCGCCCGCGGAGGCGGAACGGGGCTCCTCCGCGGCGGTACGCCTGGCGGCCGTCCGGCTGACCGACGGCGTCGCGCACTACATCGAGCAGGGCGATGCCGGCGCGGGGGTGGACGTCACCCTCTCCGACATCCGCCTCGAGGCCGACGACCTCCTGCTGGGGGCGCAGGAAGAGGAGGCACCCGGCTCGGTCCTGCTCACCCTCCGGGTGGACAAGCCCGACGAGCTCCCCGCCCTCGTCGGCCTCAGCGCGCGCGTGGGCGCCGTCGGCGAGGAGCTTCCGCGGATCACCGCCGCCCTGCGCGTCGTGGGACTCGAGCTCGCCCAGCTCGGGCAGCTCGTACCGCCCGCCACGCGACAGGTTCTCGGCGGGGCCGGGCTGGACGCCCGGGCGGACCTCAGCCTTTCGCCGACGCTGCTCGACGCGGTGATACGGGTCGACACGTCGGGAGGCGGGATCCTTTCGGCGACGATCGGCGGCACCCCCGACAAGCCCACCGTGTCCGGCTCGGACCTGCTTCTCGGGGTCCTTGGCCGGTTCGGCGGCCAGCTGGGCGCCGTATCGGGGCGCGTGCTGGCCGGGGGGGAGCGCGTCGCCGAGGCGGCCCTCGACACCACTACGTCGCTGGTCAAGGGCGTGGGCGGCACCGCCAAGGCCCTCGGGACCGGCCTGTTCGGCACCGTGAAGAAGGCCGCGCAAGGCGATCTCGGAGGGGCGGCCGGCGAGCTCGGCAAGACTGCCGGCACGTCCCTTCGCGAGGCGGCCGGCACCGTGGCCAGCACCGCGGAGACCGCGGCCGGCGGCCTGGCCGACGCCGGCTCCAAGGCCGGGGGGATGCAGGCGCTACCCGCGTGGCGCTCGGGCATCCCCTCACGGTGGGAGGAAACCTGGCAGGCCGCCCGGGACGGGTTGCGCGAACGGCCGTTGCCGGAGCGCCGTCCCGCGGCGCCCGGCGCCTAGGCGAAGCCAGAACGCGCTTGCCAGGAACGCCCGGTTCGGGTTTCCATCCCCGTCTTCCGTCCAGGGGTGCGGAACGCCGTCATGAGCTTAAGGGACTACGTCAGCATCGCGCGGCCGAGCCACTGGTTCAAGAACGTGTTCATGCTGCCCGGCGTCCTGCTCGCCCTGTTCTTCCAGCCGGAACTGCTCAGCTCCGTGCACTGGGCCTCCCTGCTGGCGGGGCTCCTGGCGACCTGCCTGGTGGCCTCGAGCAACTACGTGCTCAACGAGATCCTCGACGCGCCGCGCGACGCCTTTCACCCGGAGAAGCAGAAGCGCCCCGTGCCCTCGGGCGCCGTGCGGGTGAAGCCGGCCTACGCGGAGTGGGTGCTCCTCGCCGCGGCGGGACTGGCCGTGGCCTTCTCGGTGGGCGTCCCCATGGGCTGGACTGCGGCCGTCCTGTGGATCGCCGGAACGCTCTACAACGTGCCGCCCATCCGCATGAAGGACCTTCCCTACGCGGACGTGCTCAGCGAGTCGGTCAACAACCCGCTGCGCTTCCTGCTGGGCTGGTACGCGGCGGGGGCCGCTGGCATGCCCCCCGTCTCCATGCTCATGGCCTACTGGATGTTCGGGGCCTTTCTCATGGCGATGAAGCGGTTCGCCGAGTACCGACACATCGGCGACCCCGTCGTGGCCGGGCGCTACCGCAAGTCCTTCGCGTCCTACACGTCCGAGCGCCTGCTGGAGAGCCTCTCGTTCTACGGGGCGATGTTCGGCATGTGGTCGGGGGTCTTCATCGCCCGCTACCGCGTGGAACTCTGCCTCGCCATACCCGTGGTCGCCTACGCGATGGCCTACTACATGCACCTGGGGTTCAAGAAGGACAGCCCCGTGCAGAACCCCGAGCGGCTCTACCGCCAGCCCAAGCTCATGGTCCTCTGCACCGCCGCGTTCGTCGCCTGCGCGGTGCTGCTGCTCGTGGAGTGGCCCGCCTTCGAGCACTGGACCCGTCCGGCACCGTGCCCGGAAACACACGGCCGGCCGGCGCCCTGAACCCCGGTCCGCGACCGGCCTACCACGCCGGCGGCCCCGCCCGCAGGGCGGCGAGCGCGGGGTGATGGGTGAGGTCGAAGTGGATCGGCGTGAGCGATACGCGGCGCTCCTCCAGGGCCTGCAGGTCCGTGCCCGCACGGTCGTCGCCGGCCTCCAGGAAGCCGTCCATCCAGTAGTAGACGTTCCCGCGGGGGTCCGTGCGGCGGTCGAACGTCTCCACGAAACGGGAGGCCGCCATGCGCGTCACGGCGTACCCCTCGACCCGGTCCGGCGGCACGTTCGGCACGTTCACGTTCAGCAGCACCCCCGGCGGAAGCGGGTGCGCGGGGAGCCACTCCACGAGGCGCCGCGCCGCGCGCGCCGCCGTCTCCCAGCAGGGATCCTGGTAGGTCGCCAGCGAGATCGCCACGCTCGGGATGCCGAGGATCGTGCCCTCCGTCGCCGCGGACACGGTACCCGAATAGATGATGCTGATCCCCGCGTTGGGCCCGAGGTTGATGCCGCTGACGACCAGGTCGGGCGGTTCGTCGAGCAGCGCGCAAACGGCCAGCTTGACCGAATCGGCGGGCGTGCCCCCCACCGCGTAGCCGAAGAAGGTGTCCCCGTCGTAGAACGCCCGCGCCTTGATAGGGTCCGAGAGGGTGATCGCGTGCCCCACCGCGCTGCGCTCGGCATCGGGCGCCACGACGATGACCTCTCCAAGGTCCCGGAGCGCCCGGCACAACACCGAGATGCCCGGCGCGTGGATGCCGTCGTCGTTCGAAACCAGGATGCGCATGGCGGAAGTCTCGCACACCCGCACCGCCCCGCGCAACGCCCCCGGCGGCCGCAAGCTCACGCCGCGCGGAACGCGCCGATCACTTCCACCTCGCGCACCAGGTCGAACCCGAACCGCCTTCGCACCGCGCCCGCCATGCGCAACGAGAGGTCGTAGACGTCCTGCGCGGTGCACGCGGGCTCGGCCTTGACGATGATGTTGGCGTGCCGCTCGCATACGGCCGCCCCGCCCACCCGCATCGAGCGGGCGCCCGCCTGTTCGAGGAACCACCCCGCGGCCTGCCGCCGTCCCGCGCGGGAGCCGGACTCCACGTTGCGGAAGAAGCTGCCCGCGCACGGCGTCACGCGCCAGTCGGGATGCCGCCCGCGGCGCCAGGCGAGGAGGCGCTCGCGCTCCACGCGCAGCCGCCCGGCGTCGGCGCCCGGCGCCAGGCGGAAGGTGGCGCGCAACACCACGTCCGAGCCCCCGCGCAGCGCGCTCCGACGGTAGGAGAAACCGAGGTCCCGGTGAGCCGCGTCCCGCGCCGCCCCGTCCGCGCCCAGCAGACGCACCGCCTCGAGCCGGTCCGCGACCTGCTCGCCGAAGGCGCCCGCGTTGCCGACCACGGCGCCCCCCACCGTGCCGGGAATCCCCGATGCGAAGAGCAGCCCGTCCAAGCCCCGCTCCACGCACCAGGCCGCCAGGTCATCCAGGTCGGCCCCCGCGTCCACGGTCACCAGGGGACCGTCCACCTCGGGCGCCAGGGGCGCTTCCGCGTAGCGCACCACGACGCGGTCCACCCCGGCATCCGCTACCAGCAGGTTCGACCCTTCGCCCACCAGGAGAAAGGGCGTCCGCCCGCCCCGCAGGCGCGATAGCGCCCCGGCGACCTCGGCCGCGCTGCGGCAGGTCCACAGCGCCCGGCACGGACCGCCCAGCCGGAAGGTCGTGAACGCCTCCATCCGGGGCGGCAACGCGCCCTGCCCCGCCTGTTCGGCGTCCTTCACCGCCCTTCCCCGGCAGCGGACGCCCGCTCCTCCGCTCTCGCCATCAGCCAGAGCACGTCCGAAAGACGGTTCAGCCAGGCCGACAGGTGATCGTTCGCGACCGCCCCGGACGCGGAGAGCGCGGCGACCCTGCGTTCGACACGGCGGGCAACGGACCGCGCATGGTCAAGGTGGGCACCCGCCCCGGTCGTGCCCGACAGGACGAAACCCCGCGGCGTCGATCCGCCCGCCTCCAGCTCGCGGCGCAGCGCATCGATCGAGGCCAACGCCGCGGCGTCGATCCGCTCCGCGCGCGACGGCGCCGCCCCGGGTGTCGTGGCCACTTCGGATCCCGCGTCGAACAACAGGCGCTGGAGCGCCTCCACGGCCGCGGCCGACCGGGCGGAAAGCCCGTGGGCCCGTGCCACGCCGAGTACGCTCGCCAGTTCGTCCAGGTCGCCCAGCGCCTCGATTCGCGGATCGGACTTGGACACCGTTTCGCCCGAGCAAAGCCTGGTGGACCCGTTGTCGCCCCGGCCGGTCGTAACGCTCATGCCGCTCCCTTCCTCCCCGCCGACGTCCGCTATCGTACGGTCTGGGGCGAAGAACGCAACACGGCCGGAGACGGCCGGACGGCGCGCGCAGCCTGTTCGGACCCCGCGCCGGGCGCCTGCCTCCCGTTCACGCGGCGCGGCACGGCGCCGCTCAGGCCGGGCGACGCATCCGCATCCGGTAGAGGCCGGGGCCCGGCCGGACGGCGGGTTCGACGGAGCTCTCCGGCTCCGGCCGGCCGGCTTCGGCCTCGTCGAAACGGCGCTGCGATTCGATCAGTAGGGTGACAAGGTCCTCATCGATCGTCTGCTCGGCAAGCGGGGTCTCCACGGCTTCAAAGCGGAAGCGGCCGGCCCGGAGGCGCAGGATGCGGTGGGCGGCCTCGATCCCCGTGGCGCCGTCGGCGTCGGCATGTCGAACCCGGCCTTCCTCGATCCAGAGGCTGCTCTCTCCCGTCGTGCCGGGCCCGGCGACGGCAAGGCGCCCGGTCTCGCGGTCCGAGCAAAGCATCTGGAGCACCGTCGCCAGGGAGACCGTCTCCAGCGAGCCGGACAACCCGTCCGCGGCGTCGCCGGGCCGCTCCGCCTGCCGCCCCGCGCCCGCGGGCGGCGACACGAGGCGATGTCGAAGCCGCCGCATGTGCAGGTAGGCCAGCGAGGTGAACAGCGTGGCCAGGAGCACCACCTGGCTCAAACCGCGATACGGCATCAGCTCCTCGGCCCACGTCTTCCACAGCCCGGAACCGGCGACCGATGCGCGGGCGCCCGCCATCCAGGCGGCGACGGGGCCGGTGCCGCGCGGCGTGTCGCCACCGGCCGCCGGGCGGGCCGAACCGGCCCCGGCCGCGGACTCCCCGGGTGAGCCATCCTGCCCCGCGGTCTCGCTTGGCCCCTCCCCGCCCCCATGCGGCGGCTTCGCCCCGCCGGAGAACCTGCCGCGCTTCAGCCAGTTCGCCGGCATGCGAATCAGCGGAGAGGCGCCGGGCTCGGGGCGCCGCACCTGGTAGTAGCGCCCCTCCGACATGACCCAGCCGGTCACGCTTCCCGGCGAGGCGTTCGATTCCTTCCACACCGCATCCGGGACGGTCTCGACCAGGACCAGTTCGTCGGAAGCGGAAACGGTCGATGCGGCAAGAACGAGAAGGCCCACCACGGTCCCGGCCGCCCGGAGCAGACGCGCCCCGCCGGCACGCCGCGCCGGCGTCAGCGCACGGTCCCGGGCCCACGAGGGCGCCGGTCCGAATTGACTCCCCGAACCCATGCCGCCTAGTGAAGCATCTTTCGTGCCGCAATAGGCCTTGCCCTGAGAACAACCGCCGGGCTCTCAGGGCGGCTGGCGTCACTCCGCCGGCTTCGGCTTGATCGCCTCCAGCTTGTCCAGTTCCACCCGGTCGAGGGCCGCGGCGATCTCCTCCTCCGACACGCCGTCGCCGGAGACCTCGACCATGATGCGACCGTCCACCAGGACCTCCACCTCGCCCCCGTTGCTGGCGCGGTCGTAGCGCTGCATCGCCTTGCGCCCCTTGATCACCGTGGTCCGCTCGTATCCCGTCTCGGTCTCGCGGTCCAACTCGGCCATGGCCCAGCCGGCCCGGGTCATGGCCCCCATCCCGCCGAGCCCGCCGAGATCGGAGAACTTGATGCGAACGGCTCCGCCCCCCTCCTTGCGGTAGAGGGCTTCCGCGGTCGCCACGCTCATGCCCATGGTTCCGCTCCGTTCCCCGGTCGCGGACTCGCGTGCAAATCCCGGCAGTTCGGCAGGCAGCAGCGCCTTAAGCTCCCGGAAGTCGACCGGCTCCGCCGGCTTGTCCCCCTGCCCTGCCATCGCCCGCATGATCGCATCCAGCCCGGCCGGCACCGGCTGCCGGGGCGCCTGCGCGTTGGCCCCCGACGCCATCACGACCACCGCCAACCCCGCCGTCCCTACCGTTAAGCGCTTCATTCCGTTCCTCCCGTTCCGCGGGACCGCGGCCCACCGCACGCCCGTGCAACTTCTTACCGCTTGAGCCAGTATCGCCCCGGCGGTCGAGCGGCGCAAGCCTCGGGCGGGTGCACCTCGGCGGCGCGCGGAGGGAAAACGGCGCGGGCGCCGTCGCCGGGGAGACGGGTCCCACGCGGAGGAACGGGCGGGATGCGGGGGCGGCCGGGGCCGCGCGGACCGGCGGCGGGCCGCCCGGGAGAGCTAGACCGACTTGAAGCAGAGCGTGGCGTTGTGGCCGCCGAACCCGAGCGAGTTGTTGAGGCACAGGCTCACGGGGGCCTCGCGGGCCGTGTTCGGCACGTAGTCGAGATCGCACGTCGGGGTCGGGCGTCTCGTAGTTGATCGTGGGCGGAACCACGCCGTTGCCGATGGCCAGGGCGCAGGCCACGGACTCGACGGCGCCGGCGGCGCCGAGCAGGTGTCCGGTCATGGACTTGGTGGAACTGACCATCACGCGGCGCGCCTGCTCCTCGCCCAGCGCGAGCTTGATGGCCATGGTCTCGCACTTGTCGTTGAGCGCCGTGCTGGTCCCGTGGGCGTTGATGTAGTCCACGTCCTCCGGGGCCGCGCCGGCGTCCCGCAGAGCAAGGCCATGGCGCGGGCCGCGCCGCGCCCCTCGCTCGTCCGGCGCGGTGATGTGGTAGGCATCGCAGGTGCGACCGTAGCCGGCCAGCTCGCAGTAGATCCTCGCGCCGCGCTTCTTCGCATGCTCGAGTTCCTCGAGCACCAGCACGCCCGCGCCCTCGCCGATCACGAATCCGTCGCGGTCGCGGTCGAACGGCCGGCTGGCCCGCTGGGGCTCGTCGTTGCGGGTGCTCAGGGCCCGCATGGCGCAGAAGCCGCCCACGCCCAGCTCGCAGAGCGGGGCCTCCGCGCCGCCGGCCAGGATCACGTCCGCCTCGCCGTGCTGGATCATGCGCAGGGCCTCGCCGATCGAGTGCGTGGCCGTGGCGCAGGCCGACGTCACGCAGAAGTTCGGGCCCTTCAGCCCGTACTCGATCGCGACCAGGCCCGAGAGGATATTGGTGATCATCTGCGGGATCATGAACGGCGAGAACCGCCCCGGCCCCCGGTCGCGGAAGATGTTGGTCTGCTGGACAGGACCTGCAACCCGCCGATGCCCGTGCCGACGAGCACGCCGACCCGTTCGGTGTCCTCGTCCTGGAACGAGAGCCGGAATCCGCCACCGCCATCTTGGCCGCCGCCAGGCCGTAGTGGCAGAACGGGTCCATGTGCCGCCGTTCCTTCTTCGGGATGAACGCGTCCACGTCGAAGTCAACCACCTCGCCGGCAATGCGCGAGGTGAAGGCCGACGCGTCGATCCGGGTGATCGCGCGAACGCCCGACCTGCCGTGCGACAGCCGGTCCCAGAAAACCCCCAGGTCGCAACCCAGCGGAGACACCACGCCCATGCCGGTGATGACGACTCGTCGACGTTCCATGGTCCCTTTCCCGTATGTTCCCCGTGAGGACAGGGCGCGCAGCAGGTCCGGGCGCAGGCGTTCCCGCCCGCGCGCCGTTCCGCCGCTTCAGGCATCGAAGCCCTTTTCCTTCAGGTAGCTGATCACGGCGCCGACCGTCGTCAGCTTCTCGGCGTCCTCGTCCGGGATCTCCGCCCCGAACTCCTCTTCGAAGGCCATGACCAGTTCGACCGTGTCCAGCGAGTCCGCCCCGAGATCCTCGATGAACGATGCCTCGGTCGTCACCTGCTCGGCGTTCACGCCCAACTGCTCGACGATGATGTCTTTGACCTTGTCTTCCAGTGCCATGTTGCTTCTCCTTCGCTCGCTCCAACCCTTTACAGGTCAAGCTGTTACCATGCCTCCGCACACCGACAGAACCTGGCCCGTCACGTACGCCGACGCCTCGCTGCGCGAAGAACGAGCACGACTTCGGCCACGTCCTCCGGTTCTCCGAACCGGGCCAGCGGAATCTGCTCGAGCATCTTCTGCTGAATATCCTCCGGCAGCTTCTCCGTCATCTTCGTGCGGATGAACCCGGGCGCCACCGCGTTCACTCGGATGTTCCGCGCCGCCAGTTCCTTGGCCGCCGACTTGGTCAGGGCGATCACGCCGGCCTTGGAGGCCGCGTAGTTGCACTGGCCCGCGTTGCCGATCAAGCCGATGATGGAGGCGATGTTCACGATCGTTCCCGCCCGCTGCTTCATCATGTACCGCGCGACGGCCTTGGTGAACAGGAAGGTCCCCTTGAGATTGACGTCCAGCACGGCATCCCAGTCCTCCTCGCTCATGCGGGCCAGGAACATGTCGCGGGTGATGCCGGCGTTGTTGACCAGCACGTCGATCCGGCCGAAGCCGGCCGGCCGCCTCGGCCACCACCCGCTGCACCGCCCCCCCGTCGGACACGTCGACCGCGAACGCCTCGGCCCGGCGGCCGAGGCCCCGGATGCCGGCGGCGGTCTCCTCCAGCCACGCCTCCTCCAGGTCGCAAGACGGCCACGTCGGCGCCCTCGGCGGCCAGCCGCAGCGCGATGGCCTGCCCGATGCCCCGGGCCGCCCCGGTCACTAGCGCGATCTTGCCGTCCAGCCAACCCATATCGTGTTCCTTCCCGTCCCGCGCGCCCCGCCGGGCGTGCGGCTCAGCCCCCCGCCAGCGCCGACTCCAGGCTGGCGAGATGCTGTATGTTAGACAGCGAGGCATCCCTGTCAATGCGCTTGACCAGCCCGCTCAGCACGCGGCCGGGACCGCACTCCCAGTAGGACGCGATCCCCGCGGCCCGCATGCCCTGCACGCACTCCACCCAGCGCACGGGGGAGGTCACCTGTCGCACCATGTTCGCCCGGATCGTGTCCGGGTCCGCGTGCGGAGCGGCCGTCACGTTCGACCAGGCCGGCAGGACGGGCGGGCGGAAGGTCACCCCCTCGAGCAGCCGGGCGAGGCGGTCCGCGGCGGGCTGCATGAGAGAGGAGTGGAAGGCGCCGGCCACGTTCAGGCGCACGGTCTTCCGGGCCCCGCCCTCGGCCGCGAGCCGTTCCGCCTCCCCGATCGCCTCCCGCGTCCCGGAGAGCACGGTCTGTTCGGGCGAGTTGAGGTTGGCGATCTCCGCCCCGCTGCGCCGGCACGCCTCCTCGAGCGCGCGGCCGCTCCAGGCCGATCACGCCGAGCATACCGCCCGGGTTGAGCCTCGCAGGCCTCCTGCATGAACCGGCCCCGCGCCTGGAGGATGCGCACCGCCTCCTCGAACGGGAGGACCCCCGCGGCATGGAGTGCCGCCCACTCGCCCGAGCTCAGCCCGGCGACGGCCGCCGGCCGCCGCCCCGGGCGCTCGGTCTCGAGGGCGGCAAGCACGGCCGCGCTCACCAGGAAGATGGCCGGTTGCGCGCGGTCCGAGCGCGTCAGCTCTTCGGCCGGCCCTTCGAAGCAGAGGCCCGCCAGGTCGTAGCCCAGGACCTCGTTCGCGCGGTCGAACAGGGCGCGGCAGGCGGGGTAGCGCTCCGCCAGGTCGCGGCCCATGCCGGGCGTCTGGGCGCCCTGGCCGGGGAACAGCCACGCGGTGGATGTCATTCCTTCTCCCATTCCAGGACGCACGCGCCCCAGGTGAAGCCGGCGCCGAAGACCAGCAGCATCACGAGGTCGCCCCGCCGGATCCTGCCGTCACGGGCCGCCTCGTCCAGGGCGAGCCCGACGGACGCGCCGGACGTGTTCCCGTAGCGTCCCTATGTTCACGACGAACCGCTCGATCGGCACCCCCAGGCGGTCGCCGACGGCGGAGATGATCCGGAGGTTTGCCTGGTGCGGGATGATCCAGGACACGTCCTCGATCGACAGGCCGCTGCGCTGGAGGGCGAGCCGCGCCGCCCGGGTCATCTTCGTGACGGCGTGGCGGAACACCTCCCGGCCGTTCATGCGCAGGAAGTGCTGCCGCCGGCGGACCGTCTCCTCCGACGCGGGGAGCCGGCTCCCCCCGCCGGCACCATGAGCAACTCGGAGAGCGACCCGTCCGATCCGAGCACGGTGTGGAGGATCCCCCGCCCGCGATCCGCCGCGCCGAGCACCACGGCGCCGGCCCCGTCGCCGAACAGCACGCAGGTGCTGCGGTCGGTCCAGTCGAGTACGGAGCTCATCTTCTCGGCGCCGATGACCAGCGCGTACCGCACGGAGCCCGAGGCGATGAAGTGGCGCGCGGTCTCCACGGCATACACGAACCCGGAACACGCCGCCTCCAGGCTCATGCAGAAGGCGTTCCCCGCCCCGATCTTGTCCTGCACGATACACGCGGTGTTGGGGAACGGCCGGTCCGGGCGTGACGGTGGCCACCAGCACGAAACCGATGTCCGCGGGGGTGAGCCCGGCATCGGCTATGGCCCGCCGGCCCGCCTCGGCGGCGAGATCGGAGGTGGCCACCGAAGCGTCCGCGATGCGCCGCTCCCCCATGCCGGTGCGCGTCACGATCCACTCCTCGGTCGTATCGACGAGCTTCTCCAGGTCCTTGTTCGTCAGCACGCGCTCGGGCGCGATACGAGCCCGTGCCGAGGACCGCGACGGCCGCGGACGGCCGGGGAGAGGGCCGGACGCGCGCCGTCATGCGGCCCCCATCGCCGCGACGGCGTCGGCGATCAGGTGGTTGATGTCGTGCGAGACCGCCTCGGCGGCCACGCGGATGCCGTTGAAGACGGCGCGCGCCGAGGAGCCGCCGTGCCCGATGATGCAGACGCCGTTGACGCCCAGCAGGGGAGCCCCCCCGTAGCGGGCGGGATCCGACTTGCGGCGGAGGGTATCGAGACCGCCCTTGGCCAGGAGCGCCCCCAGCATGCGGACCGGGTTGCGCGTGAGTTCCTCCCGCAGCCACCCGCCGATGAAGTGCGCCATGCTCTCGCTGGTCTTGAGCACGACGTTGCCCACGAACCCGTCGCAGACGACCACGGAGGCGCGTCCCTCGTACAGGTCGTGTCCCTCGACGTTGCCGTGGAAGTTCAGCGGCGAGCGCTTCAGCCGGTTGAAGGCCTCCTGGGTGACATCGTTGCCCTTCGTGTCTTCCCCGCCGATGCTCAACAGGCCCACCAGCGGGCGTTCGATGCCCAGGATCTGCTCCGCGTACACGGCGCCCATCGCCGCGAACTGCACGAGCAGCTCCGCGCTCGCCTCCGGGTTGGCCCCGGCGTCGATCAGCACGAAGGGCTGCCGGCGCGTGGGCATCACGGTCGCTATGGCCGGACGGCTCACGCCCGGCAGGGTCCGCAGCTTCAGTGTCGTCGCCACCACCGCGGCGCCCGTGTTGCCCGCCGAGAACACCGCGTCGGCCTCGCCCGCCTTAACGAGGTCGACCGCCCGCCCGATGGAGGCGTCCCGCTTGCGCCGCACGGCCACGGCGGGCGCCTCGTCCATACCGACCACCTCGGACGCGGGGCGGATCTCGATCCGCCCGGGGCAGCGGCCGCCCGGCAGCGCGCCCCGGATCGCCTCCTCCCGTCCCACGAGGAAGACCCGCTCGATGTGAGGGAGCCCGGCCACCGCCTCGAGTGCGCCGGCCACCGTGGCGGCAGGGGCGAAGTCCCCGCCCATTGCATCAACGGCAACGCGCATGAGCAGGCGGGCGGTGCGTCAGTCCGCGGCGTGAACGGTAAGCACCTGGCGGCCACGGTAGTAGCCGCAGGACGAACAGACGCGGTGCGGCTGGGCGTCGCCGCCGCATTGCGGGCACTTCTGAACGGCGGTCTTGGCCTTGCGATGCGAACCGCGGCGCATGCCCACCTTGCTTCGCGACTTCTTTCTTTTCGGAACGGCCATATTCCATGCTCCTGTTGGCGCCGCCGGTGCACCCGTGCGGCGCGGCTACTTCACGCGCCGGGCCGGTCCGCCCCGGGGGACGGGAACCCGGTCACTGCCCGAGCCCTTCCAGGGGGGTCCAGTATCCCGCCGCCGGGGGAGGCGGACAGCCGCAACGGCCCCCGTTCAAGTTCTTCCCGCAGCGCGGACAGAGACCCGCGCAGGCGGGCCGGCACAGCGGGTGGTTCGGCACCTGCAGGAGAATGGCCTCCCGCAGGTCCGGGGTGATGTCCACCGTCACCTGCCCCTCCCTCAGCGCGTAGGCGCGAAGGAAAGTGGAAACATCGACCGTTGTCGAGAAGAAATCGGCGCAGCGCGAGCAGGCGGCGCGCAGGGCCATGCGCACGGCGCCGCGCACCACGAGCTCCTGGGAGACCACCTGCAGCCGGAGGTCGTAGGCCAGGCCGCTCTCGGGTACGAGATCCTCCCCGGCGTCCAGGACCTCGGGCGGGTCCTCCCCCGTCACCTGCTCCCCGTCGGGCGGGATCTTGGGCACGTCGACGATCATGGGGTCCCGGCCGCCCGCCGCGCCCTCACCCGGCCCGCGGGCCCAGCTTGCGCTGCAGGGCCGAGAGGGAGGCGGGCGGCACGAAGTCGTCCACCCGCCCGCCGAGCCGTGCGATCTGGCGGATGGTGCTGGAGTTCAGGTAGCTGTAGCCCTCGTTGGGCATGAGAAAGAGGGTTTCGATGTCGGGCGCCAGCTTGCGGTTGGTCAGCGCCATCTGGAACTCGAACTCGAAGTCGGAGAACGCGCGGAGGCCCCGGATCACCACGGGAATGCCCAGCGCGCGGGCGTAGTCGACCAGCAGGCCCCGGAACGACTCGACCTCCACGCCGTGGATCCCGCGCGCCGCCTCCCGGGCGACGGCCACCCGCTCGTCCACGTCGAAGAGCGTCTCCTTGCGCGTGTCGGCCGCCACGGCCAGCACCACCCGCGGAAAGATGCGGGCGGCCCGCGCCACGACGTCGAGGTGCCCCATGGTCATGGGGTCGAAGGTGCCCGCGTAGATGGCCGCGCTGTTCACGTCGATTCCTCCCCGGGGCCGGCCGCCGGCGCATGGCGGTACACGACCCAGCGGCTCGCGCCGACCCGCCGGTCGCGCAGCACCACCCAGCCCGCCTCCGCGACCGCCGGTTCCGAGGCCGGCTGCTCGAAGGCGGCCAGCGAGCCCGGCCGTACGATACGGGCTGCGGCCAGGCCCCGCAAGAGGCATCGCAGGAGCGCGCCGCCCCGTGCCGACTCGTAGGGCGGGTCCGCCAGTACCAGGTCGAAGGCGTCGTCGCCGAGCCCCAGGCGGTCCGGACGGGCCGCGTCGCCCGCGAGGCAGCGAAACGCCGGGTCGTCGCCGCACAGGACGCGCACGTTAGCCCGCAGCACGCGGAGCACGCGCGGGCGGCGCTCCACCCACACGACCCGCGCGGCGCCCCGGCTCCACGCCTCCAGCCCCAGGGCGCCGGAGCCCGCGTACAGGTCCAGCACGGACCAGCCGGGCAGCGCGCCGCCGAGCGACGAGAACAGGCTCTCGCGCAGGCGGTCCTGCGTCGGGCGCACGCCGGAGGGCGGCACACCCAGCCGCCGTCCTTTCGCCGTTCCGCCCGTGATCCGCATGCTTCGTCCCCCCCGTCCCCGGCGGCCCCGGTCACAACACGTGCAGCAAGTCCCGCGCGAGCCGACGCATCGCCCCGACGCCCGGGTAGCCGGCCTCCCTGCGGCGGAACTCGGGCGGATGGTGCAGGAGCCGCCCGCCCGCGGCGCCGCACGGCACCTCGGCGTGCAGCAGCTCGTGGAACACGATGTACGCGACGAAGGCGCCCGGCACGCGCGGGTCATCGAGCGCGGGGTGCACCCGGACGAGGCGCCGGTCGCGGCAGTAGGAGCCGAACTGGATGCTCCGCCCGCCGCCGCGGGCGCGGCGCCGGCCGCGTTCGCCCCACGTGATCCGGCACGCCGCGCGGCCCCCGAAGTGAAGCCGGTTCACCTCGTCCCGCACCGCTTCCAGGTCGTGGTGCCGCCCCAGCGTCCGCAGCGCCACCGCCCGCGGCGGGGCCCCCGGCGACGGCAGGCCCCGCGCGAAGGCGGCGACCTCCCGCCACGCCGACGCGCGCCCGGTGCGCAGGTACGCGGCCAGGGCCGCGAGCACGCCGTCCGGCGCGCCCAGGTAGCCCTCGTGGAGCCGCACCCGCACCCCTCCTCCCCCGACCTGCGGACGCACGGACGCCATGTTCACCCGGTTGCGGTGGAAGACGAGCGACACCCGCCGCCCCGCTCCCGCCTCGAGACGGCGGGCGACTTCCGCCGGGTCGCGCCGCGGGCCCGCCGGGAAACGGTCGCAGGCCGGGGCGTCACGCATCGCCGGAAAGCAGGTCGCGAACGGCCTCGCCGGGATCCGGCCGGCGGAGCAGGTGCTCGCCGACCAGCACCGCGCGGTAGCCGGCCCCGCGCAGGCGCCGCACGTCCTCCGCGCTCCGTATGCCGCTCTCGCTGACGAGCACCGCCTCCCGCGGCGCGGAGGCCGCCAGCGCCTCCGAGGTGGACAGGTCGGTGCGGAACGTGTGCAGGTCGCGGTTGTTCACGCCGATCAGCCGCGCCCCCGCGGCCGCGGCCGCGCCGAGCTCCGCCGCGTCGTGGACCTCCACCAGGGCCGCGAGGCCCGCCTCGCGGCAGGTGGCCATGAGCTCCGCGAGCCGGACGGGCGGCAGGGCCGCGACGATGAGCAACACGGCGGACGCCCCGAGCGAGGCGGCGTGCCACACCTGCCAGGGATGCAGCACGAATTCCTTGTAGAGCAGCGGCAGGCCCGTGGCGGCGCGCACGGCGCGAACGTCGTCCTCCCCGCCCCCGAAGAAAGGCCCGTCCACCAGGACGGAAACGGCCCGGGCGCCCGCGGCCTCGTAGGCCCTCGCTACCACCGCGACGTCCATCGGCACCCGGATGGGACCCGCGGAGGGCGAGCGGCGCTTCACTTCCGCGATCACCCCGACCGGCACCGCGCACAGGGCCTCGACGAAACCGGGCGGCGCGGGAAGCCGGCGCGCGGCCTCCGCCAGCGACTCCCAGGGGGTCTCGCGCCGCCGCGCGGCGACCTCCTCCCGCTTCGCCGCCAGGATCTTGTCGAGCACGCTCACGTGCCGCCCCTCCGCGCCCGGAGGTAGCGGTCGACGAACGGGTCGATGTACCCGTCCAGCACGGCACTCACGTTGCCGACCTCGGCGTCGGTGCGGTGGTCCTTCACCATCGTGTAGGGCTGCAGCACGTAGGAGCGGATCTGGCTGCCCCAGGCGATCTCGCCCTTTTCCCGTAGAGCTGCTCCATCTCCTTGCGCTTCCGGTCCTGCTCGAGTTCGTAGATCTTGGCCCGGAGCATCCGCATGCCCTTCTCGCGGTTCCTGTGCTGCGAGCGCTCCGCCTGGCAGGCGACGACGATGCCCGTGGGCAGGTGCGTGATGCGCACGGCCGAGTCGGTCTTGTTCACGTGCTGGCCGCCCGCGCCGCTGGCGCGGTAGGTGTCGACGCGCAGGTCCTTCTCGTCGATCTCGACCTCGACGTCCTCGTCCAGCTCGGCCACGACGTCCACGCGCCGCGAACGACGTGTGCCGCCGCTTGTTGGCGTCGAAGGGGCTGATGCGGACGAGGCGGTGCACGCCGCGCTCGGCCTTCATGTAGCCGTAGGCGTACGGGCCGGAGACCAGCAGCGTCGCGCTCTTGACGCCGGCCTCCTCGCCCGGCTGCAGGTCCATCACCGACACTCGAGAAACCGTGCCGCTCGGAGTAGCGCGTATACATGCGCAACAGCATGTCGGCCCAGTCGCACGACTCCGTGCCGCCCGCGCCCGCGTGCACGCCGAGGTAGGCGTTGTGCGCGTCGAGCCGTCCGCTCAGCAGCACGCGGATCTCCAGGTCGTCGACCGCCTGCTCCACCGCATCGAGCTGCGAGCCGGCCTCGGCGAGCGCCACGTCCCGCTCCGCGTCGTCGGACTCCGCCTCCGCGAGGTCGAGGTAGTCGGCCACGTCGCCGGCGCCGCGCACCCCGTCGCGGTAGGGCCCGACCAGCCCGCGCAGGGCGTTGGCCCGGCCTATGCTCTCGCGGGCCGCGTCGGGATCGTCCCAGAAACCGGGCTCGGCCGCCCGGGCCTCCAGCGCCGCCAGCTGTTCCTCCTTGGCGGCGACGTCAAAGATACCCCCGCATCTCTTCGAGGCGCTTCCTGAGCTTCTCCTGCCGCTGTCGAAGGTCTTCGGCGAGAATCATGGCACCCGCTCCGTGCGACGCGGCGCCTGCCGCCGCGAAACGCGCCGGCCACTACACCACGACATCCCCCCGCGGATCAAGCACCCGGGGGCCGCGGGCTCAGGCCTTCCAGAGTCCGTGCAGGTTGCAGAACTCCCGCGCGGCCACCGGGCCGTCCGCCGCCGCGAAGTCCGCCTCCGGGGGCTGGCCCGGCTTCAGGAACGCGCGCTGCACGGTGTCGCCCGCGACAAGCTCGATCCACTCGATGTGGTGCTCCGGCAGCATCGGGTGCGCCACCGAGCCCACCCGGACCCGGAAGCCGCCCGCGGTCTTCTCGATGACCGGGACGTGCTTCTCTCCGGCGGCGTCGGTCGCGTTCTCCTCCAGCCCCTTCATCGGCTTGCCGCAGCAGGAAAGCGTCCCGCCGCCCACCCGCAGCACCTCCACCATGTTGCCGCAGACCGCACACTGGTACACGTTGAGCTGTTCCATGGTTTCCTCCTTGCGCCCGGCGCCATGCGGGCATGCCCACCTACCGCGTCCGAAGCCAGCTTACCGCGCCGCCGCGGCGGCGTCCACCGCGGCCGCGCCGGCCGGGCGGGCGGGCAACCCCTCGAACCGGAAGCGGAAACGGAACGGGCCGGGACGGAGGACGTAAGGCGCCCACGGACCCGGGCCGCACGCCCCGCTGCCGAGCCCGTGGTGCGCGTGGTCCAGGTGCAGCGCGACGAGATCGCGCGCCGGGAGCGCGTGGTCGTGGCGCGCCTGCTCCAGGTCCGCGGTCGTGTAGCGGTGCGCGCTGAAGTGGAACAGCGCGTCCCCGGTCACCCGCAGGCCCGAACCGTCGGGCCGGGCGAACTCGACCCACCGCACGTCCGCGCGGTTCCCGTTCTCCTGGGGATAGACGTAGGGCGTGTGGAGGTCGTCGACCGCCGCCCGGTACACGCCCACGCAGGCGGCTGCCCTGCTGTCCACATACGCCTCGCCCGGCCCCAGCCCGTACCAGCGCACCGCCGCCATGTCGCCCGGCAGGGCGAGGTCCAGCCCGAGGCGCGGCAGGTTCTCCGGCCACGACCCCGTGAACGCGCCGGACACCTCGAGCATCCACGTGCCCTCGCCGTCCAGGACGTAGCGGTACGCACAGAGCAGGCCGAGGGCCAACACCGGAGGCGCGACACGCGCAGCCACGCGAACCGCCAGGCCGCCGCCGTCCGTTTCCTCCACGCTCACCTCGTCCGTCCGTTCCGTGAGCCGGTGCACGCCCGCCTCGCGCCACGCCTTCAGGGTCCGCGCCCCGACGCCGCCCATGCGCTCGTTGTCGATGGGTGCGCGCCACAGGCCAAGACGGGGCCCCGATCGCAGCAGGTCGCGCCCGCCGGCCTGCCACGCCGCCACGCGCCCGCGGAGGCGGTCGAGGGCCCACCGGAAGCCGGCGCCGTCCGCCGCCAGCAGGCGGCCCTCCCCGCGCACGCGCAGCGGGGCGGACCGCGCCGGCGGGGCGCCGGCGGCGGCCGCCGGGGCGGCGGCAAGCTGGAACTGCGACCGGGCCACCTCGTGGCCGGCGGGCGCCCAGCAGGTGTCCCTCGCGAGGCGGAAGGACAGGTTGAGCCACACGTCCTCGCCGGCCCCGGCCGCCGCGCCCGCGCCGCACGGAAGGCGGACCGTGCGCGATCGGCCCGCCGGAACGCCCGGCACGGGCCGGTCGCCCTGCTGCGTCACGCGCTCGCCCGCCGTGACGGACCAGTGCAGCGCCAGGTGGGACAGGCTGACGAAATCGTACCGGTTGCGCAGGCGCACCTTCCCGGCCGCCGCGTCCGACAGCTCGGCCTGCACGGGCTCGATGACCTTCTTGTACTCGACCAGGCCCGGCGACGGGCTGCCGTCGGGGAAGACGAGCCCGTCGATGACGAAGTTCCCGTCGTGCGGGTCCTCGCCGAAATCGCCCCCGTAAGCGAAGTACGCGCGCCCGTCCTCCGTCCGGCGCCGCACGCCGTGGTCCATCCACTCCCACACGAAACCGCCTTGCAGGCGGCGGTGCCGGTAGAAGGCGTCCCAGTACGCCTTCAGACCGCCGGGCCCGTTGCCCATCGCGTGCGCGTACTCGCAGAGGATCAGCGGCCGGGTCCACCCGCGCCGGCGCGCCTGGCGGACGCAGTCGTCCACGTGGGTGTACATCTGGCTGACCACGTCGGTCACCTCGGCCTCGCGGTCCCCCTCGTAGTGCAGCGGGCGCGTCGGGTCGGCAACCCGCGCGCGGGCGGCCATGGCGGCGTGGTTCCGGCCGAAGCCGGACTCGTTGCCGAGCGACCACATCACCACGCAGGCGTGGTTCTTGTCCCGCTCCACCATGCGCAGCATCCGGTCGACGTAGGCGGCCTCCCACGCCGGGTCGTCGCTCAGTTGGCTCACGCCCTCCGGCGACCAGGGCCCCGGCGGACCCCCGCGGCCGTCCGCGCTCCCGCTCATCGAGAACCCGTGGGTCTCGAGGTCGCACTCGTCGATGACGTACAGCCCCAGCCGGTCGCAGAGATCGAGAAACCGCGGATCGTTCGGGTAGTGCGAGGTGCGCACGGCGTTGATGTTGTGCCGTTTCATGGTCACCAGCGACCGGCGCATCGCGTCGAGCGAAACGGCGCGGCCGTCGTCGGGGTCGAAGTCGTGCCGGTTCACCCCCTTGAACAGCACCCGCACGCCGTTCACGCGCAGGTTGCCCCCGCGCACTTCCACGGTGCGGAAACCGACACGCACCGGCACGCACTCCGCGTCGCGGCCGCCGGCGTCCTCTAGCGAAACGAGCAGCAGGTAGAGGTGGGGCGTTTCGGCGGTCCAGGGGCAGACCCCCTCCACGGGCACCCGCCACGTCACGGAGGCGAACCCGCCGGACGGCGCCGGCACGGCGCGGCGCAGCGGATCCGGCCAAACGGGCACCCCGTGCGGATCCAGCAGGCGGGCGCGGACGGCGCCCCCCGGCCCCGCGGCGCCGCCGGCCACGGTCACGGAGAGGTCCAGCGTGCCGGACCCGGCGTCGTCGTCGTACGGGGCGCGCACCCGCACGTCGGCCAGGTGCGTCGCCGGGACGCCCAGCAGGTACACGTCGCGGAAGATGCCGCTCAGCCACCAGTGGTCCTGGTCCTCCAGGTACGTGCCGTCGGACCATTGGCAGACGCGGACCGCCAGCGTGTTGACGCCCGGCTCCAGGAGCGGGGTGATGTCGAATTCCGCCGGGAGCCTGCTGCCCTTGCTGAAACCCGCGGCACGGCCGTTGACCCATACATGGAACGCGGAATCCACGCCCTCGAACCGCAGCCGCACGCGCAAGCCCTCCCAGGACGGGGGCACCTCGAACACCCGCCGGTAGCAGCCCGTGGGGTTATCGGTCGGCACCCGCGGCGGGTCCACCGGTATCGGGTAGGCGATGTTCGTGTAGTGCGGCCGCCCGTACCCCCGCAGCTGCCAGCAGGACGGCACGTCCAGCCCGTCCCAGCCGGATACGTCGAAAGCGGGTTCCTCGAACGACGGGGCCGCGGCGGGCGATTCGGCATAGTGGAACTTCCACCGGCCGTTCAGCGAGAGCACGCGGCTCGAGGCTTCGCGCTCCTCGGCCAGGGCGGCGGCCTCGTCGGCGAACGGGACGAAGTGGGCCCGCGGCGGCAGGCGGTCCCGGTGCTGGCGCCCGTGGTCTTCCCAGTCGGTGCGAGACATGGCTCCCTCCCCCGTGCCGCGGCCCTTGCGCCGCCGTAACACGCCGGAGGATAGCGGGCCGCACCGCGGCCCGGAAGCGCGAAGGGATACCGGCCGCGCCGCGCGGTCAGCGCGCCGCGGCCTGCCGTCTCAGCGGCCCGGACCGGCCGGGGCGCCGCCGCCGCCCGCGGGCTGGCCGCCCGCGCCGGGCCCGCCCCGGCGCCCGCCCGGGAAGCCGCCGCGGCCTCCCCTGGGCAGGATCGCCCGCGCGGAGGTGGCCTCGTAGATGCTGTCCACGTGATCCACGAAACCCTGCGCCTGCGCTCCCGTGTAGCCCATCTGGGTGGCCAGGCTGCGGAGTTCCCGCTCGCGCTCGCTCTGCAGCAGCGGCTGGAGGGCCCGCACGTTTTCGCCGATCGCGCGCATCGCGGTCCGGAGGTCTTCGGGCGGCAGGTCCAGGCGGATGTCCTCGGTGAGCCGCCAGGTTTCCTCGAGCAGGCCCAGCAGATCCTCGTAGGCCTGCGTCTCCTGCTCGGTCATCCCCGGCGTCTTGTACTCCAGGAAGTGGGCCGCGCGCTCGGCGAACGCGTCGTTCACCCGCCGGCGCATCTCGTCCCGCCGGCGCACGAACTCGGCGTACCGTTCGGGATCGTTCTGCTTCATGTTCTCCATCCACGCCGCCGGGTCCCACGTGCCGCGCTCCGCGCGCGGCGTCCCGTCGGCACCGCGCTGCCTCGCGGCGTCCGTCCGCGCCTGCCGCTCGGCCAGGGCGGCCTCCAGTTCACGGACCCGGGCGAGCAGGGCCTCGTCGGCACCGGCGGGCGCGACCTCCTCCGCCGGCGCCGGCCGGGGAACCGTCGCGGCCGCGCGCGCGCGGGCCGCCTGCTCCCGGGCGGCGGAGAGACCGCTCTCCGCCGCGGCCGCGGCGCGCTGCGCCGTATCGCGTTGCTGCAGGGCCTCGGCCGCGCGGGAACGGTAGAGCACCGCCACGCCCGACGTCGCCACCGTAGCCGCCCCGAGGATCACCGCCGCTGCCAGAAGCTTCTTTTCGCCGCTCATCGCGCCCCCCCCCGGCCGAGACCGGTTGCGGCGCCGCCCGCACCGGGCGGCGCCTTCGAGCCCTTTGGGCCTTACCCTACTATAACGGCCCGAGCGCCCGTCTATTGCAGGGCGTGTTGCCGGATCGCGGCCCGCGTTCCATACTGGGGGGCGATGGACCCCTCTTCCCCGCGCCCCGCCGCCGCCCGGCCCGCCCGCGTCGCCGTGCTCGGCGCCACGGGCGTCGGCCGCTTCCACGCCACCTGGTGGTGCGCGGAGGGGGCCGAACCGTGCGCCTTCCTGGGAAGCTCGCCGGACTCGGTGCGCGCCACGGGCCGCCGGCTGGCCGGGCTGCTGTGCCGCCCCGTCCGCGGGTACACCTCCCTCGACCGCCTGCTGGCGGAGGCGAAGCCGGACGTCGTCGACGTGTGCACGCCGCCCGCGCTGCACGACGGGCACGTGCGGGCCGCACTGGCCGCGGGTTGCGACGTCCTCTGCGAGAAGCCCTACCTCTACGACGCGAACCGCTCCCCCGCGGAGCTGCTCGCCGCGGCGCGCGAGCTCGGCGGACTCGCCTCCGCCGCGGGGCGCCGGCTGGCCCTCTGCACGCAGTACGCGGTGGCCGCGGACACCTGCCGCCGTCTCCTCCTCGAGCGGGGCGAAGAGGAGCCCTTCGCCTCGTTCCACGGCCTGCTCGCCTCCCCCCGCCGGCGGCACCCGCCCGACCCCGCGCACGTGTGGGTCGATCTCGGCCCCCACCTGGTCGGCGCGCTGCAGGTGCTCGCGCCCTGCCCCCCGGCGGCCTGGTCGCTGGCGGACGCGGGGAGCGGGGCCTTCCGGGCCTGGGCCGTCATCGAAGGGCCGCGCGCCGACGGGACCCGCTGGTTTGCGCGGCTGGAGGCCGCGCGGACCGGCGGCCCGCCGGACCACGTGCGGCGGCTGGCCGTCAACGGCGCGTCGTTCGACCTGGCGGGCGAGACGGCCCGCGACGGGCACTTCGGCATGCGGTACGTCGGCGGCGGCTCCTCCCGTTCCCTTCCGGACCCCCTGCGGCTGCTCATCCGGGCCTTTCTCCGCGGCCGGGCCCCGCTCGGCGCCGCCGAGGCGGCGGACAACCTCGCCTGGGTGTTCCGCGTGCTCGAGCGGCTCGCGCCGGGGGCCGCCGGTTGACGCCCCTCCCCCCCTGCGGCATATTCTGCCCATGGCAAGCAACCCTCACGACGGCGCGGCGGACCCCGTCATGGACGAACACCTGACCGCGGTGAAACGCCGCGTGACCGCCGTCCTCTCCCGCTCGCCCCTGCAACACACCGACCTTGAACTCGGGACCGTGGTGGCGGGCGGCAAGATGCTGCGCTCGCGCCTCGTGTTTCGCGTCGGCTCCGCGCTGGGCACCCCCGTGCGCCGCCTCGTGGAGGGGGCGGTGGCCGTGGAGATGGTCCACGCGGCCAGCCTGCTGCACGACGACGTCATCGACGGGGGGCGCCTGCGCCGCAACGGTCCCGCCTTCTGGGTCCGCAACGGCACGCCCGCCGCCATTCTCGTGGGCGACCTGCTCCTCTGCGAGGCCATCCAACTGGCGGCCGCGACCGAGGACGGCGACCTGGGACCCGCGCTGATCCGTCTCACCGCCGAGGTCTGCCGCGCGGAGGTGGAGCAGGAACTCGTGCGCCGCGGGCAGCCGGCGGACTGGGAGACCAGCCTCGGCTTCGCGCGCCGCAAGACCGGTTCCCTGTTCGCCTTCGCGGGCAGGGTCGCCGCGGGGAACGGCGAAGCCCTCGGGCAGGCGCTGCAGGAAGCCGGTTTCCTGGCCGGCACCGCCTACCAGGTCTCCGACGACGTGCTGGACCGCACGGGGAACTCCCGCGAGGCAGGCAAGTCGCTCGGCAGCGACGAGGCCCGGGGCAAGGTCACGGCCGCGCGCGCCGCCCCGGAGCACCTGGGCCCGGCGCTCGACCTCGTCGACCGCCTCCGCTCCGAGGCCGCCGAGCGGGTCGAGCCCCACCCGAAGGCCGCCGCGGCGTGGCGCCGCTACTGGGATCTCGACCTCGGTCCGGCACTCCGGCGCAACCTCAGCCCCGAGCGCGAAGCCCTCGCCGCCGGGTGAAAGCGCCCACCCGCCGTCCGGCCGCGCGGGACGGGCTGCAGGTTTGACTTTGCCCTGCCCGTCGGTAGATTAGCGCCATTGTTTCCCGCTCCCCTACGGCCCGCGGCAGAGGATGGCATGACCGACGTCAAGACGTTACGCAGGGGGTTCAACATACGGCTGGCCGGCGCCCCGATGCCGGACGTCTCGGCGTCGCCCGACGCCCCCACCGTGGCCGTGCTGCCCGCGCGGTTCGAGGGCTTGCGCCCCCGGCTCAAGGTGAAGGAAGGCGACGCGGTCAGGCGCGGGACGCCGCTCGTGGAGGACAAGTCCCGGCCCGCCTTCCAACTCTGCGCGCCGGCCGGCGGCGTGGTGAAGGCCATCGTGTTCGGCGAGCGCCGCTCGCTGCAGCGCGTGGTCATCGAGGTCGCGCAAAACGAGGAGGCCGAGCCGTTCGCCCGGTACGACCGCGCGGCCCTGGGCCGCCTGCCGCGAGGGGAAGCGCTCGAGCTGCTCACGCGCACGGGCTACCTCGCCCTGGTGCGGCAGCGGCCCTACGCCGGCATCGCCGACCCGGCGGTCGAGCCCAAGGCGATCTTCGTCAACGGGATGAACACGGCGCCGTACACGCCCGACCTCCACGCGGCGCTCCGCGGGGACGAGGCCGCCTTCCAGGCCGGGCTCGACGTGCTGGGCCGCCTGACGAAGGGCAAGGTGCACCTCTGCCTGTCGCGCGACGCGGCCCACCCCTCGCCCGCGGCGACCGGGGCCCGCGGCGTGGAGGTCCATTCCTTCCGGGGCCCCCACCCGGCGGGCAACACGAGCGTGCACATCCACCACATCGACCCGCTCGCCCCCCACGATCGCGTGTGGACGGTCAGGGGCACCGACGTGCCGCTCCTCGGCAGGCTGTTCCTGGAGGGCGCCCTGCCCACGCACCGCGTCGTGTCGCTCGCGGGCCCCGGCGTGCGGCCCGGCGAGCGGCGCCACTACCGCGTGCGCCTCGGCGCGGAACTCGCCCCCCTGCTCGCCGGCCGGGTCTACCCGGGCGAGTGGCGCACGGTCTCGGGCGACGTGCTGTCCGGCCGCGCGGAGGCGGCGGACGGCTACCTGCCCTTCGGCGCGGACGCGCTCACGCTCGTGCGGGAGGACCGCCGGCGGGTGCTGCTCGGCTGGCAGCGGCCGGGCTTCGACCAGTTCAGCCGCTCGCGCCTCTTCCTGTCCACGTGGCTGCACCGCGTTACGCGCTGGGAGCTGGGCACCAACCTGCACGGCGGGCGCCGCGCGATGGTCGTCACCGGCCTCTACGACCGCGTCCTGCCCATGCGGATCCTCGTCGACTACCTCGTGCGCGCCGTCCTCGCCCGCGACATGGAGGAAGCGGTCCGGCTCGGGCTGCTCGAGACGGTCCCCGAGGACTTCGCGCTGTGCTCGTTCGTCTGCCCGTCCAAGACGGACGTGGCCGGCATCATCCGCGAGGGGCTGCGCGAAGCGGAAGCGGAAGGGTTCTAGCGCCATGTCGTTCCTGCTGGAGTTCATGGAGCGGCGGATCAAGCCGCTGTTCGGAAAGAAGCCGCTCCGGGCGCTCTACCCCGTCTACGAGGCGGGGGAGACGTTCCTGTTCACGCCGGCCGACGTGACGGACGGCCCGCCGCACGTGCGCGACGCGGTCGACTCGAAGCGGTGGATGTTCACCGTCGTGATCGCCCTGCTTCCGTGCGTGCTGTTCGGCATCTTCAACGCGGGCTACCAGCGCAACACCGCCAACGGCATCGCCGGGGCGGGCTTCTGGGACCACCTGCTCCAGGGCGCGATCCTCGTCCTGCCCGTCATCTTCGTCTCCTACGCGGTCGGCGGGTTCTGGGAAGTGCTCTTCGCGTGCGTGCGCAAGCACGAGATCAACGAGGGCTTCCTGGTCACCGGCCTGCTCTTCCCCCTCACCCTGCCCCCGACCATCCCGCTGTGGCAGGTGGCCGCCGGGATCAGCTTCGGCGTCGTGATCGGCAAGGAGATATTCGGCGGCATCGGCTACAACATCCTGAACCCCGCGCTGACGGCCCGCGCGTTCCTGTTCTTCGCCTACCCGGCGCAGATCTCGGGCGACAGGGTATGGACGAAGGTCATCGACCCGGCCCGGGTCGCCGACGGGTTCTCCGGCGCGACGCCCCTGGCGATCGCCGTCGGCGACGCCCGACGGCGGGTCCGCCGTCGAGTCCCTCCGCGACGCGGGCTACACGCTTTCGGGCATGGCCGCTCGGCCTGGAGGGGGGCAGCATCGCCGAGACCTCCGTCTACATGCCGTCCTGCTCGGCGCGGTCGTCCTGGTCGTCACCGGCGTCGGCTCCTGGCGCGATCATGGCCGGCGGCGTGGCGGGGCTGACGGCGATCGCTTCCCTCTTCAACCTGCTTCCCGTGCGAGGGCTTCAAGCCGTTCGCTCACCTCCCCTTCCCCTACCACCTCGTCATGGGCAGCTTCGCTTTCGGCATCGTGTTCATGGCCACCGACCCGGTTTCCGCTGCCGCCACGAACGCGGGCAAGTGGATCTACGGGTTCCTCATCGGGGCCCTCACCGTCACCATCCGGGTGGCCAACCCGGCCTACCCGGAGGGCGTCATGCTCTCGATCCTGTTCATGAACGTGATGGCCCCGCTCATCGATCACCTGGTCGTGCAGGTCCACCTCCGCGGCCGGCGCCGCTACCTGGAGGAGGTTCCGCCATGCGCAAGGGTGACACCCACACCCTCCTGTTCGCCGCCGCCGTCTGCGTGGTGCTGCAGCCTGCTGCTCGCCGTCGGCCGCGGCCGGCCTGCGCGGCCGGCAGGAGCGGATGGCCGAGCTGGACCGCAAGCGCAACGTGCTGAAGGCCTTCAAGGCCGACGCCGCGGACGCCCGCGGCCGGCCGCTACCGGCCGACGCGGTCGAGCGGCTGTTCGCCGAGCGGCGTCGAGCGGGTCTACATCGACGCGGCGTCCGGCCGGCTGCTCGCCGCCCGAGCACGGCCGATCACCGACGAGCAGCTCGAGCGGCGGGCCGTCCTCCCGCTCTACCGGTGGACCGAGGGCGGACGGGTCACGCGGTACGCGTTCCCGATCTCGGGCAAGGGGCTCTGGTCCACCATCTACGGCTACCTCGCGCTCGAGAGCGACCTGGCCACCATCGCCGGCATCACGTTCTACCGGCACGGCGAGACGCCGGGGCTGGGCGGCGAGATCGAGCAGCCTTGGTTCCAGCGCCAGTTCGAGGGCAAGAAGGTCTACGGGGCCGGGCGCCTGCTGCCCTTCGAGATCGTGAAGGGGACCGTGGCGGCCCGGTATCCCGACGGCAACGAGCACGCGGTGGACGGCATCAGCGGCGCCTCCCTCACCGGCAAGGGCGTGACCCGCTTCCTCAACGAGGACCTCGCGCGCTACGAGACGTACTTCCGCGCGGATCCGGGGGGCCTGAGACATGCCGGGCAAGCTCAAGAGCGCCGTGGCCGATCCGCTCTCGGAAAACAACCCGATCACGGTCCAGATCCTCGGGATCTGCTCCGCGCTGGCCGTCACGGTGAAGATGGAGACCGCCTTCGTCATGGCCGTGGCGCTGACCGTCGTCACCGCCTGTTCCAACCTGGTCATCTCCCTGCTGCGCAACGCGATTCCGACCCGCATCCGGATGATCGTCGAGATGGCCGTCATCGCCACGCTGGTCATCGTGGCCGACCAGGTGCTGCGCGCGTTCGCCTTCGACGATCAGCCGCCAGCTGAGCGTGTTCGTCGGCCTGATCATCACGAACTGCATCGTCATGGGCCGGGCCGAGGCGTTCGCCCTGCAGAACCCGCCGCTGCCGTCGTTCCTCGACGGGCTCGGCAACGGCCTGGGCTACAGCATGATCCTGATCCTCGTGGCCACGTTCCGCGAGTTCCTCGGGTTCGGGCTCGTGGTACGGCCTTCGGCTGCTTCCGGAAGGCTACCCGGGCAACGGGCTGGCCCTGCTGGCGCCCGGCGCGTTCATCGTGCTCGGGCTGCTCATCTGGGTACAGCGGGCCCTGACGGGCAAGGTGGAGGCGTAGGCCGCACCGCGGCGGCGAACAGAGGCGCAACGTGGACCTGATCAGCCTGGCCGTACGATCGATCTTCGTCGAGAACATCCTCCTGGCGACGTTCCTGGGGATGTGCTCCTTCCTGGCGATCTCGAAGCGCATCGAGACGGCGATGCGGCCTCGGCGTCGCCGTCATCTTCGTCCAGACCATCACCGTGCCCGCCAACTGGGCGATCCGCCACTTCCTGCTCGAGCAGGGCGCGCTGGCGTGGACCGGGGTGCCCGCGCTGGCCGCAGCTCGACCTCTCGTTCCTGTCTTCATCTGCTTCATCGCGGTGATCGCCTCGCATGGTGCAGCTCGTGGAGATGATCCTCGACCGCTTCTTCCCGCCGCTCTACCAGGCGCTCGGCATCTTCCTGCCGCTGATCACCGTGAACTGCGCGATCCTCGGCGGCTCGCTGTTCATGGTGGAGCGCAACTACACCTTCGCGCAGTCGCGTGGTGTTCGGCGTCGCCTCCGGGGCCGGGCTGGGCGCTGGCCATCGTGGCCATGGCGGCCATCCGGAAGAAGCTGCGCTACTCGAACATTCCGGCCGGGCTCCGCGGCCTCGGCATCACCATGATCATCACCGGCCTGATGGCCATGGCGTTCATGTGTTTCTCGGGCATCAACCTGTAGGACAGCGCGCCGGCGGGCGGACGCCGGACGGCGCGGGGAGCGGAGATGGAGAACGCGTGATGTTCATCGTGACAGCGGTGTCGGTGTTCACCGGCCGTGATCCTCCTGCTCGTGGTGGCTGCTGATGGTCGCCTCGCGGCAAGCTGGTGCCGAGCGGGCCGGTCACGATCGACATCAACGACGGGGAGAAGCACGCTGGACGGTCGGACGCCGGCGACACCCTGCTCAGCGCGCTCGCGTCGCAGAAGATCTTCCTGCCCTCCGCCTGCGGCGGCGGCGGCACCTGCGCCATGTGCAAGTGCAGGGTGACTCGAGGGCGGCGGCGAGATCTGCTCCCCACGGAGATCCGGCCACATCAGCCGCGCCGAGGCGCGCGAGGGCTGGCGGCTCGCCTGCCAGCTGAAGGTCAAGCACGACCTCAAGATCGAGGTGCCGCCGCGAAGTGCTCGAGATCCGCAAATTCGAGGGCACCGTCCGCTCGAACCGCAATGTGGCGACCTTCATCAAGGAACTCGTCGTCGACCTGCCCCCGGGGATGAACCTCGGACTTCAAGGCCGGCGGCTATATCCAGATCGACATCCCGCCCTACGCGCTCTCCTTCCGCGACTTCGAGGTCGAGGAGCGCTTCCGCGACGCGTGGGACCGGTTCAAGCTCTGGGACCTACGGGCGAGCAACGACGAGACCTGCTTCCGCGCGTACTCGATGGCCAACCACCCGGCCGAGGGCAACATGGTCATGCTCAACGTCCGCATCGCCACGCCGCCGCCCGGCGTGGACGCGCCGCCCGGCGTCGCCTCGTCAGCTACATCTTCAATCTCAAGCCGGGCGACAAGGTGGTCGCTCAGCGGCCCCTACGGCGAGTTCTTCGTCAAGGACACCGACGCGCGAGATGCTCTACATCGGCGGCGGCGCCGGGCATGGCCCCGATGCGCAGCCACCTCTTCGACCTCTTCCACACGCCGCCGCACCGCGCGCAAGGTCAGCTTCTGGTACGGCGCGCGGTCGCGGCGCGAGATGTTCTACGACGAGGAGTTCCAGGCCATCGCGAACGAGTTCCCGAACTTCACGCTACACCGTCGCGCTCAGCGAGCCGCAGCCGGAGGACACTGGGACGGCCCGACGGGCTTCATCCACTCGGTCGTCCTCGACCACTACCTCCAGAACCACCCCGACCCCACCGAGATCGAGTACTACCTCTGCGGACCGCCCCTGATGCTCGCGGCCGTCAACAAGATGCTCTACGACCTGGGCGTCGAGAAGGACATGATCGCCTTCGACGAGTTCGGCTGACCCCCGCGCGCCGATGCCCCCGCACCCGCCCATCCCGCCGCCGCGCCGCTTCGAGCGGCTGAAACGGCTGCTCGCCCTCGCCCTGCTCGGCGCCCTCTGCGTCTACGCCTTCGTGGTCCGGCCGGCCCGCCCCGCGGGCCGGCCCGAAGTGCACGCGGCCGGGCTCGCCATGGGCACGACCTACAGCGTGCGGTGGGTCGCCCCCCGCGGGGCGCCGCCGCGAAGCGATGCGGCCCTCGCCGGGGCCGTCGCCGAGCGGCTCGGGCAGGTCAGCGCCCTCATGTCCACCTACGACCCGCGGAGCGAACTCTCCCGTTTCGGCGCGGCGCCCGCCGGGGAGCCCTTCCCCGTCTCCGCCGAGCTCGCGGACGTCGCGCGGGCGGCGCTGGCCCTCGCCGGGTCCTCCGGCGGGGCCTTCGACCCCACCGTCGGCCCGCTCGTGGACGCCTGGGGCTTCGGCCCGGCCGGCCGGAGGAGCGCGCCCCCCGCGGAGCGGGACATCGAGGCGGTCCTCCCGCTCGTCGGGCACGGCCTGGTCGATGTGGTCGAGGGCCCCGCCCTCCTCAAGCGGCGCGACGGCGTGCGCCTCGACCTGGGCGCCATCGCCAAGGGGTATGGCGCCGACGCCGTGGCGCGGCTGCTCCGCGACCGGGGTGTCGCGGACTTCTTCGTGGAGGTCGGCGGCGAGGTGGTCACCTCGGGGCTCAACGGCACGGGCCAACCGTGGCGCATCGGGCTGGACCTGCCCCGGTTCGACGCCCTGCCCGGGACCCGCATGGCCGGCATCCTGCGCCTTTCCGGTCTTGCCGTCGCCACCTCGGGCGACTACCGCAACTACTTCCAAGACGGGACGACCGGCGCGGTCTACGCCCACCTTCTCGACCCCCGTACCGGCCGCCCCGCCCGCCGCGCGGCGGGCAGCGTCTCGGTGGCGGCCCCCGACGGCATGACCGCAGACGGCCTCGCGACGGCGCTCTACGTCATGGGGCCCGACGAGGGGCTCCCCTGGCTGGCCCGGGAGCACCCGGAGGCGGAGGCGCTCTTCCTGCTGCGCGACGCGAACGGCGAGGTGACCGAGAGGGCGTCCCCCGGTTTCCACGCCCGCACCGCGTTCGAGCGCGCGCCGGCGGCCGCCCCGTAGCCGAGCCGCCCGCGCGGTTACAGCACCGCCTGGCCCGCCAGCCCCTTGGACGACGGCCACTCGATCACGCGGCCCCCGAGGTTCAGCGTCGCGCCGTCCGGACGCACGTCCAGGGAGATGCGCGCCTCCGGGTGCCGCGCGCGCCACACGCTGGCCAGGCAGACGGCGCGCTCCACCCCGTCCCCCCGGAGGAAATTCCAGACCTCGTCGGGCTGCGCCGCGCGCGGACCGTCGTAGATCGACTCGTTCGGCAGGCCCTCGATGCGCGCCACCGCCTCCTCGTCGGAAAGCTCGCGGAGGGCGTTCGCGCAAACCGGGTTGCGCTCCATGGCCGCCTTCAGGAAAGGCTCCCAGTCCGTGCGCGAGAGGTCGCGGAAAGCGTAGAAGGCCAGGTCCGCGACCGGCGACGCCGCCCGCTGCGCCTCCAGGTAGCCGATGACCTCGGCGCGCGACCACGAAGGGTCGAGCCGCAGCCCGCCTCCCTCCGGGCGGGACGCCGCCCCCCCGCCGGAAGCTCCGGCACGCGGGGCACGAGGCGCGCGAAGGACAGCAGGCCCCTGACCGCCTCCTTCGTGCGGACGCAGTCGCAGTCCATCGCCGCCATCAGCCGCTCCAGCGCCTGGGGGTCGTCGGGCGACACGGCGTTCCCCCGCAGGTGGTCTTCCAGCTCCCGCAGGCGGAGCCGCCCCGGGATCGGCTCGGCGAAGAACTCGTCGTCGTCGATTTCCGCCAGCAGCTTGTCCTGCGTGCGGCCGCCGACACGGAACGAGCTGGAGTGCTCGTAGTGGTACGCCACCTCGGCGGGCAGGTGGTGCGGCCGGCCGTGGCGGTCGTGCACCAACTGGAAGCACGTGCGGGCCGCGTGGTGCTCGCGGAGGAAGTTGGCGAGCACCTCGTAGGTGATCTCCGTGCAGAGGAACGCGCCCAGCGCCGCGCGGAACCGCCCGTAGGCCGCGGGGTCGATCGTCGCCTCGGGATAGAGCGCAGTGCACGTACCCGGTCTCGTGCGCCACGATCGTGACCTGCTCGTTGCGCAGCGCGCGCTGGGCCTGGGCCGTGAGCTCCGTGCCGTTGAACCACATGTTCTTGGTCACCAGGCGGCGGTTGTTGGTCAGGATGCCGTCCTCTGCACGTCGATGAAGTTCTGCGAGTGCAGCGGCGTGGCCATCAGGTAGATGTCCTCCAGCGGGATGCCGCACACGACGAACAGGGCCGCGGCGTAGAGGGTGGAGAGCGAGACGCATTCGCCCGCCCCCGTCCGGTAGCCGGGCCGGTGCACGGAAGGCGTCCATCGCCTCCACGGTCTCCGTCTTCCAGTACGGGATGATGTCGCCCGCGTACTTGTCCAGGCCGAAGTGCCGGCGGATGTCGATGTCGAAGTAGTACTTGTCGCCCTCGTAGCCGAACAGCGCGTTGCTGCGCGCGATGGTGTCCTCGTCCATCCACGGGGCGAACCGCGCCAGCTCGCGCGTCCTGCGTGGTCAGCCCCCAGGTGTCCAGGTCCAGGTTGAACTCGTAGTGGTCCATGATGAACTGCTTCAGCCGCGGGATGCGGCGGTACGGCTTCAGCCGGTCCCTCTTCCCGAACCAGGGGTCGTCCCGCCACCCCCAGATGCGCGGCGACATGATGTTGGCCAGCACCAGGCTGTACATCAGCTCCGGGAAGATGAAGATCTCCATGTCGGACAGCGTGACCGCGGACGAATATTTCTCTCGTTTTGCCGCCTCTATTTTCATATGCGTAGTCTGCGGGCAGGATGCCGCCATGGCAAGATCGCGCGGGGCGGCTCTTCCGCGGACGCGGGATCCCGGCCCGGCGGCGCGGCAACGGCATGACGAGCGACCCAGACCAACCCCCCGGCGAGGACGTCCTCCTCGAGCTTAACTTCGTCCCGAAATGGGCGCGGCAACCCGCCACGGCGAACCCGTACGCGGACGCGCCCGCCTACCGGGAGCGCGCGCCGCGCCGGCCCGGCGGGAGCCGGGACCGCGGCGCCCACGGCCGGGGCGACCGCGACGGGCGCCGCCGCCCCGACGGCCGACACGCACCGGGCGCCCCCGGCCGGAGCGAACGCGACCGCCACGGCCGCCGGGATCCGCGCCGCGAGCCGCCACCCCGGGGCCGGGACGACCGCGGGGCCCCGCGGGGGCGGGGGGCGGCGCCGCACGCGCCCCGCCTGCCCGTCGCCGTCTCCTTCGTGCCCGACCGCGCGCAGCTCGGCACCGCGGTCCGCAAGATGGCCGCCTCGCACCGCGCCTACCCCCTCTCCGAACTGGCCCACCTCTTCCTGCGCAGCGAGGCCTTTCACATGGTGAAGCTGGAAGTGAGGCGGGGACGCGACGGCCCCCCGCCGCTCTCGCTCTACCAGTGCCGCCGGTGCCGCTGGGTCGCGCTCGACCGCGGCGCCGTGCTGCGGCACGTCGCCGCCGCCCACACCGGGCAGCTCTTCGTCGCCGAGGACGTCGAGGTCGACCCGCCGGCCGGCCGCTTCGTGTGCATCGCCCGGAGCACCCTCGACGGCACCCTGCTGGGCCCGCCCAACCACCACGCCTTCGCCGAGCGCCTGCAGCAGCTGCACGCCGAGAAGTACGGGCACCTGCCCTTCGACGCGTTCCGCGCCCGGGTGGAGATGGTCCGGGACCCGGAGCTCATCGAGACCTGGAAGCGGGAGGCCTCCGTCCGCCGCGTCTACCGGCGGGTCGGAGACCCCCCGGACGCGCCCACGCTCGACGCGGCCGGCGTGCGGCGCCACATGGAGCAGGAGGTCGCGCCCGGCGCCGTGATCGAGACGCACCGCGCCGTCGTGCCCGCGGCCGCGGCCAGGACCATCGACGACCGCGCCCTGCGCGAGACGGTCCACGCCGCGTGGGTGCGCGAGAACCGCTTTCCCCTCTCGCTCATGATGGCCCTGCGCCCGGCCCTTCGCCACATGGGCATGCACCTCTTCCGCGCGGGCGACAACCACCTCTTCGTCACGTCCGTCGCCCCGTCGCCCACCGACCCGCATCACGCGGTCGAGCCCATCCGGCGCCTGCTCGAACACCTGCAGGCCCACCCCGGCATCACGCGGGAACAGGCCCTGGACGCGCTGCTGCCCGGCGCCGCGCCCGACGCCCCGGCGCGGCACGAGCTGGTCACCCACATGCACTGGCTGGTGGACAAGGGGTTCGTGATCGAGTTCTTCGACGGCACGCTGGCGGTCCCGCACGGCCGCCACGCGGCGGCGGGCGCGCCGGGCGCGCCGGGCGGCCGGGCGGACGGCGGACGGACCTGAGCGGCGGCGGGCGCGCCGGGCGGCCCGTTGCCAGGGCCGCGCGCCGCGGCTATGCTGGTCGGCAGCGCAAGGAGAGATCGCCATGTTCGACGCCGCGGAGTTCTGGCCGGTCTTCAGCCATTCGGTGCAGGAGTTCCTCGGCCTCTCGCCGGCCGTGCTCCTGCGGCTCACGAAGAGCCTCCTGCTGGTCGCCGCGTTCTTCCTGCTGCGGTACCTGTTCACGTACCTCGCGGGGCGCCGGCTCACCGATGTCCAGCGCCGCTACATCGCGGGCAAGACCATCGGCTACGTGCTCGGCGCGTTCCTGCTGCTCGCCCTGGTCCGCGTATGGTTCGGCGGGACGGGCAGCCTCGGCGCCTACTTCGGCATCGTGTCCGCCGGCCTCGCCATCGCGCTCCAGGACCCCCTCACCAACCTCGCGGGCTGGTTCTTCATCACCCTCCGCAAGCCCTTCGTGGTGGGCGACCGCATCCAGATCGGGGACCACGCCGGCGACGTGATCGACTTCCGGCTGTTCCAGTTCAGCCTCGTCGAGATCGGCAACTGGGTGCAGGCCGACCAGAGCACCGGCCGGATCATCCACATACCCAACGGGTGGACCTTCAAGCAGAGCATCGCCAACTACACGCAGGGCTTCAATTTCATCTGGCACGAGATCCCCATCGTCGTGACCTTCGAGAGCGACTGGCGCCGGGCCAAGCAGATCGCGCTGGATATCGCCCGCGCGCACACCGTGGTGAAGACCGACCGCGCGGAACAGGAGATCCGCCGCGCCGCGCGCAAGTTCATGATCTTCTTCCAGCACCTCACGCCCATCGTGTGGACCCGCGTGGCGGACCACGGCGTGGTGGTGACCATCCGGTACCTCTGCGAGCCGCGGACCCGGCGATCCTCCGAGGCGGCCATCTGGGAGGAGGTGCTGGACGCCTTCGCGAAACAACCCGGCATCGACTTCGCCTACCCCACGACGCGCTTCTACACGCAGGGGCCGGCCGCGGCGCCGCCGCCCGACCCCGGCCCGCCCGGAACCTGACCCGCGGGCGCCGGCCCGGCGGGACGCGCGGCCCGGGCCCGCCGGTCCTCGAGCCGGGCCACGACCTCGTCCGGCACCCGCATGCCGCCGAAACCCACCCCCGGGCGGACGTCGGGCGAGGGGGCCCCGTGGAAGTCGCTCCCGCCCGTGGCCACCAGGTCGAGGTCCCGCGCGAGACGGAGCCACTGCCGCTCCCGCACCCGGTTGTGCTTCGGGTGGTAGGCCTCGATCCCGCCCAGGCCCTCCCCGCGGAGGGCCGCCACCAGCTCGCGGCACCGCGGCGGCGGGAGCCGCAGCGTCACCGGGTGGGCCAGCACGGCCACGCCGCCCGCATCGCGCAGCAGGCGGATCGAGGCCGCCGGGTCGAACTTGAACCGCTCGACGTAGGCGGACCGGCCCTTCCCGAGCCAGCGGCGGAAGGCCTCCTGGACGTCGCGCGCATGACCCCGGTCGACGAGCGCCCTCGCCACGTGCGGGCGGCCGGCCACGCCGTCGCCCGCGTGCTTCGCCACGTCCTCCTCGCCGACCGGCACGCCGAGTTCACCCAGCCCCAGGAGGATCTCCGCGTTCCGCTCGAGGCGGCCCGCCCGCACCCGCGCCAACGCGGCGCGCAGCCCCGCGTGCTCCGTGTCGATGAAGTACCCGAGCAGGTGCATGGTGCCCGGCCCGAAGGCCGCGCTGATCTCCACCCCGGGCACCGCGCGCACGCCCGCCGCCGCGGCCGCCGCCGCGAAGGCGCGCACCCCCGCCGTGGTGTCGTGGTCCGTCAGCGCCATGACCGACAGCCCCGCCCGGGCGCCGGCGGCCGCCAACTCGCCGGGCGACATCGTGCCGTCGGAGCAGTTCGAGTGGGTGTGCAGATCGATCATCGGCCCGCCCGCAACGCCTTCCGCCGCCGCGCTCCCGCGCGGCGAAAGCCGCGCCCGCTCACGACGGGGCCCGCTCGGGGGCGCCCGGTTCGCCCGGCGGCGGCGCGGCCGGAGCGGCCGCGGCGCCCTCCGCCGCGTCCAGCTGCGAGGCGTAGTGCTTCGCCATCCTGCGCAACACGGCCACCTGCTTCGGCGAGAGCCGCCTCTTCTGTTCCATCTGCTTGGCCAGCGAGTCGAAGAACGCGTGGTCGTCCCACGTGCGCCGCCCCCGCGTCGAGGGCGCGCGCCACTCGCGCACGCGCGCCAGCTGTTCGACGAGGCGGCGGGCCTCCTCCATGTCGGCCCCGCCTTCCGCGGCTTCCGCCGCGTGGAGGTCCAGTTCCTTCGCCACCTGCTCGAAACCGGGCACGTGGGCCGCGTATTTCAGGAACAGCCGGTCCAGGTACTTCACCTGTGCCTCCGAGAGCCGGCGCCCGGACTCGGCCCGCTCGCGCAGCGAGAGCCAGAACGCGCGGTCGTCGAAGACGCGCTTGCCGACGGTACGCGGCTCCTCGAAAGGCACGGCGGCCAGCAGCTCCAGCTTGCGCAGGGACGCCGGGCGGGGCTTCGCAGCCTCCCCGCCCTCGCCGGGCTCCGCCGCGATGCCCAGCGCCCCGGCCGCCTCGGCCAGGCCGGGGGCGCGGCCGAGGTAACGCGCCGCGAGGCGCTTCAGCGCGCGCGTCTGCAGCCCGCTGAGCGGCTTCTCCGCGGACTGCTTGCGCAACGACTCGACGAACGCCTCGTCGCTGTACGTGCGCTTGCCCCGCTTCACGGGCGGGTCCCACTGCGTCACGCCGGAAAGCAGTTCGAGGATGCGCGCGATCTCCACCGGGTCACCCGCCGGCCCCTTCGCCTCGCTGATCCAGCCCTTGAGCTGCTCGTAGAAGGCGCTGAGCATGTCGGTCCACTTCACCGTGCCCCGCTCGATCTCGTCGAGCGACGCCTCCATCTCCGCGGTGAAGCGCACGTTGAACAGGGCGTCCAGGTTCTTCGCCAGGAACTCGTGCACCCGCTCGCCCGCCTCCGTGGGGTGCAGCATGCGCTTCTCGCGCACCACGTACTTCCGGTCCACCAGCGTGCTCAGGGTCTGGGCGTAGGTGCTCGGGCGCCCGATGCCGTTCTCCTCCAGCGCGCGCACGAGCGTCGCCTCCGAGTAGCGCGGGGGCGGCTGCGTGAACTTCTGCTCCGACGTCCACTCGAGGCGGTCCAGTTCCTCTCCCTCCTCGAGGGGCGGAAGCCGTTCGACCTCGTCGCTCTCCTCCGCCGGGGCATCGCCCCCGTTGGCGGGCTTCCGGGCCTTTGCCCGGCCGCCCCCGAGCACCTTCATGTAACCGGGAAACACGACCTCGGACGCCGTGGCGCGGAACAGGTACGCGCGGCCGCCGGTCGACGGCGGGACGGCCTCGATCTCGGCCGTCCGCTGCGCGATGACGGCCGGCGCCATCTGGCTGGCCACGAACCGCTCCCAGATGATCCGGTACAGCCGCAGCTCGTCGGGCTTGAGCCGCGAGGCCATCTCCGCGGGCGTGCGGCCGACGTCCGTCGGCCGGATGGCCTCGTGCGCCTCCTGCGCGGAACCCCGGCTGCGGTAGGTGTTCGGCTCGGTCGGCGCGTAGGCCTCGCCGTACTGCTCGCGGACGAACTGAAGGCACGCCTCCTGGGCGCTGCGCGCCACGGACACCGAGTCGGTTCGCATGTAGGTGATCAGGCCGGTCGGGCCGCCCCCCAGGTCGATGCCTTCGTACAGGGCCTGGGCGATGCGCATCGTGCGCGCGGGGGAAAAGCCCGCAGCCGGGAGCCCGCCTGCTGCAGCGTGCTCGTGATGAAGGGCGGCAGCGCGCGGCGCGTCGTCTCCTTCCGGCGCACGCCGCTCACGCGCATCGCGCGGCCCTCCAGCTCGGCGCGCGCGCGCTCGGCCTCTTCGGCGCCGCCGATCACGGCCTTCTCGCCGTCGATCCGCGCCAGGCGCACCGCGAACGGATCGCGCGGGTCGACGCGCTTGGCCACCCGGGCGCCGAGGATCCAGTACTCCTCGGGCACGAACGCGCGGATCGCCTGCTCCCGCTCGCACACCAGCCGCAGCGCCACCGACTGCACGCGCCCCGCGCTGGAGCCCCCGCGGACCTGCCGCCACAGCAGGGGGCTGACCTTGTAGCCGACCAGCCGGTCCAGCACGCGGCGCGCCTGCTGGGCGTCCACTTTCGCCTCGTCGATCCCGCCCGGGTGCTCGAACGCGCGGCGGATCGCCTGGGCGGTGATCTCGTTGTACGTCACCCGGTGGAAGGCGTCGTCCGGCACGAGCCCCTTCAGCAGGTGCCGCAGGTGCCAGGCGATCGCCTCGCCCTCCCGGTCCGGGTCCGGGGCCAGGTACACCGCCTCGGCCCCCCCGGCCGCAGCGCGCAGCTCGCCGACGACCTTCTCGCGGCCCTTGAGGGTGACGTAATCCGGGCGGAACCCCCGGGCGACGTCGACGCCCATCCGCCGCTCGGGCAGGTCCCGCACGTGGCCCATCGAGGCCCGCACGACGTACCCGCCGCCGAGGATGCTGTTGATGGTCTTCGCCTTCGCGGGCGACTCCACGATGACCAGCTTCTTGCCCATACGAATCCCCGGAAACCCGCGGCCGCGCCGCCTCCCGTTGAGGCGGTCCGCGCGGGTGCGACTACCCCTCCGCGCTCGTGCCCTGCGGCGGAAGGACCACGGACAGCTCCACCCGGCGCCCCGGCAACATATGCACCACGCGTTTCATTTCAAGGCCAATCAGCAGCGCCCCGACCCGCGAGACGGCCATTCCCGTGCCCCGCGCGAGGGCGTCGAGGTCGAGCGCGCCCTCCGCCAGCGCGCCCACGATGCACTGCTCCTCGTCGGAGAAACGGAAGGGCAGGGCCGCCTGCGGCGCGGGGGGCGGCTTCCCCGCCGGCGCCGGCTTGATCAGGTAGCTGAACTCGTCCAGGACGTCGCTGACGTCCTCCACGAGACGGGCACCGCTGCGCAGCAGCTGGTGCGTGCCGCGCGAGGCGGGGGAGTCGACGCGGCCCGGCACGGCGAACACGGAGCGGCCCTGCTCCATCGCCTGGTCCGCGGTGATCAGCGCCCCGCTCCTGCGGTCGGCTTCAACGACGATGACGCCCATGCACAGTCCGCTAATCACGCGGTTGCGGTACGGGAACGTCGTCCGGTCGGGTTCCCTCCCGAGCGCGTACTCCGAGATCAGCGCGCCCCGGGCGCGGATCTTCTCCGCCAGCGGCTCCGCCTCGGGCGGGTAGAGCCGGTCGAGCGCCCCGCCGAGGACCGCCAGCGTGCGCCCCCCGCCCTTGAGCGCCCCCTCGTGCGCGGCCAGGTCGATGCCCCGCGCCAGTCCGCTCACCACCGTGATGCCCGCCTGGGCCAGCTGGTAGCCGAGGCGGTCCGCCACGCTGCGCCCGTAGTGCGTGCAACGCCGCGAACCGACCACGGCGACGGCCTGCCGGTCGCTCGGCTCCAGGGTGCCGGCCACGTACAACGCGAGCGGCGGGTCGTGAAGGGGGCGCAGCGGCTCGGGGTAGTCCGCGTCCGCGAAGCTCACGATACGGGCCCCGAGCCGGGCGGCCCGGCGCTCCTCCCCCGCGGCATCCACCTCCCCGCGGCGCGCCGCCACGGCGGCGGCCAGCTGGCGCCCGACCCCCTCGGCCTCCCGCAGGCGCTCGGGCGCGCAGGAGAAGATGGCCTGGGGGGAACCGAGCCGGGCCACGAGGGCCCGCACGCGCACCGGCCCCAGGTCCCCGACCAGGTTCAGGGCGATGTACGCGTCGCGCTCGTTCACCGGGGCGCTCCTCACGCCCCGCCGGCCCCGTCTCCCGGCGCCGGCGGCGCGGCCCCCTCCGCCGCCCCGCCGGGGGCGTGCCGCGGGCGGCGCGCGCGGCGGCCGCCGAACAGTTCGAGCTGGGCGTCGTTGAGCAGGCCGTAGTTCTTCAGGATGCGCAGGATCTGGAGCAGGTCCGACCGCTCGTAGTTGCGCGACGTGTCCACCATGGCCGCCAGCTCCAGCAGCACGGTCCGGAAGGAGATGACCCCCTGCACGCCGCGCTCGTGGAGCATGGCGAGCGCCCGGGCCTGCCGCGCCGGGTCCGCGGGCAGGGCGGGCACGCACAGCACGGTCGTCACCGTGCCGCGGCCCATCAGCCGCCCGGCCTGCCGCACGACGTCGGGGTGGGCGAAGCGGAACACCTCCGGGGAGAGCTCGAGCAGCGACGGGCTGAACCGGTCCGTGTGCCAGCCGCGGATGCCCACCACCGCGCAGCTCACGCGGCGCAGGTGGGTCGAGTTCCAGAGCCGCCCGTTCGCCGGCGGCTTGCCCCGCGCGTTCGGGTTGTACGCCAGGAGGTCCATTTCCTCGTCCGCGCGCTTGGACCGCGCGATGACCTGGTACTTGCGCGGCTGCGTGACCAGGAACCCCAGCGATTCGAAGTACTCCCGCACGATCGCGTCACTCACCGCAGACATGCCACACCTCCTCGAGCAGGGCCTCGGGCAGCTCCACGCCGGTGCGCGTCCGCCCCAACGCTTCCACGAGGACGAAGCGCGGCACGCGCCCCGCCGCCTTCTTGTCCGAGGCCATCGCCGCGCGCAGCGCGGCCCACCGCAGACCCGGCGCGGCCACCGGCAGCCCGGCGCCGCGGAGCAGGGCGGCCAGCCGCTCCGCGTCTTCCCCGGGAAACCCGGCGGCCCGCGCCGAGAGGCGGGCCGCGTACACCATGCCCACCGCCACCGCCTCGCCGTGCAGGTACGCGCCGTAGCCGGCCGCCGTTTCCACCGCGTGGCCGAGCGTGTGCCCGAAGTTGAGGACCGCGCGCCGGCCCGTCGTCTCGCGCTCGTCGTCCGCCACCACCTCCGCCTTGATCTCGCCGCAACGCGCGACGAGGTCCGGCAGGGCGGCCGCGCCCGCCCCGGCCAGCACGTCGGGATCGCGCTCCAGCCGCCCGAAAAGACCGGCGTCGGCGATAACGCCGTACTTGATCACCTCGGCCAGCCCCGACGCGTATTCGCGGGGCGGCAGGGTCGAAAGCGTGTCCAGGTCCTGCAGCACGAAGGAAGGCTGGTGGAAGGCGCCCACGAGGTTCTTGCCGCCGGGCAGGTTGATGCCCGTCTTGCCCCCCACCGAGCTGTCCACCATCGCCAGCAGCGTCGTCGGCACCTGGACGAACCGGATCCCCCGGAGGTAGCTGGCGGCCAGGTACCCCGCCAGGTCCCCCACCACCCCGCCGCCCAGGGCCACGACCAGCGAGCGCCGGTCCAGCCCCTCGTCCAGCGCGCGCTGGTAGAGCCCGAAGAGAACCTCCCGGCTCTTGGACCCCTCGCCCGCCGGCACGACGGCCAGGGCGGTTCGAAGCCCGGCCGCACCGAGGGAGGCCGCGCAGGCGTCCGCGTACAGCGGCGCCACCCGGTCGTCGGAAACGAGCAGGCAGGCGGAGACGTCCGGCAGCGCGGCCGCGTGGCCGCCGAGCGAGGGCAGCAACCCGCGGCCGGTGCGGATCGGGTAGCCCCGCCCGCCGAGTGCGACGTTCACCGTGCGCTCCATGGCGAAAGGAAGTAGCCGCCCGGCGCCGCGCTGTCAATCGCGGCGACGCCGCGGGGCCGCGCGGCCCGGCGCGGCCGGCGGGTCAGCGGCGGATGCGCGCGAAACCCCGCTTCCCGCTGCGCAACACCGCCCCGTCCCGCAGGTCGATCTCGGCGTGGGGGTCGCTCACCCGCTCCCCGTCCAGGCGCACCGCGCCCTGCCGGACCAGCCGGCGCGCCTCGCCGTTGCTCGCGGCCAGCCCCGCGCGCACCAGCACCTCGACGAGCCGCGCCCGGCCCTCCGGGTACTCCGCCGCGGGGAACCGCACCTCGGGCAGCTCGTCCGGCAGCTCCCCGCTCGCGAACACCCGGGCGAACTCCCCGGAGGCCGCCGCCGCGGCGTCGCCGCCGTGGAAGCGGGCCACCACGGCGCGGGCCAGCTCGTCCTTCACGTCGCGCGGGTGCCGGTCGCCCGCCCGCACGGCCGCCGCGAGGGCCGCGACCTCCGCGGCGGGACGGCAGAGCACCAGCTCGAAGTACCGCCACATCAGCTCGTCGCTGACCGACATCACCTTGCCGAAGATCTCGCGGGGCGGCTCGTCCACCCCGACGTAGTTGCCCAGGCTCTTGCTCATCTTCTGGACGCCGTCGAGGCCCTCCAGCAGCGGGAGCGTCATCACCACCTGCGGCTCCTGGCCGTAGGCCTTCTGCAGCTCGCGGCCCAGCAGCAGGTTGAAGAGCTGGTCCGTGCCGCCCAGCTCGACGTCGGCCCGGACCCTGACCGAGTCGTAGGCCTGGACCAGCGGGTAGAGGAACTCCACCAGCGAAATCGGCTGGTTCGCGGCGTGGCGCTTGGCGAAATCGTCGCGGGCCAGCATCTGCGCCACCGTGACGTGCGCGGAGAGGCGGATCACCTCGGCGAAGGACATCGGCGTGAACCACTCGGAGTTGAACCGCACCTCGGTCCGCTCCGGGTCCAGCACCCGGAACACCTGCTCCTGGTAGCGTCGCCGCGTTGGCGCGCACCTCCTCCCTGCTCAGCGGCCGGCGCGTCTGCGAGCGGCCCGAGGGGTCGCCGATCATGCCCGTGAAGTCGCCGATGAGGAAGACGACCGTGTGGCCCAGATCCTGGAACTCGCGCAGCTTGTTCAGCCCCACGACGTGGCCGAGATGCAGGTCCGGCGCCGACGGGTCGGCCCCGTACTTGACGCGCAGGCCGCGCCCCTCGGCGGCCGCCCGCTCGAGCTTGTCTTCCAGCTCCGCGGCCGACACCAGGTCCACCACCCGCGCCGACAGCGACTCCAGCTGCCGCCTCCCCTCGCCGCTCATCGTCGTGCCCTCCCCGCCCGGCCCCTGGCGTGCTGCGAGGCAGAAAGGGCGCCGGGCCCCAGGGGGCAGGCCGGCGCCCTTTCACGCGGCATGGCGGCCGCGCCTACTCCCCGGCCGCGTCGTCCTTCGGCTGCTTCGACTCGCCCGGATGCCATTCCTCCTTGGTCTCGACCGATCCGAAGGCCTCGTCGAAGGCGCCGGCCAGGTCCACCAGGTCCTCGCCCGGGCGCAGGCCCTGCGAGCATGTCGTCGCTGACCTCGAATTCCTCCTCGGCCAGCTTGCGCGGCCTTGATGCTCAGGCCGATGCGGCGCTCGATCGGAGTCGATCTTGATGACGCGCGCCTCGACTTCCTGGCCGAGCTGCAGCACGTCGCGGACCTTCTCGACGTGCTCGTCGCTGATCTGGCTGATGTGCACCAGCCCGTCGATGCCCTCCTCGATGTTCCACGAACGCGCCGAACGAGGCCATCTTGGTGACCTTGCCCTTGACCAGCTGGCCGACGCGGTAGCGGGCGGCGATGCTCGCCCACGGATCGTCCTGCGCCTGCTTCAGGCCGAGGCTGATGCGCTGGTTCGACGGGTCGACCTCCAGCACGACGCCCTCCACCTCGTCGCCCTTCTTGAGCACCTCGGACGGGTGGTTGATCTTGCGCGTCCAGGACATGTCGGACACGTGGATCATGCCGTCGACGCCCTCCTCCAGCTCGACGAACGCGCCGTAGGTGGTGAAGTTGCGGACCTTGCCCTTGACGCGCGATGCCGATCGGGTAGCGTTCCTGCACCGTGTCCCACGGGTTGGCCTCGGTCTGGCGGATGCCCAGCGAGATCTTCTGCTCGTCCTTGTTGACGCTCAGCACGACCGCGTCGACCTCGTCGCCGACCGTCAGCACGTCCGAGGCGCGTGGCCACGCGCTTGGTCCAGGACATTTCGGATACGTGCACCAGGCCTTCGACGCCCTCCTCGATTTCGACGAACGCGCCGTAGGGCACCAGGTTGACGACCTTGCCGCGCACGCGGCTGCCCGACGGGGTACTTGGTCTCGATCTCGTCCCACGGGTTCGGCAGCCTCTGCTTCAGGCCGAGCGAAATCCGTTCCTTCTCCTGGTCGACGTCCAGGATGACCACCTCGAGTTCCTGGCCCACCTGGACCATCTCGGACGGGTGGTTGATGCGGCCCCAGCTCATGTCGGTGATGTGCAGCAGGCCGTCCATGCCGTTGAGGTCCACGAACGCGCCGAAATCGGTGATGTTCTTGACCATGCCCGTGCGGACCTGGCCGACCTTGATTTCCGTCGAGCAGCTGGCGTCTTCTGCTCGCGGCGCTGCTCCTCGATCAGCTCGCGGCGCGAGAGCACGATGTTGCGGCGCTCCTTGTTGATCTTGAGGATCTTGAATTCGAACGTCTGGCCGATGTACTCGTCCGGGTTGCGGACGGGCACCACGTCGATCTGCGAGCCCGGGCAGGAACGCGTCGACGCCGACGTCGACGATCAGGCCGCCCTTGACGCGGCCCTTGACCTCGCCCTCGATCGACGCTGCCTTCGTCGCAGTTCTCGACCACGTTCTCCCACTTGCGCTGCTGCTCGGCCCGCTGCTTGCTGAGCACGACCATGCCGTCGTCGTCCTCGAGCCGTTCCAGCAGGACCTCGAATTCGTCGCCCGCCTTGAGCTGCTCCAGGTCCTTGAACTCCTGCGGCGGGGATGACGCCCTCGGACTTGTAGCCGATGTCGACCAGCACCTCGTTGGGACGCACTTCCAGCACCCGGCCGGTGACGATGGATCCCTCCGATGAAGTCCTTCAGGGTCTCCTCGTACATGTGGGCCATTTCGGCCCGTTCGTCACCTGCCAGGTCCTTAGGATCCAGGTCGAGGCGTTCCTTCTTCGGTTTCGTTTGTTCCATACTCACTCTATGGCCGGCACGCCGCGCCGCCCCGGGCGGCGCCAACCTGCCGGGTTGGGGTTTTCGGGCGCCATATCCTGACCTTCCCGCGACCGGGCGCGGGGCGCGCCCTACGCTCCCCACACCCAAAAGGGCGCGAACCTATCACCTTCCCCGAGCCGGTGGCAACAAGAATACCGGGCCGTGCCGGCGCGCCGGGCGCCGGCGCGGCCTCAGGGGGCGAGCCGGAAGAGGCGCCAGCCGGACGCCCCCTCGCGCTCGTAGACGAGCCGGTCGTGGAGGCGGTCGGGCCGGCCCTGCCAGAACTCGATGCGCCGGGGCGCCAGGCGGTACCCGCCCCAGTGCGCCGGACGCGGCACCTCGGTGCCGCGGAAACGGTCCGCGGCCTCGCGCACGCGCGCCTCCAGCTCGCCGCGTGAAGCCAACACCGCGCTCTGGCGGGACGCCCAGGCGCCGATGCGGCTGCCGCGCGCGCGGCCCCCGAAGTAGGCGTCCGACTCCGCGGGCGGGATCCTGGCCACCTCCCCCTCCACGCGCACCTGCCGGAACAGCTCGGCCCAGTGGAACACCAGGGCCGCGTGCGGCACGGCTTCCAGTTCCGACGCCTTGCGACCCACGTAGTGCGTGTAGAAGACGAAGCCGCGCGCGTCGACGCCCTTTAACAGCATCATCCTCGCCGCCGGCCGCCCGCCGGGTGTCACGGTGGCGAGGCACAGCGCGTCGGGCTGCGGGCAGCGGCAACGGCGCGCGTAGGCATACCACCGCCTGAACTGCTCGATGGGGTCGGCGGCGAGATACTCCTCGCGCAACCCGACGAGCAGCCCCTTCAGCGAACCCAGGCGTGCGATCCACGACATGGCGAGCGAGTGTCGGGCGGCCACGCGCCGCGGTCAAGCGCCGTCCCGCTCCGGCGCGCGGGCCGCGCGCCGGTAGGCCGTGGGGCGTACGACCCGTCGCGCGGCGGAAGTCCGCCGCGAAGTGCTGCGAGCTCGCGTAGCCGAGTTCGAGCGCGATCGAGGTCATGTCCAGCGCGGACACGCGCAGCAGGCGTTCGGCCTCGCGGACGCGGAGCCGCGCACGGCACGCGCACGACCCCTCGCCGTAGCGGGCGCGGAAGTGGCGGCTCAACTGCCGGTAGCTCAACGGCAGGGCGGCCAGCGCGCGCCGCAGGGGGATCCCCGCCCCCAGGCTGGTCTCCATCGCCGTACGCGCCGCCGCGGCCCAGTCGCTGCCCGCCCGCTGCCGCCGCGCCCGCGCCGTGGACACCGCCTGCCACAGCATGGCCGCGCCCAAGCCGCACAGCACGGCCCCGCTCCCCGGCACCGGCGCCGTTAGGTGGGCGCCCGCCACGCGAAGCATGGACTCCAGTATCCGGTCCGCCCCCCCCACCAGCGGCACGCCCCGCAGCGCCTCCGGGCAGGGCGCCTTCGCCAGCACACCCACCCCCGCATAGCCCTCCCCACCGCAGGACAGACCGAAACAACCGCCCTCGCGCAACAGCGCGTACCGGCCTGGCACCAGAGACACGGCTTCCTGTCCACGCACGAGAAGACACCCCGACGTGACACGGATCAGCTGGACCTGTTCATACGCTTCCGTGGTATACCGGTAGCCGTCCGACTGCCTCTTCCTTACGATCCATACGTTCACGGTTGGTGTCCGTTTTTTGACCATCCCATGTCCCCGGGCTGCACGCGTCAAAGCGCCGGGGGGGGGCAGGCTCACGCGCAGGAGAAGGAGCACGGCATGAATCCCCGTGAACGCTACCTGGCCACGCTGACTTTCGGTCGGCCCGACCGCATCCCCTTCGAGCCCGGGGGGGGCCGCGAGTCGACCTTGACGCGATGGCGATCGGAGGGCCTGCCCGAGGGCGGCGATCCGGTCGGTCACGTGCGCGACCTGCTGGGCCTGGAGGCCGAGGCCTGTGCGCGGCCGCCGCCCGATCTCGGCGCGGACTTCCGGCTGATCCCGCGCTTCGAGGAGAAGGTCCTCGAGCACCGCGACGGGCACTACGTCGTCCAGGACTGGAAGGGCAACGTCTGCGAGATCTCCGACCGCTTCGACCTCCGCCACCTGCGCCACGCGAACGACTTCGTCACGCGCCGCTGGATCCGCTGCCCGGTCGAGACCCGCGCCGACTGGGAGGCGATCCGCGCCCGGTACGACCTCGACACGCCCGGCCGCTTCCCGGCCGACTTCGACGCGCGCTGCGGCCGGGCCCGCGAGCGGGACGGGATCCTGCAAATCTCCGTGTCCGGCCCCTTCTGGCAGATGCGCGAGTGGTGCGGCTTCGAGGGCCTCTGCATGCTGATGATCGACGACCCCGGTCTCGTGGCCGAGATGGCCGACTTCTGGCGGGCGTTCGTGGGCCGCATGCTCGACCGGGTCCTAGACCGCGTCGTGCCGGACGTGTTCGCGGTCTCCGAGGACATGGCCTACAAGGGAAAAAGCATGATCTCCATGGACATGGCGCGCCGATTCTGCCTGCCCGCCTGGCGCGACTGGACGCAACGGGTCCGTGCCGCGGGCTGCCCCCTGGTGGACATGGACAGCGACGGGCACATCGGCGAACTGATCCCCCTGTGGATCGAGGCGGGCATCAACGTCTGCGACCCGATCGAGGTGGCGGCGGGCTGCGACCTGAACGCCTTTCGCGCGGCGTTCGGCCGCAGGATGGCCTACCGGCAGGGCGTGGACAAGCGGTGCATTGCCGCCGGCGGGACCGTCCTGCGCGACGAACTCGAGCGGCTGGCGCCCGTGGTCCGCGACGGCGGGTACATCCCCGGCTGCGACCACGGCGTGCCGCCCGACGTCTCGTGGCCCTGCTTCGTCGACTACTGCCGGCGGCTGGCGCAACTCACCGGCTGGCTTTGAGCCACGCCGGGCGCGGACGCCCCGCGGCACCGCTCGGGCTATCCCTGCACGTGGATCATGGCCTTGACCACGCCGTCCGCGTAGCCGGCCACCAGGTCGAAGGCCTCGGCCGCCTCGTCCAGCGTGAAGGTGTGCGTGCGCAGCGGCGAGACGTCGAGCCCCGACCGCTCGATCAGGTCGATCGCCGGCCGCATGCACTCGTTCTGGCGTCGAACGTTCTGGAGCCGCAGTTCCTTGCGGCGCAGCGGGTCGATCGCGAACGACACGCGGTCGGCGGTGGGGATGCCGATCAGCATCAGCCGGCCGCCGGGCTGGAGCAGGTTGACCGCGTCGTCGAGGGCCTCCTGCTCTCCGGAGCACTCGAACACGACGTCGAGCAGCAGGGGTTCGAGGGCCTCGATCCCGGCCGCGGCCGGCGGGGCCGCGTGGGGATCGCCGGTCCACGACGCCCCGAGCCGGCCGGCCACCGCGCGTCGCGCGGCGATCGGCTCGGTGACGTAGCTGGCCGCCACGCCCGCCGCGCGGGCCGCGAGCAGCACGCACAGGCCGATCGGCCCGGCCCCCAGGATCCCGATGCGCGCGCCCGGAGAAAGCCCGGCGAGGCGCACCGCATGGCACCCGATCGACAGCGGCTCGCACAAGGCCGCGGCGTCGAACGACGTGCCCTGCGCGACGGGATGGCAGCAGGCCTCCGGCATGACCAGGTAGTCGCACAGGCAGCCCTCCGCCTGCCCCGGGCAGCCCAGGAAGCGCAGCGTGCGGCACGTGTGCCGCCGCCCCGCGCGGCACTGGTCGCACGCGCCGCAGCTGATCGCCGGCTCCACGGCCACGCGGTCGCCCTCCCGCACGCGCGTCACCGCCGGCCCCGCCTCCAGCACCGTGGCCGAGCACTCGTGGCCGACGAGGAACGGGAAGCTCACCACCTGGCTGCCGATGCGTCCCTCCGTGTAGTAGTGGATGTCCGACCCGCAGACGCCGACCGACTCCACCCGCAGCAACACCTCGTCCGGCCCCGCGAGCACCGGGTCCGGCCTCGTGGTCATCCGCATCGTGTGCAGACCGGTCAGCGGCATCGCCCTCATGCCGGCTCGCGCCTCCGCTTGCTCAGCAGCACGACGTCGCGCAGCCCCTGGGCGCCGCGCGCCGCGTTCCAGCGTCGCTCGAACGCGGGGTCCTGCACGATCTGCGCGATGCCCGCGAGCGCGCGCAGGTGGAAGTTGCGGTCGTCCCGCGTGCCCGCCAGCACGAAGACCGCGTGGACCGCCGGGGCCTCCGCGGAGAACCGGATGCCCTTGTGGCAGCGGGCCATCAGGATCGCGAAGGACGGCTCCCCGTCGAGCACGACGTGCGGGATCGCCACCCAGGGGCTGATCGCGGTGGGGCTCTCCGCCTCGCGCGCCTTGAGACGGCGGTGCAGCTCCTCCTCGTCGCGGCCGAGGTCGTGCGCCAGCGCGTCGGCGGCGCGGCGGAAGAACTCGTCGAGCTCCATCGAACCCGGGAGGTCCAGCACCGTGCACCGCTCGATGATCCCGTCGAAGCGGTCGGCCACGATGTCGTCCCGTTCCCGGATGATGGCCTTGAGCTCCCCCTCCAGCCCCCCCCGCGTGAGCTCCCGCGCGGTGACGCGCTCGACCAGGTGCATCAGCGCATATTCGCGGCTGCTCCGGATGCGCCCGTAGAACCAGTAGACGAAGAAGCCGAGGGCCGTCAGCACCGCGCAGAGGCGTAGGGAGGCCGCGCCCATCTCGAAGACCAGCAGCACGAACCCCGCGATCCCGGCCACCGGCAGCCAGGGGTACAGCGGCGCGCGGAACACGGGCTGGTAGTTCTGGACCCCGCTTTCGCGCAGGATGATCAGCGACATGTTCGCGAGGATGTAGGTGAAGATCAGCACCGCGGAGGCGGCCTTCACCAGCGCGGCGAGCGGGAGAAACAGCGCGAGAATCATCACCGACCCGGTCACGGCGATCGCCGCGTGAGGGGTGCCGCGCCGCGCGTGCACCTGGCCGAGGTGCCGCGGCAGGAGGCGGTCGCGGCTCATCGCCAGCAGGTAGCGGGACGCCGCCATCAGCCCGGCGTTGGCCGTCGAGACGAACGCCAGCACGGCGGCCGAGGCCATCGCGACCGACCCCGGCCGGCCGAGGATCCGGACCGCTCCCTCGGAGATGGGCGTCTTGGAACGGTCCAGCACGTCGGCGGGCACGACGCCCGACGTCACGAGCACCATCGCCACGTACAGCAGCGTCACGACCAGCAGCGAGGCGATGAGCCCGCGCGGGATCACCCGGCCCGGGTTCCGCACTTCCTCGGCCATGCTCGCCGTCTTCAGGATGCCGCCGTAGGACACGAAGACGAAACCCGCCGTGGAGAACACCGCGCCCAGCCCGCGCGGCGCGAACGGGCGGAAGTGGTCGACGTTCACGAGGGGGAAGCCCCACACGGTGTACGCCGCCATCAGGACGAGCAGGCCCGCCACCAGCGCCGTCTGCAGGCGGCCGGCCTCGCGAACGCCCGCGAAGTTGACGGCCATGAACCCCAGGCAGAGCAGCGCCCCGATCGCCCGGACGTCCAGCGGCACGATCACCGCCGCGAACAGCGACATGCCGACCAGGGCGAACGAGCTCTTGAGCGTGATGGACAGCCAGGTCAGGAGCCCCGACACGGTCCCGACGGCCGGCCCCATGCTGCGCGTCGTGAAGAAGTAGTCCCCCCCGGCGCGCGGCATCGCCGTCGCCAGCTCGGCAATGCTCAGCATGCCCGTCGTCGCCAGCAGGCCGGCCAGCAGGTACGAGAAGACCACCGCGGGCCCGGCCCTCGCGTGCGCCAGGCCGGGAAGAATGAACAGGCCCGAGCTGATCATGGCGCCGGACGACACGGCGAAGACATCGGCCAGCTTCAACTGCCGGCCGAGCCGCCCGCCCGCCCCCGCGCCGCTGGCCTGCTCGCGCTGCATGGCCGCGAAGTATACCGGCGGACCCCGGCGACGGCAACGCCGCACCGGGAATCGGCTGGGCGCGCCGCGGCCGCTCTGCTATAAGCCGTCCCCGTCGACCGCCGGACGGGCCGGCGGCACGCGCGGCGGGGCTCCCGCCCCGCGAGCCAACACGGAGACACGACATGGATTTCGACACCGATTTGCTCGCCCGGGCGGCCAACGAGGCGCGCGGCCTCGCGATGGACGCGGTGCACGCGGCGGCCTCGGGCCACCTCGGCCTTCCGCTCGGCGCCGCCGAGGTGGGGGCGGTGCTCTTCGGCGCCGAGCTGTCCCACGACCCCGGCGATCCCCGCTGGATCAACCGCGACCGGTTCGTCCTGTCCGCGGGTCACGGCAGCATGTTCCTCTATGCCTGGCTGCACCTCTCCGGCTACGACCTGCCCCTGTCCGAGCTGAAACGCTTCCGCCAGCTGCACAGCCGCACGCCGGGGCACCCGGAGTTCGGCGAGACGCCGGGCGTGGAGGTCACCTCCGGCCCGCTCGGGCAGGGGGTGGCCAACGGCGTCGGCATGGCCGTAGCCGGCAAGATGGCCGCCGCCCGCATGAACGCGCCGGGACACACGATCTTCGACTACCGCGTCGTGGTGCTGGCCGGCGACGGCTGCCTGCAGGAGGGCGTGTCGCACGAGGCCGCGTCGCTCGCGGCCCACCTGGGCCTCGACAACTACATCCTCATCTACGACTCGAACGACGTGACGCTCGACGCCATGGCGTCGGCGTCGCAGAGCGAGGACACCGCGGCGCGCTACCGGGCCTACGGGTTCGACGTGGCCACCGTCGACGGCCACGACCTGGAGGCCGTGCGCGCGGCCCTGGCCGCCGCCCGGGCCGGGGCGAACGGACGCCCGAAGCTCATCATCGCCCGCACCGAGATCGGCCGGGGCATCCCGGAGGTGGCCGGCACCGCCAAGGCGCACGGCGAGGCGGGCCACACGTTCGCCGCCGCCGCGCGCAAGCGGCTCGGCCTGTCGGAGGAGCCCTTCGGCGTCTCCGCGGAAGTGACGGCTTTCTTCGCGAACCGGCGCCGCGAGCTGGAAGCGGCCCGCGCCGCGTGGGACCAGCGGTTCGAGGCCTGGCGGACCGCGCATCCCGACCGGGCCGCCCTGCTCGATGCCGGCCAGAGCGGCGAGCTGCCGGGCGACCTGCTGGCCCGTATCCCGCCCTTCCCGCCGGGCGGGAAGCTCGCGACCCGCGCGGCGGGCCACGCGGTCCTGCAACACGTGGCGAAGGCCCTGCCCCTGCTCGTCAGCGGCAGCGCCGACCTGCACGGGTCGACCCGCAACTACATCGACGGCGAGGGCGACTTCACGCGGGAGAACCGCGCGGGACGCAACCTCCGGTTCGGGATCCGCGAACACGCGATGGCGGCCCTCTGCAACGGCATCGCGTACGACGGCCTGTTCCGCGCCTCGTGCGCCACGTTCCTGGTCTTCGCCGACTACTGCCGGCCGGCGATCCGCCTCGCGGCGATCGCGGGCCTGCCGGTGGCCTTCCTCTTCACCCACGATTCCATCGGCGTCGGCGAGGACGGTCCGACCCACCAGCCGGTCGAGACCATCCCCTCGCTGCGGACGATTCCCCGCCTCGACGTCATCCGGCCGGCGGACGGGGAGGAGACGGCGGGCGCCTTCGTCGCCGCCCTGTCCCGCGCCGACGGGCCGACCCTGTTCGCCCTGTCGCGCCAGAACCTCCCCGACCTGGACTCCGTGCCGGTGGAGCAGCGGCGGCAGGGCGTGCTGCACGGCGGCTACGTCGCCCGCAGGGAAGAGGGCGCCCTGGACGCGATCCTCATCGCCGCGGGCAGCGAAGTGGCGCTGGCCCTCGAGGCGGCGGCGCAACTCGGCGCCGGCGTGCGCGTCGTGTCGATGCCCTGCGTGGAGCGCTTTCTCCGGCAGCCCCCGGCCTACCGCGACGACGTGCTTCCCCCCGCCTGCGCGCGCCGCGTGGCGGTAGAGGCGGCGACGCCCGACACCTGGCACCGGTTCGTGGGGACCGCGGGCAGGGTGGTCGGCCTCGATCGCTTCGGCATCAGCGCCCCGTACCCCCAGGCCCTGCAGGAGCGGGGCATCACGGTCGAGGCCGTCGTCAAGGCGGTCCGTTCCCTGGCCTGAGCGCGCCCGGCCCCGCGGCCGGCGGGCGGGCCTACGGGACCGCGACGGGCGCCGCGGGCGGTACGGCCGGCGCCCCGGCGGCGGGCGGCGGCGCGTCCGGCGCCGGCGCGGTCGCCCCGGGCGCCTCCGGGACGGGCGCGGCGGCGTCCGGTTCCACCGCGGGCATGGACCCCGGCACGGCGCCTTCCGGCACCGCCTCGGTGGCCTGCTCCAGGGGCATCGCCCCGCCCGCGGCGCCGACGCTCTTCTCCACCAGCGACGCCTGGCCGCCCGAGAACAGGATCGCCAGCACCACCGTGTTGACCATGAAGACCGCGCCCAGGCCGATGGTTATGCGCGTGAGCACGTTGCCCGCGCGCGAACCGAAGAGGGTCTCGCCCACCCCGGCCCCGAAGGCGAGCCCCAGCCCCTCGCCCTTCGACTTCTGGATGAGGATGATACCGATGAGCAGGAGGCTGCAGAGCGCCTCCACCACGATCAAGAGCGACCTCAGAATGTCCATGCCGTCCCCCTATGCCCCCGCCTTGACGATCTCGACGAACGAGCCGGCCTCGAGGGACGCGCCGCCGATCAGGCCGCCGTCGATGTCGGGCTGGCTCATGAGCTCGCGCGCGTTGGCCGGCTTCATGCTGCCGCCGTACGCAATGCGGACGGCGGCCGCCGTGTCCGGGCCGGCCAGCTCCGCCACCCGGCCCCGGATGAACGCGTGCACCTCCTGGGCCTGCGCCGACGTGGCTGTCCGGCCCGTGCCGATCGCCCACACCGGTTCGTACGCCACCACGACGCGGGCCCAGTCCCCCGCGCCCAGGCCCGCCAGGCCCGCCTTCACCTGGCGGCCGACCACGGCCATCGTGTCGCCCGCCTCGCGCTCGGCCAGCGTCTCGCCCACGCACACGACGGCCGTGAGCCCGGCCGCCACCGCCGCGCGCATGCGGCGGTTGACGCCCTCGTCGGTCTCGCCGAAATACTGCCGCCGCTCGCTGTGCCCGACGAGGACGTGGGTGCAACCGGCCTCGACGAGCATGTCCGCCGCCACCTCGCCCGTGAACGCGCCCGCCTTCTCCCCGTGCACGTTCTGGGCGCCCAGCCCGATCGGGGTGCCCCGCACGACGCCGGCCACCGCCGCCAGGGAGGTGAACGGGGGGCAGAGCACGCACTCGACGGCATCGAACACGCCGAGGGCGGCCTTGACGCCCGCGGCCAGCTCGGCGGCGCCGGCCGCCGTCTTGTTCATCTTCCAGTTGCCCGCGACGATCTTCTTCCGCATGGCGCTCTCCGTGAGGGGTCCCGGCAAAGCGGCACCTTGTACCCGACCGGCCCCCCGATGGCAAGCGCCGACCCGGCCGCTCGGCGCTTCCCCCGCGCGGCGCGCGCCCGTATAGTCGCCCGGTGCGCTGGCTGCTCTACAACCTCCTCTTCACGCTGGGCTTCCTGGTCCTGCTGCCCCGGTTCCTGTACCGGATGGCGCGGCGCGGCGGCTACGCGCGCGGCTTCCTGCAGCGGTTCGGGCGCTACGCGCCGGAGCTGCGGCGCCGCCTGGCGGAGGGGCCCCGCACCTGGGTGCACGCGGTCAGCGTCGGCGAGGTCTACGTCGCCCTCGGCCTGGTGCGGGAGATGCGCCGGCGGCAGCCCGGCGCGCGCTTCATCCTTTCGGTCACGACGTCCACGGGCCACGCCGTCGCCGCCGCCGCCCTCGACCCGCGGGACGTGCTCGTCTACTTCCCGCTCGACGTTCCGCCCGCCGTGCGCCGCGCCCTGCGCCGGCTCCGCCCGGCCGCCCTCGTGCTGGTCGAGTGCGAGCTCTGGCCCAACCTGCTGCGGCAGGCCCGCGCCGCCGGGATTCCCGTGGCCCTCGTCAACGGCCGCATCTCCGAGCACTCGTTCCGCGGCTACCGCCGGCTGACGCTGTTCACCCGCCCCCTCCTCCGCGAGGCCGGCCTGCTGTGCGTGCAGAGCGAGGCCGACCGGCAGCGGCTGGAGGCGCTCGGCGCCCCGCCCGAACGCCTGCACGTCATGGGCAGCGCCAAGTACGAGACCGTCGCCGTGGACGCGGAGCGCGGCCGGCAGGCCCGCGAAACGCTGCGCGAGGCCGGCTGGAACGACGCGTGCACCGTGCTCGCCGGCGGCTCCACGTGGCCCGGCGAAGAAGACGCGCTGCAGGACGCGGTGGACCGGCTCCGCCGCGACGCGCCCGGCCTGCGCCTCCTGCTCGCACCCCGCCACGCCGAGCGGGGCGACGCCGTGGCCGCCGCGGCGGCCGCGCGCGGGGCGCGCGTACGCAGGCGCTCCGGCGGCGAGGCCGTCCGGGACCCGGATGTCTTCCTGCTCGACACCACCGGCGAGCTGCGGCACTTCTACGCCGCGGCGGACCTGATCTTCGTCGGCAAGAGCCTCACGCAGCACGGCGGCCAGAACATCATCGAGGCCGCCGCCTGCGGCAAGCCGGTCCTCTGCGGACCGAACATGGAGAACTTTCCCGTCGTGATGGCCGACTTCCGGGAAGCGGACGCCGTCGTGCAGGTGCGCGACGCCAAGGCCCTGTACGAGGCGCTTGCCCTGCTGGTCCGCGACCCCGGGCGCCGCGCGGCCTACGGCCGCCGGGCGGCGGAGCTCGTGCAACGGCGCGCCGGCGCCCTCGCTCGCACGGTCGACCTGCTGAACGCGAACGGCATCGGCGGGCCCGGCCCCGCGGGGAGACAGGGAGGAACAGGCCCATGAACGAGGAATGGTTTGACCTGGTCGACGAACAGGGGCGCGCGCTCGGGCGCGCGCGGCGCAGCGAGTGCCACGGCAACCCGGCGCTGATCCACCCGTCCGTGCACGTCCTGGTCTTCGACGCGGGGGGCCGGCTCCTGCTGCAGCGGCGCTCGCGGTCGAAGGACATCCAGCCCGGCCGGTGGGACAGCTCCGTGGGCGGCCACCTCCAGCCGGGCGAGAAGCCCCGCGACGGCGCCCTGCGCGAGATGCGCGAGGAACTGGGCGTCGCCCCGGAGGCGCTGCACGCCGCGCACGACTACCTGTGGCGGTCCGACCGCGAGACGGAATACGTGCGCACCTACACCGCGCACCACGACGGGCCGTTCACGCCCTGCCCCGTGGAAATCGAGGAGGTGCGGTTCTGGACGGCGGACGAGATGGCCGACGCCCTGGGCAGCGGCGTCCTGACGCCCAACCTCGAACACGAGTTCCGGCTCGCGCGGGAGGCCGGCCTGCTGTAGACGCCGCGGGCCTCCGCCGGCCCGGGCGCCCTTGCCCGGCCGGGCCCCGGACGCTAGACTGTCCGGCCACGGGAGGCACCGCCTACATGAACCGGACCCTGCACGAACCCGCTACCCGCCTCGTCCCCGCGGCCGCTCTCGCGGCCCTGCTGCCAGGACTCGCCGCGCACGGCGCGCCCGGCGAACCCGATTGGCCCGCGTGGCGCGGGCCCCGGGCCGACGGTATCGCCGCGGAAGCCGCGCCGGACCCCGCCGCCTTCCTCGCCGCCAAGCCGGCCTGGGAGGCCCAGGTGGGGCGGGGCTACTCCGCCGTGACGATCTCGGGCGAACTTCTCTTCACCATGGGCAACGTCGAGGACCAGGACATCGTCTTCGCCCTCGACCCGGCCACGGGCCGCGAACGGTGGCGCCACGCGTACGACTGCCGGGGCGGCGACTATCCCGGCCCGCGTTCGACGCCGGTGACCGACGGCGAGCGGGTCTACACCGTGAGCCGCCGGGGCGACCTGTTCTGCCTCGACGCGGCCACGGGGCGGCCGGCCTGGCACAAGAACCTCGCCTCGGACTTCGGCGCCAAGCCCCCGCGGTGGGGCCACGCGGCCTCGCCCGTCATCGACGGCGGCCGGCTGCTCCTCAACGCGGGCCGCGCGGGTCTCGCCGTGGAACGGCTTCGCGGCGGCCTCGCGTGGAAAAGCCCCGCCGGGGCCGGCGGCTACGCCACGCCCGTCCTTGTCCCGCAGGCCGGCGGCGCCCTCGCGGCCTTCTTCGGCGAGAAGGGCCTGGCCCTCTGCGAGGCGGCCACCGGACGGGTGGCCGACACGTCCCCGTGGACCACCTCCTTCGACGTGAACGCCGCGGACCCGATCTTCGCCGGCGGCCGCCTCTTCATCTCCTCGGGCTACGGCAAGGGGTGCGCCCAGTTCGCCGTGCGGAACGGAAAACTGCAGCCGACCTGGCAGAACCGGGACCTGCGCAGCCAGTTCAGCTCCGCGGTCCTCCTCGACGGCAACCTGTACGGCATCGACGGCAACACGGGGCGCGGCCGCCTCGTCTGCATGGACTGGGAAACGGGGCGGGTCCGCTGGGAGGAGAACGTGGGGTTCGGCTCCCTCACGGCCGCCGGGCGAATGCTCCTCGTGCTCAACGAACGCGGCCAGTTGATTCTCGCCGACGCCGATCCGACGGCTTACCGCGAAAGGGCGCGGCGCCGCGTCCTCTCGGGCGGCAAGGCGTGGACCATGCCGGTGCTCTGCCGCGGCAGGATCTACGTTCGCAGCGACCGCGGCCAACTCGTCTGCCTCCCGGTCCGGTAGGAGCCCGCGTGAGCCTGCCGCCTCCAGCCACCCAACCGCCGGCGCCCGGGCCGCGCGCCCTCGTTTGCCGGTGCTCGGTTTCCGCGACCCTCCGGCCCGAGTCCGTGGCGGCGGCCCTCGAGCGGGTCGACGCCGGCGCGGCGCGCGCGGTGGTGGCCGACGACCTCTGCGACCTGGCCGCCTCGGACGGCAGGCGGATGGCCCGCTGGGCGGCAGGCGGCGCGCTGCGCCTCGTCGCCGCCTGCCGCCCACGGGCCGTGCGCAACCTCTTCCGCGCCGCCGGCGTCGAGCTGGACGGGGCGGTCCGCCTGCTCGACCTGCGTGCGGAAAGCCCCGGCGAGGTGGCCCGCGCCTTCGAGCGCGTCGACGCCGCGGGCGGACCCGCGGCGCCCGACGGCGCCGCCGGGGCGGTCCGGGCCGACCCCGCCGCCCCGCCCGCCTGGTACCCGGTCATCGACCGCGACCGCTGCACCCGCTGCGGCCAGTGCGCGGGGTTCTGCCTCTTCGGCGTCTACGCCTCCGACGCCGACGGCACCCCCCGCGTCGTGCAGCCCCGCAGCTGCAAGCTCAACTGCCCCGCCTGCGCCCGTATCTGCCCCGAGGCCGCCATCGTCTTTCCCAAGTGCCCCGAGTCGCCCATCGACGGCGCGCAGATCACCGACGAGGCCGCGCAGCGTGACCGCATCCGCGCCGACATCGACCGGTTTCTCGGACCCGACCCCTGCGCGGCGCTCCGGGCCCGGCGCCTGCGGCACGCGGGCCCGGTGGACCGGGCCCGCTTCGAGCGCGCGATGGAAGAGCGGCGCCGCGCGGGCGCCCCGACCGAGGGGGCCGCGCCGTGATCGCCGCCCTCGCGCGCCGCCTGTTCACCGAGCCCGATGCGCGGCTCGCCGCCCGTTTCGCCTTGCGCGGCGCCTGGAACGGCTGGCGCGCCGTGCGCCGCTTCCGGGCCGGCCTCGCCCGCGGCGAGGTCCTCCCGCCCTTCCCGTTCCTCTCCATCACGGACGACTGCAACCTCCGCTGCACGGGCTGCTGGGTCACGCCCGCCGACCCGCCCACGCACATGCCGCTCGACCAGCTCGACCGGATCGTCAGCGACCTGAAGGCCGAGGGCCTGCGCTTCTTCGGCCTGCTGGGCGGCGAGCCGCTCCGGCATCCCGACCTGTTCGAGTTCCTCGGCCGCCACCGCGACTGCCTCTTCCAGGTCTTCACCAACGGCACCCTGCTCGACGCCGACCGCGCCGAAGCCTTCCGCGAACTGGGCAACGTGACGCCGCTCGTCAGCATCGAGGGCGGTCCGGCCGAAAGCGACCGGCGGCGCGGCGGCACCGGCGTGCACGCGGACGCCCTGGCCGCCCTGGAGCACTGCCGGCGCGCACGCCTCGTGACGGGCGTGGCGTGCAGCGTCTGCCGGACGAACTTCGACGAGCAGGTCTCGGAGGCCTTTTGCCGCGACCTGGTCCGGCGCGGCGTCCTGTACGCCTGGTACTACCTCTACCGGCCCGTCGGCCCCCGCCCCGCGCCCGGGCTCGCGCTCGACGACGCCGGCGTCCGCCGGCTGCGCGAGTTCCTCGTCGACGTGCGCTCGCGCGTGCCGCTGCTGGTCATCGACGCCTACTGGGACCACGAGGGTCGCGCCGTGTGCCCCGCGGCCGAGGGCATCAGCCATCACGTGAACCCCCGCGGCGACATCGAGCCCTGCCCGGTGATCCAGTTCGCGCGCGACCGGATCGAGGACGGCGCCCGGCTGCCCGACCTGCTCCGGCGCTCGTCGTTCCTGGCCGCGTCGCGCGAACAGCTCCGGCGCATGGGCGGGGGCTGCATCCTGCTGCGCGATCCCCAGGCCCTGCGCCGCTTCGTGATGGAGGAGGGCGCGCGCGACACCACGGGCCGCGGCAGCGGCCTGGACGAGCTGCTCGCAATGCAGCCCCGGGCCGACCACTGCCAGCCCGGGAACGCCCTTCCCGAGCGGCACCCGTTCTACCGCCTCGCCAAGCGCACCTGGTTCTTCGGACTGGGAGCCTACGGATGAAGGCCTCGCCGCGCAGGGCCCCCGCCGCGCACGCCGCGCCCCCGGCGGTGCCCGGGTCCGCCGAGCTCCGGCACGCCCTCCGGGAAACCGCCCGGGGCCACGTGCGGCGGCACCGGCTCGTGCCGCCCCTCAGCGCGGACGAACTGCGCGAGCACGCCCGCGCCGCGCTCGCCGAGGCCGGGGCGGCGGCCGCTTGCCTCGACTTCATGACCGTGCTCGTCAGCAACGAGCTCTGGAGCGCCACCCTCGCCGCCGTCCCCTTCGAGCGGCGCGTCCTCCTGCTGCCCCAGTGCCTGCGGGACCCGGCGCGCTGCCCCGCGCCCACCGACGCCTACGGCGTGCTCTGCACGCAGTGCGGCGCCTGCCCCGTCGGCCCGCTGCAGGGCGAGGCCGAGGCCCTGGGCTACGTCGTCCTCGTGGCCGAGGGCACCACGGTCGTCACCCGCCTCATCGAGAGCGGCGCGGTCGACGCGGTCGTGGGCGTCAGCTGCCTCCAGGTGCTCGAACGCGCCTTTCCCCACCTCGCCGCGGAAGCGGCGCCGGGCATCGCGCTCCCCCTCCTGCACGACGGGTGCCTGCACACCGCGGTCGATACCGACTGGGTGCGGGAGGCGATCCGGCTGCGGTCCGACGACCCGTGGATGACGCGCACGGACCTCGACCGGCTGCGCGCCGAGGTCGACGGGTGGTTCGCGCCGGCCGCCCTCGCGGACCGCTGGCCCCCCGGCGGACCCGCCGTCGAGCGCGCCGCACTCGCGTGGATGACGCGCGGCGGCAAGCGCTGGCGCCCCTTCGTGCTGGCCGCCGTGTACCGCTCGCTGCGACCGGCCGCCGGCGCCCTGCCCCCCGCGGTGCGCCGGCTCGCCGTCGCCGTCGAGTGCTTTCACAAGGCCTCCCTCCTCCACGACGACATCGAGGACGGCGACGCCGAGCGCTACGGCCTGCCCGCCCTGCACCGCGAGTGCGGCGTGCCCGTGGCCATCAACACCGGCGACTTCCTTCTCGGCGAGGGCTACCGGCTGGTCGCGCGCTGCGGCGCGCCGGCCGACACCGTGGCCGCCATGCTGGGGGCCGCCGCCGAGGCGCACCGCACGCTCAGCGTCGGGCAGGGAGAAGAGCTCCAGTGGATGCGCCGCCCGGTTCCGCTGCCATCGGCGGAGGTGCTGCATATCTTCCGGCGCAAGACGGCGCCCGCCTTCGAGGCGGCCCTGCGGCTCGGCGCCCTCGCCGCCGGCGCCGACGCGGCGACGCTGGGCGCGCTGCCGCGCTTCAGCGCCGCCTTCGGCACCGCCTACCAGGTACGCGACGACCTGGCCGACTGGCGCGCCGCCCGCGGCGGCGACGCCCGCGCGCGGCGCCCGTCCATCGTCGCGGCGCTGGCCGCGGAAGCGGCCCGGGGCGACGCGCGCCGCCTGCTGGACGCCTGGTGGCGCGGCGACCCGGCGGTGGATGCCGCCACCCTGGCGCGCTGCTGCGAGGAGGCGGGCGGCGAGGAGCGCGCGCGGCAACGGCTCGAGCACTACCGGAACGAGGCCGTGCGCTCCCTCGCGCCGCTCCAGCACGCCACGCTCAAGACGCTGCTGCGCCGCATGGTCGGCCGCATCCTGGAGCGTTGAGGTGACGGCGGGCACCCGGCCGGCCGGCCCGACCGGCGAGGCCCTCGCGCGGGGCGCCCGCCTGCTCGACGCGCCGGCCGCGGGCGCGCTGCGCGGCTTCGTCGCCGCGCGCCGCGCCGCCGGGGGCGGCTTCCGGGGACGCGGCGGCGGCGCGGACGTCTACTTCACCGGCTTCGGCCTGGCGCTGGAGCGCGCGCTCGGCGCGGGCGGCGGCGCGCCGGCCGACGCCGCCTTCGTGCGCGGGGCCGCGGCCCGCGCGAGGGACCTGCCCCACCTCGTGTCGGCCGTGCGCGCCCTGGCCCTGCTCGGGCTTCGCCCCGAGGCGCGCGCCCTGCTGCCCCGCGTCGAGTCGCTCCGCGCCGGCGACGGCGGGTACCGCCCCGGACCCGGCGGGGCGCGGTCCACGGCCTACGCCGGCTTCCTCGCCGCCCTCGCCTACGAGACGGCGGACGCCCCCCTGCCCCGGCCCCGGCGCCTGGCCGCCGCCGTGCGCGCCCTGGCCGGGCCCGCGGGCGGCTTCCGCAACCATCCCGGCGACCCGACGCCGACCACGCCCGCCACGGCGGCGGCGGTGCACCTCGCGGCGGCCGCGCGGGTCCCGGTCCCCGGCGACACGCTCCGCTGGCTGCTGGCGCGCGCCTGCCCGGGCGGCGGCTTTCTCGCCGGGCCCGCCGCGCCGGGGCCCGACCTGCTCAGCTCGGCCGTCGCGCTCCTGGCGCTGGCCGCCGCGAAAGCCGGCCCGGCCGACCCGCACGCGCACCTCGCCTTCGTCGAGTCCTGCTGGCGCGACTCCGGCGGCTTCGCGTCGACGCCCGGCGACCCGGAGGCCGACCTCGAGTACGCATGGTACGCGCTGCTCGCCCTCGGGAGCCTCGCCGCGTGACGCCCGCGCCCCAGGCGCCCCGCACCGCCCCGCTCCGTGACGGGCTCGCCGCGCGGCTGCTCGCCGCCCGCGGCGACGACGGCCTCTGGCGCGGCCGGCTTTCCGGCAGCGCGCTCGCCACCGCCGTGGCCGCGGCGGCCCTGCACGCCGCCGACCCGCGGCGGTCGGCCCCGCGTGTCGCCGCGGCGCTCGACTGGATCGCGCGGCACCGCCACGGCGACGGGAGCTGGGGCGACACGCCGGAGAGTCCCGGCAACCTCAGCACCACGCTGCTGGCCTGGTGCGCCCTGGGCCTGCACCCTGGGGCGCACACGCCGGAGGAAACCGCCGCGGGACGGTGGCTGGCGGAGCGGGCGGGCGACACGACACCCGCACGGCTGGCCGCCGCCGTGCTCGCCGCGTACGGCGAGGACCGCACCTTCTCCGCGCCGATCCTCGCGATGGCCGCGGCCGCGGGCCGCCTGGGCCCGGGGCCTGCCGGGTGGCGGCACGTGCCGCAGTTGCCCTTCGAACTGGCCGCCCTTCCGCCCGGCCTTTTCCGCGCCCTGCGGCTGCAGGTGGTGAGCTACGCCCTGCCCGCCCTCATCGCCATCGGGCTCGTCCGGCACCGCTGCGGCCCGCGCGCACCCGGTCCGGCCCCGGCCCTTCGCGACCCGCTCGTCCCGTCCCTGCTGCGCCGCCTCCAGCGCACCCAGCCGGCGAACGGCGGGTTCCTGGAGGCGGCACCCCTGACGGGTTTCGTCGTGCTCGCGCTCGCCACGGCCGGTCTGCGCGCCCACCCCGTCGTCCGTCGCGGGGTGTCGTTCCTCGAGACCGGCATGCGCGCGGACGGCTCGTGGCCTGTCGACACCGACCTCGCCACGTGGCTGACCGCCCTGGCGGTGGACGCCCTGCCGCGCGAGGCGCTCCCCGCGGGCGATCGCATCGCCCTGCGGCAGCGGCTCCTGGGCCTGCAGACCGGGCGACGCCACCCCTTCACCGGCGCGGCGCCGGGCGGTTGGGGATGGACGGACCGGCCGGGCGCGGTGCCGGACGCCGACGACACGGCGGGCGCCCTGCTCGCGCTGCACGCCCTGGGAAGGGACGACCGGCCGTCCCTGCGCGCCGCGGTGCGGGGCGTCCACTGGCTGCTCGGCCTGCAGAACCGCGACGGCGGGATGCCCACCTTCTGCCGCGGCTGGGGCCGGCTGCCGTTCGACCGCAGTGGTCCCGACCTGACGGCCCATGCGCTGCGCGCGTGGGCGGCCTGGATGCCGGCCCTGCCCCCGGGCCTGCGCCGGCGTGCCGCGCGGGCGAGCGGCGCGGCACTCCGCTACCTGGCCGGATCGCAGCGCGACGACGGCGCCTGGCTCCCGCTCTGGTTCGGAAACCAGTCCGCGCCGCGGACCGAGAACCCCGTCTTCGGCACCGCGCGCGTGCTGCGTGCCCTGCGGGACATGGACGGCTCGGCCGGGACGGTGGCGATGGGGCAACGGGGCACCCGCTGGCTGCTGGCGCAGCAGCACGCGGACGGCGGCTGGGGTGCCGCGGCCGGTGTCGCGCCCACCGTCGAGGAGACCGCCGTGGCCCTCTCCGCTCTCGCGGGCGTCCCGGGCGCCGGCGGCGCGGTCGAACGGGGACAGGCCTGGCTGGATGCCGCCTGGCGGGACGGCCCGCCGCCCGCCGCGCCCATCGGCCTGTATTTCGCGCGGCTGTGGTACGCGGAAGCGCTCTACCCCCTGGTCTTCAGCGTCGCGGCCGCCGGCGCCGACGCCTGAGGCCGCCCGCCGGCGTCGGCCGGTCCGCCCCGGGCGGACGGGTTTCCCCCGGCGCGGGTCAGCGGCGGGGGCCGGGCACCGCGACGCGCAGGGCGCGCACGAGGTCGGCCGCCTCGCGGCAGGCCGTGCGTCCGAAGGGCATGATCAGGTACAGCCTGCCGCAGCGCTCGGCCATGTGCACCGCCAGTTCCAGGGCGTACTCCAGCCCGAAGCGCCGCTGGTCCGCCGCGTCATCGAACCGGCCCATCGCCGCGACCAGCTTCTCCGGAACGCGAATGCCGGGAATACGGCCCGAGGCGAAGAACGCCGCGTTGCGAACGCCCGTCAACGGCAGCAGCCCCGGGAAGAGCGGGACGCCCAGCGGGGCCACGGCGTCCAGGAGCCGGTCGAAATCGTCGCCCGTGAAGACCGGCTGGGAGAACACGAACTCCGCCCCCGCGTCCACCTTGGACGCGAGCCACCGCACCTGCGACGGAGCGGGCTGCCCCACCGCACACCCCGTGCAGAAGGCCGGCGCATCGGCCACTTCTTCGCCGTTGATCATCCGGCCGCCGCGCAGGCTTCGCACGAGCCGGAGCAGCTCGAGCGAACTCCTGATGTCGGTCACGCGCCGGGCGAGGCCGGAGAGGTGTCCCATGGACGGCGGGTCGCCCGTGACCGCCAGCAGCCCGCGCACGCCGAGGTCCCACGCTCCGAGCAGGCGGGAGTGCAGCTGCAGGAGGTTGGACTGCGTGACGGCCATGTGGCAGACCGCCGGCACGTGCAGCCGCGCCTGGAGCGCGGCGGCCACGACGGCCGCGTCCCGGCCCACGGCCGCGCCCGGGTTGTCCGGCACGTCGAAGCTGTCGGCGCCCGCGGCGGCCACGAGCCGGGCCCCCTCCACGATGGCGTCCAGCGACCGGTTCCGCTCCGCCCGGATCTCCACGCTGACGGTCAGCGTGGTCCGGCGCAGGAGCTCGCGGACCGGGTTCTCGGGGCGGGCGGCGGCGGCCGCGCCCGCCGCGGCCCGTGGGCGCGGCGCCGCCGCCCGCCGCGGCCGGGGCCGCACCGCGTGGCCCGCCACCGCCGCGGCGAGCGCGCAGATGTGGTCGGGGCCCGTTCCGCAGCACCCGCCGACCAGCGCCGCGCCGCGCTCCGCCAGCAGGGCGCCGACACGGCGGAAGGCCGAGGGCGGAAAACGGTACTCCACGACCCCCCGGCGGATGGCGGGGTTCCCGGCATTGGGCGAGGCGGTCACGGGCAGGTCCGTTTCGCGGAGCAGCAGCTCGACGGTGTTGAGGATGTCGTTGGGATGCTGGCAGTTCGCGCCCACGGCCGCCGCGCCCGCCTGCACGGCCAGCCTGGCCAGCCGCAGCACCCTCTCCTCCCGCCCGGCGCCGCCCCCGGCATGACCGATCTGGAACACCATGGGCAGGCCGGTGTCCCGGCCCGCCCGCAGGGCACCGCGGGCCTCGCGGGGATCGCTGAACGTCTCGAAAAGCAGGGCGTCCGCACCGGCCAGCGCCTCGCACTGCCGCCGGTAGACGCGGAACAGCTCGTCCTCCGTGAAGTCCTCGGACCGCAGCGCCAGTCCGAGCGGGCCGACCGAGGCCAGCACCACCGCCCCGCCCGCCGCGGCCCGGCGCGCCAGGCGGACGCCCTCGGCGTTCAGGTCCTCGCATCGGTCCGCCTGTCCGGTTTCCTCCAGGCCGACCGGGTTCGCGGCGAAGGTGTTGGTGATCAGCGCCTGCGCGCCGGCGTCGAGGTACGCGCGGTAGAGGTCCAGCAGCTGTTCGGGCGCGGAGAGGTTCAGCAGCTCCACCGGGCCGGCGCCGGTCGACCCGTTCCGCCGAAGGCAGGTGCCGATGGCCCCGCACCCGACGACCACGGTCCGGCCCAACTGTTCGAGCAGCGGGTTCACCTCGCCCCCGGCGCGCCGCCGCCCCCCGGCATCAGCCCGTCTGCCGCGCGAACGCGCGGCACGCCCGGCGCACGATCCGGGCGGCCCGCCGCACCTCGGTCTCGCGCACGTTCAGCGGCGGGAGGAAACGGACCACGTCGCCCGCGGTCGCGAGGGCGATCAGGCCGTCTTCCCGCAGGAGCGTCTCCAGGTCCTTGGCCGGCCGGTCCAGCACCATGCCGATCATCAGCCCGCGCCCGCGCACCTCCCGGACGAAGGCGTGGCGGTCCGCCTCCGCGCGGAGCAACTCGGCGAACAGCGCGCCCATCGCCGCGGCGTGGTCCAGCAGGCGCTCCTCCTCGATGGCCTCGACGACGGAGAGCGCCGCCGCGCAGGCCAGCGGGGTGCCGCCGAACGTGGTGGCGTGGTGGCCGGGCTGGAACACGTCGGCGAGCCGGGCCGGCCACGACCGCGCCGATCGGGAAGCCGCTGCCCAGCGCCTTGGCCAGCGAAAAGGCGTCCGGCTCCACGCCGTACTGCTGGAAACCGAACCAGTGCCCGTGCGCCCCATGCCGCACTGCACCTCGTCGCAGAGCAGCAGGAGGCCGCGCTCGTCGCAGAGCGCGCGCAGGCCCTCGAGGAACCCGGGCGCGGCGGGCAGGACCCCGCCCTCGCCCTGCACCGCCTCGACGAGGATCGCGGCCGTCCGGTCCCCCACCGCGGCCCGGCAGGACGCGAGGTCGTTGAAGTCCGCGTACCCGAACCCCTCGGGCAGCGGCTCGAAACCCTTCTGCACCTTGTCCTGGCCGGTCGCGGTCAGCGTGGCCAGCGTCCGGCCGTGGAAGGAGTTGTGCATCGTCATGATCTCGTGGCGGCCGCCGTGCTGCGTGCCCCAGAGGCGGGCCAGCTTGATCAGCCCCTCGTTCGCCTCCGCGCCGGAGTTGCAGAAGAAGCACTTGCCGCCCGGCTGGAAGCGCTCCGCCAGCGCCTGCGCGAGCCGCGGCTGGTTCTCGGTGTAGTACAGGTTGGAGACGTGCACCAGCCGGCCCGCCTGTCGGCGCACCGCCTGCACGTGCTTCGGGTGGGCAGTGGCCGACCGTTCACGGCGATCCCGGAGAGGAAATCGAGGTAGACCCGCCCGTCCGCGTCCCAGACCCTGGCGCCCTTGCCGCGCACGAGCACCAGGCCCGGCGCGTAGGTGGGCATCACGTACTGCGTGTGCAGGCGGATGATCTCTTCGCTCGTCATGTCCCCTTCCCCCGTCTTCCCCGCGCGCGCCCGGGCCGTCACGCCACGATCTCCGTGCCGACGCCCGGTCCGTGAAAATCTCCAGCAGCAGCGAGTGCGGCATGGCCGAATCGATGATGTGCGTCTTCCGGACCCCGGCGCGCACGGCGTTCACCGCGCCGCCGATCTTCGGCAGCATGCCGCCCGCTATGACGCCGCGCTCGATCAGGTCCTCCGCCTCCGCCACGCTCACGCTCGAGATCACCGACTGCTTGTCCGCGGCGTCCGCGAGAAGGCCGGGCACGTCGGAGAGGAACACCAGCTTGCGCGCGCGCAGGGCGCGGGCGATCGACGCGGCGGCCTCGTCGGCGTTCATGTTGTGCACGCGCCGCTCCGGGTCCCGGCCGAGCGGGGTGACCAGCGGGATGATCTCGGAGGCGAGGTAGGCCTTCACCGGTTCGGCGTCCACGTCCCGGACGTCCCCGACGAAGCCCCAGTCGAGGGGCGCCCCCGTGGCGGAATCCGTCTCGGTGTGCCGCCGCACCCGGAGGATATCCTCGCCGTGGATGCCCCGGGCCTTGCAGCCGAACGACTGCAGCAGGTCCACCATGCGCGGGTTGATCCGGTGGTTGAGGACGTCCTCCACGATGGCAATGGCGTCCTCGCAGGTCACGCGCAGCCCGTTCAGGAACTCGGGCTGGAGCCCCGCCTCCTTCATCCGCGCGGAGATCGCCTTGCCGCCGCCGTGCACGATGACCGGCCGCAGGCCGACGCAGTCCATGAAGGCCAGTCGTGGAGGATCGCGGCCACGGCCGGCTCGTCGTCCATGATGCTGCCGCCGAACTTGACGACCACGGTCTCCCCGCGGAACCGCTGGATGTACGGCAGCGCCTCGATCAGCACCGCCGCCTTCTCGATCACCTTCTGCATCATCACCGGTTGATCCTCACGTAGTCCTCGGTGCAGTTGCACGTATACACCACCGCTTGTCCCCGGCCCAGGTGCAGGTCGATGTCCACCGTGAACTCGGCCCCGCCGACGACGGCGGCCAGCTGCCCGCGCGTCGCCCGGCCCGCGCGGCCGCCCTTGACCGCCTGCAGCCGCCCGAAGCGGATGTCCACCTTTTCCTCGACCACGCGCGCGCGCGAGTAGCCCAGCGCGTCCATGACCCGGCCCCAGTTGGCGTTCGTCCCCGCCCAGGCCGTCTTCACGAGCAGCGAGTTGGCGACCGAGCGCGCGGCGAGGTCCGCGTCGGCCGCCGAGCGGGCGCCCTGCACGCGGATCGTGACGAACTTCGTCGCCCCCTCGCCGTCGAGCACGATGCGGCGCGCGAGCTGCGACGCCACCGTGCGCACCGCCTCGCGGAAGCGGGGCCAGCCGGGGCTGCGCGGCGTGAGCGGCGAGGGGCCGGCCAGGCCGCTGGCCAGGAACAGCACCGTGTCGTTCGTGCTGCGGTCGCCGTCGACCGTCATGCGGTTGAAGCTCTCGTTGACCGCCTCGGCCAGCACGCGCTGCAGGGCGGCGGGCGCGACGGCGGCGTCGGTCAGGAGGAACGCGAGCATGGTGGCCATGTTCGGCTCGATCATGCCGGCGCCCTTGCACATGCCGCTCACGGTGACGGGCCGCCCGCCCAGCCGCAGCCGCACGGTCCACCGCTTGGGACGGGTGTCGGTGGTCAGGATCGCCTCCGCGGCGTCGGGGCCGCCGTGCGGCCCCGCGGCGGACGCCAGCCGGGAGATGCCGGCGCAGATCGTGTCCATGGGCAGCGGCCGCCCGATCGTGCCGGTGGAGCAGACGAAGACCTGCCCTTCGGGCACGCCGAGCTCCCGGGCCGCCCGGGCGGCCATGCGCCGGGCGTCGCGCATCCCGGCCGGGCCGTTGCAGGCGTTGGCGTTGCCGCTGTTGACGACCACGGCACGGGCCACGCCGCCCTTGAGCCGCTCCATGTCGAGGCGCACGGGGGCGGCTTTCACCTGGTTGGTCGTGAAGGTGCCCGCGACGGCCGCGGGCACGTCGCACGCGATGAGGGCCATGTCGAGGCCGCCCTTCGCCTTGATGCCCGCCGCGACGCCGGCGGCGCGAAAGCCCGCCGGGAGGACGATGGACTCCGATCCCCTCTGTCTGGACGCCATGACGGCCTCCTCCGTTCGACACCGGCCCGGCGCGACGCGGCCGCGTCGGGCCGGGTCCGGGCGCGGGGCCCGCATGCAGCGCGACCCCGAAGCTCCGCGGATCTCCGGGGTCGCCCTGCCTCGCGCCGCGGGCCTAGCGCTTCGAGAACTGGAAGCGCTTGCGGGCGCCGGGCTGACCGGGCTTCTTCCGCTCCTTCATCCGGGGATCGCGGGTCAAAAAGCCGCTCGACTTGAGCGTGTCCTTCAGCGCGGCGTCCGCCAGGACCAGCGCGCGGGAGATGCCGTGCCGCAGCGCGCCGGCCTGGCCGGACGTGCCGCCTCCGCTGACCGTCGCGGCGAAGTCGTACTGCTTCAGCGTGTCGGTCAGTCGAAACGGCTGCTCGATGTAGCTGCGCAGCGCGATCGTGGGGAAAAACTCCTCGAACGCCCTGCCGTTCACCGTCGCCTTGCCGTCTCCGCGGGCGAGGCGCACGCGCGCCACCGCCGTCTTCCGCCGTCCCGTCGCCGCGAATTCCGCTGCCTTCTCTGCCACGACTGCCTCCTCCGTCGCGCGCCTACCGCGCCCGTACCGCCGCCTCCGGCCGCTGCGCCTCGTGCGGGTGCTCCGCCCCCGCGTAGACCTTCAGCCGCGTGAGCATCTGCCGGCTGAGGCGGTTCTTCGGCAGCATGCCCTTCACGGCCTGCGTGATGATGCGCTCCGGGTGCCGCTCGCGCACCACCCGCGCCGTGGCCTCTTTCAGGCCGCCGGGAAACCCCGTGTAGTGCTTGTAGATCTTCTGGTCTTCCTTGCGGCCGGACAGCTTCACCTTGGCCGCGTTGACGACGACGACGAAATCGCCGGTATCGACGTGGGGCGTGAACGTCGGCTTGTCCTTCCCGCGCAGGATGTCCGCGATGGCCGCCGCCAGCCGGCCGGCGGGCTGCCCGTCGGCGTCCACCAGCCGCCACCGCCGCTCGATCTCGTGCTCTTTGGGAATCGAAGTCTTCATGCCACCTGCCATCACCGGTTGCCACGGACAAAGGCGATGACTGTATAGAGCGGCTCCGTGCCTGTCAACGGCGGCCGCCGCGTTTTTTTCCGAGGGCGGCGCCCGGCCCCGCGCCGGGGGGGGTGCCTTCAGACGCGGGGCAGGTCGTCGCCGCCCTTGGCGGGCAGGGCGCTCCGGCCCATGAGGAACCGGTCCACCTCCCGGGCGCACTCCCGGCCCTCGGAGATCGCCCAGACCACGAGCGACTGGCCGCGGCGCATGTCGCCCGCCGCGAACACCCCGGGCCGCGACGTCGCGTAGGCGCCCGCCTCCGTTTGCACGGCGCCGCGCCCGTCGAGCGCCACGCCCAGCCGCGACACGACGCCGTCCTCTTCCGGGCCGAGGAAGCCCAGGGCCAGGAGCACGAGGTCCGCGCGCCACGCGTAGTCGGTACCCGGCACCTCCCGGAGCGCCGGGCGGCCCCCCGCCGCGGGGTCGGGCCGGAACTCCACGTTGGCCGTGCGGAGCCGGCGCACCCTGCCCTGCGAACCGAGGAAGGCCTTGGTCACGATGCTCCAGTACCGCTCCCCCGCCTCCCGGTGCGAGGAACTGGTGCGCAGCCGCATGGGCCAGAAGGGCCACGGCTGGCCGGCGGGGCGGTCCTCGGGGGGCATGGGAAGCAGCTCGAAGTTCGTCACCGACTTCGCGCCCTGCCGCGCCGCCGTGCCCACGCAGTCGCTGCCCGTGTCGCCGCCGCCGATGACGATGACGTGCTTGTCCTTCGCGCTGATGACGTCGCCCAGCGAGTAGCCCGCCACGAGGCGGTTCTGCTGCGGCAGGTACTCCATGGCCATGTGGATGCCGGCCAGCTCGCGGCCCGGGATCGGCAGGTCGCGCGGCCGCGCCGCGCCGCCGCAGAGCACGACCGCGTCGAACGCGAGCAGGTCGGCGGAAGAGGGGTTGACGCCCGCGTCGCAGCCGACCTCGAACCGGATGCCCTCGTCGCGCAGGAGCGCGAGCCGCCGGTCGATGACCCACTTCTCGAGCTTGAAGTCGGGGATGCCGTAGCGGAGCAGGCCGCCGGCCTTGTCGGCCCGCTCGAACACGGTCACCTCGTGGCCCGCGCGGTTGAGCTGCTGGGCGGCCGCGAGGCCCGCCGGGCCGGATCCGACCACGGCCACGCGCTTGCCCGTGCGCCCGCCGGGGGGTTCGGGCACGATCCATCCCTCGCGGAAGCCGTGCTCGACGATGCATCTTCTCGACCAGCTCGATCGCCACGGGCGGCTCGTTGATCCCCAGCACGCACGCCTCCTCGCACGGCGCGGGGCAGATGCGCCCGGTGAACTCGGGGAAGTTGTTGGTGGCGTGCAGCTCCGCCAGGGCCTGCTGCCAGCGGTTGCGGTAGACCAGGTCGTTCCAGTCCGGGATGAGGTTGCCGAGCGGGCACCCCGCGTGGCAGAAGGGTACGCCGCAGTTCATGCAGCGGGCCGCCTGGCGGCGGAGCTTCTCCTCGGAGAACGGCGCGCTCAGTTCGCGGAAATCGCGCAGCCGCTCCGGCACGGAACGTTCCTCGGGCAGCTCCCTGCCGTACTCCATGAATCCCGTGGGCTTGCCCATCGTGCGTCCGCCTCAGAGGTCCGACGGCGTGGCCGCCAGGATCGCCATCGCGCGCCGGTAGTCGACCGGCATCACCTTCACGAAACGCGGGAGCCACCCCGCCCAGTCCGCGAGCACGCGGGCCGCCACGGCGCTGCCCGTGTAGCGGGCGTGCCGCTCGATCATCGTCCGCACGTCCTCCGCCTCGCGCGAGTCGGCCAGTTCCTCGAGTTCCACCATGCCCCGGTTGCAGCGCCGGGCGCCGAAGTCCCCCTCCTCGTCCAGCACGTAGGCGATCCCGCCGCTCATGCCCGCGGCGAAGTTCCGGCCCGTCGGGCCGAGCACCACCACCCGGCCGCCGGTCATGTACTCGCAACCGTGGTCGCCGACCCCCTCCACGACCGCCAGCGCCCCGCTGTTGCGCACGGCAGAAGCGCTCCCCGGCGATCCCGCGGATGTACAGCTTCGCCCGACGTGGCCCCGTAGAGCGCCACGTTGCCGACCATGATGTTCTCCTCCGCGACGAAGCCGGCCTCCCGCGGCGGGTACGATCATCAGCCGCGCGCCCGAGAGCCCCTTGCCGAAGTAGTCGTTCGCGTCGCCCTCGAGCTCGATCGTCAGCCCGCGCGCGCCGAAGGCGCAGAAGCTCTGGCCGGCCGCGCCGCGCGCGCGGACGACGATCGTGTCGTCCGGCAGGCCTTCCTCGCCGTAGCGCCGGGAGATCGCGGCTGCTCAGCATGGTGCCCACCGTGCGGTTGATGTTGCGGATCTCCACGTCGAACGCGACCCGCTCGCCCCGCTCCAGGGCCGGCTCGCGCGAGCCGGATCAGCTCGTGGTCCAGCGCATCCTCCAGCCCGTGGTCCTGCTCCCGGTCGTGGTGCGTTCCCACGTGGGCGGGCGCGTCGGGCCGGTACAGGAGCTGCGAGAGGTCCAGGCCGCGCGCCTTCCAGTGCGCCATCGCCGACCGCGGGTTCGAGCTGCTCGACGTGCCCCACCATCTCGTCGACGGTCCGGAAGCCCAGCCGCGCCATGATGCCCGCGCAGTTCCTCGGCCACGAAGCGGAAGAAGTTGATCACGTGCTCGGGCTTGCCCGCGAACTTCTTCCGCAGCTCCGGGTCCTGCGTGGCGACGCCCACGGGGCAGGTGTTCAGGTGGCAGACCCGCATCATGACGCAGCCGAGGCTCACCAGCGGGCCGGCCGAGAAGCCGAACTCCTCGGCCCCCAGCAGGCAGGCGACGGCCACGTCGCGCCCGGTCAGCAGCTTGCCGTCGCACTCGACGCGCGATGCGGCTGCGCAGGTCGTTCAGCACCAGCGTCTGGTGCGTTTCCGCCAGGCCCAGTTCCCAGGGCAGCCCGGCGTGCTTGATCGAGGAGAGGGGCGAGGCGCCCGTGCCGCCGTCGTAGCCGCTGATCAGCACCACGTCCGCCTTGCCCTTCGACGACCCCCGCCGCGACCGTGCCGACGCCCGACCTCCGACACGAGCTTGACGTCGATCCGCGCCTCGCGGGTTGGCGTTCTTCAGGTCGTGGATGAGCTGGGCGAGATCCTCGATCGAGTAGATGTCGTGGTGCGGCGGCGGCGAGATCAGCGTCACGTACGGCGTGGAGTGGCGCGTCTGCGCGATCCAGGGGTACACCTTGTAGCCCGGCAGCTGCCCGCCCTCGCCCGGCTTGGCGCCCTGCGCCATCTTGATCTGCAGCTCGCAGGCGTTGACCAGGTAGTTGCTGGTCACGCCGAAGCGGCCGGAGGCGACCTGCTTGATCGCGCTGCGGCGCCAGTCGCCGTCGCGGATCGGGACCGAACCGGTCCGGGTCCTCGCCGCCCTCGCCGCTGTTGCTCGTGCCGCCGATGCGGTTCATCGCGACCGCCAGCGTCTCGTGCGCCTCGCGGCTGATCGATCCGTAGGACATCGCGCCGGTCTTGAACCGCTTGACGATCTCCGTCCACGGCTCGACCTCCTCGAGCGGCACGCGGCGCCGTCCTCCCGGAAGGCCAGCAGGCCGCGCAGCGTGCAGAGCTTGCGGGCCCGGTCGTTCACCATCCGGGCGTACGCCCCGAAGGCGTCCCCGTCGTCCGTCCGCACGGCCTGCTGGAGCTTCGCGATCGCTGAGGGGGTCGAGCAGGTGCGTCTCGCCGCCGCGGCGCCACTGGTACTGCCCGCCGACGTCGAGCGCGAGCGTCTGGGGCACCTTCCGGGCCGGGTAGCCGCGCTCGTGCCGGGCGCAGGGCCTCGCGGGCGATCTCCTCGAGCCCGATGCCCCCGACCCGCGAGGGGGTGCCGGTGAAGTAGCGCTCGATCACGTCGGGACGGATGCCCACCGCCTCGAAGATCTGCGCGCCGCGGTAGCTGCTGCAGCGTGCGAGATGCCCATCTTGGACATGATCTTGCAGCACGCCCTTGCGGACCGCCTTGATGTAGTGGGCCATCGCCGTCCTCGACGTCGACGTCGGCGATGAGCTCCTGCCGGATCATCTCCTGGATCGAGTCGAACGCCAGGTACGGGTTCACGGCGCTCCGCGCCGTAGCCGAACAGCAGGGCGAAGTGGTGCACCTCGCGCGGCTCGCCGCTCTCGACGATGAGGCCGCACTGCGTGCGCTGCAGCTTGCGGATCAGGTGGTGGTGCACCCCCGCGACGGCCAGGAGCGCGGGGATCGGCGCGTGGTCCGCGTCCGCGCCCCGGTCCGAGAGGATCAGCAGCGTGCAGCCCTCGTCGACCGCCCGCGAGGCGGCGGCGCAGAGCGCGTCCAGCGCCGGCGCGAGGCCGCCGCGGCCCGTCCGCGGCGGCGAACCGCATCGGCAGCGTCGTCGCGCGCAGCGACGGCTCCTTCATCGCGCGGATCTTCTCCAGGTCCTCGTTCGTGAGGATCGGGTTGCTCGATGCGAGAGCTGCCGGCAGTGGCGCGGGGTCTCCTCGAACAGGTCGCCCTCGGGGCCGAGGTAGGTGTTCAGCGACGTGACCAGCTCTTCGCGGATCGCGTCGAGCGGCGGGTTGGTGACCTGCGCGAAGAGCTGCTTGAAGTAGTTGTAGAGCAGCTGCGGCCGCTCCGAGAGCACCGCCAGCGGCGTGTCGGACGCCCATCGAGCCCGTGGGCTCGCGGCCCTGGGAGGCCATGGGCCCGAGGACGATGTTCAGGTCCTCCAGCGTGTAGCCGAAGGCGGCCTGCCGGCGGGTCACCTCGGCGCCCGTCAGGACCTGCGCCTCGCCGCCGGGCGGCAGGTCCGCCAGCCGGCGCAGGTGCTGTTCGAGCCACGCGCGGTACGGGCGGCGCGCGGCGGCGTCCTCCTTGATCTCCTCGTCGTCCACGATGCGGCCCTGCTCCATGTCGACCAGGAACATGCGCCCCGGCTCGAGGCGGCCCTTGTGCAGCGACGTTCCCGGGCTCGATGTCCAGCACCCCGGTCTCGGAAGCCATGACGACGAAACCGTCCTTGGTCACCGTGTAGCGCGAGGGCCGCAGCCCGTTGCGGTCCAGCACCGCGCCGATGCAGCGCCCGTCGGTGAACGGGATCGAGGCCGGGCCGTCCCACGGCTCCATGAGGCAGGCGTGGTACTCGTAGAACGCCTGCTTCGCGTCGCTCATCGACGCGTGGTTCTCCCACGCCTCGGGGATCAGCATCATCATCGCGTGCGGCAGCGAGCGCCCGCTGTGCTAGAGCAGCTCCACCGCGTTGTCGAGCATGGCCGAGTCGCTGGCGCCCGGGCGTGGCGACCGGGAAGATCTTCGCGATGTCGTCGCCGAAGACCGGTCGGACTGGAACAGGCCCTGCCGCGCGTTCATCCAGTTGATGTTGCCGCGCAGCGTGTTGATCTCCCCGTTGTGGCAGAGGAAGCGGAACGGCTGCGCCAGGCTCCCACGTGGGAAACGTGTTCGTGCTGTAACGCTGGTGCACCAGGGCCAGCGCGCTCACCATCGACGGGATCGCGCCAGGTCGGGGTAGAACGGCTCGATCTGCTCGGCCAGCAGCAGGCCCTTGTAGACCAGCGTCCGCGCACGAGAGGCTGGGCAGGTGGAACATCGCGCGCTCCGGGAGGTCGCTCTCGCGCACGGCGCGCTCGAGCACCTTGCGGATCACGTAGAGCTTCCGCTCGAAATGCAGGTCGTCGCCGAGCCCGGCGCCCCGCCCGACGAAGACCTGGCGCACGACCGGCGCCGCCCGCCGCGCGATCTCGCCGAGGCACTCCTCGCGGACGGGCACGTCGCGCCAGCCGAGCAGCTGCTGGCCTTCCGCGCGGACGACCTCTCCGACCGTCTCCTCGCACCACGCGCCGCTGGCCCGGGTCGCGGGGCAGGAACACCAGGCCCGCCCCGTAGCCGCCTTCCCCGGGCAGGCGCCATCCGAGCCCCTCGCACTGCGCCCGCAGGAAGGCGTCCGGCAGCTGCAGCAGGATGCCCGCGCCGTCGCCGGTTGCCTGGTCCGCGCCGAGCGCGCCGCGGTGCGAGAGGTTCCCGAGAATCCGCAGCCCGTCGGCGATCACGCCGTGCGACTTGCGCCCGTGCATCTTGCAGACGAACCCGACGCCGCACGCGTCGTGCTCGAAGCCCGGATCGTACAGCCCCTGCGGCGCGGGGAGCGCACCGCGGCGTCCGGCGCCCGGGGGGCAGGCTGTAACAGGCTGCTGCACGGTGGGGAACCCCGTTCCTTCTCCGGCCGCGGCGGGGCCGCGTCAACGATCCGCCCGTACCGGGCTGATCGACTCCAGGTCCAGTTTCGTCTGCTCGCCTTCCGGCTCCATCGGGTAGCTGCCCGGCGAAGCAGCCGGTGCAGTAGTCCTCCGGGTGCCGCACGCAGGCCAGCAGCCCCGGCAGGCTCAGGTACGCGATGCTGTCCGCGCCCGACGAAGCGGCCGATCTCGCTGACGTCGTGGTTCGCGGCCACCAGCTCCTTGCGCGAGGGGAAGTCGATGCCGAAGTAGCAGGGATGGCGGATCGGCGGGCACGAGATCCGCAGGTGCACCTCCGCCGCGCCCGCCTCGCGCAGCGCGCTCACGCGACGCCGCGCCGTGGTGCCGCGCACGATCGAATCGTCCACCACGACCACCCGCTTGTCGCGCACCACGCTGTGCACGAGCGCCAGTTTCATGTCGACCCCGCCCGAACGCTGGTCCTGCTCGGGCATGATGAACGTGCGGCCGATGTAGTGGTTGCGGATGAAGCCGTAGTCGAGCGGAATGCCGCTCGCCTGGGAGAAGCCCAGCGCGGCAGCAGTTGCCGCTGTCGGGGACCGGCACCACGATGTCCGCCTCCGCCGGGGCCTCGGCCGCGAGCCGCCGGCCGAGCGCCATGCGCACGCCGTTGACGCTCTCGCCGAACAGCGACGCTGTCGGGACGCGCGAAGTAGATCTGCTCGAAGATGCACTGGCCCAGCGCGCCGCTCAGCGGCTCGCACAGCGTGCTGCTGCGGATGCCGCGCGCGTCCGCGGTCACCAGCTCGCCCGGCAGCACGTCGCGCACGAACTCCGCGCCCACCTGCTCGATCGCGCAGGTCTCGCTCGCGAACACGTACCCCCCGCCCAGCCGGCCGATCGAAAGCGGCCGGAACCCGTGCGGGTCGCGCGCCGCCATCACGGCGTCCTTCGTCATCAGCAGGAAGGCGAAGGCCCCCTGCAGTTCGCCGAGCGCCCGCTCCACGCGCCGGGGCCGCGTCCGGTACATCGGGTCCGCCAGCAGGTGCACCAGCACCTCGCTGTCCGTGCTCGTCTGGAAAATCGCCCCCGCCTCCTGGTACGCCCGCCGCAGCGCCCGCGCATTGACCAGGTTCCCGTTGTGCGCCACCGCCCAGATCCCGTCCGCGCACTCCGCCACCAGCGGCTGCACGTTCTGCGGCTTCGAGGAGCCCGTCGTCGAATAGCGCACGTGCCCGATGCCCGCCCGGCCCGCCAGCTCCGAGGGACGCCGCTTCGCGAACACCTCGCGAAAGCAGCCCCATCCCCTTGATCGAGCCGATGTGCTCCCCGTCGGACACCACGATGCCCGCACCCTCCTGGCCCCGGTGCTGCAACGCGAACAGCCCGCGGAATATCACCGGGCCCACCTCGGGCACGTTGAACGCCCCGAACAGGCCGCACGACTCCCTCGGCCCGCCGTCCGACATCCCCCTCGCCCCCGTATCACACATACCGGTCCACCCCCGTGATCCCTACGCGCAATCACCATAGCACATGTCATTCCACCAGGAAAAGAGCCATGCCTAACCTCTGCCACCACAATGCGTTATGTTTAACCCTTTCCATCCCACCCTTCCGGAGCGAGACATTTACGTCGTCAAATAAACCGGGCGACTACACATTTGTAGCCGTCCGGCCGTTAGGGCGGGGAGGGCGGTTCCGGCTTGACGGTCCGGCGCGCGCCCCGCTACGCACGTAGCCGCGGGCGCCGCCGGGGCCCGCCGCGACGGGCGGCGGGAGGCGGGAGGCGCCGGCGCGTTCCCGGGGGTCTCGTATGGATCTGCAGCGCCTGCTCGAGCGAATGGGGCTGGATTCGCCGAAGTGGCGCTGGCGCGCGTACCGGTGGGAACAGCGGCTGCAGGGGCTGCGCGAGGACCTCCGCGGGACGGAGGGCGGGGTGCCCATGGCGTCCGCCTGCCCGCACTGCGGGGCGCTATCGCCGGCGGACGCGGGCGCCTGCCCGTCGTGCGGCAGGAGGCTGCTCCCGCCGTTCGCCCGCCGCCTTCGCCGCGTCTTCGCCCTGGTGGTGCCCGGGCGGTGCCCGGCGAGCACGCTGATCCTGGCGGCCAACGTGGCCGTCGCCGTGCTGGTGCTCGTGCTCTACGGTCCGCGCGAGCTGTTCCAGCCGGGCCGGGAGGTGCTCTACCGGTTCGGCGCCCTCGTCCCGGCGCTGGTCCGGGCGGGCCGCTACGAGCAGCTCATCACGTACGGGTTCCTGCACATCGGCCTGGTCCACCTGCTCTTCAACCTCTTCGCGCTCTCGCGGGTCGGCCCGATGGTGGAGGGCGAGATCGGCCGGGCGCGGTTCTTCGTGGTCTACCTGCTCACGCTCGTCGCCGGCGGCGCCGCGGACGTGCTCCTGCGTGGCGCCGCGATGGTCTTCGTGGCCGGGGCCTCGGGCGCCCTGTTCGGGCTGATCGGCTTCGGCGTGGCTTACGGCCACCTCTACGGCGGCTACGCCGGGCACGCCCAGCGCAACTTCTTCGCGCACTGGGCGGTCTACGGCTTCCTGTTCGGCATGCTGGTCGGCGCGGACCACATCGCGCACGGGGGCGGTTTCCTGGCCGGCGCCGCCCTCGCGGCGGCGGTGCACGCGGAGCGCCGGGTGCGGGACCGGACCGAACCGCTCTGGCGCGCGGCCGCCGCCGGCCTGCTCGCGCTCACGGTCCTCGCCTACGCGGTCCTCGTGTGGCGCAACCTCGCCTGAGCGGGCGACGCCCACGGCCCCGGCGGGTCAGCTCCCGGGCCGCGCGCCCTCCAGCACCGCGATCACTTCCTCCGCCAGGGCGTCGGCCGCCTCCGCGCCGGGCGCCTCGACCACCACGCGGAGAATCGGCTCGGTGTTCGAGCGGCGCGCGTGGGCCCACCGGTCGCCGAAGTCGATGAACACGCCGTCGTCGAGGTTCACGGGCCGCCCCGCGTAGGCCCGCCGCACGGCCCGCAGCATCGCCGGGGCGTCCGCCGCGCTGACGGGCACCTTGCGCTTGGTCACGGCGAAACGCGGCAGCTCGTCGCGCAGGGCGCTCAGGGCGAGGCCGGTCGACGCCATCAGCTCGAGCACCAGCGCCATCCCGACGAAGCTGTCGCGGCACGGATGCACCGCGGGCACGATGACGCCCCCGTTGTTCTCCCCGCCGACGACGGCCCCCACGGCCAGCATCCGCTCCGACACGTGGATCTCGCCGATGCGCGTGCGCTCGACGGGCGCGCCGAACGGCGCGGCCGCCGCCTCGACGACCCGGCTCGTACACAGGTTGGCCACCACCGGGCCGCGGGCGTGGGCGGAGAGCACCTGGCGCACCGCCAGCGCCAGCGTGAGGTCCTCGCCGAGCGGGCGGCCCTGCTCGTCGACGAGCGCGAGCCGGTCCCCGTCGGGGTCCTGCGCGAAGCCGACGTCGCACCGCTCCCCGCGCACGGCGCGGCACAGCGCACCCAGGTGCTCCGGGAGGGGCTCGGGCTCGCGCTCGAAACGCCCGTCGGCCCGGCCGTGCACCACGTGCACCTCGCAGCCCATCCGGTCGCGCAGGAAGGCGGCGGAGTACAGCGCCCCCACCCCGTTGCAGGCATCGACCGCCACGCGCGCGCGCCGCGCGCGGATGCGCGCCGCGTCCACGTACGCCTCGACGCGGTCGAGGTGCGGCCGCACGGGGTCCTCCAGGCGGCGGACGCCCGGCAACGCGTCCTCGCCGACAAGCTCGACGTCCTGCTGGTGGTACAGGTCGAACAACTCCTCCGCCTCGACGGGCGAGAGGAACAGGCCGCGACGGTTCACGAACTTGAGCGCGTTCCAGGGCGCCGGGTTGTGGCTGGCGGTGATCACGATGCCGCCCCGGGCGCGCAGGCCGAGGGTCTGCACGAGCAGCGAGGGCGTCGGCAGCACGCCCGCCAGCACGGGCTGGCAGCCCACGCTCCGGAGCCCGGCCGAAACGGCCTCCTCGAACATCGCGCCCGAGCGCCTCGTGTCGCGGCCCACGAGCACCGGGCCGCGCCCCACGAAGCTGCCGAAGGCCTGCGCGAAGGCCACCGCGACCTGCGGGGTGAAGGACGCCCCGACCACGCCCCGCACGCCCGAAATGCCGACCTTCAGCGCCTCCCGCCGCCGGCCGCCCCGCCCGCCCTGGCCGCCCGCGCTCACAGCCGCTGCTCCAGCACGCCCACGAGGGCGTCCGCGCGGCCCTCGGCCCGGGCCCGGTCCCGCGCCTCGGAAATCACGCGCACGATCGCCTCCGTGCGGGATGCGCGCACGTGTACCCACCCGTCGTCGTAGTCCAGCCGCAACCCGTCGGTCCGGTCCGGACGCCCCGCCTCGAGGCCGGGGGGCAGGTGCCCGCGGATCGTGTCGAGGGCCCGGTAACCCGCGCCCGGGCGGCACCGCACGCTGCGCTTCACGATGTGGTAGCGGGGGAGCGAGGCGACCAGGCCGGAAAGCGGCTCGCCGCGCACGGCCATCGCCTCCAGCACGAGCCCCATCGCCAGGAACCCGTCGAACGCGCGGCTGAAGGCGGGCACCGCCGCGCTGCCGCTGCCCTCCCCGCCCGCCATGCCGTCCTCGTCCGCGAGCCGGGCCATCACGTGCGCCTGCCCCACCGCGGTCTTGGACAGCGGCACCCCGGCAGCGGCGGCCAGGTCGTCGATCATCCGCGAGGTGCAGCCGTTGGTGACCAGGGGCCCGCGCCGCTTGCGCAGCAGGTGGTCCGCCACGAGGGCGAAGACGTACTCCTCGCTGACCGGGTCGCCCTTCTCGGTGACGAGCGACACGCGGCCGACGTCGCTGCTGAACACGAAGCCCGCGTCGCCGCGCAGGGGCCCGATCATCGCCGCGAGCGGCCGCGCGCTGCGCGGGCGGGGCTCGGGCTCGCGCGCCAGGTAGCCGCCCGGCTCGCCGTTAACCGCGACCACCTCCAGGCCCAGCGCTTCGCCCAGGGGGGCCAGCAGGGCGCAGCCCGCCCCGCCCACCGGATCGGCCATCACGCGGAAACCCGCCGCCCGGATCGACGCCGCGTCGAGGAACCCGGCGAGCGCCGCCACGTAGGACCGCGCCGCCTCCGGTTCGAGGCGGACCGCGCCCAGGCCGTCCCACGCGGCGCCGTGGAACGCGCCGGCATGGTAGAAGTCCAGCACCTGTTCGCCCGCGTGCGGGTCCAGCGGCGCGCCGTCGGCGCCGATGAGCATGACCGCGTTCCACCCCGCCGGGTGGTGCCCGCCCGAGAGGGCCACGCCGCCCGCGGCGCCGAGCCGCGGCACGGCGAACTGCAGCACGGGCGTGGGGCAGACGCCGAGGTCGATGACCTCGCACCCCGCCCCCACCAGGGCGGCCCCCACGGCCGATCGCAGCATGGGGCTCGAGTACCTCGTGTCGCGGGCGAGCGCCACGGGCCGCCCCTCCACGAAGGCGGCAAAGGCCGCGGCGTAGTCCATGACGCCGCGCAGCGACAGCGAGTCGCCGACGAAGCCCCGCATGCCGAACCCGGATAGGCGTAAGGTCTTCATGCCCCGGTGCCGCGCTCCCCCGAACGGATCAGCCAGATACACACCTCGTACATCAGGACCAGCGGCGCGGCCATCAGGATCTGCGTGAAGATGTCCGGCGGCGTCAGCAGCATGGCCGTGACGAGCAGCGCCACGATGACGTGACTCCGCTTCTCGCGAAGCTGCCGGCTGCTCACGACGCCGAGCCGGCCCAGCACGAGGAGCACGACGGGCAGCTCGAACACCAGGCCGAACGCCAGCAGCAGCTGCAGCGCGAAGGCCGCGTAGCTGGTGGCGACCCACTCGGCGCGCAGGCCCAGCCACCGGTTGATGCCCAGCATCACCCGCAGGGCGACGGGCAGCGTGACGGCGTAGCCCAGGCCGACCCCCAGCACGAAGAGCAGCGCCGCGAAGCCCGACGCGCTCCGCACCGCGCGGCGCTCGCGCGCGGTCAGGCCGGGGGAAACGAACGCCGCCGCGCGCGCGAGGATCACCGGCGCGGCCAGCAGCATCCCGCTCCAGAAGATCACCCGTACGGCGAGCTGGAAGGCGCCCCCCACGGCGATCGTGCGCAGGAACGGTTCCGCCTCGCCCGTCGCGGCCTCGAGCGGGCGCTGGAGCCACCCGAAGATGCGCGGCGCCAGCGGCGCGGCAACGGCCATGCCGGCAGCCAGCGCGGCCAGGCAGGCGAGCAGGGTCCGGCGGAGTTCCTCGAGGTGCGAAAGGAACGGCTTCGTCGCGGGCGAGGCGCCCGCCTCACGCCTGGCCGTCGGCATCGCCCGCCTCCTCGCGCTCCTTCCCCGCGGCGGCCGGCGCGGCCCCGGGCCCGTCCCCCTCCGGCGCGTGGACGACGCCGTCGCGAAACTCGCGCGCGGCCCGGCGCAGCTCCTCCAGCGAACGGCCGAGGCCCCGGGCGACGCCGGGCAACCGGCGCGCGCCGAAAAGCAGCAGGAAGACCGCGAAGACCAGCAGCAGCTCCCCGCCGCCGGGCGAACCGCCGAACCCCAGGAAAGCGGGCGCCCTCATGCCCCCCCCTCGCCGCGCGCCGCGCTACTCGACGGCGGTGAACTCGGCCCGCCGGTTCAGGCGCCACGACGCCTCGTCGTGCCCCATGGCCACCGGGCTCTCCTCGCCGAAACTGCGCGTCTGGACCCGCGCGCCGTCGATGCCGAGGCCGATCAGGTACGCGCGCGCGGCCAGGCCGCGGCGCTCGCCCAGCGCCAGGTTGTACTCGGCGCTGCCGCGCTCGTCGCAATGGCCTTCCACGATGAGCCCGACCGACGGGTGGCGCCGCATGAAGTCCGCGACGGTCTCGATGGCCGCGCGCTCGGACGGCAGGATCTGCGAGCTGTCGTACCCGAAGTAGACGGCGCCGAACTGCCCGGCAACCTCCGTGCCGCCCTCCGTGCGGTAGTCGCCGAGCCCGTACTCGCCCGTGTCGATCGGCGTGCCGGTCACCCCGCCGATGTTCGTGTCGGCCGCGCTGCCGCGGCGGAACCGCGAGCCCTTGCAACCCGTCAGACCGACCGCCGCGACCGCCAGCACCCACACCGCCATGCGCCACTTGCTCATGAGACCGCCATCCTTCCGTCTTCGACCCCGTACACCCGTGGTCCCGGTCAGCGAGACCAGGAAGGGGAGAACCAGTCGCCCCGCCCCGAAAGCACAGTCTGCGGCGGGTCGCCCTCGATGTCAACGAGGCACAGGGAGGAACGGTAGTTCACCGTGCGCGTGCACGCCAGGTGCCGGCCGTCCGGCGCCCAGCTCGGGTCCTCGTAGTCGGCGTAGTCGCCGCCCAGGTGGCGCACCTCCCGGGTGTCGGGGTGGACGAGGCCGATGACGTAGCGACCCCCGACGCGGCTCGCGCAGGCGATCAGCCCGCCCGGCCCCCAGTCGGGGGCCACGTTCTCGGTCCCGCGGCTGGTCAGCCGCGCCGGCTCGCCCCCCTCGCGCCCGACGACGTAGAGCTGGGGGGACCCCGACCGGTCGGAGACGAAAACGATCCGGCGCCCGTCCGGCGACCAGGACGGGCTCGACTCGGCCGCGTGGGGTGTGCGCGTCAGGCGCGTCAGCGCGCCGGAGCGGAGCCGCTTGACGTAGAGTTCCGGGTTGCCGTCGCGCGAAAGCACCAGCGCGAGGCTCCGGCCGTCGGGCGAAAAGGCCGCGCCGCTGTTGAGCCCGGGATGGCTCGACACCCGCTCACGGTCGCCGGTCTGCAGCTCCACGAGGTAGACGTCGGGGAAGCCCTTCAGGTAGGAGGTGTAGACGATGCGGCGCCCGTCGGGGCTCCAGCGCGGGTAGAGGCTGATGCTGGCGTCCCGCGTCAACTGCACGAGGCCCCGGCCGTCCGCGTCGCACAGGTACAGCTCCTTGCGCCCGGTGCGGTTGCCGACCAGCACGAGGCGCGCCGACGCGAACCCCTTCCGCCCGGTGAGGGCCTCCACGAGGTCGTCGGCCACCCGGTGCGCGAGCCGGCGGACCCCGTCCGCCTCCGCGCGGTAGCGCCGGGAAAACGCGGCCCGCCCCGCGCCGTCCCGCACCGCGCACGCCACGGAAAGACCCCGCCCGTCCGCCTCCGCACGGCCGGTCAGACGAAACGCGGCCGAGGCCCCCGCCGCCCGCACGAACCAACCCGAGCGGAGCAGGTCGGCGCCCAGCGCCTCCAGCCACTCGCCGGCGGCGGGCGACCCGTCGGTCCGCACGTCCGCCCAGTCGATGCCCGACTTGCGCCCCGCCCCCTTGGTGACCCGCACGTCCTGCGCGCGGGCCGCCGCCGCGCCCAGCAGAACCAGGCACGCCGCCCACGCGCCCGCCTGTCGTCCGACCGCCTTGCCGTACCTCGACACGCTGCCTCCCCCCCCGTCCCGGACCGACGCCGCGAAAACAGCGCACCTTATCCCCGCCGCCGCGCCCAATGCAATGCGCGGCTGCCACGCGGCCGCGCGCGGCCGGCAAGAACGCGCCGGCTCGCGCATGCCGCCGGCCCCGGGTCCGGCGGGATCCTACCATGCCTTTTTGACCCGAACGCCGACGGACCCGTACGCGTCGCCGGTTTCGCGCTGTTCGTGAACCAGCCGGGCCCGCCTGCCGGGCAGGCCGAGCACCACGCGGCTCAACGCACAGGTTCCCGCGGCGGTGTCCCACTGGAGGGTGGTCCGCGGCACCGGGTCCGCGACCTCGTCGCCGGCGGCCGCCTGGCGCTGCCAGAGGCGGCGCAGGGCGGCGAACGAGTCCGTGCCGAGCTTCACGGTGCGGATGCCGTCGACAAGGGCGCGGTCTTCCGCGGGCGGCCGCGCGCAAGGCCGGGCGGCGGGCGGCGTCCGCGCGGGTGTCCCCCGCTCCCCGCCGCGGATACGCGCTTCCGGCGTCCTTCCTTGCCCCCGCTCGACGCCACGGCGGCGGGCGTGCTACAGACACTCGCCCGCCCGGAAGTCCGGGAAAGGCGGATCCTGGAGTCGAACCCTATGACACGTGCCGGAGTGACGATGTTGGCGCTGCTTGCGGGCGGCCACCTGTGGGGGCCGGCGCCCGCCGCCCGCGCCCAGATGCCGGGGATGGATCTCACGGTGAAGGCGGAGCCTCCGGCCCGCGCCGCGCAGGACGCCGTGCCGCGCAAAACCAGCGCGCAGGCCGCCGTGCAACAGGACACCAACGTGGCACGGGCCGCGCAGACCGCGGACCCCCACGTCACGGCCGAGGTGTCCCCCGAGGCGTCTGGAAAGACCTTGCGGGACGTCGCCGGTCGTCTCCCGTTTCTCTGGAAACGCTACCTGGGCGCCGACTCGCCGTACCGGGGACTGATTCTCGTCGTCCTGACGCTGCTGGTGCTCCTCAACCTGAAGGCCTACCTGACGCGCCTGGTGCGGCGAAAGCTCAAGGGCCAGGCCTTCCGGGAGGAGAACGCCGCGAGCTTCCTCAAGGTCTGGAACGTCTTGTGGAAGTTCATCATTGCGGTCCTCGTGATCATCGCCATGTCCGGGTCGCTCCGGCTCCTGGGCCTCACCGCCGGGTTCTTCGGGATGATGCTCGGGTGGTCCCTGCAGCAACCCGTCACCGGCATCGCCGCCTGGCTCATGATCATCCTGAAGAAACCGTTCAAGATCGGCGACCGGGTGATCATCGCCGGCATTACCGGCGACGTGACGGGGATCTCCCTGACCCACGTGATGCTCAACCAGGTGGGGGGCTCGGTGGGCGGCGAGGAGCGGTCCGGTCGCGGCATTCTCATTCCCAACGCCATCCTGTTCCAGAACGTCATCATCAACTACACCCTGGACCAGGACTACATGCTGGACGAAGTGCCCGTGCGGCTGACGTTCGATTCGGACTGGGACCGCGCGAAGGAAATCATGATCGCCGCGGCTTCGGAAGTGACCGGGGAGATCATCGCCGAGACGGGCACGAAACCGTTCATCCGCGCCGAGTTTCTCGACTGGGGCATCATGGTACGGCTCCGCTACAACACGGTGCCGGCCAGGCGCCAGGAACTCTCCACCTACATCATCGAGATCCTGCTGCGGGAGTTCGGCAGGGAGTTCCCCCGCGTCCGGTTCGCGGTGCCGTCCCAGACCATCCGCTACCGGCCCGACGTCGGCGCCGGGGGTCCGGCCGGCGGAGCCGCGCCGGATGCCGGGCCGGCCTGACGGGAAGGCCTTTCCCGCCGCGCGGCGGCATTTCCGGCTCGCTTCCGCGCGCCCGGCGGGCCTACCGTGCGCCGCGGCCGCCCCACGGCGGCCGCGGAGCGACCGCGTTGATCCCCTGGAAAACACTCGAACGCAAGGAGTGCCTGCGCATGGACCCGTTCCTGCGCGTGGAGCGCCATACCGTGCGCCTGCCGGACGGACGCGTCGTGCGCGACTGGGCGTGGGTCGTCACCCCGGACTACGCGAGCATCCTCGCCGTCACGCCCGACGGACGCTTTCCCTGCTTCCGGCAGTTCAAGTACGCGGCGGGGGGCGAAACGCTCGCGCCGGCGGGCGGGTACCTCGATCCGGGCGAGGAACCGCTCGCGGCGGCGCGGCGCGAACTGCGGGAGGAACTCGGGCTGGACGCCGCCGCGTGGGTGCCGCTCGGAGGCTACCCGGTCGACAGCAACCGCGGCGCCGGGCACGCCCACCTGTTTCTCGCCCTGGACGCCCGGCCCGCCGCCGCGCGCCCCGCTTCGGACGATCTCGAGGAACAGGAGGTCCTTCACCTGTCGCGCGGGGAGATGGAACAGGCCCTGCGCGACGGCGCGTTTCGCTGCCTGGCGTGGGCCGCCCTGGTCGCCCTGGGACTCGCCGCGCTGGACCGGATCCGGGGGGGACGGACTTGCGCGGGCGGCCCGGCGGCGTAGGCTGGCGTGTCGGAACCGGCGGACGGGAGGGACGGGCGGTGAGCGTACCGGGCAGCGGAGACAGGTTCAGGCGTTGCACGTCGTGCGCCGCCGAGTGGCCCGCACGGGAGGATTTCCTGGGCGACCCCGACGTGCACGTCATGGGCTACCAGGCCCACTTCGAGGAACTGGAAGCGGGGCTCTTCCTGTTCAACCACGCCGCCTGCGGCACCACCCTGGCCCTGCCCGTCTCCGCCTTCACCGACCTGCACGGCGGCGGGGTGTTCCGCGAGCGCAAGACCGGCTCGCCGGACTGCCTCGGCTACTGTCTCCGGCGCGAGGAACTGGGCCCCTGCCCCGCGAGCTGCGAGTGCGCGTACGTGCGCGAGGTCCTGCAGCTCATCCGGCGCTGGCCCAAGCACCCGGGCGTCCGCGGGTAGACGGCGCGCGGGCCGGCGGTTCAGCGCAGCCGGCGCGGGAGCCTCACCGGGACGCGCGGGGCCACGGCGCGCGCGCGCTTCCACTCGGCGATGATCGGTTCGATCTCCTGCTCCAGGCTCTTGGGCTGGAACTTCTCGGCCACGATGGACCCGTTCGCGTCGCGGACGCGCACGGCGTACCCGTGGATGTCGTCCTCCACGCTGTCGGCGCCGCCGCCCCACTCGCGGCCGAGCAGCGCCACCGGCTCGGTGTCCAGCTCCGCCTCCCGGCCCAGCGGGAGCGACAGCTCCGACGTGCCGTGCCCCGCGGGCACGAGGCGGCCGCCGGCCCGCTCGACGACCAGCACCCACTCCACCTCGACCTGCTCGGGCACGGCGGGCGTCATGCGCTGCAGCCCGATGCGGTAGAACACCTCCTCGCGCGTCGTGCGCGTCGTCGTCTCGGGCAGCTGCTGGGTCGAACCCTCCCGCTGCAACGCGGTCTTGCGCGTCGCGGAAATGCGGACCTTCTCGATCGCCGCGCCCGGCTGCGCCCAGGCCGCCAGCGCCACCGCCGCCAGCACGAAACCCCTCTTCATCGCCTGTCCTCCCCGTATGGCGCCCCGCGCCGCACCCGTGCGCCCCGGCGCCCGCTACTCGACGGGCGGCAGGAACGGCGGCGCCGCGCCCGACGCCACGCCGAGCTTACTCCGCTTCAGCCGGAACTCGTCAAGACACAAGTCGCGCGCGATCCCCGCGGCGTGCCGCGCGATGCTGTCGAGCGCCGCCGCGAACTCCGCCGCGAAGAGGCCGCTCTCGGGCAGGTAGGCGTGTTCCCCGACGCGGTGCGCCACCTCCCCGGCCGCGACGGCAACGGACGCCGCGAAGCGTTCCGCCCGCCCGCGCACGGCCTCGCCGGCCGCGCGGAAGGACGCGCGGCCGGGCGAACCCTCGAGCGCCGAGCCCAGCGCCGCCAGGATCCCGCCGGCCTCCCCCTGGAGGCGCTCGAGCGCGGCCAGGTCCTGCTCCAGGAAGCGGACGGCCCGTTCCCTCGGGCGCTGCACGGCCAGCCGCGCGGTCACCACGACGTGGTCGTGCACGCGCTCCACGTCGGCGGCGGCCCGGTCCAGCACCGTCAGCAGCGCCGCCTGGCGCCGCGAGAGATAACGGCCCGCGAGCCGCCGCAGGTAGGCGCGCACCGACGTCTTCACGTAGTTCACCGCCTGCTCGTTCCGGGCGATCCGCCCGGCGGCCCGGCGGTCCGGATGCCGCAGCAGGCCGGCGGCGAGCGCGTGGCTCCGCTCGCACAGGCCGACCGCCCGCCGCACCTCGCGGATCGTGGCGGCCAGCGCGTCCTCGGGCCGCGCGAGCGCCGCCTCGTCCAGGTGCGTGGGCTCGGCCGTCTCGCCGCGCGCGGGCGACATCGACGCCGCCCCGCGCGCCAGCACCCGGCAGGCGGGCAGCGCGGCGAGCGCCGTCACGGCCATCTTCAACGTGTTCGCGTTGGCCGCCTGCCGGATCAAGCCGGCGCCGAGGTGCGGGGCCAGGCGGTAGAACACGGGGGCCAGCGCCAGGCCGGTCACCGCGGCGAAGGCGTTGAACAGCAGGTGGGCGTAGGCCACGCGGCGCCCCTCCGGGCCCGAGCCGATCCCGCCGAGCAGGCCGGTCGCGCAGGTGCCCAGGTTGGCGCCGAGAATCACGGGGTACACCTGCTCGAAACGCGTCAGCGCGCCGCCCGCGGCCAGCGCGAACGCCATGCCCAGGGTCGCGCTGCTGCTCTGGACGATCCCGGTGACGGCCAGGGAGACGGCGAAACCGGCCAGCAGGCCGCCGGGCGTGCGGCCGTCGATCCGCGCGATCCAGGGCGCCAGCGCCTCCCGGTACGGCGCCACGGCGCCGCCCATGGCGTTCAGGCCCAGGAAGAGCAGCCCGAAACCGAAGAGCGCCTCGCCCGCCGCCGCCGTGCGGGGCCGGCGCCGGCGCCAGGCCCCGAGGGCCAGGCCGACGGCGACCAGGGCCAGCGCGAACCGCCCGGCCTTCAGCGAGAGCAGCTGCAGGGCCAGCGTCGTGCCCACGTTGGCGCCGAGCAGAACCGGCACCGCGGCCGCCGCCCGCAGCAGGCCCGCGTGCGCGAAGCCGACCAGGAGCAGCGTCGTCGCACTGCTCTGGAGCACCACGCCCAGGGCGGTGCCCGCCAGCAGCGCGCGCGCGCGGGAGACCACGGTCCAGCGCAGGATCCGCCCGAACCCCGGGCCCGCCGCGCCCTGCAGCCCCCGCGAAAGCACGCCCATGCCGTACAGGAAGAGGGCCAGCCCGCCGAGCGCCGTGAACACCGCCAGCAGCGCGTCCATGCCTCGACCCATCGGTGCTCCCCCTCCCCGCGGCCCGCCAGGCGGCCGGACGTTGCGCCCCGCCCCCGCCCGCCCTACACTCTACGCCCGTGCCGCCAAGCGTCCATGCCGAAGCGGGGCGCGCCGCGCCGCGCCTCCACGCGTCCCTCCGCTACGCGCTGACCGCGACGGCCGCGCTGCTGCCGCTCGGCATCACGCCGGCCCAGACTTTCGCGACCCTGGCCGTGCTGCTGTGGGTCGTCCTCGCCGTCCGCGAACGCGACGGCGGGCTGCGGCGCCATCCCCTGGCGGTGCCCGTCCTCCTGTTTTCCGCCGTCGCGCTGTTCGCCTCCGCGACGGGGCTGCGGCCCGCCCACAGCCTCGCCAAGTGCCACCGCCTCTTCTTCGTGTGGCTGGTCTTCGCCGTGCCCTTCGCGGCGAAGCGCGCCCCCGACCGCACCGCGTTCGTGGACGGCCTCGGCCTCGCCTTCGTCGGCGGCGCCGCGCTGCTCGCGGTCTACGACGTCGTGCGCATACCGCTCGGCGCCCTGCGCGGGGCGTGGCTGTACGGACTGGGCAACATGCGCGACCCCCAGTTCTTCATGGCGGGCCTGCTGCTGCTGCTCGCCGGCCGGCGCCATCCCCTCGCCGCGGCCCGCCCGCGCTGGCGCGCGGCACTCGCCGTCCTGCTCGCCGCGGCGATGGTCCTGCACTTCAAGCGCGGCGTGTGGCTGGCCTTCATGGCGGCCACCGCGTTCGTCGCGCTCGGCCAGCGCCGCTGGCGCCCGGTCCTGGTCCTGGCCGCCGCCGTCCTGCTGCTGGCCGCGCTCCCGCCCGTGCGCGGCCGCGTGGCCATGATGCGGGAGGAGTGGACCTCGCTGCAGGGCGGACGGCTCGACCTGTGGACGAAGATCGCGCCGCGCATCATCCGCGACCACCCGGGGGGCATCGGCTTCGCCGCCACCCGCAACGAGGACCTGCGCGCCTACGGCCCCGTCGCCGAGGCGAAACTCAACCACCTCCACAACAACGTGCTGGAAATCACGCTCGAGCTCGGCTGGGCCGGCCTCGCCGCGTGGGGCTACTGGATGCTGCGCACCGCGGTCCTGATGGGCCGCGCCGCGCGCCTCGCCCGCGGCGCGGAACCCGGCCGCACCCTCGCGCTGGGGACCGGGGCGGCCTTCGCCGGCCTCATGCTGAACGGCCTGGTCGAGTACAACTTCGGCGACGGCGAGATCCTGCTCCTGCTGCTGTTGCTCATGGGCCTCGCCGCCGCCCTCGCCGCACCCCGCGCCGGGAGCGGGGCGGCGGCCCCGGACGCATGAGGGCCTCCTGGAAAGTCGCCCGCGTCTTCGGCATCGAACTGCGCCTGCACGCGGCGTTCCTGCTCGTGCCCGCGTGGGCCTTCTTCCAGGGCTGGCGCGAGGGCGGGTCGGCCGCGGCGACCGGCTCCGTGCTGCTCGTCCTCGGCGTCTTCGCCTGTGTCGCGCTGCACGAGCTCGGCCACAGCCTGGTCGCCCGCGCCTACGGCATCGACGTGCGCCGGATCACGCTGCTGCCCTTCGGCGGCGCGGCCGAACTCTCGCGCATCCCCGAGCGCCCCCGCGAGGAGATGGTGATCGCCCTGGCGGGCCCGCTGGTCAACCTCGGCCTCGCCGGCCTGCTGCTGCTCGCGCGCGGCGGGATGCCCCGCCTCGAGGACCTCGCCGTCCTGCCGCACGACGCCCGGTCGCTCACGGCCATGCTCCTGTTCGCCAACCTCGTGCTCGCCGTCTTCAACCTGCTGCCGGCCTTTCCCATGGACGGCGGCCGCATCCTGCGCAGCCTGCTCGCCACGGTCCTGCCGCGGGCCCGCGCGACGCACGCCGCCTCGGCGCTCGGGCAGGTGCTCGCGGTGGGGATCGGCCTGCTGGGCTTCTCCGCGGGCAACCCCTTCGTGGTCGCCATGGCGGTCTTCCTCGTCGTCGTCTCCCGCCGCGAGGCCCGGTGGACCGAGGTGCGGGAGCGGCTTCGCGGGATGCGGGTCGCCGACGTCATGCAAACCGGCTGCCCCGCGCTGGCGCCGGGCGATCCCGTGCGGCGGTGTGCGACGCTCAACGCCGACACCGGCGGCGAGGTGTTCCCGGTGATGGAGGCGGGGCGCTTTCTCGGGATCGTGGAGGCCCGCGACTGGCGCCGGGCGGTGCGCGCCGGCCGGTCGGGCGAGCCGGTGTCCGCGCTGCTCCGCCGCACGGGGATCGCGGCGCACCCGGCCGATCCCCTCCTCCCGTGGCTCGCGCGCCTGCCGCGCGGCGGGGCCGGGCTGGTCCCGGTGACCGAGCAGGGCCGCCTGCTCGGCTTCCTGGCCGCGCGCGACCTCGCGGAACGCCTGCGGACGCCCGCGCCCGGGCCGCCGCCCCTGCCCGCCGGCCGGCCGGGCTGGCGGCTCGACGTGGGCTGAGCCGCCGCGCGGGGCGGGCGCGCCGGCTCAGGGTTCGGGGACCGGCCGCAGCAGCGGCTCGCCGTGCACGTAGCCCATCGACGCCAGCCACCGGTCCATGTCGAGGATCGCCCGCGCGTTGAGGTGGTCGGGCCCGTACCGGAACACGGCGAAGGCGTGACGGACGCCGGGCAGCACGACCAGGTCGGAACGGATCCCGAGGGCGCGCATCTTCTCGTGGAACGCCAGCGTCTGCGCGACGTCCACCACGGGGTCGGCATCGCCGTGCACCAGCAGCGCGGGCGGCGTCCGCTTGCCGACGCGGTGCAGCGGCGAGAGCGACAGGGCCCGGTCGCCCAGGCTCTTCCCCCACCGTGTCGACAGGTCGGTGATCGGATTCAGCAGGATCATCGCGTCGGGCACCGTGCTCACGGAGAGGTCCTCTCCCGGCTCGTCGAACCCCTCCACCGTGCCGAGCGCGGCGGCCAGGTGTCCGCCCGCCGACTCCCCCACCACCACGATGCGGTCCGGCCGGATCCCCAGCTCGGCCGCGTGGGCCCGCAGGTAGCGCACGGCGGACTTGCAGTCGGTCAGGCAGTCCGCGATCGAGGTCGTCCCGTCCTTGAGCCGGTAGTCCACGCTGACGCCGACCACCCCGCGCAGCGCGAAGTAGCGGCACGGCGGGAACCACTGGTCCGCGTCGCCCGCGCCCCATCCGCCGCCGTGGATGAAGACCACCGCCGGCCGCGGCTCCGCGGGCCGCGCGTCCGGGGGATAGACCAGGTAGAGCCGCAGTTGCCGGTGCAGCCGGTTCGCCAGCCGCTTCCTCTTGTAGATGCGGAAGGCGTAGGAAAGGTCCCGCGTGGCCGGGGTGTCCTCCCACAGGTCGTCCAGGGAAAGGCCCGCCGCCGTGCCGGGCGCCGGACCCGCCGCGCCGGCGGACCCGGACCCGCCGTCCGGCACGGCGGCCAGGCACGCGCGCAGCGCCAGCCCCAGCACCACGCCCGACCCGAGCATCAGGGTGCACGGTCTCATGTTCCGTTCCTCCGCCGGCCGCCGCGTGCCGCGCGGCGGCCGAGGCCGCGTACCGTGCCACACGGCCGCGGCGAAGACAAAGGAGAAGCGCCTACCGGCCGCCCGGCGAACCACCGCCCGGCCCGGCGCGCTCCGCGGCCACGCGCGCGGCCAGCCAGGCGAGAAGGTCCTCCCGGCCCGCCTCGGGATGCTGAAGCTGGCGCTCGTAGGCCAGCCCGCGCAGGCGGCCGACCTCCGGGCCCTCCGGCACGCCCAGCGCCATGATGTCGCGGCCGTCGGCGAGCGGCGGCGGCAGCACGGGTTCCGCCGACCGCTCGGCCTCGAACCGGTCGAGGAACTCGAGGTGCGACAGGTCGCCGTGGCTGGCCAGGCAGTCGAGACGGTGCAGCGCCCGCTCCAGCGGGTACGTCGGCGCGCCGACCAGCCGGCGCAACGTCGATTCGCGCATGTCCCGCACGTGCATGAAACGCATGTGCCCCGCCACGGCGTGCACCACGTCGCGGGCCGCGCGGCGCGGCAGGCGCAGCCGCAGCAGGATCCGCTCCGCGAGTTCCGCGCCCACCCGGTCGTGCCCGTCGAACCGGATCCGCTCCGCGCCGTCGGCGTCCCGGCACCGCCGCGCCGTCGGCGGCTTGCCCACGTCGTGGAGCAGCGCCGCGTAGGCGAGCACCGCGTCGCCGCCGGGCAACAGGTCGAGCATGCGCGCGGTGTGCTCGAACACGTCGCCCTCCGGGTGGAAGGCGGGCGGCTGCTCCTGCCCCGCCATCGCGTCCACCTCCGGCAGGATCACCCGCAGCAGGCCCGTCTCGCGGAGCAGCCGCAGCCCGCGGCCCGCCGCGGGCGACTCCGTGAGCATCCGCGTGAGCTCGGTCCGGACGCGCTCGGCGGGGATGCCCGCGATCAGCGGCGCGTGCTCGCGGATGCCCGCCGCGGTGCCGGGGTCCAGGTCGAACGCAAGCACGGCGGCAAACCGCACGGCGCGCAGCATGCGGAGGTAGTCCTCGCGGAACCGCGCGGAGGGCGCGCCGATGGTGCGGATGCGCCGCGCCGCCAGGTCCGCCCGCCCCCCGACGTAGTCGAACACCTCGCCCGTCGCCGGGTCGTAGAAGAGGCCGTTGACCGTGAAGTCCCGGCGCAGCGCGTCCTCGCGCTCGCCGGTGAAGACCACCCCGTCCGGGCGGCGGCCGTCGGCATAGGCGAGGTCGCGGCGGAAGGTCGCGACCTCGTAGGTGTGGGCGCCGCGCCGCACCGCGACCACGCCGAACGCGCGGCCGACGGCCGTGCTGCCGGGGAAGAGCCGGAGCACCTCGGCGGGCGGGGCGCCCGTGGCCAGGTCGATGTCCTTGAACGGCCGCCCCAGCAGGCGGTCCCGCACGCACCCGCCGGCCCACAGCGCGCGGTGCCCCGCGGCGGCCAGCCGCGACGCCACCTCGCGGCCGCCCTCGACGACCCCCGCCTGCCCGTGCTGCGCCGTGATGTCCACGCCCGCCTCCCGCGTTGGCGGGCCGCCGCTGGCGGCGCCCGCCTCGCTGCGCTATCTTGGACCCCGGACACATGGAGGATCAACCCGTGAGACCCGCCCGATTACCGAACAGGACGCTCCGGCGGCTCGCCGCCGCGGCGCTGCTTCTCGCGGCGCCCGGCGCGGCCCGGGCCCGGGACCCCTTCGGCGTGGAGGCGGCCGCGTCGGTCCGCGACGGCCGCCCCGCGGTCGAGCTGCGCGTGACCGTCCCCGCCGAACACTTCCTCTACGCCGACCAGCTCGCCGTCGCCGGGCCCGGCGGCGCCCCGCTGGAACCGCTGCTCGTACCGCCGCCGCGCGTGAAGCGCGACCCCTTCAGCGACACGGACCGCGAAGTCTACACCGAGGGTTTCACCGCGTTCTACGCCTGGCCGGACGCGGCGGCCGCAGGCCTCGCGGTGACGGTGAAGTACCAGGGCTGCGACGCGACGGTGTGCTTCTTCCCGCAGGAGGCGACCTTCGAACTGGGCGCGCCCGCCGCCGCGCCGCCCTCGGCCGCGCCCGCCGGCGCCGGCGGGTTCGCCCTGCCGCCCGATTTCCGGCTGGCCGCGAAGGCCAGCGGCTTTCTCCGCGCGCCCGACTTCCTGCGCTTCCTGGCCGGGGAGCCGGCAGGCGGCGCCGGGGCCCTGCTGCGGCGCGGCTGGCCCGCCGCCGTCGCGCTGATCCTCCTCGGCGGGCTGCTGCTGAACCTCACGCCCTGCGTGCTGCCGATGATCCCCGTCAACCTCGCCATCATCGGCGCCGGGGCGCAGGCGGGCAGCCGGCGGCGCGGGTTCCTGCTCGGCGGGGCGTACGGGCTGGCCATGGCGGCGGTCTACGGCGCGCTGGGCCTGCTGGTGGTGTTCACCGGCGCCCGCTTCGGCACGCTCAACGCCTCGCCCTGGTTCAACGCCGCCGTGGCGGCGGTCTTCGCCGTGCTCGCCCTCGCCATGTTCGGCGTGTGGGAGTTCGACCTCAGCCGCTTCCAGCGCGGGCCGGGACCCGGCGGCCCGGGCGCCGGCGCCGGGCGGGGCCGCTTCGCGCTCGCGTTCGGCATGGGCGCCCTCGCGGCGCTGCTCGCCGGCGCCTGCGTCGCCCCCGTGCTCGTCTCCGTGCTCCTCCTCTCCGCCTCGCTCTTCGCCGACGGCCACGCGGCGGGCCTGCTCCTGCCGTTCCTGCTCGGCCTCGGGATGGGCCTGCCGTGGCCCTTCGCCGGGGCCGGCCTCGCCTTCCTGCCGAAGCCCGGCCGGTGGATGGTCTACGTCCGCACCGCCTTCGGCCTCTTCATCCTCGCGATGGCGTTCTACTACGCCCGCCTCGCCTGGCGCGGGTGGCGGGGCCCGCGGGCGGCGCCCGCCGCGATGGCCGAAGAGGGCGGGGACACGGCCGTGCGGCTGGCCCCCGGCTCGCCCGGCGGCTGGGAAGCGGTCTTCGAACGCGCGCGCCGCGAAGGCCGGCCGGTGTTCGTCGACTTCTGGGCCACGTGGTGCAAGAACTGCCACGCCATGGAGGCGACCACCTTCCGCGACCCCGCCGTGCGGGAGGCCCTGGCCCGGTACCTCGTCGTGAAGTACCAGGCCGAGCAGCCGGGCGCATCGCCCGCCCGCGAGGTCCTCGACGCCTTCGGCGTGCCGGGTTTGCCCACCTATGCCGTCCTGGAGCCCGCGCGCGCAGGGGCGGCGGAGGCGCCCTGACGCGGCCACCCGCGGCCGGCCCTTTCCAAGGCTTGGAAACCGCGCGGGCGGCTTCTTCCAGGGGTTGGAAACCCCGCGGGCGCGTTCTCCCCGGGGAGGGAAGCAGGGCCCGCCGCGCGCGGGTCAGGGCGTCTCGCGGTACGCGTCCAGCACGCGTTCGACCAGGCCCGAACTGGAGCGGCCCGGCTCGAGCTTCGCAAGCACGACGCGGCCGCCGTGCGCCTCGACCCAGTCGCGGCCGCTGACGTAGTGCGCCCAGTCCTCGCCCTTCACCAGCACGTCCGGCGTCAGCTCCCGCACCAGCGCCGCCGGTTCCGGCTCCTCGAAGATCACCACGTGGTCGACGCACGCCAGCGCGGCGATCACGCGGGCGCGGTCGTCCTGCGGAACCACGGGCCGGCGTTCGCCCTTGTTGCCGCGCACGGACGCGTCGGAGTTGACGCCCACCACCAGCGCGTCGCCCTGGGCCCGGGCGAACTCCAGGTAGGCGACGTGCCCGGCGTGCAGCAGGTCGAAACACCCGTTGGTGAATACCACCCTGCGCCCCTCGCCGCGCAACCGCTCGCAGGCCGCCTTCGCCTCCGCGCGCGGGAGCACCTTGTCCGCCGACGGTTTCATGCGCCGAGCATGCCCCCGCGAGCCGCCGGGGTCAACGCCCCGCGGGCGGCTCACATGTGGTCGGCGATCGCCTGCCCGAACGCGCTGCAGGACAGCAGGGTCGCGCCCTCCATGAGCCGCTCGAAGTCGTAGGTGACCGTCTTCGGTCCGCGATCGTGCGCTCCACGCCGTTGACGATGAGGTCGGCGGCCTCGGTCCAGCCCAGGTAGCGGAACATCATCTCGCCGGAGAGGATGAGCGAGCCGGGGTTGACCTTGTCCTGGCCGGCGTACTTGGGGGCGGTGCCGTGCGTGGCCTCGAAGATCGCGCGCGCCCGTGTCGTAGTTGATGTTCGCCCCGGGGGCGATGCCGATGCCGCCGACGCAGGCGGCCAGGGCGTCGGAGATGTAGTCGCCGTTGAGGTTCATCGTGGCGATCACGTCGTACTCGGCCGGGCGCGTGAGGATCTGCTGCAGGAAGGCGTCGGCGATGACGTCCTTGACGACGATCTCGCGCCCGTCCGGGCAGTCCGGATCACGTGCCACGGCCCGCCGTCGAGCGGCACCGCGCCGAACTCGCTCGCGCGCCGTCTCGTAGCCCCAGTCGCGGAAGCCGCCCTCCGTGAACTTCATGATGTTGCCCTTGTGCACCAGCGTCACGCGACGGGCGGCCGTTCTCGATCGCGTACCGGATCGCCGCCTTCACCAGCCGCGCGGTGCCCTCCCGCGAGACCGGCTTGATGCCGATGCCGGAGGTCTCGGGGAACCGGATCTTCGTCACGCCCATCTCGTCCTGCAGGAACGTCGATGACCCGCTTCGCCTCCGGGGTGCCCGCCGCCCACTCGATGCCGGCGTAGATGTCCTCGGAGTTCTCGCGGAAGATCACCATGTCGGTCAGCTCCGGCCGCTTCACCGGGCGAAGGCACGCCCTGGAACCACCGCACCGGGCGCAGGCAGACGTAGAGGTCCAGCTCCTGGCGCAGCGCGACGTTCAGGCTGCGGATGCCGCCGCCGACCGGCGTGGTCAGCGGGCCCTTGATGGCCACGAGGTACTCGCGCACCGCCTCGAGCGTCTCGTCGGGCAGCCACGCGTCCGTCGCCGTACACGGCGCAGGCCTTCTCGCCCGCGTAGATCTCCATCCACGCGACGCGCCGCTCGCCGCCGTAGGCCTTCTCCACCGCCGCGTTCCACGCCGTCATCGCGGCGCGCGTGATGTCCGGCCCGGTGCCGTCGCCCTCGATGAACGGCAGGATGGGCCGGTCGGGCACCGGCCAGGCGGCCGTCCGCGCCCATGGTGATCTTCTCGCCGTCGGCGGGAACCCGTATCTTGTCGTACGTCATCTGTTCACCTTTCCGTGCAAAAAACATGGCGCCGCGAAGCCGGACCCGGTCCCCGGGTGCGGCACGAGCCGGATGGACCTAGCGGAGCGGGCCGGCGGAGGCAAGCCGAATTCCGCCGCGCGGGCTCACACGCGGGGGGCGTCGCTCCAGAGATCCTCCAGCGCGTAGTAGTCCCGCTTGTCCGGTGTGAAGACGTGCACGACGACGCCGAGGTAGTCGAGCACCATCCAGCCCGTGTCCGGCTTGCCGGCGCTGCCGAAGCGCGCGTGGCCCGCCGCCTTCATCCGGCGGCTCACTTCCGCGTGCAGCGCCTTGAGATGCGGCGGGCTGCTGCCGCTGGCGATCACGTAGAAGTCGGTCACGCCCGACAGGCCCCGCACGTCCAGCACGACGGGCTCGGCGCCCTTCCTGGCTTCAAGGGCCTCCCTCGCCGTTTGCGCCTGTGTCAAGGTGTCGGTGTCGGTCGCCATTCAGTCCCGGTACAGCCCGTGTTCCCCGATGTACATCTCCACCGGGGGCGGCACAAGGTAGCGGATGCTCAGACCCTCGGCAAGACGCATGCGCACCTCGGAGGAGGAGATGCCCACGTCGTGGCCGGTCGCGGCCTGCGCGAGCAGGCGCTCGCCCCACGGCGGCGGCAGGCCGAGGTCCGGCGCGCGGAGGCGCGCCAGGTCCAGCCCGGGCCGCGACACGGTCACGACATCGCAGGCCTCGAGCAGCCGGCCGATCTCGTGCCAACTGCGCAGGTCCACCAGGGTGTCGGCGCCGATCACGAGACAGAGGCGCGCCCCGGGATGGAGCCCGCGGAAGTGGCGCACGGTATCCACGCTGTACGAGGGGCCGTCCCGCTCGATCTCGCACGTGCTCACCTCGAAGCGGGGATCCCCCTCCACCGCCGCCTCCAGCATCGCCAGCCGGTGCCGCGCCGCGGCCACCGGGAGCTCCGGCTTGTGCGGCGGGCGGCCGCACGGCACGAACACGATGCGGTCGAGTTCGAAGTGCTCGAGCGCATCCTGCGCCAGCAGCAGGTGCCCGGCATGCACCGGGTTGAACGTGCCGCCCAGGATGCCGATCGCCTGCGCCATGCCTCACCCCCGCCCGAGCGTAGCCTCCCCGCGCCCCGGCTGCAACCGCGACCGGCCCCGCCCACACGCCCTCCGGGGCCCGCGACGGGTTTATGCTCTTGCGCGGTGCCGACGGCTCGCCTATCGTGCGCCGCTCACGGTTTCAACGCCCAGCAAGGAGAACACCATGTCTGAAATCACCGCCCTGCACGGCCGGGAGATCCTCGATTCCCGCGGCAACCCCACCGTCGAAGTCGATGTCGCCTGGCCTCCGGCGCCCTCGGCCGCGCCGCCGTGCCCTCCGGGGCCTCCACCGGCGAGAACGAGGCGCTCGAACTGCGCGACGGCGACAAGACGCGCTACCTCGGCAAGGGCGTCCTCAAGGCCGTCGACGAACGTCAACGAGCGTCATCGCCCCGCACCTCGCGGGCATGGACGCCCTCGACCAGGTCGCCATCGACCGCGCGCTGCTCGAGCTCGACGGCACGGAAACCAAGTCCAAGCTCGGCGCCAACGCCATGCTCGGCGTCTCCATGGCCGCCGCCCACGCCGCCGCCGACCTGCTCGACCTGCCGCTGTTCCGCTACATCGGCGGCGCCAACGCCAAGGTCCTGCCCGTGCCGATGATGAACATCATCAACGGCGGCGCCCACTCCGACGCCCCGATCGACGTCCAGGAGTTCATGATCATGCCCCGGGGCGCCCCGACCTTCGCCGAAGGCCTGCGCATGGGCGCCGAGGTCTTCCACGCCCTCAAGGCCGTGCTCAAGAAGCATGGGCCTCAGCACCGCCGTCGGCGACGAAGGCGGCTTCGCCCCGAACCTCGAGAGCAACCGGCAGGCGCTCGACGTCATCGTCGAGGCCATCGACGGCGCCGGCTACAAGCCCGGCAAGGACGTCTTCATCGCCCTCGACGCGGCCGCGAGCGAGTTCTTCGACGCGGCGAAGAAGCGCTACGTCTTCAAGAAGAGCGACGGCTCCGAACGCACCGCCGCCGAGCATGGTCGACCTGTACGAGGAGCTGGATCGACGAAGTACCCGATCGTCAGCATCGAGGACGGCTGCGCCGAGAGCGACTGGGACGGCTGGAAGCTGCATGACCGAGCGCCTCGGCGACAAGGTCCAGCTCGTCGGCGACGACCTCTTCGTCACCAACACCAAGTTCCTCAGCAAGGGCATCGAGATGGGCGTCGCCAACTCGATCCTGGTCAAGGTCAACCAGATCGGCACCCTCACCGAGACGCTCGACGCCATCGAGATGGCCAAGCGCGCGGGCTACACCGCCGTCATCAGCCACCGCTCCGGCGAGACCGAGGACAGCACGATCGCCGACATCGCGGTGGCCACCAACGCCGGCCAGATCAAGACCGGCTCGCTCAGCCGCACCGACCGCATCTGCAAGTACAACCAGCTGCTCCGCATCGAGGACGTGCTCGGCGACCGCGCCGTGTACGGCAGCGCCTGCTACGACATCACCCGGTGAGGAACGACCCATGAAGTGCACGGCTACGCTGGACGACGCCTTCCGCACCGAGACCGTCACCAACCGCGGGCACCGGGTGGTCACGGACCTGCCCGAAAGCCAGGGGGGCGCCGATGCCGGGCCCTCGGGGCTCGAACTGTGCGGGGTCGCGCTCGCGGGCTGCATCACCACGCTCTGGGCGATCGTGGCGAAGAACTCCAAGCTCGACTACTCCCGCTTCGAGGTCGAGCTGGAGGCGGAGAAGCCCCAGGGCGCCAAGACCTTCGCCTCGGTGCGCCTCGTGGCGCGCGTCGCGACGGAGGCGCCGGACGATCGCGTCCGGCGCATCTTCGAGAAGGCCGTCGCGATCTGCCCCGTGGGCGTTCTCTTCGAACAGGCGGGCGTGCGCGTGGAACACCGCGTCGAGCGCGTCTGACCCGCCGCGTGGACACGCGGATGCGCGCGAGGCCTCTTCACCGGCACCTGGTCCTGGGCGGCGTCGTGTTCCGTGTCACGTCCGACTTCCCCGTGGGCGCGCTGCACCGCGACCCGCTGTACCAAGCGTTCGAAGGGCCGCCGCCCGGACCCCGCGGCGAACCCGGGGTGGAGGTGCGGCTGCGGGGTCGCGCGCCGGAGGCCCCGGCCGCGGACGCCGTGGCGTGCCGGACGCCGTCGTGGCAGTTCGCGCGGGAAGGCGACACCCGCGTCCTCGCCCGCGATCCCGGGGGATCGCGCGCCGCGTGGGTCGCGCGCTTCCGCCTCCCGCTGCGGACGGTCGACGTCGACTGCCTCCCCCCGGACCCCGCGAGCCCCTCGCCCTTCTGGTCGCCCTTCCGCTATCCCCTCGACCAGTTGCTGCTCCTCTACGCCCTGGCCGGGGCCGGCGGGTTGCTCGTCCACGCGGCGGGGGCCGTCCTGGACGGGCGCGGGGCGGCCTTCCCCGGCCGTTCGGGCGCGGGCAAGACGACCCTCTGCCGCCTGCTGGCGGACACGCCGGGCGTCGCGATGCTCAGCGACGACCGGGTCATCCTGCGCCGCCGCGGCGACCGGTGGTGCATGCACGGGACGCCCTGGGCCGGCGAGGCGGGCATCGCGTCGCCCGGCCCCGTAGCGCTCGGCGGACTGGCCTTCCTGGTCAAGGGCGAGGCGCCCCGCGCCGAACCGCTGGACCCGGTCCGGGCCGCGGAACACCTGCTGCCCGTGACCTCCGTGCCGTGGTTCGACAACGACGCCGCCACGGCCGCCTGCGGCGTGCTGGACCGCCTGGCGCGCGAGGTGCCCGCCTGCAGGCTGCACGGCCGGGCCGATGCGACGACGCCCGCCTACCTGCTCGCCCGCTGGCCGGCCTGACAGCCGGCCGCCGCGCCGGCGGACCGGTCAGCCCCGCGTTGCCGGACGGACGTCCACCCCGGTGGGTCGTCGCGGGACGCAGGCAGGCCCTGCCGGCGGCCCCTGGCCCTAGCGCGCCCCGGGCCTGCCCTCACCCGGCGGGGCCCCTTCCCCCCCCCTCCGCACCCTGTCCTTCGATAACGCATAGCTTCACGATCGTGAAGGTATGCGTTATCCAGAAGTCAAGCTACGAGGTCTCGGGGGTGACCCGGCCTGCGTGTGCCCGGCCCACGACGGTCGTTTTCGGCCTCATGACGCGCCTGGCGGGGCGGTCGACGACGCGGCACGGCATTGCGATACCGGGGCGTGTGCCGGCGAGTCGGGGGGGAAGGCGCGCGGAGGGGCCATGCGGCCGTGCCGGACGGCTCAGCCGCGGGAGCGGTCGCGCCCGCGGAGAAGCCGGACCAGGCGGACGCCGAACCAGCGCACCCCCTGCCACCGTGCCCATGCCCGGCCCAGCCGGCGCCGCGCCGCGCCGCAAACCGGCAGGTCGCGGCCCGCGCGCGTGACGGCCACCGCCCGGCCCAGCAGGGCACCCGCCGGCACCCGCTCCTCGGGGCCGATCATGCCGTCGCCCCGGCACAGCCAGCCGGACCGCCCGCCGTTCCCGTACCGGCGCAGGGCGCGGTGCAACGCCACCCGTCCCCCGGAGGCCCTGTAGAGCACGATGTCGCCCCGCCGCGGTTCTCCGCCCGCGTCCATCGGCGCCACGGTCACCTCGTCGCCGTCGCGGATGAACGGGCGCATGCTGCGGCCCCGGGCCGTGAAACGCACCGTGCGGCCCTCCCCGAGCAGCGACGCCGCCAGCACCGGGAAATCGACCGCCGCGCTGTCCGCCGCCGGCCCCGCGAACCGGGTTTCCCTCCCTGCTCGGGGGACGGCAAATCCCTTGCTGCTCATGGGTTGACTCCCCTCGCGGCGCGTCGTATGCTTTGGCTGACAAGGGTGTTCAGTTCGGCATGAGCCACGTCGGCTGACTATCATGGGGGTCATCAGATGAGCAATATTCCTTTGCGCCTTTTTGCCAGGCGCTTGACCGGTTGGGCCGCGGTGGCCTGCGTGTCGGCGGCCCTCTGTCCCGGCGCCTCGGGCCAGGAAAGCGCCCCGCCCGCGGAGGCGGTCGAAGCGCCCGCCGTCGAGGCGATGGATGACGCCCCCGCGCCCGAACCCCGCACCGCACCCCGTTACCGGGTGGTCATCCGCAAGGTGGGCTCCGACTGCCGTGTGTTCTTCCTCGCCGAAAGCAGCGGGGAGGACCAGCCCGCGGGCGGCGTCAAGGTCACCGTGCGCGAGCCGGGCGCCGACGAGGCCAACTACGAGACCCGCACCGACGACGACGGCGCGTTCCGCCTGCCCCCCATGGAAGAAGGCCTCTTCGAGATGACCGTCGGCCTGCTGACGGTGAACCTCGAGGTGCTCGGCAGCGCGGCGCTCGGCGAGGGTCAGACGGCGGCGCCAAAGTCGATCCTGATCATGATCCCCCGCAACCTGGGTGAGCTGGCGCCGAACGACTGAGCCCGGCCGCGCCGCGCGCCCCCTGTCCGTTGACACACCCTCCGCCCCGGGGCGGGCTCCTGCATGGCGGTATGCGCCGCGGGGGCTTTCCCGGGCGTCGGGGGCAGGCTGCGCGGTGAAGCGTTCCCCGTCCCGGAGGTTCCTGCACGGCCGCGCGGCCGCCGGGTGGCCGGGAGGTCTGCCGACTGCGGGGGCTCAGCCGCGCGGGGTCGGTTCCGCGGGGAGCCGGGACCCGGCCGTACGGCCCGGGGGCGCGGGACCGGCCGGGGTTAGAACCGGTAGCTCTGCGGCCCGAGCGCGAACAGCTCGATGTCTTCCGCGGCGACCTTCCCTACGCCCAGCGTACGGAACCGGGTGCTGCGCTTGAGCGCCGCCACCAGCTGGTTGCCGCGGTTCGCGTCGTCCATGGCCACCCACGCGATCACCGTGCCGTCCTGGCGGCTGCAGGTGAAGCGGCTCTCGTCGACCGCGAACGGCAGCTCGCCGTTGAACTCGCTCAGCAACTGGTCGACCGACTCGAAGCGCTGGGAATCGACGGGGCTGAAGCAGATCATGCGCGACTGGGCGGTTACGCAACCGGAGGTCCAGGGGAGCATCGCCGCCGCAGCCAGCATAGCCAAGTGGGTCTTCTTCATGCCGTCTTCTCCATCTGCCGGGAAGACGATATAGCAGCCGGCGTGCCAACCGGTGCCCCACGAAGACAGCAGGCGTTCCCCTACAAGGGTTTACGCCGCAAGAAGACGCGGATTTCGCGAGGAGCGTGGCGTTGGGGGCGCGGCGTTCATCATCTTTGAGAAGACGAGAACGGTATTCGCCTCGCGTAGGCCGGGAGGAGGCGGTGGGGGGTTCGCGGGCAAAAAAACACCGGCCGTGGTCACGGGGACCGCGGCCGGTGCTTGCGGACCGTAAGCCGGGTTAGAACTGGAGGCGGAGACCGAACTGCGCGGCCACGCCGCTCATCTCGATCTCGCTGTTGTTGGCCACCCAGCCGGGAGCGATCTCGTTCACGTCGAACGTCAGCGAGTAGTAATCCGCCGACAGCACGTAGGAGACGCGGTCCCCGAAGATGAAGGAGATGCCGGCCAGCCAGCCCGTCGTGTCGTCCATGATGACGTCCCCGTCGCCCCACCACTCGGGATCCAGGTACCACGCATACGCCACGTGCGGTCCGACCAGCAGGCTGCGCTTCGCCTCGAACAGCGCTTCCGCCATGGCGTACAGCGTGTAGGCATTGACGCGCTGGTTGAGCAGGAGACCGGCGCCGCCCTTGAGGTCGGCGTAGCCGCTGGAGAAGTCCCACCGGGCGCCGCCCGCCACGCTCGGGATGGACGTGACCAGCGAGGTTTCCTCCTCCTCGCCATCGCCCCTCACGTGAAACTCGTCACCCGAGAAGCTGGCGAGAACCGAGCCCGGAAGGATGTCCAGGATCCACCCCACCTCCGCCTCTGACGAAACTGCCGTGAACGTGAACAACCCGACCAGTACGGCAAGCCACTTGCTCTTCATGCCTGACCTCCCTCCATCCTTCGCATGGCCACCCCCAGGCTCACACCCATGAACCGCGGAGCACGCGCCCTTGAACGCACTATACTGCTTGCCCCCCTGCAACTTCAACAGCAATCCGATAAAAAAGTTACTTTACAGCGACGGGGTGCCGTCCTATATTGGCGACGGTCTGGCAGGGGGACTAGCAAGGGGTGCCGCAATGAGAACATGGGGTTTTTTCCCGTTGGCCGTGTTGGCCTTCGCCGTGAGCGTGGCCGCCGCGAGGGCGGACTACTCGGGAGCGCATGCAACCTTCCTGCCTAACGAGGTGGCGGGCATCGTGTTGCAGGCCGATGGCCAGACGCCGGTGGCGGGTTTTCCCGTGCGCGTATGGAACGTGGACCGCAACCGGTTCATCTTCCGCACGGTGACCGACCAGAACGGCAACTTCTATGTCCCCCCGCTGGCGAGCGGCGAGTCCTACGTGCTCGTGGGGCGCGTGCGCGTGAACCTGAGCGTGCTGCAGCCCAGCGACATGGTGGTTTCGCAGCGGCACGACCTGATCGTCGCCCTGCCCCGCCGGGCGCTGATCACGGGGCGCGGGGTCTTCTACCAGACCATGATCACCCCGCTCGGCCTGGCCATTCCCCGCGAAACCCAGGTGGTCAGTCCCTAGCCGGGGCGGCCGCGCGCGGCATGCCGCCGCGGCGCCTTCCCTGCCCGCCGGGAAGCGTCGCAGGGTTCCATTGTGCTTGTTTCAACGGGGTACCGGTTTAGACTCGAGCCCGTGTATCAAAGGGTCTTCATACTGCTGACGGCACTCGCCCTGGTCTCCGGCTGCAGCCGGCAGGACTTCGGGCGCCCGGTGGGCAACGTCCTCATGGAGGGCATGCGGCCCGGCCGGCCGGCGGCCTCCCCCTTGGACACGGAGGCGGCGGAGCGCGAGGCCGCGGCCCGCCTGGCCCGCATGGAGCGGGTGCAGAGCGCCTGGGAGTCCGAGCACCCCGTCGCGCGCCGCCTGTACCGCGTGGGGCCGGAGGACACGCTGGACTTCGCGGTCAAGTCCCTCGAGGAGCCGGGCGAGCTGTCGCGCCTCGAGCGGGTCGTCGCGCGCGACGGGACGGTGCACCTCCCGCTGGTCGACGCGGTGCCGGTCGAGGGGCTGACGCCGGCGGAGGTCGAGCGGCTCGTCGCCGCCCGCTACGAAGGCCGGTTCCTCAAGGACCCCGAGGTGGTCGTGCGGGTGAAGGCGTTCCGCTCGGCGCCGGTCGTGGTGACCGGGGAGGTGAAGCGCCCCGGCGTGTACTACCTGGAGCACGAGCGCGGCACCCTGCTGGAAGTCATCTCCCAGGCCGGCGGCCTGGGAGAGCACGCGGGCAACCGGGTCCTGCTCGTGCGCGGGGGCAACGCGGAGGCGGCCCCCTCCCCCGGCGCGCCCCCGGCCCCGGCGATCGACGACCCGCTCGCGGAGGCCGCGGAGCGGTCGGCGACGGCCGCGGAGGAGAGCGTCCTGCAGGTCGATCTCTCGCGGCTCGTCGACGGCGGCGACCTGCGGCTGAATCTCTGGGTGCGCAAGGGGGACGTCGTCAACGTGCTGCCCAAGCGCCGGGGCTTCGTCTACGTGCTCGGCTACGTGCAGCGGCCCGGGGCCTACGCGGTGGAACAGGACGCGCCGGTCAGCCTGCTCCAGGCCGTGGCCCTCGCGGGGGGCCTGATGGCGACGGGCCGCGCGGAGAACTCGCTGCTGATCCGCCAGACGGACGAGGGGGTCCAGGTGGTGCCGATCGACCTGACGCGCAGCCGGGCCGGCCAGCCCATGCCCAGCGTGCAGGACGGCGACACCCTCGTCGTCGGCTCCAGCACGATCGCCCGTCTCTCCGAGTTCGTGCGACCTTCCGTGGGTGCGGGGGTCTCGTATGCCCCGGTTCCCTGACCCGCGCGAGTGATCCCCATGGACGACGCCCCGACCCCGCCGAACGACGAGCGCCTCGAGCCGCGGGACTACGGCTACGGGCCGGGCTACGCGGCGAACGAGACGACCCCCTCCTCCTCGCTGCGGCGCTACGTCGAGGTGATCCGGCGGCGCTGGTGGACCATCGTCGGGGTCTTCTGCCTCTTCGTCGCCGTCGGCACGCTTCGCGCCTTTCGCGCGCCCAACGTCTACCAGGCCACCGCGAAGCTGATCATCGAGCGCGGCGGGCCGCGGATCGCCAACATCGGCGGCATCGTCGAGAACACGCCGTGGTGGGACCCCGACTACTACAAGACCCAGACCCAGCTCGTAACCAGCCGCGCCGTCATGGAGGAGGCGCTAGGCGACCCCGCCGTCTCCAACCTGTTCGCCGCCGCGCAGGACCCGGCCGCGCCGCCGCCCGGGCGGTCCCTGTTCGGCGAGCTGCGCCGCACCCTGATCGCCCTGCTCGGCGGGCAGCCGTCGGCGCCCGCCGAGCCGTGGCAGCGGCTGCGCTCCACGGTGCGCGCGCGCCACCTCAGCGGCTCGCACTTCCTCCAGATCGAGTCGCGCGGCGGCGACCCCGCGCGTTGCGCCCGGATCGTCAACGCCGTCGCGCGCGCCTTCGCGCGGCACCACCTCGCGGAGAAGGTCGAGTTTCACGGCGAGGCGTTCCGCTTCCTGCAGGAGGAGCAGCGGAAGCAGGAGCAGGCCCTCCGCGAGGCCGAGCGCGCACTGCAGGCGTTCCGCGAGGGGTCCGCGGCGGTCACCGTGGCAGGCGGTGAGAACGAGCAGCCGCTGCTCAAGCGGCTGGACGAGCTGAACCGCGAGATCACCGACACCCAGCTCGAGCGCATCGACCTGACCGCGCGCATCCGCGTCGTGCAGGACCTGCTGCAGGGCATCGGCACGCTCGACACCAACACGGTTTCGACGCTGCTGGCCGTCCCCGGCATCGGCGACCAGTCCGAGGTCGCGGAGGCGCAGAAGAACGTGGCCGCGGCCCGGCGGCGCCTCGCGGAACTCGGCCGGCTCTACGGCGCGCAGCACCCGCAGCTGAAGGCGGCGGCGGAGGACCTCGCGAGCGCCCGGCGCGACCTCGAGACCGCGCTCGGGCGCACGGTCCAGGCCATGACCAACCGGGAACTCTCGCTCCAGGAGAAGGAGCGCGAGCTTGCCCGGGAGGTGGAGGAGCAGAAGGGCGAGGCGCTCCACCTCGCGAAGGAGATGCTGGATTTCAACCGGCTGAACAACGAGGTCCAGCGCCACACGCGGCTCTTCGACATGCTCGTCGAGCGGATGCGGGAGGTGGACGTCAGCTCCGGCTTCGTCCGCACCAGCGTGCAGATCGCGGAGTTCGCGGACACCCCGCGCGCGCCCGTCAGCCCCCGCCGCGGCCGCATGGTGCTGTGGGCCGTCTTCCTCGGCCTCGCCGCCGGGATCGGCCTGTCCTTCTTCTTCGAGAGCCTCGACGACGCCGTGAAGACGCCCGAGGACCTCAAGGAGAAGCTGGGCGTGCCCCTGCTCGGCTTCGTCCCGGAGATCCGCACCGACGGCCACTCGGCCAAGGAGCGCTTCAAGTTCCGGGGCACCGTGCTCCTGCGCGACGACGTGACCTCCATCGCGGAAGCCTACCGCAGCATGCGCACCGGCCTGTTCTTCTCCGCGCCCGAGGGCGAGATGAAGGTGGTCGCCCTCACCTCCTGCGGGCCCTCCGAGGGCAAGACCACCACGGCCGCCAACCTCGCCACGGCCATCGCCAAGAGCGGCAAGCGGGTGCTGCTGATCGACTGCGACCTGCACCGGCCCTCGATCCACCGCCTCTTCGGCATCGTCGCAAGCCCCGGCCTGACGGACGTGCTCGTCGGCGCCACCACCCTGGAGGACGCGCTGCACCGCGTCGTCCCCCTCGACCATCCCGTCGAGAACCTCCACGTCCTGGCGGCGGGCTCGATGACGCCCAGCCCGGGCGACCTGCTCGGCTCCCGGCGCATGGCCGACACGGTCGCCCAGCTCCGGGAGATGTACGACTGGGTCGTCATCGACACGCCCCCGGTGCTGTTCGTTTCGGACGCGGGCATCCTGGGCACCTACTGCGACGGGGCGATCCTGGTGGTCAAGGCCTCGAAGCACCGCGGCGCGGTGCTGCAGCGGGCCCGGGAGCACCTGGAGATGGTCAACACGCGCCTCGTCGGCTGCATCCTCAACCAGCTCGTGGTGAGCCGCGTCGGGCGCTACTACTCCAGCTACTACTACCACGGCTACTCGCGCTACGCGGACGACTACCGCGCGCACTACTACGGCGAGGAGACGGAGGGCGCCGCCCCGGGCTCCCGCCGGACCGGGGGCGGCCCGGCGCGGGGGCCCCGGCGGTGAGCGCGGGCCCGACCGGTTCCGGGGCCGCGCGGCCGTGACGCGGACGCAACAACTGCTCGGCGCCATGGCGCGGTGGGGCGTCGTGGTCTGCGTGGCCGCGTCGCCGTGGCTCTTCGGCAGCTCCGAACCCTGGGCCTACCTGCTGGTGTGCATGGGGGTCACCGCCTCGACCGTCTGCTGGTTCCTCGCGCTCGTGGCCAGCCCGCGGCTCCGCGTCCGGGTGCCGGCGGCCGTCGCGGCCCTCGTGCTGCTCGGCCTCTTCATGGCGCTGCAGGCGCGCGGCTGGCCGCTCGGGGTCGTGGAGGTCCTGAGCCCCCACGCCGCCGCCTTCGCGCGCGCGCAGGTCGAGCGGTTCGCCGCGGCGGGGGTCATGGACTTTCTCCCCGCCGACCCGGAGGCGGCCGCCCCCGCCGCGGCGCTGTCCCTCGCGCCCGGGGCCACGCGCCACAGCCTGTGGCTCTTCGGCGCCTACCTCGGCGTCTTCCTCGTGGTCGCGCACACGACGCGGCGCTGGTGCGACCTGCGCCGCATCGCGGCGGTGCTCGCGGCCTCCACCTTCGCGCTCGTGGTGGTCAGCCTCGTGCACAAGGCCTCGGGCGCGCGCGACCTGCTCTGGCTCTACCAGCCCCGGTACATGGGCAACGGGTTCGGCCCCTTCACCAACCGGAACCACTTCGCCGGCCACCTGGTCATGGCCATCGGCCTCGTCTTCGGCCTGTTCCTCGCCTCCACCGCGGACGAGATCGACAGCAGCGGCGGGCGCCGCCTGCGGGGCTGGCGCGACCGCCTCCGCTACCTCTCGCGGCAGGAGGCCGGCCGCCACGCGGTGCTGGCGTTCGTGCTCGCGGTCTTCACCGCGACGGTCTTCCTCACGCTGTCGCGCGGCGCCATCGTGAGCCTCGCCGCCGCCGCCGGCATCGCCACCCTGCTCGTGGCCCTGCGCCACCGCGGCCGGCGGCGCCGGGCGCGGTCGATCTTCGTGGCGGGCGCCCTGGCGGCCGCCGTCGTCGTCTGGCTCGGGTGGGAACCGGTCGTCGTGCGCCTCGGCACGCTGGCCGGCGCGGTCTTCGACCCGACCCGCGACACGCGCTTCCTCGCCCTGCGCGACACGCTCGTGCTGCTGGGCTTCTTCCCGCTCTTCGGCGCCGGGTTCGGCGCCTTCCAGTACGTCTTCCCGGTCGTCCAGAGCCCCGACCTCCAGTTCGGGCGCTGGCTGCACGCGCACAACGACTGGGCCCAGCTCCTCGCCGAGGGCGGCGTCCTGGGCGGCGTCCTGGCCCTGGCGGCGGCCGTCGCGATCGGCCGGTTCGTCCTCACGCCCCGCCCCGCGGGCAACGAGCGCCTCCGCCTGTTCCGCAACGGCCTGATGGTCGGGCTGGTCGGCGCCGTCCTGCACGGCTTCGTCGACTACAGCCTGCGCAAGCCGTCCAACGCCCTGCTGCTGGCGCTCCTGTGCGGCCTGGCGGTGGCCGTCACCCACATCCTCGCCCACACCCCGGCGGACCGCCGGACCGCCGGCGACGCGCCCGGCGCGGAGCCGGACGGCGAGCGCGCGGCCGGGAGCGGGTACGCGCCGGCCCGGCGGGTCCGCGCGGCCGCCCTGGCCGGCCTGCTGCTCGCCGTCTTCGCCGTCGCGGGCCAGTCGGAGGCGCTGCGCGTGGAACTCGCGGGCGTGCGCATGCGCTACGCGGCGCGCGCGCTCGACCTGCCGATGGACGCGAAGCCGCTCGAGGCGGCGGCCTCGGAGATGGACCACGAGGTGGAGGCGGTGCTGCGCGGCCCCGGCGCGGGCCCGCTCGTGCTCCGCGACGCCGCGGCCACGTGCTTCGAGGCCGCCCTCCATCCGGACCTGCCGATGCCGGAACGCGTCCACCTCGCCGAGCGGTCGGTCCGCTGCGCCGCGCTGGCCGTTCGCGCCGCGCCCGCGGACTACTACGGCTGGATCTGGCTGGCGCGGGCCCAGGCCCCGCTGCAGCGCAACGAGGGGGTCGCGGTGTGCCTGGAGCGCGCCCGCGAACTGCGGCCCGGGGCCGACACGCCCCTGTTCCCGGAACGGGACTGAAGCGCTCCTCAGCCGGAACGGGACGGCCGCCGGGCCCGGCGGAACAGGCCCGCCGGAACCGCCAGCGCGAGGCGCGGGGGCCGCGCGACCCAGTACACCCACGCCCAGGCCGCCGGCAGCGACAGCCTGCGCCAGTCCCCGTAGCTCGGCGTGACGGCCAGCAGCGCCGCGTGCCGCACGCGGTCCCGCAACCGCTCGCGGACGCGCAGGTGGTAACCGAGCCGGGCGACGTGGCCCGGCTCGCCCCCGTCCCGCCACCACCCGCGCTCGGTCTCCGCGGCCAGCCGCGCGACCGCCCCGTCGCGGCCGAGCGCCGTCCCCTCCCCCGGCGTCGGCAGGGCGCCCGCGTGCCGCCGGGCCAGCTCCACGGCCAGCAGCCAGGCGCGCCCCGCGCCCAGGGCCCGCGCCCGCCCCGCCAGCGCGCGCCGCGCGCCGCCGTCCGCGCGCGCCAGCAGCGCGGCGAAGTCGGCCAGCCACGCCAGCCGCGACCACCGGTGCTTCGCGCCGTGCACCGCGAGGAACAGCAGCAGGTCCGGCAACGCCAGCGTCTCCACTTCCGCGCCGGCCACCTCCACCCGCACCGCGCGCGCGCGCAGCGCCTCGAGCGGGAAGTCGAAGGCCGCGTGGCGCGGCACCAGCCGCGTGGTCAGCTCCACCGAGTACCGGCCGCAGGGCGCCGTGAAGATGTCGTCCCAGCCCGCCCACCGGTACACCGCCCGCGCGCCGGGCGACAGGTCGAGGTGCGGCCGGAAACCGCGCTCCCGCAGCACGCGCCCGGCTTCCTCGCGCCCCCCGGCATCGACGAAGAAATCCAGGTCGTCGTAGCGCCGCAGCCAGGGCTCCGGGTAGGCCATCCGCGCCAGCACCGCCCCCTTGAAGGGGAGCGCCCGCACGCCGCGCGCGCGGAACGCAGCGGCGAGCCCGCCCAGCGCCGCGTCCAGCCGCGCCCCGCGGGCCGCGCTGCCCGCGGCGTCGCCGTCCAGCGCCTCCCGCGCCGCGCCCGGCAGCGGCGGCCGCGCCGCCCGGAGCCGGTACGCCAGCAGCGGGGCCAGCCGGTGCCGCCGGGCGGCGGCCACCAGGACGTCCCAGTCGGCAACCGCCGCCGCCAGCGCGGCGGCCTCCGTGTCCGCCGCCCGGTCGCCCGCCGCCCGCGCGGCGAGCAGCAGGAGGCGGGCCCCCGCGCTCCCCGGGGCCACGCCGCGCCGCGCCCGCACCGCGCCCTCCCCGCGGGCGCGTGCGGCCCCCTCCCCCCTGGCGCCCGTGCTCATGCGTGCTCCATACTAACCTGCTCCTCCGCCGACCGCCATCACGCCACCGCCCCGCGGCGGCGGCGGCCGGCCCGCCGCCGCCCGGCGCCGCAGGCGCCGGCCGCGCGCATCAGGTGCCGGACGGCCCGCCCCACACCGAGCGGCGGAAGGCGCCGGGCGTCGCGCCGGTCAGGCGGCGGAACTGCCGGTGGAAGTAGGACGGCGTCTCGAACCCCAGCGCGTGGGCGATGCGCCGGACCGGCATCGCCGAACCGGCGAGCATGGCCCGCGCGCGCTCAATGCGGCGCGTGAGGATATGCTGCGAAAGGGTCACGCCGTGCCGCCGGCGGAAGGCATCGCCCAGGTACCGCCGGTTCATCTTGACCCGCGCGGCCAGCTCGCCCGCGGACAGCGGCGAGGCGATCTCCTCCTCGACGATGCGCAGGGCCTGCTCGATCGCGGCGGCCATCCGCGCCGATTCGCCGGCGGCGGCACGGCCGCCGGCCTGCTCCGCGAGCGCGGCCAGCACCTCCAGGATCACCGCCCCGCCCCCCACCCGCGCGGCCCGGGCGCCGGCGGCCGCCGGATGCGGCCGGTGCAGCAAGGCGGCCAGGTGCGCGAGCCGCTCGGTGACCAGGTCGCCCAGCACGCCCGGCGGGAGGAACCACGGCACGCGCAGCACGTCCCGCCCGCTCCCCGGTGCGCGCGCGCCGCGGAAGTGCACGCACCAGTGCCTGCCCGGCCGCTCCAGCGTGTAGCGCGCGGCCGTCCCGGCCGGCGTCAGCGTGATGCAACCGGGCTCCAGCCGGCGGGTCTCGCCGCCCACCGTCATCAGGGCGGCGTACCCGTAGACGTGCAACGCGTGAAAAGGTACCCGGTGTACGTGCCGGTTCGACGCGGGCGCCAGCAGATACCGGCCCGCCAGCTCCGGAACCGGGATCCGGCCCGCGGACCACGTGAAATACTCCGGCGTCTTCCGCGTCACGCCCGCTCCCCTCATCGCCGACCATATATGCACAATAGTGCACTCTATCGGCGCGCGGGTGATATTGTGCGGGCATCGCCAGGCTGTCAACATCACACCACCACTGGGGAGGGTGCGGGCTGGTACGAAGTTCCCGGACTGGCGTTTCGGGCCCGCGCAAGAGAAACCCCGCAGGGGCAGGAGAGCAGGAAAACATGAAGCACACCATCATCTGGCTGGCCGTCGCGGTCCTGGCGCCCGCGTGGGCGTGCGCGGCGACGGTGGACATCACCAGCGCGTCGGGCACGGCGCTCGATACGATCGGGCCGAATTCGCCGGCGAATGTGGCGCTGTTCGTGGACGACAACGATAGTAACAACAGTTACTACTTCAAGAATAGGCCGCTGTTCGTCAAGCCGGACCGGCTCTACAACATGTCGGACTACCGGTACGTGGAGAACACGGACCGCGATGTCTGGTCGTTCCAGTTCAACTACGGCGGCATCAAGGTGTCCGACGCGTTCAACGGCGACAACGGCACCTTCGGCGAGGTTTCCACGGGCTCCCTGTCCGGTCTCGGCGGCATGGCCATGTGGTATGCCGGCACGCAGTTGGACGCCAACGCGGGCGGCGCGGAGCTGGCCTTGAACGGCGAGGCCACGCCGAACCTGCGCCTCGCGGACCCCACGATCACCGGGTCGGCCACCGCGATCTCGGGCTACGAGGTCGGGAAGATCTTCGACGGCAGCGCGCAGCCTACCGGCGAGTACGCCTCGTCGGGCCAGGGGGTGAACACCTACATCGACTTCGATTTCGGCGCGCCGACGACGCTCGGCTACTTCGACCTCATCCAGCGCGGCGTGGACCGGGCGTCGGCGTTCGACGTGATCCTCTCGACCGACTCCACCTTCGGTAACGGGGACGACGTCGTGTTCGGCGCCACGATGACGGACACCAGCGCCTATGGCGCGGGCTGGACGTCGCTGGTCAACCTCGGCGGGACGACGGCGCAGCACGTGCGGTGGGACGTCACCGCCACGGCGAACGGGTCCAACGTGGGCGCAGCGGAAATCGCCTTCTACGGCATCCCGGAGCCGGCGACGCTCGGGCTGCTGGGCATGGCGGGCGTGGCGTTGCTGATGCGCCGCCGCCGCTAACGCGGCCGACGCGTAGTGTTCACAGGACCCCGCCCCGGCTCGCCGGGGCGGGGTCTTCTTGCCTGTTTGGCGCACACCCGGGCACCCTTGGCGCGGAAGGATCGGCAATCATGACGGGCAGAGAACGCCTGCGGGCGATCCTGGACGGCGCGACGCCGGACCGGTGCGGTTTCTGGATGGGGCAACCGGACCCGGAAAGCTGGCCGGCGCTGCTCGCGCACTTCGGGTGCGCCGACCGCGACGCGGTGCGGCGCCGGCTGGGCGACGACTTCACGTGGGTCATGGCGGGTGCCTACCGGCATCCCGCGGGGCGAGAGGCCTTCGAGAGCGGCGACCGGGCCCGGCTCGGGCTCGGCGCGCCGGGCCCGCTCGCCGACTGCGAGACGGCGGCGGAGGTCGAGGCCTACGACTGGCCCGACCCGGAGCATCTCGACTTCGAGCCCGCGCTCGAACGGCTGCGGGGCCTGGGCGAAACGTACCGGGCGGGCGGCATGTGGTGCTGCCACTTCGACCAGCTGCGGAACCTGTTCGGCTTCGAGGACTGCCTCGTGGCGATGCACACCGCGCCGGCCGCCGTGGAAGCGGCCATGGCGCACATCGCCTCGTTCTTCCTCGAGGGCAACCGCCGGTTCTTCGAGCAGGCGGGCGACGAGCTGGACGCGCTCTTCTTCGGCAACGACCTCGGCACGCAGCTCGACCTGCTCGTCAGCCCGGAGCATTTCCGCCGCTTCCTGCTGCCCGCGATCCGCGGCCAGATCGAGCTGGCCCACGCCTTCGGGCGGAAGGCGATCCTGCACTCCTGCGGCGCGATCTCGAAGATCCTGCCCGACCTGGTCGACGCCGGGCTGGACGGCCTCCACCCCCTGCAGGCCCAGGCCGCGGGGATGGACGCCGCTTCGCTCGCGCGGCTCGCCGGGGGCCGGCTGGCCTTCCTCGGCGGGATCGACACGCAACACCTGCTCGTGCACGGCACGCCGGGCGAAGTGAAGGCCGAGGTGCGCCGCGTCCGGGACCTGCTGGGGCCACGCCTCGTCGTCAGCCCCAGCCACGAGGCCCTGCTGCCCAACGTGCCGCCGGCGAACGTCGCCGCCATGGCCGAGGCCGCCGCCGAACCGTAGCCCGCGGCCGCCCGGCGGCTGCGGGGCGGCGGCGCGGGGGCCCGGTGGCGCCGCGCCGCCGAACCGCAGGGACCCGGCCGCGCGCATCGCGGCGCTTTGCGGGACGGTTGACGCAGGCGGGGGGCGGGCGCGACACTGGGCGCATGGTCGGAGAGCGGCAACGGGCAGGGGCGCCGCCGGGCAAGGGCCGGGCGCCGCGGCGCAAGAAGCGGCCGAAGACGGCCCAGGTCGCAGAGCACCTGCGGCGCATGCTGCTCGCCCGGCACGTCGGGCCGGGCGGGAAGATCCCCTCGCGCGACGAGCTGGCCGACGCGCTGGGCGTCAGCCGCTTCGCCGTGCACCGCGGCGTGCAGGAGCTGGTCGACGCCGGCCTGCTGGTGACCGACGGCTCGCGCGGGACCTTCGTCTCCGATCACCCGCCGCACCGGTTCCGCTACGCCGTCGCCTTCGGCCTGCCGCCCGCCGCGATCGTCCGCTCGCCCCACTTCGCCGCCCTGTACCGGGCGGCGTCCGCTCTGGACGAACTCGCCCCGCGCACCTTCGCGGTCTTCGGGCCGGAACGGCCCGACGGCGGCGCGCTCCCCGCCGTCTCCGACATCCCGGCGCAGGCCGAGGCCGGCCTGCTGGCCGGGGTGCTGAGCGTGCGCAGCGCGTGGGTGCTGGGCGAGGAGGGTCTGCAGGAGGTGGCCGCGCGCATCCCGGTCGCGGCGATGACCGGCGTGTTCCGGCCGCCGGTCACGGGCGCCGCCGTCGTCGAGCCGCACATGGCGGCGTTCGTGCGCCGCGCCCTCGATTGCGTGCGGGAAGGCGGCCGCCGCAGGGCGGCGTTCCTCTGGTACCGTTCGCCCGCGGGTGCCGAGGAGATCGTGGCCGCGGAGGCCGCCGTGCGCGGCATCGACTGCCCGCCGCGGTGGAGGCAGTACCTGTCCGACCCGTCGGAGACCGGCATCGCCAACCTCGTGCACCTGCTCATGGAGGCGCCCCGGGCGCGCCGCCCCCAGGCGCTCGTCGTGGCCGACGACATCCTGACCGCGGTCGTCTGCCGGAAGCTGGCGGCGATGGGCCTCGGCAGCGGTACCGACCCCCTGGTCGTCGCCCTCGCCAACTATCCCCGGCCGCGCGGGCCCGACCTGCCGGTGCGGTGGCTCGGGTTCGACGCCTTCGAGTGGTACCGGGTCTGCGTCGAATCGATGGAGGCCTGGTGCCCGGGCAGTCCCTGCCACCGGGTCGGTCTGCCCGCGCGCTACCCGGAGGAAGTGCCCGAGGCCCACCGGTGCGCTCCCGACGACCCCCTGGTCTTCTGAAGGCCCGCCGCCGGCACCCGCTCCGGCATCTCGGGTCCGGCCCGCATGCTTCTTCCCCGGCGGCCGGACGGGTGCACTCCGCCCCTCCTCCATCTCCACCCGGCCCCGGCCGAAAAAATGTGCCCAACCCGATCCTTTTCGCTTGCGTCCCCGGCATCAGCGGTTTAGTTTTCAAATCATAAACCGGATCGTCTCCATGGTGGCGGCGGGACCGGCGGGGGGAGTGGAGATGAGAAGGAATAACTTGTGTGTTGCGCTGGCGCTGCTGACGCTGGCTTCGTTCGGTGCCGCGCAGGCGGGCCTCATCGCCTATGACGGACTCGGCTACACGGTGCCGAACCCGATCGCCAACGCGAGCAACAACGGCGGAACCGGCTCGTGGCAGACCGGCTGGTTCCAGCTTTATGTCTCAGGGACCCCGTCGTACGCCACGGGCCAGTCGGCGGACATGACCGCCGACGTGTTCAGCGGCAGCACGGCGACGCCGTTCGCGACCACGGGGGATTCGCTCGGGCATGCCGGCCATACCTCCTATGGGACGCGCGAGTTCGCGACAACGGGCAGCAGCGATGCCTTCAATGTCGCGGCCTCGGGACCCGCGGACGCGCTCTACGCCAGCTTCCTGTTCCGCAGGGCCGACACAGTGGCCTTGAACCTGGGCTATCCCGCCGCGGGCGGTCAGGAGGCGCTGTCAGCCCGTTTCGGCGCCAACGGCCAGGTGCGGCTGTTCTCGGGAGGGGGCTTCCTGGCCGCCTCGGGCGCGCAGTCGTGGGATCCCAACACGGACTACTTCGGCCTCGTGCGGCTCACCAGTGCGGAGAACTCGCTGGACGTCAATATCAGCGCGACGTTCTTCACCAGTGCCGCCGCCATCCCCGCGGACGAGGGCAGCGTGACCTGGCTGGTCAATGCGACGTCGACGTGGCCGGCAGACCAGAGCTTCATACTCGGCCGGATTCAAGCTGAATGCGGCCGGGGACGTAGCCGACGAGATCCGCGTGGGCACGGACTACGACAGCGTGGCCGTGATCCCCGAGCCGGCGGTGATCGGCCTCGCCGGGCTCGGCGCGGTCCTGATGCTGCTGCGCCGCCGCCGCTGAGCGGACAGGCCGAAGCGTAAACAAGGCCCGGTTCGTCCGGGTGGGGCGTCGTCGCCCCGCCCGGGCCGCCGGGCCGGTTTTTATACACGTGTGCCGTGTGGGAGCCGCGCCCGGACGGGCGGCTTCCGGCGGGGAGGAGATGCACCATGAGGACGGGTTCCCGGTTCCGGAGGGCGGCCGCGTGCGCCGCGTTGTGCGCGGCGTGCGCCGCGGAGGCGGCCATGGAGGGCGGGTACGGCAGAGAGGAGACGGCCGTGCCGGACCGCGCCGGCCGCGGGGCCGTCACGGCCCTGGCCGCGAAACTCCCCTTCGCCTACTACCCGTCGGTCAACCGCTTCGAGGCGGCGGTCGAGCTGGGCGAGGCGCTCAAGGCGAAGGCCGGCGGGCCGGTGTCCGAGGCGGAGGTCCGCATCCTCGACGCGGCGAGCGGCCGCGAGGCCGCCGCGGGCCGCGTGCCGCTGGGCGCGGACGGGCGGGGGCAGGCGGTGTTCGACATCCCGGACCTGCCGGAAGGCGAGTACCGGGTGGAGTACGTCCTCGGCCGCCACGTCGAACGCTCGCCCGTGACCTTCAAGCGCATCCGCTTCCCGTTCGAGGGCTGCGACTACGGCACGTCGCGCGAGGTCTACCCGCCCTTCACCCCGGTGGAGGCGGACGGCCCGACCGTGCGGGTCGTGGGACGCGCCTACCGCCTCAACGCCCTCGGGCTGTTCGATAGCGTGGTCGCCGCCGGGCGCGAGGTGCTCGCGGAACCGATGAAGCTGGTCGTGGAGACGGCCGACGGCGGCCGGGCGGCGTGGACCCCGGTCCGGGTCGAGGGCCGGGCGACGCACCCGGACACCGCGGTCTACGAGACGGAGGCGGAGGCCCCCGGGCTGCGCGTGCGCTCGTCGGTCGAGGTGCAGGAGGACGGCTGCGCGAAGGTGGCAATGACGCTGGCGCCGCGGCCGGGAACGGAGGGCGCGGACGCGCCGACGACGACGGTGCGGCGCGCCTGGCTGGAAATCGCCTGGAAGGACGCCGAGGCGCCGCTCTTCCACTGGTTCGCCGACGAGGCCTTGCGGCTGAACTACGCGGGGGACACCCCGCGCGGCGGCCGGATCGAGTGGTACCGCGAGCCGTGGGACCACTGGGTGCCGATCCGCTGGCGCGCGGCGGGCGCGGCCCCGGCGGACGGCGAGATCTGGAACGCGAAGCAGGTGCTCTACCACCAGCAGGCGGCGCGGGAGGCGGAGCGCCGCCCGTTCGTGCCGTACGTCTGGCTCGGCGGCGGGCTGCGCGGCCTCGCGTTCTTCATGGAGAGCGAGCGCGGGTTCGCGATCGACGGCGATCGCCCCGTGCAGACCGTCGCGCGGCGGGACGGCGCGGTGGTGCTGCGGGTCGAGATCGTCCAGCGCCCCGTCGTGCTCGACGCGCCGCGCGCGATCGAGTTCGGGCTGATGGCCTCCCCCGGCAAGCCGATGGAGCCGGACTTCCGCACCCGGCGGTTCGCGTCGGGGCTGGGCCCGGTCATCTGCTGGGGCGGCTGGCACTGCAACAGCAAGTACCCGGACCACAACGACTGGACCGTGGTCGACCGCATCCAGGCCATCCGGCGCCGCGGCGACTACACCGAAGAGGACGCCCGGTGGATCGAGGACTACTACCGCGGGCGCGTCGCCCCCCGCAACCCGGGCCGCACGGCCTTCGGCGAGGGGAAGCCCTGGACCTTCTTCGTGCAGCGGTTCGCCTTCCTGGCGGGCGCGGTGGGGCGCACGAAGAGCGGGGTCTACTTCGAGGAGCACGCCACCGACCCCCTGATCCCCGAGTGGCAGGTCTTCCAGGACGAGTGGAGCGGGCTGGAGTTCCCCCGCTTCCAGGAGAAGAAGTCGCACTGGGGCGTCTTCTCGCCGAGCTACCACGACTTCGCGCTCTACTACGCCAACGAGTGGATGCGGCGGGGCATCAGCCTCTACTTCGACAACGCCTTCCCGAAGCGCTGCTACAACCCGCGGTTCGGCCCCGCCTGGCGGGGGGAGGACGGCGTCCTGCGCTTCGGCATGAGCCTCTTCGCGCAGCGCGCGTACTACCGGCGCGTCTTCAAGCGCATGAGCGAACTGAACGCCTCCGGCCAGCCGGAATACCGGCTGGATGTCACCCACCACATGACCAACGGGCAGGTCATCCCGCTGACGACCTGGGCCACGGCCACGCTGGACCTCGAGATCCGCGGGCACCACGAAGACCCGGAGAAGGTGCCGATGGAGGTACCGGTCAAGCACCCGCACATCCGGCCCGGCTACCAGCTTCCGCACCCGCCGGGCTTCACGCTCGTCACCACCTCCGGCCTGCTGCCCGGCACGGTCCCGACGGCGCTGAACTTCGTCAGCGGCCACCTGCGGCACGCGGCGGACGAGTATTCGCCGGAGATCATGCTGCGCGACTGGGGCATGCGCCGCGTGCACGACGTGCGCGGCTTCGGCTGGGATCTCGCGGCGGGGGACAACATGAGGCTGGTGGCGCAGTACGACGCGGCGCTCACGGCCTTCGGCTACGGCCGCCCGGAGGCGGCGGCTCACCACACCTACTGGGCCGACGAGCCCTTCGTGCGCGTGGAGGACCCGCGGGTCAGGTGGCTGGCGCTCACCGCGCGCGACGGCCGCGCGGAGCCGACCGGGCTGCTCCTCCTCCAGGGCTACAGCCGCACGGAAGCGATCGAGGCGGAGGTCGCGTTCCCCGGCGCGGTCCAATTCCGCGAGCTCGGCGGCGGGGACCCCGTGCCCGCCGCCGACGGCCGCGCGGTGCTGACCGTGCCCGCCAACTTCGGCACCCGCCTGTTCCTCGTCGACCGCGAGTAGCACCCTGTCCGCGCCGAGCCCCATCGGTTCGGCGCGGCGGGGGGGCGGTGGTTGACGCGGGCGGGGGGCGGACGCGACACTGGGCGCATGGCCGGACAGGGGCAACGGGCAGGGGCGGCGGGGCGGAAGAAGCGGCCGCGGACGGTGCAGGTGGCCGCGCACCTGCGCGAGCTTCTGCTGGGGCGTCATATCGGCCCCGGCGAGAGGATCCCCTCGCGCGACGAGCTGGCCGCCACGCTCGGCGTCAGCCGCATGTCCGTTCACCGGGGGGTGGGCATCCTGGTCGACGCCGGCCTGCTGGTGGCGGACGGCGCTCGCGGGACCTTCGTCTCCGACCACCCGCCGCACCGTTTCCGCTATGCCGTGGCCTTCGGGCTCACCCCGGAGGAGATCGTGCGCTCCCCGCATCTCTCCGCCTTGTACCGGGCCGCCGGGAATCCCCCGGGGTTGGGCCCCTGCGCCCTGGTCCGCTTCGTGCCCCCGCAGCCCGACGGGGGCCGGAACCCCGCGGTATCGGACATCCCGGAGCAGGCGCGCGCCGGGTTGCTGGCGGGCGTGCTCAGCCTGCGCGGCGCCCGGATGCTGCCCGCGCAGGGCCTGCAGGAGGTGGCAGGCCGCATCCCGGTCGCGGTCATGACGCCGGCGCCGGGCGCCGTCCCGGTCGCGGCGGTCGTCGCGCCGGACAGGGCGTCCTTCGTCCGCCGGGCGCTTGACCTCGTCGTGGAGGCCCGCCGCACCCGCGTGGCCTTCCTGTGGTACCAGGAACCCCGCGGAGCCGATGAAGTCGTCGAGCGCGAGGCGGCGCTCAGGGGCCTGCGTTGCCCTCCGTTCTGGCGTCACTACTTCAGCGATCCCTCGGACATCGCCGTGGCCCACGTCGTGCACCTGCTCATGGAGGGGTCCCGGGCGCGGCGGCCCCAGGCGCTCGTCGTCGCCGACGACATGCTGACCGGGGTCGTGTTCAGGAAGCTCTGGGAAATCGGGCTCGGTTCCGGGAGCGATCCGCTGGTCCTGTCCCTCGCCAACTACCCGCAGGTTCCGGCGCCGGAGCTGCCGGTGCGGTGGCTGGGCTTCGACGCCTGCGAGTGGCTGCGCCTCTGCGTGGACACCCTTCACGGCTGGTACCCGGGGAGCCCGTGCCTCCACGTGAACCTCCCGGCGCGCCTCGCGGAAGAGATTCCCGGGGAGCGCCGGTTCGCGCGCGACGAGGTCCTGCTCTTCTAGCCCGGAGGTCGCACCGGACAGGCCTGCCCGGCGCGCCGTCGCGCCCGGCGCTACGCGGCGGGGCCGTGACGGGTCCGGCCGACGGGAAGAAAAGACGCCGGGCCGCTTCATTTTCCCGTTGACTCCCCTTCTTGAAGGTCTATTCTGTCCCCGCGTGATTAGACCATCCCCATGGTGGGGGCGGCAGTCACACGGGGGGATAGGTCATGATGAGAGGTCTCATTAGAGCGATGGGCGCGGCGGCCTTGCTGCTGGCGGGAGCCGCGCAGGCGGCCCTGGTCGCGTACGACGGGTTCGACTACACATCCGTGGGCGACCAGGTTTGCGATGGCACGTACAACGGCGGGACCGGCAACTGGCAGCAGCAATGGTTCACGGGCTACGTCGCCGGGCTACCGAAGTCGTCGGCCGGCCAGTCCGCCGATCTCCTGGCCGACGTGTTCAGCGGCAGTACGGCCACGCCGTTCTCAACGACAGGCCTGTCCCTCGGCAATAGCGACACAACGGGGCAAGCCATGCGCGAGTTCGCCGCGCAGGACACCGCGCAGGCGTTCAACGTCGCGGCGACCGGACCGGCGGACGAGATGTTCGTCAGCTTCCTGTTCCGCAGGAACGCGGGCGGCCGCCCGCGCGTACATCTCGGGAATCGGGCGTCACCTGGGCTTCTCCAGTTCCGTTTCGGCACAGGGCCTGCCAATGTGCTCCGGATCGTCTCCGAAGGCACGACGACGGTGGCCGGAGGAGCCGTCAGCACGTTGGACAACACCGACTACTTCGGTCTGATCAGGCTCTCCAGTGCGGAGAACTCACGCCAGATCGGCGTCAGTGCGACGATCTTCGCGGACGCGTCAGCCATTCCGGCGGCTGTCGGTGACGTGAGCTGGATTGCCAGCGGCAGCTATACGCCGGCGGCCGACAATAGCCTATTCACACTATACCTCAGCCATGCCGCAACGAATACGGATATCACCGACGAGTTCCGCATCGGCACGGATTACGAAAGCGTGACCGTGATCCCCGAGCCGGCGACGCTCGGGCTGATGGGCCTGGCCGGCGTGGCGTTCCTGCTGCGCCGCCGCCGCTGAGCGGACAGGCCGAAGCGGAAACACGGCCCGGTGCGTCCGGGCGGGGCGAAGGCGCCCCGCCCGGGCCGCCGGGTCTTTGTGTGTCCAGGCGGACTGTGCGGCGGCTTGCGCCGTGCGGCGGCGCGGGAGCAGGATGGGGCCATGCCGGTGACCCGCAGGGAACTGGACGCGCGCATCGCGGCGCTCTACGCGGCGGAGGACGCGCCGTGGTCGGGGCTGCGCGGCGTCACGCGCGCGCCGCTCTGGGGCGCGCAGGACGCCGCCCACCCGGTCTTCGAACGGCTGGCCGCGGAGGTGGCGCGGCACCGCACCCCGGCCGGCCTGCTGGCGGAACGGGGCGGGGACGCGGCGGAGTGGACGGTCCTCTCGTTGTGTTTTCCGCGCCGCCCGGAATACGTGCGGGAGAACGCGCGCGCCGTCGACCTCCCGCCGCCATCGTGGTTCCGGAGCAAGGCCGCGATGGCGCGCGGGATGCCGCTTTTCGCGCGGGCGCTGGCCGGCGGGCTGGAGGCCGCCGGCACACCGGCCTTCACGGCGTCGGACGCGGCGGGGGAGTCGGGCCTGGCCGCGGGCGCGGAGCGCTACTTCTGCACCTGGTCCGAACGGCACGTCGCCTACGCCTGCGGCCTCGGAACCTTCGGCCTGAACGGGGCCCTGATCACGCGCGCGGGCGTGGCGCACCGGCTCGTCTCGCTGCTGCTGAAGGCGCGCCCGGAGCCGTTCGACACCGTGCCCGGCGACCCCTTCGCGGATTGCCTGCGCCACAACAGCGGCACCTGCGGCGCCTGCATCGCGCGCTGCCCGGTCGGCGCGCTGTCGGACGCCGGGCACGACACGCCGCGCTGCGGGCGGCAGGCCTACGTCCTGAACGGCGCGCGGGTCCGCGCCGCCTACGGGATGGAGATGCCCGGCTGTGCGCTCTGCATGTGCGGCGTGCCCTGCTCGACGCGCACCCCGCGCCGGCCGGCGAGCAGTTGACGTCCGCGGCTGCGGCGTCCCTCGTGCCGTCGATACCCCCCCGGGTGGGCGGGGGTCAGCGGAGGGCGGAGGGAGGTCGGACGTGAGGAGGTCAGAGGTCGGAGGTCGGAGATCGGTCGCGCCGTCGGATGGTGTAGCAGCGCTCTGTGAGCGCCATCTCGCACACCGCCGGTTAGCCGCTCGTAGAGCGGTGCTACACCGGGGGGTCGGTCGGACGGTCGGCCGTGAGGAGGCCGGAGCCGGAGTTCGGAGATCGGTCGCGCCGTCGGATAGTGTAGCAGCGCTCTGTGCGCGCCATGCCTCGCACGCCGCCGGTTAGCCGCTCGTAGAGCGGTGCTACAGCGGGGGTCTGTCGGACGGTCGGACGTGAGGAGGTCGGAGGTCGGCGTCCGCGATGTCGGCGAAACGGTGGCCCTGCGTTGGCCCTCCGCCGCCCCTGGGGCTATGGAGGACGAGCCTCAACGCGGGCGGGGTGACCCTGCGGCGGCGTAGCGGGGCGCGTGGGCGTAGCGCGCCGTGCCGAGGACGAGGTCGATCCGGGTGGTGGGCGGCAGGTCCACGCGCAGGAGGGGCCCGCCGACGGCCACGCGCACCGTTTCGGTCCGTTTCCCGCGCCGCACGGCGTAGGACGCCGTGGTCCAGTCGTGCTCCCCCATGGCCCCGGCGCGGACCCACACGCGCCGCGTTTCCGCCGGGTGCAGGTTGACCAGGGTGAGGTCGGTGCGGTCCGCGGCCAACCCCGTCACCAGCGCCGCCACGTCGGGCGGCAGACCGGGGCGCCCCACCCCGCCGTCTTCCGCTGCGTGGAAATGCCGGAGCCGCGCGACCAGCAGCCCCCCGTTGTAGACCGGCAGGGGCGCCCCCAGCGTCAGCTGCACGAGCGCCTCCGCCGCGACCGGGTTGCGCTTCATGAAGTAGCTGTCGCCGTACGTGGCGGGGTCCTGCTCGTCGCGGTGCATCTGCGCGACCCGCCGCACGACGCTGTCGAGATCGTGGCGGAGCACGGCTTCGGGGTACCCGGGCCACTGCCCCTCGAGGTACGCCAGCCAGCCCGCCTCGTTGCCGCCCTGGTCCTTGCGGGACCAGGTCGCGATCCGGTCGCGGGGATGGCGCTTGGGGTCTTCGATCCGCCTCGCGCGGGCCAGGTCGGCGGCCTCCATCGAGCCCGCCCACAGGTGCGCGGGCAGGTCCGGCTCCATCGGCATGAACTCGAACCATCCGTCCCGTTGCAGCGCCGTTCCGTCCCCGTTGCGCAGGACGTCCAGCCATGGCCAGGGGGTGTACGTCACGCGCCCGGGATCGCCGTACTTGTGCGGCACGTACAGCTTCCCGTCCCGCTCGATCGCGCGGGCGATCAGCACGTCCATCGTGCCGCGAAGCAGGTCCCACCAGCCGGGATCGCCGGTGGCGAGCACGGCATTCTGCGCCGCGGCCGCCACGGCGTCCCCCAGCGAGCCCCAGCCGTGGGGCCAGGTCCATCCGTAGTTCGCGCCGTACCACTTGCCTTCGAGGTGTTCGCCGACGACGCCCGAGAGCCCGGCGTTGTCGGGCAGCAGGCCGCCGTGTTCCGCCGCGCGCCGGCGCCAGGCCCCGGCGTACTCCGCGACCCAGTCACGGTACCGGTCCTCGCCCGTCAGCAGGTACGCGTTGAGCAGCAGGCTCGTGCAGGCGAGGTTTGCGGCGGCATCGCCCCGCCCGCGCCGCGCCGACGCCGCCTCGCCCATGGCGCGGGCCTTGTCCGGGTCCTCGAGGTCATCGACCGTCTCCACGCCGGGCACGTCGTAGAACGGGAGCCCGTAGCCGGGCGCGGTCCAGATCGGGGACCCGTCGAAGTTCCCGAACGCGGGCCCCAGGGAGCCGTTGTGGGCGCACCGGATGACCCCGTGCGCGGCGTCGTAGTTGGCCGCCCCGGGATCCTCGCCCAGGTAGAAGCCCGCGAAGCGGCGGGCCCTTTCGACGCTCTTGGGGTGCTCCGGGTCGGCGAGACACAGCAGGTAGAAGAACAGGTTGCCCTCGCCCTGGTGCATCCAGTCATAGCCCGGCTGGTACTCCTTGACGACCATCGGGTAGCCCTTGCCGGTCGGGTACCGCGCGAACTGGCGCGTCACCGCCTCGAACTGCCGGTGCGACAGCTCGAGCAGCCGCTCCCCGCCGCCCAGCACGTAGAGCAGCGGCCAGTTGTGAAAGCTCTCGTAGGCGTCGTCGAGGGCGTCGATGCTGGCGAATCCTTCCTCGCGGGGCGGCCAGAGCAGCTCCCCGCCGGGACGCGTGTAGCGCGCCAGCACCAGCGGGACCGCCTGCTCCATGCGGGCGATCAGTTCCCGCTCGAGCAGGGCCCACACGGGCGCGCCCTCCAGCGGCAGGCCGGCGACGACGACGGGAGCGGCGGGTGCGCCGGCCGCGGGGACCGGCAACGCCGGCATCGCGGCCGCCGCCAGCAGGGCGCCCAGCAGCCCCCCATGCGTCCCCGTGCACATTGTGCCGCTATACTGCTCCGCCCCGCCGGCCGCGTCAACGGGAGGAGATCGGAGGGCGGAGGGCGGAGGGTCAGACCGTCGGACGGCCGGACCGTCGGGCAGTGGCCTGGCCGTGAGGAGGTCGGAGGTCGGAGGTCGGAGATCGGTCGCGCCGTCGGATGGTGTAGCAGCGCTCTGTGCGCGCCATGCCTCGCACGCCGCCGGTTAGCCGCTCGTAGAGCAATGCTACAGCGGGGGTCTGTCGGACCGTCGGACCGTCGGACCGTGCGGCGGCGGGCCGTCTACGCGTCACCGGCGCCGGGCGGCGCCGGGCGCCGCCAGCCAGTTCTCGTACCGCTCCACCAGGGCGCGGGTGCAGCCGGAATCGCCCGGCAGCGTGCCCGGAAAGGCGATGTCGGCGGGGGCGCAGCCGGGGGCGTCGGCCGCCCACCCGGACAGCGGCAGGCGCTTCCACGGCGGGCGCTCGCCCCACTCGATCTCGAGGTCGGCGCCGTACAGAACGTCCTTCAGCGAGAGCGCGGCCGCGGGGTCGGCGGACCGGACGTGGAACCGCCCCTGGCCGCCCTCGAGCACGGCGTCCTCGAGCGACGCGCGGCCCCCCGCCTCGACACGCAGCAGCCCCGCGTGCCCGCCGGCCACGGTGACGCGGCGCAACGCGAGGCCGACGGACCCGGCGCGCAACGCCTGCGACCGCGGCCCGTCCGCGGTGCGCACGATCAGCGCGTTCTCCACCGTCAACCGCCCGCCGCTGAGCTGGGCGGGGTTGTCGACGAGCACGGCGTTCGTCACCTCGTGGTGTGCGCCCTCGCGGGGCTCGACCAGGAAACCGACGTGCCGGCTGCGGGCGATCAGCACGTTGCGCGTGACGGAGAAGCCCGCCGTGTTCACGTTCGCGATGCCGTTGTCGCAGGCCTCGTAGACCGCGCCGTCGAGCGTCGTCTCGCAGGCGTCGTGCGCGCTGAACCCCTCGTCGCCGCACTGCCGGGCGTTGCAGTTCTCGAACCGCGCCCCGGTTACCTCGCCGTGGATGTTGAAGCCGTCGTTGTGGACGTGTTCGACGTTCACGTTGCGCACGAGGACGTGCGCCATCGAGCCGCCGAGCTGCACGCCGTTGGCGCGGACGATGCAGCGCAGGTCGAGGGCTTCCGGGGCCCGGCCTTCCGGCGGCCGGTAGTACATCGCGCCGTCCTCGCGCGTCCAGGCCCCGGGTTCGAGCCGGTCGCGGGCGTGCACGAGGGGCGCCTCGCGGCCGTCGAGGCGCACCCGTGCCGGGGCGTCGAGCCCGTTGTAGCGGAGGACGCCGGGCAGGGGGCTGTGCGAGGGCTGCCAGCCGCCGGGGTCGAGGACGGCCGTTCGGCCGTCGGCGAACTCGACTTCGACGCGGCAGGCGGAGGCGGCGCGGCCGGCGGGAGGACGGAAGAAGAGGCGGCGGAAGAAGGCGGGGTCGTAGCAGACCTCGCCGGGGCGCAGCACGTCGAAGGGGCGGGTCATGAAGACCATCTCGCCCTCCGCGAGCAGGAAGCCCGTGGAGACGAGATCCTCGCGGACGAGCGTGTCGCCGTCGTAGCGGCGCCAGCCGTCCGGCGGGCAGGGCTCGGCGCCGGTGAGCGTCGCCCCGTGCCCGTCGAACACGAGGGGGCGGCCCGGCTCGCCGCCGGGGTGACCGTAGAAGTCGACCGTCTGACGGTAGGGTTTCCCGGTCGGTACGAGGTGGACCGTGTCGCCCGCGCCGGCCGCCTCCAGCGCCTTCGCCAGGTTCGCGAAAGCGGTCGCCGGCGTCAACCCGTCCCGCGCGTCGTCGCCGCCGTCGTTGCTCACGTACCGGTCGGCCGCGAAGGCCGCGCCGCACGCGAGCGAAAGCCCCGCGGCCAGGGCCGCCGCGCGGCCCGCCCGTCGTGTCCTGCCGTGCTCCTTCATGGCGTCCCTCCCCCGCCCCGCGGCGGCTTCACCCGCCCCACTCCAGCGTGAGGAACGACTGCGCGGGCAGGTCGACCGACCAGGCGGCGTCCCCGTCGGCGACGACGCAGGGGCGGCCGGTCGCGAGCGGGTTGGCGACGACGGCCACGCGCCGCCCGCCGGCGTGCTCGAAGGCCACCGCGTTGGCGCTGAGCGGGCCGGACACCTCGACCCGCACCGCCCCGGGGCCGATAAACCGCGAGAAATGCTTCATCACGTAGAACTCCGGGTTGAAGGTCACGTCGCCGCTCGCGGGGTCGGCGGTGATCATCGCGTTCTGCTTCCAGCCCCACGTGCTGGCGCCGCCGGGCTGGAGGACCATGTTCCAGTAGGCGTAGCCGACGGCCCCGTTGGCGAGGTAGTGCTGCACGAGGCCGAAGACGTGGTGCGCGTAGGCCCAGGTGTTCCGCCCGTCGCCGCACTCGTTCTCCGTCTGGAGGATGCGCTTCTCCGGCCAGGCGGCGCGGACCCGCTGGGCCATGCGGCCGCCCCACCACTGCAGGCCGACGCCGGCCACGAGGGCGTGGGCCCGCTCGTCGCTGAGCACCGTGTTCACGACGCCGTCGTAGTCGTCCATGTTCAGCGTCCCGAGCCAGATCTCCGTGTCGAGCCCGCGCTCGGTGAAGACCGGCCCGAGATGGTCGCGGATGAAGTCGCGCAGCTGCGCCCCGCTCCAGAGGCAGGACGGGAACTTCTGGTCGGCGGCGGGTTCGTTCTGCGGATGGACCTGGACGACGGGCAGGCCCTCCGCGGCGTAGGCCTCGACGAAGAGCGCGAGGTACAGCGCGTAGGCGCGCAGGTTCGCCGGCTCCCACACGAGCGTGCCGTGGTTGTAGGCGCGGGGGAACTTCATCCAGGCGGGCGGGCTCCACGGCGACGCGAACAGGCGCAGGTCGGGCCGGAGCGCTTGGGCCGCGCGCAGGTAGGGCAGCAGGTGCTCCCGGTCGCGGGCGATGGAGAAGTGCCGCATGGCGAGGTCGCCGGGCGTCTCGTTGTGGCTGTACCACTCCGCGGCGTAGTCGCTGGCGCCGACGGGCACACGGCAGAGACCGAACCGGCACCCGTCGCGGGGGTCGAAGAGCGCCCGCAGCACGGCGTCCCGCCGCGCGGCGGGCAGGGCGGAGAGCGCGATCCAGCCCAGCTCGTTGAAGCAGCCGCCCCAGCCCTCCCAGGTCTGGGCGCGGCCCGCGCCGAGCCGCAGGTGCGCGCCGCCCCCGGCGGCGGGTCGCGGTTCGCTCTCCCGCCAGGCGGCGGCGGACGTGGTGACGACGGCGCGGGCTTCCATGCGGCGGACTCCTCCCTCGTGCTGCTCCGCGGCCATCATGCGGCCGGCGGGGCCCCGGAGGCAAAGACCTTTCGCCGCGGCCGGCCGCGCACGGCCCCGGGGGTTGACGCCGCGCCGCCCGGCGCGGTAGGAGGAGGACACGGCGCGCGCCGCGAAAGGGCCGGCCGCGCCGGGGAGGAGCGGCGGCGATGCACGTGACCCTGTTGTCCGGAAGCCGCAACCCGGAGGGCCGTACCGCCCGCGCGTGCGCGGCGCTGCTCGAGGGCGTGCGCGACGCCGGCGGCACGGGAGAGGTGACCTTCCTGCCGTCGCTCCGGCTCGAGCGCTGCCGCCAGTGCGATCCCGACGGGTGGGGCCTGTGCCGGCGCGAAGGCCGCTGCGTGATCGAGGACGACCTCGCCGGGCAGGTCGACGCCATGGCGGGGGCGGACGCGGTCGTCGTGGCCACGCCGGTCTACTTCAGCGACCTGGCCGAAAGCGTCCACACCCTGCTCACCCGCCTCCGCCGCACCGTCTTCGGCCCCGCCGGCGACCGGCGGCTGACCGGCAAGCCGGCCGTCGGTCTCTGCGTGGCGGGCGGCGGCGGAGGCGGGGCGCCCGCCGCCTGCGCGCGTCTCGAGACGATGCTGGCGCAAACCGGGCTGGACGTGCTCGACATGGTGCCGGCCCGGCGCCAGAACCTCGAGGCCAAGCGCCGGGTGCTCCGCGACCTCGGCCGCGACCTGGCCCGACGGCCGCCCCCGGCCCCCTAGAATCGCATCGCGCGCCAGCGGTCGAGGAACCAGCGGTAGTCGTCGAGCGCGACGCCCGGGGTGATGAGGTGGTCGGGCATCATCATGAAGCCCCCGTCGCGCATCAGCGGCTTGAGCCGCTCGAGCTCCGCCTCGACCGCGTCGCGCCCGCGCTCGAGGGTCATCTTGTCAAAGTGGCCGATGATGCGCAGGTCCCGGCCGTACTGCCTGCGCAGCGCCATGCCGTCGGCGTGCCACGTCCCGACTTCGATGGGGAAGAGCACGTTCACGCCCGCGTCGAGCCAGGGGCCCACGAGCGCGGTGACGTCGCCGTCGGAGTCGATGCCGTAGAGGTGCACGCCGTGCGCGTCGAGCTTCTCGCGGATCTTGCGGTAGCCCGGCGCGACGCACTCGCGGAAGATGTCCGGGCTGACGAACGGGCCGCTGCGGCCGCAGATGTCCTCCCAGCCGAAGCCGAAGTCCGGCGTGAGGTGCTCGAGAACGTGGTCGAGCCCCCAGCAGACGAGGTCGGCGATGGTCATCACCATCTCCGAGAAGACGTCGCGGTGGTCGTACATGAAGTAGGCGAGGTTCTCGACGCCGAGCCAGTTGCGGATCCAGCCCATCAGGGAGCCGGCCCAGACCGCGACCGGCAGGCCGGAGGCCCGGATGTCGGCCACGGGGGTTTCCCAGTCGCCCGGCAGCCGGCCGGGGTCGGGCTGGAGGCGCGGCAGGTAGTGCTTCTCCCAGTCCTTCGGCGTCTTGAGCGTGAAGTCGACGTAGTGGGGGATGTTGCTGTGCTCCTTCCACTCGCGGCAGACGACGCCCTCCTTGTCGACGTAGAGCCGGCTGTCGGCGTCCTCCTCGATCGTGCGCTCCTCGAACGCGGGGAAGAGCCCGACCTCGACGCCGAGGGAGGTCCAGTGCGCGTCGACGCCGAAGTGCTTCCGGATGCCGACGCCGGGAGGCAGGCCTTCGCGGTGCCATCGCTCGCGGGTCTCCGGCCACTCGGACCAGTGCACGACCGGCATGCGGTCGAACGCGCCGTAGTTCATGATCTCCAGAAACAGGTCCCTGTGCGGCATCTCGCTCGTCTCCCCCGCCCGGGTCGTCCGGGACCCGCGGATGAGACTACACCCGCCCGCTCAAGACAAGCCCCGTTCTGCCGCGTGGCCCGGAGAGCGGACGGAGGGGCGGAGGAAGGTCAGCGTTCGGAGATCGGTCGCGCCGTCGGATGGTGTAGCAGCGCTCTGTGAGCGCCATGCGAGACGCCCGTTCCAGCCCAGTGTAGCAGCGCTCTGTGAGCGCCATCTCGCAGGCCGCCGCTTAGCCGCTCGTAGAGCGGTGCTACACCGGGGGGTCGGTCGGACGGTCGGCCGTGAGGTCGGAGATCGGAGTTCGGAGATCGGTCGCGCCGTCGGATGGTGTAGCAGCGCTCTGTGAGCGCCATGCCTCGCACACCGCCGGTTAGCCGCTCGTAGAGCGGTGCTACAGCGGGGGTCTGTCGGACGGTCGGCCATGCGGAGGTCGGAGGTCAGGGTTCGGAGATCGGTCGCGCCGGCGGGTAGTGTAGCAGCGCTCTGTGAGCGCCATGCAGGGCCGACGGGCCGCACCGATCTGGCTTGCCCTCTCCGCCCGCCCTGCCGGAGGATGCGCGGCCAAGGTCCTTCCCGGGCGCCGAAGGCGCGGTGCGGGAAGCGGGGAGGCGGCGAGGTGTCCCTGCGGAGCGTCGAGCTGCGGGGCGGCCTGGGCCGCCGCTTCGAGGGCAACCTGGCGTACCTGCGCCGCCGCGCGGCGGAGGCCGACCTGCTGCTCTACCCGTTCGAACACCGCGACCGGTGGCGCCGGGTCAGGGACGGGGACGGGGAGTATGTCGGCAAGTGGCTGGACGCGGCCGCGCTGGCCGCGGACGCCACCGGGGACGCGACGCTGCTGGCGGCCACGGAGACCGTCGCGGCCCGCCTGCGCGCCACGCAGGAGGACGACGGGTACCTCGGTTGCGAACTCCCGGACAACCGCCTGCGCCCCTGGTTCCCGCTCTGGATGCACTGGCTGGCCGTGAAGGGGCTCCGCACGCACGGACAGCTCCGGGGCGACGAGGCCTGCGTCGAGTCGGCCGTTCGCGGGGCGACATGGCTGGTGCGCCTGTTCGGGCCCGTGCGCGACGCCGGCCACCCGCTGTTCCAGGTGCACAACGGCACGCTCTCCTTCCTCGACGAACTGGCGGCGTGCTACGCCATCACGTCCGACGCGGAGCTGATCGATTTCGCCGCGGCGGCGGTGCGGCACTACCCGCCCTTTGCCGAGATGCGCAAGACGGGCCGGATCGTCCGCGAACACGCCTACAGCCTGCTGACGTACCTCGGGGGCGCCGTCGAAACGGCCCGCGCCCTCGGCGACGCGGACACGCTGGGCTGGCTCGCCGCGATATGGGAAGACCTCGCCGCGAACCACCTGTTCCCGGCGGCGTCGCTGTCGGTGGCCGAGCACGTGCCGGCCCCGCTCGTCGACAAGGAGGACGGCGAGCTGCAGGAGACCTGCGCGACGGTCGAGTGGCTGCTGTTCACGCAGCGGCTCTACGGGGCCACCGGGGACGTGCGCTATCTCCACATGATCGAACGCACCGTCCGCAACGCCCTCCTGGGAGCCCAGGCGATCGACGGGCTGGCGTGGACCTACTTCACGCCGCTGCGCAAGGTGAAGAAGTGGTTCGGCGGGCAGACGGCCTGCTGCTACTTCAGCGGGCCGCGGGGCATCGCCCGCCTGCCGCACCTGGTCTACCGGGCGGAGGGCCGCGCGGCGTGCGTGGACCTCTTCGAAACCAGCCGGGCGGTCTTCGACACCCCCGGCGGGCCGGTCGAACTCCACCAGGAGTCCGGCTACCCCGAGCGCGGGGAGGTCTCGCTCCGCGTGGCTGCGCGGGCCCCGGTCTCCTTCGCGCTGCAGGTTCGCGTGCCGGAGCACGTCCGGAACGTGAGGATCGACGTCAACGGCGAGGCCGTCGCGCCGGACGCCGGGGCGGACGGCCGCGTGCCGATCGCGCGGTCGTGGCGCGACGGCGACACGGTGCGCCTCCGTTTCGACCTCGAGACCCGGCTCGAGCGCCTGGCCGACGGCAGCGCCGTGATCGTGCGGGGCGTCCAGGTGCTGGCTGCCGACCGGACCGACAACGACGCCGACCTCGGAACGCTGTCGCTGCCCGGCCCGGTGGACGTGGAGGAAGACGGCGTGTCGCCGGACGGGCGTCCGCGCTACCGGGCCGCCCTGCGGGACGGCGGCGCGACGAGGCCGGTGCGGATGACCCCCTACGCGGACGCCGGCAACTCGCCGGTCGGCACGCCCCAGCGCGAGCGCGGCTACCGGGCGGCCTTCCCCGACGGGTCCGCGGGCGCCGGGGAGCGTTGACCTCCCCGTGCCGCCCCCGGCTACAGGGTTTCAACCCGGTATCGCGTGTGTGATGCTGTAGCCGCGGAAGGCGATTTCCCCCTTTCGCTGTCGGCTCCCGTGCAGACCAGGTGGCCCGTGTTGGCCCCAACGCGGGCTGGCGGCGTTGAGGCCAACGCCGCCCACCTTGGCGGCGAGAGAACGGCTGGCCGCGGAAGGGCCGGGGTCATCGCCCCCGGCTACAGGGCGAAGACGCGGTGTCGTGTCATGATCCCGTAGCCGCGGCCGTTGGCCGCGGAAGGGCCGGGGCGCAGCGGCTCAGGCCCAGCGCCGCCGGACCAGGGCGGCGGCAAAACCGATCAGCACCAGGACCATGGTTCCGGGTTCCGGCACGCCTTGGATGCCCGAGACGAGCATCGGATCGATGGAGGCATCCGTGTCGTCGAGGCGGACGGTGTCGATGGTCCCATTCGCGGCCACCCCGAAGTCGGTCAGGTCCAGTCCAATAACCCTGCTCAACTGCGCGGAGGAGCTCCGGGCGGCGTTGAAGGTGAGTGCGTTGAAGGCGGCCACCGTGGAGAAGCCTCCGGTCTGCGAACTGACGACGTATTCGGCGTCGACGACGGGCGATAGAATCTCGGCGTAGGCTCCCCCTGCGGGCAGGCTGTTGTAACCTATGACCCCGGAGTCCTGGCCGTTGATGGTCACGTTGAAGTCGTCATTCGCCCAACCGCCCCAGTCCCAGAGCAGCAGGTCGATTCCGCCTATGTTCACGATCGGTTGGCTGAAGGTGAAGGTGGCGCTGCTGACGTTGAGAACCCCGGAGTCGATGCGCAGGTCGGACAGGACCGAGGTGTGCGGGGTGGGCACCGCGTCAGCCGGCTTGAGCATGAGTTGGGCTGCGTTGGCGTCCACGATGCCCGTCAGGGCACCGACGGTCAGGCTCGTCGCCTGGTGGGTGGTCCCGTCCACCGTCACGTCCTCGAGCAGTCCGCCGTCGCTGAGGGTGTAGCCGTTGATGACGCCTGCGACGGTGTCCACCACGAGCAGACCTGCCAGGCAAACCGCAAGACAAACACAGTGCCGCTTCATCGACTCATCCCCCCTTTTTTCAACATAGCACCTCAACCGTTGAACCGTTGCAAGCTGTCATTTCCGCGTTCGCCTGTCAACTGCAAAAGAGAAGAGAATCCGGGGGGGGCGGGGTCAGCCCTTAAGATAGCAGTTAAGGCTCACTAGGCGAAATGCCTTGCGCAGCTGATCAACGATCAGGCACGCAGTGAGGTCCGCCCCTCGACGTGTCCCCGGGGTCAGGCCTTGGTTAATGCTTAAGCAACCAGCTCCTCCTCTCGAGCCATGCACCACGCGAAGGGGGCGGTCATCGGATCCCGACATGCCGGCCCCCCGCGCCATGATGGGCGGATGATACGGCGACGAGGAGGGGGGATTGTCCGCGCCGGCGGCGCACGCCAAGGAGGTCTGGGTGAGGAACCCATGAGAAAGCGCGCACCGCCGCCGAGGAGAAGCTACATCACGCCGGCATAGGGTCGGTCAAGTGTCCCCTTGAGGGGCGCGTGGGCGTGGTGCACCCTCTCTTCCCTCCACGGAAAGCAGCGGGGAGCCTTGCTTTTCTCTTGCGCGCAAAGGTTGGACGGCCACGCTCATCTTGCCGCCTCCGACCCGGCCCTGCTATCGTCGCCCCCATGAAGGCGCACCGTCAGGCGGGTGCCCGCGGGTGGGTGCCCGCACCGCCTGAAGAACGCTGCCCGGTCCGCATGGCGGCGACGGCAGGGGGTGCTTGAGTGCCGGCCCCCCTTGCACACCGGGCCTTGTCGGGTCTCGGCAAGGGTGCGCCGCCTCTCTCGGGCGGCCGTGCAGGCTGCAACGCCATGCGGACAGGAGGACCCTGTGGCCTATTGCGGCAAGCCGCACTACGTGATTGAAGATCCGGACCCCGTGCTCAGCCCCTTCACGGGCATGACCCGCACGCATTGGATCGACTGCGGCAAGTACATCCTGGGCCGGGCCTTTGAAGCCCACGCCCACGGTTTTGACGTGCTCCTGAAGTTCCCCAAGATCGCGGGCAAGAGCTACCCACAACCCGGAGCCCCGGCCTGGCGCCATCGCGCTGCGGAGCTCGAATCCATCCGCCGCACCTCGTACCTTGGCGTACCGCTCCTTCACGTGGACCCGGACCTCACCCTGAACCACATACCCGTGCGGGCGTACTACATCCATCACCTCGAACGGCTCCTCCAACACGACAGCCCGGACCGCATCCCGTACCCCGAGGAACTGGGCGGCCTGAGCTACCAGTTCACCTGCGAGCTGGGGGGCCTGAGCATGCAGATGCTCTGCTTTCCTGACGTGCTCTGGCCGCACTTCACCCCGGCCCAGAAGGACATGTTCGCCCACATGGTGTCCAAGTGGGGGCACTACTACACGCTTGGGCACAACTGGCGCTACTTCAACGTATGCATGCTGACGTTTCTCAAAGTGCAGGGATACGCCATCGACGACAAGCTGCTCAAGGCGCACCTGCTTCAGCTGCTCAGCCTGTACAGCGGAGACGGCTGGTACGATGACGGACACTTCGACTACTACTCGATCTACGTGTTGAGCCTCTACGGCATCATATGGGCACGGGCCTACGGACATCGGCATGAGCCGGAGATCGCCGAAGCCATAGAGCGAAACGCCACAGCCCTGCTGCAAAGCTACCCGGCGCTGTTCGGACGCAACGGCTTCGTGCCCATGTGGGCTCGCAGCATCATCTACCGCCTTTCCGCGATCGCCGGGTTCCCCATGGCCTTTCTCATGAAGCACAGGCCGGACGTGGACCCGGGTTGGGCACGGCGCATCAGTTCCGGTGCGCTCGTGCAGTTCGCCACGCGGGACGACTTCTACGAGAACGACATTCCGAGTCTGGGCTACTATGGCCATCGCGAGTTCTGCATCCAGCCCTACAGCAGTGCGGGCAGCACCTTCACCATGTTCATCCCTTTCGTCGCCCTGGCCCTGGACGAGGCTTCCCCCTTCTGGACGGCCACCGAGAACGAGGGCCACTGGGCGACGCTCGGTCACCACGCCAGGGTGACCGAGATCCCCGGCCCGGGCATGGCGGCCGTGCAGTATGGCGGGACCGGCGCCGCGGAGCTGCACACAGCCAAGGTCGCCGACTACGACCCGAACTACAGCAAGTTGTGCTACAACACGCATTTTCCCTGGGAGGACGACGACCCTGCGGGCGCGTGCGCCATGCAGTACAAACTGGGCCTGTGGCCCCCGGGCGGACCCACCGGACCCGGGAAGGTGGACCCCCGCGTGGAGCAGCACTTCCCGGCCAGGCTTTTCTATGTGGGGCTCCAAGGCGGCGTGCTTTATCGCCAGCTCGTCTTTGTGAGTGCCGCGCCCTTTGGCCGCGGCGCGGTCATCGACCTGGCCGAGATCTTCCTTCCCCAGGGCATGCTGCGCGTGGACCGCTGCCGCATGGGACGGGAGTATGAACTCAGCCTGGGACACTTCGGCCTTCCGCATCTGGGCGGCAAGGAAGCGGTCATGGCCAGGCGCACGATCCGGGGCGCGGAAGCCGTGACGGGAGCCGTGCCGGGCAGGCAGCTTGCTCTCGTGCCGCTGCACGGCTGGCACGATGTGGGCTGGCAGACCCATGCAGGCCGGAACGCCGAGGCCGATGAGAGCACGGTGATCCAGGCCCGCCGCCGTATCGCGCACTATGCGGACATGGGCGTGGAACTGCTCGCGGCCCTCATGCTCCACAAGACCGATGACACCGCGTGGACGGATGACGAGCTCGATCCCCTCGCGTCCCTTCGCATCAGGGAACTCATGCCGTCGGGGTCGGTGGCCGGCGCGGAAGTGACGCTCAAGACGGGCGAAGTGTACGTGGTGGACTTTGACGCCATCGATGGAAGACGCAGGCTATGAGCGGGAAAGGACCAGCACCATGCGCCGGCAGCTGAACCTTGTGTCCTTCGTGGCAGCTCCACATGCCGCGCCCTTCCCACGCAAGCAGGTGTGGGATGAAGTCGACCGCCCTGTCCAGACTGCCTGGCCCGTGAGGGCACGGCCTTTGACCATGCCGGCCGCCGCGCCCCGGCCCGCGCGTCCCCGACCCGGCCGCCGACGGGGTATGGGCGGCGCACCGCGAGGCCCGGCCGCTTTCAGCCTCCTCGAGTTGCTCGTGGTCATCGCGATCCTCTGTGTCTTGCTCACGCTGCTGCTGCCCTCCATGGCGCGTGTGCAGGAGCAGGCTCGCCGGGTGCACTGCCTCGGCAATATCCGATCGCTGTTGGGCATCACGTTCCTGGTGGCACGGGACCAACAAGGGGAACTACCGCTGCTCCGCGGCTATCGACCCGACCCGCACTGGTATGGAAGGGACTGGCGCACCCGGCTGATGACGAGCTACGGCTTGACCCGAGACACGTGCTATTGCCCCTCCAACTACGAGAAGTGGAACTTCGATGTCTTCTGGGATTATCCCGACGGGGCACATTCCATCTGGGCCTACGTGTACAACCGCAGCGAGGACGACTGGCGGGGCCGTGGGGGGTGGACGGCCAGGAACCCCCCGGCGTAGCCCGGTGAATTGGTGGCGCCCAGGCCCTTGGGCGACCAACCCCGGTGGAGGGAGGTGTGGCTGGATAAATCGATAAGAAATCGCTTTTCAGGCGGCACGGGCACCCGCCCGCTGGAATCGGGGCGTCCAGGTGCTGGCCGCCGACCGGACCGACAACGACGCCGACCTCGGAACGCTGTCGCTGCCCGGCCCGGTGGACGTGGAGGAAGACGGCGTGTCGCCGGACGGGCGTCCGCGCTACCGGGCCGCCCTGCGGGACGGCGGCGCGACGAGGCCGGTGCGGATGACCCCTACGCGGACGCCGGCAACTCGCCGGTCGGCACGCCCCAGCGCGAGCGCGGCTACCGGACGGCCTTCCCCGGCGGAACGGCCGCCGCCCCGGAAAGCTGACGGCAGCGGCCCGTCGCCGGCGGGCGGGACGGCCCCCGTTCAGGGCGCCATGCGGACGCGGTAGAAGCAGGCGCCGGCGGGCGGTGCGTTGGTGTCGGTATAGACGTTCACCGGCGGCGTGGCGGGCAGGCCCGCGGGGGTCAGCGTGGAGAAGCCCCCGCCGAGGTCCGTCGAGCGGTCGACGCGGTACACGCGGTTCGAGATGCTGTGCCAGCGCAACACGAAACCCGTGCCCGCCCCGTTGCGTTCCGGCGGCAGGTGGAATGCGACGCAGGAGGCCGCGTCCAGCGGATCCGTCCCCGCGAGGCGTTCGTACGGGTCTCCGAGCCCGTCGCCGTCCAGGTCCGTGAAGCGCCCCGCGAGCGCGACCGAACCGACCGCCTCCCGCTCCCAGGCGTCCGGCAGGCCGTCGAGGTCCGTATCGAGGTCGCCCGGCGAGGTCCACGCGTTCTCGATCGCGGCGTGCAGGAGGGCGGACAGGGCCTCGCGTCCGCCCGCGCCGACCGTGGCCCGGATCTCCTGCACGTCCCCGAGCGCGGCCAGGCCCTCTTCGCCGCGGAAATGGAAGTCGAAGAACGCCTCGGAGGACAGGAACAGCACGCGCCGGCCGCCGACCGCCGTGTAGCCGGCCAGCGGCACGCGGTCCGCGTCGACCCGGTTGGTGTAGACGGGCGGAACGGGCACGGTGTCGTCGAGCACGTAGGCGCCCTCCCCGGCGACGGCGGCCTCGAGCAGCGGGACGGCGTCGGAGGGGACGTGGAACGCGTCGGGCCAGAGCAGGGCGAGGGGCAGGTCGTTCCCGTTGCGCAGGGCGACGTCCAGCAGCGCCGCGCCGGGCGGCGCGAGCGGGCCGCCGAGCGCCCGGTAGGCGGCGGCGCCCTCGCGGGCGGTGCCGGACGCGGGCCCGCCGCGGACGAAGAGCGAGCGGGCGGGCAGCGACGGATCTTCGGCGTCGGCTTCGCGGGGAAGGTGGTACGAAGCGACCGTCTTGCCCATGTTCAACCGCCCCGGCCCGTCCTCCAGGAGGCGCACGGCGTCGCCGACGAGCACGAGCGGGACGCCGGCGTCGAAGGTGTCCTGCACCCGGGCGAGAAAGACGGCGTTGGTCGTGTGGTCGAGCAGGTCGGGGGGCGTCGTGTCGCCGGCCTTGGGGGACCCCTCCCCGAAGGCGAGCAGCGGGTCCTGGACGACGAGCGCGTCGTACAGGCCGGGCGTGTGGGGGGGCAGGTCCGTTGCGGAGAAGGTCTCGACGTGGAAGCCGGCCTCTTGAAGCGCCGCCGCCAGGAAATCCTCCTGCGCGCCCGTGCCGGTCCACGCGGCCGGGTCGGCGGGGTCGGCCCCGTCCGGCAGGGTGCCGTGCGCAAGGCGGCGGTAGGTGCCGCCCTGCTCCAGCCGGCCCCGGGCGAGCACGCGCACGGGGTCCGGGTTCACGAGGGCGATGCGTCCCTCGTGGCCGTAGACGCGCAGGTTGTCGAACCACGCCACGCGGTCGCCCGCCCCGAGCACGACGTGGTCGAGCGCCTGCGACAGCGGCGGGGCCTCGACCTGGGCGGCGAAGACGCCGTCGAGCCAGTACGTCAGCACGGTCCGCGCCGCCCGCTGTTCGCACAGCACGCGGACGTGGAGCCATGTGCCCGGATCGACCGTGCCGAGCGGCGCGCCGGCGCCGAGCAGGGTTCCGTCGGGCAGGAGGTCCAGCAGCCCGACGCCGGGGGCCCCCGCCCCGCCGCCGCCGGCCGCGCCGTGCGTGCAGAGGGCGGTCTCCGGCAGCTCGAACCGCACGTCGCATTCCACGAAGCACCGTGCCGGCAGCGCTACCGCCTGCACGGCGCGCGCCTCCCGGGTTCCGCCGCGGACGCCGCGGAGCCGCAGCGCCTGTCCGCCGCCCCCGCCGGGGGCGGCCTCGACCCGGTTCGCGCCGCCGTCGAGCGCCTGCTCCTCGGCGACCCAGTCCGGCGCGGGCCAGGCGCCGGGCGACACGGCCTCGAAGTCGTCGCCGGCCAGGTCGCCGGCGAGCCCGCCGGCGGCGGCCGGCAGGGCGGCGTGCGTGAGGATCGCGGCGGACAGGGCGAGGAGGGCGCGGCGGCGCGGGCCGTTGGAGGCGGCGGTCATTCCAGTCCTTCCGGGCGGGGCACGCGTTCGCCGTTGACGACCAGTTCGCCGGTTTCGAAGTCCGCGGAGACCTCCGTCCCGTCGTCGAAGCGCGTGTGCTCGCGGTGTGCGTCCTCCGCGCGCCAGGCGGTGATGCGCCGCCGCCGCAGGCGGCCGAAGCGCACGACGCAGAGGTCGTACACCGCCTTCAACGCCGCGATCCGCGCGTCGTCGAGCACCGCGAAGAGCCCGGGCCGCACGCACCACTCGTCGCGCGGCGCCCCGCCGAGCAGCACGCCGTGCATGGCGTTGTCCCACCGGATGCCGCGCCGCGCCTCGTGGACCGTGAGACCGCTGAAGACCATGTGCCACAGCGGCACCCGGCGCCCCGCGTCGAGCAGGGGCTTCACGGGCCAGTCCGGCTCCGCCATGGCCAGGTGCCACGGGTCGCCGCAGGTGCTGACGTGGTCCGCGGCCACCGCACAGGGCAGGAAACCGAATTCCGTGCCGCACGCGCCGAAGACGCGCCGGGCCTCCTCGACGACGAGCACCTGGCCGCGGGCGCAGTCGGCGCGCGGCCCGCCGTGCTCGGGGTGGTGGTTCACCTCCAGCGGCTGCTCCATGTAGTCGACGTAGTACATCCCGCGCAGCCCCAGCTCCCGCATCCGGCGCATGTGCCCGCCGAGGCGTTCGGGGGGCATCGCCAGCGGCCAGCCGGTCGCCTCCAGGCCGCCGGCCCAGCGCCCGTGGAGCAGCGGCTCGCCGTGCGCGTCGATCGCGGTGTAGTCGCGCTCGAAGTCCGGGCTGTCGAGGTTCTGCATGATGAAGTTGTCGTGCACCTGCACGTGGAAGCCGAGGGCTTGCCCGTCGCGGATCATGGCGCGGAAGGCCGCCTCGCCGCCGAGCCGTTCCTCGACCGGGAAGCGCGTCGGGTAGAGCCCGTCGTGGCCGTTGATGTTCCAGCCCGTGCACTGGGTGAGAACGCGGTCGATCCCGGCCTCCTTCAGCCGCGCGAAGCAGGCGGCGGCCTCGGCGAAGGTCATGTAGTTCTGGAACAGCCCCTCGCTGACGCGGGGCTTGCCCTCCATCATGTAGCCGGCCATCTGCACGCCGTGGAAGGGCTTCATGACGTAGGCGTCGAGCAGGTAGGCGACCTCGGGGGACGCTTCCGCCCGCTCCTCGAGCGTCGGCTTGCCGAGGTCGTCGACGACGTGCCGCCGCACGCGGTCCGCGCAGCGGGCGAGAGGGTCCTCCCCGGCCGGCAGCGGGACGAACCGCACCTCGCGCTCCCCGGGGTCGACGGGGTCGATCCAGGTGCGGCGCAGGCTGAACGCGAACCCGGTCTCGCCGAGGCCGCGCCCGTCGACGGCGATTCGGCCCTCGGCGTCGCAGGCGCCCCGCGCGGCGAGGGCGCAGAGCCCGCCCCGCTCGTCCCACGCGGCGCAGCAGGGCAGCGTGGGCGCCAGTTCCCAGCGCTCCTGCTCGCCGTAGACGAGGAAGCGGTCGCTGACCGGGTGCGGGTGCGTGGTGGGAACGAGCAGCCCGGAGCCGAAGGGGAGCAGGAGCGAGCCGGAGCGGGCGGCGACCAGCCCGGGCAGGACGTCCACCGCGAACAGCCGGTACAGCGCGGGGTCGCGCTCGGAGAGGGAGCCGGGCCGGAAGACGACCGAGAGTTCGCCGTCCTCGAGCCGCACCGCGACGTCCAGCGCGATGCCGTGCTCGGGGCTGCTCACGGCCGCGGTCCACCCCCGGCGGTCCTCCTCCAGGCGGTCCAGGCGCCAGGCCTCCGCCCGGCGCACGCGGCGCAGGGGCTTGTCGTGGACGCGCAGGGCCAGGAGGGGAACCGGTCCCCACGCGCGGCCCGACGCGCGGTCCACGAGCGTGACCGCGAGACGGTCGCCGTCCCGCTCCGCTGTCAGTTCCAGCCGTTCGTCCCGATGAACCGTAGGTGTCATCCCTGTGCGTCCCGTCCTTTCCGCCGCGGTCCCGTCACGGGGCCGCCCGCGCGTCCCGTTCCTCCAGGATCACGCGCGCGAGCCGCCGCGCGATCGCGGCGCCACCCTCCGCGTTCACGTGCAGGTTGTCGAGAAAGAGCCCCGCCGCGCTGTTGTTCGCCCACGGGCCGAACCAGCCCGTGAGACTCCAGGCCGCCGCGCCCGAGGCGGCGGCGATGTCCGGCAGCATCGCGACGTAGGCGCGCAGCCGGTCGTTGTTGCCGGCGAATTCCTGGATCTGGTGCGTGGAGACGACGAGGACCAGCGCCTCCGGCAGGGCCGTCCGTACGCGCCCCGCGAGGTCGACCAGGTGGTCGCGGTACGTTTCCGGCGGCGTGAAGGGGCTGAGGTTGTGATCGTTCGTGCCGAGCAGGAAGACCACGACGGACGGGTCGAGCAGGCGCAGCGCGGTGTCGTGCACCGCGGGGTCGATGTTCGCGTGGTCGACGGTCTTGGACCAGCTGCGCCCCCACTTGTGGACCGCGGCGCGCGGCGTCGAGGCGCGCCCCTCCGGCGCGGTGCGCGACGCGAAGCCCAGCAGCGTGACCGTGCCCGACTCGACGCGGGCCTGCATCGTGTGGCCGCCGGCGGCCAGGTCCTCCACCCGCGTGCGCCGCACCTCGCGCGACCCGGCCGCCGTGGCCAGGGTGTGCCGGAGCGCGCCGTCGATCCGGAGCGAAAACGTCCCGGCGCCGGGCGAGGCCAGCCAGTAGACGTCGATGCCGGTTCCCGTGAAGCCGACCTCGGTGTAGGCGCCGGGGGAGGAGCTGATGACCGCCGTGCCGTCGGGCGAGAGGTAGGGCGCCGTCTCGTGGTGGGCGCCGTCGACCATCAGGTAGGTCTGCCAGGCGCCGACGTTGGTGATGCTGACGTGGGGCAGGTAGCCGCCCCCGAGGCCGACGGAGGCGGCGAGCGAGTGGTAGCCGCTGCCGAAGTAGCCGTAGCGCTCCTCGTAGTGGCGCGCGAGCTCCCCGGTGATGTGCCCGAGTTCCGTGTTGGAGTCGCCGACGACGAGGACCTCGAGTCGTTCCGCGGGCACCGCCGGCCCCGCCCGCAGCCGGAGCGACGCCGCGGGCGCGGACGGGGGCGGGGCGCGCCGGGCGACCGTGCCCGTCCCGCCGTCCCACAGGTTCGTCCGCGCGGCTCCGCCCCCGGCGTCGACGGTCAGCCCCGCCGCCGCGTCCTCGCAGCGGACCAGCGCGATGCGGCCGCCCCCGCCGCCGCCCGAGGACCAGACGTGGGTGCCGCCCGGCCCGCCGCGCGCCTCGACCCGGCCCGCGCCCTCCAGCCGGTGGCAGGCGACGAAGACCGATCCGCCCGACCCGCCGCCGCTGACGAACGACTGGTTGTAGTTCCCGCCCCCGTTGGCCGTGACCGCCCCGTCGAGCCGCACCGTGCCCGAGGCCTCGACCAGGATCGCGCCGCCGCCGTGTCCGCCGTGCCCGTCCGCGCCGCTGTTGCCGAAGCCGCCTGCGCCGCTGCCGGGCAGCTCCGGTGCGAACCGGTCGCCGTAAACGCGGCCGAAGCTCTTGCCGCTGATGCCGCCGTGGTCCGCCCCGCTGGCGGACTCGGCGCGGGTCACCGCCGCGCCCGCGCCGGGGCCGCAGCCGTCGGCGTAGTGCGAGCCGCCCCGGAAGCCGCGCTCGTCCGCCAGCAGGCGTCCGCCGGGGGCGACGGTCAGGTCGCCGCAGACGATGCGGATGCGGGCGTCGGGAACCCATTCGCCCCCGGGGTCCGGCGCCGCCGCGGTGTTGGGGTCGTGATCGAGCGTGCCCTCGATCGAGACGTCGTCCGCCCGGAGGGCCGTGTTCCAGCCGGCGAGCGTGTGCACGGCGCCGGGGGCCAGCCGGTAGCTTGCGAGGGCCGGGGTCGCGGCGTCCATCCGGACGGTTCCCGTCACCGCCACCGCCTCGCCGGCGACCGGCACGTGTCCGAGGCTCCAGTGCGAAGTGTTCGTCCAGGAGCCGCTGCCCGTCCACGTGTTGGTCGCGCCCCCGGCGGGCCGCGGCATGCAGCCCAGGACCAGGGCGATCCCGCCTGCCAGCCACCGCATCGCCTTCGCCGTGTCCCGTCCGTTCATCGTCCCGCCTCCCGCTCCGCGGCACCCGCCGCCTCCCCCGCCGCCGCCAGGTCCACGACGGCCACGCCGAAGGGGGGAAGCGTGAGCTGTCCGTCCGGCGCTTCCGCGCCCAGCAGGTCCCGTCCGCCGGGCGGGAGGTCCACGGTCCGCTCCTCCTCCGCGTGGTTGACCAGGAAGAGCAGGCGCCGGGCGCCGTCCTCGCGGACCGACCGCTCCACGCCCTCCGGCGGCGGCAACGCGGGGAGGCCGGCCTTCTCCAGCAGGTCGCGGACGAGCAGGTCGTAGAAGGCCTCCTCGCGCAGGAGGGTGCCGACGTAGTAGCCCCAGCCGCGGCCGTGGCGGTGGCGCGACGCGGCGGCGAAGGGTTCGAGGAAGGCCTCGCCCTCGTAGCCCGCGAGCGGTTCGGCGCCCGCCGGCGTCAGCCAGTCGGTGTAGGCGAAGGCGGTGAACGCGCCCGCGAGGGCGCCCTTGCCGCGGACCCGCACCTCCGCGGAGCCGCCCGGGTGCTCCAGGCTGCCGTATTCCTCGATCGCGATGCCCAGCGCGTCGGAGAGCAGCCCGGGAAGGGTCCGCTCGTGGCAGACGTTCCACTCGTCCTTCACGCCCGTGCGGCAGTCCGCGAGCAGCACGCCGCCGGCCTTCACGAAGGCGTCGAGGCGGCGTGCGAGGGCGTCGGGCAGGACGTGCAGGTCGGGGGCGAGCAGCAGGGCGTAGTCCTCCAGCGGCCCGTCGGGCGGGACCAGGTCGACGTTGACGCCCGCCCGGAACAGGGCGCGGTAGTAGCGCAGCAGCGTGTCGGCGTAGACGTTGGCGTGGAAGCCGGGCTGGAGCTGCAGCGCCCAGAGGCTGTCGTAGTCGTAGACGAAGGCGGCGCGCGCGCGCACGGTGGTGCCCCGCACGCGGGGCCAGAGGGCCTGGAACTCGCGCGCCGTGCGCGCGGCCTCCCCGTAGCGGCGCAGGGGCTTGCCGTCGTGGCCCAGCAGCCCGTGCCAGTACTGCTCCCGGCCGGCCGTGCAGGTCCGCCAGCGGAACCACAGCTGCGCGTCGGCCCCGCGGGCAAGCTGCTGGAAGGCGACCTTGCGGATCTCGCCCGGCTTGGGGTTGCGGCCGAAGAGGCCCCAGCCCGCCGGTCCCGCCGTCTGCTCCATGATCCAGAAGTTCCGACGCTTCACGCCGCGCGTGAGGTCGGCCCCCGCCGCCGCCGCGAAGGGCGTGTCGAGCCCGTTCCGCACCGGGTAGTTGTCCCAGGCCGCGACGTCGAGGTCGCGGCCCAGGTCGAAGGTGTTCAGCTGCGGGGACAGGCCCATGAGGTTGTGCGTCACGAGGCGGCCGGGGCAGGTTTCCCGCAGGATCCGCACCTGCTCGGCCTGGAAGCTCACGTTCAGGTCGCTCGTGAAGCGGTGGTACTCGAGGCAGAGGCCCGGGGGGCCGCTCTCGCGGTCGGCGGGGACGGGGATCTCGTCCCAGTCGCCGAAGAGGTGGCCCCAGAAGCGGAGGCCGAGCCGGCGGTTCAGCGCGGCGAGGTCGCCGTGCCGCTCCTTCAACCACGCGCGGAACCCGTCGCGGCACGCGTCGCAGTGGCAGAAGAAGTCCGGCGAACCGGAGAACTCGTTGTCCGTCTGCCAGCCGATCACGCCGGGCGTGTCGCGGAAGTGCTCCGCCATGGCGCCCGTCACGCGGCGGGAGAGCCGCCGGAAATCGGGCGAGGCGAGGCAGGTGTTCTTGCGCGAGCCCCAGGGCGCGCGCCGCCCGTCGGCGCGGACGGCGAGGCACTCCGGGTACGCGCGCGCCGCCCAGGCGGGGATCGAGGCGGTCGGCGTGCCGAGCAGCGCGGAGATCCCCTCGGCGGCCAGCACGCGGAGGGCCTCGTCGAGCCACTCGAAGTCGAAGACGCCCTCGGCGGGCTCCATCTGCGCCCAGGCGAACTCGGCCAGGCGGACGGTGTTGAAGCCCGCCTCGCGCATCAGCGCCGCGTCGCGCGGCCAGCGCTCCCGCGGCCAGTGCTCGGGGTAGTAGTCCGCGCCGATCCGCATGGGGCCGTCGTCCGCTCCGCTCATGGTGCCGTCCCTCCCCCCGCCGCGGCCGCCGCGCCGAGCCCGGCGCGCAGCGGCTCCGCGCGCTCCATGACCCGTTCGACCTCCGCCGGCGTCGCGCAGCCGACCTCGACGACGAACCGTCCCCGCGCCCAGCGGTCCGCGTGCTCGAGGAACGCCGCCGCGTCGCAGCTGAACTGGATCGGCGTGCGGCGCGACGACGCGAGCACGGTCTCGTCGATCCCGTCCGCGAGGTGCGCGGTGTTCGGGTCGCGGTGCACCTCCTGGATGCCGACGCGGCCGCTCTCCGCCCACACGGGGACCTGGTGCCGGCCCAGCTCGTGGTGGTGCACGTAGCCGCCGCCCCACGCCTCCAGGATGCGGTCCGCGTGCGGCCGCTCGAAGCGACGGAGGACGTCCGGCGAGACGAGGTCGCCGAAGTCGCACGAGAGGTAGCCGCCCCGCGGCGCCCACGAGCCGAAACTGAACCCGTCCACCGCGTAGCCGCCGAGGTGGTGCGCGCGGAGGTCCGCCTCCGTGTCGAGCACCGCGTCGGCGGCGCGCGCAAGCAGCCGGTGCACCCCGGCCTCGTGCTCGTAGAGGTCCGTGAACAGCTCCGTGCCGCGGAGCTGGTGGGCGAGGTCCGTCGGGCCGAAGTGCGCGAAGGGCATGATGCCGAAGCTCCCGTCCCACGCCTCGACGAAGGCGCGGAGCAGGACCGTGTGGGCGAGATACCACGGGTTGTCCGGCCGGAAGGCCAGGCGGTCGGCCAGCTCGTCCCAGCCGCCTTGCGGTTCCGCGAGGTAGTTCGTGTCGGCACGCTGCGAGAGGCGCGCGTCCCGCACCACGCAGGCCGCCGCCAGGCCCGTGCCCGCGAAGGCCATGACGGCGGGGACGCGGTCGTCGTCGATCCACGCCGTGGCGTCGCGCGCGGCCCGGAACCGCTCCAGCTCGCGCCGGGCGAAGCGGCGGATGGCGCCCTCGTCGCGCCAGTCGATCCCGTCGAGCGGGAGCGGCGGCGGCGCGGCGAAGCCCGGCGGGCGGTACCACGCCAGCAGGGCGAGCCCGGAGGGCGCGGCGTGGAAGCGGCGGAAGCGCGCGATGCGTTCGGCGAGGCCCGGCGTCACGGCGACCCCTCCCGTTCCACGGCCAGGCCGCCGGGACCGGGCGCGTCGAACGCGACGCGCACGCCCTCCGGGGCGGAGAACCGCACCCGGTGCCGCCCGCCCGCGGCCTCGTAGTCGAGCGCGAGCACGCCGCCCTCGACCGGCGCCGAAAAGGCGGCGCGGCCGTCGCCCTCGAAGCGCGCCACGCGCACCGTGACCCGGTCGACCGGGCGCTCGCCGACGTACTGCCGCTCCGGGCCGAGCGGCACGAGGGCGCCCTCGCGCAGGTACAGCGGCAGCCGGTCCAGCGGGACCGCCGCCTCCAGCCAGCGCCCGCCCGCGATCCGCTCGCCCGTCCACCAGTCCGTCCACGTCCCCGCGGGCAGGTACACGCGACGCGCGTCCTCCGGCGTGCACACCGGCGCCACCAGCAGCGCGTCGCCCAGGAGGTACTCGTCGGCGAGGTCGCGCACGTTGGGGTCGTCCTGGAACTCCACGACCAGGGCGCGCGCCATCGGCAGCAGGCCGCGCGCGCAGGCCGCCGCCTGCCCCAGGAGGTAGGGAAGGAGCCGGTAGCGCAGGCGGAGGAAGTCGCGGCAGATGCGCAGCGTCTCCGGCGCGAAGCGGTAGAGCTCCCGCGGACCCGTGCCGTGGATGCGCGCGTGGGAGAGGAACAGGCCCATCTGCATCCAGCGGACGAGCAGGCGGTCGTTCGTCTCGCCGCAAAACCCGCCGATGTCCTGGCTCCAGAACGGGAAGCCCGAGAGGCCCAGCGAGAGCCCGCCGGCGAGCTGGGGCGCCATGTTGGCGAAGTTCGGCGAGTTGTCGCCGCCCCAGTGCACGGGGTAGCGCTGGCTGCCGGCCCACGCCGAGCGCGCCCACACGAGGCCCTCGCCCGTCTCCGCCGCGGTGGCCTCGAACACCGCGCGGTTGTAGAGCAGGGGGTAGAGGTTGTGCATCCGGTGCCCGGGCGTGCCGTCGGCGTAGACGCCGTCGGGCGGCGCCTCCTCCCCGAAGTCCGTCTTCACCACGCGCGCGCCGAGCCGCAGCAGGCGGCGGAGGTGCTCGCCGTGGACGCGCACCGCCTCCGGGTTCGTGTAGTCGACCACGCCGACGGCGCCCCGGAAGCCGCGCGCGTAGCAGATGCCGCAGTCGTACAGGCCGCCGCCGGCCGTCTTCACGAAGCCGTCCACGGCGCGCAGCGCCTCGAACAGCGCCGAGCCCTCCGGGAGATAGGGCAGCTGCCAGAGGCTGACCCGGAAGCCCATCCGCGCCAGCTCGGCGAACAGGCCCGCCGGGTCCGGGAACCGTTCGGGGTCGAACGCCAGGTCGCACAGCCAGTCCTCGCGGAACCAGTGCGTGTCGAGGTGGATCACGTCACAGGGCACCTCGTGCCGGCGGAGCTCGCGCGCGACCTCGAGGACCTCCTCCGCGGACCGGTAGCTGAGCTTGCTCTGCCAGAACCCGAAGCTCCAGTCCGGCGGGACGGGCGGACGCCCGGTCAGGTCCGCGTAGCGCGCGAGGACCTCGCGGATGGAGCCGACGATCACGAAGTAGTCGAGGTAGTCGTCCTGCACCGCCGCGGTGACGTCCGCGGCGCTCAGGCTGCCGACCCAGAAGGTCATCGGGGCGGTGTGGTGGAAGAAGACGCCGTAGCCGAGGCTGCTCACGAAGAACGGCACGCACTTGTAGCAGCGCGGCGTCGTGACGCCGTGCGGGTCGGTCACGGAGAGGTCCAGCCGTTGCCCGACCTTGTCCAAACCGAGGAAGGTCTCGCCGAGGCCGTAGACCGCCTCGCCCGGCCGCAGGTCGAAGCACTCCACCGCGAGCGGGCGGCCGCCCTCCGCCGTGCGGCAGACGCCGGTGTTGTAGGCGTCCCACTCGCAGAAGTGGTTCTTCTCCGGGCCGCCGACGCCGCAGGCCCGGCGGCCGGCGGCGTCGAAGACCTCGATCCGGAAGGGGTCGAGGGCGACCTCGGCGCGGAAAGCGGCCGCGCGGAGCGTGAGGCGGTCCGGGCCCGCCGCGACCTCGCAGACCGGCGGCGCCGGCAGGGGGCCGTCGAGCATGGGGCTCTCGCCGCCGCCGGGGAAGGCGTCCGCGCCCTCGGCGTAGCGGACCCGCAGGATGCCCTCCCCGACGACGTCGAGGCGCAGGCGGCCCTCGACGCGTTTCCCCACCCGCGCCTGCAGCCTGCGCTCGAGCATCGCGGGGTCGGCCGAGGAGATCTTCTTGCGGGAGGCGGCGACCGCCTCCGTGGCAAGCGTCGCGCCGCACGCGTCGGACGCGAGCACCCGCGCGCGGTCGACGGAGGCGCGCAGCACGCGGTTGTCTTCGAGTTCCCGGGTGTACATCGGCCGCCTTCCGCTCAGGGGGTCGCCGGTTCCTTCCGCGCGTCGCGGTACACGGCCGTGATCTCGCGCGTGTGCTCCGGCAGGTACCAGCCGGAGACCATCAGGATGTCGCCGCGCCGCACGCCGTCGACCAGCTCCGCGCGGCGCGCGGCGCGGGCCGCGGGCGAGTTGTCCGAGCCCCGCACGGTGAGCCCGCCGTCGGCCATGATGAAGGAGAAGGCCCGCGGCCAGACTTCGCGGACCTTCGGCGCGGTGCGGGTCACGCCGTGGTGCACGTAGGAGTCCAGCGGCGCGGAGCAGCCGTAATAGCGCAGTGCCTGGTTCTCGGGCAGCAGGAGCACGCCGGGGAACTCGCGGTGCAGGCGCGCGAGGACCGACGGGTCGAGCGGCGTGCTCACCGCCTGGTCCACCGTGGAGTCGATGTAGAACAGCGTGCAGCCCCAGCGGTCGCGCGCGTAGACCAGGTCGCGCCGCAGGTTCGCCCAGGCCCCCTCCGTGTCCAGGTAGCGCTGGCAGGGGTAGCCTTCCGGGTTCACGTAGACCTCCTGCGGACGCAGCAGCACGCCCGTGCGCAGGCCCGCGTCGCGGAAGAGCCGGAAGAAGGCGTCGACCAGGGGCACGTCCGGCGTGTCGGGCGCCGCGGCCCCGGCCGGCTCCTCCATCTCCGGCGCGAGCTCGCCGATCATGTGCGGCTCGCCGTAGAACGTCTGCCCGATCTGCTGGCCCTCGACGTCCCACACGATCATGCCCTGCGCGCCGACCTCGCGCAGGACCTCCACCGAACGGCGGCCGTGGGCGAGCAGCCCCTCGCGGAAGGCCGCGCGGCCCCCGGGGGTCGTGATGTCGAACCGTCCGCCGTTGACCACGCTCCAGCGGCGGGGGTTGACCTTCGCCCACTCGCCCTCCACCCCGCTGCCGGCCGGCATGAGCATGCCGATCGGGCGGCGGTCCTCCCAGTCGACCGTGAAGGGATACCGCGCGGCGAACCGGTCCAGCACGTCGCCGGCCGCCGGCCGGAAGCGCACCGGCCCCGGGGGCGCGGCGCGGAGCGAGACGCGCAGGGCGCGGCGCCCGCCCGGCGGAAGGTCCTCGAGGTAGACGACGAGCGGCGCGATGCGCCGTTCCCCCGGGTCGAGCGCGTGGGGCACGCCCACGCCGCAGCCCGCCTCCGCGTCGTCCGCGCAGAGGAACAGCTGCGCCTCCTCCGTGCGCAGCGCGACCACCGGGGGCATCGTGGCCGACCGCGCCACGAAGCCCTGCGTCCCGAGTTTGCCCACGCCCCCGTTGCCCCACATGCCCGTATCCACGACCGCGGCGCCCGGGGCCGCCGGGAAGCGGAGCGCGAGCCAGCGCAGCGCCAGCGAGGCGAGGGGCTCGGGCGAGGCGTTCTCGACCTCCAGGCGAAGGACCAGCCGCCCGTCCTCGACGGACGCCGCGGAGCGGATCGCGCCCCACGGGAAGGTCCGCACCGCCGTGCCGCCCTCGACCGTGAGCCGGCCCCGCGAGGCGTCGGTGCGGGTTCCGCCGTCCGGCCCCGTGAAGACCGGCGTGTGGGCGAAGGGCTCCGGTCCGCCGGGAAAGCGGGGGGCCAGCAGGTCGCGTCCCGCGACGCGCAGGGACGTGACGTCGCCGCCCGCCACCGTCGCGCGCAGGGTGACGCCCGCGGCAGGCGCGGCGGCGACCGCGGGCGTCCCCAGCAGGGCAGCGAGCACGGCCGCGCGCGCGGCCGTGCCGGAAGGGAAGGCGGGGCGGGTCATCGCGCGGCCTCCCTCAATGCGGGCGCCGGGCGGCGCGCCGGCACGATCCGGAACGCGAGGGCGCCGTCCTCGCCGGTCAGGCCCCCGCCGCCCGGGGGCAGGGCGCCGCGCCGCGACAGGAGCCGCACCGTCGTCGCACCCATCGCGGCGGCCGCCTCCGCGGGGTCCCGTTCCAGCAGGACCACGGAGTCCGGCCAGGGGATCTCGGCGCCCCGCGTGGCGTGGGCGACGATACGCAGCCGGCCCGGCACGTCGATGCCCAGTTCCCGTATGGCCGCGAGGGCGTCCCGCCCGAGGATGTCGTCCATGATCAACAGCCCGTCCGGGCGCGTCTCGCGGGCGAACCATATCTCCCGGAACTCCTCCCAGCCCGCGCCGCCGCTCTCCGGCAGCAGGTCCTCCCGGACCCAGGCCGGGTCCACGGGCAGGCCGGCCGCCTCCATCGCCCGGCGGAAGGCGTCGACCAGCCCCGCCGTGTTCCACGTCATCAGCGCGATGCGGCGGCAGCCCTGCGCCGCGAGCTGCGCCACGCCCTCGCGCACCATCGCGTTCGGCCGGATCAGCACGCGGTGCGGCACCTCGGGCGTGTCCCCGACCACCGGGACCCCCGCGGCCGCGAGGGCCGTCCGGAGCGGGGGCGACATGCGGGTGCACACCAGCAGCACCGCGCCGAGCCGTCCGTCCGCCAGGTCTTCGAGGAAATGCGCGCTGCTGACGCGCTCCGGCGCCGGCTCCCCGAAGGGCGCTTCGCCGAGGTAGAGGCGGGTGGTGAACTCCCGGGCCGCGAGGTACATGCGCAGCTCCCGTACGAGCTGGGTCCAGAACACCGAGCAGCGCGGGTGAAGGATGTCGTGCTCGACCAGGATGCCGACAACATTCCGGTCAGCGGGGCGTTCGCGGACGAACACGCCGCAGCCCGGCCGTCGGTCGACCAGGCCCTCGCACGCCAGCGCGTTCAGCGCGGCCAGGACCGTGTTCTTGCTCGTGCCCAGCCGCGCGGCCAGGTCCGCGATCGACTCCAGCCGGTCACCCCCGGCGTGGCGTTCCGTCACCTCCCGCCGCAGCACCTCGGCTACCTCTTCCACCCTTCGCATAAGGCGCCTCCTTCGAAATCCGGTTCAACCGGGTGGCGCAGCGTCTCATACGGGCCGGGGCGCGGGCAAGCGCCATCTCGCCGCAGGGGCTGGGCGGGGTGTCAGGACGCGGCGGCGGGAAGGGACCGGGCGCGCAGGTGGGCCGCCTCGACCTCCTCCGGGAAGCGGCTCGGCAGGTTGATCGTGAGGACAGGGGCACCGGGCCGGCGGGCCTCGAGGGCTTCCACGGCCGCGCGAAACCATTCGTGCGCGTCGAAACCCAGCCAGCGGACCGGCAGGTCCGGGGCATAGGGCTGGGGATAATTCGTCTGCGAGACGACCAGCGGGGAGCGCCCCGGCTCGAAGCCGAGCGCCTGGAGTTGGCGGCAGACGGCGGCCGAGAGGCTGTCGTCGCCGACCACCAGCGCCTGCGGGCGGCGGCTGCGCGGGCCGGCCATCAGCAGACGCACCAGGTTCCGGACGGGCGTGTCCTGGACGGCCAGCAGCGTGTACTGCCGCCATTCCGGCGGGCAGACGACGCCGTGGCGTTCCACCGCCTCCGCCAGGCCCGCCTCCGCGCCCGAGGGGTAGCCGCCGAGGATGACCGCGGCGCGCCGGAAACCGCCCGCCCGCACCGCCCCCATGGCGCGGTCGAAGAACGAGGGCTGATCGTAGGAGATCAGCGCGTCGGCGTCGTGGCGCGGCGCAAAGCTGCCGAACGCCGCGACGGGCAGCCGCCGGGCGGCCTCCTCCAGCCCGAGTTGGCCGAGGTAGCCCGCGTCGCCCACGAGGAGGAGCCCGGCCAGGCGGTCGCCGTCCGCCTCCGCCATCGCCGCCGCCGGCGGCGGGTGCGGCGTGTCTGCCAGGCCGCGCGCCGCGAAGAGGCGAAAGGTGCGCGGCGCCAGCTCGGGCAGGCTCGTCGCCGCGCTGTAGATGGCGGACAGGAAGGGCGATTGGAAGATCTTGTGCGCGAGCTCCTGGAAGACCACGGCATAGCGGGCCAGGTGGGGCGCGCCGGGCGCGACGCGCGTGCCCCGCCGCCGGTCCGCCGTCAGGAAACCCTGCCCGATCAGGACGCCCACGCCCCGGTGCACCGACGTCAGGCTGACGCACAGGTCCGCCGCGAGCTGCTGCCGGGTGGGGATCGCTTCGCCCGGCCGAAGCCCCCGCTCGACGATCAGCCGCCGTACGGCAAGGGTCACCTCCTCCGTCCGTGGACTGCGCTTCGAAGGTATCCAGCTTTTTAGTCTACTATCGTTCATCGCATTTCAACGTTTAATATAACTTGAAACGGAAACCTGTCACGCGGAGAATCGCTTCGTCTTCGCAACAGGTCGTTCCGTCGTCGCGGTGACGCCGGGCCTGGGGCAGGGAAAAGCGGGAGGAGTGAGTCATGAGCGGACGTTGGCGTGCAGTGGCTGCCGGGTTGCTGGCGGTCGTGCTGGTGGTGCTGGGGGCGGGCGACGCCCTGGCCTCGTTCGTGCCGACGGATCTCACGGGGCTGAACCTGTGGGTGGACGCAGGCACGTTGAGCCTGAGCGACGGCGCGCTGGTGGGAACGTGGGCCGACCAGAGCCCCAGCGGGAATGACCTGACGGCTTTCGGCAGCTCGAATGCCCAGTACTGGCCGGAATACCGTACAAGCGTGGTGAACGGTCTGCCGGTGGTGCGTTTCGGTGAGGGGACAAACCCGCGCCAGCGCCTGACCATCCCGACGGGGACGATTCCGGGTCCGGACGCGACGGTGTTCCTCGTGCTGCAGAACACGACGCCCACCAGCGGGGCTCTCGTGGCCGATCTCGGGGGACCGACCTACCTGGACTGGACCAGCGGCTGGGGCACGGTCACGAAGAGCGGGGCGGCGGTGAACTACATGAACGGCCCCGTGCTGCCGAACGCGGACTTCGGGCTGAATACCATCCTCCTCGACCAGGCGAGCTCGTTCATCAAGCTGAACGGCGCCCTCGACCTGCACGCCACTAACGACGGCCGCGCCGATGGCGATCCGGCCTTCACGTTCGGCGGGACGGCGATGGTGGGCGGAGACACGGGCTACGACCAGAACAAGACCATCCGGGCCGACATCGCGGAGATCGTGATCTACAACCGCGCACTGACGTCGGGCGAGGAGGAGCAGGTGGGCTTCTACCTGGCCGACAAGTACGGGCTGTCGACGAGTTACATCCCCGAGCCGGCCACGGCCGGGCTGCTGGTGCTCGGCGCCCTGGGGTTCGCCCTCCGCCGCCGTCGCGGCTGAGCCAAGCAAGGCGAGGGTATCAGGAAACGGGCCTCCCCCGGCCGGGGGAGGCCCGTTTCGTTGGCGGGAACGGAAGCCCGGGGCAGCCTTCTTTCGCGCCGGATGCCGCCCGGGGCGTGGCCCGCGGAGGACGGAGGTCGGCGGGTGGAGGGACGGTCGGACCGGCGGACCGTGGGTCGCTTCGCCTGCGGAGGACGGAGGTCGGTCGCGCTGGCGGTACGTATAGCAGCGCGCTCGGAGCGCCTGCAGGGCGCTGGGCGGAACGGGACACCGGCCACCGGCGGGGTCAGGACAACCTGCATGTCGCTGCACGAGACAGACGCCCCGAAGCAGCGCGGGCAAGCGGCTACGGCCCGGGTCCCCAAGACATGGCGCGTCGTCGAGGGGCTCCGCGGCGGCATCCTGCGAGGCCTGTACCCCATGTCCTGCCCGGCAGCCGCCAGATCGCCGAGCGGTTCGGGGTGGACAGGACGACCGCCGACCGCGCGATGGAGCGGCTCGCGCAGGAGGGGCTCGTGGTCCGCATCCCGCGCCAGGGCACCTTCGCGCGGTGCCCGGGTTCCGCGCGGGCAGCCGTGCCGTCCCCGGCCGCGCCGCGCCGCGAAAGCGTGAGCGGCGCCCGCCGGCCGCGGCCGGACCGACGGGTCCGGGTCCCGCCCGCCCGGGCCCGCCGTGCGGAGGCGGACGGCCGAAGGGGCTGGCCACCGCGCAGGCGGCGCGGTTACAGTGTGCGCCGGACGACCGACGCGGCATGACCACGATCCTCATCGCCTTCCTGATGGCCTTCGCGGCGGCGCTTGCGCTCACGCGCGCGTCCATTCCCCTGGCGTTCCGTTTCGGCTTCGTCGACCGGCCGGACGGCGGCCGCAAGCTGCACACCCGCCCCACCCCGCGCATGGGCGGGGTCGCGATCTTCCTCGCCTTTGCCCTGCCGCTGGCCCTCGTGCTGCTGTTCCGGGAACGGACCCAGGTCGCGCGCGTGGTCCTCGAGAGCAGGATGCAGCTGCTGGCCCTGCTCGGCGGCGCGTTCCTGGCGCTGGTCCTGGGGCTGATCGACGACAGGCGCGACCTGCGCCCGGCGTGGAAGCTGCTGGGCCAGGCGGCGATCGGCGCGGCCGCCTATGCCGCGGGCTTCCAGATCAACCGCATCAGTCTCCCGCTCGGCCCGCCGCTCGAGCTGGGCGCCCTCGGCCCCGTGCTCACCGTCCTCTGGTTCGTGGGCTGCATGAACGCGGTGAACCTGCTGGACGGGCTCGACGGCCTGGCGGCGGGCGCCTGCCTGTTCGTTTCGCTCTGCCTCCTGCTCGTGAGCCTGCATTTCGGCAACGTGCTGGGGATGCTGCTGATGGCCGGCCTCAGCGGGGCGATCCTCGGCTTCCTGGTGTTCAACTTCCCCCCCGCGCGCATCTTCCTGGGCGACTGCGGGAGCATGCTGCTGGGCTACGCGGTGGCCGCCCTCTCGCTGGTCGGGTCGTCGCGCAAGGCCGAGGCCGCCGTCGCGCTGTTCATCCCCATCGTCGCGCTCGGGCTGCCGATCACCGACACCGCCGTCGTGATCTTCCGCCGCTGGTACAAGCGCCTGCCCCTCTCCACGCCCGACCGGCGCCACATCCACCACTCGCTCGTGGCGATGGGCTACAGCCAGCGGCGGACCGTGCTGATCCTCTACGGCATCAGCGTGCTGCTCGGCGGGTCGGCGCTGGTCATCACGCTCGGGCGCAGCGAGGTGATCCTGATCCTCATGGGGTCGCTCGCCCTCATCACCTTCGTGGCCATGCGGGTGTTCAGCGGCGTCCGCCTCTCCGACCTCTTCGACCGGCTCGCGAGCGACGCGGCCCGGCGCCGGGCGGTCATCCTGGCGCAGGCGGTCGAGGAGCAGGCCCTCCGCGCCCTGGCCGCCGCGGCCGACTGGCAGGGCGTGTGGCGGGCGCTGCGGGAGGCCGCGGCGGAACTGCGGCTGCGGCGGGTCGACCTCTCCGTGCGCCGGCCGGGCCCGTCCGCCGCCCGCACCTGGTCCGGCGCCACGGGCGGCGGGGACGGCGGGCCGCCGGGCGACCTGTGGGAGGTCCGCCTCGCCTGGCGAAGCCCCGGCGGGGCGGAAGGCCGGATCGGGTTCGCCGCGCCCTGCGGCGACCACCCCTACACCGAGTTGCTCGGCACGCTGTCCGCGCTGCGCGACGGCGTGGCCGCGCGCGCCGACGCGCTGCCCGCGGACGGCTTGCGCGAAGCCGCGCCGGATGGCACGGTGTAGCGCGCCCGCGGGGACGGCCGGGCGCGGCGCGGCGGACGAACGATGCTGACGACCCTCATCTGGAGCACGGGCGGCGTGATCGTCGCCTGCATGGCCCTGGCCCTCCTGCGTTTCCGCGACCCGCTCCACCCCCTGATGTTCCTCGGGCCGATGATGCTGTTCGTCTTCTGCCTCACCCCCGCCCGCATCGTGCACGGGGCCCTGCTCGGCCAGGCCTTCAGCGACGTCTCGCTCGTGGTGACCGCGCAGGCCGTCGTGCTCGCCTCGGTCGCCGCCTGCTGCGCCGGGACCCTGTGGTACCGGCCCGCCGGCCCGCGGCCGGGCGCGGGGCCGGCGCCGCAGCGCGTGCTCGACGCGGACACGCGGCGGCGCATCCGGGCGGCCAGCTACGTCATGGCCGTGGCGGCCCTCGCCGCGTACCTCTACCAGCTCGACGCCGTGGGCGGCGTGGTGGCCGCCTTCAGCCGCGCGAAGGGCGGCGGGGCGTCCCCCTCGGGCTACCTCAGCGAGGCGACGCTGCTGAGCATCCCCGCCGTCATGCTCTTCGTGCTCTCCCGCCGCGCGGTGCGGGTCGCGCCCGGCGAGCTGGCGGTGACGGCGGCGTTCCTGCTGCCCCAGTTCACGCAGGGCACGCTGGGCGCGCGGCGCGGGCCGCTGTTCCTCGCCCTCGCCACGATGGGCTTCGCCTGGTTCCTCGGCCGGGCGCGGCGCCCCTCGCTGCGGGCGGTGACCGCCCTGGTCGTGGCGGCCGGCTTCGGCATGACGATCGTGATGACCCACCGCCAGCAGATCTTCATCGGCTCGACGTTCGACTTCAGCGCCGAGGCGATCCGCGAGCGCCTCCTGCCGACGGAGCTGAACCCCAACGACACGACGCCCATGACGTGGCGGGTCATCGCCGCCTCCGACCAGCACGACTTCCACTACCGGGGCCGGCGCTTCCTCGTGCAGCTCTTCGTGCGGCCGGTCCCGAAGCAGCTGTGGCCCACGAAGTACGAGGACACCCGCGCCTTCGTGGGCGGGTACGACGGACCGTTCGGCCTGGACCCGGACATGTGGTACAGCGCCCTGGGCAGCCTGCCCGAGGCGGGCACGGCCGTCGGCTTCCCGGCCGACGCCTTTCTCGAGCTGGGCTGGGGCGGCGTGGCCGTGGCGTTCCTGATCGGGCTGCTCTACAGCTACACGTGGATGCGCGGCGTCAGCGAGGTCGGCGCCTGGACGGTGATCTACCTCGAGGCGGCCGCCGTCTCCGTCTACGTGGTGACGCAGGGCATCGTGTCCGCGTGGTTCTACCGGTTCCTGCTCCTCGCGGTGCCGACGTGGATGCTGTGGCACTGGGCGTCGCCCGCCCGCCGGCCCGCCGGCCCGCGCGCCGCCCCGCCCCGCCCGCCGCGCCGCGCGGCCCCGGCTCAGAAGTAGAGCAGCTTGAAGAGCGCCTTCTCCGCCAGGGCGCGGTACCGCCGCCCGCGGCTCGACGCGTAGCCCGCCCAGCGCGCGGCGGTGTGCGCGAACACCGCGCGGCCGGTCATCGCCGCCATGAGCTCCAGCTGCACGACGTGCAGCCGGTGGTAGAACGGGCTGGCCGGGTTCGGCAGGCGCGTCGGGGCCAGGTCGTACCGCGACCAGCGCCCGGTGTCGAAGCGAGGCAGCCACCGGGCGGCCGTGCCGGCGAGCCGCTCCCACAGCGCCGCGGCCCGCCGCCGCGTCCCGGCGTCGACGCGGACGGACCCCTCCCACGCGCGCGCGAGATCGTACACCCCCCACGCCCCCCACAGGCAGCCGTTGAGGATGTGGGTCGGCGGCTCGGTGAGGTACTCCTCCAGCCAGGCGGAGCCGCCGGGCCCGGTCCAGAGCAGCCCGCCCGCGGCGACGGCCGTCTCCATGGCCGGGAAGGCGCGCTCGGCGGCCGCGAGGTACGGCCCCGACGGCTCGGCCAGCGCGGCCCGCAGCAGGAGCGAAATCCCCTGCCCCTGCGCCAGGCCGGATGGCCACGGCGCCCGCAGGGTCCGGAAGTACTCCCAGTCGAACGCGTGATGCCACGCCGGCGGCCCCGCGCCGCCGGGCTCGAGGTGCTCGGCCATCCACGCGGCGGCGCGGAGGCACCCGGCCAGGTCCTCCGGGCGACCCGCGCGCCGGTGGCGGTTCCACAGCGCCAGCCCGTACTGCGCGACGGCGACCGGGTTGTACTGCCGCCCGAGCGAGCCGCGGTAGTCGAGCAGCGGGATGCCCTGCCCGTTGAACGGGCCCGCGTAGTCCGCCTTCCCCGCGAAGCGCATGAAGTAGCGCGCGGGGTCGGAGCCGACATCCTCCGCCTCCGGCCGCCCGTGCCAGAAGCTCAACTGGCTGGCGCCCCGGCCGAGGTAGGCCGCGAGGACCCGGCGGTAGTAGGCGGCGCGCGGCATGGCTCAACCGCGCCCCGCCGCGCGGCGCGGCGCCGTCACGAGGGGTCCACCCGCACGGCCTCGCCCGAGGCCGCCGAGCGCACCGCCGCCAGCGTGGCGCGCGTGGTGTTGACGAGCGAGTCGAACGGCGTGGGCGACGGCCCGCCGGACGCCACGGCCTCGACGAACGCCCGCAGCTCCGCCCCGTGCCCCTTGTCCTGCCGCCACGTGCGGAACGCGCGCCCGGCGCCGGGGCCGCGGGAGCGGGTCACGCGGAAGTTGCCGAGGGTCGTCACCCGCCCCCCGCCGAACACCTGCAGCACCTCCTTCGGGTAGCCCCGCGCCCCGCCGGTCAGGTAGTGCACCGTGCCCGCGCTGCCGTCGGCCAGCGCGAGGCCGATCGACACGTCGGGATCGCCGGACGCCCCCGACGCGCGCGCCACGACCTCGCGCACGGGCGCGCCGGCCAGGTGCGCGAGCAGGTCGATGAAATGGCACGCCTCGCCCACGATGCGCCCCCCGCCCACCGCCGGGTCCCGGATCCACGCGTCCGCCGGCACCGCGCCCGCGTTCACGGTCATCACCATCGAAACCGGCGCCGCCCGCCGCGCCAGCCCCCGCGCCACCCGCGCGGTGTGCGGGCTGAACCGCCGGTTGAACCCCGCCATCAGCAGGGCGCCGGACGACGAGGCCGCCTCCCCGGCCGCCCGCGCGATGCCGGCCAGCTCCCCGCCGGTGAGGCAGAGCGGCTTCTCGACGAAGACGTGCTTCCCGGCCGCGAGGGCCTCGCACACCATGCGCGCGTGCGCGTCGTGGCGAACGGCGAGCACCACCCCGTTCACCTCGGGGTCGTCCAGCACCGCCCGCCAGTCCGTGCCCGCCCGCTCCGCGCCGAAACGCCGCGCCGCGGCGGCGGCCGGCGCGCCCGAGCGCGAGACGATCCACTTGAGGCGGGCGCGCGTCCCGCGCAGGGCCGGCAGCAGCACGCCGCGCGCGAAGGCGCCGGCGCCGGCAACCGCCAGCACCGGCGCGGCGGGCGACGCCTTCCTTCGCGCCGCCGGCGGGGCGGCCTCCACCGCGCGGGCGGGCGCCTCCTCCGCGCCGCCCGGGCACGCCAGGACGACGCCGAGCGCCTCGCCTCCGCCCGCGACCCGGCGGTAGGCCTCCTCCGCCCGGGCCAGTTCGAACCGCGCGGAGACCAGCGGCTTCACGTCGAGGTCGCCGCGCGCCATCGCGGCCAGCACCGCCTCGAAGTTCCGCTGCTCCGTCCAGCGCACGAAGCCCGCGGGGTAGTCGTGGCCGCCCTCCTCGTACCGCGGGTCGTAGCGGCCCGGCCCGTAGGAGCAGGACACCTGGAAGGTAATCTCCTTGCGGTAGAAATCGTCGCGCCGCAGGCCGAGCCCGACCACGCCCACGAGCACGACGCGGCCGCGCCGGCGGCACATGCGCGCGGCCTGCCGCGCGACCTCGTCCCCCGCGGCCGAGGCGGCGATCAGCACCGCGTCCGCCCCCGCCCCGCCGCTCCAGTCCCCGACCGTGCGCACGGGATCCGCCGCGCCCGCGTCAGCGACCCGCGCGCCGAAACGCGCCGCGAGGTCGAGCCGCCCGCTCCGCAGATCGATGCCCATCACCTCGCAGCCGGCGGCGCGCAGGAGCTGGACGGCGAGCTGCCCGACGAGCCCGAGCCCGATCACCACGACCCGCTCGCCGAACGAGGGCGCCGCGAGGCGGATGCCCTGCAGGGCGATGGCGCCCAGCGCCGTGAAAGCCGCCTCCTCGCCGGGCACGCCCTCGGGCACCGCCGCGCAGAGGCGGCGGGGCACGCTCGCGAACTCCGCGTGGGGCCCGTTGCTCGCCACCCGGTCGCCGGGCGCGAAGGGCGTGCCCCCGCCGTCGACCACGACGCCCGCGTGGCAGTAGCCGAGCGGGATCGGCTCGTCCAGCTTGCGGAAGACGGCCTCGAGGGTCGGCAGCACGCCGTCGGCCCGCAGCTTGTCCAGCACGTCGCGCACGCGGTCGGGCTGGCTCCGCGCCTTGCGCAGCAGGCTCGCGCGGCCGAACTCGACCAGCATGCGCTCCGTGCCCGCGGAGATGACGGTGTGCGTCGTCCGGATCAGCACCCGGCCCGGCGCGGGCCCCGGCGCGGGCACGTCGGCCACCTCGATCTCCCCCGTCCTGAGCTGCTCGAGCACCTGTTTCATGTCCACCACCCGTTCACGCGCCCGCCGCGCCCGGTCCCGCCGGGCGTTCCAGCACGAAGCACTCGACCACCGAGGGCACCCGGCCGACAAGGAATTCCTCGAGCCGCGACTGGATGTCCACGGCGGAAAACGCCGGGAAACCGAACAGCTCGGAGGGCTCGCCCTTCGCGAAACGCAGGCCGGAGGCGGCAGCGAACGCCGCGACGTCCACGTTCCCGCCCCACCGGTTCGCGCGCCGCGGCGTGAACGGGTGCAGGTCGAGAAACAGGTCCGTGGTCACCACGGCGCGGCCGCCGGGCCGCAGCAGCTCGCCCGCGCGCCGGGCGACGGCCGGCCGTTCGTCCGCCGGCAGGTGCTCCAGCACGCTCACCGCCAGCAGCGTGTCCACGCTGCCCGGCTCGAGGTCCGCCTCCTGCAGCACGGCGGGGAGCAGCCGGACCCGCGTGCCGAACAGCCGGTTCAGGCGGCGCACGCTCTCCGGCGTGCAGGGCCAGCCGCGCCCGCGCGACGCCTCGCCCGGATCGACGTTCACGACGTCGCAACCGAGCCGGGAGAGCACGAACTGCAGCCCGCACAACCCGCCCCCGAGGTCGACCACCCGCTGCCCCGGCGCGGGGGCGGCCTCCTCCGCGGCCCAGGGGTACTCGAAGGCGCGGGTCGGGTTGTTGTACTGGCAGGCGAAGCACCCGCCCAGGCGGAGCCGCAGCCCCTCCGGCAGCGCGCGCTTCGCGATCCGCGAGGTGAACAGGCGCCGCCCGTTCGGCGCGCGGTGCGCCCGGTTCCACGCCGCGTACCGCGGCGGCAGGTCCTTGCGGGCGATCACGGCGCCTCCCCGCGCGCGCGCATCGCGTCCCGCAGCGCGCCGAGCGCCTCCGCCGCGCGGGCGGGCGCGAACAGCGGCCGCGCGCCGTCCAGGCAGGCCTGCTGCCGGCGGTACGCGTCCCCCGGGAAGGCGTCGACCAGGGCCAGCATCCGTTGCTCCATGTCCGCCAGGTCGCCGCAGAGGTAGCCCATCGCGCCGCAGCGGTCGAAGTAGTGATCGAGGCAGGGGTTGCGCAGGTACAGGCCCGGGCGGCGCAGGCCGATCGCGTCGAGCAGCGTGGCGTTGAAGCGGTACGCGTACAGCGAGGCGGGCGAGGTCCCGACGACGTAGGTCACGGCCCGGCCGCGCGCGTCGTACGCCGCCGGCGACAGCGGCTCGGCGCCCGCGTCCGGCACCAGCGCCCGCGCGGCGGCCGCGTCGCGCCGGTGCGCCGGGTCGTTGAGGTACCCCACCAGGCTGAAGGCGCAGCGGCCCGGGCGTCGCGCGCGCACGCGGCGCGCGACGTCGAGGAAGCCGTCCCACCCCTTGGTCGACACGCCCAGGAAGCCGAACCGCACCGGGTCGCGCGGCGCGGGGGCGTCGTCCCGCACCGGCCCGGACCACGTGTAGGGCATATCGACGGGCGCGCACCGCTCCGCCGCCGCGGGCCAGAGCCGCCGCACGGGGTCCAGGATGGAGGCCCCGAGCACGAGGCAGCGGAAGCCGGCCGGGTCCGCCCGCTCCAGCAGCCGGGGGAAGGAGAGCCTCCCGGCCCGCCGCCCGCGCCCGGCCTCCTCCGCGGCGGCGCGGAAGGCGTTGTGCTGGACGCCGAGCACCGGCGCCCGGCAGCGCGTGATGCGCCGCATCGCGAGCAGGGCGGCGAGGCTGCCGGCGTCGACCGACGTGAACAGGACCAGCGCCGCGCGGTGCCGGGCGGCGAGGCGGAACGCGCGGGCGGCCGCCGCCGCCTCCCGCGGGACGCGCCGGCGGAAGGGGGCGTTCCTGCCCGCCAGGCGCGTGTCCACGCCGCGCACGGCGGCGCAGGCCGCCCGCTCCTCCCCGGCGAGCGAGGCGCGCACGGCCTCGCCGTGCGCCGCGGTACGCACGAAGTAGACCGGGCCGGGCGCGGCCAGGCGCGCCGCGGCGGCGAGGAAGCCGGCGTTCACGCGCCCGTGCTCCGGGCCGCCCCGCTTCGGCTCGCACACCACGACCGCCCCGCTCACCGTGCACCCCCTCCGCCCCGCCCCGGGCGGCGGCGCGACCGCCGGGCGGCCCAGGCCAGGTCCGCCGCGCGCGCGAGGCGCCACGCCGGGCCGCGCCGGCCGCCGCGCGCCTCCCACGCCGCGAAGGCCGCGGCGACCGGGCCCGCCAGCAGGCCGGTCCACCGCCGCGCCACCGCCGCGGCCGTGTACGGCGCGGCCGCGGCCGCGCCCGCCTCCACGATCGCGCGGTACCGCGCGGGGTCGTCGCGCAGCGAGCGCAGCGCGGCCGCCAGGCCCTCCAGGTCCGCCACGCGCAGGTAGTCCACGCCCGGCCGCCCGACCTGCGCGTAGGCGCTGTCCCAGCCCGCCACGACCGGCACGCGCGCGAGCCAACCGTTCACCAGCTTGGTCGGGGGCTTGCGGCGGTGGGCGGCACGGCCGAACGAGCGGACGGCCAGCACCGCGTCCACGCCCGAGAAGTCGTTCCAGTCCTCCTCGCCCCGCTCGACGAAGCGGAACCCCTCCGCCGAAACCCGCTCCGCCACGCGGCGCCAGTCGACCCCCGCCTGCGACAGCCGGCCCGCGGCCGCCACCACGCGGACGCCCTCGCGGCGGACGTCGCGCGGGACCAGCCCCGGCTGCGGCCAGTGCGGCATCCACGCCGTCACGCGGCCGCGCCGCTGCGCCCGGTTCTGCACGACGTGGAAATCGGCCCACGGCACGCGGCGGTAGTCCGCCTGCAGCGACACCACGAAGCAGGCGGGCGGGGGCGGCGCGGCGCGCAGGTGCGCCGCGTGCGCGAGGTTCACGCGGGCGGGCTCGGCGCGGTCCGAGCACGTGGGCGCCGCGGGCGCGCCGCGGCGCAGGCGCGCGTACGTCTGCAGCGACCAGGCCGCGGGCCCCTCGCGGAACGCCCGCCAGTCGGCGTCGGGATCGCACCCGCGCAGGCGGTCGAGGTCCGCTTCCCGGGCCGGCACCACGAAGTGAAAGCGCGGCGGCGTCACGCCGCCCCGTCCCCGCCCGGGCGCGCGCGGTCCCGTTCGTAGACCTTGGCGTCGATGTGCAGCTCGTGCGCCGCGCGCAGCGCGCAGAACAGCAGGCCCGCCCGTCCGTCCAGGAACCCGGCGCGGACCACGTAGAGGTAGAGGAACATCACGACGGGCTTCGCCGGCACGCGGAGGTAGAGCCACTTGAGCATGCGGCGCCGCCGCAGCGGGTCGGCCGCCAGGAGGTCGCGCCACGGCGGCCGCGGCTCCGCCCGCTGGATCCGGCGGCGCTCCGCGTTCCAGTCCGAAAACGCGTTCTGCTTCGCGATCCACTCCGAGAGCGAGCGGTTCGACTCGTGCAGGAGCGGCTCGCGGAGCCGGCCGGCCGGCCCGTCGGCCACGAGGTGCTCGTGCACCTCGTTGTCCCAGCCCCCCTCGCCGCGCAGGCCCAGGTCCTCGTAGGCGCCCCGCCCGCGGCGGACGAGGCGGAGCATCCACCCGTGCCGCCAGCAGTGCTTCATCCAGCGGCCGAGAAAGACGAACTTCCAGCGCACGTAGTAGCCCGCCGTGTCGTCGCGGCGGACGGCCTCCGCCATCTCGCCGCGCAGCGCCGGGCTCACCCGTTCGTCCGCGTCGAGCACGAGAATCCAGTCGTGCTTCCAGGGCAGGGAGGCGAGGGCCCAGTTCTTCTTCTTCGGCCAGCCGCCGTCGTAGGCGAAGGCGTGCACGTGCGCGCCGAGGCGGCGGGCGATATCCGCCGTCCCGTCGGCGCTCCCGCTGTCGACGACGTGGACGTCGTCGGACCACGCGACGCTCGCCAGGCAGCCGGGCAGGTTGCACGCCTCGTTGCGCACGGGGACCAGGACGCTCACGGGCGGCGCGCCCCGCGCGCCGCCGCCGTCCCCCGCTGTTCCCGGCCCGGTCATGTTCCTTCCTCCACGAAGCCCGGCGCCGCGCCGCCGCCCGCCGTCCAAGCGTACAGCGCGCGCATCGATTCGGCGACCACGCTCCACGCGTACCGCCGTTCCACGAGCGCGCGGCCGCGGGCGCCCATCGCGCGCCGCTCCGCCTCCGTCCGGCCCAGGAGGCCGCGCAGGCCGCGCTCCGCCGCCTCTTCGGTCGGCTCGACGACGACCGCCGCCCCCGCCGCCGCCGCCTCCGGGAAGTGGCAGCCGGGCGTGAGCAGCACGGGCAGGCGGCTCGCCATCGCCTCGAGCACGGCCTGGCTGAAGCCCTCGGAGAAGGAGGGCAGCACGAAGCACTCCGCCCCCGCGTAGGCCGCGCGGCGGGCGTCGCCGTGCAGCGCGCCCGCGAACGCCACGCTGCCGGGCGGACCCAACGCACCGGCCAGGGCCCGGATGCGCGCCTCGTCGCCGTCGTCCGGGCCCGCGATCACCAGCAGCCAGTCGCCGTGGTCGCGCGCGCAGCGCGACCACGCCCGCACCAGGTGCGCCAGTCCCTTTTTCGGGTGCAGCCGGCCGAGGAAAAGCGCGACGCGCCGGCCGCGAACCGCGGGCACGAGGTCGGCCAGCGCCGGGTCGCCGGGCCGCGGGTCGAAGGCGCCGGGCGTGACCCCGTTGGGGACCACGGCGACGGGACCGCGCAGCCCGTAGGCGCGCAGCGCGGCGATCTCGCCGGGCGCGTTGACGTGCAGGCACGCGGCCGCGCGCAGGTCCGCGTCCTGGAACCAGGCGCCCGCGATCCGCTTCTTCCAGCGGGAGCGCGCCAGCGCCCACGGCTCCAGGTAGCCGTAGGCGGTGAAGACCGCCGGCTTGCCGTGCCGGCGCGCGGCGGCCGAGGCGTAGTGGTTCGGCAGCATCCACAGGCTATGGTTGTGCACCACGTCGCACACGCGCGCTTCCTCCTCCAGCGCCCGGCGCAGGCGCGGCGACGCCGCGAGCCGGCCCAGCCAGAGGCCCGGCTCCGCCCGCAGCGCGACGGCGGGGTCGAGCAGGCCCGCCGCGGGCGCCCGGCCCGCGCAGGACGTGGTGAAGACGCCGACGCGGTCGCCCGCCCGCGCCAGCGCGCCCGCGAGGTCGCAGAGAATCCGCGCGATGCCGCTCGCCCCGGTGTGCAGCCCGCCGCTCACGAAGGCCAGCCTCACGGCGCCGCCCCTTCCCGCGCCGCGCGGCACGCCGCGCGCAGGCCCTCGCCGAAGCGCTCCGGCCCCCACGCCGCCGCCACCTCCCGCGCCCGCCGGCCCATGGCCGCGCGCTCGCCCTCGCCGGCGGCCGCCACGCGCCCGAGCGCCGCGGCCAGCGCCGCCGGGTCCGCCGGGTCGAACAGCAGCCCGTTCACGCCGTCCTCCACCAGCTCGTAGCGCGCCCCGACCGCGCGCGACACGAGCAGGGGCAGCGCGGCCGCCGCCGCCTCGTTCACCACGAGCCCCCACGGCTCCGACCGGGCAGGGTGCACGAACGCGGAGGCCAGCCCGTAGTAGAAGGGCAGCTCGGCGTACTGCACGAACCCCGGCCACCGCACCCCGCCGAGCCCCAGCGCCGCGGCCAGCGCGAGCAGCCGCGCGCGCTCCGCGCCGTCGCCGGTCACGACGAGCCCCCAGGGCGAGCCGGACGCCGCGCGGTACCGCGCGTAGGCGCGCAGCAGCCCGTCGAGGTTCTTGCGCGGGAGGAAGCGCGTGTTGGCGTACACGTACCGGGCCGGCAGCCCGAGCCGCTCCCGCCCGGCCGCGGCCTCCGCCCGCGCCGCGTCGCTCCCCCCGGCGAAGTACGCGTGGTCCACCGCGTCGTACCCCTCGAAGACGCGGCCGGGCGGCACGCCGAGCGCCACGGCGTAGTCGCGCTGCATGCGGCCCCCGACCAGCGCGGCGTCGAACCGCCGCACGCGGCGCGCCTTGACCGCCTCCCGCCACGCGCGCCGCGGGTGGTCGTCGGCCTTGCTCTCCGACATCAGCACCGCGGCCCGGCCCCGCTCGCGGCACCACGCGAGCGCCGCGCGCGACTCCGCGACGGACCACCCGTTGATGGCCACCGCGCCGGGCGAAAGCCGCTCGAGCAGCGCGCGCACCGCGCGGCCGATCCGGCGCGCCCCGAGCCGGCCGTAGTCCCCGCCCGGGCAGGCGACGTGCCGCCCGAACCCGCCCGGCGAGGCGGCGGGTTCCCAGGCGTAGTCGGGGTCCGACTCCGCCACCTCGATCCCGTGCACCGCCGTGCCGTCGCGGGCGAACGCGGCCGCCGCGCCGCGCAGGCGCGCCAGGTGGTACGGGCCGAACCGCGACCAGATGACCGCCACGGACTTCATGCGTCCGGCCCCCCGGCCGGGGGGCCGCCGGCCGGCCGCCCGTCGATCGCCGCCGCCAGCCGCGCGCCGTAGGACGACGTCGGGAACGCGGCGGCCCGCGCGGCGGCCGAGGCGCCCATCGCGCGGCGCCGCGCAGGGTCGCCGGCCAGCCGCTCCAGCGCCTCCGCGATGGCCCGCCCGTCCCGGGCGGGCACGATCCAGCCGTCCTCGCCGTCGCGCGCGACCGAGCCGGCCTCGCGCGTGACCACCAGCGGCAGGCCGGACGCCATGGCCTCGTAGCACGCGTTGGCCGACCCCTCCGAGAGCGACGGGAACACGAAGACCTGGGCCCGGGCGTACACCCCGGGCATCGCCGGGCGGGGCACGCCGCCGGCGACCTCGACGCCGGCCTCGCGCAGCGCGGCGAGCGCGCCGGCCCCGAGCGCGACCGGCCCCACGAGCCGCAGCCGGACCCGGCCGGGATCGAGGCGCCGGGCGGCGTCGAGCAGGTACGCGACGCCCTTGGCGAGCTGCACCTTGCCGGCGAAGAGGACGCGCAGCGGGCCCGGCTCCGCCCCCGTCCCGCCGCGGTCGGCGCGGAACCGGGCCGCGTCCACGCCGTAGGGAACGACCGCCACGCGGTCCGGCCCCACGCCCCGCGCGGCGAGCGCGTCGCGCACGCCCGCGGAGCCGCAGACGACCAGGTCGGCCCGCTCCCACTCCGCCTCCTCGCGCGCGGCCAGGGCCCCCTCCTCGTCCAGCTCGCCGGGCGCGGTCTCCCAGCCCGGGTGCCGCGCGCGTTCCCCGAGCAGCACGCGCGTGTGGTCGCGCCAGGGCATCGAGGTCTGGTCGAGCACCGTGACCAGCCCGCGTGCGCGCGCCGCGTCCAGCACCTCGAGCGCCGCGCCGTTGAACGCGTACACCGCGCCGGCCCCGCCGAACCCCCGCGCCGCCGCGCCCCGAGCGAAGCGGGCGTTCCGCCGCGCCCACCGGGCGGGTTGCGGCTCGCCGCCCGCCCGCGGGCGGTCGAACAGCCCCGCGAGCGCGAAGCCGGGCAGGCCCCGCACCCGGTCGCGCGGCACGCCCTCCACGCGCCGGGCCAGCAGGCGGCGGAGGGCGGCGGGCCGCCGCCGCGGCGGCACCGCGCGCAGGAGGCGCCACGGCCACAGGTCGCCCGTCGCGTCGGTCACGAGCCGCTCGAGCCGGCCGCACGCGTGGAGCCCCCGCGGCACCGCGTAGCCGCGCCGCGCGCCGAGCTGGGCCACGAGCAGGCGCCCCGCGCCGGACGGCGCGCCGCTCACGGCCCCTCCTCCCCGCCGCCCGCGGGCGCGGGCGGCGGACCGTCGAACAGCCCGGCCGCGTGCCGCGGCCGGCCGAGAAACGCGCGGTAGGCCGCGGCGCGGACCGGCCGCCGCCCGGCGCGGTGCGCGGCGCACGCGCGCAGCCCCCCGGCGACGTAGCCGGCGCGCGCGGCGAAGGCGCGCGGCCCGGCGTACAGCGCCAGGCGGAGCGCGTCCCAAGCGAGGCGCGGCGCGACGCGCCCGGCCGGCAGGTTGAGGAAGTCGAACAGCAGCGTGTTGCGCACGCCGTAGCGCGCGGTGCGGGCGGGGTCGCGCGCGGCGCTCGGCAGGTGCACGACCGGCGTCCCCCCGCCCTGGACCACGCACAGGCCGCGGTCGAGCAGGCGCAGCGCCAGGTCCCGCTCCTCGCCCTGGTGCACGTAGAGCGCCCGGTAGCCGCCCGCCGCGCGCGCCGCGTCGCGGCGGATCACGTGGGCGCAGCCCGTGAACGACCGCAGCAGCGCGCCCTCCGGGGCCGGGCGCGCCGTCCGCTCCGAGCGGCGCCCGATCCGCGGTTCCACGAACGGCAGGGCGGCCACGGCCGCCCCGGGCTGCCGCCCGAGCCGTTCCAGCGCCGCGCGCAGCGTGTCGCAACCCGCGAAGTACGCGTCGTCGTCGAGCGACACCACCGCCTCGTGGGCCGCCTCGGCGAAGCCGCGGTTGCGCAGCGCGATGTAGCCGGCGGGCGCGTCCGCGCGCACGACGCGCACGCGCGGGTCCAGCCGCGCCGCCGCGGCCGTCGCCGCGGCGTCGCCGGACGCGTCGTCGTACACCAGGATCTCCGCCGGCGGCGGCGCCTGCGCCAGCGCGGAGCGCACGGCGCGGGCCAGTTCCCCCGGCCGGTTCCTCGTCACGATGACCACGGTCGCGTTCACGGCCCGCCCCCGCCCGCCACCTCGTCGTAGTACGCCTCGAAGGCGTCCGCCATCCGTTCGAGCGTGAAGCGTTCGGCCACGCGCCGCCGGGCGGCGGCGCCCAGGGCCGCGAGCCGGGCCGGGTCCCCCGCGAGCCCGGCCAGCGCGCCGGCGAGGGCGCCGGCGTCCGCCACGGGCACCATGCGCCCGGTGACGCCGTCCTCCACGGCCTCGCGCGCGCCGCCGCAGTCCGACGCGACCACGGCGCAGCCCGACGCCATGGCCTCGAGGATCGTGCCGGGCAGCCCCTCCGACTCCAGCGACGGCACCGCGAACACGTCGCACGCGCGGAGGAAGCCCGGCATGTCCGAGACCGTCCCCGTGAACGCAACGACGTCCTCCAGCCCCAGCGCGCGCGCCCGGCGCTCCAGCGCGGGGCGGTGCGCGCCCTCGCCCGCGACGCGGCAGACCGCCGGCCGGGCCGCGGGCGGCAGGCGGTGCAGCGCGTCGAGCAGCACCTGCACGCCCTTGCCCTCGATGAGGCGGCAGGCGGCGCCGGCCGTCCAGCCCTCGCCCGCGGCCCGCGGGCGCGGCCGCGGCGCGGCGGCGAACGGCGCGGGGTCGATGCCGTTGGGAATCACGCGCACCCCGTCCGGCGGCCAGCCCGCGCGGCGGCAGAAGCCCTCGCGCGTGTCCGCGGAAATCGCGGCGAAACGCGCGCCCGCGCGCCGCAGCAGGCGCAGCGTGAGCGCGCGCGCCGGGCGCCGGCGCAGGCGGCGGCGGTCGTACACCGCGCCGAGGTCGACCACGTAGACGAGCTGCCGCGCGCCCGTGCCGGCGACGGCCGCGGCGGACACCGCGTCGGCCATCCACAGGTGGCTGTTCACGATCGCGGCGCCGGAGCGGATGACGAGGCGGCGCAGCGCGCGGGCGCACGCCCACGCGGCCGGCACGTTGCGGTAGCGCCCCGAGAAGCCGAGGTAGACCGTGTCCCCCGGCGGGTCGTAGCCCGGGTGGTCCAGCTCGCGGCGGCGCAGCACGACCAGCCGGGGCGTGTAGCGGCCCCTCGCGCGCTGGACGCGCAGCAGGTCCAGCACGATGCGCGGCGCGCCGCCCAGCTCCAGGCTGGGGACGACGTGCAGGACGACCGGCGGCCGCCCGTTCCCGCGGGCGGGGGCGCTCACGGGCCCTCCTCCGCGCGCGCGGGCCGCTCGAGCGTTTCGGCGTAGACCCCGGCCATCGCCCGGGCCGCGGCCGGCCAGGCGAAGCGCAGCGCGCGCTCGCGGGCCGCGCGGGACATGGCCGCCCGGCGCGCGGGGTCGGCCGCGAGCCCGGCCGCGGCCGCGACGAGGCCGTCCGCGTCGCCCGGCGCCGCGAGCAGGCTGCACCGGCCGTCCAGGTAGTCCTCGATCCCGCCGCGGTTGGTGACGACCGGCACCCCGCAGGCCAGGGCCTCGAGCACGGCGGTGCTCGTCGTGCTGCGGACCAGCGGCAGCACCAGCGCGTCGGCCGACTGCAGCAGCGCGCGGTACGCGTCGTCGTCCACGCGCGGCCGCCACGCCGCCCGCGGGTTGCGCGCCACCACCGCGGCGCAGCGCGGGTCGCCGCACACCATCGTGAACGAGCAGCCCGGCACGGTGCGCAACAGGCGGTCGGCCACCTCCGGCAGCCGATCGAAATCCCGCTCGTGGAACCCGGCGAACAGGCAGCGGAAGCCGGCGCGCGGCGCGGCGGGCGCCGGCGCGGGCGTGAAGTAGTCCGTGTCGACCGCGTAGGGCACGTGGCGCACGCGGTCGGCGCCCAGGCGCTCCGCCCAGTACGGCAGCTGGTTGCGGGACACCACGACGGCGAGGTCGACGCGGCGCAGGTGCTCCGTCGAGCGGAACAGCCACGCGTTGTGTTCGGGCGGGTGATGCAGGGTGACGACGATCCGGTTGCCGTTGCGGCCCGCGAAGCGGCCGAGCCGCCGGTAGCTCTTCTCGCCGTAGAGCGCGTGGTAGACCGCGCCGCGGTGCCGCAGGAAGTGCCGGATCGCGGCCTGTTCCATCACGTAGTCGTAGCGCGAGTACTCGTACTGGCCGCCGAAGCGGGCGGTGAGCAGGGCGGGCGCGCGCAGCAGCGTTTCGCCGAGCGCGTGCAGGCCGCGGGAGAGCGGCACGGTCTCGCCGAGGTAGTCCGCGAGCCGGTCGTAGCCGGAGCGCGCGGCATGGTGCGGGTAGCGGTAGCGCACGTGGTAGACGGGCACGGGGCACGGCACGCGGCGGCCGGGCGGGACCGGCGCGGCCGGGCGGTGGTCCGGGTACGGCTGGAACAGCTTCATGCCGCGCCTCCCGGCGGGGCCGCGCCGGCGGCCCGGTCGAGCACCGCCGCGAGCCGGGCGGCGAGCGCCCGGCGCTCGTACGCCCCGATGCCCCCGGGCACGCGGTGCGCCGTCGCGCGGCCGGCCGCCTCCCACGCCGCGAGCCGGGCCGAAAGGGCCGCGGCGATGGCGGCCGCGTCGCGCGGCGGGACCCGTTCGCCCGCGCCGGTCTCGCGCAGGAGGCGCGTCGCGTCGCCCTCCTGCATCGGCGCCAGGACGGGCGTCCCGCTCCGCAGGTAGCCGAAGAGCTTGCCGGGCACGCAGGCGCACGCGTCCCGGCCGCGGCGCGTCACGCGGACCTGGAGCAGGAGCAGGAGGTCGGCCGCCGCGCAGGCGGCCTGCGCCGCCGCCGCGCTCACCGGCGCGTGCACGCGGACGACGCCGGGATGCGGGAAGGCCTCGATCGACGCGCGGACGGGCGGCGGGAAGGCGCCGATGAAGTGCAGCCGGAGCGTCTCCCGCCGCCGGGGCTCGTCCGCCAGCAGCCGCTCGACGCCCGCCAGCACGTGGCGCGGCGACCGCGTGCTCTCGTCGACCTCCAGCGGCGAGTAGTCCAGCCCGAGCAGCCGCTTGAGACGCCCCCGCGGGCGGGCGCCGGCGCCCGGGTCCGACAGCAGGCCGGTGTAGACCACGTGGAAGCGGCCGGGCTCCCACGGCGGGGGGCCCGCGGCGCCCGCCGCCGCCTCTTCGTCGTAGCCGTTCGGGATCACGACGACGCGGTCCGCGGGCAGGCCCATCCACTCGACCAGCTGCCGGCGCGCCGTCTCCGTGTTCGCCACGACGCGGGCGGCCCCCGCGAGCACGGACCGCTCGAGCCGGCGCGAGAGCAGGAAGTCGGCCACGTGCCGGTAGCGCGCGCCGAAGTAGTACGTCCACGGATCGCGCAGGTCGCAGACGTAGGGCAGGCCCGTGCGCCGGGCCACGGCGCGCGCGGCCAGGAGGGCGACGGGCGGCGCGGAGCTCGCGTAGATCGCGCGCGCGCCGTGCCGCTCCGCCAGCCGCGTGCCGGCGGCGGCGAGCCGCCCGACGACCGGCCGCAGGCGGCGCGCCGCCAGGAGGAAGTTCAGGCCCGGCAGGCGCCGCAGGGCCCGGCCCGCCGCCCCCCCGCCCGCGCGCGCCGGCTCCCAGTCCGCGCGCTCCACCTCCGCCGCCGGCCCCGCCGGCCCGCCCTCCGCGGCGCCGTAGGAGGGCACGTCCCGCATCGGGGCGTCCGCCGCGAGCACCACCGCCTCCCAGCCGAACGCCGGCAGGTGCCGCGCGAAGCCCGCGCTGCGGAACACGCCGCTGTGGTGGTGCGGCGGAAAGCCGTGCGCGAGGAAGAGCACCTTCACCGGCGCACCTCCCCTGCCGGCGGGACGGCCGCGGGCCGGCGCCGGCGGGCCCGCGCGCGCGACGCCGCGTTGTACGCGCGCAGCAGCGCCAGCGGCAGGGGGGCCAGCGGGCCGAGCGAGGCCGCGGCGCACCACGCCCGCTCGCGGAAGCCCGCGGGCACGCCCCAACGGCGGCGCTCGGCGAGCGCGCGGCGCGCGGCCCCGCCGGAGCGGGCGGCCGCCGCGGCCTCGAGCACGTCCCTCGTCCACGCCGCGGCCACCGCGCGGCGCAGCTCGCGCCCACAGCCGTGCTTCTCCATCCAGTAGCGCCGCAGCGCGTAGCCCGCCTCTCTGAACGCGAGGTCCCGGGCGGCCGACACGGGCCGGGAGAGCGACCCGCGGTTGCGCCGGTACGTGGCCAGCGAGGCGTCGAGGTAGCGGAACCGGCCCCGCCGCGCGAGCTCCAGCCACCGCGGCGTGTCGCCCATGGGGAAACGGCCGGGCGCGAAGAGCGCGGGGTCGCCGTCGAGGACCGCGATCAGCGCGTCGCGCCGCACGCAGGCGCTGCACGTGCGCACCATGCCGCGGCGGCGCAGCAGCGCCTCCGCCGGGTCGCCGTCCCCGGCGGGACGGTACCCCTCCGCGCGGTTGAGGAAGGCCGTCCGCGCGCCGGTGGCCTCGTCGAGCGCGTCGACGTCGCTGTGCACCAGCACCGTGCCGGGGTCCCCCTCCAGCAGCGGCACCTGGCGGGCGAGCTTGGCCGGGTCGTGCCAGAAGTCGTCGCCCTCGCAGTAGGCCACGTAGCGTCCCCGGCAGGCGCGCTCGACGCGCTCGAGGTTGGCCGTTGCGCCCACGTGAACGCCGCCGCCGACCAGCCGCACGCGCTCCGGCTCGCGCGCGCGGAACGACTCGAGCAGCTCCCGCGTGCCGTCGGTCGAGCCGTCGTCGCCCGCCACGACCTCGAGCGGGAAGCCGGCCCGCTGGCCCAGCGCACCCTCCAGCGCGTCGCGGACGTAGGCGCACTGGTTCCAGGTGATCACGCAGACGCTGACCAGCGGTTCCGGCATGCCCCGGCCCTCAGCCGTCCCGCCCCGGCCCGGCCCCCGGCAGGTGCCGCCGCTCCAGCTCCAGCAGCGCCCGGCTCCGCGCCTTGATGAGCCGGGCCGGGACCCCGGCATGGAGGGTCCAGGCTTCGATGTCCCCGGTGACCAGCGAGTGGGCGCCGGCCACGGCGCCCTCCCCCATCGTGACGCCGGGCAGCACGGTCGAGCCGCACCCCACCGCCGCGTGGCGGCCGAGCGTGATGCGTTCCACGCGCAGGCCCGGCCGGCACGCCGCCGGCACCAGCGGGTTGACCATGGACTCGCCGCCGAAGTCGTCGGACTGCGACAGGAGGGTGACCCGCGGCGAGAGCGAGGCGTAGTCGCCGATCCGCACGCCCCCGCCGCCGTACACCGCGACGTAGGCCGAGAGGTGCACGTGGTGGCCGATCACGATGTCCCCGCCCGCCGAGAGCAGGCAGAAGTCGTCGATCCGCACGCGGTCGCCCAGCCGGATGCGCCCCGGCCGGTAGAAACGCGCGTGGCGGCTGACGAGGACCTCCCGGCCCGCCGCGGCGAAACCGATCGCGGCGACCTCGGCGGGGGTGAGAAAGGACGTGTCGTTCATCGGGGCCTCCCTGTTCGCTTTCCCGTCGCGCGGGCGCGGGACGCCCGCACCGCGTCGCAGACGCGGTCGACGCCCGCGTCGCCCAGCCCGTCGTAGAGGGGCAGGCAGAGGACGCGCCGCGCGGCGTCCTCGGCTACCGGCAGGTTGCCGGGCCGGGCGCTCGGCAGGTCGCGGTAGCAGGGGAACCGGCTGATGAGGGGATAGAAGTAGCGCCGGCCGTGGATGCCCGCCCCCCGGAGATCGTCGTAGAGCTCGTCGCGCGTGCGGCCGAACGCGGCGGCGTCCACGAGCACCGGGTAGTAGGACCCGTTCCCCTCGACGCCGGGCGGCGGGGCGGGCAGGCGCAGGCCCGGCACGCCGCCCAACCGTTCGGTGTAGCGCGCGGCCGCGGCGCGCCGGCGCGCGATGCAGGCGTCCACGCGGCGGAGCTGCAGGAGGCCCAGCGCCGCCTGCACCTCGTTCATCTTCCCGTTGCAGCCCGGCGCGACGACCGTGACCTCGTCGGCGAAGCCGAAGTTCTTGAGGTAGTCGATGCGCTGTTTCAGTTCCGGGTCGTGCGTCACGAGCGCCCCGCCCTCGAGCGTGTGGAACACCTTCGTCGCGTGGAAGCTGATCATCGCCAGGTCGCCGAGCCCGGCGACCGGGCGCCCGTCCTGCCGGACGCCGAACGCGTGGGCGGCGTCGAAGAACAGGCGCAGCCCGCGGCGGCGCGCGAGGTCGGCGAGCGGCTCCGCGCGGCACGGGTTGCCGTAGACGTGCACGGCGAGGATCGCGGTGGTCTCGGGCGTGACGGCCTCCTCCACCCGGGCGGGGTCGAGGTTGAGCGTGTCCGGCTCGACGTCGCAGAACACGGGCCGGCTGTGGTTCCAGAGAATCGAGTGCGACGTGGCCGGGAAGCTGTACGGCGTGGTGATCACCTCGCCGCGGACGCGCAGCGCCTGCAGCCCGACCTGCAGGGCGACGGTGCCGTTGCAGAACAGCGAGACGTGGGGCACGTCGAGGTAGGCGGCGAGCGCCTGCTCGAGTTCCCCGTGGTAGCGCGCCATGTTGGTGACCCAGCCGCTCCGCCAGATATCCCGCAGGTACGGCAGGAACTCGTCCAGCGGCGGCAGGCTGGGCCGCGTCACGTACAGGGGCTCTTTCGGCATGCCGTCCCTTCCTCCCCTTCAGACCGACTCGGCGTCCTGCCGGATGGGGAACGGCAGGAACCGCGGCCGCACGGCGCCCCGCACGCGGCCGAACCAGCGCGTGCCCGTCCGGTCGTCGTGCACCCGGAAGCGCAGCGCGGGGTTCAGGCGGAACAGCGACCGCGCCTGGCTCACCACCATGAGGTCCAGCTCGAACGCGCCGTCGTTGAGGAACCCGCCGGGGAGGTCGAACGTGGCGCTGACGATCCCGCGGCGGAACGTGCGCGCCTCGGTCCAGTGGTTGAAGATCACCTCGCCGGCCAGGCTCTGCAGGTGCGTGCTGAAGTTCAGCTCCAGGCCGTCCTCGAGGTTCCACACCTCGAAGCTCACGCGCAGCGGCGTCGAGGTGTGCACGGGCGCGCCGCGGTCGCGGCCCGGGTAGTCGAGTTCCACGCGGCGGACGCGCACGCGCTCGTTGCCCGGCGCGTCCTCCGGCCGGGCCCACGCCTGCCGGTGCTCCTCGCGGCTGTCGCGCGCGAGGTACTCGGCCACGACCTCGTCGGTGTCCCCCGTGGCGGCCACCCGCCCCTCCTCCAGCCGCACGGCGCGGCGGCACAGCGAGCGCACGGCGCTCATGTTGTGGCTCACGAACAGCACCGTGCGGCCGCCCTCCCCCGCCACCTGCCGCATCTTGCCGAGGCACCGGTCCTGGAACTCCGCGTCGCCGACCGCCAGCACCTCGTCCACGAGCAGGATGTCCGGCTCCAGGTGCGCCGCCACGGCGAAGGCGAGGCGCACGTACATGCCCGACGAGTAGCGCTTCACGGGCGTGTCGACGAACTTCTCCACCCCGGCGAACGACACGATCTCGTTGAACTTCGCGCGGATCTCCGCCCGGCGCATGCCGAGGATGGCGCCGTTGAGGAAGATGTTCTCCCGCCCGCTGAGTTCCGGGTGGAAGCCGGTGCCGACCTCGAGCAGCGACGCCACGCGCCCGCGGAGGCGCAGCTCGCCCTCCGTCGGCTCGGTGATCCGGCTGAGGATCTTCAGCAGCGTGCTCTTGCCGGCCCCGTTGCGGCCGATGAGGCCGACGACCTCGCCGCGCCCGACGTCGAGGTCGACGCCGCGGAGGGCCCAGAACGTCTCGTCGTTCGGCGGGCGCCCCGCGGGCGGGGACGGCGCCGCCCCGGCGGCCGCGCGGCCGCGCACGAGCCGCGCCGCCGCGGCCGCGAGCTGGTCGCGCAGCGTGTTGTGGCGCAGCGTCTGGCCGAGCCGGTACCGCTTGCCCAGCCCGCGGATCTGGATGATGGGGCTCGTCATGCGTTCAGCTCGGTCTCACATCTCGCATCTCAGGTCTCAGCTCGCCGCCCTCCGATCTCCGACCTCCGCCCTCCGACCTCCGATCTCCGACCTCCGATCTCCGACCTCCGATCTCCGACCTCCGCCGCGCGCCTCATATCACGTCCGCGAACGTGCGTTCGGTGGACCGGAAGAAGTACGCGCCGCTGACCAGGACCAGGGCCACCACGGCGACGCTGACGGCGAAGGCGGGCCAGTACGGCTCGAACTCGGGTCCCAGGATCGCCCAGCGGAACCCGTCGATGACGCCCACCATGGGGTTGAGGCTGTACCAGAAACGCCAGCGCTCCGGCACCACCGCGCTCATGAAGCCGACGGGGCTGACGTACATGCCCAGCCGCACGAGGAAGGGCACGACGTACTTGACGTCACGGTACTTGACGTTGAGCGCCCCGAACCACAGGCCCGCGCCGAACGCCGCGGCGGCCCCGACGGCGAAGAAGCAGGGCAGCAGGAGCAGGTGCGGCCGGAAGGGGACCCCGTACCACAGCATCAGGCCGAACAGGATGACGAGCGAGACAAGGAAGTCGGCCAGCCCGCCGAGCGTGGCGCTCGCGGGGATGAAGAACCGGGGGAAGTAGACCTTGCTGATCATCGCGGAGGAGCCGACGACGGACGCGCTGCTCTGGCTGAGGGCGCCCGCGAAGAACTGCCACGGCAGGATGGCCGCGAAGGTCATCACCGCGTAGGGGGCGCCGCCGCTGGAGAGCTTGGCGAGGCGGCTGAAGATCACGGTGAAGACCACCATGCTGAGCACGGGCTGGATCACGGCCCACAGGATGCCGATGGCGGTCTGCTTGTAGCGGATGACGATGTCGCGCCAGACGAGGAAGCCGAGCAGTTCCCGGTAGGCCCAGAGCTCACGGAAGTCGATCGGCACCAGCCCCTTCCGGGGTCGGATCACGCGTTCGGCCACGGCGGCCCGCTGGGTGCTGGTGTCGTCCATGCTCGCCTCGCGGGGGGCGCGGGGCGGACCCCGCGCCGCGCCGTCCGCCGCGCCTCCCTGCGCACGGGCCCATTGAACACGGAGAACGGGCCGCTGTGAAGCGCATATGCGGCGCCGCGGGCCGCGCGGCGCCCTTCCGGGTTGACCTCGCCGGGGCGCGCGCCGACGATGCGGCCGATGCGGATCGCGTACCTCAGCCACTACTTCCGCCCCGAGGGCAACGCGCCCGCCGCGCGGGTGTACGAAATGACCCGCCGCTGGGCGGCCGCGGGGCACGAGGTCACGGTCGTCACGGGCGTGCCCAACGTGCCTGCCGGCGTGCCCTACCCCGGCTACCGCAACCGCTGGCGGCAGGAGGAACGGATCGGGGGCGTGCGCGTCGTGCGGGTGTGGACGCGCCTCGCGCCGAACCGCGGCCGGGTGCGGCGGACGCTCAACTACCTCAGTTTCATGGTCACCGCCGCCCGCGCGGCCGCGCGGCTGACGCCGCCGGACGTGCTCATCGCCACCTCGCCACAGTTCTTCTGCGGCCTCGCCGGCGCGTCGGCCGCCCGCCGCCTGGGGACGCCCTTCGTGCTGGAGGTGCGCGACCTCTGGCCGGCGTCGATCGTCAGCGTGGGCGCGCTCCGCCCGTCCTGGCCGGTGCGCCTGCTCGAGCGCGAGGAGCGCCGGCTCTACGCGCGCGCGCGCCGCATCGTCACCGTGGGCGACGGGTACCGCGGGCAGCTCGTCGCGCGCGGCGTCGACCCGGACCGGATCGACGTGGTGCCCAACGGCGTCGATCCCGCCGTGTTTTCCCCCCGCCCGGCCGACGCGGCCCTGCGCGCGCGGTACGGGCGGGGCGCGCGGTTCCTCTGCGTCTACGCGGGCACGATCGGCATGGCCTGCGGCCTCGACGTGGTCCTGCGCGCGGCCCGGCGGCTCCGCGACGACGGGCGCGGCGACATCGGCTTCCTGCTGGTGGGCGACGGCGCCGTGCGCGCGGACCTGGAGGCGGCGGCGCGCCGGGAGGGCCTCGAGCGGGTGGTGTTCGCCGGCCGCGCGGACCCCGCCGACATCCCCGCGCTGCTCGCCGCCTCCGACGCCTGCCTCGTGCACCTGCGGGCGGACCCGCTCTTCCGAACGGTCCTCCCGTCCAAGATCTTCGAGGCCGCGGCAATGGAACGGCCGGTGGTGCTCGGGGTCGAGGGCCACGCCGCGCGGCTCGTCGGCGAGGCGGACGCGGGCGTCTGCATCCCGCCCGGCGACGACGAGGCCCTGGCGCGCGCGCTCGGCGAACTGGCCGCCGACCCCGCCGCCTGCCGCCGCATGGGGGCGGCGGGCCGCGCGCGGATCGCGGCGTGCCACGACTACGACCTGCTCGCCCGCCGCTACCTGGACGTGCTCGCCGCCGTGGCGGGGGGCAACGGGCCGCCGCCCGGCCCGGCTGGCACCCCCGGCAGGATTTGAACCTGCGACCCGCGGATTAGAAATCCGCTGCTCTATCCCCTGAGCTACGGGGGCGCGAAGCGGAGCGCGGCGCGCCGGCCGGTCCGGGCGCGGCGACTATACCGGACCCCCGCCGCCCGGACAACGTCTTCCGCCCCCGCCCCGCCCGCGGGGAGGCCGGGCGATCGCGGGGGAAACGCAACGCGTTGATGCTGCGTGACTCGGCGTGATTTTCCCATTGCGCGGGCCTGCGGGCACGGGTAGAATCCCTCCGTAGGACCGTCCGGCGAGCGCCGTCTTCCGCGGGAGAGGACGGGGGAGGAGGTTGCGGCGATGCAATGGACCATGCAGGGCCTGCTGGAGGAGTTGTCCGCCTCGGGCGGTTCGGACCTGATCGTGACGGCGGGCGCGACGCCCCAGCTGCGCGTGCTGGGGGCGCTCCAGCCGCTGCCGGGCGAGGTGTTGAGCGCGGAGGACACCGCCGCGCTCGCCCGGTCCGTGCTCACCGAGGAGCAGGCGCGGCGCTTCGAGGTGGAGAAGAGCCTCGATTTCTCGCGGGGCTTCGACCAGCTTTCGCGGTTCCGCTTCAACGTCTTCCACCAGCGCGACGCGGTCGCCCTGGTCGCCCGCATCATCCCGTTCCGCGTGCCCGGTTTCGAGTCGCTGGGCCTGCCGGACATCATCAAGACCTTCGCCCTGCGCCCCCACGGGCTGGTGCTGATCACCGGCCCGGCCGGCAGCGGCAAGTCGACCACGCTGGCCGCGATGATCGAGTACATCAACACGAACCGCCAGGTCCACGTGATCGCCATCGAGGACCCGATCGAGTACCTGCACCTGCACCGCCAGAGCATCATCGAGCAGCGCGAGATCGGGGCCGACGCGCGCACCTTCGGGGAGGCGCTGCGGACCGTGTTCCGCCAGTCGCCCGACGTGATCATGGTCGGCGAGATGCGCGACCTCGAGACCATGCAGCTGGCGCTGACCCTCGCGGAGACCGGGCATCTCATTCTCGCCACGCTGCACACGCAGGACACCACGCACTCCGTCAACCGCATCGTGGACATGTTCCCGCCCGACCAGCAGCAGCAGGTCTACGCGCAGCTCGCGCTCGTGCTGGAGGGCGTGGTGTCCCAGCAGCTGATCCCGACCCTCGACCACACCCGCCGGGTCCTGGCATACGAAGTGCTACGGGTAAACCCCGCGGTGCGCAACCTGGTCCGCGAGGCCCAGGTCCAGCAGCTGCTGTCCGTGATCCAGACCGGCAGGGAAGAAGGCATGGTCACCATGAACGACTCGCTCGCGCGGCTTTGCCTCGAGGGGCTCATCGACCCGAACACGGCCCTGCGGCGCTCGCCGCGGCCCAAGGAGTTCGCGCGGCTGTGGCAGCGCCACGGGGGCGGGGCCGCCCCGGCCCCGGAGGGGAAGCGATGCAAGGCCCGACGCTCGGAACCCTCCTGCTTCGCGCCGGCAGGGTGACGCCCGAACAGCTGGACGCCGCCGCCGCCCTCCAGGCGGAGAAGGGCATGCTGTTCGGGGATGCGCTCGTCGCGCTGCGGGCCGTCTCGCCCACGGACCTCGCGGCGGCGCTCGCCAGCCAGCTGCAGATCCCCTTCGTGTCCATCGACGACGACTTCCGCCTCGAGCGCGAGGAGGTGGGCCTCGTGCCCGAGGCCCTGGCCCGCAAGTTCTGCATCATCCCGATGCGCAAGCCCGGCGAGCCCGCCGTCACCCTCGTGATGAAGGACCCCCTGGACATGGAGGCGGTCGACACCGTCCGCTCCCTGACCCGCCTGGAGGTCCGCAAGGCGATCGGCACCGAGGAGCAGATCCGGAAGGCCATCGACCGTTTCTACCGCGAGGAGGCCCACATCGAGCGCAGCCTGCGCGACATCGTGGACCTGGAGGAGAGCGCGCCGACCTTCGTCGAGGAGGAGGGCCTCGACGACGACCACCTCCGCGTGCAGGCCAACGACGCCCCCGTCGTGCGGTTCGTGAACCTGCTGCTCATGGAGGCCGTGCGCGACCGCGCCAGCGACATCCACTTCGAGCCCGGGGAGGACCGGGCCCGCGTGCGCATCCGGGTCGACGGCCGCCTGCGCGACGTGACGCCGCCGCCGAAGAGCCTGTATCCCGCCGTCGTGACCCGCATCAAGATCCTGGCCAGCATGGACATCGCGGAACGGCGCCTGCCGCTGGACGGGCGGTTCAAGTTCCGGATCCACGACCGGCTCATCGACGTGCGCGTCTCCTCCCTCCCCGAAATCCACGGCGAGAAGCTGGTGCTGCGCATCCTGGACCGGGCCTCGCTCATCACGGACATGGCCGAGATCGGCTTCGCGGAAGACCAGGTGGAGCGGTTCCAGCGCATCCTCCACGAACCGCACGGGATCATCCTGCTGACCGGCCCGACCGGCAGCGGCAAGACCAGCACGCTGTACAGCGCGCTCAAGCTGCTGGCGTCGCCGGAGGTCAACATCCAGACCGTGGAGGACCCCGTCGAGTTCCAGCTGCCGGGCATCAACCAGATGGCGGCGCGCACCAAGATCGGCCTCGACTTCGCCCATGCCCTGCGTTCCATCCTGCGGCAGGACCCCGACATCATCATGATCGGGGAGATCCGCGACGCGGAGACCGCGCGCATCGCGATGCGCGCCTCGCTGACGGGGCACCTGGTGCTCAGCACGCTGCACACCAACGACGCCCCCTCGGCCTTCTGGCGCCTGCGGGACATCGGGGTGGAGCCCTACCTGATCGCCGCCACCGTGCGGCTGGTCGTGGCGCAGCGGCTCGTGCGCCGCCTCTGCCCCGACTGCCGCGAGACGGTCGCGCCGCCGCCCGAGATCGTGCGGGCCGCCTCGGCCGTGTACCCGGACGCGGGGACGTGGACGTACCACCGGGGGACGGGCTGCTCCAACTGCCGCCACACGGGCTACTACGGCCGGAAGGCCGTTTCGGAGTTCCTGGAGGTCACCCCGGCCGTGCGGGCGATGGTGCTCGACGGCGACTCCGAGGCGCACTTCCGCGAACACGTGATCGAGAAGGGCATGACCACCCTGCTGCAGAACGGCATGGCGGACGTGCGCGACGGCGTGACCACGGTGGAAGAGGTGCTCAGCGTGTGCGCGCTGGCCCACGGCTAGGAGGAACGGCGGACATGACGCTCTATCGCTACGCGGCGCGCGCCGCCGACGGGTCGCTCCGGGAAGGCACCCGCGAAGGGGGTTCGCGGGGCGAGGTCCTGGCCTCCCTGCGCGGCGAGGGGCTCACGGTCGTCCGGCTCGCCGATCCCGATGCCTACGACGCGGAGGACGCGCTGCCCGGCCTCGAGGCCTACCGGGAGAGCGCGGCGCCCGTCGCCCCCGCCCGCATGGCGTCCGTGCGCCTGTCGCTCTCGGACCGCGCCGTCTTCTGCCGCCAGCTGGCCATTTCCGTTTCCGCGGGCACCCCGCTTCGCGAGTCGCTCGAGTCCATCGCCGAGGACATGGATCACCGCGTGTTCCGCGCCATCCTCAACCGCGTGGTCCGCGACCTGCACGAAGGGCGCACGTTCTCCCAGGCCGTCGCGCGGCATCCCCGCGTGTTTGACGAGCTGTTCGTCGCGCTGATCCGCGCCGCCGAGGAATCCGGCAGCATGGCCGAGACCCTCGAGCGCCTCGCCGGGGCCATGGAGGCCCGGGAGCGGCTGGCCCGCAAAATCCGCAGCATCGTGGCCTACCCCGTCTTCGTGGCGGTGTTCTTCTGCCTCATCTCGATCATCATGACCTTCTTCGTCGTGCCGCAGTTCCAGGACATTTTCACCGGCTTCAGCGCGCGGCTGCCCCTGATCACGCGCGTGGTCTTCGGCGTCAACCGCTTCATCCTCGACCACGTCGCGTGGTTCGGCGGCGGCCTGCTGCTGCTGGGCGTCGCGGCCGCGCTGTACCTGCGCACGACGCCCGGCCGCCGGGCGTGGGACCGCTTCCGGCTGCACGCGCCCTTCTTCGGCCCGTGCCTCCGCAAGATCGCCATGTCGCGTTTCGGGCGGAACCTCTCGATCATGCTGCGCGGGGGCGTCTCCGTCTCCACGGCCATGGAGATCACCTCGGACGTGACGGGCAACGTCCTGCTGCGCGAGGCGATTCTCGCGGCCCGCGACCGCATCGTGCAGGGCTCGGACATCGCCGCGAGCCTCGAGCGGGAGGGCGAGTTCCCCCGGCTGGTCGTCCGCATGATCCACGTCGGCGAGTCGTCGGGGCGCCTGCCCGAGGTGCTCGACAAGGTCGCCGACACCTACGAGGGCCAGGTGGAGGGGGCAATCGCCACGGCCACCACGCTGTTCGAACCGCTGGTCATTTCGCTGTTTGGGGGTATCATACTGGTCTTGGTGCTGGCGATTTACATGCCCATCTTCACGGTCGCCTCGGGCGTGCGTTGAGCCCGGCGGCGGGAAGAGGGAACCGCCCGGCGGACGGGATCCGGCGGGACGGCGCAGGGAAACAGAGGCCCCGGTCCCGGCCGGTCAACGGGACCCGAGGAGGGGTGCGGCAGGAGGACAGCCGGACCACAAAGGGAGGACAGGAAGCATGAGAAGGCGAAAGAACAAGAGCGGTTTCACGCTGGTGGAACTCATGGTGGTGGCGATCATCGTGGCGATCCTCGCCGCGGTGGCGATCCCGCTGATGAGCGCGAACAAGAAGCGCGCCATGGTGACCGAGGCGGAGGCGGGGCTCGGCACGATCCGCACGGTGCTGCGGGCGATGTACGCCCAGTCCGGGGCCTACAACGTCGACCTGAGCGGCACCACGCTGGTGGCGGGCTCGGGCCTGTCGCCGACGAACCTGCCGGGGATTTCGCCCGGCGACCTGGACGGCAAGTACTTCGTCGACGGCGATTACGCGCTCACCGCGCTGTCGGCGACGAGCTACACCGCCCAGGCCACGGGGACCGGCGCCGTCGCCGACGTCACGGTCACCCTGGACGAAACCGGCAGCTTCACCTACACCGGGCTGTAGGCCGGTAGCGCGGGGCAGGAGCCGCCCCCCCACCACCCTGGAGGGGGCGGCTCCGCTCGCCGGGACATGGTGCAGGAACCGGTCATAGGCCTGGACTTGGGCGATCCGCTGATCGCCGCCGCACGGGTCGCCAGGACGCGGGGCGGGAAGCTGGCCCTGCTGCGGGCCGCCTGGATGCGGCGCGACGAGGGCGCGCGGCCGGAGGGCCTGCCGGCCTCCCTGCGGCGCCTGCTCCGGCAGCAGGGCATGCGGACGAGCACGTGCTCCACCTGCCTGTATGCCGCCTCGCTGACCACGAAGCCGTTCCACTATCCCCGGCTCAGCCGGGCCGAGTTGAACGCCGCGCTTCGTCTCGAGGCGGAGGAGGCGCTGCAGCTCCCCCCGAAGGCGATCTGCATGGACTGGCACCTGTCCCCCCCCGCGGCGGGCGGGGCGGGGGACCTGCAGGGCGTGCTGGTGGCGGCCCCGCGCGCCGACGTCGACATCCACGTGGAGCGGCTGCACCAGGCGGGGCTGTACCCCGTGGTGGTGGACCTGCCGAACCTGGCGGTCTGCAACCTGTACGGCCTCCTGCGGGGCGGCGGGGCGGACGGCGCGGGGGCGGTCTGCCTCGTCCACCTGTCGCGGCGACACGCCCACATGGCCATCCGGAACGGGAACGACGCCGTGTACCTCCGCTCGTTCTTCTCCCCGGCCGCGGCGATGGACGAGGCGGGCGACTACCTTGCCAGGAACATCCGGGACGGCATCCGTTACTACGAGCAGAAGCTGAAGAGCGGGTCGGTGCAGACCCTGGTCTTCACCGGCGACCTGCCGCGCGAGGCGGAAGAACGGGTCTTGGAGGAAGTGCGCGGGAAGGTGGGGCTTCCCGTCTCGCTGTGGAACCCGCTGGCCGACATGGCCGTGCCCTCCCGGGCCCTGCGCCGGCGCCTGGAACAGGAACCCTCCATCGGCCCCGCGCTGGCCGTCAGCCTGGGGCTGGCCCTGCGCAACGCATGAGGACGCCATGTTTCGCATGAACCTGATACGGGACCGCGTGCCGGGACCGACGGCCCGGCGGAGGCACTACCTGATCATGGTGGGCTACCTGGCCGTGGCCGGCACGGCCCTGATCCTCACCGCCCTCCGCTCGACCGAACGCGTCGTGGATTCGCTCTGGCGAAACGCCGAGGGCCGGTGGATCTACGATGCCTACGCCCTGCGGCAGGGCAAGGGGACGGAACCCGAGGAGCACCTGGAGCGCCTCCGCCGCGAAATCGACGTCACCCAGAAGCAGGTGCACGCGATCGAACGGGCCATGGGGCAGGGCCGCGACGTGGCCCCGCTCGTGCTCGGGCTGGTCACGCACCTGCCGGGCGGATCGGAACTCCTGGCGCTCGAGCTGGACCGGGACAAGGGGCAGGCGACCTTCGAGGTGCGCCTGCCCGCGGCGGACCGCGAGGAACCGGCCCCCATAGGCGGGCTCGTGGAAGCATGGCGGACGGAGCCGCTGCTGCAGGATCGCCTTCGCGACACCGTCAACACGTCCAACCGCCGCGAGGGCAGCAACGCCTCGGGCCGCTGGCGGCTCCGCTTCGAGGCCCAGCTCGTCACGGGGGGCGCCTGACCATGGATGCGGGACCCTTCCTCAAGAGCCGCGTGCGGTGCTGGCTCTGGATCATCGTGCCCGGCGCGGTCGTGGCCGTGGCCTACGCCGGCTCCGTCGCCTTGTCGGTGCACGAGCGCAACCGTCTCCTGTACCGCCGCGAAGTGGTCGCCGCGCTGCCGCGTATCAGCCGCGACCTGCAGGAGGCGCAGGCGGTGGCGGAGCCGTTCCTGCTCCCGGCGGAGGGCGAGGGCGAGGCGTTCGCCGAGTGGACCGCCTCGCTGCATGCCCTGGCCGGCGAACTGGGCGTGGAGGTGCAGGCGCTGACGGCCGCGCGCGGGCCTTCGCCGTCCGACGACATGCTGTTGCCCCTGTCGTTCTCCCTGAAGGCGCGGGGCACCCTCCCGGCGCTGCTGGTGCTCTGCACCCGGATGCATCGGCCGGACCGGCTGACCCTCGTCCCGCGGGCGCGCTTCACCCTGGCCGAAGCCGGCCCGCCCTCGCGCCACGACGCGGAGCTGGTCGTCGTCGTGCACCGGCTCCTGCCGGCCGGGAGGGCCGCGCCGTGACCGGGAAGAACCCATCGCGCCGGACCGCGGGCTACCGCAGCGCCGCCCTGCTCCTCGCCGTGCTGCTGGCGGCCTGCGCCCTGGCGGGGGGCGTGAAGCTCTCGCACCGCCCCGGGCGGACGAACCTGTCCCGGGTGCAGCAGGAGGAGGCCCGCGCGAAGCAGCTCATGGCGTGCGCCCAGCGCATCCGCGAGCAGGCCGCCCGGCGGCAACCCCACCCCGAGGTGTGCAAGTGGGCGCTCGCGAGCCGGAACGCCGGCTCGGTCGAACCCCCGCCCCGCTCCGCGCCGCCGCCCGACGCGCCGGACGCGGCCCCGCCCCCCCGCCGTCGCGCGGCCCCCCCGAACTCAAGGGCGTCCTGTTCCTCGGCGGCCAGTGCCTCGCGCTGATCGGCGACGAGGTCCTGGCGGAAGGCGAAGAGATCCGCGGCCTGCGGGTGGCCTCCATCCGGGCCGACGGCGTGCGGCTGCGGCAGCCCGACGGGACGGAGACCTTCCTGCCCTGCTTCAAGGAGTGAGCCGGTGACCCCCCACCCACCCGCCTCGCGACGCGCACCGCGGCGACGCGCCGGCCTCACGCTCGTGGAAGTGCTCGTGGGCATCCTGCTGCTGTCCATCATCGCCGTGGGCACCGCCGCCTACCTCTACCACGCGCGCGCCACGATGGAGACCGTCAACCGCCGCAAGGCCGCCACCCAGCTCGCCGCGGCGCGCCTCGAGCAGCTTCGCGCCACGCCCTACGACCTGTTCGCCATCGCGATGGGCGCGCCGAGCTTCGACTGGCGCTACCTGTCCAACCGCGCCGACCGCGTGTGGGCCGTCTACGGGAGCGACCCCGGCGAAGTGCTACGCGTCGGGTCGACGGACTATCCCCTCACCACCCGGGTCCGCTACCGCGACCGGAACGGCGCCGGAACCACCTTCGACTACCTTGAGTTCGACGTGGAAGTGAGCTATCGTCCCGGGGTGGCGTCGTCCGCCGTGAACGTGCGGTCCTACTTCGCCCCTAGCGTGTTCGTGGTAGCGCCGTGAACGCCCACCGACACAACCCGGCCGGCTCGAGCCTGGTCGAGCTGCTGGCGGCCATGGTGGCCGCCTCCGTGCTGGCCCTCTGCTTCGGCTCCATGCTCGTGTTCTTCCACCGCTCGTGGCAGCGCAACAGCACGGCCGTGGCGCTGGAGCGCGACGCGGTCGCGGCGCTGGACGTCATCGAGCGGCACCTCCGGCCGCTGTCGAGCGGCGCCGTCACCGTGCACGCCGACGGGCTGGTGCTCGACACCGGCGGCGGCGGGGAGTCGTTCCGCGTGGCGGGGCGAGACCTTCGCTTCGATCCGGACACGAGCCGGACGGGCGACGAACACCGGCTGATCGCCGGACGGGTCGAGCAGTTCGTGTCGACCCCCTTCCAGGGCGGGCTCACCGTCCTGCTCGGCCTCGCGGACGGGGACGAGCGTGTCGTGCTGCAATCCTCCATCCGGTACAGGAATACCCCGTGAAAACCATACCCCCGCCGTCTCGAGGCCGCGAAGGAGCGATCCTCGCGCTGGTCCTGATCGTGCTCGTGGTGCTCAGCCTCCTGGGCACCGGCCTGCTGGCGCTCAGCGGTCAGGGGGCGGTCGAAGCCGTCCGCCAGGGCCAGTCGAGCGCCGCCTTCTGGGCCGCGGAAGCCGGGCTCGAGGCGGTGAAGCTCCGCCTGCTCACCGACGCCGCCTTCCGGTCCTACCCGGCCGCGTTCGGGCCGACGACCGGCGAGGTGTCGGGGTGCCGCTTCACGGTCACGGTCGCCGGCACGGGCACCGTCTACCAGGCCGACGCGGAGGCGGTCGACCCCGTCGGCGCCTGGCCGAGGCGGCTGCGCCAGAGCCTGCGGGTGGAGCAGCGCCCGTGGCCCATGGCCTTCGACTACGCCCTCTTCGGGGGTAAGGACGAGTCCGTCATGAACAACAGCGCCTCCATCGGCGGGAGCATCTTCCAGTACGGCGACCTCCACCTGCACAACAACGTGACGGTGTACGACGGCGCTGGTCATTGCCGTCGGCGAGGTCACCCCCTACGGGACCCCCACCTACACCCTCGGCGAACTGCCCGATCCCCTGCCGCCGGTTCCGGTGCTGGACACGACGCCCTACGACGACGAGATCGCCGCCGCCGAGTCGGGCGGCGACAAGAAGGTGCCGCGCAACCTCGGGGGAGGCAGCTACTACCTGCCGCGCAGCGTCAGCCTCGGCGACCTGGCCGGGCCGGGCCGGGTGGTGTCGGCCGGCAACATCTCCGTGGGCAGCAAGTCCGAGATCGGGGACAACATCACGCTCATCGCCGGCGGCTCCGTCGAGATCAAGACGGGCAGCAACCTCGGCACCAACTCCCTCGTCTACGCGCGCGAGGGCATCGTGCTCAAGACCTCCGGCACCGTGGGCAGCGGCAGCAGCCTGCTCACGCCCGCGGACATCGACGACCGCAACGGCGTCCAGATGCGGGGCATCCTGTTCGCCGGCGGCAACGTGACGCTGTTCAACGGCGCCACGGTCTTCGGCGCGGTCATCGCCCTGGAGGGGGCGGACATCAAGGCCAAGGCCAACATCACCTACGACCCTGACCTCGGCGGGAGCGACCCGCCCCCGGGCCTCCGGCCCGAGATCGTGGCGACCGCCCTCGCCTGGGAAGAACGCTAGCCCGCCTTATTCACGACTTCGTGAATAATCCAGGCTAGCCGCCCGCCCGCCCCGCGCGCCGCCCCCCGGCGCCCGCCGGTTCAGAGCACGTGGCGCTCGTAGAGGTCGGCGTAGTAGCCGCCCGTCGCCACCAGGCCGGCGTGCGCCCCCTCCTCCACCACGCGGCCCTCGCGCAGGACGTAGGTGTAGTCGGCGTTGCGCACGGTCGAGAGGCGGTGCGCGATCACCAGCGTCGTGCGGCCCCGGCAGAGGCGCTCCATCGACTGCCTGGATCAGGCTCCTCGGACTCGGAGTCCAGCGACGAGGTGGCCTCGTCGAAGATCAGGACGGCGGGGTTCTTGAGGAAGAGCCGCGCGATCGAGACGCGCTGCTTCTGCCCGCCGGAGAGCTTCACCCCGCGCTCGCCGACCAGCGGTGTCGAACCCGTCCGGGCAGCGACTCGATGAAGTCGTGGATGTGGGCGCTGCGGGCCGCCTCGAGCGAGCTCCTCCTCCGAGGCCTCCGGCCGGCCGAACATGATGTTCTCCCGGATCGTGGTGTCGAACAGGAAGACGTTCTGCTGCACGATGCCGACGTGCCGGCGCAGATCGTGCTTCTTCAGCCGTCCATGATGTCGAGGCCGTCCAGCCGGATCGTGCCCTGCTGCGGCTCGTAGAAGCGCGGGATCAGCGCCGCCAGGGTCGACTTGCCGGCGCCCGATTCGCCGACCAGCGCGACGGTCTGCCCGGGCGGGATGTGCAGGCTGACGTCGTCCAGCACCCAGCGACGCGTCGTCCGCGTCGTACTTGAAGGACACGTGCTCGAAGCGCACGTCGCCCCGCGACCGACGGCACGGCCGACCGCGTCCGGCCGGTCCTCGATGTCGGGCTCCTCGTCCATGATCTCCGACGAACCGCTCGAAGGCCGCCACGCCCTGCTGGTACTGCTCCATGAACCCGGTCAGCCGCCGGATCGGCTGGAACATGTAGCGGCGGTACATCAGGAAGCCGATCAGTTCGACCAGCTCGAGCTGCCCGGCGTGCACGAGCAGCATGCCGCCGCCGATGATGATGACGGAGTAGAACTCGAGCAGGAACATCATCCCGGAGTGGAAGCCGGCCATGGCGCCGTACATGTTCGTCTTCGCCGTGCGGAACTCGTCGTTCACGCCGTCGAACTGGCTCGATCGCGTAGTCCTCCTTGGCGTAGGACTTCACCTCGCGGATGCCCTGGATCGCGTTCTCCACGTTGCTGTTGATGTCGGCCACCCGGCGCCGCACCTCGCGGAACGTCCGGCGCAGGCGCACCCGGAAGATGCTGCCCCAGAGCAGGATGAGCGGCATGGGGATCAGCACGATCACGCGCCATCTGCCAGTTCATGATGAACATGAAGACCAGGGCGCCCGCCAGCAGGCAGGATGGAGATGAAGCAAGTCCTCGGGGCCGTGGTGGGCCAGCTCGCTGATGGTGAACAGGTCGTTCGAGATGCGGGACATGATGTGGCCCGTCTTCGTGTTGTCGAAGTAGCGGAACGAGAGCTTCTGCAGGTGGCGGAACAGGTCGCCCCGCATGGCCGTCTCGATGCGCGTGCCCAGGATGTGGCCCCACTTGCGTGTTGATGTACTCCGCGAGCGCCATCAGCAGGATCAGGAGGCTCAGCATGCCGATCGTCCTCCAGATGTCGCCCAGCGTGGCCTGCGGCGAGCTGCTCCCTGCCCGAGCATGCGGACGACGAGGAACGGGATCACGATCATGAACAGGGCGCGCAGCACGGCCGAGCCCAGGTCGACCGCGAACAGAACGCGGTGCGGGCGGTAGTACGCCGTGAAGCGGCGGAACAGCCTGCGGGGTGCCTTCGACATGGACTCCGTTTTACCCTACCGGCGCGCGAACCGCCACCCGCGGGACGCGGCGCGCGCCCGGGGCGCTACCGGCGGCGCGGCCCGGGGGGCGGCGGCACGGGGTCGAACAGGAGCGCCTGGACCTCCCGGGCGACGTCGCGCCGCGGGGCCTCCCGCCCCTCCCCCTCCCCCGCCGGGTCCGGCGGCGCGGGGGCCGCGGGCGCCTGGCGGCGCAGCAGGCCCTGGCGCAGCTTCGTCTTGCTGTAGCGGTTCACCGCGGCCTCCCGCCGCGCCGTTCAGATGTCCTGGTCGATGGCATCGAGCAGCCCGGCCTCCACGGTGTCCTTTCGCCGCAGGAACCCCTCCAGCAGCGCCAGCATGCAGAGCCGGTTGACGCGCCGGCCGATCCCGCCGGCCCGCTCGTGGATGACGGCCAGCGCGTCCGCGGAGAACAGCGGCTCCATCCGCCCCGCCACCATCAGGCGGAACTTCACGTACTCGGCGGTCTCCTCCGCGTCCATCGGCGCCAGCTCCGCCCGCAGGTACATGCGGTTCCGCAGCGACTCGTAGCTGGGGTGCGAAAGGCGCCGCAGGAACGACTGCTCCGCGAAGAGCAGGCACGTGAGCAGCTTGCGCTCGGGCACCTCGATGTTGCTCAGCGTCCGCAGCATGTGGAGGCTCGAAGCGCTCAGGAAATGGCACTCGTCGATGAAGATGACCAGCTTCAGCTCGCGGTGGTACATCTCGATCACGTGGTCGTGCAGCAGCTTGATCAGGGTCTGCGTGCGCACGAAGAGGCCCTCGGGCAGCGGGATCTCCAGCTCGGAGAGGATCTCGCGAAGCAGGGCGGTCTTGGTCATGCCCGGCGTCACCAGCACCAGCACGGGCCGGCACCGCTTGGCATCGAGCCCCTGGAGCAGGACCTGCGAGACGAGGGTCTTGCCCGTGCCGCTGTGCCCCGTGACGAGGCCCAGCGAGATGTCGTGCCGGACGGCCAGCGCCATGCGGATGCAGGCCTCCTCGTGGCGGTCGGTCTTGTAGAAGTAGGCCGGGTTGACCGCGTCGGAGAAGGGGTTCTCGCGCAGGCCGAAGTGCTCGATGAAATCCTCCGCGGGGCCGGCCGGTTTCGCCGCGGCCGCCGGGCCGCCGTCCGGGTGCAGCCCGGGCAGGGCGACCAGCTCGCCCAGGGAGCCGCCGGCCCCGTCGGGAGGCCGCGGGGCCGCGAGTCCCGTCCCGCCTGCGTTTGCCGTTTCGTACATGGTCCTTCTCCCTTTGCCGGCCGCGCCCCCGCCGCCGCCTACCCCCCCGCGCCCGCCGCCGTGCCGGCCGGCACCCCGCCGGCGCGCGCGTCGCCGGCCAACGCGCCGGCCAGCCCGTCGAAGAGGCGGGCGTTCACGGAATCCGGGCGGGACAGCTGCAGGGGGCGCCGCTCCTGGTTCGAGGCCTCGACGAGCGGGTCCTGCACGAGGTAGCCCAGCAACGGCGGCTCGAAGCCGAGGAAGCGCTCGGCGCACGCGCGGATGCGGCCGGCCACCGCCTCGGCCTGCGCGGCATCCGCCACCTGGTTCAACAGCAGGCGGACGCGCCCGCGGAACCGCTCCTCGCGGGCCACCTTCACGATCCCGTACGCGTCGAGCGTGGAGGCGATGTTCGGCGTGCTCACCACCAGGATGTCGTCGGCCATCGCGAGCACGTCCATCACGTCGCCCGAAAGGCCCGCGCCGGTGTCCACGAGCACGAGGTCCAGCCCGCCCCGCAGCCCGGACAGCTCGCGCGTCAGCAGCGCGGTCATGCGCCGCTCCCGGCGCTCGCCCCGCAGTACGCCGGACGCGCCGCACGCGTAGCGGACGCCCCCGGCCCCTCGAGTATCACCTCCGAAAGACGCGCCCGCCCCTCGAGCAGGTCGTTGACGGTGAGGACCGGGGCCAGCCCGGCGAACACGTGCACGTTGCCCAGGCCGAGGTCGGCGTCCAGGAGCAGCACCCGGCGCCCGCGCCGGGCGAGCGCGATCGCGAGGTTGATCGAGAGCGTCGTCTTGCCGACGCCGCCCTTGCCGCTGGTGACCGCCACGACCCGCGGGAGCGCGCGCCGTCCCGCCGCCTCCGGGAGCAAGAGCCGCCGCACGCGGTCCGGCGCCACCCGCTCGGCCGCGACGAGGCGGTTGAGCCGGCGCAGCAGCGCCACGCGCTCTTCGCTGAACTCCCGGCTGCCGGTGTCGATGCCGTACGCCTCGAACACGTCGCGGAACTCGACCTCGAAAAAGCGAATCCAACTCGGCTCCGTGCCGAGTTCGCGTGCTGTGTCATGTATGGAACGCACGATACGAAACCCTACCGGAACGCCCGCCGCCCCCGCAACCCGCCCGGCCTCCCCCCCCCTCCCGATGCGGCGGCGGATGCCCCGGTGGTTGCACCCGGGCCTTGCGGTGCGACCTCAAGATAGTGTATAGGGGCTGTGGTCGCCGTCAAGATTTAGCGGTCGCCATGGGGAGCGGCGCTTGGGCAGGCGGCGGCCGGGGGGTGGGCATGTCCGATATCCGGTTCCGCTGTCCCCGGTGCGGCAGCAAGCTGACAGTGCCCGCGCGCCACGCCCTCACGGACGTGGAGTGCCCCCGCTGTCACGCCGGGATCCGGGCCTGGGGGTCCGAGCTGCTCGACATCCGCTTCCGGTGCCCGGCCTGCCGGCACAAGCTGGTCGTCGACCGGCAGGCGGCCGGCACGGAGCAGGCCTGCCCCGCGTGTTCGGAACCCGTCACGGTGCCCGGCCTGCCCGACGCGGAGGCCCCGCCGCCGGCCGAGCCGCCGCCGGAGGCGCCGCCCACGCCCCGAGAGGGACCCGCCGCGGGGACGTTGAGCCGCGAGGAGATGGACTTCCTCACGTCGTAGCCGCGGTACCCGGGGCCGGGGCCGCCGGGAGGTCGAAGTGGAACCGGGTCCCCCCGCCCCCCGCCGCGGCCTCCGCGCCGAGCCGGCCGCCGAGCGCTTCGGCCGCGCCGCGCGCCGTGCTCAGGCCCAGGCCCGTGTGCGTGGCGGGGTCCCGGGTCGTGAAGAACGGCTCGAACATCCGCTCGCGCGCCGCCGCCGCCAGCCCGGGGCCGCGGTCCTCCACGGTCATGCGCACCCACCGCGCGCCGCCTTCCTCGAACACCGACGCCGACAGCCGGATGAGCTTGCCGGGATCGCCCGCGGGGTAGCGCTCGCAGACGGCTTCGCGCGCGTTGGCCAGCAGGGCCAGCAGGACCCGCTGGACCAGGTCGCGGCGGCAGCGGACGGGGGGCAGGCCGTCCGGCAGGTCGACCTCGAACACCGTGTCCTCCACGCGCGCGGCCGCCCGGGTCAGCACGAGCACGCCCGACAGGACCTCCTCGAGTCCCGCGGTGTGCACCGGGGACGGCCGGCGGTCGAGGGCGCCCATGAGACCCTGCACCAGGTCGGCCACGCGGCGGGCCTCCCGGGCCGCCGCCTCCGCGAAACCGGCGGCCTCGGGATCCGTCGCCGCGATCCTCTCGCGGATCAGCTCCGCGTAGTTCATCACGCCCATCACCGGGCTGCTGATCTCGTGGCGCACCCCGCGCGCGAGCGTGGCGACGGTGGCCAGGGGCTGCCCGTGCCGCAGCGCCCGCTCGGCGCGGCGCAGCCGGAGCAGGACGGCTGCAAGACCGGGCAGCTCGCGGGGTTCGCACGGCCCGGACAGGCACAGGTCGGCGCCGGGCGACCCGTCTCCCGCGCCCGCCGCGCCGCCGTCCGGCGAACCGGACAGCACGAGCACGGCCGTGTCGGCCAGGGCGGGATCGGCCTTCAGCCGGCGGCAGGTTTCCTGCGCGCCCGGACCGGGCAGGTCCCGGCCGAGTACGACGAGACCGGGCGGCGCAGCGCGGGCCCGGGAGAGGCAGTCGGCGCCGTCGGCCGCCTCCTCCACCGCGTACCCCGCCGAGCGGAGCGCCCCGGCCGCCGCCTTGCGGGACCGTTCGTCGCCGTCGCCCACCAGCACCCGGATCGCCGTGCTCATCCTGTCTCCCGTCCCGTGCAGCTGCCGCGTGAAGCCGGTCCCCCTTATGGACGGGCGGCGTAAGCCCGTCAACCCGTTCCCCCGGCCGCGCGCACCCGGGCTCCGCGGCGGCGGCGCGCGCCGGGGGCACAGCCCCTCCCCGCGCGCTTCGCGTCCTCGGCAGTGAACGCCGCGCGGGGGTGCGCCGTCTAAGGAGTACGGCACACGAAAGCGGCGGCCGGCGGGCGGCCGCCGCGCAAGAGGGAAGGAGCACGCCATGCACAAGCTGATAGCCGCCGCCGTAACCACCTGCGCCCTGCTGCTGGGCCACGCCGCCGCCGCCGGGGCGCCCGGCGCGATCCCGTATCTCGGCGTCGCCACGGACCCCGTCGAGCCGGGACTCGCGCGGCACATGGACCTGCCCGAAGGCGTCGGGCTGGAGGTCACGTACACCGACCCGGACGGACCCGCCGCCTCGCGCGTCGAGCCGGGCGACATCCTGCTGCGCCTGAACGACCAGGTGCTGGTCAGCCACCGTCAACTGGCCATCGTGGTCCGCCGCCGGCAGCCCGGCGACGAAGTCCGGCTCGTGCTGCTGCGCCGCGGCGGCAGGCAGGAGGTCACCGTCACGCTCGCCGGGCGGCCCTACTCCCCGCTGCCGCCGGCAGGCGGCATGCCGGATGCGCCCCGCTGGCGGCGCGGCCTGCCCGATCCCCTGCCGCCGCGGCTGTTCCGCACGGCGCCGCCCGCGGCGGACCCCGGGGCCTTCCGCGAGGAGCTCGACCGCATGATGGACCGCATGGGCGTGGGCGGCATGTCCATGGACGATCTGTTCCGGTGGATGGAAACCGGGCCCGGGGCGGCCCCGGAGGGCGACGTCGCCGCCCGGGTCTCCAGCGTGCGCGCGGAGACGCGCGACGGCAAGACCGCCGCCCTGCGCAACGACAACGGACGGCGCACGTTCACCGTCACCAACGACGAGGGCGAGACGCTCTTCGAAGGGCCCGCCGACACGGAAGAGGACATCGACCGCATCCCCGCGGAGTTCCGCGAACGGTTCCGCCACCTCGCGGGCGAGTTCAAGGTCAACGTGCGGCGCGGCCCCGTCGCGCCGCCGCCCGGGGCCATGTGAGCCCCGGGGGCGGCCGGCGCGCTACAGCGCCAGCCGGCCCTGCCGCGTGTCGCGCAGGTCGCGCAGGAACATCCGGAGCCCGTGGCGGCGCGCGAGGGCGATCATGTCGCGCGTGCCGCGGCTCGTGCCGTCCCACACCGCGATCAGCGCGTCCGCGTAGGCGGCCATCTCGGTGTTGCGCACGTGGCCCGCGAACCGCTTGTGCCGGTCCCAGTCCGCCTCGAAGCGGCGCACGGGCAATCCCTGTCTCCGCGCCCAGGCCTCGCCCAGCGCGTCCACCCCCGCCGCTCCGCCCGACACCACCTCCGTGATCTCGAACCCCGATGCCTCGACCGCCGCCTCCACCTCGCGGGCGTCCTGCACGCCCCGGCTCCCCGCAATGATCGTTTTCAACCTCGCGCCCTTCCCCTCCGCCGTTGCGCCCGCGCACACCGCGCTTCGCGCTTGACTTCCCCGTGCCCGGCTGTCAAAAAATCCTCCGCCGTTGCGGTGTCCGCAAGCGTCATTTTCCCGCCCCCGTTCCCGCGCCGGCGCGGGCGGAGCGTGCACCGCCCCGGGACCTTTCCCGCCGCGTCCCTTCCAATCCTTGGAAACTCCTCGTGCCGTCGCTTCCAACCCTTGGAAGGTGTTCGCCGTGCCGCTTCCAACCCCTGGAAGGGCGCGCGGCGGGGCCGGCGCGGGCGCGCGCCTCAGGGCCGCTCGATGACTTCCAGGCGGGTGCCGGGCAGGAAGCCCGGGTGGAGCCCCTTGAGGAACTCGTCGTAGTAGATCCTCTCGGCGGGGAACGCCAGGACCCGTCCCTCCGCGGGGAGGTGAATGCGGATCGTCCGCGGACGCGCGAGGTACCGCTCCTTCGGCGTCGGCACCGCCCGGCCGGCCACCCGGTAGCGCTCGATGGCGGCGGTGTCCACCTCGACGCCCAGGCCCGGCCCGTCGGGCACGGCCAGCGTGCCCCCCTCGATGTCGAGCGGCCGCGCGAGCAGGTCGTCCTCCCACAGCTCGTGGCAGGTGACGGCCGGCAGCCGCGCGTGGGTCAGGGTGGCGCCGAGATGGGCCATGAAGGCCGTCGTGAGGCCCGTCCCGACCATCTGCAGCCAGTACGGCCGGTCGTGCAGGGCGCACTGGGCGTCGCGGCGGCGGATCGCGCCCAGCGACTGGTAGTTCGCCGGCACCAGGAAGGCGTCGGCCGCCCCGGCGCGCAGCAGGGTCTCGTTGAAATGCTCGATGACGGGCTTGTCCAGGGCGGCGGCGAGCCGCGCGGCGCCCGCGGGGTCGTGCTGCAGGTAGAAGGGGCTCTCGTAGCCCGCCACCACGCGGCGCGCGTCGAGGCCGCGCAGGTACGCTTCCGCCCGCTCCGCGTCGAGCAGGAAGCCGTTGAAATCGATGATCACGCGGAAGTCCGCGGGCACCGCCCGCTCGACGGCGTCGAGCTGCGCCGCCAGGTCGCGCCACGGGCGGCCCTTGAGCTTGGCCGACGCGTACCCCCGCCGCGCGGCTTCGGCCAGCTCCGCGGCCCAGTCCTCCGGCGGCATGTCGATCGCCCACCACGCCACGGGAACCCGCTCGCGCCGCCGGGCGCCGAGCAGCTGCCAGGCCGGCAGCCCGTACGAGCGGCCGAGGGCGTCGACGGCGGCCATCTGCAGCCCGAAGCCGGCCCGGTCGTCGGCGGCCACGGCCGCGGCGTGCCGTCCCACGGCCCGCGCCAGGCCCGCCGCGTGGTCGAGCGGGCTTTCGCCCCAGCCGACGACGCCGTTCTCGAGCTCGACGCGGTAGAGCAGCACGCGCTCGCCGTGGGTGTTCGCGCGGTGCATGTGACGGCGGACCCGCTCGTTGGCGAACGGGATGTGGAGCACGATCTGCCCGGCCTTGCGGACGAGCCGGCCCCCGTCGGGCGGAGCATCGGACGCCGCCGCGCCCGGCGCCGCGGCCAGCACGGCCGCGCCCCACAGGATCCGTGCCGCCCGGCGGACGGCGCAGCGGCCCGCCCGGCGGCGGGGTCCGCGGCGTGAACCGCGCCGCGCGGGCGACGCTTCGGCCTCTCCGGGCCGCGGTCCGCGAAGACGCGGCCTACCGGCTGACAGGGGTCGGACCACGGGACGCTCCAGGCCACCCAGCGCTTTCATATGCACACCCGACGACTTCGCCCCTTGGCGGCGCCTCGCGGACCGGCCGCGCCGGGAGAAACCCGTGGTCCGACCGCTGAAGAAGCACCGCGTACGGCCGATCGCAGGCTTCCGCTCGCACGCGCTTCAGCAGGCTGCCGGGCAACCATCGTCAGTAGCGCTCCACGCCGACGGTGATCCAGGCGCCGGCGGGCAGGTTGCCGACGGTCACCGTTCCCGCGTGGGGATCGAAGTCGGGCCCGTCGCGTTCGCCCAGCGGGACGGAACGCTCCAGCGTGTAGAGATCGAGCCGCCGCCGCCAGGGCTTGATCGGCATGAGCCCAAGCTTCACGTAGTCGAGGTCCAGGCGCACCGCGGCATCGCGGTCCGTGGTATTGGCCACCATGAGCAGGACCCGGTCCGGCCGGGTCCATGCGTGGACGTCAACCCCCGGCGTCAGGCTTCGGACGGGCGATCCGGGCGCGCCGTCGGCGAAGAACCGGACCTCCTCCTCGCCGAGGCCCCACTGCCGGTACGGCCGCGGTTCCGGCGCCGTCGCCCCCCAGCCGCCCGCCTTGCGCAGTTGCGGCTGCACCTCCGCGAGATGCCGCGACAGGGCAAGAGCCACCCACTGGCGGCGGTCCAGGCTGAAGCCGCTGACGCGGCCCGTCCGCGCGTCGAACCGGGGCTCGACGGGGGAGCCGTCCACCCGTTCGAAGTGGAGCGTTTCGCCCGCCTCCGGCTGCAGGTCGAGGGCGGCCAGGTCGAGGTCGAGCTGAATGGCCTCGGCGTCTTCCGTCTTGTGGTCGTTGAACACGAGCAGGAGCGCGCGGCCCGGCAGCCGCCAGATCGTCGTCTTCAGGTCGCCGTCGTTCGCCCTGGCGAGCTCCTTCGTGCGCCAGTACCCGGAGTACTTCACCGCCGGCTCGTGAAGTCCCCACCGCCAGTACGCGCCGGCGCGGTTGCCCTGCCAGATGTCGTGGAGCCGGAGCCACCCGGTCACGGACCGGGACTGGCGGCTCTGCTCCGCCGGGTTGTCTTGGATCTGCAGCTTCACGAGCATGCCGAACGGGATGCCCCAGTTCTGCGCCTGGCACATGGAGCGCATGCGCGCCTCGCCCATGCCGTCGACCCACTCGAAGGGTGAATCGTCCTTCACGTGGTTGAACTCGCCGTCGAGGATGGCCTCGATCCAGGGGAACAGCATCAACGGGTAGCAGTTCGTGGAATGCCCGGTGAAGGCGCCCGGCATGAGCCCGTGCGCTTCCATCATGGCGAAGACGCGCCGGTAGAGACGGCGCATGCCGTGGATGTTGTAGCCCGGCTGCACGCGCCCGTCCGGCAGCAGGTAGGCCATCCCGTTCAGCAGCGCCTCGTTCGCGCGGATGAACGTGATGTCGAAGTACCACTTGCGCAGGCCGCCCTCCCGCACCCACTGGTCCATGAGCGAGAGGTAGTAGTCGTTCTGGCTGGGGTTGAAGGCCTCCTGCCAGTCCGACTTGAAGTAGCCGAGCACCTCCTGGTCCAGCGTGCGGGTCCCGTACCCCATCAGCGGGATGCCGCTGCCGATGAAGTCGCCCTGGTAGAGGTTGACGCCGCCCCGGTACCGCTCGCGCAGCGCCGCGTCCGCGCCCCGCTTGTAGCCGGCGTAGATCTCCGGCCACTCGTCGGGGTTGCGGCTGGGGGCGTGGAGCAGGTTCCACCCCCTCACCCGCCCGCGCTGCTTGTACGCCCCGGAGGAGAAGCGGGCGTTGGCCGTGTAGTTGAGCAGGCGGAAGCGCGGGCGGAGCGGCCGGAACGGGGTGGCGCAGAGCGCGAAGCGGAGGGTGCGCCGTTCCGCGAGATCGACGGGACGGCCGATGAGGTTGTTGCGCAGGACGAGCTCGCCCGGTTGCCGGACGAGCTCGTGGGCGGGCACGGCGTCGTCCGGGAACCAGCCGCGATCGCTGGCGCCCCACCACAGCAAGCCGCGGCGGTCGTCCCCGACCCAGACCTGGGGGTAGAACGTGCCGACCGTCATCTGGGAGGACTGCTTGCCGATGACGGTGGTGTCCCAGACGCGGCCCTCGCCTTCCGGCACGAAACCCGTGGTCTTCGAGGCGTAGTTGCCGCCCGGTCCGACGCAGTGCATGAGCTGCTGCGGCCAGGGGCGCAGGGGGACCTCGAACCGGAGGGCGTCGAGGGCGAGCGGCTTTCCGTCCGCGGGTTCGTAGGTGAGCGTGTAGAGCAGGGTCCCGTCCTGCTCGAACTCGCCCTGCACGCCGACCGCCAGCCCGGCGCCTTCCGCCCGGCCCTCGAAGGCGATCCGCCAGTCCTTCGTCTCCGTCACGCGGACCCGGCCCGAAGGGCGGAGCGTTTCCTCGCGGCCGTTCCGCACCACCACGATGCGCACCGGCGCCGCCAGGAGTTCGCCGTCCCGGGACTGCACGGAAGCCGGGAGGCCCAGCCCGTTGAGCGTGTAGCTCCGTCCCCAGCACGTGAACCGGCCGTTCTCCTGCGCGACGGCGGTGTAAGGAGGAATCACGCGCCCGGGATCCCCGATCCGGTTGCCCAGCCAGGGGAACGCCTCCTGCTCGTCCTTCTTCTCGATCGTCTCCGCCGCCGCCGCGAGCTCACGGCCGGCGGCGTCCAGGATCCGCCCCTGCACGCGGTACGTTCCGGCGGACAGGTCGGGCAGCTGCTCGAGGCTGCCGTACAGGTCGGCGATCCTGCGGTCCACGCGCCCCTGCGCGATCACGCGGTCGCCGTCGCCGAGCACCCGCCACGTCATCGAGTCGGCGTCCTTGAGCCAGGGCATCTCGAGAACGTCGCCTTTCAGCCGGAGCTTGCCGTTGAGCGGGTTGTAGCCGACCTGCAGGTCGAAGCGGCCCGGCTGGAGGATGCGCCGGCGGTACTCCTCGGACGTGTACACCTGGAGCCCGTAATCCCGGGCGAAACGCATGCCGGTGTCGAGCAGGACGTGGCCCGTGTCCGTGACCGCCCGGAGGGTGAAGGCCCCCTCCTTGCCGGGGAGCGGCTGGTCCAGGGCGAAGGTCGCGACGCCCGCCGCGGGCACGTCCAGCGTCTCTTCCGCGGCGAGGGTGCCCGCCGCGTCTCCGGCCTCTGCGCCGTCGGCGGTCCAGGCCGTGGCGACCGTGACCGACGCCGGCTTCGGACCGGGGTTCACGGCCTCGAGCCGGAAGAGGGCGCGGTTCCGGTGCGGCACCTGTTCGAGGCCGGTCAGCCGGACGTAGGGCTTGTCCTCGACGAGCACGGCGCGCACCCAGCCCGCGCTGTCGAAGTAGCCCGAGCGCATGGGGGGGATGGCCACCTGGTCCCAGGGATACTTGTAGTTGCGGCCCAGCAGGAGCCGGACGGGATCGCCGGCCCGGTTGTCACGCATCTGCTCCAGGCCCGTGCGGACCGGCAGGATCATCTCGAAGTCCCAGTACCGGCGGTCGGGCGTGATGCGGCTCTTGGCCGTGAACTCGGGCGACCAGGTGTAGTCGAAGCCGCCGATGCCCGGCAGGCTCTTCATGGCCCCGATGATGTTGAAGAAGTTGATGGTCATCTTGTAGCAGCGTTCGTCCTCGCCCGGCGGCGTACTCCGGCCCCGCGTGTCGAAGCCGAGCTCGTACGTGTCGTCGAAGACGGCCATCTGGGTGTCCGTGATGCGGTAGGCCGTGGCGAGGCGCTCGCCCTCCCGCAGCTCCGAGCGCGCGGCGAGAAAGAGGTGCTCCTCGTCCCAGGCGATCCAGAACCGGGTCTGGCGGGGCTGCACGGGCCGTTGCCCGCCGGCGTGCGTGACGCCGCTCACGAGGGCCGCTTCCGCCCACTCCGTCCCCGGGTCGATGATGCCGTCCACGACCGGTGCGCGGGACATCCGGGGGATGGCGAGGTCCGGGGGTCCTTCCTCCGGCCCGCCGGCGGCTCCGGCGCTCCCGCAAGAGGCGCACCACGCCGCCAGCAGAAGGGCGCCGGCCGCGCGTCGGTTGTGCTTCGTCATGGCGTGTCCCTCTCCAGGTGGCTGGCTATGCCCCGGCAGTGAACCACACGGTACGGACGGAATGAAGGTGAAGTTGCCGAATCCCATCCCGGGCATCCTGCCATCCTGCCCGGCCCTTGCTCTTCACGGCCCCACAGGAAGCAGCGTGACGACGCCCTCTCTCCTTTGCGTTCCTCGCGTCTTCGCGGGATGCCTCCGATGAAGACGCACAGCGATCTCCCGCCAGGATGCCAAGGCGCGAAGAGGGCACCGCGGCAGGCGGTAGACGTCCTCGCAGGCGTGGCCGGCGAACTCGCGGGGACTGCGGGCAGACCGTTCCTTATCGCCCCGCCCCCCCCGGCCCGGCCCGCCGGCGCCTCCGGGTGCCCGTCGCGCGGCCGGCATGCGGAGGCGAAGGCCATTGAAGGACACCACCCGAATGCCATATAGCTGATCGAATGCCGAGGCCGAAACGGCGGGAGAAGACGGCGATGCGAAACCGATCACGACGCGCGGCAGGCTGGATCATGGTGTGGCTCGCGGGCGGCGCCGCCGCGGCCGGGGCAGCCGACCCGGCAACCGGCGCGGCGGAGGCGCCCGCCGTGCGGGCGCCGGAGACCGGCCTGGACGGCTATCGCGACGCGCTTCGGGCGGAGCTGGCGGCGCTGCGCGCGAGCGTGGACGCGATGGTCCCCTCGGCGGAGGCCGCCGCCGCGCGGTACCTGGAGGAAGACGGCGGCATCTCCGTCTGGGGCCTCGCGGACTTCGAGGGCGAGGCGCGGGGCCGCAGCGGCGGCATCATCCGGATGCGGCGCGCCTCGAAACAGCCGACCGCCGTCGTCCTGGCCGCCGTCGACGAACCCCTGCTCGCCGAACGCGGGGAGACGCTCCGGGAGATCGCCGGGGCGCCGGACCGGGTCGTGATGCTCTTCGGAACGCCGGCCGCCCTGGCGGAGGCGGACCGGCTGGGCATCGACGCGGACCACGCGGTGACGCTGCCCTCGCCCGGGGCCGGCGGCGCCACCGCCCCGGCCGTCCGGCTCGCCGCGCTCTGGGCCTGGACCGGCGAGTTCGCCGCCGCCTGCACACGGCAGGGCCGCATGCCGGTCTTCTACCAGGGCCACGCCGTGCACGGCGGCGCGGACCGCACCCGCCGCGTCGCCCGGCTGCGTTTCCACGAGGAGGAACCGGTCCCCGTGCCGCCGCGCACGAAGGGCCGCGAGTACCTGCGCGAGCTGGGCAAGGACGTCGACCTGCTCTTCGCGCGCGAAACGGACGACCTGCGCGCCGTGGCGCGGGCCGCGCTGGCCGCGGAGCGCGCCGGCCACCGCTCCTACGTGTTCCTCCACGGCCACCTGTTCAACGCCCCGCTCGCGGACGCACCGCGGCCCGACGGGCCGCTGGAGCCGATGAACTGCGGCTGGTTCGAGCCGCGCGAGGACGTCGACCTCGAGCCGGGCGACTTCGTGTTCTGCGTCGGCTTCGACCGCGTCTTCTCCTCGTGGAAGTTCGACGGCTGGGCGGAGAAGGCGCGCGCCGAAGGCGCCGTCCTGGCCTGGAGCTTCAGCGGCTACCTGGAGGACGAGGTCGCGGCCGTGCCGCCGGGCGAGCTGTTCGTCGACCAGCTCTGGGACTTCGGCGACGCCGTCGTGCTGCTCCCGGGCTACGACGTCCCGATCCTGCCCACCGGCGGAGCGCTGGCGGCCGTCGTGCTCGACGCGGTCCGCGCCGAGTACGCCCGGGCGGCCGCCGCCGCCGGCGTGTCCGCGGCGCAGTGACGCAAACGGGCCGCGGGGGCATCTTGGGGGGCGGACCTCTGAAAAAACCGTGGTCCGAACCCGATAGCTGTGGGGACAAGGGTTTTGAAAAGGGGCTCTTTCGCTGAAAGTGTGGGTCATGAGTTGATTCTGGCGCACTTGCGGATGCATGGCGCAGTAACGGTTTCAGGTTTCGGGTTTCAGGTTTCAGGGGGCCATCCCGGTGGAGACAGCTCGTCTTCATCACCATACGGCTCGCGAGCTTCGGTCACGTGCCAGCGTCGAGCGCTGACCGGGAGCTTCCTCTCAAGTGTCTTCTCTAGCCTGCCTTATTCATGAACGCAAGGCGTTCATGAATAGGGCACCTGGCACGCGGGGCTGCGATGCAACCCGCGTGCCAGGACGTGGACGTGAGTCCCCCGTTGGGGGGACACGTCCCGCCTCACGGGGACGCGACGCGGTGTTCACTGCGTCGCCGCGTGAGGTCGCGTTCCGCGCCCAACGCGGTCACGCGACGAACGTGGCGACGCCCCGTTTGTGCCCGCAAGGCGGGCACATCATCACGTGACCACGTTGTCACATGGTACGTGACACACGTGGCGGCCGCGGAGCGGTGGACTATTCACGACCTCGTGAATAGTCCAGGCTAGGCCGTTGAGCATGCGGACACACTCCTGGTAACGCTGCCTGTACTGTTGGAATGTGTTCTGCGATATGTACTTCTTGAGTAGCGCCATGTACAGGTGATGAACCGTTTCACCCGCCTCACCCCGGCTGCGATTCACGCCCTCGATCTTGTTGCGCACGTGTCGATCATCATTCTTCTCGGCCAATTGCGACGGCGAGCTGTTCGATGATCGTCGAACCTGACTCCCCAACTCATAGCGTTCCTCAGCGGGCCACTGGTGAGTCAGATCGCATACCTCCAAGTGCAACTGGCACAGCTCACGGTAGACATCCAAGTCCTCAACCGCCATGTACGTCCTATGCGCCATCTCTCACTCCTGAAACCCGAAACCTGAAACCTGAAACCTTTGTCACGAACGCCCTATCACTCCTGGTTCTCTTGGCTCCCGCCACCCACAAATCTCGCGACAGAGCCTGAAAAGGATCTACCGCCAAGGCGCGAAGAGGGCACCGCCTCGGCGGGATGAACGCCCGCCAGGATGCAGCCCCACACGAAGCAGCGTGACGACGCCCTCTCTCCTTCGCGTTCCTCGCGTAATCGCGGGAGGCCTCTTCTCCTTGGCCTCCGTGCCGGCACGGTCATCCAATAGATACGGCGGGCAGAAGGGTTCAGCAGAGGATCTCCCGCGAAGACGCGAGGGCGCGAAGAGGGATGAGCCTCGGGGGGGATGAACTTCCGCCCCGCGGCGGAGCCCCGGGAACCAGCGTGATGACCGTCCCGATGACCTCGTCCGACCGCTCGATCGCGCGGTAAAGCCAGCCGCCGTCGCCCCTCGACAAGCACGGGTCTAAGGCGCGCCAGGCGGGAGGTCCCTGCAAGTCCCCCGCCATGCCTCGCCGGAGCGCAGGCGGAGGCGGGTCCCCGGCCTCCTGCAGCGCGAGGACCTTCGCCAGCGTCAGCCCGCGCAACGGGTTGTAGTTTTCGCGCCAGCCGAGATTGCGCAGCGGCGACAGCATCGTGCTCATGGGGGAAGTTTGGCATGGGGGGCGTGGGGAGCAATGGGGGCGGAAAGACGGCGTGCGCTCGGCGTGGGGGTGCGAGTTCCCGCTTGCCGGGACCGGGGGTCCTCGGCCAGAATCACACCGGCGGGAAAGGAGCGCCCGTGGGGAGGGAGTCAGAGCTCGTCGAGTGGGCTGCGGATGCCGACGCCGGTCTGCTTCGCTGAAGTAGTCTTTATGCGGCCGAGGAACCCCTTCCGAACGGTCGACCGCATAAAGACTACTTCGCCCGGCTGCATAAAGACTACTTCGGCGCCAAGTGCCAAGGGCTTTGAGAGCCCTCATGCGTTGACCTGCAATAGCTTACAAAGTGGCCTCGTTTTTCTCGGATTGGGGGTCAGAGGGGGGAAGCGCGGAGGGGTGCTTCCGGGGTGAAGTACGTTCAATAACACTGTTCGACAAGAGGAAAACGAATGAATTCCAGAGAACGATTACTACATGTGCTGCATGGGAAGGTCCCCGATTGCGTGCCGTGCTGTCCCGACATTTCAAACATGGTCCCCTGCCGACTGACCGGGAAACCGTTCTGGGATGTCTACCTTTTCAACAAGATCCCGCTCTGGCGTGCCTACATCGACGCCGCGAAGTACTATGACATCGATGCTGGGTTCGAGGTATATAGCTGGGGCGATGTCCTCGGCGAACCGCAACCCAAGCCGCGTCCCCCCCGCCAACCAGGCCGCTACCAGCGCAAGATCGTGGAGCGGAACGACGAACGGATCATCGTTCGTACGCTCGACACCGAAACCGGCAAATGGACCCCCTGGGTCGGCGTGTTCCCTCGGGACGCCACCCCCGCCGGCACGACTGCCGAACATTACGGCATGCCGGAAACCCCGACCGAGTGGGAAGACTTTGAGGTGGCGGAACACGAACTGGAGGGCATGGAGCTGTGGCGCCACATCCGCGAAGAGATTGGCGACCAGGGCGTGATCGGCTTGGGGTGCGGCGCCACGACCGGCGTCATCGCCGGCCCCGATGATATCCATGCGTATCACGACGACCCCCAGCCGTTTCACGAACGGCGCGACCGGATCATGGCCGACCTGGACGACAACATGGAGAAGATTGCCGGGATGAAAGTGAAGCCCGACTTCCTGTTCTGCGGCGCATCCGGCTCGCTGATCTGGCAGACCCCTGCGATGTTCCGCGAGCTGGCGCTGCCCATTCTGAAGAAGGCCACCGATATGGCCTGCGACATCGGGATTCCCACGCACGTGCATTCCTGCGGGCCGCAGAAAGAAATGGTCAAGATGGCAGTTGAGGAGACGAAGCTCACGGTGATCGACCCGCTCGAAATCCCGCCCATGGGAGACTGCATACTGGCCGAGCTCAAGCAACGCTACGGCGACAAGATCGTTCTCAAGGGCAACCTGCACACCACCGAGACCATGCTGCGCGGCAGTGTCGACGACGTCGTGGAAGCCTCGAAAAAAGCCATCGACGACGCGGCGGCTGGCGGCAGATTCATCCTATCGACCGGGGACCAATGCGGGAGAGATACTCCGGACGAGAACATACGCGCCATGGTCCAGACCGCAAGGACTTACGGAAGGTATTGAGAATCGACCAAGATGCTTCCAGCATACGTCGCTAACCGCGCCGAAGCTGAAGCACGACGTTGGGCATGAGAATGAAAGGACGGACATGAGCGATTTCCGCGGAAGCCAAAAGCACCTTCTCGACCTGATGGACGAGTTCGGCACGCATCTCCCCATCTTCAACGACATGCTCTCCGGCTTTGCGAAAATTGGTGGAATGGACGTCTATCGCCCCGTCTCGACCAAGGAACCCGATGAGTACACGCTACGCATGTTCCTACAGAACATGCACTGGTTCGATGAGTACGACCTGTCGGAGTTCGACGCGTGGTGGGTTCCCGAGGAATACAAGAACCCAACGTGGGACATGCTTTGCACGGGGACCATTCAAGGCAAGCGTGGCCTCATCCTTGTCGAGGCCAAGGCCCACCTGTCTGAACTGAAAGAAGATGGAAAGGAATTGGCTTCGGGCGCAAGCGCCCAAAGCCAGGCAAACCACAACCGAATTGACGAGTGCATCGCGGAGGCGTCGCACGCCCTTGACGCTGCCCTACCGGGCTCCGTCAACTTGTCGGTCAACTCGCACTATCAACTCGTCAACAGGATCGCATCCGCGTGGAAGCTCGCATCCTGCGGGCTTCCCGTTGTCCTGCTGTATCTTGGTTTCACTGGGGACACGTACTTCAACGACTGTTTTCGTGAAGATGCAGAATGGCAAAGTGTGATGGCAGACCATCTCAAGGGAGTGTTTCCGCACGAGTGCGTAAACACCCCCTTCCTGATTGACGGCACGCCAATGAGCATTCTGATCCGCAGCCAGCAGATCAAAACGGTCTCAGTGAAACCATGGGATGCCCAACCAGACAAATGGACGCTAGCACAAACAGCCGCTTCGCGCCTGTCTGTGCAGCGTCATTTGCGACGTTCGGCCGGGAAGAGATGGAATGGATCGGGGTTCAATAGTCTTGCGAGCAGCCAAGCCCATCAATGACGAAGGATTGGCATTCGCTCGCTACCTGGATGAAGCTGCTGAAGGGTTCTTTCGCTTCATGCTTGGCAGACGTTGGGAAGAGATTCTTGCCGCGGCGTTCGCCATGCCGAAGCATGACCTCTCCTTCGAGAACGTGACGTTCGCAGAACATAGCAGCTCCACAGTGGGAATGCTCTCGGCATACAGCGCAGAGCAACATCGCCAGTCCTCACACGCGCCCTTGATGCGAGCTGCTGGAAGACATAGGCTGCGACTGAGAATCGTGCGAAGCCTGTTTGCCCCGATCTTCCGTGTCATCGACTCTGTCGAAGACAGTGATTTCTACGTGCTGGCCCTCGCTGTTGATGAACACCTGCGAGGCCAGGGGCTTGGCGCCCTTCTCATGGATCATGCAGAGGCGCGGGCGCGCCAATCTGGCGCGAGTCGATTGTCTCTTGATGTCTCTGCGGGAAACCAGTCCGCGATCGGGTTCTATCAGAGTCGCGGCATGACCGTCGCATCACAGTGGCCCAAACGAGTAAAGATACCCGGACTGAAGTTCTATCGAATGATCCGTGAATTGCGATAGGAGAATCGCCGAACCACGAAATGGACTTTATCGTCGGATAGCCGCCGAGAAGTCGTTTCAAACGTTCGACGAAACAAAATGAGAATCAGATACAAGCACACCAACGTTATCGCCAAAGACTGGCAAGCACTAGCCCAATTCTATCAGGACGCACTTGCCTGCACCCCAGTGCCACCCCAGCGCGACCTCGCCGGTGATTGGCTAGCCCAGGGCACGGGCGTGCCGGACGCAAGCTTCGCGGGCATGCACCTTCGCCTTCCGGGCCATGGTGAAGATGGACCAACACTAGAGATCTACCAATACTCACACAACCTCGCCCGGCCCGCAACTGCAGCCAATCGAGAAGGCATCACTCACCTAGCCTTTGAGGTCGACGACGTCCAAGGCGCCACAGACACTGTCCTCCAACATGGTGGGAGCATGGTTGGTGACATAACATCCTCCCAAGTCGAGGGAGTCGGAACACTACCTTTTTGTCTACCCGGCCGATCCAGAAGGAAACATCATTGAACTGCAGTCCTGGCAATGAGTCGTCGAACAATGGAATCGCGCCGATTTGAGACCGCGCGAAGCCGCGGCCTGAAACGGCTCATTCCTGACGTTGGCCGAATGCACGATTGACATCTTCTGTGTGCGGCTGTATTCTATGCGCAGACAATAGAAGCGAGGTGTATGATGTCAAAAACCGTTACTCTGAGACTGCCTGAAACGACCTACGAGCGGTTCCGCACTTTGGCGGAGCGTGAGAATCGCCCCCTCTCGAATTTCATCGAGACAGCCGCTTCCCGCTATGTCGAGACGGAGCAGTTCGTGGACGAGTTCGAGATGGCGGAAATCGAGGCAAACTCGGAACTGAACCGAAGCCTCAAGCGCGGAATCAAGGACGCCAAGGCCGGACGGGGACGCTTTGTCTGAGTTCCGCATATTCGAGACTGACGAGTTCCAGAAGAAGCTTGGCAAGCTACCCGCTCGCGCATCTCGGTTCGTTCAGAGGAAACTGACGGACTACGTCTATCCCCAACTCCGCAAAGACCCGTTCCTTGGACCCAACATCAAGAAACTCAAGGGATACGATCCCGCCACCTGGCGGTATCGCATCGGGAAGTTCCGGGTGTTCTTCATGGTGGACCAGGCGGAGCGCATCATCTTCATGCTTTCAGTTGATGATCGCCGCGACGCATACAGATAGGGCGCGGCCAACAAGATGCCTCGACACGTACCTTGAAAAGCCGCGCTTCGCACGGCTTTCAAAGTCCGGTCACGCTCGGCGTTGGATTGAGAAAGGAGCTGCCCAGAGACGATGAAGACACTCGTATTTGCAGTTGCAGGATACAATCTCGCCGAGACTGGCAGGATGATTGAGATCGCCAGGGAGGCACGGAAGCATTTCGACGTCATCTTCGCCAGCTACGGTGGGAAGTTTGAAGAGCTGATAGAGGAAGAAGGGTTCTCGCTCACAAAGATGGAGCCGCGGCTTACGCGGGAACAACTCGACCGTCTGCGCATTGTCCTCAGCGGGGAAACGCTGAACACGGTGGGCTACCTTTCCGTCAAGGATCTGAGGGCCCGGGTCCCGAACGAGATCGCGTTCTTCAAGGAGGTCAGCCCCGCCGCCGTACTCACAGGTTGGTGCTTGAGCGTGACTATCTCAACCCGCGCAGCCAAGGTACCTCTTGTCAACGTCCTCCATTCTACGTCCGTCAGGGAGTACTACGAGGCCGGACTCCAGTCGTGGCCTGACCGGAGCAACTTCGCCCTTTTCCGGTGGCTGTTCCGAAATGACGAGGCGCGGATGAACCAGTGGATGAGCAACTTGGTTCTGAAACTGGCAGCTCCCGCGAAAGCGTACAACACCGTTGGCCCGGAGTACGGACTGCCCAAGTTCAAGAACTTCATCGACCTGATTGAGGGCGATCATACGCTTACTCGCCGACATCCCCGAGTGGGTGGGCTTCCCCACGGTCCGCCCTTCGCTGCACTATGTCGGCCCCCTGCCCGCCAGGATAGAGAAACCCATTCCCAAAGAAGTGGCCTCAATGCCTCATGACAAGCCCATCGTGTACTTCGCCATGGGTAGTTCCGGCAACCCCCCAAAATGAAAGATGCCCGGAGCTTCCAGCTCCGGCAGTAGGAGTAATCAGCCGTGCATGACAACAACAACCGAACCGGAGCAGGAAGCTCCGGCCATCGTCAAATCGTGGAGAGGCCTGACCCCAGCTTTGCGACGGACCGTGTAGTGCCCGACTCGTCCGCCCTGAGTCTGTTTACCGAGCCTGGCGCCGGCCCGTGCTGGCTCTATGCACCGGGCGCTCTGGAGCTGTGGCTCTTCCACCGCTTGCGGCAGGAGTCTTGCCATGCCTGTTTGAACGTATTCCATCCCGGCCGGTTCCGGATGTTCAACCCGGTGCTCTACGCCTCACGGCAGTGGACCTTCGAGACGCTGCCCGATACCTGCCCGGTGCGCATTGCCGCCTGCGGCGACCTGCACGTTGTCGTGAATGGCGCAACGGTCCTGCACCGGCAGGCCAGTGCCGGACCGGAGCGGGCCGAGATTGACCTGCACCCGTATCTGGTGGCCGGTGCCAACCAGTGCAGGATTCGGGTGCACTCTTTGGGCGAGCCGCCAACTCTGCTGATAGAAGGCGAACAACTGTGTACCGACGCCTTGTGGGTGGTCAGCATCGACCGTCAGCATTTCGAGAAGCCCACTCGGTTCGCCGTGGTCGGCACGGACCGATTCCCGCATCAGGAGCGCCTGCCGGAGTTTGTTCTCTCGCCGGTCCGGTCCGACAACGGCCTGTGGGATTTCGGTGCCGAGGTCTTTGGCCGCCCCGAGCTGCGCGTCCAAGGCACAGGCATCCTCCGACTCTATCCGGGCGAAAGCCCCAGCGAGACGCGCAATACCGATCCGCTCCATTTCGAGCAGCATGTGCCCATGATCGAGGTGAAGAGAGGGCTTGTCGTGTCGCCGGTCGAACTGGCGCTGCGCTACCTGCGCGTGGAGGCGTCGCCGGGCGTTGCAGTCGAGGAGGTGCGCCTGCGTGCCTCGACCCATCCGGTCCGCTACCGGGGTGCCTTCGACTCTTCCGACCCGCTGCTCGACCGCATCTGGATGCACGCCGCCTACACCCTGCGCCTCTGCATGCGCGAGATGTTCCTCGACGGCCTCAAGCGCGACCGCCTGCCTTGGGTCGGCGATCTCTACCTGGCGGGCCTGGCCAACGCGTATGTCTTTTTCGACGCCGGCATCATGCGCCGCACCCTGGTGGCCCTCTACGGCACCGAGCCAGACGCGATCGATTTCAATGGGATCATCGACTATTCGTTCTTCTGGATTCTGGCGCTGCGCGATTATGTCCTCCACTTCGGCGACCTGGCGTTTCTGCGGCAAATGCGCCCCTGTCTGGATCGCCTAGTGCAGGCGCTCGAGCAGAGGCGGGACAAACAGGACCTGATCCCGACGGACCGTTGCCGCTGGCTCTTCATCGACTGGGCGGAGGTCGACAAGGCTGGCTACAGCGCCTGCCTCGAGTTCCTCTCGATCCAGGCGCTGGACGCTGCCGCCAGCCTCTGCCGGTGGGACGGCGATGTCGTGGCCGCAGAAAAATGGCAGGCGACGGTGGAGCAGCGGCGCGCCGCCGCCCGCGCCCGGTTCTGGTCGGAGCAACGGCAGGCCTTCCTCGATTGTACCGAAAGCAACGCGGCTGGACGCCACGCCAATATCCTGGCCGTGCTCAGCGGCTGCGCCAGCGAGGAACAGCACCGACTCCTGGCAGACAGCGTGCTGCTCCAGCCTGACGTCGCGGCGGTCGGCACACCCTACATGCGCAGTCTGGAAATGATGGCGCTGATACGCTGCGGACACCGCGACACCATGCTCGACGCCCTGCGCGGCTACTGGGGCGGAATGCTCAATGCCGGCGCCGGCAGTTTCTGGGAACGCTACGATGCCGGGGAATCGGGCGAGGCGCACCTGGCCATGTATGGCCGGCCCTATGCCATGAGTCTCTGTCACGCCTGGAGCGCCGGGCCGGTCTTCCTGCTTGGCGGCGAGCTTCTCGGCTGCCGCCCCGTCGAGCCGGGCTGGACGCGGTTCGCGCTGGATATCTGCGAAATTCCCCTGGCGCAGGTCAACGGCACCATCCCCACGCCTCACGGCGAGATCAGGATCGAGCGGCGCGGCCAGGACATAACCGTGCAAATTCCGGCCGGCACCATCATGATCTGCAACGGTGCAGAAACGGTCGGCCCCGCCACCTGGAAGAAGGTGCCCGGAGCTTCCAGCTCCGGTAGAAGATTGTCGTGACCAACAAGACCGAGAACACTCTGCCACCCCCGGCACCAGTCGAAGAACGGGTAACCGGCCTCCTCGACTCGGGCGATGCAACCCTCCAGGACTAGTCCTAAACCGCTCTTCGAGCGTTGGCTTGTCGCCGGGCTTGTTCAACCAGTTCCTTTGATTCTTGCCATTCCTGTTTTATCAGACTCTTGAACGCCTGCAAGGTTCGATGGGGTGGCAGAAGACGGCCATCCGCTTTTAGAGTTGTGTGCGTCAAGTTCTGCAAAAAGGGTGAGGCGTCGGCACTCCGTATGGCGTGGTTTCTTCCCTCCCTCCCGCCTTCCATGGGGGGCGGCGCGGATTATGCGACATTGGCCAGCATGATCTTCTTGTGTTCGCGCAGCAGTTCCATGTTCAGGTACCGGTGCTGCTCGATCCAGTCCTCGTGGAGTTCCACGGCCAGGGCCCGGACCAGGCGCAGGCAGCTCGAGGGGTTGGGGAATATCCGTATGACGTAGGTCCGCCGCTTGATCTCCTGATTGAGCCGCTCGAGCATGTTCGTCGATTTGAGGTGCTTGTGGTACGCCAACGGCCAGCGATAGAACGTGAAGGTCTCTTCGATGCCCTCTTCGACCCAGTTGCACAGCCGGGGGTAGCGCTGCTGCCACTTCTGGGCCGCGGCCGCCGAGGAGTTCCCCTCGACGCGGCGGCAGCGCTGCTGGGTTCACAAGACGGCCAACCTCCTCGACAAGATGCCCAAGGGCGTCCAGGGCCTGGCCAAGGCGCGTATCCACGACATGTACATGGCCGCCACCCGACAGCAGGCCATGGACGCCTGCGGGGCTTTCCTGCGCCTCTACAAGGCCAAGTTCCCAGCCGCGTGTGCATGCTCGAGCAGGATCAGGACGACCTGTTCAGCTTCTAGCCCGCCTTATTCACGAACGCCAGAGCGTTCATGAATAGGGCGCCTGGCACGCGGGGTTGCTGAGCACCCCGCGTGCCAGGACGTGGACGTGAGTCCCCCGTTGGGGGGACAACGTCCCGCCTCACGGGGACGCGACGCGGTGTCCACCGCGTCGCCGCCTGAGGTCGCGTTCCGCGCCCAACGCGGTCACGCGACGAACGTGGCGTCGCCCCGTTTGTTTCCGCAAAGCGGGCACATCATCACGTGACCACGTTGTCACGTGGTACGTGACACACGTGGCGGCCACGGAGCGGCGGATGAGTCACGGCTTCGTGAATGAACCAGGCTAGGACCTGCAGGCCCTGGTGGAGGTAAGGGGAGTCGAACCCCTGACCTTCTGAATGCCATTCAGACGCTCTACCAACTGAGCTATACCCCCACGGGTCCCGTTCCCGGCCGGGCCGCTGCCCGGCGCAAGGTTGGGAGGCGGAGGGAACCACATCGCGGTGTCCTTGTCAATGCCCCGGCCCCGCGGCCCCGAGCCGGGCGACCGGATCCGGCGCGGCGGCCAGGGCTTCCAGTGCGGCGGCGTCCCGGGCGGTCACCAGCAGCCGGGTGCCGTAGTCGGCCGCCATGACCAGAGGTCGGTCAGCCGGCAGGATCGTCCCGCTGAGTATGTCGAACAGGGCGCCGGCGCCGGGGAAGTCAACCTTCACCTCGCAGGCGTCGGCCCGGTAGCTCTGGAGCAGAAGCAGGCCGAAGTACGGGCTGAGCCGCCGGTCGCGCTCCAGTGCGATCCACTTCACCTCCGGATCGCTCACGGCGACGAACGGCCGCTCGGCCCAGTAGTTGTGCACCTTCACCACCGGCCCGCCGCCCCCGATCTTCTTCACGAAATCCCACGAGATGGTGCTCTTGACGCTGTCCGGATCCTCCGGGCGCGGATTGCAGTAGCCGAAACGGATGAAGGCCTGCACAAGCGCCTCGTAGTCTTCCGGGCGCACCCAGTTCGTGCCCCCTTTCGCTCCGCGAATCTCGTGCACCAGGCCCATGGCTTTGTCCGAGAGCTGGCGGCGTGCAAGGAGGTCTCTCGGCGGCCGTTTTGTCGACCCATAGCTGATCCCCAGCCCGCCGAAGGCGTCCTCGCTGCGCAGCTTGTGGCGGTAGTGCGGGATGATGCCGCCCATCCGGCCCATCGTCATGGCCCGCAGGTAGTCCGGCGGGTAGGGCAACGGTGTGCCCGGCGTATTGCGTTTCGGTGTGGGCAACACCACGAAGCCCCGCTCCTGAACCTGCCGGGCCATCTCCTCGGCCGACGGCGTGTCGTCCGGCAGCCAATGACCCGGCGCCTCGATCCCCAGGCTCGCGTCCCACCAGGTGGTGTACGGCAGCACCTGGCAGTTCGTGACATGCCCCACGATGTGCAGCCGCATGCGACGGTCCGAATCGCTCATGCTGTAGTAGGTGTCGAGGGGCAGCGATTCCTGGGCCATCAACTCGCGGCTGCGCTTCCACACGCGTCTCATGTAGTCCCGGTACACCCAGATGGTGCTGGACCAGGGCACCTGTGTGTCCCGCAGGACGTAGGGATTGCGTTCGACCTTGGGATAGGTGTTGTCGTAGTAGACGCCGACGCCCCGCCGCATCCACTGGTCGGCGTAGTACACCGCGAAGTCGCGGAAGCTCTGCGCGCCGGCCGTCCGGATCACAGGACCGATGTGCGGCCCCGGCTTGGTGTAGCGGTACGCGGGATGGAGGCCGCGGTACCAGCCCGCCATGTCCCACTCGTCCTGGTACTCGTCGCTCTCGGGATGGTTCCCGGCGGTGTAGAACTCCTCGTAATACACGGTTACGCCGTGGGGATGGGCGACAGCCGAGTTCCGCTGCGCGAAGCCCAGCACGTCATCCAGCCAAGGCCGCCTGTCCTGGATCTTGAGGGTCGGAAAGGCCCGGCGACGGTTCAACTCCTCGAAGAACGCGCGGTCGATCTGGTAGCTGCGGTCAAGCCGGCCCCGCCGTCCCTCCACGATCTTCTCCACCAGGCTCCAGTCCTTGGGATCCGGGTAGTGCCATGAACAGAAGTAGCCGCCCCACACGTTCACCTGCATGCCACCGCCCCCTGGCACGTCGTAGCCCCGCCAGCCCTCCGGCATCGGCTTGGTCGGGCTGGCCTGCAGGCCGAACTCGTAGCGCCGGGGGGCGTCCAGCCTGACAGGCTGCTGGATCAGCTCCACCCGCAGCACGACCCGGCCGGGCTCGATGCGCAAGCGCTGGATGCCGCGCCGGCCGTCCGTCTCGTACCCGCGGATATGGTCTCCGAACCAGGCCAGACCGCGACGCTCGGCGCCCAGCCAGATGTAGGGGGCGAAGTTCCAGCGCTGCTTGTCCCAGTGCCGCAACTGGGTGGCGTTCCACACCTCGTAGGACGACGGGGCGTCGCCCGCGAAGGGCTTCCGCTCGAAACGGGCCGGGCGCCACGGCTGCATGATCCAGGTGATCTCGCCGCCGCGGGGCACGTACCCCGCGTAGTTGTGGCGCATGGAGTCCATCCCCACCAGGTGGCAGAGCGGCGCCTCCGACTCCTTGAGCGCGATCTCCAGCCAGGCCCGGCGGATGGTCGGGGCGGCGCGCGCGGAGTTCGCCTCAAGGGTCATGTCCACCTTGGCGCAGCCGTCCTCCTCCACCTTCACGGTCGACTCGACCCGCAGGCCGGCGCCCTGCGCCCCGGTCCTGAACTCGGCGAGGTCGGGATGCAGCACCCGGCCCTCGACGCGCTCTTCCCCCCACACGACCTCCGTGCCGTCGGCCGTCTCGACCACGAGCCGGATGGGCCCGGCCAGCAGCTCGCGGCCCTTGCTGACGACGCTGTCGAACAGCCCCAGGCCGTTGACCGTGTACGTGCGGTCCACGACGGAGACGGTCCTCCCCGCCACCTCGACGGGGGTGAAGGGCGCATACACCTCGTGCTGTTCGCCGATCTCGTTGTGTTCGAACTCGAAGTGGCTGCGCATGAAGGTGCGGGGCGCCTTCAGCGTCACGCCGCCGAAGAGGTACTCGACGCGGAAAACCCCCTTGGGCAGTTCGGGAAGGCGGAACGTTCCGCGCCCCCGCCCTTTCGCATCCAGCGCCATGCGGCCCGAGGCCAGCACCTGCGCGCCCCGCTCCGGCAGGACCCGCACGGTCAGCTCGCGCGGCGGCACGGCGGGCGCCCGCGTGCCCCCGGGCAGCAGCTTCACGGCCGCGTCGAAGTCGAACAGCACCTCGAGCGCGTTGTCGTAGGGGTAGTAGGCGTAGGGGACGCGGGCGACGACTTTGGCGAGGTCGCGGGGCAGGTTCGGCCCGTGCACCTCCTCGTTCCAGCCCACCTTCTCGCGCCAGCGCAGGTCGTCCCCGGTCGGCGCCTGCGCCGCCGCCCACGCCGACGCCAGTACCGTCACCGGGACGAACGCCCGCAACAGTTGCCGTGTCCGCCAGTTCCTGCCGCGCCGTCCTCTCATGCCGTACCTCCCTTTCCGCGAAAGGGTACCCAGCGCGGCGAGGCGGAGACAACTATGTACTTACCTGGCGCCGTGCGGAACGGGGGATGCGCCGACCGCTACGGCGGCGCCGGGCCCGCCGCCGGCCGCGCCGGCCGGCGCCCCCACGCTCCCGCCTCTCGCGCGGCAGTCGATTTTCCGGAAGAAAGGTCTTGCCACGTCGGACACGGCTGCTAGCATCGGCGCAGGAGGTCGAGCCCGGGGATCCGGGGATCTGGTGGGGAGGTCATGTCCCTGTTCGTTCGCCGTGTGTGCCGTCTGGCGTGGGTCGGTGGGTGGGTCGCGCTCACGGGCTGGGGTCCGTGGGGGCAGCCCTGCAGCGCGGCCGCATACCGCTTGGACGTGTCGTCGTGCGAGGGTACGAACGTCTGCCTGCTCGTCACCTGCGAGGAGCCCGGCACGCGCCGCCTCGACCTGTTCTCCTCCACGAACCTCGCCGTCCGGGCCTGGTCGCTGCGCGCCGAAGCGGTCGAGGTGGCGGGCGCGTGTGAGCTGGCCGTGACCGAACAGGCGAAGGGCGCCCACTTCTACCGGCTGGGCGACGCGGAGGCCGATCCGGACGGCGACGGGCTGGGCACCGCGCGCGAGGAACTGGTCGAGGGCACCCGGCCGGACCTGCCCGACACCGACGGCGACGGCCTCGACGACGGGGAGGAAGTGCGCGTGCTGCGCACCGACCCGCTGCATCCCGATACCACGGCCCCCGCGCTCGCGCTGCACCTGCCCGCGCCCGCGGAAACGACGGTGAGGTGGCCGTGAGGCGGCGCGCCGGGTCCGTCTCCGCCGGGGGGCGCGGTCGCGCGGCACGGGCCGCGCGGGTCCTGCTGCCCGCGGCCGCCGCCGCGCTGCTGGCCGGCGCGCCGGCCCGGGGCGGCGCGCTCTACGCGGCGACCGAGCTGGACACGGCGGCCTTCGTGCAGTTCCGCCGCGTGTGGGAACTCGGCGAGGCGTACACCAACACGCCGCCCGGCTGGGTGCTCACCCCCGCCGAGCGCCAGGCGTTCATCGACTGGGCGAAGGCGACCGCGCGCGCCGGCCTGCACCCGGTCGCGGAGGACGACGCGCGGCTCGTCGGCGTCGGGTCGCACTGGGCATACGAGTACGGCGGGGCCGGCCGCACGCCCCACGCCGCGGCCTCCGCCGAGCGGGGCTCGCAGGAGGTCTCCGCCGTGCTGACCGGCGAACCGGACGACCCCGCCCGCCGCTACGTCCTGCACTGTGCCTTCACCTTCGCCTCCAACGTGTCCAACCGCGTCGGCTTCGAGTACGGCGGCACCGTGCACCGCGAGTCGGTGGAGTGCGCGCCCGGCGGGACGACCACCGTATCGCGCGCGTTCGATCCCGGCTGGGCGAGCGAGAACAAGCACTGGGTCGGCTACGGCTTCCCCGAGTGCCGGCTGACGCGGCTGGACCAGCAGCAGGAGCACCGGCCCGACCCCGTCGTGCCCGACCGCGTCGCCGACCCGCTGACCGGCAAGCCGGCCGACCTGGCCGCCTCCACCGCCTCGAACGCGAACCGCGCCGACCCGGTCAACGCGATCAACGGCAGCGTCAACTTCTCGGTCACCGACCTCGCCCTGCCCACGCCCGGCCCGGCCCTCCGCTTCGCGCGTTCGTACAACAGCGTGCTCGCCGGCAGCGCGGGCGCGCTGGGCGCGGGCTGGAGCCACGTGTACGAGGAATCGCTCGCCGACGACCGCACCGTGTTCGGCGGCGCGACCAACGACTGGACCGTCTTCACCGCCGGCTCCGGCAGCCGTATCGCGTTCCCGCGCCTCGCGGACGGCACGTACGGCCCGCCGGCCGGGCTCGACCTGCGGCTCACCGCCTGCGCCGGGGGCTGGGAGCTGGCCGAGCCGGGCCGCCTCGTGCGCGAGTTCGACCCCGCCGGCCGGCTCGCCGCCCTGCGCGACGCGTGGGGCAACCGCGTCGACCTCCTCTACGACCCGGCCCGGCCGGGCCGCGGCCCCGTCGAGGCGCGCCACTCCGCGGGCCCCGCGCTCGCCTTCGCCTACGACGAAGCCGACCGGCTCGTGTCGGTCGCCTTCGGCGACGCCCTGGCGGCGCGCTTCGCGCACGGCGGCGGCGCCGTCACGCAGGCGGTGGTCGAGGCCGAAGGCGCCGCCGCGGCCGAATCCTACGCCTACGCCGCGGCGGAGGCGGGCGGGTGCCTGACCCAGCGCGTGACGCGGACGGGCACCGTCCTGTGCTGGACCTACGCGCCCGGCGCGGGGGGCGCCCCGCCCCGCGCGGTCGCCGCGGGCACGGCCGACGGCGCGCGCTACGGCCTGGCCCTCGCCGCGGGCGGCGCGCGCGACACGCGGATAACGTGCGAGACCGCGGGCGCCGCCGGCCCGGTCCGCGAGTCCCTCGCGGTCGAGCCCGTGCGCCGCCTCCTGGAGGGGACCGACCGGGACGTGGCGGGTGCCGCCCTGCCCGGCACGACCCTGCGCCACACGTTCGACGACGCGGGCAACCGCGCGGGGACGCTCCTCCAGCACCTGCCGAACGGGGCCTGGCTCGAGGAGGCCTCCACCTTCGACACCGCGCATCGACGGCTCACGTACGGCGTGGGCTACAAGGCCCCGCCCCCGGCCGTGTGGCAGTTCGCCTACGACCCCGCCACGGGCGAGCTGGTCGCGGCGACCGATCCCGCCGGCACGCTCTTCGAGCGCGACCTCACCAACGGCCTGCCCGCGGCCGTGCGGGTGCTCGGCCCCGACGGAACGGCCGACACCGCCGCCGCGGCCTACGACGCGCAGGGCCGGGCGACGGCCATGCGCGGGGCGGACGGGCTCGGCGTGTCGCTCGAGTACGGGTCCTGGGCGGCGCCCGCGCGGATCGCACCCGACGGGCAGCCCGACACCCTGTTGCGCCGCGACGGGCTCGGCCGCGTCGTCGAGATCGAGCAGCCCGGTCCCGTGACCGGCCGCGTGACGCGGCTCGCACGCGACGGGCTCGGCCGCCTGGAACGCGTCGAGCGGCCCGACGGCCGCGAGGCGACCTGGAGCCGCGACGCCTTCGGGCGGGTCGTGACGAACGTCGACGCCGCGGGCCGCGCCACCGCGTTCGAGTACGAACTCGGCACGCACCTGCGCGCCGTGCGGACGACGCTCGGCGACGGCGCCGGCGCCGTGCCGGTTGGCGTGGGCTTTGCGTACGACCCGCAGATGAACCTGGCGTCGGTGAGCGATCCGCTCGGCCGGGTCGCGGAGAGCTACGCCTACGACGGGCAGTTCCGGCTCGCGCGCGCCGTGGACCTCGAGGGCCGGACCGCCGGGGTGGCCTACGTCGTGGGCGCCCTGCCGGGGCGTGTCCGCCGCTTCGACGGCACCGAGGTGACCTTCGGCTACGATGCCGGCGCGCGGCTGAGCGAGGCCGTGTTCCCCGACGAGACCGTCACCGCCGCCTACGCGTCCAACGGCCTCCCGCTCGCCGTCACGGGCCGGGCGGGCGCCGTCTCCAACCGCTACGACGGCATCGGGCGGCTCGTCGAGACCTCGCGGCCCGGCCCCGGCGCCCCCCTCGGCTACGCCTTCGGCCCCGGCGGGCGGCTCGCCGGGCGCACGGGCCCCGGCGGCCCGGTGGCGTACGCGTACGACGCCGCGGGGCGGCCGGCGTCAGTGCAGGCCCCGCCCGGTCTCTTCACGCGCGCCTACAACGGCTGGAACGGCGCCCTCGCCTCGGCCGAAACGCCCGGCGGCCTGCGCGTCGACATCGGCTACGACGTCATGGACCGGCCCGTTTCCCTCGCCTGGTCGCACCCGGGCGGCTACGCGCGCTCCATCGCGCGGCGCCACGACGCCGCGGGCCGCCTCGCCGGCTGCACGCGGACCGGGCCCGGCGGCGAGGCGGAGGAGGACACCTTCGAGTACGACACCCTCGACCGGCTCGTCGGCTGGCGGCGCGAGCGCGCCGGGCGGACCGAGGCCGAGGCGCAGTACACCTACGACCTGGCCGGCAACCCGTCCTCTCGCCGGGCCAACGGGCTCAGCGTCGTGTTCCGCCGCGGCGCGGGCAACCGCCTCGCCGGCTGGGACGCACTCCCCGCGTCCCTCACCATGGACGTCGCCGGCTCCTCCAGCGAGCCCGTCGGCACCGACCCGCGCTTCGGCGCGTTGTGGGTCGAGGTCAACGGCCGGCGCCACCCCCTCTCGGCGGAGGGCACCAACTTCTGGGCCGCCGGGATCCCCATCGACTCGCTCGGCACCCAGCAGGTCGTCGTGGCCGTGCGCGACGCCGCCGGCAACACCGCGCGGGCGACCAACGAGGTCTTCTGGACCGCGCCGACCAACGCCGTCTACGCCAGCGACGCCGCCGGCTGTCTCACCAACGCCGTCTTCACCGGCCCCGGGCTGAGCGAGCGGCTGGACCTCGAGTGGGACGGGCAGTACCGGCTGCGCGCCGCCCTCACCAACGGCGTGGCCGCCGAGCGCTGCGAGTACGGTCCGCTGGGCCGGCGCCTGTGGATCGAGGACGGTTCGGGCGCGCGGCGCTGGCTCGTCTACGACGGGCCGCACGTCGTGGCCGAGCTTGACGACGCGGGCGCGCTGCTGTGCTCGTACGTCTACGGCCCCGGCATCGACGAGCGGCTCGCGATGACCGTTTACGCCGGCGGCGTCACCTCCACGTACGCCTACGTCTACGACGCGCTCGGCAGCGTGCACGCGCTCGTCGACGCCGCCGGCCGCGAGGTCGAACGCTACGCCTACGACCCCTGGGGCCGCGTCCTGGGCGCCTGGGACGCCGACGGCCGCCCCCTCCGCGACCCCGCCGCCATGGGCCCCACCCGCGGCTGGTACAGCGCCCTCGGCAACCGCTACCTCTGGCAGGGCCGCGAATACTCCTGGTCCACCGGCCTGTACTCCTTCCGCGCCCGCTGGTACGATCCGCTCACCGGCCGGTGGCTCTCCCCCGACCCCATCGGCATCAACGGAGGCTTGAACCTGTACGTCTTCTGCGGGAATAGTCCGGTGAACTTCAGGGATCCGTGGGGGTTGTGTGAAGACGGAGGCGGTTTCTGGAGTACGTTTGGCAGCGAGTGGTGCCGTGCGAGCTATGGTATCGCGCTGAGTATGGGGACATCTCTGGCTGACGCGGCAAACTGGGTTGGCAGTCAGTTCGGCGGGCAGCGCTTGAATTTCTCGGGAAGTTATGGAGATGCGCAATCGCAACTCTCGTTGCGAAGCCCCGGCGAGACTCAGCAGCAGGCTTTCGAACGCATCTACAACCAGATGTATGGGAACAACCGCCTGGCAATCAAGGCGGCGGATGTTCTTGGCATAGCAGGAACGCTTCAGGGCATGGCTTCAGCAGGTATCTACCGTGCGGCGGTTGTTGACGCGACAGCGCAAGCGGATGTCTGGATCCTTCAGAATATTGCCGCCGATAAAATCGGCGGCAACTCTGCACAAGCTCTTGCTAATGTTGCCGCACGGCGGGCGGCAGTCCGATCGTCGACATCTGCGGCAATCAAGGGCGGAGCGCGAGGGCTTGCCCGTGGATGGGTAGCCGGGCAGATCTACGACTCGATTGCCTGGCTCAATGCGTGGGCTCGAAGTCAATGAGTACGAAGACCAAGAGTCTCATGCTCAAGTGCTTGGCAGCCCTGCTCGTACCTGCGGCCTTCGCATGGACCTTTGTGCCTTTCTACAAGATGTTTGGTTGGTACGAGTATGCATTCAAGGCCCGCTTCCTCCAAAAAGCGGCCGTTAGCCTCTTGGGCTTCGGCACTCTGTGTCTGGCTGCATATCTCTTCTACTCGGGCTACTGGATGGCTGCTGAACGCGGTCTCAAGGACATCTCGGGAAAGAACGACGACCCGAAGACCGCAGACTAACGCCTCAATCGCCGTGATCCTTGTTCCTCGGGCGTGAATGCGGCAGTATGCCTGCATGACCATCGCCATGGAAGTGCGGTCCCAGTGGCCCCGCTCGGAGCTGCCGGAGAGGAGGGCCCCACCCGCGGCTGGTACAGCGCCCTCGGCAACCGCTACCTCTGGCAGGGCCGCGAATACTCCTGGTCCACCGGCCTGTACTCCTTCCGCGCCCGCTGGTACGATCCGCTCACCGGCCGGTGGCTCTCCCCCGACCCCATCGGCATCAACGGAGGCTTGAACCTGTACGTCTTCTGCGGGAATAGTCCGGTGAACTTCGTCGACCCCCTCGGGTTGTGTGCGGAGGGGGGCTATTCTCTCTCGCAAATCGAGTGGGCTATGGGCAGGACGGCGAACCGGATTTCCGGGAATCCTGCATATGGCGGCTCCGGGACAATATCTCCATCTCTATTGGGCACACTTCAACATGGCGGAAACATAACTGGCTCTGTCGCGAGTTTTGTGGGTGGCGGGAGCCAAGAGAACCAGGAGTGATAGGGCGTTCGTGACAAAGGTTTCAGGTTTCAGGTTTCGGGTTTCAGGAGTGAGAGATGGCGCATAGGACGTACATGGCGGTTGAGGACTTGGATGTCTACCGTGAGCTGTGCCAGTTGCACTTGGAGGTATGCGATCTGACTCACCAGTGGCCCGCTGAGGAACGCTATGAGTTGGGGAGCCAGGTTCGACGATCATCGAACAGCTCGCCGTCGCAATTGGCCGAGAAGAATGATGATCGACACGTGCGCAACAAGATCGAGAGCGTGAATCGCAGCCGGGGTGAGGCGGGTGAAACGGTTCATCACCTGTACATGGCGCTACTCAAGAAGTACATATCGCAGAACACATTCCAACAGTACAGGCAGCGTTGCCAGGAGTGTGTCCGCATGCTCAACGGCCTAGAGAAGACACTTGAGAGGAAGCTCCCGGTCAGCGCTCGACGCTGGCACGTGACCGAAGCTCGCGAGCCGTATGGTGATGAAGACGAGCTGTCTCCACCGGGATGGCCCCCTGAAACCTGAAACCCGAAACCTGAAACCGTTACTGCGCCATGCAGCCGCAAGTGCGCCAGAATCAACTCATGACCCACACTTTCAGCGAAAGAGCCACATAACTAGCATTGCCAGTGGTACCGTGCTCCTTGCAGATGGTCTCCATGCACTCAGCACGGGCGCTCCGATCAAATTCGGGCGATACGGAATGCAGGTCACCGGTCGTTCGGCTCGGGGCGCCGCGTTAGCTCCACAGATTGCACGCGGGGTAAGGGTTGCGGTAGGTGTTGCCTCTGTTGTCGGCGCGGGTTTTGATGCCCATAGTGCTGGTGCGGCGTTCGGGTCCGGGGACACAGCAACCGGCATATCACGATCCAGCAGCATGGCCGGTGGTGTGGTTGGCATTGTGTATTGGCCTGCTGCTGTAGGAACCATTCTCGGCAATGCGACGGCAGCAGGAATCAAGGCCGCATACAGTGCAGCAGACAATGCCCGCGACGCCGCCCAACTCCAAGCGGATGAAGCACGTATGCTTGAACTCATGCGCATGCACCGCTCTCTGAGGTGACACAATGAAGATATTCCTCTTTCTGCTGGCTGTTCTCGTTTCAGCTGCGAGTATCGCGGGCATCCTATTGCAAGTGCATAATGTGGCCGTGACAGGTTCGGTCCACGCGGCGCTATTCTTTCCTGTAGTTTCCGTTAGTGTTCTTGCCGTGGCTCTATGGGTATTCGTCCTTGCCGTCAGACGGCACGGCGTAGATGTGCTCTACATGTGGCGACGAAAATAGACATGGTCCACGACCTCGCCCGCTGCGCGGGCTCGTGTATCTCGCTGCCACCGCACTTGTCCTGCATGCTGCTTGATCGGCCCGGAGTAAACTCCGGCCCGGCAGGATGCATGCCAAGTGCTGCGCGATCGGTGATGCCGAACGTCCTTGATGAACCGACGCGCTTCCCCATCCTCGACGCTATGGCGTCCCGCTGGCCGTACTCCGACGCCGACGGCCGCCCCCTCCGCGACCCCGCCCGCCATGGGCCCCACCCGCGGCTGGTACAGCGCCCTCGGCAACCGCTACCTCTGGCAGGGCCGCGAATACTCCTGGTCCACCGGCCTGTACTCCTTCCGCGCCCGCTGGTACGATCCGCTCACCGGCCGGTGGCTCTCCCCCGACCCCATCGGCATCAACGGAGGCTTGAACCTGTACGTCGCATTCAACAACAATCCCGTAAACAATCGGGATCCCGACGGCGAACTGGCTTTCACCGCGGCTGTCGTCAGTGCTGCTGTGAGTGGAGCCGCGCTGTACTATGGATTGACCAAGCTGTGGGAGCATACGCAGGAGATCAGGCGGCTTCCCGATCTCGATGCTGACGACCCCTGCCAGGAAGTCTGTCGTGCGAGGCGCGATACTCTGAGGGGGTTGGAAGAGATCCGAGACTTCACGAAGGACCAGGCCTATCAGCAATACGTCGTGGGACCGTTGCTTGACTGTGGGACTGGGTTCCTCGGTGCCTTGGAATCTGTTCCTGCCGGGGGGCCGCGGCGCCTTACAGGGCGTCCCGGGTATGTGCGGCACCGGGGCTACGTAAGGAGTGACACAGGAACCTATGTGCCCCCGCATTACCAACGCCCCCCTGGGTCAACTCTTGCGCCTCCGAACAACCACCTGTATCCGCGATGAACATGAGGCGTTCAGAAGTAGATGCCTTCTTAGATTGGGAGCAGAGGTTCCTCGAAAGCCGGGCTGTTCGGGCATCTCTTTGGATACTCTTGGTTGTTTGCTTCCTGCTGTTTGCCCTGATAATCGCTGGCCGCATCCTTGGGCCTGCCGGGACTCCGTTACGGAGCATCCCGTTTGGGCAGGCATTCGCAGCATTGATCCTTCCGTCTTGGATCATCACTCTTGCCCTGAACACGCGCAATGCAGGGAAGCGCTCTGCACCGGAGAAGCCATCGCCCTGCTTGGTTCTCTTGCGGATATTGCTCAACGCTATGGTACTGCTCTTTGTGGCGCATCAGTTCATGGACGTGCTTGGACAGGTCCTTGAGGCTCTGCAATGAGCCTGAAGCGTCTGCCGGACGCTTTGCTGCTAGTCCTTGCGTCTGTGTTCTTCCTGGTCCTCGTTCTGTTCTTCTATTCGCGCAGCCTCTATGTCGGCTGGCTTGTCAAGCTCCTCGTCTTTGGTCTGCTTTTCGCGGTGTTGATCATCCGCGAACTGAAAACGCGATGACCCTGCCGCCCCCACTCTGATCCGCATTTTTCCGGCGTGAATGCGGCAGTATGCCTGCATGACCATCGCCATGGAAGTGCGGTCCCAGTGGCCCCGCTCGGAGCTGGCCGGAGAGGAGGGCCCCACCCGCGGCTGGTACAGCGCCCTCGGCAACCGCTACCTCTGGCAGGGCCGCGAATACTCCTGGTCCACCGGCCTGTACTCCTTCCGCGCCCGCTGGTACGATCCGCTCACCGGCCGATGGCTCTCCCCCGACCCCATCGGCATCTCAGGCGGTCTGAACCTGTATGTCTTCTGCGGCAACGACCCGGTCAACAACCGCGATCCGTGGGGGCTGTGCGATGCACTTTCAGACTATGCAAACTCCATCCCAGCCCATCCATGGCAGAACCTGAATCCCCTCAATAGGCATTTCCTCTTGTACAAGGGAGTCGGAGCCGTTCTCTATGGACTGCGCGAGTTCGGCACAGGGCTCAAGAGCACGTTTGCAGCGGCCAAAGCAGATGCGCGTTCCAGGGGGGACCGCGCCGCCCTCTATGGCATCTACGCTGTTGAGCCCCGGGCCTACTTCTCGAAAGGAGCAGCGGAAAGGGGCATTCTGGCTCCTGTTATGGCCGCTCCAGGAGTCGCGGAGCTCATGTATCTCAGGACGGCATACGGCGTTGGCCAGAGCAGCTGCGGTGTTGGCACGTCGTTGGCCAATGGGAATGCCCCTGCGTCGGATGACGTTTACGGTGCGATCATGCCTATCGCTTTTCAGAGCCTGAGTTCGGGACCAACACCGCTAGCAAACAAGATCAGCAACGAGATGGTGTCGCACGCAACGCTCAGCAATTCGCGGGTGGATACGTCATGGTGGAGAAGTCAGTGAAAAGATTGTCGCGATCGGCGGGCATCATCATAATCGTCTCTTTTGCGTGTGCGTTCTTCCTGGCTCCCCTCGCGGCACCGATCGTTGTCCATTCCCCCCTGCGTTCGTTTCTGATCACAACCAGTAAGGTCGTCGCCGCCATCCCGGCGTTCGGCGGTCGCGCAGCCGGACATCTTGCCGAAGATCAGCAGATCCTTGACGGAGTGCGAATATGGCTCCTGGTTCTCTCCTTGTGCCTCGGATTCGGTTTTCGACGTATCGTGCACAGCCTCGGCCACATTCGGCGGCAGGGTTCGAAGGGAGCAAACTGCGGTGAAGGCTGACATGGGGCCCGGCGCATCGTCGAGGCATGCCAGGATCTATGCCATCCTGCTGGGGATCCTGGCGGTCCTCGGTTTCGGGGTGGCTGCCGCCATTTTCTTCCACCTCCTCCCCGTCGCCCGCGACAAGGGCATGCCGGGCCTCACGCAGGTCATCGGCGGGGTCCTCTACGCCGCCGTCTCGCTCTTCCTTGCCGTCACCCTCGTCTGCCGCCGCACGAGGCCGCGTGCCGGACGCATGCTCAGCAGGATCGCCAACGTCCTGGTCATGTACCCCTTCTTCCCCCTCGGTGTTGCCGTCGGCGTCTACGGTTTCTGGAAGGTCGATCGCGAGCCGAAGGGAGCGGACGGTTCTTCCGGGAGTACCCGGTAGGCTCCACCGTGTCGCTCACCCCGCGGGAAGACCCCGTGAAGGGCCGGAGGGCCATTGGAAGGGCGGCTCGGCGCAAACGATTCCCACGGGGGGACGGCGCTGGAACCCGGGCCGCGCTTCGACCCTGCGCCGCGCGTGCGCTTCCCTCTCGCGGCACGACCCCGGCGGCCGGGCGCCCGCCCGGCGCGGCCGGCTACCAGTTGCCCGGCCGGCCGTCCTCGTACTCGAGCCGCGGCTTGTCGTGGGGCACGTAGGGGATGCGGGCGGCGGCGGCCTCGTCCAGGTCGCAGCCGAGGCCCGGGCGTTCGGGCAGCAGGGCGTGGCCGTCCCGCACGACGATGTCGCCCCCGAAGAGGTCGCGCTCGCGCTGCGCGCGCCGGTCCGGGTGGCCGGTCAGCTCGACGATCACGACGTTGTCCGTCGCCGCCGCGACGTGGCAGGCGGCCAGGTTGCTGACGGGGCTGACCCCGACGTGCAGCGCGACGTCGACGAAGTTGGCCCCGGCCAGGTGCGCGATCTTGCTCACCTCGCTGATGCCGCCGGCGTGGAGACAGTCCGGCCGGACGTAGTCGACCAGGCGGCCGTTCACGAGGCGGTGGAAGCCGAACTTGCCGAAAAGGCTTTCGCCGACGGCGACCGGCACGCTGGTACGCTCCCGGATGCGCCGGAGGCCGTCGAGGTCCTCGGGCTGGACGGGGTCCTCGAGGAAGAGCAGCCGGAGCGGCTCCAGCGCTTCCGCGTACTCCAGCGCCTCGGCGGGCGTCAGCAGGCCGTGGGCGTCCTCGATCAGGTCCACCCCGTCGCCCGCCGCCTCGCGCATGGCCTCGACCAGGCGCACGGCGAGCTTCAGGTCCCAGGGCCGCTTGATCTTCGCGTCGATCGGCTGGAAGGCGATGCCGCTGCGCACGGCGGTGAAGCCGGCCTCGCGCGCGGCGGCCGTCGCCTCGGCCACCTGCGCGGGGTCGCGGCCGCGCACGTGCGCGTAGAGGCGCACCCGGTCCCGGGCGGCGCCGCCGAGCAGGCGGTAAACGGGTACGTCCAGCAGCTTGCCGAGCACGTCCCAGAGCGCCAGGTCCACGGCGGAAATCGCGCTGGTCAGCACGGCGCCGTGGCGCGCGCGCGGCCACCGGAACATTTCCTGCCAGCGCCGCTCGATCTCCGTCGGGTCGCGCCCGACCAGCAGCCGCTTGTGCGCCTCCAGCGCGGCGGCCACGGCGGCGCCGCGGCCGCCGAACGAGCCCTCGCCCAGGCCCGTCACGCCCGCGGAGGTGTAGACCTTGACGAAGACGCGGCGGCCGACGAGGAACGTCTTGAGGTCGGTGATCCGCAGCCCGCGCGGCAGGCCGGCCCGGGCGCCGAGCGGCCAGGCCGCGCCCGCCACGGCCGCCGCGCAGGCGCCGAAGCACCCTTCGAGAAATCGGCGGCGCGTGTACCGGCGGGTCATACCGTGCTCCCTAACGCGATCGGCGGAACGACCGCATGGTAGCGTGCGGCGCGCGCCGCCGCAAGTCGCCCGCCCCACCCCTCCGCTTCCTCCTGTGCCTTTCCTGATCCCGCCCGCGTAGAGGCTTGTCCTCCATGGCCCAGGGGCGGCGGAGAGCCGACGCGGGCCGCCTTCTGATCTCCGACCTCTGACCTCCGCAGAGCAAGCCGACCCCGCCTCCGACAACCCCAAGGTGGGCGGCGTTGGCCCCAACGCCGTTGTGCGTCCGCGGCGCCGCCGCTTCTCCTTCTGATCTCACGCCCGTTCGGGCGCCGGGGCAACCGCCGGCACAGCACATGGGTCTTCGGCCGGCACCCTCACTCGAGACGCAGAGCCCGCAGAGTCCGGAGGGGAGAGCGCCGCCCTCTGCGCACTCTGTCCCTCGAGCGAGCCCCGGGCGTGCCCCGTGAGACCCTACTCCGCCAAGGGCTTCGTAGGGCAAGCCGACTGCGGCCCGGCGGCCATGGGGCGAGCGGGCGTGAGATCCCTCTGCTCTTCCGCCCTTCTCCGTTTCCTCTGTTTCCTCCTGTGCAATCCGCCCGACCCCTGAACTCACGCCCTCTCTCCGCCCGGGTGGGCGCCGTTGGCCTCAACGCCGCCGTGCGTCCGCGGCGTCGCCGCTTCGGCCCCGCCGCGGCCGGGTGTGACGGCCGCTTGCGGGGGGTACGGCTGTGCTATAGTGAGGCGGGCCGTTGGAGACGGAGACCTGTGCCATGGCGTTGCTGCGCGACATCCCGCTCGAGTCCGTCACGGAGTTCGGCACCGCCCTGGTGCGGGTGGACGGTCGGCCCGAGCCGGGCAGTGCGGCGCAGTTCTGGTGGTCTTTGTTGGACGAGGTCGCCGCGGCGATCCCGGGGCGCGGCGCCTGCATCCTGCTGTCCGATTCGCCGGGCCGGCCCTGCCGGGCGCGGCTGTTCCCGCGACGGCAGTTGCAGGAGGCGCTCGACCGGCCTTCCTCGGGGTCCTACGAGGAGGCGATGCGCGAGGTGTTGGACGAGTTGGCCCTGTGCGGCCCGCCCGACAGCGTGCAGTTGAAGGTGGAGGCCGGCGGCGAGGAGGCGCTGTGGTGCAGCCTGCCCCTGGACGCTGTCGACGCGGAGGTGTTCCTCTACCTGTTGAGCTGGCTCCTGCGCTGGGGCGGCGTCCCGGACGACGCGTGGGGGGCGGAGCGGTGTGGAGGCGGGGCGACCTTCGAATCGCGCGGCCGGCCGCACCCCGTGCGGTTTGCCGTGGTGTCGCGGCACGTGGCCGAGGGCCTGTACCGCCACGAGGTCCGCCTCGAGCCGGCCCCGCCGGCAACCCCCTCCTGACCTTTTCTTCTCTTCGCCCTTGCAATCCACGCCGAACCCGCTATCCTACGGCCAGGTTTGATTGCGGGGTGGAGCAGCCCGGTAGCTCGTCAGGCTCATAACCTGAAGGTCGTTGGTTCAAATCCAACCCCCGCTACCAATTTGAGGGGCCGGAACAAGCGTTCCGGCCTTTCGCTTTCTGCCAGGGGGGTAGAATTTGGGCCAACGACCCTACTTCGTCTATGTCCTGTGGTCGTCCAAGGGCGGCTGCCGCTACCTTGGCGTGACGGAGGACGTCGCCAGCCGCCTTGCCCAGCACAACAACGGTGAATCACGATGGACGAGTCGCTGTGCCGGGACATGGCGACTTGTCTGGCAACGCCGCTTTCCGACTCTCGCAGAAGCACGCCGTTTCGAGAACCAACTGAAGAAGCAGAAAGGCGGCGACGGGCTCTGGAGGATGACCGGCATGCGCCGCTGTGACATCGAAGCCCCCTCAGCCGGCCCATGCCCGTCGCCCGACCCCGAAGGCTCATAATCCCGCGGCCGCGGGATCGTTGGTTCAAATCCAACCCCCGCTACCAATTTGAGGGGCCGGAACAAGCGTTCCGGCCTTTCGCTTTCTGCCAGGGGGGTAGAATTTGGGCCAACGACCCTACTTCGTCTATGTCCTGTGGTCGTCCAAGGGCGGCTGCCGCTACCTTGGCGTGACGGAGGACGTCGCCAGCCGCCTTGCCCAGCACAACAACGGTGAATCACGATGGACGAGTCGCTGTGCCGGGACATGGCGACTTGTCTGGCAACGCCGCTTTCCGACTCTCGCAGAAGCACGCCGTTTCGAGAACCAACTGAAGAAGCAGAAAGGCGGCGACGGGCTCTGGAGGATGACCGGCATGCGCCGCTGTGACATCGAAGCCCCCTCAGCCGGCCCATGCCCGTCGCCCGACCCCGAAGGCTCATAATCCCGCGGCCGCGGGATCGTTGGTTCAAATCCAACCCCCGCTACCAATTTGAGGGGCCGGAACAAGCGTTCCGGCCTTTCGCTTTCTGCCAGGGGGGTAGAATTTGGGCCAACGACCCTACTTCGTCTATGTCCTGTGGTCGTCCAAGGGCGGCTGCCGCTACCTTGGCGTGACGGAGGACGTCGCCAGCCGCCTTGCCCAGCACAACAACGGTGAATCACGATGGACGAGTCGCTGTGCCGGGACATGGCGACTTGTCTGGCAACGCCGGCATCGAGGAGCTGGTTTCACAGGACATCACCGTCCTTCCCAACGGCGCCGCGGCGATCCCCGTGATGGACCGGCAGCTCTTCATTACGAAGAACTGGGACGAATACCCCGTGCGCCACTACATCAGCCACGGGTTTCCCGGCGCGCGCGCCGTGGCCACCACCCCCGCCGCCCCGGGCATGATCGTGTTCGCCGGCAAGGAAGACCGGAACTACACGATGGATGCGGGCGAGACGTGGATCCCCTTCCCCGAGGGGGCGGTGGGTGCGGATGTGAAGTTCGGACGCGTCGCGATCTCCTGTGGCAACCCCGACAACTTCCTCGCCTTCATCAACGCGGACAGCGGAAGCTTCCGGGTGACCCCCGATCGCGGCAGGACGTGGACCCGGGCGGAGGCCCCGGAGCTGGCCCGGATCCCCATGAACAACCGCGGCAAGCCGCTCGTTGCCGACGGCGCGGATCCCGGCACCTTCTATTTCGCCCAGACCGGAAAAGGCATCCAGCGCTCCACCGACCAGGGATTGACCTGGCAACTGCTGCGGCAGAAGGAATGGCCCCGAGGCATGTGGTCCCTGGTCCTGAAGAGCCTTCCCGGGCGCAGCGGCGAACTCCTCCTGCCCGGCGAAGACTGGGACAAGCCGCCCATCGGGCTCTGGCGTTCACGCGACCACGGCGTGACCTGGGAAAAGGATCCGCAGGTGACCCAGGCCATCATGGCCTGCGCCGGGGTGCCCGTGCCGGGGAGCGAGTATCCCACCCTCTACGTGCAGGGCCGCGTGGGCGACGACTTCGGGATCTGGCGCAGTATCGACGACGGCAAGAGCTGGCAGAAGATCGGCACCCACCCCCGCGGCATCTATCACATGTCCGAGCAGATGGCCGGAGACTGGGACGTCTTCGGGCGGGTCACCCTGGGACTCCGGGGCAATGGTTTCGTCTACGGCATGCCGAAGCAGGCGCAACCCGGCCCGGCGGAGTAACCCCGGCGGCATGGGCCGGCCGGCGCTGGAACCCCGCGCCGGGCGCGCCACCGCGCGCGCCTGAAGCAATCCCGGTTCCCCGGCGGTCGTTCGGGAACGCGCCTTCTGGTGGCTAGCCTGCCTTATTCATGAACGCAAGGCGTTCATGAATAGGGCACCTGGCACGCGGGGCTGCGATGCAACCCGCGTGCCAGGACGTGGACGTGAGTCCCCCGTTGGGGGGACAACGTCCCGCCTCACGGGGACGCGACGCGGTGTTCACTGCGTCGCCGCGTGAGGTCGCGTTCCGCGCCCAACGCGGTCACGCGACGAACGTGGCGACGCCCCGTTTGTGCCCGCAAGGCGGGCACATCACGGCCGCGGAGCGGTGGACTATTCACGACCTCGTGAATAGTCCAGGCTAGGAGCCCCGGGGACTCGTCGATCCGGGACCGGGCACCCGGAAGTCCGCGCCCAGGCTGATGACCTGGTCGAGTAGGTGTCGGGTCAATTCAGCCTGCAGGACTTCGTGGCCCGGAGCCTTCCAGAGGTTGTTGATCTCGTGGGGATCCTCGGCGAGATCGTAGAGCTCCCCCTCGGAACTCCCGTGGCAATGGATCAACTTCCAGCGGCGGGTGCGGATTCCCCGCAACGGATTGGCCTCCATGTAGACCTGTTCCCGATCGTCCAGGTCGCCGCTCTCCTGCCAGTAGCGTGACAGGTCCCGTGAACGCATGTTCCCGGGAACGGCAACCCCGGCGGCGGCCAGGAAGGTGCCCGGCAGGTCAATGGAGGAAACCAACGAGGTTTCCGACTTGCCTTCGAAGTCCCGGACAGGCGGCTTGATCACCAGGGGGATATGCAGCAGGACGTCGAGCAGCCACGGCCCCTTGTCCACCATGTTCAGATCACAACTGAAGTCCCCGTGATCCGTGGCAAAGACCACCATGGTCTGGTCGTACTGGCCGGTGTTCTCGAGCGCCTGGAGAAGGTTGCCGATCTGCTCGTCAATCAAGCTCACGTTGGCATACCAGGCGCGGCGAACAGCCCGAATCTGCTCCTCGGTGAAGGGCCTGTCGATCGGCCGGCCGCCGCGGGTCTTGCGGTGCCGATAGTAAGCCGGTTTCCCCTTTAGCGTTTCCAGGTCGGTCTTTGGAAGATCGATCGTCCCGGGGTCGTAGAGGTCCTCCTGGGGCAGGCCGACTCCATCCACGGGGCCGTGGGGTCCGGGGAAGGAGACACAGAGATGCCAGGGGCGGTCCGGGGGCCGCTTCGCCCGCAACCAGGCAACGGCCTGCGTGCCGACGTAGTGATCGACGTGGAAGCGTGGTTCAACCTTCCAGCGGTTGAGCACATCATCGACCGGCTCCACCAACTCCTCTTTGCGGCGGAACCCGTTTTCGTAGAGGAATCGCTGGTAGGAGTTGTCGTGCCGGGTCCCTGCCAGGCTCCGTGGATCCAGCGCGGCGGCCGGGGAGTGACTGTCGATGATGTCTTCATACGCGTAGCCGCGGTCCACGGCGGAACCGTTGAAATGCTGCTTGCCGATGACGGCGGTATGATAGCCCGCCTCCCGCAGATAGCTCAGGTAGGTCCGTTCGTGCCCCGGAAGACAGGTCGTGTTGTCCGGCACCCCGGTCTGCGAGGGATAGCGGCCTGTGAACATCGCCGCCCTGGCCGGGACACAGACGGGGTTGGTGGAATAGGCGCGCGTGAAGAAGACGGACGTCTTCGCCAACGCGTCAAGATGGGGCGTTTGCACCGCCGGGTTGGTAATCCCGAGGTGGTCGAACCGCTGCTGGTCGGTCATCAGGAACAGGATATTCGGTTTGGGCATGTCGAGGCTTCTTCCGTTGGTGTGCCTGCTCCGTGGTGCGGCGGCCCTCTTCAGGCGTCCAGCCAGACGGGTGAGGTCAAGACGATCTCACCGCTTTCGAGCAGAACGCGGGCGTACCGGAATTCGCCGGGCCGCTTGCGGGTCACGATCCACCGGTGTTCGATTCGCTTGCCGACATCGACCCGCAGCAGGCGCACGCGTGTGCGTTTGCCCAGCCGCTCTTCCCAGGCCGGCAGGTCCCCGCAGGATGACAGCGAAATCGCCCGCCCACCGGTCGGCACAACGGCGTCACCCGTGCGCAGACTCCACGATTGCGGCCCGTCCCTGCGCGACCGGAACAGCGCGCCGCCGGCGAGGCAGTGGTCGGCGAGGTAGGTGTCCCGGTCCGCAACCCGCGTCGTCGCGTCGTTCGCGCGAAGGTGCAAGGACTCCCGTTTCCCGTCCACCCGGCACCAGGCCAGCCGGCCGGACGTCGCTTTGTCCAGGCGCGCCGCGTAGCATTTGCCGGCATTGCCCTTTCCGGCTCTTTCGCTGAAAGTGTGGGTCATGAGTTGATTCTGGCGCACTTGCGGCTGCATGGCGCAGTAACGGTTTCAGGTTTCGGGTTTCAGGTTTCAGGGGGCCATCCCGGTGGAGACAGCTCGTCTTCATCACCATACGGCTCGCGAGCTTCGGTCACGTGCCAGCGTCGAGCGCTGACCGGGAGCTTCCTCTCAAGTGTCTTCTCTAGGCCGTTGAGCATGCGGACACACTCCTGGTAACGCTGCCTGTACTGTTGGAATGTGTTCTGCGATATGTACTTCTTGAGTAGCGCCATGTACAGGTGATGAACCGTTTCACCCGCCTCACCCCGGCTGCGATTCTCGCCCTCGATCTTGTTGCGCACGTGTCGATCATCATTCTTCTCGGCCAATTGCGACGGCGAGCTGTTCGATGATCGTCGAACCTGACTCCCCAACTCATAGCGTTCCTCAGCGGGCCACTGGTGAGTCAGATCGCATACCTCCAAGTGCAACTGGCACAGCTCACGGTAGACATCCAAGTCCTCAACCGCCATGTACGTCCTATGCGCCATCTCTCACTCCTGAAACCCGAAACCTGAAACCTTTGTCACGAACGCCCTATCACTCCTGGTTCTCTTGGCTCCCGCCACCCACAAAACTCGCGACAGAGCCCCCTTTCCTTCAGCCACGCGTTGGTGCTCGATCCTCATGGTGTGTGTTCCCTCCGGGTTCCGCCGCGCAGACCGCGCTGGTACCGCCGGGACCGTCTTCCCTGTTGACGGTGAACGGTACGTCCCTGCTGCCCGGAAACAAAGCCCGGACGAGGGGGGCGTCCCGCGGGTGACGTCGGCGGCCGGCCGCGAAAGAACTGGAGAACCCGGCCGTCCGGCGGCATGATGGTGTCCGGGTCGAGGCCGGGCGGCCGGCCCACCCCGCTCCTGGCCGGAGCGGGCGGCGGGGTGCCATCGGAAGCGCGGACACACGGGTTCGAGGCGAGAGGACGGCAAGACGTGAACTACTCTCCTTCCCTTTACCACCAGCGCCTGATGCGCGCGTCGGAACCCGCGATGACCTGGAAGGGCCGGGAGGTCGGACCCTGGCAACGCGAGCTGCGCGCGCGCCTGGCGGGGCTGCTGGGTTTCGACAGGCAGGCCGGCGCGCGCGTACCGCTGAACGTGCGCTCGCTGTGGCGGCGCCGGCACCCGGCGGGAACCCTCGAGAAGGTGGTCTTCACGAGCGAGCGGGACGTCGACGTTCCGGCGTACGTCTGCCTGCCGCGGAACGCGGAACCGCCGTACCGCTTCTTCATCTGCCTGCAGGGCCACACGACGGGGATGCACAACTCCATTGCGGCCGCGAGCGACGACGACACGAGGCCGAAGGCGCCCGGGCAGGACCGGGACTTCGCCATCAGCTGCATGCGCCACGGGATGGCTGCGCTGTGCATCGAGCAGCGCTCCATGGGGGAGCGCGGGGAGACCGTGCAGGGGCAATCGCTGGATTACCTCTGCCACCAGGCCGCCATGAACGCGCTGCTGCTGGGGAAGACGCTGATCGGGGAGCGGGTGTTCGACGTCGACCGCGCCCTCGATTTCCTGGCCGGGCGGGGCGATGCCGACATGGATCACGTGGGCATCATGGGGAACTCCGGCGGCGGCACCGTCAGCCTCTACGCCGGCGCGCTGCTGCCCCGGCTGCGCTACGTCATGCCCTCCTGCTGCTTCTCCACCTTCCAGGCCTCCATCCAGTCGCAGTTCCACTGCGTGTGCAACTACGTGCCGGGCCTGCTGCGCCTCGCCGAGATGGGAGACGTGGCCGGCCTGGTGGCGCCCCGGCCGCTGATCCTCGTGTCGGGCGAGAAAGACGGCATCTTCCCGGTCGCCCAGGCCCGCAGCGAATTCGAACGCACGCGGCGGATCTACGCGGCCTGCGGGGCGGAGGACCGGTGTCACCACCTCGTCTGCCGCGGCGGGCACAAGTTCTACCCGGAGCAAGCGTGGGGCTTGTTCCTGGAGCGGTACGGATCGGCCGGGTAAAACGGCCGGCCTCCCCGGCCGGCCCTCCTGCCGATTCATCCCTTCAACTCAACGCGCGCGGGTGAAGCAGGCTCCCCCACGCAGCGGTGTGCGCTTCTTCGCGGGGTCCTCCCCCGGTCTTCCTTGGCGCGCGCCGCCGCATCCTCGCTCGTCCCGCAGGCGGCGGCGTGCCTGATCACTAATCAACGGCCTGACCCTCTCGCCCGGCAAGACCCTCTGGCAAGGCTTGGCCACGAGGCTTGCGTGTGGCGTCCACGAGAAGTGAACTCCTTGATGGCGGGCCCCTTTCGCGCCGTTCTGGGGCGCGGTTGACCGGACGGTCTCGATCCGTGTAAGGTCAGGCTCATGAGGAGGCCGCGTTAGCGTGGCAAGGGGGGAACTGAACGGAAAGAGGGATGTCGCGAGCCGCCGCGGCGAGTGCATCCTTGTCGCCGTGGCGGGCTTCACGCCGGCCGTGCTTACGGAGACCATCTGGGCTCTCGCAAGCGAGAGCCCCCCTGTTCGCACAGACCGCTTGGTGGCGCTCACCACCACGGCGGGCGCCAAGGTGTTGCGCCGAGTGTTCTTCGATGAAGCGCGCGGCTGGCAGGCGTTTGCTCGGGGCCTTGAGCGCGACACGGGCGTGAGCGCACCGGTTTTCGGTGACACGCCGGACTGCATCCGGGAGATACCGTCCAAGGACCGCTCTCATGCCCTGCCGGACATCACCAGCCGAGAGCACAGCGAGGCGGCAGCGGACTTCATTCTGGAAACAGTCAGGCAGTTCACCGCCAATCCGGACACCCGCGTGGTCGCCTCCTTGGCGGGCGGCCGCAAGACGATGGGTGCGCTGCTCACCTCCTGCATGACCCTGCTCGGGCGCGAGCAGGACCGCCTTTGCCACGTGCTGGTCGCCCCACCCTTCGACCAGCCGCTCTAGCCGCGAACGTTTCTCTTATCCCGGCCAGGGGATCCACCACGGCACCGGTGCCGGTCAACGTTCCCGGAGTGCCCTCCTCTGCGGCGCGTATCGCCCTCTGCGACGTGCCCTTCGTGAGACTGCGGGGACTCTCCGAGAAGGCCTTTCGCGAGGCGCCGGGCTCCTACATGCGCTTGGTGGCGGGCATGCAGCGGGGATCACCCCGCCCGGTAAACGCCAAGCCGGTGCGTCTCGATCTCCAGCAGGGAACCGTGCGCATCGCTGGTGCCGCCTTGGAGCTACCATCCAGCGAGTTTGCTCTCCTGGCCGCATGGCTCGACCTCTGCCGCGATCCGCACGAGCCCCCCTGAACCTGGTGGAGCTGGGCGATCGCCTGGGCTTCTATGCCGCGGAGTCCGAGAACGTTCCCGGGACGTGGACCTGGCTGCACGACCTGAAAGACCGCCTGGGAGACGACGACGGCGGCAACCCGGCCCGCAACTTGCGGCAGCTTCGCTCCCGCCTGCGAAGGCGGCTCGCAGAGAAGGTGGGCGCGGCCCTGGCAGACATGCTCGTGCCGCCCCTGAAGGGAAGGCGGCCCTACCGCTATCCGGCGGGCAGAATAGAACTCCGGGGCTTTGTTTCGTTGATGAAGATGTGCGGCGCAACTTGAGCGCGGACGTCCCCGGACGTCCGCAAGCCCCCCGGAAGATGCAGCGGGCAATACGATACGGCGCATGAAGACGAAGACCGAGACGATCGACCGAAAGCGGCTCCCCCGGGGGGTTGCCTGTACTGTTGCTTACCGTGGGCACCGGCACGGCCGGCAGAGACAGCAACGTCGCCGCTGGGATCGAAAGGGCCGTGCGTGATCAGCCCCTGGCCGCGGCGTACCTCGCGCCTAGCAAGGCCACGGCCTCGCAGGGCGTAGCGGACCGCGTGCGCAAGGCCTGCCGCATGGCCGGCTGCGGCGTGAGTGTCGCGATGCAGGGGGCGCCGAAACCCCCCACTTCGTCTTCTCGGATCCGGACAACATCGAGATCTGCCGCGATGAGGTCGGACGGTTCCTCCGGGTCATCATGAAGCGCCATCCCGGGCAACGCACCATTTAGACCCCACCAGCGGCACAAAGCAGATGGCCGCGGACAGCCGTCATCGCAGCGCTCGACCTCGGCATCAACACGGTGCAGTTCATCTCCGGCCCGCGCCGCGACGGATGTCGTACCGCACCGGAGCCGAGCGAATCATAGCCTTCCCGACCCGATCGTTCATGGCCGAGCGCACCGGGGGCCGGGTCAGAAGTCTCCTGGATTCGGGGGCATGGGAGGCGGCGAGCACGCTGGCCTCGGAATACAGCCCCGAACTCGATGAACTGCGCGATCTCGGAGCCCTGCGCGCTGCGTGGCACCGGATGGACTACGAAGCCGCCTTGGCCGTAGCCCGGCAGCGCATGGAAGACCCGTGGTGGCAGGCGAAGGTCGATACGCTGGAACGCCTGCGCGCCGCCCGCCCGCCGTCTCAAATGAGGCTGGGCGACCTGCTGGCCGCTGTCCGCCGCAGCCTTGAACTCGGCGACGGCGAGGAGGCCCTGGCACGTTTCTACCGGTTGGTCGAGATGGCGGCCAAGCAGCGCCTGGCGGACCGGCACGGGCTCCGCGAGCCCTACCGGATCGAAGCGCTCCACGACAAGTCCTTGCCCGACCATCTCTTCAAGGATCTCCAGCGCGGGGTTCAGGGCGACGGGTCTCTACTTCTCGGCCTCAACATGGCTTGGCGGCTTCTCTCCGCGCTGGGAGACGAACTCGGGCCCTCGGTGGAGCGCCGCGATGCCCTGCGGCCCCTCAGGAGGCTGCGCAACAACTCGGTCTACGGACATGGCCTGTCCGCCATCCGTCCCTCGCAAGCCCGGCAGGTCCTGGTGGGGCTCCTGCCGCTGCTCGCCGATCAGTTCCCCGACATGGAGAAGTGGGCGGCACGCTGCGTCTTCGATGACCCGCCCGCACGAAAAGGAGCCCCCGATGCGTGATCTCCGGCACCTCTTCACGTGGCAACTGGGTCCCGTACAGGACTTCATCGCCCAAGCCCGCAGCACGCGGGACCTGTGGGCCGGAAGCTACCTGCTGAGTTGGCTTCTTGGCCACGCCCTCGCAGCCGCGCAGGACAAGGGCGGACGGATCGTCCTCCCGGCAACGCAGGACCAGGCCCTTCTGGAAGCGGTGCGCCGCGGCCGATTGCTGAAGGCAGAGGCCCTCATGCCCTCCCTGCCGAACCGATTCATCGCCATCCTGCCCGCAAAGGTCGAGGCGTCAGATGTCGCGGAAGCGTGCGAAGACAGCGTACGGAGCGAACTCAAGCAGGCCGGCGACGCGGCCTTCCGTGCCTTCCTTGAAGCCGCGGGCCGGTCCGGGCAGGAGACTGAGCCATGGAAGACCCGCTGGGACAAGCAACTGGAGTTGTTTCCCTACATCACCTGGCACGCCGTGCCCTACCGGGAAGACGACTGGCGCAATGCGTTCAGCCTGCTCGCGCGGGAGCACGCTTCGCGCAGAAACGTCCGCGACTTCGGGGTGTTCACCACGGACGGGAACCAGGCCGGCTCCGTCAAGGATGCCCTCTCGGGCAAGGAGGAATCAATCGGGGACGAGGCACTCTGGACAGGGATCACGCAAGAGCGCCGGCTCTTCCGTCGAAACGAGCCGCTTGGAGCGCCGAACCTGGTGAAACGTTTCTTCGCCACGGCGCGGCTTCGGGGGCTGTGCGACCTGGATGACAGGGCCTTCTGGGACGCCGTGGGATTTGACTCGACGCTGGATGTGGCCCGCGGGCGGCGCGGGGCCGAACCGGATCAACCGATCGACTCGGAGGAGTCCGACGAGCCGAACGGCTACCTGGCCGTGTTGGCGGCCGATGGCGACCGGATGGGCGCGTTCTTCGGCGACACGGCAACGCCCGAGGCCCTGCTGGAGCGCAGCGAGAAGCTGGCCGGGTTCGCTGCAGCGGTGGAGGGGATCGTGGGGCCCGACGGCCAGGTTGTCTACGCGGGCGGGGATGACGTCCTCGCCATGACGACCTCCAGCGCGGCCATCCGGGTCGCCCGTGCCCTGCGCCAAACGTTCGGCGAGACGATGGGGAACGGGCGCAACCTCTCCTGTGGCATCGCCGTGGCCCACTACATGCATCCGCTCCAGGATATGGTCCGCGAGGCGCACTCCGCCCTGCACCGCGCCAAGACGGAACGCGACCGGGGCGCCTGCGAGATCCGACTGATGAAGCGCGCAGGCGAAATGCTGCATTGGGGCGCCAAGTGGGACAGCCCGGCCTGGAAGCTGTACGAGGACTTTACGCGCCGAACCTACGCGGGGGCGAAGCGTGATTTCACGAACCGCTTCTCGTCGAACCTGGCCGCCTGCTTGCGCCGTACCGGCTCGACCGGGACAGGCCCGCTTGTGATTTCTCCGATGTCATGCGCGCCGAGTTCAAGCATGTGCAAGCGCGGCAGGCGACGGGTAAGCAGGTGGCGCCGCTTGAGGCGGCCGACGCCTACATTGAGGAGCTGGCGGGCGGGGCGGCGAACGGCTTTGATGACTTCCCGAAGCTCTTCCAAGTGGCCGCTTTTCTTAACCGGAGCGCCAGGAAGGGAGTGGAGGCATGAGCTGGACCGCCCTCAGGATCGAGCCCCGCGATGTGCTCTTCTTCCGTGACGCCCGGCCCATGACAGCCAGCTTCGCCGGTCATGGCGCCCACTGGCCGCTGCCGGGTGTGCTGCACGACGCGCTCCACGGTGCGCTGTGCCGTCAATGGCCCGGGCAAACGGCCTGGGAGTCGACGCGCGAAGGCAAGTCGGTGCGGACCGCCCGTTTCAGCAACCTGCGCACGGCAGGGCCTTTCCCGTCCAAGGAGGGTGATGTCTACCTGCCCCGCCCCGCCGATCTCGTGGCCATCCGCACGGACCGGGCCGCCAGGCCCGTAGCCCGCCTCGTGCCGCGGGAAGCGACCGGGGAAGGGAACCTTCCAGCGCCCCTGCGCGAAGTCCTTCGCGATGCCGGAGGGCTGCGAACCGGACAAGAAAGTGCTGCCCGACTGGATCCCTTTCAGCGAACTCAAGACCTGGCTGGAAGGTGGAACCCCGGCAGTGACAGCTGATCCCCTTCTTGACGAGGAGATGCTCCCGGGCGTGGCCATCGACCCGTCCACGCAAACCGCCAGGGAAGGCCATTTCTTCACACGGCACGTGCTGCGTCTTCGTGCCGGGGTTACGATGGCCGCGTGGGCCCGGGCCCGCGACAAGGCGAACGACAGCCAGCCGGACGCGATGTCGAAATGGCTGGACGAGTCCGACGGCGTGTTCCCCTTCGGCGGAGAGGGAGGGACGGTCCGCGCCACTGCGGGAGCGCCCTGGCCCTTCGGGGATCTCGAACCACCGTCCGGCGTCGAGAGGATGGCTTGGGTCCTGCTGACCCCTGCCGTCTTCGTGAACAGGCTTGAAAGAGACGACCCCGCACCGCGGGGCTGGCTGCCGGGATGGGCGGGCCGGGGCGGAACCGATTCTCGCGGCGCACCCGTCCAGCCCGGCACGGCCTGTTTTCCCGACACCCGTGGAGCCCGCCTCGTCGCCGCATGCGTGCCCAGGCCGCTCGCCTTCTCCGGCTGGGACAGCGAAGCGGGCGGCCCGAAGGCCACGCGGCTCGCCGTCCCCGCGGGCGCGGTCTACCTGTTTGAAGGAGAGCCCGCGAGCCTGTCCGCCCTGGCCACCAGGCTGCACGGGCCAGTGCCGCAGCGACCTGCTTGGCGAGAAGGGTTTCGGCCTTGGCCTTTGTGGCGTACCGCCCGGAAACGGCCAGTGACAGCGAAAGAAGGAACACAGCATGCAACAAGCCATCATGACACTGTTCGGCCGGACCCGGTTCACGTCGGCGCCGGCAATTCCGTGGGAGCCATCGATGCCCCGATCATGCGAGAGCGTCACACGCGCTTCCCCATGATCCCGGGCTCCTCGCTCAAGGGCGTCCTGGCCGACCTTGGCTTGAAGAACTCGACCTCGCCGATCCGAAAGACCCCTTGCGCCCCGAGGGATCCGAGGTGCGAAGCCTGTTCGGCAGTGATGACGCAGGACAAGGCCGCGGCGGGGAGCCTTGTCGTCGGCGAGGGCCGGCTGCTTGCCTTCCCGTGCGCAGCGCCCGGGGCTGCTTTGCCTGGCTCGTCTCGCCCACCCTCCTCAATCGCTATGCGCGCGACGCGCACCGATCGGGGCTGGAGGTGACCAATCCAGCGGAAGACGAGTGCCATGCCTGCGAAGCCATCTGCATCGATGGCAACCTCGTTCTCGAGGAGCACCGCCTCGCGAAAGCGGGCGATGCCGCTCCGCTTGCCGAGCGCCTGGCCGCGGCCATGCCCGGCGACCCCGTCTGGCAAGAGGTGAAGAAACGCCTCGCCCTCGTCAGCGACGGGACCCTGTCCTACTTCTCCGAGCAGGCCTGCGAAGTCGTCACGCGCGTCTGCATCAACGACAGGACCGGCACGGTGGACGGCGGGAAGCTCTTCAACCAGGAGCAAGTGCCCTCCGAGACGGTGTTCTACTCCGTGCTCGGCGGAAGGCGAGAAGGCACCCTCGAGAAACTGGAAGCGAAACTCAAGGCCGCAGAAAACGTGCTACAGGTGGGAGGCGACGCCACCACGGGGCTCGGCTTCTGCACCGTGGAAGTGAAGGTGCTGCCATGATGAATCTCGATCAGCTCCGCGCATCCCAGCGCCCTCGAGGCCGGCGGCGACGCGCAGCTCGGGGCCCCAACGACGGGGAAGTCGTCAAGAAGATCCCCGCGCTGATCCGGCAGAACGGACTCCTCGGGGCCATGGCCTTCGCGGTGGAGCGCAACAGCAAGGGGAAGTGGAAGACCGAGGACACCACGACGTGTTCTGCGTCGTGGCCAGACACCTCGGCAACCTCGGGATCCTCAAGGGAGTGAAACCCGACGCCGAGGATATGCTGCGCCGTCTCGTCGAAACGAATGACGCAAAGCTGCGCGAGGTCACCGCAGAAGCAATGGCCTACCTGCAGTTCCTACGCCGTTTCGCGGGGCGAAAGGCACCACGCTGAGGAGCAGCCATGCAGCCGACATCAACGGCCGAGACGCGCGCGGTCCTGACCTCCGAATGGGAAGTCGTCAGGCACGCTTACGAGGAACTCCACAAGCTCGAACTTCTCTCGCACGCCGCGGGGGGGAACCGGCCAGGGATGATCGGGACAAGAGAGACGAGCTTGATCGGGTTGATCTGCAAGAAGGAGTTCGACCGGGTCGAGACGGCCTCGCTGCGCCTGGACAGAGTTCCTTCATCTCGGCTCCAATAGCCGGGACCGGGAGTTCGCCCAGGTCGTAGAGCTGCTCAACAAGGATACTCCCGCCCTCGCCCCCGCTTGCAACACCCCGCTCACTCCGGCGTGCGTTCGCTTCATCTTCCGGGCGCACGGGCGGATCGAGGTCAACATGTGCGGCGGCATTCTCGAGAACGCCGGCATGTCGATCCATCGCCGCTTCGACGTCCCCGGTGATCCCGGCAGCGCAGCCCAAGGGAGTCGCCAGGCACCAGGCATGGTGCGAGTGGGCGCAGGGCGTCGCGCGTTGGACTCCGCGCTGCACCTGGCGCTGGTCTTCGGTTACCCCACCGGCGAAGAGGAACTTGACGGACTGCTCCGCAGGGAACGGGCCGACCTTTTCGGCGAGGCGGGAGCCTGCCCCGCCCTCGGCGGCTGCGTGGCCCTCCTCCCGGCGTATCCCTTGGATTCCTTCCGCGCCGGCAAGGACGTGGTCACCTGCCACCACATGAAGTACTACGGCGGCGACAAGAAATACTTGGAGGACAGCAGCGGGCGGGCACTGGACAATGAGCAGCCGAACCCCCAGTTCTTCCCGGTGATCGAGGCTGGATCCCGGTTCCTCTTCCAACTCGTGCGCCTCCCCCGTGGCGTGCCCGCTGGGCTCGAGGCGGCGGATGCCATGGAACTGGCGGCCGGCTGGCTCGCGCGCGGGCTGGACGAACACGGCATAGGGGCCAAGACAGCCGCTGGCTACGGGTGGATGGAACTCGACGAGGCGGAAATCGGGCGGCGAGAGGTAGAGGCAGAGAAGCTTGCCGAGCAGCAAAGGCAGCAGGCCCTTGAGAAGGCGCGGCTTGAGGCGCTGTCGCCGCAGGAGCGTGAGAACGAGAGGGTGGCCAAGCTGGTTGACAACGACTTCTCCGCACTGGCCCGATCCCTGCCCGGGGAAGAGGAAAGCGTCCAGCGCGCGTTTCTTGCCACGCTGCGCACCAGGAAGAAGTGGTGGAAGATGAAGCGCAAGAAGGCCCCCGGGCTTGCAGGACAGATTCGCAGCGTGGCGGAAGCGCTCGGGGAGGAGCTGCCATGAAGCAAGCTGCCCAAGTGACCTTCGAGATCGTCACGCCCTGCCTTCTCGGGGGCGCTGACCAGGAAACCGCCGAACTGCGCGCCCCCTCCATCCGAGGGGCTCTCCGCCACTGGTTCCGCCTGCTGCGCGAGGAGAAAATGGGCGCGGAAGAACTGCGCGACGCGGAATGGAGCATCTTCGGGGGGATCGGTCACAGTCAGGACGACGTGCGGGCCAGCGCGCTCTCCGTGCGCGTTCTACCGGAAGGCCGCCTGAACACCCGGCCCATGGCCACGAAGGAGCTGTCAGGCACCGGCTCCCCCTTCGACTATCTCGCCTGGCCCTTCAACCGGGAGAAGGGCAACGCACGGGGCGCCATTCAGCCCGGACAACGCGCTATACTCCGCCTCGGCCGCAGGCCCTACGAGGGCGCAGGCGAGATGCCGTGGGATGCAATGAAGGCGTTCCTGCTGCTGGGTGCGCTGGGCACGCGCAGCCGTCGCGGCTATGGCAGCATCTGGCCCTTGGAGACCACCATCGCCGGCGAGCCGTGGAACATCCCGCTCGACCTGGCGGCGTTGAAGAGCGAACTCTCTGAGCTGCTGGCTCGCGCTGCCGTGCGCGTCTTCGCCCTCCGGCCGCAGGCCGACTGGCGCCGCGCTGTGCAACAGTGCCTCCTCTTCCTCCGGGCATTCCGGTGTGGGAAGCAATTCGGCGACGCGGCGCCGTCGAAGTGGGGCTTGCATGACCACAACCTGCCCTTCGGCGAGGGTGACGGCCTCATCTTCAGACCCGCCGTGGCCCTCCCCTACTCCCAGCGCTACAGCAGGAACAGGGAAAACAACTTCTCGATCCAGTATCGCGGGGCGAAGCGTTGGGCCAGCCCCTGCATGTTTAAGGTCGCTCACTTGGCGAACAAATTCGTGCCACTGGTCGTGCTCAGCCTGCGTCGGGTAATCCCCGAGAACGCCAGCCTGGATGTCCAGGGGCGATCGGTCCGCCACCACGTGTATGGTCTGTCGCACGATCTCTGGAAAGCCATCTGTCAGCCCGACCCGGGCGTCTGGAAAGAAGAAGTGGAGGTGCTGGTAGAAGGGCCGGAGTGAGTCCGGGCTGGAGCATTCACGCCCGCTATGCGAGCTCGCGGCGAGGTGCTTGGCCATTCTATCGCCCCATGCTTGAACGCGGTGCACGCCACGCGGCGCTGCCGTATCCCCACCGTCCCGGCAGGGCGCCTGCTTGCGCCCATGCTGCCGCAACCGTGACCGTTTCGTAGGAGCTAGAGCCATGTCCAAGGGTTACTTGATCATGTTCGTCGGCCGCCAGGTCTGGCCCCACCTGCATGTCGCGCTGCACCTGGCCCCCCGCCGCATCCTGCTTCTTCATACCGATGACGCCGCCGAAAGCGCCGGGCCGGCGGACCGGCTGTGCGAACTGCTGCGGGACCCTGCCACGCTCGAGCCCAGTCCCGACGTCGAGACGCGGTGCATCCGTGGAGACCATCTCGCAGGGACGGCGCGAGCCCTGGAAGAAGTGGCGGTTCAGGACGAAGCCGTCACGCTCAATGTAACCGGCGGCACCAAGCTCATGGCGTTCGCGGCCGCTGAGTGGGTGCGCACCCACCCGGGCGTTCAGATGGTCTATTTCGAGAGGGACCGGCACCTGCAGTGGCTCGGTGCCGATGATGGATCACTGTCGCGTCTGAAGAGCGAGGCGATAGATCCCCACAGGACCGATTTCATCGATCCCGCCCGCCTGGTCACCTGCCAGTGCGGCAACTCCATCGTGCGACGCGCCGGCCAGCTCATCTCGCTCAAGGACGAGGGTGTGCGCGAACGAGCGGAGCGAGCGCTCAGCACGGGAAGTCCGCCGGCGAGCGATTATCTCGAGCTTGTCGGAGAGTCAACTGGCGTCTCGAAGGAAGGGGATCGGCTCGAGTTTCGCTGTGCGCTGGCCGTCCTGCTGGCGGGCGTGCCCCTGCTGAGCCGGGGCCTGGAGCTGGCCGTGGACCGTGTGGGGTCCGGCGCGCACGGCGAGTGCGACCTCGTGTTCTCGTGGGGAGGCCGTCTCTGGATCGTGGACTGCAAGGACCGGCGGTCCACTGCATGGCTCACCTCGTGGCTCCGGAAGGCGCGACGGGCGCTGCCGAACGAGGAACCCGAGGCCCCGGGACGCATCGCGGATCTTCTGGCACGCTCTCCGTACAAGGCCATCAAGGACGATCTTCTCGCGGCGCGGGAGATGGGGGGGCTTGATGCCAGGATCATCGCCGTGCGAAAGACCCTGCCTGCCGATGATGTCCTACGCTACGCGCAAGCCCAGGGGGTCAGCATCGTTCGCAGCCGCGATCTGCTGGCCGGCATACGACGCGTGTTGAGGAGCCAGTAGCGCCGAACCGCCACTTTCTCCCACCCGTCCGCCCCGGCGGACGTCCGCGGACAACCGTCTTCGCCACTCCTCCCCGTCGGCGTGAGAACCTCGTTCGCGGTGGACCCCTCACGCCTGCGGCAGGAGCACGAGGTCCATTGCGAGGAGGATGGACGAAATGGGCGCACTCTACGTCACCGACTGCGAGTCCCGGCTGACACTGGCGTCGCAACACATCGAAGTCGTGCGCGATAGCAAGACGAAGGAGGGCAGTGGGCTCCGCCGGAAGATCCCCCTCTCCGAGATCGATCGCGTGGTGCTGGCCGGCCGGACCCGGGTTTCGATGCGCCTCGCCTCGGCCTTCCTGCGCCAGGGCATCCCCGTCCACCTGCTGACCGCGGGCGGCCGCACGGTCGGGGCCTTCGCCCCCGCCAGGGACGGCGACGTGCGTCGCCGCATTTCGCAGTATCGAGCCGTGGCCTCCGACTGGGCGCTGCAGGTCGCACGCCGCCTCGTCCACGCGAAGATCTCCAACGCGGCCCACCAGCTCCGCCGCTCGCATGCCAGCCGGGATGACTCCCTCCTGAGCTCCGCCATCGCGCGGTTGAGGAAGAGCGCCGGCGAGGCGCTCATTGCCACCGACCCGGCCACGCTGCGCGGCATGGAAGGGTCGGCCACGGCCATCTACTTCGGAGTCCTCGGCAGGCTCTTCCCCAGCCGCATGCCCTTCTCGCGACGCACGCGGCGTCCTCCCCGCGACCCCGTGAACGCGCTACTCTCCTGGACCTACACCCTCCTCGCCGGGGAGGTTCGAGGTGCCTTGGTGGCCCACGGTCTCGACCCGTGTCTCGGCGTCCTGCACGCACCCGCCCATGGCCGGCCCGCGCTCGCACTGGACCTCCTCGAACCGTTCCGGCCGGTGCCGGGCGACCGCCTCGTGCGCAGCATCGTTCGCCTCCGAGTGCTGGGACCCCGGCACTTCGAGCGGGGTGCGCAAGACGGGGCCGTCCGGATGACGCGAGAGGGCATGCGGAAGTTCTTCGAGCAATACGAACGCGCGCTCACACGCCCCTTCGAGTACCCCGTTGGGTCCGGTCGCCACACCACCTTCCGCGCACTGTTCCGCCAGGCCGCTTCGGACTTCGCCGCCCGGCTGGCAGACGGTGGCAGCTATCACCCGTTCGTCCAGGGGGGGCACGCCTCGTGTCCTGGATGATCGTGTACGACGTGGCCTGCCCGACCAGGCGCCGCCGCCTTTCGCGGCACGCCGAGGATGCGGGCTTCCGTGTCCAACGCAGTGTCTTCACGTGCTCGTTGGACAAGACCGCACTGGAAGCCTGGCTCGCCGGTGCCGTGGAGCGCCTGAACGCCGCGGAGGATTCCTTGCGCTGCTATCCGCTCTGCGGCCGCTGCCTCGACGGTATCCGCTCCGCGGGCCCTGCGGCAGCAGCGCAGGTGCCGGGGCCGAAGAACAGCGCCCTCGTGATCTGAATGACGTGCAAGTTGGACTGGCTGCTCATATATGACATCAGTTCACCACGGCGGCTTCGCCGAGTGGCGCGAACCGCGGAGGACTTCGGTTTCCGGGTCCAGCGAAGTGTCTTCGAGTGCCACCTGGACAACGCCTCGGCCCGCCGGCTCTGGTGCCGCCTGCTCCAGGAGATCGACGAAGCTACCGATCTCGTGACCTTGCTGCCTCTTTGTTCATCCTGCCGCAAGGGCGTGATCGAGAGAGGACACACCCTTCAGCACGACGCGCCCCGGCAAGCGGTCTTTGGCATCTAGCCGCCAAGGACCCCGGCGGCCCCGCCCGCAGAAGCCTGTGAACCCATGCTCTCGGATATGCGCAAGCTGGACCCGCTGACCTGTGCGCATATGCCCATGTCCCGGAGGCCCTACTCCACCTCCACGCACAGGATCTCTCCGCCGACCTCCAAGCAGCCGACAGGTGCTTTGCGATTGTAGCCCCCGGTGCGGAACGCCTCCAGCGACGAACCTCCGACAGGCCCGAAATTGGGGCAGGTTCGTATACTGCGCAAATTCCGCGTGCCCATGAGGATGCGCGATAGCGCGAAGAGAGCCGGCCGCGCCCCTTGCTCTCATCCTTGGAGGTTCGTCATTTCGCCCTCCTAACCCCAACATTGACATGGAGTAACGCGGCTGGCAGTCTGAAGAAGATGGTTACCCGAAAGGGTTTTGAGACCGTCACGTCGCCGCCGCCAGCTGGGCTTTTACGAGCTCGGTTTCTCATCGCAGTCTGAAGAAGATGGTTACCCGAAAGGGTTTTGAGACTCTCGCGGGATGCCCACCTGCTCGAGATCCGATGCAGCAGCGAAGTCTGAAGAAGATGGTTACCCGAAAGGGTTTTGAGACACCGTCGGTGACTCGCGCTCATTGGCCGTGACATCGATGTAAGCTGGGTCTGAAGAAGATGGTTACCCGAAAGGGTTTTGAGACACCTTAGGCTGCCGATCATGAGCTGCGCCGGTCTGAAGAAGATGGTTACCCGAAAGGGTTTTGAGACGCCAAGAGCCGCTATCGATGGTCTGCGTACCCCAGGTCTGAAGAAGATGGTTACCCGAAAGGGTTTTGAGACCAAAAGCCGCGGATCGAACAGCCTTCTGCAGGATGATCGGGTCTGAAGGAAGATGGTTACCCGAAAGGGTTTTGAGACCCCAGGAGTGCGGTGGTCATGGGCGGGACCGCGTCTGAAGAAGATGGTTACCCGAAAGGGTTTTGAGACAACGCGTCGACTCCGCGGCTCAGCTAGGCTGACGTCTGAAGAAGATGGTTACCCGAAAGGGTTTTGAGACGTGATGCTGCCAGACGGTGGCGGGGTGCAGAGGTGAGCCGGTGTCTAATCGTCTCCGAAAGTTTTGACCGAGCTCCGCTCGGGGTGGCCTTTCGCTGCCGGTCTGAAGAAGATGGTTACCCGAAAGGGTTTTGAGACCTGAGTGCGCAGCGCGCTATTTACCCGCTGCGGCACCGCACTCGGGTCTGAAGAAGATGGTTACCCGTCCGTGGCGGGGTCAGGCCTTGATCAATGATTAGCCATCCCCGGTGCTCACCGTCAGGGAGGGCCTGATGGGCTGCCCCCGGCCGAGGTGTCGGTGGGCGGTGGTTCATGGTCTACGGCACGCCCTACGCGCGGCTTGGCGCGCGTTTTGGGCGCCGAGATCACGCCCGGGCAGTTCGAGGCCGAAGAAGGACGACACGACGCCCACGATCCCGTGTCGGCCGAGGCGCTGCCGCCGCGTTTGGCTCAGAAGGAGGCGGTGCTTGCGCACTGTCTCGGCCTGACCCTCTCGCGGGGTTCTTCTCCGCGGAGGCGGGGTCGGCGGAGGCGGGGTCAGGCCTTGTTTAGTGCTTAAGGAGACCCGCGGACGGTGGCGCTCGGGCGCCCCGAGGCGGGAGGGCCGGGGCCGGGTGACGGAGCCCTTTCACTTGGGTGCTGTTTCATGAAGGGTCGCGATCTCACGGCCTCGGGATGGACGGCTATGCTGTTGCGCTCGCTGTCCGCCGCGGGAGCCGGCACCGCCGGCATGGACAATCCCCCCTCGTCGCCGTACCATCCGTCCATCATGGCGCGGGGGGGGCCGGCATGCAGGGATCCGATGACCGCCCCCCTCGCCTGCCGCATGGCTCGAGAGGAAAAGCCGGCTGCTTAAGCATTAAACAAGGCCTGACCCCGCGACTGGCAACTGGACGAACAGCGACTCGTCTACGCGGTCACGCACGATGTATTCGTGGGGCCAGGTCTTGGCGTATGTCTTTGCGAAGATCCAGTCTTGAGGTGCCACGAAATTCCGGATGCGCCTCGGGAATGGCACTATGCCATAGGTCATGCTTGCGGCTCCAGGTCGATGCGAAGCTGGTCGGCCATGTTCAGGAGGTCGCCCTCAGGAAGTTGTTCCAGCAGGTACTGCAGCATGTCTTCCTGCCGTGGTTGCCCGAATACCATGCGGTAGGCGGCCAGCGTACGCCTTAGCTCAATGAGCCGTTCCTCGTCCCGGCTGAGCGGCAGATTCAAGACGTGACGTTCGATGTAGCTGCCGTTTTCGGACGGGAGCACCCAAAACGGATGGATGTCGCTGAGTGCCGGAGCACGGGCTGCAAGCGCGGCGTCGAACATCGCTACCCAAGGGTCCGGGCCCCCGTGTCCCAGGCCGCGGTGGCATACTCACGTGCCAGGTTCTTGCGGACTGCATGTCCCTTGTAGCGGTGCACCCGGCCTTCTCGTTGCTCAAGGTCCACGGGGTTGGATGGCAGGTTCCAGTGAACGACGGCGTGGCAGTACTGGTGGAAATCGAGGCCTTCCTGACCAATGGATGTTGTGGCCAGGACGAACGGCCAGAAGGGCGAGTTGAACGATGCCCGCACCTGATCCTCTCGTGTGGCTCTCGCCGCCCTCATCAGACGTGTCGGCCCCGAACCGCATCGCGAAACGCACCCGGAGATGCTTGGGTTTCACGCTGACCTCACCCCCGGCTGACGAGGACAGACGGATGTCGTCCAGGCCGGCGCGCCCCGTGCGAATCGAGAGCGCTTCCGCAATGGCCTCTGCCAGGTCCGGGGCCGTATCGACAACGGACCGGTCGTGCAAACCGAGGGATTCGCGCATGACGTGCATGTACTCGTCCATGGTCGCCTGCAAGCATCCGGCGCCGCAGTACTCAACCACACGCAGCCAGTACGGCTCCCGCTGATCCACACCGCGAATGATTGCCATTGCTTCCGGAACGTTGAAAAGGGACAGGAAAGCGTGTGCCAACGCTCCAGCCTCGTTCCGAACCACGGCGCTTCTCAGGTTGTCGGCCGAAGCCTCATGCCTGGTCAGTGATCGCAGCGCGCAGCATCCAAGCCCACTCACGCCGATCTGGGTCAGCACCTGGGCCAGGTCGCCTGGTTGCCGGCCCAAGCGGACAACACCGGCCTTGAAGTCGACACAAGCCCGGATCATCTCATCGATATGGTCTCCCCACCGGCCATCATGCTCGCCATCGCTGCTGCGTGTGGAGTACCCGCGCCACTCCGACTTCAGCTCATCCTGAACGAACCAGGCCATGTTGGTCTCGGGGTCGGCAACCATATCCAGCAAGATGGGAGCAGCCCAGTACCACCGTTCGTCTGCCGGGCCTGATCCCGCCTGTTCGGTCCGTAGCTCTGCAAGCGCAGATGCCACCCGCTCCCTCGCCACGTCGAGCAGGACGCCCTGCGAGGGCGCATCGGTGCCTGTGTACTGACGGCGCAATGCGAGCGGGTCACATAGTTCAGCCAGTCGGAACGCGGGGTAGATCATGCCCAGGACGGGCATGCCAGTCAGGCGGTCGTCCGACATCGTGAACCTGAGCAAGGGCCGACGCGCCTTTCGGGCCTTCACCGTGTTGGTGGCATCGGTATCCAGCGACCGTATCGCCCGCCTCTCGGCTTCGTAGCTCGTGAGTGCGGCGACCACCTTTGGCACCACCTTCCAGCACGAGAAGATCAACCGTTTGGTCAGATGTGCAGCCACAGCCTGCGAGAACGGGCCCTCCAGCTTGTGGTATGGCAGCGATGGCGGCATCCATAGGAGGCGCCATGCGCCTCCATCGACCGTGTCGGCGAGAAGTCCCCTGAGTTTCGCGTTGGTCGGATCGACCTGCCGATAGCGTGTGATGTCACCCCAGCGGAGAAGCCAGTTCTTCCTGACCCGGAGCAGTTCCTGCCATATCGCCATTGCGGCCGCGTTCGACCTCACGGCGAAAGCGTCGTTTGAGGGCGTAGTCATCCATGAAGTTGAGCAGGTAGGGGGCGGATTTCCAGTACTCGACAACAGAGCAGTGGTCGAGCATCTCAGCGAGATCCTGCGTTCGCAACGAAGGCCTGTAGGTCCTGGGGCTCCAATGATTGGTTTCGTGGCGGGACGTTTCGCAGCATGCCGTCACGGCTCTCCGTTGCGGTGAGCTTCTCCGTGCGCACCATGACCTTGCGCAGTCGCTGTCTCCATGTCTGACTTGATCGACAGTAGCCGGCCCATGTCGAGCCCACCGTGCCGGAAGAACTCAGAGCTGTACGCTCCGAGCAGGGCCTCAAACTCCGACTCGGCGACCGTGTCCTCCAGCAGGAAACGCAGGGTCGCCATGAAGTCGGCATAGTGGTCTTCCTCGGCGACTTCATGATTCATGGAGTACATCTTGTACGGCGTGGCAGAGAGCAGTAGCACACGGGCTTCGCTGTGCTCCTCCTCGTCGGCAAAGCGGAAGAGGTCCCGTGCCAGAACTCCCGCATCGGTTTCCGCCTTCAGCAAGTGTTTGAAGCGCTGGAACTCATCAAGGATGATCAGATCCGGCTCCAGGGCCTCCAGGCAGACTGACGCCAACAGGCCGCGCAATTCACCGATGACGCTGGCCCGTTCCGAGTAGTCCTCGCTGCTCGCCTTCGAGTCCACCCGAGAGAACACAGAGCAGAGATTCTCGAACCGCGTACGCAGGTCCGGCTGCCCTGCATTTCGGTCCGCGGCGATGCGTCCCGCCAGTTCTCGCACAAACGCCGCCTGCAGTCTTGTCATCGATCTCGACATCGTCCGACAGGTACCAGTCACACCAGTAATTGAACGACTTGAGTGATGCGCCCACCCGCATGACATATCGCGGCGCCTTGCCGCGCAAGTCCCACGGCTTCTTCAGCAACCGGAAGAGCAGTGCCCGCTCTTCCACACCGCCGTGCTCGATTTCAGATGGAACGACGTCCCCGGCGTGAAGGCGACGAAGTTGAGGCGGTTGGATTCGAGCCCCTTTACGCGCTCCGGGAGCAACGTGATGCGATCGCGGCATCGAGAACTCCTCGATCACACATGACGTTCAGGCGGGTGATGTTCTGCCGCGCGATGTCGGCGTTCGAGCAGATGTAGACGATGTCGATCCGGTCGAACGTCGAGCCCACAGATGGTCGATGGCCTTCGCGATCACGCCCTTGGCCACCAGCGTCTTGCCGAGACCGACCTCGTCGGAGATCAGGAAACGGCGGCTGTATCGCGCATCGTGGTACAGCCGACGGAAAACGTGCTCCACCGTCCGGCGCTGAAACTCCTTGAGCCCGGCGAGGACCTGCTCGGGATCGGGTCGCGGCGGCTCTGCGGTTCACTTCGACAACTCCTGCCGGGCCTGCCAGCATCGGCTCCCACATCTCCATGAACCCCTCCGGCAGCAGCTCCTGCCCCTCGGCTCTTGGCCAGGTCCTTCACAACCTTGGCCACCCGGTCGAGTCTTCTGCGGAGTCACGGTGCAGCGCAGTCAATAGGGGCTCCAGCAAAGACGTGCCGCCCAGAAGACCTCTGACGGGGTCCCCTTCGCCATTGCCTCCCGACGCCTTCCCCGCCAGGTACGCCCCGATGTCACCCTCTTCCGCCAACAAGAAGAGCAAGAATTGCAGCACGCGACTGCGGTTCTTCAGCAGCGCCCGCAGCACGCGTTCCCGGCGATCGTCGGGCATTCCTTCCGCCGGGACGTTCAGCACGAAACGATCACTGATCGCCGTGCCCTTGAACTCAGCGCGTAGATCGAACGCGAAGAACGTCGTGAGGGACTCGAATGACGCTCCCGTGAACGTCGTGCCGGCCTCGGCACCCACGTTGAGATCTTGGCGCCGCATTCTCATGGAGGGTGACGGGCCAGCATCTTCAGCGTCAGGCCAGTGACGTTCCGTACGTGGCGAACCTTGGCGACCAGCACCTCGAACGCTGTAGCGCTCCCCGCCTTCTCGGCTGATGGTGGCGTGAATACCGGACGAAGCCAGTGCCACGCGCAGCTCCAGCTTGCAGCGATCCTGCGCGGCCGTCGTGTCATCAGTGGTCTCCGGCTGATCGGCCGGCGTGTAGATGCTGCAGCATGTCGGCGAAGCGCGTCTCACCCTTCGCCTGGGACAACATGGCATCGACGCCGCAGAAGCTCTTCTTACCCGTGAGCTCAACAAGGAACTCGACATTCCGCCGCATCGCCGCCGCCGTGGCGTTGGCCGATCCCGTCCATATGCGGCCTTCCACCCATCGTCCGCGACGATAGAGCTTGGCGTGTAGGCCCGAGAGCGTTTCGGCTTCCTGCGCCTCGTCCTCCTCGCCATCTGGCTCGGGTTCAGCTTCAGTCGGCAGGAAGTACACACGGTCGAAGCAGTTGACCGCGCTCTCCGGGAGCTGCTGAAGCTGATCCAGCCGCGACACCAGTACATCACCGTCCTCCGGGCCGCCCAACTCGAGGAAGCGTGTGCGGGTCGACGAACGGCGAAACCGTCAACATCCGCTGGATGCGTCCGCCGAACCACCAGTCGTCCGGTCCCAGGCAGCCCCATCGGGTGGAACCGCATCGCCTCGAACCCCTCCGGAAGGTCGAACCTGACGCGCCGATCTCGTGAGCCACCGCGTCGACCGTTGCACGCAGGTCGCTTCGGCCACGACGATCACCATCGCCGGCAGCGCCGCGACGAAGTCGCCCAGTGGGTCGCTCTGCCGGATGGCACGTCCGCGCTCCCGCAGCTCGCCCTCCAGCAGCAGTAACGTGTCCCACGACCGATCGAACGTAGATTGCGGCTCAGCACGAGCACCCGATAGACGCACCGGATCGTCCTCGTACGGGGACACAAAACGCAGGACCCAGACCTTCGGATGGAAGATACCACCAGTTCTTCGGGCCGTGACCTCGTGAACTACCGACTTCCAGATGGCTGAGGAACAGCTTGTTGCCCCGCGGCAGGTAGATTCCGCCCGCCTGGCAGAAGATGTGTGTGCGCTCCGCGTATCGGCGGATGGCCTCCAGCAACGCAAGCGGGTCCTGCATCGGCCCCCCGTCATCGTCCTCAATGTCGCGGAGGGCAAACGCCAAAGGCACCGTCAACAGAGTCATCAGGTCCAGCGAGAACGTGGTGCCTATGGCCTGGTCCAAGATCATACCCGGCCGGCGGACGAAGGGATTCAAGCAGGTGTCTCCTGCTGAGAGGTTCAAGCATTGCTCAACCCCTCCAGGATATCGGTAACGATGTCGCCTTGATACGCCCCACCGGAAGTCGAGTCGACCGGTGCCGGCCGCGCCGCTCCACAGCTCCAGTGCCCTGGGGTTGTCGAGGCGCGCCTGGCCGCGCTTGAGCGTCACGTTCTCGGTTGTGGATCAGGTTGCGGAGCTTCCGGTCGTCTGCTATCTGGCGCGGACGCCCATAGCCAGAGCGCGCTCCAGCCAGTGCATCACGAACTGTCGTGTCCGCTTCGGTACACGGGCTTCAGCCTTGGTCCAGTATGTCGCCAGAACTCATCGTGATCCCATGACGGAGAGCACGTCCGACGGTCATCTATCAGGCTCGGCCCACTCATCGATGCTCGTCCCGGTACTGCTCCGCGGTTTCGTCCCGATCCCGACGACTCCGCCAGCATCAGGTTGTAGAGCTGCGCCGCGCCGTGGATGGCCTCCGAGAAACATCGGGCATGGTCAACGCGCAACCGGATCTCCGGCGGGAAACCACCGTAGTACTCGGACTCCCACGCAAATTGGCCGTTGCCGCCGGGGTGGCTCCGTCTGCCGTACCAGGTGCGCCAGGAGAGATGAGCCGTGCACCGCCCCGGATCCGGCCGCGCAGATACTCTGATTCCTCCGGCGCAGCTCGAAGGTGGCCTCCCATGGGAATCCAGCCGGCTGCGAGGGCAGACGAGAGTGCCAATTGGGCTCGGAGAATCCGGACACAACGTCCCGTCGTCGCTGCGCAGCATCTGGCCCCTGGTCCGTAGTAATGGTCCAGCGACCGGTGATACTGATCCTGTGATCCGGCAAACTGCCGGATGCCCCACGTGCACAACCCCTGCCAGTAGATGTTGCTGGGGAGGCGCTTCAGCTTGTCGACGGGCTTCGCGACCGATGTTGCCGCGCCGATGGCCGGACTCTCCAGGGCGTAGATCAGGGCCGTTTCACGGCCGCGTGCCCATTCTGCAGCCTTGGCGATCGGAACCTTCTTCCGCTCCAGGGCCAGGTACATCCACGGGATGAACAGAAAGTACCGCGCCCGCGTCTGGATCGTGCTCGTGCCGGGGAACAGGATGTCGGCGAAGCCGTCCCGGATGGTGCCGATGCCAAGCTCATCCCGCGTGTCCTGCTCCCGGAACGCCGAAATCACGTCCACCATCTTCCGGCGGTCGTGTTCCGAGTAGTCGAGCCATGTGAATGATGATGGCATATTGCGTTATGGTGCCGGGAGTTGCTCCCCCATCTGGCTTGCTTGCTTCCTGCAATTCGTGGATCACTTCCTGAACACACTGGTCCATCTCGTCGCGGACGCGGTAGACCCAGAAACGCTTGACCTTCCACCCCAAGGCAGTAAGCCGGATGTCGCGAATAATGTCGGACTTGCACCGGGCGCCGTCCCACTCCTTGTGGTACAGCTCACCGTCGACCTCCACATCGAGATGCGTGTCACCGTAGACGATGGCGAAGTCCAGGCGATACTGGTCGACCGGGTACTGCGGGACCGGATTGAGGCCCGCCTTCTTCAGGGCCTCGAAGAATGGGCCTTCCCAGTAGCCAACGCGGGGATCGTTGGGATCAAAGCGCTCATCGGGACGTTCATAGATGCCACTGTCCGTCGGCGCCGACTGCCGCAGGAGGCTCTCCAGGTAGACCAGCGAGTGGCTGTACGCCCGGGACTCATCCGCCACCAACCTCGTATCCTCCGGCCGGAGCACTTCGATCCCATCCAGATCGCTCAGGAAGATGCTTCCTTGTCCTTGACCAGTTCAGACAGCCCCACGCAGCTCACAGCCAGCGAGTCGTGCGAAGTCCGGTCAACCTTCCGCACCAGCCACTCCGCATCCCGAATCGCCACCCGGGCCCCAGCGGCAATGCTGGTTTCCGCTGCCGGCGCGGGAGTCACATCAGTGTTGGATGCCTGGCTCACTCCCCGCGACCCCTTTTCTTCTGCTGCTGCACCCACTTCTCCATATCGGACCGCTCGAACCGCCAGGCCCTGCCCGCCTTGAAGCCTGGCAACCTGCCATCCTTGACCCAACCATAGGCCAGTCCGCTCTGCAATCTTGAGATACTCTGCCACCTCGGCCAGGGTCATTAACTCGCCAGCTCGCCCACACTTGTCACATGGGTCCATGGGTCACCTCGGGGTTGAATGAGTGTTCATGGAACTACCCCTGATTTCGCCTCGCACCAGAAGCGTCAGAATGTCACTATATGCAATTAAATGCAAGCTATGACGAGAAGAAGATCGCAGTTACAGGGAGTGGCCCATGGAACCGTTTGAGATTCAGCGTCAACTCTGTCGAGATATCCGGGATTCACTCTACCCGCTGGGCGGCGACAAACCGCTCCATGTCCTTCCTTTCAACCGCTTCATCGCGGTTGATGACGGCTCGCCGGGGTGGGTCTGGCTGTCCCCCGTGAACGAGAAGGCATGTCATCAGTACGGTAAGTTCGTCGTCCGGCTTGACTGGCGACAACGTATCAGTAGGCTACGCCGTCGAGCGCGGATTCCCACCTGAAGTGGCACTGGCCATCGACTGCAACCGCTTGGTCCAGAACGGCCTGCGCGTTTATGGCCGATATGCTGTGAGGGAGCTGGGTGGAGCCGCGGACTCCCGCTGCTCGGGCTCGGGCAGCCCGCTGCTGTTCTACGTAGCCATCTCGCCTTGGGAGGGTTCCGGTCAGAGCTGCACGATGAAACTCGATGATGCGGGCCTGTTGTCTGTGGACGATTCACTCCCCGGCATCCAGAAACAACGCCACCGAGCTGATGAGCTGCGCCGACTTGACACAGCTGCCCGACATTCTGGAGACCGAGGATTCCACAACCTACGTCGACCTACAGTTCATCGTGACCTTTGATGTCGCCGCTGGACCTGACGAACTCTGGCGTCCCAGTCAGTTCTATGAGCGCTTGCTCAAGCACTTCGAGCCGTGGGTGGCCTTTCCTCAGACCGGGAAACCCGTCGGGGGCCATCTACATCGATCAAGATGACCGATCATCCTGATAGGCAGGGGTGGTCGTACTTCCTCACTGCAGCGCCAAGAACCCGCTACCCACGAGGTAGCTGTAGGTTTCATCCATGTCCGGTATCGCCGGGACGAAGACCACTGTTGCGTCCCGCCCTCGGGTCAGTAGGACGCGATAGGCGTTCAGTCGAAGCTGGAAGGGATCCGCACGTGCGCGCCACGCCTGTAGCCCCTTGCATGGGCATTGGACCACTTCCCTTGGGCCTGTACGAGGTCCGTGCCCCACGCTAGGAGGCACGCGTCGAGCTCAAGCCCTGGGCGCCGAACTCGGTGACGCAGTCCATCAGGAGCCGGCACGACCGCTGCGATTCTGCGTCTCCGCGTCGCTGTACCATGGGCCGAAGCGGATACGTTTCGTGGACTGGAAGTCATTCGGAATGCCCATGTCAGCCAGGTCCCGGTCTTTTGACGAGGCGATCAAGCCGTAGCGGGCCTCTGCGTGTTCAGCATACCGCTCCCGCAGATAGCTCTTCGCGGTTTCCAGGTCCCGGGTGATCCGGAGGTGATATCCCTGTTCCTCCAGGTGGCGGGCCAATGCAGAGTTGTCGGCTGCCGGCGCACTGTCCAGAAGCTGGGCCACGAAACGGTGGAGGTCCTCGCCAAATGGAACCGGATCTCGGTGTCGAGATTGAGTTGGTCAGAACCCGAAACGGTGAGTTGATTTCCCTCGAAGACGGGCAACACGGCGGGCGGAGCGTGGACCTGCCACTCGCTCGGGTCGGCGGCACCCTCGATGGCATGCCGCCACTGCACGAGGCCGGCTTCTTCCCCGACATGGATTTCTTGGCCCCCGCCGATCAACCCGACTACGACGCACCACTCCGGGATTCGCTGGGCAAACTCGATGAAGTGTTCCGGCTCGGACTTGCCGGCCTGGAAGCCCGGGGTTGTCTGATGCTTCTCCCGCACTTGCTCGGCGTCAAATGCGCGCTGGGCCTCGTCGAATACCAGCACGTGTTCGGGCGGCACCAGCCCTGGGCGGGTCGAATACTGCTTCACGTAATCCTTCACGCCGCGCACGAACGTCTTGCCTCCGCCGCCGGCTTGCTTCAATTCGTATTGGAGCACCTCCACCAGGGGGCCATTGCCGGATAGGAACACCGCCGGCACCGTCGGCTTGCCGTTGGCGCGGGGCACGGCCAAATCGTCGAGGAAATGGGCGTGGACCGTTCGGAGTCCCACCAGTGTCTTCCCGGCGCCGGGGACACCGTCACGAGGACGAGATGCCTGGTCTTCGTTGCCGCGGCATAGTGGATGACTTCGGTGATGCGGCTGACCGCCGGGTCGGTGGCGGCCCTGGCCCGATGGATCGGGCGGATCGTGCCCGAGAAGAATCAGCTCACGGGCAGCCTGAACAAGAGTGGGCAGCGGGCGATAGGCTTCAGCCGACAGGAAGGCAGCCGCGGCCAGGGGGTCACTGGGCTCCTCCGCATCAATCTGCTCGACGAGCTTGTCGATGACGTCGGGACCTGCGATGTGGACCCCGCACTCCTTGCCGACATACCCGTGCGCGGCCGTTGGCACCAACACCACGTGAACCGGGCGCTTCTCGCATTCCCGGTGGTAACAGCGTAGGTCGCGGGCGTAGGCGGCGGCTTGGTCAATGTCGGCCTGGCGAGGGGTTGGTCTTGCCCTTCAGCTCAAGAACGACCACGGCCCCGCCAACAAGCAGGACGACGTCCGGCCGACGTGATTCAAGGGGCAGCTCGTACTCCAGAATGGCCGTATAGGCATTGGCGGCAGGTTCTCGGACAAGGACTTCACCGACCTCCCTCTGCAAGGCGGGGATCGACGCGTCCCAGGCCCGGATCTGCTCGATGCCGGCGTCGGCGATGAACTCGTGAAGCTTGCCACGAATGATCCGGGCAGCGGTGCCCTGGAAAGACGGGAAATCGGAATCCCACCCGCGCCGGGCCATTTCTCTGTCTATGACTGCGTTCATACCCTTCGGCGGCCAGAATGCCATGCCAACTGCTGTCTAGGCGCTTGAGTTCTTTTCCCCTGATCCACAGTTGCCCATTCGCCTGCTCGGTGTGGAAGTATGCCCAGTGGGCGATGCTCCGGGAAGCCCTGAGGTCATGTAAAATCCACGCATCGTCGAATCGTTGCTGGGCTCTGAATGCGATTCCATGTTGCCGGACGGGAGGCGGGGTCACGAGAGGCGGGGTCAGGCCTTGATTAGTGATTAGGCGGCATGGACTTGCCTCCCGGACACGAGGGGGGGTTCACGGTGGCAAATGCATGCTTTGCACGTTTTTGCAGCGCCGCCGAGATGCTTGGCGATGCTACGTCAACCGTGTACATCACCATGCGCAGAGCATGTCCGGGGCCTCTGGATTGACCGGAGCAGGGCGCGGGGGGCACGCGCCGCCATTCGACTCCGACCGGTGAAACGGGTTCCGCGACGGCGACGGCTGTACGGCCGTCTCCGAGCTGCACTGGCCGACCAAGTACTTCCCGCCGTGCCTGCGGCATGACTTCGACTGGATCCGCGGCAAGGGGGATCCGCCTTCGCGCAAGCCGCGTCGCCAAGGCTATGCAGGTCGAGAGCGCTACGGCGAGACGGGCTGGGCAATGAGCCGTCGCTTCTGCGAGCTTCAGCGTGCCTATGGCGTCCCGATCTGGCGTTCGGCACTTCGCGCCGGGGAGGTAACCGTCGCCTGGTACGCCTGGGGAAAATGGGCAGGGCCGTCGGCCCAAATCCTACCTCTCTTGGGGGGAGGCGGGGTCAGGCCGGTTGATCAATGATTAGCCATCCCCGGTGCTCACCGTCAGGGAGGGCCTGATGGGCCGCCCCCGGCCGAGGTGTCGGTGGGCGGTGGTCTCATGGCCTGCGGCACACGTGATGCGCTGCTTGGCGCGTGCTTTGGCAGCCGATATCACGCCCTAAGGCTTCTTGTCGCACCCGGCCTCCTTCGGCATCCGGGAGAGTGCACCGGCCGCGGTCCTGGTGAGCGCTCAGCCCCCCACCCCACTGCGGCCGGGCGGATCGAAGCCGAAGAAGGACGCTACGACGCCAACACGGACCGACACCACCCTTTCGTCTGCTCCGCGTGCGGGCGGGTGAGGGACTTCGACAGTGAAGCGCTCGACCGCTTCCCTCCCCGCCCGAGGTCGCAGACCTGGGATCGGTCGACGCCGTGCACGTGGAGATGCGGGGCCGCTGCCGGCGGTGCGCAGCACGCCGCCCCCCCCGCCACCCGGCCGCATGAACGAGGCTTGTCACCGCCGGTCGCCGGGCGTACACCACCAGGGGCGCACGGACACGGCACAACAGGAGGAAGAACGGGATGCGAAAGAACCTGGCCTGCTTGATCCTCGGGGTGTTCCTGGCGACGGGCACCGCGTTGCTTCATGCCGCGGAGGCCGGACCCGGCGGGACGGACGGACGGCGCGGGCACACCGTCGTGACGGTCAGCCCGCTCTTCGGTTGGAACCGCAACGAGCTGGGCGTGCGCGGACCCGGGGGACGGGTGACCACCGCGACGGAGACGGCCCCGGAATACGGCCTCTTCTTCCTGCTGGCGCACCGCAACCTGGTCCTCACCGACTTCGCCTTCTTCACCGACGTCAACGACACGGAGGTCTCCGGGAACTTCGCCTTCGCCAACCTCTACGGGAACAGGCAGGACCGGATCACCTGGAACGCCGGGGCGGGCCACCTCTACCACCGCATCGAACCGCCCAACGAGGACATCACCGTCAGCGTCCCGATGGTGAAGGCGGGCCCGCTGCTGAACCTCCCCGCGTGGCACCTGAGCGTGAACCCCTACGCGGGCTACGCCTGGGAGCGCATCGAGACCCGGCACGGGGACCGGGACAACGATTCCTACCTCTACGGGATCACCGTGGGGTGGCGCTGGCGCATGCTGGGCGCAACCGTCAAGTACTACTACCAGGACAGCCGGGAAGCCGACGAGGACTACCAGACCGTCCGGGCCCGGGTGCACGGGATGTGGGACGAGCACTGGGGCGCGGTGGTGCGGTTCGACTACATGGAGCACTCGACGTCCGACGACACTTCCGTGCTCTTCGGTCCCGTGTACGTCTTCTGACACGGGACGGCGGCGGTGTCGCGCGGGGGAGATCGCGCGTGAGCGGGTTGCGCTTCAGGAAGGCGCTGCTGGCGGCGGCCGGCGTACTGGCCGTCGGGCTCGGCGCCGTGGGCGTCTTCGTCCCGCTGCTGCCTACCACGCCGTTCCTGCTGCTGGCGGCCGCCTGCTTCTTCCGGAGCTCGGACCGGCTCTACGCGTGGCTCCTCCGCCACCGGTGGTTCGGCCCGTATATCCGCAACTACCGCGAACACCGCGCCGTCACCCTGCGCGCCAAGCTCCTGTGCCTGGCCCTGCTGTGGGCCACGATCGGCTGCTCGGCCGTGTTCGCGGTGCGCGCGGGCTGGCTGCGGGCCCTGCTGGCGGCGGTGGCCGCCGGGGTGACGCTCCACGTGCTGCGCCTGAAGACCCTGGCGCGGGACCCGGCCGGCCGCGCCGGCCCCCCGCCGCCCCCCCGTTCCACGGAGAAGCGCCACACACCGGAGGTATGGCATGAACAAGGAAAGCAAGTGCCCGGTCACGGGCAAGACCCGCGCGCACGCCGCCAGCAAGGGCACGTCGAACCGGGACTGGTGGCCCGACCAGTTGAACCTCAAGGTGCTCCACCAGCACGCGCCCGCGGGCAACCCGATGGGCGAGGCGTTCGACTACGCCGCGGCGTTCAAGACCCTCGACCTGGAGGCCGTGAAGAAGGACCTCCACGCGCTGATGACCGACTCGCAGGACTGGTGGCCGGCCGACTACGGGCACTACGGGCCGCTCTTCATCCGGATGGCGTGGCACAGCGCGGGCACGTACCGCACCGGCGACGGCCGCGGGGGCGCAGGCTCCGGCAGCCAGCGCCTCGCGCCGCTCAACAGCTGGCCCGACAACACGAACCTCGACAAGGCGCGCCGCCTGCTCTGGCCGGTCAAACGGAAGTACGGCAGGAAACTGTCCTGGGCGGACCTGATGATCCTCGCCGGGAACGTTGCGCTCGAGTCGATGGGCTGCAGGACCTTCGGCTTCGGCGGCGGCCGCGTGGACGCCTGGGAGCCGGAAGAGGACATCTACTGGGGGCAGGAGACCGAGTGGCTTGGCGACAAGCGCTACGCCGGCGACCGGGAGCTGGAGAACCCGCTCGCGGCCGTCCAGATGGGCCTGATCTACGTGAACCCGGAAGGCCCCAACGGCCACCCCGACCCCGTGGCGTCCGGCCGCGACGTCCGCGAAACCTTCGCGCGCATGGCCATGAACGACGAGGAAACCGTCGCGCTCGTCGCCGGCGGGCACACGTTCGGCAAGTGCCACGGCGCGGGCGACGCGGCGATGGTCGGCCCGGAGCCCGAGGCCGCCCCCCTCGAGGAGCAGGGGCTCGGGTGGAAGAGCCGGTTCGGAAGCGGCAAGGCCGGCGACACGATCACCAGCGGCATCGAGGGCGCCTGGAAGCCGAACCCGACCCGGTGGGACATGGGCTACCTGGAGGTGCTGTTCAAGTACGAGTGGGAGCTGGTCAAGAGCCCGGCCGGCGCGCACCAGTGGCACGCCAGGGACGTGGCCGAGGAGGACCTGGTGGCCGACGCGCACGACCCGTCGAAGAAGCACCCGCCGATGATGACCACGGCGGACATGTCGCTGAAGCTGGACCCCGTCTACGAACACGATCGCGAAACGGTTCCGCGACAACCCGGAGGCGTTCGCCGACGCCTTCGCCCGGGCCTGGTTCAAGCTGACCCACCGCGACATGGGCCCGAAGGCGCGCTACCTGGGCCCCGACGTGCCGGCCGAGGACCTCGCCTGGCAGGACCCGGTGCCGGCGGTCGACCACGAGCTGATCGACGCGCGGGACGTGACGGACCTCAAGGCCGGGATCCTGGCCTCCGGCCTGTCGATACCGCAACTGGTCTCGACCGCCTGGGCGTCGGCCTCCACGTTCCGCGGCTCCGACAAGCGCGGCGGCGCCAACGGGGCGCGGATCCGCCTCGCGCCGCAGAAGGACTGGGAAGTCAACCAACCGGCCGAGACGGCGAAGGTCCTGGCGACGCTCGAGACCGTGCGGAAGGCGTTCAACGACGCGGCGTCCGGCGGGAAGAAGGTGTCGCTCGCCGACCTGATCGTGCTGGGCGGCTGCGCCGCCGTCGAGGCGGCGGCGAAGCAGGCCGGGCACGATGTGACGGTGCCCTTCACGCCGGGGCGGACGGACGCTTCGCAGGAGCAGACCGACGCGGACTCCTTCGCGGTGCTCGAGCCGGCCGCGGACGGGTTCCGCAACTACCTCAAGGCCCGCTTCTCCGTGTCGGCGGAGGCGATGCTGGTCGACCGGGCGCAGCTGCTGACGCTGACGGCGCCCGAGATGACCGTCCTCGTTGGCGGCCTGCGGGTGCTGGGCGCGAACGCGGGCGGATCGAAGCACGGTGTTTTCACCGACCGGCCCGGGACGTTGACGAACGACTTCTTCGTGAACCTGCTCGACATGGGCACGGAGTGGAAGCCGGCGGCGGGCGGGGACGGCGTGTTCGAGGGCCGCGACCGCGCGACGGGCAACGCCAAGTGGACCGGCACCCGCGTGGATCTCGTGTTCGGTTCGAACGCCCAGCTGCGCGCCATCGCGGAGGTCTACGCGTGCGACGACGCGCAGCGGAAGTTCGTCGACGACTTCGTCGCGGCGTGGGACAAGGTGATGAACCTGGACCGCTTCGACCTCGCGCGGTAGCGGCGGAGGGACCCGGCCGGCCCCGCGGCGAGCCGGGCCCCGCCTCGCCGCGGACGGCAAGCGAACGGCCGGAAGCCCCTGCCGGGAGGACCGTGGAAGCGAAGCCCATAGGCATCATCCGTACGCCGTTCCGGGAGCCGGAAGGCATGCCGGTTCAGCCGGCCGGCGCCGCCGGGGCGGAGGGCGTGGTGGAGGTCTTCCCGGCCTTCCGGGCCGGCTTGAAGGACCTGGACGGCTTCTCCCACGTCATGCTGCTCTACGCGTTCCACCGCAGCCGGGGCTTCCGGCTGGACGTGGTTCCGTTCCTGGACACGCGGGCCCGCGGCCTCTTTGCCACGCGGGCGCCGAAGCGGCCCAACCCCATCGGGATCTCGACCGTTCAGCTCGACCGGGTGGAGGGCGGGACCCTGTACGTCCGGAACGTGGACATGCTGGACGGCACCCCCCTGCTCGACATCAAGCCGTACGTGCCCGCGTTCGACGCGCCCTCCTCCGCGGTCCGCACGGGCTGGCTCGAGGGGGCGGCCGGGCGGGTCGGGGAGCAGCGGGCCGACGACCGCTTCCGGTAGCGGCCCCGGGGGGATCGCCCCCCGGTCCCTTCCGCGCACGCGCAGGGGCGCCCCGCGGCCGCCCGGCAACCGGCGGGTTGTGCGCGCCGCGGGGGTGCCCGCCCGCAGCGCGGCGGCCGGTCAGAGGGCGGGATTCCAGGCGTCCAGGATCTCCTGGCGCTGGCGTTCGAGGTCGGCGATCTCCTGGCGCCAGTAGGTGTCGGTGCCCCAGCCGGGCGCCAGGCGCGCGAAACCGCCGTCGGCCTTCTGGCGGGCGCACCAGGCGGTGTAGTGGATGAAGCGCATGGCGCGCAGGGGTTCGATGAGCCGCAGGGTCGCGTACGGAAACTCCGCGAAGGTCTCGTAGCCCTCGAGCAGGCGGTCCATCTCCGGACGCGCGCGGCGCAGCCGGTCGGGGAGCAGCATCCACAGGTCCTGCACGGCGGGGCCGGTGCCCATGTCGTCGAAGTCCAGCAGGTGAAAACCCTCGCCGGGCCGGTGCAGGAGGTTGGCCCGGTGGCAGTCGCCGTGCACGCGCAGCAGCGGCGCCTCCTCGAACGCGGGCGCCACCAGGTCGATCAGCCCCGTCACCGCGCGCTCGTACGCGGCGCCCGCGCCGCCCGGCAGCGCGCCGGAGTCCAGGATGTAGGCGAGGTGTTCGCGGGTCGCGTGCTCCGGGTGGATCACCACGCGCGCGCGCGGCGCGTGCCGCGCCCCGACCGCATGCATGCGGGCGATCAGCCGGCCGAGCCGGACCCACGTCGCGGCGTCCGGCTCGTCGAGCGGGCGGCCGCCGCGTTTCGGGAACGCGGCGAACCGCGTGTCGCCCAGGACGTGCAGCAGGGCGCCGTCCCCGCCGGGCAGGGGCGGCACCACGGGCACCTCCGCCTCGTGCAGCTCGGCGAGGAAATCCAGCTCGTCCTGCAGCGCCTCGTCGCTCCACCGGTTGGGGCGGTAGAACTTGGCGATCACGAAGGACCCGTCGGACAGCCCGACCTCGAAGACGCGGTTGATGTAGCTGTTGAGCGCGCGGCAGACGTTGCTGCAGCGCACGCCCAGGGCCGTCTCCACGGCGTCCAGCACCGCCTCGGGCGTCAGGTGGGCGAAGTCGGCGCGTTCGGGGGTTTGCATCCGCGGAGGATACCCGCCCGGGGCGGCCCGCGCAACGGCGGCCCGCGCAACGGCGGAGACCGGGGGCGGGCCGGGCCCCGCGCGGCCCGGCCGCCCAAAGCACGAGCCCGCCGGCGCCGGGTCACCCCCGGCGCGCGGCGGGCTCATCCTGCCCGCGGCCGCGGCCCCTTCGATCAGGCCCGGCGCCGGAAGATCCGGCGGCCCAGGATCAGCAGGCCGCCCAGCCCGCTCAACACGACAACCGAAGGCTCCGGCACGCCGATCATGAGCGTGGCCTCGCCGACCGTGGCCGACGCCGTGATGACGTGGTCGCCGCCGGTACCGGGCGGCGACACGAAGTTCGCCGCCAGTTGGGAAGGCGTGACCACGCCGGACTGGAAGTAGTACTCGCCCGCGGCCGGCGTGGCATCCTCGAAGACCCGCGTGTAGAGGTACCCGCCCGTTATGTCCGTGCCGCCCACGTCCGCGTCCGCGAAGGACGGACGCGCCCCGCCGTTCTGCTCGGCGGGATAGTCGAAATTGCCGCCGCCTACCGCACCGGAATGGGAGACGTTGTTGAGGAAGGACGTCAACAGCACCTCGCTGCCGCCCACGTCGAGGTAGTCCGTGGTGTTGCCGAAGGCGCCGAACAGGCTGGGATCCACGTCGCTCCAGATCAACTGGACCAGCTCGCCGCCGGTATCTCCCACGTAATCGGCGGGGAAGTTCGAGGAATTGCCGCCGTTCACGAGGATGAACCCGTCCGACCGCCAATTGACCGCGATATCGGCCGAGGCCGTGCCCGCCACCGCCGCCGCTACGGCTACTGCCAACCATGCATACCTGCGCATACCCGTTCTCCTTACTCGTTGTTTCAATGCACCCTCTCGATCAAGGATTGTCGTACGGCTTCGTCTCGATCCAGTCGACGTCCCCCGCACCTGCCACGCGCCTGTACCAGAAGGCGTTGCCCATCGGCACGACGGCACCGGGATAGACCCAGTTGGTGCCGAGGATCGGGAAGGAAGGCGGAGGCCCCATCTCCTCCCGGAATCGGTTCGCTATGAAAGCCTTCTGTTCACTGTTCCACATCAGCATCTCGTCGCCGACCGCCGCCTGGGCCGCCAGCGTGGTGGACGTCCATGCCGTATCGACCGGGTAGGAATACCCGACCAGGTTGTAGCCCTCCGCAATCTCGACCAGGTTCGAGGGCACGGTAAGGGCGCCGGGCACCTCGCCGGCCACGTAGACGGTGTAGGCGGCCTGGGCCGCATTGGTGGGAATCGTCACCCAGAACCCCGTGCCCAGCGACAGGTCCAGGGTATCGCTGAGCCAGTTCGTTCCGAGCACCGGGAAGAACGGCGGCGGCCCCGTCTGGATCGCGAAGCGATCCGTAACGTAGTTGGTGCCGTTCCAGCAAAGGAGTTCCGACCCCGGCGGCAGCTGGTTGCCGAAGACGCGGGAGGGGGTGGCGGTCCCCTCCATTTCGAGGAAGTCGAAGCGGACGAGGCTGTAGCCGCGGGGCAGCTCGAGGGCCAGGTAGCCCACGACATTGACGCTGTAGGCCTCGCCGGAGGCGTCCGACGGGGTAGGCATCCACAAACCGAGTCCCACGAGGGCCGCCAGGATCACGCCCAGCATGCCGTATACCCCGGAACCGGACCGACTCAGCGCCATGAAACCTCTCCCTATACTCGACGAATGTACCTATTGACCGTCAGGTGCGTAAAGCACCAATTCGGCCACCACCCGTCTTTTTTGCGGTCCCTCCGCGGTCGCCCCGGCCGCCCGCGCCGGCCCCCCTGCCGGGGGCTGGCCCGCCGGCGGGTCAGGGCACACGTACGCGCACGCGGTAGAACCCGGCCGTACTGCCGGTCGCCAGCGACTGCGTGTTCGTCGGCGGGTCGGCCGCCAGGCCGCTGTACAGCGCCGTGCCGGGCCAGCCGCCGGGCGAGACGGCCTCCATCACGTCGTAGACCCGTCCCGCCATGCTCGGCCAGTGCATCTCGATCCCGCCGCCGGCGGGGAGGACGATACGGGCGAGGCGCAGCACCGAGCCGGGGTCCAGCGGATCGGTGCCGGCCAGGGTCTCGTCGCTGTTGCTCATCCCGTCGGCATCCGCGTCGCCGCCCGGGTCGTCCGCCGGCAGGGCGGTCACGCCCGCCGGGACGTCGACCCCGACCGCCAGGTCGTCCGCCGCGCCGCCGTCGCCGTCGAGCCGCACGCCGGTGAGCTGCGCCGGGCTGCCCGCAAAGCCGAGTTCCGAGGCGACGTTCGTCCCGTCGAGGTAGAGCGACCACCGGTCCCGGTCGTAATCCACCCGCGCGCTGAGCCGCACCCATGCGCCCGCCGCCGGCGGCGCGTTCGACAGCGTAACCCATCCGCCCACCAGCCCGTCGTACACCTCGAGCCGCCGGTCGGCCGCGAACGCGAACAGCGCCGCGGCGGCCGCCTCGACCGCCGGGCGCCCTTCCGTGCCCAGGGCCCGGCGCCGCACGTCGATCCAGACCTGCGGGTGCCCCGCCCCGTCGATCGCGTGCCGGGCCGTCGCCGAAGAGGCGAAGCCCAGTGCCTGCGCGCCGCCGTACGGGGCCGTGGGGGTCGCCTCCGCCCCCGCGCCGGCCAGCCAGCCGTTCTGCCCGTCGAGCGGACCCGCCGTCACCGCCGGCGCCTCGAACGGTTCCGTGAACGGCAGCGACGCCGAGCCCCCCGCGGGCGTGATCCACACCCGCACCGGCCCGGAGGTGCTGACCCGGCCGTAGTCGCTGTACGCCACCGCGCGCAGCAGGGACCCGTCCGGGCCGGAGGCGGGGGCGCCGGACCACTGGCCGGTCCACGGGGCCGAGGCGTCCGTGTCGACGGGTACGCCGCCGGCGGTGAACACGACCGAGGTCGCCGCGCCCGCCGTGACCGAGGCGCCCAGCGCCACGTCGCCGCCTGCCGCGCGGATCGTCCCCTCCAGCGGGGCCTCCAGGGCCACCTCCAGCGGCGCCTCGCTCACCTGGAGGACGACGCCGACGGCGGACGTCACGCTCCCGCCCGTCAGCTTCACGACCGCCAGGTGCTCGCCGACCGCCAGGCCGGACAGGTCGGCGGCGAGGCGGAGCATGCCGTTCGTCTGCTCCGCCGGCACGGGGCTCGCCCCGGTGTTCGAGGGGGTCAGCCACGCCTGGTCGCTGACCGCAGTCCAGACGAGGCCGGTCGCACCGGTATTGTGCACGGGCACGTCCCGCGCCGCGGGCGGTGCGAACGCATCGCCCGCCAGGCGGGCGACGCGCCGCGGGGGGACGGGGACGGTGCGCGCGAGCAGGGCGTCCTCCGTCGTGTTGCCGGTGGCGTCGAAACTCCCGCCCAGGCGGTAGACGGTCGTCGCGCCGGTGAAGCGGAGCCACTCCAGCTGGCAATTGCTCGCCGAGGGGAAGACGAAGTAGACGTCCCGCATGCCCGAGGCCCCCGAGACGGGGAAGCTCGCCGTGCCCGTGGTGGTGACGGTGCCGGATGCGACGAGCGGACCCGCGGGGCTGTCGAGGCGGACCTCGAAATCGAGCGAGGACACGGAGCTGAAGTTCATCTCCAGCAGGCTGGCGCCCGCGCCGAAATCGAGGGCGTCGTACCGCGCGTAGTCGCCCGCGCCGGGACTCTTCAGGATCCAGCGCCCGCTCCCCTGCCAGGTCGTGATGCGGCACGTGACGTCAGAGCCGTACGCGGAGCCGGCGCCGGTGTAGGTGTTGCCTTCGAGCGCGGTGCCGTGGTTGGGGTAGAACTCCACCCCCGTCGCGGACGCGGGCAGCGTGAAGGATACGTTCCGGAACAGCACGTCCGCCAGGTTCCCGGCCTCGATGCCGTCCCCGCCCGCCGTGACAGAAACCCCCTCGACCGCCGAGGCCTGCGTGTAGCGGTGATGGCTGTCGAGGGCGTTGGGGTTCAGCCCCAGCGCGAACCCGTCCATGGCGCAGTCGACCGCGCCGCCGCGCACGAAGTTGCCCAGGTGCGTCGCGCCGGGACTGTCCGTCCACGCCTCGCCCGGCGTCGCGCCCGACCAGACCTGGAAGGAGTAGCCCGCCGTGTGGCAATCCTCCGCGGTCTCGTCCCGGAACGTGTTCCACATGCAGGGCGCCGTCGGGCGCCCGTGCACCGCCCGGCCCGTGAACGTGCGGCGCGACACGTTGCCCTCCGCCTCGCAGCCGACGACGTTGCCGTCGTGGCCGATGCCGACGCTCGCCGCGTGGCTGACGTACTCGTAGCCCTCGGGGAAGGCGTTCAGCTCGTTGCGGTAGACGATCGTATCCCGGTAGAGGTTGAGCAGCACGACGACGGAGTTCGTGCCCGGCGGCACCCGCCACGGTTCCTCCACGGTCACCGTCGTCGCCGTGTGGCTCTCGATCCGGCGGTACTGGCCCATCCCGTCGCCGGAGACGATCAGCACGCACGCCTTGCCGTCGATCGTGTCCTGCGAGGCGTTGACCGTGCCCGGCACCGCCGTCATCGGGGCGACCTCGTCGCCCTCCCCGACACCCACGAGGAGCGCCTCGCCGTGCACCGTACCGTCGGTGCGGATGGTGAGCGTGCGGCCGCTGTTCGCCGCCACCTGCGCGTAGTAGTGCGACTGGGCCTCGTGAAAGAGGATCATCTCGCCCTTGTTGTCCTCGACGGCCACGTCCTCGGAGGTGTTCCAGGCGACGTAGGCGTGGGTGGGCGACATCATGTTGGCCGAGCAGTTCATGATCCGCTTGCAGATCTGCAGGTAGGCCGCGTCGTCGGAGGAGAGGAAGCCGTGGGTCTTGTAGTTGCGGCTCCCGGTGGCGGGATCCTCGGGCCAGGCCGGCGTCTCGAAATGGTTGCGCTCCAGCACGAGCCGCGTGAACGTGTTCATGGAGACGCCCGCCTCCGACCAACTCCATCCGTACGGCCCGTTCAGCCCGCCGTGGAAGGTGTTGCCGTGGACCCAGACATCCGTCGACCAGTTCATGGAAAAGGTCCGGTCGAAGACGCAGTCCGCCACCTCGCCGACGTTGAACGAGAACCCCGCGCTCTTGATGCCGTCGCCCCACGTGCCGGGCTCGGCGGTGAACCGGACCCGCCGCACCCGCAGGTCGTCCACCGCCATCCCGCCGCTCGTGCCCGTCAGCCCGAAGTGCGCGGTGTTCGTCCCGCAGGCCTTGAGCGTGAAGTCCTCCAGCGCCGCGTGGTTTCCGACCACCTGCATCGGCCCGCCCGTCCGGTCGGCCGCCAGGCGGATCTCGACGGTGGTGTTCGTCATGCCCGCCCCGGCCAGCCGGACGTTGGACTTCACTTCCAGCGCTCCGGTGATCGTGTAGAGGCCGGCCTGCATGCGCACCGTGCCGCCGTTCGACCAGCCCGAGACCGTGTTGACGGCCGCCTGCAGCGCCGCCGTGTCGTCGCCGCCCGACGGCGGCACGACGCTTTCGCCCGCGCCGCGCTGCCCGTCCGGCGCCACGGTGAGGTCGAGCGGGTCGCTCCAGCCCCACGCCCCCCCGTGCCCGGCGTGGACGTAGACCCGGTACGCGCCCGTGGCGAGCGACGGCGGCACCACGAAGGAGACGGCGTACGGCTCCACGTTCGTGACGCTGCACGGCGTGAAGGCGCCGCCCGACGCCGGCTGCACGTAGACGTGGCTGGTATCCGTGCCGTGCGCGTGCGCGAGGTTCTTGCCGAACACCCGGCGCCCCGCCCCGGCGGGCGCCGTGGAGCCCATCGGTCCGATCCACTGCGCCTCGGGGCGGTTCAGGCACACCGGTGCGCCGGGTCCGTGGAGATTTTCCACCCACAGGAAGGCCATGCCGACCGGCAGATTGTCGGGCGCCCGGGCGAGCAGCGCGTGCCCGGTCACCGACCGGACCTCGGCCTCGAGCAGCACACCCTCCGCCCCGTCGTCGGCCCACAGCCACACGGTGGTGTCGCTGCCCGTCTCGTCGCCCGTCCGCGCGGTGAACCGCACGCCGCTCAGGGCGAAGCTCTCGCCGGGCAGCACCGTGCGGGTCCACTCGCCCACGACGGGGGCCGCAGGATCCACGGCGACGGGCGGGTCGGCGAAGACGGCGGGGAACGCGTCGCCCGGCGCGGCCGGCGCGCCCGGCGCGGCCGCCCACTCCGCAGGCGGCGGCAGGGCGACCGCCGCGGCGCCCGCCCGCAACACCGCGAACACCACCGCGGCCGTGGCCGCCCGGACTGTCAGGCCTTTGACCATCCACCCGCCTTTCGCGGGACCGCACCCGGCCGACCACCCTCGCGCGCGATGATGCAGCTGCCGCCCGGCTGTGTCAACCGCGCATTCCCGCCGTGCCGGGCGCGGCGGCGCCCGGCGCCCGGACGGCGCCGTCCACCTCCCGCCGCAGGGTGCCCGGCCCCTTCGTTTCGCGGAGCGGGGGGCACCGTGCCCGTCTTGGCGGCGGGCGCAGGCCCGTGGTACATTCGCCGCTCCGCGCGAAGGGCGCGGGAGCGACGCCATGCGGACCCCGCATCCAGCCGAAGACCCGGTGCCCGGCGGCCGTCCGCTGCGGGTCGCGGTCGGCATGAGCGGCGGCATCGACTCGAGCGTCGCCGCGTGGCGGCTGCGGCGGGAGGGCCACGAGGTCATCGGCCTCACGATGCAGCTCTGGGACGGCTCGCTGCCCCTCCCCGACCTCGGGCGCTCCGGGTGTTACGGGCCGGGCGAGCCGCGGGAGCTGGAGGCCGCGCGCCGGTGCGCCGAACGGCTGGGCATCCCCCACCACACCGTGCCCCTCGCCGACGTCTACCGCGAGCGGGTGCTCGAGCACGTGCGGAGCGAGTACCTCGCCGGCCGCACGCCCAACCCCTGCATAGCGTGCAACCGGCGGGTCAAGTTCGACGCGCTGCCGGCCGCGGCGCGCGAGGCGGGCCTCGCGTTCGACCGCTTCGCCACGGGCCACTACGCGCGCACCGCCTTCGACCCGGCCCGCGGCCGGTACGTCCTGCGCAAGGGGGCCGACCCCGCGAAGGACCAGTCCTACTTCCTCTCCCACCTCTCGCAGGAGCAGCTCGCGCTGCTCCTCCTCCCCCTCGGCGGCCTGACGAAGCGGGCGGTGCGCGAACAGGCCCGGGCCCTCGGCTGGACGGACCTCCTCGAGCGGCCCGAGAGCCAGGACTTCCTGGAGGCCGACGACTACGGCGTGCTCTTCCGCGGCGGCGAGGTCCGCCCGGGCCCGGTGGTCGACCCCGCCGGGCGCCGGCTCGGCACGCACCGGGGCATCGTCCACTACACCGTCGGGCAGCGGAAGGGCCTCGGCCTCGGCGGCGCCGGGCGGGCGCTCTACGTCCTGCGGATCGACGCCGCGGCGAACACGCTCGTCGTCGGCGGGCACGCGGAACTCTTCTCCCGCGCGTTCCGCGCGCTGCGCGTCAACTGGGTCGCCCTGGACGGCCCGCCGCCCGCGCCCCTGCGCGTCCGCGCCCGCATACGGCAGCAGCACCGCGAGGCGGAGGCCACGCTGACCGCCGGGCCCGGCGGCGACACGGCCGAGGGCGTGTTCGACGAACCGCAGGAGGCGGTCACCCCGGGCCAGGCCGCCGTGTTCTACGACGGGGACACGGTGCTGGCCGCGGGCACGATCGGCGCGGCCGGCCGCGTCCCCGCCGGGGCGGCGGACGCGCCCGCCGCCCGGGAGCGCGCGGGGTGACTCCCGCCCTGCTCCAGGCGTTGCGCCGCGCCGCCGACACCGGCGAGGCCGTCGAGCCCGGCGTCGCGCTCGAGGTGCTCCGCGGCGGGCCGGGCGACCTGCCCGACGTCATGGCCGCGGCCTCGGCGGTCCGGCGGCGCCGGTTCGGCGACCGGGTCCGCCTCTGCTCCATCCTCAACGCGAAGAGCGGGGCCTGCCCGGAGGATTGCGCCTTCTGCGCGCAGTCGGCCCGCCACGCGACGGGCGCGGAGACCTACGCCCTGTGCCCGGGCGAGCGGATGGTCGAGGCCCACCGCGCCGCGGCCGCGCTGCCCGTGGGGCACTTCGGCATCGTGACCAGCGGCGAGACGCTCGACGCGGCGGGCGTGGAACGGCTCTGCGGCGCGCTCCGCGCCGGCCGGTCGCCGCGGCCGCACTGGTGCGCCTCGCTCGGTGCGCTCGACGGCGGAGCGCTCCGGGCCCTGCGCAACGCGGGGCTGCGCCGTTTTCACCACAACCTCGAGACGGCCGAGAGCTTCTTCCCGGGCGTGTGCACGACGCACCCCTACGCCGACCGCCTCGCGACGGTCCGCCGCGCGAAGGCCGCGGGCCTGGAGGTCTGTTCCGGGGGCATTCTCGGGATGGGGGAGACGGACGGGCAGCGCGTCGAGTTCGCGCTCACGCTCCGCCGCGAGCGGGTGGACGCGATCCCGCTGAATTTCCTGGTCCCCGTGCCCGGCACCCGCCTCGGGGACCGCCCGCCGATGAAGCCGCTCGAGATGCTGCGGTGCATCGCGGTGTTCCGGCTGCTCGTGCCCGGGGCGGAACTGAAGGTCTGCGCGGGCCGCACGCACCTGCGCGACCTGCAGTCCATGATCTTCCACGCCGGGGCGACGGGCATGATGATCGGCGACCTGCTCACCGTGGCGGGCCGCGACGTGGAGCAGGACCTCCGCATGCTGGCCGACCTGGAGGTGGACGATGCCGGGTGACGCGTGGGTCGGTCCCGCGCTGGACGCGCTTCGCGGGCAGGGGCTCGGGCGCGAAACCGTCGCGCGGGCGGGCGCGGGCGGGGCGTGGACCGGGCCGGGCGGGCGCCGCGTGCTGAACTTCGCCAGCAACGACTACCTCGACCTCGCGCGCGACCCGCGGGTCGTCGAGGGCGCCGTCCGCGCGGCGCGCGCCGCCGGCGCGGGCGCCGCCTCCTCGCGGCTCATGGCCGGCACGCTGGCCCTCCACGAGCGGCTCGAGGCGCGCCTGGCCGGGCTCAAGGGCTATCCCTCCGCCCTGCTCTTCGGCAGCGGGTTCCTCGCCAACGCGGGCCTGGTCCCGGCACTCGTCGGCCGCGGCGACCACGTTTTCGCCGACCGCCTCGCCCACGCGAGCCTGATCGACGGCATCCGCCTCTCGGGCGCGCGCCACCACCGTTTCCGCCACAACGACGCCGGGCACCTCGAGGAGCAGCTCGCCGCGGCGCCGCCCGGCGCGCGCAAGCTCGTCGTCACCGAGTCGGTCTTCAGCATGGAGGGCGACCTCGCCCCGCTCGCGGACCTCGCGCGCGCCGCCGCCGGCGCCGGCGCGATGCTGCTGGTCGACGAGGCGCACGCCACGGGCGTCTTCGGACCCGGCGGCGGCGGGCTCGTGCGCGACGCCGGGCTCGAGGACCGCGTCACCCTGTCGATGGGCACGCTCAGCAAGGCGCTGGGCGGCTACGGCGGCTTCGCCGCCTGCGCGGCCGCGATGCGCGAGTGGCTGGTCCACCGGGCCCGCGCCTTCATCTACACCACCGCCCCGCCCCCGGCAGCGGCCGGCGCCGCGCTGGCCGCGCTCGACGTGCTCGCCGCCGAGCCCGGCCGCGGGCCCGAGCTGCTCCGGCGCGCGGCCGCCTTCCGCGCGCGGCTCGAGGCCGGGGGGCTGGACACGCGCCCCTCCGGGAGCCAGGTCGTGCCCGTGCAGGTGGGCGACAGCCGCCGCGCGGTGGCGCTCGCGCGGCGCCTCGAGGCGCAGGGCCTGCTCGTCGTGGCCGTGCGGCCGCCCACCGTCCCGCCGGGCCGCGCGCGGCTGCGCCTCTCCGTCACCCTGGCCCACGCCCCGGACGAGTTGGACCGCGCCGCCGCGGCGATCGCGGCCGCGGCGCGCGAGGAGGGCCTGGTGTGACCGCCGCGCCGCTTCTCGCCGTGGCCGGGTGGGCCCACCCCGCCGAGGTCTTCGGCCCGCTCGCCGAGGCGCTGGGCGGGGCGACGCCCGTGGTCCCCCTGGCCCTGGCCGCGCTGCGCGGCCGCGCGGCGGGCGACGGCGCGGTCTCGCCCTGGGCACGGGGGCTGCTCGCGCGGGCCCGCGGCGGGCGGCCGGCCTGGATCGCGGGGTGGTCGATGGGCGCCATGGTCGCGCTCGAGGCGGCCGCCGCGGAGCCGGGCGCCGTGGCGGGCGTCCTCGCCCTCGCGGGCACGGCCCGCTTCTGCCGCGACGACGCGCCGGCGGCCGGCGTCCCGGGCGCGCGGCTCGAGGCGATGATCGACGGGCTGCGCTCGGCGCCCGAACGCACCCTCGCGGGTTTCCACCACCTCGTCCGCCACCCGGCCCGGCCCGCCCGCGGCGCGGGGGAGGCCTTCGCCGCCCGCGCCCTGGCCGGGGGTGTGACGAGCTGCTCGCCGGGCTCCGCTACCTCGCCGCGACGGACCTGCGCCCGCGGCTGGACCGGGTCCGCTGCCCCGTGCTCCTGGTCCACGGCACCCGCGACCGCGTCGTGCCCGCCGGCGCCTCCGCCGAGCTGGGCGCCGCCCTCCCCCGCGCGCGCGTCGTCCCGGTCGAGGGGGCGGGCCACGACCTGCCCCGGTCGGCCGCGCCGCGCGTGGCCGACGCGTTCCGCCGCTTCGCCGGGGAGCGCGGGCCGTGAGCGCGCACCGCACCGACGGCATCGCCCGGCGCTTTTCCTCGGCGGCGGGCGGCTACAGCGAGGCGGCGGACGTGCAGCGCCCGGCGGCGCGCTTCGCGATGGACCTGTGCCCCGGCGGCGCGCCGCGCCGCGTCCTCGACATCGGGTGCGGCACCGGCCTGCTGACCCGCGCGCTCCTCGCGCGCTATCCCGGCGCGGCGGTGACCGCGATCGACATCGCCGCGGGCATGCTCGAGCAGGCGCGCCGCGAGACGCCGGGCGCGGGGCGCGTGAGCTGGGTCCTCGCCGACGCCCGGGCGTTCGTCCTCGACCCGCCCGCCGACCTGGCGGTCAGCGCCTCCTCGCTGCACTGGGTGGCCCCGCTCCCGAAGGCGTTCCTCGCCGTCCGCCGCTCGCTCGCCCCGCGCGGCCGCCTGGTGTTCGCCATGATGCTGGACGGGTCGCTCGGCGAGCTGCGCGCCTCGCGCCTGGCGGCCGCGCCGCGGAAACCGCCCGCCGGCCGCCTCCCCTCGGAGGACGAGGCGTGCGGGGCGCTCCGGGCCGCGGGGTTCACCGCCGAGGCGCGGGAGGTCCGGGAGGTCGCGGTCGTCCACGCCGGCGCCGCCGCGCTGCTGCAGGCCCTGCGGCGGCAGGGGGTGACGGGCGGACCGGTGTCGTCCGCGGTCCGGCCGCTCTCGCGCTCGGAGCTGCGGGCCCTTGCGTCGCACTACGACGCGCACTACAAGGAACCGGGCGGCGGCGTGAGGGCCACGTACCGCGTCCTCGGCGTACGGGCACGGGTGGGCGATGACGCATCCTGAAGCGACAGGGCCGGCCACCGGGCCGGGCCCGCGGCGGCGCGGGTTCTTCGTGACGGGCACCGGCACGGACGTCGGCAAGACGGTGGCCGCCGCCGCCGCCGTCTCCGTCCTGCGCGCCGCGGGCGTAGACGCCGTGCCCATGAAGCCCGTCCAGACGGGGTGCGGCGGCGCGGCACCGCGGCGCTCGCCCGACCTCGAGCGCGTGCTGCGGCTCTGCGGGCTGGAGCCGGACGGCGCGCAGCGCGCCCTCATGGCCCCGTGCCTCCTGCGCGACCCCTGCTCGCCGCACCTGGCCGCCGCCCGCGAGGGCGCACCGGTCGATCCCGCCGCCGTCGCGCGCGCCTTCGACGCGCTGGCCCGCGGCCACGCGGCCGTCGTCGCCGAGGGCGCCGGCGGCGCGCTCGTTCCGCTCGACGACCGCGCGTGCATGCTCGACCTCGCCGCCCGCTTCGGCCTGCCGCTGCTGGTCGTCGCGCGCAGCGGCCTGGGCACGATCAACCACACCCTCCTCACCCTCGCCGCCGCCCGGGCCCGCGGCCTGCCCCTCGCCGGCGTCGTGCTGAACGACGACCGGCCGGGGGAGCGCGGCTACATCGAGGAGGACAACCGCGCGACGATCGAACGGCTGGGGCGCGTCCCCGTGCTCGGCTGGCTGCCGTGGCTGCCCGCCCTCGCCGGGGACGGGTGCGGCCCGGCGGCGTTCGCCGCCTTCGCCGCCGCCCACCTCGACGCCGCCCGCCTGCTGGAGGCCCTCGACCCGTGAAGCCCGACCCCGCCGCCTACGGCCGCCTGGACGCGTCGGCGCTGTGGCACCCCTACACGCGGCACAGCGCCGCGCGTTCGGGCCGGCTGCCGCTCATCGTGCGCGGCGAGGGCCCCTACCTGTTCGACGCGGAGGGCCGGCGCTACTTCGACGCGGTCGCGTCGTGGTGGTGCTGCGCGCTCGGGCACAGCCACCCGCGCCTCGTCGAGGCCATCCGCCGTCAGGCGGGCGAGCTCCAGCACAGCATCCTCGGCAACCTGTCGCACCCGCGCGCCGTCGAGCTGGCCGCGCGCCTCGCCGCCCTCTTCCCGGACGCCGACCGCCGGGTGCTGTTCGCGAGCGACGGCGCGAGCGCCGTCGAGGCGGCGCTGAAGGTCGCGATCCAGTACCGGCACAACCTCGGGCAGCCGGGGCGGTTCCGCTTCGCCTCGCTCGGCCACGCGTACCACGGCGACACGCTGGGCGCGGTCTCCGTGGGCTTCCTGCCCGGCTTCCACGAGCCCTTCCGGCGCGTGGTCTTCCCCGTTCACCGGGCCGGGTCGCCCTGCTGCAGCACCTGCCCGCACGGGCCCGACCCCGGCCGCTGCGGGCTGGAGTGCTTCGAGCCCATGCGCCGGATCTTCGCGTCGCACGGCGACGAGCTGACGGCGGTCATCGTCGAACCCCTGTGCCAGGGCGCGGCGGGCATGCGCATCTACGGGCCCCGCTACCTGCGGGCCCTGGCGGACCTGTGCCGCGAGCGGGACGTGCTGCTGATCCACGACGAGGTGGCGGTGGGCTTCGGCCGGACCGGGCGGATGTTCGCCTTCGAGCACGCGGGGACGGACCCCGACATCGTGTGCCTCGGCAAGGCCCTCTCGGGCGGCTGCCTGCCCCTCAGCGCCACGGTGGTGAAGCGCCGCGTCTTCGACACCTTCGCCGACGAGCCCGAGGACCACACCTTCTGCCACGGGCACACGTTCGCGGGCAACCCGGTGGCGGCCGCCGCCGCCCTCGCGGCCCTGGCGGTCTACGAGGAGGAGGACATCGCCGCGCAGGCGGCGCGGGCGGGCGCGCGCATGGGTGCGCGCTTCGAGGGGCTGCGCGGGCTGCCCGGCGTCGCCGACGTCCGGTGGCTCGGCATGATCGCCGCGGTCGAGTTCGGCGCGGACGCCCGGGGCGGCGGCGCGGCCCTCGCCGCGCGCGTGCGCGAACGGCTCTTGGCGGGCGGCGTCCTCGCGCGGCCGCTCGGCCCCGTGCTCTACTTCATGCCGCCGCTCGTGACGCCCGACGACGTCGTGGCCGGCGCGGTCGACCGGCTCGCCGCGGCGGTCCGCGAGGGTTGAGCCCCCCGTGACCGGCGCCGGCCGGACGGCGCGCGGCGGACGCCCCGGGGCCTTTCGCCTTCCGGGCGCCCGATAATTCGTCGCCCCGGCACGATCCTGCCGGTAGCATGCACCGCGGTGGCAGGTCGACGCCGGGACAGGTCAACGCCGAAAGGGCCGGGGCCCGGCAGGGAGGGCGGGCGATGAGCAGCGCGATGCGGGCAGCAGGATGGGCCGTGCTCCTCGCGGCCGGCGCCGTGCGGGCCGGGGACGGGGACTACCCCAGGGCGAAAGTCAGCTTCGACGACTTCAAGGGCCTTGTCGCCGAGGTCGAGACCCACCGGGCCAGCCGGCTGGTAGACCTGGACACGTTTCTCAAGATGAGCAAGGAGCCGGGGGTGATCGTGCTCGACACCCGCTCGACCTTTCGTTTCGAGCGCCTGCACGTGAAGGGCGCGAGGCACCTGAGCTTTCCCGACTTCACCCAGGACAACCTGCGGAAGGTGATTCCCACCCTCGGGACCACCGTCCTCATCTACTGCAACAACAACTTCGAGGGCAACCCGGTCGACTTCGCCTCCAAGGTCGCCCTGCCGGCGCCGGGACCGGCCGTGACGCCCGCCACGCAGTTCGCGGCGCAGGCCAAGCCGCTCATGATGGCGCTGAACATACCCACCTACGTCAACCTCTACGGGTACGGGTACCGCAACGTGTACGAGCTGCACGAACTCGTGCGCGTGGACGATCCGCGCATCGTGTTCGAAGGCTCCGTGGTCCCGCCGCCGCGGGCAACCGGCGCCAAGCCCTGAGGCGAACCCCGTCGGCGCGCGGCGCGCCGGCCCCCCGCTTCCGGGTCCGGGGAACAGGCAGGAGCTCCATGTTCGAACTGAAACCCGACTTCGAAGCCGTACGGAACCGCTACGAGGCGTGGTGGGACGGCCAGGTCCTGGACCGCCCCCTCGTCTCCATGACCTTCCCCCGGCCGGAGGCGGAATGCGTGGCGCCGCCGCGGAAACGGCATGCGACCCTCCGCGAGCGGTGGATGGATACCGGGCATACCGTGGCCCTGGCCGAGGCACGACTCCGCAACACGGTGCACTTCGCCGACAGCCTGCCGGTCGCCTGGCCGAACCTTGGACCGGAGATCTTCTCCGCCTTCTACGGCTGTGACATGGAGTACGGCGAGCAGACGGCATGGAGCCGGCCCGTCCTGGCCGACTGGTCGGACGAATCCGTGGCGCGACTCCGCCTGGACAGGGCGTCGTTCTACTTCCGCAAGCTGGAGGAAATGACCGAAGCGCTGGTCGAGGCGGGGAAAGGGAAGTTCATCGTCGGCTACACCGACCTGCACGGGGGGGGCGACGCGATGGCCGCGTTCCGGGGTCCGCAGGAGCTGCTCGTCGACACCCTCGAGCACCCGGAGGCCATGAAGCGTCTTTGCGACAGGCTCACGGGGGAGTTCCTGGACGTGTACGACCATTTCCACGGGATCCTTTCCGCCGCGGGCATGCCCAGCACCACCTGGCTACCGGCCACCTGCCGGGGGAAGTACCATGTCCCGTCGAACGACTTCTCCTGCATGATATCGGACGAAGCGTTTGAGGACCTGTTCGTGCCGGGCATCGTCCGCGAAGGCCGGCACATGGACCGCTGCATGTACCATCTCGACGGCCCGCGGGCCTTGCGCTACCTCGATCGCCTTCTCGAGCTGCCCGAGATCCACGCGATCCAGTGGGTCCCCGGCGCCGGCCAGGGCGCCTGGACCGACTGGATCGAGGTGTACCGGCGCATCCAGGGCAAGAAGAAGGCCCTGTGCCTCTCCCTGCCCGCCGGGGACCTGGACCTCCTGTTCCGGACCCTGGACCCGGGCGGCGTGTGGATCCAATCCGTTTCGGGCGTGACCAACGAGCGGGAGGCCGAGGCGGCGCTGCGCGAGATCGCCGCGTGGACGAGGAAACGGTGACGCCGGCCGGCCGCCGGACGCCGGCGGGGCCGCCGCGAAGGGAGCACGGATGAACGAACGCGTTTTCGTCTACCGTATCGACGGCGGGGACATCCTCCGCGAGGTCAGTCCGAACTGGGAAGCCTTCGCGCGCGCGAACGGCGCGGGCCGCACGTGCCGCCCCGGTGACGTCCTGGGGCATTCGCTGTGGGACTTCGTTCACGGTGCGCAGACCAGGCACCTGTACGAGGCGGTCTTCGCGCGGACCCGGTCCGGCGCGCCCTGCGGGCCCATCCCCTTCCGGTGCGATTCGCCCCGGCAGCGGCGCTTCCTGGAGCTCACGGTCTCGCCGTTGCCGGACGGCGGCATCGAGATCGAGAGCACCATCCTGCGCACCGAACCGCGCGACCCCGTCGCGCTGATCGACGGGAACGCCCCGCGGTCGAACGAGCTGATCCGGATCTGCAGCATGTGCAAGAAGATCGCGAACGCCGCGGGCGAGTGGCTCGAGGTCGAGGAGGGGTTGGCCCAGCTGCGCCCCTTCGAGGCCGACGAGATGCCCCGGCTGACCCACGCGGTGTGCCCGCGCTGCTACGAGACGGTCATGGCCGAACTGAACGCGCCGGGCCGTCCCCGCGGGGCCGCCGGCGGCGACGGGGCCTAGCCTGGATTATTCACGAAGTCGTGAATAATCCACCGCTTCGCGGCCGTGATGTGCCCGCCTTGCGGGCACAAACGGGGTGACGCCACGTTCGCGACGCGGTGGACACCGCGTCGCGTCCTGGCACGCGGGGTGCTCAGCAGCCCCGCGTGCCAGGCGCCTTATTCATGAACGCTCTGGCGTTCGTGAATAAGGCGGGCTAGCGCGCGGCGGGGCCGGACCGGTTTTCCAAGGCTTGGAAGCCGGGGCGGCGCCCGTTTCCAAGCCTTGGAAACGTTTCGCCGCGGCTACGCCTTGTCCGACAGGGCCGCCACGCCGGGCAACGTCCTTGCCTTCGAGGAACTCGAGGCTGGCGCCGCCGCCGGTGCTGATGTGGGTCATCCGGTCGGCCAGGCCGCTCTTGTTCACCGCGCTGACGCTGTCGCCGCCGCCGATGATGCTGACGCAGTCCGCTTCGGCCACGGCCTGCGCGACGGCCATCGTGCCGGCCGCGAAGGGCGCCATCTCGAAGCAGCCCATCGGGCCGTTCCAGACCACCGTCTTGCGCCTTGGCGATCTCGGCGGCGAACAGCTCGGCCGACTCCGGGCCGATGTCCAGCGCCATCCAGCCGTCGCGGATGCCGGCCTCGCCCACGGTCTCGCGTCTGCGCGTCCGCGTCGAACTCGTCGGCGACGACGTGGTCGACCGGCAGCAGGAGCTGGCACGCCCTTCTCCGCGGCCTGGGCGAGCATGTCCTGCGCGCAGCTCGACCTGGTCCTCTTCCACCAGCGACTTGCCCATCGGCAGGCCCTTGGCGCGGTAGAACGTGTAGGCCATGCGCGCCGCCGATGATGAGGGCGTCGACCTTGTCGAGCAGGTTGGTGATGACGTCGATCTTGTCGCTGACCTTGGCGCCGCCGAGGATGGCCACGAACGGCCGCTCGGGACGCTCGAGCGCGCTGGCCGAGGTACTCGATCTCCTTCTCCAGCAGGAAGCCGGCCACGCTCTGCTTGAAGAACTCGGCAGACGACCGCCGTCGAGGCGTGGGCGCGGTGCGCGGTGCCGAAGGCGTCGTTGACGTAGACGTCGCCGTCGCCGAGCTCGCCAGCTGCTCGGCGAAGGCCTCCTGCCTGCGCCTTCATCTCGGCCTTCGCCGCCGCCTTCTGCTCCGTCGGTGGCGTCGTCGGCGACCTTGGCCTTGCCCTCCTCCTCGGCGTGGAAGCGCAGTGTTCTCGAGCACCAGGACCTCGCCCGGGCTGCAGGGCGGCGGCCATGGCCTTCGCCTCCGCCGCCGACGCAGTCCGGCGGCGAACTGCACCGGCTGGCCCAGCAGCTCCGCCAGGCGCGTCGGCCACGGGCTGCAGGCTGAACTCCGGCTCGTACCCCTTGCCCTTGGGCGGCCCAGGTGGCTCATCAGCACCAGCGAGGCGCCCTGCTCCAGCACGTACCGGATCGTGGGCAGCGCGGCGCGTGATGCGCGTGTCGTCGCCGACCTCGCCGTCCTCGAGCGGCACGTTGAAATCCACGCGCATCAGCACGCGCTTGCCCTTCGAGTCCACGTCGCGAACGGTCTTCTTGTTCATGACGGTCTCCTCCTCCCGCTGCCACCGGCGCCCGGAGACGGCGCGGGGCGCCGTGGCACGGCGCCCCGCGCGCGCAGGCCGCAACCGGACCGCTTGCGGCTCAGGCCACGGTCGCCATGTGGGCGATCAGGTCCAGCACCTTGCTGGAGTAGCCCCACTCGTTGTCGTACCAGGACACGACCTTGACGAAGTGGGCGTTGAGCATGATGCCGGCGCCGGCGTCGAAGATCGAGGTGCGCGCCTCGCCGATGAAGTCGGACGAGACCACGTCCTCTTCCGTGTAGCCCAGGATGCCCTTCAGCGCGCCTTCGGCGCGCTTCCTTCATCGCGCCTTGATGGCCTCGTAGGCCGAGTCGGCGTCCGCGCCGGCCGCCTTCTCGAGGCGGCAGGTCAGGTCCACGACCGACACGTCCAGCGGTCGGGACGCGGAACGCCATGCCGGTCAGCTTGCCGTTCAGGGCGGGGATCACCTTGCCCACGGCCTTGGCCGCGCCCGTCGTGGACGGGATGATGTTGCCGGCCGCCGCGCGGCCGCCGCGCCAGTCCTTCTTGCCGACGGGCCGTCCACGGTCTTCTGGGTCGCGGTCGTGGCGTGCACGGTGGTCATCAGCCCTTCGACGATGCCCCAGTTGTCGTGCAGCACCTTGGCCACGGGCGCCAGGCAGTTGGTCGTGCAGGAGGCGTTGGAGACGAACGCCTCGCCCTGGTACGCGTCGCGTGGTTCACGCCCATCACGAACATCGGCGTGTCGTCCTTGGACGGGGCCGACATGACGACGCGCTTCGCGCCGGCCTTGATGTGGCCCTGCGGCCTTCTCCCTGGTCGAGGAACACCCCGGTGGACTCGCAGACGTACTCGGCGCCGACGTCGCCCCACTTGAGGTCCGCCGGGTCCTTCTCGGCGGTCACGCGCATGGTCTTGCCGTTGACGACGAGCTTGCCGTCCTTGGCCTCGACCGTGCCCTGGAAGGTCCCGTGCACCGTGTCGTACTTCAGCATGTACGCCATGTAGTCGGCCGTCGAACAGGTCGTTGATGCCGACGACTTCGATCCGCGGGGTTCTCCGCGGCCGCGCGGAAAACCAGCCGCCCGATGCGGCCGAATCCGTTGATACCAACCTTGATAGCCATGATCTCTCCTGTGCTGTTGTCCGTTTCGCCGCGGGCCCCCGGGCCCGCGTGCCGCCCCGCCCCCTCGGGCAAACGGCGCGAGAACATAGCCGCGCGGCGCGGCCGCGTCAACGGCGATTCCGGCCGTTGTCGCTAACATGTGAGTTGTCCGGTGGTGTGGGTACGTGATCTGTCCGGTGTCGCCGCGGCCGCCCGCGCGGGGGCGCGTCAGGATCCGAAGAGCACGCGGGCGATCCGCGGGGCCCCGCGGACCATCGTCAGGTGGCCGGTGCCGCCGAGCACCTGCACGCGGGCCCGGGGCCACAGGCGGCGGAGCCCGGCGACCGAGCGCCGGACCGCGGCGAAGGTGCGCTCGCCGTGCAGCAGGTCGACGGGCAGGCCGAGCCCCGCGAAGCGGTCGAGCGGGCCGCACCGCGCGAACAGCGCGAGGTACCGGAGGGTGACGGCGGGGTCGAGGCGGCGGAAGGCGGCCGTGAAGTCGTCGCCCGTGCCCTGGCGCGAGCGGAGCACGCGGTTGGTGGCCCGCCGGCCGAACCCGCTCGCGAAGGCGGTGCGGTAGGCCTGCCGGCCGAACCAGCCCCAGGTGAAGAGGCGGAAGTAGAGCGGCACGTACGTGAACGGGTCGATCATGACCAGCCGCGCGGCCCGGTCGCGGCACGACGCGGCGCACATCAGGGCCAGCACGGCCCCGCTGCAGAACCCGGCGAACACGACCCCGCGCAGGTCCTCCTCCTCCACGCGCCGGACCAGCTGCCCGACGATCCGCTCGAGGGACCACCGGTCCGGCGCGGGCGAGGCGCCGTGGCCGGGGAGGTCGACGCTCAGCAGCGCGGCGCCGGGCGGCCGGCGCGCGGCCACCGCGGCGAACTCCCGGTGGTCGCCGCCCCAGCCGTGGACGGCGAACACGACCCGCGGCCCGTCGCCGTAGCGCTCGACGTGCAGGCTCACCGCCCCGCCTCCCGCGCGGCGACGCGCTCGGCGGTCATGCGGCCGCCGAGCACGACGAGCGGCAGGCCGGTGCCGGGCGTCGTGCCCGCGCCGACGTAGTAGAGCCCCCGGCGGCGGCGGTCGGCGTTGCGGTCGCGGAACGGGCCGAGGTGGAAGAGCGTGTGGGCGGCGCCGAAGGCCGACCCGTCGAAGAGGCCGAACTGCGCGCGCCAGTCCGCGGGCGTGTAGACCGTTTCGTGCAGGATGCCGTCGGGCAGGCCCTCGACCCCCTCGCGGCGGAGGCGGTCGAGCACCTGTCCGCGCACGCGGGCCACGAGGGCGGGCCCGTCCACCGGGCCCATCCGGCTCAGCACCGGGGTCGGCACGAGCACGAAGACCGCGGCCCCGCCGGGCGGCGCGAGGGCGGGGTCGGTGCCCGTGGGCACGCTGACGTAGAAGGCGGGCTCGGCGGGCAGGGTCCGCTGCAGCTCGCGGAAGCAGCGCCGGAAGTCGGAGGGCAGGAAGATGGTGTGGTGTCCCAGCCCGGGCGGCGGCGCGCGCAGGGCCCAGTAGAACGTGATCACGCCCGAGGTCATCGGCGGCGGGCGTGCGGGCGCGCCCAGCAGCTCCGCCCGCGTGGTCGGCACGTCGACGTTCGACACCACGACGGGGGCGTCGATCCGCCCGCCGCCGCGCAGCGCGACCCCGCGCACGGCGCCGCGCGCGGTCTCGATCCGCGCGACGGGGCAGCCGGTGCGCACGTCGACCCCGAGCTCGAGCGCCAGCTTCGTCATCGCCTCGACCAGCGCGTACACGCCGCCGCGCGGCAGCCACAGCCCGTAGGCGATTTCGCCGTAGGGGAGGATACTGAACAGCCCCGGCAGCTGCCAGGGCGAGCCGCCGAGGTACATGGCGTAGGAGCCGAGGGCCTCCCGCAGGTACCGGCTCCGGAAGAAGCGGCCCAGCTCGCCGTAGAGCGACCGCCACGCGGCGGTGGCCAGCAGCTCGCGGGGCGTCATCCGGCCGAACCACCGCAGGGGGTTGTCCTCGTTGGTGGTGACGAGCTTGCGGAAGGCCAGGTGGTACTTGCGCTCCGCGTCGGCCAGGAACGCCGCGAGCCGGCCGGCCGACCCGGGCTCGATCCGCTCGAACGTCTCGCGCAGGGCGTCCGCGCGGCAGCCCAGTTCGAGGGACGTCCCGTCGGGCCAGCGGAACCGGATGGAGGGGTCCACCGGCAGCAGGTCGACGGCGTCTCGCAGGCGGCGGCCGGCCGCGGCGAAGAACGCCTCGAACACCCACGGGTAGTTGAGGAGCGAGGGGCCCGTGTCGAAGCGGTACCCGCCCCACTCGATGCGGTTGGCGCGCCCGCCGGTCTGCGCGTTGGCCTCCAGCACGCGCACGTCGCGGCCGGCCAGCCGCAGGTACACCGCGGCGCTCAGCCCGCCGAGGCCCGCGCCGACCACCACGACGGGATCCTTTGCTGCGCTCCCCATGCGTTGCCTTCCCGGCGCGGCGCGCGCCCGGCCCCCCCCCGTGGCGCGCCCCTCACCGGGCGAGGTACGCCAGCGGAATCCGCCAGTACTTGCTTGCCGGCAGCGGCCGCAGCTTCTCGCGCATCGGCACGCTCTCGCGGTGCGCGAGCCCGCGGTCGCTCGAGAGAATGCGGTCGTTCAGGCACGCGTACACCTCGATGCAGGCCTCGATGGCAATGCGCGTGTCGGGCGCGAAGGCGTCCAGGTCGGCGCGCGCCTTCGCGTAGTGCCCGCGCGCGGTCTCCGCCATGCGTTTCACGACGCGCGCGAGCGGCCCGGCCTGCGCGGGGTCGAACGCGTCGGGCCGCCCGATCCCCTCGGCGCGCAGCAGGTCGGCCGGCAGGTAGCAGCGGCCCCGGCGCTGGTCCTCGGCCACGTCGCGGAGGAAGTTGGTGAGCTGCAGCCCGATCCCGAGCTCGCGGGCGCTGTCGAGCGCGCGCCCGAAGGCGCCGGGCGACGAGGCGCCGTAGACGTACGTGAGGAAGAAGCCGACCACCACGGCGCTGCCGTACACGTAGGACCCGACGAGGTCGTCCATCGTCGCGAAGGGCCGGGGGTGCACGTCGAGGCGCATGGCCCCGAGGAACGCGCGGTAGTGCTCCGCGGGCAGGCCGGTGGCGCGGACGATGTCGGCGAAGGCCGCGAGGGGGAACGGGATGCCGGCGACGAGCCGCTGGCGGAGCGTGCCGATGCTCAGCGCCGCCTCGTACGCGCGGGCCCACCGGTCCAGGCGGGCCGTCTGCTCTTCCGGCGCGAGGGGGAAAGTGTCGACCACCTCGTCGGGGTACCGGACGGACGCGTAGATCACCTCGACGTCGTCCCGCTTGCGGCGGGGCAGGAACCGGCTCACCAGGTAGAAGCCCGTCGTGTAGGCCCGCATGACCCCCCGGCAGGCGCGCACGACCTCGCGGCGCGCGGAGGCCGCCCCGGCCGCGCCGGCCCGCGCCCGGGTGCGCTCGAAGGCGGCCGTCCACGCCGCCTCCGTCCAGACCGCCTCTGCCTGCTCGCCCATGCCCCTCCCGGCCAAGCCGCGCCTTGCATCCCGCGACGCAAGGAATACCCTAGCGTCAACCATGTCAAGCGGGCCAGCCCTATCCCGGTTCCGATCCGCCGCGCGCCGCGCGGCGCGCGGCGTCCTCCTGCCGCTCCTGCTCCTCCCCGGCGCGGCGGCCGCCGGGGCGGCGGGCGGCGGCGGGCGGGCCGCTTCCCCGGGCTTCGAGCTGCGCGACCAGTTCAAGCGGCCGCACCTCGTGGCGTTTCCGCGCCCCCGGCCCTGCGTGCTCGTCCTGGCCGACCGGCGCGGGTCGAAGCAGCTGGAGGCGTGGATCCGCCCGCTGCACGAGCGCTACGGCGACCGCGTGGAGCTGACCGGCGTCGCCGCGCTCGGCGGCGTGCCGCGGCTGGCGCGCGCCGTCGTGCGGCGCCTGTTCCGCCGGGGCGCGGCGTACCCGGTGCTGCTCGACTGGGAGGAGACCGTCTGGTCGGCGCTGGCGTGCGTGCCGAACACGGCGAACGTGATCGTGCTCTCGCCGGACGGCGAGGTGGTGCACCGCGCGCACGGCGCGGCGGGCCCCGAGGCGCTCGCCGCCTGCATCATCCGCGTGGACGGCCTCGTGCCCGGCCCTTGAACCCCGCGGCGGGGAAACCGCCCGCCGCCGCGTCGGCGGCCAGCAGCAGGACCCCGGCCGCGGCGGGCAGGGCCATGCCGGCCGCGGCGGCCAGCACGGTGAAGAAGAGCACGATGCTCGTCCCCGCCAGCCGCGTCGCGCCCCCGCCCCGGGGCAGGCCGGCGGGCCGCAGCGCGAACAGCGCGGCGCTCACCGCCCACCACCCCGCGAAGTTCACGGCGGGGATGCCGTGGTAGGCGCCCCCGTTCTCCCACCGCCAGTAGCCGAGCGGGCCGGCCGCGAGCGGGTCGATGACGAGATCCAGGGCCGTCATCCACGCCGCGGCCAGCGCGGCGTACGCCGCGCGCCGGCCGCCCGCGGGCGGTGCGACGCGTCCGACGTACCCCGCCAGCGCCACCCAGGCGGCCGCCATGGCCGCGGGCGCGCCCAGGGGGGCCGGGCCGAGGGCCGCGGTGTACGCGTAGCGCCCGAACGGGAAGCCGGTGGCGACGCCCGCGCATTCGGCGCCCCACCCCAGCAGCCCGCAGGCCGCGAGCCAGGCCCGTTCGCGCGGCCCGGCGCCCGCGACCGCGAGCGCGGCGGCCAGCCACAGGAAGGCGGGCGCGGCCCACTCCGAACCGCCGGGCGGGCCGCCCCGCACCGCGTAGACGAACAGGCCGCCCGCCCAGAAGACCGCGTAGCCCGCCGCGAGGACCGCGAGCCCGGCGCGCACCCGCCGCGCTGGGGCCGCGGCGCTCACCCGGCGAAATCCCCCGCGGCCAGGTCCGCCGCGATCCGCGCCGAGAGGAGCACCGTCGGCGTGCCGCCGCCGGGGTGCGAGCTGCCGCCCGCGAGGTAGAGCCCGCGCACGGCGCGGTGCCGGTTCGGCGGCCGGAGGAAGGCGCCCCGTACGCCGTGCGACGCCGCGCCGTAGATCGCGCCGCCCGGCATGTCGTAGGCCGACGCGAGGCGGCCGGGGGTCCAGGCGTCCTCCGCCACCACGTCGCCCTCCTCCACGGCGAACCCCCCGGCGCGCAGGCGGGCCAGGACCCGGCGCCGCGCGGCGGCGGCCGCCGCCGCGTCCCACGTGCCGCCCGCGGGCGCGTTGGCCATCACGAAGGCGACCTCCCCGTACCCGGGCGTCATCGACCGGTCCGTCCGGCTGGGCATGTTGACGTACACCGTGGGGTCGTCCGGGAAGCGGCGCGCCTCGAACAGGTCGCGGAACTCCGCGGCGTAGTCGTCCGAGAAGTACACGGTGTGGTGGAGCTGCCCGGGCCGCTCGCGGCGCAGGGCGAGCAGCAGGATGAACGCGGAGAGCGACGGGTCGGGGAGGCGCGCGGGCTCGCCGCCGAGCAGGGCGGGCACGCGGGAGGCGTCGCCGTTCATGACGGCGATGCGGGCGGGCACCGTGTCCCCCCCGGCGGTTTCCACGCCCGCGACCGCCCCGCGCTCGACGCGCAGGCGGACGGCGGGCGTCGAGGTCCGGACCTCGACGCCCCGTTCCTCGAGCCGGCCGAGCAGCGCCTCGACGAGCCGGTACAGGCCCCCGCGCAGGTGCCATCCGCCGTAGGCGTACTCGATGTAGGGCACGACGGCGAGGGTCGAGGGCGTGCGGTAGGGCGAGGAGCCGACGTAGGTCGTGTAGCGGTCCAGGAGGCGGCGCAGGGGGTCGCTGCGCACGTGGCGGCACACGACGCGGTGGTAGTTGCCGAAGCCGTCGCGCCAGGGCACGTCGCGCAGCGCCGCGGCGGGCGGGGGGCGGCGCAGGCTGCCCGGCGCGCCCGCGAAGAACGTGTGGCGCGAGATCTCGTGAAGCCGCGCGCCGAGGGCGAGGTAGCGCAGGAAGCCGGACGCGTCGCCGCCCTCGAGGTCCCGCACCGTGGGCAGCCAGGCGGGCAGGTCCGCCGTGTGGTCGAACCGCGTCCCGTCGGGATACACGTAGCGCGCGAGCGGATCGACGCGAACGCGCTCGACGTGGTCGGCGAGGCGCAGGCCGGCGTCCTCGAAGAGTTCCTCGAACACGTGCGGCATCGTGATCAGCGAGGGGCCCGTGTCGAAGCGGAACCCGGCGGCGGACCAGCGGTTCATCTTGCCGCCGGCCCGGGGGCCGCGTTCCAGCACGGTCACGCGCGCGCCGCGCACGGAGAGGCGCAGCGCCGCGGCGAGGCCGCCCAGCCCCGCGCCGATGACCACCGCGTCGGGCAGGCTGCGCCCGCTCATGCCTCGCCCGGCCCGTGCCGCGGCCGGTAGCGCCGGCCCTTCCACTCCACCCCGCCGCCCATGCGGCAACGGTACCACGAGGCGAGGCCGACGGCCAGCAGGGCCCCCTCGGCGACGGGATGCGCGGCCACGGACCACGCCGCGTAGCCGAAGCGGCGCGCCTGCAGCACCCGCACGGCCAGGACCGCCGCCACGCCGCCCCAGGCGGCGGGCGCGCCGCCGCCGCCGAGCGCGGCGGCGGGCGCGACGGCGAACGGGGCGAGGAAGCAGGCGAAGTGGAAGGCCCAGAAGAGCCAGAAGGACGTCTCGCGCCGGAACGCCGGGTAGAAGTTCTTCGTGAAGCCGGCCCACGCCGCGGCCGCCGAGTCGTACATCCTCACGCGGACCAGCCGGCTGCCGTCGACGCACGCCGACCCCTGCCCGGCCTCGCGCCATCGCCGCGCGAGCAGGGTGTCCTCGAACAACTCGGCGCGCACGAGGTCGTGACCGCCGGTGGCCCGGTAGGCGTCGCGCCGCGCCAGGAGGCAGGCGCCGTGGGCGAGCCCTAGGGACGGCCGCGCGGAGCGCAGCGCCAGGGGCGCGGGAAAGAGCGTGAACACGACGAAGTTCAGCATGGGCATCAGCAGTTCCTCGGCGGCGCTCCCGCGGTCGAGCCCGGGCCACGCCGAGAGCAGCGACACGCCGCGGGTCTCCGCCTCGGCCACCAGGGCGGCGAGGGCGCCGGGCGCGGGCCGGGTGTCCGCGTCGAGGAACAGCAGCCAGCGCCCGCGCGCCTCGCCCGCGAGCCGGCGGCAGGCGAAGGGCTTGCCGTACCAGCCGCGCTCGAGCTCCACCGGCCGCACGAGGCGGAAGCGCGCGTCGCGCGCGGCCCGCTCGAGCACGCGCGCCGCCGTGCCGTCCTCCGAGTGGTCGTCGTAGACCAGGATCTCCGACGGCCGGTCCGGCAGGGCGGCCAGTGCGTCGAGCAGCGGCCCGATGCGCCGCTCCTCGTTGCGGGCCGGCACGAGGACCGAGAGCGGGAGGCCCGCGGGCGCGGGCCGCGGCGCGGGCCGCGGCCAGGCGAACACGTTCCACGCCGCGAGCAGCAGCACCAGGCACAGCACGGCCAGCAGGAACGTCATGCCGCCATGCTCGCCCGCGGCGGCGCCCCGCGGCAAGCCCCGAGCGGGATCCGCGCGCAGGGAAGCCTTCGCGTCCGGCCCGCCCCGCGCCCCTGGTGCGCACGGACCGGGGCCCCGGGCGGGGCCGGGGCGCGGGGCGCTTCCGGGCTTGAGTACCCGGGGCGGTCGGCTACCCTGACCGGATGTTCCGTCTCGACGACTACCTGGCAGGGCAACGCGCCCGGATCGAGGAGGCGCTGGACCGCCATCTCCCCGCCGGGGACGAGCCGCCCGCGCGGCTGCACGCCGCGATGCGCTACAGCGTGCTCGGCGGCGGCAAGCGGCTGAGGCCCGTGCTCTGCCTCGCCGCCGCGGAGGCGGTGGGCGGCCCGTCGGAGCCGGCCCTCGTCGCGGGGGTGGCGATCGAGTACCTCCACGCCTACACCCTCGTGCACGACGACCTGCCGGCGATGGACAACGACGACCTGCGCCGCGGGCGGCCGACGGTGCACAAGGAGTTCGGCGAGGCCAACGCGATCCTGGCGGGCGACGCCCTGCTGACGCTGGCCTTCGAGCTGCTCGCGGGCCTTCCCGCCGCGCCCCCCTACCCGCCGGGGCAGCTGGCCCTCGAGCTGGCCACGGCCGTGGGCAGCCGCGGCGTGGCGGGGGGGCAGTTCGAGGACCTCGCGGCCGAAGGCGGGGCGCCCACCCGGGAGCGCGTGGAGTACATCCACCGCAACAAGACCGCCAAGCTGATCCGGGCCGCGTGCCGCATCGGCGCGCTGGCCGCCGGCGGGCGGCCGGAGCAGGTGGACGCCCTCGGCCTGTACGGCGAACCCATGGGGCTGGCCTTCCAGATCGCCGACGACCTGCTCAACGTGACCTCCACCGCCGGGCAGCTCGGCAAGGCGGTCGGCAGCGACGCCGAGCGCCGCAAGATGAGCTACGTGGCCCTGGCGGGCGTGGAGGGCGCGCAGCGCCGGGCCCGGGCGCTGGCTCGCGAGGCGAAGGCCGCGCTCGCGGGCTTCGCCCCGCCGCCCGGGGCCCTGCTGGCCCTCGCGGACTACACCGTCGACCGGCCGAACTGAGGCGGGCCGCCGCCCCCGGCCGCCCCCGCCTGCGCCTGCCGGAGCGCCTCGTAGAGCACGATGGCGACGGCATTGGCGAGGTTGAGGGAGCGCACGGCGGTTCCGCGCATGGGGATGCCGAGGACCGCGCCGGGATGCGCGGCGAGCAGGCCGGCCGGCAGGCCGCCGCCCTCCCTGCCGAAGACCAGCGCGTCGCCGGGCCGGTAGGCGGCGTCCGCGTAGCTCCGCGTCCCCGCCGTGCTCAGGAGGAAGAACCGCGGCGGGCGCACGGCGTCGCGCCACGCATCGAAGGACGGGAACCGGTTCAGCGCGACCGCGTCCCAGTAGTCCAGCCCCGCGCGGCGGACCGCGCGGTCGGTGAGCCGGAAGCCGAGCGGCCCCACCAGGTCCAGCGGCGCGCCCGTCGCCGCGCAGAGCCGCGCGATGTTGCCGGTGTTCGGGGGAATTTCGGGTTCGACGAGGACCACGCGCGGCGGCGGGTCGGGCCAGGTCCACCGCCACCGGGCGCGCCGCCCCTCCTGGTGCGTTCCGCTCACGGCGCCGGCGATCATCGCCCCCCGCGCGCCGCGTGCCAAGCCCCCGCTGCGGCGGCCTGCACGGACGGGTTGAATTCCCGCGCGCATCCACTAGGATGCGCGCATGAACAAGCCCGACGTGCTGACGCGGTGGACCGTCGAGCAGTCCATCGAGCTCTACGGCATCCGCACCTGGGGGGGCGGGTACTTCGACGTCTCCCCGGAGGGCGCCGTCCTGGTGAAGCCGGACGGCCCCGGCGGCCCCGCGAGCATCAGCCTGCCCGAGGTCGTGTCCGGGCTGCGCGAGCGCGGCTTCGGGCTGCCGGTGCTCCTGCGGTTCGCCGACCTCCTGGACAGCCGCCTCCGCATGATTCACGAGAGCTTCGCGCGAGCGATCGAGCAGGCCGGCTACCGCGGCGCGTACCGGGGCGTCTACCCCATCAAGGTGAACCAGCAGCAGCAGGTCGTGGAGGAGATCACGCGCCGCGGCCGCCGCTTCCACCACGGCCTCGAGGCCGGCAGCAAGGCCGAGCTGATCGCCGCCCTCGCCTACCTCGACGACCCCGGGGCGCTCATCGTCTGCAACGGCTACAAGGACGAGGAGTTCGTCGACCTCGCCCTCTACTCGCTCAAGATGGGCCAGCCGACGCTGCTCGTCCTCGAGATGCCCGAGGAACTGGCGATGGTCCTCGAACGCGCCCGGCGGCTCGACGTCCGGCCGGCGCTTGGCGTGCGCTTCAAGATCGCCGCGCGCGCGGGCGGGCACTGGACCGAGTCGGGCGGCGACCGCAGCATGTTCGGGCTCACGGCGTCGCAGGTGATCGACCTGCGGGACCGCCTCGCCGAGCTGGACCTGCTCGACTGCCTGCAGATGCTCCACTACCACATCGGTTCCCAGGTGCCCAACATCCGGGACATCCAGGCCGGCATCCGGGAAGCCGCGCACGTGTACGTCGACCTGGCCCGCGAGGGCGCGGCGATGGGCTACCTGAACGTCGGCGGCGGCCTCGCGGTGGACTACGACGGGTCGCACACCAACTTCGCCAGCAGCAGCAACTACTCCGTCGACGAGTACGCCGCCGACATCGTCGAGGCCGTGAAGGGCGTCTGCGACACCTCGGAGGTCCCCCACCCCGTGCTCGTCAGCGAGTCCGGGCGCGCCGTCGTAGCGCACCACTCCATCCTGGTCTTCAACGTGCTCGGCGTGACCCGCTTCCAGGACCGCGCGCCGCCCCGGGAGGCGGCGGCGGACGCGCCCAAGTGCATCCGTGACCTGCTGGACGTGTACGGGGCGGTGAACCTCAAGAACCTCCAGGAGTGTTACCACGACGCGGTGTTCTTCCGCGACGAGGCCCGCACGCTGTTCGAGCACGGCGTGGTGAACCTGCGCACGCGCGCGCTCGCCGAGACCGTCTTCTGGAACACCGTCAGCCGCATCGCGGACGAGCTGAAGAAGCAGAAGCAGGTGCCCGAGGAACTGCAGGGCATCGAGACGGCCCTGGCGGACGTGTACTACGGGAACTTCAGCATCTTCCAGTCCCTGCCGGACACGTGGGCGATCGAGCAGATCTTCCCGGTCATGCCCATCCACCGCCTGGACGAGTGCCCGACGCGGGCCGGCACGATCGCGGACATCACCTGCGACTGCGACGGCAAGATCGACCGGTTCGTCGACCTGCAGGACGTGCGCCGGACCCTGCGCATGCACGAGATCAACGGGTCCGACTACTACCTGGGCGTCTTCCTCGTCGGGGCCTACCAGGAGACGCTCGGCGACCTGCACAACCTCTTCGGCGACACGAACGTCGTGAACGTGACGCTCGGCGCCGACGGCCAGCTGGACTACACCTACGAGTACGAGGGCGACAGCGTGGCCGACGTGCTCTCCTACGTGGAGTACCACCCGGCGGAGCTCGTCGAGCGGCTCCGGATGAAGGCGGAGCGCGCGGTGCGGGGCGGGAAGATCACGGCCCAGCACCGCCGCGAGATCATGGACGCCTACCAGAACGGGCTGCGGGGCTACACGTACTTCGAGCCGTAGGCGCGCGCGGCGCCCCGCCGCGGGGGGTCAGCCCCACCACTGGGCGTCGTCGGCGGTGGTCTTGAAGTCGGCCGAGACGACGGGCGGGGCCTCGCCGTCCGCGGCCCGGTCCCCGGGGGGCGGCTGGCCGACGAAGGTGAGGCCCTTCATGGGGCACTTGGCGATGGCCGCCTGGGCCTTCTCCATGGCGGCGGGGTCGTACTTCTCGTAGTCGATGCGGGGCAGGTTGCTGCCGTCGAACGTGAACATCTCGCTCGCCCGCATGCAGGCCTTGCACCCGATGCAGCCCACCCGGCAGACCGCCTTCACGTCCTTGCCGAAATCGAGGTTGGAGCAGCCCACGACCAGCATGCGGTCGGTCTTGAAGGGCACCATGGAGATGATGTTGCGCGGGCAGACCCGGGCGCAGTTGCCGCAGCCGGTGCAGGCGGCGTAATCGACCACGGCGAGGCCGTCGACAACCCGGATGGCGTCGAACGGGCACGAGCGCACGCAATCGCCGAGGCCGAGGCACCCGTAGGTGCACCCCTGGACGCCGGAGAGGATGTTGGCCGCCGAGCAGCTCGGCTCGCCCCGGTAGGGGTGGCGCCGCAGGCGTTGCGCGAGCGTGGCGCGGCAGTGCACGACGGGCCGCGAGGGCCAGCTCTGCAGGACGTCGACGCCCATGACGCCGGCCACGGCGCGCGCGCAGCCCTCCCCGCCCACGGGGCACTTGTTGACCGCTTCGCCCTGCAGCACGACCGCTTCGGCGTAGGGCCCGCACCCGACGTAGCCGCAGCCCCCGCAGTTCGCCCCCGGCAGCGCGGCCAGCACGGCCTCGATCCGCGGATCGACGTCGACGTGGAACGCCTTGTTGGCCCAGCCGAGGACCAGCCCGGCGCTCACCGCGAGCACCAGCATCGTCCCTCCCGCGAACACCATCATGATCGGATCCATACACCCCCCCCGCGAGGCCGAAAGGGGGCATTGTAGGCGGGCCGGGCCGAAAGGCAAGCCGCCGGGCGCGCGACACGCGCGCACGCGGGGGTTGACGCTGCCGCGGGGCTCGTCTACCCTCTCCGCTTTGTCCGGACGGTGGAAGCTCTTTCGGCGAGAGGGTGGGTTCGTCCCACTCTTTTGCGCATGGGGTTCTTTGCTTTTGGGGCGGCCTTCCGCCCGGCGGGACGGAGGATCGGCAGCGATGAACAGCGAACTTCTGGCGGTGTTCGAGTACCTCGAACGCGAACGCGGCATCGACCGCGAGCTGCTGATCCAGACCGTCGAGGAGGCCCTGCTCGCCGCGTCCCGCAAGAGCATCCGGCAGACCGACGACCTGAAGGTCCGGATCGACCGCAAGACCTACGACATCCGCGCCCTCGCGAAGTGCCGGATCGTGGAGAAGGTCCGGGATCCCAGCACGGAAGTGGACTTCTTGACCGCGCGCCGCGCCCACCCCGGCGCGCACCTGGGCGAGGTGGTCGAGATCGAGGTCACGCCCAGGAACTTCGGCCGGATCGCCGCCCAGACGGCCAAGCAGGCCATCCTCCAGAAGATCCGCCAGGCGGAGCGCGATCGATGTCTACGAGGAGTACAAGGACCGGCCGGGCGACATCGTCAGCGGGTCGGTCCGCCACTTCGACCGCAGCGACATGTATCGTCGATCTCGGCCGGGCCGAGGCCGTGATGCCGCAGTCCGAGCGCGTGCCGACCGAGGAGTACCAGATCGGCGACCGCATCCGGGCCTACGTGCTCAACGTGCAGAACGACGCCCACGGGCCCGCGATCATCCTCTCGCGCAGCCATCCCGACTTCGTCCGCCGGCTCTTCGAGCTCGAGGTCTCCGAGATCGCCGACGGCATGGTGGAGATCAAGGGCATCGCGCGCGAGCCCGGCTTCCGCACCAAGATCGCCGTCCTCTCCCACGACGAGAAGGTGGACCCCGTGGGCGCCTGCGTCGGCATGCGCGGCATGCGCGTGAAGAACATCGTGCGCGAGCTCTCCGGCGAGAAGATCGACATCGTCCGCTGGAGCGACGACATCAAGACCTACGTCACCAACGCGCTCTCGCCGGCCAAGCTGCGCAAGGTGCTGATCGACGAGGCGACCCGGACGGTCACGGTGGTCGTCGACGCCGACCAGCTCTCGCTGGCGATCGGCAAGAGGGGGCAGAACGTGCGGCTCACCGCCAAGCTGAGCGGCTGGAAGCGTCGACATCCAGAGCGACGAGGCCGAGGTCAGTTTCGAGGAGAAGGTGGCCCAGGCGATCGGCGAGCTGGCCAGGTCGAGGGCATCGGCGACGAGCACGCCGAGCACGCTCGTGCACGCCGGCTTCCTGACGCTCGAGGGCATCCTGGCCGCGGACCTCGGCGATCTCGCGGAGGTCGAGGGCTTCGACGCGGAGACGGCGAAGGCGGTTCACGAGGCCGCGGAGGCCGCCTACGAGAAAGAACACGGGGCGATGGAGTCATGAGAGTCTTACGAACTCGCCAAAGAACTGGAGATGACCAGCAAGGACCTGATCGCCGACCTGGGGGAGATCGGGATCGAGGTCAAGAACCACATGGCGGCCCTCGACGAGGAGCAGCTCGCCCTGGCGCGGCGCGAGTTCTCCGGCGACGTGCCGGCCGATGAACCCTCCCCGCTGATGCAGGAGATCCCGCCGGAGGGCGAGCCCGCCCCGGAGGAGGCCGCGGAGGCCGCGGAGACCGCGGAGGCGGACGGTGCGGACGCCGCCGCCGGCGACGAGGCCGGCGCGGACGCCGGCGCGGACGCCGGCGCCCCGGCCCCGGCCGGACCGGGCGAGGCGCCCGAAGCGGAGCCGCCCCCCCCGCGCCCACCGGCCCCGTCCCGCCGCCCGGGCACTTCTACATGAAGCAGCAGATCGTCGTGAAGGAGTTCGCGACCCAGATCGGCGTGAAGCCCAACGTGCTCATCGCCGAGCTGATGCGCATGAACATCTTCGCGTCGATCAACGAGCGCGTCGACTTCAAGGTGGCGCAGGAACTGGGCCGAGAAGCACGGCTTCAGGTCGAGCACGAGCCGGCGCCGCCCAAGCCCCCCCGCCGCCCAAGCCGGAGGCGACGAAGGCGCGGACGAAGACCCCGGCGGGCCCGAGGCCCGGGGGCCGCGCCCCGACGACCTGCGGCCGCGCCCCCCCGTCGTCACCTTCATGGGCCATGTCGACCACGGCAAGACGTCGCTGCTGGACCACATCCGCAAGGCCAAGGTCGCCGCGGGCGAAGCCGGCGGCATCACCCAGCACATCGGCGCCTACACGGTCGAGGTCGCGGACCGGCAGATCACCTTCCTCGACACCCCGGGCCACGCGGCCTTCACCGCCATGCGCGCGCGCGGCGCCAACCTGACCGACATCGCGGTCATCGTCATCGCCGCCGACGACGGCATCATGCCGCAGACGCGCGAGGCGATCCAGCACGCCCAGGCGGCGGACGTCGCCATCATGGTCGCGATCAACAAGATCGACCTGCCGGCGCCAACGTCGACCGCGTGCATGCAGCAGCTGCAGCAGGAGGGGCTGACGCCGGAGGACTGGGGCGGCGAGACCATCTGCTGCCGGTCAGCGCCGCCAGCGGCGAGGGCATCGACCACCTGCTGGAGATGATCCTGCTCCAGGCGGAGGTCCTGGAACTGAAGGCCAACCCCGGGGCGACGGGCCCAGGGCTACGTGATCGAGGCGCGGCTGGAGCCGGGCATGGGGCCCACGGCCACGTGCTGGTCAAGAACGGCACCCTGAAGGTGGGCGACGCGATGCTCTGCGGCGACTACTGGGGCCGCGTCAAGGCGCTCATCAACGACCACGGCGTGAAGGTGCGCACCGCCGGCCCCTCGCACGCCGTCCAGTGCCTCGGCCTCACCGACGTCCCCGAGGCGGGCGCGCGAGTTCGAGGTGCTACCCAACGACCGCGAGGCCCGCTCGCGTTCCGAGGCGCTCACGGCGACCCGGCGCATGGATGCGCTCCAGGCCGCCGAAGCGCGGGCTGTCCCTCGACGACCTGCTGACCCGGACCGACAGCCGGAGGTGCAGGAACTGCCCGTCGTGATCAAGACCGACGTGCAGGGCTCGCTCGAGGCGATCCAGCAGTCCCTGCTGGACATCAAGAGCGACAAGGTCAAGCTGCAGGTCATCCTCGCCGGCGTGGGCAACGTCACGGGCAACGACGTGCTGCTGGCGAAGGCGTCCAACGCGATCATCCTCGGCTTCCACGTGGGCACCGAGGAGGGCGTGAGCCGCGCGGCCAAGCGCGAGGGCGTCGAGATCCGCCTCTACAGCATCATCTACGAACTGATCGACGAGGTCCGCAACGCCATGGCCGGGCTGCTCGAGCCCGATCGCGCGCGAGCGCGTGATGGGGCAGGCCGAGATCAAGCAGGTCTTCCAGCTCAGCCGCCGGGGCGCCGTCGCCGGCTGCGTGGTGCGCAGCGGACGGGTCCAGGCCCGCGCGCGGGCGCGCATCCGGCGGGACGGGGACACGGTCTACGAGGGTTCGGTGTCTTCCCTGAAGCGGTTCCAGAACGACGCCGCCGAAGTCCGCGAGGGCCAGGAATGCGGCATCCGGCTGGACAACTTCTCGGCCTACCGCGAGGGGGACCTCATCGAGATCTACGAGGTCGACCAGATCGCCCAGGAACTCTAGGCGCCCGCCCGGCCCCGCCCCGGGACCGGGCCCGGCGGTCTCCCGGCGGCGCCGGCCGCGCCGGTCGCCGCGACGGAGACACACGGCCATGCAGAGCAAGCGCATCACCCGGATCAACGAGCTGCTCAAGCGCGAGATCGCGGGCGTGCTCTACCGCGAGCTCGGCGGGTCGGACATCGACCTGGCCGCCGTGACCGTCACCCGCGTGGAGATCGCGAGCAACCTGCGCCGCGCGCGCGTGAGCGTGTCGGTGCTCGGCGACGCGGCGCGGCGGGACCGCGTGCTGCGCGCCCTGCAGCAGCACCGCGCCAGGATCCAGTCGCTGATCAGCCGCGACATCGTGCTCAAGTACACGCCGGTGCTCTCCTTCGCGCACGACACGTCCATCGCGACGGGGGACCGGGTGCTGCACCTGATCGACGAGCTCGTGCCGGGCGACGCCCCGGAACCGCCCCCCCCGCCCCGCCGGCGGGCGGCGGGCACGGCGCGGGCGAAGACGGACCGGAGGGACCCGCCCGTGGCGGCGACGCATCAACCTGATCCCCTGGACGGCCTCCTGCTCGTCGACAAGCCCTCCGGGTGGACTTCGCACGACGTCGTGGCCAAGCTGCGCAACCACTTCCGGATAAGGAAGGTGGGACACGGGGGGACCCTCGACCCCATGGCCACCGGCCTGCTGCTGCTGCTCCTGGGCCGCGGCACCAAGCTCTCGCAGGCGCTGATGAGCACCGACAAGGTGTACGAGGGCACCCTGCACCTCGGCGTGGCGACCGACACCGAGGACCTCGACGGCACCGTGATCGAGGAGCGCGACGCGGGCGGCGTCACGCGCGGGCAGCTCGAGGAGGCCATGCACCGGCGCGAGGGCGACCAGATGCAGACCCCGCCCATGGTGTCCGCCGTCAAGAAGGACGGGGTCCCCCTGTACCGGCTCGCGCGCAAGGGCAAGACCGTCGAGCGGGAGCCGCGCCTGATCCACGTCTACGCGTTCCGCCTCCTCGCCTTCGAGCCCCCCCGCGCTCGCTTTCGCCTCGCCTGCACCAAGGGCACCTACGTGCGCACGCTGTGCGCCGACATCGGGCGCGAGCTCGGCTGCGGAGCCATGCTCGAGCAGCTCCGCCGCACGGCCGTGGGCGACTACCGCGTGGAGGACGCCGCGCCGCTCGACGCCCTGCTCCGGCTCGACGCGGCCGGGCTCTCGGCACGCGTGGTGCCGCCCGACCGCGTGCCCTGGACCGCGCCATGAGACGCGCGTCCTCCCTCGACGCGCTGCGCGGCGCGACCCGGCCGGTCTTCCTCGCCGTGGGCGTCATGGACGGCGTGCACCGCGGGCACCGCGCGGTGATCGGCGGCGCCTGCCGCGCCGCCCGCGCCGCGGGCGGCGAAGCGTGGGTCCTCACGTTCGAGCCCCACCCGGTGCAGGTGCTCGATCCCGGCCGCGCGCCGCCGCTGATCACGACCCCGGAGGAGAAGCTGGAGCAAATCGCGGAGGCCGGCGCCGACGGGTGCATCGTGCTGCCCTTCACGCCGGAGCTCGCCGCGTGGGAACCCGCGGCCTTCGTCGACCGGCTCGCGGCAGCCGCCCCCTCCCTGCGCGGCCTCTCCGTCGGCGCCGGCTGGCGCTTCGGCCGCCGCGCCCGCGGCGACGTGAAGCGGCTCGCGGAGCTCGCCGCGGCCCGCGGCATCGGCCTCGCCGTCGCCGAGCCCGTCCTGTGGGACGGCGCCCCGGTGTCGAGCACGCGCATCCGCAACGCCGTCTCCGACGGCCGCATGGAGGAGGCCGCCGCCCTGCTCGGCCGGCGCTTCCGGCTCGCCGGCCCCGTGCGCGAGGGGCGCCGCGTCGGCCGGGCCATCGGCTACCCGACGGCCAACGTCGATACCGTGCACGGGCTCAAGCCGCCCCACGGGGTCTACGCCGTGCGGGCCGTCGTCGGCGGCCGGGAACACCCCGCGGCCGCCTACTACGGCCCGCGGCCCACCTTCGACGCCCGGGGCCACGCCCTCCTCGAGGTCTACCTGCTCGACGGCGCGTTCGACCTCTACGGGCGGCGGATGGAGGTGGCCTTCGAGTCCTTCGTGCGGCCCGACCGGGCCTTCGACTCGCCGGAGGCGCTCCGCGCCCAGATCGCGCGGGACGTCGAGGCCGTGTCGCGCGTCCTGGCGGGTTGACAGCGCCTCCGGGTTTCCCTAAGGTTACGCGCTTTTTCGGGCCGGACCGGTTTTCGCCGCGCTGGGGGCGGGCTTGAGGTGAACATGGAAGCGTACGCAGTCATCGAGACGGGTGGGAAACAGTACCGCGTGAGCAAGGGCGACACGCTCGACGTCGAACGCCTCGAGGCCGAGGCGGGCACGCAGGTGCGCATCGAGCGGGTGCTCGCCGTGTCCGACGGCGCGTCGCTCACCGTCGGCGCGCCGGTCGTGCCCGGCGCCGCGGTGGTGGCGGACGTGGTCGACCGGCACCGGGACAAGAAGGTCGTGGTCTTCAAGAAGAAGCGCCGCAAGGGCTACCACAAGAAGATGGGCCACCGTCAGGAGAAGACCCGCCTGCTCGTCGCGGACATCGCCGCGGGCTGACGCAGGAACGTTTCGGGGAGGATTTCATCATGGCACACAAGAAGGGCCAGGGCACCAGCCGGAACGGGCGCGACAGCCAGAGCAAGCGGCGCGGACTGAAACGCTTCGGCGGCCAGGCCGTGCGGTCCGGCCACATCCTCGTCCGCCAGACGGGCACGCGGTTCACCGCGGGCCTCAACGTGCGCATGGGCCGCGACTTCACCCTGTTCGCCGTGCGTGACGGCGTCGTGGAGTTCGACCGCAACGGCAAGCGCGTGAACGTGCGCGAACCGGCCGCCGCCTCCTGACGGCGGCGCCGCGGCGGAACGGCGCGCCCGGCCCGGCCCCCGGCGCCGCGGCCCGCATCGTCCCATGAAGGCCCCCACGTTCATCGACCGGGTGACCCTCCACGTCCGCGCCGGCAACGGCGGGGACGGCGTGGCCTCGTTCCGCCGGGAGAAGTACGAGCCGCGGGGCGGTCCCGACGGCGGCGACGGCGGCCGCGGCGGCAGCGTCGTGGTCGAGGCCTCCCGGGACGTCAGTTCGCTGCTTCCCCTCTTCTACGAGCCCAACCGGCGCGCGGGTCACGGCGAGCCGGGCCGCCGCAGGCAGCAGTACGGGCGGGGCGGGGCCGACGCGCTCGTGCGCGTCCCCTGCGGCACCGAGCTGCGGGATGCCGACACGGGCGAGTGGGTCGGCGAGGTCCTCGGGCACGGCGCGCGGCTCGTCGTCGCGAAGGGCGGACGGGGCGGGCTCGGCAACATGCACTTCAAGTCGTCCACGCACCAGGCGCCGCGCGAGTGCACCCCGGGCGTGAAGGGGGAGGAGCGCCACCTGCGGCTCGAGCTGAAACTCATCTCCGACGCGGGCCTGGTGGGCCTGCCCAACGCCGGCAAGTCCACCCTCCTGGGCCGCATCAGCAACGCGCACCCCAAGGTGGCCCCCTACCCCTTCACCACCCTGCACCCGGTCATCGGCACCGTCTCCTTCGCCGACTACTCCACGCTCCGCGTCGCCGACATCCCCGGGCTGCTCGCGGGCGCGCACGAGGGGGTCGGGCTCGGGTTCGCCTTCCTGCGGCACATCGAGCGGACGCGCTTCCTCGTGTTCGTGATCGACCTCTCCGGCCTGGACGGAAGGCACCCGGCCGACGACTACTTCAGCCTCTGCAAGGAACTGCAGATGTACCGGCTCGAGCTCGCCGAGCGGCCGCGCCTGGTGGCCGCCAACAAGATGGACCGGCCCGAGGCGAAGGCGCTGCTGCCCGAGTTCGTGCGCCGCACCGGCCTGCACCCCCTCGAGATCTCGGCGGTGAGCGGCGACGGCATCGAGGCCCTCCGCGCGGAGATGAAGCGGATGGCCGCGGACCTCCCCGCGGCCCCGGCCGGGCCGGCGGGCTGAGGGCCGCCGCGCGGACGGTTCACGCCCCGTCGCGCTTCGCGTCCTCCCACAGGGCGTCCAGCCGCTCCGGGGAACAGGCGTCCACCTCCACGCCGGACGCCCGCGCGCGCTCCTCGACCGCCCGGAAGCGGCGGGCGAACTTGGCCGTGGCGCGGTTCAACGCCTCTTCCCCGTTCAGGCCCAGGAAGCGGGCGAGGTTCACGAGCGTGAAGAGCAGGTCCCCGAACTCCTCCTCCACGGGACCGGGCTCGCCCGCCCCGAGCGCGCGGCGGAGCTCGCCGGCCTCCTCGCCGACCTTGTCGAGCACGCCCGACGGGTCCGGCCAGTCGAAACCCGCCCGCGCGGCGCGGCCCTGCACCTTCGCCGCCTTCTCCAGCGCCGGCAGGCTCCGGGGCACGCCGTCGAGCACCGAGCGGCGCGGGCCGTCGCCCGCCTCGCCCCGCTTGATCGCCTCCCAGTTGCGGACGACGTCCTCCGCTCCCGAGACCGCGGCGTCTCCGAAGACGTGGGGATGGCGGCGGACCAGCTTGTCGGCGATGGTGCGGGCCACGTCCTCGAAACCGAACCGCCCCTCCTCCTCGCAGATGCGGGCCTGGAACACGACCTGCAGCAACAGGTCCCCGAGTTCCTCGCGGATGCGGTCGTAGTCGCCCGCGTCGATCGCCTCGATCTCCTCGTAGGCCTCCTCGACGAGGTAGGTCTTGAGGGAGGACAGCGTCTGTTCGCGGTCCCACGGGCAGCCGTCCTCCGAGCGGAGGACGCGCATGAGGCCGAGCAGGCGGTCGATGGGTCTTTCGGACGTCGCGTCCATGACGCTTCCCGCGGCGGCCGCCCGGGGCGGTCCGCGCGCGCCCGTTCAGTCGAGGCCCAGCAGCGCGCGGGGCTTCCCGGCGGCCAGGTCCTCGACCACGAGATCCACGCCGCCGAAATCGTGGCAGGCGGTGAACGCGTCGGGCACGGCCACGCACCGCATGCCGGCCGCCAGCGCCGAGCGGCAGCCGTCCGCCGTGCTCACCATGACCGTGCAGCCGCGCGGGGTCACCCCGAACGCCTTGGCCATCTTCAGCCAGAGGTCGGCCCCGGGGAACGACTCCTCCGCCGGGAAGCAGAAGACGCGCACGGGCACGTCGCCCAGCCCGAGCGAGGCCACGAGCGCGGTGGCCTCGTCCTCGGGCAGCGCCGAGAGCAGCCCGATCGCCATGCCCTCCGCCGAGGCCGCCTGCAGGAGCGGCCCGACGCCCGGCGCCGGGGTCACGGCGGGCGAGGTGTAGAGGTCGGACAGGCCGGCATGGATCTCGCGCGCCAGGGCCGCGCGGGCGGCCGCCTTCAGGCCGAGCGGGCCGGCCACGCCGGCCGCCACGTGCCCCGCCGAGGGCCGCACGGCGTAGCGGGCGAAGAAGAACTCGTCGACCGGCAGGGCGGCTTGCTTCACGTGCTTCTTGAGCAGGTCGAACACGGCGGGACGATGGCTGACCGCCACGCCTTCGAGTTCCAGCAGGACGGCCCGCTGGCCCGCGGCGGAAGGGGTCTCGGCCGGCGTGGCGGACGCGGATTGCGGCGTGGGGTCGGCTGGCATACGCGGTGTCATCCTCCTGGTCTCCCGGCACAAACCGCGACAGTCTAGGCGGTGGCTTCCCGGCGGTCAAGCCGGCGCCCGCCGCGCGCGGTTGGGCCGGAGCCGGGCGGAACGCTGCCGGCGACAGGATTTGCCCGCGCGCCTTGACCCCGCGCGAGGCGGGTGCTACCCGTTCGCCCACGGAAGGGTCCGGCAGGCCCTCGCCCGGAAACCAAGGAGACGCGATGAACCCCTTCCCCGCCTCGGTCCAGTTGTACTCGGTGCGCGAGCTCGCGCAGGCGGACTTCCCTTCCGTGCTGCGGCGGATCGCCGGCATGGGCTTCACCGGCGTCGAGTTCGCCGGGCTGCACGGCCACGCCGCCGCCGACGTCCGGAGGCTGCTCGACGACCTCGGGCTCGTGACCTCGTCGGCCCACGGTCCGCTGCCGACGCCGGAGAACGTCGACGAGATCGTGGAGCAGGCGCGGACGCTGGGCTACACGCGCCACGTCGCCGGGCCCCACCGCGACGGCGTCGAAACCCGCGAACAGGTCGTCGCGTTCGCGGCGGCGGCGCAGCAGGCGGCGGAGCTCCTCGCGCCGCACGGCATGACCTTCGGCCTCCACAACCACTGGTGGGAATTCGACCGGGTGTTCGGCGGCCTGACGCCGCACCGGATCCTCATGGACCGCGCGCCGGACGTCTTCGCCGAGGTCGACACCTACTGGGTGCGGGTGGCCGGAGCCGATCCCGCCGCCGTCGTGCGCGCCTGCGGCGCGCGCGCCCCCCTCCTCCACGTCAAGGACGGGCCGGGCGACCGCGCGAAGGCCATGACCGCCGTGGGCGCGGGCGTCATGGACTGGGACGCCGTGTTCGAGGCGGTGCACCCGGACACGGAGTGGATCATCGTCGAACTGGACCGGTGCGACGGCGACATGATGCAGGCCGTCGAGGACAGCCTCGGCTACCTCGCCGGCCGCGGTTTCGTCCGCGTGCGCCGGTAGAGGCGGCCGCCCGCCGCCGCACCGCGGGCGGCCGGGACGGGCCGGAGGGGTCCCGCCGTTGACGCCGCCGCCGCGCGCTGCTACGGTGCGCCCCCGCATGACGGGTCGACGGGCTTGAATAGGGAGTGCACATGAAATCGATGGCCGGGATGGTATTCGTGGCGGCGGCGGCAGCCCTGCTCGCAGCGGGATGCGAGGACTGGGCCCGCCTGGAGATCGATTCCTCCGGAGACGGCGGGTCTTCCGGCGGCGGCTCCAACACGGCGGCCGCCGCCGACGGCGCGGCAACGGCCGCCGCCGACGGCGCCGCAACCGGCCCGTCCACCCCGGCGCAGCCGCCCTCCACGGGGGGCACGGCGGCGCCCGCGGGCGGGGTGCCCGCCGACTTCGCCGGCGTGCGCTGGCTGCACACCGACGTGTCGGGATGGGCCCAGACCGCCTCGCTGAGCGCCCGCGTAAGCGGCGGGTCCATCATCCTGAACTACGACAAGGCGCGCGTGTGGCCCGAGGTCAACGGCCTCAACGCCAACCCGTGGGTCTTCGTGCACCGGGACGGCACGTGGTACGCGGCCACCTTCGAGTGGCTGCGCGGCGGGCAGACGAGCAAGCCCACCTCCACCGTGGCGGGCGACCACATCAAGAGGAGCCCGCTCAACAACTTCAGACCGGTGAGCGGCGAGACCTACGGTTTCATGGTCAGCGGCCTCGCCCGCGACAGGACGCGCAACGTGCAGGAACGCAGCAACGTCAGCATGGTGCGCTGGCCCTGAGGCGCGCGGACCGCGCCGCGGCCCGCACGGCCGTTTGAACTTGCGCAGGCCGGCCGCTTCCCGTCTACTCGCCCGCAGCCGGACGGCCCCGCCGGAACGGCGTGCGCAGCAACGCCATACCGCGCGGGCCCCGTGCCGGCGAAAGACCGCGGGCGTAGCTCAACGGTAGAGCCCCAGCCTTCCAAGCTGGTTGTGTGGGTTCGATTCCCATCGCCCGCTCCACTTTGTGAAACCGCATGCGTCTCCATAACATCCTTTTTTGCAGTTGTTTACAAGCCACAATCCGAAACACTGCGTGAATTGAAAGGCTGTGGGGCGGCGTGGGGTTCGGTGGTATACCTACACAACTTTCCACACAACCGCCTCTGTCTAGCTGGGCCGATTTTGGCAGGTCAGCAGCCGGTGTGATGCCGCTCAGACCGGCTCGGCCTGGTCGGTGTCGTCGTCGGGGCAGGCGAGGAGGTCCCGCAGGAGGGCGCAAGCGGCCAGGATGGCCTTGCGCTTCCACACGGGCTCGTTCTGCGCGTCCTTCTCCCACCTGTCGATGATCCGGTCGATGTCGTCCTGGGCGGTGCCGGCGATGATCAGCCCGACGATGCTCCAGAGTTTCCTGCCGATGACGAGTGCGGATGCGTTCATGTGCTCTGCCCTTTCGGTTACCGGCCGCGTACCAGGCGGCCGAGGTCCTTGACGGCCCGCGCGTCGGGCGCGCGGTGTCCGAAGCCGTAGTAGATGAAGGGCGTCGCCCGGGCCCGCTGCGCGGCGGCATAGGCGACGAGCGCGCCCGGATCGGCCTTGCCCTCCAGGTCGCCGCCCTGCAGCTGGCGCAGGGTGATGGAGTGGTCGCTCACGTTGAGGAGCCCGCGGGGGACGGGGGCCGAGGCGGAGGACGGGTGGTAAGCGGCCCGCCAGTATCCGGCCGGGGCGCCCGTCGGCCGGCTGCCCCCGTTGTAGACCAGGCGCCATCGGGCAAGCTCACGCAGGCAGAGGGCCTCGACGGCCCGGCCCGCCTGGGTCTGGGTCTCGCCCACGGGCTGCAGGATCACGCCCTCCCCTCCCCGGTCCCGCAGGAAGCGCACGGCGCGTTCCACGGCGGGCAGGTACTCGGCCAGGGCACGGCGGTCGTCGCCGTACTTTCCCTGGCCCTTGTTGTCGTTGACGAGCGAGACGAAGAGCCACACCCGCCGCGCGCGGCATTGCGCGAGCAGCGCGCGGTAGGGGCCCTCCAAGGCCCCGGGGCGGCCGTACGAGGCCGTGGCGGCCCATCCGAAGTACTCGATGTGCACGACGGGCAGACCCGCCCGGGCCATGCGCCGCGTAAGATCGGCGGGGTCGATGCGCATCCAGTGGTTCACGGGCCCGTAACCGGCCCACCACCCGCCGTCCAGGTCGGCGTAGCGATCGAAGGCCGCCCGCTCGACGTATCGGGCCACAAGCCGCACGAAGAACCCGCGCAGCCGCTGGAGAACGAGGCTTTTCATGCGTACATCCCGGCCGCCCGGATCAGGCGGTGCCGCTCGGCCCCGCTCCCCACGCCGTGGCTCATCAGGATCGCCTCGGCACACTCGTGCTCAAGCTCCAGGTCGGTCTCCGTCCCGTCCGGTGCCACGTAGAGGGTGATGGTCTGCCAGGTGGCGCGTACCGGCACAGAAGGCGCCGCAGAGGACCGAGGGGGAGCCGGGCAGCGGGCCGAGCCAGTACCGCCCCTGCTTCTTGGTCCCCGGCCGGGTCACCACGCGGAGGATCCGCCCCTTCCACTTCCTCCCCAGCTTCCGCTCCGCCGAGGCCATGCAGGCGTCGAACCGGGCTCGAATGCCCGCGGGCACCGTGACGCGGGGCTCGCGCCGGCGCAGGCCCAGGAACTCGAGGAAACGGTGCAGGTACTTGAGCGGGCTCATGCGGGACCTCCAACAGAACGGTCGTGGCACTTCTGCAGGACGCGGGTGTTCTCGGCGATGCTGTCCTTGACCGCGATCAACGCCTCGGTCTGCCGGCGGATGATCTCCCGCAGCTCCGCCTCCCTCTCGGAGGACTCCGCCCGGCGCTCCCGGTCCGCCTGCTCCATCCGGGCGTAGAGCCGCACGATCACCCAGGCGAAGGCGATCACGATCACCGCCAGCACGTAGGGCACGCCCCGCGCCGCCAGGTCATCCGGCCGCACCTGGGCGACGTCGGCCGCCGCCGGCAGCGCGGCGGTGGCCAGGCTGAAGGCGGTCAGGGCGGATGCGGTCATTCCCTCTCCCGGACGGCGGCGCGGCGGGCGATGGCATGGGCCACGCGCTCCCAATGGCGTCTCCATCGGTCGGCCAGGCCGGGGTCCCGCTGCTCCCAGCCCGGCCCGGATGCCGCGATGCGGGCCAGGAGCGCGGGGCGCTCGATGCCCAGCGCGGAGGCCGGCCACGGCACGACGCGCAGGGTCTCCGGCCCCGCGATGCGTGATGCGGTCGCGAAGGCGGACGCGAGCGCGGCGATCCGGTCCGATCGGCGCGAGGCGCCCGGCGGCAGGGGTGCCGGGGCGGCGTACTCGGGCACCGGCGGCACGGCCTCGACCGCCGGGGCGCTCCAGAGGACCGGCGCTTGTGGCCGCGGGATCGGCGCGGCCCAGGTGACCTCCGGCATCCCGTTCGTGGCCGGGGCGGTGACGAGCTTGCGCCCGCGGATGAAATCGCCGGCCGCCGCGCCGGGCCGGATGGCCGGGGCCGCCAGCGGGACCATCGCGAGGAGGAGGACGAGGGATCGCACGGTCAGTCCCCCATCGCGGCCCGGACCGCCGCGATCTCCGCGAGCAGGGCCTCGGTCGCCTCCGCCGGCGGGATGACCGCCAGGGCCGCGTCGAGCCAGGTGCGGTAGTCCGCCTCGCTGACCAGCGCGGGGTTCACCGCCCGGTACATCGGGACCACGGTCCGCCAGGCCTCGGGGAACCGGCCGAACTCGATGACGCCCTCCATCGCCGCGACCGTCGCCTCCGCGTGGCGGGCCTGCCCCGCCAGGGCGCTGACCAGGGCGCGCTTCATCAGGGCGCGGTGGATCGTCATGACCGGCCCCTCGGCGGCCAGCACGGCGCGGGCGTGCGATTCGACCTTGACCGGATCGCGCAGCTCCCTGGCGAGGGCGGCCGCCGTGTAGTGCGCGTTGGCGGATTTCGCGGAGTCGACGATGGCCGATGCGGCCTGCTCGTAGGCCGCCAGGGCCTCGGCCCGCGTGCCGGTCCTGCGGCGCGAGGCGGCCACGATCAACCGGGCATCATCGACCGCGGCGGCATCCGCCGCCTCGTCGATCAGCGCCTGCGCGGCGGCCGCCGCCCCGCCGGGATCCCCGGCGAGCAGGTCCCGAGCCGCCTTGACCCGGTCGGAGGGCGTGGGCGACGCGGGCGGCCCGGTCTCGACGCGCCCCTGCGCGTGCACGAGCGCGGGCATAATGGCGGATGCGAGCAGGGCGGCGATCAGTGCTGCGGTCATGGTCTTCATTCTCTTTCTCCTGCCGGTGATCAGTCTTCGCTCGGCCTGCCGGGCACCCAGTCGATGGCCACCGGATGCCATCGCTGGTATCCAAATGCGTTCGTCTCCGCCCCGAGGTCGTCGAGCCGCAGGAAGCTCGCCCGCAGCCGCGGGGCGTTGGTCCACCGCATCCACCCCGTCCACGGCACGACGCACCCGGCGCGGCTCGGGAAGTGCAGGACCGTGTCGAGCACGGTGTTCGTGGTGACGAACTGCCCCGCGATCGCCGCGAAGTTCGTGGCGAGGGTCCAGCGCAGGATGCCCCGGTAGTCCCCGGTGTGGGCGTTGGAGTCGTCGACGTAGTAGGCGCGCGGGTCGGAATCACCCACCTCCGCGTCGTAGTTGGTGGCCGCGGTGGAGTGGAAGTAGACGACGTTCACGACCCCCGTGCCGATGTCCTGGGCGGAGTTCGTGACGCTGTAGATCTTGATCTCGTAATCCGTCCAGTTGCCCGGCGAGCCGGCCGGGTTGAGGGGGATCTCGATCCGGGGCCAGAGGTCCACGGCCGCGTCCGCGCGCCCGCCCTGGGCGGCGGTGGCGAACTCGGTGTGATCGTACATCGCGGCGGAGCCGAGCGCGTGGGCGTCGGGGGCGAGGTGGGCGGCCACGGCGCCAAGAATGGCGCCAACGACGAGGCGGGGGCGCAGAGGAGATTTCACCACGAAGTCACGAAGGACACGAAGACGGAAATGAGAAGAGAGGGCTCCGGCGAAGCCGCGAAGGCGCGAAGCGGGGAAGAAGGGGAAGAGTTCGAGGTGGGTGCCCTCAACTGGATTCTCTTCGTGCACTTCGTGGCTTCGTGGTTCAAGGCGTTTCATCGGTCGATCTCCGTGGTGTCGGTCGGGGGCGTGTAGCGGGGCGAGGGCCGCCGGAGGCCCCGCCATCGTCCTCGGGCGACTCGACGGCCGGGTGCCCGATCGGCAGGCCGCGGAGCGTGATCTCCGCCTTCTCGTAGGCCGTGCGGAAGTCCGTGTCGGCCTCGACCGGCAGGAGCAGGTAGAGGTCGAAGAGCGTCATCGTGACCGCCTGCCGCTGGCAGGAGAGCGGCAACGTGCCGTCGGGGCCCATGACGTTCGCCGGCCAGCTCTGGATGGCCGAGCGGAAGATGGCGATCATGCGGGCCAGCAGGCCCGGGAGCGGGTCGTCGTGCGAGGCGACGTACGTGGCGTACTCCGACGCCAGCGCGTCGCTCATCGCCGCTTCAACGTCGTCGGTGGTGAGCGTGACCCATGCCATGCCCCCAGTCTACTGGGGGGTGGTGGGGGTCAACCCCCCTACGCTCTCCCGCGGAGAGCTACGGTGGCGCCCTACGACGCGCTGATGTTCAGCCGGACGGCGGCGGCGGAGTTGGTGCACCTTCACGTCCTCGGACCAGTCGAACTTGGCCACCTCGACGCGGCCGTCGTCGCGCATGTACGAGCCCGGCACCATGAACTGGTTCATCAGCCGGAAGGTCTTCATGAAGCTCGGGTCGCGCCGGGTCGGCTGCGCCTTGCGGGCGAAGATCAGCACGGTCGAGTCCAGGAGGAAGGCGTTGCTCGCGTCTTTCCCCTCGGCGGTGCGTGTCGTAGACCATGTAGCTCGTGCGGACCTCGGGCGTGCCGATGAACATCTGCCCGGCGTTGGCGTCGGTCGGCACCGCCAGGCCGACGCCCTGCCGGGCAGTTGCCCACGACGAACCGGCCGCGCACCTTCGCCTGGTTCTTGAAGATCTTCCACGCCGTGGCGCCGAACAGGACCCCCACGCCCATCAGCGAGCCGTACTCGGCCGTCTTGATGACCGAGAGGATCGAGTCGTCGATGTCGTCCACCGGATCGGCCGAGGAGTTCCAGGTCTTGTCCGTCCCGGCCCCGATCGCGGCCAGGGCGGCGTCGATGACGGTCTTCTCGTGCGCCAGGGCGGCGACCTCGGCCACGGCGACGGCGCCCTCCCGCAGCATGTTCTCGATCTGCTCGGCCTCGAGCTGCTCCAGGTTGTCCACCGGGTAGTCCAGGGCGTGCGGCTCGCAGTTGAAGGTCACGTCCGTGGCGTCGAACGCCAGCTCCGTGGCCCGGCCGCCCAGGGTCCGCAGGGTCTCCGGGATGTGGAACCGGTTCTTCTCGGTGTACTGCTTGTACCGGCCGACGCTCGTGGCCACCTCCACGGTCGGCGCCAGGAAGTCCGCCACGGGCTTGATGGCGCTCTGGGCCGCGCCCTGGGCGAAGGTGCGGAGGGTCGGGTTGCTGCTGATGTCGGAGAGGCGGCTCATGTCAGGACTCCAGTTTTCAGGTTTCGGGTGTCAGGTTTCAGGGTCAGGTCACGGTTACGACGGCGGCGGCGATGTAGGGGCGGACGAGGACGAGCTGGCCGGCCGCGCCGGATTCCTCGGCGATGCCCCAGACGAAGTAGTCGTCCGCATCCGCGGGCAGCTCCACGGCCTTGCCGTCCTTGGTGCCGTCGATCGCGGCCAGCGTGATGCGGTCGCCGGGGACGCAGGTGCCGTCGAGGTAGACCCGGACGTTGCGGTCCGGCGTCAGCGGCCGGAGGACGACGTTCTCCCCCGCGGCCGCCCCCTCCAGGATGACGTACAGGACCCGGTCGGCCACGTCGTCGGGGAGCTTGGCCTCGGGCGTCCCGGAGTCGCTGGTGACGAGGGCGAGGCGGCCTTCCATGCCGGTGAGGTCCTCGTTGGCGGCGACGACGATGTCGCCCTGCTGGGTGTTGGTCTGCGTGGCGTAGGACATGCTCGGACTCCTTTCAATCGGAAGGGTTTGAACCACGAAGGCTCGAAGGACACGAAGTTCGGAGGGAGAGGGATGAGATCGGTTGCGGGGTCTTCACATTCAGTCTCTTCTTCGTGCTCTTCGTGACTTCGTGGTTACTCTTCATGCTTCGCAAAGCTCCTGCTGGGCGGCGCGGAAGGCGGAGAGGAAGGTCTGGCCGGTGGCGGCGCGGATCTCCTGGGCGCGGTTCAGGATGCGGTTGGCGGCCGCGTCCGTGGAGGTCGTGGCGCCGGGCCGGCGCAGGGGCGGCCGGGCGGTCTGGCGGTTGTGAAGAGCGGCCGGAGGCGGTGCGGCCCGGGAGGCGCGGGCCGCGGGCTCGGCGGCGGGAGCGGGGCCCGCCTCCGGCTGGCGATTGAGCATCTTCTCGAGCGCCGCCTGGGCCTTCTGGGGGTCGGCGGCGAGCTGGTCGCGCCAGAACTCGCGGGCCTCCTCGGGCACCCGGTTCAGGATCGCCTCGTGCTTCACGCCGGCCATCTCGCGCTCCAGCTCGGCGTAGGCGTTGGTGAGGAGCGTGTTCTCGCGGGCCGAGGTGGCCAGGGCGTTTTCGATCTCGCCCAGCTCCTCGGCGGAGAGGATCTCGTCCATCGCGGCGGAGAGTTCCTCGTCGGAGGCGGATTCGGGCAGGCCGAGGAAGTCGGCCAGGCGCTTTCGGAGTGTGTCGTTCACGGGCGGTGTCTCCTGGTTGCTGCCTCCCGCGAAGTCGCGAAGGCGCGAAGGGTCCTGATTGGGGATCGGAGTCTGGCGGTTGCTGAGGGGGCGCAGGCCCCCGAGGTTCGGGTCGTTGGTGACGGCGGCGTTCGTGAGGCGCAGGGGCCGGACGCGGTCCGGGGCGCCGGCCTCGCTGCAGTCGGCCCGGTCCCAGACCGGGGAGAGGAAGCGGTATCGCCCGCCGCGGACGGCCTGCTCGCCCGAGTCGGTCCATCGGATGCGGGCCCAGAGCCCGGAGTTGGCGATCGAGGCGTCGCCGGCATCCGGGGGACGGTACTCCAGGGCGGTGATCCATCCGGCGGCCTCGGAGGGCCGGGCGCTATCGAGCGAGAAGTGGTCGTAGTCGATCAGGACGCCGGGGAAATCCGGCTTCCGGGACCGGTTGGTGAAGTCGGTGACGATGGACCGGCAGGCCTCCTCGTCGAGCACCTGGACGAGTCCCGCCTTCCGGTGCGGGAACTCGCCGATGGGCGCGATGTGGAACCAGCCGTCCGCCGGGAGCTCGAAGTTGCGGTTCAGGATGAGCGTGCTCACGGGTCGAGCCTCGCATGGGCGCGGTGGCGGTCAACACCCCGGCAGCGAAGGATGAGTTCTCCCGCGAAGGCGCCGATGGGGCGTGCCGACGGGGGCCTGTCGGATTCGTGCCGGGAGTCAGGCGGCGGGGCGGCCGATGCGGATGCGGACGTTGCCCGGGGCTTTGGCGGCCCGGCGGAGGGTGCGGTAGGTCCGGCGCAGTTGATCGAACCGGGCGCGCTGCGCCGCCCTCTGGGTTTGGCGCGCCTTCTGGCGCTGCCGGATGGCGCGGCGCTGGCCGGTGAAGCCCGAGGCGAGCATCGATTCGAGCTGCTTGCGGATCTGCGGGGCGGCCGCGCCGGCATCCTTCGCACGCTGGGCGGCGATGCGGCGGCGGGCGCGGTCGATCACCTGCTGCTGCCCGGGCGTGGGGCCGGCGGACTGCTGGGCGGCGATCCGGGCCCGCGCGGCGTCGAGCGGCTCGAAGAGGTCGCGGCGCTCCTCCACGTAGTTCGGGTCGAGATGCGATCCGGGCTGCGCCGATCGCGCCCGCGAGACGGCCCGGCGCCGGGCCGCCGAGGCCATCGCGCCCGCCCGCTGCCATCTCGTGTTCCCGCTGCCCCGCGTGCGGCCGTAGGGGTGGTCGTCGCCCCAGGACCGGTTCGGGATCGGCGCCGCGCCCTCGCCGTCCGCGAGGATGGCCGCGCGGATGATGTCCGAGTCGCTCGTGGGCGCACGGCCGTAGACGCGCTCGAACTCGCCCGTGCCCTGCTCGGCGAGGATGGCATCGGCCCATCGCAGCGCGTCGTCGTCCCGCGCCGACGCCGGTGCCGGAGGGCCCGCGGCCGGGGCCGGCGGGTTCTGCTCCAGCGCGATCTCGCCCAGGTCCCAGGCGTCGTCCGGCCATCGGGCCGGCCGGCCGTGGCGGACGATGAACTCCGAGAAGGCCGCGTTGCGCTGCTTCGGCGTGATCGCGCCGAGGACGGCCCGGGCCTGCTCGAAGCTGTCGATGCGGTAGGCGGGATCGGTGTCCGTCCACGGTCCGCGCTGCGTCGGGGAGTCGGGGTCGTCGGCCAGCGCGGCCGCACGGGTCTTGGCGCGGCGCTTGGCGGCCGAGGCCATCGCCCCGGCCCGCTGCCAGTTCGGATTCCCCGAGCCGCGTGTGCGGCCGTAGGGATGGCCCTGTCCCCAGGGATCCTCGTCGGGCGTCGATGCGTTGGCGATCAGGGCGCGGATGCGGGCGTGGATCGTGTTCATGGTGCCATCATGCGGCGGCCCCGGTGGCGGGCAACGGGGAGGAACCACGAAGGCACGAAGCGCACGAAGGGTGTAGGATGGAGAGGGAAGGAGGGAGAGATGGAGTTTGATGCTCTATCAAACGAAGTGATTGGTTGTGCCTTGGAGGTCCACAAGGAGTTGGGACCTGGACTGCTGGAATCGGCCTACGAGGAATGCTTGGCCCACGAGTTCCGGCTGGCGGGGCTGGAGTTCGACCGGCAGAAGCAGATGCCGGTCCGGTACAAGGAGGTAAGCCTGGACTGTGGCTATCGCTTGGACCTCGCCATCGGGCAGGACCTGGTGATCGAACTGAAGACGGTGGAGGAACTCCTGCCGATCCACGAGGCGCAGCTTCTGAGCTACATGAAGCTGGGCGGGTTCCCCGTTGGCCTGCTGATCAACTTCCGGGTTCCACTGCTGAAGCAGGGCATCCGCCGGTTCGTGCTCTGACCGGAATGGGAGGAACCACGAAGCCACGAAGCGCACGAAGGTTTGCTGGATGAAAGTCCTCTCCGGTCTTCGTGAACTTCGTGCCTTCGTGGTTCAAACTCCTCCGGATTCCGGGGTTCGGCTTCGCGCCGGTCTTCGTGAACTTCGTGCCTTCGTGGTTCAAACTCCTGCCGGGGCAGGCGCCATGCGCGTGACGCGCAGACCGATCTTCTCGGAGAGCTGGCCGGGGTCGACCTGGTATCCCATCGAGGAGAGGAGCAGCACGTTGTTCACCAGCGAGGAGAGGTCCTCGGGCGGGCGGTCGTAGGCGAAATAGGCCAGCGGCGGCCGGCCGGGGAAGTAGAGTTCCAGCAACGGCCGGTCGATGTGCTTCTGGAACACCTCGGCGATCAGGGCGGCGTCCGCCGCGGCGATCTGCCGGAAGCTGTCCTGGTGCGGGCCCGCGGCGAGCATGCCGGTGTTCGGCTGGGCGAGCATGTTGAGGTAGCCGCCCGTGGCGGCGAGCACGATCTGCTGGTCGAGGTACTCGATCAGTTCCTTGAACGGCGGCCTGCCCGTGCCGCCGGTGATGTACTTCACGTCCGCCCCGTTCGGCAGGTAGCCCCGTCCGTCGGCGAGGAGTTCCTCGGCCATCCGGAGGTACTCGGCCTCCTTCTCGGTCGAGGTGCCCGGCGGGCCGATGAAGAAGGTCGAGGGGATGCCGTAGACCTCGAGGTAGGAGTCCCAGTTCTTGATCGCCAGCGCCTTGCGGAAGTAGAGCACCGAGAGCGGGCGGTTGAGCGGCGCGGTTTCAAATACGATGAAGTCCGCCGGGTCGATGTCGATCCCGCGGGCGATCGACAGCGTGGCGTCGGGGAGGTACTTCCAGGGCCCCAGCATCCCCTTCCGCTTCCAGAACCACTGCTCCACCGGCTCCAGGTGGGCGATCAGCCCCTTGTCGCCGGCGTCGTAGTGCTTCTCCAGGTGCGCGTAGCCCCGGAAGTGGGCGGTCGAGAGGAATTTGACGGCGTCCTCGAAGTTGTCGATCGCGCCGTAGACGTGCCGGAGCAGCGCCGCCTGGTCCTCGGCGAGCGCCTGCGACTCGCGCGGCAGGTCCTGCGGCACGCGGATCTCCCAGTCGAGGGACAGCAGCGCGGCCGTCCGGCGCGTGATGACCGTCCCGATGACCTCGTCCGACCGCTCGATGGCCCGGTAGAGCCATTGCAGGTCCGGGTAGTCCCCGCGCTCCCCGGCCTCCTGCAGCGCGAGGACCTTCGCCAGCGTCAGCCCCCGCAGCGGGTTGTAGTTTTCGCGCCAGCCGAGATTGCGCAGCGGCGACAGCATCGTGCTCATGGGGGGAGTGTGGCATCGGGGGCGTGGGGGGCAACACGAACGAATGCGGAATGTTGAATGCGGAATGGGGAACGATTGCCGATTGGCGAATGCCGAGTGGGTGCGGGATGCGTCATTGACGGGGCTGGTGCAGCGGGAGCATAAACGAGCCGGGAGGACGCGACGCCCGAGCGCCAGGGCTGCGTCGAGATTGGCAAGATGGAGGCTTGCGTGACGGAATGCGGCGAAACGAGGGAGCGGGTGCCGGGAACTGATCCGGTGTCAGGCGCATGGGCGGCTTGGGGTGGCGTCGGCTCAGAGCATGTCAAATGGGCTGCGGATGCCGACGCCGGTTTGCTTGGCGGTGTGGAGATAGATCTGGGTGGTCTTGATGCTGGCGTGTCCGAGCAGGTCCTGAACATCTCGAATGCCTACGCCGCTCGCCAGCAGGTGGGTCGCGAAAGAATGGCGCAGCGTGTGCGGGGTGACTCGCTTCTCGAAGCCCGCGCGCGCGACGGCCTCGCGAAACGCCTTCTGAAATGTCACGTCCAGCACATGATGCCGCCGCACGATTCCGCTGCGATGATCCCGGAGCAGGTTGCGCGACGGGAAGAACCAGAACCAGGTGAACTTCTCGCCGGCGCGCGGCCACTTCCGCTCCAGGGCCTCGGGCAGCGCTACCCCGGGAAGTTTGGCGTCGCGGTCCCTTGCATGCAGCTCGCGGACCGTGTCGCGGTGCGCGCGGAGCGCAGGTTCCAGCTTAGCGGGGATCATAGTCAGCCGGCTCTTGTCCCCCTTGCCGAACTGGATGGCGAGTTGCAGCCGACCGATATCCACGTCTTTGACACGGAGCCGCAGGAGTTCGGAAAGGCGAAGCCCGGCAGCATACATCAACTCGGCCATGAGCCGGTACGTTCCGTCGAACTGGGCGAAGAGGCGGCGGCACTCCTCCGGAGTCAGGACGGTCGGGACCTTGCGTCCGCGCCGCCCTCGCTTGAAGTCGCCGAAGTCGCCGGGGTCGCGACGAAGGGCTTCCCGAAAGAGAAAGACCACGGCATTGAGTGCCTGCTTCTGCGTTGCGACAGAGACGCGTTCGCGAACCGCCAGAGCGGAGAGCCAGCGTCGGACATCCTCATGGTCGAGTTTCTCAACCGGCTTGTTTCCGCAGGCGGCTATGAAGCGCCGGCACCAGGAGCGGTAGGTCTTTTCGGACTCCCACGCCATGTGCTTCTCTCGGATGCGCCGGACCAGTTCGCGTTCCCAGCGCGTTCCGCCGAGGTCGGCTGCGCCACGCGACGGGACGTCGCTCATGATGAGGCCGCTCACTGCGGGTGCCCGCGCAGGGCGGGTTGCCGTGGGCTTCGGTTGCGGGGGCGTCGGCGGCGCGGCCCGCGGGTTCGTGCGCGGTTGGGCTTGCGATGGTCGACTTGGGGACGCGGCGCCGCGCTGGCACCGCAGTCCTGTGCGGTAGTACCAGCGCAGCGCCTCGCGGCGCAAGGCCACCTTCTCTGCCGGCAGGTAGGAAGCCTTCCAGTCGAGATGGGCTTTGAAGGTTGCGGGAACGGGGGCCTTGCCCGTTTCCCGCAGCCAATAGCGGAACTTCACGATGGCTTCCCGGTATGCTCGGCGGATCTTCGGGTCCACCTCGGCGCGCAGCACGGCTTCCCAATCGTTGAAAACGACTCCCTTCGCCTCCATGGTGCCCTCCCTGAAGTAGTCTTTATGGGCGTGTCCTGGCCCCCACATCCCCTCCGGAACATAAAGACTACTTCGGGACGGTACATAAAGACTACTTCAGCGTCAAAGATAACCGGTTCCATCCGCCACATATGTCTGGTCATGATGTCGTTAACGCTTAACGGGGCCGGACGCGCGTGGTAAGGTGGATGATCGCGGAGGCACGGGGTGCCCTGGAACTGAAGTAGGCATAATAACACTGTTGGACTCATGAAATGAAGAAGCTGACACTACTCCTTGCATGCATGCTCGTCGCAGGATGCACCGGCTGTCTTGGGCCAAAGGTCCAGCGTCCTCATTCCGATGTTCCCGTTGTCCACCGCATCGGCTGGTGGGCGTATCAGGACGGATTGAGCATCACCAACTTCTCAGTCAGAGTGGTTGACGCTCCATTGCACCTTTTCAACAGCAAGGCTCTGGTCCGCATGAACATTGCGGGAACCGTTCGGTTCAAGAATGGCGGCTGGCGTCCATCCATTCGCACGGTTCATATCGGCGAGAGATTCGACCCATCCAACACCAACACGGTTCCTGTTGCCGACTTCCTCGTTACCCCAGTGATTGATGTCAAACAGGACAAGAAGTACACAGGTGAACCGATCCCATTCGACCTGAAAGTGGAGACCCACTTTCAGACATTCGGATGGGGACAGAATCCATATCGCATAGTGTGTGGATCGTTCACCAACGAAACGGTCTTGACCCAGATGAAGTAAGGAGTCCAACAAGACAAATGCAGGATATTGTCGCGTAGCCGCGCCAAATCCTGATTTGCGACGTTCTGCGAGAAGATATGAGACCAAAGACATTCATCCCAACAGTCCAGCGGAAGGTGGCCACCACGGCAGTCGGCCCATCCGCGTTGCGTGGTCAAGGCGCAGGCGTCCTCGGTGCGTCCCAGCAGTTCCTTGCCGGGTTGTCACTCACACGCATCCCCAAGTCCTCCGAACCCCGCTTCCTCGGCTGGCTCGATCGCCAAACCGAGGCGCTGCTCGACGTTCTCCCAATTGACGGGCGGCCCTGGGGTGCCGCCCGCAAGGCGATCAACCTTTTCCTTCGCGACGTACTGTACAATCAGTACCTGAGCCGGAAGTTCGCCTTCGGCAAACTCGAGCCGTGGCTCGAAGTCCCATTGGACAGCGCGGTTGCCCACGGCCTCAAGAAGGAGGCAGGGCGTGGCGCGCTGCCTCGCTGGCCGGGGCTCAAGCATCTCGACCAAAACGTAAGCGCCGAGTTCCAGAGTTTTGCATCGGTTCATGCGCACACGCTCGAAGTCGAGCGTGTGCACCTGGACATGTACCTCTGGATGGAAAACCGATGAGACCGCAGAACAAGAGCACCTGGAGCATATTTCAAACAGCCGCGGACGGCTGTCTGAAAATGCTCAGGTGCGACGTTGTCTGCAAGAGATGAATCATCAGAAGCCAC